>CAWENE010000003.1:0-1218418 GCA_963810545.1 uncultured Acidobacteriaceae bacterium
GATGTCCCGCTACTCGATCGCTGGTTTGATACTCGCCGCCCATCTTCGCGCGTACGCCGGCCAAAAGCGGATCCACCGCAACCAGAAACTCTTCCGACGGCAAACCGTCCCACTTGGGATTCCACATCCACTTGTGGCCCATCGCGCAGACGCTGCGTTTTAACTGGTTCGCGTTTCGGATTCCACCGAGCGTCGCCGCGACCATGTCGCAGTGCTCGAGGGCAGTCACAAAATGCTTCCGTTTTTCCGGGTTGTGTCGCAGCCAATGGAGCAATTTGGCAAAGCCCCACTCGTGCGAATACACCCCTCCGCACCAGTTAATTGCTTCCAACCCCATGGCGTGAGCCTTGGCCGTGATCTCCTCGGCCTCCGCATGAGCGCGGTGATCGCACCAAAGGTAGTATTCATCCAACGGCACCAGTCCCTCACCGACGGGCACGACGCTGGAACCCGTTGTGTCCAGCGCGATCGCAGCCACTGCATTTCCATCCACGCCCGTGCTGCGCAAAACCTCAAGCGTTGCCGTTGCCAGCGCGTCCATCTGTTCCGCGTGAGACTGGGTGGCAAAATCGGGATCTTCGCGCCGTCGATGCAGGGCGTAAGAAGCCGAAGCAGTGCCGATGGGCCCTCTCTCGCTGTCTACCAAAGTCACGCGTACACTCAACGTGCCGAAATCTACGCCCGCGACGATGGTCATGCAGAAGCCTCCAGTAAACGCTTACTCATTCCGAAACAAGCCTACACCATCGCGGGACCATTTGACTTGCAATTGAATTGGCTAAACGCCATCCGCTGCTTACTTTTTCGCTCCAGGCAGCATCCCTTTCAAAGCCGTTATCAATCCAGGCTTCGATGCCATGGGCTTAGCCGTAGGCGCGGAAGGCGATGGATTGCCCGCACCGGGGTTAGCCGCAGCCGGTTGCGCGGAAGGCGAGCTTTGCGGTTTCGATGTGGCCGACGCCGCTTTTCCCGGCGCCGTTCCTTGTGGAATTGTAGTAGGGCCTTCGACCACTCTCGCGCTTTTCAAATCCGGTACAGGGCCCTCAAGGTTCTTTACCAGGATTGAAATCCGTCGATTCGAGGGGTCGGTCGGGTTGTTCTTTACGCGCAAGAACTGGTCGGCATACCCTCTCACCTGCGTGACTTGATCCGAACGTACTCCATGCTGCTGCAGAAGCCTGCGCGCGGAGTTCGCCCGATCCGCCGAAAGTTCCCAATTGCTATAGTTCGCGTCATCGGAGTAGGGCGTAGCGTCCGTATGGCCCTCGATCAGCAGATGATTCGGCAAGGTCTTCAATTCCGACGCCAGCAGCGACAATAACTCCTGTCCGTTGTCGCTCAGAAAGGCGCTCCCACTTTGATAGAACGTCCCGTTCTTGTCCTCCAGCAACTCAATCCGTAAACCCTCGGGCGTAATCGTAATCTCAATCTGCTTGAGCAGTTTTTCTAACTCCTTCCGGGCCTTGATTTCCTGCTCCAGCTTCTCCTTCAGTTTTTGAAGGTTGTCATTTGTTGCAGCGGTCACCGTTTCGCCCGTGCCGGTCAAGGTCGTGCCCATCAAACTGCCCGTCCCCCTGGGGTCGTTGAAATATCCAGCAACCGCCTTCTTGATTTTGTCGCTTGAGTTCATCAGCCAGAGCACGATGAAGAGGGACATCATGGCGGTAACAAAATCGGCATAGGCTACCTTCCACGCCCCGCCGTGATGGCCGCCGTGGCCGCCTTTCTTCTTGATCACGATGATCGGTTGAGTTTTGCTGGCTGCCATGTCCGCGCGCTCTCCTGAGGGGGTTGCCGCTTAAGCCGCTGCTTGCGAAGCCGCACCACCCTGGTTTTTGCAACTCTTCTCCATCTCGTCGAAGCTGGGGCGCATATGAGCCGGAATCGCGCGCCGTCCCATTTCGATCGCAATCATAGGCGCTGAGCCCTTCAGGAACGACAGCATCAGCACTCGCAGGACGTGCAGATAGCTGTCGTGGTCCTCGGAGGTCTTAGTCATGTTGGACGCCAATGGTCCCACCACTCCATAGCAAAGCAGAATGCCAAGAAACGTGCCCACCAAGGCCGCAGCCACCTTGCGCCCAATCTCTTCCGGCGGGCCGCCCAGTGAGCCCATGGTAATCACCACTCCCAGCACTGCAGCCACAATTCCAAGTCCAGGCAACGCATCGGCGACCGTAGACAATGCGCTAATCGGCTGCGTCGCATCGTGATGGTGAACCTCCATATCCAGTTCCATCATCTGGTCCATGTCAAAGGGCTCGACTCCACCAGTGATGGCCATGCGAAGCGTGTCGCACACAAAATCGCGCGCATGATGGTCGGCTAGGAATTCGGGAAAGTTCTTGAAAATTCCGCTCTCGGAAGGCTTTTCGACATCCATCTCCACGCTCAAAAGCCCCTCCTTGCGCACCTTGTTCAGGAACTGATACATCATTTTCAGCGTGTTCAGATAACGCTCCTTGTTGAACTTCGAGCCTTTCAACACGCCCATCAGGCCGCCCCCAACGCCTTTCAGAATATGAATGGGATTCGCCACCAGAAGAGTTCCTGTTGCCGCCCCGATGATCGTGATCATCTCGGCCGGC
Source organism: uncultured Acidobacteriaceae bacterium (assembly GCA_963810545.1). Taxonomy (GTDB): domain Bacteria; phylum Acidobacteriota; class Terriglobia; order Terriglobales; family Acidobacteriaceae; genus Telmatobacter. The sequence goes on from CAWENE010000003.1 coordinate 2,589, forward strand.
TGGATGAGCACCTCGATGTGACCCTTTTCCATCAGGAACCCACCGATGACCGCACCGAAAACAACCAGAATTCCAATGATGGCGAACATTAGGACCTCTCAGATGCGAGGGTGATGTGATTGCCGCCCGCATGGACGCTGACAAGCATTGCGGCCTGCGCCCGTTCAAACAACTGCGGCAGCGTTTCTGCCTTCGAAGCATGAGCCGCGCCAACGCTGATCGTGAGCGAAAGAAGGTCCCCCCACCAGCGAAACTCCGATGTTCTCGCGAGGCCAACCAGTACTTGAGCGTGCGACGCAAGCGATGCTGCCGACGCCTCGCGTGAAAGAATCAGAAACTCGTCATCTCCCCACCTGCCAAGTTCTTCGGTGTGGCGTAACCCATGCGTCAGCGTGCGTTCGATTCGCTCAATCATCATTTCGCAGGCCCTCGATCCATGAGTCTTGCGCAACTCGTGCGCCTGATCGACTGTGATCCACAACAGACCCAGAGGCGTGCCCCGCTGCGTGAAGTCGTCAAATGCCGATTGCGCCCGTTGTTCAATCTCCGCCTGCGCCGCTTCCAGATTGGACTCCTCGCAGCTCTCTCCATGCGGCAATGAATCCAGATGCTCTGCGATATGAAAAATGACCGCCGTTCCGATGTGCTCGCCCAAGGGATCCCGCAAAACCATAGTTCGCATCATCAGGGCCAAATTGTTTCCGCAACGGTGCTGTGTCTCGATCAGGGCGCCGCGCTCAGGATGGGGCCCGCACCGCGCTTCCCCCGGCGCCTCCGGAGGATGCGCCAGCAAAAGCGGCTCCAGCGCTCCTGGAATCGTCCGCCTCACCGTTTCCAAGCTGGGAAATCCGGTGATGCTCTCTGCGGCGCGGTTCCAGAAGGCAACTTCGCCGCGGTGATCGAGCAGCGCGAGGCCTTCTGGAAAACTCTCCAGAGCCGCCTCCATCAATTCACTACGATCGACCATCCCGTCCCCCACTCCTTACATCGGCGGAGACGGGCACGACTTCATTCCGTTTCGATACGCGCAAAAGGCGGCCGGGATTTCTCTGTAGAAGATTGCTTCGCTCGGATGAGCGCGCCCGCGCAGAGCGTTTGCGCCTGCGATCAGTGGGCACTCGCGTGCCTCGTGTCCAAATTTGAGGCTGTTGGGGACAGGGTCAAAACTGCATCAGTTCGGCTTGGAGTTGGCCTTTTCGCCTTCGCGTCCCGAGGGCAATCGAACGATGAACTTCGTTTTGCCCGGCTCCGTTTCGACTTCGATCTTGCCGCCGAACTTCTCTGTAACAATGCGATGCACAATATCAAGGCCCAAACCAGTACCGGAACCCTGCGGCTTCGTCGTGAAAAAAGCATCGAAGATGCGCGGCAAGACTTCTGCAGGAATTCCTTCGCCATGATCCGTGATGCTCACGGAGAGCCAGCCGGGGTCCGCTTCCGTCCAGGTCGCAATTTCGATATGGCCACCGGCAGGTGAAGCGTCCGCAGCATTGTCGATCAGGTTGGTCCACACCTGGCTCAACGCGGAGCCGCGGGTCGAAAGCGTCGAAGGCGAAGCCTCGAATCGCTTGTCTACACGAAGTTGCTTGATCCTCAGCTTGTGGCCCAAGATCGTGAGTGTACTTTGCAGGCTGTCGTGGACATCCAGTTCCTTGGCCGGGGACCGCTCGTCATAGGCAAACTTCTTCACCGCCATCGCCAGGTCCGAAATACGCGAAATGCTGTCTTCGATGGAGCATACGAGCGAAACACTGGAAACGAGCGCCTCGAGCCAATTCAATGCATCTGAAAACGCGCTGGCATCAAAATATTCCTTCGCGCAATCCAGTTCGTGCCTTTCAAAACCCATGCCGACAAGCACAGGCGCAATGGTGTAGGCATTCTCCACGCCCGCCGATGCCAGCCACTCGCCCATCTCTTCTTCGGCGTCGGACTGTGCAACGCTGCTCATCGCAGCCAGCCGGCAACCGCTCAGCGTGTGCTCCAGCAACCCCTTCATGCACTCCAGTTGTTCCGGGGTCTTCGCGCGACTTCCATTGCGAAGGCTCAACTGTTGCAGGCGCATCAGGTTCTCTCGTAGCTGGGAAGCGGAGCGCTTGGCCGCCGACCCAGGGTTGTGCAACTCGTGCATCAGTCCGGCTGCCAATGTTCCCAGCGATATGAGTTTTTCGCGATGCAGAGCTTCGACCTGATAGGCCTGGAGACGCTGTGCCATATCTGCCAGAATTACTGCGCGGGGTTCCGGGCAGGCGGAGAGAATCTGCCAGAACTGTTCGCTTGTGAATCGGACCAGAATCGAGTCTTCGATCGCTGTAGCGCGGAAGGACATTCGGGTTTTGCCGGATAAGAGGGGCGCCTCGCCGAATCCGTCTCCAGTACGTGCGCCGCCAACAACGGTTCGCGAGCCGTCGGCTTCCAGCCGCTCCGCGCGCGTCTCGCCGCTCAAAACCACCCAGTAAAACATCGCCGGATCGCCGGGCTCGGTGAGAACTACGCCGGCTGGAATATGAAGGCGATCCACGCGATCGATGCCTTTGAGAGCATCGAGGTTCGCATCGGCGAAAATGCGCGTTTTACGCAACTCCGGTGCAGCTTCGTTGAATGGGATTGATTGCGCCACCGGCGGCTTTTCTATGGTGCCCATCTCTGCTTACGTCTTTCTCCCGAGAAATCCAGCCTCAGAATCCAGCCCTCAGAATCCGGCAAGATACTGATGCGCGAACTGTACAGCAATCGAACCTTCCCCCACCGCAGATGCCACCCGCTTGATGGAACCGTGCCGGACATCTCCGGCAACAAATACGCCGGGTACGCTGGTCTCCAGCAGAAAGGGCTCGCGCGGTTCCCGCCAGCTTTCCGGCATCTTTCCGTCCCGCCGCAGGTCAGGTCCTGCCAGTACAAAGCCTTTCTCATCGCGCAAAACCGAGGGCGGCAGCCATTCGACGCCAGGTTCTGCCCCTATAAATACAAATAACGACGTTGTTGAAACACGATATTCCCCATTTGGGCCATGCAGGCACAACGCCTCAAGGTGTCCGTCCCCCTCGGCTCTCACGACCTGTGTCTCCGTTGCCACCTCAATATTCGATGTTTTCTCGATCTCATCGATTAAGTATTTCGACATGCTCAACGCCAGGCCCCCCCCTCGGACCAGCATGGTCACTTTACCGGCAAACTTCGAGAAATGAAGCGCTGCCTGGCCAGCCGAATTCGCCCCGCCAACAACATAGACATCCTCGTCCTTGCAGGAGCTAGCCTCGACCAGGGCCGCGCCGTAATAGATGCCGCACCCCGTGAGCCGGTCTGCTCCGGGAATCGTAAGCCTGCGATACTGCACCCCGGGCGCCAGAAGCACCACATGACTGGACACTTCGTGCCCATCCGCCAGCTTCACAAACCTGTATTGACCCTCGATTCGCAAACCGGCCGCACGCTGGGTCAGAAATTCCGCTCCGAAGCGAGTTGCCTGCATATGCGCCCGGCGACCCAAATCCGCTCCCGTCACCCCCGCCGGGAATCCGAGGTAATTCTCGATGCGCGAGGTCGAACCGGCCTGACCTCCCGGCGCTTCAGGCTCAATAATCAAGGTTTTCAGGCCCTCGCTGGCGCCATAAACCGCAGCCGCCAAACCTGCGGGGCCAGCTCCCACCACGGTCATGTCGTAGAACTCCTGCGTCGCCTGCGTGCTCAGACCCACACGCACCGCCAGAACGTCAGGGTCTGCATCCGGCATCATGGCGCCATCCGGAAAAAGCACCACCGGGAGTTGCTCTGGTTTTAAATCCTTCTCCGCCAGGAGCTTGATGGCCTCATCGTTGCCTGCAATGTCGAGCCACCGGTAAGGAACATGGTTGCGGGACAGGAACGTGCGCAGCCTGTGATCCTTGAGTGACCACCGGTTTCCAATCACGCGCAGCCCTTCGAACGGAGGCCGGAATCCGGCCTTCCAGTCATCCAGCAGGTCGTTCAGCACCGGATACAGCTTTTCTTCCGGTGGATCCCAAGGCTTATTTAGGTAGTAGTGGATGCGCGCAGAATTGATCGCCCGGATCGCGGCTTCCGTGTCTGCATAGGCTGTAAGCAGCACGCGGCGTGCGTCCGGGTAGATCTCACGCGCCTTCTCCAGAAAATCGACGCCTGTCAGCCCCGGCATCCGCTGGTCGCTCAAAATCAGAGCTACCGGTTCCGAACGCGCTTTCACTTGGGTGAGCGTATCCAGGGCCGCCTGGCCGCTCGCCGCCCGCATAACGCGATATTCAGCCCCGTATTGCCGGCGCAGGTCCTGGACAACTGCCTCCAGAACGCTTACGTCGTCATCCACCGCCAGTAAGATCGGCCTTGCCATATTCCCAGTTTAGGACCTCAAATATCCACGAGACCCGTTCCAGCGAAACCAGACTGGAGTTACTCCGGAATCAACCGCCAAGTGGCTCTTTCCTCAGGAAATGCCACCTACAGACGCTCTGCAACGGAATTTTTACTCTCGTTCCGCTCTAAAAGTAGCAGACTGAAAGAGCCAAGTCAGTAAATACACAGCCGGGTTGCCTGCGGGTTTCACGTGACGGAATTCCAATTGGGCTGTAAGCTTGTTTCAGGCTTTTTCGATCAGTGCCAGTAGTTTTTGTGTTGGACAGGTGACGAAAGGAATGTACTCTCGCTCTGATGTAACAGAACGAGACACTTCGGGAAGTTCTTCTTTTCGCCATTTCGTCCCTTGTCTCTGAACGTGTATCTTAAGTTTCAATTGTGGAAATCAGGCCAGGTTTGGACGTAGGGCAGTTCCGGTCTGATCCCCCATTTCCGCGACGGATGGTGCGTGAATCATGAATAAAGTGATCCTTGCCGACTCACAGGCAATCTTCCGGGCCGGTACAGCTAAAGTTCTGGCGATGGACGAGGACATGCGCATTATTGCTCAATGCACTGACCTCGACAGGATGATGCATGCCATTGCCACCTTCCCTGGTTCCATCGTCGTACTCGCCGCTTCTCTGCGACCCGACATGGTCCGCTTGCGCTCGCTGCTCGAGACAACCAGCAGCCGGGGCATCGTCATTGCCGAAAACAACGAAAGCGCCAGCGCATTTATGCAGCAAGGTTTTCGTGGCGTGGTCTTCCGCAACGTCACCGGCCCCTCGCTCGTCGAGTGCGTCCGCCGCGTTGCTGCCGGAGACACCTGGACTCCTCCGCAACTCATGATGCCCGAATCTCCCGAAGAGGATCTTGTCGGTGCACGCGTGCGGGACCGGCTCACGCCCAAAGAAATGCGGATCGTGGCCCTCATTGTGCAAGGCTGCAAAAACCGAGAGATCGCGCTTCGGCTCAAGACCACCGAGCAGGTCATCAAGAATTATCTCCGCTCCATTTACGACAAGACCGGTGTCAGCGACCGTCTCGAACTGGCTCTCTTTACGATCCACCACCGCCAGCTCGCACAGGCCGCCGCCGAAATGGGGAACAAACTCGAGGCCGAGGAACAAGCCGCAGCACCGCCCGCTGTGGCCTAGCTGGCCGCTTGTTCATTGAACACCTTACGTGCCCCATCCTTTCGCGTTCTTCCTTGCGAAAGGGTGGGCAGCCACGAATCTCAACAAACCCAATTCAAGCGCGAGAGACCTAGAGCTTTTCCGCAATGCTCTTGGCTTGCGTAAACAGCAGCAAATAATCCGGCCCCCCGGCTTTCGAGTCGGTGCCGCTCATATTGAACCCGCCAAAAGGATGGGCACCGACCATGGCGCCGGTGCATTTACGGTTCAGATAAAGATTTCCCACATGGAATTCCTGGCGAGCCATGTCAAGCCGTTCGCGATCGTCTGTGTAGACCGCCCCGGTCAGGCCGTATTCGGTATTGTTCGCGACCTTCAGCCCTTCCTTGAAATTCTCCACTTTGATCACTGCCAGAACCGGCCCGAAGATCTCTTCCTGCGCGATCACAGCATCGGGCTCGATGTCCGCGAAGACCGTCGGCTCAAGATAATAGCCGCCGCTTTCAGTCTTGACCGCATGCCCGCCTGCAACCAGCCGGCCTTCATCTTTACCCTTGGCGATGTAGCCAAGAATCGTGTCCATCGCCGCCTTGTTTACCACCGGTCCAAGATTGTGATTCTCTGCCGGATCGCCGACCGTCAATTTTTGGACGCGCTCGCGCAACCCCTCGACAAAGGCGTCATAGACCGATGCCTCCACAATCGCGCGCGAACACGCCGAGCACTTCTGCCCGCTGAACCCGAAAGCCGACGCCACGACACCTTCGATCGCTGCGTCCAACTCGGTATCCGCACACACGACGATCGAATCCTTGCCGCCCATCTCCAGAATCGTTCGCTTGATCCAGATCTGCCCTGGCCGCGCTTTGGCTGCACGCTCATGAATCTCGAGGCCAACGGACTTGGACCCCGTGAACGCTATAAAACGGGTCTTCGGGTGCTCCACAATCGCGTTTCCAAACGCCGCTCCCGAGCCTGGGCAGAAGTTCACAACCCCGCCCGGCATCCCCGCTTCTTCCAAGACTTCAATGAACTTTGCCGCGATCGTCGGCGAATCGCTCGACGGCTTGAGAATCACCGTATTTCCCGTAACGATGGCTGCGGACGTCATGCCAGCCATGATGGCAAACGGGAAATTCCACGGCGGAATCACGGCACCGACCCCCAATGGGATGTAGCGCAGCTCATCCCGTTCGCCTGGAAGTTGAATCGGGGTTCTTGCTTCGGCGAGACGTAGTGCTTCTCTCGCGTAAAACTCAAGAAAGTCGATCGTTTCCCCAACGTCCGCGTCGGCCTCAGCCCAGTTTTTTCCTACTTCGTACGTGAGCCACGCACAGAATTCGAACTTCCGTTTGCGGATGATCTCCGCCGCACCCAGCAGCAGGGAAGTCCTTTCCCCGGTGGATGCTCTGCTCCAAAGCTCAAAGGCACGCAGGGCCGCCTGCATGGCTTGCTCGGCATGCTCCGCCCCCGCCTTTTGGTGTACGCCAACCACCCGGCTGGGGCGCGAAGGGTCGAGCGATCGAATCTTGCCCTCCGTTTTCGACCGGTGCCCTCCGAGAATCAGGGAATATTCGCGGCCGAGTTGAGTGCCCACCAGCTCCAAAGCCTCATGCATTTTGCGGCGATTCTCAGGAGTCTTGAAGTCGGTAAACGGTTCATTCTGAAAAGCGCCTTGGGGGGAACGGCGCAGAATCTCTGTGGGAAGGGGAACAGTTGCCATAACTACTCCAGTGTAGTCGCTTTGTTTCTGCGCTGCCATGCGACCGGCGGCGGATTTCCACCGCGCCAGGACCCCCTGCAAAGTATCCGTTTCATCCGCGAAACTAACCTTGGGGAACGGGGTCCAAATTAGAGCCACCCTTCCCAGGGCGCGTTCCCTTTGTGGGCACCCTGGGAAAAAAACGGGGGGCGATTCAGAGTTCGCCAGACCCCGAGCGTGCGCCGGGGCGTAAAGGCCGAACCCCAACCTCGCTATTGGCGAGAGGAAGTGGGCCACGAGAGGGAAAATGGAATCCCGAACAGATTTGCACGCTATGCGCTTCGCCCAGCTCCTCCGCAGTTCGCCTGTCCGCGCCAAGAATGTAGCCGAAAACGCTCGTCGCACCCCCCAGAGATCTTATCTTCCGATTGGGCTCGGGGCTGCGACACTCATGCTCATCCTCGCGGCAGCTCCGCTTTCCGCCCAGGAGTATTGGCCGCCGGACGACCCGTCCACCGGCGGACAGAACCCAGCGGTTCCCCAGCAATACTCATCGGCGCCGCAATACGCCTACCCGCAGTCTCAATCCCCCCAGACGGCCTACCAGCAGTATCCCCAGCCCAACTACCGGGAACCGGCGCAACCATATGCGCAGCAAGGCTACGGGCAACAGCTCAGCCAGGCGCGAGCGCTCAGTCCCGACGAACTGACGCAATTAGTCGCTCCCATTGCCCTTTATCCTGATGCGTTGGTCGCGCAAATTCTTGCCGCTTCCACTTACCCGGCACAGGTTTCCGCAGCCGATCAGTGGTTGAGATCCCTGGGCAACGCAGCGCCCGAGCAGATTGCAGCCGGAGCCGACGCACAGTCCAATTGGGATCCCAGCGTGAAGGCGCTCACAGCATTTCCGCAAGTGCTCGCCCTGTTGGATCGGAATCTCCAATGGACCACCAATCTCGGCAATGCCTATTACAACCAGCCCCAGGACGTTCTGCAGACAATTCAGGTGATGCGCGAGCGCGCCGAACAGGCGGGCAACTTGCAGAGCAACCCGCAGGAGGAAGTGAGCGACAACAACGGCGCCATCGATATTGCTCCGACCAATCCGCAGCTCGTCTATGTGCCTACGTATAACCCATGGGATGTCTACGGGCAGCCCGTCTCACCCTACCCAGGGTTCTCTCTTATCGGGGCATTGGGGTCCTTCTTCGGATCGTCGCCGGTTCAGTTCGGACTCAGTTTCGCGATGAACGCGTTCATGCATACGCCGTGGGGCTTTCTGGGTTGGGGACTCGACTGGCTCGCGCACTCGATCCTCTTCAACCACGGCAGCTACTACACGCGCAGCAACTCCGTATCGGACTGGGGCTTTCCACATGGCGGTCCACGCGCCTATCCCGGCTTGCCGCAATTAGCTCGCGGTAGCTATGGCCGTTATGGCGACGTCCATGATGCCTACGCTCACACTTATGGCCGCCAGCAACCCTACAACCGAACCTACGGCCAGGGATTTTCTCGCGAACCTCAGCGGTTCGGAGACGCTCGGACTATGGAGGGATTCAATCGCGGATTCCCTCAACGCGGCGAGACTTCCATGCGGCCGGCCTTGCCCCCGCAGGAGGCGTACAACCGTTATCCGCAATCCTTTGGAAGGTCGCAGCAGTTTGAAAACCGGCAGCCTTCCAATGAATTCAGGCAGCCCGCTTATTCCAGCCGAATAGACCAATATGGCCGGCAATCCTATGGCTCCGCATACTCGAACCCATCGCGGGACACCTACGCTCCCCGTCAGGGAATGGGGTATGCCAGCCCTTCGCAGTCGTACCGCATGCCTGAGAACAGCTTCCGCGGCAACAGCGGCCGAAGCTACGACTCATTCCGCGGCGGCGAAGTTGCCCAATCGCAGCGGTCGGGTGGTTTCCACTTCTTCGGCAGCCACAACAATTCCAACGAGTTTGGCGGCAAGGCGCCGAAGTCCTACAGCGGCGGGCATTCTGGCTGGGGCGGCGGTGGCGGCTGGAAGGCTCCTAAGGAAAGCCATTTTGGCGGAGGCGGTCACTTCGGAGGTGGGGGCAGCCACGGTGGTGGCCACTCAGGCGGCGGCCACTCGAGTCATCATCGCTGAGGCTTTTGCGGTCTTGAGCGATAAGCCTATGCGGTCTGCCCGGACAATAAAACACAATTTCTCATGAAGCCCTATCGCGTTTCTGTCAGCGCTTCGGTTTGCTTGCTCATGCGCGCGGTGCGTTCCAGTTTGTCCCAGTTGAACGGCTTGCCATCGATCGCGCGCATCACTGTCTTGAACAGCACAATTGAAAACACCTGCCGATAAGCAAAACGCTGCAGCCAGATGTGGAACAGCAACCAGCCATCGCCCTTGTTGGCGGGATGCCGCCGCTCCAGGCTGAACGCTACCGCCGAGGTAACAAAATCGATCAGCAGAAACGTCAGAAAGTAAGCCAGCAGCTTCATGAAACTGGCCGCCGACGCCGCCTCTGGATGATAGTACCGGTCAATAAAGTAATGAACGATCCCGGCCAGAAACATCAGGTCGATGAACGGCGAGACCAGCGGCAAAAACATCTGGAAGATCAGAATATTCGGGAGCGCGAATAGCCCCATCGCCTTGTTGCGCACAAACGCGAGGCGATGCTTCCACACCGATTGCAAAATGCCGAACGACCACCGGAACCGCTGGCGCATCAGCCCGCTCGCATTGATCGGCGCCTCCGTGAACGCAAGCGCACGGTCTTCGTACACGACTTTGTACTTCTGCTCGAGCAGGTTCATCGTGAGATCGGCATCTTCGGCCACCGTGTTCAACGGATAGCCGCCGGCCTTCTTCACGGGCTCGGTCCGCCATGCGCCGATCGCGCCCGGCACGACAGTGACCACGTTAAAGAGATCAAGCGCGCGCCGCTCGAAGTTCTGGCTGGTGATGTATTCAAGGGCCTGCCAGCGTGTCCATAAGTTGACCCGGTTCCCCACCTTCGCATTGCCTGCAACGGCGCCGACGGCGGGATCCTCGAAATGCGGGATGAGCTTGGCAATGGCATCGGCAGCAATCACCGTGTCTGCATCGATGCCGACGTAGAACTCCTCGTCAAGGCCATCGAGCGCATAGTTCAGCGCAGCTGCCTTGCCTCCGTTGGCCTTGGTCAGTACCTGTACGCGTCCTGCGGCGATCTCGTGCGCATAGGCCGCGCGTGCTACCTCAAATGTGTTGTCGGTGGAACCATCGTCGATCACGATCACATGCAAGTTCTCATAGTCCGAGTGCAGCACCGAACGAATCGTGCGAACGATGACTTTCTCTTCGTTGTAGGCAGGAATCAGCACAGCGATGCGCGGATTGAATCCAGGCGACGCCTCTTGGTGTGGACGGCGCAGCCGGTCGATAATGGCGAAAACGCCAACGAGAATCAGTCGCGCGCTCATCAGAATGTCACCGAGAAAAAATACAAACACGATAAAGTTGCCGATCGCAGCGAGCGTCGAAAAAGCAATGGAGTCCGGAATCGCGCGCACAGACTGCCAAAAGGTGAGCTTTGGCATCACCTCCGCCGGCGTCTTTCCCATCAGCGAAGATACGGAAACGAACGTGTAGCCGTGCGCGCGCAGCGTAGGGATAAGCTCCTTCAGCGCGGCTACAGTGATCGAGCGATCTCCCCCGCCGTCGTGCATCAGGATGACTGAACCTCGAAACTGGGGCTTCGTCTTCATTCGGTCCAGCTGCGCAAGCACTGACTGGGCGATCTCCACCGGCGTCTTCTTGATCCGTTCATCCCAGTCGTTGGTATCGATTTTGTTGCCGATGACGATGTACCCATCCTGCTGAATGCGCACAATCGGCTTCGCCTGATCGTCGGTATCCGGCTCCTCGTCGACGTCGTAGGGCGGCCGGAAATAGTGTGGCTGCACCCCTAATTTGCTTTCAAAGAGACGCTCGGTCAGCTTCACTTCCAGATCGAGCCTGTTGGCCGAGACTTCGGCAATGTCCGGATGTGTGTACGTGTGGTTCCCAAGCTCGTGGCCTTCGCGCAGTTCGCGTTTCAACAAACCGATATTTTCGAGAGCCTCTTCTCCGATGATCAGGAACGTGCCCTTCACGTTTTCCTTCTTCAGAATGTCGAGAATCCGCGGCGTCCACTTGGGGTCAGGTCCATCATCGAACGAGAGCGCGACCTGGTTCGGATGGTAGCCGTAATACGAAATGGTGTATGTCTGCGGATATGAATCCATATGCTCGTCGATGATGAGCTTCTTGCGCCGGTCGGGCTCGTCCGTGTCGATCTGCACCGTGCGCCCGCCCCATTGCGGCAAACCTGTGACCCGCATAATGTCGCCTTCACCCTCGGTGTCGACGCTATGCCCGGGTTCAACAGAAGAAAGCGCCTCCAGCGAGTTTGGGTTGCTGGGCCTGTCCCACACGTTCCACAGCGAGCTGTCTTCGGAACCAAGACGCCACAAGGCAAATGTCTGCAGGCCAAGCTGTCGTGCCGCTCTCATTTCGTTCAGCAACGTTACGGCGTCTAGGAACCACACCACATGCCGCTGATTGTTGTCCTCATCGATGTAGTCGAAGTGAGGATTCAGCGAATCGTAGTCGAGGTTGAGGTCGGCGTCGGCATCCGACGCGCGCTGCCACGCGTCCGAGACGGGCAGATCTTCCGTATTCAGCACTTCCGGTTTCGGCTGCTTGTGACCCCGCTTAGCCGTTGGCGGAATCGACAGCGTCCAATCGTAGCCATAGTTGCCCAGCGCGCAGATCAGCTTTTCCTTCGGCACCGACTTCAGTACGCGGGTAAGATTGGCTACGAACCAATCCTGGCTTGCGATGGGCCCCGGATCGCTCGTCGCCTCGTGTTGGTCGTAATTCATCAGCACGATGCCATCGGAGTTGGCTGCAATCACTTTCAAAAGCTTGCTGTCAGTGCCGGCAGCCGTCGTCACATAGAGCCGCAGATTGCGCGGATGCATATCGGCATACAGTTCTTGAATAAAAGTCATGTACGCCGGCGATGCATCGTCGGGTAGACTTTCAAAATCCAGCGAGAGACCGCGATAGGAGGGAAAAGCTCCCAGGAAACGCAGAACTTGTTGGCGCAGGGCTGCCCGGTTCTCCGCATTCTTCAAAAGCTCGCCGACTTTGGCGTCCCAGTCCTGGGTATTCGAGTTGTAGTTGTTGACGTGCGGAAAAATCTCTGTGTCTTCTCGCGCTAGCTGGATGGTGCGTTTGATTCTGCCCAGATCGTCGGGATCGTGAATCGTATCGCCGTCCAATACGGGGTAGGCGCGATGGCTTTCGTTATCGATCGCCAGCAGGGCCGGCTTCGACGAGTCAACGTGCAGCCACTCGGGAAACAGCATGTCGATCTGGTGCACATGCTGTTTAAACGAGGAATAACTCGCCTCGTCGTAAGGCACGTAATAAGCGGCCCGCAAACCTTCGCCGCTGTTAAACGGGATCTCTGAAGGTAAACGTGTCGTCTTGCGTCGCGCGGGCTTCACCGCCTTGGCGCCACGCGGTGCGGCAACGCGGTCAGGTAGCGCCTTGTAGTTGTGGCGGAAGGCCGGCAGCAGAAGTTCCGGCAAGGGCTGGCTGCGCAGCACGTTGAAGATGAAACCCGCAAGCACCAGCGTGCTCAGCACGGCTGTCGCATCAAAGATGCGTCGCAGTCGTTTCCAACGCTTTCGCTGGGGATCGAAAAAAATCTGTTTATCGGGCATGCTACTTTTCGTTTCTACTTTCGTGGCGCCAGGGAAACAGTCTATGGCGACTCCATAATTGGTGTACCCGAAAGCACTTCCGCCAAGTGGCATTTTCCTTAAGAAGATGCCTCTCTGCACGATACTGGAAAGGGCACGTGAATCGTGAAACCGCTCTGCTATACAGTACGAATCGTATGGAAGCTGCTTCTTTGAGTCAATCGAACGCCCTAAGTCCAGCGGTTAGGAGCCCGCGCGCGAAAGTGTCGATTGCCTCGGCGATCCTCGCCGGCGGCCTGCTGCGCGTTTGGATGCTCCGGCACTTCTTCGAGACCAATGGGGACACGCAGGTCTACGGGGACATCGCGAAGAACTTGCTCCTCCACGGGCGTTATGCACTGACCGTCGGCTCCGGGCAGACGTTTCCAACGTTGATCCGGCTGCCTGGCTATCCTCTCTTCCTTGCCCTGTGTTTTCGGCTCTTTGGAATAGGGAATTACACCGCCGTAGTGTGGGTGCAGATCGCGATTGAACTTGCAGGTTGCCTCTTCCTGGCCGATTTCGCACGCCGGATTGCGCCACTGGAACTCAAGGCTGGCGCCATGCATGCAGCTTTGTGGCTCGCTGCGCTTTGCCCCTTTACCGCAGTGTATGCGGTCAACCCATTAACGGAATGCCCAACGCTTTTTGTCTTGGCGCTTGCACTGTGGTCGGCGGCCCGTTTTCAGGAACGGCCCGCCTGGGGGTTTGCCCTCACGTTTACCTTTGCGGTGACCTACGCGGCCTTGCTCCGGCCCGATGGAGCACTGGCCGCAGTTGCTCTTGCGCCTCCATTGTTTCTAAGCCTGCGCAACGCCGGCCGACCCACTCCAACTTCGCGCATGATGAGAATGGCCGTGGTTTGCGGACTATTGGCTCTTGCTCCATTCGCCGCATGGACCGGGCGCAATTGGCGGGTCTTCCACGTTTTTGAGCCACTCGCTCCGCGCTCGGCCACCGATCCTGGCGACCCACTGACGCCGGGATGGGATCGATGGGTGAAAACCTGGTGCCTCGATTTTGTTTCCACCTACAACGTCGTTTGGAACGTGCCCGGCGACGAACTCGACGTAAGCAAGCTGCCAGCCCGCGCGTTCGACAGCCCCGCACAGCACGCCGAGACCGCAGCGCTCGCCACCGAGTACAACCACAATGACTACAACCTGACACCGCAGATCGACGCAGGTTTTGCCCGCCTCGCCGACCAACGAATCGCATCGCACCCGCTGCGCTCTTACCTCGCTCTGCCCCTCGGACGCGTCGCCGATATGTGGCTGCGGCCTCGCGTCGAGAATCTGCCCATCGACCTGGACTGGTGGGTCTACGCGCATCATCACGTCGAAACACGCTTCAGCTGGGCTTATGCCGCTCTGAATGCGTTCTATCTATCGCTTGGTTTTGCCGGACTTTGCTTGCGCCCGCGCCTCTGGCCGTGGATGCTGGCCTATATGCTCTTGCGCAGCGCCCTTTTGCTGACGGTCGTTCCACCCGAGGCGCGGTATACGCTGGAGTGCTTTCCCATCCTGTTTGCATTAGGCGGCGTTGCCCTGGCGCGAATCTTCACTCCACGCGCAAGTGCCTAAGCGCAGGCTTGCCGCTACCAATGGGCGGCGACCGCTTGATCATGTCCCATCTCCGTGCACCATCCTTTCGCGTCTTTTCGGGCGAAAGGGTGGGAAAGCACGATTTCCAACGTGCGAAAACCCGCGAACGAACCTAGTGATCGACGTACTGGGTCTTGCTATCCGTTTTGAACGTAAACGCATCGGCGGGCAAGGACAGATTCACCTTGATGTTGGAGTAGGTGCAGACGCGCGATTGTCCCTGGCCCTCGTCAAAGACCTGCTTCAGGCTCACACCGCGCGCCGGATCAACCCAGATCGTCACCTTGGGCAAGTTCTTGCGCACGGTGGGGTCCTTGGCGACAAGTTCGAGTTTGTCGGTTTTCACTCCACCAATGGTCTCTGAGCCGGCATATTTGATCTCCCATTTTTCCGCAAGCTCTTTGCCGCTGGCGCCGAATCCCAGCATCAGGTAGCCCTCATACGCGCTGGCCTTGTTGATCCTTGTCACCTGGTCGATCATCGGCTCAAACAACTGAAGGCGTCCCCCGGAATACGAGTACACCTTGGGAACCGGCTTGCCATTCACTTCCTTGATGTGAGCAGCCATCGAAAAGCTAGTGCCTTTTCTCTCGTAATAAACGGCGCCTCTTTGGACATCTGTATCGGGGATGGGATCCGTCTGGATGGAATCAAACTCGAAATCGGCCGCTGTGGTATGAAAGTTTGCCGCAGCTACATCAAGCTGATGCAGCACATTCTGCAGGTCGTCTGCGGCCCACACCACGCGGCCCGGCAACGCAAAACAGGCCAGCGCCGCGCCCACCATCAATTTCTGTCTCAGAAACATAAGCTCCCTGTGTTTCCCTTGCCTCTTGGATGCGCTCGAACCGCCGCGTGCCAAAGCGGGCCAATAGAAGGCCGAAGTCGCCGACAGCGATTCTCCAGTTGCTGTAAAAGAACCCGGAGCTGCGGAGCGGCTCTTCCTTCAGAAAAACGGCTTTTCCCAACGTCAGGGACCCCACGTGAACTGGAGAACCGCTCTAACGGTGCGCCCAGATTTTCCAGATGAGATTCCCTTGGCCGTCGCTCGCGGTCTCCCACCGTTCCACAAAAACTGCGTCGCCGGTGACGGGCTCAATAGCCACCCGTAGTGCTTTTTTCACTTCGTTGTTCGATGCGCCGGCCGGGATATGTACATCCGAGGCCTGCACCGAAACAATCACGTCGTGATTCCCGTCGCCAACCACCGTGATGGGATGCGCCGGTCCAGAAGCCTTCGATGGTTTGTCGCCGAAATCCCAAAAGTGCGGCGTAACAAAGATGAAAATGAGGATGAGCGACACCATCACATCGTAGTGAACATTGCCGCGCGGGTACGTCCAGTAAAAATAGCTTTTCAGGATCTTGTTCATACCGCCCTTAAGGAACATCTGAAACAAGTCGATGCTTTGAAAGGGCACGACTTGAGTCGTGCCATAAATCCGACAAAACGAGAGACGGCTTTAGCCGCTGAGGGAATGCAAACCTTTCGTTCGGAGCTCTCACCTCATGATCCTTTCCAGGCCGCCCATATAGGGCCGTAGCGCATCCGGAATCGCGACAGATCCATCGGCTTGCTGATAATTCTCGAGGATCGCGAGCCATGTGCGGCCCACAGCCAGCCCGCTGCCATTCAGTGTGTGAACGAATTCTGTCTTGCCTTTGCCGCCAGGCTTGAAGCGAATATTGGCCCGCCGCGCCTGAAACGCTTCGAAGTTCGAGCACGACGAAATCTCCCGATAAAGCTGCTGGCCCGGCAGCCAGACTTCAAGATCGAACGTCTTCGCGGAAGAGAAGCCGGTATCGCCCGTGCACAACAGCACGCGGCGATAAGGAAGCTTGAGCGCTTCAAGAATCTCTTCGGCATTCCGCGTGAGTTTTTCGTGCTCGGCGTCCGACTCCTCGGGCCGCGTAAACTTCACCAGCTCGACCTTTTGAAATTGGTGCTGGCGAATGATGCCACGCGTGTCTTTCCCCGCAGCCCCCGCCTCGGCGCGAAAACACGGCGTGTACGCCGTTAGCGAAATCGGCAGCCGCGTCTCATCCAGAATCTCATCGCGATACAAGTTCGTAACCGGCACTTCCGCCGTCGGGATAAGCCAGTGGTCGTTGTCTTTGAACTCCCCGCGCGCCACTGCCTCTGCGTCCGCGTCAGAACAACGGAAAAGATCCTCGGCAAACTTCGGCAACTGCCCGGTCCCGAACAGGCTCTTGCTATTGACCATGAACGGCGGCAGCACCTCGGTATACCCGTGCTGCTCGGTGTGCATGTCCAGCATGAAGCCGATCAGCGCCCGCTCCAGCCGCGCCCCCGCGCCCATATACACCGCAAACCGCGCCCCACTCAGCTTCGCCGCGCGTTCCAGGTCCAGAATCCCCAGCGCTTCTCCGAGTTCCCAATGCGGCTTTGCTGTGAAATTGAAGTTCGGCTTATCGCCCCAGCTTTTCACGGTCACATTGTCGGTTTCAGACATGCCGATCGGAACTTCGTCGCGGGTCAGATTCGGAATGCGCGCCAGCGAGAGCCGCATCTGGTCATCGAACTCCATGGCGCTTTTGTCCAGTTCATCGAGCCGGTCTTTCAGGGCGCGCGTCTCTTCCATCACCGCTGTCGCGTCCTGGCCGGCTTTCTTCAGAGCGCCTACCTTTTGGCTCAGCTCATTGCGGCGCGCTTTCAACTGCTCCGCCTGGGTGATCGCCTCGCGTCGGCGTAGATCCAGGGCCCGAAAATCACCCAGCAAAGCAGCCGGGTCAGCACCCCGCGCGCGCAGCTTTTCTTCCACTTTTTCCAGGTTTCCCCGGACAAACCCCAGGTCGAGCATCTCCTTATCAGTTTACTCGACAGGACACCGTATCTATTGGACCTCTGCGGTCTTCGCGGCTTCTTCTCTTGCGGGCCCCGAAGCAAGTTGATCCTTCCAGCCGGGCAAATTCTGATCGCCGGTGATAAGGCGCGCGCCACGAGTGAACGTGAAGTAAGTCCAGATCCATGCGGCAAACACCGAGAGTCGGTTGCGGAAACCGATCAGGAAGAAGATGTGGACAGTGATCCACGTAATCCAGGCAGGGAATCCGCTCAAGTGCGCCTTGAAAGGCCACTCCACCTTGGCCACGGCAGCCATGCGGCCAATGGTGGCCATGTCTCCTTTGTCAAAGTAGCGGAATGCCGGGCGGGTCTTCCCCTTGAGATCGGCGGCGATCATGCGGCCGACATGATCGCCCATCTGCATCGCGGGCTGGGCCACTCCCGGAACCTGGTGGCCATCCTGTTCGAAGTGGGCCAGGTCGCCGAGGATGAAAATCTCCGGCATGCCGGGAGGGTTAAGCCGGTCATCGACAAGCACGCAGCCTCGTTTATCCACTGGCGCCCCCAGCATCTTGCCCAAGGGGGATGCCTGCACGCCAGCGGCCCACAGAGTCACGGCTGCTTCGATACGCTGTCCTCCAGCCTCTACCCATCCTGCGCCAACCCCCGTGACGTTTGTGCCGGTATGAACCTCGACGCCTAGATTCTTCAACTCTGCCTCAGCCTTGGCAGAAAGATCGGGCGGATAAGCTGCCAGAATCCGGGGGCCATTGTCGAGGAGCATAACCCTGGCCTTCGACGGGTCGATATGACGAAAATCGTGACGCATGTAGAGCTTGGCGATGTCGCTGATCGCGCCTGCCAGCTCCACTCCGGTCGGCCCGCCGCCGATCACCACGAAATTCAGCGGAGGATGCCACCCACGCTCCTGCTTCTGGCGCTCGGCCAGTTCAAAGGCCAGCAGCACCCGGCGTCGAATCTCGGTTGCGTCCTCAATGGTCTTGAGCCCCGGAGCCAGCGGAGCCCAGTCGTTGTGGCCAAAGTAGGAGTGCGTTGCCCCTGTGGCCAGTACCAGGTAGTCAAAAGGCAGCCGCGCGCCCGAGCCAAGCGCAATCTCTCGCGCGGCCGCGTCGATTCCCACAACCTCGTCCATCAGCACTTCTGCATTGTTCTGGTGTCGCAGAATCGTGCGAATGGGTTGTGCGATGTCAGCCGGCGACAGCACCGCCAAAGCCACTTGATAGAGCAAGGGCTGAAACGTGTGGTGGTTGCGCCGATCCACCAGCGTGACGTCAACCGGCAGGTGCGCCAAGGCCTTTGCTGCATGCAGCCCGGCAAAGCCGCCCCCCACGATCACCACCCGCGGGCAACGCGATGCGCCAGATTCGATCGAGTTTGCAGAATCTACCATTCGGCCTCCCTCTAAATGGATGCTCGCGAGGGCCGTTTAGCAACAGTTAAAAGTAGGGATCTTCCACAAGAAGGAGCGAAGATATGCGAGTTTCAAAAGCAACTCTCGAGGCTGCGCAAATGTTGTCAGCCGTACTTGTATCTCAGCCCAATTTCTTTACGGGTGTTCTTCGATGTCCACCTTCACAGTACTCGTCGAACCGGTCGCTGCCAGCCCCACGAGGTGAATCGGTTCGCCTGGCAGTGAAGCTGGCGTAAAAATGACTGTCCCGTCAATGTCTGAAGTGGCAATGGAGGTCTGGGATGCAAGAAGCTCAGACGCCGCACAGCGTCCATGAGGCGGGCAGGGAGGAGCCCACGCGTACAAAGCCTGATAGAACGTGACCGTGCCGCCCGCCATTGGATTCCCATTCATGTCGCGCAGCCGTAGAACGACTTCGTTCGGCGTGCCGGATATGCTGAGGTTCTGCACAGTCCCCGAGACCGCTTCGACGTAAGCGTATGCGGGACGTGCGCCGTTGGCTGTGAAGTTAGCACATTGGGACGTCCCATTGACACATGCGGCAGAGACGGTCTGTTGGCCTTCCGCAAGCGGTCCCACCGCCAGAATCGTCGTCGCGATCCCGTTGCCGTTTGAAGTAGCTGGACCGCTGCCCGATGTCGAGATTCCGCCCACCGCCTGCCATGCCACCGACTGTCCGCTCATCGGCGAGCCGTTGTTCAATACCAGGGCTTCCGCTGCCCAATTCACGGTCGACCCCGCCGCGACAAACACCGCGGGAGTTAGTGCGTTCAGTGTTGGCGCTGCCCCGCCCGTGAAATGCGCCTGAAGGTTTGCTCCGTTTGTCAGCGAAGCGGTGACCACGGTGGGAGCAGAGTCGACCGCAGAAACCGCCATGGTGGCAATGCCATCGCCGCTTGAGGTGACGATGCAGGTGGATTGCCCGCATCCCAGCGCCGCCGAGCCGCTCGTAACCGTATAGGTCACCGAAACTCCCCCCGCGGGGCCAAGGTTCGCTGCCATTGTCGAAACAGTGAAAGGAATTGGCACCGCGATCGGCACGATGTTGGTCGGCGCGGTGACGAGACCAAGCGAATCGCCCGTGCCTGCGTCATAGCTGATGCCGCCCCCGATGATCGTCGCGGCAGAGTAAATCGGCAGGTCATCCACTTCCACGTCGACGGAGCCGGTCTCGCCCGTTGCTGCCGCTGGCGCAATCGCCGTGATCTCGTTCGGCGAGATGCTCGTGACCACTGCGGCGTGGCCTCCCACCAGCACCGTGTCCGAGGGGTGGAATCCCATGCCGTGAATCACCATTGGACCGCCCGAAATCGGCAGCCTGGCCGGTGCGACCGTGTCGGCATACAGCACCCACCCGATGTATGCATAGTCCGGGCGGCCGTCCCCGCGCATGTCGGCGATCCCGAGCCGCACTAGGTCGTCCGACGGGCTCAGGATTTCGAGATACGTTTCGCCCGTCGCATCTCCATTGAGAGCTGGCCCCCAAACCCGAGGCGCCGATCCAACCGGATCAATAGCGCTCCACACGCCCACTGCCGGCAAGGCCTTCGATTTCGTCGCCGCGCCAATTTCATCCAACGCCTGTGTGACCACGGTGAATGTGTGTCCCCCGCGCACTGGAAAAACGAGCCAGTCGGTCTGGCCAACTTGGCCCAATCGGCCGCACCATTGGCCGCTCGGCGACAGCATGCGCGGAGAGGCTTCGCTCGCAATCGCATTCAATCCGCCGTCCACTGCCGAGTCGAGAATGTCGACCGTCAACGTCTGCGACACTCCGGGTGCCATCCCCGGCACGGACAGCGCAGGCAGCGTGCCTGACGGTGCCGGCGAGCCGTCCGTGTACGGCCCGACAGAGTTCTCGAGCATGTAAAGCGGATTGATGGCCTCAAACGTGATCTCGTAATTCGCCGTACTCACACCGGGGGGAAGCGGCATGAAACGCAAATCGAAATAGCCTTCCAGAGCCGGGTCTGCCGATCCCCATCTCGTGAGCAGTTCGCCATTCGAATCGGTCCAGCCCGAGACAGGGTTTCCGTGCTTTCCGTTGAAGTACCTGCCAGAAACCGCCGACACGGTGTACTGGTAAAGCGGATTGCCGTTCGCATCAAGGGGCCGCGCCACCACATTTACACCTTGCATCCCCGCGCCCGACCGAAACGTCAGCGACCCATCAATCGACACCGTATTCTCGGCAGTCAGTTCCTTGCCGGGGAAACTCGCAAAATTCTCCGCCGCAATTGGATACATCCTGTTCAACGCAGCGATATCGTCGAACCGCAACACATTCGGTCGCCGGAATGCACGCACCGCCCGACGCCCCACACGCGCCACTCAGAGGCTGCATCACCGGTATTCCCAATCCTTGGTTAGGATCGCCGCTCGTCAACCCGTTCGGATTCACCTGGGAAAAATCAAGCCCCAGAATCAGCCCGAACGCGCGCTCCAGCTGGAAGCTCATCATCTCGATTTGCTTCGCCGTGTTCGCGCAAAGACCGTTCAGAAGAATGACTGCGTGAGCGATCGTCGCGTCGGATCGAATGCTGTCGATCCAGCTCCACACCCCGTTGTTCTGGCAACTCGACGCATCGCTCGCGCCCGCCCCAAAAACCGCATTGATCACCGTTCCATCGGTGTCAAAAATGACGCCGACCGGGTAACTCGTCGCCGACGGCGCGACATCAGCCGGCTGCACAAAAGCTTCATTACCGGCGACTACGTCGCTTCCACTTACGTCCTCATTCAGCGCGCCCGAATCGACCAGATCCACGCCGGCCGTCGGGACAGCACTCCACAAAGCCGCAGCCGCATCGACCATCGCGGTAGCTTGCAGGTTGCTTACTGAACCATTCAGCGGCCCCTGGTCGACGAAGTATCGCACCTGGCCGCCAGGCCAATGGACCGGCTGACCCACGACCGCCGGATCGAAGAAGCCAATGCCGGCCACTCGCCTGGGCCCACCCGCCCATAGCGGCATGGAAAGACTCAGGCCAAGCAGCAACAAAACCGCTTTTCGCGCCATTGTCGAGCCCATGAGACCCATGGACGCCTGAATGGACCCCGCAGAGCTGGAAGTGAAGAACTCCACGATGCGGGATTACTGCTCGTGCAGAACCACCTTTGACGTTGATTTCTAGGAAAACTCTCATTCTTGAAGAAC
This sequence comes from uncultured Acidobacteriaceae bacterium, assembly GCA_963810545.1. Taxonomy (GTDB): domain Bacteria; phylum Acidobacteriota; class Terriglobia; order Terriglobales; family Acidobacteriaceae; genus Telmatobacter. The sequence continues at coordinate 24,524 of CAWENE010000003.1, forward strand.
CCACCCGGAATCGGGAAACAAACCAGATGTGGAACTTCAGAACACTTTTCGCCCAGGCAATCAGCAATTTCCAGCGAGACGCACCCGAATATTACCTAAGTTCCTTTTAAGGACGTATTCTTCGGCGAAATATACCCTTAGAGGCAACATCATTGACTAGAAAGAGTGTTACCTCTGGCCGAAATAGTTCTTAACAATCAACCCACAGTGGGGTCCTAGCCGGGTTTATTTCAGGAGGGCGTCATCGGCACACGACTGCGTTTAGGGGATTTGCTGGTCAGCGCAAAGTTCGTCACAGACGACGACATTGCCAAGGCACTCGTGCGCCTGACTGAGCACGGTGGCCGGCTCGGTGACAACCTCGTTGCCATCGGAGCCATTACCCAGGAAAAGCTCAACGCCTTCATGCATCGAATTCCTACCGAGCCGGCAGACATCCGCTCGATGGGCATCGACGAAGTCGACTTGATGGCCCTGCTGCTCAAGCTCATCTATCGCGATCGCCTCGAGACCACACGCCAGTTCATTGACGCGATCAAGCTGCCTTACCACATCGTTCTCGACCTCATCCGCATGGCCGTCGAGCGCCAGTTGCTCCAGACCCTGGGCTCCCGTTATTCCGATAACCCCATCGACTTGAGCTATTCCTTCACTGAAGAAGGCCGCCGCTGGACCCTCGATGCTTTGACCCGCTTGCGCTACACCGGTCCCTGCCCCGTAACCCTCGAAGAGTTCAACTTCCGCGTCAACATGCAGAAGCTCACAAATGAACTCATCACCTTCGACCGCATTCGAAAAGCCCTCAGCGACCTTACCTTTGACGACAGCATGATCGAGCAGACCGGCCCGGCCCTGAATTCCGGCCGCGCCATTCTCCTCTATGGCCCGCCGGGGAACGGCAAAACCTCCACCGCTCTGCGGCTCAGCAGCGCCTTCCAGGACGTGATCTACGTGCCCTACTCGATCATCGTGGAAGGCCAGATCATTCGCGTCCACGACCCCAGCATCCACGTCCAGCTCGATCAGCCCAAAGTTGAGGACGAAGGCGAACTCTCTGTGGTTCGGCGCGAGCAATTCGACGCGCGCTGGGTACCGTGCCGGCGTCCTTTCGTCGTCACTGGCGGCGAACTCACACTCGACATGCTTGACCTCCGTTATGACACCGTGGGCAACTACTACGAGGCGCCTCTCCACGTGAAGGCCCTTGGCGGTTGCTTCATCATCGACGACTTTGGCCGTCAGCTCGTCAGCCCCACCCACCTGCTCAACCGCTGGATCGTCCCTCTCGAAAGCCGCGTCGACTACCTCAAGCTGCACACTGGAAAAAGCTTCAGCATCCCGTTCGAAGAGCTGATCATGTTCTCTACCAACCTCGAGCCCGAAGACCTGATGGATCCCGCTTTCCTCCGCCGTCTTCCCTACAAAATCGAAGTAGGCGCACCAACCCTGGAGAACTTCAAAACCATTTTCAAAAAAGAGAGCGAGAAGCAGGGGATGATTCTCCCCGACGAGGTCTTCCGATCCATCGTCCGCAAGCTCCGCGATGAAAAGGAGATGGAATTCGCCGCATACCAGCCGAAATTCATCATCGATCAGATCGTGGCAACATGCCGGTTTATGGGCCAGCCGTCACACTTTGAGCCGCGCTACATCGACTATGCGCTCGACAATCTCCGCGTGAAACGTAGCGATGCGGTCAAGAAAGAGCTCACAATGGCCAGCATTTTGGACTACTAACGTCATTGGTGACTTGTTTGTGTGACGCCCTCCGTGCCCCGTCCTTTCGCCTTCTTCCTGGCGAAAGGGTGGGAAACCCAAATTCCCAATCCGCAGAATCGCGCGATCGGAGACCCCGCGCCCTTCAAATCTCCGGATAAAAGTCGAAGAACGCATCGAGGCTCTGCTTGAGCTGGGTTTCGATCTGCTCGCGCGACCCCTCCAGCACATGCATCGTCACGTGCGCCTCGTGTCCATTCGCCAGCTTGAGCGTAGCGTCGTGAATCTCCTTCACTTCGCCCTCCGGCAGCAGCCGCATTCCGTACACAAGAGTCAGATTCGCCATGCCCGTCATCTTTACATAGGATTGTGAAATTGTGGGAATCCCGTCCGCAACCGGCTCCTCGCATGAGTCGGGACGGTCGGTGTGCCCATCTACAATCGACACAGGAATCTCATGACAGACACTCGCGATACCGTTATTCTCGGCTCCGGCTGCGCAGGCCTCACTGCGGCAATCTACACCGCGCGCGCCGGTTTGAATCCGCTCGTTCTCGAAGGCCACGAACCCGGCGGCCAACTTTCCATCACCACACTGGTGGAGAACTTTCCCGGCTGGCCCGAAGGCATCCAGGGACCGGAACTGATCGACAACATGAAGAAGCAGGCCATCCGCTTCGGCGCCACGTTCCAGCTCGCGCACCTCAATTCGGTCGATCTCAAAGCGCACCCCTTTCGGTTGAACACCACAGCAGGCGAAATTCATGCACGCACCCTGATCATCGCCTCCGGCGCAAGCGCGCGCTGGCTCGACCTTCCGAGTGAGCAGGCCCTCATCGGCCACGGCGTCTCCAGTTGCGCCACCTGCGACGGATTCTTCTTCCGCGGCAAACCCATTGCCGTCATCGGTGGCGGCGATTCAGCCATGGAAGAAGCGCTCTTCCTCACCCGCTTTGCATCGAAGGTGACATTGCTCCACCGGCGCGATGCCTTCCGCGCTTCGAAAATCATGCTGGAACGCGCCATGGCCCACCCGAATATCGAGCTGCGCACCAACACCGTCGTCGACGAGGTCCTCGGCGTCGAAGACCTCACCGTCAAAGGTCTGCGTCTGCGCGACGTGACCAACGGGACCACCAGCGAGCTTGAAGTCGAGGGCATGTTCCTCGGCATCGGCCACGTACCCAACGCCAAGATGTTTACCGGCCAGTTGGATTTGGATGACGAGGGCTACATCAAGACGAAGAACAATGTCTTCACCACGCATCATGGCGGCGACCTTCCCGGCATCTACGCTTGCGGGGATGTGCAGGACCGTCGCTACCGTCAGGCCATCACCGCCGCCGGCACCGGCTGCATGGCCGCGCTCGAGGTGGAAAAATATCTCGAAGAACACGGGCGGTGAAACCATCCCGCAAAGAGAATCGTCCATGATCCTTTGGCCCGCAACGAAGCATGAAAATGGTGGCGGAGTGCATCCCGAAGGGATGCAAAGAGAGTAGCCCCGGATGGAGTCCGAGCCGCCGGCGAGGACGCAATCCGGGGAACAGGTGTTCGACGGCGTGAGCCCCGTGGGGGCGACGGAACCTTACCACTACGCTGAAGGTCGCGCTCATTTTTTAGAGGAGGACAATGGCCAAAGTATTTCCGGGTCGCTTCACCGCACAATCCGACGAGCCGTTTGTCGTCTTCCTCATCGGCTTGCGTGTGAATCGCGTCTTCGACCTGCGCTGGCTGCGCGTCGCCCGCGCCATGCCCCCCATGCTGGCCGAGCTCAAGCGAACCCCGGACCTGGGGCTGCTGCATTTCGAGCCGTTCTTCTACTGGCGCGGCGTGGGCCTACTCCAGTATTGGCGCAGCTTCGACCATCTCCACGCCTACGCGCATGCCCGCGACGCCCACCATCTCCCTGCGTGGGCGGAGTTCAACCGCCGCATCGGTGCAGATGGCTCCGTGGGCATCTGGCATGAGACCTACCTCGTCGCCCGGGGACAGTTTGAGGCCATCTACGCCAACATGCCTCACTTTGGCCTGGCCCGGGCGACCAAGCACGTCGGAGTCACCGGCCGCCTCGACAGCGCGCGCTCCCGCATCAGCCAATCGCAATGACAGCGCTTGCGGAAAACCTCGAAAAGCTCGAAGACGCAATCGCAACGGCATGCCGCCGCGGAGGCCGCGCCCGCCGCGATGTGGAGCTGATGGCCGTCGCCAAAACCTATCCGGCGTGGATCATTGCGGAGGCCGTTGCGCTGGGCCTCAAAGTCTTCGGCGAAAATCGCGTGCAGGAATTTGCAGCCAAGGCTCCCGACTTATCTCCACTCCGCGCCGGGGGCGCCATCGCCGCTTCCGATACCCCCATCCTCGTCCACCTCATCGGCCACCTCCAATCGAATAAGGCTGCACGTGCAGTGGAGCTCTTTGACGCCATCGATTCCGTCGATTCTCTTCGAATCGCCGAGCGCCTGAATGAGGCGGCAGACAAACTCCGCAAGCGTCTCCCTGTGTTGATCGAGGTCAAGCTGAGCCCCGAGGAGACCAAGGCAGGCTTGGACCCGGAGTCCGCCCAAGCAGCTCAGCTGCTCGAAGCCCTCCCGGGCCTCCACCACCTCGAGGTCCGTGGCCTGATGACCATCGCTCCGTGGGGCGTCGCCGAAGACGTAACCCGCGCCTGCTTCCGTAGCCTGCGCCAATGGCGCGACAAATGGGCCGCGGGGTATCCGAAATTGAATCTGAGCACGCTGTCGATGGGCATGAGCGGCGATTTTCCCCTGGCAATCGAAGAAGGCGCGACCCGCATCCGCATCGGCACGGCCCTTTTCGGTAAGCGCGCTCCCTACACTGGCCCTCCGGAATAAATCCCGCAAGGCGTGGAGCGAGCAGTGGCCTTCAGGCTCCTGAATTCCAGGCACGCAAGGATAACAGCGGGCTTCAGCCCCAGAGCCACGCTTACATGCTACGAATGCGGACTCAAGTCACGAACAAACCGTGTCAGTGCACGACTTCATTCGTGCCGCAAAGATTGGAAAATGATCGGGGCTTCAGCCCCTGAGTGGGCATGCCGAAACTGCACAAAATGATCAGCGGGGTCTTCACAAGCCGCAGACACTGAGGAGCAGATCGCCGATGATCCGTGAACGATCAATCCTGGTCACATCGGCGTTTGCCGATACTGAACCTGAAAGTGTTGACTCCTACATAGCCTACGTGTGGGCGACGATAGGCTCAGAATCCCAAAACGTTATCGAGTTCTCCGGCGCGGGTAACATCTGCCTCGACAAACTGAGTCGCAAGGTGCATACTAGTTGGTATGTTACCGGGTACAATTGATCTGTTAGTTCGTAAAAACAGACCGAGACGCAGCGGGCCTACACCGCGCGATCCGGAGCGCACCCGGGAGCGCTTGCTGCAGGCGGCATTCCGCGAAGTGTACAGATCGGGCTTCCAGAGTGCCGGCCTGGATGCCATTCTGGCCGCAGCCGGGGTTACGAAAGGGGCGTTGTACCACCACTTCGGCAGCAAAGAAGCCTTGGGATACGCCATCGTCGAAGAGATCATCGCCCCCGACAATCGCGGCCAGTGGTTGAGTCCTCTGCAGAACTGCGAGGACCCTATCGACACATTGATCGGCGCTGTTCAAGCATTGTCAGTTCAGCCCGAGGCTGTGCGCGGCGGCTGTCCTTTGATCAATCTTGCGCAGGAAATGTCTCCTCTTGACGCCGGGTTCCGCCAACGGCTCGCAACTATATTGCGTAACTGGCAGGACGGCGTTGCTGCTGCCTTGAAGGATGGTCAGAACCATGGAAAGGTACGCCGCGACTTGGAACCCGCGCAAGCAGCTGGATTGTTGATTGCCATGGTCGAAGGTTACGGCATGCTTGCCAAGAATGCCCAAGATGCGAAAGTGATGGAAGCGGGGATCAGAAACATCGTGGAGTGGCTGCGGTCTTTGCGCCCGCCGAGCAAACGCAAGCGGGGCTGAACGGATCGTGTATGATTTCCCTCATACCAACCGGTCTGTATTCTCTAGTCCGGCACATGCAAGCACACGACACCAGGTGCGGTGATCTTCTAAACACTCAGGACGGCCCCAGAGGCCACTAACCCGAAGAATCTGGAACAGGAGGATGGACATGACAGGAATCGGAGTATCACGGCGGAAGGCGCTCGAAGCGGGAGCTTGCGCACTGGCTGGAGCGGCGGGACTCCTGGTGATGGCCGGCGCGCACGCAGAAGCGGGGCCGAGCAAGGAAACCGAAGAAATCGTCCGGAAGTGGTATAAGGCGTGGGTGGAAAAGGACGAGGGCCAATTCGAGGCCCTGATGGCCGACAACTTTACATTCTCCAGCGCCGCCGGCGACGACCACATCAGCCGGAGCACTTTCAAAACGCAATGCTGGGATACACAGGCCAAGCTTATCGAGCGATCCGATCTGGAGCGCGTGATCACAAGCGGCGACGAAGCATTTGTGAAGTATCTTTGCCGCACGACGAACGGGAAATCATTCCGGAACGTCGAGTACCTCCGGGTCCGAGATGGGAAGGTGGAGGCTCTCGAGTGCTATTTCGGTTCTGCCGCCGGCTATCCGTCGGCAGCAAGCAAGGGGATGTAACGAGATATTCAGTAGACCTTTTGGTACAGGATGGTCCGTACCCCGACGCATGAGAGAAACGGGCGGGGCATCGCGGTTTCAGAGCTCCGCCTGCAACTAACAACTCCATGCAAGGCAGTAACTATTGTCAGGCAAGAGCGAACGTGACAGGAGGGATAAACGATGCAACCTCGAAAGGAAAAAATGATCGGCGGCCGAAGATTCCTTGTATTTGCTTTTCTTGCCTTTGTATTCTTGTCTGGCTTTTCGACGCCGTGGCGGATACAGGCGCAAGACACCGCAGCGCCGTCCACCATGGTCTCAATCGATCCCTATCTGATGGACCGCGATGCGGAGATTGCGATGGCCCGCAGCGCCGGCCCGAACTCCATTTCAAGCGGGGCCAAGGTGCTAGTTCTTGGACGGCACGGCTATGAAACGGCCGTGGAGGGGAAGAACGATTTCGTATGTCTGGTGGGACGATCTTGGGACTTACCGAAAAACAATCCGGCCTTTTGGGATCCGAAGATACACGGTCCGATCTGCCTTACCGCTGCGGCTACGCGGTCTTATCTTCCGATCTACCTCAAAAAGACCGAACTGGCGATTGCCGGACGTTCGAACACTCAGATAGAGGACGCCATAACAGACGGCATCGCGAAAGGTGCGTTGCCCACACCCGAACCCGGCTCGCTGTCCTACATGATGTCAAAGCAAGGGTACTTGAATGCCAGCATCAAAGGACCCTGGCTTCCCCACGTGATGTTGTTTGTTCCCGAAATTGACCCTAAGTCCTTGGGATCCGGCTTGGGAGAGGACGTTCCGTTGGGCGCGCACGAAGAAAAAACAGGACGCTATACCACAATTGAAATTCCGGTAGGCAATTGGTCGGACGGAACGCCATCGCCGCTCCATGGCGGCAGCCATTGAAGAAGAGTGCAGTCAAAGGGGGCATCGATATGAACCGGCGAGAATTCAGCCAACAGTTATGCGGCGCGGCTTTGAGCGCGGCCGTCGCCAAGATGGCCGTTGCACAGCAACAAACGCAGGACACGAGCGGCAAGCAACATTCGATGCCGGAGAAACCGGCAGAAATCGCGATGCTGATCTATCCAGGAATGACAGCGCTCGATCTGATCGGTCCGCAGCAGGTATTTGGCTATCTCCCGGGCGTGAACGTGGAGCTTGTCGCCAAGACCAAGGACCCGGTGAAAAGCGACACTGGCATTATCATCCAGCCGTCCAAAACCTTCGCGGATTGTGCCGATCCTGTGGACATTCTGTTTATCGGGGGCGGAAGCCAAGGCACTGTGGCGCTGATGTCGGACAGCGAAACCCTCGATTTTCTGGCGCAGCGTGCAAAGACCGCGAAGCTCGTGACGAGCGTGTGCACAGGATCCATGGTTCTCGGCGCGGCCGGCCTTCTGCGTGGCTACAAAGCGACGTCGCATTGGTCGGTGCGGGACATCCTGCCGCAGCTGGGAGCGGAGCTTGTGGTGAACCGTGTGGTGCAAGACCGTAATCGCATCACCGCCGGCGGCATCACCGCGGGAATCGATTTCGGCCTTCGCGTCGCCGCGGAGTTGCGGGGCGAGGGCTATGCGCGGTTCCTTACGCTGGCTCTGGAATATGACCCGCAGCCACCGTTTGGATCGGGCACACCGGAGAATGCCACGCCTGCCGTGGAAAAGATGTCGCACTCGGCGTTCGATCCCTTGCATGCGGCTTTTCGCGACGCGGCCTTGAATGCTCGAAAGAAGTGGGTGTCGTAACAGGCATGCAGGTAGGTACATGCATGGCTCCCAACTGCGCAGTCCGGATAGCAATCTGTGGATATACATCATTTCGAATCCGGAGGCTGGCCGCTGTCGAGGTAGCGCGGTCAAAATCACAGGTGGCCGATCAGGATCGCCGCCAAATGACCGCCAACCTTGAAATCAGTCTTTGATGAACAGTCCAGCAGGATTTCTACCGAAAATTAGGCTTTAGGGAAGTTATCCAACTGAAGTTATCCTGAGCCAGCGATCCGCCCTTCCGGTATCTCCATGGTGCCCCGAAAGGAAAACGCCCGATGTCTCCTTCCATTGCCTTCGTGCGAGCCACCGTCGGCGCCATCACACTCGCTGTGCGCGCCCAGCCCGGCGCCAAGAAAACCGCGATCACCGGCATCTACGGCGAAGGAGCCACGGCTCAACTCAAAATCGCCGTACACGCGCCACCGATCGAAGGCCGCGCCAACGAAGCCCTCATTGCTTTCGTCGCCGACACCTTCAGCCTGTCCAAAAACTCTGTCGAGATGGTTTCCGGCCAGCTCGCGCGCAGCAAGGTCCTTCTCCTTCGAGGAATCACACTCGAAACCGCGAGAGCAAAACTCGCCGCATTCCTTCCGGACAAATAGTAAGGGGCGCGAGTCCCCCTTGCGAAGAATTTCAGCGCTTCAGCGCAGAATGAAAGGGTGGACGGAAGAGTAGCCAGCGCGACCGGGATGAGTCTTGTACCACCCCCCCTGGGGGACCCCGGGGACCCCACCCCCCTATGGGGGTGTACTACTTTGCCAACGCCGCAATTCACGAGAAGGAAGGGCAAGGCCCCCCCCTACCCCCAATATTTGTATTTATCCACAGTGATTTTGCAGAACATTGCGCCCACCTGTAGAGGAGACACCTGAATCGCTCCTGGCCTTCAACGGCTCTGTGCAGCGAAGGCAGCCGCGAGCGCCTCTTCCGGCTCCGGCCGCACCCGGAAATCCGCGTGAGCTTCGGCGAAGAGGATCGTCCGATCCTTCGCGAGCACGTAGGTGGCGGGCAAAGGAAGCCGCCAGCTCTTCTCGCCGTTGACGAACGGAATATTGACGAGAATGGAGAGGTAGTAATCGCGGTAATACTCGGGCACCGTGTAGACCAGCCCAAACTGCTCGGCCACCAGGCTGTTCGTGTCGGTCAGCACAGGGAAGGGAAGTCCGTGCTGCCCCGCCATGAAGTCGCTCTGCCGCTGAATCTGCGGCCCAACCGCGACCATCAGAATCTCGCGCTCCCGCAACTGTCCGTAGAGATCGCGCCACGCCTCAAGCTCCGTCATGCAGTAAGGGCACCACCGCCCGCGAAAAAACTTGATCACCAGCGGGCCGCTGGCAAGCAGGTCCGCCGAACGCACCACTTTGCCGTTAGAGTCTTTCAGCGCGAACTCCGGAGCGATTGCGCCGACAGGCAGGATGCTCTCTTCGATGCCGGTTGCGAACAATTCTTCAACCGCGCGCTCGCCGACGGCCAGCCGCTCCGCCTGCACGAGATTCCGCGTGTTCGCGGTGATCTCGTCGAGCTGATCCTGCAGAGGGGTCATGTTTGCAACCTATCGCCCGAACTTCTGCCGGCCGCCGAGGCCCATCGCGCCGAGGCCGCCGCGCATCATGTTCCTCGCCAGGCCGCCTTTGCCCATCTGCTTGAAGACCTTGCTCATCTGCGCGTACTGCCGTAGCAGTTGGTTCACATCCTGCACGCTGGTCCCTGAGCCGACCGCGATGCGCTTGCGCCGCGAACCGGAGATGATCTCGTGATTGCGCCGCTCGTGCGGCGTCATCGAGTTGATGATTGCTTCGAGACGCACAAACTGCTTCTCGTCCACCTGGCCCGCTGCCTGCTGCATACCCGCAAACGGCCCAACAGAAGGCAGCATCTTGAGAATCGATTCCATCGAACCGAGTTTCTTGATCTGCCTCAACTGATCGCGAAAATCTTCAAGCGTAAACCCATCACCCAGCAGCGCCTTCTTCGCGAACTCCTCGCTCTTTTTCCGGTCGAGCGTGGACTCGGCCTTCTCGATCAGCGACAGCATGTCGCCCATGCCGAGAATCCGACCGACAATCCGATCCGGATGAAACGGCTCGAAAGCGTCCGGCTTCTCGCCCACGCCGATGAACTTGATGGGCTGCCCTGTCACGTGGCGAATCGACAGCGCCGCGCCGCCGCGCGCATCGCCGTCCATCTTGGTCAGTACCACGCCGGTGAGTCCCAGTCGCGAGTGAAAATCCTGCGCTGAGTTGACAGCGTCCTGTCCCGTCATCGCGTCAGCGACGAAGAGAATCTCCTGCGGATTAAGCAGCTTCTTGAGCCGCTCCATCTCGCCCATCAGATCTTCATCAATGTGCAGACGGCCTGCGGTATCGACGATCAGCGTGTCGAAGCCGAAGTTGCGTGCCTCGCGCCGCGCCTCTGAAGCCAAACGCTCCACCAGCGCCGATCCAGGCGCCTCGCCCTTCAAATCGCCTTCGTAGATCTTGGCGTCAATCGACTTCGCCACCACCTTCAACTGCTCGCGCGCCGCTGGGCGATACACGTCGACTGAAACGAGAATGGGCCGATGTCCGCCCTTCTTGAGCCAAGCCGCCAGCTTGCCGCTGGTTGTCGTCTTGCCGGAACCCTGCAACCCGGCCATCAAAATTACCGTCGGAGGCTGCGACGCAAATTTGAACCGAGCCGTATCTTTGCCCAGCAGTTCAATCAACTCGTCGCGAACGATCTTGATGACCTGTTCGGAAGGCGAAAGCGCTGTCAGCACCTCTGTTCCAACGGCCTTGACGCGAATGTGCTCGATCAGGTCGCGCACCACGTTCAGGTTGACGTCGGCATCGAGCAGAGCGACGCGAATCTCGCTCAGAGCTTCGGCAATGTTCTCTTCGGTGAGCGTGCCCTGGCCGCGCAGATTCTTGAAGGCGCGCTGCAGTTTATCTGTAAGCGTCTCAAACATAGGTCCTCTTCAAGTGTAACGGATAGGGGAATCCAACGACGCTGTGCCTGATAGAACATGATTGATGAATTGAGATGGTGCTGCGATGATCCTCGACAAAGAAAAGAAAAGCGTTTTACTATTGCGGCGCGGAAGAAACGCTTCGCCGGGCCTGCAGCAGATCCCCGGCGGCCCCCGAGGAGACTTTCAGTTGAAGCGCATTCTTAGTTTTGTGTTTTTGTCCTGTCTTGCCGCAGCCGCGTTCGCGTCGAACTCCACCATGCCTGACGGCACCGAGTTTCCCACGTGGGAGAAGGCGCCACTGCATTTCTCGAAGACCTATTACGTGGATTGCCAGGCGAAGAACGCAGACGACAGCGGTACCGGGACCAGGGAGCATCCCTTCCGCACCATCGACAAAGCTGCACAAGTGCTCCAACCCGGCGAGCGCGTGGTCATCGCCGAAGGCGTCTACCGCGAAATGATCCGCCCGGCGCACGGCGGCACAGGGCCCGACGCAATGATCAGCTACGAAGCTGCGCCGGGAGCCAAAGTCATCGTCAAAGGCTCCCGGATCGTCACCGGCTGGCAGCGCAGCGAGGGCTGGAATTACGGCATCGACCCGCAAACGAAGCAACCGGTGAAGGCATGGGAACTGCATCTCGATGCGTCGCTCTTCCCCGATGCCTACAACCCCTTCGAGGTCGACAACGTCATCGGCAACCGAACCTGGCTGCGCTACGCCGAAGACAACATGGGCACCTATTTCCGGCGCCGCGGCCTTGTCTTTGTCGATGGCCATCCGCTTGAGCCGGTGGAGACCGCCAGCGAACTGGCCGGACCCTCGCCAAGGTCCATGAACTACTTCACCAACATTCACTGGTCGCCGCTGTTCAAGGAGTTCCAGCCGGAAGCCGGTAAGGTCTGGATCGAGACCAACGGCTTGACGCTCCACATTCGTCTCGCCAACGACGATGACCCCGCCAAGCACACCATCGAGATCACCACGCAGGAGCAGATCTTCTCGCCGGCGCTGCGCTACCAAAGCTACATCCGCGTCAAGGGCATCACATTCATGCATGCGGGCAACGGTTTTCCCGTGCCCCAGCGTGGGATGGTTTCAGTCAATCGCGGCAATCACTTCATCTTTGAAGACGACACCTTCGAATGGGCCAACAGCGTGGGACTCGACATCGGCAATGAGGACTGGGCAGCTTCGCGTCCGCCGCAGCCAGTTGGCTTCGACGTGGTGCGCGGCAATACGTTCCGCTATTGCGGCATCGAGGGCCTGGGCGGAACCGGCGGCCCGCAGTCAACCTTAGTCGAGAAGAATCTTTTTGAATGGATCGGCTGGCAGGATGCGGCAATGATGTCCGAATCGGGCGGCACCAAGATGCACGTCGCCCACAACCTGCTCTTCCGCAACAATGTGATTCGCCACATCCGGCATGCCAACGGCATCTGGCTCGACATCGGTAACGCCAACGTCCGCATCACAGGCAACGTCTTCGCCGACATCCCTGGCAATGTCAATCCGCACGCCATCCACATTGAGGGCAGCGACGATCTCAATCAAATCGACGACAACATCTTCTCCGACCTCACCGGCGGCATCCTGATCCGCGATACCAACAATGTCATCATCGCCTACAATCTGTTCCTCGATTGCAAAGAGGTCTGCGTCGATACGGTCTCTGGCATCAATGGTCCGCGCCCCGTTGGCGGCCACACCAACGACGTGCACAACCTGATGGTCCATGACAACATCTTTTCGACCACCGGCCGCTCGGCCATTGAGTTCAACAACGGGCACAACGATGCCGATGGCAATGTCTATGGTGCGCAGCCGGGGCCAGCTATGTTCGGTCAGCCATTCCTGCGCGTCAAGTTCCCTGAGCCGCCGGAGTGGGACAACCTGAAATCGTGGCGCGAGCAGCGCGGCTGGGATCTGCACGGAACCATGGCCGAGATCGCGGCGGCCCTTGATCCCGACAAGCTGGAACTCACCATGACCGTGAAAGGCGACGTGAAGCCGTTGCCGATTTACAAGAACATCGACTCCGACTTTTTCGGTAAGTCCGTCACCGGCGATCGCGTCGCGGGACCCTTTGTGGACCTGATGACGCGGAGCGGGCCGCGAGCCGTCGACCCGCGCTAGGCAACAAGAGCATCTGAGAAACGAACCGCGGAGTCGGGCCCCGCTTCAGTTCACAGGTTCCACTAGGTACTGTTCCAACTTGCCGTCCGGGTAGGTATATGTGGTGAGACGAAGGCGTTTGTCCGGATACACAATGTCGAAAACGCGGAACGTCATGCCTCCGCGGAGTTCTGTCGCGGTCTGGTGAAGCGTCAGCGGTTCCCCAAGAGGCGCAAGGCTGTTCTTGAAGTCGCCCACGGTCTGCGCCGAAAAGTAATCATTCAAATTCGGCGCCAGCAGGCTGCGATCGATCTGTCCCTTCTGCAGTCCGCGATAGATTTCGAGCGCTTGCCTCTCTGCGTTGGTTTGCTCCTTATCGCCGGTAACCGCTTCGGCAACAAGGCCGGCGACCTGGCTTGCGCCGCCTGCCATGTGGTTAGTAAGCACGGCCACAGCCACGCCGTCATCGGGCAACACGATATTATCGGAGACAAAACCCGTGACTTCTCCGGAATGTTCGATGGCGCGGTGTCCGCTTTCCTCGGTCACTTCCACGCCTAGCCCATAATGCGTGCCCTTCCCGTCTTTCAACTTGACTTCTGTGAACATTGCTCTATAGCTCTCGGGCTTTAGAAGCGTTTGTCCGATTAGGCTCCCATCCCAAAGAGCCAGGTCGTGCGGAGTCATTGCTAATTCGCCGGCGGCAAACATCCAGCCGCGCCCCTCTTTTGGGGCGGGGCGCAGAGGTCCCAGCGCCGCACGAACATAAGGCGTGGCATCGGTCGAGGTCAGCTTCGTCTCATCCGAGTCCCACACCGATGTCATCCCCAGCGGGTGAAAGATGTGCTCTTCGAGAAAATCCATCAGCCGCTCGCCGCTCACCTTCTCCACGATTAATCCTGCAATCACGTAATTCGTGTTCGAATACTGCCACTGGGTGCCGGGCTCAAAATCGAGCGGCTTCTTGGCCCAAGTGTCCAAAATCTGCCCCGCCGTCGTCGGTTGCATCATTGGCGTCATCAGGTAGTCCTCGGGCCAGTAGTCCTGGTAGCCCGATGTATGCGACAAAATCTGGCGAATCGTCACTTCATTTCCCCGTGTCAGGCCGGGCACATACTTGCCGACCGCATCGTCGAGATGCAGCTTGCCCTGTTCCTGTAGGAGGAGAATCGCCGCGGCCGTAAACTGTTTCGAAATCGATCCTATCGAGTAGCGCATTGCCGGCGTCGCGTGCTCCGCCGGATCAAGGCGAGCCAAGCCGTACGCATGCGTGTATACCAGCTTTCCGCCTTCGACCACGGCGATACTTGCCGATGGCACTCCACGCAGTTCCAGCACCTGATTCGCAATCTGGTCGATTCGCTGACGCAAGGTGGGTGCGAGCATGTCAACTGTTTGAGTGGCTGATTGCGCCGGACTTTGTGCCCGCGTAGGAACCACAAACAATGATGCTGCCAGCAGCGTGCTGCCGAAAACTACAGCGAGAGGTTTCACAGGAATGGATCTCCTTTGCGGCACTGCGGAGGCATCTCGCTACAGGATAATATTTCGACCGTCGCTGCTGTAGGCTTATGCAGGGGAGCCCGATCTTTCAAAGGTCAGGCCAATGGAGGATAAGGTGGATCGGCTCATAGAAGGACACAAGAAGTTTCTGGCAAAAGTCTTTCCTCGCCGCCGGAAAGAATTCCACCTGCTTGCCGACTCGCAGGCGCCGGAATGTCTCTTTATCACATGTTCCGACTCGCGGATTGTGCCGGATTTGATTCTTGGCACGGGTCCTGGCGATCTTTTTATTACGCGCAATGCGGGTAACGTCGTGCCTGTTGCCGGGAACGACGTCGACGGCTGTACAGCTACGATCGAGTACGCAGTGGAAGTGCTGAAGGTCAAACACGCAATTCTCTGCGGCCACTCCGACTGCGGCGCCATGAAGGCTGCCCTTGACCGCAGGGGACTTGAGGCGTTGCCCAAGGCAAGCCGCTGGCTGCATCACGTAGAGGCCGCTTTCAGCCACCGCCAACCATTGAAGTCTGCCGAAGGGCCGAACGCCGAACTCGCTTCCTTGATCCGCGGCAACGTAGTTGCCCAACTAAAGAATCTTTGCGCGCAACCATCTGTCGCGCGTGCAAAGTCAGAGGGACGCTTGGCGGTGCACGGCTGGTACTACGACATCCTGACGGGACGCATCGAGCGTTACGACGAAGGACTGCGGAGATTCCTGCCGCTCGTCACCGAAAAGTAATTCGGCAGGACTCGCGATCGGGCATTGGATACAAAGGGCTATTGCGGTGGATTCGAGACGCCCGAGGCCGGCGTGCCGGTTTCTGCTCCCTGGGGCTGCTGCATCGGCTGCGTCGGCGTTCCATTCGATTGAGCACCTGGCGCACTTTCCTGGATACCGATGGCAGCGCCGGAAACTACGAGCTGCACCCGCCGGTTTTGTGCCCGCCCCGCGTTCGTTGAGTTATCCGCGATCGGATCGTTCTTTCCATAGCCTTCCGCGCTTATATTGCCGTCCGGCACGCTTTGCGCGACCAGGAATTGGCGCACCGCATCTGCCCGTTCTTCCGAAAGCTTCTGGTTGTACTCGTCCGATCCGATGTTGTCGGTGTATCCCTCGACCTGCAGTTTCAGATTTGGATACGCGAGCAGAATTCCCGATACCTTGGCCAGTTTCACCTGCGCGTCTGGCTTCAACGTGTATTTGTTGAAATCAAACAGCACGTCCGACATGTTCACGATCAAGCCCCTGGCCGTTTCCGTGGTCTGCAGAACCTGATTCAACTGCTGCTTCAGCCGTTCGCGCATCTGCTCGGTTTGCTGGCTTGCCTGTTGTGCTGCTTGCTCGGCTGCCTGCTGTTCTTCGCGAGCCTTCTGCGCACGAGCTTCGGCTTCGGCCGCCGCCGCCTCAGCCTGCGCCCGCTGCGCTGCCTGCTGGTCCGCTGCCGCCTGGGCTTGCTGGGCGGCTAGTTGCGATTGTTGCGCAGCTTGCTCGGCGTCTTTGCGAGCTTTCAACTGCGCTGCATCGTCTTCAGCCTTGATTTTGCGAATCGTAATGAGCCGCGCGTCTTCAGCCGATTGCACGGCTTCGCGCGCGAACGTGATGGTCTGCTTGCGATCGCTCTTATGGGCGTCCAACCCCTCCGCGTTTTGCAAGGCCGTCTTCGCCGTGGCCATCGTGTCGGCCGCATATTGTTCCGCACCCGCGGCATCTGCAATCTGGACGGCGTTCTCGGCTTCGTAAAGTTCCAGCGGCGAGCGTTCATCGCGTGTAATCGGATGGAGCACAGAGTGGCGTCCAGCCGTTTCGGCATACGCTCCCCGCGGCAGCAACGTGTAGTGCGCGTTCACCTGCTCGATCACGCCTTGCGTTTTGTCCGTCACAACGTTCTGCATCACGACCAGGTCGCTCGGTACTGTGACAGCAAAGTACGGCTCAGCGGTAACGAT
This sequence comes from uncultured Acidobacteriaceae bacterium, assembly GCA_963810545.1. Taxonomy (GTDB): domain Bacteria; phylum Acidobacteriota; class Terriglobia; order Terriglobales; family Acidobacteriaceae; genus Telmatobacter. The sequence goes on from CAWENE010000003.1 coordinate 41,138, forward strand.
CAAGCCGAAAGCCTGGAGATTTGTTGTGACTGTCGCATCGAATTTATTCTTGGAGCCGGTCGGCAACACCTCACCGAGATTCACTGGCCGGCCTTCCGGAGAAATCGCCCAAAGAACATACGTGAGATATTCGGGCCCGAAGCCGTTCGCAGGGGGTAACCCCTCAAGATGAAGATTGATGGAGGTACGACCTGACGCCGCATCGACCTTCGCATCGCCCTTCGCTCCCGGCAGCAGCGACGTTCCTTCAAAACCGATTTTGGTTGAGCCTTGGCGGTGAAAATAATTGATTGCCGGAATGTCACGCGCAACTACTTGGATCTTGTAAACGGGCACGCCGTCTTGATATTCGGATGGACCTTGCGGCGTCGTAGGCGACGGTGGCGGTGTTGCCGTGGGGTTCATCTCCTGCGAACTTGCCAAGGTTGCAACCGCACCGAAAAGGACCACTGAAAACCAAAGGACCACTGAAAACCCAAATTTACCGAATTTGTGCATGGCTCAACTCCCAACAGCGAATTCGAAACGAAGCCGGCCGCTGGGGGACTTCGCGTTCCTCCGGAATGGATGCCTCGCGATTGGGGGGAGTTGTACCAAGCGCGTCGCCGAGGGAATGTCGGACACTACAAGTCATTCGAAGGAAAGGTCCAACGGAGACGCCGGTTTATGCGGTTCTTTCAGTGAGCACCGGGCGGCGGAACCGCATGCTTCAGAGGTTTTTTGAACAGCCACACGGCAATCGCGCAGAAAAACGCCAACAGCGCAGTCCATCGAAAAACGTCCACATACGCCATCAGCGCCGACTGTTGTTGCATCAGCCCGTAGACCAATCCCATCGATCCCGGCAGAGCCTGCGCATGGCCCACTTGATGGCTTAAATACGTCGAAATGAGTGCGGACTTCTGTTGCAGCACTGCGCTCGATGAAGTGAGATTCGCCCCGATCTCCGTCTGGTGCAACGCCGCGCGGCGGATGATAGCCGTGGTAGCCATCGCAATCCCAATCGACCCGCCAATGTTGCGCAGCATGTTGAAGAGCCCGGTCGCGTTGCCCATCTCTTCGCGCGAAAGCGTCGCGGTGGTCATTGTGGCGAGGGGAACGAAGACAAAACTCAGCGCAAAGCCTGTCAGCGTGATTGGAACCAGCAGCGTGTAAGGACCGATGTCGAGGTTGACCATACCAAAGAACAAAGCGCAGACACCGAACCCCACAAATCCCAGGCTTAGCAGCTTGCGGTTGTCGATCCGCGAACCGAGAATCCCAATGACCGGCGAGCCGATAAACGAACCTACGCCGCGCGGGCCCACGACAAGCCCGGCAGTGAATGCCGTATAGCCCATGACTTCCTGGTAGTAAAGCGGCAGGATGGTGATCGTGATGTAGATGCAAGCGCCCAACAAGGCGATCAGGAAGCAGCCGGTGCGGAAGTTGCGGTTTTTGAGCACATGCAGGTCGACAAGACCATTCTTCTTTGTCCACGAACGCCAGATCCAGCCGATAAATCCCACGATGATTCCGGCCACCGCCCAGCGCACCCAGAGCGCGCCAAACCAGTCGTCTTCCTGGCCTTTGTCGAGCACAACCTGCAAACAGCCAGTCCAAACAATCAGCAGGCCGAAGCCGATGTTGTCGAAGGCACCCACCTTCGCATTCTTGATGAAGGGCGGGTCGTGGACGAAGTTGGCAATCAGCACCACTGCCAGAATGCCGACCGGAATATTGATGTAAAAGGCATAGCGCCAGCTGAAGCTGTCAGTAAGCCAGCCGCCGAGCGTCGGTCCCAGTACCGGTGCCACTACGATGCCTAGACCATAGGCGGCCATGGCCATTGACCGCTTCGCCGGTGGAAAGCTTTCCAGCAGGATCGACTGCGAAAGCGGCTGCAGTGCACCGCCGCCCGCACCCTGCAAAACACGAGCCAGCAGGATCACCCCGAGGGAAGGGGCTGCTCCGCAAAAGAACGAAGCGACCGTGAAAATGGTGACGCAAATGAGCAGAAACCGCTTCCGCCCAAACCGCCGCGCGAACCAGTTCGACGCCGGCAGGATCACCGCGTTCGCCACCAGATAGCTGGTCAGCACCCATGTAGCCTCGGAGTTGGTTGACGAGAGGCTACCGGCGATGTACGGCAGCGCCACCGACGCAATGGCGGTGTCCAGCACCTCCATAAACGTCGGAAGCATTACGGAGACCGTCACCAGCCATGGGTTGATTCCCTGCGTCAACGGATAACGGGTTTGGGCCTCAGCAGTCGGCATCTGAACCGGAACAGTCGAGGGTAATTGATGAGGGCAGTGGCTGATTGTGACGGACGGCAGGTCGAAGCGGCCTTCGTGGCCTCGCCGGTTCAGCCTGAATGCCGGGATCTCCAGACTCTGGGATTCAGGCCGACGTGGTTTAGCCGCTACGTAGTTCAGCCGCTACTGGAGGGAGCGGAGATAGGCGACCAGTTGCCAACGCTGTGCTTCCGGCAGGCTGGACCAGGACGGCATCCCGTGGCCAAGGTCCCCTTGGCGTAGGAACCACTCGATATCGCCATCCGTCGCGGTGCGAATACGCTCGCTGCGCAAGGCCGGTTTCTTGTGGCCATCCCCCCTCGCGTCCGACTTGTGGCATTGCAGACAATGGTCCCGATAAACGAGGGCTCCGGCCTGAACTGCATCGGGATGATCGGCGAATGGATTAGCCCGCGCGTGCTCTTTGGCTGGAACATGGTCCCATCGCGAGCTCGAAGCTGCGACAGCGATAAGGGCGGTACCCAAGATGAGGCAGAGGATCAAAAGGAAACGGCGGGTCATTGTGCCCCCCCGTTTCCGCTGTGGAACCAGTTTCCCACCTGGTTCAGCTCGAAGGCGAGGCCCACGCGGTAGACACGGTCCAGGCTCGAATTCGTCAATCCGAATCCTGGTGAAAAGCTCAGCCGTGCGCCTTTAGGGAGCTGCCATCCAATCAGCGGAGCGACATAATGCGATGTGTCGCGCAGCGTCAGCGAAAAGGTGTCGCCGAGGCCGCCGTAAGCCTCCACGCCGGTAATGAACTTCTCGGCGCAAAACGTGCAGGCTCGGCCCCCCCCTTCAGCGCGCAACGGTCGCGTGGCGCCCAGCGCATAGCCGAATTCCCAGGGAGAGTGGTTCAGATCCTTCTCGGAGATGAAATTCTCTGAGATGTTCCATGCCCGAAGGTTGGAGGAAAGAATCAGCTTCAATTCCGCTTCGTGCTGGTGTTCGCGACGGGCATCGCCGTTGGCGACAGCCAGGTCAGACTGGCCATCATGACCGACGACTTCGAGGATGGTCTTGTCGGCACCGGAAGTGTTTTCGTATTCGACATATAGAACAGGGTTGATGACATGTTCCTGCATCAAAGGTCGAAGGCGATTTTCAATACGGAAGCCCGTATAAAGCGTTGAATCCTGGGCTGTGGCTTGTCCATCTAGATAGAGCTCTGACGTCCACCAGGCTCTCACCCCGTATTCCAGCTCCATCGCCGAAGCGCCGTAACGGTTTCCTCCCTGGGGTCGAGCGAGAGCAGTTTTGGTCTCGATTTCAAGGTTTCCCGGTTCTTCGAGATCGTGCGAGTAGGTGACAAAATAGGGCTTTTCCTGTGCGCTAGCGCAAAGACTGACGCAGCCAAGCATCACTCCTGCCCAGCAAAGTTGGTACAGCTTGGCTTCCAAAATCCGGTACAAGGCTTGCTCCTTCAATATGCGACTCTTTTAATCGGGTATAAAAGGAGACTAAATCAGTCGGATATCCTCGGCAAGTGATTTGGATCACGCTGTGAGACGATTTCGGTCCGACATCCCTGAGTGGCTGCTTCGGACCCAGCATCTCCGGGGTTGCAGGAAAAGAATCAAAAAAGTTGACACTAATCCACTCAATCATGCATCTTATAAATGTCTAAATCTAAGCAGGCAGGAACCCCAACATGGCAAAAATTATCGGAATTGATCTGGGAACCACAAACTCTTGCGTCGCCGTCCTTGAAGGTGGCGAGCCCAAAGTGATCCCAAATGAAGAGGGTGCGCGCACCACGCCCTCGATCGTAGCTTTCTCGAAGAGCGGCGAGCGGCTGGTCGGTCAGGTCGCCAAGCGCCAGGCGATCACCAACCCCGAGAACACAGTCTTCTCGATCAAGCGCTTCATGGGTCGTCGCTACGACGAAGTGAATGATGAGATGAAAATGGTGCCCTACAAGGTTGTCGCGCAGGGCGACCACGTCGCCATTGTGGCCCAGGGCAAGGAGTACACGCCGCCGGAAATCTCGGCCATGATTCTCCAGAAGCTGAAGAAGAGCGCAGAGGCCTATCTAGGCGAACCGGTGAACGAGGCCGTGATCACTGTGCCGGCGTACTTCAACGACGCGCAACGCCAGGCCACCAAGGACGCAGGCAAGATAGCCGGTCTCGAGGTGAAGCGCATCGTGAACGAGCCGACTGCGGCCGCTTTGGCCTACGGCCTCGACAAGAAGAAGGACGAGACCATCGCCGTGTACGACTTTGGCGGCGGCACATTCGATATTTCAATCCTCGAAGTGGGTGAAGGCGTCATTGAGGTCAAATCGACCAACGGCGACACGCACCTGGGCGGCGACAACCTCGACCAGCGCATCGTCGATTGGCTCATTGCCGAATTCAAGCAGGATGAAGGCCTCGATCTAAGTTCGAAGGGCAATGAGATGGCTTTGCAACGCCTGAAAGACGCAGCGGAAAAGGCCAAGATCGAGCTCTCGACCACCGTCGAGACGGAGATCAATCTGCCCTTCATTACGGCGGACGCGACCGGCCCCAAGCACTTAGTGCGCAAGCTGACCCGCGCGAAGCTGGAACAGATGGTCTCCGATCTGCTGGAGCGCTCGCTTGAGCCGTGCAAGAAAGCGATGACCGATGCCGGCGTCACGACCAGCCAGATCGATGAAGTAGTCCTCGTGGGTGGCCAGACGCGCATGCCCAAGATTCAGGAACTCGTCAAAGGCCTGTTCGGCAGGGAACCTCATCGGGGCGTCAATCCCGACGAGGTCGTCGCTATCGGCGCAGCGGTGCAGGCTGGCGTGCTGGCCGGTGAGGTCAAGGACCTTTTGCTGCTCGATGTGACACCGCTGACACTGGCGATTGAAACCCTCGGCGGCGTGGCAACGCCGATGATTCCGCGCAACACGACCATCCCGACCAAGAAGACGGAGACCTTCTCGACGGCAGCGGATTCGCAGACTGAAGTCGAAGTCCATGTACTCCAGGGCGAGCGGCCGATGGCGGGGCAGAATCGTACCCTCGGCAAGTTCAAGCTGGCAGGTATTCCTCCCGCGCCACGCGGGGTGCCGCAGATCGAAGTCACCTTTGACATCGACGCCAACGGCATTCTGAACGTGACCGCGAAGGACAACGCCACCGGCAAGGACACGCGCATTACCATCACCTCGAGCTCGGGTCTCAGCAAGGAAGAGGTCGAAAAGATGGCCAAGGAAGCCGAAGCACACGCAGCCGAGGACAAGGAGAAACGCGAGGAGATCGAGGCTCGCAATCAGCTTGACTCGATGGTTTACAACATCGAGAAGATGCTGAAAGACTCCGGTGAAAAGGTGCAGGCGGCCGATAAAACTGAAGTCGAAGCGGCACTTGCCGAAGCGAAGAAGACCTTGGAGGGAACGCCGTCGTCGAGCGAACTGAAAGCTGCTCACGAGAAACTGACCCACGCGAGTCACAAGCTGGCCGAGGTCCTGTATAAGGCGAATGCTTCGCAATCTGGCGGTCCGACGGCGCAGGCAGACGGCGCGTCAGGCGCGGAGCAGAAGAAAGACGAAGGCGTCATAGATGCCGAGTACGTCGACGTCGAAGACAAGAAGTAGGACTAGCCGTCCAGGCGAAGCCGCCTTACGGCGGGAAGACCAGGGGTGGGCGACGCATGCGTTGTCCACCCCAAATTTTAGAGGCAAAGCGGAAAACGGCTGCTGCCAGTTCGTCGATTCTTTGGAGAGATTTGGACCTCTTGCGCTGGCGCTTAATGAACGCCGATGAACTCCGGGGAAGCCTGGCACTCAGGGTGCATGAAAAGGAACGAGCAGCCAGTAAGATGATTTGAGATAAGAAAATACAAATGGCCACGACACAAAACAAGGATTATTATGCGACGCTCGGCGTAAAGAAGACCGCTACGCCGGAGGAGATTCGCAAAGCCTTCCGTAAAGCGGCGCGCCGTTATCATCCCGACGTGAATCCGGGGGACAAGAAGGCCGAGGAGAAGTTTAAGGAAATCTCAGAAGCGAATGACATCCTCAGCGACGAGAAAAAGCGGAAGATTTACGACCAGCTTGGCTTCTATTCCGATCAGATTGACCCGGCACAAGCCGAGGCCTATGCGCGGCAACAGAGCGCGGGCGGACAGCCGCCGGTCGACTTCGGTGGATTCGATTTCTCCGGCTTTCAAGACGCTTCGGGACCACAGGCGGGCGCCGGCTCCTCCACGTGGGGTAGCTTCAAAGACATCTTTTCAGGCATCTTCACCGGAGCCCATGAGCAGCGGCCACGCGGTCCGCAACCCGGCACAGATCTTGAATATCAAGCCACTGTAGACTTCTGGACGGCGATACGGGGCGGCCAGGCGCGCCTGCAGATCCACCGACAGGAGGTCTGCCCCACGTGCCACGGGCAGGCCCATACCGGCGGCCCCATCCCATGCCCGGAGTGTAATGGGACCGGCCAGGTGACCCAAATGGGCGGCCGCATGAAATTCAATATCCAGTGCCCACGGTGCAACGGTACCGGTCGCGTCTCGAACGACTGCCCTACGTGCCATGGCGAAGGAACGGTAAGCCGAACGGAGACAGTCGAATTCCGCATTAAGCCGGGCACACGCGATGGTCAGCGCATTCGGCTCCAGGGCAAGGGCAACGCAGGCCTGAGTGGAGGCGCTTCCGGCGATCTGTTCGTCATCGTCCGAATTGGCACTCACCCCGTGTTTACGCGGACGGGCGACGACATTTACATCACCGTGCCAGTCACCGTGCCCGAAGCTTCGCTGGGCGCCAAGGTGGACGTGCCGACGATCGATGGGCGAGCGCAGCTCAAGATTCCTCCCGGCACGCAGAGTGGACAAAAACTGCGCATGCGCGAACGAGGCGTCGAAAGCGCTTCCCATCCCGGCCAACGCGGCGACCAGATCGTGACCGTCGACGTCGTAGTCCCGCATTTGCAAGATGAGCGAAGCCGCGAAATCATGCGGGAACTCGCAAAATTGAACAATCAGGATCCGCGCGTGACTCTTTTCGATAAGTTGTAAGACTTTCTTCGGCGACCTGCGATAAGCTGGTGCGGAAATCAACTATGGCGACGAAACGCAAATCGAAAGGTGCGTACATGATCTCGGCGGTGGCCGAAATGTACGGCATTCACCCCCAAACGCTCCGTCTCTATGAGCGCGAGGGGCTTTTAAAGCCGTCCCGTACCGAAGGCAACACCCGCCTCTATACGGAGGAGGACGTTGAGCGCCTGGAATTCATCCTGAACCTCGCCCGCGACCTTGGCGTCAATATCGCCGGCATCGGCATCATTCTGCAAATGCGCGAGCGCATGGAAGAGATGAACCGCCAGATGCAGAGCTTTGTTGAGTATGTGCGTTCGGAGATGCTGACGCGCTTCCAGCAAGGCGCGCCCATTTCCGCCGGAGCGATCGTTCCGTTGCGCAAGCCCACGGTCGTGCCAGCCCGGAATGCGGCGAAGCGGGATTCGTAGCGGAGCACTTAATTCTTTCCCGAAGTTCGCCGTTCCATCGAAAATGATTGCACCATCATCCCCGTTCCAGCTTCTGGACAGGTATTCTTAGTCCGGCATGTTGTTCGCTCTCCTCGGATTGGCAGCTTTCGGGCTTCTTGCTTCAACGGTTGTCACTGGCATCGTGCTCGTAGCGGTACCGGGTTATCTTCGCGCACGGCGCGCGGCCCTCGCCGATCTCAGTCATCGGCCTGGCTTCAGTCCTCCGTTGACCTTGCTCAAACCAGTTCATGGCGCAGAGCCGAATCTCGACGCGCATCTGGCCAGTTTTTTCGAGCAGGATTATCCCCAATACGAAATCCTGTTCTGCGCACGAACCGACAACGACGCAGGTCTGGAAACAGCGCGTCGCGTCGCTGCGCGCTATCCGCAAATTCCCGCGCGCTTCTTTTCGACCGGAGAGCCCTCTTACATCAATGCTAAAGTAGCTTCGCTGGAGCTGATGGAATCCGCGGCAACATACGACATCTTAGTCATCAGCGACAGCGATGTGCGCGTCGCGCCGGACTACCTCCGCGCCGTGGCGTTGCCGTTTGCCGATGAGCGCGTTGGCGCAGTCACCTGTCCGTATCGCGGCGTTGCAGCTGGCGGCGGGTTGTGGGCAAGGCTCGAGGCCGTCGGCATGTCGGTCGAAATGACGTCAGGCGTACTGGCCGCCCGCGCTATGGAAGGCATGCAGTTCACGCTAGGTCCCACGATGGCCTTCCGGCGCGACACGATCCGCAGGATGGGCGGCTTTCGCGTAACGGCCGACTACTGCGCCGATGATTTTGTGCTCGGCAACGAAACCTGGAAGCTGGGGCAACAGGTCGTTCTCAGCCACCACGCCATCGATCACATTGTCATCAATGCGACCTTTGCCGATTCGCTGAAGCACCAGGTGCGCTGGATGAAGTCGACGCGCTTTTCAAGGCCAAAGGGTCACTTCGGCACCGCGCTCACGTTCAGCATCCCGTTCGGATTGCTCGCATGGGTAGCTGCGGCCGCATGGGGCCATCCTGCTCTTGGACTCGCACTCTTCGGCTTGAGTGTGGCGACGCGCCTCGCCCTCGCCCTCGTCATTGGTCGTGCCGTTGTCGGCGATCGCAGCTGGTTCGGCCTTCTGGTCTTATATCCGATTCGCGATCTGATGGGGTTCTGCTTCTGGATCGCCAGCTATTCCTCAAATCGGATTCTTTGGCGCGGGCGTGTCTTGCAATTGCTGCCCGGCGGCAAAATGCGCGACGCAACATAGCGTTCCGCGCCAACAACCTACTTCAGCGGCCGGTCGGTCCAAAGCGTCTTATCGGCGATGGATTGCACTGGAATTAGCCGGCCCGCCAGCAACTGCTCAACTTTCGATTGGTTGGTGTCCTGCGCAAAAATCCATTTGCGGGTTCCCGTGCCCCACATCTTCGACAACTGATCCTCGCTCAGGAAGATATGCGGCGCGTCGGGGTAGCAAGAGCCCCACAGGAGCGAAGATCCGTTCCCATGCGGCGAGCATGGCTCAAGGACGAGAAATGCCGGTTGGCGCATGAGGGCATGCGTATAGAAAATCACCGAGGACGCATCGGATTGATCCCCGTAAATGATGAACGAGTCGGAGGGCGAACCATCGCGCAGAATTGTGTCGGCCAACGGCTTTGAGCTAAGCATGGGCTCAAAGCGCGCGAAGGCGATATGCGCGGCGATAAGAAAAACCGCAGCCGTTAACCCCACACTGACTGTGGCCGCGATGTGTCTTTTCTTGCGTCGCAGCATCCACCCAGCGGCGGGCCCCACAAGCAAAGTGATCAGCGCCAGAGTCGCTGGCAATCGTAATGCAGCAAACGAAGGTCCCGTGAGATCGAACAGGTGCGACATCGAAAGCGTGTAGCCGCCCACATCCCGATGGGCGAGCAACGTGCCGATGTCGGGCACAAAGGGCAGGTTACGCGATTCCCACAAGCCCCATCCCAGAGCCGCAGCTGCGGTAACCCCTGCCAACGCAAACACGGCCTGCGCGCCATTCAGCCAAGCGGTCGACAACGGCGGCCTTCCATCCCGGTTGCCTTCTTCCACTGTAGCCAGCACACCCGCAATCAGAATCAGCAGCGGCGGCCATGCCGGAAAGGTGTAGTACTCCTGGTTAGTCGAAATAGAGAAGAACAGGAGCGTGAAGGCTGAAAACAAGCTCAACAGCCAAATCGTGCGCACGCGGAATTTGAGCTGCGCGACATAGCTGGCTACATCCTCGCGAGCTGCGTAGTCGAGATAAAAATCGACAGTCTGGCCCGCATCGCGGCGCAGATGTTGCATCCAGGAGCGACGCGTCCTCCAGGCGATCACCAGCATTGCCGGCAGAAAGAGACTCCAAGGGAACAGCCAGACCAGGTGCAGCAGCCAATACGCAAGCAACGGCAGTTTGTTGTAATCGTGCGGAAAGCGCTGCCCCAGAAAACGCAGGAAGTGCTCGTTCACAAAGTAGAAATACCAGAAGCCGTGCACGTTCCCCGGCGTGGGATGATTACCGATCGGATGACCCTGGTCAGGATTCGCCAGCCCGGCCAGAATGTGCCACGGCGCAGCGATCGCCAGAAAAAGCAACAGACCGGAAAATGGTTTGTACTGGCGCCACCGCCGCCATTGGCCACTGAGCAGCATCAGCGGAACCGCCGCGCCCGCAAAAAACACCGGCGCAATCAGTCCTTTCGTCAGCGTGGCCAACGCCAGCGCGGCCCACATCACATAAAACCGGGCCGGCCGCTGCGATTCCATGCCTGTAAGAAAACAATAGAGTGCCAGCAAAAACAAAAAGCTCAGCAGCGCTTCCGGAATCGCGAAGCGCGTATATAAAAATGGTCCAATCGCCGTGAGAATACTCAGCCCTGCATAAAGCGCGGCGCGCCGGCCCCAGGCGCGGTCTGCCCACAACCAGGCAATCCACGCGCATCCGAGCAGCGCCAGCGAATTGGGCAAATGTGTGGCGAAAGCATTCTGGCCAAACACTCGGTAGAGAACCGCATCAATCCAGTAGGGAAGCGGTGGCTTTTCAAGATAGCGAATGCCATTGATTTTCAGCGTTACCCAATCGCCGCTCTCGGCCATATGCTGCGCGGCCTCGGCATGATTCGCGTCCGCGTCGTCGAGCAGTGGCGGTCGAAACAAAGCGGCCAACTGAACGGTGGCGAAGATGGCCAACAGGAGCGCCCACGAGGCTAGCGTAGAAGGCGCTTTGCGCACTTCGGTCGAACGTGCAGTTTCGGTCGTCATCGTCAAGGGAGTCGAGGTCTCTCCTCCTCTCGGTCTAGATTGCGGTAAAAGCTCGAAATGCGCAGCGCTGATGAACGGCAAAAGCGATCCCGTCCTGGCCCCAAAACAAGAGGTGTCCCTTCAAGAAGCCGGCCGGGAGGTTGATCAGCTCGCAAAAACCGCCCCGTTCGGCCCGCTTGAGGTGGCTGCTGTCGGGCAAAGACATCGCCCAATCAGCGCGATTCCATCGAAATCGGCGCGTGACGCCGACATGAGAAGAATACCAGCTTGGTTTTCCAGTCGTTTTAGTGTGCGGCACAGCCCGAACGCTTGCATTATGTGGGAACGCCAGCCGCTTGGGTGGTGCAAAATAGGAAGGTACAAGATTAAAGGACGATGAATTCCGGTCAAATTCGTCACAACCCGCAGCCCAGCATCGCGGCTCAGCAGCTGCCGCAGCTGACCTTTGAAAACTGGCGCTCGCTGTTGGATGCGTGCCGCCGCAAGCCCAGCCGCAAGCATGTCCATGGATTGCGCGTCGCCACGCTTCGGCTCCAGGCGCAACTCGATAACAACCCTGAATCCCACTCGCTCGCTCAAGTTGCCAAACGCTGGAACAAATCCGCTGAGAAGCTGCGCGGGTCACTGAGCGCCGTGCGGGAAACAGATGTGTATCGCGCCAAACTCTCTGGCCTGCGTGGCACATTGGCGACGCCAGAGGGCTACGTACCTCGGTCAAGTCGCATCAGCTTGCGGCAGATCGGAGAATTGGACGAGTGGCTTGCTCGGGAGCGAAAGATCGCCTCAAAGACGTTGATCGCCGATTTGAAGCATCGGCAAGAACGGCTCGACCGCCTGAGCGTCGAACTCGAAAGCGCACAGGTCCTCGGTCATTCATTGATTCCGGTTTCATCGCCTTCTGGTGTCTTCAAGATGTTCTCCGACGCGGTCGCGGAGTTTCCAAAACTTGATGTCGACTGCCTTCACGATTTCCGCAAACGCATGAAGAATGTGCGTTATCTTGCGGAACTCTTCGCGAGCACAGATCCGCAAGCCGGACGAATGGCGGAGTCTCTCAAGTTGATGCAGGGAGTTGTTGGCGAATGGCATGATTGGGAGGAACTGGCCCAGCTTGCATCTCGCAGGCTTCGCGAGCGCCGCAAAGACGAAGCACTAACAGAGTTGCTCGAGACGCTCGCTGAGGAATCGCTGGAGAAGGCGCTGGAGTGTTGCCGGAGTCAGACTGCTGAATTGCTAAACCAAATCGCTAACATTGCCGCACCACTCGCGCTTGTTGCTGCAAAACCCCCCGTGCGAAGCCTGGATCCGGTGACAATGATGGAAGAGAGACGTCTGGCTTGAGAGAGAGTCGTAACCGAACTCGGAACGTTGCCTTCCGCTCCGCGTATCCTTGAAGGAATGATTGGTATGCGGCCGCCGGTTCTGTGGGGAATCGCTTGCGTTGCGGTGTGGCTCGCCTTGTGCGCCGCGATAGGCCTCATTGCGGTCGAGGGCGCGCTCCATCCTCGAAGAGTTCCCTTGACTCCGTCTGAAAGGGAAGATGCAAGCTCCGTCGCCGCGCGGAATCATGCCGTTCTGACAGACATCGTGATCCCCGCGGACGATGGCGCGATGCTGCGCGCATGGAGCATGCGGCCGCTTACCGGCAATGGCGATGGAGTGATCCTTTTACACGGTCAGGCTGCCAATCGGGCCAATATGCTTGGGAATGCGGACATGCTGTTGAGGCACGGATATGCAGTTCTCTTACCCGATGCCCGCGCGCACGGCGAGAGTGGTGGTCCGATCGCGACGTATGGAGTGATCGAGGCCTCCGATGTGCGGCGATGGTACGAGTGGTTCCATGCGTCGCTGTCTCCGCCATGTATCGATGGACTCGGCGATTCAATGGGCGCGGCGGAGCTTCTGCGCTCTCTGACAGCTGAGCCTAACTTTTGCGCGGTGGTTGCCGAGAGCTCTTTCGCCACCTTTCAGGAAGCAGCTTACGACCGGCTCGGTCAACAATTCAATACCGGGCCATGGCTTGGAAAAACGCTGCTTCGTCCGGCTTCTTGGGCGGGCCTCGCTTATGTGCGGTTGCGCTACGGCGTGGACTTGACGCAGGCATCGCCGGAGAATGCCGTCGCCCACAGCCGTGTTCCTGTACTGCTCATTCATGGGCTTGCGGATACAAACCTTCCCCCGCGTCATTCCGAGACGATGAAGGCCCTTAATCCCTCAGTCGCTTTGTGGGAGCCGGCCAATGCCGGGCATTGTGAAGCGTTCGCAGCTGCCCCGGGAGAGTATGAGTCGCGCGTGCTTGGCTGGTTCGCGAGCCATGATCACGCAGCCGTCGTCGCTGTTGCACACTGAGCGCGGGGCGTCATTGGGACTCACCCTCGCTCGGTCGTGTATCTTGACCCAAGAACAATTTTTCTTATCTTCGGAGATTGTGCGACGCCCCCATGCCCACATTTGCCGCCATCGATGTCGGATCCAATTCCTGCAGACTCAAAATTGCAAAAGTTGTGGCGCATCGCCTGAAGACAGTGCACGAGGACCGCGAGGTCACACGGCTCGGATCAAGCGTCTTCGACTCAGGCCTCGTGTCTCCCGATGCCATGGCAGCGACGCTGCGGGCCCTCAAGCGATTTCAGCGTGCCGTGCAATCTTACGGAGTGGACCAGCTGCGCGTGGTGGCCACTTCGGCAATGCGCGACGCGCGCAATGCGCCCGCATTTCAGGCCTGGGTCAAGGCCGAAACCGGTTGGAACATGGAAATCATCTCGGGGCTCGAGGAAGGCCGGCTCATTCATCGCGGCCTGATGCAAAATGAGCCAGGAACGGGCGGCCGCGTCCTGTTGATCGACCTGGGCGGTGGCAGTTGCGAGATTACGTTCTCTGAACAAAAGCGCATCAAGGAAACGGTAAGCATGCCGCTTGGCGCCGTCCGCCTGACGGAAGAGTTCTTGCAAGACGATCCACCGACCGCGGATGGGATCCGGCGTATGCGTCAGCTTATTGCGCGGGAACTCCGGCGCGCTCATCGCAAAATCCATGCCGCAAAATTGGGGTTGGTGATCGCTACGTCCGGCACGGCCGCCGCACTGGTCGAAGCTGTTGCGGCTTCCGGCAAGATCATCAAGGGGGCGCGCGGCACCTCGGGGCAAGGGACATCGCTGCCGGCCCAGATGGCCGGAATGGCTCCGACCGGCGCCGTGCGCAAGCTGGCCGCCAAACTTGCCAAAATGACATTGCCCGAACGTGAAGCGGTACCCGGAATCGGTCCGCGCCGCGCAGAGATTATCGTGGCGGGCGTCGAGGTGTTCGCCGAACTGCTCGAGAGCTTCGGGCTGAAAGGCTTTCATTACTCTCCGCTCGGATTGCGCGATGGCATGCTGGCGCAGATGCTGGCCGAGCAGGACGCTCGCGCCGCCGCTCATCGGGAATTGGAACAGGAGCGGTGGCACAGCGTTTTGGTCACCGCAAAGCGCTACGGAGTCGATCCTCGGCACGCAGAGCCCGTGCGCAATCATGTGCTGCAGCTTTATCGCGAACTAAAAGCATTGCACGAGCTGCCGCTCGAATACGAAGGCTGGCTCAGCGCCGCGGCCATTCTGCGGGACACGGGAAAGTTCATCAATCACCAGGGGCATCACCGGCACACGCAGTACATCATTTCGAGCTCGGAGATGTACGGCTACACGCAGGTGCAGCGCACCGTGGTCTCGGCGCTGGCGCGCTACCTCGGCAAGAGCCGGCCGCAACCCGGCGATCGCGCTTTGCGCAATATTCCTGCAGTCGAGCATCACAACGTTGAGCGCGCCATACTGCTGCTGCGGCTCGCGGTCGCTCTCAACCAGGACCGCGCCAGCGATGTGCTGCGCTTCGCTGCCAGGGTTTATCCCAAACGGGTTTATCTGGAAGTGAAACCGGGACGCACCGGCGCGGAATTGGAACTATGGTCGCTGCGCAAAGAAGGTGACTACTTTCGCGAAGTCTTCGGGCGCGAGCTCTTCGTTACACTGGCATAAATCCATCGCGCCATGCGCGGATCGATGAGCCACTGCAGCAGCGGCGGATGGCGGTCCATGTCGATGCGCGCCACCGATCCCTTGCGCATGCGAACGCCCGCACCGCCATTGCCCGTGATGATGCGGCCAAGAAATTTGAAAAGGTTCGGATTGTGACCAACGATCAGAACGCCTTCACGATCCGAATATTTTTCAATGAGTTTTTGAAAGGCAGCGAAGTCGCCGTCAGGTCCGAGCGCAGAGCTGACTTCGACCTTCGCCTCGTAGCCCAGTTCCGTTCCCACAAACTGCGCGGTTTGCAGAGCGCGCTTCAGCGGACTCGAGACAATCACATCCACCTGCACCTTCAGCGCACTGAGCATGCGGGCCATCAGCATGCACTGTTCTTTGCCCTCTTTGATTAGTCCTCGTTTTGCATCGAGTTTGGGATTCTCCCGGGGAACTCCGGCATCGGCGTGGCGCATTAAATATAGGTTCATATAGAGGTCTTCGGAATTTTCCGAAGCAGCCTAGGCTACTCCTTTGAAGGATCGATTTTAACATGACTGTAACAATTAAGCGTCCTTGTAGGGATCGACCTCAATTGCGACCGATTTGGTCGTATGTATCACGTATCACAATTGTTCCACGTGGAACAATTTGGTGGGTGAACTGACCGCGTTCCTGACTGACCGAGCAGGATTCCCCGTCATTCCGAGGCTCTGGCGCCCAGAGCTCACTCACCAGTAAACCACCCAGGGCGATACTTTTCTGTTCCAAAACGAAACCGGCTTGGGTCAGGGAATCACGGTGCTGGGGCAGAGAGCCGACATGGAGAGCGGTCAGCAGCCTGAAGCTCAGGTAGAGGGTTTTTACCGCGGGCCACGCTACCAGTTTGCCGAACCAGCCGTGGGATATGACGAACTCCGAGACGACCCACTTGGTTCGACCGGTGGTGCTGGGACGCAGGCGTTCGGCGAGGGTTGCGACTTCGTCTGTTGTGAGGCAGTCGAGGAAGAAGTGGGTGACGATGAGGTCATAAGGAGCGCTGCGGGGTTCCCAGTGGCGGGCGTCCGCCTGGTGGATGTGCACTCGATTGCCATGAATGCCGGCGTTGCGCAGAAGCGCACGGAGCATGGCACTGCTTGCGTCGACGGCGTCGATCTGGATGTAGCGATTTTCGCGGAGTAAGCGGGATGTGAAGCGGCCGTCACCGTCGCCGAGCACCAGCGCGTTGCGGCAGTCGCGGAGTTCATCGAGGAAACGGCAGCGCGCATGCCAGAGAGAGCGGCCGAATGTTGCCGTTTCCATCCAGCGGTAGATGCGGGCGAGGTGGTCGAAATTTGGCGGGCGATTGTTTTTGTTCATCGGGCGAAGCAGAGAAGTGGCGTGAGCAGGACGAGATCTGCCAGACAACGAAGTGCCAGCGGCGTGAAATGGCTGCGATTGAGATCAAGGAATCCAAGCAGCACAGCGCTTGCGGAGCCTGCTAGGAAAAGCGCGGAAATGCGCGGATGATCGAAGGAAAGACCGAGCGCGAAAAGCAGGCCGGTTGCGGCGAGTGCGAAAGCGGCGGTTGAGATGGTGGCTTTCCCTGCGGATTCCCAGCGATCGATCGCACTGCAATTGAGACCCGCGAGGGCGGCGAAAAAGATGACGAGAGACAGAAACGGCCAAAGCGCGATGGCGAAGTGGGCCACCGGATGAATTCGCGCAACAACGGGAACGGCGCAGCCCGCGGTAAACAGCGTTCCGACAATGAGCTCCTTGGAGCGAAGCAGGGCGAGAGTCTTCGAACGGGCGTTCGGGAGATGCACGCCTGAGAAATATGCCAGCGCGGCAAAAGCCAGAACGGAATTCCGTTCTCGTGAGGCCGGCGGCATCAGGGAAAAAACGATTGCAGCTGCCAAGACTGCGGCAATACATGCCAACGGAACAAGGACACGGCGGCGATGCCAATGGAAGAAATGGCGCTCGCGCAGTGGACCGAGATCGCCGGAACGCAGTGCCGAGCGGGTGTCCAGCAAGCGATCGCCGACATAGACGGCCCAGGTTCCGAGCGCGAGAAGAACGGGAATCCATCGCGGCAGGTGCGCGCCGGCGGCCCAGGCAAAACTCAGGGACCAAACTGCAGCGACGGTCGGGGCATCGAGGCTCGTCAGATGCCAAAACCGCAGCAGAACGGGGGCGTCCCACTGACCCCGCGCGGATGGCGCGCTGCTGGCGAGACGTGCGGGCGCGGTGGATGATGTTGCCAGGGGAACCGGCATTCTTCTTCAATCTTAGATTCAGAATGCTGCGATCGGGACCGCAATCCGGGAGGCCGGATTGCACAGAAAGACAATTTGTAGATTCTCTAAGCGCTCTGTACGACGAGGGACTGGAGCTTCGCGTAGACGGTTGCCGCGCTTACGAACATTGGCGTGCGCAGACAAAGCAGAGTAAGCTGCTGCGTTTCGGGTGAGTAATTCCATTGCACTTCGACGCCGTATTTCGAGGCGGTTCCGCTGTTGCCGTTGAGATCGATGCCCGCGGCTTTTGCTTTGACAGACAACTGCGCGTATTGATCGGGTGTGATGCCGGAAAAGATGTGGGGCAGATTCTGTGCCATTGTGTGCTCCGTGTTTTTGGGATGGTGGCATACAGAACTGTTCGACCGCGCCGCACGCCTGTATTTACTTTCGCAGGATCTATCGAATAACTTCGCAAAACGAGTAGCGACCGCAATTCCTCTGTCTGCCATGTCCCCGGTCTGTACCCTTCCCCTCCCCCCGGACTTTGGAGCAAGTTCGCCGTTTTCAAGACTTTAGCGGAGCGAAGTCGTCCTGCGATTGGACTTATACGCAAAGTCCCCTCAGGAAACAACTTAGGGACGTGCGGGGATGACGAAGTAGTAAGCCCCCATAGGGGGTGGGGGGGAGTCGGGGGGAGTAGGGAACAGGGAACAGGGAATAGGGAGTAGGGAATAGGGAATGGGGGGGGACACACCGGCGTCGTCTGCGCGGAGACAAGCCTGACGGATTTGGGCGGATCGATGCAGAAGCATGCGTGTCTTGATCGTGTGCTCTTGCGACTTAATTTTGCGCAAGGAATTGACTGGTTCGTCGAAGGAAGGACAGATGAACGGATCATTGCAGACTTTCCATTACCTATCGGAGCTCGGTGAGGGAGTGTGTCGATATTGCATGAATCCAGACCTTTCCCGCCTCACGCACTTATGAGTAGATTAGGCTTCCGTATGGACAGCCGATTCATCTTCGGCGTTGAGCTCGGGCGCTCTGAAAGCTCTTG
Organism: uncultured Acidobacteriaceae bacterium; assembly: GCA_963810545.1. Taxonomy (GTDB): domain Bacteria; phylum Acidobacteriota; class Terriglobia; order Terriglobales; family Acidobacteriaceae; genus Telmatobacter. The sequence goes on from CAWENE010000003.1 coordinate 59,420, forward strand.
AGTACTGCCTCGGCGGGCGAGAGAATCGGAACCACCTTCGAATTTCCATAGAGCGTTCGAAGGGAGAAGGCGCCATCGATGACGCTAAGCATCGCCGCTGCCGCGGCTCCTTTGTCGATTGCGAAGGGCTCGAGCAGGTCGGCTAGATAGTCGACAATTTTGTTTTGGTGTTGGATCGCCAGGCGATGAAACGGGTGGGCAATATCCGGGAATTCCGATGCGATCCGCAGGAACGGGCAGCCGATTATTTCGGGCCAGTTCGCCATCTGTTCGAACTTGGTCAGAGCCTCGCGCAGATCCTTAGGAGGAGTGGGCTGAGAGAGATAGTCCCAAAGAGCTTGATCACGGTTTTCGAGGTACGCAAGCACGAGGGCATCCTTGCTTTCAAAATGCCGATAAAACGTCGCCTTTGCGACTTCAGCAATGGACATGATCTTCTCGGTGCCGGTCGCGCGGACTCCCTCTGCGTAGAAGAGCCGGTCTGCCACCTCCAGAATTCTCTGCCGCGGATCGGATTGTTTTTGTGAATTCATCGGATTTATCTTGACAGCAGACAGACACATCTGTCTATACTCAGGCACAAGAGACAGACAAGTCTGTCTACATCGGCTTTATGAAGGAAACCGTGCATGGCTGAAGTCGACGATTCCCCAACTGAGAAAGAAAATGTCTAGCCGCCTGAGCAAGGTTTTATCGCTGCTCCTGGGAGTTTGGATGTTCATGTTCGGATTCCTGAAGTTCTTCCAGCCAATCCGTGGATGGTTTGATATCCAGATTCAACAAAGTCATTTACCCCACGAGGCAATTCTCGCGGGCAAAGTGAGTGAAATGATTACCGGCGTCCTCTTCTTGCTGCCATGGCTTTGGAAAGCGCTGAGCGCAAAAAGCAAAGATCACATCCTGCTGATTGGATGCTTCATCCTCTTTACTCAGATGGTGGTGGCCATCTATGTGCACCTGCAGCCTGGGGTGCCTGCTGGCGTTCTTCCTCTCGGTATCAAACCACCTGTGATTCCCGTTATCGTTCTCCTTCTCGGATTGCTCACTGCTTTCGACGTGTGGAAGCAGCTGCGAGCGGAGAAGGTTTAACGAGTTGCCGACTCAATAACGGAGTTCGCATCGGCCATTTGCCAAGCAGGCGTGTCGAACCTGGTTAATTCTTCATCGCCGGCATATCAACAGCAGCCCACTACGTCGTAGGCCAGCAGGAGCACAAAAGTGGCGAATCTCTTCGAATCGATTCAGCTTGGGTCTTTGGTCCTGACAAATCGTGTCTTCATGGCGCCCCTTACGCGCAACCGCGCGCACGCAGATGGCGTGCCGAGCGAACTCGCGGCAACTTATTACTCGCAGCGCGCTTCGGCTGGACTCATCGTGACCGAGGCGACGCAGATTTCGCCCATGGGCAAAGGGTACATCAACACTCCAGGAATTCATTCTCCCGAACAAGTGCGAGCGTGGAGCCGAATCGTCGAATCCGTTCATAAGAGTGGAGGGCGAATCTTCCTTCAGTTGTGGCATGTGGGCCGAATCTCGCATTCGACCTTGTTGCCGAATAACGCGCAACCCGTTGCTCCATCCGCAATCCGTGCCAATAGCCAGACCTTAATTGCCACGGGTCTGACACCGGTTACGGAACCGGTTGCATTGACAGCGAGCGGGATCAAAGAGACCTTGGACGACTATCGGCGGGCAGCCGGCAACGCGAAAGAAGCCGGATTTGACGGGGTCGAGATCCACGCAGCGAATGGATACTTGATCGATCAATTTCTCAAAACTGGATCAAACCGGCGAACAGATGAATATGGAGGCGTTGCGTCGAATCGAGTCCGCTTTCTCACTGAAGCCGTTGAACAGGTTCTCGAAGCCTGGGACAGCAGGCATGTGGGGGTGCGAATCTCTCCAACGGGTGGATTTAACGATATGCACGACGACAACCCGCTCGAAACCTTCTCCGTCACCGTTGCAAGACTCAACAACTATGGGCTCGGGTACCTCCACGTCGTTGAAACGGCGCAGAACAGTAAAGGAAGCAGCGAGGAGGATCTCGCCACGTCGGCTCACCTGAGAATACTTTGGAAAAGTCTCTTCGTCGTGAATGGCGGATATGACGGGCTGAGAGGTGAGGAAGCATTACGGAGCGGACATGCCGACGCTGTCGCATACGGCCGCGCTTTTCTGGCCAACCCAGATCTCCCAAGGCGGCTGCAACTCGGGGCAGCTCTGAATGAACCAGACCCAACGACTTTCTACGGAGGAGACGCTGCCGGCTACACAAGCTATCCCGCGCTCCCTTGAACCGCGCAGCTTTGAAATGACCTTGCGTCTGCAGGTTTCTCACCCCGAGCGCAATGAATCTCGAATGGCCTAACAGAGCAAATCACTCATCCAGAATCGAGCTACTAGCGATTCTCGCGATAAATCCCCTGAAACGCCCAAGGGTCGTGTCATTTTCCGAATACATCAATGGGCGTTCGAGCGCAGGAATTTAGCTCGTAAACTGAGGTCTGCTTGGCGATACGGGCGCGCGTACTATCGGCATTTATTTCCACGGTTGTCGGCGACGGAGACGCGCCAGGCCGAAACCCGCAACCAAGAGGCCAATCTGCCGTTCAATACCGTATTGGCTTAGCTCAAGCCAGACCGATGTGATGAAGAAGATCCCGAAAGCGAGGATCCGAACGCAGACTATCCAGCAGGAAGTCAGATCGAATCCCGCGAGCGTCGAACACCTTCTCCAGGCAGGCCTTCTTGAGCGAATCCAGCGCGAGGTCGTTCTCGGCGAGGCCCGCGTAAATCGTAGCCATCGTGTACGGAGAAGCCATCGCCTTCGGGTTGCGCTCCAAATCTCGAAGCATCTTCTCGGCTTTGCCCTTCTGGCCCGCAGCCGCCCAAGCGTGCGCCAGAGCCACGGCGGGCCGCAGATCGTCCGACGTATCCATCGCCTTCTGATATTCCGCGATGGCTTCCTGTACTCTGCCTGTGCCTTGGTAACCGGTGCCGAGATAGTAGTGCTGAGAGGAATCTTTTGGATCGAGGATCAGGCCCCTCTTGCTAGCTTCAATCAGTTCGGTGTAATCCCGCAGTTCAAAATACGCATATGCTTCGGACTGCGCTGAACTGAAACCGGTGTCCAGCTGGTCGATCTTTGCGATCTCCGCGAGAGCTTCGCTGCGCCTTCCAACAGAGGCCAGAAAAACGGCGCGATCTTCATGGGCACAGCTGTAGCTCGGTGCCAGCTCGAGGGCACGGTTAAATGCCCGATCTGCAGCCTCCCAATCCCAGTCAAAACTCGAACTGAGTACACCGAGAGTGTCGTATGCTTCGCCGATGGTGTCATCCAGTTCCAGCGCTCTGGCCAGGTTTTTCTTGGCTGAGCGCGAGGCCTCATCCCGCGGCAATGCTCCGGTAAATGCCAGATAGACGTAGGTGTCCGCCAGTCCTGCGTACGCAAGAGCGAAGTTTGGATCCTCTTGAATCGACTCTTGGAAGAGATGCTGAGCCTTTCTCAGCGAATCGCTTTTCGTGTACTCGGTCGTGAAGTAGAGCCGCCCCCGAACATACGAATCGTATGCGGCTGGGTCCACCACCCGCGCCTTGCCCATCTGAGCCCTCTGCATTGGAGTAATCTCCGCGCGAACCCGCTGCGCAATAGCGCCGGCCAGCTCACTCTGCAGCTTCAGAATGTCGCCGCGATCGCGATCGTAGGTGTCCGCCCAAATGTGCTGGTCGGTGGAAGCCCGAAGCAGCTGGGCAGTCACACGAACCCGCTCGCCCGAACGAATCACCGATCCCTCGACAATGGCGTCGACGTTCAGTGCGCGTGCAATTTCAGGCAGGCTCTTCTTTGCCTCTTTGTACTGCATGACGGATGTTCGCGAGATCACGCGCAGCGACCCAATCTGAGCCAGGTCCGTAATCAACTGGTCCGTCATACCATCCGCGAAATACTCCTCTGACGGATCACCGGACAAATTAGCGAGAGGCAGCACGGCGATCGAGCGAATCGGCGAGGCAGCGGCCTCCGCATGCGTGGATCGCCATCTCGTCCAGGCAAAAAGTCCCAGTGCAAGAAGCGCACAAGCGATCGCGGTACGAACAACGACGGCGAGGCGGCTCTTTCGCTTCCCAGGTGCTGCGAGACTCACCACCTTGCCAGCATCCTGCACATTTTCGATGGACGCTGGGGGCGGCTGCGTAACCTCCACCGACCCGATATACCGGTAACCCCGGCGAGGCAACGTCTCAATATAGCGTGGGTTCTCCGCCGAATCACCCAACACTTCGCGAATCCGCGCAATGGCGTTGTGCAGGCTGTGGTCAAAATCGACGAAAGTGTCGGCAGGCCAGATTTGGCTCTGAAGTTCCTCGCGAGTCATCACATCGCCGGCACGTTCGAGGAGAATTCCCAGCACCTGAAGAGGCTGACCGCTCAGGCGCAACCGTACGCCGCGCCTGCGCAGTTGTCCGGCGCGGACATCTAACTCGAAATCGTCGAAACGCAGCGTTCTGGATGCGAGCGGCTGGATGGCCAAAGCTACCTCGCAAGATGAATTAGCCTAGCACAACCCTCAAAGCGCTCATTCATTCGGCAAAAGTGACTCGTAGATTCAATAAGTTAGGCGTGGAGAAAACATTGGGAACGAATGGAGGGTGCTGGGATTGCACCCTGAACCGGAAATGAAGAAAGTGCAGATGGTTGGTGCGGGAACTCATCCCCCGGCGCCAAGCCCCGGTACGCGGCCGGGTGAGCAATGGCCCGCGAGACTCATCAAGGAGAAACCGAGCATGAAAATGTTACCGCATCTGACGATGCTGTTGAGTGCCGCTGTGGCACTCACCTCTGTTGCCCCGGCGCAGCAGCAAGGGGGCCAGGACCATCTCGTCCAGACCGTTCGCAATGCCACACAACAGTATCAGCGTGTCGCCAACGCTGCTCCTGACTATGCTCCCGCCCTCGGCTGCGTAAGTGGCCCCGACCACGGCGCGATGGGCATCCACTACGTTAACGGCAGCCTAATTAAAGGTGAGACTTTGCTTAGCGACGGACAGCTAGACGCCACGAAACCGCAAGCACTCATCTATGAGCCGCAGCCGAATGGTGAACTAAAGCTGGTTGCCGTCGAGTTCATCATTCTAGCCAGTGTCCTGCCTGCCAACTCAGCTCCCCAGGTTGAGGGTCATCTCATGCAGTTCATCGATGGCCCCAACCGCTATGGGCTACCGCCGTTCTTCGAGCTCCACGTTTGGGCGTGGAGAGACAATCCCGACGGGCCTTTTGTGGACTGGAACAATCACGTGAGTTGCGCACAAGAGTAGTGGGAACCGGCTCCCGGCTTGAGGATCGGCGGGGACTCGCCGCGATCCTCTGATGAGCGATTCGCGGCGATCACGCCGTCCTGACGCGCCAAAAGAAAGGGAACAGTGAAGAAGATGCCCAAATATGTGATCGAGCGCGATATTCCCGGTGCAGGTGCTCTCACTCCTGCCGAATTGAAATCGATTTCGAAAACATCTTGCAGTGTCCTGCGCAAACTGGGATTCGATATCCAGTGGGACCAAAGCTTCGTCACCGGCGACAGAGTCTACTGCATCTACCGCGCGCAAAACGAAGACATCATAAGAGAACACGCAATCCTTGGAGGATTCCCTGCGAATCGAATTTCGGTGATATCTTCGGTGATCGATCCCACGACCGCCGAGGAATGACTTGGTCGATTTGATCGCAAAGGCCGCACTTTGTGCTGAAGGCCAGCGGAAATCCAAGGGCGCGATGTGAGCGGATGAGTTCTTCGATGTTAGCTGGTGTGCGAGAACATCATCTCTGTTTTGCTGGAATGGCGAAAGTTTGCTGGAATGGCGAAAGCGGGGCTTAGCACTCATCCAAAAGCGAGTTCCGCGCCGAGAGCGCGATAGGTCCCCTGAAACGCGCAAGGGTCATCTCATTTTCCGAATACATCAATGAAGATTATCCCTTTGCACCAGGGGGAGGATGGCCACGCAACCATTGTTCTGCTCGGGGCTATCCTGCTGACGCCGGGCATTCGAGCGCAGGACAGCGTCACCACGCAGGGCAAGATTCTATGGGGCCGTCGGGGCCTTGCAAGCGTCCCTTAAAGACGCTTGAGAGCAAGCCGTGCGAGCGACTCTTCCGACGAACGCTGCTGATCCGGACTCTTTGTACCGTAGACCGTCAGAACGATGACGTTGTTCCCCTGCTTCACTGACAGTGTCCAGATATTCTGCATCCCCGAGAGCGACGCCGCGTCCCCAATTCCGATGACATCCGTCTTGGTCATGCCCTGAACGGGCATGGTGATTCGCCCCCAAGCCGAGGCGGGGCGCTCAACGATGCTCACATACTGCGGGCTGCCCTTCCACATACAGCCAGTGGTGCCGAGCGGCATGGGTGTCACCGGGTTGCCGAGCACCTGGACGATCTCTTCCAGGGTCAAAAGATCGCACGGTCCTGCGGCGCTTGCGGCCCGGGGCAGCGTCAACAAGAGCCCGCACGCCATGAACGTTGCCCATCGACGCGCTGATGCTTCCATGCTGAGCCTCCTTCGCGTTGGAGGATTTTAGCATTGCACAGAAAACTTTTGGATAGGCCAAAAACCAGATGGGCAGGATGACAGCGGTCGATGAGGGGTTCGTGCTCTCGCACCCTCGCGGCGGAAAACGTCGCCAAGGTGGGTACCCATGGTCGTGGGGATTGATGCGACGAAAAGCAAACGCAGGTCCTTCGACTCCTCTTCACTTCGTTCAGAATCACTCAGGATGACAGCGGTATGCACGCAGCGGTTCGATTCATCGCTTTTCTTCGATGTATTTTTGGAGCTTGTCGAGGGATTCGCTCCAGAACTTCTCGTAATCGTTGAGCCAGTCGTCGATGACGCGCAGGGGTTTGGCGTCGAGGCTGCAGAGGCTGGTTGTGCCTTGCTTTTCGGTGACGACGAGGCCGGCGGCGTGGAGAAGATGCAAGTGTTTGGAGATGGCCGGGCGGCTCATGCGGAAATTGCTCGCGATGCCGCCGACTGTCTGGCGTCCGCTGCGGAGAATGCCGAGAATCTCGCGTCGGGTCGGGTCGGAGATAGCGCGGAAGACGGCCTCGCGTTGCCTGCGGTTATTTGTAACCATACGGTTACCAATAAGCGTAAGCAATTGCTTCCTGAATGTCAACAGCGTTGTGACGCTTGAGCCGGTGCGAAGGAATTGTGCGTTGGAAATTCAGCTGTGGATATTGGCGAAATGAGGCGGGCAACACGACGGAGCGTCTCTCCCTCAAAGTAGGGGAACGAACGGACGCAAATTGAGGATCGAATCAACGAATTGATGAGAGGGAATTGACATGGGAATGATTACACCGAATGACTTTCCGAATCTGCGCGAACTCTATACGGCACAACTGCGCTATCTTCTTTCGGCTGAGAACCAGATTGTGAAGGGATTGCCGAAGATGATCGAGCACGCGGAAGACACGCAGCTTAAGCAGGCGTTTCAGTCGCATCTGCAGGAGACCAAGGCGCACGTGACGCGACTGGAAAGGCTGATTGCCGATCTTACCAATGATGTGGATGACAAGAAGGACCCGATCCTGTCGGCGATTGTAGGTTCGGGTGAGAACATCACCAAGGAATCCGATCCGGGCGCGGTGCGGGATGCGGGGTTGATTGCGACGGCGCAGAAAGTGGAGCACTACGAGATAGCGTCGTATGGAAGCGCGCGCGACTGGGCCACGCAGCTTAGTCTTCCGGAACATGCGGCGATTTTGCAGCAGACGCTGGAGGAGGAGAAGCATGCGGATCGGCTGCTGACCGAGATTGCGCACAGTACGAATCCATCGGCGTCGGTGGCGGCGTAGAGGGTTCGGTTCGTGGCTTTCCACCCTTTCGCCAGAAAGAAGAAGGCGAAAGGGTGGAGCACGGACGCCAATTTAACTTCTTGCTTTCCGAGGTCTGAAAATCCAGACGGGGGCACCGAGTTCCAACGCTTCCGATCAGATTGCGGCGGCGGAAAAACGCAATTCCAGTTGGCGTCAGTCGGCGGCTGTGACGGCTTCGGCGCGTTTGGATTGCGGCTTGCGGGTTGCCGTTTTGCCGGGTTTCTGCGCGGGGTTAGGACAAGAATTGGATTCGGCGCTGGATTTTGCGCTGGGCTTGGGGATGGCGCTCAGGTCGACTTTACCTTCGGCCAGCTGCATCAGGAATTCCTGACTGGAAAATGGGACGGCGTCCTTCAAGAGCTTGCTGGCGCGGAGGTAGGTGCCGTCGGGCTGTTGAATGCGGGCTTTGACGGTGTCGGCGAGATAGCCTGGGAGGATCTCGTCGTGGATACGGGCCTTGACGGCCGCATCGCGAACGGGGAAGACAACCTCGCACCGTTCGAAGAGATTACGCGGCATCCAGTCGGCTGAGCCGAGATAGATTTCATCGTCGCCGCCGTTGGCGAAGTGGAAGATGCGCGAGTGCTCGAGGAATCGGCCGACGATGGAGCGGACGCGGATGTTGTCGGAGAGACCTTTGACGCCGGGCCGGAGGATGCAAAGGCCGCGGATGATGAGGTCGATTTCGACGCCGGCTTGCGAGGCCTGATAGAGGGACTCGATGACGCTGGGCTCGAGGAGCGCATTCATTTTGGCGACGATGTGGGCGGGGCGGCCGGCGCGGGCGTGATCGATTTCGCGGCGGATGAGGCCGAGGAAGCTTTCTGCCATGGTGAGCGGCGCGACGAGCAGAGGGCGGTAATCGTCAATCTCCGCGTGGGCGGTGAGGTAATTGAAGACCATGTGCACGCGCTCGGTGATCTGTGGATCCGAGGTGAGCAGGCTCAGGTCGGTATAGAAGCGCGCGGTGACGGGATTGTAGTTGCCGGTGCCGAGGTGGCAGTAGCGACGAGTCACGCCATCTTCGTCGCGGCGCACAAGCATGGCGAGTTTGCAATGGGTTTTGAGGCCGACGACGCCGTGAAAGACCTGCACGCCTGCGTCTTCCATGCTGCGCGCCCAGCGAATGTTCGAAGCCTCGTCGAAGCGCGCCATGAGCTCGACGACCAGCGTGGCCTCTTTGGTGGCGGCGGCCTCGATCATGGCCTTGAACACGGGCGAGTCTTCGCTGGTGCGATAAAGAGTCTGCTTCATGGTGACGACGGCGGGGTCCTGCGCGCCCTGCTCGATGAATTCGACGACGGGGTCGTACGAGTCGTAGGGATGATGGAGCAGGATATCGCGGCGACGAAGCTCGTCGAAGATGCCGGTGGAATTGCGGCTGAGGTGGAGCGGCCTGGGGGTGAAGGGGGGGAACTTCAAGTCGGGGCGCTTCACGTCGCCATAGAGAAACATGAGGCGGGACAGGTTGACGGGGCCGTCGCCGCGAAAGACCTGGTCTTCATCGAGTTCGAAATTGACGCGGAGGCGCTCGATGATTTCGGGGTCGGCGCCGGATTCGATTTCGAGGCGAACGGCGTCGCCTTTGCGGCGGTTGTGCAATTCGACGCGGATGGTTTCGAGCAGGGAACGCGCTTCTTCCTCTTCGAAGTAGAGGTTGGAGTTGCGGGTGACGCGAAAGGCAGTGCGCGCGAGAACCTCGTAGCCGCGATACATGCCGGCGAGATTCTGGGCGATCAAGTCATGGAGGAGCAGGTAGTCGTACGCACCGTCGGCCGACGGGAGACGGACGAAACGCGGCAGGGCGCGCGGCACGGTGACGACGCCAAGGACCTGGGGACCGGAACTCTTGCGTTTGCGGCGGAGCAGCAGGGCGAGGCAGAGCGCTTTGTTGAGAACGCGCGGAAAAGGATGGGCGGGATCGATGGCGATGGGAGTGAGCAGCGGATCGACTTCGCGCTGAAAGTAGGTCTGGGCGAAGGCCCGCGCTTCTTCATTCGAGCTCGTCCCACTCGAGGAGGCGGACGCCCTGCTTGCGCAGCTCAGGGAGCAGGTGCTCGTTCCAGCAGCGGTACTGGGCGTCGACGAAGCTGTGGATTTCTGCGGTGAGCTGGGCGAGAGACTCGTCGGGGCGGAGGCCGTCGTAACCGGGCTCGCGGTAGCCGTCTTCAATGCGCTGCATGAGGCCGGCTTGGCGGATTTCCACGTATTCGTCGAGGTTGGAGCCGGTGATGGCGAGAAATTTAACGCGTTCAAGCACAGGATTCGCGGAATCTTCAGCTTCTTCGAGGACGCGGCGATTGAACTGCATCCAAGAAAAATCTCTTCCGTTGAACATTGTTTGTTTCTGTGCCGTGCGGGCCATCGAAGCCGTCCAGTGCGCTGTGTTCGTCAGTCTATCGCGTTTAAGAGCATTCGGCATCTGCGCAACTGGCCGGCGCGAAAGACTCTCATGGGAACTGATACATGAGAGTGGTGCCTAAGTATGTTAACGGCTGAGGAAAAGCGAAAGGAAAAGTACCCCGATGATTTCATGCGATACGAAGAGGGCGACGATTCCGTCATTTTCCGGTCGCATGGAGAGCACGTACACGAGCAGCCGTGAGACGCTTTACCCAAAGTTAGTGAACTTCGCCGGCGGCGTTTTCGAGGAGGACGTTGGAGAGAACGCCCGTGTCGACGGTGGCGGGTAAATGGGAACAGAAGCCAATACCGACGTAAAAGGGCGCATCGAAGTGGATCTGGATGGGCGGACCGAACTGATGCATGGGTTCGCCCTGCAGGCTGACGAAGATAGCCACGGAGTCGCCGCGTTTTTCGATGCCGATCCGCTTGGCGAGGACGCCGTTTAAGCCGCCTCCGAAGCGATACTGCATGTCGGTAATCATGGCGCCGTTTTCCGCGCGCTGGGCAAGATGAATCATCCCGGTGCCGTGTTCACCGATCATCGCCTCTTTTGAATCGTCGTCAAGCGACTGGCGGAGGATGAGGACCACTTTGCGGTCGTTGTAGCCATTTGGGTCAGGGAAGGCGGCGTCGGCGGCAAGGGAGACATCGCCGGACATTTTCTTCCAAAGGAAGCGGAATTCGTCGCGGGTGTACCAGATGTTGTAGCCCGCGGAGTGGATCGTGTAGGTGTTGGTCGCGGAGTCGTAGCTCGCGCTTCCTGGAACGACGGCGGAACCGATGTCCGATTGGCCGTCGAAGGCGCCAATAGGAGTGTTGAACGTGGTTGTGGGACGATGGAAGCCGGCCGGAGGCGGCACCTGCTTGTGCCTAGCAGAGCCGGGTTGAGCCCAGTCGGGTACAGACGGCGTGGCAACCTGTCCGAAGCCGGTGCAGGCAACCGAAAGAGTCACGATGAACCAGGCTGTGGGAAGAATTCTTAGATTGCAGCGAAGAACACCCGTTTCCATAGGCAAGCAATGTATCAGATGGGGACAGGGAACGATTGGGGCTCGAATTACGTCTTTTAACCAGGGGGAGAAGTTGGAGCGCGCTCCCGTATTGACCCGGATGGGTTGATGGGTGGAGGATAGGACTTGGACCAACCTGTTGTGCCCCGTTCCCTAAAAAGTGAGAGGAGTCTTGTTATGCCCCAGGAACAAGTTTCTGTTTCCGAAAGCCTGATTCCCCCGCAGCCGATGCCTTGCGGCGCGTCCGCCTTCACGGGCCGGGTTCTGGGTCTCCTGGATGGCCAGCCCAAGGATGAGGCAACTGTGGAAGAAGCCTTCGCGGGCTTCGATGAGATGTTCGACCTGATTGCGGCCGGACTTTACAGCTTGGCTTCGATGCTGGTGGGCGAGGGCGAAGAGAGCGTGCGACTTGTGGAGAGGGCGGTGGAGACGGCGGACATTTCGGCCTGCGATGATGCCGTGCAGGCCCGACGGAGCAGCAGGCTCGCGCTGTGCAAAGCTGCGCTTGAACTGCTCGATCGCCGCAATCCCGGCTGCCTGGCCGCACCCAAAGGCCTGAAGCCGTCCACAACCTGTATCCAGGACGACGATCTCGATACGGGCGCGGTTTCGAGCGAGGAACTGGCCAAGATGATCGCGGGGCCCGAAAGGGACCGTGTGCGCCGCTGGCTGTCTGGGCTGCCGGCGGAGTTTCGTGTGGTGTTTGTGTTGCGGGCGGTGGCGGGATTTACCTCGCCCGAGGTTGCGGAGTTGTTGGCGGCGCATGGCGGCGCGGCGGCTTCCGGGTGGACGGCAGCGGATGTGCGTGAGGTGTTTCGCCAGGCGCTTTGTTCATTGGCGTCACAGGTGATTCACGCGACAAATGCGCGATAACCAAAACTGCCTTTCTGGTTAAGAACATCGGCAGCCGCTGCAGGGATTCCGCTCAGACACGGGGGTCATTCCAGAGGCGAAGCGTGTGCCGAAGTACAACCAGCAACGTCTTTTGTTCGATACACTAGATTAAGAAGCCGGTTGCCCGCTTTTGGCATCCATATCAGGTGAAAACACTTTACGGCAGAAACTCTCTGCGGTGATTCGAAGACGATCGTAGATGCCCGCAAACCATTCAGGAAAAAAATCGGGACAGCTGTGTGCCTATTTATTGCTCGCGTTAGGTGCGGCGGTGGGTATTCAGGGTCGCGCGGATGCACAGGCGCTACCCTCGCAGGCGCTTGGGCAGTCTTCCGGGCCGACGGCGCAGAGCTATCAGGGCAGTGTTGCCACGGGAGAGGTTTCGCCACAACCGATCGATCTCTCGCTCGATGACGCGATCCAACGGGGCCTTAAGAACAATCTCGGTGTGATTCTGAACGGGACGCAAGTGGCGGGAGCGCGCGGGCAAAGGCTGAGCGAGCTGCAGGGACTGCTGCCGGAGGTCGATTTCAAGGCGCAGGAGAGTGTGAACCAGGTGGATCTCGCGGCGGAGGGGCTGCGGATCCCTGGATTCCCGACCATTATCGGACCGTTCGGTTTTACGGACTTGCGCGCATCGCTTACCTGGTCGCTCGTGGACGTGACCTCGCTGCGCAACTATCTTGCGGCCCGGCACAATTTTGCATCCGCGCAATTGTCGGCTCAAGATGCGCGCGACCTGGTGGTGCTGACGGTGGGGAACGCGTACCTGCTGGTCATTGCGGATCAAACGCGGGTGAGTAGCGTGGATGCGCAGGTGGCGACGGCGAAGATTTCGCTGAACCAGGCGGTGGCGAATCATGAGGCAGGCACAGCACCGCTGCTGGATGAGTTGCGGGCCCGCGTGGATTATCAAACGCTGGAGCAGCAACTGATCGTTGCGCAAAACGGGCTGGAGAAGGACAAGCTGGCGCTCGCCCGGGTAATCGGGCTGCCGCTGGCGCAGAAGTTCAACCTTGTGGACACGGCGCCTTATGCTGCGTTCGACCTGATCGACGTGGATGCGGCGATTCGCGATGCTCATGCCAACCGCAAGGATCTCGCGGCGATGGTGGAGAAGACGAAGGCGGTCGAGGAGCAGAGGAAATCGGCAACCGCGGAGAGGTACCCGAAGCTCGCGTTTGCCGGTGATTATGGTGATATCGGCGTGAATGTGCGGCACTCGCATGGGACCGGCGATGCGCAGGGTACTTTGTCGGCGCCGCTCTTCAAGGAATACGGGCTGCGCGGCGATGCGCAGGTGGCGCAGTCGCAACTGGATACGCAGCGGGCGCAAATGAGCGACCTGAACGCGCAGGTGGATGCTGATGTACGGGACGCGCTGCTGGACATTGCTTCGGCACAGAAGCAGGTGGAAGTGTCGCGGTCGAGTGTGGATTTGGCCAACGAGGCGCTGAGCGAGGCGCAACAGCGCTATGCGAACGGCGTAAGCGACAACCTGGCGGTAAGCCAGGCGGAGCAGTCTGTCGCGCAAGCCAACGATCAATATGTCGCCAGCCTTTATCGGCACAACGTAGCCAAGCTGAGCCTGGCGCGCGCCCTGGGCGCGACGCAGAACTACAAGAACTATCTGGGAGGAAAGTAGCGTGGCGGAAACAACCACAACAACTGTCCGACGCGAGACAGACGAGAGCACCGAAACCGTGCCAGCCGCAGTCGCGGCGCAGGGGCATCATCATCATCGTGGTTGTGCTTCTTGTGGTGGTGGGGGCGGGGCTCTGGTGGCGGTCTACCTTCAGCGAAGATACCGATGACGCGCAGATCGCAGGGCACTTGATCCAGATAAGCCCGCGCATCGGCGGCCAGGTGATCAAGGTCGACGTGGAAGAGAATCAAGTGCTGAAGGCCGGCGACGAGATCGCCCAGCTTGATCCGAGAGACTACCAGGTGGCGGTGGAGAACGCCGAGGCTGCGCTCGCAAGCGCACAGGCCAATGCGGCGGCGGCGCAGGTGAATGTGCCCCTCACCAGCATCAACACGGGCAGCAATCTGAGTTCGGCGGCTTCGGATGTGAGCGGGGCGCGTGCTTCAGTGGACCAGGCACAACAGCAATTGGAGGGGGCGCAGGCGCGGGTGGCTCAGGCCCAGGCGAACAATGTCAAAGCGCAGGCCGATCTTGCTCGTTATAGGCCGCTGGTGGAGAAGGACGTCATCAGCAAGCAGCAGTTTGACGCCGCAGTAGCCGCAGCGGATGCGGCAAAGGCTGCCCTGAACGACGCGCTTGCGGCCCAGCAGGCGGCGGCATCGGGAATCAGAGTGGCACGGGATCGCGAGGCACAGTCCCTCGCGTTGTTGAAGTATGCGCAGACAGGCCCTCAACAGGTTGCTGCGCAAAATGCGCGCGCCAAGCAGGCTGAGGCGCAGGTGAAGCAGGCGCAGGCACAGCTTGACCAGGCGCGGCTCAATCTGAGCTACACCCGCATCGTTGCGCCGGCGGACGGCATTGTGACCCGCAAGAGTGTGGAGATCGACCAGAACGTCGGCGTGGGGCAGAACCTGTTGACGCTGGTTTCGCTCGAGGACATCTGGGTGACGGCGAACTTCAAGGAGACACAATTGCGGCACATGGCCAACGAGCAGCCCGTGGAGATCCACGTGGACTCGACGGGAAAAGATTACAAGGGAAAGGTGACCCAGATTGGCGGCGCCACGGGGTCGGTACTCTCGCTGTTTCCGCCGGAGAACGCAACCGGGAATTATGTGAAGGTAGTGCAGCGCATACCGGTGCGCATTGACTTCACGGATTTGAAGAATGAGGATCCGCACCATCTGCTGCGTCCGGGAATGTCCGTGGAGCCGAAGGTGCGCGTGAAATAGGAGCGGTCCGGGGAGGTTACTTCCCGGATTTCGGGCCTTGGGGCGTAACGGTCAGACGAGTCATTACGGTGAGACCGGGGAGATAGGTCTTGCGCCGGACTTGATAAAGAGCCGCCGGGTGATCGGATCCGACCGTGCGACCGAGCGCTTCGACAGCATTCTCGATGTGGGTCTTGCGAACGTGTAACTGCTCGATCTCGCCGAAGATCTGTTTCAGTTCCTCAGAAGCTTCGTCGAAGGCCGCGCGCAACGGTTCTTTATTGTTTATGTTGTCTTCCATATTTTGCCCCACACACATATTCTGATGCACCGAGCGCTGGAGCGTGATTGCACAATCGTTGTATCGAAATACAACTGTCCGGCCAAGCATTCTCATTTTGTTTCTGCATCGAACGAAAGTGCATCCGGGCGTAACCGATGGCCAGTGGCGAATATTCTATCCAAGGCTGAAGTTTAGTAAGAAAACAGTCTTTGCGCGCCATTGCTGGGTGTGCCCATGAGGCAGAAGTGGCAACAGCAAGGATCGGCGTACCCTTTAGACTGAAGTCAGCACACCCATGAAAGACGCGATCTATGTTTCGAAAGAGAACTACCTCAAGGCGGTTCTCGAGGCTGAGGCGGAGGGGCACGCAGTGATTCCGGCGACCCTGGCCCACTGGCTTGAGGTTTCACCGCCAGCCGTGACGATGGCATTAAAGCGGCTGAAACGCGATGGCTGTGTTGAGGTGGGTGAGGATGGCATTGTCCGTCTGACCGCATCGGGGCGCGAAACCGCCTATC
Source organism: uncultured Acidobacteriaceae bacterium (assembly GCA_963810545.1). GTDB lineage: Bacteria > Acidobacteriota > Terriglobia > Terriglobales > Acidobacteriaceae > Telmatobacter. Next base: position 75,269 of record CAWENE010000003.1, read on the forward strand.
GGACGGCGCTGCGGCATCACTTGATCGAACGGATGCTCAGCGAAGTTTTCGGGATGGAGTGGTACGAGATTCACGAAGAGGCGGAGCGGTTGGAGCACGCCGTATCGCCTGCTTTCGAAGCCAAGCTGAGGGAAAAGTTGGGAGAAGGTGGGGCATGTCCGCACGGCAATGCAGTTTTGCCCGAGAGCCCGGCCGAACGCAAAGAGAGAGGCGAGCTGCCCCTGTCCGAGGCAGTCGAGGGCCGGCGCTATACGGTCATCAGCCTGCATGAGCGCGATCCTAAGCTGCTGCTGTTCTTGCATCATATGGGGATAGGGCCGAGCCGAAGTTTGCGGGTGGTCAGTCAAAACTACGATCAAACTGTTTCGATTGAGCTACCTGCGGGTGTTTCGATTCTGGGGCGCCCGGCGGCGGAAGCGGTGTGGTTACGGCCGGAGCCGATTGCTAATACAATGTAACAAAATTCATTAACTATAATTAACAAGTTATGGCATACTGACTGAGAAATATCGCAGGGCCGCTTCCCCATATCCTTATGGCCTCAGAATTGCAGACGAGAGCGACGCTCACCGAGCCCTCCTTACCCGAGGTGCATTCGAGTGTGAGCGTGTCACGTTCGCCGCTGTATTGGCGACGGCTGCTCGGATTCCTGGGACCCGGGTTCCTGATTTCGGTCGGCTACATGGATCCGGGCAACTGGGCGACCGACATTGCAGGCGGCTCGCGCTTCGGGTACACACTGCTCTTCGTCATCATGCTCTCGAACCTGATGGCGATCCTGCTGCAGAGTCTCTCCCTCAAGCTGGGCGTGGCAACGGAGCGCGATCTGGCTCAACTCTGTCACGAGAGCTATGGCCCCAGGGCCAGTTTTGCGCTATGGGTCGGAGCCGAGATCGCGATCGCTGCCTGCGACTTGGCCGAGGTCATCGGCTCGGCGATCGCGCTGAATTTGCTGTTTCATATTCCGCTGTTCTATGGCGTGCTGATCACCGGGCTCGACGTGCTGTTAATTCTGCTTCTGCAGCGTTGGGGTTTCCGCTACGTGGAAGCGCTGGTGATCGCGCTGATCGGCACGATCCTGGGGATGTTCAGCGTGCAGATGTTTCTGTCGCGACCGGATTATGGGCCGCTGCTGCACAGTCTCTTCATTCCGTCGCCTTCGATCGTGGCCAACCCCGCGATGCTCTACATCGCCATCGGCATCCTTGGCGCGACGGTGATGCCGCACAACCTCTACTTGCACTCTTCGATTGTGCAGAGCCGCCGCTACAAGCGCACGCCGGAGGGCAAACGCGAGGCCATTCATTTGGCCAATGTGGATTCAGCGCTGGCATTGACGGTGGCATTTTTTGTGAATGCCGGGATCCTGATCGTGGCCGCCGCCGTGTTTCATCGCAGTGGGCACTTCGAAGTGGCTGCGATTGAGGACGCCTACAAATTGCTAAGCCCATTGTTGGGTGCGGCGGGCGCGAGCACTCTGTTCGCCGTGGCGCTGCTGGCGTCGGGGCAGAACTCGTCGATCACCGGCACGCTGGCAGGCCAGGTGGTGATGGAAGGTTTCATTCACCTGAAGGTGTCGCCGTGGCTACGGCGGCTGATTACGCGCAGCCTCGCAATTATTCCAACGATCATCGTGGTTGCACTCAATGGGGAGCAAGGAACGGAAAAGCTGCTCATCCTGAGCCAGGTGATTCTGTCGCTGCAACTCAGTTTTGCGGTGGTGCCGCTGGTACTGTTTACCGGCAGCCGGAAAAGAATGGGCGAGTTTGTCAACGGCCGCGGTTTGCAAGTGATTGCCTGGTCGACGGCCGTCGTCATCGCAGGATTGAATGCGTGGCTCCTGGTGCAGATCGCGATGGGCCGCTGAGACGCGGACTCGATTCGCCCATTCAGCCCCGAATGCGATTCAAACCGTGATGGTTTGGATGAAATCCTGCGCAGTGCCATACGACGGGTCGACGAAGGTGACATCCGAAGGATCGCGGCGCGGCGTGTCGACGGAGAAGACGACCAGGGGCCCTTCGACGATTTCAGGAATGGCGTGGACCGTGTTGCGGCGGAAAAACAGGAGCTGACCGGGCCCTAGTTCGATTGGATCGTTCCCGTCGACGACAAATTTTCCGCGACCTTGAATTACCTGCAAATACTCATCGCACGTTTTGTGGAAGTGCGCCGGCGCTGGGCGGTATATGCGAAAGAGCCGCGAGCTGGCGGAGGGTTCGTCGGTCAGGCGTATGTCGAGCAACATGGGGATGGCGGTGGGCGGAAATTTGGCGGCAAGCGCCTGGAGATTGAAGGTGGAGGTTCCGATGGTGGAGATCGCGGCCTTTGCCAGATCCATGAAGGACTCCTCTAGCGCTGAAGGCTTGCAGCGGCTCAAGCGATGGTTGCCGCTATAGCATAGATGACATGCGAGTGCTGTCGGCTGCGGAAATGCAGGCCTGCGATCGAGCGACCACCGAGCGGTTCGGTGTGCCGTCGTTGAAATTGATGCGCGCGGCGTCGGCTGCGGTCGCGGGATTTGCCCGCCAGCAGTTTCCCAAGGCGCAGCGAGTGACTGTGTTGTGTGGCCGGGGCAACAACGGCGGCGATGGCATGATGACGGCACGCATGCTGGCCACGGCGGGAATGAAGGTGACGACGATCCTGTTGGGCACGCCGGAGGGAATGGCCGGCGATGCCGCGGCCGCATGGCGCGAATTGGCAAGTCCTGCGCATGGTCTGATCCACGTTGTAAAGACCGCGGACGAACTTCCGCAATACAAAAGCGCGCTCGATACGGACCTGATTGTCGATGCGGTGGTGGGGACTGGATTTACGCCGCCGCTTAAAGGGATGGCGCTTGCAGCGCTCGAGTGGATCAAGGGGAACGCTGCGCCGGTGCTGGCGATTGATTTGCCTTCGGGATGGCCGGCGGATGAAACGAGTGCAACGGTGGAAGGACCTGTTTTCCCCGCCGACGCGGTGATTACCTTTACTGCTCCAAAGCCAGCGCATGTGTTCGGACAAGTGACGCGGCGGTGGGATCAGCCGATTGTGGTCGCGCCGATTGGTTCGCCGGATGCGGCGATTCTTTCAGAATTGAAACTGACATGGGCGGGCAGTGCACATGCGCTGACGGAACGACCGCGCGCTGCCGACTCGAACAAGGGCAAGTTCGGCCATGTGCTCGTGATTGGAGGATCCCTCGGCAAGGCGGGCGCACCGGCGATGACTTCACTCACGGCAATGCGCGCCGGAGCCGGTCTCGTGACGGCGGCGGTTCCCGCGCCGGTATTGGCGCAGGTGTCCGCGTACGCGCCGGAGTTGATGACGTCGCAGCTTCCAGCAAACGCTGCCGGACACGTTGCGGCAAAGGGCATTACTCCGGAACTGTTTGAATCGCTCACGGGCGGAAAGACGGTGATCGCGATTGGGCCGGGTCTCGGGCAGGGACCGGGTGTTGTGAAACTGCTGACGACCGTGTTTGCCGAAACCAAAGTACCTGCGGTGATCGATGCCGATGCGTTGAATGTGTTGGCGGCGAACCCGCAGTTGGCTGCGAAGATGGCTCACCTCGGCAAGGCAGGGCGCACCTTGGTGCTGACGCCGCATCCTGGAGAGATGGCGAGGCTCGCGGGCAAGAACGTGGCGGAGATCCAGGCGAATCGGCTGAAGGTTGCGCGCGATTTTGCCGAGAAGAATGGTGTAACGCTGGTGTTAAAAGGCTGGCGCACGCTGGTTGCGCATCCGGACGGCGCTGTGGCTGTGAACACCACCGGGAATCCCGGGATGGCCAAAGGCGGCAGCGGCGATATGTTGACGGGCTTGATCGCTGGATTGCTGGCCCAGTATCAGAATGAGACAGCCCGAGCGGTGGAAGCTGCTGTATATTTGCACGGACTGGCCGCGGATTTGGCTGTTATCGAGACAGATGAACATGCACTGTTGGCGACAGACTCGTTGCGTGAATTTTCTCGGGCTTTTCGCTTTCGTTCCCGGCGCCCGAACGGTTATGTTTGGTTGCAAGGGTTGCTGAGTGCAGCGGACCCCGGTTAGGTCCAGGCAGATCAACGCAGCACCACCCGCGCTGTTTGGATATGTTTGTAGTGGGCTTCCCATGCAGCAGATCACCGAGGGTTGAGGAATGACGAGCGCCACACCGACCGCCGAAGGCAGGATCCACGAGTTCACGACCCAAAGCGGCGCAGACACTGTCGAAGTGGGGCGCAAGCTGGTAAAACTGTTGAAGCCGCCGCAGCTGCTGCTGTTGCGCGGCGATTTGGGCACCGGCAAGACGACGCTGGTGAAGGGCATTGCGCAGGCGCTGGATGCGGCCGAGCCTGACGAAGTGACAAGTCCGACATTCACCCTTCTGCATGAATACGAAGGGACGCAGAATGGCAAGCCGGTGAAGCTCTATCACATCGACGTGTATCGCCTGGAGGGCGAGCGGCAACTGGAGACGCTGGGACTGGATGAGCTGCTGACGCCGGATGCGCTGGTGCTGGTGGAGTGGGGCGATAAGTTCAAGAGCATCCGCAAGAAAGCGACCGGGGAGATCGCGATTGCATCCGCTGGCGGAGATGCGCGCAAGATCACCGTAACCCTGAAGGAATAGCCACCTGCGGTGGGGCCAACTGCGCTTCGCGCACATGGGCGATTTAAAGTTTCAGTGGGTTCCTGTCCCTTAGTTAAAGCCGGTTGAATACCGATAAAACTTTGGTTTTCTAGACTGCTCCTGGTGCGCTGGGTATACTTTGGCGCACGGAGTACAACACCCTTATGCAGTCCATTCGGCCCAGAGCCGTTCAGCTCAACGCGTGGCTTGCGCTCATCTTGATGCTGAGCCTGCCTTTGAGGCTGCAGGCATTCGCTGCGACACGGCAGATCCCCGATCGACAAAGTGGAGACAAGGGTGCATCTTCGACGAAGGCGGAGACAGCGCCCGCCGTCGAAGTGATCAATGGGACGTCGCGGGTGATCAAGGACTTCAATGCGCCGCAACCGGCCGGTGGGGTGAGCCGGCATTCCAAGACGGCATCGGCTCCGACGAGCGTGGAAGTCATCAATGGCGCGACACAAAGAACCGTGGTGCTGAATCCGAATCAAGCGCCTACAGCCAAACGCGTTGCCGCTCGGCATAAAGCGCGGCGGCGCCATCGAAGAGCGGCGGCTAGTGCGCATCAGAAGATCCCGGTGGAAGTGATCTGGGGGACGCAGAAATATACAAGAGTCTTCGATGTTCCGACGAACGAGATGAATGGCGTGGCGCCGGAACACAGTATTGTTTCGCCCGACGTGATAGGGATTGCGTCGACCGAATCACGAAGCAGGCAGGGGAAGGGCGGGCCGGTGGTCGTCGGAATCTTGTCCAGCGACTCGCAAGCTGGAGGGCCGCACGCGCAGCCTGTTGTGGTTGGAATCGCCTCGAGCGGTTCACAGAGCGCAGTGGGAAATACGCAGCCGGTGGTTATCGGCATTACATCGAGCGGAGCTCAAGCTGAGCGGAATGCAGAGCCGGTTGCTGTAGGGGTTGCGCCTCGTCCGGAGAAGCGGCGCCCTTATCGGCCCGCCGCATTAGACAAGCAATAGCCAATATTGAAAGTTGAGACCATCCGTGGGTTGCGTTCAGAAACCCATGATGTTGTAGCCGCAATCGACGTAGATGGTTTCGCCCGTGATGGCGGTGGCGAGGTCGCTGGCGAGGAAGAGCGCAAGTCCGCCGACTTCCAGCTGATCGACATTGCGATGGAGCGGAGCGCGGTCGGCGTGCATCCGCATCATCTCGCTCAGGTCGCCGACGCCGCGCGCGGCGAGGGTCTTGATGGGTCCCGCCGAGATGGCATTCACGCGAATATTCTTGGGGCCGAGGTTCCAGGCGAGATAGCGAACGGTGGACTCAAGTGCCGCCTTGGCTACGGCCATCACGTTGTAATTGGGGACGACTTTTTCGGCAGCGTAATAGGTCAGCGTCATGATGCTGCCGCCTTCGGTCATGAGCGGTACGGCGCCTCGACTGACGGCGATGAGCGAATAGACGCTGACATCGAGCGCGGTGCGGAAACCGTCGCGGCTGGTGTTGATGAACTCGCCACGCAGGTCGGTTGCGGGCGCGAAGGCGACGGCATGTACGAGGACGTCGAGCTTGCCGTACTTTTCCTTGAGGGCGGCGAAGAGAGCGTCAATTTCGCCGTCGACGGAGACATCGCACTGGAAGCCGGAGGCGCCGGGAAGTTCCTTGATGAGGTCTTCGGCTTCGAGCTTCATGCGTTCATTCTGATAACAAATGGCGAGTGTGGCGCCGGCAGCGTGCAGCTTTTGGGCGATGCCCCAGGCGATGGAGCGCTTGTTGGCCAGCCCGAAGACCACGGCTGTCTTACCTGCCAAATCAATCATGCTTGTTTTGTTCCTCGAAGGTCCGCGCGAAGGGCGGAGAAGTTGCTGGCGCTGCCAATCTCTAGGATATCAGTCGGCATTCGGCGCTAGCCGCCGAGATCGACGAGTTCGACGTTGCCGACGGGACGGCCGAGAAAGCGGGAGCCGAGTCGCTCGAATTTTTCTACGGAGTCGGTGGCGAAGAACCGGAGGATCGGATCGGCTGGCGTTGGCTCAGGCGGTGCGCTGAGGTCGTGACGGAGATAGAACACGAGTTTGTCGGCGGTGGATTCGGCCGAATCGATGATCTTCATATCGGAAGGAATGATGCGCTCGATGACGGGTTTGAGCAGCGGATAGTGCGTGCATCCGAGCACCAGTGTGTCCGGTTTCAAACCCTGAGCCGCTGCTTCGCGTTGCAGTTCTTCAAAGTAGATGCGCGCGACTTCAGCTGTGACAGGATGGCTGGTCCAGCCTTCTTCAACGAGAGGGACAAGCAGAGGGCAGGCTTTCTCGATCGCCCGCAGGCCTCGGTTTGCGCAAGCGGCGGCATAAGCGTGGCTCTGCACGGTGGCGTCGGTAGCGATCACGAGCACGTCTCCTGTTTTCGATGCTCTGCGCGCGGCCTCGGCGCCCGGTTCAATGACGCCAATGACGGACACCCTCGACGGCACGGCTTCCTTGATGGCATCGAGAGCCAAGGCGCTGGCGGTGTTGCAAGCGATCACTAGATAATCAGCACCTTGTTCCTCGACTAGAAAACGGGCACTTTGCGCCGCATAGCGGGCGATGGTGCGGCGCGATTTGGATCCATACGGAAGGCGCGCGGTGTCGCCGATAAATGCGTAGTCTGCTTGCGGTGCACGGTCGATGAGGGCGCGCAACACGGTGAGGCCGCCGAAGCCCGAATCGAAGACGCCGATCGTGGGTGCAATGCGTGGCGAGGTGGTTTGCGGAGAGCTCACGGATTCGTACCTCCCGTGGGAACGGCGTCGGCAGTCAGATAAGTGCGCGTAAGGTCGGCGTGGCCGGCGAGATTGGGGCGCTGTTGGCCATCCACAAGAAAACGGACCTGCGTGACCTGGGGAAGGTTGGCGCGCAGTGTGCCGCAGATGGAGAGAACAGTTAACGTTTCGGTCTCGAGGCCGGAAGGGTGGCTCGCGGCAAAGTTGCCGGTGAGATTGACGACGGCCAGCTCATCCCCGGAATTCTGCGGGTCTTTCGAGCCGGGGACGGGCAAAAGGAAGACCTGTGCGACGCCGGAAGCTCCGCCGGTGACGGGATGTGCCGCATCGGGCGCGGCATAAAGATCAAGCAATTCGCCCAGTAGCACGCGGGCGCGCGCACTGGGATCGGCCGGAAGCGGCAGGGAACGCGCCTGCACAAGCAGCGAGCCGTCGGCATCATTCGCGACAAGCAGCGTGGCTCTCTCGGTTGGCGCGACCTCGGGAGCTTTGGTGGGCGCAGAATCTTCGCCGGCCAGAAGGCGTTGATGCGCGCGCTGCCGCAGGTGCCACAGGACGCCGGTCATGATGAGCGCGGCGGCGAGCAGTACCGAGAACACGATCTTCTGGTAGCGGGGAATCATGGCTGGCGAGGCTCCATGCGCCACTCGAGGAGCGCGTCTGCGAGCGTTGCTGCAACGCGGGCCTGGTAATTGGGATCGTCGGGCTCGGCTGTGACTTTGCCATCGGGGCCGCGCGCCGGAGCGATCTCAAGCGCAAGGGCGGGGCAGGTCATATTGTCAACCGCGATGAGCGCGGTGCGGCTGAGGGTGACATTGAAGCCGTCGTGCAGTAGAGCAGAGTTAAGTGCGCCTGCAAGGGCGAGACTGCGGTTGACGAACGCGGATTGTGCGGTTTTCCAGGGAAGAAAACGTTCGGGCTGGCTGGGCGGAAGGGACGATGTGAAAAGGTGAATGCCGGCGCCGCTTTCTGTGGCGTGCAGGCTGAGACACGCATCGGCTTTGGAACGGTTCGCGATCTGCGCGCGCGCGCCAGGCTCCACGTTCATGTCGGATTCGCGGGTAGTGATCACTGTCATGCCGCGTGCGGCGAGGAGAGAACGCAGGCGCACGCTGAAAGCGAGGGTTGCAGCTTTTTCGAACTGGCCGCTGGCTAGCCGGCCCCCGGTGTCATCGCCGCCATGCGCTGCATCGAGAACCACGGCAAATCTCCCAGTGGGATTGGGTCTCCCAGTGAGATTAGGCGGCGGCTCCTGGGTGGTGGCGATCGAGGGGAACAGGAGCGCCGCGAAAATTGCGATCCACGGTGAAAAGTTGAGCCCGAGGAAGGCTCTAATCCAACGCATAGATTGCCAAACCGCTTAAGAGCTTGGGGTAAAAATCTGTGGACTTTTGCGGCATCACCGAGCCGGCAAAGGCCACTTCCCGCAGCTGCTCCATGGTGACGGGGTTGATGAGGAAAGCGACGTCGGCTTCGCTGCGGCGCACTTGGTCGACCGCTTCGCCGGCGTCGCGCAGGTAGCGGATGTTGGTCTGGTCGCGCACCTTCTCCGCATCCAGGCCGAGGAGGCGGTCGAGGACGATGGTGTGGAGATAGCTAAGGTCGAGCTGGCGCTGGTGGTCGGCCAGTTCGGCCAGAGTTGCTGCGGCTTCAGGCTTGGCGCGAAGCAGGAAAGCACCGGTACGGGTTACAGCAACGAATGCGGTGGTCTTCTGGGCGGCGAGAGCATCGACGTAATTGGCAGCCTCAGCGGAAGGCAGTGCCTCGACGGTGAAATACTTCTCGGCTGCGCGTGTGAACGCCGTGGGATCGAAACCTTGCAAATCGTGAACGACGCGGTGTGTGGGCAGAATTACGAGGCCGTCGGCATCCATATTGACGAAGGTCATCATGACGGCCGCTTCAGGAAATGCAGGCTGGGGCAGCTGACTGGTGCTGTGCTCGTTTTTCGCAGGCGCGGCCATCGCGTGCTCTTTCGAATAATTCAGCGCTGTTTCGTAGCGGTGATGACCGTCGGCGATGATGAGCTTTTTGTCGGCCATCGCGGTTGTCAGCAGGCGGATTGCCGCCGGGTCGCTGACCTTCCAGAGGCGATGCAGAACGCCGTATTCGTCCGTGATTTCAGCTTCGGCGGGGCCGTTGCCTTCGTAGAGTATTTTTTCGACACTGCCCGCGGGATCGGAATAGAGCATAAAGATTTGGCCGAAGTGAGCGTGCGTTGCCTTGAGTAGATTGAGGCGATCACTCTTGGGTTTGGACAACGTGTACTCATGGCGGAAGACCACTTTCTCGGCATAGTCGTGCAGCTTGCCGAGAGCGATGAAGCCGCGGCGCTCCTTGACGGTCGTGGTCCCGGGCACAGTGAAGCGCTGCGCATAGGCCAGAATGCATGGATCTTTTTCCTGGACAAGTATGCCTTGTTCACGCCAGGCATTCAAATCGCGCGCCGCGCGGGTGTAGACGCTCTCGCCTCGCTCGGCATCAAAAAGCTCGGGCAGACCCAGGATAATTCGGACCAGGTTGTATGGGCTTCGCTGGTAGTAGGCTTGCTGCATGGCGGGCGAGATCTTGTCGTAGGGCTGGGTGACGACATCCTCCAGCTTGACTGCGGAAGGGTTGTAGCGCCAGGCGCGAAAGGGATAGATGCTTGCCATGAGGCTGGTCGTGCTCCCCGTTGAAAAGGTTGGATTTGCGCCCCGGACCACGTCGCAGTAATGCACCGAGTGGGTGACCGCACAGGCTCGATTGTATCCCAGTGACATAACGACTTCTGTGGAGTCCGAACGGATGAGGGTGTGTTTGACAAACCGATGACAAGGCGATGACGCCAGGCTTCTGTCAACCGTGCTAATATCGCCTACAATCTTAGGAATTCCCTAATGAGTTTGAAACCCAATCGGCGCGATGGAACAAGAGGCGAGCGCCGGCTCCCAGATGTGTTTTGGAAGGCGCGCTGGCTAGAGTGTGGTGTTGTGTTGCTGGCCGTTTTTCTGGGCGCTGTCCGCGCCAATTGCCAGGACGACCCGCTGAATAAAGTGCATGTGACGCCGCCGCCCGCGTCTACTCCGGCGACCGGCGCCCCTGCGGGGGCCGAAGCTCCGGCGGTGACCGGCCCTGCTGCGGCGAAGGCTCGTCCGGGCGCACTAATCCGCATCAATGTGGATATGGTCCTGGTTCCGATTACGGTGACCGACCCCATGAATCGCCTGGTGACGGGGCTGGAAAAAGAGGACTTTCAGGTCTACGAGAACAATGGAGAGCAGAAGATCTCGAGTTTCGTGAGTGAAGATGCGCCGGTGTCGATCGGAATTATCTTCGACCTTTCGGGTTCCATGTCGTCAAAACTGATTCGGGCGCGCGATTCTATTTTGCAATTCATCAAGACGGCGAATCCCGAAGACGAGTTTTTCGTGATCGGATTCAATGACAGGCCGGAGCTGATAGAGGACTTCACGAGCTCAGTGGAGGACATTGAGGCTCGGCTGGCCACCGTACGCAGCGGGCATCGGACGGCCCTGCTGGATGCGATTTACTATGGCGTGCAGAAAATGAAAGAAGCGCGGCACGAGCGGAAAGCGCTGCTTGTGGTCTCAGACGGCGGCGACAATCGCTCTCGCTATACGGAAGGTGAAGTCCGTTCGCAGGTGCGAGAGTCGGATGTCGAGATTTATTCGATAGGGATCTTCGATCCCTATGCAGCGACTCCCGAAGAGCGAACGGGTCCGAATCTCTTGAACGAGCTCTCGGAAGAGACCGGGGGGCGCCTCTACCGGGTGGACGATCTTTCAGAGATGGGCGACATCGCCGAGAAGATTTCAACTGAACTACGGAACCAATATGTAATAGGCTACACGCCCAAGGACATGAACCGGGATGGCAAGTGGCGTAAAGTGAAAGTGAAGCTTAATCCTCCACCAGGATTGCCTCAGCTCACTGTCCATGCTCGTACCGGCTACTATGCGCCACTGCAATAAGGCTACCTGCGCAATCCTTTTCTATTTAACGACGCTGTCGCTGTGGGCGCAACAAGCGCCTGGCAAGCCGCCGCAAGCCCCCGCGCCTTCACTCACCGAGGACCGCGATCCGGTGCGCTCGCCCGATGTAGAACAACCGGCGGCCACAGGTCCGGCTATTCGCAAGGAGAGCGAAGGGTACATTCTGCGCACCAACGTTGAAGAAGTTGTGCTGAATGCCACGGTGTTGGAGGGTTCGCATATTGTGCAGACGCTTAAACGCGAAAACTTCCAGGTATTTGAAGACGGGGTGAAGCAAAACATCATCAGCTTCCAGCACACCGATCTGCCCGTTTCGATCGCGATGGTTGTGGACAACTCCGGTTCGATGTCGAAGAAGCGGCCGGCGGTGAACAAAAGCGCGCTCGATTTGATCGAAGCCTCGAATCCTCAGGATGAAGCATTTGTGGTGAATTTCTCCGACGAGGCTTTCATCGACCAGGACTTTACCGGCGATGTGAGTAAACTGCGCGAAGGGTTATCGCACATCGAGTCGCGTGGGGGCACGGCGTTATACGATGCCGTGGTGGCGTCAGCGGACAAACTCGTGGCTGACGGTAAACGGCCCAAACAAGTGCTCGTGATTATCACCGATGGGGAGGACAATGCTTCTACACTTTCGCTGGAGCAAACGATCCGTCGGGTGCAGCAACTTTCCGGGCCGGTGATCTACTCGATCGGGCTGCTGTTTGGCGACGAGATGACGCACTCGGAGGTGCGCCACGCGCGACGGGCACTGGAGATGCTTTCCGGCGAAACGGGCGGAATGGCGTTTTTCCCCAAGTCGATGGAGCAGGTCGACGAAATTGCCGCGGAAGTGGCGCGTGATGTTCGCAACCAATACACAATTGGCTACCACTCGACGAAGCCAACGACGGAGCCGGGATTTCGGCGTGTGCAGGTGACGGCCCAGGCGGAGGGCATGGGTAAGCTCGAAGTCCGCACGCGCACGGGGTATTATCCGACGACGCGCGTGGCGAAGAAGACCGCGGGGGCGGGGCAAAAGTAGAGAAGGTCCGCCCGCGGGCCCGACATGTCGATGGCTTAGACTGGATTCGATGACCGTCGCCATCTCCTCCATTTCATCTCCCAAGATCGCTTCCGACATCACCCAACTGGTGGGCCATACGCCGATGCTGCAGCTCGCGCACGTTGCGCCGGCGAATGCGGCGGCGGTGTTTGCCAAGCTCGAATTCCTGAATCCCGGCGGCAGCATCAAGGACCGCGCCGCGCTGGGGATGATTCTGGATGCGGAGGCGCGGGGGCTGCTGCATGCGGGGTCAACGATTCTTGAGGCTACGGCGGGCAACACCGGGGTGGGCCTGGCGCTGATTGGCGTGAATCGCGGCTACACCGTGAAGCTATTTGTACCCGAGGGCTTCGCCGAGGAGAAATGTATCTTGATGCGTGGCTTTGGCGCGGAAGTAGTGCGGACGCTGGAAGCTGAAGGCATGGCGGGGGCGATCCGGCGTGCACAAGAAGCAGCCGCGGCGATTTCAGGCGCCTTTATGGCGGGGCAATTCACGAATCAGGCGAATCCGCAGTTCCATCACGACACGACGGCTGTCGAGATATGGGAGCAGATGGAAGGGCGCGTGGATGGATTTGTCGCCGGCGTGGGAACGGGTGGGACTTTTTCCGGCGTGGCGCGTTTTTTGAAGGAACGAAACCCGGCGGTGGTTACGGTTGCTGTTGAAACGCAGGGATCGATTTTGCAGGGTGGCGCGCCGGGTAAACATCGGGTGGAAGGCATCGGTGTGCATTTTGTTCCGGAGACATTTCATCGCGAAGTGTGCGATCGCGTGATGATGGTGAGCGATGACGATGCTTTTGCGATGGTGAAGAGGCTGGCTGCCGAAGAAGGATTGGTGGCTGGATCGAGTTCAGGTGCCGCGGTGCACGCTGCTGTGGAGTTGGCGTATGAATTGGGCGCGGGGAAGCGCATCGCAACGATCATTCCGGATTCGGCGGAGCGGTATTTGTCGAAAAAGATTTTTGAAGGCGGGGTCTGACAGCCGCGGACTCCCACCCTTTCCGCAGAAAAAAGCGGAAAGGATGGGGCACGGAACGCTGAGGGTTGACGCACATCGCTAGAAGCGGATCCTTCGATTCTGCGCATGCCAATCTCGCCACGATAAGCTAAAGCCAGGAGTTGGTCTCTCAAAACCATCATGTCTGAATTGAAATACTCAACACTTGCGGTGCATGCAGGGCAGCACCCCGACCCACTGACGGGTGCAGTGAATGTGCCCGTGTATCTTTCATCGACGTTCGAGCTCACCGGCATTGGCACGGACAAAGGGTGGGACTACTCGCGTGCGGGCAATCCAACGCGGGATCGGCTCGAAGAGGCGCTGGCGGCGTTAGAAGGTGGAACCAGCGGTCATGCGTTTGCAAGCGGCATGGCAGCGATTTATGCGTTGGTGGCGACGCTGCATGCGGGCGATCATGTGATCTGTTCCCACAACGTGTACGGCGGTACGGCGCGGCTCTTCAACCTGATTGTCCGGCACTATGGCATAGAGATTCAGTATGTCGATATGGGCAATCTTGATGCGGTCGCGGCGGCGATCAAGCCGAACACCAAGCTGATTCACATTGAGACGCCGACGAATCCGCTGATGGCGCTGACGGACATTGCGGCCGTGTGCGGGATTGCGCATGCGAAGGGCGTCGAGGTGAGCGTGGACAACACATTCATGTCCCCAGCGTTGCAGAGCCCTATTGCGCTGGGCGCGGACGTAGTGATGCACTCGACGACAAAATTTCTCAACGGCCACTCGGACGGGCTGGGCGGTACGCTGATTGGGACCAAGCCGGAGCACAAAGAGCGGTTCTGGCTGGTGCAGAAGGCTGCCGGCGGCATCTTGTCGCCGTTCGAATGCTTTTTGGTTTTGCGCGGGATCAAGACGCTGCCGCTGCGGATGAAGCAGCATGAGGAGAACGGGCGCGCGGTGGCGGAGTTTCTGGCGACGCAATCGAAGTTGAAGCGGTTGGCCTACCCTGGACTGAAAAGCCATCCACAGCACGCGCTGGCGGTGAAGCAGCAGCGCGGGTTTGGCTCGATGTTGAGCTTCGACCTCGGCACGCGCGAAGCAGCGGGAAGGTTTCTCGGAGCCGTGAAGTTGTTTCTGAATGCAGAGTCGCTGGGAGGGGTTGAGTCCTTGGCCTCTCACTCCGCCACAACGACCCATGCGGCGCTGAGCGAGGCTGAACGGGAAGCTGTGGGGATCACCGAAGGTTTGGTGCGCCTTTCTGTTGGCATCGAGGACAAGGAAGACCTGATTGCGGATTTGGAACAAGCGTTGAAAGCTGTATAGCCGGTCTAGTGCGCGGGCGCGGGTGCTGTCGCCTTTTTGGGGCGGTTCATCAAGAACGGGAGCGGGATCAGGATCGTCGTGACCCCGACCATGACCCAGATGACATCGACGTAGGCAAGCAGGCGGGCCTGTACCTGCGCCATGCCGAAGATTTGTGCGCCGGCGTTATGAATGGCATCCGGTAACGCTGAGCCGTTTTGCATCCACGCGCCGGCCAGGCCCCTTCGCACGGTTTCAAATTGCGGATTACCGGACGCGGTGTCGGGCGCGAGCATGGCGAGATGCTTCTGGCTGCCGCGCGCGAGCAGCGTGGTGACGAAGCTGATGCCGACGCTGCCTCCCAGGTTGCGCATGAGCGCCGTGAGCCCGCTAACCTCGTTGTATTTCTCCTGCGGAATGCCGGCATAGCAAAGCGTGTTGATGGGGATGAACAGGAACGGCAGGCCCAGCGCAATGAAGACGCGCCAACTGACGGCCATGGTGAAACTGATATTCGGATTGATGCTGGTCATGCGCCAGAGGCCGAACGTGGTGATGACAAATCCTATGGACACGAGCTTGCGCGGGTCGAATCGGGGCGCGAGTGCGCCGGCGACAGGGAAGAGAAACATGAGCACGAGTCCGCCGGAAGACACGGCCATGCCCGCCTGACGCGCCGAGTAGCCCATGATCTCCTGGAGAAATTGTGGGATGAGGACGGTGGACGAGTAAAGCGCGACGCCGACCATGAACATGACTAACTGGGTCATACCGACGTTGCGACGTCCGAAGAGGCGCAAGTCAAGGATGGGGTGCTCGATGGAGAGCTCGCGCCAGAAGAATACGGCGAGGCCGAGGACCGCGGTGATGGCGAGAGTCGAGATGAAGCGGGAGCTGAACCAATCGTCTTCCTGGCCCTTGTCGAGCATGATCTGGATAGAGCCAATGGCGACGATGAGCAGGCCAAGGCCCCAATAGTCGACGCCTAGTTTGCGCTTGCGGATTTCAGCGAGGTAGGGCGGATCTTCGACGAGGCGGTTGGTGAGGAAGAGCGAGATGATGCCGACTGGAATATTGAGGAAAAAGATCCAGCGCCAGGTATAGTTGTCGACGATCCAGCCGCCGACTGTGGGACCGAGGACGGGCGCGGTCACGACGGCGACTCCGTAGACGGCGAAGGCCATGCTGCGTTTGGCGGGCGGGAAGGTGTCGGCGAGGATGGATTGCTCGCTGGGTTGCAGACCGCCGCCGGCTGCGCCTTGCAACACACGAAAGAAGACCAGCATGGGGAGCGATGGCGCGAGGCCGCAGAGCAACGACGCCATGGTGAAGAGGAAGACGCAGGACATGTAGAAGCGCTTGCGTCCGATGCGATTGGCAATCCAGCCGCTGATGGGGAGGACCATGGCGTTGGCGACGAGGTAGCTGGTGAGGACCCAGGTGGCTTCGTCGGTGCTGGCGGAGAGCGATCCGCCGATGTGGGGCATGGCCACGTTGGCGATGGAGGTGTCGAGCGCCTCCATGAAGGTGGCGAGCGTGACGGTGATGGCGATGGCCCATGGATTTGCGCGCGGCCGCCACGTGTCATGGAATGTGGGTGTCGCTGCGGCAGCCAATGAAGCCATTCCTCCAGGCGTGACGCCGCGCTCCGATGGGAGCGGCAGGCATAGTTTTTGGGGCACGCCTCCATCAGCTTATCGGACTGGGCCCGAACTTGGCGCCGATGGCCGGAGCACCTGCTGGCGTGTCATCCTAGAGCAACATGCAGACACCTCCATTCACAGCAGAGTCGGCGCTAAGAGGCGGCGGACTTGTCCTCGGGATTGATACGTGCGGACCATCGGGGTCGGTGGCGTTGGGCAGGCTGGCCGGGGAGGAGACGGAGCTGCTGGGGCAGACCGAATTGGCCGGCCGCAGCTATTCCGCCACGCTGGTGGCTGCTGTTGGCGAGCTGCTGAAGCAGTACAGTGTAGCGCTGGGGCAATTGGACGCCATTGTGGCGGTGAATGGTCCCGGCAGCTTTACCGGGGTGCGCGTGGGGTTGAGCGCGGTGAAGGGGTTGGCCGAGCCTTTCGGGATTCCGGTGGCGGTTGTTTCGAGATTAGAGGTACTTGCGGCCAAGATCGGCACGCGGGGGTCTGGAGTGCTATCGGCGGCGCTCGATGCGCATCGGCACGAGGTATTTTTACGGATCGAAGCGGCACCGGGCGAGAAGGCACGCGAAGTGCTCGCCAGTGAAGGAGAGCTTTCTGGGATCGCGCCGATCCCGGAGCAGGTGGTGATTTGCGAAGACGCGGCAGAGGAGTTGATCCGGGCGGTGTGGCCTGGAACCAGGATCGAGCGGGTCGCGGCTCCGACCGCGGCTGATGCAATCAAACTGGTTGTCCCGCGATTGAGGGCTGGAGCTTTTGTTGACCTGGTGCTGCTGGATGGGCACTATCTGCGTCGCTCAGATGCGGAGATCTTTGAGGAGCGCTCGCAGGTCGTGGCGCGACGGGCATGATTGCTGACGCTGTCGCGATTCGCCCGATGGCGGCGGCGGACTTGGATCGGATCCTTGAAATTGCGGCCGCCCTGGCTCAGGCGCCTCAATGGCCGCGCGAGGTTTATGAGGCCATGCTGGACCCGGCGCATGTGGGGCGGCGGGTCGCTTTGGTGGCGGAAGAGGCCGGGTCGGGGAACGTGGCCGGGTTTGCGATCGCCAGTGTGATTCCTCCCGAGGCCGAACTGGAGTCGATTGGCGTGACGGCAGAATTCCAGAAGCGAGGGATTGGGAGGCGGCTGGTCAAGGAAATAGGGAAGAATCTTCGACTGCGAGGGGTAACGAAAGTTCACCTGGAAGTGCGGGATTCGAATCTCGCGGCGAAGGGCCTCTACGCCTCGCTGGGATTCATCGCAGCGGGTTGCCGTTCGGGATATTATACTGATTCTATTGAAGATGCGATCATGATGTACCTGGATCTTGGCGCGTGATTGAGGCCGAGCCGGAGACGAAGAATACACGTCTCTCCCCCTCGGTTTAAGGCATCCTGCCGGTGGTTTCGAGGCTGAATTGTGATTTGCGGCCCAAAATTCCACAGTCTTGTTCATTTTTGGGATTCTTCCCGCTTGCCCTTTCCCGCAGAAGAGCGCTATATGTAAATGTTCCTTGAATTGCGGGGGTGCTTGATGGATGAAATAAAGGATTCCACGCTGAGTGAAGAAATTGATCGCCTGCACGCAGAACATCGCCGCTACGCTCAGCGGTTGGACGAGTTGATTCAAAAGCCGTACCTCTCTCAAGACGAACAGCTCGAAGAGGTGCGCCTGAAGAAACTGAAACTCCATGCCAAGGACCTGATTTACGCTCTGGAACACCGCGTCGCGGTGCTGGCGTAAGTTCTCAGGCTTTCGGCGATAGCGGGCGATTGGTCAGGGCGGTTTCCCAGTAACGGTGCCCTCTTTGGACCGTGCAAGGTGATTTTTTCTTAAGGAAAAAGCCACTCAGAGCATGAGGCGCCTTTACTTCTGCTGGAGAACCGCCGAATCGGCGGTGCAAGCCGCTCCTTCCAGAATTTGTGTCTTTCGCACACGACTGCATCGCCAGCAATTCGACCGTATAATCGTTGGGGACAATGGTTCGCGACGGTTACATATACGGCCTCAGTTTGATTCTCGTGGCAATGTTGGTTGTCTGGACCACGGGCAGTTACCTGTGGGCCATCCCCCCGATGCTTCTGGCCGGATTTTTCCTGTGGTTTTTCCGGGATCCTGAACGGAACATTCCCGCTGGGGTTGGCTTGATCGTCTCGCCCGGCGATGGTTTGGTGACGGAAGCCGTCAGGATTTCTACACCCGACGGTCCTCGACAGCGGGTCAGCATCTTTCTCAGCGTGTTTGACGTGCACGTGAATCGCTCGCCGATTTCCGGCGTGCTCAAATCCGTTCGCTACCAAAAAGGTCTCTATCTCAACGCGATGAACCCGTCTTCAGCGGACCGAAACGAGCAGAACGTCGTGACCATTGGCGGGGAAGGGTATGAGGTCACGTTCAAGCAGATAGCGGGTCTGCTCGCGCGGCGCATCGTGTTCAATTTCAGCGAGGGTAGCCGGGTGGAGCGGGGACAGCGGGTGGGTTTGATCAAGTTTGGCTCCCGGGTGGATGTCATTCTGCCGGCTGAAGCTATTCTCCAGGTGTGCGTCGGGCAGCGGGTGCAGGGAGGCGCGAGCGTGATTGCTGCGATGCCCGAAGCGGCAGCGGCTGTGATCAAGACAGTGGCCGCGGAACCTGCGAGGATTCTGCCCGAAGAGGCGCACGCATGAATCGCAATGGTTCCGTTGAGGCAAAGGCCAACAGGCAAGCCCAGCTGCGGCGCGGGATGTTTCTGTTGCCTTCGCTGTTTACCGCCGGGAATATCGGGGCTGGATATTTCTCCATCACGCAGACGATCGCGGCCATCGGGGGAAATGGCGACGCCCATACTCACCTGGACTGGGCGGCGATCGCGATCCTGTTTGCGATCCCCTTCGATGCGTTGGACGGGCGGATTGCCCGCATGACGAACACCGCGAGCGATTTTGGCAAAGAACTGGATTCGTTGGCGGATGTGATCACGTTCGGAGTGGCCCCGAGCCTGCTGGCGTACGTCTGGGGTTTCTATTTCCTGCCCGATTCGATCAACGCGCAGCTGCATCAGCACTTGCTGCAGGCGGGCGGGTTCATCAGCTTTCTTTTTCTGATTGGCGGAGCATCCCGGTTGGCGCGGTTCAATATCAGCCACGATGCGCAACCGCGTAATCCCGGACGTCCGGACCGGAAGTATTTTGTAGGAATGCCGATTCCGGCTGCGGCGGGCATGTTGGCGGCCACGGTTCACTTTTTCAATGCCTATCCGGTGGAAGCCTGGTGGGTCGCGATTCTGTGGCTCATCCTGGTGGGGCTCTGCGGCTTCCTGATGGTCAGCACCTGGCGTTTCTGGTCGGGCAAGGAGATCAACCTGACGCAACGCCATCCATTTCAACTGCTGTTTCTGATTTCGATCGTGCTGTATATCTCCGTTCGGTATTCACAGGTGGTACTTTTTTCGGCAGCGTTGGCTTACATGTTCTCGGGGATCTGGGCGCGTGCAGCGTATTCCTGGTCGCGTCGGAGAAGGCGCCCCGGAATGGAACCGCCAGCGGTACGTGGATCGGCGGCCTCTGAACCTGACCCAGCCACCCACTCGTAGTCAATCCAAAGAAGACAGAAGGAACCGCAGTGTACAAGATTGCCATAGCTGGTGCTTCAACTTTGTTGGGCAAAGAGCTCAAAGAGGCTCTCTCGGATTCGACTTTGGCGGCGGCCAACTTCGTGTTGCTGGACGAGGACGAGGCGCTTGGCCAATTGGACCAGGTCGGTGACGAAGTCACATTTGTGCAGGCGATCGGTACGGATGCGTTCGAGGGAGCAGACTTCACGTTCTTTTGCGGGAAAGCGGAGTTGACGCGCAAACATTGGAAGCAGGCGCTGGTGGCAGGCTCTTCGGTGCTGGATCTTTCCGGCGCGCTGGATCTGGAGACAGGTGTGCTGGTGCGTGCGCCATGGATCGGATCGGACGCGGCGAGCGCGGATTTGTTTACGCCGGCAATCATTCCTGCGCACTCGGCAGCCCTGGCTCTGGGGTTGATTATGGAACGCCTGCACCAGCATGCCCCGGTGCGGTCGGCGGCTGCCACGCTGTTGCTGCCGGCGAGCGAATTCGGACGCGCCGCGATGGATGAATTGCATCAGCAGACCGTGAATCTGCTCAGCTTTCAGACGTTGCCTCGGGCCATTTACGATGCGCAGGCTGCTTACAATCTGCTGTGCGGCCTGGGCGAGAACGCAGCCGCCAGCCTGGCTGGTGTCGAGGCTCGGGTGCGGCGCCATTTTGCAAATCTGGCGGGAAATCGCTGGCCTCCGCTGGCTCTGCAGTCGATTCTCGCTCCCGTGTTTCACGGGCACACATTCTCGATCAGCATTGAGCTTGAGCGTCCGGTCGAGATTGCGGCTCTGGAAGATGCTCTGAGCGGCGACCACCTGGACCTGGTTTTGGAAGACACCGATTCGCCATCGAACCTGGCTGCCACGGGTCAAAACGATGTTTTGGTCCGCTTGCGCCCCGAACCAGGTTCGCGAAACCCATCGGAAGCGAGCCGGTTGTGGATCTGGGCTGCGTCTGACAATTTGCGCCTCTATGCACAAAATGCCGTAGAGTGCGCGCTGGACCTGCGCAGGCTTAGGCCCCAGGGGACGGTGCAGTAAGGGCTCCCCACGAGCGGAGCATCCCGTATTTCCGTAGCCGGAAAGCGAGAAGAGAGAATGCTATCGTAGCTTCAGGTTAAAGATATGGCGGATGCAATCACGGTCTATCTTCATTTTCCGTGTTTTGACGGGGTCGTCTCCGCGGCGCTGGCGAGCGAGTATCTCCGCAGAAAAGAGGGATGGGAGACCCGGGAGATTGTTCCGGTCGATTACTCTCGCCAGCCGGATTGGGCCAGCAGCCCGCTTGCGGAACACGCCGTAGTGGTGGATTTTCTGTATCACCCGAAATCCATCTTCTGGGCGGATCATCATGCGACATCCTTCACTTCGGACGCGCTGAAGGCCGATTATCTGCAACGGCATTCCATGGACCTTCTGTACGATCCAAAGGCCACTTCGTGCGCAGAAGTTTTGTGGCGGAAAATCCACCGCCGATTGCGCGAGCCGCGATTCCGCGAAATGGTGACATGGGCACGCAGAATCGACGGAGCGAGGTACGAGAGCGTGGAAGAGGCGGTGTGGGGTGATGCTCCCGCACTTCGCATAAATCAAAGCCTGATGAGCGATGATTCGGCGGAGTACTGCCGGTATCTCGTGGAAGCGCTTCGGGGGCAGACTCTGGCAGAGGTCGCTACCTCTCGCATGGTACGCGAACGGTATGCGAAGGCCAGGAAGGCGATGGAACGGGGGCAGAAGCTTTTCAAAGCGAGATCGCGCGTCGAGGGCAACGGTGTGGTTGTGTTCCAGTTGCCGAGGGGGTCGAGCAAAACGCTTGTGAGCCGTTATGCGCCGTATGTCGCATACCCGCAGGCGCGCTACTCGGTGGGCATTCTACCCGCAGGAGATGGAGCCAAGATTACGGCGATGCGGAATCCATGGCTCAATTTCAAGAGTCTTCCGCTCGGGCAGATTTTTCGGGCCTATGGCGGAGGAGGACATCAGCGGGTTGCGTCTGTATTGGTGAAAAATCCGCGCGAAGCCGAAACCGTGTTGAGCAATATCGTGGAGCAAATTCATGGCGGGGTTCGGCGGGGCGCGAGAAGAGCCGGAGCCCCCGCACATGATTGAGCGCTTCAACTTTTACGATATTTACGGATATCTTTTGCCGGGCACTCTGCTGTTCGGTCTCTTCTGGCTTCCATTCGGATTAACTTCCAGTAAATTGCCGAGCAACGAAGTCTCCACGACGCTGCTGCTGCTGGCGTTGGCCTATATTGCCGGGCACGTGCTGCAGACCGTGGCAATCGCTGTGGTGCCATCGAAGATGCGCGATAAAGCGGGAGTTCTTCGAACGAAATCGAGCATGTTGCTGGATGCGGACGATCCGAGATTCAGCGCAGCGTTCAAGACAGACCTTGCGGAAAAGGTGAAGAAGGCTTTTCACGCGGAGATTCTAGGCGAAGACGAACAACGGAGGTCGAACCGCGACACGGCGTTCTTTGAGGCACGTGCCTATCTGATTCGGAACAAGGCTGCCAATTATGTGGAACAGTTTGAGGGCTTGTATGCCATGATGCGCGGCCTGGGTTGCGCATTCTATCTCGGCTGCGCTTATCTTGCCGGCTGGGGGATATCGTTTCACTGGTCTGTGCAAGGGGTGGGCTACGCCGCGTGGTGGGTTATGGCGGCATCGGCCGGAGGCGCGCTCGTGGCATCCGGAGTTGTGCAGTACATCGCTGCACATCCGGCTGGAAACAAGGAAGAACGACAGCAGCAACGGGAGCGCGACCTTGAGGCCAACAGCTTTCTGGCTGTGTGCGCGATGCTGTTCGCCTTGTCGTCGGGGTATTTTCTCGGGACGTGGAAGCCGGCTCCCGCGAGCATTGAGTTTCTTCTGTGGGCCGCGTTGCCGGTGACCCTGATCGCGGGAATGCGTTGCCTGCAAGCCTACCGGAATCAAGCGCAGAATTTTGCGGAGACAGTGTGGCGTGATTTCGCGGCGCTCTATAGCGACACATCTGCTGCCGGGAAGGGCGACGACGATCCGGACTAAGAGCGGGCTCGGCCAGCGGCGCTCGAGACGTCCTGCCAGAACTGTTCAATGTAGCTGTCCGTCATGCCGGCGATGTAGTCGGCAACGGTGCGCGCGACGCCTTCGCTCGGAATCTGGGACTGATGATCTTCCGGCAACAAGCTGGGATCGGCCATGATAGCGGCAAACAAGCCTTCGACAACGTCGGCGGCGTGCCGGTGGGATTCTTCCATTCCGGGCGAGTTATAGAAGTTGGCATAGAGGAACGCCTTGGCGGTTGCGCGTTCTGCTTCCATCGCATCGCTGAGGGAAGCAAGCCTCGCGGGCACCTTGCGAATCTCATCGAGGGTCGAAGCTCCGCGTGTCGCGACGCGCAAACGCACTTCGCTCATTAGGTCGGTAACGAGCGCATTCAGGATGCGCCGGAGAGCCTCATTGATGCGAAGTTTGGGCCTTGCGTGTGGATACTGGCGAACCACTGCATCGTCGAAGCGACGGAAGAGCGGAACGCCGTCGCGCACCTGCTCGAGGGTGAGAATTCCCGATTCCATGCCATCGTCGAGGTCGGCGGTGAGGTAGGCGATTTCGTCGGCCAAGTCGATGAGTTGCGCTTCCAGGGGAGGAAACGAATCGAGGAAATATTCGGCGAGTTCGGGATATTGGACGGCTGAGTAATCGCGCGAATGTTTGACGAGGCCTTCGCGGACGGCAAGGGTCAGGTTGAGTCCACGAAAGGCAGCGGAGCGTTCTTCAAACCACGTAACGATGCGCAGGGCGTGAAGATTGTGATCGAAGCCGAGTCCGTGGGCCCGCAGTGCGTGATCCAGGGCCGTTTCTCCAGCGTGGCCAAACGGCGGATGACCGATGTCGTGGGCGAGGGCCAGGGCTTCCGCGAGATCGGCGTTGAGCCCCAAGGCGCGAGCGAGTGTACGCGCTGTTTGAGTGACTTCGAGGGTGTGTGTGAGACGACTGCGGAAATGATCCCCCGGCGGAAGGCCGGGCAGCCGAGCGAAAACCTGCGTTTTGCCTGCCAGCCGGCGGAAGGCTCGCGCGTGCAGAATGCGGGCGCTGTCCCGCGCAAACGGGGTGCGATACAAGTGCGGAGGTTCAGGATGGGCTCGCTGCGCAAGGGCGCCTTCCGGATCGACGGCGATTCCCGGCGGCAGCAGGCCAGGCCCGTTGGATGCTGGTGTCATCATCGGTCGTTTGGGGCCCGACTCCGTTATACCGCATAGAGGTGGAAGCGGTGCAAAAGGACGATGCGCGTGCGCTGGATCACGAATGTTGTTGTCGCGGTGCTATAAAATTTGCCCGATGGATATTGGACAATGCGGTCGGCGCGGGAGTACCATCCTGCCGACTCTTTGAGGGGCATCTTCGCGGACGTTTTTCCGCGGGCCCCGCAAACTTTTTACGAGGACCGGGAGGCAAGAATGAGAGCGATAAAGAAGGTTGCGCTGACGGTTTTGGCGTTGGGCGTCGTAGGCTTGACGGGATGCGAGAGGCACTCGAACAAGGAGGTGTTCTATCTGGTGTCCGCGAATGCGGCTTTGCCCTATTGGCAGACTGCCGCGGCTGGCTTCAACCGCGCGGCCGGTCAATTCAAAGTAACGGCAAGGGTCGTGGGGCCGGGGAACTACGATCCGCAGGCAGAGCTGGCAGAGTTGCAGAAAGCCGTGGCCGCGAAGCCTGCGGGCATTCTGATCTCCGTGTCGGACGCCTCGGTGCTACAGCCGGAGATCGATGCGGCGATCCAGGCGGGAATTCCCGTGATCACAATCGACTCGGATGCTGCGGGGAGTCGAAGACTCTATTTCATCGGCACCAATAACCTTGAGGCGGGGCGGATGGGCGGCAAGCGCCTGATAGAGAAGTTGGGCGGAAAAGGTAATGTTGTCTTCTTCACGCTTGCGGGTCAGCCGAACGTAGAAGAGCGGCTTAAGGGATTCAAGGATGTCCTGGCGACGCGGCCCGACATCAAGATCGTCGACGTAGTGGATACCAAGAGCGACGCCAGCGTGGCATACGACAAAGCACAAGAGTTCATGGTGCTGACCGGACCAAAGAAGATCGACGGATTCGTATGCCTGGAGGCGACCGGAGGGAAGCCGGTCTCCGATGCCATCAAGCGGGCCAATGCAACGGATCGGGTGTTGATCTCGTGGGATGCAAATCCGGACACGCTGGACAGCATCAAAGCCGGCAGCATCGACTCGACCATTGTGCAGAAGCCGTACACCATGGGCTATTTCGGATTGAAGGCGCTGGACGAGATCTTTCACGCACCGCCCGCGCAAATGAGCAAAGACTACGGCTCCGATCCGTTCTCGCCTTATCCTGTTTTTGTCGATACGGGGACTTCGTTAGTGGATAAAAACAACGTCGACCTTTACATCGCCGCAGCGGCGCAGGCAAAGTAAACCAGGCATTCTACCGACGCAAAAACTGCGGCCTGCTTGTTTGAGCAGGCCGCAGTTTATTTTCGGCGAAAGACTAGGGCAGTTCGACAATTCACGTGCCCTTTTCAGTTCCGCGAAAGGTGGCATTTTCCTAAAGGAAAATGCCACTCGGCGGTGGTGGCTTCGGGTACAGCAATTGCGAAACTGCAGTAGCCTACTCGGATTTCGGCACACCCGAGATGCTTTCTTCCTTGGCCAGCTTGACGCGCGCGCTTTCAAGTTTGCGCTGCAGTTTGGCGACATCCGTAGGTTCGACGTCGGCTGCGGCTGACCGCGAGAACTCGGTCAACGAAAGCTGCCACTGCGCAGCCGCGAGCCGGATGCGGCCTGTCTTCTCGTACAGATCGCCCAGATGCTCGTGCACGGTGGGATCGGTCTGGTCGCGTTCAACGGCTTGGCGCAGATTCTCCTCAGCCAACTCGTACTGCCCCATCTTGAAGTAAGCCCAGCCCAGCGAGTCGAGGTACGCGCCGTTCATCGGTTCCTGCTCGACTGCTTTGCGAATCATCTTGAGAGCCTCAGGTAGCTTGGCGCCCTTATCGGCCAGCATGTAGCCGAGATAGTTCAGCACCATGGCATTCGAGGGATCCAAATCGAGAGCCTGGCGAAAGAAATCTTCGGCCGCTTCGAGATGCTTTTGCCGTTCAGCCAATGCTCCGCGGAGAAAAAGAAGATATATGCGGTCTTCCTTCTTCGTAGTCGTGATTGCGCCGGCCTTATTAAGCGCGTCCTCGGCGTCCTTCCAGCGATGGAGGCGCGTGTCCATCTGCGCCAGGTCAAGCCACACCTTGCGGTCGCCCTCGGAGTTGTCGTTTTTGAGCAGCCCCTTCGCCATGGCGAGGCCTTCATCCACTTTGCCTTCGTCGGCGAGTTCGCCCGCAAGCATGAGTTTCAAATCGCTCGCTTTGGGATTGGCCTCAACTGCTTTGCGCGAGACCTCGACTGCCTTGTCAAACTGCTTGGCGTCGCGGTACGTGTCTACCTCGCCCTGGTAGCCGCGTAGCGCCGAGTCACCGCCCATATCGATCATCTTCTGGTAAGCGGCGACGGCCTGGTCCACTTTATTCTGCTCGTGATAAATCGCGCCAAGCCGTTCGAGAAAAATGCCCCGATTGTTCTTTTCTTCTGAGGTATACGCGCCGTTGGCGTGCGACGTGAGGTCGACCATGTGCTCGTAAACCTGAGCGGCTTCGTCATAGCGTCCCAGAACGTCGAGCAGGAGACCCTGGTTGTAACCGGCTTCGAGGTTGTCCGGTTCCTTCTTGAGGGCTTTGCGAATGGTGGCGAGCGCGTCTTCGTACTTGCCTTGGCGGCGCTGGATTTCGCCGATGTGAATCAGCGTTCCGGTGTCATCAGGATCGGCGTCGGCCAGCTGCTGGTATTCCTTCATGGCCGCGTCGAGCTGGTCGTCGTTCAGCAAAGCTTGCGCGAGTGCGCCCATGGTGCGCACGTCGCCGGGCTCAATTTCGATGGCCCGCTGATAGGCCGCGATCGCGTCTTTTGGACGCTTCATCTGGTCATAGGCGGCGCCCAGAGCGAACTCCATCTTGCTGGTGCGGTCGGATTCCGGAACGGCTTCGACGACTTTTGCGGCATGGTCAAGGTCGCCGCTTTCGGCGTAAAGACGCGCCAGGTTCAGAATCACGTCTTCGGAGTCGGGCTCAATCGCTTGCGCGGTCTTGAACTGCTCTTCTGCCTTCTGCGGCTGGTGTTTTACGGTATAGAGCTGGCCGAGGACCATGCGGTCTTCCACGTCCTTCGGTTCGAGCGAAACGATCTTTTCGTATTCGGCGATGGCCTGGTCAAGAGCATTGCCGCTCGGCGAGGAAGAGGAGACGGAGTTTTGGGCTTCGCTCAACTGGCGCAGATAAATGCGTCCCAGGATCTTATGCGCGTCAATGTCATTGGGAGAAGTCTTGAGCAACCCGCGAGCGGTAGCTTCAGCCTCGTGCAAGTGGCCGGGAGTGCGGAAATAGAGGTCAGCCAACGCGTCACTCAACTGGGCAGAGCCAGGATCGGCGTTGAGCGCGTCCTTGTACTCCTCGATGGCGTGGGTTACGTACTCCGGTTGACCGGAATTGACCGCTTCTTCCTCATAAATGTCGGCCAGGGCCGCGTGGTAATAGGCTTTTGCACGGCTGGAGGACTGCGCGATTGCGTCTTCGCCGAGCTTGGGCGCTGCAGCCTGGGGAGCGTTGGCAGGGGCAGTCTGGGTCGGTGCGGATTGGGCGGCTGCCGAGAACGCCGGCACCGACAAGGAGCAGGCGGCGGCGAGCGAGAGCCAGGTGCGTGGCAGCAAATGCTTTGTTCTCATCATCCTAAGGGGTTCCACACCTTTCGAGCCGGGTTTGATGAATCGATGATAACCCGGAATGCGCACTGGAATACGAATTGGATGCATCGGCAGATGGCCGGGCCGACCCGCCTACTGTTAAAGACGATTTTACCTGTGATTGGTCGCAGCGAAACGCCGGAGGGAGCGGAATTGGGATTACTATTCGCCTGGGCTAACGAAAAGCAGACGGTGCCAGACAGAGTTCTGTGGCTGGGACCCGGCATGATTCGACTTCGCCAATTCAATCAATGCCGGAAATGGCGAATGCCGGTAAAGACCATGGCCATGCCAAGTTTGTCGGCCGCGGCGATCACGTCCTGATCTTTTACCGAACCGCCGGGCTGAATGACGGCAGTGGCTCCCGCGGCGGCAACCGCCTCCAAGCCATCGGGGAATGGAAAAAATGCGTCCGAGGCGGCGACTGTGCCTTTGAGGGGCAGGACAGCCTTTTGCGCGCCGAATTTTGCGGCGTCGACGCGGCTCATTTGGCCGGCACCGATGCCGACTGTCTGTCCATCGCGTGCGTAAACAATTGCATTCGATTTGACGTGCTTGCACACGCGCCAGGCAAAGATCAGGCTGCGCAACTCCTCGGCGGTCGGGGGACGCCAAGTGACGACGTCCAGTTCGCCTTCCGTAATGCGCGCCGTATCGGCATCCTGCAGAAGCAATCCGCCGGAAACATGCTTGACGACCGGCACCGGGGGCGCGGAGCGGACTTCAACCAGGCGGAGATTCTTTTTGGCTGAAAAGCGCGCGCGGGCCTCCGGTGTGAAGGCGGGCGCGGCAATGGCTTCAACGAACAGCTTGGCGATTTCTTCGGCGGCTGCGGCGTCGACTTCGCGATTGATGCCGATGACTCCACCGAAGGCCGAGACGGGATCGCAGGCGAGGGCCTTCTGATAGGCCTCGAGAATGGTCGTGCCCGTGGCTGCACCGCAAGGGTTGGTGTGCTTGATGATGGCGACCATCGGTTCGTCGAATTCGCGCGTCAGGTCCCAGCAGGCATCGAGGTCGACCAGGTTGTTGAAGCTGAGTTCCTTGCCTTGGAGCTGTTTCGCACCCGCGATGCCGAGACCGGAGCCATCGGCGTAGAGCGCTGCGCGCTGGTGAGGATTTTCGCCGTAGCGCAAGGATTGAGCGAGGGGCAGGTTGATGCGGAGCGTCTCAGGCAGAGATGAAGTATCGGGTTGGGCGGCTGCATCCGGCGCGGGGGCTTCGGCGATGCGCTCGAGCGTGCTGGCGATGGCAGAATCGTAAGCAGCCGTGAGCGCGAAGGCTTCTTTGGCGAGGCGCCAACGGGTTTCGCGCCTGAGACAGCCATCGGTGCTTTTCAGCTCTTCGAGCAGAGATGGGTAGTCTGCAACACGGGTGACGATCGCGACATCCTCGAAGTTTTTGGCGGCGGAGCGCACCATGGAAGGGCCGCCGATATCGATGTTTTCGATGAGGTGGCCGAACGCGACCCCCGGTTGCTCGGCCGTCTTTTCAAAGGCGTAGAGGTTGACCACCACCATGTCGATCGGCTTGATTCCATGAGTCGCGACGGCTGCTTCATGCTCGGGGTTTCCGCGAATATAGAGCAATCCGCCGTGCACGAGAGGATGCAGCGTCTTCACTCGACCATCCAGCATTTCAGGAAAGCCGGTCAGATCGCTGATATCGCGCACGATCAGCCCGGCTTCGCGCAAGGTGCGCGCCGTGCCGCCGGTGGAAACGAGCTCCACGCCAAATTCCGCCAATCCTTTTGCGAATTCGACCAGTCCGGTCTTGTCGGTGACGCTCAGCAGGGCGCGCCGAATCGGCTTTTCCGAAATTGATGAGGGTGCAGTCACTGAGTCGCTCCTTGCGGCCCGTGTAAGCCGAGGCCGCATCCAATTGCGCCCGGCTTGCGAGGACCAAGGGATAGACTACAACGGCCGCGCGGGTAGAAATTGTGACGCAGTTCGACTAAGCGATGAGAGCGGCCAGATTTCAACATGGTGGCGTACGGTAACCGATGAAGGATTCGGAAATGCTTTACGATGACAGCATGGGAAGCAGTTCACAGGTTCCGCAGCCGGAGATTCTGCCGCCGGGATCGGGTTACGCGGCGCCGCCGCAACCGAGGCCCAGGAAGCCAAGGTGGGCGTCGTCTCCTGCGACCTATTTGCTGGTGGGGGTGAATTGCCTGGTTTTTCTGGCCATGGTGGCCCACCGCATCAGTCCGTTCAGCCCGACGCCGGGGCAACTACTGAATTGGGGCGCGGACCATGCAGGCGCGGTGCTCGTCGGCGGCGAGTGGTGGCGGATTGTGACCGCGATGTTCGTGCACGTGGGCATCATTCATCTGGCGACAAATATGTGGTGCCTCTGGAACCTGGGTTTGCTTGCGGAACCGCTGATGGGATCCGCCGGCGTATTTGCGGTGTACATCCTTACGGGGGCGGCGGGCAATCTGCTGTCGACGCTGGTGAATTGGGTTTGGCCGATCCGCGATGCGGGCGGTGTTGCTTTTCCTGTTGGCGCGGGCGCATCGGGGGCGGTGTTTGGGATTGCTGGCGCGCTCATCGTGCTTTTGAAATCGCAGCGTCTGCCAGTGCCGACCATGGAGCTGCGCAAGCTGCGACGGTCCGTGATTTACTTTGCGGCTATCAACCTTGTGATCGGCTTCTCGATTAGCGCAGGCTCCCGCCTGACCGGGATCAGCATCGACAACATGGCGCACCTGGGCGGCTTCAGTTGCGGGCTGTTGTTTGCCATGCCGATGGTTCCGCGGCTGGGATCGCCGCGACCGGTATTTCAGGCACGGCTCGGCGCGGCTGTCGCTATGATCGTGGGAATTCTTGTGCTGTTTGGTTTTTATCTCGCCAAATTGGCTGCATAACTGTTGCGGTGGCCCGCTGCGGCTGTGCCAGAATGTGTTCGTGGTCGCAGTTCGCATTCATTTAAGTTCGCTCGAACTCCCACACTGAGCCTTCTCGTACACAAGGAGAATTCCATGAGGCGCCGCGAATTCATCAAGCATGCTGCCATCGCCGCTGCTGCAGTGGCATCCACAGGTCAACTGAGTGCTTCCGCGAAGACAGCTTCCAATCTGATTCCGCGCCGCATCTTAGGCAAGACCGGCGAAAAGCTATCCATCATTGGATTCGGCGGAATCGTGGTGATGAATGAGACCACCGGCGAGTCTTCGAATATCGTTGCCGAAGCCGTCGATCGCGGCATCAACTATTTCGATGTTGCGCCGAGCTATGGCAACGCGCAGGAACGGCTTGGGCCGGCGCTTGCACCCTATCGCAAGAACTGCTTTCTTGCTTGCAAGACGGAAGGCCGCTCAAAGGACGATTCGCGGGCGCAGCTCGAGGAGTCGCTGCGTTTACTGAAAACAGATCACGTCGATTTGTATCAGTTTCATGCATTGACCAAGATGGCCGAGCTGGACAAAGTGCTGGGGCCCGGCGGAGCGATGGAGACGATGGAAGCGGCGAAGAAGGAAGGCAAGATTCGCTACATCGGTTTCTCTGTCCATTCGGCGGAGACTGCTGTGGCAGCGATGGAGCGCTACAACTTCGACACGATTCTTTTTCCTGTGAACTGGGTGCTGTTTACGCAGGCTGGCTTTGGCCCGCAGATTCTGAAGAAGGCGCAGGAGAAGCAGATGGGCATTCTGGCACTGAAGAGCATGGCCAAGACGGTGTGGCCTGCGGAACAGAAGCAAAATCATCCAGAGCCGAAGTGCTGGTATCAACCCGCCGCATTTCCTGACGAAGCGTCACTGGGACTGCGGTGGACCTTGGGCCATCCGATTACGGCAGCGGTCCCGCCGGGGGAGGAAAAATATTTTCGATTGGCAATGGATGTTGCGCAGAATTACAAACCGCTCGAGGCTCATGAGGAGCAGGTTTTGCTCGCGGGAGGACAGGGTGTGGAACCGCTCTTCCATCTGGGCAACGACGTCTGATCAAACCAAAAGAATCTCGCGACCGAATATGCTTTCGGCGGTCAACGAACCGCGGTAGCGGCAAACTTCTTGACCATGGCGAGAAGCAGCTTGCGGTCGCTCTCATTCAAGTTCGAGGAGTAACGGCGAATCTGAGTGAGGAAGCGGAGTTCTTCGTCTGTGAGCCGCTGGGTATTCAGCTGACGTCCGACCTGATCGTCCGCGAAGAACTGAGCGATGGGCAAGTCGAGCGCTCCAGCAATCTTTGAAAGCGTGTCGAGCGAGGGAACTGTGTGACCGTTTTCAACGCGGGATAGATAGCAACGCAAAAGGCCAGTCTTTTTTTCTATATCGCCCTGCGACAGTCCCTTTTGCAGTCTGTGTGCACGAATCGTAGTACCGATCTTCATCATTCAGAGGACCTGCCTTCTCACCGGCGGATTTGCTCCTGCGGTAGATACCAAGAAGTTATTGGCTCAACAGTTAACATGCCCTGCGCCCGAACGCAAGAAGAAATGGCGTGTCTGCAACTTAAGTGGTAAGGGCTTTTTGGGGGTCGGCAATGGCCGGAGATTTGCTTCAGAGCCAATTGCCAGCACGGTAGTCCGCGAAGACCATCAATTTACAGGAACTTCACCAGGTAGGCGAGGTTCTCCACGGGATTGTCGTTGTAAGGCGCGCAAGGAGTGAATCCCATGTCGAGATACATGCGATAAGCGGCAGCCATGGATGCGGGAGCGGTATCGAGATAGACTGCCTTGCGTTTGGTTGTCGAGGCGCGATTGAGGACGGCCTCGGTAAGGGCCTTTCCCAGGCCGAGGCCGCGTCCAACGGGGCGAACCCAAAGGCGTTTCATCTCCCATGCATCGGCCATGACCTCTGACGACGAGGCAATCGCTCGCCAGGCGACAAAGCCTGTTGGGACGTTATCGACAAACGCCATCAGGCAGCCTCCGGACTGCTCGCGATAACTCATTGGCAGCCGAGCGGCTTCTTTCTCCAGCGAGCCGAAACAAAACCGTGCTGCGCCCGGCTGAGCGATGACGAAGCGTCCATACTCCAGCACCAATTCGCGCGCGGCGAGGAGAGCCTCGTGAGACGAGTGATTGGAAAGCTCCTCCAGCCGAATTGTCCTGGACTCTGCCTGCTGAGAAGTCATGTCCAAGTTTACGATGGATGGAAAGGGACCTGGGTCGTAAACCTTCCCACGGAAGCAAACGTCTGTTTGAGTACAGACGCGGATCGGGAGAGTTCATGCTGCGAGCGGCCATGCGGGTTGGAGTCGCGATGAGTATCGTCGCCGCCGCGATGACTTGCGCCGGACAGAGCTCCCCGGCACCTGCCGCTTCTCCAGGAACCTCCGCGACAACCAATGCGCAGACTCCGGCCGATCAATCTGTCACGGGCGGAAAGCTGCATGGCGTGGTGAAGAGCGGCGCCATTCCTCTGCCGGGCGTGACGGTGACGGCGCAGAACACGCTGACGGGCAAGCGCTACTCGACGACATCCGATATTACCGGCGCCTGGTCGCTGACGATTCCGCAAAACGGACGCTACGTGATTCGCACGCAGTTCGCGGCATTTGCGCAAGGCGCGCAAGAAGCGATGCTGAACGCGGCAAGTCACGACCAGACGGTGAACTTTTCGCTCATTCTGGCTTCGCGCGCTGCGCAACAGGAGCAGCAAGAGGAAGGGCAATCGGCTCAGATTGCGCAGGCAATCCGCCAGTTGGCAGGCAATGGCGCGCAGAGCCTGAGCTTGATGAATGCGCTGACCTCGGATACCGAGGCGCAGGCTGGAACCGCGGGTGCGAGTGGCGCCGTGTTGCCGTCGGCGGCGGGGAACTCGGATTTCAGCTCTGACTCAGTCGCAATCAGCGGACAAGCGGGGGCAGTGAGCCCCTTAGCAGGCGTGGATATGGACAGGCTGCGCGATGCCCTGGAGACTTTCCGCGCGCAGAATCCCGGACTGGAAGGGAACTTTGCTGGAGGCGGTGGAGGCCCATTCGGCGGCGGCCCCGGAGGCTTTGGCGGTGGCGGTTTTGGAGGGCCAGGAGGATTCGGCGGAGGTGGTTTCGGTGGTGGAGGGTTTGGCGGTGGCCGCGGCGGCTTGGGCGGTGGCCGCGGAAATTTCCGCGGCTTCAATCCCGGTCAACCACATGGCGCGATTTTCTGGATGGGCAGTAACTCTGCGCTGAACGCCGAGCCTTTCAGCTTGCGGGGACAGCCACAGAACCAGCCGGCATCGGGGACAAATCGTTTCGGGCTCACCTTCATCAGCGCGCCGTACATTCCAGGACTCACAAAGCCCAGCAACAAAGACACGATGTTTCTGACTCTCTCGGGCACGCGCAGTTCGAGCCCCTTGGACGAGTACGCCACTGTGCCGACGGACGCGGAGAAGAGCGGTGACTTTTCTGCGCCCGGCTTGGCGACAATCTACGACCCGACAACGTTTCAGCAGTTCATGTCGAACGGTGTGGCCAACCTAATTCCCTTAACGCGGATTTCTCCGCAAGCCACCGCGCTGCTGAAATATTTTCCGGAACCGAATCTTCCGGGCACGGCGCAGAATTATCATTTGCTGTCGACGGCGCAATCGAATACGACGCAGGCCGGAGCGCGGTACATGCGGAGTCTCGGCTCCAATGCATCTCCCTTTGGATTTGGCGGGCGCGGAGGCGGTGGAGGGGGCGGGGGGCGTAGAGCGCAGACGAATCAGGGGCTTCGGCAGAGCATTAACTTCAATTACAACTGGGCACACGCAGCTTCAGACAAAGTAAATATTTTTCCCGAACTCGGGGGCAAAACCTCCTCTCAATCCAATTCCGTGCAGGCCGGCTATACGGTTGGTTATCACCGTTTGACCAGCATTTCAAATGTTGGTTGGAATCGAAGCAACAGCCAGACGACCAACTTCTTCACGAACAGGACCGATATTGCGACGCAACTCGGCATCCTTGGACCGGGTGACGCAGCGCTGAATTCGAGTTCGCTGAATTATGGCTTGCCTAGCGTGCAGTTGAGCAACATTCAAGGGCTCAACGAGCAGCAACCGAGCCTCTCGCTGTCGCAAACGATCTCGGTTTCGGAGACGCTGAGTTGGATTCACGGTAAACACAACCTGCGCTTCGGCGGCGACTATCGCCGTGTGCATCGAGACTTCCTGGCGGGATCGAACGCCACGGGAACGTTTACCTTTTCCGGCCTGTTTACCGAGGACGCGAGCGGCGATCCGGCGACAGGGTCCTCACTGGCGGATCTTCTTCTTGGACTGCCACAAGAAACGACGCTCGACTCTGCGATCAACAAGAGCTATCTGCGCGACAACGTATTCGATGCGTATGCGCAGGATGACTGGCGCGTGCTCCCTAACCTGACACTGCTCTACGGTGTGCGCTACGAGTTTTTTGCGCCGTACACGGAGAAATACGGGCATCTCGCCGATCTCGATACCAATCCCCCGGGCGGTTTCACAGGAGCCGCGGAGGTGCGGGCCGGCGAGAGCGGCGCATTCAGCGGCAAATTGCCCGATTCATTGGTCTTTCCATTCCGAACGGCATTTGCTCCCAGGTTAGGACTGGCGCTGCGACTCCCGAAGCAGACAGTGCTCCGTGCGGGATTCGGAATGAACTACACCGTCGGCCAATATGCGAGCTTTGCGACAACGATGGCGCACCAGCCTCCTTTTGCCAACGAACAGACCAACCAGGAAGCGGCTGCCGGTGGCCAGCCATCTTCGGATTGTGCGCGGACCGCGCCCAGTACCTGCCTGAGTTTGGCGGAGGGATTTCCTGCGCCGGCCATCAATGGCAACTACGCTCTCGATCCGCACTATCCTTTGCCCTACGTGGAAACCTGGAATCTCGATGTGCAGAAAACGCTGCCGTGGGGTATCGTGATGAACCTCGGCTACAACGGGTCGAAAGGAAATCACCTCGACATTACGAGTGCGCCGCGCGCCACGGCGAGCAGTCCGAACACCAATCCAACGAACTTGATCTTTGATTACGATCAGGCGCTCGCATTCTCGAAGTTCACAGCAGGAACGGTGCGCGTGAACAAACGGCTCACGAAGGGCTTTGCGGTTGGAGCAAATTATCAATACTCCCATTTGATCGACAATGCGAGTTCAGAAGGAACCAGTTCGAATGTAGGCGCGCAGAACTGGCAGAATCTGAACGCCGAGGAAGGAAACAGCAGCCTCGATCAACGGCACAAGGTGAGCGGAACCTATCTATACGAATTGCCTTTCGGCCCGGACAAATTCTGGTTTACCAGCGGAACGGCGTCGCACATTCTGGAGGGATTTTCTGTTTCTGGCAGTTACACGTTTGCGACCGGAACGCCGCTTAATCCCTACTATGCTGCCGAAGTGTCAAGCGTCGCTTGTGGAACCGCCGGTACGCTTCGACCGAATCTGAATCCGGGTGTTCCCGTTACTGCAGGTGGCGGGTCGCTGAAGCAATGGTTCAATCCCGCAGCCTATTCCGAACCTGCCTCCAATAGCGCGTATCCATGCGAGGTTTTTGGCAACGCGGCGCGCAATTCGATTGCAGGGCCAGGGACAATCACCAACAACCTGGCGCTCTCAAAGACGATGAACCTTGGGGAGACACGCAGTATGGAGATTCGCGCCACGATGAATAACGCGTTCAACACAGTGCAGTACTCGGGAGTGGATACGAATGTGGCTTCGCCGACGTTTGGGCAAGTGACGTCGGTGGGATCGATGCGGTCGTTTCAATTTACGGCGAGATTCAGGTTTTAGCGAGTTGGAAAGTTAGCAGAAAAGGGAATTGATGCGGGGTCGAATGCAGAGGTCGATTGCGGTGATCGGGGCTCTGGCGATGATGACGTCCAGTTTGCAGCCCGTGATCGCGCAGACTTCCGGGCAGCCGGCAAGCGCACAGGTTTCGACGACGCAGGAGGGCGGCTTTGTTCTGAAGACAAACGCCGAGTTAGTACTCACAAACGTGGTGGCGCGCGACGCGAAGACGGGCGAATTTGTGCGCGGACTGAAGCAGAGCGATTTTTCAGTCTACGAAAACGGCAAGCCACAGCAGATCGCGACCTTTGATTTTCAGAGTGTGGAGATGGCGCAGCCGTTGAATGAGGCGGCCATCAATGGACTGGCGGCCGGGCCGAGCGGGAATGGAAGCAAGGCCGTTGGGGTTGCGAAGCCCGAGGACCTGCGCAATCACCGGCTCATTGTGATGTTCTTCGACTTGACATCAATGCAGCCGGAAGATCTGGATCGCAGTGTGGAGGCAGCACAGGCATTTCTGCGCACCAAGATGCAGCCTGCTGACTTGGTTGCACTAGTCTCGTTGGGAGACACGCTGACAGTCGATCAGGACTTTACCGCGGACAAAAATGCGCTGGTCAACGAAGTCGGTGTCTACAACGGGACCGAGGGCCAGGGATTCGCGCAAGGCGCGACCTCAAACTCAAACCAGGTGGAAGACACCACTGGTTACACGCCCGACGAGAGCGAGTACAACGACATCAATACGGACCGCGAGTTATTCGCGTTGCGGGCTGTTTCAAAGTCGTTGGAGAAGATCACAGAGAAGAAGTCGCTGCTGTATTTTTCAGGTGGGATTTCGCGGGACGGCATCGAGAATCAGGCATCGCTGCGGTCTGCGATCAACGCCGCGGTTCGGGCCAATCTTGCCATCTACAGCGTGGACACGCGGGGGTTGCAGGCGATTTCGCCCTTGGGCGATGCGTCGACGGGAAGCGTTCGCGGATCGGGCGCCTACAACGGTGGAGCATTGCTGAACAACATGAACTCCAACTTCGCCTCGCAGGAAGTAATGGCAACGCTGAGTTCGGACACCGGCGGCAAGGCGTTCTTCGACTCGAACGACTTTGCGCCGGCGTTTGCGCGGGTCCAGCGTGATACCGAAGCCTACTATGCCATCGGCTTTCACTCGACGAATCTCGCGCGCGATGGTAAGTATCGTAAGTTGACGATTAAGATCAACAAGCCCGGTATCAAGATCGAGTATCGTCCCGGCTACTATGCGCCTGCCGATTTCAGGCATTCGGGCCGAGAGGATCGCGAACGCGAGTTGGAAGAGCAGTTATCCAGCGACTTGCCGGCGACCGATATGGCAATGTATCTCGACGCGCTTTATTTCCGGCTCGACGAGAATCGCTTCTATGTGCCGGTGTCGATCATCGTTCCTGGCTCGCAGATCCCATTTGTGAAGGGCGGGGATAAGGACAAGGCGACGCTGGACATTATTGGCGAAGTAATCGATGAGGTGAAGAGGACGATTGGCAGTGCACGCCAGACCGTGAAGTTGAATCTCGATCCGTCGCTGCAGGCAAGGCAACGCAATATCGAATACACGACAAGCTTCGACCTTCCACCCGGCAAATACCATTTGAAATTTGTGGTGCGCGAGAACCAGACAGGCCGCATGGGTTCATTCGAAGCAGACATCACGCTGCCCGACATGAAGAAAACTCCGCTCAAGATGAGCTCAATCGTGCTGGCATCTTCGCGGCAGCCCACGAAGCAGAACACGCCTTTGGTGCGCGAGGGCGAGGAGTACGTTCCGAATATCAGCCACGTGTTTCGCCAGGACCAGCATCTCTATCTGCTCTATGAGGTCTACAACCCGACGCGCGAGAAGCCTGCCGAGAATCAGCCGAAGGGCACGAAGCCCGGCATCAGTCTGCTGAGCAGCCTGGAACTGATTCAAGGGTCGGTAAAAGTTTACGAGACGCCGATGGTGCAGGCGAAAGCTCTGAATGTCGACGGGCGCGATGCGGTTTCGGTGGCGCTGGACGTGCCGCTGAACGCGCTGAAACCGGGCCCTTATGTATGCCAGTTGAACGTAGTGGACGACGCTGGCGGAAGTTTTGCCTTTCCGCGTTTCGCGGTCCTGGTGCGGGAAGCACTAGTTGCCTCTCCGGCAACCCCACCAGCGCCCCCATCGGCAACTTCGCCTTCGTCGCATTGATGAGGGGGGCATTCCGCGCTCCGTGCCTCGACCGCAAGAATGCAGAAGAAGCACGAAGGCGGGTCTGTATCGATTCAGCCTCGCTTGCCGGTGATCATGCGGAACACAAACACAACCAGGATGGCGCCGGCTGTGGCGATCAATATGGTGTAGATCAGTCCGCCGGCAGGGGAGAAGCCGAGCGCACGCGCGATAAAACCGCCGACCAGTCCGCCGACAATCCCCAGGATGATGTCGACGAAGAATCCATAGCCGCCGCCTTTCATGACCTTGCCAGTCAGCCATCCGGCAACCAGACCCACAAGAATCCACCACAATAGATGCATAGTTTCATTCTCCATTTCTTCGCTTGAGAATTTGAGTCGTGCGCATCGGATTGAGGGAAGTTCCAGAGCGCGTTCACGAACCGGTCCTGCGATTCGTATACCTCGCAATGCGGTTCGTATTCGGTGCGGTGCATCTTACATCGAAAAGCCTGGCATTGGGTATCAAGAAGTAGACCTTTGCGATTCCCGCTCGGATTTTTGGTCCATTTTGCGCGTATGATGCGGGGATAGCGAGGTCAGAATGGGTCACAAAAACACGAGTAAGGTCGCCGTAATTACCGGCGCAACAGGGGGAATCGGCGCGGCTATCGCAAAGTCATTATCTAAGGCCGGGTACCTGCTTGTGCTGAACGCACCCTCCAGTGAGAAGCTCAGCGCGCTTGCCTCCGAGCTCGAAGGGCCGTGTGTGGTCGTGGCCGGAAACCTGCGCGCGGAATCGACGCCAGAAACCCTGCTGGCTGCCGCGTTGAACAACTTCGGCCGTTGCGATGTTTGTTTCAACAACAGCGGTTTGATTGAAGCCGGGTCCGTGGAGACGGTGGATATCGAGCGGATCTGCAACATGGTGCGAGTGAACGTGGAAGGCGCGTTTCGCATGGCGTATACCTTCCTACAGCATTTTGTGCAGCAAGGGCGTGGGCACCTCTTCAATACGTCGAGCATTCTGGGCAGAAAAGTGCGGCCGACCGTGGGTGCCTATGCGGCGACCAAGTTTGCAATAGAAGCGTTCTCGGAGGCTCTGCGGATGGAACTCAGCAAATCCGAGGTGCGCATCTCCTGCATCGAGCCGGGCCTTGTGCGGACTGGCTACCAGGACCGCTGGGAAGTGCCTCCGGCGATGTTGATGGGGATGGAAGAACCGCTGGATCCGGTAGAGATTGCCAAAATGGTCTTGGTGATCCTTGAAGAACCGGCCGGTCAACTGATCCCGCAACACGCGGTTATGCCCAGGGAACGCGAATTGGCGTTGACCTAGATGGCGGATTCGCCGCTTCCGATCTGCGAATCACGGTAGGGGCAATGACGACAGGCTGATTCGCAGCAATACCCGCGCTTCAAGTGGTACGTCGCAGTGAAGACAAGAAGCGGCCCATCCATGTAGTAGTCCTCGGGCTCGAGCGCGGGCAAAGCATTCGAAGAGGGCGGCCGATTCTCGTCCATCGTTCCATTCTCGCTTATCTATTCTCAAAGAGCAGGGTGTTTGTTATGGGCAGTTAAAATTCAAACATGGCCCTGAGTGCGCAGGAACGTGCCCGCCGTATCAAAATCATCCTGTTTGACGTCGATGGTGTTCTCACCGATGGAACCATTTGGCTGGTGCCTTCGCCGAGTCCCGCATCCAGTAGCGCTGAGACACAGGCGCATTTGTCGAAACACGAGGGTCACGTGGGATTCGGCACGCATTCGGCAACCATGACGGAAGCTAAAGGCTACAGCGCGCACGATGGAACGGCGATCTCGCTGGCGCGACTGGGCGGGATGAAATGCGGCGTCATCACCAAGCGGATCAGTGAGACGGTTGCTACGCGCGCGCGCGATTTGAAACTCGAGTTTGTCTACATGGGCCAGGCCTTCAAAATGCAGGCGGTTCGCGAGATCATGCAAAAAGAAGGAATCACGCTCGAGGAGATTGCGTATGTTGGCGACGATGTGATTGATCTACCGGTGATGCGGGAGTGCGGCTTCGCGGTGGCGGTGGCAAATGCGCGTCCGCGGGTGAAAGCCGAAGCGCACTATGTGACGCCGAATGCCGGAGGGTATGGGGCGGGGCGGGATGCAGTGGAATTCATCCTGGAATCGAAGGGTGTTCTCGAACAGGTGATCGCCGAATATATCGACGAGCGCAATCCGATTTCTCCATCGATGGATATTGGCAAGGGCGGAGATCTCGCGTAGCAGGATCGGCCCGCCAATCATATCGCGCGCATCAGGCTGAGGACGAGGATCGCCAGGACGATCAGGCTCACAACCGCGTAGAGCCTGTCTTTTTCAAGTGCAAAGCCAACGACTGCGAGGCCCACGCGCGCGACAGGTGTGGCGATCAAAAGCAAAAGACCGAATTGAATCAAACCCTCGCTGTTAAGGTGAGCAGCGGACTGCAAAACCCCTCTGAAAGATTGCACGATGACGCCGCCTGCTGCGAACTGACGATAACTGACCCGGTCTGCGTGGTGCCGCACAAGGTAAAGAACGCCGCCCGCGAAGACCGTGGCTGCCGAAAGCAAGACTCCAGCGCGCAGGAGATTGCCGATGTTGGTTTCAAGCCGCTGGTCGTCCATTCCCTATACCTTTCCCGTGAGGCCATTCACGATCATTTCAATGGCGAGTGCCAACACCACGCATCCGAAGATAAGGCGCAAGGTCCGCACACGAGCCTGAACGAGAACCTTGGTTCCGGCGAACGCCCCTGCGAGTACCCCCAACATCACGGGCATCGCGACGCGGGGATCGATATAGCCTCGGCTCAGATACACGCCGGCGCTTGCAGCGGCTGTTACTCCAATCATGAAATTGCTGGTTGTAGTGGACACCTTGAAGGGGATCTTCATCGCGCGATCCATCGCAATGACTTTGAGCGCGCCCGAGCCGATGCCGAGCAACCCTGAGAGCGCGCCTGCCCCAAACATCAGACCGAATCCGGTTGGTACATTGCGCACTCCATATTCCTGACGGGTTCCGTTGGCCGGATACGTTGACGCGAGCCTCAAGCGTTTTCCGAGCGCATCTGACTCGGTTGGGCTGGCTCCTTCCGGCGCAGACTTGAAGAACGATTGATACGCCGCCTGGAGGAGAACCAATCCAAAAACAATCGCAATTACATGGGTCGTGACGTGAACGGCCAGGATGGCTCCAACGATTGCGCCGACGGTTGTGGCGATTTCCAGTAGCATTCCCACCCGGATGTTGGAATAGCCCTCGCGGACATAGGCTGCCGCGGCGCCCGAAGACGTTGCGATGACCGAGACAAGGGACGCGCCGATCGCATATTTGATATCGACCCCCAGCGCGAGCGCAAGCGCCGGCACGATAACCACGCCGCCCCCGAGGCCGGTGAGCGCGCCCAGAAAGCCCGCGACGGCTGACATGGCCAAAACCACAAATGTGAAAGTCAATGCTGTCATGCAGGGAGTTGATTGCTGCGAGACTTGTCAGCGATCGGGCGACATGATCATTCTATCTACATGGACCGAGCGCGGCGGAGCGACTACGATTTCTTTGATGCAGATTTGGAGACAAGAATTGCATTGGCTGACGTCTACGGCGGAGAGGTGTTTCAACAAGGGGTGATGATATACGAGGGATTCGCGGACCCCAAAAGTCACTTGGGGATTCTCCGTTTCGGGAAAGCACCGCGAGCGGCACTTTAAGCGATGCCATCATTCCGTGTCGACGCCTGCGGCTTTCGGTTTTCGCTCATTTATCGCCGGTGTGTCATTCAGCTCAGTCTTCGACAGCTGCGAGCTCATGCTGCTTCTCACTAGTCAAGATTGCTTTCGTGTTGAGAGTAGCTGCATTGGGAGGGAGGCAAGGCGGAATGTGTGTTGGAACCATGCAGCTAAGAAACGTCGTTGCCACGATACGCAAGTCAGAATAGACGGTGGCCCTGCACATGTAGCACACATCGAGCTTGGCTTTCTTCGGTTTGATATATTCGGCGTAAAAATCGTTGATTTGCTGGGGCGCAACGTGACGCAGAATCTCTTCTTCACTGCGGAAGGCAATAGTCGCCCATCCCGTGATTCCAGGGCGGTATGGCATGTTCGGAATTGCTGCATATTGAGCTAACTTTGGGCGCGGACCTACCATGCTCATATCGCCGCGGAGAACGTTGTAAAACTGTGGCAATTCATCCAGCTTGAACCTCCGCATCCAACGGCCGAGGAAAGTCACTCGCTTGTCGCCACGCTTCGTGAGCCACTGGCCCACTCCGTTTCCACGTTTATCTACCATGCTCCGAAATTTGTAAATTCGGAACAGTCGGCCGTTGCGGCCCATGCGCTCCTGCGAAAACAGCGGATTCTCACTCGAGGTGAACCATATGCATGCAGCGATGATCACCATCGGAACGGCAAAAAGGAGAAGCAGAAGGAGCGCAGTGCACATATCGAGCAATCGGCGCGTGCGGGACATACTCCACCCGCTTGCGGGCGGCACTCCTAGGCAGGTTTTGAGTGTCGCCGCATTATGTGGTTCGCACGGAAGAGAACCAAGGCATAAAGAATCGAGCATGGAGACTCCCGGAAAACCATAATCTATTCGAAGACGGATCGGCGTTTCTTTTAATAGGCTTTTGCTCTATTGATAAGATGATTGATTCACTATAGACACGAAGGATCGGGAGCTCAGTACTTCCCGTCACATAGGTTGCGTGGAAAACGCGCAACGCGAGCCCGGACCTTTGCGTGATTCGCAGTCTACCGTTGGAGCCGACTCTTTCCAGAAGGGAAGCTTGCCCTAGTTTGCTGTCAAAAGACGAAACCCTCCGGCAGTCGGCATACTGCCGAACTGCGGAGGGTTTCGATCGGCGACTCCTTCAGAGTCCGCCTCGTATCTCGGCTCTGGATCGCTCGCTCGGTGCGGGCCGCGGCCGAGCAACATCAAATCAAATGCATCAAAAGCTGTCGATTGAAGGCTTGCCGTCACCGGCCAATCTTGGGCATGGATGGCGCAAATAGACGATCAAGACTAGAAGACACTCGGTGCTTGCGATCGGCAGGTCAACGATCCCGCGGGAGGTCGCTGAAACACTACCCATCCTGGCAATTCCGCATCTTCGACCGGCTTCGACCCCGACAAATAGCTGCGCAGGGCCCGGGAAATGTTTTCAGACTCCCCTTGCGGAATGGCGATAACAGAAGCATCAGGTGGAATGCCGGCGATAAACTGATGGCAGTCGATACCATGTCCCGCGACCTCTCTGTCGAGCAATGCCGCATCAAAGTGGTAGAAGCGGCGCTCAACAAAGAAATCTGCGAGCGGGTTCCAGGGAAAGTACGCTC
The DNA here is from genome assembly GCA_963810545.1 of uncultured Acidobacteriaceae bacterium. Taxonomy (GTDB): domain Bacteria; phylum Acidobacteriota; class Terriglobia; order Terriglobales; family Acidobacteriaceae; genus Telmatobacter. The sequence goes on from CAWENE010000003.1 coordinate 119,154, forward strand.
TTCCGGGATGCTTCAAGGCGTATCGATAGACAATTGAAACGTCCGCGACATTCGTCCGGTCAAAACTTATCGCCTTTACGATTGTTCGTATCACTGCGGGATAAGTGACAACAATGAGAGTGGCAGCCAAGATTGTAGATCCGATAGACTTAAGTCTGTCCTGTTTCCTATCGGTCATAAATTCGTTTAGCCCGAGGGTTGCTCCGAGTATAAGGAAGTACGCAAACGTGCCAATTTGATTAGAACCTCCTCCTACAGTCAACCTTGCCTTGATGCACGCCGGGATCAACGCTAGTCCGACCAAGGGGAACACCAGCCATCGATGTTCCCGAAATAGCTGCCTCCATCCGCTTGTCTTACTGTGTTCGTAGAAGTGCCAATACAAGAGGAAGAGTAGGAGGCAGAACCCAGCTAGAGAGGTATCGACCGACACCTGGTTGCGCAAAAGACCCCAAGACCCCGGGAACGGCGGCATGCGCGGGCGATGGGACGCAAGAGTAAGAATGTTAAAGAACAGATCCTTCGGCGGCCAGAACAGAACGACGAGAAGTGACAAGAGTGCGGCCGCGAAGGAACATAAGTACGCTACAAATATGAGTAGAGAACGAATTCCAGCTGTCAACCACAAGAAAAGGCACAGCCCTAGGACAATCGGGGCCAAGGTCTGTTTACAGCATACGGATAACACGGCAAAAAACGACGAGAAGAGCAAATATCGTCGAGCTGCGCAGTGGTCCGCCTTATACAAAAGGGCCGCGGAGATGGCTGCGAAGCAGATGCCAGGCGCATCCGCATGGATGCGAAATGCGCAGTATCTGATTCCGTCGTCGAAACTTCCCTGCAACATGACAAATCCACAAGTCAGCAGGCTGTAAGACGATATGACAAACCCGCGTATATCGCGGGGTCGGCGACTGAAATGGAGCCAAACCACCGGCGTGAACACAAACAGGAAGGCGATCGTTGAGCCCACATAAATAGCGCTTACGGGAGTGGGAGCAAACAAGGATGGCCAGTACAGAATATGACTTAGCGGCGTGTGAAGCGTTCCGACGATGGCAGACATCGTGCCGGATGCTGGGTAAATCCTGACACCATGAAAAAGAGCAAAAGTACGTGCGAGCCGGATGTCATTGAAAATGAAGAATCTCTCGGTGAGTATCTTCAGGAATATCTCTATGCCGAGCGTTGTCGCGAGAATCGGCAAGACTGAAGCGATGTCACGGAGAGGCGCCTCAAACCCGGCGCACTTTCGATAGATCAAGACTCCGGACAAGATCGCAATGAACAGAATCGTACCAAGCACAATTGTCAATGGATGGCCTTTTCTAACGCGGCACGCAATCTCCAAAGCTGAACGATGTATTCAAGAGATCTCATAAGGGTGGCCTTGCTGGAGCCAGCTCTTCGCTTTCGCATGTTATACGGACACTCCGATATTGTCGTAACTCTTCCGTGTACCAGCACCTCGACAAGACTTTTGTACCCAATGGGGTTCATCTCCGCCCCCGCTAGGACCTCGCGACGAAACATAAAGCAGCCACTCAATGGATCCGAGACCCGGCGGAAGATCGCTGGTAAGAGGACAACTCCCAAACAGCGCGCGCCGTAGGCGAAGGCGCGTCGCCGGAGAGGCCAGTCTCCAACTCCTCCGCCGGTGCAATAGCGGCTCGCAACAACTAAGTCCGAATCGTGAGCTCTGTTCCACATTTCCGCGATCAGTGCAGGCGGATGCTGGAAATCTGCGTTAATCGTCGCCAATACTGCGCCGGTTGCTGTCTGCCATCCCCGAATGACTGAGATCGCCAGTTCGTGCTTTCCCTGCCTTTTGGTAAGCCGGATTTGGGGATGAGTACTGGCTATCGCGAGCGCGGCTTCCAGAGTGCCGTCAGGGCTGTCATCGTCGACCACAATTATTTCGTAGCGGCCGCGGAGAGCTGGATCGAGGCTCTCGCATAAAGCTGAAAGAAATGGACCAATGTTATCCCGTTCCCGGAAGGTCGGTATGACGACTGACAGCACTATGTCGGTCATGGAAATGGGCCGAACTAGTAGCGGACCACTCGGCGCATTATCTATTCGACGGGACGTCAACACACGGCCTCGCTGAGCGCTGCCGTGCGCGAGGGGGTCGTATATAGAGAGATTATTCGAGGCCTATTCGCTAAGAGAGACAAGATAGCTGTCCAGAAATTCCGTTAGAAGACCTAAGTTAAATGGTTCACAGGCGCCCGATGGTGGGCGTTGCACTTGATCTAACTTTCCTGATGGGCAAACCTGTTCTGGTGTGACGCCATCAGAACTCAAGATTGCGAATATAATGCTCCAACGCGCTTTTCACTGGCTGCGGCAAGGGGACCCCGAGTTGTAGCAATCGATCCATTCTCATTGCGCAGTACTCGCTGCGCGTTGCTGCACCATCAAATTCGTCGCGTCGCTTTCCGACGACTCTTGATCCGGACAGGCCGGCAGTCGAAACGGCGAGGGAAGCAAGTTCGTAGCGGCTGTATTCTCCCGGATTACACACATGAAAGAGCCCATACGCACGTCGCTGAGTTATACAGTTGATAACTCGCACCGCATCCGGGAGATAGGTTGCTGATCCAATCTGGTCGGTGGCTGCCGTATATTGTCGTCCGGATGCCACCGTGCGCAGAATTGTCTCAATCACATTAAGCGTTCCGCCGCCAAACAGAAGGGAAATGCGAAATATGAAATGCCTGGGCCAGCCCGCCACGATTCTTTCGGCAGCAAGCTTGGTGTGACCATAGATAGAACAGGGACGAGGGATGTCATCTTCGCCGTAGGGTAAGAAGCGTCTGGCACTGAATACAGCGTCCGAAGAAATGAAGGCGAAGTCGGCCGAGCATGCGACGGCGGCCTCAAGTGTATTCCGTGTTCCCTCGATGTTCACTGCCCGGGCGAGTTCAGGTCGCTTCTCGCACTCGTCCAGATCCCTAATCGCGGCAGTATGAATCACCAGGTCAGGCTGGAATTCAGAGATCTTCTTAAAGATTGCATCTTGGTTTGTGATGTCCGCGTCCGAGCGACTGAGCGGAAGTACGACGTGAACGCAATTCAACGTTCGAACGAGTTCCTGGCCGAGCAGGCCCGATGCACCGGTAACTGCGATACGCATTGTGTAGCGACACTTGTTGGGCCGACTGCTTGATCAGGTTGTGACCGCAACATTGGCCGGTCCGGGACCCAGCATGTCGTGAACCTTCGGCCTGGGACGTCGGGCATCGAAGGCGCGTGATCCGGGCCACTCACTCTGGGCTTTGTCGTACTTGGCCATCGTTCCGATGTCGATCAAATACTCGGATATCTCATAAGCAGCCATGGCGCCAAGCAGCTTTGGAAAGACATTGAAGCCAAGATCCGCAGGGAGGTTCGATGGAATGACGTCCAGCAACCTGGGCGTGGCAATCATGACTCCGGTGAACGCCAGGTTACCGGGAGGCTGTTGGGGCTTTTCGACAAAGCCGCAGACGATATGTGCGTTGTCAACCAGGGCGATTCCACACTGGGATGGGTCGGGAACCTGGTGGACTGCCATGGTAGCCGCAGCTCGCTTGGTGCGGTGGAATGCGAGCATTTTAGAGAGGTCCATATTGGTGAGAACGTCTGCGTAGAGTATCCAGAAGAGCTCATCGGACTCGACCCATCCGCGATTCGCGGCGATCGTTCCTGCACTTCCCAGAAGAGTATGCTCTTCAAACAAGTTGATATGGATGCCAAAATCTCTGCTCGCGAGGAATCGTCGAACTTCGTCGGCGTGCGCATGCAGATTGATCAGGACTTCATCGATGCCTGACAAACGACAGAGGTCAAGCCAGATTGCCAGCAAAGGCTCCTTCCTTACGGGCACGAGGCACTTGGGGATTGTATTCGTAAGCGGCTTGAGACGCGTTCCCTCCCCAGCCGCTAAAAGAAAGGCCTTCATTCAATCGCTCCTCTGTGAGGTTGTTGTGCCGCGGTAGACGGCGCCTTTGAGTCATCGCGGAGATGGAGGGTTTGTCACTCGCTGCAGAATGTGGATAGCCAGCCATCGTCGGTACGGATCTGATTCCAGCCGAGCCGCGGGAGCGCGACCTTTCGAATGGACGAGTCGATCTCTCTACCTCGCGAGCATCTACCGCTTCACCCAAGAGATCCAGCGAGAGATTCAGACGACACCGGTCGAAAGGTCCAGCGTGCACCCCCACGTTGGTCGCCATCGATAAATGGATCGTTGACGACTACTTGAGCTCCATTCAAATCGAAATCGAATTCCATTTCCCGTGCGCCCCAAGCCGTCAAAGCCTGCCTAACGCTTGATTGGTGCCTTTGGGTACAATACAAGAGTAGGAATCCACCGCCCCCTGCGCCGGTGATTTTACCTCCCGTCGCTCCATTCTCCCTGGCCAGTCGATATACCTCGTCTATGCGCGGACTCGAAATTCCGTGCGCCACCTTCTTTTTGCGTTCCCAGCCTTCGTGCAGCAACGCGCCGAATTCGTTGAGATCGCCTTTGACGAGGGCGTTGCGCGCCTGTTCCGTCATTGCTCGAATTGCATGAAGCGATTCAATTGCCACGCCTTTCTCAGTTTGCGTAGACTTCTCCTGTTCCTGCAGAATCGTCCAGGAATGATGTGCTGCGCCTGTGAAGAACAGCATCAGGTTGTTCTGCAACTCGCGCAACAGGGCGGAATCTAGAAGAATGGGTTCAACATGGACCGACCCGTCGCGGCGGAATGTAATTAGGTTTAAGCCTCCAAAAGCCGAAGCATACTCGTCCTGTTTTCCCACGGACTTTCCGAGAACATTGCGGGCAATGTGATAGGCGTGCTCGGCCAAATCATATTTAGAGTATGGCAAGCCCATGTAAGTTGTCATAGTCTTTAGTATATTGACGCATACGCTTGCGGAGGAACCAAGGCCAGTCCCCGGCGGAATCTCCGATGCGAGAAACATATCGATGGGAACATCACACTTAAGCTCTTTGAGAACGGCAAGGGGGATCGCCAAATCCGTGCCCGCGTAAGTGGCTTGGGAAATATCGCGCCATGTTTCGACAACTCGTAAGTCAGATGAGATGATCTGTACTTTGTCGTCTTCTCTCTTCTGTAAAACCGTATAAAAGTACTTATTGATCGCCGTGCTGAGAACGGCGCCCTCGAACCTTTCGTAGAAGCTGGGTAAGTCGGTGCCGCCCCCAGCGAAGCTAATTCGAACAGGACTACGCACGACTAGCATCAGCTTCCTCCCGCGGCGCTACAGCCCAGTTCCCGCGATTGTCGATGTTGCCGAATGGCGATACCGAATTACCCGCATAGGAACGAGTCGCCAAAGTCCATATGGTCTGCAAAATCAGAGCAATATCCCCAAACGGTGACCAATTGAGGATGTATTGCATATCGAATCTAGCTTTTGTCTCTGAAGAATGCTGCTCGCGTAAACCGCGGACTTGGGCAAGCCCTGTTATCCCCGGCTTGACTTCCAACCGCTGGCGCTGCCAATCCGAGTAATGTTTGACTCGGTCGGGAGACTCGGGCCTCGGCCCAACCAGGGACATCTGTCCGCGAAGAACATTGAATAGTTGGGGCAACTCGGTCAGACTCATTTGCGCCAATAATCTAGGAAAGCTCTTTAGTTGCGGATCGTGCCGATCTACGTTGAGCCGGTACATGCGGAACGTCTGACCATCTTTACCACAACGGCATTCCACTCGTAGTGCCTTGTGACTGGTTGCGCGTAGAACAATGATTGTCAGAATCAGGAACGGACTAAGAATGAACAGAAGCACGCTGCTTAAAGCTAGATCGAATACTCGCTTCACGGCGAGAGCGGCAAGGCGGGGATCGCGGCCGCCCAGCGAAAGCAACGGGAGCCCCCCAATCTCCTGAAGCTTGACCTTTGAGACGTAGAGTTCGTAATTATGGGGCACGATTCTTATGGCTATTCCAGATTTTTGACAGGCCTTGATGAGCTTGTGCCCTTCAGCACCGAGCTGAGGCTGGATTACGATCAATTCCTGAACGCGGGACTTTTGTAAGACTTCCAGCACCTCCAAAGTGTGGGTTGTCGAATTGCATCCAACTGTGCCAGCCAGGCTTACTCCGCCTTCGGAGTCAGACGGGTACAGCAACCCAACTACGTTCCACATCATTTCGGGGTGATGAGCGATTTTCTCGGCAACTTCACTAACGATGCGGCTATTTCCCAGGATCACGACCCGCCGTGCGAGTCGTGTATGGCCGAGCAGGCCGAAGAGCCATCTGAAGCCCATGCGGAGAGCGATCAACCCCACGATCAGCAGCCCGGAAAACTCCAATACAAATGACCGGGAATAGTATTGCTTCTGAAGGAGGCATGCGGACGCCAGGGAGGACAAGTAGACGAATGCCCCGACTGCCACCCGGGAACTCATGCTGGGGACGTTCCAGCCTTCCCGGAAACCGTCTAACTTCATAAGGGAATAGGTCGCTGCCCACAATAGTAGCAAGACGATCCATACATCTGGATGAACGCGGCGCCAGCCGGTCGCAGACAAGTCGTACCAGAAGCCGAACTGAATTCTATGTGCCAGGAAGACGGCGATCGATATCCAGACCATATCGGCGATCAATATGGCGTAACGGAGCTGTCGCATTTGTCATCACCTAATTGTTTGGATTGCAGTTTTCGGATCGTGATCATCATTTTGGTTAGTTGGGAAAAGAGGGTATCTCCCAAATGCTCATCGGGTATGCCGGAAGACCGGCATTGGGTCGTGCATTGTTGACGTGTCTCGGCTACTCGGAGCGCCGGGGGCTATGCGTTAAGTGCGCGCCTCTACGAACTCGCTTGATCGCAAGACCCCCCTCTTCACCAATTGCTCGTGTGCATCGGAGGCGAAATTCTCAAGGCGGCCAAGGGAATCAACCCAGGCGAGAAAATCCTCGAGAATTGAATCCAAATCGTGCCTGGGCCGCCAGCCCAGTGCGGCCAGCTTGGCCACTGAGGAGACCGAATGACGCGCGTCGCCTTGGCGAAAGATGCCAGGAATCAATGGCTCAATGGTCTTATCCAGTTTCTTTGCCAGGCGGCGCGCATATTCTGAAACCGTTGTAGGAGTACCGCTCCCGACGTTGAAGGCTTGCCCGCAAGTGCGATTGTCGTTGGTCACCAGCCAATTCGCATCAACCACATCCTGCACGTGTACATAATCTCGCTGCGAGAGGCCGTCCTCAAACGCGATCGGCGATTCATTTCTTTTCAACTTGAGAGTAAAGATTCGCGCGATTCCTGAATACTGATTAAACAATGACTGACGAGGACCTTGAGTAATGGAATAACGCAGAGCCACGCAGGGAACAGCTATCTGCGCGGCCAGCTTCAATGCCGTAATTTCCTGTGCATATTTAGAAGTGCCGTAGGGGCTAAGGGGGTCGGGCCAGAGTTCGTCCAGTTGTGCGGCAGCCATCGCGCGGCCGCAATCTGGGCAGAGAACCTCCCATTCCCCGTTCTCGAGCTGCGCCAGCGGTCGTGGTTTGGGCGTGACCATCCCATGTTCCGCACATGTATATTGCCCCTCCCCATAAACGGCCTGGGAAGAAGCTACGACAACGCGCCTCACAGGAAAACGTCTGGCCCCAATGACTTCGAAGAGTAACGCTGTACCGACGACATTGGTCTCGCTGAACTGTCCGTAGTCGGTTTCATAGTCCTGATATGCGGCTTGGTGGGATACGTAATCCACTCCGTCCAGAGCCCTTTCCCAATCTTCGCGACTGCGGACGTCTCCTTTGAAGAACTCTACGTCTTTGGGAATGTGCCTCGGAATACCTTGCGGATGGACTCTGGGTTGGAGCGAGTCCATCACGCGAACAGACCAGCCCTCACGGAGATAGCGGTCCGCTAAATGCGAGCCGATAAACCCGGCTCCCCCCGTAATTAGGATCTTCATTGAATGGTTCCCCCTTATTTCCCCTCATGTTTGCGCGTGTGGAAATGAATGAGATCAGTCATCTGCAGCAACTGCTGTTGGCGCCGTTGTGATGATCTGAGACGCTTGTAGACGAGAACAAAGTGCGGTAAAGATGCCGTGAGAGATCGCAGTGTGCGCATCTTCGATGATCTGCATGTTGTCCGACGGCACTACGACGCAGATGTTGCAGAGCTGTTTCATCCTCCCGCCCTGGAAGCCCGTAAGACCTACGGTAGTTGAGCCGGCTTCTCGTGCGACGCGCAGTGCGTTTAGAACGTTTGGAGAATTACCGCTCCCGCTGATCGCGAAAGCCAAGTCGCCGATCCCGACAAAACTCTTGAGTTGCTCGGCAAAGACATGCTCATAAGCGGTATCGTTCGCCCAGGCAGTCATCAAAGGGACGTTGTCGGTCAGGGATAGAACACGGATGCGCTCCGGGACGTGTTCGGAAGTGCCTTTGCCAAGATCGCACGCGATGTGGGAGGCAAGCGCGGCGCTACCGCCATTGCCGAATACAAAGATCGCGTGTCCTGCATTGTGGGTTCGCAACAATGTTTCAATCAAGCGTTCGATGTCGTTGCACGGAAGTTTCGTCAGGACCTCACTCAATTGAGTGAAATATTTCGATGCGGTCGAAGGGGCGTCACTTCCGTTAAGACAACTAGTCATAGGGCTCCTTTATAGGTGGCATTTCAAACGCCAGAGTTGCTGGCGGGCAGATGCTTGCATGCGATCGCAACTCTCGCGCTAGGATTCAACCTGCAGGTTTTCCTCGGCGGAATGTTGCGTCCGGGAATGAGATGTTTGATTCGGTTACACGTCCCGTTCAGGAGGCAGCGTCAGAGGTGAACCGCCGAACCTGGTTACGCCATTACGTGGCTCTAGGGCAATACCCATCTCGATGTTGCTGCTTCCAGGCCCATGCGGTGCTCACGATGTTGCGCAAGTCGGAATGTTGGGGACTCCACCCCAACTCCTTCACCAGTTTGGCGTTTCCCGCAACCAGCACGGCTGGATCTCCCGGTCTTCGGACGCCGATCCCTATCCGTAAGACCTTGCCTGTAACAGCCTGTACGGCCTGGACTACTTCGCGGACAGAGTAGCCCGTGGAAGACCCCACGTTATAAATGCCGGAGCGGCCCTGTTCAACGGCGTGCAATGCGCGGATGTGTGCCTGAGCGATATCGAGAACATGGACATAATCGCGCACGCAGGTCCCGTCCTGTGTGCTGTAGTCGTCCCCGTAAATCCGAAACTCTTTGTTGCCATCCTGGGCCGACTCCAACAAGAGGGGAATCAGATGCGTTTCCGGCCGGTGAGCTTCGCCGAAATTGGCGCTGGCGCCGGCAGCATTAAAATAGCGGACGGCAATATAGCGCAGGCCATAGGCGCGGCTATACCAGTCGAGAATTTTCTCGAACATCAACTTCGACTCACCGTAGGCGTTAATCGGATTCGTCGGATGTTCTTCCGTGATAGGCGTGGATAGGGGCTCGCCGAAGACAGCGGCAGTAGAAGAGAAGATAATCTGCCGTATTCCATGTTGCATGATCGTGTCGAGCAGCGCCACACCCTTGCACAGATTATTCTCGAAGTAGCAGCGCGGATCTGTCATGGACTTCGTGACCAGGGTCTCCCCTGCGAAGTGCATCACTGCTTCGATGGCATGCCCGGTAATGGCTTCACCTACCACGTCTCCTCGAGAGATATCGCCCTCGATGAAGGTTGCTTCTGTTGGGACCGCCTTTCGATGACCCGTCACCAAGTTGTCAAGGATCACGACATGATGCCCCTGAGCGATTAACTGTTCGGAGCAAACGCTGCCGACGTATCCGGCCCCGCCCGTTACCAGGATGTTCATTTGCTTTTACCTCTTCCCTTTACACTTCGCTCTAAGCTGCGCCGGAACCGAAGAGAACCACGGCAATGGTTTTGAATAGGATCTTTGAATCTTCAAAGAGCGATAGATGATCGATGTAGTAAGCATCGAGGCGGACCCGTTCGGAATACGGCAGTTTGGAACGGCCGCTCACCTGCCAGAGTCCGGTGATTCCTGGCCGGACGGTCAAAAGCTTCTCGCCATGCTCGCGGTACATCTTGAGTTCGCTGGGCAGAATGTCGCGCGGGCCAACCCAGCTCATTTCGCCGCGAACGACGTTGACTACTTGTGCGAGTTCATCGAGACTTGTCTTCCGCAGGAGACGGCCGAATCGGGTGATCCGGGGGTCATTGCTGATCTTGTAGGTCGCTTCGTACTCCAGCCGAACCTCCGGATTCGTGGCCAGAAGGTTCTGAAGGACGTGCTCCGCATCGACCACCATGGTGCGGAACTTATACTTATAGAAAATGGTGTGGGAGCGCCCAAGACGACGGACGCGAATGAGAGCAGGCCCGTGCGAATCTAGTTTGATCAGGAGCACGATGATCAACGACACCGTCAGGATTGCCGGCAGCGCTACGATGGTCAGAGTCAAGTCAACGACACGTTTGAAATAACGCCCATAGAACCCGATTGCCTGAGCGCGCGCGTTGAAGGTGTCGAGTAGAGTATTCATGACTTATTTAAGAAGTGTTAGCCACCTTACGCGGCGGCGGTTGCCAATCGGGTAGAACGAACCTGTTCGGCAACCCAGGTATAAGTCTTCTCAAGGCCCTCGTAGAGTGAGCGCGAAGGCTTCCAGGAGAGTTTCTCGGCGATCAGACGATTGTCGGAATTTCTGCCTCGCACTCCGAGAGGACCGGTGATGTGCCTAAGTGTCAGATCCTTGCCGGCGATTTGCGCGATCATTTTAGCCAGCTGATTAATCGTCACCATTTCGTCCGAGCCGATGTTTACGGGGCCAGTGTAATCGGACTCTACGAGCCGGCGAACGCCCTCAATACACTCATCGACGTACAGGAAGGACCTGGTTTGCTCGCCGTCACCCCATATCTCGATCTCGCCGCCATTCTCCACCTCGGCGATTTTCCGGCATAACGCGGCAGGCGCCTTTTCTTTTCCTCCGCTCCAGGTGCCTTCCACGCCGAAGATATTATGGAAGCGAGCAATCCGAATGGTTGCTCCGCAATTGCGGCCATAAGCAAGATAAAGGCGTTCACTGAACAGTTTCTCCCAGCCGTACTCGCTATCCGGCGCCGCAGGATAGGCAGAGTCCTCGGAGCACCTCGGGTTAGTGGGATCCAGTTGGTTATACTCCGGGTAAATACAGGCCGACGAGGAATAGAAGAACTTCCGGACTCCCGCCTTGATGCCATAGTTAAGCATGTTGAGATTGATGGTGGCAGAATTGTGCATGATGTCCGCGTCATGGATTCCGGCGAATACGTAGCCGGCGCCACCCATGTCGGCCGCGAATTGGTAGATCTCGTCGATGTCCTCTACGACTTCGGCCGCTAATCGCTGATCTCGGAGGTCACCGATGATGAACTGATCGGCCGGGGGGACTGTGAATTCGTGCGCCTTCATGTCCACTGCCCGGACCCAGTTATCCTCCGCTTTTAATCGTTTCACCATATGACCACCGATGAAGCCACCGGCGCCGTTGACCAGAATTCTCTTCATTCTTTCTCCTTTGGCAAAGCTGAAACGTATCGCCGCATCGCGCTGATCGCCGTCTGGAATGCAATTCCAGGAGCTCAATGGCTCTTACGAGACGACGATCCAGCGCCTGCCGGCTGCAGACAAACGTCCGACAGAGAATCAGGCATACGCGAAGATGAAGCCGCTAGTGCGGTCTGTGCCTGTCGAGTTAGTGACTTGGCGCCGCTTTATGGGAAAGCAGCGAGGAGAAGCCGCTCGAGGCGATCTCATCGAAGAAGAGATCGTATTGATTCAATACGGCGCTCTTTGTGAAATGTGCTTCCGCGTAGGCGCGGCCGTTGGCGCCGAGCCGCTGTCGATGCTCCGGCTCACGTGCCAGCTGCAAGACAGCTTCTGCCAGAGCCTCGGGGGCTTCAGGTGGAATGACGAGGCCGCAACAGGCGCGCAATACGTGCTGCGCGCTTTCACTCCGCTCGGATACTGCCGCAACAATCGGTCTCCCAGACGCCATATAGGTGAGCAGCTTCGACGGAATTACCGCGTCTTCAATGGCGGATAGCTGGTTTAACAGCAGCAGGTCTGCCTCAGCGTACATATGGGGAAGCATCTCCATCGATTGCAACGGAAGTAATCGGACCTGGTGCAACGCTCTCACCGTCACCTCGCGCTGCAACAGCTCGCGCTCTTCCCCATCCCCCACCAACAACCAGCATATTCTCTGTTCGTCGCGAGTAAGCTCTGCTGCCTTCAGCGCGTTGATTAAGCCTTGTTTCTTGCCCATATTGCCGGTGTGCAGAACGAGGAAACCATGGGCGGGAATATTATGTTCTACCCGGAAACGGGCACTATCGTGAAGCGGTCGAATCTTTTCGGTGTCGCCCCAATCGGGAATTAGCTGAACCTTATCGAGGTCGACTCCACGTTTTTCAAGATGTCCTATAAAGCCTTGGCAGAGGCACACAATCGCTTTTGCCTTCCGATAGACAAGTGCCTCAAGTTGTCGCGCCATGCGGATTGCAACGCCGTCACGCATAATTCCAGTGGCAAGTGCGGCGTCGGTCGCGAGGTCCGTCAGCTTGATAACAAATGGCGCGCGTCTAATCTGACTAAGAGCGTACGCCGCCAGCCCAAGGGTCGGGGGCGGGCATGAACAATAAATGACATCGCACTTACCGGCGAACAGTCCAGCCGCGAATGCGGTGATGGTGAAGGATAGGTCGTGGGCCAGCCTTTGCCACAGCCGGCTTGGCCGCCAAGGGATGAAATGCCATACTCTGTGAACGGCGACACCATTGATCGTCTCGTGCTGAAAGCGCGCACGGCGATATTCGTCGAAGACCCTCCAACCGGGATAGTATGGGCACGCCGTCACTACGGTGACACTATGGCCTTGTCGAACGAGATGTTCGCACAAGCCGGTAGTGAATGGCGCGACCGAAGTCTTTTCGGGTGAATAATTGATTCCAAGCACAAGTATTCGCATTGAAAGCCTCAGGAGCATCATTTCTGTTGGGGAATGACCTGATGTCGCGCGATTGCATTATTGAAAGAAGGAGCGCATCTAATGGGCCGCTTGAACGGTGTCGAATGGTTGATTGAGAGAGCGAGTCCGCAGCACTACGGCTGTAAAGCCTCGTTCGCATTTAAGGGCAGAGCCTGGAGTTCTTGCAGATGTCCCTAAGCAACGACTTTTCGGAATGACTTCCCTAGCCTCGGACGAATAACTTGCGCAGGGTTGCCTGCGCAGAGCATCATTTCCGGTAAGTTTCTCAGAACTGTGCTTCTGGCCCCGACGACTGTCCCGCTTCCAATTGTGACTCCAGGCCCGACAAACACATCGTTCGCAAGCCACACCTCGTTCCCAATTGTTATCTGCGAAGCGCAGATGGGAAAGCTTGGGTCCGTATAGTCATGCATGCCCGTGCAGAGATAAGTGCGATGGGACAATGCAACATTGTTGCCGATCGTGATCTGACCCAGGTTATAGAGCGCGGTGTTGTCGCCTATCCAGCAATGATCGCCTACCTTGAGCTTCCAAGGGTAGGTAACTTGAGCAGTGGCACGGATGGCAACCCCTTGCCCGATTCGTGCGCCAAATAAACGAAGCAGAAATCGTCGCCACCCGTACAAGCACTGTGGCGATAACCTAAATAGTGTCGCATCGACAATCCACCAAAGCTGGACAAAGACGGCGCATCGGCCGCGAAATCCCGCAGGCATACGAAATGAACTGAGATCCTGAACCGTTGACAACTCTCGCCCTCCTACAACGAAGCCTAGGCTTTTTGCAGTCGATTGATTAAACCTCAATGAGCATCTAGGACATGAGCTTAACTGGCGATGAACCGTGGTTTGTAATATCTGTAATCGTTCGTTCCAGCTTGATGCCGTTTTGTTCCCAGGAATACTTTTGGGCCAGTAGAAGACCGTTTTCTCCCATCTCTCGTCTCAATTTCGGTTGATCGATAAGCCTGACGATTGCGCTGGCAAGCTCTTCAGGAATTCGAGGTACGGAGAATCCCGCTTCGCAGGCTGCAATTTCTCCGGCGAAATTCAATGTGTCGCTTACAACAACAGGGACACGGCTCGCCATTGCCTCAAATATCGAGAACCCGAAGTTTTCAGCGTAAGACGGCAGAGTGAAAACGTCCGCGTCCGCCAATGCCTCAAGCCGTCCCTCGGGACCCAGAGGGCCAGTTAATGAAATGTGATCCGAAACGCCGCTGGCGGCTACCCATTCTCGGACCTGGTCTCCGAATTCAATTGGATCCGGGGGACCAACAATGGCGAGCTTGGCATCCGGGATCCGAGCCACAACGGACTTCATCGCTTCAATCAGTATGTCGAGTCCCTTCTTAAATCCGATGCGGGCCAGGAACAGCACTAGGGGCCCGTCGTGGCCACCGAGGAAGCGCCTCCTGAAAGCGCCCCTGGGAGGCAAGGGTTGAAACTCGTTCACGTCTATTCCGTGGGGGATGATTACGGATGGTGGGCGCAAGTTCAATTCCTTTGCCTCCTCGCGCTCCCCCGTCGCGGTATAAAACAATACGGATGCGTTATCTAAGATTCGGTTGGCAAATAGTCTGTCGTACACCCATTTCTTCCTGGCACTCAGAGTCCTCTGAAAAGGCGCGAGCACCCCATGGGTCCACACTCCATATGGCTTTCCATAGAAGCGTGCCATGAGATATCCGGCTAGCACGGGGAATGAATACAACGAGTGCAGGCTGACAAAATCTGCTGTACGCAGCAGACGGCGGAATCGCCAGACGATTGCAGGTGAGAATGCCCAGTTCGACCATCCTTTGATGGTGACAATGCCAAAGGAAGTTTTACCATCCGCGCATTCAAGAACGGCAGCTGCGTCGGGAACAATCGACGTCACACAACTGGGATTCGGCGGTTCGGACATGATCAATACGACTTTGTGCCCTCGAACCGCCAAGCTTTTGAGAATCGGTGGCACGCCCACCAAACCAATTCCGCCCCTGCTAAGCGGCGCCCCTTCGACAAAGCCTGCAATGATCACTATCGAAGCTCCGCTGTCAGCAGGGTATGAGCCCATTCCACGTGAAATTCAACACGGTTCTCGTGCCTGATAACCAAAAGATTATTCCCCATACAGATATGTCACTGGCTTGGAGAGGGTTGCGCCGGGCGCCAGATTCCTCCGCGGTATCCACCCCGGCGGTTTCCTGGCCACGAGTATCCAGGTGTCTTTCCAACCCTTCAGCAGATTGGTCAATCCCATGTATACGGCGCGGCGCAGACCGGAGAGTCCGCTCAGCATTTGGTCGCACCCGTGAAGCTCTAGAATTTCGATACCCAAGTAGTCGCTCAATCGGACTAAGTCACCCTTGACATATTCGCGGACATGTCCTCGCCATTTCCCTGGATACCAGTAAAACGTGTCAAACCGCTGGTAATTGGTCCCCCCACGAAGAAGCCCAAGCCGTTTTCTGATGTTACCGGCGTTTGGGACAGTAACTAACAAAAGACCGTTTGGCGCGACGAACTCCAACAAGTCGTTCAGGAGCTCCCGAGGGGAATCATGAAGATGTTCCACGACATCGTTGAGCACAAGCATATCGAAATGTTCCTTCGGGTAAGTAAACCCGGCACCGGGGCGCGCCAGCGTGAAATCGATCCCGGCAGCCTCTGCAAAAGCCTGTACCCTTGCTTGACAATCGCCCTTGAGGTGCCAGGCATCTTGCAGATCGTCGAACGCGGAACATTCAAAACCCATGGCCTGCAAAATGCCGGTTTTGTCGCAGGGACCGGACCCAAAGTCGAGAATCTTTGCCCCCGGAGCCAAATACCGGCGTACACAGGTTGCCGTGGAAAGGTGGCTGTTCGAAGAGGGATCAATGTAATTCTCGAATGGAAAGTTTTCCAGAACCAACTGAAGGGCTTCCTCCGGATCGAGTGAGACTCTCCTATTTAGGTTCACCGCGTCTCTTCCCTTTCTATTTGAGCAACAGTGGTTCACGATATCTTTCACTTTAAGTAACCCTTCCGTTCACCGAACGAAATGTCGGCGAACACCTCGTTCAATTTCCCCTGGATGTCCTCGCCGCCCCACCGCCTACCAGGCGCGGGGAATGAGACAGAAGATAAACGCTTCCCAGCACAAAACTGGGGACTAGAATTGACATTTGAAAAATATCTTTTACGAGGGACACCTCAAAAGGATTTCGAAAGAAAGACACCAACAACCATCCGGAGACCATGGAATAGATAGTTCTGGAGAGAATACTTCCCTTTCTCGACTTCAAAAATCCCATCCCATAGAAAAACAGAAAGAGAAACAGCAGTGTTCCGAGAGCCCCGAAGTTGACCATGAATGACAAGAAGGAATTTACGCCTCCCACTGGATCATAAATATCGATGCCGCGGTCCGCAGGACTTAGAATCAAAGAGTCTTTCATCGGCAAAAAGACCCGAGGGACAAGGTAAAGGTAATCGGAAACAAGAAAAACGGGCCACTTCAGAACACCGAATGAATACTCGCAAAGAAAATAGAAAAGCGACAAGCTCCCATAGAGTGTCTCCGTCAGACCACCAAAGGCAACATTCACATTGTATGTACCGCCCTCATTTGTCCTGAGTGTCCCAACGGCAAGAGCGAAAGTTAGAAATGTAGTCGCAGAGGCCCACATCGTCTTCCAACGCCACCTATTAATAAAGACCGAGCAATACGAGGCCACCATGTACGCACTCGAGAGGAGAATGTACCGCGAGCCCATTGAAGTAGCCAGGATAGCTGCGACCGCGTATAGCAGCAAGAACCGATTTGCAAAAATGGATGGACCTACCGCAGGCTGTCCCAGCTTATGATGGGAAATGGAGGCGTGGAGGATCCAGAGCGCCATCGAGAAAGACATTGTTGCGCCAAAAGTAGGTCGGCCGCTATTATATAGATCTTCTACGCCCTGAATGTTCGAATACCCCGTGAAGAATTCCCCTCTTACTGCAATGCCCGCGGCCAGAACGCACATCGTTGCGAGAAACAAGTAAATATTCATCAGCTGGATATCTGGATGCCAGCCATTTATCGGCTTCGTCTTTTTGGACCGATTTCTTTCCCCGCATTCGGTTCCTAGCACCAAGGCCAAATAGCAGAGCAAGGATATGGCGAGATAGGCCGTGAGTTTCGAGTCGCCAATGTCATCGAATAGTTGATACCAGCGGGACATGAGAGGCATCTCTTCGAATATTGTCCAGGAGCCCAGGGCGACCGGCAATATCCAATAAAAGAGGAATCCCCAAGTAAATGCCAGCACGTGATTTACTTCAATCCCTCGCGGCGACAGACATTTCCGAGTTACGTACCAACTGGACAGCACAACGTTCGAAATGGTCAAAAATATATTGAGAGGAGTCATAGATTGCACTCAAGCACTCGCAATTGGCCTTCGGGCTTGGATGCCTGTGTAGAGAGATGTGCCGCGGCTCAGGGCTTGAAGTAGCAGCGCACCCACAGGAGTCTGATGTTAGCTACAAAATTGATTCGTGGCCTGGCAGATTCTCCGCGGAAGGTTCGGAAAAAGCTGCATGCCAGTGTAAGCGTATAAACTCCACCGGATAAGAGCATTCCGTAGACAGCTCCCCACAGACCAAAGCGAATCACCAGAGGGATCCCAGCAGGAACGTGACGGCTGTACCGCATAAGTAGGCCAAGAATTGGAACTTCGGTTTCTCCATCGCGTTCAGGGCCAGACCCATGGTGGTCCCCAGCCATAGAACAAAGGGCACAAAAGCCAGGATAAAGAGATACGATGCCAAGCCGTCGTACTTGCCGGCATAGAGGACGTGCATGACGTATCTCCCTGCGAGTCGCGCGCCAAGCGCGTATAAACCCGACACTCCTGCTGTGAGCAGGGCGAATCGTCTCCAAAGGGACAGGGCACTGTCCATCCGCTTCGCGGCATAGTGTGCGGACATTGCAGGAATCATGAGAAGAGACAAAGCGATAAAGATCTGATCTACGGGCCCGACGAGGAGATAGAGGGCCCTGAGGTTGGCGACTTCTGTCGCGGAATGAAAAGATCCAACAACCCAGTAGTACCCCTGTTGTGTGAATTGAAACACGAACGCGGTTGCAAGCGTCCATTTGGAGTACTTCCAATGCTCCCGCCAGTACTCGGGCTCCAATGTGAGGAACGATTGTTTGGGCCTGCGGAAGGTGAGCCTTCGTCCAAATACCACCCAAGCGAAAATCCATCCGAGGGCCAATGCCACAAAGATCGTAAAACTGTCGAGACGATGTGCTTTTACCAAGACCCAGAGTTCGCACACGAGGACGAGAAAGAACACCAGGGAACTCATCGCCGCGAGAGTGGGCTGCCTTTGAACATAAAACAACCGGCGAAGCAAATAGCCGGACAAGAGTACACCGGCGGTGAGCGCCAATCCCCAGACGGCGCGTGTTACCAGTTGCGGCGCGATCCACGAGACCACAATGCAGGCCGACAGAAGAATCCCCGTCAACCAAAGACATAGAATCGCGTTGGCACGCAGGATCAGTCGCAGGTAATCCGTGAAGAATTCTCGATATCGCCCCGATCCATAGACCGTGCACGGCTCCAGAATTGCGGCGTAGTACAGACCCAGGAGGAACGTGAACACCGAATAGGTGAGCGCAAAAATCCCGTAATCTTCTTTCGTAAGTGTGCGGGCCAATGCGACATTAGCCAGGAAACCACCCCCTACAGCTAACCCCTGATCGCCCAGGCTGCTGACGATCTGCGTCAGCGCGGAACGCGCGGGAATCAAATCGCGCAAATCCCATGCTGGGCCGCATAGTGGGCCCGCTTCCTCATGAACCGGAGGCGTCAATGGAATCTCTCGCTGGATTTGGATTGCTTTCACTCTGAGTGGCATAACTTACTGTGGTCAAGAGGCTGACACTTACTTCGATCCTATGTAGCAGCCGCCGAACCGGACCCGAAATCGACCGGCGGGCATATTTGGACCACGCCGCCTAGGGATTGGTCTGAATTAGAGAACCGGCCGCGATGAACACTGCGGAACGCGGAAAAGCAGCTTCACAGATGCACGGGCTTCCGTGCAACGAGTTTTTGGCCACTTCTAATCAGGTGTACGGCGGATCCCAGCACAGGAACCCTGCCGAGTAAGTTGGCTAGGCGCCCAGGCGTGGAATAGGTCTGTGGGTGACTTCTGCAGAAAGAGAAGTCGTTTCCAAAGAAGCGGCGCACGAGCTTGCTCAGCTCCCAGTAGGACAGGTTGCGTTTGCCTTCATACGGTAATCCGATCCTGAACTGAACGTAGCTGTTCATCCAGCTCCGCGGCAGGAAACCAACACCCCAAAGCATTACGTGGGGTTCGCGGCCCAATGAGAGCCGGTTCGGCGTGGTGAGGTATAGGCTTCCGCCGGGCCGAAGTGCTCTGTGGATACTGCGAAGGAATTGCTCCTGAGATGAGACGTGCTCGAGAACTTCAACTGCAGAAATCAAATCGAAAGCACCGGGTGCAAACGGCATCTGTTCGCCATAGGCGCATATCAGGATCGCATTCCGCACCCCAGATTCATCGCAGGCTTTCTGCGCGAGCATCATACGATCTATATCGGCATCCACCGCAACCGCGGTGCTGAACTCACGTCCTATCGTTCGAGTCAATCCGGCTGAACCGCAACCCAATTCGAGAAAGGTGCTCTGATCGCGAGCGGCAAGCTCGGTAAGCGATATGGCTTGGC
The DNA here is from genome assembly GCA_963810545.1 of uncultured Acidobacteriaceae bacterium. Taxonomy (GTDB): domain Bacteria; phylum Acidobacteriota; class Terriglobia; order Terriglobales; family Acidobacteriaceae; genus Telmatobacter. The sequence continues at coordinate 138,864 of CAWENE010000003.1, forward strand.
TCATTGTGAGCTTGACGGACCTTCCGTTCTCATCGGCGCGCAGCAGAGTTCGCTCCTCTGCGAGTCGAATCGAATCCGAAGTCGGGAATTCGCAGAAATAGCTGCGGACCATTTCGGCGAAAGTTGAGCTTTGCGACAGAGCCAGTGCTCGAGCCAGCCGTTCATTTTCTTTCCTATTTGTTTCAAGGTGAGAGAAGCTGAGGTTCGATCGCGCATCAGTCGCACGGAAATCTATAACACTGCCGTAGCGGGGATACAATTTTCCACAATGCGCGCAAATCCAGGCCTTGCTGTCAAGGTTACCCACCTGTAAACAGGCAGGGCAGCGCAGAAGGTGCCAATCGGGCATAAGTGCTCCAAAGGAAGGTGATCGATAAGAGGATTAGTCCGAGTGATGGTGCAAGAGCGAGTCGTCGGAGACTTGGCGAACGGAAGGTCCTTCAACCTTCATGAGACCTGTGTATCCATCTCTTTTGTGCGCAGCGCGCGTCCTAGCTGCGTGAAAAGCAGGACGCAGTAGAGATCGGATTGGAGGCGTTTTTTCCACCAGAGAAATAGCGCGGAAAGACATCCGGTAATGAGACCTAGGGAAGTACAGAGAAACATGATCCGCAGGGGTTTCGGAGAGGATCGGCGATCCGGTTCGATTGCTGGCTCTACAACCTGAATAATCGCTGCGTCCTTAGCCTCGTCTAATTTCGCTGCCTCGAGCTGCTTAAGCAGAAGATCGACGAGGGATTGCCGATACTGTACTTCATGCTCGACGCGAAGATACTCCATTCCCGCACTCGCGACATCTTGTATATCCCGACTGGAACTTTGCTGGGAATGATTGCTCTGTTCCAACCGAGACGCCTGATCCTGCAGGGAAGAGAGTTGATTCTCCACCAGCTCCACCTCAGGATTGTGGTCTGTCGAATAGGTGCGCAATGCGCGCAACTCCACCTGTTTCACAGCAACCTGCGCCTGCAGATCGGCGAGGCCTGCTATTAGAGCCTTAGCCTGTGCGTCGAGCTGAAGCAGTCCCTTTTGTTGTTGAATTTCCCGAAGATTATGTTCTGCGGCGAGCAGGTCTTCGTTGGCATACTTCAACTGCACTTCATAGAAGAGCCGTCGCTCTGAAGCTTCCGTTACCGCCAATGTCTTGGTCAGAACACGAAGTTGCTCTACGTAGGCATTTGCAATCTGGGCCACACGCGTCTTGTCATGGTCGGTCACGGTCACGGATATAAAGGAGCTCTTTTCCGACTTGATTGTCGTATGGGCAGCCAGAACTTTCCGAGAGGCTGTCATATCTTTCGCGTGATAAACGCTTGAAAGCCCAAATTCTCGAATGATTGCATCTGCCACGGGCCGCGAACTCAGGAGTCCGATGTAAATGTCATTTGGGTTTCTCAGACTTAGCCCGCCGCCTGCAGCGGCCAGCGCTGAGCTGGAGCTCGCCAACTGAGTCATCATAAGGGCGGCTGACGACTGGGATTGCCGGGGCGGCATGATTGTGACAGTCCCGGTGTACTTGGCCGTCGACAAGAGAGAGAATAGAACTCCGGCGAGCATCCATGAAACCGATATTTTGGCAATCAGCCACTTGCTGCGAGCAACGTGCACGAGAGCCTCAATCCAGTGGGTGCCGGGAATCGAGCCGCCTTCGGAGTGAGACTCTTGTTGCGATCCGGGAGTGGGTTGAGTCGGGTGAGAATTCTGTTCAGCCATCATTCGTCTCATTGGTTAAAAGCCATATCGACCATGGCGCCGGCCGAGGCAGATTTAGAAAGCATTCAGTTGACGAGTACTACCTGCTGCGCTAGACCGCCAGGTGATTTCAGCAAGCGTTGGAAGGCCATGACTGAGCGTATAGACGGTCGCGCCTTGATCCTTCGCGCCATCACTTAACCACGCTGAGTGCGGCGGCGGATAGAGCCAGCTGAGAAGCGAATTGGGTCGATTGGAGAACGTTGCTCATGATCGAGGAGACTCTGAGCTTTGCAGGGACCACAATCGCGTCACCGGGGAGCAGGGTCAGTTTTTCAAAGTCCCCATGAAAATGATTATTGCGGGATTGGCGGCTGATGACTGTCCCGTCCGCGCAAATCACGAAGATACGTTTCTGATCCGCTTCTCTGGTGGCGCCGCCGGCATCGTTTAGGTACGAAATCAGCCTCTTCTCCGGCTCGTGGCGAAAAGCGTTGGCATTGTAGACCGCCCCATCGACCTGTACGGTGCTGGGCCGCGGCGGAACATAAAACGTGTCTCCGTCTTCCAGAGAAAAGTTCGGAATGTCCGCTGTAGTTGCAGCAGTCGGCTTCATCTCTAGGACAACCCGGCCTGTCGGCCTGAGCGAGGAGAGTCTCGCCAGGGAGGCCTGCTGCATGGCGAGTTGGGTTTGCTGATCGGTGCTGGTCTGGCCCGCTTGCGGCGTGGCGTTTGCGTATCGAGAGATGAGTTCTCTTTGCATCTGTTCGGTCGATTGACGGAGTTGCTCCTCCTCCGCGTGTCGCGTCGATACGCGCGTAAGGACGGAGGCGTAGAGATAGGACCGTGACGTGAGACCGCCTGCGCGCACCACGACATCCCTTAAAGTTTCGCCTGGATTGACACGGTACACACCCGGCGCACTGACTTCTCCGCCCACCCTGATGAAAGATGCGTGCTTTTCCATGGGCAGTTCGAGGTCCGCGCGGGAGAAGATCGTAACGACATCTCCGGCCTTCAATAATTTGTTATCACCAGACACGTGATCGTTGATTGCGCCGGCGAGCCGGAACGGAATCAGCCGCGTACTCAGATCCTGATCGTCGAGCCGCTCGATCACTGCATATTCCCAGTTAATCTCAGCGCTATTCTTGCCTATAGACTCAATCATCGGAGTTCGCGAGTTGCCGAACTGATCAGTCAGCCCGTTCTCCGACTGGCCGAAGCCCTGGTCTTCAGATTGATTGGTACGTAGATTTCCAGCCTGATCGGAGGGCTGGTTCGAGGGCCGATCAAAGTGCTGATTGGCTGATTCGTCGAGGCGCGGGTTTAGGGACTGATCAGTGCGTTGAGTATTGAGCTGGACAGTGCGTCGTGCCCCAAACTCATGATCCACGCCGCCGGAATCCAGTTGGTTCTGCGCATTCCAAAAATCGCGAGTGACCAAGAAATCGCGGGAAGGAATCAGGTCCGAAACCCGCATTCCTTCCTTCCAGACATAGCGGCCAGGCTGGGCAACATTTCCTCGCAGCGTGACCGCATTCTGAAATTTCGGCGATACCGGAGCGATCCGCAGCAGATCGCCGTCCGCGAGCTGTTTTTGCAAACCTTGTGAGTCTAAGGGGAACTCTTCGACCTGGCGAATGTTATGGCTCTCGATCCGTTCCAGCAATGCCCGGTTGGTCGCGGCCAAGCTGGTCAGTCCTCCCGCGCCTTCGAGAGCTGCAGCGATGGTTGTATCGCCCTTCAATTCGTAAATCCCAGGCTCGTTGACACTCCCTGTGATCGCAACTTGCGGGCCGACATGGGGAATGTAGATCACGTCTCCAGGGAGGAGCTGGATGTCGTGAGACTTATCACCTCTTTGTACAAGGTCGTAGATATCAAACTCAACCAGCAGCAGGTTGCTGCGTCGTACCTGGATGTGGCGCATGGTGCCGGTCGCCGAAGGACCTCCGGATGCAAAGAGCGCGTTGACCAGGGTACTCAGGGAACCTACTGTGTAAGCGCCAGGCCGACGCGCACTGCCCAGAACGAAAATTTGGATAGACCGAAGTTGGCCCATTGCTACATTCAGTTCGAAGTCTTTGAAGAGACGGCTAATGGCTGAGTGTAGGTATCCCTCGCACTGGTCGTAGCGCAAACCGGCTACATTCAGCGTCCCAACTTTGGGCAAGTAGATCTGCCCGTTCCTGTCCACCGAAACACGGGAATCAAGGTCGATCCTTCCCCAAGCCCTGATCAGCAGCTCGTCTCCCGGCCCAACCACGTAGTCGGCGGGAACCGGAATGCGCTCGACTGGTGTGAAGGTTGTTGGCACTTCGTCGAACAATTGCCGGCCGTAGACAGGAAGCTGACGTCCCGTAGCGTCTTCGGCAAATCTCTCGAAGTCGGACTTCTTGGTAAGCGGACCGACAATCCTTGATGGAGCCGGAGTCGGCGTCGCAAGGGGCAGAGAGGCAGTGCCGGAGCTATCGATATATGTCTTCTCACCGCCGGAGCCGGGCGCCCGGTCGGGGGAGCGTGCAACATCCAGCGAGGGCGCGGTTGCAGAAGTCGAGGCGGACCGCGTCGATTCAGTCGGCGTCGTCAAAACGGACTGGCCCCCGCAGACAGCACATGACAGCAGAATGAGAAGCACGACTCTTGGGGTCATAAAAATGAAGGGATTCTCCACATTCAAGAAAAAATGAAAGAGCTGCTTTGGTCCGAAAGCATCGAAATTCCGGACGGGATCGACGCGCGATTGCACTTCACCGCGTATGTGCAATTTGCTCGAAGTGCGCCGCGCCGTGCATTTGGAAGCATTCGCCAAGCCGGACTCGTTCGAGTTATCGAAATATCGGGTTTCGGCCCTCTGTTTCGCCACAACTCAAAGAATGCGCAGGGGCGGCAAGTCTTTCCTGTTGTCATTCATTCTGCGCAGGAATCGTCGGCGGAATCGAGATCGAAGGATTCGTCTTCCGTTGTGAGCTCACTCGCTACTGTTTGCCCAACCTTGAAAGACGTGATTCCCGCTGCCAATTCATCGATCTTTCGATCCAGGCTCTTCAGCAAAGCGCGGAACTCGTTCATTCGAAGCCCGAGCACATCATCCCTTGTCGCGCCCTTGAGCACAACGCGCATTGCATCGCGAGTCAATTCCGATACACTTCGTGCACCAGTGATCATGCAAAGTTGTTTCAGGCTCAGGTATTCCTCTTCAGAGAGCCGGATACTGATCATGCGCGACCGCGGGTTCTGCACTGTCATGCGGAGTCCTGGCGCAGCTCGGGTTTGCGGGCAGCGCTTGCAAGGCGTATCTAGTTGAAGGGATATCCGAGGTGGCTCGGCTGAAAATCTCTTTAAGAGATTGGAAGCCGGATAATCCAGAGGTCAGGAAAGCTTAAGATAGGCTTCGCCCCCCTCTGCCCCAGGTTCCTGGATTAGCAAAGCGTGACGAATACAATTATGAGAAGTCCCCTAAGTGCAGGACGAAGTGTTATAGGTCCAATCCCACTCAACCGACCATAAGCAAACCGCACGTTGATAAGTGGTGGTTATGCTGTAAGCACCCTAGCAAGCCAGATTGTGGAAAAGCAATCATAATGCTTTACACCTGGATGACAATTGTACCGTTATGGGAAAGGGCCAATTGTGGTCAGCTTTCGGAGTTAGTAGATATGTGCTGAGCAACTTATACGGCGAACGGGAACAAACGAGCGCGGAGCATACATAAGACGTATGTCCTACGGAAAATGGTACTCACTTGGCTGTCGCGAACTATTTATAGATCTGTATTAGTCAGGGAATATGCGGAGATTTCAAGGACTACTCACGTCGCTATGCAGGAAGTAGAAAATGTGTTGCATGAATCGACCGAGGCCATTCGTAAGGCTTTTCGAGAGTCGCGTAACGTCAGAAGAGCCGAAGTACGAGAAGCTCGTGGGCGCAAGAAGCTCTCATGACGAAGCGTGGTCAGGAGATGCACGGAACGCCGTCCAAGACTTCAATGTCTTGTATCTGCGCTTCGAGCGAAAAGCACTGTTCGACTGCAGAGAGCGCGAGAACTACCCTGCAGCTCTGGCGGAGATGCGCTACGAGTCCTTCGGTGCCTTCAAAAATGCCCCTGCAAATCCGGACGCGCATTCCTACGTCGATTCGTGGGTGGGGCTGAAGGGAATATCCTTCGATCAATCCTGTTCGGATTTTGTCGATTTCGCTGCATGAGATTGACCCTGCCGGGCCGTTTCCAACTAAATGAACAACTCCGGGTACTGACACGACGGTCAGTTTGTCCCGAGGGGCGAAGCGAATGAACACGTATCCGGGGAACAGCGGACGTTCCAGGTTCACGGTGCGATCTGTCCAGTGCGACTTCTGTGAAAAGAGCGGAAGATAGTGCTCTAAAGAGCGAGCCGCCAAGTGTTGTGCGACTCGCTTTTCATGGTTCGCTACTACCTGTAATGCACGCCATGAGGAATCCATCGTGTATTTCAACCTCGGAGGTTGCTTTCGTCAATTCATTCCATTTTGTCGTTGTTGGCTATTCGACGGTAAATAACTATAGATATTTATATGTGCCAAGGTGCGTTAGTTGATTGCCCCATCTTCTGCAGTCAGAAACTAACCCATTCAAGTCTTGTGGGCGGGCCGAAGGTCAAAGATCACATCCTAAATCTAGTGCCCCAAAATCAATTCGCTTATTGTTTATAGCCTCTATCTCCTTAATCAGGACCGCGGAATCTCGATGTCAGTCTTATTAGATGATCCGATCAGCGAGGATATAGAGGATGGCGCCGTCTGAAACTGAGACGATTATGATCCAGAATGTCTCGCCACTGTGTGACCACAAACACACAACGAACAAGATGTTCAGAAGTGGGACATCGCGAGCCAAATCAGGCATTGCGAATTCAACGCAAGAAAACTGACATTGTGAGCTGTGCGTGAGACAAGAGGTGAATCAAGGGAAAAGGGGTAAAGCAACAAGACATTGGGACATGAAGCGAACATGCAGTGAGGAGACATGTGATATTTGACACATTCCGGGTTGGCGATTCCGGCTTTCAATCTCTCAAGCTCACTCCTGACTTTAGGCGGGTACGCGATTCTTCCCCTGTGCGAAGGCCCGAGCAGCGAGTTTGGCGTGGGATGCTTCGGCGCGAGCTGGAAAGCGGTGGCGGAGATCGCTGTATAGTCAATTTCGACCAGAATGCCGGCCAGCAATTGGAGACCGCCATCATCTACGAAGATTGTCGTTGACAAGTACGAAAGACTTCGTATACGGTGGCAAACATCATGAGGAAGTCCTCCAAGTCTTTGCCTCGACCGACCGAAGCTGAACTTGAGCTGCTCCGGATTTTGTGGGAAAGGGAACCGGCAACCGTGCGCGAAATTTACGATGCGTTGAATCTCCAGCGCCCGTCCGGGTATACCACAGTGCTCAAGATGCTACAGATCATGACGACGAAGGGGTTGGTGGTTCGAGACGAAGCCAACCGCGCTCACGTCTACCGCGCTGCGCTGAGCCAGGACGTTACGCAAAGCGAGATCCTGAAAGACCTGAGCGTGCGTCTTTTTTCCGGCTCGGCTGCGCAACTCGCACTGCACGCACTCGCAATGGAGCCCGCCAGTGCCGATGAGCTGGAAGCGATACGTGCTCTTATCGATAGCAAGCACACCCCTGGGGAAATGAAATCTGCTCAACGAGGAAAGCAACAGCCATGAGCCACACACTCGATGCGATTGCATGGACGCTCATCCACTTCTGCTGGCAGGCTGCAGCTATCGCGGCAACCTACCGCCTGTTGACCGCTCTGTTGGTACGCAGCTCGAGCCAGACCCGCTATCTGCTCGCGGTCGCGGCGATGCTGATGATGGTGGGTGCGGCTGCCGGGACATTTGATTGGCAGATGCGCTCGGCCGCTCCTTCTCCTGTTCTGCACAGCGCTGCAACAACGATTGAGGACGCGACTAGGACGCTTCCACACGGGATCGTGTCAGGTTTCATCTCCACACACCAAGGCGTTGCAGCTTCAACGCAAGCCAACCTGCTCCGCTGGATCGATGGTGTCTGGATTCTCGGCGTAGTTGTGCTCTCCGTGCGCAGCCTGGGCGGCTGGTGGGTGATTCAACGTTTGCGCGCCACTGCGATTGCTGAAGCGCCCGAACGAGCCTGTGAGAGCTTTGGACGCATCTGCGCAGCAATGAGGCTTAGCAGGCCTGTGCTTCTGCGGGTATCCAGTGCGATTAACGGGCCCATTACAGTGGGTGCGATCCGTAGCATGGTGTTGCTGCCGCTTTCTGCGATCACGCTGCTCGGTCCGGATGAGCTTGAAATGGTATTGGCACATGAATTGGCCCACGTGCGCCGCGCCGACTTCCTTTGCAACCTGGTGCAGACCCTGGTCGAGACTCTGTTCTTTTTCCATCCAGCCGTTTGGTGGGTGGGCAATCGCATCCGCCACGAGCGCGAACTTTGCTGTGACGACCTCGCGCTGAAGATCTGCCCAAATCCTGTGACTTACGCTACCGCGCTTTTCCGGCTTGAGGAGCACCGCGCTCGCCAATGGAGGCTTGCCATGGCACTCGATGGACATCAAACTTCGCAGACTTTACGCCTCAGGATTGCTCGCATCCTTGGAGAACCCGTTTCGCGTCTCGGCGGGAGGCCCATTCAGCCGTTCGCGCTGGCTGTTGCCTGCGTGGCGCTTTCGGTCTCGCTTGTCGTCGCGCGCCCGGTGGTGGCCAGTCTTAGCCCCCTGCATTCATCCGGGGCAATCCGTGCAGCAGCTGCCCACGCCGTTTCCGCGCCGCAGGTGAGAGCACTCAAGCCCACTCTGGCTGCGGTGTCGACGCACTTTGTTTCTCTTGCCCCGGCAATGACGATGGCGACTCCCGCTCCGCAAGAGAAGCTGTCGGATCCGTCCCAGCCCAAGGGGAGCTATATCGATCGCATGAAAGCTGCAGGTTACGATGTCGATCTCGACAAGTTGATTGCGATGAAAGTGCAGGATGTCACGCCGGAGTACGCGCAGGCAATGGCGCAGGCAGGTTTTGGCAAACCCTCGGCCGACGAATTGATCGCATGCAAGATCCAGGGAGTTACACCCGAGTACGTTTCCGAGCTCAAGCAAAAGGGCTTTCAAATCGAGAGTTTTCAAGATGCAATCACGTTTCGCATCTTCGGAATCACGCCGGAGTTTGCAGCGGGAATGAAGAGCGCGGGATTCCCAGATCTTACTTCGAAGCAGCTAGTCTCGCTTCGCGTCCAGGGCGTCACGCCCGAGTACGCGCAGCAAATCGCTCAGGCATACCCTGGCGCGACAGTGGATGACGTCATCAAGACTCGCATCTTCCACATCGATGCCGCGTTTATCGAGTCCGCAAAGAAACACGGATTCACTCATCTATCGCTCGAAAAGCTGGTCCGGTTGCGGATCACCGGTCTCCTCGACGACGAATCCGCGAAGTAATAGCCCGGTCCAAAACCCAGCTTCCCCTCCCGCGAAGCAACGACCGGCCCGTCAAGTCGCCCGCTCCCGGCGACGGGGAAACTACGCCTCTCTGCAGGTGCTGGCAACAGGAGATTCGAATGAACACACAGCGACTTCATGTTCCCCTTGTCCTGATGGCCTCGGCCATTAGCGCGCTCCAATCCGCGGCGCTCGAGCCGTATCGTGCAGCGTGCTCGATTAGCGTGAGCGAGCAGGCAGGCAAATTCCGCCTGCACATTGATAGCAGGGATTGCGGCGACGAGCATTGGCATTGCGGATCCAACTGCAGCGAAGAATCAATCGACAAGTTCAGAGGTCTCACACCTGCGGACCTGGCGCGCGAGGGAGCGCAACTTACCGCCACACTCTCAGCGGAAGCGGGCACATTCAGCTGTTCGGGCACGGTGCACAGTGGTTCGCTCGTAGGCGATTCTCTCTTTGTGCCGGACGCAGCCTTTGCCGCGCGCATGGAACAGATGGGGTTCTCCGGCCTTGAATCGGAAAAGCTGCAGACGTATGCGTTGGTCGATGTTGAGAGCCAATGGGCACACTCACTGCAGCAGCTCGGCATTCAGGGGATCACGGTCGATAGCCTGATTCCTCTGCGCATCTTCAAGGTTGATCCTGCGTATGTCCACAGCATCACGGCGCTGGGCTACGATCTTCCCTCGGCCGACCAGTTGATCGCGATGCGGGTGCAGGGCGTCGATGCCGCGGAGGTGCGCGAGATACGTTCGCTGGGATATCAGCCCACTTTTGATGAGCTGGTTCAGATTCGTATCTTCAAAATCACTCCGGAGTTTATCCGGCGCATGGAAGCCCGCGGTCTGAAGGATCTCACCATTGCGAAGCTGGTGCAGATTCGGATATTCAAGCTCGACGAATAAAGCCGACACTGCTGGGATCTTGCGTAGGTCGGATCTCAACGGGATTCATGAGAGGAATTGATCGACCTCCAGCAAACGGAAGCGGGACGCGACTCGCTAAGCGGCTGGCCGTATCTGAGTTCAGAGAGTATTTCTTGCACCGCCACCTCCGCGGCTCCCTGGACTACCGGGGAGAGACTCATCGAAATGGGTTGTTGCGGGTCGATGGCGATGGCGTAGAGAACTACGTCGCGGCTACCGCCTTGCATGTAGAAGGCATCGAGCAGGTCCTTGACGCCGATATCATGAGCCGTGAGCGTAGGCGGATAGTCGCGCGAGAACTTTGGCGTGGTGCGTGTGACTGTTCCCGGCGGGTTGCCGTCGGCGGCAGCGTCAATGAGCACGATGCTGCAGGCTTGCTGGAGGGGCTCCAGCAGAACGAATCCGCCGGTGCCGCCATCGAGACATTCCACATTGATCGGCAGGGTGTGCTGCTCCAAAGCCCGCACCACATGCACGCCAACGCCTTCATCGCCCATGAGGATGTTGCCCAGGCCGAGCACCAGCGTTTTTTCGGGGCTACTTGTCACGCTTCTCCCGCTCGAACTTCCATCCGCCGATGATCGAGGATACGGTGCCGCGCCCCTCGATGTAGTCGTGATAGAAGGCTAGATAAACGTGCACGACGACAAACGTGACAAAGAACCAGAGGAACAAATGGTGCCAGAAACGCACCCCGAATTCGCCGCCGAGCAGCGGTACTATCCAGACAAACATCCGCGGCAGCCATGAATTGCTCATGCTGGAATAAAGGGCAAATCCGGTGATGGTTTGGGCTACAAACGCGAGGAAAGTGAAGAAGTAAATGAGTCCGGCAAGCGCGTTGTGCCCGGTGGAAATAGGGCCATGCAGTTTCGTTTCGAGCACATCGGCCTTGATGACGTCGACGATCTCCTGCCGCTGCGTTGGCTTGAGCGGAAAGAAGGCGGCCCAGCTTGAATATTTGTTTCCGGCGAAGCCCCAGTAAAGCCGCGCCAGAAAGTTAAACACGTAGACGAATGCGGCAGCGAAGTGGATGAAGCGCACCCAACCGAACCAATACTGTTGATAGGCTTCGGCGGCGTAGAACAGACGAACGGGAGCGCCGATCAAATAGCCGGTGACGCACAGAAGCACCAGCGCAACCGCGTTGATCCAGTGATAGACACGTACGGGCAGTTCCCACACGTAGACGCGCCGATATTCGACGGACTGCTCTGGAGCTGCCGGTAAACCACTACTTGCGCCAATTACGGGAGCACTCATCGGTGTCACTCGAAGGAAACCCGGTTGAGGTGCCGGCCCTGCGGATCGTACAGATGCACGGCGCAGGCCAGGCACGGGTCAAAGGAATGAATGGTGCGAATAATCTCGACCGGCTGCTCGAGGTTGGCTACCGGCGTGCCGATCAACGCCTGTTCAAACGACGAACGCTGTTGTTTGGCATCGCGCGGAGACCCATTCCAGGTGGTCGGCACAACCAGTTGGTAATTATCGATGGCGCCGTTCCTGATCTTGATCCAGTGCGCCAGCGCGCCGCGAGGAGCTTCGGTCAAACCGACACCCTCCGCATCCGCAGGCCAGCTCTTCGGCTCCCAGAACTCGCCATTGAACGTGGAGACCTCGTTGATCTTCACGCGATCCATCAACTGGCCATAGAACTCCTTCAGCCAAATCATCGCCAACGCCGCATCCAGGCCTCGGGCGGCGGTGCGACCGAGCGTGGAGAACAGTGCAGCCACAGGCACGTTCAGCTTGCCCAGCGTGTCCTTCACCAAGTCCTGTACGTCTGTTCTACCGGAAGCATAGGCAACGATCAGGCGCGAAAGCGGACCGACTTCCATCGGCTGTTCTTTCCAGCGCGGAGTCTTCAGGAACGAATATTTCTGGAACCCCTCCAGGGTCTCAAAGGGCGGCTTCGGTCCGGAGTAATTCAGCTTTGTCTCGCCGGCCCACGGATGAATGCCGACATTGTCTCCGCCGTCGTAGCTGTACCAGGAGCTTGAAATGTACTCCTTAATCTCCTGGGAATCGCGGGCGTTGACTGGATGTACATGGCTGAGATCGCGATTGAGCACTACACCGCGCGGATATTTGAACGTCTCCGGCTTGCTGTAACCCTGCGTGGGGAACTCGCCATAGGAGAGGTAGTTCGGCAATCCACCGCCCCATTTGGCCCAATCCTTATAGAAGGATGCTACGGCGAGCAGGTCGGGGATGTAGACCTCGTTGACGAACTCATCGGCTTGGCTGATGAGGCGAGCGACGAGATTCAGCCGCTCGGAGTTGATGGCGGCCACTTCATTCATATTGATGGAGCAGGGAACGCCGCCGACGAGATAATTCGGATGCGGATTCTTTCCGCCAAACACCGCGTGGATCTTAACGATTTCCTTCTGCCATTCGAGCGCATCGAGATAATGAGCTACCGCGATGAGGTTGACCTCGGGCGGCAGCTTGTAGGCCGGATGCCCCCAATAGCCATTGGCGAAGATGCCGAGGCCGCTGGCAGCGAAGGCCTTGATCTTGTCCTGCACGCCGGAAAAATAGGCTGGCGTGTTCTTGTCCCACTTCGAGAACGATCCTGCCAGTTCTGCTGCTTTCTTCGGATCGGCCTTCAGCGCGTTGACAATGTCGACCCAATCGAGTGCGTGCAAGTGATAGAAGTGGATCACGTGATCCTGCACGTACTGCGTGGCCATCATGATGTTGCGGATGAGCTCTGCAGTGGGGGGCACTGTGATGCCCAGCGCGCTTTCTACGGCGCGCACGCTGGTGAGAGCGTGAACCGTGGTACACACGCCGCACACGCGCTCGGTAATGGCCCAGGCGTCGCGCGGATCGCGGCCGATGAGAATCTTCTCCAGGCCGCGCACCATGGTGCCTGCACTGAAGGCATCGGTGATGACGCCATTTTCGACAACCGCCTCGATGCGCAGATGGCCTTCAATGCGGGTTACGGGATCGACGATGACTCGTGCCATGGCTCCTCACGACTCCTTTTGGTCTTCAGCGTGTACTTCTGCAATCACGCTCCGCTTGCGGACGTTGGTCACTACGGCATGCGCGGCGACGCCGACAAGGGTGGTGAGTCCTACTGCCGCACCAATCGTGTCTGCCGTGCTCTCAATGCCGAACCCAGGGAAGGACGGCAGGTGCTGGTAGAACGGGCCGTTGTCCCAGAAGCCTGCTTCGCTGCAACCAAGGCAGCCGTGGCCCGACTGAACCGGATAGCTTGTACCCTCGTTCCACTTGGTCACGGAACAGGCGTTATACGTGACCGGACCGCGGCAGCCCATTTTGTAAAGGCAATAGCCTTTGCGCGCGTTCTCGTCATCCCACGATTCGACGAATAAGCCGGCGTCGTAGTTGGGCCGGCGATAACAAGTGTCGTGGACGCGGCGACCGTAAAACTCCTTGGGGCGGCCGAGACTATCGAGCGCTGGAACCTGCCCTAACACCAGGAGATGAGTGACAACACCCATCATCACGTCGGCGATCGGCGGGCAGCCTGGCACATTGATCACTGGCTTGTCCACCAGCTTATGAATGGGCGTGGCCCCGGTCGGATTCGGCTTGGCCGCCTGGACGCATCCGTTGGAGGCGCAACTACCCCAAGCCACTACGGCGGCTGCATCCTTGGCCACGGTCCGCAATATTGACTCCGCGGTTTTTCCGCCGATCATGCAGTACACACCGTCTGCTTCCAAAGGCACAGCGCCCTCGACGAGAACGATGTACTTGCCCTTGTTCTTTTCGATTGTGTCGGATAGGCACTTTTCCGCCTGGAATCCGGAAGCTGCCATGAGGGTTTCGGAGTAATTCAGCGACAGCACGTCAAGCAGAGCATCGACCACGATGGGATGCGACGCGCGAATGAACGACTCGCTGCAGCAGGTGCACTCCTGAAAGTGCAGCCATACCACGGCCGGCTTCTCCTTTTTCTCGAACGCCGAGGCTACCTGGGCCGCGCCTGTCCTGCCTAGTCCTGCTACGGTTGCGGCTGCTGCGCAGAACTGCAAAAAGTCTCTGCGGCTATAGCCCTTCTGCTGCATCGATTGCCAAATAGATTGACCCATGCCTACCTCGCTCGCTGAGAAGGCACCGGAGGCACAAAAGACATCAGGCAAGAGAAATCGATCAGGCCCGAGCGTGACTCATCGGTGGATGAGAGGCACAGTACGAATATTGAAGGACGTTGGGCTGTGAGCTGCATCACACAGCATCTGTAGAGTGCGTCTTTTGGAAGCTTCAATAGAGAGCCATTCGTTGAATGCGTCCGAACCTGCCAGGTCCACAGTACCTTTCGCTCCCAATTCGCGCCTCGGTATCCGCGTCGGCAACTTCCACTGCCGCAGCCATCGTGCTCAGCTCGTATGCGGCGGGCGATTCTCGATTTTCTCAGGACAGCGGTCAGGAATAGATGTTGAAGCGGACATGGAAGGGAACCGATGGCCAGCCATCGCTACAAGGACGCGAATCGTTGAGTTTTCGCGGTCCCGCAATCGCGGCCCAGCGACGAAGATTGACGCGTCACGGATCTTGTGCACATTTTTGCCACGCGTCTCGCGCCGACGCAAGGAGCGTTGCTTCAGTGAGGGTCCCGTCAAATCGCGAGGGATAGAAGCAGAGTGAAGATGAGCGCCGAGACTGAAATGATGGTTTCGCACACCGACCATGTTTTGAGGGTCTCCGTCACGCTCATATTGAAGTACTCTTTCACGAGCCAGAATCCACCATCGTTCACGTGCGAAAAGATCAGCGACCCGGCGCCGGTCGCGATCGCAAGAAGTTCGGGATGCACACCGGCGCCATGGGCAACGATTGGAGCGACGATTCCGGCCGCAGTGCTCATGGCCACGGTTGCTGAGCCCGTAGCGAGCCGAATCAATGCCGCCAACAGCCAGGCCAGCAGCAAAAAGGAAACGTGGCTCATCAAGGCAAGAGAAACAATTGCCTGGGAAACGCCGCTATCCTGAAGCACTCTCCCAAAGCCTCCGCCTGCACCAACAAGAAGAGTGATGGTGGCCGTTGGTGCGAGACACTCGTTGCAAAAGCGTTGAATGGTCTGCCGATCGAATCCTCGCAGTTTTCCAAGCGTGACAAAACTGAAGAGCACGCCGATCAGCAACGCCATATCGTCATTGCCCACCAGACGCAATCCTTGATTCAGCATGGAGGTCTGCGCGGCCTGCGCGTTGGCCCAGCTTCCGATCAGCATGAGCCCGACCGGAAGCAGAATTGTAGCCAGCGTGAGTCCGAATCCGGGCAGGCTGCGTTCCGCGCCGTGCTCCACAAACTCGGCTCCGATGGCATTTTCCGGCGCAAGCTGGACGTGCCTTGCAATCAGCTTTGCATAAAGCGGGCCGGCAATCACGGCGGTAGGGATGCCAACTAGCAAGGCATAAAAAATGGTGCGCCCGACGTCGGCCTTGTAGATTGAAACCGCAAGCAAAGCCGCCGGATGGGGCGGCACCAAACCGTGCACCACCGAAAGGCCCGCAGCCATCGGAAGTCCGACCAGGATGAGGGATGTTCTGGTCCGTCGAGCCACCGTGAAGGCAATCGGTACCAGCAAGACAAATCCGACTTCAAAGAAAGCCGGCAGGCCCACAACCAATCCGATGACCATCATTGCCCAGTGCACGCGCTTTTCGCCAAAGAGGCGGACGAGGGTGTGTGCAATCTGGTCCGCACCACCCGACTCAGCCATCATTTTGCCGAGCATCGTGCCCAGCGCGACAATGATCGCGATATGGCCGAGCGTTCCTCCCATGCCGGTCTCGAACGAGTGGATCACCTGGGAAACCGGCATGCCTGCAGAGACAGCCAGTGCGAGGGAGACCAGAAATAGAGCCAGGAAGGGATTCAGCCGGACAACGGCAATGAGCAGGATCAGACCAACGACCGCGATCAGGGCCGCAACGAGCAGAAAAATGCTGTGAGGATCGATCATAGCCTCGCGGATGTTGTCGGAATTCCGGTTTCAAGATTCAATGTGTGAGAACCCCATTTCGCTTGATCTTCATCGCTTCTCTTCGATCTCGATTGTTACTGCACCCATGAAGGTCTTGCTCGCCTGAGGAACCGCCCCACACGTCGTCTCGTGGGCCCTATCGGGGTGTAGGTGAGGACCCCATTCACCCACACGCGCTCAATTCCAACTGCCGTCTGCACCGGATCGGAGAAAGTCGCGCTGTCAAGGATGGTTTTCGGATCAAAAAGAACCAGGTCGGCCCAATACCCCTCGCGGATCAACCCCCGGTCTGCGAGCGCGAATTTTTGGGCCGGCATTCCGGTCATCTTACGAATCGCTTCTGGCAGCGAGAACAACATCTCATCGCGGCAAAAGTGGCCAAGCACGCGAGGAAAGGTTCCCCAAAGACGCGGATGAGGTCGTGGATCGCACGGAAGTCCATCCGACCCAATCATGGTCGCGGGGTGCGCCAGAATGCGTCGCAGGTCTTCCTCGGAGATGCTGTGATAAATCGCTCCCGCCGGTTGCAGCCGATGTGCCGCTTCATGCTGCGTCAGGTTCCACTCTTTGGCAATTGCGCCGAGCGACTTTCCCCCCATCTCAGGATGCGGCGTGCTCCACGTGATGGTAATTTCAACGCGAGAATCCACCTGGCGTAAATCGAGTGTGCTCGATCCGGCAGCGTAGGGATAGCAATCACAGGCTGCGGGTTGGGTCTTCCGTGCTTCATCTAATGAGTCGAGAACCTCATGGCTCCGGCCCCAATTGGCGATTCCAGCGCACTTCAGATGCGAAATGATCACCGGCACGTTCCGCTCGCGTCCGATATCGAATGCTTCCCGCATCGCGTCCAAAATCGTCTCGGCTTCGGAGCGCATGTGGGTAACATACAGACCACCTGAGGAAGTCAGGGGTCGCGCCAGCTCAAGCACCTCTTCCGTCGGAGCAGCATTCGCGGACAAGTAGGCCAGCCCGGAGCTCAGCCCCAATGCTCCGCCACCGAGCGCATCAGTCAATTGCGCGCGCATTGCGGAAATCTCATCCGGGGTCGCCGCTCGATCGAGTTGCTCCATGTGATTGTTGCGTAGCGCGGTATGGCCGACCAACGCGCCGACATTGACCGAAGGACCGGCCGTTTCGATCGCTGCGCGATAGGCCGCAAAGGTCGGATAAACGAATTCGGTCGAATCGCCCAGCAGGTTCATCGGGTCCGGTAGCCCGCTGCGCAACTGGACAGGCGCCGCGCTGATACCGCAATTGCCCACGATCACAGTCGTCACCCCTTGTGAAATCTTGGCCAGCATGCCGGGGTTGCGAATCAATTCGATATCGTCGTGCGTGTGGGTGTCAATGAATCCGGGGGAAAGTGCGAGTCCCCGCGCTTCAACAACGGATTCTGCGCGGAGCGGCAGGTTTGTCCCAACTGCACAAATTCGCCCGTCGCGAATCGCAATGTCCAGTATTTCGGAATCAGCGCCGCTGCCGTCCAGAACGCTCGCATCTTTGATCAAGGTTTCGCAGAGGTCCATCGTGGCTGGTTCAAACTATAGACTAGTTCTCTTGCACGCTCCAACCTTGAACCTTCAATCCGCCGGCGCTGTGGAATCCGATTCATCCATCGGTCGAAGAATACAGACTGCAGCAGGCGGTTCCGCAGTTCAGCCCTTTCTCTAAGGCGGTTCCAGGTAGGACTTGGGTAGGCGATTGCGCGCAGGCCTTCCCATAGGGCTTCGAGTGGTGTATGCTTGTCTTCCATAGAAGTCCGAGTGGAGGGTGCCATGGGCAGGAGAGGCCAAACTGACGTCGAGATGCTGAAGGGAACCCTCGACATGATGATTCTGCGTACCCTCGTCACCGGCGAAGCACACGGGCACACCATCGCCAAAGTGATTGAGCGTACCTCCGAGGATGTCCTGGAGGTGGAGCAGGGTTCGCTCTATCCGGCACTGCATCGGCTCGAGGAGCGCGGCTGGGTTTCTTCCTTCTGGGGGGCGAGCGAGAACAACCGGAAAGCCAAGTTCTATCGTCTGACCGCGGCGGGCAGAAAACAGCTGATCTCTGAAACAAGCCGCTGGCGGCAGATGATCCGCGCTATCGGCCTGGTGATGGGCGAAAAAGCACCGGCAGACAGGAGTGCACGATGAGCTGGCTCAGGTTTTTTCGCCGTCGCCGCGCGGATGCAGACTTGCAGGAGGAAATCGATGTCTTCCTGGCCGAAGAGACTGCCGAGAACATTGCGCGCGGAGTGAACCCCGAAGAAGCGCGTCGCCAGGCCAGGATCAAGCTCGGCAATCCGCGCAGCGTTCGTGAGACTCTGTGGCAACAAAATACTATCTCCCTGGTGGATACACTCGGCCGCGACTTGAAGTACGCGGCCAGGACACTGGCGCGCTCGCCGGGCTTTTCGCTCATTGCCATAGCCGTGATGGCCTTGTGCATCGGTGCCACGACCTCGCTCTTCACGGTGGTGCGCTCGGTGCTGCTCAAGCCGCTTCCTTTTCGCGATCCCAATCGCTTGCTCATGCTCTGTGAGCATTTCCGGGATGCTCGCAGTAACGAGGGAGGGTTCAACTACAACCCCGTAGCGCCTGCCGACTTCTACGACTGGCGCGCGCAGACTCACGGCTTCGAAGATATGGCCGCGTGGCGCTATTGGCAGTTCAATCTTACCGGCGAGCACGGCGAGTTGCCGGAACTGGTGGACGCACGCGGCGGGAGCTGGAACCTTTTTCCGCTACTTGGGGTAACCGCAGCCATCGGGCGCACCTTCACCGAGAGTGAAGACCGCACAGACGGAAACGCCGTGATGCTTACGTGGAATCTCTTCGAGCGGCGGTTCGGCGCAGATCGGTCAATCGTCGGCAGGCAAATACATCTCGACGGGAAGCCATACACAGTGGTGGGCGTGCTTCCAAAGTCGTTCACCTATCCCGATGCGAAGGTGCAGGTGTGGGTCCCATATGCGTCGGGGATGCCGCCCGAGGTTCTGAAACATCATGACTATCACTTCAGTCGTGTGGTGGCGCGACTAAGGCCGGATGTCAACCTTGCCAGCGCCTTGAGCCAGGTAGAGGCGGTGCAGTACCATCTGCATTTGCAGAATCTGCATGCGCCTGTTGCCGAAGACGTGGTGTCACGGACCATCAACGACGACTTGGCGCGGGATGTAAAAAAGCCGCTGCTGCTCTTGATGTGCGCTGCCGCGTGCATGTTACTCATCGGTTGCTTGAACGTCGCCAACCTGCTCGTGGCCCGTGGCGCGTCGCGACAAAAGGAAGTAGCCATCCGCGGCGCGCTGGGAGCACAGCGGCTCACGCTCATCCGCGGTCAGTTGATGGAGAGCCTGTTAATCTGCCTGGCCGGCGGCCTGAGCGGAGTGTTGTTGTCGCTAGCCGCGACAGAATGGATTGCCCGCGCGTGGAAGGATTTACCCAACGCCGCGAGCATTCACGCGGACGGGGTTGTGCTTGGATTCGCCTGTGCGCTGGTTTTTGCGGCGGCACTGCTCGCAGGTCTGCTCCCGGCAATTTCATCCACGGGCAAGGCGGTTTTTGCCTCGCTCCAAGCTTCATCTCGCACCACAAGCGGAAACCTCTCGCGCGCCACACTGCGCAAGACGCTGCTGACTGTTGAGATCGCGGTCACGGTGGTGTTGTTGATCGGCGCAGGGTTATTGCTCAGGAGCTTCGTTCGTTTGCAGGGAGCCGACGTCGGGTGCGTCACCGCCAAAGTCCTGACTCTGGACTACAACCTTCCCGCGCAGAAATACGGTAGTCCCGAAAAAGCAAACGCCTTTAACGAGACTCTTCTGGAAAGAGTGCGTTCCCTGCCCGGCGTCCGTGGCGTCGCCCTCGGCTCAGCGCTGCCGGGCGAAGGATACGGCGGAGATAATGTCTTCACCATTAAGGAACATCCTCAGCTGAAACCCGGCGCACTATTGCCCGACGCCCTCACACGTTGGGCCGACCCCGCGTATTTCAGTGCCTTGCAGATTCCACTGCTGAACGGACGTTTTTTCACGAACGACGATCGGCTGGACCGCGCCAAAAAGGTCATCATCAGCAGCCTGCTTGCAAAGCAATATTTTCCCGGCGAAAATCCGTTGGGTAAGTCTCTTCACGTGCCCGCGCGGCACGATAGCGATTACGAAGTCGTCGGAGTTGTCGGCGACACGCTCTGGCAGGTCGGCGAGCCACCCATGCCAACCATGTATTTCCCCATCCTCGAAGGAAGTCCGGACGCCAACGGTCAGGCGCTGGCTATTCGTACGGATTCCGATCCGCTGGCAATCTCTGTACCCGTCCAAAAGCAGATTGCCGCACTCGACCCGGAGCTGCCGGTTTCCAACGTACAGACCATGCAGCAGGCAATCGGAGATTCGCTGGGCAATGCCAGATTTAGCGCTACCTTGGTGCTGAGCTTTGCGGTGCTGTCCCTGGTCCTGGCCTCCGTAGGCTTGTACGGGGTTCTCTCCTATCTGATGACGCAGCGAACAACGGAACTTGGCGTGCGTATGGCGCTGGGCGCGCAGAGGGATCAGGTTCTGCGGCTCATACTCTTTGATGGATTGCGGCCGGCAATCCTTGGCTTGGCACTCGGAGCGGCAGCCAGTGCCGGAATCACGCAACTGATTCGCTCCATGCTCTATGACACCAGGCCGCTCGACCCTGCTGTCTACATCGCAGTGACGTTCACGCTGCTGATGGTCGCAGCTTTGGCCTGCATGATTCCCGCCTGGCGAGCCTCGCGATTGGATCCGATGCAGGCGCTGCGGGCTGAATAGTTCGCAACGTCGCGCAGCCGGATCAGGGCGTAATGACGATTTAGATTTCGTGAGGTGAGGCAAGCCGAACCCCGGCATGTTTGTTCGCGCAATCGGAATCGCTCCTCCGGCCCGTCAGATTTGAATCTTATCCATGTTAGTCTCGCCGAAAAATCCTGGATCGCCCTGCATTGGAAACTCCCGTCGGCCCCAGGAGTTTATAGACTGAATCCCATTGGCGCCCTGGACGAATACAGGCAGGCCCAGTCACAATGATTCTGCCCGGATCTTCGTTTACCTTGGAGCGAGTTTGTTACCGTCGGCGTGGTGATCCCACCGGAGCCGTATTGCTGTTGTGATTTGAAGTGGCAGGGAACGACTGCGATGGATGCAAAGGTCAGAACTGACCAGATCGAGCCGTCTCGCCGCAAGCTTGCACTCCGCTGGCAATTCGTCGCTCTTGTCACTGCGGCGATTGCCATCAGTTACTTCGATCGGCAGACAATATCGGTTGCCATTGCTGCAATCCAGCGAAACATCCCGATCTCCAATGAACAGTTTTCCTACCTTCAGACCGGCTTTCTTCTTTCCTATGCTGCCCTGTACGTTATCGGTGGCCGAATGTTGGACAAGTTCGGAACGCGACTCGGCTTTTCGCTGATCATGCTCTGGTGGTCCATGGCCTGTACGTTGCATGGCTTTGCATCTTCATTCGCATGGCTCCTGGGGATGCGTTTTCTACTTGGGATGGGCGAAGGCGGTGCGTTTCCAGCTGCTACACGCGTTGTATCAGAGTGGCTGCCCCCACAGGAGCGCGCAACCGCCATGGGCTTCATCAACGCGGGAACTGCAGTCGGCTCGCTTCTGGCGCCGCCGCTGATCGGATTGGTGCTTATCTGTAGTGGGTGGCGAGCAGTCTTCTTTTCAGCCGGAGCGATCGGATTTCTCTGGGTGCTTTGGTGGACGCTTTCGTATCGCGGGAATAATGCTGGCTTTTCAAAGGATGAGAAAGAAACAATTGCAGCGCGCGGCCTCGCGAAAAGCCTTTCCTTCCGCGAAATTGTGGGATTGCGTGGGGTTCAGGCCCTTGTCATCGCAAAATTCATGAGCGACTCGGCTTGGTATTTCATGCTTTTCTGGCTGCCTAAATATCTTTATGATGCGAGAGGCTTCGACATCAAGCACGTCAGTTATTATGCATGGATTCCATATGCTGCATCTGGCATCGGAAGCTTTCTTGGAGGATGGTGTTCCAGCCGCTTGCTGCGCAGTGGGCGGTCCCTCAATCTGTCCCGGAAGCTTGTGCTGGGCATCAATGCGGCGATGATGCCCGCCGTGATGCTCGTTCCCCTCGTGCCGGTCTCTTACGCGCTGCTGTTCTTTAGCATCGCCTTCTTTGCGCAACAATCCTGGTCGGGACTGATTATGACGATACCTGCGGACGTCTTCCCACTCTCGGCGGTCGGCACAGTCTCCGGCCTGGTGGGCTTCGGCGGGTCGATTGGGGGCGCTATATTCGGTCTCATAGCAGGTGCGCTTCTAGGGCACGGATTTAGTTATGGCGTACTCTTTGCCGCCGTTGGAACATTTCACCTCATTGGCTTCCTTGTCCTCGTCTATTGGGGAGGCACGATTCAAACCCTTCGAACCGAAGACCTCAAGGAGATTCAGAGCCTCGCATGAAGATCACCGATGTGCGCACCCGCGTTGTTCAATGGGAAGGCAGGACCGTTCCACTTCCCGCTCATTTCTGCACCAATCCCATGGACCTGGTTGCGTTCCGTGAGGCATCCATGGGCAACTTCGCCTTCCACGGCTGGGTATTGGTAGAGATCTTCACCGATAGCGGTCACGTCGGCCTGGGCAATGCGGCATTGTCGCCCATTGTTACCAAAACCCTCATCGATACTTACCTGAAGCCGCTTCTCATCGGGGCCGACCCGTGGGATACGGAGTATCTGTGGCAGCAAATGTACCGGCGCACCATGGCCTTCGGCCGCAAAGGAGTGGCCATGACGGCCATCTCCGCTGTCGACATCGCCTTGTGGGATCTTCTTGGTAAGAGCGCGAAACAACCGGTGTTTCGCCTGCTCGGAGGACGAACGAAGGACAAGATTCCGGTCTATGCCAGCCGGCTGTATGCCATGCCTATCCCAGAGCTTCGTGCCGAGGCAGAACGCTACAAAGCCGAAGGGTACAAGGCGATGAAGTTGCGCTTTGGCTGGGGACCTATCGACGGCGCCGAGGGAATGCAGAAGAACGTCGAGCTGGTTCACGCAGTGCGAGAAGTGATCGGCGACGGCATAGACCTAATGGCCGACGCGTACATGGGATGGACGCTTGATTATGCAAAACGCATGTTGCCCCTGCTGGAGCCGTTCCATCTTCGCTGGCTTGAGGAGCCGGTGATTCCCGACGACACGCGCGGTTACAGGGAACTGAAAAGCTACGGACGCGTTCCCATCGCGGGCGGAGAGCATGAATTCACAATTTTCGGCTTCCGTGAACTACTGGAAAACAACGCGCTCGATTACATTCAGTTCGACACCAATCGTGTGGGTGGCATCAGCCAGGCTCGGAAGATCTCTGCCCTGGCCGAATCATTTCAAGTGCCCGTCGTGCCTCACGCGGGGCAGATGCATAACTATCACGTGGTGATGGCAAGCTTGAATTCGCCGATCGCGGAGTTCTTCCCAAAGGTAGACGTGGAAGTCGGGAACGAGCTCTTTTGGTATATCTTCGACGGTGAGCCACAGCCCGTGGATGGGTCCATCAATCTCGACGATGTAATTCCCGGGCTGGGGTTGACCGTGAACGAAGAGTCGTTGAAGCGATTCAAAATAATTGAATAGGAGGAACGGAATTAGTGCGCCTGGTACAGATAGCTAACGGATCCGCGCGACGAATTGCTCTCGTGGAGGAGCCGCATCTGCGCTGTCTTAGAGGCGTCGAATCGGTTGATGAATTAGCATCGGCGTGTATTCGCGAGCGAGTGCCGTTGTCCCGACGAATTCAAGCCCTTGCGACCGGCGACACGATCCCGTACGACGATGTTTACTCCAGGAAGAGTGAATGGCGCCTGCTTTCGCCCATCGACGTTCCGGGCGCTCCGGAGCGCGTGCTCGTTTCCGGGACTGGTTTGACGCACTTGGGCAGCGCCAGGGACCGGCAGGCCATGCATATGCAGCAAGCAACCGCCGCCAAACCGCTGACCGATAGCATGCGCATGTTTGAATTGGGTATCGCCGGTGGTCGTCCTAAAGAGGGCGAGATCGGCGTAGCTCCGGAATGGTTCTACAAAGGTCACGGCGATACCTTGCAAGTTCCATTTGCGCCCCTGACGGTGCCCGCGCATGCAGAGGATGGCGGTGAAGAGGCAGAAATCGCCGGTATCTATCTTGTCGCAAACGACGGCAATCCCTATCGCCTTGGTATGTGTGCCGGTAACGAATTCTCCGATCACAGCTTCGAGCGGCGCAACTATCTGAACCTTGCAGGTTCCAAGCTTCGCCAGTGCAGCATTGGTCCAGAGTTGGTTGTGTCGGCGGAGTTCCGCGCGGTCAGAGGCGAAGTCTGCATCGAGAGAGGTGGCGTTTCACTCTGGCAAAAGGTGATAGAGACGGGCGAGGAAAACATGTCGCACAGTCTGGCCAACCTTGAGCACCACCACTTCAAGTTCGAGGGACATCGAATTCCCGGGACCGTCCACGTGCACTTTTTCGGGGCTCCCTCGCTCAGTTTCGGCGATGGTATCGAACTCGCCGAGGGCGATTGGATGCAAGTGCGTTTCGAGGGATATGGCCGTCCCCTGCGAAACCCCATTCACATTCAAGAGAAAAAGCTAAATCGACTGATGCGGGTTCAGCCGCTGGCTTGAGCTTCGCCTTTCAAAAGATAAATGGAGAGAATCATGACACTGCGCATTGCGGTCCTGGGACTGGGCACCATGGGTACGGGCATGGCGAAGAACCTGCTCAAAGCCGGCTTCTCCGTCTCTGTATATAACCGGACTCGTGCAAAAACGGAGCCACTTAGTGCGGCAGGCGCGCGCATCGCGGATACGCCCGCAGATGCAGCACGCGATGCAGAAGTGGCTATCAGCATGTTGTCCGATGAGGATGCTTCAAGGAAAACATGGACTGGAACGCATGGTGCTTTGAGCGGTATGAAGCCGGGAGCCGTGATCGTGGAGTCAAGCACGGTAACTCCTGCGTGGATAGCGGAGCTTGCAGGGCTTTCGTCAGAGCACAGCCTCAGCCTGCTTGACGCGCCTGTGACGGGAAGTCGCGCACAAGCCGAAGAGGCCCAGCTCACTTTTCTCGTCGGTGGAAATGCTGGCGTTCTGGAACGCGCTCGACCAGTGCTAGAGGCAATGAGTAAAGAAATCGTGCTGCTCGGACCGGTCGGCAGCGGAGCGCGCATGAAACTCATCAACAACTTCCTGTGCGGAGTTCAAGTCGCATCCCTCGCTGAGGGATTGGCGTGGATCGAACGCAGCGGCCTCGATCGCGAACAAGCGCTGAATATTCTCTGCAAAGGAGCGCCGGGTAGTCCACTGATCAATACGATTTCTGCCCGCATGGTCGCAGCAACCTATGACGTAAACTTTCTGCTCTCACTGATGCGCAAAGATCTGCGCTACGCAGAGGCAGATGCCGCTACATTGGGCGTTGACCTGCGCGCGGCGAAGACCGCCGAGATGCGTTTTGTCGAAGCCGCTGCCGCTGGTTACGCCGGCAAGGATATGTCCGCCGTGATCGAGCTTTTTCGTACTCAGGCCGATAGGGAGTGATCGAAGGGCGGGCCAGAATACGCCGCAACTCGGAAAAGCTGTTAGGCGGTTTGCGGAACGCCTCGCCATATCATTCGAAGCAATGCAAGTGAGGAGCGCAGTGATGGGCGCCGAATTGCATGACTCCAATTTTCGTCCCTTCGCCAACCTCTGCTGAAGTTTGAGAGTTTTCGAACAGTGCGCCCGGGGCCGATTCGCGGATTTGCCCGCGGAGTTGATCGATCGCCTGTGCCGACCTTGCTAAGGAACCAGAAATCGCTCAGTCCGGAAAGTAGCGCATGTTCCTGAGATCAGTGAGCAGCGCGGGCCCCGTCGGCTCCCAGCCCAACGCGCGTCGAGTCTGTGCACTGGACGTCAGGGCGTCCCTCCCCGCGAAAAACCCGAGGAAGCCGAAATGCTCCTGCGCCTGTTCCGCTCCGATGGAAGTGACAGGTATGTTCAGGCCGCGGCCGATGGCGGTAGCAATGTCCTTGAGGGGCACACCCTCTTCGGCGACTGCGTGGTATCGAGCTCCTGCCGTGAACTTATCCAGAGCGAGCCTGTAGAGACGCGCGACATCCGTTACATGCGCGGCAGGCCAGCGGTTGTGACCATCACCGATATACGCTGAGACACCCTTTGCGCGAGCAATAGCAATCAGGGGGGTGATCAGGCCTTGCTTTTCCGTGTCGTGGACCTGCGGCAAGCGCATCACCGAGGCGTGCACGCCGCGTTCCAACAGCGCAACAGCCGTCACCTCGGATACACGAGGAAGGGATGGAGATGAAAGCGGCGGATCGTCTTCGGTAGCCGCGCGGCCCTGGGCTACTCCGACTCCGGAGCTGACGATGAACGGACGGCTGGAGCCCTGGAGCACAGAGCCGACGGCCTCGATAGCGCGTTTGTCCAGCTCACAGCTTTCCGCGAATTTCGTCCAGTCATGCCGGAAGGCCGTGTGAATGACCGCATCGGATGCGGCCGCTCCACTGCGCAGACTCTCCAGATCTCCCAGATCTCCTCGCTGCACCTGAGCTCCGGCGGCGGCCAGGGCCCGCGCTCCCGCATCGCTGCGCGCCAGGCCGAGCACCTGGTGGCCTGCGCTGATGAGTTCCAGGACGATCCTGGAACCGATGAATCCCGTTGAGCCGGTAACAAAGACACGCATATGCCTACTCCTCTTCGTGGAACGTCGATTCGTTCATAACTATGATTGCTGGTCGAGCCGTACGATTTGCTCCGCAGCAGTTTGTCGGGATACGGCATCGAGATCAGGAAGCGCCTCTGCTGGAATTTGCAACTGTGCCGCCGCAAGATTTTCGCGAAGATGGGTTCGAGATGAGGTTCCAGGAATCACCAGGATGTTGGGTGAGCGCTGGAGGAGCCACGCAAGGGCAACCTGCATCGGAGTGACCTGGAGACGTGAGGCCACTTTGAACAAGGCTTCGGATTGTAGGGGAGCAGACCCGCCTAACGGAAAATACGGAACGTAGGCGATGCCGTCGCGGGAGAGATCGTCAATGAGCGCATCATCGGCCCGATGTGCAAGGTTGTATTCGTTCTGAACGCAGACAATCGGAACGATCTGCCGCGCCTCCGCAACCTGCGCAGGTGTCACGTTGCTCAGCCCGATTTGACGGATCAAACCCTGCTGGCGAAGTTCGGCCAGAACCGTAACCTGCGCCTCGATGGATCCTTCTGCCGGCCGAAAAAGATCGAACGTGACGCGCAGATTGACTACATCGAGCGTGTCCAAGCCCAGATTGTGGAGATTGCTGTGAACCGCCGCGGCCAGGTCTCCACGAGAAAAGGCCGGATTCCATGATCCGTCGTCTCCTCGCATGGCGCCGACCTTGGTCACGATGACCAAATCGCCGGGGTAGGGCGAGAGCGCCTTGCGGATGATCTGATTAGTGATACGAGGACCGTAAAAATCTGCCGTATCGATATGATTAATACCGCTGGCGACGGCCTCGCGCAGCACCGCGATTGCCTCGTCGATATCCCGGGGTGGCCCCCATACAAGCTTGTTGCCGTCTCTGCCCGCAAGCTGCATCGCACCATAGCCCATGCGGTTCACGGTGAGTGAACTGCCGGGCAGAGCGAAGCTGCCGGCTAGATTTGCTTCCTGAAGCATTGCACTCCTCCTTGATTCCTTGTCCACTTCGCTATCTGCACCCCGCATTGACGAACCGTTACGTTTTCGACTAAAAACGGAGACATCCTCCGAAAGAGTAGATAACCGGAGACTGTCTCCGGTTGCAGATTATTTTTTATGTACGCGAAGCGATCGCAATCCGTCCGACGAAAGCCTCGCAAAGACGCACAGCGGAACCGCGCGCGCATTTTGGAGGTTGCGAAGGATGCGTTTACGCGATTTGGAGCGGACGCCAGCCTGGACGATATCGCCAAACAGGCAGCCATTGGAGCCGGGACCCTCTATCGACATTTTTCTACCCGCGATACGCTGATCGAAGCGGTCTATCGAAGCGAAGTGGAAAAGCTGGCTGCCTCAGCACGCAAGTTGTCCGAAACAATGCCCCCCCTCGATGCCCTGCGAGCCTGGATGCTGCTCTTCGTCGACCACATCGCTGCGAAGCACATTATTGCGCCCGCTCTCAACAGCATCGTCGGTGGACCTTCGAGGCTGTATGAAGGCTCTCGCAGCTTGATCCAGGGAGCGATCGATGAGCTGGTGAGGCGCGCGAAAAAGAACGGCGATCTGCGCAAAGATCTGGACGCTTCCGACCTGCTGCGGGCACTGATCGGCGTCTCGCATGTGGGCTTCGGCCCCGATTGGCAGTCGAGCGCCAGGAGATTGGTGGAGATCCTGATCGCAGGCTCACGCCCAATCAAATAGATCCATCCCGCAGCAGAGAGCCGGTCTACCGATGAAGGAGAATCGACGGTCGATATGTTCTCTGCGTTCTTGGTTTGTGCAACAAATAAGCGGCCCTCTCCCCGGTGAACGGAGAGAGGGCCGCTTTCAGCCGGAACGCGATTTATTCTCCGTCGTCGTCCTTGGTGGGCGCAGCCTTGCGATTGAAGTCGCTCGCTGGACGAACCTTTTTCTCGCCAGGGAAGGGCCGCGTGTAGTTGGTGGATTCGTACCAGATCATGTGCTTGACGGTGTCGGGGTCTTCGGCGTCCGGCTTTTGGTATTTGCCGGCGAAGAGCTCCGCCTTCTTTTTCATCCAGCCAACCCGCAGAGCCTTCACCGCAGGGCTCTCGGCCACGATGGTCTGTGGCTTAACCGCAACCGAAGCGACGGTCGGTGCCGGGATGGCCTTTTGAGTTGGAGTCTGGGTAACGCCCGCAGTCAGCGGGACCCCGTTGGCGACGTGCGTCCACGGCTTGAAGTAATCCGCAGGCGGGTCGTCGACGAAGGCAGTGCTCATCGGTGAGGCCTTCAGGTCATTCTGGTTCATGGGCTTGAGACCGAGAATCTGCTCGATCGTGCGGACCATGTTGACCTGCGTGTAGAAGGTGCTGTCGGTGACGCCACCCTGGAGGACATACGGGCTGAAGATGTAGCCCGGGCTGCGGTGGCCATCGACGTGGTCGACGCCGGTCTGCGCATCGTCTTCGGTCACGAAGATCGCCGAGTCTTTCCAGATAGAGCTGTGGCTGATGATGTCGACAAAGCGGCCAAGGGCCAGGTCGTTATCGGCCTGCATGGCCTGCGCGGTCGGCGGGCCGCCGGTGTGGTCGGAGCTGATCCACATCATCTCCAGCTGCGGCACGTTACCAGAGGCCACGTCCTTGGCGAAATCCTGCTCCCAGACATCGACGCGGAACTGGTCGGGAATGCCCAGATCGAACTGCGGATAGTTCTGGACCGTGTTGTTGATCAGGTTGGGGAGCGGAGACTCCGAGCCGACCGTGTGGTAGTTGTAGAGCTGCTTCTCTTTGCCGGACTCGTAAGCCAATGTGTCGTTGTAGAAGTCGATCCAGAGCGGCTCGCAGCTACCCGAGAAAATGAACGGCAATGGAGTAGGAGGCGTGGTACCCGTATAAAGGTTATTCGGTTTGCAGCCCTGCGGCGGGTTGAACGTGTTGTATTCGATGTACTCGCCGTAGTTCTTGAACGAGACGCCTTGCTTTTGAGCGACGTCCCACAGGTGGCCCGCCTTCTGGTAGGCAATCGCATCGCCGCCGTTGGACGGATAATCGCGGAGCCAGTCGGGCGACTGGATGTCGTCGGAGTACGGCGCCATGGCCTGGACGATCCAGTTGTGACCATCCGCCGACTGACGGCTCGGGTCGTAGTAGTTGTCGAAGAGCGGGAACCGCTCCACGAGCGCGTGTGCGTTGGGCGTGACGGGGCCGACCTGGCTGGTGACTGTGTTGTCGTCGCCAAAGACTGCCAGCGAGGGATCGCCATTGCCGCCGGCCACATCGCCCAGGATCTGGTCGTAGGTGCGGTTTTCACGGATGATCAGGAAGACGTGCTTGATTTTGGAAGGATCACCGACCCTCTCAGGAATTGCGAGCGGCTTGGCATGCTTGTTGCCACCAGCTGCCGAGAAGATAACGTCCTCGAGATCCCAGTGGTTGTTCGTAAAGACCTGGTCCGTCATCGACAACAAGGCGGAGGAGCTCGGCACAGGAATGATGCTGACAGTACCAAGGTCCTGGTGGGTTTCGAGGCCGATCACACCAAATTCCTTTGTGGTTGAATTCGATGTCAGCGGAGCGTCGGGTACGGTTCCCGCGAAGGGATTCGGGTTGCCTGTGGTCCCCCAGCCCTTGTCATTGGCAACCAGCAGCGCTTTGTCCGCCGCGTCCAGCACAACTGAGCTCGGCGCATAGGCCACCGGGATCATTCCCAGGACGGCGTTCGTGCTGGCCGTGAGGTCGACGACCGCGATCGCGTTGGCGTTGTAAAGCGCGACGTAGGCAATTTTGTTCGTGGAATCGACGGCGATCGAGTTCGGTCCGGCGCCGTAGGCCGCCGCTTTCTTCCCGGGCACGCCGATCGGCAGAGCAAGGTCGATCGTCTGCACCACTTTATTGTTAACCGTGTTGATGACAGAGATGGTGTCATCATAGGTGTTGGCGACCAACAGATCAGTCCCGTAGAAGGCCATGCCGGTCGGATGCAGGCCGGTCGAGATGCTGGCGGTGACCTTGAACGAGGACAGGTCCACCACAGAAACGGTGCCGGTCGACGTGGAACCGGTTGGATATGCGGCGACGACCGGGGTGCCGTTGGAATATTCCTGGAAGTCGCTCTCCTTAGCCACGCGGCCGGCTTCGTTCGAGACGTAGGCAGTCTTGCCATCCGGCGCGATGACCACACTGTGCGGAACGTTGCCGACGCGAACCTCGGTGCCCTCGACCGGCGTCTTCTGGGTCAGGTCGATCTTGGTCAGCGTATTGTTATTGTCCAGCACGACGTAAGCAGTTTTGGCATCCGAGGAGACCGCGATGCCGGTGGGATAGGAACTCAATATCTCATCTGAAAAAGCCGTAGTGGAGTAGCCGCATGGGATATCGAAGCTGCCGTTGGTGCCCCCGGGACTGTTGCCGAAGCAAGTCACGGTTGTCATACCAAGGGACGCGTTGACGTCCATCGGAACAGCGACGTGGGCGTAGTCCGAGAGCTTGCCCGTCGTGGGATCTACGCTGGCGATGGCAACGAAGCCGCCCTGCTTGAAGGTTCCGTAGAAGGAATTGCCGTCCTGGCTGAACAGCAGGTACTTGCCGTCCGGCGTATAAGCGATGCCGAGGTTGCTGCCGTCTGGATCTTTGCTGCCGATCGCCGGTACATAGGTCTGCACGATGGCGCCGGTCGTTGTGTTGAAGATCGTTACGGCCTGTGGGGCGCCCATTTGAAGAACGGCGGCGGTGTGATTGCCCGTCGGGTTCAGCGCAATGGCCTTGGCGCGGGTCGTGGTGCCGAGGTTGACCTGGATGCCGCTGGGGGTGAGGATGGTGCCGTCGCTGGCGACGAAAGTGCCGTTTGTCTGCGGGCCGACGGTGTAGGTCGGGAACGGAACGGACTGCGCGAGCGCCGGGATGCTTAATCCCATCGCCAGCACGCCAGCGAGCAGACGCAGGCGATCGATCCGGGAGTTATTGCAAGACGTTTTTTGGAACATTTCCTTCTCCTCTTTCGGTTTCTTCCGGTACGCGACCGGAATCGGCCATGCAACTTGAGGTTCCGTTTCGTGAAGCGGCTCTAGCTTGCCTCGACATCCTGGCAAATTGAACCCTGGGAACTAGGCATAAAACACGCTGATGCGTCACTTCGATTGCTGTTCGTAGCGCGGCGGGATAGCCGCGCCAACGGGCTAAGTGTAGGAGCGGGAAAAGGACGCCAGCATGACGCGAGAATTACATTTTTGTAATCTACCGCAGTGAGTCACGCTTAGAGCGGTGTCACGCGCTTCGTAAACAGAGGCTTCCCAAGCAGGCGTTCGTATCAGTGGCCCGCAACAGGCCGGTTCCGGGCGATACTTGCATTCCACAATTCGGGTCCTAGCGAGATCGATATTTGATGGAACCTTAACAAGCGCGTGATCTACACCTAACACCTGGATTACAAAATCGTCATTCATCGATGGGGGCCTCCTTTTGAAGATCGGGCTGCCCCATAAACAGCCATTGAGCAGGGTCGAACCTCCCACAGGCCGTAACGCTTGAAAGTCCTCTGCTGGGGAAGCCGATGCGGTTCTTCGCTTGCAGCCAGGAATGAGGACACGTGTTTCCAACTGTCGCAACTTGAACCCGGATTGCGATTCCGGTGCGCGTAAACGGCGGCCTGACGTGGGATCCTCGTTTCGCTCGGGAATCCATATTTCTTGGAGGCGTTATGCATTGCAAGATGAAGCAGGGCCTGTTCGCCAGGAATCCTAATATGTTTCGAAGCGCTTGTGCTTCGATCGCATTCAGCGCGGCGTTTTTCTTTGCCGGGATCTCGTTCGCGCAGGTGGACCGCAGCGGGTTGGCCGGTACGGTGACCGATCCGTCCGCACGGCTGCTGGCAGGGACGCACATCACGGCTGTGCAAAACTCGACCCAGCTGCGGCGTGAGACCATCTCCGACTCGACCGGCAACTACGAGATTCCCGAGTTGCCTGTAGGTAATTACACGGTGACCTTCGAACACCCAGGATTCCAGACTCTGAAGTTCGTCGACGTGGAGGGGGCGATTGGGAGAACCCATACGCTCAATGCCGCGCTGCGGGTCGCGGGCGGCGAGGAGCGCGTCGAAGTTACGCGTGCCTCCGCGTTGCTCGACCACAACACCAGCGCTGTGACCGGCCTGATCGAGAAAACGCAGGCCGAGGAACTGCCCCTGAACGGTCGCGACTGGTCGGCGCTGACGGCCTACGTGCCCGGAGCCGTTGATACTGGCGGCAGCAACCAGCGAACAGTTCGCTTTGCCGGACGCGGCCTCGACGATAGCAACTTTACTTACGACGGCGTCGATGCCACCAACATTGTGAACCAGACCCAGCGCCAGTGGGTACGGCTCGCCATTCCGCTGGACGCGATCCAGGAGTTCCGTGTCAATTCGCTAATGTCAACCGCGGAAGAGGGCGCGACCGGCGGCGCTCAATTGGATGTCGCCTCACCCACGGGCACCAACCGCTTTCACGGACGCCTCTTCGAGTACGTGCGCAATGATGTATTTGACGCGCCGCTGCCCGAATTCGCCTCGAACGGCGAATCTCAGCAGCCGCTCCGCCTCAATCAGTTTGGCGGATCGCTGGGCGGTCCCCTCGTGCA
This sequence comes from uncultured Acidobacteriaceae bacterium, assembly GCA_963810545.1. Lineage (GTDB taxonomy): Bacteria > Acidobacteriota > Terriglobia > Terriglobales > Acidobacteriaceae > Telmatobacter. Next base: position 172,183 of record CAWENE010000003.1, read on the forward strand.
CGACAAGACATTCTTCTTCGTCGCTTCCGAAGCCTATCGGCAGAACTGGGGCTATCCGGTGAGCGGTGACGTGCCCAGCGCCTCGCTCATTGCATCCGTTCCCGCCTCATCGCCCGTGTATGGAATCATGAACGGTTTTCCGAAAGCAGGTTCAAAAGCAATTCTGACCCCTTACACGCCAAGCAACGATCCCGGCGACCCGCACTATGCGGACTATGACCTGTTGACTTGCGCGTGCACGCAGGTGGTCAACGAGAGCTCGTTCATGCTGCGGTTCGACCAGCGCTTCTCGGCCAAGACGACCGCCTTTGTGCGCTTCAACTACGACCGGTCGGTCAACACGCAGCCGCTGTCCGCCGCGGCGACCGACTTGCAGCAAAAGGTCTCCACGCCGATCAATGGCGCGCTGGAGCTGTTGCATGTCTTCAATTCCCACCTGGTGAACGAAGCTCATGCTGGCTTCAATCGCTCTACGAACAACCAGTACAACTTCAGTGACTCCGGAATCCTTTATCAGATCTCCGTCTCCGGGGGGCCCGGGCCAGGCTTCGTTACTCAGAACTACGACTACATCAGTGTCTACGTGGGCAACTCGTTTTCAGTGAACGATAACCTGACCTGGGCTCACGACCGGCACACCTTCAAAGCCGGAGCAGAGTTCCGCTACATCCAACTGAATCAGGAATACGGCGAGCACGGGAAATTTACGTTCTCCTCGATCGAGAATCTCGGGAACAATGTAATGAAAAAGGCCAGCCTGACGGGATCTCTGCCGGTCAACGGGTTGCGCAAGAACGATTACTTCCTTTACGCGCAGGACGAGTTCAAGTGGCGGCCGAATCTGATCCTGAACCTGGGCCTCCGCTACTCCATCTTCGATCTGTTCGATGAAGCCAACGGAAAGGCCAACCCATTCGATTTCTCGACCTGCGGAGTGCAGGGATTCTGCGGCGTGGGCGCGAGCTTCGGCCAGCAGAACTATGGCGATGTCGACCCGCGTGTAGCCTTCGCCTGGACGCCGTGGAAAGATGAGAAGACAGTGATCCGGGGTGGATTCGGCATTTACCACGAAGACGGACAACTGGACGATCAGAATCTGCCCGCCAAAAATGAAGTCCCCTCCTATGCGGCGACAGGCACGACCAAAGTACCTCTTGTCTATACCGGAGCCAGCAACGCGCCGAGCAACTGCCCCGGCCCAGTGGTCACCAGCGGGTCCGGGAACTGCGGCTTCGGCGCCGGCTCCATCTCACCCAATGCCGAACAACGAGACCGCAAGGACACCTATGTCGAACAGTGGAGCTTATCGGTGCAGCGGGAGCTACCGGCAAGCTTCGTGAGCACCATCTCCTACCTGGGTAGCCACGGGGTGCATCTGCTGGATACCGACGTGGTAAACCTGATCACAAATCCCGCCACGGGAGCCGTGCAGTATTCGGGATTTGCTCCCGCCATTGGCTGGCGCGGCTCTATCGGCATGAGCTCGTACAACGGTCTCTCGGTGGCGATGCGGCGTTCGTTCTCTAACGGCTTGCTGGTGACGGGCAATTACATGTGGTCGCACGAGATCGACAACGGCTCCAACGGCAGTGGCGATGGCGATGAAATAGATCCGCAAAATCCGTTGTGCCTTTCCTGCGATCGGGCCAGCGGCGCCTGGGACGCCCGCCATGTGTTCAATGGAAATGCGGTCTATGAGCTCCCCTTCGGTCTCGGCAAACCGATGCTCAACCAGCACGGGATTGCCAGCACCATCGCAGGCAACTGGCAACTGACAACGTCGGCGCTGGCTCGCACCGGTTTCCCGGTGAACGTGCTGTTGCCCTCAAGCTTCGTCGCGCCGGATGGAGCTACAGGCACCGAGCGTCCCGATCTGGTACCCGGCGTCTCGCTCACTCCGAAGGGAGGCAGGACGGTGAAGGATTGGGTCAATCCAGCGGCCTTCGCCTATCCGGCTGGGGCATTCGGCACCGCGCCACGCAACTTAACGGCCGGGCCGGGTACGTGGCAGATCGATTTCGGAACAGGCAAAACTTTCACCCTGACGGAGCGCGGTCGGCTCGAATTCCGATCGGAATTCTACAACATCTTCAATCACCCGCAACTGGGTGCGCCGACGGCTACCTGCAACCTGACGTCGTCTGCTCCCACGGGTTGTGGGTCGGGATTCGGCAGCATTATCACCACTGTGAACACCAACGTTTCGCCAGTAACTCCAGTTGGCTCGGGCACGCCGCGCGAGATCCAGTTCGCGTTGCGGCTCGACTTCTGAGGTCACCTGAGACCCGGCGCGGCAGTTGCAAAGGCCGCCGCGCTGACAGGATATGAATGGATTACGAATGAGAAAAAGCGGGAGCTTTACAGACCGCGGCGTGCGCGCCTTCGTGGGCGCGCTCATACTCTTGTCCTTAACGGTCACCGCGTGGTCGAAGACTACGCCGGATTTCTCAGGTCAGTGGAAGCAGGACAACGATCGCTGCCAACCGAAGCGCAATGGTGAAGTCACGTTGCGAATCGAGCATCACGACCCGAAACTCACGGTGGAAACATCGATCTCACACGCCTCGGCGAGTCCGCGGCACGCGGTGCAAAAGTACACAACTGATGGGATGGCCGCCGCGTCGATTGGAGCCGATGGAGACCAGTTCAACACTTCGGTCGTCTGGAAGGATTCCAGCCTCCTCTTCTCGATTGAAGAACATGAAGATGGCCGCATCCTGCAATCGAAAGAGACATGGTCGGTGCTTGAGGATGGCGCAACGCTCGAGAGGATCCGCGAGCGCCCGAATGGCGAAAAGCAAACTCTTTATTTTCGCCGGATCCAGTGAGCTGTTCCGGTCGCAAATCCGGATTGATCAAGGTGCATGACAAATGAAGATCCTGATTATCGAAGACGAAGTCAAGACTGCCAAGTTTCTCAAGAGAGGACTCAGCGAAGCCGGTTACGTCGTCGACGAGGCCGCCGATGGCCGGGAAGGTTTGCACCTCGCTCAGGAGATCGATTTTGACCTCCTCATTCTCGACGTGATGCTTCCGGTGCTCGACGGATGGCAGGTGCTTGCGCGCCTGCGCGAAACCGAGCGGAAGGCGCTGGTCCTGATGCTTACAGCGCGCGACGCCGTGCATGAGCGCGTGCGCGGGTTTGAATTGGGAGCCGACGACTACCTGGTAAAGCCGTTTGCGTTTTCCGAGCTCCTGGCCCGTGTACGCTCGCTGCTGCGCCGCTCAACACCGCGCCCCCAAGAGACTCTTCGCATGGCCGATCTGGAGATCGATTTGATGCGTCAGCGCGTGACCCGTGCCGGCCAGAGGCTCGACCTCACTTCGAAGGAGTTTTTGTTGCTGACCCTGCTGGCGCGACGCGCCGGCGAAGTCCTGTCGCGCACGCTGATCGCCGAGTCTGTCTGGGATATGAACTTCGACAGTGACACGAACGTTGTGGACGTGAATGTGCGCAGGTTGCGCAGTAAGATGGACGATCCCTTCCCTGTGAAGCTGATTCATACAGTTCGCGGCGCCGGTTATGTCTTTGAAGCCGAGCCGTAGCGCCCGCACTGCGATGCGCCCGCGCAGGACCTTGGCATTCCGGCTGTCGGTGGCCTACTCGCTGGCGGGCCTGATTCTGGTCATTCTGGCCACCGCGAGTCTCTACATCGTGCTGCGTACGGAACTAGAACGAAGCACAGTGCTGTTTCTTGCCGACAAGCTGCACGTGCTGCGACTCCATGCTGCGAGAACGTCCGGACGACAAGGATGCATTGCGCGAGGAGATTGAGCTGGAGTCTCAAGCCCGCCGGTACCAGCAGTTCTACATTCGCCTCCTCGATGACCACGGCGTGCCGATCATGACGACACCCGGCATGGGTGAGCAGTTGGATCTTGCCGAGCTCGCGAGCCGGACTCGCGACCGCTCCGAGCGTTCGATTGCGATGAAGGGCAGACATGGGCGGCCCTTCCGGGTCACGAGCGCTACGGTTGCCGTCGGCACGCCGCCGACTCACAGCGACACTGTTCAGATCGCGATCGATGTCTCGCAGGAAGAAGATCTCCTGGCACGCTATCGCCTGTGGTTCTGGGGCATTTTGCTGGCGACCTCAGCTCTTTTCCCGCTGGTGGGATACCGGATTGCCCGGCACGGCATTCGGCCCGTCGAACAGATCGCCGCAACCGCGCGCAGAATTACGTCCACGAATCTGCGCGAACGAATCGGCTCGGAAGGCTATCCATCGGAACTTGCATCGTTGGCCGAGACATTCAATGAAATGCTGGAGCGGCTTGAAGAATCCTTCGAGCGCATCTCGAGGTTCTCAGCTGACATCGCGCACGATTTACGCACGCCGGTTAACAATATCCGTGGAGAAGCCGAAGTGGCTCTTTCCCGCTCGCGAACGGCCGAAGAATACCGCGATGTACTGGAGTCCTCACTGGAAGAAGCGGTCCGGCTTTCCGAGCTGATCGGCGACCTGCTCTTCCTGGCCCGCGCGGAGAGTCCCCTGACCGAGTTGCATCGCCAGAATGTGGACATCGGCGAGTTGCTGACCACGGTTCGCGACTACTACGAAGCTTCTGCGAGCGATGCAGGAATAGCGCTTGTAATAAGGGATGGAACCGAGCCGCTCAACGCAGAACTGGATCGGTCACTGATGCTGCGGGCCGTGAGCAACCTGGTCTCGAACGCTATCGCGCACACGCCGGCGGGGGGAACGGTGGCGCTAACGGCCACGAACGAGGACGCCGCGATTTGCATCGAGGTTTACGACACCGGCGTTGGCATCCCCGCCGAAGCGCTGCCAAGGGTCTTCGGTCGCTTCTTCCGCGTCGATCCATCGCGTTCCAAAACATCGGGTGGCACAGGACTCGGTCTGGCCATCGTGCAGAGCATTCTGACCCTTCACAGCGGCAGCGCCGAGATCACTAGTCAGCTAGGCCGGGGGACTCGAGTCACGCTGCGCATGCCCGCCCTCGCGACGCGATTGCAAACGCAATGGGCAAAACAACCGCGTATCCCAACCGATGCCGATTAGCGACAGTTCTGCCACGCTTCACTTCGAGCATCTTGAGACCTCAACGTGACTCTCAATGCGTTTTGAGTTCACTCGAAGTGGAAGCCCTCGCAAATTTGCGTTTTTCGCCCTCTCGCTTACTACGGCTCGACTGGCAGCATCGCCGGCCTGAGCAATTTGAGCGATGAAGGCGCGTCAAAACACTTTCAGCAACATCAACACGACTACGATGAGCAGAATTAAACCAAGCCCACCGCTTGGGTAGGGTCCCCAATTGCGGCTGTACGGCCAGGCGGGAATTACTCCGATCAGCAAAAGTACAAGAACGATCAAAAGAATTGTCATTTCCCTGACTCCTCCATTGCCGCTCACGGGTAGCAAAGGCTTCGTACCCGTGTCCGTCGGCGGCTCCTTACGCTGTATTGCGATGACACCGGCAGGAAATTAGTTGGCCTTGTGTCGCTTTCTCTCTTGATGGGTATGGTTGCGAATGAGCCCATCCAACCTCGGTGAGCAGTTGTCGGCCGGAGATTCGGATGCGAACCATGCTCAAGCACTGACGAATCACCTTTGGTTCATGTAGGAAGGATGTCTCGCCGGATCCTTTCCCAAAACGCCACGCGCGATGCCACAAAAGTTGCAAATTCCCGCTGAATTTGCGAAGCGGAGGGATGGTAGCATGTGTGGACGGTGCGTGAATCACCCTACTTTACAAGGCTTGCATCATTTCGTGATTATCGAGTGCAGGAAAATAGAAGAAACCGACTACAAGCAATTCGAGTATTTTCTGGCCCCTGAAGGCGTTCGCGGAATGATCGTGTATGGAAGCAAAAAAATACACTATACAAAACCAGGCACGAGAGACTCCGGTCGGTACCGGGGTCACGGCGATCAACTCCACACTTGACCCCTTGGCGGCGCTGCGAGTCATGGTGGAGGGGCTTGAATCCGACAATGTAGCGGGTCTTTGGTTGACGCACGTCACCGTCATCCCGATGGTGCCGAGAATTTCTCCGTTTGATCTGGTTTATCTCGACAAAGACGATCGAGTGGTGGAACGGGTTGAGCTACTACCGGCCAGTGAGATTCCGCGATTCAAGAAACCATCGGCAAGCGCGCTGGTTCTACCGTTTCGAACGATATCGACGGCGAAAATCGAGCCCGGCGACCAGTTGGCCTTCAGCGAGCTTCCTCAAGAGGAAACTCAGGCAGTGGAGGCGACCGAAAACGAGAGCGAATCTTCGGCTTCCGCTGTTGCGGAGGTTCCGGTTTCTCTGGCGAAGGTCGAGCCTGTCAAGAAGGCTCCTTCCAGAAGAATCAAGGCGGAAGTAGAGGCCGAGACCGCGGCAGAGGACGAGACCCCAACATTGGTGTCAATTCTTGCGAGCGACGCTCCTCCCACGCACGATGAAGACACCGAATCTCCCGGGGAAGTGCAGAGCCCGGTTGCAGAAGTCGTAACACCGATCTTCGGTTCATGGTTCCGCATGGAGCGCGATGCGGAACAACAGCGGCAGCCGCAACCCGAGCAACAACCAATTCCAATCGAAACCGCAGAATCGGAGATCGGTGCAGAGACACTGGCGACCGTTCCGTTGCCGGAAGAGCCTCGAGAGATGGTGCACTGGACGAAATTCACGGGGGCTCCCGAATCGTCGGTCGCGACCTCCGGCCTGCGCAGCACCGAAACTCCCCGCATTCAGGAAGCTCCATTCTTTGTTCCCACTGAGCAATCTCCGGAAGAAACTTCGATCGAGCGGAAAGCTGACCCCGCGCCGGCTGTGCCTCAGAAGACCAACCACCTCATTCATCTCGAACCCGCGAAGCCGCGGCTCGAGGAGCCATCGCCTTCCTCCGACCCGCAGGAAAAGAAACCGATCGTCGACAGATTCTTTCGCTGGCTCTATCCATCTCTCTACGACCAGAATCGTCGCGGTGCAGAGCGGCGGGCCTCGCCGGGACTGGTGGCCTACGAGCTTTCCGGGAACACGACGCAAATGCACGAAGTGGACAATGTCAGCTCCAGCGGCATCTATCTACGGACAAAAGAGCGATGGGAGCCCGGCGCAACGGTTTCGCTCACTCTGCAACGGAAGGGCCCGCCGGAAGAAAATCCGCAGCAACGGATCGTATTTGAAGCTGGCGCTGTCCGTGCCGGGGAGGATGGCGTCGGATTGACGTTTGTTCTGCCGGAAGGCATGGATCTGAGGCTGTGGGAGAGCCCGGAAAGAACAGGAATCTACGAAGCCGAGCCCGACAGTGTCGTACGTGAGCTGCGCATGGCGAGGGCGCTTGCCTTCCTGCGGCGTATCTGCCCTCCTGCGGCCGAACAGATCAAAGAGATGCTGCACAAATCTCTCAGCAGCGTGAGAGTCGCGAACGCCGTGGAGATCGCGTTCAAAGCCGAACGGCTCCTTGTGAATCAACCCAATGCCTACAGCATGGTGGCGCACCCCGATCTGATCGTTCGCATTCTCGAGCATGGCACGTGGGTCGACATGGAGTGGATTCAGGAACTCTGGGCGGGTCTCCTGGCCTCGTCGTGCACCTTCGAAGGGCAGGACGAATCGAATCTGGTGTTCATCAATCTGCTCAGCCGGATGGCGCCGCTTCCTACGCAGATCCTGACTGCTGCTTGTGCGAAAGCGACTCAGGCCATTGCAGAAAGTGGCTCGGTCTCTCCCTACCTGCTCGCCTTTTCCGCGGAAGAGATGGCCAAAATCACACGCTCCACCAACCTTGCCAAGATCTACCGGTCGATCGCCGAATTGTCGGAGCTCGGATTGCTTGAAAAGGGCCCAAGAATCTCATCCTCCGCCCATCCGGACACCGGGAAGACGAAGCCGACTCACCTTGGCCTGCAAATGTATGCACGCTGCCAGGGGATTCGTGGAGCGGCCTAGCCATTCGCTCGCCTGATGCTCATCAACGAAGAGTCGTGCCCCAGCCATCTCCTGCATATTCAGTGACCGCTGCGATTTTCCAGATTGCGGAAAAGAAAAAGTCGCGGCCCGCGCAATTTCGCAGTAGGATGTCGGAATAATTCGCAATCACTCGCGGTTTGCCGGATGTACCGTCCGTTCGATATGTCGGACTGCGCCCATAGCCAATGCACAGCGTCTGGCGCTGAAAGCCTAAGCCGGTGCCGATTCGTACGTGCGCGCTCGAAGGTGGTTGCGCAAGGGGCTGTCATGCCGACTCCTTACCCTTCTATGCGCACTTCGATCGCGGCACTGTGCCTCTGCCTGCCAATCACCGCAGTTGCCTTGGGCGAAGATTTCGCCGAGTTGGAACAGCGGGCGGCCAGGGGAAATTCAGTCGCCGAATTTCGCATGGGGCTTGAATATGCGGTCGGCCAACGGGTGCCGCTGGATTTGGAGCAGGCAGCTTATTGGTATCGCAAGGCTGCCGGCCATGGAAATGCGCTCGCGCAATATAACCTCGGCATCGCCTATCACAATGGCCTGGGCGTCGCGCGAGACGATGCGGAGTCTGTGCGCTGGTTTCGTAAGGCGGCCGATCAGGGAAATGCCGATGCGGAATTCCTTGTGGGGCGGGCCTACGATATCGGACGAGGAACAGCACAGGACAAAGCAAAAGCGGTTCTTTGGTACACCAAGTCCGACGAAGGCAGCGCGAATCCCGCGGCGGAGTATCGTCTCGGCAAGATTTATGGATATGGCGATGGCGTTCCCAAAGACGCCGTTGAGGCGATGCGGTGGTACCGCAAGGCTGGAGAAAATGGGAACGCCGCAGCGCAGTGCAGGCTCGGCGCGGCCTACCTTCTCGGCATAGGGGTTCCGCAGGACAGTGCACTGGCAGCCCAGTGGTTGCGCAAGGCGGCAACCCAGGGCGCTCCCGCTGCCCAGTACCAGCTCGGGTCGATGTACCAGGCAGGAGAAGGTGTTGCGCAGGATTATGCCGAAGCATACTTCTGGTTGAATCTGGCGGCTGCTGCGGAAAGGGAGCCTGTCCGGCAGGAAGAGATTGTCGCGCAGCGCGATGCTGCCGCTTCCAATCTGCCGGAGACCGTGCTGGTGGAAACGCAGGAGCGTGTGCGCCAATGGAACACGGAGCACTCCGCGGAGCCGAGAGCGGAATAGCGGTTCCAGGCTTATTCTGTCCTTCGGCGTATCACGCTGCAGTCAACGGTTGCGCGGCGGATGCGTCTAACCCACTGAAAGTGTGCCTCCGCGAATGTATAGACCCAGCATGATGCGAATTCTGACGAAACCCCGCTTTGCCGTTGCTGCCTTGGCCATTGTTTGCCTGCCGATAACGAGTCCATCCCAGCAATCCGCGCCGCCGGCGAATGACCAGCCCGTGACCACCCTCCATGTGCAGGCGCGTGAGGTGCTGCTCCCGGTCACAGTGCGCGACAAACATGGCGCGCTGGTGACCACGCTGCAAAAAAGCGACTTCACGCTCACCGAAGACGGCCGTCCACAGGTGATCAAGAGCCTGATGCACCAAGCCGATTTGCCCTTTCAGGTGGGCCTGCTCGTTGACACCAGCCGTAGCGTTTCAGGGGCCATGGAAAGCGAGCGCAAGGCCGCGGACAAGTTTGTGGACCAGATGCTGCCGGGAGAAAACGCGACCGCCGATCCTCCCGGCGCCGGTCATTTGGGAGCCCCAACCCCCGCGACCGAACCGGTTCCCAGCCCGGCTTCGCGCAAAGACCAGGCGTTCCTGATCCACTTTGACCGCGAGGTGGAGCTGCTGCAGGATTTCACGGCGTCGCGCGAAAAACTTCATCATGAGATTGATGAGATGGGCCCGTCTTCGCGCTCCCAGAACGACAGCCAGGGCCCGGAGACCACCGGAGACGATCGCGACCGGCAGAGGAGCAGTGGGCGCGGTGGAACGCAACTCTACGATGCCATCTTTCTCGCGTCGGACGAACTGATGAAACCGAAGGATGGCCGGAAGGCGCTGGTGGTTTTTTCTGACGGCGTGGATCGCGGAAGCAAGGAGTCGCTGAACGAGTCCCTCGACGCGGCGGAGCGCGCGGATGTCACGATCTACACCATCTATTTCAAAGGCGAACAGGAGCGCGGTGAGAATAACGGCTTCCCCGGCGGCGGCCGGCATGGGGGCATGGGTGGCGGCTGGCCCGGCGGTGGTGGTGGCTATCCCGGGGGAGGGGGCGGCTATCCCGGCGGCGGACGCCGCGGGGGCTCCAGCGAACCCCAGGTCGATGGTAAGAAGATTATGGAAAAGATCGCCACACAGACCGGCGGCCGGTATTTTGAGGCGAAGAAGAAAGACAACCTGGAAGAGATCTACAGTCAGATTGCAGAAGAACTACGTGGCCAATACTTGCTGACCTACACACCCGACAAGGTTGATACGGACGGCGGCTACCACAAGGTGGCGCTCAAAGCCAACAAAGATGACCTGACTGTGCAGACGCGTGAAGGGTACTACGCACCGGGCGGAGACACCTCAAAGTAGTCCACGGCGCGCTGTTTTTAACTGGCGACTTGCAGCAGCTCATTCGGTGCCGCTAGCCGCGGTTCCGGTTTCGACGACTCGGCTGCGACGGATTCCGTCACCGGCGCATTCGCAACCGTCGGCTTCTGTCCTTCCTCTTCGGCGACGACAGAGAAGCGGCACAGATCCGCCTGGCCGAACGAAGTCGTGAGGGCAACATCGGAGGCATCCCGGCCCGTTGCCATCAGAACGCGGCCTATACGCGGGGTGTTGTGGCGAGCGTCAAACGTCCACCAGCGATTCTCAAGGAACACCTCGAACCAGGCACTGAAATCCATGGGACCGCCCGGGGGCACGCCGATGTCGCCCAAGTAGCCGGTCGCATAGCGCGCGGGAATGTTGAGGGCGCGGCAGAAGGTGACAGCCAGATGCTGAAAATCGCGGCAGACGCCGACGCGCTCTGTAAAGACATCAAGGGCGGTCTTGGTGGGACGGGCCGACGTGTAGTCGAACCTGATCTTCCGGTGAATCCAGTCGCAGATCGCCTGCACCCGCGGCCATCCCGGCTGCGTGTTTCCGAAAAGCTCGAAGGCCGTGTTTGAAAAGCGGTCGACCTCGCAGTACCGGCTGTTCAGCAGATACATCAGTACCTCTTCGGGAAGGTCGGCAACCGGGCATTCGCGGGCTGACCACTTGACGGGATCAGGCTGACCGGTGTCGAGGACGAGCGTCGAGCCTGTGAGGCGCAGCCTGCCGGCCGGGGCAACAAAGCGCGTGCAGCGGTTTCCAAAAGAATCGAAGTAGTAGGACACGAGCAACTCGGGCTCGGTGCGTACATCGTCAGGCTCCAGCAGGTCGAACGAGCGAGAGGGATGCACGTTGAGCATGGCAAGCATGGCCACTTCGGCGGGCAGGTTGAATTCGATGTCGTATCCGACGCGGATCAGCATGTTTTTTGTAAACCTCAGACGGGAAAAGCCCGGTTCGGTCAATATTCAACGGGACAAGAACCTCTTGCCGAACATCGCGGCCCTTTTATTGGATGCAGGATTTCGAATCGTGAATGAGGAATTGGACGGGTCGCTGAGTTTGGCGTCTGCAATCGCGGTCTGGGCTTGATTCTGCGCTTTTTGGGTTGTGAATGCAGCAAGGGCGCAGCCAATTGGCCGCGCCCTCGCTGTTACGCCGGTTGCTTGATCAGTTGGTGCCGCTGTGCAAGTCTGGCCCCGTTTGCTGTTCCTGGAGTGCCGCCTGCGCAGCCGCCAGCCTCGCCGTCAACAACCGGAAGGGCGAGCAGGATACGTAATTGAGTCCGATTTTGTGGCAGAACTTGACGGATTCAGGATCGCCGCCATGTTCGCCGCAGATGCCCACCTTGAGGGTTGGGCGCGTGTTGCGTCCCTTGGCCGTGGCCATCTTCACCAGCTGTCCGACGCCAGCCTGGTCCAGGGTAGCGAAAGGATCTTGTTTGAAGATGCCGTACTTCAAGTAGGCCGGCAGGAAGTTGTTAATGTCGTCGCGCGAAATGCCGAAGGTAGTCTGCGTCAAGTCGTTGGTGCCGAAGCTGAAGAACTCGGCATCTTCGGCGATCTGATCCGCAGTGAGGGCCGCGCGCGGCAGCTCGATCATGGTGCCTACCATGTAGTCGACCTTCGCGCCCTTGTCGGTGAAGACTTCGCCGGCGACACGGCGGACGATGGCGGACTGATTGCGCATCTCCTCGATGGAGCCGATGAGCGGGACCATGATTTCGAGATGCGGATCGCCGCCCTTGTTCTTGACGATAACCGCAGCCTCGAAGATGGCGCGCACCTGCATTTCGGTGATCTCGGGGAACGCGATGCCGAGGCGGCAGCCGCGTAGACCGAGCATGGGATTCTGCTCATGCAGCTCTTCGACGCGCGCCAGCAGCGGACGCAACTCCTTGAGCTTGGGCGAGCGGGGCTTGGTGTCTTCGAGGTGCTTGATCTCCACGAGCAGGTCTTCCCGCTTGGGCAGGAATTCGTGCAGCGGCGGATCGAGCAGGCGAATGGTGACCGGGAGCGACTCCATGCTCTTGAAGAGGCCGACGAAGTCGGCGCGCTGCATGGGCAGGAGCTTCTTCAGTGCTGCACGACGATCCTTTTCATTGTCGGCCAGGATCATGGTGCGCATGTGTTCAATGCGGTCTTCGGCAAAGAACATGTGCTCGGTGCGGCAGAGGCCGATGCCTTCTGCGCCGAATGTGCGAGCCTGTTTGGCGTCGCGCGGAATGTCGGCATTGGCGCGAATCTTCAGCCGGCGGACCGGGTCAACCCAGCTCATGAATTTCACGAGATCGGGATCGTCGGGCTGCGCATCGAGAGTCTTCAGCTTGCCCGCGATCACGCGGCCAGTGGTGCCGTCGAGTGAGATCCAGTCGCCCTGCTTTGTAGGTGTGGCCCTTGACGCGCAATTCTTTCTTGGCTTCGTCGACCGTGCAGTCGCCTGCGCCGGCCACGCAGCACTTGCCCATGCCGCGCGTGACAACCGCCGCGTGCGAGGTCATGCCGCCGCGCGAGGTCAGGATGCCGGAAGCGACTTCCATACCCGCGATGTCCTCGGGCGTGGTCTCGCCGCGTACAAGGATGACCGATTTGTAGGAGCCGTTGGTGTGGTGCTTCACGGCGTCCTCGGCGGTGAAGACGATCTGTCCCACAGCCGCGCCGGGAGAGGCAGGTAAACCGGTCGCGAGCACTTCGATCTTCTCGCCCTTCTCCACGAGACGCGGAACCAGGAAGTCGTACAACTGGTTCGGCTCGACCCGGAAGATGGCTTCCTCTTGCGTGATCAGGCCTTCGCGCACCATGTCGATGGCGACGCGCACAGCGGCCAAGCCGGTGCGTTTTCCATTGCGCGTCTGCAGCATGTAGAGCTTGCCATCCTGGATGGTGAACTCGAAATCCTGCATGTCGCGATAGTGCTTTTCCATCTTCCAGGTGATGGCCTTGAGATGGTCGTAAACCTTGGGCATAGCGCGCTCGAGCTCGCTGATCGAGAGCGGCGTGCGTACGCCGGAGACGACATCCTCGCCCTGTGCGTTCATCAGGTACTCGCCGAAGAATACATGCTCGCCCGTGGCGGGGTTGCGCGTGAAGCCGACGCCGGTGCCGGAGTTCTCACCGAGGTTGCCGAACACCATGGCTTGCACGTTGACCGCTGTGCCCAGCCAGTCGTCGATGTGGTTGATGCGGCGGTAGGTCTTGGCGCGATCGTTCTGCCAGCTACGGAACACGGCATCGCGGGCCGCGACGAGCTGCTCGAGCGGTTTCTGCGGAAATTCCTTGCCCGTTTCCTTCTTCACCAGCTTCTTGTATTCGACGATGATGCTTTGCAACGCCGCCGGCGTGAGCTCGTAATCGAACTTGACCTTTTCACGATGTTTGACGCTGTCGAAGATGTGCTCGAACTTCTTCTTGGGAACGTCGAGCACCACGTCGCCGAACATCTGGATCAGGCGGCGATAGGAGTCATACGCGAACCGGGGATTCTTGCTGAGCTTGGCCAGCGATTCCACGGCTTCGTCATTCAGACCGAGGTTCAGGATGGTGTCCATCATGCCCGGCATGGAAAACTTGGCGCCGGAGCGGACGGAAACGAGCAGCGGGTTTTCACCCGCGCCGAGCTTCTGGCCCTGCAATTTCTCGAGCCGTTCGAGGGCGGCATACATTTCTTTATCAATGGCGGGACTGAGCGCGCCGCGCATGTATTCGCGGCAAGCTTCGGTCTGGATCGTGAATCCAGGAGGTACGGGCAGACCCGCATTGGTCATTTCGGCGAGGCCGGCGCCCTTGCCGCCCAGCACGTCCTTCATGCGGCCGTTGCCGTCCGCTTTGCCGTCGCCAAAGAAGTAGACATACTTGGTTGTTGCTGCCTTTGAGGTTGAACCTGCCTTGTCGGCAAGTTGCGGATCCAGTACTGCGTGCGCCATGGAATGAAGCCTCCGATGTAGGATGTTCAACCCGTGCGACAAAAGCCGTCGCAGGGGTCCGGTATTCCGCAAAGGCGGCGCCCGTGAAAGGGTGGCAGTACGTCAGCTCGGTTCGTTTCGCGGGAAGATCGGATAAAAAACCAAGCGCGTGTGGTCACTCAGACACTTTGACTGCGCCTTGCGGAGTCACGCGATTCGCATTAACAAATAGCGCGCCAAGTATACACTTGCATGTGCCTTGCATCACAGCCCTTGCTAAAGGGCTGTGAATCCTAGTAGTTTTTCAACCGGCGAGCAGGAAACGCCGCAGCATCCCTCGAAATCCGCGAGCCGATTCCTACCCCCGACCCTTCGCCTTCGAAGCATGGATCTCCTTTTCCAACTCGACGCGTAAATCGAACGGAGCCTTCGGATCGGATTTGTCCAGTATGTCCCAGATGCGCCATTGGCCGCCTGCGGATACCAGCGTCATGTCGAGCGAACGACGATCCCGATCAGTCCCTGCCTGCGGTGCAAAGAGCGCAAACGAGACGGCAGCCTTCGCGCGTCCCTCGCCTAGCGGTTGAATGGCAATCTTCAGATCCCAGATTCCATCCCAATCCTGGCAGCTGCAGATCGGGTCGCCGTCCAGCACGCCCACCTCGTCCGGCCCCATCGCCTTCTGGTCGGCTTGCAGGAGTGCGATCAGTGAGGAATCGAACACGCCTCGGGCCTCGGGTCCGGTGAAGTCAATGCCCTTACCGTGATTCGCATAATGGTTATAGACAGAGGTGAGAAATTGCTTCGCCGAATCGGCATTCTGCCCCAAGCTCGGGACAGTCGATAAGGCAGCAACAAGAAGCAGGCCAAGGGATAATCCACTGGTTAGGGAGAATACCGAAAAAACGCGCACCAAGAACGCTCACTTTCAAGAATCGACGGACCCAAAAAGCTGGGGAAGATCAGAAGCGATTCTACGCGGGCGTTCAACCAAAGACTGAGATGATTTGTAAAAGTGGAGTTATCAGCAACACGAGCAGTTGGAGGATTCAGCGCCCACCGCACCGCCGCGCAGGTTCGGACGAACAGCGAACTTAGGCGGCGGGCTGGGCGAAGCAGGGATCGGATTGCGGGCAGGGGGCCGCATTGTGGGAAATCAAAATGCGGTCCAGTCCTACCAGTGCAAGAATCTCTGAAATGCGCGCGGATGCATTGACGACGGCGAACTCATTCCCGGCAGAATGGGCGCATCCGTACAGGGAAATCAGCGCGGCGATGCCGGCTGCGTCGATGCGCTCGACATGCTTCAGGTCGAGGGTGACGCTCTGCTTGCGAACAAGCGGAGTCAGCCGCGCGACGATATCCTGTTCCTGGCCGCGCACGAGTTCGTGCAGGTCGCCCGGCGCAATAAGCAGCGTGGCTTCGGTTTGAGAAAGAATGGCGTTCATAATTACCTCCTGTGGATGCCGGCAGCCTCCAGGGTTCAAGGGGGAGGGCGCTACCGGAATCGGTTCTTGCCTGACCTTGAAAGTGCACCCGGTCTGCCAAACTGGCTGCCGGCGGAATATGCTGATAGCACAGTGGATACGAAGATTCCATCGAAGCTGTTTTGCGTTCTCAGGTGTCCGGTTCTGGTCCCGGCGTCCGCTATCGAACATGTTGCAGATTAGTACGTATCGCGTGTGGAGAAGTTCCATTGTCTGTTGACAAAATAGTTATGGGGGTTGAGAAAACGATTACTGGTCTCACGGCTGACCATGCGCGCGCTGTCGCGCTTCAAGCGGGCTTCAGCGAGGCCGGCTTGGTGGCGCTTCCATACGCCGATGAAGGCCGCGATGCCACACGATTCGCGGACTGGGTGAATGCTGGACGTTCTGCTTCCATGTCCTATTTGACTCGCAAGGACGAGGCCGGGAAACATTTTGTTCGCGCGAAGGTTGGTACTCCCTTTCCTTGGGCGCACTCAGCAATTGTTTGCCTGGCGAACTATAACTCTGCCCCTCCGCGCTCAATTGCGCCTGCCGATCCCGGAACGGGCTGGATCGCGCGCTATGCCTGGTCAAGCCGCGTCGATGGCCATGGGGTGCGGCGCCCCTCGGATTATCACAAGGTGCTGAAGAAGCGTCTGCAGGCACTTGAAGCGCGGCTGCATCGGGAATTCGGCGCTTTTGAAGCGCGGGCCTATGTAGATACCGGGCCGATCGTGGAGCGCTCGTTGGCCCGCGCGGCGGGGCTTGGCTGGACCGGCAAGAATACCTGTCTCATCCATCCCAAGCTTGGGTCGTTTGGATTTTTGGGTGTTCTCCTTACCTCAATGCCAGTCCAAGAGGGAAAAGCACCCGCGGCGCTGGAGGTCCCGGACCGCTGCGGGAGTTGCACGCGCTGCATCGAGGCTTGTCCGACCGACGCGCTGGTTGCGCCCTACCAGATGGACGCGGCGAGGTGCATCGCTTATCTGACCATCGAGCACAAGGGGCCCATCGCGCCGGAGTTGATGGAGGACATGGGGCGTCAGGTCTTCGGTTGCGATATCTGTCAGGACGTCTGCCCTTGGAATCGAAAAGCGCCCATCAGCATGGATGCGGAGCTGGAACCGCGGTCAGAACTTGTGAATCCCGCGCTGGCGGCGTTGGCGGCGATGGACGAGCAATCGTTCGAACGGACGTTGAATGGATCGCCGGTGCGGCGCGCAGGGTTCGCTGGCCTCCAACGCAATGTCGCGATTGCCATGGCGAACAGCGGCGCGCCCGCGTTTGCACCGCGACTGCGCGAGTGGGCCAGCGCGACCGACGAAGGCTTGCGCGCGGCGGCCCAGTGGGCCCTGAAGAAGTTCAATTTGTAATTGGGTCCGACGGAAAAAATGGAAACTCGAAACCCAGGCAACGCCGGCCTATGCAAGCGAGGCCGGCAAAATCAGACTATGAGACTCGCATCACATTGGCGGCGCTGAGACCCTTGGGGCCTTGCTGGCACTCAAATTCGACGGCTTCGCCCTCGTTCAGCGTCTTATAGCCTTCTTCCTGAATCGCGGAAAAGTGGACAAAGACATCTTCTCCGCTCGACCGCTGGATGAAACCGTAACCCTTTGCACCATTGAACCACTTAACGACACCCTGTTCCTTCATGTACTAGCTCCTTCTTCGGTGGTCGGCACAACACCCTGACTCGCGCGGCACGAAACGAATTGCACAACAGGGAGTGTTTTCTCTCCAGAGACGCCGCGAGCCGCCCATGCACGCGTAAAACCGTGCGCAGTGGCAGCTCGTTGAATTCCCGGATTTGAGGTTGTGCTCGCCAAGAACCAAAACATCCAAAACGAACGGCCTTCCAACTGTTTCGAACCAGCGTGCCTCCCGGCGCGCCGTGCTCAAGTTATGGCAGGAAACGGGTTAGGATGCAAGGACAAAATGGGTGTTACCAAGCCCCGGACAATGAACCTTCGTCACGGCAGGCTGGGCCGAATGCATCTATCCTTGAGGAGAAGTCAACAAAGCCGCACGGGGACTGGCTGTCCAGGCCTCGGTCCACTAGCTCTTCATTTGGCGAGGTTTACGTGTCAGACGTCTCAGATGCCGGTACGCTTGGCGGAACTGTAATTCAACCCGAGTGCGCCGAGCTGCCCGCTCCACCGGTTACCCAATCCAAGTGGTTCAGGCTGCGGCGAAGCTGCGAACCGGTGCTGAGCTATCTGCTCGACAGCGAAGTGCACACCTATGCCTTCAGCGTGGCCGCAAATGCAATCATTTCGTTCATTCCGTTTATCGTGCTGCTCTACACGCTTTCCCGCGCATTTTTTCATTCGGCCATGATGGTGGAAGTGGTGGGCAAGATGGTGCACTACTTTCTGCCTTCCAACCAGGACTGGGTGGCTGCCAGCCTGGCCAACGCTGCCAGCCGCCAGGGGGTGCAATGGCTCTCCGTGGTGATGATTTTGATTTCGTGCACGGGCATTTTTCTGCCTCTTGAGGTGGCCCTGAACCAGGCCTGGGGCGTGAGCAAGAGCCGCAACTATCTGCTTAACCAATTGGTCGCGTTTGGGCTGGCAATCCTGATGGTGGGCTTGGCGATTGTGAGCATCTTGTTGAGCACCTGGCAGCGGCAGATTCTCGGCGTGCTGTTCTTTCATCACACCGACAATTTCTTCTTCGAGGGCATCAGCTATTTGTGGCTCGCGCTCTCGACAGGTGTGGCTTCCATTCTGTTCTTTTTCTCTATCTACTGGATCCTTCCCAATCGCAAGATCCCAGCGCGTCATGTACTACGGACTTCCATAGTGACCGGAATCATCTGGCTGCTGGCCAAGAATATCTACGTCGCCGTGCTGCCCCATCTGGATCTCAAAGCGCTCTACGGTCCTTTTTATGTCTCGGTGGGTTTGCTCTTCTGGGCCTATGTTTCAGGCCTGATCCTGTTTGCCGGCGCGCAGTTCAGCGTGACGCGGTTCAATGGGGAGAAGTGAACAGAGGACAGTAGCAGTGAACAGTGAACAGCCTCGGGCCGTAGAGGCTCGGTGCGAGAATGGCTGTCATGGATGATTTTCCCAGGTTCATGAAGCACGACGTAAACAGGATTGCAACCGCGAACAATGCGACACCCGGCGTGGAAGGGTACGTCTTCGACGGCGCTGATGGAAGCCAGATGGCCTTTTGGACGTGCATGCAAACAGCGACCTCCGCGCCGCATGTGCATGAGTACGACGAATACATGATCGTAGTGCAGGGTTGTTACACCCTCATCATCGATGAACGGCACATTCCGATCGAGGCAGGAACTGAGTACCTGATCCCGAAGGGCGTGCTGCACGGTGGCGAAGTCCTCGCGGGAACGCGCACGATCCACGCATTCGGAGGCCATCGTGCGAATCGAATCGCAGCGGCCAAAGCAGAGAGACATCGCTCGTCTCAAACCTCATGACCCTTCGGCAGAATCATCAGCTGCGGGAGGCGTACATGCGCCGGTTGATCAAGAATGAAAACAACCATCCGCGCAATATCCTGACCGGACAAGGGATGATCGATTCCCATAGACTCCGATGGGTGCACCTCCCAACGGTCATGCAGGCCCGTCATCACTAATCCGGGTTGAATGCACGATACCTGCACGTCTGTCCTGCTCAGCTCCATACGGAGCGCCTCCGAGAGAGCTTCAATAGCGTATTTCGTCCCCGCGTAAGCTCCGGCGGTTGCACGGACCTTTTTCCCCAGCACGCTCGATACATTGATTAGGTGTCCGCTTCCTTCCCGCACAAAGTGGCGCACAAAAACGTAGGACATACGATATGCCGCCTCGACATTTACGCGCACCATATCGCACACGCGATCGATATCGATCGAATCCACCGGCCCCACCTCGAGAAACCCCGCGTTGTTGAAACACAGGTCGCAACGGCCAAACTTCTCCAGAGCCGCGGAGAGCAGCCCGCTGGGCAGAGATGCATCTCTCAGGTCTCCGGCGATCGCAATCGCCCGCGTTCCAAGCTCGTCGGCCAAAGCAATCAGCCTTTCTTCCGACCTCGCCGTGAGAACCAGGTTCCAACCACTCCGCGCAAGCTCCTTGGCGACAGAAGCTCCAATCCCACCTATAGCTCCGGTAATCACCGCAACGCGATGGGCGGTGTCGTTCGTGTTTTCTGACATGACTCAAGATAGTATTTCGCCGATTCCCTGTTACGCAAAATCCGCGCGCTGTCCGGTTGACAGCGTGCGCCTCCGGTTGTAGCGAGCCGCCGTGGCGAAGTCCTGGCCGGAACTCGCACGATCCACGCATTCGGAGGCCATCGCGCGAATCGAATCGCAGCGGCCAAAGCAGAGAATTAGGGCAGTTTGAATGCCTTGACGGCAATGGCATTCGGGTTGCGTCCCGCCGGCAGCATGGTGAAGAGCGAGTGCGAGGCTGTACGCACCACGGCCATATCGCCCGAGCGCGCATCCACGACAAACAGCAGATGACCGGAAGCCGAAAAGGCCAGCGCTGACGGCCCATCGCCCACGTGAATGGAGCCCGCGCGCTTGCCGTCGTCGATGGCGTAGATGGTGACTTCCTGGGAGCGCAGGTTGCCAACATAGAGCAGGGAATTATCGGCGGAAACCAGACCGCGCACAGGATCGGCGCCCATGAGATAAGCGCCCAATACGTCGTCGGTCCCGGTAATCACTTCGGAGATGGAATCGCTGAGAGAATTCGACACGAAAATTTCGCCGCCGTCGGGCTTTAGCGCCAGCTGGACGGGCTGGCGGCCCACATCGAGCAGAGATTCGACTCGATCGGGGCGTGGTGGCCGGACGTCGCTATGCGCGAGGGCGATGGCCAGAACCTGATGGCCGCCGGAACAGGCCGCGAAGGCCTTGGACGAATCAGGCAGGATGACGACATCGTTCGCGCCCGGACAGCCCTCGAAGACGGCGCGCACCTGCCGCGAAGAAGGGTCGACGAGGCTGACAGAATTGCCCCGGCGGTTCGCGATTGCCAGCGTCATCCCATCGGGAGAGACGCGCACTGCTGCGGGCTGTTCGCCGGTGCCAATGACCGCGATCTCGCGCCGCGCCTTCAGATCGATGACAGAAACACTGTTCGAGGCGGAATTGGCGATGTAGGCCAGCTTGTCGTCAGGATCGAGCGAAAGAGCAACCGGTTGTTTGTGCAACGGAATTGTAGCCGCCACGCTGTTGTTTTCGGCATTGATGATCGATAGGGAACCCTGTCCTCCGGGCGCGCCGGAGTTGACCACGTAGACCTCGTTGCGCGTGGCGCTCGGCGCGACTGCAACGGGGTTCTGACCTACCTGCAATTCGCGGTCGAGCCGAACATTCACGACATCGTAGATGGAGACCGTGCCGCTGCCGCCGTTTGTCACATAGGCGTATTCGCGGTAGTTGGCGGGATACTGGGGGAAGTCGTGCGGGCGACAGCCGGCAAGCGAAACGGGCAACACAAGGGCCAGAAGGCGCACAACTAAGCATCCGCGTGGCACGAACATCCCGAAAAGCAGGTCCTTCGCTTCGCTCAGGATGACAGCCCTAGTGCGCCTTGGCGACATGCGTGTCCGCCGAACCAGTCTCGATGTGCAAGCCGCGGGGCAGCTTGCGATGGACCACCGGCGCGATCTGCTCAAGCTCGCTCATCATGTGGGCAAATTGGTTGGGGTAGATCGATTGCGCGCCGTCCGACAGGGCCTTGTCCGGCTGGTGATGCACTTCCACCAGAATGCCGTCGGCGCCTGCGGCAATGGCGGCGCGGGCCATCGGCAGCACGTTGTCGCGCTTGCCGGTGCCATGGCTCGGATCGACAAGAATGGGTAAATGGCTCAACTTCTGCGCCGCAGGAACGATGCTGAGGTCGAGTGTGTTGCGCGTGTGGTCGGCAAAGGTGCGTACGCCGCGCTCGCATAGAATGACCTCGTAGTTACCCTCGCTCATGATGTATTCGGCGGCCATTAAAAACTCATCCAGCGTGGCGCTCAGGCCGCGTTTCAGCAGGACTGGTTTGCGCAGGCGCCCGGCATGCTTGAGCAGCGAAAAATTCTGCATGTTGCGCGCGCCGATCTGAATGACATCGGCCCATTCCGCAACGAGTTCTAGAGTTTCGTTGTCGATAGCCTCGGTAACGATGCGCAGTCCGAATTTGTCCCTGATCTCAGCCATGATTTTCAAGGCATCGACGCCGAGACCCTGAAACGCGTACGGCGATGTGCGGGGCTTGTACGCGCCGCCGCGGAAGAACTGTGCGCCGGCGGCCGCCACTTGCTCGGCGATGGCGAACGCCTGTTCGCGGCTTTCGATGGAACAGGGCCCGGCGATCATCGCCAGGTTCCGTCCGCCGATGGCCGCGTCGGTTCCCGGAAAACGGATGACGGTGTCTTCTTCTTTTACGTCGCGGCTGGCGAGTTTGTAGGGCTTGCTGACGCGGATGACGTCGGCGACGCCGGAGAGATCTTCGAAGTTGCCGCGATCGATTTCACCGGGGTTCCCCGTGATGCCGATGGCAGTGCGTTGCGCGCCCGGCAGCGGATGGGCACGAAAGCCCATTTGTTCGATGTGGTCGCAGACCGCCTGGATCTCCTCTGGCGTTGCCTGCGCTTTCATGACGACTAGCATCTCTGGCCCCTCAATACTTCAGTTTACGGCACTCCCGCAAGCATGGCGATGTGATGACCACCGCATGTCCAGCCGCGCAATTCAGTGCGAACGCTGTCCCCGCCGCTCCGCGTTCCGCTTTTCGGCGCGCCATTTCAGGCCAAGCCATGCAAGATATCCAAGTTGCAGAGCCCAGGTGACGGCATACGCGGCAATTACAAATTGGTGGTCGAGAATCGCGGCTTGACTCATATTTTCTTTGTCCTGGGCGAGAGCCCTGGCGGGTCAGATATTGGCTGCCAGCGCTTCCTCGGCTTCCTCGGTTGCGTATTGCTGATGCTTGCGTTCGACGTTGTAACGCAGGATGAGGACGAAGATGCCCCACATCATCCACGCCAGCATGTTCCATAAAAACGGTCCAACCATCGATTTGTCCATACCCGACCCCTCCGCGCCGCCAAAGACGGGTGCGGGATGCTGGGTGCGCCACCATCGGTTCGACATGTAGACGATGGGCACATCGAGCGCGCCAAAGATGCCGAGCACTGCGGCGAGCGTTTGCACCTGCGGTCCGGCGGCAAAACGGCGCAGCAGCAGGTAGCTGACGTAGATAAGCCACAGCACCAATGTGGTGGTCAGGCGTGCATCCCATGTCCACCAGATGCCCCAGGCGCGGCGGCCCCAGAGCGGCCCTGTAGTCAGCACAACGGTGCAGAAGACCACGCCGACCTCGGCTCCGGCCAAAGCCCAGGCATCGGCGACCTGCGCCCACTCCGGACGGCTGCGGCGATAGGCAAGATAACCGATCGAGCCAAGCAGCGAAATCGCGAAGAACAGGAAAGCCACGGAGGCTGAGGGCACGTGGTAGAAGATGATGCGGAAGATTTCGCCTTGCATCGCGTCGATTGGCGCGACATAGATGGCTTGATAGAAGCCCCAGACCATCATTCCGACGGTGCTGGCGGCATAAAGCCCGATGGCGAGTTTCTTCATACGTGAACCCTGAATTCGACTGTTATCAGTGTACGACGGAGAGAATGGTGCGCTGGAGCCAACTGGTGTTTCGCAAAAAACAGAAAGGCTCCGGTTAGTCACGCCGGAGCCTTGTGATCCTAAAGAGACGCCAGTAGGTGGCGCGCCGTCTGATACCTATTAAGGGTATTGCAGGCGCTGTTGCATGTCAACCGAGAACGATGCGTGGCATGCATCCATTCCTATTTTGAAATCAACCACCCGAATTAGCCGGTCGCAGGAATGCGGAGGGCAGGAGAATCGGACTCCCAGAGCTGACAAGGCCCTGCGGCCGTGTATCAGACGGCGTCCAGTACCTACTGGAAATACCCTCCAGACGCCGATGTCTGAGATTAGGTGACTCTACCAATGGAGGAGGCAAACAAGCGTGTCCCCAGTCACGAGTGTTGCGAGAGAAATCGCATGTCATTCCGCGTGAAAGATCACGTCAAACAACAACAGACTTACCGTCGTGAAAATAATGTCGTAGCCGACCAGCAGCTTGATCCAGAGCGACGGATCACTTTCGCCGGTGAGGATCGAGGTGGTGGCAACAACCATGGCCAACAGCGCCGGGAGAAAGATAGGAAAGAGAATCAGGGGCAACAGCAGTTCGCGATTGCGGCTCCGAATAGCAAGTGCTGCGAAGAATGTTCCATTGGCCACAAGCGCCCATGTACCCAGTGGCAAGACCAGCGCCAGCAGCCACGGATTCCCTTCAATGTGCAGGTTGTACATCACCAGGAACACCGGCGCGAGCGCGATCTGCACGATGGTCACGAAAAGAAAGTTGGCCAGCACCTTGGCCAGAAACAGTTCGGCTCCCGGCGCAGGCGCCATGCGCTGTGCGTCGAGAACCTGATGCCGAATCTCGCGCGCCCAGGCCTGATTGAGCGCGCTCACTGAGGCAAACATCGTCGCAACACACAAAACGCCACCTGCAATATCGCGGGCAAAGGCTCCGCGCGGGTCAAACGAGATAGAAAACAGCACAACCACCAGCAGCGCAAAGAACAGCATCGAGTTGATGGCGTCCTTTGAGCGCCACTCGATGCGCAGGTCTTTTACGAGATGGGTCCAGAGAGCGCTGGTCATTTGTGGCCCTCGGTCGTGGGCGACTTAATCAGGTCGGCAGTCTGGACTTCTACATCGAGAGCCTGGGCCGCGCGCAGGTAGTCGTCCGGGCTGAGGATAAGCTGAGTGCCGCGGACGCCCGCAGAGACACTGATTTTGTCGAAGAGAATGGCGGACTCGTCGATGTAGACGGGGAATGGCTTTCTCGATCCGAAGAGGGTGACGCCGCCGCGAATGTAACCGGTGAGCGGCTGCACGTCTTTGAGCGGGGCCATCTCGGCTTTGCGGAGTCCAGCGGCGCGTGCGAGTTTTTTAAAGTCGAGTTCGGCATCGCCGGGAATCACGGCGAATCGGTAGATGTTCGGTCCGCCGGTAGTCAGCAGAGTCTTGAAGACCTGTTCCGCAGGCATGCCGATCTTTTTCGCCACAGTGATCGCCGACAAATCTTCGGGATCGACTTCGTACTCGCGCAGTTCGAATGGAATGCCGAGGCTTTCGAGGAAACGTGCGCCGTTGGTCTTCATTTCGTCGGGCTCCCCGGTTCGAACGAAGCGACGCGCCCTGCCTTCAGCGCCAATACCCAATCCGCAATGGGAGCGGCGGCATCGCGTTGATGGGTCGTGATGACAATAGTGCGATTGCCCTGGCGAAAGCCGGAAAGCAGTTCGACCATCTGTTGCACACTCTCCACATCCATGTTGGAGAAGGGTTCATCAAGCAGAAGTAACTCGGGAATCGGCAAGCAGCACGCGGGCCAGCGATGTGCGTTGCCGCATGCCCTGTGAATATTGACCGAACGGCCGTTGCAATTCCGGATCGAGGCCGACTTGGCGCAGAGCCTCGGCGGGGGCCAGGCACTTCTGTCCTGGATAAAGGCTCGCAAAGTAGCGGAGATTTTCCTCAGCAGTCAGCTCATCGTAGAGCATGGGTGCGTGGCTCATGTAGCCGATCCGTGCCCGCGCGTCGTGCGGCTCCTGATCGCCGAAGACCTTTACGGTGCCATGGGTGGGGCGCAGCAGCCCCGCCAAGATGCGCAGCAACGTCGATTTACCGGCTCCGTTTTCGCCGATCAGGACATAGCAGCGGCCCGGCTCCAGATCGACTGAGACCTTGCGTAGCGCTGCGAATGAGCCAAAGAGTTTGGAGACTTGATCGAGACGGGCGGTGAGTGGGCGGGTGAGGAGGTTCGAGCTATCGGCCTCCGTGGCGAGGGTCATCTCTTATTCGGCAGCGGCCGGGTGATCGGAACTCGTCTTCGTTGTTACGGACGCCGTGGCTGCGTGTGGATTAACGGGAGCGGCGGCCGGCTTGGCAGGCATCGCGCCGGGTTGCGCGGGCGCGTACTTGCTGGCGCACTTGGCTTGCAACTCCGTGGCGTGGAACACCCCATCGCGTCCAAATGTGCCTGCGGCCAGCGCCTGTGCGTCGTCTTTGAAAGTGTCCGGCGGCGGCTCGGAACCCTTGTAATTCACAAGGAGCGAGCGGCCTGTCGCAGCCTTTGGCGAATGGCTTTCGAACTCATTGAGAACAAACGTGACATGGGTCCCGCTTTGCTCGATCGAGCCCGGCTTCACAAAACCCTCCACGCGCAAATTGCTCTTGTAAGCTTTATCGCCCATGCCGCCCAGTTCGGCGACCGTGACGTAGTAGCTCTTGCTGGAGCCGTAGCCCGAGTAAGCCAGCCACCCGATGGTGCCGAGAATGACGGCGACCGCAATGCCGATCCGAAGCGAGTTGGAGGATTTCTTCATGTTCTGATGCCCAGCTTTAACGATACGGGCCCAAGCGGGCGGGGTCAATGATCCAGAGCCCTTCGGGGCCAACTGAGGTGATCTGGATCACACGGAAATCGAAGGCAAAATGAGCTACAATAGTTACAGTAGTGACATTGTGGAGATTCAAAATGAGCGCCAAGACATCTGCGGTAATCTCGATGCGCCTCCCTGCGGAGAGCGGACAGCGGCTCAAGCGGCTGGCGCGGCGGCATGGATGGACGACCAGCGATGCGAGTGCTCGCCTGGTGGAAGAGGGGTTGCGCCGCGCCGAGTTCGCCTTCATCGATTTTCGCGATTCGGCGGTGGGTCGTCAGGCCTGCATGCAGGGCAGCTCGCTCGCTGTGTGGGAGGTGGTGCTCCTGCTGCGCAGCTACAACGGCGATACCGAGGCAGTTGCGAAGCATCTGCGCTGGCAGCGGGCGAAGGTGCTTGCAGCCCAGAACTATGCTGCGGCCTATCGAGATGAGATCGAAGAAGCCCTGACTGAGAACGGGTCGATGGACCTCGCGGCAATTCGGCGGATGCTGCCGCAAGCCGAGGAGTTCAAGACCGGCACCGCTTCAGGACGTGTTCGTGCTGAAACTGCTGCTCGATGAACATGTTTCTCCCGCCGTGGCTTCGGGATTGAAACGCCGGGTAGCGGAGATTCAGGTGCACGCGCTGGTCGAGTGGGGCGGCGGCGACCTCATCGGGCAGGACGATGAGGCGTGCCTGTCTGCCGCACAGGCGGAGGGGTTGACATTCGTCACCTACGATCGGCGCACGTTTCCCGTTTTGCTCAAGTTATGGATCGAACAAGGCCGGCATCATGCGGGCGTGATCTTTGTGGATGAGAAGACGATTGCGCCTGCGGATATTGGCAGCTTGATTCGGGCGCTGACCGAACTGGCGCAAACCAGCCGCGATTGGAATTGGACAGACCGTGTGTGCTTTCTTCGCAGCGCTTGATCTCCAAGGTTCCACGTGTGCGCGGAGTACGCGCGCGACCTCAACCTCTACCGTGCGCTATCAAGCACCTGCGCGGCACGGTCGAGCGCCTGAGCCAGCACCGAGAGCTGCTGGCTGCCCCTTGCGGCGTCTTTCGCGTCGATGGCCTCATTTACACCCGGAATGACCACAGCGGAGTAGCCGGTGTATTCACCTGGAGCATAGATGGTGTGCTTGTACCAGGGGCGATTTGGTAGCCCCTGGGGCGACAGCAGTGCTGTTTCGGCTGCGCGAAGGGCCTTGTTCAGGCTTGCAGGGTCGCTCGGCGGAGCGATCTGGGCGGCGTGCGCCTTATTGGCCGCAGCGGTCAGCCGGGCGGCGGCAGCCAACGCTGGACCGAAGTCTATCGAACTGAGTCCGGCATCGTTTGCCTTGCGCTTGGCGGTTTCGATATAGGACGTGATCTCCCGCGCGTAGGCCGGGTAGTCGTAAGGCAGCACGTCGGCGTCCGCCATACGAAGAGATTCCAGGCCGAAGACCCGCGCCATTTCCTGGAGGTAAACAAACCTCGGGTCCGCG
Organism: uncultured Acidobacteriaceae bacterium; assembly: GCA_963810545.1. Lineage (GTDB taxonomy): Bacteria > Acidobacteriota > Terriglobia > Terriglobales > Acidobacteriaceae > Telmatobacter. The sequence continues at coordinate 199,985 of CAWENE010000003.1, forward strand.
TTCATAACGAACCAGGCATAGTCGTCGAATGTGGAATGGTAAACGCCGTACGGCCCCGACGAGCCGACATCCGTCGAAGGCACGCCGGCGTGTTGCAGAAAGGGCGTGAAGTCAGAGCCCGAGCCCAGATCGGCGACACGCACTTCTTCGCCCGGCTGCAGTGGAGCATTCGACGCGCGGTGTTCGTCTCCCTTGTCGCGATTGAGCCGCCACTCCTGGTAGACGGTGCCCCCCAGCGGACTTGGAACGGACTTGGCTACGTCGCGCACAAACTGCTTCAGTGACGGCACGGCGGATGCGTTGAAATCGGGTCCGGCCACACCAACGTCGGTGTTGAAGTAGGCGACGGCGTGGTCGATGGTTTGCGCGTGTTGCTCCACCCATTCTGTCGAGCCGATCAGGCCCTCCTCTTCGGCATCCCAGCTGCAAAAGAGGATGGTACGCTTGGGCCTCCATCCTTCCTTCAGCAGAGCGCCGATGCCGTGGACGGCTTCAAGCATGGCAGCAGTGCCGCTGTTGGGGTCGACCGCCCCATAGACCCAGGCATCGCGATGATTGCCGTTCACGACCCATTCATCGGGATACTGCGATCCCTTGATCTTGCCGACCACATCCCAGATCAGGCGGCGCTGATAGTCCTGCTGCGAAACAAGGTGTACCTTCACGCCTCCTGCGCCGAGGTGATAGCGGAAGGGGAGCGCGCCCTGCCAGCCTTGCGGTGCTCCGGGGCCCTTGAGAGCCTGCAAAATCGGAGCTGCGTCGTGATAGCTGATGGGGATGGAGATAATGTGCGGCTGGTTTCCGTCAGGATTGATTCGCGCGGAATCCGGCAAGTCGGGCGTGGAAGCAACACCGGGTGTCTCCGGGTCGCCGGGGTATTTGAAGAGATATTGCACCGATCCGCGTTGCACTCCGGTTTCAGGACGCCATGGTCCGATCGGGTAGGCATCGCCTTTGAAGTAGCCGTCGTCCTGCGGGTCGGAGTAAATGAGAACTCCCGCTGCGCCGCGCTGTTCGGCGAGATAGACTTTGACGCCGCGGAAGTTGGAGCCATAGCGCGCGATAACAATCTTGCCGTGCACGTCGATATGCTGTGCGGCGAGTTGATCGAAGTCTTCGAGGCGGCCATAGTTGGCGTACACCACTTCGCCGGTCACGTCTCCCGAGCCGGAAGACCCGTTGAAAGGCATCACAACGCGCGGATCGTCCTGTCCGGGATCGTTCTGCACATGCTCACGTGTGGGGCCGCTCATCAGCGGCCTGTTCTCGGAGTCGAAAGCTTCGACCCGCACCACCTTGGGATGATTCAGCAGCACTCGATAAGGCTCAATCTCGGTTTCGAAGCCTGCGGCGCGGAATTTTTCGGCCACATATTCGGCGGTCTTGTGGTCTTCAGGAGAGGCGGCGATGTGCGGTTCGGCCGTGAGGGTTTTCAATTCTTCGCCGGCCAATTTGGGGCTGGGCACATCGAGAAATTTGGCTTCGATCGCGGCCTCTTTGGAGAAGTCTGTGTAGCCGAATGCTGCAGGAGCGGAAGCCTGCGCGGAAGAGCGAGATCCATGTTGACCGGGGACGAGCGCGAGCAACAGAAGAAGCGCAGAAGATTTGCGAATGAGCATCGAATAGGCCCTTAGTCGAGTGCTTGTGCAGTGGGGATTGTCAGAGGACGGACGCGAACGGCTCGTCGCATTTCACCTCAGCTTACACTAGGGAAGCGGGGGGGCGTTTTCTGGACGAAGAGCGGAGGCCTAACGATGAATGGATGCGTACCGTGCAGCAAGAGTCTGCTCTGGGGGCAATGGAATCCCCGAGCGCACGAGAGACAAAGCTGCCGCAGATGGCGCGCGCCCTGCGCAATCCGAATTTTCGCCTCTTCTGGAGCGGCAACTTTCTCTCCAACATCGGCACCTGGATGCAGAATGTGGCGCAGGGATGGCTCGTTCTTCTTCTAACCAACTCGGCGTTCTGGCTCGGCGTAGTTGGATTTGCGGGATCGATTCCGTTTCTGATGTTCACACTATTTGGCGGTGTGATAGCCGATCGCGTGGACAAGCGGCGTCTGCTGCTGGTGACGCAGACGGTCATGATGATGCTGGCGTTCCTGTTGGCTGCGCTGGCGTGGTTCAAAGTCATTACCGTGTGGGAAGTCGCGGCCATTGCATTCATGAATGGCGTGGCCATGTCGATGAACGCCCCCAGCTATCAGGCAATGGTGCCGCGCCTGGTGAAGCGCGAGGACCTGACCAACGCGATCGCGCTGAACTCCGCGCAATTCAATATGTCGCGCATCCTTGGGCCTACGTTGGGCGGCTATGCCATGGCGATCTTTGGCGTGGCGGGGAATTTCTTTCTGAATGGTGTGAGCTTTCTCGCGGTGTTGTGGGCACTCACGCATATTGAATATCCGGACGAGAAACCGGCGCGGCGCGAGAGTATATGGAATAGCCTGCGCGGCGGATTTGCTTATCTGCACGAGAACAAGCAGATGCTGATCCTGATATGGATGACCGTGGCGGCGAGCCTGTTTGGCATTCCATTTCTCACCTTCATTCCCTACTTCGCCAAGGTGCAATTGAATGCGGGCGAGAGCGGGCTCGGGTGGCTGCTGGCGGCCTCTGGATTCGGCGCCGTGCTGGGCGCGATGACGGTGGCGATCGCCGGTATGATCCGGCATCGAGGACGGGTTCTAACTGCTGCCGGTGTAGTCTTCTTTTTGGCCATCATCGGATTTAGCGAATCGCGCAGCTTTGCGCTCTCCGAGTGCTTGGCATTCTTCGAGGGCTATTGCGGGATCATGATGATCTCCTGCTTCAATGTGTCGATTCAGCATCTTTCGTCGGACGAGATGCGCGGGCGGGTGATGAGCATCTATGCGACTAGCTTTTTAGGGCTGCCGCCGTTGGGCGCATTGCTGGCGGGTGAACTTTCGCGGCACATGCCGACCGGCCATGCATTGGCGATGATGGCCGGGACGGCGTTGCTGTGCTTCCTTGGCTTCTTTGCCTTCTCCCAGCCACTACGCGAGCTGGACTGATGGCCCGATGCTAGGCTACGAGTTGCGCGCAGTGGGCGCATCGCTTGGCGGCAGCGGGAATGTCACTGAGGCACTCGGGGCAAGCCTTGGTGGCGGGCGGCGTATCGGGTACCGGCTTCTTGAAACGCGCCAGCAAAGCATTGACCGGGAGAACGAAGGCGAAGTAGACCACAGAGGCGATCAGCGTGAACGAGATCAGGTGGTCAATAAAGTTGCCAACCTTTACTTGCCCCTTGCCGACATGAAGGATGATCGAGCTGAAGTCTGGTTGCCCCACGGTAGCTGCAATCAGTGGATTGATAATGTCGCTTACCAGCGAAGTAACGATGGCTCCAAACGCGGCGCCGATGATGACGGCCACGGCCAGGTCCACAACGTTTCCGCGAAGAATAAAGTCCCGAAAGCCTTTGAGCATGTCTTCCTCCTGCAATTGATTCGTGGCTCGTTCCACGCCGAGTGCAATGCAGCCTTGCTGCCGGCGCGCCGTGCGTACAGCCATGCTACACGGCGAATATGAAAAGGCCATCCCCGAAGTTGGAGTAGACTTGCGGCAAGCTTTCCCCGCGACCGGTTCGTGAGGTGTGCGATGAAGTTTGCAAGAATCTCAGCAATAGTCCTCCTGGTTTTCCTGGGGCTGAGCGGAATCGCTGGCGGAGCGCCGATGATCGTTAGCTCGATTTGGAAGACGCGAGAATTCATGCCGCTGAGCCTCCTCCGGCACTCGCCATTTCATTCGTATCTGATTCCCGGCATCATTCTCCTCGTGGCGAATGGGCTGCTTGCATTGTGGGTCGTGCGTCTCGTGATCCAGCAAAGGCCCCGATATGGGCTGTGGACAGCCTTTCAGGGATGCGTACTGTTGGGTTGGCTTGGGGTGGAATGCATCATGCTCCGGCTGGTCATCTGGCCACACTACCTGTACGGGTCCGTCGCGCTGCTGCTGATAGTATTCGGGTTTGTGCAGCGAGGCGCAAACGTGCAAACACCATCTCACGGGTAGGCGACCAGAAACACGATCATCGCCAGAATCATAAGATCGGCGTAGAGAAGCAGCAGAATCCCACCATGGTAGAGACTCCATTTGCGCTGCAGGCAGCGCGCTATCTCTCCCATGCCCCATGTGGCGATAAAAAGAGCAAGGATCTGCCAACGCGAGCCATGAAGGTTCTCGATGTGAGGGAATCCGGCAAGCAAAAGGCTGGCAACAAATGCACCCAGCGAGAGCACGATCCCGCGCACGAGGGATTTTTGCCGGATATGGATGAAGGCGAGGCGGGACCGCACAATTTCCTACTGTAGACGGTTATGCTGAGAGCTGTTCTCCAATTTGTATGGCATCTTGAACGTCGTACAAGGTGGCTTTTTCTTAATGAAAAAGCCGCTGAGCTGAGGTGCCTTCGCTCTGCAGCAATTGGAGAACAGCTCTACCGCGCGACCATCTCCATCTCACGCAGCGACTCGGCGTAGGGCGCGCGAAGCACACCGCGCTCGGTGATGATGGCGGTGACATACTTTGCCGGCGTCACGTCGAAGGCAGGATTGCAGATGCCCACGCCATGCGGAGTGAGTTGCTTACCGCCGTGATGGGTGACCTCGATGGCGTTGCGCTCCTCGATGGGGATCGCGTCGCCTGTGAGAGTAGCCGTATCGATGGTGGACCAGGGTGCGGCGCAATAAAACGGGATGCCATGCTCCTTCGCGAGAATGGCAACGTTGTACGTTCCGATCTTGTTGGCGAAGTCCCCGTTGGCTGCAATGCGGTCCGCGCCCACTACAACTGCTTTGATTTTGCCGGCACGCATCAGGCTTGCAGCCATGTTGTCGCAGATCACTGTGGTCGGAATCCCATCGGCCATCAGCTCCCATGCGGTAAGCCGCGCGCCTTGCAGAAACGGCCGTGTCTCGTCGGCGTAGACATGAATGCGCTTGCCTTGCTCAACAGCGGAGCGGATGACACCCAGCGCGGTTCCATAGCCACAAGTCGCGAGTGCGCCCGCGTTGCAGTGGGTCAACACGCCGCCCTCGTCGGGCAAGAGCGCGCCACCAAAGGCGCCCATCGCTTTGCAGGCAGCAATGTCCTCTTCGTACATGGCATGCGCGTCGGCGAGGAATCGTTCCTTTACCTCAACCATGGATGCGCCGGAAGCTCGAAGCGTTTTAAAGAGCCGCTTCATCCGTTCAATGGCCCAGAAGAGGTTGACCGCTGTGGGGCGCGTACCGGCCAGCCGCGAGCAGATCTTCTCAAATTCAGGCGCGAATTCTTCGACGGTGCGCGCGCCGGATCGCTGAGCGCCGAGCGCGATGCCATAGGCCGCCGAAACGCCGATGGCCGGCGCGCCTCGAACGACCATGGTGACAATCACATCTGCCACCTGTTCGTACGTCGTCGCGAGAACGTAGCTCTCTTCGAGGGGAAGCTTGGTTTGGTCGATAAAACGGACGCCTTCCGGGGTCCAGGCAAGGGTAGGAATCATGTTTCTCCAGTTTAACCGCAGAGTTTGTCCAAAGGTTTGCCCCACGCAGTGGCGGTGCTGAAAACATTTACAAAATCTACTGGACGGCCCTCCGCCTCCCTCCGTACATTGGAGACCGTACTCCAGCGTGGCTTCCGTGTTACCTGCGGCGGCTTTAAGCCGCTTCAACGGGAGCCTCGGCTGTTCAAGGAGCAGTCTTGAAACTCACCTCGGTCGACTGGCTGATCATGCTGTTGTATTTCGTCTTTGTGCTGGGCATCGGTTTTGCCTTGAAGCGCTACATGAAGACGAGCAAGGACTTCTTCCAGGCCGGCCGCGCGCTGCCCGCATGGATCTGCGGCTTGGCTTTCATCAGCGCCAATCTCGGAGCACAGGAAGTGATTGGCATGGGCGCGTCAGGCGCCAAATATGGCCTCGAGACCGCGCAATTCTATGGAATCGGCGCGATCCCCGCCATGATCTTCGTGGGCATTTTCATGATGCCCTTCTATTACGGCTCCAAGGCGCGCTCGGTGCCGGAGTTTCTCCGGCTACGTTACGACGAGAAAACGCGCGCACTCAACGCGTGCTCCTTCGCCGTAATGACAGTCTTCAGCTCCGGTATCTCAATGTACGCAATGGCCCGGTTGATCCAGGCGTTGCACGTGTTTGATGGACTGTTTCGCGCGCTGGGCTTGCCCGCGGGAGGCATCTTCACCTTCTCTATCGTGCTCTCCGCGATCATCGTGCTGCTGTACATCTTTCTAGGCGGTCTCACCAGCGCCATCTACAACGAAGTTTTGCAATTCTTTCTCATCATTGCCGGTTTCCTGCCATTGGTGATACTGGGCCTGAAAAACATTGGCGGCTGGTCAGGGCTAAAAGCCGCTCTGCCCGTCCAGTACATGCACGAATGGAAGGGTGTGATGCATGCCAGTACAAACCCCATGGGCATCGACATTATCGGCATCGGCATGGGCCTCGGCTTCGTGCTCGGCTCCGGTTATTGGTGCACCGATTTCCTCGTGATCCAGACAGCGATGGCCTCGCACAACATGGATTCCGCGCGTCGTGTTCCGCTGATTGCTGCGATCCCCAAAATGGTCTTTCCGTTCCTCGTCATTCTTCCCGGTCTGCTGGCGATCGCGATTGCAACGCCGCACACGACCACGATCGTACGCAATGAAAATGGCGTCATCTATCACGAGACGAACGTGGTTCCAAGAGAGGTGGAGGAAGGCCGGGGCCTCGTACCAGCAAAACTCAATCCCGTGACGGGACAACCCATGCTCGATGCCAGCGGCCATCCTCTGCTGGATTACGACATGGCAACGCCGAATCTGCTGCTCCATTACTTTCCTACCGGCATTCTGGGTCTGGGGTTGACCGCGCTGCTGGCCAGCTTTATGAGCGGAATGGCCGGCAACGTGACGGCGTTCAATACGGTGTTTACCTACGATCTTTACCAGTCCTACATTCACAAAGGCGCAAGCGACAAGCACTACCTTGCGGTTGGCCGATGGGCCACGGTCGGCGGAATCCTGCTCTCCATTGGAACGGCATTTGCCGTGATCAGCTTCAACAATATTCTCGACATTCTGCAATTGGTTTTCTCAATCGTGAATGCGCCGCTGTTTGCAACATTTCTGCTTGGCATGTTTTCAAAACGCACAACAGGTCACGGAGCATTTGCCGGACTGGTTGCCGGCACCTCCGCGGCTTTGCTGCACCATGGGCTTACACTGCCTATCGAAGCCCGTCCCGGCATTCACGGCGGCTGGATTACCGTACTGCATCACTATCCCAGCGATATGGCCCAGAATTTTTACGGGGCCATCTTTGCATTCGGCATCAACTTTGTTGTCGCTGTGGTGGTGAGCCTGTGCACTAAACCACGTCCCGAAGCGGAGTTGGTTGGCCTGGTTCATTCGCTTACGCCTAAACCGCCGCGCGTGCACAACCGGTGGTGGAAGAGCCCCGAGGCTTTGGCCGTTGCTATTCTCATTGGCGCCATTGCGCTAAACATCTTCTTTGCCTGAGACGCCAGATGAAAGAGAGGATACGATGAGTCTCGATTTGCGCATTCCCATGGGCCTCATGTTCACATTCACCGGCCTGATCCTCACCGTCTTCGGATTTGCCACCAGAGACAATGTCGCACTTTATGCAAAGAGCCTCGGCATCAATGCGAACCTATGGTGGGGACTGGTACTGCTCGCTTTCGGCCTCACGATGTTTTTGCTGGGCCGCCGCGGACAGGCGAAGCTTGCAAAAGAACCGCCGCAACTGGATAGTGGCGAGACTCGGCGCGGACACTAATCGCACCCATGCTCTCATAGTGCGATATAAGGCTCATCTTTATGGCTTCGTCGTTACACTGAGAGAGCGATGAAGCGAAAGATTGAGCATTACGAAATCGTCCGCAAGCTGGGCGCAGGCGGCAGTGGGGTTGTCTACCTGGCCAACGACACCTTGCTGCAGCGTCCCGTCGTGCTCAAGATTCTGCGGGCCGGGTTGCTCTCGGCACAGCAGATGCGCAGCACGGTGTTACGTGAGGCGCGGCTCGCGTCCGCGATTGAACATCCCAACGTCTGCGCGATTTACGAAGTGGGCGAGGCCGGCGACGAGGGCTACATCGTCATGCAGTACGTGCCCGGCCAGTCAATCGATCAGCTCATTGCGCGCGGACCGGCCACTCCGCAGTTGTTATTGTCGGTCGGCATCCAGATCGCCGATGGCTTGCAGGCTGCGCATGCGCTCGGCATCTTTCATCGCGACCTGAAGCCCCAGAACGTGATGCTGACCGAAGGGGGACTCGTCAAGATACTCGATTTTGGCTTGGCGCGGCGGCTTCAACCGGAGGAAGCCGGTTTTGATCCAAGCAAACCTGCTTTGGCGAAAGACGCGTCGGTCGCCGCAACGTATACCGCGCGCGGCGGTACGATCCGCTATATGGCGCCCGAGCAATTTGTCACCGGCCAATCGAGCGTGCAGTCCGACGTGTGGGCACTTGGAGTGATTTTGTACGAACTCGCCAGTGGGCGCCATCCATTTACGCGACCGGACGCCGAGGATTTTCAGGCGATTCGCGCCATTCAGTTTTCCGATCCGCCCGACCTGAGCGAAATCGACCCCACGATTCCGATCGAGTTGAAGAGCGTGATTGCGACTTGTCTGGAAAAGAGTCCGGCCGCGCGCTATAACACGGCTGCCGAAGTGCGCGAAGCCCTGAAGACAATCATGAAGGCTCTGCAGATCGAAACCGGGATTATCCCCGGCGACGCAGCGGCAATTTTGCCCACGACCGGCGCGGAGGCCGAGAAGCGCAATACTGGCATTCTCTCCATGCTGGCCGAGCGATTCCGCGAATCGGCGAGCGAACGCGCAGCCCAGAATTCTCTCGTCGTATTGCCGTTTGCGAATCTTGGAGCGACAGACGTGGCACCGCTCTATGGATACGCGCTGGCCGATGCGATTGCTGCGCGTTTGGCGCGCATTCCGTCGCTCATCGTGCGCCCGTCAAGCACGCTGATGTCGCTGCCCATTGCGCAGATGGACCCGCTTTCCGTCGGTCAGCGATTGCTGGTCTCATTTGTGCTTGCAGGAAGTTTTGTGCGCTCGGAACTCGGTTTCGATCTGAATTGGCAACTGCTCGATGTGGCATCGCAAAGTGTGCGCGCGGGCGGGGCAATCCAAGTGGCATCGCTCGATCTGATCGCGGTGCAGACCGAAATTTCGAATGAGGTTTTTGCTGCGTTGCATGGTCTAAGTGGCGCCGACAGAATCGAAACTGCAAATGCCGACGCTCCGCGCGCGGTGGCGCGCGACGCTTCGCTGGCCGGCCCGGTGAGCGAGGAGTACCTGCAAGCGCGCGCGCTGCTGAGTTCTTTCATGGTCCGAACAGGCGCGCGTTCGGATCTTGACCGCGCCTGCGCATTGTTCGACAGCGTTACCAAGAAGGATCCCCGATTCGCCGCCGCATGGAGTGGCCTTGGCATTGCCGAGTTGCAATATGTGCGCCACGGCTTCGGCGGCCAGATTCACGTGATGCACGCGCGCCGCGCGCTCGACGAGGCGCTGCGCCTCGATCCCGGAGCAACCGAGGCCAATCTCTACCGGATTTACATGCTGCTCTCGCGCGGAGAAAAGGAATCGGCGCGCCACGGTATTGCCAACCTGCTCGCTTCTGGACCGAATGACTGGAACGTGCACATGGTCGCAGGACTTGCACTGCGCGGCGACGGCATGTACGACGAGGCTCTGCAGCAATTCAGCCGGGCATTCAAGTTAAATCCGGCTAACGCGGCAATCCTCTACAACCACCGGGCACGCGTATATCACTATCAAAATCAAATTGAGCTTGCGGGCGATGAACTGGAGAAGGGTCTTGCCCTTGAACCGCGTCATCCCCTGTTGCGCACCTCGGCGGGCTATCAGCAGATGCGGATGGGCCACCTGACCGAGGCGATTGAGATCCTCGAAGGCGTGATTCGCGACGATGAGCTGATGCGCATCGCCGTGCCGACGCTCGCGCTGTGCTACGTGCAAGCGGGCGATCGCGCCCTGGCTGCAACCTTGCTGAAGGACGATACGTTGGCGGCCGCCGAAGCAGACAGCGAGATGGCTTACCGGCTGGCGACCTATTTTGCTGTCGAAGGCGATTCGAGCGAGGCGCTGCATTGGCTGCGCCGCGCCATCTATCTCGGCAACGAGAATTATCCGTGGTTTCAGAAGAATCCCGCGTGGAATAACCTGCGGACAAATTCGGATTTCGAGCGCATCCTCGAAGATCTGAAACGCAGTTTCCGTAGAAACCAGAAGACCTGGAAGAGGCTGCTGGAGCAGGTGCCGCCGGAGGCAGAGTAGTTGCTACCGCAATGCATCGCGACTCTGTGGCCTGCACGATAAACTAACGCACATGTTTCTCGAGCCCGCGACAGAAGCAGATTACCCAGCGATCATCGACCTCATCAACGTTGCCTTTCGTGCCACCGGTCCCACGGCAAGCTGGAACATTGAGACCGGCGTGATCGAAGGTCAGCGCATGAACGATTCTCTGCTCAGGGAAGACCTGGCCGCAAAGCCTGCGGCGAATCTACTTGTTTATCGTGATCCGGTGGACAAATCCGTCCTGGGAACGGTGTGGCTCGATCCGGGCGATGACGGTGTCTGGTATCTTGGTCTGCTTACGATCAGGCCTGCACTGCAAAAGCAAAAGCTAGGCCGTACCTTGTTGTCCGCGGCAGAAGACTTCGCGAAAACACGGGGCGCGAGCCGTATCCGCATGACCGTTGTCAACGTCCGCGATACCTTGATTGCGTGGTATCAACGGCGAGGTTATACGCTGACCGACGACACCAAACCCTTTCCGTATGATGACAATCGATTCGGCACGCCTCTTCGCGACGATCTCCATTTCGTGGTGCTCGAGAAGCCTGTCTAGAAAAGCCTGTCTAGTTCCGGAAATTCCCAGAGCTTGCGCACCAGTCCAGCCCTGGGAAACCGAGAATGATCCGTTTCCGGACTATTTCAAATTGACTATCGCCTTCAACGGCAAGTCCTGCGATGAACCGCCAATCATGATCGTGTAATCGCCAGGGACGAGCATCCATCCGTCCTTCGTTTCATCGAAGATCGACAGATACTTCGGATCGATGTCAACGCTCACAGTCTGCTTTCCTTTTGCATCGAGCTTGACTTTCGTGAAGCCCACCAGCCGTTTGAAAGGCTCGCCGGCGGCATCGGGAAGCATCGCGTAGACTTCCGCAATCTCCGACCCCTCGCGCGCGCCTGTGTTCGTCACTGTGAAGGTCGCCTTGATCGTATCGCCGGGCGTGACTTGCAGGGCTGAGTATTTGATAGGTGGTGTATGAGAGGCCAAAGCCGAACGGAAACAGCACAGGCTTCTTCTCGGCGTCGTACCACTTGTAACCTACCTTCGCGCCCTCATCGTAGGTGAGCTGGAAAGGCGGCAACCCTTTGGCCCACTGCTCAGGCGAAGCCGGTCCGTTAAAATGATCCGACTCCGGTGGCGGCTTTACGAGGGTGGGATGCGGCAAATCCTCGACGCTCTTGGGGAAGGTGTTGGGCAGCTTGCCGCTCGGGTTCACCGATCCGAACAGCACGTTGCCTACCGCGTCCGCTCCATCACTTCCAGCGAACCATGCTTCGAGAATCGCCGCCGACGCATTCACCCAGGGCATCGTCACTGGGTTCGCGGTTTCGAGCACCACAATCGTATGCGGATTGGCTGCCGCCACCTGTGCGATCACTTCATCCTGCTGATGGGGCAGGCTGAGATCGGGCAAATCCATGCCTTCGCTCGCCCACTCATACGCAAAGACGATGGCAACATCCGCGCCCTTCGCGGCGGCGGCCGCTGCTGCCGGGTCGGTACCGGGATCGTACTTGACCACCGCTTTGGGCGCGCGCGCCTGGATCGCCTTCAGCGGCGAAGTCGGGAACCAGATCTCTTCCTGCCAGTGCGTTGCGCCTTTGCCCGGAGGCATGATTGCGTTTCCGCCAATCGGATCGACCTGCGCCGAGCCGCCGCCGGAGATCATGCCGACATCCGAGTGCGACCCAATGACCGCGATGGTGTGCAGCTTCGAGGCGTTCAGAGGCAGCACAGCACGCTCGTTTCTCAGCAACACAATCCCACTTTCTTCGATCTTGCGCGCAGTTTCAAACCCGGCAAATGGATCGACAACGCTGCGCTGGCGCGGATAATCGATGATTCCCGCGGCAAACATCGAGCGCAGGATGCGATGTACATGCTCGTCCAACTCGGCAGTCGGAATCGTGCCTGCTTCCACAGCAGCTTTGTATTTGGCGCTAAAGAAGATGTCGCCTGGTTCTTCGTTATCCAGCCCTGCGGCCGAAGCCTTCTCGGTCGAGTGCGTGCCGCCCCAGTCCGACAAAACGAAGCCCGGAAACTTCCAATCCTTCTTCAGAACATCGTTCAGCAGCCACTGGTTCTCGCAGGCGAAGTCGCCGTTGACTCGGTTATACGAGCACATGACAGCTGCGGGATGCCCTTTTGTGACGCCGATTTCAAACGCCAGCAGATCGCTTTCGCGCGCGGCCCGCTTGCTGATATGGATGTTAACGGCGTTGCGCCCGCTCTCCTGGTCATTCAGCGCATAGTGCTTGATGTCCCCGATGACGTGCGCCGATTGCGTTCCTTCGATGAGCTTAGCCACCAAGGTCCCTGCCAGCACGGGGTCCTCTCCAAGGTACTCAAATGTGCGCCCGTTGCGTGGGTCGCGCGTGAGATTGACGCCACCGCCGAGGGACATGTTGAATCCCTGCGCCCGCAGCTCCCGCCCGATCAAAGCGCCGTATTCAAACGCCGCGTCGGGATCCCAGCTCGCCGCCGCCGCGACGTTCGCAGGCAATGCCGTGGAGTAGCGTCCGTTGACGCCGCTGGAACGAACGCCATAAGCTGCGTCGCTCATGTCGATTCCTGGAATCCCGAGACGAGGAACGCCGACCGCGTAGCCGACGCCGCGATTCGAAGGCGCATTCTCCGGGGTGACAGGCTCGTCGGTGGGCATGCCGAGGCCGTGGAGCAAGGCAACTTTCTCGTCGAGCGTCATCTCCTTCAATACAAGATCGGCACGCTCATCCGGCGAAAGGCTCGTATTCATCCAAGGCCCGGTGGGCTGCGCCGTCCGCGGAGGGCGCTGCGCGGCTCCGGGGTAAACACACACGAGCAATAAGAGCAGAAGCGCCGGAGTTCCCCGGCCGGGTCCTCCCAGGAGCTGCATCATTGAAATACCTCGCTCAAACGATTTTTTAGGCGAGATAATCCTATCAGCGCTCTTCCACTATAGCCAGATCCCATGCGCCAAGTACGATTTCCTGGCCGTGGGTCATTGCCTTGCCGTCCAGTAGATTCGTCCCGTCTCCATACCCGTAACCGAACTTGAGCGGCGCAGCTGAATAGTTGAAGTAGTAATGCACGCGCTTGCCCATGCGGTTGACGCCATGCTGCACATGGAGCTGCGGTGGAAGCTGTTGGTCGGGACTCGTAATCCCGGCCTCGTCGACTGCGCGCTTGAGCACCGCCGATTGCAACACGTCGGAGAGATATGTGCCCTCGTACAGCAGCGAGCCGGAGCCGAATTGATTTTCCGTGATGGCCGGCCATTTCCCGAAGAAGGGATGGTCGTAGTACGCAATGGCTTTCGCGTGTTCGGGCATCAGGAACTCCGCCCAGAACTGGACCTTGTTGGCATCGCCCACGTGAAATGGATCGTCCTTGAGATTCAGCGGATGTTCGAGGTTTGAAAACTCCTGATAGCTGAAGCCTGCGGCTTCCCGCAGTGGTCCCGGCGCACGCACCCAGCGCACCGCCGAGTTTTCATTCGCAAATCCGCTCTTGAACGTCATCACCACGTGGCCGCCATTCTTGACATAGTCAGAGATCCGCTGCAGCAGCGCATCATCTGCGATATAAAGCGCGGGCACGATCAGCAGCTTGTAGGCGGAGAAGTCCTGCGTGGTGGGAAGAACAAAATCCGAGTCAAGATTCAAGTCGTAGAGCGATTTGTGCATTTGCTGTACAAGCGACACGTAGCCGTCGGGCTCGCCGGTCCAGCTCCGCGCCGGTACGCCGCCACCATAGGGCATAAAGCTGATGGCGTTCGCCGAGTCGCGGCTCCACAAAATCGCGACGTCATTGTGAATCTTCAGTCCGACAAGGTGCGGTCCGATCTTTTCAAGCTCATGGGCCGTGCGGCTCATTTCGGCGTACTCGCGATTAGGCTCGAGATCGTGCGACAAAATCCCTTTCCAATAGGTCTCCTGATTTGCCGCGATTGAGGCCCAGTGCCAGTACTCCACCATGTTGGCGCCGTTGGATAGATACGTGTACACATCCTCGCGCAACTGGCCATCGTACGGTGGATACTGGCCCTGCGAGGTCCACCCGATGGTCTGCGCATTGGTCTCTGTCACAAGAAAGTTGCCATGTTTCAATGAACGGGAAAAATCGCTCTGCAGCGCCTGAAACGATCCGTCATAGTGGTCCTGCGTGCCGTGGTAGATGTTGTCGGCCACAATATCGAGCGATTCTGCAACTGCTTCTTCATTCACGTCGCGCTTCATCATGCCGCCATAATCGGTAGTGATAAATTGCCGCGCTCCGGCGCATTCGCGCACCAATGCGGCCTGCCAGTGCAGGAAATCCGTGACGCGCATCTGGCTCCAGCGCGTCCACTCAAGTTTGTACCCCGTAGAGATGGTGCCGTCGCGCCTGGGCAAGTCTTCCCAGGTGTGCAGGTTCTCGCCCCAATAGTTGAGGAACCATGCCTTGCTCAGCGCCTCGGGCGTGCCAAACTTCTTCTCAAGGTAGTGCTGAAAGCCAATGAACACGTCCGGATTGGCCGCGTCGTAGCTTGAAGTCTCGTTGTCGAGCTGCCAGCCGATCACCGTCGGATTGTCTTTGTAATGTGCCACGATATGCCGGATTAGCCGCTCCGCGTAGAAACGGTATGCGGGCGAGTCGGTGTCCATGTTCTGGCGAAGCCCATACACGCTTCGCACCGGCTTGCCGCCGAACATCCCCGGTGGAATACGGTCGGCAAAGATCTCCGGATGCTGGTGCGCCATCCAAGCGGGGATCGAATAGGTAGGTGTGCCGAGGATGACCTTGATGCCCGCCTTTCCCATCGCATCGACAACGCGGTCCATCCAGGCATACTCGAATTGACCGTCTGCCGGTTCCCACAAACTCCACGTGGATTCCCCCATGCGCACGACGTTCAGCCCTGCAGCCTTCATCAGGGCGACATCTTTTTCCAGCCGGGCAGCTTGGTCTCCGGGCATGTACTCGTTGTAGTACGCCACACCGTAGAGGACGGTGGGAAATTGCAGGTCCGGTCCGGAAGCGGGCGAAGTTGAATTGACCTGTTGCGCACACGCCAGCGGTGTGATCGCGAGAGTGGCAATAAAGAAGAGAAGAATAAAGCAATTGCGCAGAACCTGCATAGTCCGTCCTCTTTTCGGATCAGATGGCGATTCAAAAAATCAGAAGGATCATAAGAACACCTCTACTCGAATGTCAGCAAGACGACCTCGGGATGCGTTCCCACCCGCATCGGCGGTCCCCACGTGCCTGCGCCGCTCGATGTGAGCACCTGGAGTGATCCGAAGCGTTGCAGGCCATAAGTGAATTTGCCGAATGCCCGGCGCGTAATCCATGAGAAAGGGAAGACCTGCCCCCCATGCGTGTGGCCGCTTAGCTGAAGGCTCACACCTGCCTGCTCTACCACCGGCAGCCGTGTGGGCACATGCTGCAGAAGGATGGCGGCGGCGCCTTCATTCAGACGGAGGCTCATCAGAATGTGACGAAGCCGGAGGGGATAATTCGAAACTTCATAGGGAACACCGACAATCTGCAACTCGTCGACGGTGACGCGTTCGTTGTCGAGGACACGAAACCCAGCATCCTTGAGCGACTCCGCATAATGTGTCGAACCGCCGAATTCCTCGTGATTGCCGGACACAAAAAAAACGCCGAAAGGCGGCGCCAGTTCGAACAAAGGAGCTGCGATTTTTTCCGGTCCGGCCTTGGTCCCGTCGAAGAGGTCTCCGGGGATGAAGATGACATCGGGGTTGAGCTGCTTGGCCATCGCCGTGATGCGGCGGGCGAATCGCACTCCGTTAATATTGCCGAGGTGCAAATCGCTCATCACCAGCGCGGTCCTGCCACGCCACGTTGCGGGCAGTTTTTCCAGTTTCACAGGCACGCGGCGGATGCGAATCACGCGGGCATTCAAAATGCCGTAAATGCCGGTAACAATCGCCGCAATGAAGAGAACACCCGCAATTGCGGGCCGTGCGCGCAGATGATCGTTCCCCGGCAGCGCGAAGCGGAGCACGAAGTCGATGATCCAAGCAAGGCATGCTGCGACAAAGAAAAAGTTCAGCAAGCCGAGCCAGACAGCGGCGATTTGATAAAACAGCGCGACCAGCCAGTTGGTAAATCGGAAGCCGAGCAAAGCGCCCACGATGAAAATGACTGAAAGCCCAATAAGGGCGGACTTCAGGGCCAATGTTGCTGCCGGACTAAGCGGCCACCAGAATGCCGTCCAGGTGAAATAAAGGAACCAATGAGCAAGACAAAGAAAGGCCTGGACAATCAGAATGCCCAGAATTGGCCACGCTTTCACCCCGGGGTCTCCCTCTTACATTCTGGCACGAGCCCCCGTCCGAAACAGACACTGGCTGTCGATCTCGTGAAAGAATTCATCTATGGCAGGCCCAAAAAGCGACAAGCTCGGTCTTTATATTTCGATTCCTTTTTGCCGCTCCAAGTGTACTTATTGCAACTTCGCTTCAGGGGTTTTTCCGGCAAGCGAGCACACCCACTATGTAAAACGGCTTTCTGAGGACCTGCAGAGATCGGAAGCGTGGGCAGAGGAGACGGGTGTCGAACTGCCACGAACGATTGTCACAATATATTTCGGTGGCGGAACCCCGAGTCTGCTCGAGCCGGAACTAATCGCGCGGCTCTTCGCAGCAATTCGAGCAGGTTTCAACGTCGAAAATACGGCTGAAATCACGGTCGAATGCGCCCCAGGCCAGCTCGCGGACGAGACCATAGAAGCCCTCACACGTGCCGGCGTGAATCGCGTGAGCCTCGGCGTGCAGAGTTTCGTGGATCGAGAGGCGCATGTCAGCGGGCGCCTCCATAACCGCATCATGGTTCTCGACGATTTGCGCCGTCTGCGTGCGGCGGGAATTACTAACCTGAATATTGACCTGATCGCCGGTCTCGCTGGCCAGACCTTCGCTTCATGGGATGAGTCATTGGCGGGCCTGATCGATACAGGCACCCCCCACGCCAGCGTCTACATGCTCGAAGTGGATGAGGACTCGCGCCTGGGCAGAGAACTTCTCGGCAGCGGAACCCGTTACCACGCGGAACTGGTTCCTGCCGACGATGCGATCGCGCGGATGTACGAGACAGCCATCGAAAAACTCGAAAAGGCCGGCCTGCGACAGTACGAGATTTCCAACTTCGCACAACGCGGTTTTCAGTCCAAACACAATCTGCGCTATTGGGAGAGACGACCCTACCTGGGCGTCGGGCTGGACGCCTCTTCGGCTTTGCGCGCGGCTGCCGAGCCATCCATCCGCAATCGGCGCGGCGAATTGAGATACATCCTGCGATCGAAAACAACAGAAGATTTAAAGGATTATCTCTCCGGTCCGCAAGCAGTGGAGACCGCGTGGCTCTCGCCCGAAAGACAGCAAGAAGAAGCGTGGTTTCTGGGGTTGCGATTGAATGGAGGCGTGAAACTCGAGGCCCTCAAACGTGAGTTCGGGTTGGAGGGGATCGAGCGGGCTCTCGCTGTGGTGGAACGGTTGGCCGCGTCCGGCCTCGTGGCTTCGGATGGGAAGACGGTGCGCCTTACGGCGCGAGGACGCATGCTCTCGAACGATGTGTTTCAGGAATTCCTGTTTACGGCCGAACCTGCGAGTGCGCTGGAGGAAACAGCAACAACCTGACGGATCCAGCTCTCGCAGAGTTCTCCCAAATGCGTGCGGTGGCGCTCGCCTTTATGACAGAAAGCCGATCGGATCCATTTCCAGATCGGGTCGGTGAACAAAGCATTGAATGGATTCAGGTCCAAATTCCTGGGCTCTATGCAATGCCAGTTCGGCTTCGCGCACGACCACCAGGGGCGAGCGGCCCTGGCTCAAAGCAATGCCGAAGCATGCCGACAAACGAATCGATTCGCCAAGCGAAAGGATCGGTTCCGCGAAGACATCCATGCGCAGGCGCTCGGCGAGCAAGTTCGCATTGACCGTACTGCAGCCCGGCAAAATCAACTGAAATTCGTGATTGCCGCTTCGTCCGAAGGTGTCATAGCTTCGCAGCAGACGGCTGCTCCGCTCAACGACTGTCCGCAACAAGCCGTCGCATGCCTTCGTTCCCAACGCGGAATTCCAGTGCTCGAAATCGTCTATTTCAAAGAGGACGAGACTGAGCGGGTTTTTCAACCGCTGTGCCCGATCGGTTTCGCGAAACAACGTAGAAAGTAGAGCCGAGCGGTTGAAGATGCCGGTCAGCGGGTCAGTTTGTGCATTGGCCTGGGCCGCCTCGCGCAGATGATCGAGTTCACGCAGGCGATCGTATGTACGAAGCACGAAATCGATGCGAAGACGCCAATGAGGATTCGTTGGAGCGCGAGGAATGATGTCATCGAGAAACCCTTCGGCCAAGCGTCGATTCCATTCCTCAGGAACGATATCCGAAAGCAGGACAATCGGATAGGTGCGAGCGCCACCCGATGCGTGTGCGGTCGCAATCAATTGGCCGATCTCTGCTTCCGGCAACGCCCCGTCGAGCAACGCAAGCATCGGCAAAGGCTCCGTCACCATGGCGGTCAACGCGGTCGTGGCGCAATCGGCGACCTCTATCCGCGCACCCGTCACCGCGAGCACGGGCTCGAGACCGGTGAGCAAAGCCGAATCGCGGCAAACGACCAGAATTTTGGGCTGGATTTCTGCGAGCATCCCGAATACCTCAGACTACGGATGCATCGGCAGAAATTAGAAGATCTTTAGTGGTTGAACTAATCGACAAAATCAACTTGCGGCTTGATCGGGATAATGCCCCGCTCATGGCCCACATCGAGAAGCTTGCGAATGGCGTTGCGGCCGTCCACACCATAGTCGAGCGTGCGGTCGTTCACATACATGCTGACAAACCGGTTTGCCAGCGTGGAATCAAGGTCGCGCGCAAACTGCATCGCGTATTCAAGCGCTTGTTCGCGATGATCGAGCGCATGCTGGATGCTGTCCCGCAAGGCTTTCGAAATAATCTTGTGTTGTTCGGCTCCCAAAGAGCGCCGGATCGCATTCCCGCCCAGCGGAAGCACCAGGCCGGTCGTTTCGCGCCACCAGGCGCCGAGATCGAGCACCCGATAAAGTCCGCTCGACGAGTAGGTCAGCTGCCCCTCGTGGATAATGAGGCCCGCTTCGAATTTTCCAGAGAGAATACCGGGAATGATCTGGTCGAAGGCGACCGTCTCGGTCTCAATCGCGGGATTGAAGATTTTTAGTGCCAGAAAAGCCGTCGTCAGTTGTCCCGGGACAGCGATGCGGAAGCGATCCAGATCGGTTGGAGCCAGTGGGCGGTTGGAGACGATCATCGGCCCATAGCCTTCGCCTACACTGCCTCCGCATCCCATGAGCGTGTAGTCCTTCTGAACATAGGGATAGGCATGGAAACTGATTGCTGTGACGTCGAAGAAGGCCTCGTCTTGCGCCTTCCGATTCAAGGTTTCAATGTCGGAAAGCGTGTGCGAGAAGCGATAGCCCGGAACGCGCACTTTGTTGGTCGCGAGGCCATAGAACATAAAGGCATCGTCGGAATCCGGACTGTGTGCGATGGAAATGTCGCTCACGGTTTGCGCGCTGGCCACAGCTGAAGTCTCATTACTCACAAAGCACCAAGGTCCTTTCGACGAAATACGGCAGAACTACTTTAAGTAACTACTGGGGTTGCCGACGGGCACGTCGCCAGCCCGCCGCAATGCCCGCGGCAGCCGCGACCTTCAGTGCATCTCCCGGCATAAACGTCAGCATTCCGGCGGAGATCGCCGACCATGTCACAGCGTGGGTGCCGATAGCGAGCCACGCGGCCCCGCAGGTCAGAATCAGCAGGTCGCCTAATGCTGCACTGAACAAAGCCATTGAAAATCCGCGCCCCCTGCGACGCCAGAGCAACGAAATAACTCCGGCGGCAACGGGATAGGCGATCAGGTAGCCACCGGTAGGACCGAGCAAGTGTGCCATGCCGCCGATCGCCGTCGGCGCGAAGACAGGCAAACCGGCAGCACCCTCGCCAAGATAAGCGGCGAGCGTGGCGACTGCCATGCGGGGCGATAGCAGCAAGCCCAGCAGCAATACACTGAAGGGCTGCAGGGACAGCGGTACCGGGGTAAAACCCAGTGGCACCGACACGTGCGCGCAGATCGCAAGTAGCAGGCTGCCGACGAGAACGATTCCGGCAGTGCGCAGCCAGGAAGGCGCGGCAATCCACGTGGCCGACGAAGAGATCGGCGAAGTAATTCCTTTATGCATTCGATCCCCTTACGGTTCTGATTCTAGATCTGCTTCTTCGCTTGCGGGTGCGGATTGCGCCGGTGCCGTGTCGCGGACCCTGGCGCGTTGAAGCCAGATGTGACGCGCCACTCCCCCTGCCGCAAGCAGGAGAGCGCAAACCGAAACAAGAAGGGCAATCACTAACCAATGCATGACTGCAAAAGGCCAGAATACCAGATGGTTCGCAGTGCAGTTGGATGGACCGGAGGATAACGGCGCAGCATCTAGTGTCCTGTCTCTAAAGTTCTTTGCAAAACTCCCGAAAGAACAAAAGCAGATTCTTCGCTCACCACCCCCGCACTCTGCCCCAAAGAGCAACGACCGCTCTTTGGGGACCCCAGGGAAAAGCGTTCGGGGCCTCTTTCGCTCAGAATGACAAACCCTATTTTGTTATGAACTTTAGAGACAGGATACTAGCGTTTGCTTAAACTTGCCACGAGCCAGTCGAGATAACCGGGACTGCCCGATTCAACTGCGAGCACCAGGAACTCCGGCGTCTCATAGGTATGCAAGGCGTGAATGCGGGCTTCGAGGGCGGCCAACTGCTCCGCGCTCGTCTTGATCAGAAGCATGGACTCGGTGGAATCTTCGACCTTGTCTTGCCATCGGTAGATCGATCGGACCGCGGGGATCAGCGTGGCGCACGCTGCGAGCTGTTCCTCGACCAGAGCGCGAGCCAGTTTCTCCGCCTCTTCAGGACTTGCGGCGGTGGTCAGAACAATGCGAGCTGGTGAGGCGGATTCGGGCATAAGGGACATCCTCGTCAGTGCAGGTGGCGTGCGCCGAGGTGAAGGAGAGTGACGTTGCTTTGCACGGTTCAAAGTGCAGCTCGGATTACCTTGCGGTATTTGTCCAGGACTTCCTTGCCTCGTGCCGTCAGCCGACAGATTGTGAGCGGATATTTTCCACGAAAGGTCTTTTCAATGGCAACGTAGCCTGCCTCTTCCAGTCGGGACAAATGCGTGGAGAGATTTCCCTGGGTGAGCCCTGTCGCCAGGCGGAGATACTGAAAGTCGGCTTCCTCCACCGCAGCCAGCAGCGCCACAATCATAAGACGCGCCGGCTCGTGGATAATCCGATCGATCTCCGCCAGCCGCTGGATATTCCTCATCTCATTGACCGGCTTCCGATGTCCGTCGCAAAAAAAGCGAGAGCACCACACAGCCCGAGATGAGAGACAAAATACCCATGGATCCGTACAAGATCATGTAGCCCTTCTCCAGCGAGACTCTGCTGAAAGCAAGCAGAATACCGGTCACCGCCATGACCACGCCGCCCACAACATACCGGGGCAACCGGCCGGCTTGAGCAGCCAGCGCTCCGCCGACAATCCCCGTTCCCGCCAGAATCCAGCTGCTGGGTGGAAGCGCTCTCCTATAAATTCCGACCACCATCGCAGCTGCGATCACAAACGCGAGAACGCCGATGAGGACGAGACGCTTCCGATTGGCGGGTTTCAGCTTGACGTAGCCCTCCTGCTCGATCAGGAAATGCCTGCGCACCTTCTTAATTGCCCACATTGATCCAAGACCCAGCGCTGGAACCAGCACTCCGAGAACCAACGCAGCTTCCCGGTAGGGCAGAGATCCTGGCGGAAATGCAACTTGAAGCCACATGCAGAAAGCAACGGCGAGAAAGCACAGCCCGATCGCAATCTCCGGCAAGCCATCGCGGTTGTGCGCTTTCTGCAGGAGGCGGCGGGCAGTTAGATCGGGGTTTTCATCGAAGAGACGGGACGATAGATATTGCATTTTGCCCTCGTAAACTAGTTTGTATAGCAAACCAAATTGAAGCAATATTGCGCTCACCGGCTTCGCCTGTCAAGCACGAGGGAGGAAAATCTCGAGCAGCCGGTTACATCGCTTCCATCCGCATTGAATTGGAACTGAAAATGCAGCAAACTTGCCGTCCCGGCTCCGGTGCTGCAGTATGTTCCTTTGCGGCTGGCGAACCCGGTGCGCGGAGATGAACGATGAGCAAAGGAATTAAGTTTGGCACTTCCGGTTGGAGGGCCATTGTGGCCGACGAGTTTACCGTGGCCAACATTCGTCTTGCTGTCTCAGGCATAGCCGCGTACGTCAACACCCAGCCGGAGCCGCATCGTGTGTTGGTGGGCCGCGACCCGCGCTTTCTGGGAGACAGCTTTGTTGCCGAGGCCGCCGGTGTGCTCGCAGGGGCCGGGGTGACACCGATCGCAATCCCGAAGCCGGCGCCGACACCTGCCATTGCTTACGCTGTCCGCCAGATGAAAACCTCGGGGGCAATCAATTTCACCGCGTCGCACAATCCGCCCGAATATAACGGCATCAAGTTTTCGACACATGACGGCGCACCTGCATTGCCCGAGGTGACGAAGCAGATCGAAGCCGCGATTGCCGCGACGCCGCCCGATGCAAAGATTCCAAAATCCGACCCGCCGACGGCAGGTTTTGAGACCACCGATGTAAAGCCGGAGTTTCTCAAGCGGATTGCGGAACTCGTCGACGTGAAGGCCATCGCGAAGTCCGGCATCAAGGTGGTCTACGATCCGTTCTGGGGCGCTGGCCGCGGCTACAGCTGCCATATCCTTCGCCAGGCCGGCGTCACGGTAGAGACCGTGCACGATTACCGCGACGTGCTCTTTGGCGGCCACGCCCCGGAACCGGACGATCATTTGCTGGGCGATTGCAAGGCGAAGATGAAGGAGATCGGCGCGAAGATCGGCATCGCGACCGACGGCGACGCGGACCGCTTCGGCATCGTGGATGAAGATGGCACCTTCATCCAGCCCAACTACATCATCGCGCTTCTCTTCGATTACCTGGTGGAAACGCGCGGATGGAAGAACGGCGTCGCGAAGAGTGTTGCCACCACCAACCTGATCAATGCCCTCGCCGAACATCACAAGGTGCCTCTATATGAGACGCCGGTGGGATTTAAATACATTGGCGAGCTGATTATTGCCGACAAGATCGCAATCGGCGGCGAGGAGTCGGCTGGTCTGACCATTCGCGGCCACGTTCCCGAGAAGGATGGCGTGATTGCAGGTCTATTGGTCAGCGAGATGGTCGCGGTCCGCGGCAAGAGCCTGGGTGCGCAGTTACGAGATTTATTTGCCAAGGTAGGTTCCTTCTATCCCGTCCGCGAGAACTTCCGCTTGACCCCGGACCGCATGGCCGCGTTCACTGAGAAGCTGAAGACCGATCCAATCGAGCTGAGTGGACGCAAGGTAGCCGGTGTAGTTAGGACCGATGGACTGAAGCTGATTTTGAGCGACGGATCCTGGGTCTGCTACCGGCTCTCTGGCACCGAGCCGGTGGTCAGGGCTTATTCCGAAGCACGCAGCGAACACGACATGGAGTCGCTGAGTGCGGCGGCTAAAAATTTTGTCTTAGCGTAGACGTATATCGAGGATCAATGCAGGAAGGCAGAACAGAATCCGCGGGGTGCGGCGAAGAAATAAAGTTTGACCTCCTGCGTGAGCGTGCGCTCGATGCGGCCCAATCGCTGTGGCGCCCTGCAGGAACCACCATCGCAATTGCGCTGATCCTGCTCTTCGGATGGGGCGTGGTCAATGGGAAGCACGGTCTTTCAGCTTGGCAGCAACAGCGCGCAAAAGATCATGAACTCCGCCAGGAGATCCAGGATCTTCAACAGGAAAACGCGCGGCTACACGACCACGTGGAACGCCTGAAATCCGACAGCAATGCAATTGAGCACGAAGCACGCGAACAATTGCACTACGCCAAGCAGGGCGAAATTATCTACACCTTACCCGCGCAGCCGCGAACGCAGAGCCAGTCCACCGCCAACGGAAAATAGCTTCGGCTACAGCAGATCCACAATTGCTGTACCCCGAAGCCACCGCTGCCGAGTGGCATTTTCCTTAAAGAAAATGACACTTTTCGCGGAACTGAAAAGGGCATGTGAATTGTGGAACTGCTCTAGTCGCCCAGTAGAACGCATCCGGCGCAGGTTACCCAGATCGGATCGTGGGAACTCTGGCAGGCTGCGCTCACGAGTTTCCCGCGCGGGAAAACCAGGAAACGCCGGCGCCCACCAGGGGGGCGCGGTCACCAAGCAGAGAAACGCGCAGTTGAAGCGCAAGGCCCTGCAGTTCGCGATGAGCTGCGGGAAGAAAAAGAGGAGCTGCGTGCGAAATGCCTCCTCCAAGCACGACGACTTCTGGAGCGAAGTCAATAAGAAGGGCTCGCAGCACTCGCCCCAGATCGCGGCCAAATTCCTGAAAGACCTGGACTGCCGCGGGGTCTTGTGCGGCGCCAGCCGCGATCTCCGCCACTTCGCGCCCTTGCCCGGTGCGTTCCTTGTATCCCTGCTGGATTGAACGGGTGGAGATGAGATCTTCAACGATGCCACCTTCAAAAGGTAGATTCCAGATTTCGCCTCCGGGGGGAACGCCGGGTCCATCCGTTACAAGATGTCCATCGATGGCAAATGCCGAGCCGATGCCAGTTCCCAGTGTGATGCCAACGGTGCGCGAAACGTCATGCGCTGCTCCGGCTCCAATTTCGCCCAACAGAAATGCGGCAGCATCGTTGAGGAATTGCACCTGTTCGTCTTTCCACCCCATTCGCTCAGCGAGCGCATGGCGGACATTGATGCCATAGAGATAGGGCATCTTATGTTGCATCCAACTCACGCCTGCAGCGTAGTCGAAGGGCCCTGGCATCGCGAGCATGGCGCCAGATACGCATGAGGTGTTGGCTGTGACCTGCGACGCCAGCTGCTTCAGTGTCTCAAGGAATGTTTCGATTGACTGGGGCTGAAGGGCTTTCGCGACTGTACCGAGCCCGAGATCGGATTCAGCGCAGACTGCCGCAGAAATATGACTTCCCCCGATGTCGTAGACAAGGACACATCGGCCGTCGAAAGGGACCACGCCATCCTCCGCCTGAGGAGAAGATTCTAGTTTAGCCGCCGGCGGCGTCCGTCCATGCGTCCATGACACACAGATGAGATAAGCCACTGGACTGGCTGCTTTCGCACGCACTAGCGTCCTTTCTCTAAAATTCATTACAAAACAGAGCTTGTCATTCTAAGCGAAAGGAGCCCCGAACGCCTTTCCGTTCCGGGGTCCCAAAGAGCGGTCGTTGCTCTTTGGGGCGGAGTTCGGGGGTAGTGCGCGAAGAATCTGCTGTTGTTCCTTCGGGCGTTTTGCCAGGAACTTTAGAGACAGGACACTACAGCAGTTCCACAATTGCTGTACCCCGAAGCCACCGCTGCCGAGTGGCATTTTCCTTAAAGAAAATGACTCCTTTCGCGGAACCGAAAAGGGCACGTGAATTGTGAAACTGCTCTAGAAGTCCACGTGCGCGCGTACCGATCCGACCCACGCCGGTCCCCGATCGCGGTTGTATCCGGGATTATCAATGTGCTGTACGTTCAGGGAGTAGAACAAACCGCGCCACGCGTGCCAGTTGTAGTAACTCTCCACGATGTTTTCGCGGCCGTAATTCTGCGTTCCATCGCCCAGCAGAAAACCCAGGCCGCCCAGCTTTAAATAGTCTTGGTGGTCACCCTTGATGGCGTTGGACACCACGACGAGGCCGATCTTGTCCACGGGGCGACGCCAACGGCTTCCGAAATAGTCGGCACCGACTTCAACGGTCTGATCGACTTCAGTGTAAGCAAAGGATTCATGTTGGCCCTCGTTCCATCCGAACCGGCCGAAAACGCGCAGATTTTCTGTCAATTCCTGCTCGGTGTTATAGCCAAAGCCGTACTTGAGCGCGCCAAAGTGCTCGTGCAGCGTGCTCGTCGGCACGGTTACGCCGTATGTTGCGGTGTCTGTTCCATTGAGGAAATCTCTGACCGCTTCCCGGTACGTTCCCATATGGGCCCGGTTTGCGTAAAACAGCAACCGCGTCACGCCCTTGTGATTGCTCACAAAACTGTGACGCAGCTCGAACTCGCCATTCTGCCCGTGCGCCCGGCTGAATGCCCAATCCATATCGATGCCGTTGGCCACGGTCGGCATGGCAAAGATGCCGTAGCGCAGGCTCCAGGCCCGATCGTCGTACTCGGCCATGCCGCCCACCGTGTACCCGCGCGTGTCAGCGGCGTAGTCCCATGCACCATTGTTGTCCACAGTCCAATTCATGAATTGAAGATGGCTGTCGGAGCCTGGTCCATTGACATCGAAGAAATCGGGTAAGGTCAGCTTGCCGATTCGGAATTCCAAGCGGCGCAACGGAACGGTAGGTGCCAGCCCAAAGAATCCTGGCTCCTGGCTGGTAGTCTTTTCGGATAGACCAATCACTTGATGAATCTGGTAACGCGCCAGGTAGGGAGTGGAACCCAGATACGGATTGCGCACCACATCGAGATTGGTGAATCCGGCAAGCCCCAAGGCCTGGCTCAGTCCGCGTCCGCCGGCGCTCTCTACGTCGAGGATCAGATCGGTGTTGTAGCGTATGGAGCGGCTGCGGCGCAGTGCCGTGTAGAGTGTCCCAACCATCGAGGTCTTGTACTCTGCCGAACTGCGAAAACTGTTCGGCCCTTCATACGGAGAGTGAAAAGGCAGTCTGCCCTGGAAGATGATGTTGGCCTGCCCCGAAATCCAGTAGATGCTGTCTTCCGGATGGGGAGCCATGGCGACGACGGGCGACTCCTGTGACTCGCGGCCGGCAGGACCGGGGTCTGCGGCCAGCTCTTGTCCAATCTCGATTTGCCTTTCCATCCCTGGGGCCGGCGCAGCCACATTTGCAGCCAGCGATGGTCTTGCTTGCGGTTCGGGCGCTGAGGGGAACTGAGACGCGGAATCGATTGCCTTGGCCTCGATTCCATTGACCGGGGCCTGCGCCGAGATCGAAGCAGCAGTCACGAGCGCGAGACCTGCGAACCTGCATATCGAGGTCAGCCTTCGAACTGCAAGCTTCCGTATCGACATATTCGTCCTATTGGGATGTGGAGGCGCCGGCAATGAGGGATACAATAATCGAAGCTATACCCCCGCTGGGTAGATGGTATACCCCCACTGGGTATTGTCAAGAGGGCGAATCCGATGTCGCATCATGAGCGGGAAACGATCAAGCTGTTGCAGCGCGTCCGCAAACTTCGCGGGCAATTGGATGCCGTGGAAAGAACACTTACGTCCGACGACGATTGCGGAGACCAGCTGATGTTGCTGGCTGCGGTACGCGGTGGCGTGAACAGTCTGATGGGCGAAGTGCTCGAGACGCACATTCGATTCCACCTGGCGGACGGAGCCAAAGAGCAGATTGCTCCTGAGCTGGCGGAGGACCTGATCGACCTGGTGCGCGCCTATCTCAAGTAGCTTCATAGGGAAAGGCCGGCATCGCGGCCTTCCTCGATGGTAATGAGCCAGGGAACGAGTCATTGTTAACGTTGTGTTGATTCACGCTCCGCTCGGAGCAGCCGGAATCGGCACAAATCGCTTACGCTCTTCCCGCAAACTCGCGCGTCTCAGTTGAAACCTTCACCCTTTCTCCTTCTTTGATGAAAAAGGGCACGCGAATTTCGAGACCGGTCTCGAGCTTCGCGGGCTTGGTGACCGCGCCGCTTGCGGTGTCGCCGCGCACGCCCGGTTCTGTGTAAGCCACTGCCAGCTCGACCTGCGTGGGCAACTGCAGCCCGATCGGATTGCCGTTGAATTTGTCGACGCGGATGATCGCGCCTTCGAGCAGGAAATCCAGAGCGTCGCCCAGCTTGTCGCTGGAGAGCGTAAGGGTGTCGAAGGTGACTTGATCGAGGAAGTGCGAGCCTTCGCCATCCGAGTAGAGGTAGGATGCTTCGACGGTTTCGAGGTCCGGCTCTTTGAATTTTTCGCCGGCCTTGAAGGTCTTGTCGAAGACGGCGCGGGTGAGCAGGTTGCGCATTTTAAGGCGAACGAGGGTCTGGCCACCTCGCGCGGTAGGAGTGGAGACATCCACGTCCATGCAGTAGTAGGGTGCGTTTTCGAACTCGAAATACATCTTGCGCTTGATGTCGATGGCGTCGAGAAGGGCGGGCATAAATCAATTTTAAGACGTGCCGTTCGGACAATCGCTGTCCAGCCAGCACGCTGCGGAGTTGCGTCACATTACCTCAAATTGTTCCACGTGGAACAATCTGCGCGGCGTGGAACAAGCTGAAACTTAGCCGCCACCTGAAACAATTGCCGGGACGGCCAGTCCAAATTGTTCCACGTGGAACAATTGTATCGACGATCACCAATGTTCATGCGGGTTGCGCATTTTATCGAAAACTGTGTTCGGAGCAATTTGTATCGTGCAGCACAGAGGTTGGCGGGAATTTGCGAAGAATGAAGCCGGTTTGCGGTAAACTGCGCGCGCGGCGAGAGCCTACCCACCCTTCGCCAGAAAAAAGGCTGGGGCAGCCTCAGCGGTGGCTAAGTTGGTATGGGCCGCCCGCCCCTTTTCCAGTCGTAGCCGGCATGCCGACCCAGGACCACAGAGGCCCGCCAAAAACCGGTGCATTGATTTTTTCTAAGGGTCCACGTAGGCGCTTGCCTCCAATCCAAGATCAATTGCACGCGAAGGTGCTTGTTACGGGTGTGCCCGGGCTGCCGTCGTCGTTTTGAGGGGTGAAGGCCAGAGTCACCTCGGCAGCTTTCAGTGAAAGGGTCTCGATGGGGGACTCGTTCGTGCCGGAGTCCGAGACGCTGGTGATTTGTGCATTCGTCAGCAGAATGTCGTATAGCAAATACTTCGTGGTGCTTTCAGGCGCCCATACCTGAAGTTCGACGGTGTTGAAGGTCTGCCCAGTTGCCGTGGCTGCCCACAGACGCGGTCCAGCTACGTCGAGCGGTTTGCTAACCATCACTTGACATGGCGGAGTGGACGGTTGGAGTAACTTTCCGAACCCGGTGGAACTCGATGGCGCGACCGCGCCTCCCGAAAACGAATACAGGTCGATCCAGCCAGCGCGGAGTTGCGAGCTCCCGGGAATTCCCGGCACATGCATCAGTAATTGATCCGCCGCTGAAGCTCTTTGGGGAACCATTGCAACCGTACTCACGACCAGAAGCAACAGAAAAACTCTTGTCATACCAAGTCGAGTGATTGATTTCATGCCCGCCTCCTGTAAGAGCGGCAGAGTTGACACGCTCTTGAGTTGTCGTTCCTGGTTTGGGTTCATAAGAAGAACCAAAAAGTTCCGCATGGGGAGGGTCGTCCTTTCGAGAACGTGCATCTGGTTCCTGCGTGATTGTTTCTTGAGCTTTCGCTGCTGTCACAGCGTTGCGATCCACCACCTTCGCAGCAGACCGCAAGCGCAGGTCACGCTTCGATGCAGTCAGCGCCGAGCGAGACCCGCGATTGCCAACCGCGCCTGCAACCAGGATTCGCCTTACTCGACAATCTCGAATCCTCTATCAGCTCACCGCAAAACGGTCACTTTACCGAGCATCCCCAGGCCGTCGTGCAGCACGCACTTGTATTGAAAGGTGCCCGGCCGCGTGAATGTCACGCGGAACCGTGTTATGCCCGGTAACGGCTGCGGTAACCCGATCTGGTCCTGCGGAGCCGCGGAAATGAAGCCCGAATGCACGTTGTCGGTTATCGAACTCACAGTAGCGTGCAGCGCTCCATCCGGATCCATGGTTACGTTCGCAGACGGCGGCATGGGATTATCCGGCTCAACGCCGAAGGTGATCGTGTGTGGCGTTATCGGGTCATCGTTCGTCCACTCCACCGTGTCTCCAACATGCACGACCTTGTCCGGGTGCATGAAGCGCATCACGGACAATGTGTCGGACCCGCCGCCCGTCGCTACGATCGCGCCTGTTCCCGCTGTTACCTGGCCGGTTGAACTGTCCATGTCGCGATCGATCATGTGGCCGGCAGAAGAAAGCAAGTCCCTTTCCATGTCCTCGGCTTCAGCCCTGTAGAACGCCTGGTTATGCGGCAGGTCCGCAGAGAGGTCAAGAACGTGGATCATCGCAGTGTGATTCTGGTGGTACAGGCAAACGAGTTTGTAATCTCCAGCCGTCGGAAACGTCACTGCGTATCCCTGCCCCTTGGTCAGCGTTCCGCTATTCACGCAGCTCGATCCATCTTCAGCGCTGCCGCTCGGCGTTGTGCCTGGACAGCCGACCGGAAAAGGCGGCCGCACCTGGTTTGGGGTCAAAAATGTCACCGTGTGCGGTTCGTCGGTCGCGACTGTAAAAGCAACGGAGTCGCCGGCATGAATCCACAGTTCATTGGGCAGGAAAGCGATCACCTGCTGTCCCATGTCCTTGCTCTGGGCGCCCACTTGCACCTGCCAATCCTGCGCCTGGACCAGTGCGGGTGTCAGCAGGAGCGGGACGCAGATATACCCTACAAGCGAGAGCCTCCGCAGTTTTTGCTTAGCCAGCGGCAAAAGTTTCGAATTTCCTGACCTCATCACTTCCTCCTCCGCCGGGGGGATTTGCCGGCTTGCATTCGATAGAACGCAAATTCGAGTGCGGGAACAATGGAGGAAGGTAAATTAAGAGGTGAAGAAAGATGAAGACGTAAGTCACTCAATTTACAAGGGAACCATGCCTGATCGTTTTTCTTCAATGCTATACTTCAGCCACCTTCGGGAGGGAACCGTGCCGTTTGCCGTCTATCAATTCGGCGACTTCAGCCTTCATTGCGGCACATTTGAGCTTTGCCGCAAAGGCCGCAGGCTCAAGCTCGAGCGGAAGCCTCTCGAACTCCTCGTTCTCATGGTCACCAAACATGGACAGGTTGTCACCAGGGAGGAAATTGCCCAGCGCTTATGGGACCGGGAAGTCTTCGTCGATATCGAACACGGAATCAACACGGCAATTCGCAAGATCCGCCAGATTCTAGGCGACAGTTCGGGACCTGCCAATCTATGTGCAGACAATTTCCGGCTCTGGTTACCGGTTCATCGCAACCGTTACAGAGGTTGAGCCAGAGGTCACCGGGCCGGCCCAATTTTCCGAAGCGCCAGTCGAGGATCTTCCCGCTCTGTCCGTGGTCGAACCTTCACCAGCGACCCCTCCTGTGCCGGAGATCGTCACGGCGCCGGACGAGTATGCGGCGCGCGACGGCTCTGCAGGTCCCGATCTCTTGCCGGCCAGCGAACCGCGGCATAGACTTTGGCTGGTCGCCGCTTTGTGCGCCTCCGTCCTCGTCTTCATCGGCGATACTCACCCTCGGTCCCCATCCGCTAGCTGCCCGCTTCTTCCATCGAGACAGTCGCGCCGCCAATCGGCTCGATTGCGGTTCTTCCTCTTCAGAATCTCTCCGGCGACCCTGGCCAGGAATACTTCGCCGACGGCATGACCGACGAGCTCATCACCGAACTCGCGCGTATCCCCAACCTTCGCGTCGTCTCGCGCACGTCCGTCATGGCTAACAAGGGTTCCGGCCGCTCCCTTCCCGACATCGCCCACCAGCTCGGCGTCGACGCCATCGTCGAGGGCTCCATCGTCCGCTCAGGAGAACGGATTCGCATCACCGCCCAGCTCATCGATGCGCGCACCGACCGCCACCTCTGGGCACAGTCCTTTGAAGGCTCCGCATCCGATGTCCTCTCCCTCCAGGACAGCGTCGCACAGCAGATCGCCACTCAGGCCCGGCTCGTCCTTGCCGCTGCCTCGCCGCGCGCGCCCGTCAACCCCGCCGCCCACGACGCCTATCTGCGTGGCCGCTACTTTTTTAACAAGCAGGACTTCGCTCACAGCCTCGAGTCCTTTCAGCAGGCCGTTGCACTCGATCCCGGCTACGCCTCCGCCTAGGCCGGCTACGCCTCCGCGCTCGATGCCGCCACGACCTACAACATTGGGCACGCCCGAACAGCTCATGCCCAAAGCGATCGCCGCAGCCCAGCGCGCCATCCAGCTCGATCCCCAGAACGGCGAAGCCTACACCGAACTCGGCAGCGTCCAAACCATTTACTCGTGGGATTGGACCGCGGCAGAGGAGGATCTCAACCGCGGCATCTCTCTTAGTCCAAGCGACTCCATCGCTGAATTCAAGTACTCCGTCTATCTCGACGCTGTAGGCCGTCCGCAAGATGCCGTCACTCACATGCGGCGTGCACTTCAGCTTGATCCGCTATCGTTCCTTGTCAACCGCCGGCTGGGCGTTGCTCTTTACTACGACCGCCAATACGATGCCGCGCTTGCTCAACTGCAGCGCTCCGCCGAGATGGAGCAGGGGTCCGGGTCCGTGGAACATTACGTTGGCCTCATCTATGAGCAGAAGGGCGACCAGGACGAGGCCGTACGGCATGACGTGTTGGCGCTGCACGAGGCCGAGCCAAAGCTCGACAGCGCTGCTCTTCTTAGCGTGTACCGGCAACATGGATGGGAGGAATATTGGCGCGCATACACCCGCGCTCTCCACACCACCACGGCCGGAGCCTGCACCGCCTATCAAATCGGCGTAGACGATCTTCGCGTCAATGCTCTCGACCATGCCTTCGAATCGTTCCAACGCGCGATCGACAACCATTGCTTCAGCATGGCATTCATTCGCGTTGACCCGCTCCTTGACTCCGTGCGGCACGACTCCCGCTACGCCGCTCTTCTCGCGCGCATGCATCAGTAGACGAACGCCATCCGAGGCCAAAGCCCGGTCCGCTGGGTACGCTTGATTCAGGGGCCTGAACAGGCTGCGGAAAAGTCAAAGGTTCCGCGAAGAATTGTGAAATACATCCCTCCGCGGCTAAAGCCGGCGTCAATCGAATCGACTTATCGGCACGAGTCAACTCGTGCCCTTTCAAAACCGCTCTTGGGGCGAGTTTTTCCGCAGCCTGTGAAGGCCCCAGCTCCCTCCGAACGAAGGCCGTGTATATGGGGAGTTGCTGCTGTTCTACGCGGCGGGTGCGCGCATGGCTTCGAGGGCGGCGGTGAGATCGGTTGCCGGAGATTGCTACGTTTCCGGTGTGTCGGGTACTTGCAGATGTTCGTTTCACTGTGGGGCGAGTGGCGCCTTACCACATCGTCAGAGTCACGTTATCGACCCATTCGTGAAGTGGAGTACCGCTGGGATCCTGGTCCAGTTGGTATTGAATGCCGATCATATCCGCCCAAGTGGTAGTGTTGACCGACCAGGTCTGATTTAATCCGTATGCCTGACCGTCGAACACGAGTGTGTCGAAGCGATACTGCGTGGCATTGAGGCGCTCATAGTACCACTGAACGTGGTGCCAGCCAGGCGTCCAGTGCGGACAAGGGATTCCATTGAGAACCCAAGCACCGCCCTGGCTATCCCAGGTGGCCCAATAGCCGTCTCCAAAGTCGCACTGGCTTCCGATCATGAACTCGCTGCCACCAAGAACCTGCCAGAGATCGAACTCCGAGGACCAGAAGTGGGCTTCGGCAGCGGGGTCGTGGTAGACCCAGAAATCCCATAAAAAATGGGAATTGGCACTGGTGCCCAACATCGTATCCATAAACAGAACGTTGGTCCAGGACGGCCCGTCGGCGTACATCTCAAGGCTGCTGCCGCTCATGGAGGGCTGGCTCTGGTCAAAGGTCATGGTGTAATTGCCGGTGGTGTTGGTGCCCGCCGCACAGAGGCTGCAGATGCTCCAGTTGGCGGTGTTGTTCTGCATCTCCGATAGCACCTGCGCGTCTGCAGGCGGAGTGGGCAGCTCAGTGCCGCTGGTCGGTGGCGTTCCAACCTGGATCAAATGAATCTCCGATCTGTCGGAATCGCCCGCGGCGTCCGCCGCGCTTGCCCAGAGAAGATGCTGGCCAGTGGGAATAACAACCGCCTGGGAGATGGAACTTGCAGCGCTATTTGTCTGATACACGGCTTGACCGTCGAGGCAAACCGTCCACTGGGCAACGGTAGCGGGGCCGTATGCGGTTGCAGTCACCTGGACATTGCCTGGATTCGGACCGGGTGAGGGGCTTTGCATCCAAACGCCGGTTACCTCGCCGTTTCCGTTGTTATATCCATATCCTGTACCGCCGCATCCCGCAGTGCTTGCCGTTCCGGACCCGCCACCACTGCCGGTGCCGCCACTCCCCGATCCGCCACTCCCCGATCCGCCACTCCCCGATCCGCCACCACTGCCGGTCCCGCCGCTCCCCCCGGAACCGCCGCCGGAGCCTGGGCTGCTGGTCGTTGAAGGCGAACCGCCGCACCCGGCTATGACCAGGACCTGGAGTGCAAATGCGAACGAGCAAAGAAGGGAAAGAAAGAGCCGAGACATGCGGTACTCCGATGTACAGATTGAGATGCGGCTTGGCCAGCTTGTTCTGTCCCAAAGAGACAACAATGTTCGGCGAGCCCAGGATTTCTCCAGGTTCTGTGGGGAGTGGGGAGGGATGCAACTTAAGCGGGGGCGCGCATGGCTTCGACGGCGGCGGTGAGATCGGTGGCCAGGGCTTGTTGCGTCTCGGGAGTGAGCTTGGCTCCTTGGCTGGTCAGATAGAAAACGTCGATTGCTGTCTCGCCTTCGGTATCGATGAGCGCCACTTCGATGTTGCACTGGTGTGTGCTGAGAGTGAGCGCGATCTGGCGTAGAAGGCCTGGGACGTCCTGGGCCACGACTTGCAGCAGGGTTGAGTGGCTGGACGACTCGTTATCGAATTGCAGGCGTGTCGTGACCTCGACCTTGATGTTGCCGGCGCTGTTGAGGTGCGCTCGCGATTCGAGCATCTGGTTGACCGGCACTTTCTGCGCGACCACGTCGTGGAGATAGGCGAGGAAGCGATCCTTCTCGCTGGGGTTCAGTTCGATGGTGCGAAAGACGTCGGTAAATTGAAAGCTATCGACCACGACGCCCGCTTCGTTGGAGAAGGCTCCGGCCTTGACGATATTCATGCCCCAGGCAGCCAGAGCTCCGGCCACATCGGCGAAGAGGCGGGTGCGATCGCGCACGATGACGGTGAGGTCGAAGAGCTGGCGATGGGGGCGAAGGTCGAGCTGGACCGGATCCTCGTCGAGCTTGGCGGCGAGCTGAAAGTGGTCGCGGATGACTTCAGGAAGACGGGTCTGCAGATAGCGTTGCGGCAGGCCTTCGAGGAATTGCTTGAGGTCGCCATACAGGGTCGCCGGGACCATCGCCCGAATGCGATTCAACAGCGTCGGATCGATGGCGGCGTGGTAGCGAACTTCATCGACGCTGCGGTCCATGAAGTTGGCCGTGGCCATGTAGAACTGCCAGAGATTTTCGGCTTTCCACGGCGTGAGCGCTTCGGGGTTGACGGCCTTGATATCCGCGTAAGTCATCAGAGTGAGCATCTTCAGCAGGCTGGGGCCGCCGATTTTGTCGGCGAAGGCGCGGATGTTTTCGATGTCGAAGATATCGCGGCGCATGGCGTTCGACATTTCGAGATGCAGGCGGATGAGGGTCAGGATCGATTCACGCTCCTCGGTATCGAAGTCGAGCCGCGCAAGGAAGCTATCGGCAAGCTCGACGCTCTGGCCGGTGTGCGCGCCGCTGCGACGGCCCTTGCCTGTGTCGTGCAACAACAGCGCAAGCATGAACAGATCGAGGCGGTCCACTTCGGGCAGCAGCTGCGCGAGGCGGTGTTCCCAGTCGTGGGTAGGTTGGCGCAGCGCATGAACATTATCGATGGTGAGAAAGGTGTGTTCGTCGACGGTGTAGCGATGGTAAGAATCCCGAATCACGAGAGCGTCGATGCCGTGGAATTCGGGGATCAGCATTTCGAGTACGCCGAGCGCGTGCATGGTGCGCAGAGCGTGCGCTGCGTGCGGACCGAGCAGCACTTCGCGCAGCGCATTCCACAAATATGGGCCCTCAGGGATATGGATGGCGAGTGCGGGCAGCGCGTCGGTGATGCGGTCCTCGGCGGCTTGGGAGAGCGCGTAGCCGTGCGTTGCCATCAACGAAAAGATGCGCAGGATGGCGGCGGTGTCTGAGAATTGCGCGCCGGGAAGGATGTCGATGCGTCCCTGGTCGAGGATGAAGTCGGTGCCGGCAATGGGTGTGCGGCGGCGGCGAAACTGGCGATAGAAGCTGACCGGGGCGGGCAGGTGTTCCATTAAGAGCGCAGCGCGGCGATAGATGATGCGCGCGTGGCGATAGTAGGTGCGCATCCAGTAGGCGGGGTCTGCGGTGCCGCGGGTTTCGAGACCGATGGAGTTGGCTGCGGCTTCGTCCTGCGATTGCCAGTCGAGCGTATTGTCATCGCGGCCATGGCGGAAGTGAAGAAAACATCGGGCAGCGGCGAGGAAGTCGAAGGCGGCTTCGGCATCGCCGCGTGCGCTCTGGAAGACTCCACCGCGCTGGCGTGGCCATTCTTTTGTTTCCTTCAAGTGAAACAAGAGCGCGAACCAGACGGCGAGATGGTAGTCGCGCAGGCCGCCGGGACAGTCTTTGAGATTGGGTTCGAGATGAAAAATTGTGTTGCCGAATTTGGCGTGGCGAGCGCGGGCAACCTCTCCCAGCTTTTGGGTGATGGTGTTCCACTCGCTCAAGACCAGGCCGGGAAGAACGGTTTGGTGAAGCTGCTGATAGAGGGGGAACTGCCCGGCGAGAAAGCGACGGTCGAGTGTGGCGAGTGTGAATTCGAGATTGTCCGGATCGAAGCGGGCTATTTCCTTGATGGTGCGCGAACTGGGGCTGGCGCGCAGGCCGATGTCCCACATCCCTTGAATGATGCCTCTGACTGCTTCGCGGGCTTGCTCTTCTGTCTTGTCGTCGGCGAAGGCGAAGAGCACATCGATGTCGGAGAAAGGGAAGAGATCTTTGCGTCCGTATCCGCCGAGGGCCAGGAGGGAAATATTGGGAGGCGTTTGGCCGGCGAAGGCGCGTCGCCACATTTCGATCAGAATCCGGTCGACTACGGCGGACCGGCGCCGAATCGCAGCAGTCCCATCGCCCGTACGTTCACAGGTCTGGCGGACGAGCGCCATCTCCCGAAGATACTGATCCCGTAGGTCGTCAACCGCCAAAGCGACTGGAGTCATGTCAAATGTGGGTGGTTCGGCGAAGCCAAAAAGATTGTTTTAACAGAATACTAAACTTTGAAGGATCAGGGATCAGGGATCAGGGATCAGGGAACAGGGATCGGGCTCTTGGGCGAGGTTGGGTTCAGTGGGGCCGTGGATCGTTGCGGCTGTAGCACCTCGTGCTACACTTGAATTGCCATAAAGCAGGCCGCAGGGCGACAACGGGTTTTCAAGACTGCGTGGTTTTCGAAAGCAGCACGGAAGGCCCTGATTGATGACAATGAGCTTTGCGCTGCGATCTGGCAGGTGATGTCAGGGCAGGCCGACGATTTGGGCGGCGGAGTCTTCAAGAAGCGGCTGAGCAAGAATCGGTACCGGTCGATCGTTGTGGCCAAAGGAGGCATGTACTGGGTTTTTGCATATTTGTTTGCGAAGAAGGACGGCGCCAACATCGACAACGATGAATTGAGAAATTTCAGGGGCTTGGCCGACCTGTATGCCCGCAAAACGGAGACCGCAATCGTGAAAGAACTGCAACTCGAGGAGCTTGTGGAGATATGCCATGACCAGAAACAGAAGGTATAGGAGCGAGGCGTTTGAAGCCGTCCACAGCGCAGTAGAAGGCATGTATCGCGCAGGAACAATCGACAAGGCAACGATGCGGGAGTTCGATGAGTCGTGCCTTTCGGTGCCTGCGAAGATGGAGCCGAGGCGGATCAAGCGAATTCGCGAGAGCCAGAAGGTGAGTCAGCCGGTGTTCGCGCGCTATCTGAACACGAGCGAATCGACGGTGGAGAAGTGGGAGAGCGGCGCGAAGAAGCCGAGCGGCATGGCGCTGAAGCTTCTGGATATTGTCGAGAAGCATGGGCTGAAGGTGCTGGCGTAAGAAATCGCACCATGGTTTCGATAGGATGCGGAACGTCCCTCATCAGGGGCTGAAGCCCGAAACGATTTGGCGGCGCTTTTGGCACGACTGAAGTCGTGCCCTTTCAAAACAACCACTTAATCAGAGGTTGCTCAGAGCGCCGATTCGCCGCGCTCGTCGTTGCGGATGCGGATGGCTTCGTCGATGCGGCTGACGAAGATCTTTCCATCGCCGATGCGGCCTGTGCGTGCGGCGCTGATGATGGCCTGAATCGCGTTTTCTTTGAGGTCGTCGGTGATGACCAACTCGATCTTGACCTTGGGCAGAAGGTCAACTGTGTACTCGCGGCCGCGGTAGAACTCCGTATGGCCCTTCTGGCGGCCGTGGCCTCGGGCTTCAAGGATGGTCATACCTTCGATGCCGGCTTCGAGCAAGGCATCTTTGACTGCATCCAGCTTCGACGGCTGGAGAACCGCTTCGATCTTGAGCATGTGCCAGAGCCTCGTTACAGCATTCCGAAAAACGATCGGAGAACATTGTTTTCAAAAATGCCTATGACAGCCTATCAGTCCGAGCTGCTGTGTGGGCTGACGGGGTAGAAACTTTTCAACAGAAGATAAACAAACTGTTCACGAATTGAGATCGTACCCTTCTTCGCCGTGTTGCGAGAGGTCGAGTCCGGCCGACTCTTCTTCCGCCGAGACGCGCAGCCCGATCACTTTATCGACGACGAACAGGAGCACAAATGTGCCCACGACGGAGATGCCCCAAGCAACGGCGACGCCCGCTGCCTGGTTGAGAACCTGGCTCCAGTGGCCGTCGATTGCGCCGGTCGGAATGCCCTTTCCAAACGCGGCGTTGATGGCGCTGGTCGCGAAGAAGCCCGTGAGGAGGGCACCCAGGGTGCCGCCTGCCCCGTGTACGCCGAAAGCGTCCAGTGAGTCGTCGTAACCCAGGCGGCTTTTTACCTCGAAGACCATAAACGAACAGAAAGCCCCGGCGACAACGCCGATGAGCAGGGCGGAGAAGGGCTGCACGAAGCCCGAGGCTGGGGTAATCGCAACCAGGCCGGCAACTGCGCCTGAGATCGCTCCCAGGGCTGTTGGTTTGCCGTTGTGGATCCACTCTGCGATGGTCCAGCCGAAGGCGGCTGCGGCAGCGGCGAAGTGTGTGTTCACGAAAGCGCTGGTGGCCAGCGGGCCGGAGCCGAGGGCACTGCCGGCATTGAACCCAAACCAGCCCACCCACAACAGGCAAGCGCCAATAAAGCTGAGGACCATGGAATGCGGCGGCATGTTGGTGTGGGGGTAGCCGAGGCGCTTCCCAAGATAAATTGCAGTGATGAGTGCGGAAACGCCGGAGGTGATGTGAACCACGGTCCCGCCTGCGAAGTCGAGGCTGGGAATATGCCCCCCGCTCGCATTCAACAGGCCACCCACACCCCATACCATGTGAGCCATCGGACAATAGACGAACAACGACCAGAGAGAGAGAAAAACCGCCATGGCACTGAACTTCATGCGCTCGGCGAAAGCTCCTGTAATGAGTGCCGGGGTGATGATGGCGAACATGAGCTGGTAGACCATATAGGTCTGTTCGGGAATCGTCGCCGCGTAGTCTGCGTTCGGCGTGAGACCGACGCCGCGCAGAAATGCGTGTTCGAATCCTCCGACAAATGCGTTGCCGTGGCCAAAAGCGAGCGAGTAGCCGAGAATGGCCCAGAGAATCGTGACCAATCCCATCATGGCAAAGCTCTGCATCATGGTGCCCAGGATGTTTTTACGGCGCACCAGGCCGCCGTAGAAAAGCGCGAGGCCGGGACCCGTCATGAGCAAAACCAACGCTGCCGACATCAGCATCCAAGCGTTGTCGGCGTTCATCTGTGCATTTTGAATGGACTGCCGGAGGGCGGCGATTTCGGTTTGTGTTGCCGGGGCCGATGCGGCCTCTTGTGCCGACGCTAAAACGGGAAGGGCAAACATCGCGGATAAGAACAGCATCTTGCGCGTACAACTCATTTCAGCTTCGCTCCGATTAACTTCGTTTCAAATGAGCCCCTGGGCGAATGCGGAGAGATGGAAACCAAACTGCTTCGCAAGAGAGCAACCCGAACCGGCTTCAAACTGCAGGCGAAACGGAACATCCGAGATCTTTCGCCGCTTGTGCGGCGCCCGGTGTCTTCCTGCTGCATGAAATGGTGAACATTGGAGAATAGCGCATGGGATCGCATCTCACATGAGGATTTCATGGTACTCACAAATTCTTTGCGCGGGACAATGGTGGAAGACGGTCCCATCGGTTCGATATCCTGTCATGCTTGTCTCTGAGCGATTTGGAGTTATAGTAGTTGCATGGCGTCAACGCAGGAGCGCGATCGCTACGTCTTCGGTGCATTGGAAAGCAGTGCGCAGAATCGCGCCAAGCTCAAGGAAGTCAACTACGGTTTTGAGCAACCGGAGGGGGTTCTCCTCACCTCTCTCGACTTTGCGGTGAACTGGGTTCGCAAAAGCTCAGTTTGGCCGGTCACTTTTGGACTGGCATGCTGCGCTATCGAAATGATGTCGATGGGCGCATCGCGTTTCGACATTGCTCGATTCGGCGCCGAGGTCTTCCGGCCGTCTCCGCGCCAGGCCGACCTTATGATCATCGCCGGCCGGGTCTCCCAAAAAATGGCGCCCGTGATCCGGCGGCTTTACGATCAAATGCCGGAGCCAAAGTGGGTTATATCGATGGGCGCCTGCGCCACTTCGGGTGGTGTCTTCAACAACTACGCAATCGTCCAGGGAGTGAATCAGGTGATTCCGGTGGACGTTTATGTGCCCGGATGTCCACCCCGTCCTGAGCAACTCATCTACGCAATTACGCTTCTTCAAGAGAAGATTCAGCGTGAACCACGCAGTCTGCTCAAAACCCTCAATGCCGAATAAGCCCCGGAATGTCAGGGTGGGTAGGATCTCGAAGCTGCTGAACACGGGGGAAGATTCGGGTAGTTTGGGTCCCAACGGTTCTTGTGCTTTCGGGGAGTGTCAGTAGGGGCAACATGCCTCAGAAAGTGTCCCTCAGGGCTTTCCCCTATGGTACGCTTACTAGTGTCGTGTCAATGGTTTCCGTACCAACTTCAGCGAGCAAATTCGGCCGGACCTGAAAACGGATTCGGTGAGCAAATTTGACTAAACGGGAAACAGAGCAAGTCAATCGCTGTCCCCCAAAAGACAAAAACCAGATTGAATTGCGGAGGAAACAAGAATGCATTTGCAGAAATTGAAATCCCTGAGCCGGACGCTCGCGATCACGTGCCTCGCGTTCACCCCGATCGCATTGGCAGCCCAGGATGCCCCCAAGCCCGCGCCCACTACAAATCCAGGCGACTATGCGTCCCGATGGGACATTTTTGCCGGATACAGCTACCTTGCCCCCAAGGGAACCGTAAATGTTCCTCAGGGAAACGGGACGACGATTCCTTATAACTACAACGCTGTGAACCTTGGAGGTTTGTTCAGCGGAGCCTATTACTTCAACAAGTACGTAGGTGCACAGGCCGAAGTCGGCTTCCATGAATGGGGCGACGCCAGTTCAAACGGCAGCAATAACGGCACCGAGGGCAATGACGACGGATTTACGACCGCTTCCGGCGGTATTATCTTCCGTTATCCGACAGCAGACATCACTCCGTTTGTTCATGGTCTGGTGGGCGGAGCCCTGATCAATGGGCCCGATAAGAATCCAAATACGTGGGGCCCCGATCTCACTGTGGGCGGCGGCTTGGACTATGCCACGCCATTTTTCAACCACCACCTCGCCATCCGGGTGTTCCAGGCTGACTATTCGTACATGCACGCCGACTTTGGCCCCGGGACGAACGGTGGGCGCGCCAACATCAACGCGGCGCGTTTGAGCGGCGGCTTTGTTTTCCACGTTGGCTCGATTGCTCCCCCACCGCCGCCGACCATTGCCTGCTCGGCCAGCCCGACGACCGTATTTCCCGGTGATCCAGTCACCGTGACCGCGACAGCCACGGGTCTCAACCCAAAGGAAAACGCCATCTACACCTGGAGCGGTGACGGTGTGACGGGAAATGGCACAACGGCCACGGTTGCGACGGGCTCCCTGGCTCCGGGATCCTATACCGTAAAGTGCGGAGTGAAAGAGGGCAAGCCCGGCAAGGAAGGCCTGAAGCCCTGGCAGGTTGCCGACGGCTCGACCACCTTCACCGTGAAGGACTTTGAGCCTCCAACGATTAGCTGCTCGGCGGATCCAAGCACGATCAAGCCTGGCGATACGGCGACGTTGACCGCGACAGGCGCCAGCCCGCAGAACCGCCCCCTGACCTATACCTTCACGGCGACAGCCGGAACCGTAACTCCGTCGGGCTCGACGGCAACCTACAACTCGACCGGTGCGCCAAGCGGAACTGTGGATGTCACCTGCAATGTGGCGGACGATAAGGGCCACACTGCTACCTCGACAGCGACGTTGACAATTCTTCCACCGCCACCTCCGCCGGGACCCTCGCCGGAGCAGATTCGGCTCGAAGCGCGCCTGGCGCTCCACAGTATCTTCTTCCCGACTGCGCAACCTCGGGCGACGCATCCGGAGGGAGGCCTTGTACCAAGCCAGCAGCAAACATTGACGACACTGGCGTCGGATTTCAAGAGCTACCTTGCCAT
This sequence comes from uncultured Acidobacteriaceae bacterium, assembly GCA_963810545.1. GTDB lineage: Bacteria > Acidobacteriota > Terriglobia > Terriglobales > Acidobacteriaceae > Telmatobacter. The sequence goes on from CAWENE010000003.1 coordinate 242,959, forward strand.
CAAGCCTGATGCTCACCTGATGTTGACCGGTCACGCCGATCCGCGTGGGTCGGTTGAATACAACCAGGCGCTTACAGAACGGCGTGTCAACCGCGCAAAGGCCTTCCTGGTAGAACAGGGAGTCCCCGAGAATGCGATTGAGACGCGTGCCGTGGGCAAGGAGCAGGAGCTGACCGCAGACCAGGTGAAGGGTCTTGTCGAGCAGAATCCCGATCTGAGCGACGCGGAAAAGAAGAAGGTTCTACACAGATTGGGCGTCATCGTTCTGGCGCAAAATCGACGTGTGGACGTCACCTTGACCAATACGGGCCAACAATCGGTGCAACTGTATCCGTTCAACGCGGCCGATTCGATGACTCTTCTCAGTGAAAAGGCTCCAACACCCAGAAAGAAAGCTGCAGCGAAGAAGCCGTAGGCGTGAAACACTTGCCTACGAAATGCAAATGAAGTAAACCAGCAGGGGGGGCGAAAATCGCTCCCCCTGAAGCACGGATGGCGGTACTTGTTCGGCTTGATTACGAAGGAGAATCGTATGCAATCGCGCGGATTGAAGTCTGTTTGTCTGGTTCTAGTTGCGGCGAGTTTTACGCTCGTGCCGATGGGGTGCAAAAAACAACCACCGATCACACTTTCGGCCCAGGCTGCACCGCCTGCGGTATTCCCCGGTGAGCAGGTGACCGTATCGGCGACCGCCGGGTCGCTTTCCACCAAGAAGAACAACAACGTCGTTTACAGCTGGTCCGGGCAAGGTGTGAACGGCAATGGTCCAACAGCCACGGTGGCCACTGATTCACTCGCGCCCGGCGCTTACACGGTGAAGGCGGAAGTGAAGGAAGGCAAGAAGGGCAAGGAAGGCCTGAAGCCCGGCCAAACTGCAGACGCCACTGCCAACTTTACCGTGAAAGAATTCGAGCCGCCTACGATCAGCTGCTCGGCGAGCCCAACCACGATCAAGCCGGGTGATACGGCGACGGTGACAGCGACAGGCGCAAGTCCGCAAAATCGACCCCTGACCTACAGCTACTCGGCTGCGTCGGGATCGGTGAACGGCTCCGGCACAACTGCGGAATTCAATTCGACGGGTGCCCCGACTGGTTCAGTCGATATTACCTGCAAAGTGTCCGACGACAAGAACCACACCGCGACAGCCACTACGACAGTGTCGATTGTTGCGCCACCGCCGCCGCCGCAACCACACGCGCAGGCGCTTTGCGGTCTCTCATTTGACACTGACAAGAAGCGTCCGATGCGCGTGAACAACGAAGGCAAGGCATGCCTTGATGAAGTTGCTCTTGATCTGCAGAAGCAGGCCGACGCGAAGGTCTTTATTGTTGGCGAATCGGATGCCAAGGAGAAGGCGAAGACCGAGAAGCAAGCCAAGTATGCGGCCAAGCACAAGCACGCGAAGGTGATGGACGCTGCCGCACAGCGAGCAGTCAACGCCAAGGCCTACCTGGTGGAAGAGAAGGGCATCGACGCTTCACGGGTGAATGTGGCTACCGGTACGGAAGACGGTCAGAAGATAGAGACCTATCTCGTGCCTGCCGGGGCGAATTTCAGCTCCGACGTACAAGGAACCACGCCGGTGGATGAGTCGACGGTGAAGGCTGAGGAGCGCAAAGAGCGGCATCATCGATAACGTGCAACGAAAGCTGTGGGGATTCAAGACCGCGTATCGGCTGAAAAGTGATACGCGGTCCCGCACATGAAGCAAGCCTCAAACTGCCGCTGCAAGCGGATGGACAGGGCAGCGTGGATCCGTCTGTGGTATTTGGAGGTTGACCGGGATCCGGTCAACCTCTTTTCATTGTTCCTGGAGAACTTTTCAATCTTGGTGCTGCATGTAGTGACGAATTGCGCGTATAGAAGTCTTCGGGTCTGCTTCCCGCGCAGGTGGGTCTCATGTCTCCTCATCGGTTTGTTTTCGATCGCGGCCGCGCTCGGCCAGCCGTCGTCGCCGCCCTGGAATACCGTGGGCCCCGAGGGCGGAGACGCACGATCTATTGCGGCTATCCCGGGGGATCCAGCGCATCTTTTTCTCGGCACCACCAATAGCTGGATTTATGAGTCTAGGGACGGTGGCGGCAGCTGGCATCGTCTCGCGAAGATTGAATCAACGGACGACCTGGTCATCGATCACATCGTGGTCGACTCGGCGAATCCGGCCATTCTTTACGCCGCGGCGTGGACTCTGGGCCATCCCGGCGGCGGCCTGTGGGTGAGCCAGGATGGAGGAAAGACCTGGAGCCAGGCCGCAGGCCTAAGTGGTCAATCAATTCGCGCCTTTGTCCAGGCGCATTCGAACCCCGCAATACTTTTCGCCGGAACTTTGGAAGGAGTCTTTCGCAGCTCCGACGGCGGCGCTACGTGGGAGCAAATCAGTCCCAGGGGGAGCAGCGAGATTCACGAGATCGAGTCGCTGGCTGTCGATCCCGCCAATCCCGACATCGTATATGCCGGCACATGGCATCTTCCCTGGAAGACAACCGACGGCGGCGAGAACTGGCACAACATCAAGAAGGGCATGATCGACGACTCCGACGTCTTCTCGATCATCGTCGATCCTGAAAAGCCGAGTGTCGTCTACGCCAGTGCGTGCAGCGGTATTTACAAGAGCAACAATGGTGGCGAGCTCTTCCGCAAGATTCAGGGCATTCCTGCTACCGCGCGCAGAACTCGCGTCCTAAGGCAGGATCCGGAGCACCCCGGGGTGTTGTACGCCGGAACCACCGAAGGGCTCTATAAGACGACCGATGCCGGCAGAACTTTCAAGCGCATGACCAGTCCGGAAGTGATCGTGAACGACGTGAACATCGATTCCGCCGACCCGAATCACGTTTTGTTAGCGACGGATCGGAGCGGCGTTCTTGCAAGCCACGATGGATTCTTGACCTTTGCATCGGCGAACACAGGAATCTCAGCACGCAAAGTCGATGCCTTGCTGGTGGACAACCGCGATCCGCAACGCATCTTTGCCGGGGTGGTGAACGACAAATCCTACGGGGGCATCTTCGTCTCCAGCGGCAGCGGTCTGCAGTGGAAACAAGTGGCTGATGGGCTCGATGGGCGGGATGTGTTTGCGCTCGCGCAGTCGCCGGAAGGCACGATCCTGGCCGGGACAAACAGCGGTATTTTCGCGCTGGAGCCGGGCGCTGCAACATGGCAACCGAGGAACCTGATCGCATACGCTGCTGTGAAAACGACGGTTGCGCCGGTGGGTGAAACTCGCGTTGACGAGAAAAAGCGCGCGCAAGCAAGGCCACGGACGACAGAGAAACCGCATGCGACTGATCGGTCGCACGTGATCGACGGGCGTGTCTTCGCGCTGGATCTTTCCGGCGATGCGTGGCTTGCTTCGACCTCCGGCGGGCTCTATACCAGCAAAGACAAGGGAGCGACGTGGCAGGGAGGGCCTGTGATGGGTGTGGTCGGCTACCTCTCGGTGGCCTCCGACGGTGCGCTGATGGCCGCTGCCCGTCCGGATGCCGCAGTAGTCTCCGAGGACGCAGGCCAGAACTGGTGGCCGGTGAGCATTCCCATCGCGCTTACCCGCATCCATCGCGTTGCATTTTCGCCTGATGGAACGCTCTGGATCGGGGGGCGCGAGGGGGTTTATTTCACGCGTGACAAGGGCAAATCATGGATGTGGGTTCATCGGCTGCCGCTGGTCGACATTGACGATCTTTACTACGACGCTCAACTGGGAAAGGTATTAGTCAGTTCGCGCGGCAGCGACTTCGTGTATGCCATCGATGCGAAGACGCTGGATTGGAAGTGGTGGCAGACGGGCTACAGGCTTTCCGCAGTCCGTGCCGCGGGGGGACGTTTGCTGGCTGCGTCACTCGAAGATGGTGTCCTGCTGGAGCCGCGCTCGGGAGAAGCCGAGATCGGCCAACGGTAGTCTCATCTGCCGCTATCGCGAAACTTCGGTATCATCAAGACATGCAGGCTGAGTCCTCCGGTCCTCGCTCAAATGCCGCCTTTCGGACGTACGATCCGCGCCTGGAACCCATTGCCGCCAAGGTGTTGGGAGAGGAGCGGCTTAACTTCGACGATGGCCTTGCGCTGTATGGTTCCTCCGATGTGCTGGCGGTGGGTTGGCTTGCAAACCATGTGCGCGAGCGGATGCATGGCGACGTTACCTACTTTAACGTCAACCGCCATATCAATCCGACGAACGTGTGTGTGGCGGCGTGCAAGCTGTGCGCCTTTGGCCGCAAAAAGGGCGACCCTGCCGGATACACGATGGCGTTGGAAGAAGCGTGGGCGACGGCTGCGTCCGGCTACTCCGAAGCGGTGACAGAATTTCATATCGTGGGAGGATTGCATCCCGACTTACCACTTGAATACTTTCTCGATTTAGTGAGCGGCCTCAAGGAACGCTTTCCGAAGGTGCACATCAAGGCTTTCACGATGGTTGAAATCGCATTTCTTGCTCGGCGTGCGAAACTCTCGGTGGAGCAGACTTTGATCAAGCTGCGCGACGCTGGCGTCGATTCAATGCCCGGCGGCGGAGCGGAGATCTTCTCCGCGCGCGTGCGGTCGATCATCTGCGATCACAAAATCGATGGCGAAGAATGGATCGAAACCGCCCGGCTCGCTCACAAACTCGGCTTCCGTTCGAATGCGACGATGCTCTACGGTCACATCGAGAACAACGAAGACCGTGTCGACCACCTGCTGAAGCTCCGCGCGCTTCAGGATGAAACCGGCGGCTTCCAGACCTTCATTCCCCTCGCGTTTCACCCGCAAAATACGCCGCTTGATCATTTGCCGGTAACCACGGGACTGACTGACATCCGGCAGATCGCAGTAAGCCGCCTGCTGCTCGATAACTTCGCGCACATCAAGGCCTACTGGCAGATGCTGACGCCGAAGATCGCGCAAATAGCGCTCCGTTTTGGCGCCGACGACCTGGACGGCACCGTTATCGAAGAGAAAATCTATCACGATGCGGGCGCAACGACTCCCCAGGGCATGACGCGCAAAGATCTGTGCCGCTTAATTACCGAGGCTGGCCGGGTGCCGGTGGAGCGAGACACGCTGTACCACGCCGTGACGCGCAGCGAGGACACCTTTACAGTGGCGGTCTGAACCCGCGAGAAAGAGGCGAGTGTCATGATCGAGTTTGGTCCTGCCGCAGTGATCGGACTTTGCGTCGGATTCTTCTGGGGCATCGGTTGCTCGCTTGCCATCCTCTATTCCATCTATCTTGGCGGCTACCGCAAAGCCGTCGAGGACTCGCTTGCGCCGGAGAGGTCAAGGCGCTATCAAGAGACGCTGGCGAAGATCCGAACCCGCCTCGCCGCCAAAGACTCCTAAGCTGGATTCTTAGCCTCATAACATCCGATGTTGTCGATAGCACATTCGTGTTAGTTCTGCTGCGCTGTTGGTGTCGTTTGCAAATGATTCCATTCAATTTAGAGTAAATCTTGAGTAGACATTCCCTAACTCTTTTTGATAGTCTCGCAAAGACTAATTTCACTACTACAGTGAGTTCGATATGAAGTAAGAGTGCGGAGCATCCAAGGCCGCAATTTGCCCGATTAGGATCCCCCCAAAGTCCTGTCTTACTTGATCCTTCGAGATTTCGTTGGAGGGGAAGCTATTTGCCGAGCATCAACCGACCTCACTTAGGAAGCGATTGAAGAATTCGCATGACCCAGGTTCAAGTTACTGACGGCCCACGAAAATATCTTCCCTACCTGGATGGTGTCCGGGGATATGGATTCCTCCTCGTCTTTCTTGTCCACTACTTTCTGCCCTCTCAATTTACCCATGAGGGGAGCATTGCCCATAGAGTTTTCATAGGACTGGAGCCGATTGCTTTCTTTGCCGTTCCCATGTTCTTTGTGCTCTCCGGATACCTGATTGGCGGCATATTGTTTGGAACGCGCAATCGGGAAGGCTATTTTAGAGTCTTCTATTGCCGTCGGGTTGTCCGTGTTTTTCCAGTCTATTACTTGGCTTTGCTCGCCATCGGAGGTGCCGAGTTCTTGCTCGGATTTCCGCCTGATCGTTATTTTTGGTCTCATTTTCTCTTTATTCAGAATCTCCTTCCAGATTACATAAAGCATCAACACACCCCTGCCATGTTGATTCAATACTGGTCATTGGCAACCGAAGAACAGTTCTATTTGTTATGGCCGCTGGTGGTATGGTTTTTCCCCGACCGCCGGAAGCTTTTCGGGATTGGCAGCTTTTTCATCGTCCTGATCTGCGGTCTTCGTTTCGCGGCCCCTTACTTTTGCTCGTCTCCTTATCAAATACGTTATTGCAGCCTCACACGCGCAGACGCGATTCTCTTAGGCGTGCTGTTGGCCCTCATCTGCCATAAAGCGCTATTTGAGCGTGTCAAACCGGCCGCAAAATGGGTTTCGCTGATCGGAATTGCGGCAGTTGTAATCCGATCGTTTCTTAAGGAAGAGACTTGGCCAAAGACATTTCTCGGCGAACAAATCTTAATCCCCTGGCTCAACTTCACCGCCGTTGCGATCATTGTCGCGGCAATGGAGGAGAACAGCTGGTTAAATAGAATGTGCAGCCAGCGTTGGATATGCTGGCTAGGCAAACGGAGTTATGGGTTATACATCATTCATTTCGTCTACGCGCGTTGGTTCTGGGGTTACGTGGCTCCACAGCTCTCCAGGCACATTCCATACCGGCTCGCGGTTCTCATTTCGATTGCGATTTCGTTTTCGCTCACACTCGTGTTAGCGATGTTGAGTTATCGTTTTCTGGAGATGCCGGCTCAGCGCCTGAAGCAGCGTCTGAAGTACGGCCCGGTAAACGAGGATGGCTCGTCTAAGAGGTTCAGTGAGAAGGTTCTCGTCGGCACGGGTGCCTAGCTCTGTCGCTGCGTCACTCTCCCGCAATCATCGGAAGTGGGCATGTTCCGCCTCGACGGGACCTGCAGCGAGGAAGGCCTCGCGACAAGTCGCGCACTCTGCTAGAGAATCAATACAACTTAGGTGTAAATCACAAAGTCGCAGATCCAATGTAGAGTTGGATTTGAATGGATGAGGCGCACTCCCTTTTTGCGCGTCGAAATCCGGGCAGAGAGTCAGTGTTCGATCAAATCGAATTAAGTTGCGCGTACCGGGACCGAGTTCGAATCGACTCAACGAGAGATTACCAAGACTATCGATTATATCTATCCAGCAAGGGCGATCTCAGATGGTGTATCTACCCCTGCTGCAGAATTAGCGTTTGCCATTTTTAGAACTGGCGGTTGCGAGTCTGCATGGGCCAAATTCAAAGCGTAAACCGCGTTAAAAGATATGTCCCGTGCCTTGAAGGTATTCGGGGCTATGGCTTCCTTCTTGTCTTCTGCGGTCACTACTTCGTGCCAGCGCAACTGGCACATCCAGGAACCACGCGGATCAAATTGCTGACGTCGCTTTCGTCTCTAGGACTTTTTGCGGTCCCGGCGTTTTTTGTACTCTCCGGATATCTGATCGGCGGCATCTTGTATGACACGCGCGACCGAGAGGGATACTTCAGAGTCTTCTATTCTCGCCGAATTTTGCGGGTCTTTCCTGTTTTCTATCTGACGTTGCTGGCGATTGCATGTTTCTATATGATTCGGGGAATCGTTCCCAGTCGTGTTTTTTGGTTTCACTTTCTCTATATCCAAAACCTGCTTCCAAGCTATACGGGATGGAATAGCGCACCGGTCGCGATGATCCACTTCTGGTCGCTGGCCGTAGAAGAGCAGTTCTACTTGCTGTGGCCGCTTGTCGTCTGGTTGTTTCCCGGTCGGCGAAAGCTCATTAGCATCGCGAGCGCACTCATCGTCTTCTGCTTCGCTCTTCGCTTTCTGGCGCCGCTCGTGTCGATCACGCCGCGCCAAATCCTTTACTTCACCCCGACTCGGGTGGACGCCATCCTATTAGGAGTTGTCCTCGCGCTCATTCATCCGAATGCAGTCTTCGATCGGATCAAACCTTTCGCGAAATGGATCGTGCTGTCTGCGGGCGCCACAGTAATGCTACTGGCCAACTGGAAGGGCGCAGCATGGCTGAGAACCTATCAAGGGGTAGAAGTATTGGTTCCCCTCGTGAACGTGACAGCAGTCGCGATCGTCATTGCAGTAATGGAAGAAAATAGTGTGCTGAATCGACTCTGCAGCCAACGATGGGTATGTTGGCTCGGGAGTCTCAGCTACAGTTTGTACGTCTTTCATCTCACCTTTTACCACTTCTTCATGGACTCCCTGGCTCCTCGGCTTTGCAAGTATATGGGATATCCGTACGCGTTTCTGATATCGGGTACGCTGGCATTCGCCCTGACACTGTTGCTCTCCATCTTGTGTTACCGCTTTGTCGAGGCGCCGATCATGAATTTGAAACGACACATGAAGTATGGCTCCGCCCAGCCGCCCGTCACTCCGCGAGAGGTTGGAGAACGAGTCCTCGTGAGCGCAGGTACATAGCACTACTGCCGCACGATTGCTCCATTTTTCATGACAAAGCTGACGTGCTCCACAACGCCGATGTCGTCGAGGGGATTTTCCGGAACGGCGACAACGTCTGCATAGTAGCCCGGCTTTAGTTCGCCAATCTGTCCCTGCCACCCTAGCAGTTTCGCGCCATTGATCATGTCAGCCTGGAGCGCGGCCAGCGGTTTCATGCCGTACTGCACCATCAGAGTCAGCTCGTGTGCCTGGGTGCCATGTGGGAATGGCCCGACGTCCGAGCCGACAGCGAAAGGAACTCCCGCCGCCACCTGCTTCTTGAACTCGCGAATCTTGTAGTCGAGCAGTGCCGCCTCGCTCGCCGCCTCTTGTGCAGTCGATCGGTTGTGTGCAAAGTAATCGAAAATGGCAAACGTGGGCACAGCAAAGATGCCCTTTTCCCGCATCAGGCGCATGGTTTCGTCGCTCAACTGCGTGGCGTGGTCGATAGAAGCCACACCCGCCTGCGCCGCATACAGCGTGCCGGGCTCACCCATGGCGTGTACACCTACCGTGGTTCCCAGGCGGCGGGCTTCCTCGACCGCGGCGGTCAACTGCGCCGCCGTGTATTGATAGGGCGTGTGGAGTTCTCCGCCGATCATGCGATCCGGCCCGGTTTCGTAGATCTTGGCGAAGTCCGATCCCTCCTTGTGCTGTTCGCGCATCACCTCGATCATCTGTTCGGAAGAATTGGCGTAGTCGGCATTCGAAAGGACGTGCTGGGCAGGGTTGTAGCGGTTTGCGTCTTCGTGGCCGCCAAGAATGTCGATGGCATTGCCGCTGATGCGCAGGCGAGGGCCGAGGATGAGGCCCGTATCGATCGCAGTGCGAATCGCAGTGTCGGCGGAGCCTGCGCCCTCCGTGCCCATGTCGCGCTCGGCGGTGAATCCGGCAAGAAGATCTGCCTTGGCAGCCTGCTCGGCCAGGATCACGCGCCAGGGAACGGATTCCTCCACGGTCTGCAAATCCTCAGCCCCTGGATGAAGGAAGAGATGCACGTGCGCGTCGATAAGTCCGGGCAACAAGGTCGTGTCCCCCAGGTCGATGAGACGTGCGCCCTGCGGGTGTTCGACAGAGGCGCCCACCGCGCGAATGCGGTTTCCTTCAATGAGGATTTCGCCCGGATGAAGAAGGGCGCCTGTGTCGATCTGGAGCAGTCGCGCCGCGTGCAGCACAATCGTCTTGGATTCGGGCGGCTGAGCTGAAACATATTCAATCGACAGATACGAAATTAGCGTGAAGACGAGGACTCCACGGAGCGTGAAAAAAGGAAATCGTTCCATGAGTATGACTATGCCGCCGTTGCCCAATACTTGTCGATGGACAATTTCATCCCTAACCCAAATCCAGGGAACTGAAGTCCGAGGCGCTATCCGTGGATCGAAGTCGAGGGTCGCATTTGGTCGGAGCCCGAACAAGGTAGATGGATGACGAACGCGGCGCCCTTGAGCCCATTGGTCGCGCCGGCGGGACGCACCTGGATGCTGCCTCCATGCCTGCCCACGATCTCCTTCGCGACCCACAACCCCAAACCCGTGCCCACATCCTGCTTGGTGGTGAAGAATGGATCGAAGATGCGATCCAACAGCTCAGGAGCGACGCCTGGGCCATCGTCTTCAATTAGCACTTCTGCAACTCTGCCCGTACTCGATTCTGCATTGCTGCATCGGATCGCGATCTTGCCCTTGTTCGGCACAGCATCAATCGCATTGGCGATGAGGTTCGCAATCACCTGCTTCAGTTCGCCAGCCACTCCCCAGACCGCGGGACAGTTGTCTGTAGAGAAGTCAAGGATGATTTCCTTCGATTTCACTTTGTTTGAATAAAGCCGCAGGATAGGCTCGACGATACTTGGAATCTCGATCTCCGAGGGCGTGTTGGACTCGCGGTAAAACCCGAGCGTCTGGCGGGTAATATGCGCCACCCGCTCCAATTCCTGTTCTGCCAGGGAGAGGTGCTCGACAACGTCCGGGGTGGCGCCCGGTGAGCTCTTAGCGATGAAGAGCAGATTGACGACGGCCTCAAGCGGATTGTTGATTTCATGCGCGACCGTGGCCGACAAGCGGGCTGCAGCCGCGAGTTTTTCTGTCTTGCGAAGAATCTCCTGCGAGTCGCGCTTTGCCGTAGAATCACGAAATACAAGCACAACACCGATCGTTCGGCCGGCGTCATCACAGATCGGGGCCGCGCTGTCTTCGATTGGAATGAGACGTCCGTCGCGATGCTTCAGGACGGTATGATTCGCGAGCCCCACGACAACGCCGAGACTCATCACCTTCTTCACAGGGTTCTCTGTTTTCTTTCCGGAGAATTCGTTGAAGATGGGGAAGATCTCCTGAACGTCCTTTCCGCGTGCGTTTGCGAGACTAATTCCGGTAAGAGATTCCGCGATTGGATTCAAAAAGGTGACGACTCCCTGAGGGTCGGTCGCGATGACTCCGTCACCGATACTCGTCAATGCAACCCGAAACCATTCTTCGCGCGCGCGCAATTCTTCGGCATGCAGCTCTCGCATTCTTCTCTCGCGCAGGATGAAGCGTGCGAGCACAACCATACCCAGAATGGCGATCAGCGTGGCCGAATAAATGGCGGCAACGGCGATCTCGAGGCTTCTTTCGTACGCAGCATTGCGCAGAGCTTCAAGCGAAGCTTCTTCTTGTTGCATTTGCTCAATCTCTTCGCGGATATGGTTCATGAGCATCAGCCCGCGATCGGACATCACGACTGACCGCGCAGCGTTTGGGTTTCCCGCGCGATAGAGCGAGATGGTTTCAGCCAGTTCGTCCAGCTTCTGATGGGCCAGGTCGCGCAACAGGCTTACGTGCTGTTGCTGGCGTGGATTGTCGGCGGTCAGGTGAGCCAGCTCCTCAATGTGGGAACTGAATGCTGCAATTGCATCTTGATAAGGCTTAAGGTATTTTGCCTCGCCGGTGAAGAGATATCCTCGTTGGCCAGTTTCTGCATCGGTGGCGAGTAATTCTGTTTGCGTCAGCAGGTAACGTACCTGTTTTGTGTGAGCCACCCAGCGTTGGTTTTCCGCCAGTACGCCGATCCGGCGCCTGGTCACGAGGGCGTTCCCGAGGAGAAGAAGAACTAACAGCGAGAAACCCGTGATTACGCTAAATCTTTGGACAAGTGCATTCATAAGCTGAAGGCTCGATGGGGGGACTGTTCATTTGAGATCGACGTTCGAACGATCCCGCGAGTGCACCTTGTTCTCTAGAGCTCCACGCAGTAGACTTCAGCCATCGTTAGATGCAGGTGCGATATTGTGCCGGCCGGTATCGACACCAACGCGGGGGCATCTGAAGCTACTCGTTCGCTCATGGTACTTGGCGGTTAGGGTCGGGTCAAGACGCCTTTGGAACAGCACGGCGGCCGCTCCAACAAGGAGACGCGCGCGTTCACTTTACGGTGGGTCATCAGGCTATTCCCCGCGATGGCAAAACTTCCGCGAGCGATTGCATTGTCTTGCTCCAGGCTGGAGAACGGTCTGATCGAAGGAACTCAATCCGGTTTGCGTACCGTGCTCGGCCTCGATATAGGGGGTACGAAGACGGCATGTGTCGAGGGTTCCGTCAGCGGCGAGATTCTTCAGCGGGTCGAGATTCCTACAGCGCCATTTTCGACTACGTTTCCTTTGATTGTGGAGCAGGCTCACAAACTGATTCGCATTGCGAGGAACAGCCACCGGACGATTGCCGCGATCAGTGTTTCGGTGGGGGGCCCGCTCAAGATAAAAGAGGGGATTTTGATCAATCCTCCGCACTTACCGGGCTGGCATCATGTCGCGCTGAAGAAGAGCCTGATGCGGGAATTCCCAGAGATTCCTGTTTTGATCGAGCATGACGGCAATGCCGGGGCCCTGGCGGAATTCCATTTCGGCGTGGGGAAGGGGCGGCGCGATCTGAAGCATCTTGTCTTCCTGACATTTGGCACCGGGGTGGGCGCCGGGTTCATCCTCAATGGGGAGATTCTTCGTGGTGCAAGTGACACAGCTGGGGAGGTAGGTCATTGGCGACTGGCTGAAGATGGCCCGCTCGGATTCGGAAAGAGGGGCTCGTGGGAGTCGTTTGCATCGGGGGCGGGGTTGGTCGAACTTGCCGCTCAGATGTTTCCTCGCCGGTGGACGCCGGCGACACCGATTCGCGAACTCGTGGAGGCCATGCTCGCGAACGATGCCGAGGCATTGCAGGTCGCTGAAGTGGCGGGCAAGTGGATGGGGCGAGGTTTGGCATTGTTGATTGATGCGTTGAACCCGCAAGTGATCGTCTTTGGCTCGCTCGGTGTTGTTCTGGGTGAGCGCGTGCTGGGAGCCGCGCGTAAAGTGATCGCCGATGAAGCGCTACCCCAGGCTGCTGCCGCATGCGAATTGCTGCCATCCGCGCTGGGGAAACAGATCGGGGACGTGGCAGCACTGATGGCGGCACTGACGGACCACTCGATTCGATCCGCGCTGGAAGCGGGCTTTTGAAGACAAGCGGCATGGCTGGGACACGATGGAAGAGAATCGGTGTACGCCGGGGGGATGACGCTTCCGTTTATGTAAGTGAGTTACGGATATGTGCAGTGCTTGTTACCTGCGACTCCAGTTAGCAAGTTACTTTACTGGTGATCTATCCGTTTCTTCTTGATCTGCTTGTTCCGGCGCGCTGTTCTTGTGAATCGAAGAGTTTGCACATAGATACATTCTGTAAATCAACCGACTTTTTCACAACTCTTTAGATAACTCACTCTCTGAACGAAGTCAACCCCGTGGTACTATCGCACCGAGGTTAAAACAAATGCCAACTAACAGCTACGATAGTGCCTTTGAACAGGCCAGCAATGATCGTGTTGAGGTCCGTGTCGCAATCGAAAAGCTTCTGACCCGCGGCGAAATGCTCGACAAGCTTCTGGAATGCCTCGCGCCCTTTGTCTCAAGTCCAAAGCCAGTCGGCGAATCGGAAACTGTTCACGAAAGCCACGAACATCAATCGGAAGAACACCAGTCTCACGAAACGCCAGTCCACCACGAAGGGTAGCCGGAGTTCGCGATCCGGATCGCGTGAGCGATGCGTGACTGCCCGGTACTGCAATCGCAAGTTCGAGGTGAGCCGCGCGCGAGGAGAAGTAAATCGGCGTTTGGAACGCCGAGCATTGGATTGCATTTCCATCGAGGTCCCCCCTCGAAGGTTTTTCAATACGCTGCGATTCCGGTGAGGTGCTGGCCGAGAATCAGAGCGTGAATGTCATGCGTTCCCTCGTATGTCTTTACGGATTCCAGATTCATCATGTGGCGCATAATCGGGTAGTCCTCCGTGATGCCGTTGGCACCCAGGATGTCGCGCGCCATGCGCGCCGTTTCGAGGGCCATCCATACGTTGTTGCGCTTGGCCATCGAGATGTGCTCGTGGCCTGCCGTGCCTGCATCCTTCATTCGCCCGACATGCAGTGACAACAGCTGTGCTTTCGAGATTTCGCTTGCCATCCAAACCAGCTTTTCCTGAATTAACTGGTGGCCGGCAATCGGCTGCCCATGAAATTGCTTTCGAGTCTTTGCATACTGAAGAGCCGTGTCGTAGCAAGCCATGGCTGCGCCGATTGCGCCCCAGCTGATTCCGTAGCGCGCCTGGTTCAGGCACATCAATGGACTCTTCAAACCGCCGGAACCTGGCAGCAGATTCGCAGCGGGCACGTGGACGTCCTCGAGAGAGAGGCCGCTCGTGACAGAAGCGCGCAGCGACCACTTGCCATGGACTTCATGCGCTTTGAAACCGGGACGGTCTGTCTCGACAAGGAAACCGCGGACCCTATTGTCTTCGTTTTCGACCTTGGCCCAGATCACGGCCAGGTCCGCGATGTTGCCTGAAGTGATCCACATCTTCTCGCCGTTGAGAATGTAGTCGTCCCCGGACTTGCGCGCCGTAGTGGTCATCCCGCCCGGATTGGAGCCAAAGCCCGGTTCGGTGAGTCCAAAGCAGCCTAGCTTTTCGCCTGCGGCCAGCGCGGGGAGCCACGTGTTCTTTTGCTCGTCCGATCCGAAGGTGTAGATGGGATACATGACCAGGGCGGATTGCACGCTCACGAAGCTGCGAAACCCGGAATCGCCGCGCTCCAGCTCCTGCATCACCAGGCCGTATTCGACATTGGACATGCCGGCGCATCCATAGCCCTCGAGATTTGCGCCGAAGAAGCCAAGTTCGCCCATGGCGGGAACGAGTTCGCGCGGAAAGCGCTCCGTGCGAAAGCATTCTTCGATGATCTGGATGAGATTGTCTTCGACGAAGTCGCGCGCCGTACGCCGCACTAACAGTTCGTCTTCGCTGAAGGATTTATCAAGTTGAAGAAAATCGAAGCCATGAAACTTGAAGCCCATGCGCGCACCCGCCATCCTGCGAGATTTGAAACTGAAGGGTAGCAGACGCGCAAGGAGCGTGGGAATAGAGGCGATCCAACGCGAAGGAGTCTGTCCGGAACCCGAGTGACAGCCATCGCAGTTAGGATTGCGAAAGGAAAGTTTTCTCTTCCTATCGACTACTGGCTGCTGGCAGCGTCTTCGCCGTAGGTTGGATACGGCTCTGGCTCGGTGCTCGTCGGCATGTCGGCGAGAGTCTTCAAGTCGGCCTGCACCTGGGCCCATTTGGCGGGGTCCTTTTTGGTGGAGATGGGCGCATTGGGGTTTGCGTAAAACGCCTGAATCTCTCTCTCAATCCCCGGTGGAATTGGATGCGTAGGTTGTTGGGTAAGGCGGTGGAGCAGCTGCGCAAAGGTCAGATCGGTTAACCGATATCCGCCGGGTCGCACGACATAGCCCGTGTCGAGATCGCGA
The DNA here is from genome assembly GCA_963810545.1 of uncultured Acidobacteriaceae bacterium. Classification (GTDB taxonomy): domain Bacteria; phylum Acidobacteriota; class Terriglobia; order Terriglobales; family Acidobacteriaceae; genus Telmatobacter. The sequence continues at coordinate 258,225 of CAWENE010000003.1, forward strand.
TTCGGCAATGGGTGACGGGGATCCTTGGATCGCAGCAATATATCGGGACTGGTTGCGGCAAGGATCGGAAGAAGCGCAGCAGGCGTCGCGGGCGCATGGCCATCCGCTGCATTTGCGCCGGGCGGCGTGAAACGCTCGAGCATTCTTCGGAAAATCGCAATGGAAACGATGACGCTGTGCAAGTAGTCCGCTTCCGTGGCTGTGGTCGGGCCCTTCACTGCGACCAGTTTGAGCGGGCCGATCTTCGGGATAACGAATAGCAGTCCAGCCAGCGCATAGGTTTCGAATCCGGCCTTTCGGCGGTATGCGTCCCAGTTGTTCTCTTGATTCAAAGCCGCGGCTTCGGCAACGATCTCGGTGAACTCCGGGGTATCGGGCTCCGGCGGTTCCTTGCGCCGGTGCAGAAGAGTAATTGCATAGGCGATGCGCGGAATGAATGTTCGGACCGCGAATCGATATCCGCGCACGTTGAACCGGCGACCGCGCCGAGAAGAGAAATCCTCGCTGAGGCCGTAGGTCTGGTAGTAGGCGAGGGCCAACTGTTTGGTCGGAACCTGAAGTCCGATGTGGCGCAGAAAACGCAGCGGGGCCAAGCGATGATGCGCGATCTCATCGATGTCAAAGGCGAACTCGGTCTGCACGTGCTGGTGCTCGCCCTCTCCATAGGTCACTATTGGCCCATATTTGGCGCGAAGTTTTGGAAACTCGAAGGGCACGGCGCGATTCGTGGCCAACGAATGTCCCACCGAGTCGCCGATGTAGTGAGACAGCGCCCCCACCGCGAAGGCCATTTCATCCGCATTCGTCGCATTGCGAAATAGGCCGACGACAAAGTCGCCGGAGCGCACGTAGTGAGTCAGGTCAGAGAAGGAAGCATCGCCGAAAGGATAGTAGCCGATGTCCTGGATCACGCATCCGCCATATGCATACGCTCGTGCCTCGTCCAGTTGCGCCGGCGTCAGATTCGGATAGTGACTGAGCAGAAGCGGGACAATCGAATTCTTCCACGCAAGATCGATAAGCTGTTCGTGGGTCAGTAGCGAATAGGCGGCCGCCTGCCTCTGCCAGGCGATCGCCATGAGCAGCGAAAGGAGTAGGATTTTTGACAACTGCTTCAAGCTCATGGCCCGCTCGTCCATTGGATGCTGTTGGTCTTGCTGCAAGACGAAAGTGTTATGCCAGAAACTCCCGGACAAACGGATCCTGACTGCCGATCAGTTCAGCAAGCGATCCGTCAAAGATGAGATGACCTTCCGAGAGCATGAGGAATGTTGTGTTGGGATCGGTCTGTCCGTTGGGCAGGAGCACCATGCGGCCGGAGCTTGGGTCGAATCGATGGGTACACATGGTGAACGCATCTTGAAGACGGTGCGTGACCAGGAGCGAAGGAGTGCGATAGACGTCGCGTTGCTTGACGATCAGTTCAATGATGGTAGTCGAGGTCACCGGGTCGAGGCCGCCAGTCGGCGAATCGTAGAGCAACAAATCCGGTTTATGAATGAGCGCGCGCGCAATAGCGACGCGCCGGCGCATGCCGCCAGAAAGACTGGCAGGAAACAGATCGAACGTCTGTTCCAGTTCGACAAAGCGGAGAGCTTCACGCACGCGGACGTCAATTTCGTCGTCGGGAATGAGCTCCTGAATCAGCTGGTATGCAACGTTATCGCGTACTGTCAGTGAATCGAACAGGGCGCCCTCTTGAAAGACCATTCCTGTGCGCGTTCTAAGAGGAAAGAGCATTTCCTCTTTCATGCGTGAGATGTCGTCCCCAAAGAGAAGGATGTTGCCGGCATCCGGACTGAGCAAGCCATTGGCGAGCTTCAACAGCACACTCTTCCCGACACCGGTCGGCCCAAGCAATATCCGGGTTTCGCTCGGTGCGACAGAAAAAGTGATGTCTTCCAAAACCGGTGGACCGTCAAAGGAGAGCTTGACGCCGGAAAAAGTCAACACCGGTCCCGTCTCCGCCTTGGGAGCGGGGTCATGCAAGAAATGAGTCGATGGGAAACTCAGTTCCATGAGGCAAAGACATTCAGCAGGAATCGGGTAATGAAGAAATCCACAAAAATGATGAGAACGGATGCTGTAACGACCGCCTGGATCGTAGAACGGCCTACCCCTTCGGTGCCACCGGTAGTCCTCATGCCATAGAAGCAGCCGATCGAGGAAAGGATGTAGCCGAAGAACAGGGGTTTCATCAATCCCTGGACGATATCGGGGAGTCGAAGATGCTCCCATGCCATGGCGAAGTACTGGGTTCCATTCTGGTTATTCATGAAAACAGTGACCAGGCCGCCGCCAAGAATGCCAAAGGCATCGGACACGATGGTGAGAAAAAAGAGCATGGCAATGGTCGAGTAGATGCGCGGAGTCACCAACTTTCGGATAGGATCAACACCAAGCGCACGCATTGCGTCGATTTGCTCGGTGACAACCATGGAGCCGAGTTCGCTGGCCATTGAGGAAGCGTTTCGGCCAGAAACCATCACCCCGGTGAGCACCGGTCCGAGTTCGCGGATCATGGTCAGGCTCACAAATTGCCCTGTAACCGCCGTCGCTCCGAACGCTGAAAGCGTTGCGGCAGATTGCAAAGCCAGAACGCCCCCCGTCGAAAGCCCGGAGAGGACGACAATCGACAAGGAACCGACCCCGACAATGTCGGATTGAATGAGAAAATCAGTCCAGTAGACAGGTGGGCGGAAGATATTCATCAGCGCCCGATACGCGAACAGGGAGTAATCCTGTACGGTCAGCACGATTTGCTTGACGGTGTTGTCGATCGTCTCGAACGCCATTCGTTTACCGGACAATGAGATGCGAGATGGAAGGAAACCGCTTCTCTTTCCACAGAATAGCGCATGGTGCGGCATTCTCCCGGCGGATTGGGTGAAGAGGCTGCGATAGAGGAAGGCAATAGGCGCGGCGACCGGACTCAGATCGATTGGATCGCTGTATACCGAAGAATGGAAGACAGTTAGAGTCGGGACTTAGAAATGGCACCATTGTTGTCGCACTTGTCCTGTGCATCTAAGTCTTGAGAGAGGGCCATTATGCATTCATTTCGCCTGCGCCTGATTCTTGTGCTCGTCGCATGCGTGACTGCAGTTTCTGTCGCCTCTACGTATTTCGAGGTGTTGGCGCATAAGCACTTTCTGCGGGAGGATTTGGAGCGCAGATCCAAATGGATGGGCGTGGGCCTGCAACCTTATCTGGAACAAACGCTGTCCTCGGGAAATGTCGCCGCATTGGGGTCCCTTCTCGTCTCGTCGAAGGCGCGGACCGGGGTTCTTGGGCTCGCCGTGGTCAACCCCCAAGGCCAGTTTCTGGCTTCCGCCGGGTCTTCCGATCTTCTCCGGGCGTTGCCCCATCCGCTCGTTGAAAAGTCCTTGCGCAAGGGATCGGAGGAGTCCGCGTTCGGGCATTCGGACACCATGCAGTGGCTCGAGGAGACCTTCCCTCTGCACAACGGGAACCAGCTTGAAGGAGCCCTGGTTCTTGTGGCGGATGCGGGCTATATCCGCAGCGAAGGGTACGACATTTGGCGCCGGAGCTTCTGGCGCATCGTGGAACTCGTTTTTCTTATCGCTCTGGTCACGTTTGTCATGGTGCGCTGGTTCTTGATGCGGCCGTTGACGCGCGTGGCTGAACGGTTGCGCCGGTTACGCAGCGGAAATCCGGGCGGACCGGCGGATGCGGGCTCGAGAGAGTTCAGCATGTTTACGCCTTTGGCGCGTGAAGTAGAGACGCTGGCGGAGAGCCTCGTGGCCGCGCGGGCTGCCGCTGAAGCAGAAGCTCGCCTGCGCGTCGCGGGAGACAAGATGTGGACGGCCGAGCGGCTCGCAGTCCACATGCGCGAGCAATCGGGTTCCGGACGGATTTTTGTGGTTTCCAATCGCGAGCCTTATATGCACTTCCGCAAAGGCCGCGAAACTGTGTGCGAAGTGCCTCCCAGCGGTCTGGTGACGGCCATCGAGCCGGTGTTGCGCGCTTGCGACGGCGTGTGGGTCGCAAGCGGCAGCGGGAACGCGGACAAGGAGATGGTGGATGATTTCGATCGCTTGCGCGTTCCCCCGGACGACCCGCGTTATACCTTGCGCCGCGTCTGGCTCACGCAGGAAGAGGAATCGCGCTACTACGATGGCTTTGCCAATGAAGGCCTCTGGCCTCTGTGTCACAACGCGCATACCAGCCCGATCTTCCGGCCTGCCGACTGGGAGAGTTATCAGCGCGTCAACGAGCGATTCGCCGCGGCGCTTCTGGAGGAAATGGAAGGCAGCGTGGATCCTATCGTATTTGTCCAGGATTACCACTTCGCGCTCTTGCCGCGCCTTGTCAAAGCTGCGCGGCCCGATGCCCGCGTCGCGATTTTCTGGCACATCCCCTGGCCGAACCCCGAAGCCTTCGGGATCTGTCCCTGGCAAGCGGAGATTCTGGATGGATTGCTGGGAGCGGATCTGATCGGCTTTCACATTCCCTTGCATTGCAATAATTTTCTTTCTGCCGTGGACCGGGTTTTCGAAGCGCGGACGGATCGCGAACACGCCACGGTCAGCCGTCAAGGGCATATCACAACAGTGCGGCCCTATCCGATCAGCGTGGCTTTCACCGGTTCTTCGCCGGCCGCGACCGGCCCGGTTGGAATCGACAGTCAGGACGAGGAGGCCGTGCGCGCCGCTGCACGCAGTCACTTGCTTCGCGAGTTTGGCATTCGCGCGGAGAGTCTTGCCGTTGGAGTCGACCGGCTGGACTACACCAAGGGCATTGTGCAGCGGCTGCTTGCCCTGGAGCATCTCCTCGAAGTCCACCCCTGGCATTGGGAGCGACTCACACTGGTGCAAGTTGCCTCGCCAAGCCGCACGCGCATCCCGGCCTATGAGGAATTGCATCGCCGCGTAAATGAAGAAGTAGCGCGCATCAATCAGCGCTTCCAAACTGCACGGTGGAAGCCGATCGTCCTGATTGAAAGACAGGCAGATCATCAGGAGATCGAACGGTGGTATCGCGCTGCGGATCTTTGCCTGATCACTTCGCTCCATGACGGCATGAATCTTGTGGCCAAGGAGTTTGTCGCAGCGCGCGACGACGAGGATGGGGTGCTGATTCTCAGCAAATTCACCGGCGCTGCCGTCGAACTTCGCGATGCTCTCGTAGTGAATCCCTACGACATTGCCGGTGTGGCTGAAGCCATGCACCGCGGCCTGGAAATGGACCGCGCCGAACGCCGCGACCGCATGCAGCGGATGCGGCGCCAAGTGATGGAGAACAATATCTATCGCTGGGCTGCCAATGTGCTTGGCGCTCTGCGAGAAATACGCCTGGAAGATAACGCTGGCGCGGAGTCGTCTGGATCCAACTCGATTGCGATAGTTCCCGCGGAACCCGCGCAACGTAGACTGGCATAAATCAGAACAAACGAGACTGAGCGTTGAACCGTCAAGCGGCAAGAAAACTTCGAGAATTCTTTTCTTCATTTCCCGGCACGTCGACCGCTCTTCTGCTGCTCGATTACGATGGCACGCTGGCGGGATTCCGCATCGATCGCTTCAAAGCTCGTCCATGGGCGGGAGTGCGCGAGCTGTTGGATGCAATCCAAAAACAGAAAAAAACACGCATCGCTGTCGTCACTGGGCGGCCCGCGAGCGAGATTCCGCCTATGCTCGCGCTCGACCCTCCGCCAGAAGTGTGGGGACTGCATGGGGCGGAGCGGCTGTATCCCGACGGGCGCAGCGAACTCGAAGTGCAGGCACCTGCAGTGCGGCAGGCTCTCCACAACCTGCGCAAGCGCTTGACCCGCGATTCACTGGGCGGCCTCTATGAAGACAAGCCCAACGCCGCGGTGATGCATTGGCGCGGCCGCTCGTCCGACGAGGCGAAGGAAATTGAACACAGAACCCGCGAGCTCTTCGAACCGCTCGCCAAGCTCGATGGTCTCCGGCTCCTCAAGTTTGAGGCTGGCCTTGAACTGCGCGCCGGCCGCGACAAAGGCGGCGCTGTGCGTGAAATTATCCGCGAAGTCGGAACGGATGTTCCGGTAACTTATCTCGGCGACGACCTCACCGACGAATCGGCATTTCAAGCAGTCAACGAAGCGAAAGCGCGGCACCTCAGCGTGTTAATGCGCCGCGCCTCCCGCAAGACAGAGGCCGACGTGTGGCTCAAGCCTCCGGAAGAACTGCGGGAGTTTCTGCGAATGTGGTTGGAAGCTTTAATGTGATTGTCCGCGTGAATCTGATTCTTACTCGCGTCCCCGCTTACGGATTTCGATATTCAGCCGTTTGATTTTCTGGTTCAGTGTGGAGAGGGGAATGCGGAACTGCTCGGCAGCATCGGTCTGGTTGCCGTTACAGCGCTCCAGCTTTTCAATAATGATGCGACGCTCAATGTCTTCAAGAATATCGAAGAGCGAGGCGTTTGGATTGTGCTCCAGCAGCGCGTCCTGAAAACTGCGGCCTGTGATGTGTCCCGGCAAAAGGTCCGAGCCGATCACCGGTCCCGAGGAAAGCACGACACCGCGCTCAATTGAGTTTTCCAGCTCGCGCACATTGCCGGGCCATTCGTAATCCACCAGCGCGCGCATGGCGTCGGAAGACAGCCTGCGCGGCGAAAGCCCGTTCTCGTTTGCGTAGAAATCGAGGAAGTGCTGCACGAGTAGAGGAATATCCTCGCGCCGGGCACGAAGCGGTGGTAAATCGACGGTGATCACATTCAGCCGATAAAAAAGATCTTCGCGGAAGCGTCCATCGCGGACGGCTTGGCGCAAATCGATGTTGGTGGCCGCAAGGATGCGCACATCCACCTGGATCTCCTGAATGCCGCCCAGGTGCATGAACCGCTTGTCCTGAAGGACCCGCAGAATCTTGGCCTGCGTGTCCATCCCCATGGTCGCGATCTCATCCAGAAAAAGTGTGCCGCCATTCGCGACTTCAAACAGGCCCTTCTTTGAAGCGACGGCCGAAGTGAAGGCTCCCTTCACATGGCCGAAAAGTGTCGATTCCAGAAGCTCCGAGGGCATGGCGCCGGTGTTGATGGGCACAAAAGGCTTGTCGCGCCGCGGCGAGTTGGCATGAATCGCCTTCGCGATGATTTCCTTGCCGGTGCCGCTCTCGCCTTGAATCAGAACAGTGGATCGACTGGGCGCCACCTGGGCAATCAGGTCGAAAACCCGCAACATGGTTTCGCTCTTGCCCACGATGTTCGAGAAACTGTAGCGCTGTTTGAGGGTGCGCTTCAGTTGCAGGTTTTCTTCTTCGGCACGATGGCGCGCAACGGCCGAGCGAATGTCGGCCATCAGCTTTTCGTTGTCCCAGGGCTTCTGGACGAAATTTTCCGCGCCGGCGCGAACGGCTTCGACGACGTTGTCGACCGTACCATAGGCGGTAATCATGATGACGGGCGTTTCCGGCTGGCGTTCTTTGATCTGCGGCAGAAGCTCCAGCCCGCTCTGGCCGGGTAGCGCCAGGTCGAGCAGAACAAGATCGAAGTTCTCGACCTCGAGGATACGCAGTCCCTGCTCGCCGTCCATTGCCGTGCGAACACCGTACCCCTCGAGCGTGAGCAGCACTTCGAGAGATTCGCGGATACCTGCTTCATCGTCGATCACGAGGATGCTCGCGCTGTTCGCGAGTGCGGACAGCGCCGGAGCGGACACAGAAAAATTCAACGGCTGTTCGACCTCAGACATTTACGGTCTTCCTTAACAGGGGGAACTCGAGATGAAAGGTTGTTCCGGCGCCTACCGCGCTCTCTACATGAATTTTTCCGGCATGTTCCTGAATGATGCCGTACGAAACGGAGAGACCAAGTCCTGTCCCGCGCCGTTCCCCTGGCTTGGGCATGGTCTTGGTGGTAAAAAACGGGTCGTAAATGCGCTTCAAATTTTCGGGTGCGATTCCGGTGCCGGAGTCGGCCACGATGGCTTCCACATGCCCGTTCGCAAGCGTCGCCACGCGCAGCCGGCCGCCTCCCGGCATGGCTTCCTTCGCATTCAGAAGCAGGTTCAGAAAGACCTGTTGCAGCTTCCCGGGATTGCCATGGATCGAGGGCAACTGCTCTGCCAGCTCGATGTCCAAATCTATCCGTGCTGTCTTGAATTGATGCTCCAGAAGTGAAAGCGTATCCCGAATCACTTGATTCAAATTCGTCTCGCGAAATTCCGTTGTCGATGTGCGCGAAAAATTTAGCAGGCCGTTGGCGATTTCCGACGCGCGGAAACTCTGCTGCGTGATCTTTTCCAGCACCGGACCGAGCCGCGGATCGCCGCGCATTTGTTTTGACAGCAGTTGCGAATAGGAGGAGATCACCGCCAAGGGTGTGTTGATCTCATGCGCCACACCGGCCGCCAGCAAGCCGATCGAACTCAATTTGTCTGCCTGGGCAAGCTGGGTCTCGAGCGAAATCCGTTCGGTGATGTCGTCAACTAGAACAATGCGGCCTACAACGACAAAGTCGCGCGACAGGAGTGGCGCGATCGCGATGTTTGCCACGCGCTGCTCGCCGGCGCGTGTGAGCAGAGGGAATTTATAGAGATTGTGGACGCCCGCTTCGTTGCGGGACCGATCCAGGGCCTCTACGAACTCGGACGGAAAGACGGCGTTCAGCTCCTGGCCGATAGCCTCGGCCCGGCTCAGCGCATACATCGCTTCCATCTGCGCGTTCCAGCTCTCGATGCGGTCGTCCAGATCCAGCGCGAGGATGCCGACGTTAATGGATTCAACGATATTCTCGTTGAATTCCTTCAACCGTTCGAACTCGCTGATTTTTTCTCCGAGCTGCGCATAGAGGCTCGCATTCTGCAAGGCAATACCGATGTAGCTGGCGAGCGATTCGAGCAGTTCCACATCTTCGCTGGAAAGGAAGTCGCCACCGATGGTGCGGCCGAGCCCGATTACGGCGATCGTACGCGTCGTCGTACCGTCCTGCACCCGGCAGGGCAGGTAGTAGTTCAGATCGAGCAACGCGGCGGTCTCGCGCTGGCTTTCGGACAGGTGCAGCGCCTGTTGCGCGTTTTCGAGGAAGATGTGGGAGTGGTCGCTGGCTTTGTCAAAATCCAGAAAGCTCAAATCAAGAAGGCCCGACTGGCGTGGATTCGGCGCGGCACGGAATTCGGCCGGCAATCCGTGGCAGGCTGCAAGCCGCAGCGCGCCGGGTCCCTCCGTCAAGAATACGGCGACGCGTGAAACCTGCAAGGTAGACGGGAGTCGCTCCACGATGGATTCGAGCAATGCGCGCAAATCGGTCTCCGAACTGAGACCTCGGCCGAACTCTACCAGAGCTTTTCTATAGTCGTAGCGCTGCCGATCGAAGGCACGATCCACCCATCCTTGAATACGGCGCTTCAGCGGATCGAAGATGAGCGCGGTGGCAAGGATTGCGATCGCCAGCACCCACTCGCGGATCGCCTCAGGGAAGCGCTGGTGCAGCGTCACGGCGATAATGGCGATAACGCCAAAGTAGCCGCCGAGGATGAGCCCTGTTGCCAGCGTATAAGCGACGCCGCGTTTGAAGATAAGGTCTGTATCCATCAGCCGGTAGCGGACGATGGCCCACGCGAACGTCAGCGGCAGAAAGACCAGAGACAACCCTGCAAGCTTCGTCAGCAAGCTGGGCATGCGGACATCCAGCAGGAACGGGATGGCATAGAGCAGCGTAAACGGCAGCACCGCCAGGAGCGCACCGCGCCACAACCACTTCAGCTGCTGGCGTTGCAACGGGTTATTGGAGCGCAGATAGCTGTTCAGGAAAAGGATGGACGCCAACACATAAAACGCGGCATCGTACCCGGTGCCAGCCTGCTCGAGCCGGTGTTTCAGCAGACCTGTCGCCTCCCAGCGGTTAATGGCCATCAGCCAAAGACCGAAAAGCCCAACTCCGGGCGCATACACGAGGGGAACCAGGAGGCGGCGACGGAGGTTTTTGAGCCGCTCCTCAGGGAAGCTGAGAGCAAAGTGCAGGAAGAGCGCAGGCTGCAGCGACTCGGCGATCAGATTGCACCAGAAAACAGTCTTGTCGAGTGCGTCCAATTCGCCCGTGTATTTCAGGGCATTCAGCGCAAAGGAAACCAGGCAGAAAAGATAAAAGTGGGTGGCGCGTGGCGCAGTCCAGCGCCGAAACAACACATAGACGCCGATGGCGAGGTAGATGAGGCCAATCAGCCGTAAGGCCTGCTGCACGCTGCGATCGGGTGGCTCGGGAATGACGACAGCCGGGGAGTCAAGCTGTATCCCATCGCGCGTGATTGAGTACTCAGCCTTGGTGTAAACGCCGTTCCGATAGAGCTCCCGCTCAAAATCTGAAAGGTGCAGAACGGGCGCATCGTTTACGGCTGTGAGCAGGTCGCCCGTGTGAATGCCGGCGCGCTGACCGGGGCTATCGGGCACAACCTTCTGCGCTTCCAGTCCTGCGCCTGAAGGCGCTTCGATCCACCAAACCCCGTCGTCCGGCTGCTGAAACTGACGCTCCTGCCTCAAATTCAACGCGGCAAGCAGCATCAAGCCGACCGTGGCTACGGCCAGCAGGGTCGCTTGCAGACGGTTGAAGAGATTTGTCTCCATTTCAGGAGCACCCTTAAGACAAGCTAGAAAGATGCACGTCAGTTGCCACGAAGAGAAGGTTCGCCTATCAATTCAAGCTTACCCTTAACCGATTGAGGCGATGCAACATATCGACGAAATGCGTGACGAAAGGTCAACAGCGGACACATTGGGAAGGTGTGGAAAATACGGAAAGATATAGAGTTCCTATGCAAAAGAGGATTCACCTACCAGAAACGGTAGCGCCTTTGGGCGCAAGGCTTTGGAGTGTAACCCACCTCTTAACCCTTTCAAATCGCTCATCGCTATTCGTGCTTCCCGGGTTTGTCGGACTGGTGATCACCCTGCCCGTAGGTCGCATTTGGGCCGTGCTTGCGCAAGTAATGATGCTCGCTCACATGGGTGGGGATTTCGGTCGCTGAGTGGCTTAGCAAGACGGTACGGAAGGCCAGTCGCGCGATGTACTCCAGCACATCGGCGTGTTCGACCGCTTCGGCTGGCGTCTTGCCCCAGGCGAACGGTGCGTGGCCGGCAACCAGCACACCCGGTACCGAGACAGGGTCGAGGTTTCCGGCGCGAAAACGGCGGACGATTACTGTGCCTGTGTTGCGCACGTAGCCGCCGGCGACTTCTTCGGCGGTCAGCGGTTCGGTCACCGGTACCGATCCATGAAAATAGTCCGCGTGAGTGGTCCCAAAGCAGGGAATTGAACGACAAGCCTGCGCCCATGAGGTTGCGAACTCCGAATGGGTGTGGACGATCCCGCCGAGCTGGGGGAACTCACGGTATAGCAGAGTGTGTGTGTCCAGATCGCTCGATGGCCGCAAAGATCCTTCGACAATCTTCCCGTCAAGATCGGTGACCACCAGGTCGCCGGCGGTAAGCTCGGCGTAATCGACACCGCTGGGCTTGATGACCACCAGCGGTTTGGCGCCGGTGCGATCGATTCCGCTGGCATTGCCGAAAGTGTGGGGCGCCAGACCGCGGCGGGCGATTTCGCGGTTGGCGAGGAGAACCTGTTCACGAAGCGAATCAAGGGACATGAGGATTTCCTGCTTTGCTCGGAAAGCGTTTTCTGTCCCAGTTTAGCAACACGAACTGTTTGAGAACAGCCGAGTTTCGGCAGATTCCAGCATCATGGGCCTGGAACCAGGAGAACGTGTCTCACACCCACCAATGAACTCACGGCTCAAACAAGATGCTCAGCGAGATTTTGCCTGATGTACAGGCGGTCCTGCGATTCACCCAACCATACTCAGTTCCGATTGGGTCTCAGTCCGATTGCGCAACAGCCTTCCGTCAGGCAGGGTGTCCGGGTCAACCGGCAAAGGTTGAACTGCGCGCCATCGCTGAGCGGACCGGCCGTCCCACGACCTCTTGGGAGGGGATTCCTCACTTCGTGACGTAGTTGCGACGGCGAGAAGTGGCCGCGAACGATCAAGAGAATATGGGTAAGAGACTATGGGCGCAATCGGCAGTCGCGCCCTGGTACCGGAGTCCACAAATCCCCAGTCCCCTGTAAACTTGGCTCCAATGCGGGCGTCTACCAAGGTGATGGCTGCCTGCACGATTCTCGATCCGATGACCATGGCCACGGCGGACGAACAAGCCGCGCAGGAGTTCTCCAGCGTTGTGGCGCGCCACCGTCCTCAGATCTTTCGGTTTCTGCTTGCATCCACGCGCGACGTGGATCTCGCCGAGACCTTGACGCAGGAGTGTTTTCTCAAAGCCCATCGCAATTGGTCCAGCTTCCGTGGCGACTCGAGTGCGATGACGTGGTTGATGCGCATCGCGATCAACCTGCAGAAGGACCACTGGCGCAACCGGCGGATGCAGTTCTGGCGGCAGACGCGCACCAACTCGGTCGACTTGGACGAGGCAAGCGAATGGCTGCCGAGCGGTGAGAGTTCGCAAGAGCAGAAGCTGCTGGCGCGCGAAAGAGTGGCGCAGGTCTGGAACGCCGTCGAAGGTCTAAGCGAACGGCAGCGCACCGTTTTTTTGCTACGTTACGTGGAAGAACTGGAGCTTGCTGAAATTGCGCAAACCACAGGTTTGAGCGAGGGGACAGTGAAAGCGCATCTGTCCCGTGCTTTGGGCAGGGTGCGCGCGGAATTGGGAGGAAAGCGATGAACTGGAAGCCAAAGTTGACGAGCCGAGCCGAAGAGCCGGCGGCTATTGAGGCGCTCGATCCAGCACTGAAGCAGGCTTTGGGGGACTTCAAGGCCAGCGTGCGTTCATGGAGCGAGGCTGCCCATAACCGGCCGCATACGGTGCGTGCAGCGATCGTGCGCCGCTCGTGGAGGGGCGCCGCGGGCTGGAGCCTTGCCGTTTTTCTGCTTGCCGGTACGGTGTCCGGAGGCTTGTACGAGCACCGTCAGCGCGAGATCGCAGCGCAGCTTGCGGCTCAGCGGGCGGCGGAACAGCAGCGTCAAGAGGCAGCGCAACGCGCGAAGCACGAAGCGCAACTGGAAGAAGACCTGCTAGCCAGCGTTGACAAGGATGTGTCGCGCGAGGTGCCGAGCGCCATGGAGCCGCTGGCGCAACTTTCGGAAGAGAGCGAGTCGCGATAGCCCACCGGATGCAGGGGATTGCGAAGAATCTGTGGAACTCGGAAAGGGTGAAGGGATGAATGGTTCGATGGCAGTTCGGATGGGATTGGCGGTTGGTGCGTTGTTGATGGCAGGCTCGGCGATGGCTCAGGGGCCGGACGATTTGAGCCTGTCGGATGATCCACAACCGGTGATGATGACGCAACCAGGGAAGGTGATCCTTGCACGAAGCCTGGAGGATGCGGATCTGATCGATGAGCCGGGGCCGGTATTGATCGCGCAAGGACCAGCGGCGATGGGCTTGCAGGATGGGCCGGGTCCAGTAATGATGCGTCGTCCGCCGATGGAGCGAGCCTTTGCCGGCGGAGTCGGCCTGGGGGGGCGTTGGTGGAATAATCCGAAAGTCGTTGAGAGGCTTAAGCTGACCGACGATCAACGAAAAACGTTCGACCAGATCCTCTTGGAGCACCGGGAAAAGCTGATCGACCTGCGCGCGAATGTGGAAAAGGCGGAACTGGCGATGGAACCGTTGGTGCAGGCCGATCAGCCCAACGAATCGGGGATTCTGGCGCAGATCGACAAGGTGGCGCAAGCACGTGCGGAACTGGAAAAAGCGAATGCGCGTTATCTCCTGGCATTGCGCAGCAAATTGACGCCGGAACAGTGGAAGATGGTGCAGCAGTTCCGCGAGAACCGCGAGCAGATGCGCGGCAATTGGGGACCGGGCGGCCGCAATCGCGATGGACAAGGTCCTGGTGGCCCCGGCGGACGCGGGCCAGACGGACGCGGGCCAGATGGACGCGGCCCCGGTGGCGCTAACGGGCCGAATGCGGCGCCTCCTGCTCCCGGAGGGCAAGGAATGCTCGATGATGACGGGTCTCCCGATGGCCCAGCGCAAGAAGCTGCTACGGGTCTTCCGAAGTAACCGGAGGTTTGCGTAGGAGGTTTTGGCAGAGAGCAACTGCGGTTGTAGTCAACACCGATGGCGGCGAGAGGTGATCCTCTTGCCGCCGTTTTTTTGCGGTTAACGATGGCAACGCGAAGCGGGGAGGCAAGGGGCTCGACGCCGCACTTGTGTCACGAAAACAGACAGTCGTTTGGAGCGCTTTGAAACAGCAATTGAAGCGAGTTGGAACAGCAGCTGAGTCGAACTGAGACCCGATTGAATGGAGCTGCCACAAACCGGCAAAATGCGGCTTCAAAAAAATGACTAAAGTTCTTCTGGGCCATTCCGATGAAGGGTGCAGATGCAAATGGTGCCCAACAGAGACACAAGTGGACCTGGCGGAAACAAAAAAGCATAGGCCAGCGTGGACACGAAAGTTGACATCGGAAAAAGGAGCGACTTCTCATGGCCCTCGGTGTTTTGAATAATCTTTCAGCGATCTACGCGGAGAACAATCTTAATAAAACCAGCAGCAGCCTGCAGACAGTTCTGCAGCAGTTGTCCTCCGGGTCGAGGATCAACTCCGGCGCGGACGATTCCGCGGGGCTTTCGCTGGTAAATGGTCTTGCTGCCAATTCGGCTGCCTTGACCCAGTCGACCACCAACGTCTCGGAAGGTGTAGGGCTGCTACAGGTGGCCGATGGCGCGCTTTCGCAAGTGACGAGCCTGCTGGATCGCGCGATTACGCTCGCGACCGAAGCCTCGAACGGGACACTCAACAGCGCGCAGGACGGCGCGGCGAACAATGAGTACCGGTCAATCCTTGCCGAGATCAACAACATCGGCTCGACGACCACCTACAACCAGCAGGCCGTCTTCTCCGGCGTTACCACAGCCATCTATACGGGTGACTCTTCAACAAGGGGATCTTCCGTTGACGATCTGAACATCCGTACGCTGTCGTCGTCCAGTGTGGGAGACACAGCTGGAGTGATGTCGTACAGTAGCGGCGCCGACAATGTCTTTATCGACCTTTCGAACAGCGGACACAACGCGGCGTTAAGTGACAGCCTGAACGCCAGCGGCGCGACCACTGTGAACGTCACGTACATGACGAAGGGAGCAGGCGGGGCGGCGACAGCTGCGACGGCGCCCATCAGTGTCGGCGCCGGCACCAGCTATCAGAACACCGTACAAGACCTGATCAGCGCCATCAATAATGCCGGACTGGGCTTGACTGCCTCTTTCGGAACAGCGTCGGAAGCGGGCGCCGCTGCCGCAGCAACGGCGTCGGCCGCCAACTATGGCGGCGGCGGCGAGACCGACACCGGCATTATCATCTCGTCGGCGGGAATCGGCACGGGCACCAACGGCTCCGGCGTTGTGGGCGCTCTGTCGCTTACCCCCGGCGAAACACTGGGCGGCACACTCAGCATTGTTGGCTCCGACGGCGCCAACCACAACATCCCTCTGGGCACGGCAAACTCCACCGATACTCTGAAGAACCTCGAGGCGACGATCAATTCTGCAGGTTATGGTGTTACGGCTACGCTCGACCAGTCCGAAACGCAACTGACCTTCACAACCGTCGATCCCAAAGTGACCATCACCGCTTCCAACCTGACGCAGAACAGCGCATCGATTCCGTCGACAATCACGGTGGGCGGATCGGGGCTGGGCTCGCTCACGGTAGGCTCCGCCAGCGATACGCTGACGGGAATACTCGACGTCCAAGAAGGGGCGGACGGAGAAAACACCGTAACGCCACTTGACCTCGCGGGGGAGACGCTTGCGCAGCTCCAGGGCAAGATCAATTCCGGCGGTTATGGGATTAACGCCAACCTCACGAATAACGGCACGTTGCTCACCTTTACGAAGGCAGCAACAGGCGACCTGGGAACGCCGGCCATCTCGGTTCATAACGGGTCCAGCATCACCGATGTGGCAACCCCAATTGTCATCGCCGGTGGCACCTTGGGCTCTCTTACTGTGGCCGCGGCCGGTGACACGCTCGGTGTTGGTACTCTAACCGTCAAAGCGGGCACCACCGGCGCAACCAGCACCATCACATTGGGCAGCAATGCGGCCGGCACCGATACACTTGCAAATCTGGCGAACACAATTACGAATGGCGGCTACGGGATTACGGCGACAGTCGATCCAACCGGTACGGTTCTGACGTTCACGCAGACAAGCGGAACCAACACGGCGGGAATCACCGGTTCGGGCATCGATAATACGTACACGCAATCACCCATACCGCTCAACCTGGGACAGACGCTCGGATCCATCACTCTCAGCGGCGCGAACGACGCGCTGCAGGTGGGCACTCCAGGACAGGGCCTGGTTCTTTCCGGAAATGCAAACGGAACATTGGGTACACTCACGGTGGTGAATTCCACTTCGTCGGCGGCCGCGGATAGTGAGACGCTCAGTGGAACGTTGAACCTGATCGACTCCACCGGCACTGCTCAGACTATTCATTTGGCCACGGACAATGGTGGCGGCGCTTTCACATTGACTCAGTTAGCCGCCTACATTTCCGGCAAGGGCTGGGGTATCACGGCGAACTACAATGCAAGTGCCCCCGGTACGCTCGACACGGCGAACATCGTCTTTACGTCGGTGAGTCCGACTGCGAAGGTCGTCGCGTCCCCTGGATTGACAGGAGTCGGCGCCGGCAGCGTTTCGGTAACTGCCTCCACTGTAGCCACCACCACGCTTGACCTGGGCACAGCGCCAATGACACTTGCGGCATTGAAAGCCGAAGTGAACGCGGATACGGCGCTGTACGGGATTACGGCCGCCACCAGCGGGAACACACTGATATTTACTCAGACCTCGGGAGCCGGCGTGTCGACGGTCGGTGAGACCGGGGCCGGCACCGACACCACCCCCGCGCATAACACGACCGCTGGCGTAGTGGTTGCTTCCAACAACACGCTGGGATCTCTGTCGGTCAATAGCGCCAGCGATTTATTGACCGGGACCATCGACTATACGCCTGCCACCGTTGCCGGCGTCGGCACCAGCTATAACCTCACCGGCACCGGCGAAACACTGGCCCAGATTGCGGCCGACTTCGACAGTTCCAGCGGCACAGTGGGAAGCTCAAAGAATATCGTTGCCACACTCAGCCCGGACGGTAAAACATTGACGTTTACGAAGTCGGCATCGGCTCCATCGAATGCAGCCGCGCCGTCAGTCTCTACTCCCACGGCCCTTGCCGACGATCCGGCCGTCACTCCGGGCGCCACGCTGGGATCTCTTTCGGCCACGAACACCGACGACACGCTCACGGGATCCTTCACCATTCAGGAAGGCGTGGACGGCAAGAACACTTCCACGACGCTCGACTTCACGAACCAGACGCTGGCTCAGATCGAGCAGACAATCAACACCGGCGGGTACGGTATCACGGCTACTGCTAACCCGGCAGGAAACGGGCTCGTCGCCGGCCAGTTGCTTACCTTCACTCAAAACAGCAGTGACGCCGGAACGGCCAGCATCACCAACAATGGAGTCATCGTCGACACCGCCCCCGCAGTGACCAATCCCGCCGTAAATGTCACCAACCCCGCTGGACCCAATATTGGGACACTGTCGGCAGTCACCAGCGGCGACATGCTCAGCGGGTCTTTCAGCATCGTGAGCGCCACAGGCGTGTCATCCGACTACAGCTTCCAGGGCCAAACGCTTGCAGAGATCGCGCAGTCGTTCAATCAACCCCCAGACGAGCAGAACGACAACACCGGAATTACCGCAACTCTCAACCCGGCCGGCACAATGATCACATTTACGGTTACGGCGGGTGGAACGCCGAGCATCAGCGGCGTGGGGATCAGGGATGTTACTCCTTCCTCGAACGATAATCAGGAAGTCAACACCGGTACGATTTTGAACACTTTGACGGTCGCCAACTCGGCCGATCAGTTGAACGGAAATATATTTGTTACCGAGGGCGTCGACGCCCTTGAAACCAAGACCCCCCTTGCCCTGGGCGGACAAACAATCGCCCAGATCGAGGCAGATTTCGATACCACGACAGGCAATCACAATTGGTCAATGTACGGGATTACGGCCAGCATCAGCAACGACACTCTTACGCTGTCGCAGACGCTCGGTGACCAAGGCAGCGCGAACGTTACAATGAACGGGCTCATCACCGACCAGATCCAATCCACGTCGGGGATCCAAACCCTGACCGGACCCACGATGTTAAACACGCTGCAAGCTGCCAACGCAGGTGATCCATTAAGTGGGACTCTTACCATTCAGGAGGGTGCGGACGCCAAGGCCACTACCTCCGCCTATAACCTTGCCGGGCAGACGATTGACGAGATTGTGGCTGCCTTTACAACAGGGGCCGAGGCAAACCTCGGAATCACAGCAACCGAGAATGTGGCCAAAACTCAAGTGACGTTTTCGCAAACCCCTGGGGACCTCGGCACCGCGAAGGTCACTTCGTCGGGAACCATTCTTGACGGCACCTTTCTGAACGCGACTCCGATATCGGTCGCCACTGGAACCATGCTGGACACGCTCTCGGTAAATAACAGCGCTGATTTACTCGGTGGCGCTTTGAATCTGACCTCGGGGTTCGGCGGCACAAGCACACTTCCCCTCGGCGCGTCGGGAACGACCGATACCTTGGCCGACCTGGCGGCGGATTTTACTACCGGCGCCGAGAAGAATCTTGGGATCGCCGCCACCCTGAACCCGGCGGGAACGAAAATAACGTTCACGCAATCGGGCGGCGGATTTCCCGCAGCGGTCGGCGGCACATCTGTCACCGATTCCGAAGGAATAAGCATTGTCCCGAGCACAAGTCTGGGCAGCCTGACAGTCTCGACTGCCAACGATACGCTGAGCGGAGCCCTCACCGGCGTAGAGGGCAATGGCATAACTCCTTACACAATCAATCTGGGTATGGGCGGCTCTACCGACACCCTCCAGGACCTGCTCCATACCATCAACGTGACGGATGCCTCTTACGGAATCACAGCCACGCTGAACCCGGCCGGTACCCAACTGACGTTTTCAGCGACCAACGGGGACAGTGGGGCGCCGACCCTTGGCAACCAGGGAAACATTACCGACACCACGCCCGCAATTCAAACTCCGATTAGCCTTACGAAGACGCCGAGCGGCGGATCGGTGGACTCCACAACATTGGGCTCTCTTTCAATATTGAGCACAGACACTCTCAGCGGCAGCATCACGATCGGGAATAATACCATCGACATCGGCTCCACCAACAATTCGGCGGCACTGCTGACGGCGGCGATCGACAGGGGCAACTACGGAGTGACTGCTTCGTACGACCCAGGCACCGGAGCTATGACAT
Organism: uncultured Acidobacteriaceae bacterium; assembly: GCA_963810545.1. Classification (GTDB taxonomy): domain Bacteria; phylum Acidobacteriota; class Terriglobia; order Terriglobales; family Acidobacteriaceae; genus Telmatobacter. The sequence continues at coordinate 277,536 of CAWENE010000003.1, forward strand.
TCACCTCGCCGAATTCGGCGCTTTCGGTCGACACCAGCAGTCTCGATGCAACCGTCCTCAACGGCTCAGTTGCTATCGGCGTCGGTCCCTTGACGGGGGCGGTCTCCACTTCTTCCAATTATTACAGCGTCGGAATCTCGGGCGATATTACGGATACGAGCACGGCAATGACGGTCGGCAACGTCACGACATACGGTGGGACGGCCAACGTGGGCATTACGGCCGACTCGAACGGTGCGGGCGGAATAGCCACGATGAGTTACTCCGATTCCGCTGGCCAATCGCTCAGCGGCACCGACCTGCTCAACCAGACCGATGCCGAGAGTGCGCTGAACGAACTCAATGTGGCGATCACCGACGCTGCAGCGCAGGATGGATACATCGGCGCGCAGATCAACACGCTCAACTCGATCAGCCAGGTGATGAGTACCCAACAGGAGAATGTGCTCTCGGCGCAGAACGCGATCCAGGCCACCGACTATGCTTCCGCCACGTCGAATATGTCGAAGTACGAGATTCTCTCGCAGACGGGCATTGCGGCCTTGGCCCAGGCCAACAGCGTGCAACAGGAAGTGACCAAGCTTTTGCAGTAGGTTTTTCGCAGTGATCCGGCTTTTTTATGCAAGCGCAAGATTGAAAGACTTCAAGACAACCCAGGGACAGGGCGGCGGCAAGGACACAATCCTTGCCGCCCTTTTTTACGATCGCAATGCTGCCTCGGCGGTTTCAGCGTTCCCGAGCCTCTGAGATTGTCAATCCTTCGGCTTGATCGCGTAAGTCAGGCCCATCGTGAATTGAAACGAATTTCGCTTCGTAGGCGGCAGCGAGGCCGGCGGATCGTTCAAATACGAGTCGTTCGTTCCCAGGGAGAAACTGAGGTTCTTGTATGTCGGAAACGCAAAAGTGTCTGTCTCCATGGCTGAATAGGCGCGCTCATTGTTGTAGGCGGGAATAAACGAGACACCTTGCGTATACGTGAGCAGCTTGGTGTGAAGGATGTACGTCGCCGCAAAGGTTGAGCCGATCAAATCCTGTTCGGTGCCGGATGTGCCGCTGATGAACTGCTGCTTCTCGTACTGAACTGTCCCTTTCAGGTCGCCTTCCTGCTTCGGCGTTTTGAGAACAGTCCAACCGAAGCCGCCTCCATAAATCTGTTGCAGGTTCAGATCCTGAGAGAAGTTGTGATCGAACGCGGTTTGCACCAGTGCATATACCCGCGGTGAAAAATATTCATCGCGCTCGGCGTCCGCATGGTAGATTGCGGATTTTGTCGATGTTGCGGGCACCAACGTGGGCGTCGTCGCCGGTGGCACCGCCGGCGCGGTGTATCCAGGCTCCGTGATCTTTCCAAACGAGCCCGTAAAGTCCACAGATGTGCGATTGCGCGGATCGAGCCAGCTGACCGTTGGGATCGCGCGCACCAGCCCAACACCACCGGAGACCGTGTACTGATTCTGTGTTGCCGACACGAGCGTGGCTCCGGCCGTTGCCGCACCTTCCCAGCCAGAGAAGAAGCTTGGATTGTGGTGCAGCTCTTTGTCGAGCGTCGCAGCGTCCATGACGTAGAGCGCGTTCTTTACTGGAATCGGTGCGAGAGGTCCACCGGTTTCCTGCTGCACGGTCACGGCCTGGTTCTCTACATTCACGGTTCCCTTCGGAATTGTTCCTGCGCGCTTCCGTCCAGTTGGTTTCAGATCTTTTTCGAGCACGGCAAGTTTCTGGGTAGAGTGCAGTTCCTTCACTTTGTCCCAACTGATAGAAACGTCACCCAGCGGTTCGCTATGGAAGGTCAGTTTTCCCTGGATGGAACTGACGAACTTGCCGTGCAACGTGTCGCCGTTGCTGAGCACAAGCACATCGGGATCTGATTTAGGCGCCGGGTTAGATTGTGCGGCACCGATGAGTGCCGCACCAGTCACAATCGCCAATAGCAAAACGCGGGCAGCCGTTCGTGCGCTCCAAACCGGAGTCGGAGAGAAGAAAAATCGCAAGGTCATGGGGGATGATCCTTATCAAAGATTTTGAAAGGCCCAGAGTGCGCCGGGGCGGCCCTAGCAGCGATAGTAACAAGACGCGACCCGCCATGCACCTGTACTGCCACGGTTTGCAGGGCCCCGGCCCAGTCTGTAGGATGATGTGGATTCCAAGGGGAACACATCGATGCGACCGAATCTCAACCTTATGAAGGCCACTCTTACGGGTGCGCTCGGAGGCCTGCTTTTCGGCTTTGACACCGTTGTTATCTCGGGGATCATAGACGCCGTCGTGCGCCTCTACCACCTCAGCGACTACGGCAAAGGTTGGACCGTGGCCATCGCTCTTATCGGGACTGTGGTCGGGTCGTTCAGTGCTGGCGTCGTGGGGCACAAATTAGGTAGTCGCGAAACCCTGCGCCTCACCGCTGTTCTCTACGTTCTCTCGGCCATCGGCAGCGCACTTGCATGGAATTGGCCCGCGCTGATGGTCTTTCGATTTATCGGGGGTCTTGGCATCGGCGCGTCCTCGGTATTGGGTCCGGTTTACATCGCGGAGCTTGCGCCGGCAAAGTGGCGCGGCCGTCTCGTCGGCGCTTTTCAGTTCAATGTGGTCTTCGGCATCCTCGTTGCTTACACTTCGAATTACCTGATCCGGCTCCTTCATCTGGGGGCAACAGAGTGGCGTTGGCAGGTGGGCGTCGCGGCATTTCCCGCCGCTATTTTTCTCGCACTCTTGTTTGGCATCCCGCGAAGCCCACGCTGGTCAGCATCGCGCGACCGCATTGACGAAGCTCTCGAAGTGCTGAAGTTGATGGGCGAGCAAAATCCCGAGGCTGAGCTGGCTGACATCCGCGCCGCGCTGGCCGAGGAGCACGCAACCGCACGCGAGCCAGTCTTCCGTTGGAAGTACCGCTACCCGCTCTTCCTCGCCATCACCATCGGCGCATTCAATCAGCTCGCCGGTATCAACGCGATCCTCTATTACCTGAACGACATTTTCGCTGCGGCCGGTTTCAGCCAGCTCTCGGGCGATCAGCAGGCCATCGCCATCGGCTTGACCAACCTCATCTTTCACTATCGTCGGCATGAGCGTGATCGACAAGATCGGCCGCAAGACGCTGCTGCTCATCGGAGCCGCGGGGACAGCGAGCTGTCTCGCCGGAGTCGCATGGATCTTCTCGACCAATTCGCATCAAGGAATGCTGGTCTGGCTCCTGATTGTTTACATCGGGTTCTTCGCGCTCTCGCAGGGCGCCGTCATCTGGGTGTACATCGGCGAAGTTTTTCCCAATCATGTTCGCTCAAAAGGGCAAGGCGTTGGCAATGCAAGTCACTGGACAATGAATACGATCATCGCGCTTGTATTTCCCGTGTTGGCTGCGAGCATCGGACGCGGCGCGCCGTTCACCTTTTTCGCGGTGATGACGGCGGTCCAGTTCGTGGTGGTGCTCTTCACGTATCCAGAAACAAAGGGGCTGACGCTGGAACAATTGCAACGCAAGCTTGTGCCGGGCGACTAGCTCAGGGTTCGACGCATCAGGTCGACCGCACCGCGCATGTCGTACCTCGGCTCCAGTCTGCCGTCTCCGGCTATGCGTCCGTTGATCTGTGATTCATGTCACGAACCCTATGCGCAGCCTCGGCCAGAATATACTTTGCGGCATGTTCCGTGCTGGAGGCCAGATGGCTCCGTGCCGCATCTCATGGATTCGCGTCCGCGGAAAATGGTTATGGTGCAGCAAAAAACGTCAATTGCCGAACAGGAAAGGGAAGCTGCGTTGGAAACGCAGCGTATTCGGCGGAGTGAAGACCTCTCTCCCGCAGCGGCAGCTGACTCCCACGAAGCAGCTGCTTTGCGCGCGGAAATCATTGCGGTCGGCCGGAAGCTGTGGGAGCGCAGCTACGTGGATGGCAATGGTGGCAACATCAGCGTGCGCCTCGGCGCGCGATATGTCCTCTGCACGCCGACCATGATTAGCAAGGGCGATCTCCAGCCCGCCGATATCTGCCTGTGCGATCTCGGAGGCAACACGCTTGCCGGCAACGGAACACGTACCAGCGAATTGCTTTTGCATCTCGAAATCTACAAAGCCAACCCGCTCGCCCGCGCTGTCGTCCACTGCCATCCGCCGCATGCCACGGCTTTCGCGATCACCGGCACCACCCCGCCTATCGGCCTCATCCCCGAGTACGAATTGTTCATCGGCCCATCCGCCGTGGCACGTTACGAGACGCCGGGTACGCAAGCCTTCGCTGAAACCGTGCTGCCTTTCATTCAGGATCACAACGCCATCCTGCTCTCGAACCACGGCATCGTATGCTGGGCCGACACGGTGACTCGCGCCGAGTGGCTGGTCGAAATTCTCGAGAACTACTGCAAGACCTACCTCATCGCCCAGCAGATCGGTAAGCCCCTCACGTTCCTGCCCGACGAGAAGATTCAGGAGATTCTTGAGATCAAGCGCCGTATGGGTCTTCCCGACGCCCGCATGGCACCTCTTGAGACCCACAAGTAACCCGTTGCGCCGGGACACGCAAGACGAAAATCAACATCGTGCTATACTTAGCTTGCGCTCAGTGATTTGGTCGTGAGCGGCGATTGCCTCTAGCAAGGCAATTCTGCCTGGCACAGATTTCCCCAAGCCCCTACAGCGTAACCACGGAGTCTCCCGTTGACTGGGAATGTCCCAGCCATGTTCCGGGAGTGTGGTGCCGTCCGGCAGTGAGCCGACCGGCAAGCAAGTAGCGTGGGTCAGTTCCGGGCTGCGGTCGTTCTCCCCTTGAATGTCCGTTGGTCAGTCCCAGGGACGTATTTGGTTCTCTCTTACGCATATATCGATACGCAGGCTCGCGGCTGATTTTGCGCGAATCTCAAGTCCGGTTCCGTTTGCAGGCCTCAAGGAAAACAGAGGCTCCGGGACCCTACAGGAAACGATTTAATTTTGGACACTCAGTTTTCGCAGTTTTCTCTTTCGGCCGCCCTTCAGGCGCGGCTTGACGCCAACAAGTTTGTAACCCCCACTCCGGTGCAGGCTGGTGCGATTCCGCCCGCGCTCGAGGGTCGCGACGTGCTAGCCACAGCGCAAACAGGCACAGGCAAAACACTCAGCTTCTTGATTCCGATTGTCGAGATGCTGCAAAAAACTCCGGAGCGGAACGCCGCTCAGGCGCTGATCCTTTTGCCCACGCGCGAGCTGGCGATGCAAGTCGAAGCGGCTTTCAAGGCCATCCGCTCGCACCATCTCCAGACTGTGGCACTCGTCGTCGGCGGCATGCAGGAGCGCCCGCAACTCGACGCCATTCGCCGCGGGGCGCGCCTTATCGTCGCCACGCCGGGCCGCCTTGAGGACTTTCTCAAGCGCCGTCTCGTCCGCCTCGATCAGGTGAAGATCCTTGTCCTCGACGAAGTCGACCGCATGCTCGATATGGGCTTTCAGCCCGCCATCGCCCGCATCGCGGCCACGTTGCCGGCAACCCGTCAGACCCTTTGCTACTCTGCCACGCTCGAAGGACAGGTGAAGGAAGTGGCGCGCAAGTATTTGAGCAATCCCGCGCGTATTGAAATCGGCTCAGTCCTCAAGCCCGCGGAGAATGTCGAACTGCGCACTTTCGAAGTGGAGCAGAACAACAAGCAGGAACTCCTCGAGCACCTGCTCGGCGCGGAACAAGGCAGCTTTCTGGTCTTCGTTCGCACCAAGCACGGAGCGGATCGCGTTGCACGGCGACTCACTCGTTCCGGCTGGTCGGCCACGCAGATTCATGGCGACCGTTCGCAGTCGCAGCGGAACTCCGCACTCCGCAGCTTTAAAGAAGGTCACCATCGGGTGCTGGTTGCCACCGACGTGGCCGCCCGTGGCATCGACGTCGCGAATGTTGCCCATGTGGTCAACTACGACCTTCCCAAAGTCGCCGAAGACTTCGTCCATCGCATCGGACGTACCGGGCGCGCCTCGGCGCACGGAGTTGCTTCCACCTTCGCGGTTGCAGCCGAACGCGGCGAGCTGCGCAAAATCGAGCGCACGCTGTCGATCCAGATGAAGCGCTTCCGGGTCCACTCGATGGGCGAGAGCGCAGCCTGAAGGCTACAGCGGTTCCATAATTGCAGTACATCGAAGCCGCTACTGTCGAGTGGCATTTTTCGTTAAGAAAATGCCACCTTGCACAGAACTGCAAGGGCACATGAATTGTGGAATCGCTCTAATTGAATTGGGCCAGAGAGACCGTTCGATCTCTTCGGCCCAGTTTGTTTTGAAGTCATCCTGCCGAAACAGCAGCGTCGGCGTTTCCGTCCTCGACGGTGCTGCCTCGCGTTGCGTAGAGATACCAGGCCAGCCAGGCCGGTGTCGTCCAGGTGTAATACCAGGACGTGATTCTCATATCGGCATAAAGTTCGATCAGTGCGACGGCACAAAAGATTGCAATCGGCAATAATGAGCGCCGCATCCCGATCGCTCGGTACACGCCTACCAGCACTGCCGGCAGCAGCACTGCTTCATCCGTCAGCCACGCATACGGTGTGCACATGACTGAGATCAGCAGCACCAGCAGGCCGTGCTCCATCCATTTCCACCGTTCACGCCGGCTGCGGAAATACCAAACCGCCCAGGCACATGCTGCTCCCGTAGGGAGGTATTCGAGCCAGACCGTTCCAGCAGAGATGTCCCTACGAAAATACGCACTGAGGGTTGGCGCAAGCCTGTCGTGCATCAGATTCGAACGCATCATCCCGATGTACTGGGTCCAGATCCGGGGATCGAAGAGCAGTACGACGGCAAAACTGACAGCCATCGCGACAACCAGACCAGCCAAAATACGCGGAGTCTTTCGCCAGGCCACCCAGAGCAGCAGGGTCAGCCCCACTGGAAGAAACAGGTGGGGTTTCAATGTCAACGGCAGTAGCGCCAAGCCCGCGAAGAACGGCCGCCGCCGATGCCACAAGAGAAAAACCGAAACCCCCAGGAGACAGAAGATGCCCAGTTGTCCTGCCATCAAACACGCAAGGGCAGGTGGAAAGGCATACCCGAAAAGGTGAATTCGCGAATTGGGTCGCCCCTGCACCAGCCAAATGATCCAGAGCGCCATCGATAAGCAAGCGAGTTGAGCTACCGTCCAGAAAATCAGACCGTTTTTCGCTCCCATAAAACCGAGGGGGAGGACCACCGCCAGCCCCACGGGCGGACTCGGTGTGATCTTGATTTGGAGGTTGCCGAGCCCCACTTCCTTTTCCATCCGCAGCACTTCAGCGGCGTCGTAAGGATCGGCGCCGTGAACAATCTGCTGCCCGGCGGCCCAGTAACCGATGAAATCCCGGGCTGCGGCACCCTGTTCGGTCATGCTGTAGGAGAAGATCATGGTCAGGAGGCACAGCCCGGCTGCCACAATGCCCGCAGCGGCGAAGGTGCGCCACCGGAGGTCTTTCAATGGCTCACCCCGGGCCTATTTTGGAGTGTAGAACCAAAAGCGCTCACGACTGTCCCCGGTCTTTCGCTTACGGGAGGCCAATTGATCATTGCCTCCAATGTATACGGAGGCAATGGAGTTATCTACCATTGGCGGACAAAAGGACAATCCAGGAGTAAGCTTGGTCTTGCCGTTTCTTACTTGCGATCCTGTCCCGCGATTTCGTTGACTCCACCCTTTAATTCGGTTATTCTAGAGTCCTTGCGCGGTGTTGTGCCTGGGGTCTGTGTGTGCTCAACCTGACCCTTCCGATAAGTCCACTGAAAAGTGGAGTCTTCCCGGAACAGGCCATCAGCCGCTGGACATTCATTCGTCGGTCGCGTCCAGTCGAGCCAGAGCCCTTCGAGGGCCAACTCCCCGCAATCCTCACGCGAACAGGTTTGTTTGGCAGTGGGTGGAATCAGGCCCTGCGCTTTTGCGCGGGCACCAGCGCTTTGCGCGAGATTTTGCGGCCGGTCGGTGCGGTCCGAAAGTTTTTCAAAGGCAGGAATTAAGAATGTCGACCTTTGTTCCGAGCGGCAAGAATATTGACCGCAAATGGTATGTGGTAGATGCCCAGGGGCAGACGCTGGGACGGCTGGCCACCAAGGCTGCCAGTATCCTCAGCGGCAAACTGAACCCCAAATACGTGCCCTACATTGACATGGGCGACCACGTCATCGTGATCAATGCGGCAAAGGTCCGCCTCACGGGTCTCAAGGCTCAGAACAAGCTCTATCGCCGCTACACCGGTTTCCCCGGCGGTCTGCGCGAGGAGTCGTTCACCCGCTTGATCAACCGGAGGCCCGAGAAAGTTCTTGAAGAAGCGATCAAGGGCATGCTCCCCAAGACCAAGCTTGGACGCGCCATGGGATCGAAGTTGAAAGTTTACCGCGACGACAAGCACCCCCACGCGGCGCAGCAGCCGGTGGCCCTCGAGATCGCTTAACAGCAGCTCTCAGCCGTCAGCTTTCAGCTTTTAAGTTGCTGGAGCGAACGGCAGAGAGGAAGCAATTGAATTTAAGCAGGAACAAGCTGACAGCTGAGAGCTGACAGCTGGGAGCTAAAAGAAGAATGGCAGATTTTGTTCAATACTACGGGACAGGCCGCCGCAAGTCGGCGATCGCCCGCGTCTTTCTGCGCCCCGGTACAGGCGAATGGAAGGTCAACGGCAAAGCATTCGAAGAATACTTCGTGACCGAACAGCAGCGCGTCTCCGCCAAGCGCACCTTGGTCGTGGCCGAGCTGGCGGGCAGCTTTGACGTTGTGACGACCGTTTCCTCGGGTGGTGTGTCTTCGCAGGCAGACGCCGTCAAGATGGGCGTAGCCCGTGCATTGATCGTGTTCAACCCCGAGCTGCGCAAGATGCTCAAGGCCGAAGGTCTGTTGACGCGCGACGCGCGCCAGAAAGAACGCAAGAAGTACGGGCAGAAGGGCGCCCGCAAGCGGTTCCAGTTCTCGAAGAGATAGGTGTCAGATGACAGGTTACAGATTGCAGTTTTCCGAGCCAGAAACGTCGGGTTCACTGCCATCTGCAATCTGTCATCTGTAATCTCGGTTCCAAATCTCCCGCGCAAGCGGGTTCAATCCGGGCCCACGTAGTAAGCGCCCGGATGCAATCCACGAAGGAGGCCCATTGGCCACGATCACAATGAAGGAGCTGCTCGAAGCGGGTGTTCACTTCGGGCATCAGACCAAGCGCTGGAATCCCAAGATGAAGGATTATATCTTCGGTGAGCGCAACGGGATCTACATCATCGACCTGCAAAAGACGCTCAAGCTCTTCAAAGACGCGTCGAAATTCGTAACCGACCTGTGCGCCGGCGGCAAGACGATTCTCTTCGTCGGCACCAAGCGCCAGGCACAGGACGCCGTCGCCGAAGAGGCAAACCGCGCTGGAATGCCGTATATCAATCAGCGCTGGCTGGGCGGACTGCTCACCAACTGGGTGACGGTGCAGAAATCGGTGAAGCGCCTTCAGGAACTGGATGATATGGCCACGGATGGCCGGTACGAGCTGCTGACCAAGAAGGAAGTCATCAAGCTGGAGCGGGAGCGCAAGCACCTCCAGGCCAACCTGGCCGGCATCAAGGCCATGAAGCGGCTGCCTGACGCCCTCTTCGTCGTCGACTCGAATAACGAAGCAATCGCTGTGAAGGAAGCCCGCAAGCTCGGCATCCCGGTGGTCGCGGTCGTCGATACCAACTGCGATCCGACGGTGGTCGACTACGTGATTCCCGGCAACGACGACGCGCTGCGCGCCATTCGGCTGTTCACTTCGAAGATTGCCGATTCGGCAGCCGAAGGCGTGAACCTGGTGGGCGACAAGGCCTTTGCCGAAGAGGTGCCTGCGGTCCTGCCCGATGAAGTGGTAGCCGTTGACGCAGCGGCTGTAGAAGAAGTCGACCTCGAAGCGGCCTTGGGCGGCGGCATTCGCAAGGCTCCAGCCGCGGTAGCCGCGCTGGACGAGGCAGAAGTAGCGGAAGGCTTTTAATCATTTCTGCGCATGAATGTGCGCATACTGAGACAAGCGTGGCCGCCGAATTTCAGGTCACGCTTTTCTTATGGTGCTGGCCGCACGGGCAACAGCGCTTCGCGCCATTCCATGCTGTCATCCTGAGCGGAGCGCAGCGAAGTCAAAGGACCGGCTGTTCAACTTCTGGCCGCAAGAGTGGGAAACCACAAAGTCCGGCCGTTCGAAGATCGAAACAAGAAGGAAAACGGGAAAAGCGAGATGACCACAGTGGCTGACAAGATTGATGCAAAGTTGGTGAAGGATCTCCGTGAAAAGTCCGGCGCGCCTATGGGCGACTGCCTCAAGGCTCTCCAGGAGACCAAGGGGAACATTGAAGACGCGTTCGTTGTTCTAAGGAAGCGCGGCATGGCATCGGCGCAGAAAAAGGCGGCGCGCACCACCAATGAAGGCGCTGTGGGCACCTACATTCATGCCGGCGGAAAAATTGGCGTGCTTGTCGAAGTCAATTGCGAGAGCGACTTCGTGGCCCGCACCGACGACTTCCAGGAATTGCTCAAGGACATCGCGATGCACATCGCTGCGAGCGATCCGCGCTATGTGAAGCCGGAAGACGTCACTCCCGAAGATATGGAGCGCGAGAAAGAGATCTATCGCGCGCAGGCTGCCGCGACCGGCAAGCCCGCACCGTTTATCGAGAAGATCGTCGACGGCAAGATGGCGAAGTTCTACGAAGAGGTCTGCCTGCTTGAGCAGCCCTTCATCAAGGATCAGGCCGTCTCCATCAAGGAACTGATCGCGCAAAAAGTCGGCAAGCTCGGCGAAAACATCACCGTCCGCCGCTTCGCCCGTTTCAAGGTTGGCGCGCCCGACTGGACCGTATCCCAGACCAAGGCCGTCGAACCCGCCGGCGAGTAACCTCGGCAGTCCGTTCAATGATCAGAAGGCTCGGAGCATCCGCTCCGGGCCTTTTGCATTTCCGATTAGGTCTGTGCGCTTTGCCTGAAAAATTACGCCGTTTCAAGGGCGATACTGACCGGCCCCAAGCCCTTAAGCAACACAGGGATTTCCGCTTGCATCAGATTTGCATCGAGGACAAGCCGTCGCGACCAGCTTGCCTAGAGTTTGCATCATAAAAGAGTGAGTTAAGTTCCACGCGTACGGATCCGACAAGGTGGTTCGGCCGGCTCATCCATTTGAAGCCCACGAGTTCAGGCTCAACCAGAAATATAGGCGAAATTCTTCTTAGAAGCGTGGGTCGCTTCCGGGAATTCTCCTGATGTGGTCCATCAATTTGGCGGCACTATGGCGCTCTGGCCTCTGACCTGGCAACGAAGCGTCATTCAAACGAGAGAAGCATGCAACTGCGACCAGGAGTAAGGCGGACCGATGGAGAACGGACAAACACGCCTGTTAACAGGGATCGCCGGCCTCGATGACATTCTTCATGGAGGTCTGGCGAAGGGTTTTCTCTATTTGATCGAGGGCAATCCGGGCGCCGGCAAGACAACGTTGGCCTTGCAGTTCCTGTTGGAAGGAGCCAAACAAGGCGAAACCGGCTTGTATATCTCTCTCGCTGAGAGTGAATCGGAACTGCGTTACGTGGCTGCTTCTCACGGATTCACACTCGATCGCGTGACCATCGCGAAGATTTCTCCCCCGGAGATTGCCGGCTCGACGGAGCAGTACACGGTCTTTCAGCCCGCGGAAGTGGAGTTGGCAGACGTTCTTGAAACCATTCTTGCCAGGGTGCGGGATTTGTCCCCTTCGCGCGTCGTGATTGATTCGATGTCGGAGTTGCGCATGCTGGCGCGCGACTCCCTTCGCTATCGGAGGCAGATTCTGAGCTTGAAGCAATTCTTTGAGGGGAGAGACTGCACCACGCTGCTGCTCGATGAACGATTCCGCAACAACCCGGAGAGCCAGGTGCAAACCATCGCTCACGGAGTGATCGCTCTCGAAGTACTGCAGCGGAACTACGGCAGTACCCGTCGGCGGATGGAGGTGTTGAAAGTGCGCGCATCCAGTTTTCGCGAGGGGTACCACGATTACGTCATCGTGCGGGGCGGTGTAAAGGTTTTCCCGCGGTTGGTATCAAGCGAACATCGCCGCGACGCGGTGTCATCGCTCACAGAAGAGCTGCCCAGCGGCCTCCCCGAACTGGATGCGCTTTTCAATGGAGGCGTTCAGCGCGGAACGAGCACGCTCATCGTCGGCCCCACCGGCTGCGGAAAGTCGACTTTGTGCACACAGTTCGTCGTCTCCGCAGCCAACCGCGGCGAGAGGAGCGCCATCTTCACGTTCGACGAGACGAAGCAATCGTTCATCGAGCGCAGCCGGGGCCTTGGCCTCGAAGTGGATCGATACCTTGAAGACGGAACGATCTATCTGGAACAGATTGATCCGGCGGAGCTGTCTCCGGGTGAATTTGTCCAACAGATTCGTCTGGGTGTCGAAAAGCACAATTGGCGCATCGTCGTGATCGATAGCCTGAATGGGTTGTTGAACTCCATGAGTGAAGAGCACGCACTGACTGTGCAGCTTCACGAGGTGCTCTCCTATCTGAATCAAGTCGGCGTGGCCTCTTTTATGGTGTTGGCGCAGTATGGGCTGCCTGGCCACACGATTTCGTCTCCAACCGACGTGAGTTACCTGGCAGACAATGTGCTGCTCCTGCGCTACTTTGAGGCGGCAGGTGAGGTGCGGCAGGCGCTATCGGTTGTCAAGCGGCGATCCGGCCCACACGAGCGTTCCATTCGTGAGTTGTTGATCAAAAATGGCCGGCTCAGCATTGGCGACCCGCTCAGAAACTTTACCGGCGTGCTCACCGGCACGCCGGAATTCAAGGGGGGGCAAGCACTTCTGTGAAGCCGGACCGGGCCCATTCTCTTAGTTTTGTCATTGTCGCTCCCGTCGGACGCGACGGAGAGCTGATCTGCTCGCTCCTCAGTTGCTCCGGCTACGCGGCAGTCCATTTGAAAACCATCCAGGAAGCCGAGTTGATCGAGAGTCCATTTCTTCTGGGACTCATTCTCACCGACGAAGCCTTAGCAAATGAGGGTCTTGCTTCGCTGCGGAGGGTTGTCAGCGCACAGCCGGTTTGGTCCGACCTGCCCGTCATGCTGCTAACCAGCGGCTCCAGAGAATCGCGCTATGCGGCAACGGCAAGCCAGGCGCGGATGGAGATTCGCAGCCTCTTTCTCCTGGATCGTCCTGTTCGCAAGGAGCTTCTTCTGAGCGCGGTGCAAGTTGCTTATACCTCGAGATTGAAACAATTGGAAATCCGGGATGCGGCGGACAGGCAATCCAGAACCGACGAGGCGCTACGCAACACTGAAAGGCTTGCGGCGAGCGGGCAAATGGCCGCCACCATGGCTCATGAAGTGAATAACCCTCTTGAGGCAATAGGCAATCTTCTTTATCTGGTTGAGAACAGCGTCTCCATCGAGGATGCGCAGACGTTTTCTAAATTGGCATCTCAAGAGCTTTTGCGCATCAGCGAGATCATCAGCCAGACGCTGCGATATCATCGCGCGCCGGCCACGCCTGCATTGACCGAACTTTCCGAAATCATTGCCTCAGCGCTTGCCCTGTTTAAGGGGAAGCTTCGAGAACGCCATATCAACGTCGCTATCAAAGCTCCAAAGACCATGGCCTTCTGCTCGGCGGGCGAAGTCCGGCAGGCGCTGGTGAATCTTATCGGCAACGCTCTGGATGCGATGCCGGGAGGAGGCACCCTGCACCTGCGCGTCTCCTCTACCTCGATCGGTGGAAAGCGCTTCGCGCGCGTGATCGTGGCCGACACGGGCAGCGGCATCCATGATGAGATTCGCCCCAGTTTGTTCACCCAATTCTTTACAACAAAAGGGAGTCGCGGCACGGGGCTGGGTCTGTGGCTGACCAGGGACATCGTCCTTCGGAACCACGGCAAACTACGCTTTCGTTCCCGCACCCTTTCCCCGAGTGGCACAGTATTCTCCATCCTTCTACCTTCGGGGTCGAACGAAGGAACTCAGTCCGGCCACGCGGCCCCGGAATCACCTGGGAGGGAGGTTGAAGCTGCATGAGCTCCCTTGTGCAGAGCTTCCCCCTCTCCTGCACAGAAAGCGTGCATCGATCGCGGCGTGCGGTGGCCGCAGGAAGCTCGCTTGGAGGCCGCTGGCCGTATGCGATACTCAAAAAGGCATGTATAAACGGATTGTTCTCAAGCTTTCCGGCGAGGCGCTCGCAGGACCCAAACAATTTGGCCTCGACGCCGACAAAGTCTCCGAAATCACGGCCGAACTGGCAGAAGTTCACGCGATGGGCGTGGAAATCGGCATCGTTGTAGGCGGTGGTAACTTCTTTCGCGGCGTCGCGCAGCAAGCGAAGGAAATGGACCGCGTGGCTGCCGATAACATGGGCATGCTTTCCACGGTCATCAATGCCATTGCCCTCCAGGACGCGCTTGAAGCCCGCGATGTCCAGTGTCGCGTGATGTCGGCCGTTTTCATGAATCAGATCGCCGAGCCATACATTCGTCGGAGGGCAGTGCGCCACCTCGAGAAGGGCCGCGTGGTCATATTCGCAGCGGGCATCGGCAATCCCTTCTTCTCGACCGACACGGCCGCCAGCCTGCGCGCCATGGAAATCAAGGCCGATGTGCTGCTGAAGGGAACCAAAGTCGAGGGCGTCTTCAATGCCGATCCGGTGCTGTTCAAAGATGCGGTGAAATACGACGAGATCACATATATGGAGATCCTGAAGCAGGGCCTCAAGGTGATGGATCTGACTGCCGTGAGTCTCTGCAAGGACAACAACCTGCCCATGATCATCTTCAACATGAACCAGCCCGGAAATATTCGGCGCGTGGTAGCAGGCGAGAAGGTTGGTTCGCTGGTGACCGCCTGAAATCGAGTTTTCGGTAATCAGTTCTCGGTGGCACTTTCAGAGCGGCCCGCGCAGCTACTCTCCATGGATGGACTGCGCCAGTCGGGGAGTCGTCTAAACGTAAGTGGAGAGTCCGAAGCCAGCCCCGCTGAAAGCCTTGACCGGACTGCGCTGCTTCGCGGCTATCAACATCGTCCTTTTTCACTTTTCCAATCCTTTATGGTTCGGCTGGCTCGCTCCTGTCGTCAATGCGGGTTACGCCTCGGTGAGCTACTTTATCCTGCTCTCCGGTTTTGTGATGGCGTATAACTACTCAGCGCGCGCGCGGGCCGGCCAGTTCGACACCATCCGCTATTACAAGGCGCGTTTCACGCGGCTCTATCCCATTTATCTGTTGAGCCTGCTGCTCGCCTGGCGCGTGTTGCCACAAGAGTGGGTCTCGCACACGCATGGCATGTTCTGGACGGGCATCGTACTGGCGCCGTTGTTGCTCCAGGGGTGGATTCCGGAAGTTGCGACGTTCCTGAACACGCCCGCATGGACCATGTCTGCCGAGTCGTTTTACTACGTTATTTTTCCGTGGATGGCGCGATGGAAAGAGCCGCAGAACATCAGAACTCACGTCTGGAAGTTGGGCGGCATCTGGGTGCTTGGTCTCATTCCAGGCACGCTCTACGTACTTTTCAACCCCGACGGCATTCCACATCCTGACCGATTTAGCTATGGCCCGTGGCTCCAGGCACTGAAGTACACCCCGCTGCCGCACCTGGCGAGCTTCACCTTTGGCGTGTTGCTTGCGGGGCTCGACGCCGTGATGCCGCGGCCCGGCTTTCTGCGGCTCTTTCTTGGAGTCTTCGGATTCGCGGCGCTGTTCGGAGTTCTGTCCTCAGGAGCGATGCCTTATCCCTTACTGCACGATGGACTGCTGATGCCGCTCTTTGGCTGCATCATTCTGGGGCTTGCCGGCGAGAACCCGCTGGCCCACACCATCGGTGCGCGGCCACTTGTGTTTGTTGGCGAAGCAAGCTACTGCCTTTATCTTCTCCACTTCAACATGTGGAATCTGATTCACGATACGCATGTGCTTGATCGGGTCGGCCTGAGCCGCTTCGATCCCTGGATCAGCTACATCCTGCTCGTTCTCATGGCCCTGTTCGCTCTGTATTTCATTGAAAAGCCGGCGCAGCGGCAATTGCGCAAATGGATGCAGGCATAAGGGTGGTCAGCGACGCACGTCGCACAAGGCGCCGCGTGAGAAACAGAAAGGCCCAACCATCTTTCGGTTGGGCCTTTTCGCTGAGTGACTGGTTCCTACGGCGTAACAGTCTGCGTGGAGTGGTTGCCGTGTGGAACGATCGCGATCGCGGTAGGCTTCTGGTCCGATGGATAAGGAGTGGCCTGAGTAGGGTTCAGGCTGCCGGTGTTGGGATCCAGCCGGAATCCGGAGACCGAGTTGCCGAGATAGTTGGCGGTATAAACGAACCGGCCCAATGCTGGGTCGACCGCAATCGAAAGAGGTTCGGTATCCGTCGAATTGATAGCCGCTCCCGTGGCATTCACCGCGGCGGAGGGCGTCCCGGTCGTCAGATCGATGAGGAACGCAGAAACCGACGAATCCAATGCGTTCGCGACGTACATGTACTTGCCGCGGGGATCGATGGTTACCGCTTGAGGTTCATTGCCGGTCCGGAATGGCCCATTAATCAGGAAGTGCAGAACACTGCCAGATTCAATTCCGTAGGCGATCAGCTGGTTCGAAGCGAAATCCGTTACATAGACAAAGCGGTCGGTCGGATCCGAGGCGAGAGCCGAGGGTTTGACTCCGGCCTGGTACGGGCTGCCATTCGCCGGCGTAAGAGTGCCTCCCGAACCGATCGTGAAACCAAACACCCAGCCTGGATGTGCCGTACTGGTTGTTGTTCCGCCGGGGTTATATGCGGACTGATCGTAAGCCGTGGCATACACAGCATTGCCTTGGACCACGCTGTTGTTAGCCAACACCGTCACGCCGGTTGGAACCACCGAGTCAGTCGTGAAACCCGGGATTTGCAAGGCAATCTGCGCGGTAACCGAGCCGATCGCACCGGAAGAAAGCGCGTACTCGGTCAAGGTCGCGCTGGTGGTCCCGGAAACAACATAGAGATATGTGCCCGCAGTATTCACAGCCAGGGAAACCGGCGGATCGCTTAGAGTCACCGTGTCCTTCGACGTGAGCACGCCGTTCGGGGCGATTTCAAAATGAACTACGGTATTGTTTCCTGCGTTCGCGACATACAGATTGGCGTAATCGGACGAGACGACCATTGCAACCGGGTCCACGCCTCCGGAAGAAACGGTCGCGGCGCCTTTGCGCAGCGCGCCAGATTGCGAGTCCGACGCATAGGTGTCTATTTGTCCATCGGGACTTGTCGCAGTTGGGGCAGAACTGGCCACGAATACATAGTCAATGGTGACCAGCTGGCAGGCGGTCAAAAAGGTGGCCACTAAAAGGCTGACGGTAGAGACCAGAAAGAGTTGGCTCAAGCCACGCCGGCGACGAAGACCTGTCGCCGGGGACCCCAATGATTTGCTGAACTTCATGCGCTTCCTTCGTGGTGGGCCATGCACGTCAAGCCCGTAAATTTCTGTTTTCGGTGCCCCGTACGTATTGTAAAAGCCGCTTACGGGGTGTTCCTAAGTCACCTGAAATCGAGTTACCAATGCAACTACGTCTTTGGCTTTCCATGCGGAATTGCAGCGACCGCGGTGGGATTTGCATTTGCTCCGTAGGGCGACTCCTGCGAGTTCAGCAAAGCGCCTGTCGTGGCATTCATCTGGAAGCCGGTTACGGAGTTGCCGAGAAAATTCGCCGTGTAAATGTACTCATTCAACGATGGATCGATCCCGATCGCAACCGGCTGCGTACCGGTGGTGTACACGCCGAGTGAACTGAGAACCCCGCCGTTGGACGAATAAACGGTCAGATTCGAATCGAGAGAATTGGCGACGAACACATGATTTCCTGAGCCATCCACAACCACGGCTGCCGGCGCGTTGCCAGCAGGAAACGGGCTTCCACTGAGGGGGGTCAGAATTCCGGAGTTCGCCGAGTAGACGAGAACGTTGTTGTTTGCAGAATCGGTCACGTAAATCACGTTGCCGCCAGGAGCACTCGCAATCGACGTTGGCTGCGATCCAGCCTTGAAGGGCACGCCGCCGTTCAAAGCAGTAAGCGTGCCGTCGCCGTTGACAGTGAAGCCGAAGATGTAGCCTCCTCCGGCCGTGGCGTCAAATGCGGTCACATAGACATAGGCGCCGGATGCCGCAGTCGTAATCGCCGTCGGCGTCAATACGTCGGTCGGACTCGATGGCAGCGTGAGCGGCCAATAACTGGCGCTGATGCTCGTATTCACGACAGCCGATCCCAGCGTATCCACAGGCTGCGACGGCTTGAGAGCCTGTGCCTGCGCAGCTGTCAGGATGGGGAACACCGCGATTGAACCTGAGCACGGAGCGGCGGTCGAGCAAGACGGCAAGGGCTGATAGGTGTCTGCCAAGAAGAGGAACTTGCCTGCGGTCGCGACCGCCAGAGGAAAGACTCCCGGCGTGTTCACGGTGTTCTGCGGATAGACCTTGCCGTCTGTGCCGATGGCGAACTGCACAATCGTGTTGTCGTCTTCGTTCACGACGTAGAGAGTTGTGTTATCGGGCGCAATTGCTTCGGCAACCGGATTGCGGCCTCCCGACGGGAAAGGAGAAGTGGGGATGTGGCGCATGAAGCCGGATTCGGTGTTGACCTCGAAAACATCGATCTCACCGTAGTTATCGGGGCCCGCGGCTTTCGCACTCGTCACGTAGACGAAATCAGCCGTAAGCGTCCCGCAGGCAGTTAGGAAACCGGCTGCCAGCAGGCTCACCGCGGAGGCCAGCACGAGCTGGCTCGACCTGTTCAACATCATGCGCATCTTTCGTTCGCGGGGCGGAAACTCGCCCCAATATTCCGGTTGAAGTTTGAGTCAATTGCGGTGATTGCAAAAGCCGCTTTTGCAATTCCGTTCAAGTCTTTCAGGAATCCGGAGCGTCCGGAATCAAGGGCAGAAGCGATTCGAGTCCCGAACCTCCTGCCCCTGTGATCTCCGCTGCATCAACTCGTACGTCCTGTGACAATGCACCAGGCTGCAGGTCCGTTCAACGGATAGGCCTTGTTGGCGGAGCCCTGCAGGTCTCTCAGGACGCCGGTATTCTGGTCGATGGTGCGGCCAGTCACTGTTGAGTCATTGAAGTTCGCCGTGTACAGGTACTGGCTCGAGGGATCCTCGAGCAAGCATTGCGGACCCGCTCCGGTGCCCCATGGGCTGCCGATGATCTCGCTCAACTGGTGTGTCGACGGATCGAGCACATAGCCCGTGATGCCGCTCTGCGAATTCGTGTTATTGGTGTTATTGCCTTGATTGACCACGTACACCCACTTGCCTTTGCTTTCCAGCACAAGAGCGACCGGATTGGATTGGGTAACATCATCCGGCACCACACCGCCTGTCTGCTGCTGCAACGCGCCGTTGGTTCCCACGGTGAAGGGCAAAATCTGGCCAGTTGCGCCGGGCGCGACGGCCTGGACCTGGGTTCCTTCATTGTCGAGCACGTACACAACACCGCCGGCGCTCACGATGGCGGTGGCCTGTGCGATGTTCAGCGGCTGGGCGGTGTTTTGGTTGATGGTGAGCTGACCGGTCGAGGAGCTGTAGGTATACGGGAAGACCGCGTCACCGGTGGCGGGCGTCCCGCTCAACGTGAGAATGTAGGTTGAAGCGAGCACAAAGTCGATCGGGCCCGAAGGAACAGGGAAGTACGGCAGTGCCTGCCCGCTCGCCGAGGTCACCTGCGCGTTCACAACCAGCGTCAGGCGCCCAGTATTGGGATCGACCTTGAATGCCGTGATATCGCCGCAGGAAGTAACTCCGGCACCGAGCGCCAGAGTGCAGGACGAGTTGTCGGGCGCGATTTGATCCAGGACGTAAATAAAGTTGCCGGCGCTGTCTGCAATAAGCCGAATGGGATTGATGCCCTGGGTGAAGAACGTTTCTTGCGTCGAAAGGATCCCGTTACCGCCAATCGCAAACTGCGTGATGTTGGCTCCTGAGCACGGGTCGGCTAGGGTGCAGTTTGCGGTTCCCGTCGAGTTTTTGCCGCGATTGAGGACATAAATGAATCGGCCGCCGGTAAGTAAGACCGCCCGGCCTGGATTGGTTCCTCCTGAGCCAATTGGCAACCCGTTGATGGGGGTCAGCAACCCCTTGTTGTGATCGACTTTGAAGCCGCTGACGATCCCGCTATTGCTTGAGCCTGCATTGGTTGTGCCCGTGACGTACAAATAACCGACTGAATAACTCTGGACGCAAGACGTAATTCCCAGGATGATGCCGGCGGAGATGGCAATCATCAGAAGGGTCTTGCCGAATTTCGTAAACTTCATGCGATTCCTTCATCCTGGTTCGGCTAGGCCGCCAAGTTGTCTGGTTCCTCAGCAAAGCTGGGTTGGGATGGGTCCCTGCTGCATTGTAAAAGGCCGAGGCACATTGTGCCTAGCTTGGCCCTCGATTCGAATCCCCGGCGCCATCAAGCTCGTCGTCCCAAGCCTCGCATTCAGTCCTGTCCTTGCGGTGTTCAGAGAGCAACGGGCAGAGCATTTCTTTTCTGACGCTGTTGTTTCTTTGACGCGATGTCAGCAGCAAACGTCAACGCGGCACGGGCGCGGGGGAACGGAATTCCCGCTGATTACGTTGGCCTTGAGAACAATCCGCCGACAGCTGCCCCAAAGGCGCAGCCGTCCTCTACGACTCCGAAGTGAGTCGGTTTGATTACCAGACGCGGCAGGATTTCTCCGGGTACATCGGCTGTCCCTTCGTACAGCCAAAGGCCTTGCCGAACTCATCGAAGTTCTGCACTGACCCATTCACGCGCCACTTGCCGGGCGAGTGAGGATCGGTCAAGGCCAACTGACGCGCAACCTGCTCGGTTTGGTTCTGGCACCAAACCTGGGCAAACCCAATAAAGTACCGCTGCGCCTCCGTGAAACCATCGATCTTCTCGCTGATCGCTTTGCCTTCAGACGCCAGCGTGTCCAGCAACGCCATGTAGGCGATGCGCAGGCCGCCATTGTCGGCTGTGTTCTCGCCCAGTGTCAGCTTGCCGTTGAGGTTCTGCGCGGCAACTTCGCCGTGCGCTGGAGCCGCCTCAAAACCGCTGTATTCGTCGGCGACGCAATCGGTGCGCTCCGTGAATTGCTTGCGATCTTCAGCCGTCTGCCATTCACGCAGATTGCCCTTGCCGTCGTATTTCGATCCCTGATCGTCGAAGCCGTGGGTCATCTCGTGGCCAATCACCACGCCGATGCCGCCAAAGTTCACCGCGGGATCGATCTTGAAATCGAAGAATGGTGGCTGCAGAATTCCGGCCGGGAAATTGATGTCATTCATCGAAGGATCGTAGTAGGCGTTTACTGTTGGCGGCGTCATGCCCCATTCCTTCTCGTCTACCGGCTTGCCGAGATGGCTCAGATCCCACTGCATTTCGAAGACGGCGCTACGCTGCACGTTGCCGATCAGATCGTTGCGGTCGACTTTCAGGCCGGCGTAACTGCGCCACTTTTCCGGATAGCCGATCTTGTTGCGGAATAGAGCGAGCTTTTCTTCTGCGGCCTTTTTTGTACCCTCGCTCATCCACGGCAGCGTTTTGATGTCGTCACCCAAAGATTTTTCGAGAGCCGCGACCAATTTGTCCATGCTTTGCTTGGCTGCGGGCGGAAAATTCTGCTTTACCCAGTCCTGGCCCACCGCTTCGCCCAGAGCGCGATCCGTTAAGGAGGTGCACTGCTTCCAGCGCGGTTGGGGCGCCTGTTGGCCGGCCAGGGTCTTGCCAAAGAATGCGAAGTTCTCATCGAAAAAGGCCTTCGGCAAATTGGTCGCCGATCGGTGGATCACGTGCCAGCGGAAATAGGACTTCCACGTATCGAGGGGTTCACTTGCAGTCAATTCGTTGACCGCTTTGAAGAAGTTAGGCGTAGCCACGTTCAGACTGTCAAAGTGGCCCACTTTCACATCGGCGAAGTAGACGCTGAAATCGAAATTGGGCGCCAGCTTTTGAAAGTCTGCCACGGTGTAGATGTGGTAGTGATTTTCCGGCTGCCGCAAATCCGTGCGGCTGGTGGAGGCCTTGGCGAGCGCGGTCTCAATCTCCATCACAGCGGCCGCTTCTTTGGCGGCCAATTCAGCGCTGTCGCCGGCCAGGGTAAACATCTTGGTCACGTGGTCGACATACTGCTTGCGGATCTGCTGGAAGCGCGGATTGTCCACAATGTAGTAGTCGCGATCCGGCAGGGAGAGGCCACCCTGTGAGATCTGGATGATCTGCTTGGTCGAGTCCTTTTCATCTTGTCCCACGCCAAATTGAAAGAGCGGCGCAGGGGCTCCCTCTTCTTCCAGATCGCCCATGATGGTCGCAATTTTGTGGGGGTCACGCAGGGAGGCAATCTGTCGCATCGCCGGTTCGAGGGGCGAGAGGCCCTTCTGCTCGACAACGCCGGTGTTGATGCACGCGGCATAGAAGTCTCCATATTGCTTCTCGAGCGGAGTCTTCGGGTCTTTCGCGGCGGTGTCGAGTTCCTGCCAGAGCAGATAACGGTTGCGCTCCTGGAGGAGCGAAAAGGAGCGTATCCAGCGCACCTGGTCCGATGGGATCGGACTGCTCTTCAGCCAATTGCCGCAAGCGTACTGATAAAAGTCCTTGCACGGGTCCGCGGTGGTGTCGATCGCCGCGGGGTCGAAACTTTTGATGGTCGCCGGGGGAACCGGCTTTTCATTGTCCGTCGCGGGGTTGAAGGCGCCTGTGCCATGGCGATTCCTGCTGCAAAAAGCAGGACCGAAACAAGGCTCAATTGTTTCATCGGTGTCCTCAGGAGGGTCCGCGGGCCAAGCTATCGGCAGTCGAGCAAGCCGGGAGCGAGCCCGAAAGGAACCAGACGCAGCCTATTTGGTATAAGCGGCATTGCTTAGCAGGCTATCACGCAAGGAGCATTCGCACTCGCCAGTGAGAGTGACGAACACTGACCACAAAGGGACGGATGAATCGGGGCGAGAATTGTCAGGTTGACTGGGGCACCTGCAGTGCGCAGCGCGGATCTGCTGAAAATCTAAAGCGCCGAAGTCATCGACTGCGCCCATCCCATGGCGTTCGAGAAGGCTTCGGCAACGGACTCCTCGGCCAGACCGAGCTGATCGCAAGCTCGGACTACCGCGCCCCAGGCACCGTACTCAAGGGCCCAGATGAGACGATATAAGGGAAGCAAAGGGCCGGCATTGTCCAAGAGCATCGCCGTGGAATCGGCATCCAAAGGCAGGCCGTCGATCACCAGGCTCATCGGGACTTGCAGAATGGCGTCCATCAACGAGAGCAGCCCGACCAGAAAGAGGTCGGCCAGTCCGTGATCCACTCTGTTTTCAACCAGCTCACCGAAACGGGCACGGACAAGCGCCGCGAGAATCAGGTCGGAAGGCCGGTCGCCCGATAGTTCGAATGCGCCCGCGAGACGGCACCAGCGGCGGAGTTCATTTTCCCCCAGAATCGTCAGCGCCTGATTGACAGATCGGACTTCGCCGCGCATGCCGAAGATAGAGGAGTTCAAATAGCGAAGCAGACGAAGATAGAGGGCAGCGTCTTTCTTGATGAGGTTCTCAATTTCGTCCCATTGCATTTCGGGCCTGGAGACAGCCTGCAGCAGACGCAGATAGGTCGACTCGATTGGCGGGCACCGCTCGCGTGCGAATCATTTCAGGTTTGCGAAAGAAATAGCCTTTGAAGTAGTGAAAACCCGCCTTCTGGGCGTATTCGAATTCTTCCCGCGTTTCGACGTTTTCCGCAAGCAATCCGAGGCTCTTATTACCGTACGTTTGGGTGACGCGCAGGATATCTTCCCAGGAGACCTGCTTGATATCCACTACCAGGAAGTCGGCAAGATCGATGATCGACTCACGCGGATCCCTGGCGCTGAACTCGTTAAACGCAAATCTGTAGCCGGCGGTCTTCAGTGCCCGGCACGCCTCCTCCACCTCGCCATCCGGAAGGACTTTGCGTCCAATCTGCGCCACCACTTTATTCGCTGGAAGAAAGGTGAGGTACTTCTTCAGAAGAACATCCCGTGTGCACTGAATGAAAGCCGGCCGGTTGTCGCACAGCACGTTCAATCCCAGCAGGCTCGATATCTCGATTGCCGCGCGGCTTGCTCCTTCAGTCTCCTTCCATGCGAAGTGGCTCACGACATCGCTTCGAAACAGCAATTTGTAGCCAATCACCGTTTCATCGGCAGCAAGAATCGGTTGCCGCGTCGCGTAGCGTACAGATCTCGCATCCTCTTCCCTGGAATACTCACCCATCGCCACTCTCTCGAACTCATCATCGGCAATTTGGCCAAACACGAGAGTTTCTAGCGCATGCAGGCCGTGGCATGGCGCGCCGCAAAGCTTCTTTACAGCCCGCCCGCCGCCCTGCCACACTAGGGAGTGGACACCCAGACAATCGTTATCCTCGATTTCGGCTCGCAGTATACGCAGCTGATCGCGCGGCGTATTCGCGAGCAGAATGTCTTCTCCGTCGTCTTGCCATGCACCGCACCGCTCGCTGAAATTCAGTCCTACAAGCCAATCGGCATCATCCTCTCCGGCGGCCCCTCTTCGGTGTACGACGCCGACGCGCCTGCCGCCGATCCGGGACTGCTCAAGCTCGACGCGCCCATGCTGGGTATTTGTTACGGACTTCACTTCATCGTTCACCACATGGGCGGCAAGGTGCGCACTGCGCCCAAGCGCGAATATGGCCACGCCGACGTGTCAATCGAAGACAGGAGCTCGCAATTGTTTGCGGGATTGCCCGAGTCCATGCACGTGTGGATGAGTCACGGAGACGAAGCCCTCGAGTTACCCGCCGGCTTTCATCGGACCGCCGCGACGTCGAATGCTCTGGCCGGAATCGAGAATCCGGGCGCGCCGCATCTGGGCTGTTCAATTTCATCCCGAAGTCCACCACACGCCGCTGGGAAAGGATCTCATCAAGAATTTCGTCTTTGCCATCTGTGGCGCGCGAGGTGATTGGACTCCGGCGCACTTTATCGAGTCCACGATTTCTTCGATTCGCCAGAAGGTCGGCAAAGGCCACGTGATCTGCGCTCTCTCCGGCGGCGTGGATTCATCAGTGGCAGCCGTTCTCGTGCATAAAGCGATCGGTAGCCAGCTCACATGCGTCTTCGTGAACAATGGCGTCTTGCGCAAGAATGAATTCGTCAACGTGCAGAAAAATCTGCGCGACAAGCTTGGACTCAATCTGATCGCCGTCGATGCAACGCGGCGGTTCCTCGCGAAACTGGCCGGCGTCACCGATCCCGAGACAAAGCGAAAAATCATTGGCGCGGAGTTCATCGCCGTATTCGATGACGAGGCAACCCGCATCGCGCAGAAAGCCGGCGGTGTGGACTGGCTGGTACAGGGAACGCTCTACCCCGATGTCATCGAGTCGAGCAGCGTGAAGGGGCCGAGCCAGACGATCAAGAGCCACCACAATGTGGGCGGATTGCCGGAACTGATGAAGCTCAAGCTGATTGAGCCGCTGCGCGATCTCTTTAAAGATGAGGTCCGCCGCATTGGCCGCGACCTTGGCATGCCGGAAGACATTCTTGGCCGCCAGCCGTTCCCAGGACCGGGCCTGGCCGTGCGCATTCTCGGCGAAGTGACTCCGGAGCGCATCGCACTGCTTCAGGAAGCCGACGACATCGTTGTCAGCGAGATCAAGGCAGCCGGACTCTACAACAAAATCTGGCAAAGTTTTGCCGTTCTGTTGCCGGTGATGAGCGTGGGCGTGATGGGCGATCAGCGCACCTACGCTTACACCGCAGCAGTGCGCGCCGTGCACTCGGAAGATGGGATGACCGCCGATTGGGCTCCGCTGCCGCACGAGGTGCTCAAGCGCATCTCCAGCCGCATCGTGAACGAGGTGCGCGGCATCAATCGCGTGGTGTACGACATCACTTCGAAGCCCCCCGGCACCATCGAGTGGGAATAACCACCTGCGGTGGGGCCAACTGCCACCTGCGGTGGGGCCAACTGCCACCTGCGGTGGGGCCAACTGCCACCTGCGGTGGGGCCAACTGCCACCTGCGGTGGGGCCAACTGCCACCTGCGGTGGGGCCAGCTGCCACCTGCGGTGGGGCCAGCTGCCACCTGCGGTGGGGCCAGCTGCCACCTGCGGTGGGGCCAGCTGCGCCTGCGGCGCCATTCGTGCCCAGATGAAAAATTGCGGGGGCTTCCGCGCGAGCAATGCGAAACGAAGAGCGCTTTCAACTGGAGATCGTTCTATTGCCCGTTGGGTGTCAGTACTGGTGCCCGCAGCGGCGTAGTTTCAATTTCGATGCGGGTGTCTTTGGGGAAGACCACGTCGCGCCCCGAGCGCAGGAAGTTCTCATAGATCGAAAGCGCGGCGGCATAGTAGCCGATGCCGGCTGCCAGATTGCGATTACCGGCGGCGATTCCCACGATGCGTCCCACCAGCCCGAAGCCATTCGAAGCCACCCCGGTGCCGGCGGTCAGGTTGCCATCCGAATCGAGAGCGCGCCCAGCCAGCAAGGTCAACAACAACGGAGCGACCGCGCTGGACTGATTCTTCGGACTGATTGTGCCCTCGGCGTCGAGCGAAAGATTCTGCGTTTTTTCTGTTGCTGCACCCGCCAGCGAACCTTCCACTGATCGTTTGTATCCCTCGGGAAACTGGACCTGCTGAAACGTGAAGCGCAGCTTGCCATTGCGGCCGAGCGACCGCGCCGCGCGTGCGAATGCCACCTTGCCGATGAGCGTCGATCCCTGCGGCACAACGAGCTGCTTGTCTTTGTCGTAGACCGGTTCGACAACCAGCGCCTTCACGGGATCACCGGACTTTGCGCGAGCCGAAGTCAGGTCGTGCGCCAGCAGCGCGTGGACCGACCACGTTTCGGGATTGCCTGCCGATCCTGGTTTGACAGCTGCAGGGACTGACAATTCTTGCGCTGGGTCGGGCAAAGTGGGTAGATCGAGGGGCTGCTGCAACTCAAATGACCAAGCCGTATGGGCCTCGATCCGCTCGGGGTGATAGGGCAGTTGGTGATAGAGCATCTGCTTCGCCCGGTCGGCTTTGCCGGGCGCCGTGAAGACAGCTAGGCGGTCATGCAGATTGCTTTTCGCCTGTGCCCACTCGCGTGCAACGAAGGACCGCTTTGGTGAGGCGCCGGGTGAGGAAAGATGCAGAACCGGCGCGCCGTTCGCTGCAGTGGAAGCGACAATCGGGAGCGGCCCGGACGGCAGCAGCAACTCATCGAATCGCACCCGCACGGTATGAAACGGAGTGAAATCGCCACGTAGCCGCGCATGCCAGCGCATTTTCGTGTCGGCGTCCAGCGCCACCACCGTGCCGCGCAGCATCGTGTTTTCCGGCACGGCCAGCTTGCCGTCGGCGTAAATCGGATGCAGCAGCCTGCCCACCAGCGCCTCGCCCGGTTTGACGGGATAGGCCCTCGGAATCTCAACCTGCAGGCTTGTGCCTTCAGGGAGCTCTGGTTTTCCATCCGCTTCTTGCGGCTTTGGTGCGATCGAGGCACCGGGCTTCGGCGCGGGACGCTGCTGCAAAGTCTGTGCCGCTGAAAGTGCAGCGGTTGCCATCGCCACGGCAGCAAAAAATGAGCTGAATCGGCGGCTAATACAGGAAAACATGGGGGGAAGACTCCTGGCGAGAGGATTGTAACGTCTAAGACGGGACGTTTGGGTAAACGAAAGCGCTTCGTTTAGTCGCCCGCCGTTTGAGGACGCAATGCGGCCACTTCGCGGCTAAGTGCGTCGAGCCGCGCAATCAGTTCGTCATGCCGCTTGTCGTCGACAGAAGGTTCAAAGGGCTCGACATAGAAACTGCCATTGGGTTCCAACTCGCAGCGGCGCACCTGGTGAACATGTTCGAAGCCCTGCCGATGAATCACCTCAATCAGCTCTTCGTGTGTCAGCGACTCGCGTTCCAGGCGCCTTTTGATCGATTTGCCCATTCCGAATGAGAATGGCTGCGCGGCCTTCCAACATGCGCGTGAGCCGCGGCGAGCGAAAAAGCACGCGCACCACGATCCAGTTAATTCCCAGTAGGCTGAATGCCCCAATGACTCCCCCGGTCACGGAATTGTCATCTCCAATGATCGCGTTCTGCACCGTATTCGAGAGCGACAGCAAGACGACGAGATCGAATGGATTCAGCTGTGCCAGTTCGCGTTTGCCAAAAAGGCGCAGCAGCAGAACCAATACGAGGTAGACAACGACAGGGCGAAGCAGCTTCTCGACGATTGGAAGCGGCAGCTGGAACATGTGATCGAAGACTTGCGGGAAAGCCATGATCCAGAGGATAGCCGTATCAGCGATTTTGCTCCAGCGCCAATGTCACGTCGACTACATGCGTGTTGTCATTCGGGTGCATAAAGTACCTGCAATTCACGCCGGAGAAAACTCGCTCAAGCGCCGGATTGACGCCGTGGGTGGCAAAAAACGAAAGAATTGAGTCTTCATTGAAAATTGATCCGGCAGACATCTTCCACGCGGCCAGCATCGCGGCGCGCAGATCGTCGGTGACGTTGTCGATTGTGAGGGCGCCCATTGTGTAGACAGGTCCAGGGTCGACCGACACCACATAGCTGACCGTCTTCCCGGCATGGTCGACTGTGGGGGTCGGTTCCACCTTCGCTTTGATGTAACCACGGTTGTGGTATTGGTGCTCGATGAATTTCCAGTTCTGGCGGAGGGATGAGTCGTCAGCAAAATCGCCGGTATGCATGCCTGATTGATGATCGAATTCCGCCTGCGTAACTAAGAGCCCGGGAGCCAGTTGGATGCCGGAGAGCTTGAATTGCGCACCGGGAAGGATCGACACGCGGAAGGGAACGCGAATTGCACCTGAGGATAGGACAGCCTTCATGTCGGCGTTTGCGTGTATCGCGGGCTCCAGATAGCCCTGGTCTTTGTAGTAGGCGCTAAGATCGGTTTCAATCTGGTGAATACTTCCTACGGCGTCATACGGAGTGCCCGGAAACCTTGCCAGGATCGCGGTGGCCTTGGGATCGAGCATGACAATCGTTCCCTCGGTCCTGATTTCGCCTACCAGAACGGTTGGCGCCGTGACGGAAAAATTCACGGCGCCGGCCTTGTTCGCTTCTCCAGACATGAGGGGCGTTGCTGCAACCGTAGCTTTGATCCCTTGCGCTGCGAGCAACTCCTCTAACGCGCCGCGTACGCTTTCTGCGATTCCGCCCTGTTCGGGAACCAGTCCGTGATAAAGCGGGAGCTGCGCGTGCAGTTTCTGTTCGAGAGCCTTGCCCCCTGCGATGGGTAGATTCTGGAGCCGGACTGGAACCAAGCCTGATGCGGGCGTCAGTTGAAAGGTCAGATCCTGCCCATCGAATTTGAAAGATACCGCTGAGAAAATACCCGAGTCAATGAGCCTCTGCGCCCGGACGTTGATCTCGGCGTAGGTTAGGTCGGCGCCAGGTTTTAGATCCGCCGCACTCAGCAGTTCCGCATCGGAGTATTCGGACGTTCCAGTGAACCGGATCGATTTTGGCTGGATGCTTTGGCCCGCAATCGGCAAGGCCGCGCAGACAAGCGCGAGGGCGGCCGCCGGCAGGGGAAGGGTGCGTCGCATCGTGCGGCCAGATTAGCAAAGCGAAGATACATGCCAACGGAATTCGTGGCAATTCTTCAGACCAAAGTAAGCTTCCGCGAAGCTAGGGGACGACAGGGCTGTACATAGCGGACAAAATCGGGGAGTTGGAGGACCGCTCCAGTCATGACTCCCCGGCAGGCCGGCTGTCCGTCCCATCTCAAATCCACTGCGTCTTCATCTTGAACGGGCCGGCCTTCTGCTAGAGTGTGACTTGCCGGCCAGACAATGCGACCGACCAAAATTCGCCGGCAGTGCGCGCACGAAATGGCTAGATTTGGACTATTTCGAAAGGCAGCAGCAAGCCCCAAGCCTCCCGCCGGCGACTCCGTTTTCGCCGCGCTTTCTCCGTTTCGCATTGAGCCAAGCCTTGTCGCCCGAGTTTGGGGCTCCCGCGACCTTCGTCCCTGGTATGAATGGCCGGCGGAAGGCCCGACGAAGGAGAAGCAGCCCCCAGGCTCAGGTCAGTCAAGTGGGGAACCGGTCGGCGAAGTCTGGCTCACCGGGGATGACTGTCGGGTCGCGACAGGACCACATGCCGGCAAATCACTAGCAAGCCTCTTCAAAGAGGATCCGGAAGCGCTGCTCGGTCATGGTGTGCCTTCGTTGGATTCTCCGCTTCTGATCAAAGTGATCTTTGCCCGCGAGAAGCTCAGCGTGCAGGTGCATCCTGACGATCAGCTAGCGCAGAAATATGGCCAGCCTCGTGGTAAAACCGAATGCTGGTATGCGCTGGCGTCTGAACCGGGCGCTCAGGTCGCCGCGGGACTTAAACCCGGCGTGACCCTGGACCAGGTGCGATCCGGCATTCACGACGGCACGCTGGAAAGGAGTCTCCAGCTCCTGCCCATTGCCGCGGGGGATATGGTTTTCGTGGATGCGGGAACTGTTCACGCAATTTGGCCGGGATCTGTCTTGCTCGAGACCCAGCAGAACTGCGATTTGACCTACCGCCTGTTCGACTACGGGCGGCCACGTGAGTTGCATGTTGAGAAGGGGCTCGAGGCAACACGCCTGGTGACGCGCGCAGGCAAGATCGCGCCACAGGTTCTCAAGGACCGAGTCATCCTTATCGATGAGGCATATTTCTGCGTGGAGCGAATTCCGTTCACCACCAGCCGGGCAAGCACTACGCTGCCGGGCTCCGATGAAACGACGCCGGGGCTTTCCTATCTTTTTGCTGCGGCGGGCTCCGGCCGCCTTACCAGCCCCAGTTTCAGCCCTATCGATCTGCCGTCGCGCGGAATCATTGCCGTACCGGCATCGTCTCCCATCTTTGCCGTACTCGATCTTGGCGGTCTCGACCTCATCCGCATCTCGCCGCGCTGGCGCAAAGCTGGCCAAAGGATCTGATGGCTTTATTTGACCGGATGATCCGACTATGTTCGACCGCCGGAACGTGGCAATCCTTCGCCCGAAACACAGGCCGGGCCTCCCGAGCGGCATTTACTGACTGGTTTTCTTACCACGAAATGCACCGTGCACATTTCGCTTGCAATCTGAAATCTATTCCTGCATCGAAGCCTGCTGGTCCCCGATCCCACAAACGAGAAACAGCGGGTTCTTCGGCGGAGCCACGAATTCCTAAGAAACAGGGCGGTTGACATGGGCACTTTCGAGAGCGTACCGCGGATCACGCCATTTCTCTGGTTCGACTCCAACGCTGAAGAAGCAGTCGTGTTCTATCTCACCGTTTTCAAAAACTCGCGTCTCCTCAACAAATTTGTGCGAGAGATCGACGATCCCAGCGGCCCGAAAGGCACCGTACTTACGATGAGTTTTGAGTTGGACGGGCTGCATTTCACCGCACTCAATGGAGGCCCGTTCCACAAATTCAACGAAGCAGTGTCCTTCGTTATCCGCTGCGACAATCAGGAGGAAGTGAATTACTACTGGTCGAAGCTCACGGAGGGCGGTAACGAAATTCAGTGCGGCTGGTTAAAGGATAAGTTTGGCCTGTGCTGGCAGGTTGTACCCGCGCGTCTCGCCGACCTGATCAAGCACCCCAAAGCGATGCAGGCCATGATGCAAATGAAGAAGCTTGACATCGCCGAACTTGAGCGCGCTGCCCAATCGTGATCGCGGGTCCGCACGCCTCCGGTGTTAGCATCGAACATGACAGATGCAAACCAAAAAACTGAAAATTATTCCCCTCGGCGGACTCGGCGAGTTCGGCATGAACTGCCTTGCGCTTCGCTGGGAGGACGACATCATTGTGATCGACGCAGGGCTCATGTTCCCGGAATCGGAGCTGCTCGGCGTCGATATTGTCGTGCCCGATATCTCTTACCTGATCGAGAATAAGGCGCACGTCCGCGCCATTATCCTCACCCACGGGCACGAGGATCACATCGGCGGGCTGCCCTGGATTCTCAGCGAAATCAAGGTTCCGGTCTACGCAACCGAATTCACCCTGGCTTACGTCGAGGGCAAGCTCGAAGAGCACCAATTGATCGACGAGACCGAGCTGATCGAAATCACGCCGAAGGAAAAATTCTCGATTGGGCCATTCACTATCGAGCCCATTCGGGTGACACATTCGTTGGTTGATTGCGTCGCCCTGGCAATTGAGACGCCGGTCGGCATCGTGATTCACACGGGCGACTTCAAGATCGATCTCTCGCCCCTGGACTCCAAGCCGTTCGACCTGCATACCTTCGCCGAATACGGAAAGCGCGGTGTCCTGGCCCTGTTGCAGGATTCCACAAATGTGGAAAGATCTGGCTACACACCCAGTGAAGCGGCGGTCCGCCCTCGGCTCGATGAGATTTTTGCGCGCACCAAGAAGAAGCTTTTCTTCAGCTGCTTTTCGTCGTCCATCTATCGCATCCGGATTGCGATGGAACTGGCACGCGCCCATGGACGCAAGGTCGCTGTCGTTGGCCGATCGATGATGGAGAGCACCGAGATCGCACAAGATCTGGGTTACCTCGAACTACCGCCCGGCCTGGTGATCAACCCCGGCCAGATGCGCGACTACCCGCCTGATCAATTGATGGTGCTCATCAGCGGAACGCAGGGTGAGCCCATGAGCGCGTTGAGTCGTGCCGCCGTCGACAACCACAAACACGCCCGCATCGATCCAGGAGACACGGTGGTGCTCAGCTCCCGCATCATCCCAGGGAATGAAAAGGGCATCTTTCGCGTCATCGACCATCTCTTTCGCCGCGACGCGAACGTGATCTACGACGACGGGCAACATGGCCTGATCCACGTGAGCGGTCACGGCAGTCAGGAAGAGATGCGCCTGCTCATTAATCTCGTCCGTCCCAAATTCTTCATCCCGGTGCACGGCGACTATCGCTATCTGGTCCGCCACGCACAAATCGCGATGGAGACTGGAGCTGTGGAGCACGCCATCGTGATGGAAGACGGCGACGTGCTGGAACTGGACAAGGACGACGCCCGCAAAAAAGATAAGGTCACCGCAGGCCGCATTCTGATTGATTCCGGCTCGTCGATCGATGTGGTCGAAGATCTGGTCATTCGCGACCGCCGCATCCTCAGCGAAGATGGCATCGTGCTAGCAGTGGTCGCGATCAACAAGCGCACCGGCAAGGTAGAGCGCGCGCCGGAACTGATTGTGCGCGGCTTTGGCGGCGCAGATATCAGCGACGAAGCGAGTGCTGTCGTGGTCAAGACGTTGGAAGGTCTCAAGGACGAAGAGAAATCCGACTACGGCATGGTAAAGGAAAAGGTGCGCGTGGAGTTGAAGCGGCTCATCCAGAAGACCACCGGTCGCAGACCGCTGATCATGCCCGTGATTTTGGAGATTTGATAGGACGTCTCACATTAGGAAAACCAGCCACAGGCTCCCATTCGGGCAGCTCTAAGCTTTCGATTGTGGGAAGTCCATACTCCGGGGTGTCGCCATAGAGGCCTGCATCGAGCGAATAAATTTCCATAAGGTCTAATCGACCTTCCTTCTGAAAGAGGAGTATTCCGGCCTTCTCATTCTCTGGTGTGGTTCCGAAAACGTCGCAGATGACTTTGTCGATACTGAGTTCAACTCTTGGCGCATTCGGTTCAGTCATCAGTCGGATTGATGGACACCCGCAATCGCACCAGCGAACGGCACGAATTCCCTCCAATTGAGGAAGAAACGACTGGGCCGCTTCACTGCCATGTTCCAGTACCCAGCGAAGCAGTTCTAGCTCTTCTGAACACAATGGTCGTGACGGTTGATGGCGTTCCGCTGCAATCTCTCGACCGCGTTCTGACTGTTTCCAAGCCTCGTCGCGGCGCTTGCGGGCGTCTGGGCTTATGGGCGTCTTGGATTCCACGGACATGGCTTGTGCCACCGAGTCTAAACTGAAGTCGAGCTCTGCCCATTCTATGCTGAACACGGAACTATCCCTCGTATCCCTCAACGCCATTCGCGAAGCCGCGGTGCGCATAGCAGGCATCGCCGTGAAAACCCCGCTGGTACGCACGCCTTTTCCCGGCGTCTCCGGCGAAGTCTGGCTCAAAGCCGAAAGCCTTCAGCCCATCGGCGCATTCAAAATCCGCGGCGCGGCCAACAAGATTATGCAACTCACTCCGGAAGAAATCGCACGCGGAGTCATCACTTACTCCAGCGGCAACCACGCGCAGGGCGTTGCCTATGCGGCACGAGCGGTAGGGGCAAAAGCAGTCATCGTCATGCCGTCGAATGCGCCGGCGATCAAGCGCGCGGCTACGCTCGCCCTGGGCGCGGAAGTCGTCGACGTGGGCAACGCTTCGAGCGAACGGCTGGCTGTTGCTGAAAAGCTCGTGCGCGAACATGGCTACATCGTCGTCCCGCCCTACGACGACGAGCAGATCATCGCGGGGCAGGGAACCTGCGGATTGGAAATCGTCGAGCAGTTACCCGATGTGGACCTTGTGCTCTCGCCAGTCTCCGGCGGCGGCCTCCTGAGCGGAGTGGCGGCAGCCGTAAAGCACCTTCGCCCCAGCGCAAAAGTGTTTGGTGTCGAACCTGAACTGGCCGGCGACACGGCAGAGAGCTTTCGGACTGGCAACATCGTCGAATGGCCTGCAGAACTGACCAGCCGGACCATCGCCGACGGTCTGCGGACACAGAGCGTAGGCGTGCGCAACTTCGCCCACATCCGGGCATTCGTCGGCGGGATTATTACTGTTTCGGAAGCGGAGATTCGCGCCGCCATGCGGGCAATCATCGCCACAGCACGTCTCGTTCCCGAGCCCAGCGGCGCGGTCGCAACGGCGGCCCTGCTGTTTCACGCCGATCAACTGCCTCCGTATAGCAAGGCCGTAGCGATCATCAGTGGCGGCAACGTAGCGCCGGAGCAATTGGCCCAGGTGCTTACTGAAACTGCCCCGTAACGTCGTTGAACTATGATCTTTTCAGCGATGAGGTTTCGGAATCCCATCTTCAAAACGGTTATAGCCGCCTCAGCTCTACTCTGCGCGGCGATAGGCGCGCACGCCGATAAAAAGAAGGACCAGCTGGTGAAGCCGATGGCCGGTCCTCGCGCCACGGCCCTGCGCGTTACCTGGCTTTACGTTTCGCCCGACAAAACCGCCCAAAAAGTGGGGCGCGTGCAGGTAGGCCGTGAGATGGTTGTCGCCGAAAAAAGCGGCCCCTGGCTACGGATCTATGCAAACACCGACATTGAGGAAGAACACACCAGCGATCAGCCAATTTTTGGCGCAGCCGAAACGCCTCCACCCATCTCCGGTTGGATGGAAGCCAAAGGGGTGGTCATCGAGGACACCCCTAACGGGGACTCGGTGTTGATGGGCGCAGCAGCCAACCAGGAGGCCGAAGCCAGCGACCCGAAAGGTCCGGCCAATGCGGCCAGGAGCGCGCACCTGCTCTACCGGCGGCTGGCGGAGATGTTCCCCAATTCGCCTCTGGCGCCTGAAGCTGCCTGGCGCGCTGCGGATATTCTGTGGCAGATTCAGAAAAGTGACTTCAGTGCGTTGCCATCGGCCAAAGAGCGCGATCCGTACATGCGCAACCAGATGGACGAAGATAATCTAAAGAAAGTCGCAAAACTTTACCCCCACACGCGGCAGGCTGATCTCGCAGAGTATGACTTGATCGACAACAAACTCTGCGGCGATTGGCAGGGTTCGACGAAGTGCCCTGAAAAGGAATCCGAAATCTTCGAAAAGTACGCTGCAGAACATCCCGATAGCCCCCGCGCAGCAAAGGCACTTTATGAAGCAACCTATCGCCAGGCGGTGCTTTCCGACATGTATGGCGCCGATAGCAACGACAAGAAGCAGGACGAGGCGCATACTCGTGCGCGCGATCTGGCGGCAAAATTGAAGGACAAGTTCCCGCAATCGGATTACACGTGGCGTGCGGCGGCTCTGGTGTACAAACTGGATCAAGGAGTACCCGTTTACGGCATCGACCGCGACTAAACACAGCTGAAGTTCATTCCGCAGCAAAGGCAATCAGGGGCTGCACTCCGGAGGCTTTTTGAACGTATACATTCAGTCTGTTTTGCTTGGCATCGTTGAGGGTTTGACCGAGTTTTTGCCGGTCAGTTCCACGGCGCACCTCCGCATCACGGAGGCGCTGATGCACATTCCGCTCGATGATGCGTACTGGAAGATGTACACCATCGTGATTCAGGCGGGCGCCATCTTTGCGTTGCTGCTGCTTTATCTCGAACGCATCGTGGAGTTCCTCCACTCGTTTCCGAAAGGCGAGAGCGGCGACAAGACCTGGATGACGCATCCCATTTCGCTGACGTTTTTCGCTTTCGTTTGCACTTCAATCCCGGCCCTCCTGTTCAAAAAGTGGAGCGATAAGAACCTGGGCAGTCTCACCGTGATCGCCATTGCGATGCTCGCCGGAGGCGTCGTGATGTGGGTGATCGACGCGTGGGCAAGCCGCTACGAGCCAACCACAAACCATGTGGAAGAGATGGGTCCTGGGCAAGCGATTTGGATAGGACTTTGCCAGTCGCTCTCTGCAATTTTTCCCGGCGTTTCTCGCTCCATGTCGACGATCGCTTCGGGGCAGATGGCAGGGCTAAGCCGGCCGACCGCGCTCGAATTCAGCTTCCTGCTTTCGATCCCGACCATGCTTGCCGCCACCGGTTACGACCTGATCAAAGAGCTGCACGCGAGCAAAGTGGCGGGGGCTGTCGGGGACGCGACCGCGCATGTCACCATGACCGGCGAACACTGGATTGTGCTGGCAATCGGCTTTGTCATCTCATTCATCGTCGCTCTGGGTGTAGTCGAGTGGTTCCTGGCTTGGGTGCGCAACCATGGGTTTGCCATTTTCGCCATTTACCGCATTATCGTGGGCACCTTCCTGCTCGTCTGGGGCAGCAAGTTTATCGGAGTTTAGCAACCGAAATCGCTTGAAACAGAGCGGGGGTGGGCATCATGGTTCCCCCCGCTTTGTTTTGCCGTGAATCGGCTTTCCCGCACCGGATAATAAGAGCTGCTCTGGGATTCATCCATCCGGATTGCCGGCGCGCTCTGCAAGCAGCGTCCGGCGGACTGGCGACATCCCTTCATGAAGGCCATACCGATATCTCTTTCGCCGACGCGTAGCCGCGCCCTCAATATGTTTCTGGGGCTCGTGCTGGCACTGGCGTCGATCCTCCTTTTCCTCTCCCTGGTTACGTACCATCCTGCGGATCCATCCATCGATACGGCAGCTGACGCAGGGCTTTCCCCTGGTGTGCAGAACTGGATTGGGCTCTTCGGCGCGGGACTCAGCGATCTCGCGCTCCAATTCCTTGGCCTCACTGCATTCATCGTGCCTCTGTGGATGGGGAGCCTTGGGTGGGGCTGGATGCGGTCGCGCTCCCGCGGCACGGTTTGGCTGCGATGCCTGGGAAGCGTTCTGGCGCTCTTATTTACCCCGGCGGTTTTCGGCCTGCTGCCCTGGCACTGGCGCTGGTTGCACGCGTTGCCGGTTGAAGGCGTGATTGGTCGCCTCATCGCCAGCTCCCTGGTGATCTACCTGAATATTCAAGGGGCATGGCTGGTGGCTGCCGCACTCGCGGGCGCTGGCATCTACTTCGCATTTGCGGTCAGCTTCTGGGCCATGAAACAGATGGCAGACGACCGCTGGGCCCAGTTGATGGCTTGGAACGATCGATGGAGGAACTGGCGCGAGGCGCGTGCCGATGAGAAGGCCGAGCGTGAAGCTGCTCGTGCGGAACAACAGTCGCCGGGACCAGATCAGAGGCTTTTCACCGGGTCGATCCCCTCGCCTGAAGACCAGGCTCAGGAACAACCGGCAAAACGGCCTTTCTCACTGGCATCTCTTTTCAGACGCAAAGACAAAACGGAAGCTCCCGACCCAATCGACGAGATCCCGACTTTCCAAAGAACGGCAGCACAGCCAGCCGATGCGCCCGGATGGGAGAAACCCGCGCGCCGGCCAAGCATTTGGGAGCGGTCTGCAACGCCAGTGGCGCCTGCAGCGGTGGGTCCCGTCCCGGTTCCAGCTCCACCACCGGTTCCCGCTGGCGTACAGGAGCCCGTTGCGATAAAACCCGTTCGACCGGTTGCGGAGCCGCAACCGCTCTCCACTGCGCCAGAGCCGGCGGGGGTGATTGCGATCCACGAGCGCGCCGACGCGGATGTCCGCACCGTAACCGTAGCGCCGAAAAACGTCAGTGGGTTTAAGCTTCCCGCAAGCACCCTCCTCAACGCCGGCGCTGGCCCGCAGGCGGTGCGTGAAGATGAACTGCGCGAAGAAGCGCGTGTCCTCGTGGAGAAGTGCGGCGAGTTCGATGTGCGCGGCCAGGTGGTGCAAATTAATCCCGGCCCCATGGTTACGACCTATGAGTTCAAGCCGGAGGCTGGCGTAAAATACAGCCGCGTCACCGGACTGGCGGAGGATCTCTGCCTGGCGATGCGCGCCGAGAGCATCCTGATCGAGCGCATGGCAGGGAAGAGCACGGTCGGCATTCAGGTGCCGAACCACGAACGTGAAACCATTCATCTGCGCGACGTGCTGGAGTCGGAGACATTTTCGAAAGCCCGGTCACGGCTGACGCTGGCCATGGGCAAGGACATCAACGGCCGCATCGTTACTGCGGATCTGGCCTCGATGCCGCACGTACTCATCGCGGGTTCCACGGGATCGGGCAAATCGGTGGCCATCAATGCCATGATTATGAGCCTGCTCTTTCGCACCACTCCAAATCATGTGCGGCTCATCCTGGTCGACCCCAAGCGCGTTGAACTCGGTATGTACGAAGGCATTCCACATCTGTTCACGCCGATCATTACCGAGCCCAAGCTGGCGGCAAACGCGTTGCGCAACGCGGTGCGCGAGATGGAACGGCGCCTCAAGCTCTTGGCCAGCCGCAGTGTCCGCAATATCGATCAATACAACAAGCTCTTCGAAGGAACCATGCCTTCGCTCTTCGATGAAGGCGAAGCCGAAGAGCCGTTGCCTTACATCGTCATCATCATCGACGAATTGGCCGACCTGATGATGCTCGACCGCGCCAATGTGGAAGAATCGATCACGCGGCTGGCTCAGATGGCGCGCGCCGTAGGAATCCACCTGATCCTCGCCACGCAGCGACCCAGCGTCGACGTGATTACCGGGCTCATCAAGGCCAACGTTCCCACACGCATCAGCTTCAGGCTTGCCACCAAAGTGGACTCGCGCACGATCCTCGATACGAACGGCGCCGAGGCTCTGCTCGGACGCGGCGACATGCTCTTTTTGCCGCCCGGCACGAGCCGATTGATGCGGCTGCATGCTCCATACGTAAGCGAAAAGGAGACCGCCGCCGTCGTGGCTTTCTGGAAAGATCAGGGCGCTGCGCAGTACGCTGAAGGGTTCCTTGAGTCGCCAAAGGAAGACCGCCCGAACGTGGAGGGATCGAATAGCGATCCCGACGAAAACGACCCCATGTTTGACGATGCTGTGCGATTGGTTTTCGAATTCGGCAAGGCATCCACGTCGCTGCTGCAACGCCGCCTGCGGATCGGGTATGGGCGCGCGGCACACTTGATCGATCTAATGGAGAGGGATGGACTCGTTGGTCCCGCTGACGGTTCGCGGCCGCGAGAGTTACTGAAAGCGCCAGGGTGGCTGCACGAGGTTTCAATGTCGGATGAATAAGCGAAGCTGACCCTCGACGCGGAAAGACGGATGTGATGCTGGGTATAGGTGGAGATCGCAGTTATCCAACGGTGTTGCTGATCGACGACGACATGATCACCCGCGAGGTAATCGCGACGATTCTCACCATGAATGGATATACGC
Organism: uncultured Acidobacteriaceae bacterium; assembly: GCA_963810545.1. Lineage (GTDB taxonomy): Bacteria > Acidobacteriota > Terriglobia > Terriglobales > Acidobacteriaceae > Telmatobacter. Next base: position 317,242 of record CAWENE010000003.1, read on the forward strand.
TCCACACCGCGGAAGATGGTGCCGATTCGGTGAAGATACTGGATGACGAAAAATGCCTGCCGCAGGTGATTCTCGTCGACGTGCAAATGCCAGGGCTCAACGGGGTTCGGTTGATCAAGGAATTGCGTTCCCGGAGCGAAGCCGCCATTTACGCCATCAGCGGAAGTCGGCTGCCCGAAGAACTGGGAGCTGTCGTCGACGGCTTTCTGCAAAAGCCGTTCACTCCCGACTCGCTGCAGAAACTCCTGGACGAGCACAATCTCAAATCGCCGGCGCCACCTGAACTGAGCTCCGAGGAGCCCGTTGTCAGTGCAAAGATTCTGAGCCAATTCCGCCAGATGATGCCGGAGGCTACAGTTCGCGAAGTGTACGTCGCTGTTGTGTCGGACCTGAAAAAGCGAATGACCGCGTTGGATGTGGCCATTACCAAAAAAGATGTTACCGAAGTTCGTCGCATTGGACACACGATCAAGGGCGGTTGCGGAATGGCCGGAGCCCGCCAGGCTGCGCGTTTGGGTGCCTTGCTTGAGGCGGAGAGTGACGAATTGAATAACTCCGCAGCGATCCGGCTTGAATTGAAGGTAGCCCAGGAAAATCTGGAGCGTATGCTTGAGGTAGAATTTCCGTCGTAGGTAATTGGGCTGTTTCACGGCTCCTGAAACGATGGGGCTTGGTCGTGTAGATTGGTTTTTGCAGGATTTTGCCGCCAATAAGGTCCCTGGGAGGGTCCCGCTAGAGTGGAAGCGCTAACACGAATCATATTGGCGGATGACCATCCTGTTGTCAGGATCGGTGTGCGCAATATGCTCACCGCGGAAGAAGGTTTCGATGTCGTCGGCGAGGCCGATGACGGCGATGAAGCGATTACGCAGACCCTTGAACTTCAGCCGGATATTCTGCTCCTCGACGTGGCCATGCCTCGACTGCCGGGTCTCGAAGCCATGCGCGCCATCATGAAGGGCTCGCCGTCGGTAAAGATTCTGCTCCTCACGTCCACGATCACTACCCAACAGATCATCGAGGCTCTTCACATTGGCGCCCGGGGCATCGTGTTGAAGGATGCACTCGCCGGTCATCTGAAGACCGCCATCCGCACTGTCTGTTCAGGCGACTACTGGATCGGCGGCAAACGTGTCGTGAATCTGGTTTCGGCTCTCCACGACCTGATGCAGCAGGCGACTCCGCCTCAGCAGAAAACTTACGGGCTCACTCCGCGCGAGCTTGAAGTGGTCGGATGCATTGTCGAAGGATGCAGTAACCGCGATATCGCCAAGCAGTTCACACTGAGTGAAGAGACGGTCAAGCGTCATTTATCGAACATCTTCGACAAGACGGGCGTTTCTACACGTCTTGAGTTGGCGTTATTCGCCATCGCGCATCACTTGGTGACGCCGCAGTAGCGTCCACCTAACTCTCAAGCAAATCGAAGCGCGTTCCTGCAGATCAGGAAAGAAACTGCTTTTCCAATCGGTCGAGTATTCCATCTGTTGCGTCGCACAAGCCCGTATGGACCGGCGATGGCTGAATAATTGTGCTGCGTGGCGAAACCAGCCAGTGGAAGCGTTCACGCTGCGAAAGCTGCGCGATAGGACCCGCGGCTGGATCACCCTCACAAATGCGCGCAACTGCTTCGAGATGCTCGCCGACCAGTTCCAGGTCGATTTCAGGCCAGAGTGCCCTGAGGCGATCCCGATCCAGATGGATGCGCGCGGCAAGATAGCGCTTTTCGAGGCAGAACACAACCACTCCAGCGTTTACGAATTCCTGCCGTTCTACGCGAGGCACGACGCGCAGGATCGCGTAATCAAACGAGGCGGGCACGTGCATGCGCTGCCTCCTGCTCAAAGATGTGCGACGCCGCGAGCCGGCGGCTGAGAAAGTCGAGATAGTCGGCCCGTCGTTGCGCCGCGCTCAGACCGCCCGGAATGCTTTCGAGCCAGGCGTCGGGAACCTCACCGACAATAGCTTCCAGTAGGGCGGGTGTGAGCTTCTCGCGCGCGATGGCCGCCGATTCCTCGATTTCAGAAGCCCACGGTAGCAAAATGTGATGTCGAATTTCGACGAAGGGCGACTCGATCTTGGTATGCATGCCTGGCCAATCGTGGTGGACAAAGAGCGAAGCGCCGTGGTCAATCAGGTAGAGATTGCGATGCCAGACTAGCAGGTTAGCGTTTTTCGGCGTGCGATCAACATTCAGAGTAAAAGCATCGAACCAGACCGCCAGCGAAGCTTCGGCGGACTGGACCGCGTCGCGGGCAGCTCGGTCGAACATAGCGGACCCCGGCAGGTAGTCGAGCGCGAGATTGAGGCCGGTGCTGGCCTTTAGCAACTGGCGAATCTCGTAATCCGGCTCGTTCCGACCCAAGGACGTGTCGATTTCAATGAAGACAATCTCTGGCACGCGCAGGCCAAGGGCGCGGCCTATTTCCCCGGCGACCAACTCCGCGATGAGCGCAAGGATCCCCTGCCCCGCACCGCGAAATTTGACAACGTAGAGCCCGAGATCGTCGGCCTCGACGATGGCGGGCAAAGAGCCGCCCTCGCGCAAGGGCAGCACATAACGGGTTGCATGGATGGTTCGCAGCACGGAAGAATCAGTGTAATTGGCAAACGGGGATGCGGTTGAAGTGGACCGGGCATTCTTGTGGGCCCAGGGGCCTTTCTCTAACATTCAAGCGCGAGGAGTTCTTTGGAAGGAGATTCAATTTCTGGACTCGCAGCGACTGAGCAAGGAGACAATCCAGGATTCCGGCCCCAGTTCAACCTGCGAAAAATCTTGTTCGCCTCGGGAATAATTCTCGGTTGCTCCAGTTATATAGCTGGAGGAGCAACGGATGGACCTCCGCCATAAGAGCCGCCAGCTCGACCAGCCCTGCGGAATTGCGCAAGTTCGCTGCTCTTCGAATACCGCGCCCCGACGGCCGAACACCTCTGAGATACACTGTTCAGGCTGTGGCTGACGATGCTGGCGATTTCGGGTTGTTCGAAGATCTGGCGATGCCTCACTTCGCCAGGCTTTACAATCTCGCGTGCTGGCTCACCCATGACACCGTCGCGGCTGAAGACCTTGTTCAAGAGACCTACATGAAGGCGCTGCGCGGCTTTTCTTCCTATCAGCAAGGAACGAATTTCCGCGCCTGGATGTACCGGATTCTGCGCAACACTTTTCTGACTTCGAGGTCCGGTCTGAAAGAAACCGCCCATCTCGACCTCGATGATGAATCATCGTTTGAGCCAGCCACCGAGGAGACTCCAGAGTCGGTCTTGCTGGCGCGGGTGAAAACGGAAACGGTTCAGCAGGCGCTCGAGGCATTGCCGGTGCATTTTCGCGAGATCATCCTCCTCTGCGATTTGGAGGAGATGAGCTACCAGGAAATCGGACAGGCCTTGGGAATACCAATGGGCACCGTGATGTCCCGTCTATCCCGCGCACGCAAAGCGATGCGGACACTGCTCGTCGCGAGAAAGGAGGTTTCAAGGCAATGAACTGCGAAGAGTGGCGGGAGAAAGTCGAAGCGTACCTGGATGACGCGAACGCCGGGCGCGGGCCGGACGAGTTCACGAGCCGGGAATTCGCGAGCCTGGAAGAACACCTCCGCTCCTGTTCCGGATGCGCGGCTGAAGTGCTGAGCCGCATGCAGCTGAAGCGCGCAACGCGTGCCGCCGGCGCGCGGTATGTTCCGTCGACGGCTTTCCGGCTGCGCGTTGAAAAAAGGATTCGAGCCGAGCGTAAGCCTACATGGGGATGGACCTGGATCCCCACTCTGGCCGGAGCCGCAGCCGTGATGTTGCTGATTGTCGTCTCTTCCCTGATGTGGATGCGGCACGCAGCCCACGAGCAGGCCATTGCTCAATTGCTCGATCTACATGTAGCTACGCTGGCCAGTTCCAATCCGGTCGATGTCGTCTCAACCGACCGGCATACGGTCAAGCCATGGTTTCAGGGCAAGCTGCCCTTCACATTCAACCTTCCTGAACTTCAGGGATCGCCGTACAAACTGCTCGGCGGCAAGCTCGTGTACTTCCATCACGCGCCAACCGCGCAGCTTGTGTTCGAGCTGCGCAAACATGAGCTCTCTGTGTTTATCGCTCAGGAACAGGAGCAACCCGCGCTTTCAAGAGCAGGCAAATTCGATGCTCGGGAGAAAGGTTTCAGCGTGCAAAGTTGGAGCCAGGATGGCCTTCGCTACGTAGTTGTCAGCGATGCCGGTTCAAATGACGTTCGCGCGCTCGGCGATCTTCTCAAGAGCGCGGCGAAGCAATAGCGCCACCACCCCGGACAACATCCAATCGGCGGCCGCGCATAATCTAACTGCGAGGAGATTGTTCAATGAAGATTGGATTTCTGGGCCTGGGAGCGATGGGGACGCCCATGGCTCTGCGTCTCATCGCTGCGGGTCACGAGCTGTCTGTATGGAACCGGTCGGAGGGACGCACCAAGCCGTTGCTCCGCGAGGGCGCAATTGCGGCTGGTACGCCTGCAGAGGCCGAACTCGGCGCGGACGCAGTCCTCACCATGCTCTTTGACGACGCAGCTAACGAACAGGTGCTCTTCGGCCCCAATGGACTGCTCGACGCGCTGGAGCCCGGCGCGCTTCACATCTCCTGCAGCACCATCAGTGTGGCTCTGAGCGAGCGCCTCACGGCAGAGCACGCGCGGCGCGGCATCGACTTCGTGGCCGCTCCTGTCTTTGGCCGTCCCAATGTGGCCGCCGAGGGCCGTCTGTGGATCGTCGTAGCCGGCAATGACGCCGCGATCCAGCGCGCGCACCCGGTACTGGAGCCATTGTCCCGCGGAATTTCGGTAATTGGTAAAGAGCCTCGCCAAGCCCACGCCCTCAAACTAGGTGGAAATTTTCTGATCAGCGCCATGATCCACTCCCTCAGCGAAGCGTTTGTCTATGCGGAGGCACAGGGCATCGAGCCCGCCGTTTTTCTTGAAGCGGTGAATAACGCGCTCTTTCAATCGCCTTTCTACGCAGCGTACGCCAACGTGATGCTGCATCCCCCGGAACACGCTGGCGCCAGCATCGCATTGGGCTCCAAGGACCTGCGCTTGTTGCGGGAAGCGGCCGCCCGCCAAAAGGTTCGCTTGAGCCTGGCCGACAATCTCGCCGAGATTTTTGCGCAAGCGCAGGAAGCCGGCTTGGGCAACGAGGACTGGGCGGTCGGCCAATACCGCATGGCCCAGCGTCGAGCCTCTCTGGCCTGACCGCGGTTTTCCACGCTCAACGCGACTTTCGTGGCCACGACCACTCGATTGCAACCTGCGGTTCGTTAGGATAATGCCATGAGCCTCGAGGGAAAGATCGTCTTCATCACTGGAGCCAGCGCCGGCATTGGCGCGGCCACAGCACTCACCTTTGCAGCCGAAGGCGCGCGTCTGTTGCTCGCTGCGCGCCGCGCCGGAAAGCTGGCGGAGGTCGCCTCAAAAGCTCTCGAGCGCGGCGCCGCTGCTGTCCATTCCATTGACCTGGATGTGCGCGACCACCGTGCCGTGCAGCAGACGGTTGACGATCTACCCTCGGAGTGGGCCGAGATCGACATCCTTGTCAACAATGCGGGACTGAGCCGTGGCTTGGACAAGCTCTACATGGGCAAGATTCAGGATTGGGAAGAAATGATCGACACCAATGTAAAGGGCCTCCTCTACGTGACCCGCGCCGTTGTGCCGGGCATGGTGGTGCGCGGACGAGGTCACGTCATCAACCTGGGCTCAACGGCCGGTGAGATTACCTATCCCAACGGGGCAGTCTATTGCGCAACCAAGGCTGCCGAACGCTCGATCAATGACGGTTTGCGCATGGATGTGTTGGGAACGCCGGTACGCGTGACAACTGTGGACCCCGGAATGGTGGAGACCGATTTCAGTCTTGTCCGGTTTCACGGGGACAGCGAACGTGCCGCAAAAGTCTACAAGGGAGTTGAGCCATTGACGGCAGAAGACGTCGCCGACGTGATCGTCTGGGCGGCGAGCCGTCCCGCGCACGTGAACATCGCGCGCGTAACGCTGACGCCGGTGCAGCAGGCCAATTCGCTCCTGTTTCACCGCGAGCAGTAGATTCTGCGACCCGCGCGGAGGTTGGCTATCCCAGGGTGGTGAGTTGTGCCTCGATCTCTTTGAGGGCAGCTTCAAGTGCCGAGCGGCGTCCGGGATTCGAAGTGCGCTGCGAAAGAATGCTTTCCCGCTGCAGGTTGAGGGATTGTTTGCGGCGTTCGCGCTGAGCACGCTCCTGCTCGGCGAGCCGTCGCTGCTCTTCACTTACGTAGCCGCTCTCAGTCCTCACCGCCGCCTGCTCTGAGGCAATTGCCATCTGTTCCTCCACCGATTTACTTTCCCATCCACGAGCCATATCTTCATTCTACGGGCGGCAAGCCTGTTTGCGTCCCGCAAGATGGCCTGCAGTTCATTTCTCTCTATGGAGTGTGTCTCGTGCGTGTCTGGCAAATCTCGACGTTTGGCATTGATTCTTTGGAGGTTGCAGAGCGGCCGGAGCGCCAGCCCGGTCCCCGCGAAGTGAAGATCAAAATTCGCGCAGTTTCGTTCAACTATCGCGACCTGATGATGGTCAAGGGACTCTACAACCCCAAAATGAAGTTGCCCCGCATCCCCTGTTCGGACGGCGCTGGCGAAGTGACCGCCGTGGGCGAGGGCGTAACGATGTGGAAGCCCGGCGATCGCGTAGCCGGGATTTTCATGCAGAATTGGGTCGATGGTGCTCCCACGCCAGACAAGATCAAAGGCGCTTTGGGCGGCGACATCGATGGCGTCCTCGCCGAATCGGTCATCTTAAGGGAAACCGGCTTGGTCGCCATACCCGCACATTTGAGCTTTGAAGAGGCTGCAACCTTGCCTTGCGCCGCCGTCACGGCATGGAATGCTCTCGCAGCGGCAAATCTTAAGGCGGGCGGGACAGTCCTCATTCAAGGTACCGGCGGTGTCTCGATCTTCGCCCTTCAATTCGCCCGATTGATGGGAATGCGCGTGCTAGGCACATCAAGCAGCAATGAAAAACTCGAGCGAGCGTTCACTCTAGGACTTCACGCCGGGGTCAATTATCGCGAAACACCGGAATGGGATCGTTGGGTGCTGGATCAAACAGGAGGGGAGGGCGTCGATCTGGTTGTGGAGGTCGGGGGAGTCGGTACCTTGCCCCAGTCCCTACGCGCGGTGCGAATGGGAGGAACCATTGCTCAAATTGGCGTTCTCTCGGGGCCAGGAGAACACCTCCCGCTTCCCATGATTCTTCACAAGCAGGCCCACATCAGGGGAATCTATGTTGGCTCGCGTCACGATTTCGAAGAGATGAACACCTGCATCGCCTTTGCAGCTCTGCGTCCCGTAGTCGAGATTTTAGCGTGGAGCAAGGTGCAGGATGTGCTGCGAAAGATGGAGACCGGCACTCACTTCGGCAAATTAGCCGTCGCGGCGGACTAGAGCAGTTCCACAATTCACGTGCGCCTTTCAGTTCCGCGAAAGGTGTCATTTTCTTAAAGGAAAATGCCACTCGGCGGCGGTGGCTTCGGGTAGAGCAATTGTGGAACTGCTGTAGTCTTCCACAATTCACGTGACTGGGCAGCGGCTCTAGACCACTCCATCCTTCGTTCGAACTGGATTCGGACGAAGGGATGGAGGGTGTTTTCGATTATTGTGACTTAGTTTTATGGGCCCGACTTACGAGTTCGTCGTCGAATGCTTGCTCGGCTTGACTTCAAGCTCATTCACGACCTGCTGCACGTTAGGAACGTGCTTGGCAAGGCTTTCAGCTTCCCTCTTCTGCGCTGCCGTTTTCACAGTGCCCTTGAGGACGAGAGTACCGTTCTTTGCGGAACACCGAATGCTCTGATCGTTCAGGTTTCCATGCGCCTTGATGGAAGCTTTGAAGTTATCCTCGATCGCGCTGTCAAGATCGGACGCCACCGCGCCAGCGTGGCTGACATCCGGTGGACGCACGCCAATTTCGTCGGCAATTGTGTAATCGGGCGCGGCCTGCTTGGCCAAATTCTCAGCCTGATTTTTCAGATCCTGCGAAGGCAGGTTGCCGCTCAACGTCATTACCCCCTTCTCCCGGTCCTGGGATACGTCGACAGACTTGAGGTTATTGCTGTTCAATGAATTCGTTACCGCCGACTTCTCATCCGCATGTGTTGCGCTTTGGCAGCCCGCGAACACAAAGGTCGCCGCGAGAATTGCCGCGGAGCTGAAGACAAAAGGATAACTCGCTGAACGTCTGTTCTTCATTTCGATCCTCCATCACTTCTTGATCGTTCACTCACCGGTTGTGTGATGTGGACGCGATGAATGTGGTTGTCTGTTGTGATTGCGCAACCGAAGGCTGGTTGCGGTACATGACAAATCGTTGTAGTTAGTCAACGCTCCACTTATGCGGCTGCCCGTTCCCGCTCAGCGAGATCAAGAAGGAAGTGTTGCAGGCCGCGCGGCTCGCGTCCAAGGATTGCTTCAAGCACAACGGAATTCCCCCCTGGGAGACCGAATTCGTCATAGTCGGCATACATACGCTGGAGCCCGTCGCGCACGGGTCCCGCGGGGATTTGCGACTTATCTGCCCAATCATTGAAGGAAGGATCACACGCCTCCACTGTGCGACCGAGAATCGTCGTCATCATGAGGGTAAGTTCAATTCGATTGATCATTCCGGGCGCGCTCAATTCATAAGTGCCATAGTCGAGTTTGTCACTCGTGAGGGCCAGCGCGGCTACTTCAGCAACGTCGCGATAATCCACGTAAGAAACTCTCATCTGTTTCGAATATGGCAATGAGAACTTTCCCTCGTTAATCACTTCTTCCCAGCCATTCTCGATGGTCTGCATGAACATGGTGGGTTGCAGAACAGTGAAGATCATCCCCGACTCATAAATTGCTTCTTCAACCGGCAGCTTTGCCGCGTGGTTCGAGAGTTTCGAAAGAGACGGATGAATGACACCGGAGAACACAAACTTCGTGACGCCGGCGTCTTCCGCGGCTTTCACCATCGCGAGGCCCATGTCCGTCTCATTCGGCGCAAAAGCAGGATTGATGTGAAATACGCCATCGGTTCCCGCAGCTGCGGCGCTCAGCGTACTCGCATCTTCCAGGTTGCCGATCGCCGTTTCATCGGCGCCGAGTTCGCTCGCTACACGCGCACTCTCCTCGTTGCGCGCCAGCGCGCGAACGAGCACACCCCTTTTCTTCAATTCAGGCAGCACAAGACCGGCATATCGCCCGGTCGCTCCAACCATGAGAATCTTCATTCGCGGCCTCGGAAACTTGCGTCATTTACAGCATTTGCTACAGGTATGACGCCACTCGTGACGGCGCGGATGTCCGGACAGCAAGGGATTGCCTGGGAGGCAGCACGTGTGCGGAAGGGAAGTGTTGATCGGCGTTCAGCGTGCAAGGAGGCGATCATAGATCGCCAGAGTCTCGGAATTAAAGCAGACAAAGTGCACGATCGAGACCCCGCTGCTCTCGGCATGTTCTGCCACGGTACCAATGGCGATCCGCGCCGCTGGTTCCTGCGGGAATCGATAGACGCCGGTGCTGATGGCCGGAAACGCGATCGAAGTCGCTTTGCACTCTCGCGCCAACTCCATGCAACGCCGATAGCAGCTTGCGAGCAGTTCGTCTTCGCCACGGCTTCCGCCATGCCACACAGGGCCGACCGCATGAAAGACCCATTTTGCCGGCAATCGGAAGCCCGGAGTCGCTTTCGCGTCGCCGGTCGCGCATCCGTGGAGTTTTTCGCATGCTGCAAGCAATTCGGGACCGGCGGCGCGGTGGATGGCGCCATCGACACCTCCGCCTCCCAGCAGCGATGAATTCGCGGCATTCACGATCGCATCGACTTTGAACTTGGTAATGTCCCCTTCAACCGCAACGAGTCGCGCCATCGAACCAGAGCCTCGATTCTCCATTTGAAAATATAACCTCACCGCGCCGGTGGATGAGTCGTCGCGGGCCGGGGAACGGGTCGACGCACAAAGTGAGACGTCTTGCAGGCTCATTTCGCGAGTCGCTTGCGGCAGCAACTAAACTCCAGGTATCCCAAAGTAACCAAAGGGCTTGTAAAAGCCCTCGCAGCTTCGCCGGCAGGCGAGCCACTCGTCATTTACCCTTGAGCCTGGAGTCCCGTGATCGATCGTGGTATTCCGAAGTTGAAGCGAGCGGAAACACTTGAGGATCTCCCCCCAATTTTCGAAGGATCAGCGCAAGCTCGGCGCTCGGCCGCCCAATCGAGCGCGGCGTCTGCTCCGGCTTACCGTCCCCGCCTTGGCGTGTGCGCTTGTGCTGTTGGCCGGTTGCGGCGGTGTGGCCGTGACCGCCAATCCGGCCAACGACGTGTTTGTCATCGCTCCGGCAACCACCCAGATCGACACCAACTGCACGGGCTGTAACTCAGTCAACTCGCGCGGGGTTTCCGTCCATCAGTTCACGGCAACCTTGAACAACGGCGGTGCCGCGGACGTGACATGGTCTGTGTCTGGCGGCGATCAGAATGCCGGCGCCGGCACGATCACCAGGAGCGGCCAGTATTCTCCTCCCGGATATCTCACCACCGACCGCGTTCAGGTCGCTGTGACTGCGACCCTGAAAAGCGATCCGGCCGTGAAAGCTACCTCTATGCTGCTATTGACGCCCGGCTTTCTCCAGCCGCTCACACCGGAGAACGTCGCCCTTGCGGCAAATGATTCCGTGACGATTACGGGCGTCCTCGCGGAGGCGGGCGGTGGGACGGGCATCCACTTCGCTTTAGCGGATTCACCCACGGGATCAGGAAGCGGGATGGGCTCTCTGGGCCCTCCGAATTGCCAGCGAGTCGAGCGCACCTTCACTTCCTGCTCAGTCACCTACACTGCGCCGTCGACGGTGCAGACGACGGGCGTCACTTACGTGGTGGCCACTGCAGGAGATTCGTCCGCGAAGACCGAGGCTGCGGTTCTTCTCAACACCGCGGGCGTCACGAGCAATCCCGCCGGCCATCAGGCTGAATTCGCGAGTCCCATGTTGTTAGGCAGTTCCGGCGGCAACAACAACGACTTCGATGCACATGGCAATACCATTGTGGATTGCTGCAGCGGAACGCTGGGTGCGCTCATTCAGGACGAGGACGGCAGGCAATACCTGCTGAGCAATAACCACGTACTTGCGCGCAGCGACCACGCCACCGTCGGAGACGCAATCGTTCAGCCCGGTCTGATCGACAACAACTGCACGCCCAATGGCGAGGGCGGTGGAACACAGCCGGTCGCTTCGCTCACCGGATGGCTTCCACTGAATTCAAAATCGACCAATGCCGATGCAGCCATCGCCGAAGTCGGTTCGCACACCGTCGACCCATCGGGCAGCGTCCAGGAACTCGGCGCCCGCCAGGCCGACGGCACGCTGGCAGCCGCTCCTCTTGGCACGTCGTCGACTGACGGCAAGGGCGAAACGGCGACGCTGGCCATGCGCGTCGCGAAGAGCGGACGGACAACGGGTCTCACCTGCGGCGATGTCTCCGCAATCGACGTGGACGTGCTGATTGACTACTACAAGGACTGCGCCGAGACTCAGCCCTACCTGACAAGAACATTCACAAATCAAGTGGGGGTCAGCGGCAACCGCTTGAGTGATGCGGGCGATTCCGGAGCCGTGCTCGTCGACGCCGACAGCGCAGAGCCTGTCGGCCTTTATTTCGCCGGCGGAACCGACGCCTCTGGCGTGGGGCAGGGAATGGCAAACCCGGTAAATGACGTTCTAAGCGAACTGAGCACGCAGGCCGGCAATCGCGCGAATTACACTTTTGTCGGCGGCGCGGATCATCCCGTAAGTTGTCTCAGCTACGGCGACAGCACGGTATCCGCCGCGCAATCGCGCCTACTGACTGACGAAGAAGCGTCTCGGGCGCAGAGCGGGCTCAATGCCGCGCGTCAGATGGTGAATCCGGCTGCTGGAATTCTCGGGGTAGCTCTTGGGAAGAGCAGCGACCGTCCGGGTGAGGCTGCGATGATTTTTTACGTCGCTGAAGATGCGCGAGTAACAGTTCCGGCGACTGTCAGCGGCCTGCGCACCCTCCTTATTCCCACCACCGCGCATGCTGTCGCGTTTGGTGCGGCGCCGACGGCAATCTCCCTTTCCGACGCTCCAAGTTTGCCGCAAGCGATCCTCAATCTGGCAATCGCGATTAAGCAGCGGGTCGCGCACGGACTCATGAACCAGAACCCGTCATTCTTTGGCGTTGGTGTCGGGCAGAGCTTCGATAACCCGCGAGAAGCAGCCCTTGTGATCTATGTCGATCGCAAACACGTTCCTGCGGAGCTCGCGCAAACGATCGGAGGTCTTCGTACCCGCTATGTTGTGATGGACCGATTACACGTGACGCGATCCTTCGCCGTTCCATTTGTGCCGAAGGGCCATTGCATGCCCCATCCAGTGCCGGCTCAGAACGATGGCTTTGACCCCGTGAAGGCGCTCAAACCACAGAGCCTTGCCTTGTTCTAACCTGCCCTGTTCTAACCTGCCTTTGTTCTAACTTGCCGAGTTAACTTGAGCTTCTTCTGAAAGCATCGTAGCCAATAGGGACGCGCCTGTGTTTCGAACCGCTTTCATCTCGACCGTCGCATTAGCCGTTTCTCTTTCCGGCCTGGCCGCGCCTCCTGAACCGGCCCCACTTGTGATCGCCGGGTACGTCTACCCGCAAAATGGACCCTTGCAAGCCGGCCAAATCGATCCCCGTGGCATGACGCGCATCAACTACGCCTTCGCCGCCATTCGGAACGGCCGCATGGTGATCGCCACCGCCGACGACCCTGCGAATCTTCGTCAGTTGACATCTCTCCGCCGGCAGAATCCCTCACTCAGCGTGCTGATCTCCGTCGGTGGATGGCTCGGTTCGGCGGCATTCTCCGATGTCGCGCTGACCGCGAAGAGCAGAGCCGTCTTCATCCAGAGCGCGATGGAGATCCTGAAATCCTACGATCTCGATGGCCTCGATGTGGACTGGGAATATCCCGGTTTGGCCGGGGCGGGGAATCGATTTCGAAAGGAGGACAAGCGGAACTTCACGCTCCTGCTGAAAGAGCTGCGAGAGCACTTCAACCGGAAATCCGCGCAGACCCACAAGCGCCTGATTCTCACCATCGCAGCGGGCGCATTCGACGACTACATCTCTCACACCGCGATGGCGCACGTGCAGCAATACGTCGACCAGATCAATCTGATGACCTATGACTATTACGAGGCCGGCGACGACATCACCACCGGCAATCATGCTCCGCTGTTCACCGATCCGGCTGACCCGAAGAAAGATTCAGCAGACGCGACCGTGCGAGCCTTTGAAGCAGCCGGCGTGCCGGCAGCAAAGATTGTTTTAGGCGTTCCCTTTTATGGCCGCATGTGGCAACAGGTGGCGAGCGTGAATCACGGCCTCTTCCAACCAGGGAAGCCGGTGCCGAATGGATATGCGCCTTACAGCGTCATCAAGGAGACGATGCTCGGCCACGGCTTCGCCCGCTATTGGGATGCTCAATCCAACGTTCCTTATCTCTACAGCGAAGAGAAGCGGATTTTCGTATCGTATGAAGATCCCCAGTCGCTCGCCGCAAAGGCGAGCTATGTGTTGACCCACAAACTCGGCGGCGTCATGTTCTGGAACTACTTCAATGATTCATCTGGAGAGCTGCTGGGCGCCCTCGACAGGGGTCTGCATGCACCGCCTACGGGCCAGGCAATTCACAAGTAGACAATGGTGATTGTGCCTGCCGCCCGGCTGATGTGCGCTATTCCTGTGGGAAGTGAACGCCGAGTGGCTTTCGTGCAGCTTCGAGCAGCCGCGCCATTTCCAGCGAAAGTGCATGCGGAATCACTGGGCTTTCCCGCTTTTCCGAGCGAATCAAATCGCAAAAATGATCGGTCTCGTAGTTAAATCCAGTCGACTTAAACGGCGCTTCAAGCTCGACAGTTCGCTTATCAATGTACCGCACCGTAGCCCGAATAGGATTCCACCAGTTCTCGTGAATCGTGACGTAACCGTGCTCGCCGCAAAGCAACGCATCGCCGCGGCTCAGCAGGTCCAGGCCGGTGTGCAGCTGCGCCATTCCCCGCTCATGTTCCGTTTGGAAGATCGCGAAGTTGTCCACGCTGCCCGGGCTGAGCCGCCCCATCGATTGCACCCGCTTCAGCGGCCCCAGCCAATCGAGGGCCAGAAACGCTTCGTACGGGCCGATGCCCATGATGCCGCCGCCCCCCAGCTCGCGGAAGTGCAGAGGGTAGTCGGGCGAAAGTGTGGCGTCCGCGTGACCCGCACGAACAAATCCGATGTTTCCAATGGGATCGACTCTCAGGTGCTCGCGAAGTTTTTCGTACAACGGGAAGAAAGGCGGCTTCATCGCCTCCATAAACAGCCGATCGTATCGAACGGCAGTCTTGAGGACATCCTTCAATTGTCGCTCGTTCAAGGCCGCCGGCTTCTCGCACATCACATGTTTTCCCGCGGCGAGAGCGCGCATGCACAGGTCGGCATGCGTATCGGCATGGGTTGCCACATAAATGGCGTCAACGCCGGTTTCCAAAAGCCGGTCGTACGAATCGCAAACTGTGTCGACCAGGAAGCGCCTGGCGAAAGCCTGCGACTTCTCCGGATTCCTGCCCCAGGCCGCAGTAAGGCAGGCCCCGATGACGGCTTCCAGGCCCTCGGCAAAGCGCGCAGCGGCACGGCCGGGGCCGGCCACCCCCCAACGGATGCATTGCAATTTTGCTTGGGTTTCCCCGGAATCGGCGGGCAGCATCATCGTGCCAGAGGCTCCGCCGGTTTCGGTTTGTAAAGATGAGCGCGCTGAGCCATAGGGTCTACCGTAAGAGGTCTTCGAGGGCGGTGCTCAGATCTGTCTTGTCATCCCGATACTTGACGATGACGGGCGCATACAAGCTGAGTCCCCATTCCTGACCCTTGCCTTTTGAAACGGCGCGCGACCCTGGAACCACGACCGCATTGACCGGAATGATCAGGGGCTGTGCCTCGCTGGCTCTGAGGACGGCTCCGTTGACCAGGTCGAACACCGGTGTCCCACGGGTCAGAATCGTTCCAGCCGCGAGGACGGCGCCCTTGCGCACGATGGTCCCTTCATAAACGCCCGTATTGCCGCCCACCAGCACATCGTCTTCGATCACCACGGGGCTGGCATTGATGGGCTCAAGCACGCCTCCGATCTGCGCCGCCGCGCTCAAGTGGACACGCTTGCCGATCTGCGCACAGGATCCGACCAAGGCGTGCGAATCCACCATCGTGCCCTCATCCACCCACGCTCCTACGTTGATGTACATCGGCGGCATGCATACAACGCCGCGTGCAACATAGGCTCCGGCGCGGATCGAAGACCCGCCGGGCACAACCCGCACTCCGTCCTCAGCAGTGAACCGGCGCGTAGGGTAGGTCCCTTTGTCCACGTAGGAGAAGGGCGATCCAGGAATATCCTCCAGTGCGCCGATGCGAAAGCCGAGCAGAATCCCTTGCTTCACCCAGGCATTCACGCGCCATCCAAACGGATTTGACTCATCGGGAGAGGCCGCTCGCACCTTCCCTTGCTCGAGCGCCGCGCGAAGTTCAAGGAAAGCTTCCATCGCGGACGGGTCGCCTACGGCAGCCGACCCGGCTGCAAAGTGGTGCTGGATCGCCGTTTCTAAATCTTTTGAGGTCATTTCATCCTGAGTTTATCAACTGTACATTCCAATAGGATTTTCTGGACATTCCGATCGGATTTCGGCCAGGGAGCCTTCTCCGACAAGACCTGCGGACGAGCAGACCATCGTTGCGCGCTTTTGTTTTTCGAAATGAGGCAGAGTCACGCGCCAGCCGAGTAACTCGATTTAGTTATGGGAAAGAGGGCGGAGTTAGTCTAGTCGGACTCTCAAGATATGGTGCAGTAATCGTTTACTCAGTGGATAACAGTAAGATCGATAGCTATCCCGCTAACTTCACAAAATTTGCCAGGCCCTGGGTGCCGGGCTTCCGTAGCACGATCCGAATCGACGAACGAGTCGCTAGGCGACCGAAGCGGTAGTTAGCTTTCCCTTGGATTCTACGCTCTTGGGTTGCGAGGGCAACGGAACGGTTCGAAGCCGAAATGAGTTTTTGCCCGCAGGGATCATCGCCAAGGGAAGTGGACCTCTTCCCGGATTGGCACTCAGATGCTTGGATTCGAGCCACGCACAGAGTCGCGGATCGAAAATCTCCGGCTGATCCTGCCAGAAATCCGGTGACAGATCGCACTGGATCTGGAGATGGTCCAGTTGCAACTCCACAAACGAGACACCGCGCGAGAAATAGCGCTGAACGTTGCTGGTGCCAACGTTCAATCCCGTCACCCCACGACCCTTGCTCTGCGTTTTGACTACCATAATGCCTGCTCTCAAGGTTTGGTTTGATTTCAGTTTAGGGAGCCCGGTAGGCTTAGGTCATTGCGGAACTCTAGATTCCGCTTGGGTGTTTCCCGTTTCGAACCTCGCAAACCCGAAACACCGATTTGGCTTGATCGTGCGCCCCTTTTGGTTCCCTGTCAAGGATCAAGCTGACGAATCCCAATAAAATTGATCTACCTTACTTGAGATGCTGCTATTTCATAATTAGTTTGCTGCCAT
Source organism: uncultured Acidobacteriaceae bacterium (assembly GCA_963810545.1). Classification (GTDB taxonomy): domain Bacteria; phylum Acidobacteriota; class Terriglobia; order Terriglobales; family Acidobacteriaceae; genus Telmatobacter. Next base: position 333,857 of record CAWENE010000003.1, read on the forward strand.
TCTCTGAACAAAGTACGTCAGTCATATCATGCGAAGCTCGAGAAGCGTTAACTCATCGCTAGCATTTGGGAGGATGAAAGTTATTAACGTTTACATTTCTCCATTACCAAACTAAGTGCTGCAGCCACCGTTCCTTGTTGCTCCTCGGTGATCCGGTTGAACAATGGCAGCGCCAATGTAGACGGCGCGATCACCTCGGTAACGGGAAGCTTCGCTGCCACCGAGCTCGGATGGTCGCGCCACGCAGGCTGCTGATGAATGGGGGCGAAGTATCGGCCAGTGGCGATGCCTTCCTTTTCGAGCGCGGCCTGCACCCGATCCCTAAATCCAGACTCCTCCGCCGAGCCCGGGTGTTTCGCGCGCAGACGAACGGCATAAACGAACCAGCTGATAGAAAGCCGCGGCAGCGCGAGGGGTGGCAATTCCAGCGCGGAAATTTTTTCAAGCAGGGATTGGTAGCGCTCAGCGGCAGTTCTGCGCATCGCGAGGATCTCATCGATTCGGCCTAGCTGCGCGCGGCCAAGTGCAGCTGCCAGCTCCGAGAGCCTGTAGTTGTAACCGATTTCCACATGTTCAAACCAGCTTGAAGCTGGATCGCATTCCGACTCCCGCGCGCCACGCCGGCGCCTTGAGGCACGCCGGCCCTGATTCCGGAGGCTGCGTAGCCGATCCGCCAAGTCTCGATTGCGCACCAGCACACACCCGCCCTCGCCCGTCGTAATCTGCTTATTGGGGTAGAACCCAAGGACCGCCAGGTCGCCAAAGCTTCCCGCTTTGCGCGAATCGTACTCGGCCCCAATTGCTTCGCAAGCGTCTTCCAAAAGCGCGAGATTGTGCCGCCGCGCGATCTCCTGGAGCCGGTCCATCTCCGCGGGAACGCCAAACGTATGCACCGCGAGAATCGCGCGCGTACGGGAAGTAATTGCCTGTTCCACAAGCGCCGGATCGAGATTGAGCGTAACCGGCTCAATGTCCACGAACACAGGCGTGGCGCGAACCTGGAGCACGGCGTTTGCCACCGCGACAAAGGCAAATGAAGGCACGATGACTTCGCAACCCTCGCCGATGCCCAGGGCAAGAAGCGCGAGATGCAGCCCGGCCGTCCCGGAGCTGACGGCCACTGCATCGGGAATCGAATGATAGGCGGCAACAGCCTGCTCAAATGCTTCGAGCTCCGGGCCCAGGCTCAATCGGTCAGTGCGCAGCACGGCAGTCACAGCGTCAATCTCCGCGCTTGTAATGTCGGGGGCAGAAAGCGGGATGCGAATCGTCATCCGATCTCCGCGCCGCCCGGAATCGGAGCAGGCTGCTTGATCAGCAAGCCCTCAAGCGGGACGGCCGCCAGAATATGCGCAATCGTGGCAGCAGCCGTGCCATTGCCATACGGATTGACCATACCGCGAAGCCCCACCCGAAATGCGGGATCCAGTGCTTGAGTCAATGCGTCGCAAATCGCGTTTTTATCGGCAGGCGCATCAAGAATGTTGCGCGCGCGTTCACGGCCCTGCTGCCGCATGCCGACATTCACGACCGGCAGCGCGAACGAAGCCGCCTCCATGATGCCGCTCGAAGAGTTGCCGACCATCCCATCCACCTGCCCCAGCAGGCTCCAATAGGTCACAGCATCCAGGTTGACGAAAATGTGGGTGTCCGGGCGCGTCTCAGCCAGGGCGCGTGTACGCTCAATGAGCGCACGGCTGCCCGCGTCGGCATTGGGATAGACAAAGAGAATCTGTCCGCGAGCTTGCGCGAGCGCGGCAAAAAGAGCTTTGGCTTCCGCATTCGTATCGCGCAAAATCGTGACCGGGTGCCAAGCCGCGATCAGCGCGGGCGACGTGAGTTGCAATCCGAGGCGCGCTTCAAGCGCCTCCCGATCCAGCAGTTTCGATCGGCTCAAATGATCGAGCGAGGGCGCACCCGCGCGATGGACCCGCCACGGCTCCTCACCCAGGCCGATCACGCGGCGGCGTGCCGTCTCCGTCGAAGTGAAATGCACGTGGGACATCTTCGTCAGGGCGTTGCGCACCTGGTCATCGATAGCTCCCTGACTCACCTCGCCGCCTTCGATATGAGCTAAGGGAATGCGGAGCGCCAGTGCGGTCGCAGCGGGGGCCAGCATCTCGTAGCGATCGGCAATCAGCAGCAGCAGATCCGGCCTCCACGCAGTGAGGGCATCCGCCAGGCTCAGAATCGCGAGACCCATCGTCTTCGCCATGCCCGTATCGGTGTCAGAACTGAGCAGACACTCGATCCGCGCCTGGATGGGAAAGCCATCGCGCTCGATCCCGTGGACCGTCGTCCCGAATTCCGGCGAAAGGTGCGGCCCAAGCGCAAAAACCGCCAGCTCGATCTCCGGATGTGCCTGAAGCTCGCGCAGCGGCCAGTAGAGATGGCTATAGTCGGCGCGGGAGGTAGTCACCACGCCAATGCGTCTGCACTTCGGCGCTCCACTCATGGAGCCACGCGCGAAGCGCTTCGTTGCGCCAGAGCCAACAAGGCAGCACTCGGAGTGAAATCCGGAACCAGCGAACACAGGACGGCAAGTGCCGTGGGCAAATCGCGCCCGCGCGCGGCCGACAACAATGCACCGAGCTCACGGTCGAATGCCGCTCCCGCCGCCCAAGCCGAACGAATCGAAACCAGCCCTTGCGTTGCTGCCGCGACCGCCGTCTCGTCCGAAGACCATAGCTTCTCCAATTCCTTGTCTCCGGACCGGGGCTCGGTGAAGTCGATCGAAATCTCCTGGTCAGGAGCGAGTGCGCAGGCCATGAACCGTGCCAAATCGGTGACGTATTGCGGCGAGCGCAGATCCGGTGCGAGAACGACCGGCCGTTCCGGCTCGTGGGATGCAGCAATCAATAAGTCCACTGCCTCATCAACGGTGAGAAAGTAGCGGCGAGCCGCGGGGTCAGTGACAGTGAGCGGGCCTCCCGCGGCAATCTGGTGGGCAAACGATTCGGCCACGCTGTTGCTTGACGCGAGCACGTTTCCAAGCCGCAGCACGGTGCCACCAGCTCCGAGGACGATGTGTTCGGCGACCCGCTTGGTGGCGCCCATGATGGATGCGGGTTCAACCGCCTTGTCGGTCGACAGAAGCACTACGCGCGCTCCGTTCGCTGCCGCGGTCGACGCAAGAGTCCTTGTGCCGAAGACATTGTTTTCGATCGCCGCAAGGGGATGTTCTTCGAGCAGCGGCACATGTTTGAACGCGGCCGCATGGAAAACAAGGCTCGGTCTGTATTGAGCGAAAATCTCGTCGAGCAAACTCGCATCCTGCGCGCTTCCCAGAACGCAGTTGGGCGGATTCTGGATCGCAGTCCCAGCCAAAGCACGTTGGAGCGCGAACAGCGCGCCCTCGGAAGATTCGAGCAGAACGAGCTGCCGCGGTGCGATTTCAGCCAGTCGCACAGCCAGCGCAGACCCAATGGACCCGCCCGCGCCCGTCACAAGAATGCGTTCCTGCCGGAGTTCTTCGACCACCCGCGAGGTGGGCTGCGCCAAACGTGGCCGCCCCAAAAACCGGTACCAATCGATGGATTCAGGCAAGCGGCTCACAAGAGAAGTATAAATTGGTTGAACCTCTCGCACGGTGTGGGCAGCCACCTCAACTGGCGAGTTCGATTCAAGGCAACTCTTCAATATCCTTCTGCAAAACGTGCAAGCTATCGCGTCAGATCGGGACTCAATCGATCTGCGCAATCGACAAGTTGATACCAGGGCGCGCGAAAACTGCCGGGATGCAGGCTCAGGCAGACCTGGTCTCCAATTGCGAAAGTTCCATAGACCCTCGACGAAACGCTCACTCGGTCGGGAGATACCTTCGGTCCCCACGGCGATAATTCGAGATAGTACGACGTGGAGCGGCCACGCGAAATGTGTTTGCCTGTCACTTCCGCAGAGTAGGTCGTGGCCGGTGCATGATCCCCGATGGTATCGGCGAGCATTCCGAATCCAAAACCGTAGATCCCCGCGAAGAAAAGAAGCCCCATGAGCTTTCCCTGGCGCGAGGGTTGGTTTTGGCAGGCGAGATAGAACGCGAAAAAATAAACAAGGCCTACCGGCACGGTGATCAGCATCAGCAGTTCAATGGAGACAAAGTGCAGCCCGCTGCAAGCCAAAATAAGCCCTATGCCCGGCACGACTAGAACGAAGCTCAACTCACCACGGGGATCGGCTTTCGGTTTGAAGATGGCATAAAGCAGCGGCGAACGCTGCAACAAGTAGTAAGCCGCGACCGGAGTAACCACTAGAATCGCGAAGGCCGGCACGCGGAGAATCGGCGGCCCGAACGCCAGAGCCGCTGCAGCCGCACCGCTCACGATCGTGATGAAAATGCTCCAGGTTTTTGCGTTGGCTAATTTCTCCAGGCGCTCATCCGGGGTCGCGCCCAACTCCTGCTCATGCGATATCTGGTCCAGTAGGGCATCGCGATCGCGCTTGTCCAGGTCGGTCACCTGCTGGAACCAGGCGCGATAGTCGTCATCGGTGTTGAAAGAGTTCGAGATCGTGATCGCCCTTCCACCATCTTTCAAGTAGAGCTTCGTATACGATCCGTTTCGCGAACTGAACGTTCGAAATCCTTCGATATCTTTCAGCTCGGCGGTGCGCTCCCGGAAAACGCCGCGCACCTCGATACGCGTTCCATCGAGGATCAGGCGCGAGCGCAGAGGCCACGCCAACATGTAACCCCCGAATACCCAAAAGAAGAACGGCGCGACGAGGGAGATTGCGCCGGCGGACCTGGAAGAGAAACCCGTCGAACCCACAGTGATGGCGAAAACGACCAACAGACCGCCGAGGAGAACATACAGTCCCTTTTGCCAGCCTCGCATCGTGTATTCATGCCGGCCCGCACCCGCTGGTGGGAACGAATTCATCTTTCATCTCCGGTTTCCGCTTTTGTATCACAGCCTTCGCCGAAGCGCTTGTTTCACGTGGATAAAACCACTCTTAGGGTGGAAGCCATCGACGCCCCTGCTCGCATACACTGAATGGTTCCCCTCAGACTTAGGGCCTCCAACGGCCCAATCGGTTCGGAGAAAACATTGAGGAAGGTTTTTATGCAAATCGGCAGGCTCTTTCCGCTGACCCTGCTGGCCGTTTCGGTGACGATCGGGGCAGCGGAAACGCACTTCGACGCGCAGGCAATTCGTTTGAACAACAAGGGCGTCGCGCTCATGGGCCAGCAATTCACTGACCGCGCCGCCACAAGCTTTGCCGACGCATTCAAGCAGGACCCCAAGCTCGCGCAGGCCGCCATCAACGATGGCATCGCGTTGATGACGCTGCAGAAACTCGATGAGGCCAAAAAGGCCTTCAAGGCGGCGCTTGCGCTTGACCCAAACAATCCGCAGGCGTGGTACAACCTCGGCCTTGCGCAACACGCCGACAACGAGATCGACGCGGCGCTTGCCAGCTTCCAGCAGGCCGTCAAATTCGATCCCCGCGATGCAGATTCCTGGTACTACCAGGGCGTTTGTTACGGCGAACTGAAACAGTTCGACCGGCAGATCGATGTGCTCAAGCAGGCCCTTGCCATCCAGCCGCTCCACGCTTCCTCTGAATTCGCAATGGCACGCGCTCTGCAGCGCACCGGCCATACGCCCGAAGCGAAGGAACACTTCAATACGTTTCATCATCTGACAAGCACCAAGATCTCAGCCGCCATTGGACTGGCGTACGGTGAGCAGGGGCACTACTCCACGGTCACTCCGGTCGAAGAACCACAGACTCGCGAACAAGAGATGATTCCGGTGCACCTCGAACTGCAACCCCTGATCGCGAATGAGAACACCGGCACAGAAACCGGCGGAGCCTGCATGCTTGACGTGACCGGCTCGGGCCAGATGGACCTTATCCTTATGCAGTCGGGAACGCAGGCCATCCGCGTATTGCATCGCCGCGCCGACGGCAGTTTTGAAGATGTGGATGCTGCAGCTGCCGGCCTGAAGGCTTCGGGACACGCGGTAGCCTGCGCTGTTGGCGACTACGATGCCGATACGTTGAACGATCTTGCCGTCGCATTCGATGACAAAGTCCTGCTGTTCCGCAATCTCGGCAAAGGCAAGTTTCAGGATGTTACGGCTGAAGCCGGACTCGCGCCGCGCAATCGTCCCACCGGCATCACTTTTGTCGATTATGACCACGATGGCGATCTTGATCTGCTGCTGACCGGCGAACCCATCAAAGCCGGAGACACCCCCAATGTGCTGTGGCGCAACAACGGCAACAAGACATTCACGGAGTGGACCGACCCAACAGGACTGGGGGGAAGCGGCAAGACAGCCGCCGGCATCCTGACCGACTTCAACAACGACCGCGCCGTCGATCTCGCAGTCACGGGCGACGGCCCTGCTCCGATCCTATTTGTGAATCCGCGCGAAGGAAAATATCCCACCCAGCCGCTGTATGACGAGAAGCTGCCGGCAACGCAAGGCATCGCCGTGCTCGACTACAACAAGGACGGCTGGATGGATATAGCCGTCACCCATGCTGGTGCGCCTGGGCTCACCTTGTGGCGCAATGTCGCCGCGCCGGACAACGCAGGCCGCCGCTTCGAGCGTGTCAACCTCCCTCTTCATGACGCACTGCGCGGATGGGGCGTGACCCCGATCGATATTGATAATGACGGCTGGATCGACCTGGCCGCGATCCTCGAAACGGCCGCCGGCCCTCAAGTCCGCGTCTTTCGCAACCGCGGCGACGGCAGCTTCGAGGACGTGAGTCACGCGCTTGGACTCGATGCAATCAAGCTGACCGCACCGCGCGGACTCATGGCCGCGGATGTGGATGGTAATGGTGCGCCGGACCTGATCGTGACCCAGCAGAACGCGCCTCCGGTACTCCTGCGCAATGTGGGCGCGAACAAAAATCACTTCGTGCGGATTGACCTGATCGGTTTCGCGGACAACAAGACGGCGATCGGTGCAAAGGTCGAGATCTTCGCCGATGGCCAATGGCAAAAATGGGAGCTAGCAGGCGCGTCAGGCTACCAGACTCAGTCAGCTCCTCAGATTCTCGTCGGCTTGGGCAAAGCGGACGGTGTCGATCTGCTGAGGATCTTGTGGCCCACCGGCGTGCTGCAGGACGAGATCGATTTGCCGCACACGCAGGTGATTGCGATGAAGGAAGCCGATCGCCGTGGCAGCTCCTGCCCGGTTCTGTTCGCGTGGGACGGCCACAAATACAAAATGGTCACGGATGTCATCGGCGCAGGAGTCGTAGGTCACTGGTTTACGCCCACGCGTCGCAACATTCCGAATCCCGGCGAATGGATCAAGGTTGACGGCGGCCGGCTCGCAGCCGTGAGTGGCAGGCTGAGCCTGCGCTTTATCGAACCGATGGAAGAAGTGAATTACATCGACCAACTGCGCCTGGTTGCCGTCGATCACCCGGAGAATGTCGAAGTCAATCCCGACGAGCGCTTCCTCGATGATCCCCCGTTCGCCTCGGGACGCGTCGTGGCATCGCAAGGCGCGCACCTGCCCGTCGGAGCATGGGATGGCGAGGGCCGGGATGCCCTCGATAAATTGACACGGCGGGATCATCAGTTTGCCAGCGGGTTCACTCCGCTGCCCTACGACGGCTTTGCCAACGTGCACAATTTGACGCTTGATCTAGGCCACGTCGACAATGCGGCCCCACTGAAGCTGCTGATGACCGGTTACGTGAACTACTTCAGTGCGACTTCGCTTTACGCCGCGTGGCAAGCAGGTGTGAAACCGATCTCACCCTACGTCGAAGCTCAACTCGCGGACGGAAGTTGGCGGCGCATTCCAGGCGACGCCGGTTTTCCCGCGGGGCAGGAGCGCACCATCGTGGTCGACCTCACAGGCAAATTGCCGGCAGGCGCACGCCGCATCCGTCTCGTCACGAATCTTGAAATCTACTGGGACCAGGTTCTGATCGATAACGCCCCCGAAGCCGAGTCGCGCGCGAACGAAATTCCACTGGCACGGGCGACTGAACACTTCCGCGGCTACCCGACGCAGATCGAAGGCGCAAGCCCTGGCGACCTCGATTACGACTACGACCGTGTCAGCCTCACTGGCCCATTCCAGCACCAGCGCGGCAATTACACGCACTTCGGCGACGTGACTTCGCTCGTGAAGGGAATCGACGATCGCTACGCCATCTTTGGCAGCGGCGAAGAGATCGCGACGGAGTTCGATGCGACCCGTCTGCCTGCGCTCCCCGTGCATTGGAAGCGCGATTACTTCTTCTATGCGAATGGCTACGTGAAGGATATGGATTGGTGGGACGCGTCGCCATTCACGGTTGCGCAACTGCCATTCCACACCATGAGTACTTATCCCTATCCAGCGAACGAGAAGTTCCCGGACGATGCATCGGCGTTGGACTATCAGCTGAAGTGGAATGATCGCTTCGATTCCGGCGAGCCGGTACGTTCCTATCGCTTCAACTATCAGGTGCTGCCGTCTACACCGGCGGACGATGCAACACCTGCAATTCCGGCGGCCAGACCATGAACGACATCGTGCTGGAGCCGGCCGTGCAACAGCTCAAACTGTTGCGCGCCGGCGAAATCTCCATTTCCGAGTTGGCCGAAGCGCACATTGCTCAAATCGAGCGCCTCAACCCAAAATTGAATGCCTTCGCTGACTTCGACCCAAAACGCGTTCGCGACCAAGCTCAGCGTCTCGGTGCCGCAGAAGATCGAAGTGGTCCTTTGTACGGGCTGCCCGTGACCGTAAAGTCATCGATCTCCACGGCCGGCTACAAATGTGAAATCGGCAGTCTGCTGAACAAGGGAAATGTGCCGAACCAGGATGCCGTCGTCGTGACCCGTCTCCGCGCCGCGGGAGCATTGATTCTCGGCACTACGAATTGCCCCGAATTCCTGATGGCCTATGAGACCGACAATCTCCTCCACGGACGCACATCCAATCCGTGGGATCTCGATTGCACATCCGGCGGGTCCAGCGGAGGAGAATCGGCCGCTATTGCAGCGGGCATGTCGGCGTTGGGATTGGGTTCCGACAGCGGCGGCTCCGTCCGCGTGCCCGCGCATTTACCGGAATCTGCTCGCTGAAACCCACACCAGGCCGCATTCCGGGCACCGGCCATCTTCCACCCTGCGTGGGGCCATTTTCGGTATTTGGGGCAATCGGGCCCATGGCGCGAACGATGGACGATATTGTCTTAGCGTTCCGCACTCTAGGTGGCCAGGACCCGAACGATCCCGCCAGCCCACCTGTTCCACTGCGGGGGCACTCACCCCGCGATCTGCGCCGGATCACGATCGGGTTCTTCGAAGACGACGATCTCATTCCCGTGACGCCCGAAACGCGCGCGGCGGTGCAGACGGCGGCCCAGGCCCTGCGCGAAGCCGGCTTTCGCGTCGATCCTTTCCGGCCCCGCACACTGGAGCAGTTGCGAAAATTATGGTGGAAGTTCTTCGTCCAGTGCGGAGCAATGTTCAACGAGTCTGCCATCGCTGCGAAACGTGCGCCACTCAGTCCGATATTCCTTGAGTTTCTTCAAATCGCGAAATCCCTGCCACCGCTGACAACTATGGAACTTCTCAACGCGTGGGCAGAACTCGATCTGCTCCGCGCGAGGACTCTCGAAGAAATGTCCGCATTTCCGATCCTGCTTTGTCCGGTCGCCAGCATTCCCGCCTTCCGTCACGGAGAACGGAAATGGACCATCGAAGGCCGGACAATTGACTACTTGGACGCAGTTCGTCACACGCAGTGGTTCAACACTCTGGCTGCGCCCGCAGCCGTGATCCCAGTCGGCCGCTCGCCTGAAGGCTTGCCGATCGGTGTCCAGATTGTCGCGCGGCCGTTTGAAGATGAGATTGCCCTTGCCATCGCGGGCATCGTCGATGCAGCATTCGGCTACCGCCCGCCTCCCATGTCAATCTCGGTTTAGCCCCGCCAAGTCAAGTTCATCCGTCACAGACAGGTGTTCATTGCTCCGCTAAAAACGCAGTGATAGGTGCGGTGCATCACACACACCGCATCTCCACCCTTGGATGGAGGCGGCGCAATGCATGATCGCGATAGTCTGACGCTTCCCCAATTAGTGGAGGCGGACCGGAGCGCCGCAGTGCGCGAGAGTTGGCAAGCACGATTTGCCGAAACCCCCGATGTCCTGAAAAATCCGCAGCACAGGCAAACGGTTGTGCAGGTGCGGGATTTTGAAATCGGCGGGAACGACTTCATCACCATGGCTGGCCCGTGCTCGGTTGAGACCGAGGCCCAGCTGATGGCTACCGCAAAACATGTCTGCGCTGCCGGTGCGCGAGTCCTGCGCGGTGGCGCCTTCAAACCCCGCAGTTCTCCCTACGCATTTCAAGGCCACGGCCTGGAAGGCCTCAAGTTGCTGGACCGCGCCCGGGCTGCGACAGGTCTCGCGATCGTGACCGAGGTGATGTCGGAGTGTGATGTACCGTTGGTCGCCGAGTATGCCGATATCCTCCAGATCGGTTCCCGCAGCATGGAGAATTACACCCTGCTTGAAACCGCGGCGCGCTCTGGCCGTCCGATCCTTCTGAAGCGCGGCATGGTGGCAACCGTTGCCGATCTGCTTCGTTCGGCGCAGGTCATTCTCGATAACGGAAATCCCAATGTCATTCTCTGCGAGCGCGGCATCCGCACCTTCGAGACGGCAACACGCAACACCTTTGACGTCACGGCAATCGCGCTGCTGAAGCACATCTCGCACCTTCCCGTCATCGCCGATCCCAGCCACGCGGCTGGATGTCGCGACCTGGTACCCGCGCTGGCCCGCATCGCCGTGGCCGCTGGCGCCGATGGACTGCTGATCGAAGTGCACCCCGATCCCGACCATGCCTGGAGCGATGGAGAGCAGTCCCTCAACTTTGCCGAATTCGATGACACCATGGCTTCCCTCGAGCCGTACATCGCGTTACGCCGGAATGCACTGAGCAAGCTAGCCGACGTCCGGCCCATGGAGGCAGTCGGATGAAGTTTCGGGCCACTGCGTTTCAGATTTCAGCCTGCTTTGCGATGCTTTTCTTCTTGTGCGGATTTGGCCCGGTCGGCGCGAATCAGGACAGCGCGGACCAGGTTGGCTCGGACTTCATCGTGACCGCGGCACCCGTCTACGAGCCGCTCGCCGCGCTGCACGGTCAGGAGCGTTTTCCGAAAGGCGCTCAGTTGATGTTCGTGCATGAAGCCAAGGCGGAGCCGCTCCTAACCAACTTCGCGGCGTCCGCCGATGCCAATGTCTCCTTCGACGCCAAGAGTGTGCTGTTCGCGGGCAAGAAAAATGCAAGCGATCCATGGCAGGTGTGGGAACTGGCCCTCGCCGATCAATCTCTGCGCCAACTCACATCGGGAACAGCAGACGCGATTCGCCCACTCTATTTGCCCGGCGCGCGCTTCGTTTACGCCCTAGCGCACACCATCCGGCTTTCAATTGAATGCGGCGTCGATCGATCCTCCTCCTATGCCCGGCGAATCCGCCGAGAACCACGAGATCGTGCCGCTGACTTACACCAACGCCAATGCAATCCCAACGGACGTATTGGCGGACGGACGCATTTTGTTTGAATCAGGCTTTCCCCTCGGCTCCGGCGCCACCCCGGAATTATTTCTGGTCTATTCCGATGGATCCGGCGTCGAGTCCTATCGCTGCGATCACGGCGCAGCCCGCTGGGCCGGAAAGCAGTTGGCATACGGAGACATAGTCTTTACGCACGGCTCCTCCCTTGCGCGCTTCACTTCACCTCTCGCGCACGAAGAGCGCATCTCGGCCCCACGCGCCGAATTCGCAGGGGCAATCGCCGAAACCGAATCGCATACGTGGCTCGTGAGCGCTCGGTCTCCGTCGGAAAAACATTATGCCATCAAGCTATGGAAGCCAGGCGACTCGGCGATGCAATCCGTCCTCGCCGAATCAACGAATGACCTTGTCGAGCCAGTGCTTGTTGCGCCCCGCAACAGGCCAAAGCAACATCCATCAGGACTGCACCCCTGGGACTACGCAAATCTCCTGGCCCTCGATGCGCGTCTTTCGCGCGATGGAACTCTGAAGGGAACGCCGGTTTCCGTGCGCCTCGAGACCGAGGACGCCAAAGGCCACGCGAGCACGCTTGGAACCGCTCCTGTCGAGCAAGACGGCTCCTATTTCGTACAGGTCCCCGGCAATCGCCCAATTCGCTTCTCTCTGCTCGATGCGCACGGCACTGTTTTGCGTCAGGAGCGCGGCTGGTTCTGGGCACGCGGTGGAGAGCAGCGCATCTGCGTCGGCTGCCACACCGGACCGGAGCGCGCCTCGGAGAATCGCATTCCCGCGGTTCTGCTCCGCACCACAACGCCCGTCGACTTGACCGCACCCCGTCCGGCACAAGCCGCGGCAAATTCTGCAGGAGGCCGCTGAGATGAATCGCCTCCTGATGCTTTTCGCGCTCGCAGTGACGCTTGCGACATCCTGCGCAATAAGTGCACAGACGCGGCCCGGCGTAAGGCCGGTCTCGATGCAAGATTCAACCGAATCATCGGTCACTTCACAAGGGCCGGCAATCCGCTTTGAAGATGCCACCGATCAGTCCGGCATCGATTATGTTCACAGCTTCGGATCGGCTCAATTGGGCTCCCTGCTCGAAGGCACAGGCGCCGGCTGCGTCTGGTTCGACTACAACAATTCCGGCTTGCCCTCCCTCTACGTCGTCAACGGCCGTCCCCTTGACGACTCGATGCATCCGCATCCGCTGAAGATCAAGCCGAATCCACCGCCGCATAATCACCTCTATCGCAACGACGGCGGCGGTCACTTCACCGATGTAACCGACAAAGCCGGCCTCAATCCCGACATGTATGGCATGGCCGTGGCCGCTGCGGATTATGACAACGACGGTCATATCGACTTGCTCGTGACTGGCTATGGAAAGACGATCCTCTATCACAATGACGGTAACGGCCACTTCACCGACGTCACCGAAAAGGCCGGCATCAAGGTTGACGGATGGGCCATCAGTTCAACTTGGTTGGACTACGACAAGGACGGCTGCCTCGATCTCTTCATCGGGCGCTATGTCAAATTCGATCCCAAATATCGCGCGTATTATGCTGCAGATAACTACCCCGGCCCGCTCGATTACGAAGGCGAAACCAACAAGCTCTATCACAACAACTGCGATGGAACATTCACCGATGTGACTGAAAAGTCCGGCATCGGCGCCTACGTGGGACGCACCATGGGCGTGACCGCGGCCGACTTCGATGGCGACGGCTGGGATGACATCTACGTCGCCAACGACCGCACCGAGAACTTCCTCTTTCACAATAAGCATGACGGTACCTTCGAAGAAATCGGAAACGACACTGGCACGGCGTTCGGGCAGAACGGCGAATCCACATCCTCCATGGGTCCCGTCTTCGCCGATCTCGAAGGGCGCGGGATCCTCGATCTGTGGGTCACGGACGGCCACTACAATCGCCTGCTTCGCAATACCGGCAAGTTGAACTTCGACGACATCGGCGCCACCAACGGCGTCTCGCAGGCCAACGCTCAGTACGTAAGTTGGGGAACCGGTGTCTACGACTACGACAACGATGGCCTCCTCGACATCCTCATCTTTCACGGCGGCCTCATTCATCTCATCCCGCAGGAACATACCCTGTTTCGCGGCTTGGGCAAGGACCGTTTCGCAGACGTCTCGCGCGATGCTGGTCCAGTGCTGAGCCAACGGACCGTAGCGCGTGGAGCCTGCTTCGCGGATTACGACAACGATGGCAAAGTCGACGCATTCCTGGTGAATCTGGGCGCAAAGGGCACGCTGCTGCACAATGTTTCAACCCACACAGGCCACTGGCTGGCGATCAGCCTCAAGGGAACCAAGAGCAACCGCGACGGCATTGGCGCGCGCGTGGAAGTGTTCGCTGGAACGAACCGGTGGACGCAAGAGCGCGTGGCGGATTCGGGCTACATGTCGCAGAATGAGGCCCGCTTGCATTTCGGCTTGGGCGCGGCAACCAGCGTCGACAGGGTTATCGTGCACTGGCCGAGCGGCCGCGAACAGACTCTCGAAAAGCAGGAAGTAGACCGCGTCCTGACCATTGAGGAGCCGAAATGATCGGCTCGTTCCAAACGCGATACACCGGCTTGATTGCGTGCGTCTTTCTGGCAGGTACGGCAACACTCTGCACCGCATTTTGGATTGCCAATCCTGCGCGCGCCGACATCAACGGATCGACGGGCACTGGGAGAACCGGCGAGGTTTTGACCTATGCCTCTCCGGTAGAAATGCTCTACTCCCGCGATGGCAAGCGGCTTTATGTGCTGTGCCAGGGCAGCGATCAGGTTAGAGTCCTCGATGCGGTCAACTTTCAGGCCCTCAAAACAATTCCGGTCGGCCATGTACCCCGCGGATTCTCGTTCTCGCCCGATGGCACGCGCCTCTTTGTCGCCAACACGTGGGATGACACAATCTCAGTCATCGATACAGGCGCGCTTGAAGTGATAGCGACATGGCCTGTCTCCGCCGAGCCTTCCAATGTCCTTGAAGATCGCGAAGGCAAACACCTCTTCGTGGCCAACCGCATCAGTAACGATGTCGCCGTGCTGAATGCGCAGACAGGCGAAGAAGAGAAGAGACTCTCCGCGGGACGCGGCGCAAGTTACATTACTCCTTCTCCCGATGGGAGCAAGCTATACGTTACGCATGTCTACCCGAATCCAGCTCCGCAAAGAGCTGCGCCCGAGTCGGAGATCACAGTCATTGATACTTCGCGCGCCGTCGTAGTTGAGCGCATCCCATTGCACAGTGTCGCCCACTGCTTTCATGTAGCTTTTTCCCGGGATGGCCGGCTGGGTGTGGCCGCTGGATTACATCCCAAGAACATGGTTCCTCTCGCGCATTTGGAGCACGGCGGTGCATTCGCCGATACGCTGACGCTCTTCGGATCCGACATCGGCGAAAAGCCGATCGAGGTTCCACTCGACGAATTGGAGCGCTATGCAGCTCGTCCCTTCGGCGTGGCGATTGCGCCCGACAAGTCGCGCATCTACGTCACCAGCGGCGGATCGGAGATTGTGATCGTCATCGATGTGCTGCGATTGATGCGCTTTCTCCACGCACATAAGCCGCCCTTCGCGCAGGATCTATCGGCAAGCAGCAATTATGTCGTCGCACGCATCGCCGTCGGACAAGACCCGCGCGGAGTCATCTTTTCCAACGATGGCCACAGCCTGCTCGTCGCAAACCGGCTCGACGACACGATCAGCGTGATCGACACACGCTCCAATCGCGTTACATCCACAATTCCGCTGGAAGGGCCGAAGCGCCTGTCCGTTCTTCGTCACGGGGAACAGACCTTCTACACCGCGCGTTACTCGTTCCAGGGCCAGATCGGCTGCGCGAACTGCCACATCGACTCCACCTTCGACGGCTTGACCTGGGACCTCGAGCCCGACGGTTTCGGACGTGACATTGTGGACAACCGGCCTATCGAAGATCTCAAAGGAACCGAACCCTACAAATGGAATGGAGGCAATCCGAGTCTTCCGATGGAGTGCGGCCCCCGCACGGAGAAATACTTCTGGCGCTCGGAGAATTATGACGATCTGACGCTCACGGATCTGGTCGTCTATGTCCGCGGCTTGCCTTCGCGCCCGAATCGTTGGCGGCAGCCGAACGGCGAACTGACTCCGGCGCAGGAGCGCGGCAAAGCGATCTTCAGTCGCGAGACGGATAACTTCGGCAAGCCCATAGCGGAGGCGAATCGATGCTCCTTCTGCCACAGCGGCCCCAAAGGCACAAGTCAGAAATCTTTTGACGTTGGGACCAAAAGAATCACAGACAACTCTGGCCTGCTCGACACGCCGCAGCTGACAAACATCGCGCTTACGGCGCCTTATTTGCACGATGCTGCAGCGGCGACACTCGAAGAGATCTGGACGAAATTCAACCCGGACGATCGCCATGGCCGCACCAACGATCTGAAAAAAGATGAGCTGAACGACCTGATCCAGTATCTGAGGACGCGATGAAAACAACTTCCGCTTTCGCAATCGTTGCAGCCGCGCTCCTTGTCTGTGTCGGCTCGATTCCTCAATGCGGCACCGCCATCCAATTCCTCACCGAAATCCCACACTGCCAGCCGAGGCACGAAAGGCGCGACAGCGCGATTGGCCCCACCGCAGGTGGTGGTGGCACGTTATCGTTTCGAAAACTTCACCACCGCCAACGGCTTGCCGGACGATCATGTGTACTCGGTCCTCGTCGACGGCGATCGCATCTGGGCGGGCACCGACAATGGCCTGGGTCTCTACGAAAACGGTAAATGGACGACCTTCGGCACGAAGGATGGATTTGCGCATCGGGCGGTAACGTCCCTTGCCCTGGATAAACGCACCGGCGATGTCTGGGCTGGGACCATGGGTGGCTTGAGCCGCATCTCTGGGGGCCGCATCGACACTTATACGCAGCTCAATTCCGGGCTCAGTAACGATGTCGTGTACGGTGTCTCGGTAGAAAACGAAAACGTCTGGGTCGCGACAGCCGCGGGCGCGTGTCGTCTCGATCTTCAATACGGGCGAGTGGTCGCTCTACAACGAACGCAATACGCCGATGGTCGAAATCTGGGTCTATGGCGTTTCAGCCACGCCGACCAAGGTCTACTACGCGGTATGGGGCAGCGGCATCTTGGAGTATGACCAGAAGACGAAGGTCTGGGATAAGTACGACGATCCTGATGGCGAAAACGAAATGGTGCTCTTCAAGGATCAGGGCCTGATTCACGAGATCACCACATCTGTTAGTTATGTGGACAACGTGTTGTGGGCTGCAACTTACTTCGGCGACAGCCGCTATGACGGCCGTTACTGGCATAACTTCCTGACGAAGGACAGCGGGCTGCCTTCCAATTTCACCAACGTCGTCAAGGGAGTTGACGCCAACCGAGCATGGTTCGGAACAGATAAAGGCCTCGCCTACTACGATGGCACGAACTGGACCGTCTATCGGCCTTCACTTACGACCGGAAAACCGGAAATGACCGTACGCGATGCCCAGGGCCGCATCACGCAAGTGCCCGTGACCACCGCGCCCGCTCACCATTACATCCTCAACATCGATTTTCAAGGCAACGACATTTGGGTGGCCACTGCAAAAGGGTTGAGCCACGGAATTCTTCAACGAGAAAAATAAGGAGCTCATCATGATCGATTTCACAGAAATTCTGGAGACCATCGCGCACAAGCCGATTAAGAAGCGCGCCATGACCAACCACGGCGTGCTGAACGAGGCCTATGCCTACGCCAAACCCAGTTCATTTTCGCGCGGCATGCGAATCGACCTGAACGGGTTGACGATTCTACTCATCTCGGGAACGGCTTCAATCGACGAAGAAGGCAAGAGCGTGCACATCGGCGATTTCCGCGCCCAGATGCGGCGCACTCTTGCCAACATCACGGGGTTGCTCGAGAGCGAAGGCTGCACATGGCACGACATCGTGCGCACAAGCTGCTACCTGCGCGATATCGATCGGGACTACGAGGAATTCAACGAAGAGCGCACCGCGTTCTTCAAGGAACAAGGACTCGATCCGCTTCCCGCGTCGACTGGTATACAGGCCAAGCTGTGCCGCCCCGAATTGCTGGTCGAGATCGAAGCGATCGCCATGTTCCGCACTAACAAGGCCAGCGGAAATAGGGAGCAGTGATGACACGCAGAAGATGGTTCAGCGTCACGGCGTGCTTGCTGGCCGGCGGAGCCGTCACCATCTTCGCGGCGCAAGCACCCCAAGCGCCTCCAAGTGGAGGCCCGCATGTCTGCGAATGTGGCGCGCATCCCCCGGGACCACCCGCGGATCGAACGGTGCAGCCCTACGCGGGCGAGCCCGCGGACATGAGCCCCTACTCGAAGTTCGCCGCGCCCTACGATCTCAACTACATTCATCCGAATATCTATACTGGCGCAGGCCGCGACATTCCGGAGCCAAAGAATCTCAACGAAGTACGCATCGGCTTCTTTGGCCCCATCGAGCATACGCCCGATCAGGTTCTCGGACTGCGCATGCTCCATGGTGCGCGGTTGGCGATCGACGAAGCCAATGCACGTGGCGGCTACGGCGGAAAGCCCTTCCGTCTCATGCTCCACAACGACTACGACAACTGGCAGGCCAAGGCAGAGTACGGCGAAGACCGTCCCACGGATCCCACTATTTGGGGCTCGCCCTCGAACGAAGCCGTAAAGATGGTCTATGACGACCAGGACTGGGCTATCTTCGGATCGATCAACTCCGAATCCACGCACATCGTGTTACGCGTCGCGTTGAAGGCTGAGATTCCCATCGTCAACTCAGCCTCCACCGACCCAACCATTCCCGAGACCTACATCCCCTGGTACTTTACCGACCTCCAGGACGACCGCGTGCAGTCACTCACCCTGGCTCGGCGTATTTACACCGAGCTCAGCCTGAAGCGTGTCGCAATCCTGCGCGTCAACAACCGTTATGGGCGCTTTGGAGTTCTCAAGTTCCGTGACGCGTCGCGGCGGCTGGGCCATCCGGTCGTGATCGAACAAAAGTTCATGCCCGGTGACACGGACTACACGCGCGAACTCAAAATTATTCAGTCTTCGCGTACCGACGCCATCGTGCTTTGGACCGATGAAATTCCGGCAGCAAATATTCTCAAGCAAATGCGTGCCCTCGGAATGAAGCAACGCGTATTCGGCTCCCATCGCACACTTGGCCCGGATATGTTGGCGGAGGCGGGACCTGCGGCTAATGGATTCGAGGCTGTCTTTCCCTATGATCCGACCCGCAACAATCCACGCTGGCTCGACTTCAACAAGCGTTTCGAAGCGAGATTTCATGAGCAGCCAGAGCAGTTCGCGTCGCTGGCGTACGACGCCATGAATGCGCTGCTCGATTCCATCTGCAAAGCGGGCCTCAATCGCGCGCGCATTCACGATGCACTCGCAGACATTGTCGACTATGACGGCGTGACGGGACACATGGTCTTCGATCCGAACCAAAAAAATGTGGCCCCGATGTTTCTCGGGACTGTCCACGACGGCCAGATCACTTACCGGGTTGCAAAGATGGAGAAGGAACCGGCTCCGGCCCAATCGGCCGTAGCGCAACCGGTGCCGTACGCGCGCGTAGGTGAGGATGGAGTCAGCTATTCCGGCCCAGTGCGTCCCGATGTGCCGCAGGGCCCGTTACACATCATTCTCTTCGGACCACACGCTGACCAGATTGCAACGTCACCGGACGTTCAAGCGGTGATTGCGGCGAAGTCACCGAACAGCCGATCCTGGCAGATCGTGCCGGTCGCAAGCGACCAAAGCTGGGGCGCCGCATCCACTCAATTGGTGCACGCGCTGTGGGACGATCACGCGCTCGCGATCATCGCATTGGATCGCGATGCGGCGCATCTATCGGAACAACTGGCGCTGAAAGCATTTGTACCGGTGCTTGCCGTGAGCGACGACAAAACGCTCACCTCGACCAACGTTCCGTGGATATTCCGGCTGCCTTCGAACACCAAGCCCGCAGCGGCGTTGCGACTCATCCAG
The DNA here is from genome assembly GCA_963810545.1 of uncultured Acidobacteriaceae bacterium. Classification (GTDB taxonomy): domain Bacteria; phylum Acidobacteriota; class Terriglobia; order Terriglobales; family Acidobacteriaceae; genus Telmatobacter. The sequence continues at coordinate 353,376 of CAWENE010000003.1, forward strand.
GCAGGCATCGCACGTAGTGGCGCGAATCCAGAACGCCTGCGCGATGCGCTTGCCTCCGGCGATTCGTTGGCCGGGGTCGCGTTTCTCTCCACCGGCGAGCCGTTGAAACGATAGGGACGTTTTCGCCGCTTCCCGCCGCCTGTCAACCCGCTTTCGCGTTTGTTCAAGAATCGGGCATCCTCACAGCTCGCAAATTAGTCAATGTATGCGTAGGTGCAGCGCCGGCTCCGCCGGTTGCCGGCGGTTCAGGCCTTTGATCTCACCGCCGACGAGTAGACTGCGAGCCGGCGAAAGAGTCCCATCGCGCAAGAATCGGGCTGAACCATCGGCCGGAAAGGATTAGTCCTATGCTGTTGAAAGTAACGCTTGCGGCAGTGCTCGCGCTGCCCGTGGTCCTCGTCGCTCAAAACGCGCTTCCGTCCGGAACCATTCTTCCGGTGAGTCTCGACACGAGCCTGAATGCCGCGAAGGTTCACAGCGGTCAACAGATCCGCGCAACCGTGATGCAGAATGTCGCAGGTACCCCGATTCGCCGCCGCGCGCGTGTCGATGGACACGTACTCGCTGTAACCACGTCGAGAAATGGCCAAGTCAAGTTGGAGGTTCAATTCGATGCGGTAAAAATCGGCGGCCGAATGGTGCCGATGAAGACAAACTTGCGCGCTCTGGCTTCCTCACTTGAAGTGGATGAAGCGCAAATCCCCGAGGAAATGGCATCTCGCGGACTCACGCCGCAGACGTGGACGACCCAGCAAATTGGCGGCGACCAGTTCTATCGGGGAGGTGGCCCGGTAGCCGATGGCATGACGACCGTCGGTCAAGTTACGCCGTGGGGCGCCCTCGATGAGCCGCGCACTCAGCCCGGCCTGCCTTGCCGGGGAGCAATTGGAGAGAATCACGGACCGCAAGCCATGTGGCTGTTTTCGAGCGACGCGTGCGGCGTCTATGGGTTCTCCAACATTCGCATCGAACATGCCGGGCGCAGCGATCCCGCCGGGACCATCGTCCTGGTTTCCAACAGCGGCAAGTTGAAACTAGGCAGCGGAACCGGGCTCCTGCTGCGGGCGTCCTCACCCACAACGCTTCCGGCGTCGGGTGCCGAAGCGGAATTGACACCTGATTGAAAATCGGAAAATGAAAAGGGCAGCCAAGAAGGCCGCCCTTTTTCGCTTGGTTGTTCTTGCTGCTTACGGCAGGTAGTAACGGAGCGAGGTCTCGATGATGTTGTCGTTGCCCCGCGCGCCGCCACCCGGGTTCGTCGCGCCACCCGCGCCGGACCACAAGTCGCGCTCGAACCAGCTGTACTGCAATCCCTGGCGCAAGCGGCCCTTGGGACCGCTGTAGAAGTTGTACCAGTAGCCAAACGTAGCTTCCTGGACATCTTTGTTGTTGCCGCCGCAGTTGGCCGGGTTGGCGGGGGCGAAGCCGGTGCCGCCGCCGAATCCGGCGTTGGTTGTTCCCGGAGCCGAAGGTTCGGTGTGGCAACCGCTCATGTTGACCGAGTACAGACCGTAGCCATCGTTGCTGGCCCTGATGTCGCGGTCGATGTAGTCGCCACCATAGTTCATGTAGATGTTTAGACGCTTGTTGGGGTTGATCTCCACAGTGCTCAGCGCGGAGAAGCCATGCAGCGGGGAGATGACGCCGGTCGGCTTGAGCGTCACATCGGCGATGGTCGAGTCGCCATAGCGTCCTACGCCCTGGCCCCACAGTCCCTTCAGGCCGATGGTCAGCATCTTGTTCGCCAGAGGAGCGCGGAAGCCGCCGCCGATACCGGCGCCGATTTGCGAATTGTTTTTGGGAGTGGCGCCGGTTGCGTAGATGCGGTCACGGAAGTTGCGCTCGATCCCGAACACTTCCCAGTGGCCCCAGCCCGGCTCAATGACCGCCTTCACGACGAAGTCAGGAGTGTAGTTGAACGAGTAGTTCGAGACGGCATCGTAGAGCCCGCCGCCGACGCCCGCGCTACCCAACAAAACTGAGGTGCCGGTGGTGAGAGCGATCGTGCCTGCAGGGTTGAGTGTTTCGGCATTCTCAGCCGAACCTGCCAGCCAGAAAGCCTTGCCGATCTTCTGGCTCACGCGGAAGCCATACTGCCGGCCCCATACGAAGCCCGCGGTATATTGCGGGTCGATGGTGCCGGGAAGGATCTCCGACCCATTCGATGTGCCTTTAGTGGTTTCCGTCGCAAGCGACCACATCTGTCCGGCGCTGACCGTTGTGCCGCTCTTCAAAGCTGCTTCGCTCCAAATTTGGCGCTGACGCATCACGTAGCTGTTCGACTGGTTGTTGTTGGAGGTGATGCCGGTTCCCAGCCAGTCCATCTCGTAATAGCCGGTGAGCGTTCCCCACGGAAGCTTGCCGACGGCCTTGATTGCAAGGCGCGACTGGCGGCCGGAACCGTAGAACTCGCTGAGTTGAGCCGCCTGGGCGTGCGCAAGCGGAATGCCGGTAAACGGTGTGTTGATGCCGCCGCCTGTAGCCGCGCTGCGCCACACGGTCGCCGCTTCAATAAAGCTTCCCGCGGGCGAAATCGTAATGCCTTTGTAGTTCAGCGCCTCAGGGCTTGAGATCGCCTTCTTGATGGCCGCGGTCTCGTCAGTCAAGTTGGAAACGACCGAAGCATTGACCTGCTTCATATCGGTTACCGTGCTCTGTAGGGATGACACGGCGGCTGCGTTGTCTGAAGTCGCTTGCTGCTGTGCGGTAGCGTCGGCTTCTGCCTTGGCCGCCGCAGCCTGCGCGTCTGCTGCAGTCTGCTGCGCCTGTTTCAATTGTTGATCTTTGGTCGCCAGGTCGGTCTTCAGGCTGTCGATCTGACCCTGAAACTCCTGGCGCAGAGACTGAATCTGATCCTCGACAGTTGGCCTAGGTGGCTGCTTCTTGACTACGTGTTTCTTAGGGGGCGCAGGGGGGTCGCCGGCGTAGGCATACGAACCGACAAGACTTGCTGACAGAATTGCAATGGCAGCAGTGCTAAGTCTCAATTTCATTGGGCCTCTCTTTTTCCTCTCCATCAAGTTGATTCGTGCACTCGCTCACCGACCACTTGAGCGCGTTAGCGGCATGAATGCATCGTTCCAATAGATCTCGAACGAAATCCGAACGGCCGCGAAAAGCGGTACTGCAAGAGCAGAAATTCGCTTAAGCCGTATCTGTTTGAAAGGCTCGCAGACTTTGATGAATATTTGACTAATTCACATATTTTTAACAGAACTGTTTCTTCAACAAAGCGAAGTAAATGGAAGTTGAATTCATCTTCTATTCACATAGATATTCGCCGCGCTGTGCGCCCTTCGCACTTATCCACGACTAATGCGCGCGGGTCACACCTACTTCGCACTGCCAGCACTCAGTAGATTCGCCAGGATTCGGTAAGCTCCTGGGACTAACTCGGGAAGCTGGCGATACAGGGCATAGGCAACGTAGATATAAGTACCCTTACCGGGATGTGCGATAAGCAGCCCCCCGCGCTGAGGATCCTGCCCCGCATCGGCAGTCTCCGTCAGGGCAGTGTATCCGGGGTCCCATGTATCCAAAAAGGAATGACCGCGTTCTTCCACCCATCCCTCGAAATCTGCCGGTCCGATTGCATTCGGCCACTTGAGGAGTCGATTCGCAGGATCCAACAGCTTCACCGGGGCCTGTTCGTCCACCACGCGCTCCGCCATCCGTCCCATGGCCAATGGCAGTGGAGCAGGGAAGTTGCCGCTCTGGTACTGCACAATGAGGGTGCCGCCCTGGCGCACGAATTCGTCGAGCCGCGGCTGCGCAGCAGCGAGTTCCGGCCGCACTGAATAGGCCCGAATGCCGACGACAATCACATTCCACGCAGATAAGTCGCCGCTCTCAATCTCCTCTGCACTGAGTAAGTGCGGCGTCCCGCCCAATCCCTCGATAGCGTCCGGCACAAGGTCGCCGGTACCCATCACGTAACCGATACGCAACCCCGTTGCCAGCTTCACGTCTATTTTGCGAGTACGCAGGATAGCAGGCTGGTACTGGTTATAAGGTCGCAACCCGGCATAACCCACACTTCGCCATCCGGTCTCATACGTCCGGCCATCGCTATGCGCGACGGCTTGCACAGAAAACGCGCCAGATTCGGCTGCGGCCGGAGTCACTGAAAACAAAATCGGTTCCGTGTCTCCGGCACTAGTCCGATGAAACTTGGCTTCGGACGGCTCTGCCCGCCAACCCGCCGGCAATCTCAGTTCAATTGTCCCGTCGGCCGCCGACTGCGTGTGGACTGTGACCTTCATCGGCAAGGCGCTTCCGTCGAGCGGCAAAATGCGAGCTTCCGGCTCAACCCGCACTCCAATTGCCGGTGTCACAACCAGTGGCTCATAGATTCCGCCGGGGCCCGTGACGCGCTCGAGTGTCTGCACCACCCGGCCAAGACGGATCGGTACACCTTCATAGGAGAATTCCGCCCAGGCCGCCAAAGGCCACGGTGCAAACGACCGTTCGCGCCATGCGGGATTCGAGATGTCGTAGTACGGCTGTTCAATCGACGGCCGCGTAAAGAAGGGACGTGTCGATCCAGCGTTGTCAGGAACCTTGAGACTGAAAATCGCATCCGAAACCGGGCCTTTTCCTGCAGTGCTGATGGCCTCCCCGTGCACCCATGGCTCGCTGGTCTCGCTATCGAACCACGTTTTCACCAGGCGTGCACTGGTGGCGGCGATCGACGTATGCAGATGAACCTTGAACTGCTCGCCGGCTGACACACTCCGTGGAGTTTCATCCGCCGAGCCGCCCCTGAATCCACCGACCTGTGCTGTGGACTCGTTGGTTCGATAAGCAATAAAATCCAGCCCGAGGAGCTCCGCCAGTGCGGCTTGGAATTGCTCAATCTTCGCGTCGAGTTCAAACACCACACTCGCTTTGGACTGCGCATCGAGCTCACTGCCCGCGACTTTTCCCCTGAGATCGAGCGTCTGCCGATAAATCGCTGCGACTTTGTGCGCAACGGCTGCATCCTGTTTGCACGGACACTCGGACTCGAGCTGCTTCAGCGATCCATCGATCGCCATCAGGCCGTTGGCCAGCCATTCCGGCGCCTTGCCCGCTGCGAGGTTTGCGATGCCCGCAACACTCGTATCGATTCTGACTTTACTGTTGTAGTACAGATCGTCGTCGCTTGTGTGCTCACGCCCCACGACCGGCTTCGCAGCTGCGGCGACTGCCCACAAATGGTAGCGCGTGCTCGACGGCCCGCTCAGCGCGGGATTCGCGCCACCGTTCTGAGATTTCTGTTCGCCCCATCCCTCGCGCGCAATCTGCGCGTAGCTTCGGCCAAGCGTCAAGTCGCGCGTGCCAACCTGCAATGTCACATCGCTTGAAGGAACGCCGGAGATCCACTCCCCGGTGACGTAATTCCGAAACTTCGCCGGCGCCCACTTTCCGGTTGCGTAGTCGAACATGCCCTTCTCCGTAACCGGCGCAAAGGGAACCATCGAGTAAACCGCGAGCGGTTGCCACGGCTGCAAGCCTTCCTTCAGTTGCTCGGGAAACACGTTGGGATCCGCGGCAGCCTTGAATACTTCCTGCGCAATCTCACCCGAAACCTGGTGTTGCCCGTGCCCGTCCGTGATGCCGCCAACAAAAGTAGAGACGATGACCTGCGGCCGCTCGCGCCGCACCGCTAACACAGCGTCGTAAAGCACGCGGTCGTGACCCCAGCGCGCGAATGACTCCTCCTGTGTCTTTGAGAAGCCAAAATCCGCTTCGGTGCCCCACAGTTGCTTCGCGCCGTAGAATTCGTCGGCCCTGAGCAGTTCGTTGGTCCTGATAATCCCGAGCGCGTCGTCTGCGTCGGCCGACATCGCGTTTTGCCCGCCCTCACCGCGGTTAAGAGTAAACAGGATCGCCCGCACGCCGAGACCCCGAGAGAGATAAGTCAGCAGCGCCCCGTCTTCATCATCGGGATGAGCCACAATCATCATCAAGCTTGCCGTCGTGCCCAGCCGTTTCAACGCCTGCTCCAGGGCTGCCTCGCCGCGGTCTTCCGCCAAAGGCAATGCGATTGAACACGGGTCAACCGAATGATATTCTTGCGACGCCGCGCTGCCTTGTTGCCCGCCAGCATGTTGGGCGCCGTTTTGCTGAGCCATAAGGCATAGCGGCCCCGCCCCTACGAAAATCAGGCTCGTTGTAACTGCCAGGATGGTTGCGCGATGAACTCTCTCGACAAAGGACATGGTCCTCGCCAGTGTACAATCCGCCAGAGTAGCGTCAAAAGATAGAACCCTTCAGTGATCTCATCCTCAACCAGCAACGAAGCAACGGAGTCACTGCAACGGCGCATCGGTCTGCGATCCGCAGTCCTCTTCAACATGCTCGAGATGATCGGCGTGGGGCCGTTCATCACGCTGCCCCTGGTGATCGCTGCGGCGGGTTATCGGCTCTCAGTCGGTGCATGGCTGCTGGGTGCCGGTATCGCTGTGGCCGACGGCCTGGTTTGGGCTGAATTGGGTGCCGCCTTTCCGCGCGCTGGCGGATCGTACGCATTTCTGCGCGAGATCTATGGACCCGACCGCGCAGGCAACTGGCTTAGCTTTCTCTATGTCTGGCAGTTAAGTTTTTCCGCACCGCTTTCCATCGCGTCGGGCTGCATCGGCCTGTCCAGTTTCCTGGCCTGGTTCTGGCCCCGCCTCGACACTGCACCCATCGCAGCTCTTCCAGCTCTCCATTATTCAAGCTTCGCGGCGGCGAGCGCATGTCTTCTCGTGACCGCGCTGCTCTATCGCAATCTCAGCTCTGTCACGTAGGCTCGCGTGGGTTCTTTTCGCCGGCGTCATGGCAGCAATGGCGGGCGTCATTGCATCGGGCGTTGCGCATACGGTCACATCGGGAAACTGGCACATGCCCGCCTCACCCGCACAGTCGATGGGACTGGCCGTCGGCGGGCTCGCACAAGCCACATTGATTGCCACTTACGACTATTGGGGTTATTACAACATCACATTTCTGGGCAGCGAAGTGCGCCAGCCCGAGCGCACAATTCCGCGCGCCATTTTGCTTTCTGTCCTGTTCGTTTCCGTGCTGTACGTTGCCATGAACCTGGCCGCGCTCCCTGCCGTGCGCGATGCGGCAAATGCAGCAGCCCAATCCCCGGCGCCGCTGCATCTTCAGCTGGTCGCCGACCTGGCCGGATCGGCCTTCGGCGTCTGGGCCGGCAGACTCATGGCTGCGCTGATTATGTGGACCGCCTTCGCTTCCGTGTTCTCTCTTCTGCTTGGCTACTCACGCGTCCCCTTTGCCGCCGCTCGCGATGGGAACTACTTTCGTGTGCTGTCGGCTGTGCATCCGCGCCATGGCATCCCGCACCGCTCGCTCGTAGCTCTGGGACTCGTCGCCTCAGCATTCTGTTTTTTTTCGTTGCAGCAAGTCATCACCATGCTGGTCATCACGCGCATCCTCTTGCAGTTCTTTCTCCAGCAGGTCGGCGTAATGTTGTTGCGTGTGCAGCGGCCGGATCTTCCACGTCCCTTCCGCATCCCTTTCTATCCAATTCCGCCGTTAGCGGCCATCGCCGGATTTCTCTTCATTCTTGTGAATCGCAGTAATGCGACAGAGGGGCTGGCAGTCGCCGCAGGCATTGGCATTTCCGGCACGCTGATTTATCTCGTCCGCGCGCGACGTCTGCGCCAATGGCCCTTCGCGGACCAGTCCTGACACACCGGAAAGGCCATCCATCCAGACGTCGCGCTGCCCCTACCACCGATAGACGGAGACTTCGTCCAGGTAGACATTCCCCCAGGTGGTCGCACTGCTGTTTCCATCGAGCTGGAAATTGGTGACGATCGCGGGAGCCCAGCCGAGGGCATACCCGGAGAAGACCGTGAAGTTCAGGTCCTGCTCGACGCCATCGAGCCACACCGAGTGGTAGGTGACCCATCCCGAATCGTTGTGCGAGTAGTAAATCTGAACATGGTGCCATTGGTTGGCTCCCCAACTGTGCACGTTGCAGGGAGCATAGGAGTGCAGCCAGGTATCGTTTGGACTGGTGGGCGAGCCTCCATTGACCGCGTAATCCCATCGCTGGATCCAACTGTCGCATTGGAAGCCCATGATGACTGTCTGCCCGTTGGGCATGGTCTGGTTCAGATCGAACTCGAGATTGGAGAAACCGTTTGCATTCCCGGCGATATAGACCCAGGCGTCATAAAAGAAGTTCTGTGAAGTGTTGTTATCGTCGAACTGGACGGAGTAGCGCTGCCCCCCGAAATCATTGAATTGATTCGCAAAGAGCCTGGCGGTTCCAGTCATCGAAGGCGAACTCGTAAGGCTCATGGTGCCGCTGGAAGAACCGGACGTTCCGCCATCATGAATGGTGATCCAGTTTCCCAGGGCCTGGATGCTGCTGACCTTTACCGCGTTCGATGGGATGACAGAGCCGGCGCCCGAGGGACTGGCCGCAGGCGTGGCGTCAACATCGATGGAGACGTCGGTCACACAGACCGCCCCCCTAACGTTCCACACCTTCACATGCAGGGTATGCCAGCCGCTGGGTGCGGCAACCGGGCCGTTGATGTACTGTGCCGGCCAACTCGAGGTGTTGGCGCTGTTATCCAGCGAATAGCCGACCGCGGTCACAGGTTGTGAGGAGCATGTGCTGGCATTCATATCGAGGGTGAACGGGGAAGAGACTTGCTGGCCATTCGTGGGGCTGGTGATGTTCGTCTGTGCGAGCGCGGGGATCATTACCGTGGCAAGCGTCGCGCAGGCGCAGGAAAGATTCCGAATCAACTTCATCGAGAATTCCTTTAAAGAGAAATAGGTGCTGCTTGAACCGGGATTGCGCATACTCGTCAACCGCAGCAAGCCGTTGGGCGAACAGGTGTCACCAACGCCCCTGAAACAGGGACCCAGGTACTACGCGCCCTTGAACTCTCGCAAGGGAGCGGCCGAATCTTGGAATGTTCTGTTGGGTCGATCTGAGCCTGAGACGTGTCAACGCCCGCTGCGTACTTCTCAGCAAACCTCTCTATTGAAGGCATCCGACGAAAGATGGAATCGGAGCGCTCTATTTTCGGGTGAAACGTCGAGCATCCTTCAACCAGGGCGGCGCGGGGAATGCCGATCCGGAAAGTACGCGCGGAACGCAGTCCCTTAAGAGTGGAGCAGTCTGACCGATGAACTATCAGTCGTGGAGTTTACTGAGGGAATTGTCCCACGCAGCACTGCGAAGGGACAACGATGTGTTGCCCGGTAGAAAGCAATCCATTTTGATATCACTTGATTGTTTTTTACGATATCGGCGCTCTCAAGAATCTGCTTTGCATCGATTTGTTGCTGCATTCGTAGGTAGGAGTCAGCCCACGAGCGGAGAGGCCGTCTTCCTTTGCGTCGGGACTAGTTCAAAAACATAGTCCGATACAGCGTATCCCGCTGCACAGGTTTGAATCCCGCGTCGCGAATGATTCTGCGCAGCTCTTCCTCCGTCGTGCAGTTTGAAGTGCCCGCAGCTTTCACCACGTTCTCTTCCAGCATCACCGAGCCCACATCGTTGCCGCCGAAGTGCAATCCCACCTCTAGAACCTTCAGCCCCTGCGTCACCCAGCTCGCCTGCACATTCTCAATGTTGTCGAGATAGAGCCGCGCGACCGCAAGCACCTTCAAATACTCAACACTCGTCGCTTCATCCCAACCCCGACCGCCAAGCGCAGTGTTGTGAGGCTGAAAACTCCACGGAATAAATGCCGTGAACCCGCCCGTCTCTTCCTGCAGCCTGCGCACAACTTCAAAATGATTGATGCGCTGGGCGAACGTCTCGCCCACCCCAAACATCATGGTCGCCGTGGTGCGCATACCAAGCTGATGCGCAGTCCGGTGCACACTGACCCAATCCTCGGTACGGCACTTGAGACGCGCAATTCGAAACCGCACATCGTCGTCGAGAATCTCTGCGCCACCGCCAGGGATCGAATCGAGCCCGGCATCGCGCAGCCGAGCAATCGTGTCCCGCAGACTCAACTCAGAGTACTCGGCAATGGCGAGCACTTCGGAGGCCGACAAACAGTGCAGCCAGATCTGCGGAAACCGCTGCTTGATCCCAGTGAAGAGCCGCTCGAACCAGTCGATCTTCAGATCCGGATGAATGCCGCCCTGCATCAGCACACCCGTGCCGCCCATCTCCACCGTCTCGGCAATCTTCTCGTAGATCTTTTCGAAGTCCAGAATGTAGCCTTCGCTCGCCTTGGGTCCCTTCAGCGGCCGATAGAAGGCGCAGAAGGTGCAATACTCGGTGCAGAAATTTGTGTAGTTGATATTGCGATCGATGATGTAAGTGACCACGCCCTCAGGGTGCAGGCGTTGCCGCACAGCATCGGCCTCAAAGCCCAACCCGATCAGGTCGGGAGATTCAAAGTAGTCGAGCGCCTGTGGGCGAGTCAGCGGCATAGGTCGATTCTACCAATAAGAAGAAATGCCGGCGGCTCAGCGGCCTGAAGCGGGTCACTTCGTCCGCTTCGACCGAAAGAGGAACAGTCCGCGCTTAAGCACCGGATCCTTGCGCGTGCGGGAAAGATTCCGCCTCGTCGAAATGCCGCTGAACAATACCAGGAAATCCCAGAAGGAGCCAACACGCTCTTTGAACTCTTGCCACGCCATTTTGGACTCCAATGCGATTGGAGGTCGAAACCCCGCCGCGCCTTTCATTAGAGAAAGCGGAATCGCTGAAAGTTGCGCGAATTCTTGCGAAAGCGTTCTCCAACTTCGCTCGAACGCGACCCTCCTCACCGTAGCAGCGCCGAGGCCGCCCAAAGCACTGGCGCCTGTCCGTGAAAATCGCCTGTCCGCCGGTGCCGCGCCAAATAATACGCCAGATCGTTCTTCTTGCCCGTGCCTTCACAGACATTGGTGACGTCGTTGTTCTGGTCGATATAGCCAACCACCGCAATCCATGCTCTCCGTGCCGCCGGCCCATACGCTGCGGCGTCAAGCCATCCATTCTTCACACCCGTAATCATCGCGAACGTAAACATGGCGGAGCTCGAAGTCTCCGGCCACGCCTCCTCATGATCGATGAGCTGACGCCACATTCCATCCTTGCCTTGATACTTCAGTAGCCCCGCCATCATCTTCCGATAGCTGTCCAGAATGCGCGCCCGTTGCGGATGGTCGTTCGGCAAATCGCGCAGGATCTCCGCCATCCCGGCTGCGAACCAGCCATCGCCGCGTCCCCAGTAGAACGGCACATCCGGCGCATGAAAGAAGAGTCCATTCGGCTGCTGCAGCTTGTCGAGATACACCACCATCTCCTTCGCATCGCGATCGAGGTACATCCGGTCTCCGGTAGCCCGGTACGCCTGCAGTTGCAGCATGGTTAGCATGTACATGTCATCGACCCAGAAGCGCGTCTCACCGGAAAGCCCGTCGGGTTGCGGGTTTTCCCACTGCCTGTCAGCCCAATACCTCCCCTCCGCCAGGTACTTCGGGTCTTTCGTCTGGATAGCGATTTCAAGCGGGACGATCCCAAAGACCGAGTCGTCGACGTGATGGCGTAGAGGTCTGCGGTCCGCTTCCGCTCCCCCCGGCATCAATGGCTCGAACTTGTGAACCAGTTCGTTCCTCAGCGCCTCATCGTGTGTGAGCTGCGCGAACGTCAAAGCGCCGTACCAGGTATCCGCTTCGGAGTAGTGGATTGTCTTCGAGTACTGATGCGGGCTGGTGACAAAGTGCTCGGCGAGGTTCTTGCCTACCTCTTGTGGCGAGGCGCCCTGCGGCCAATTTGTGAAGAAATCGTTGTTCTGGGCAACTAGTGGGGCAGTCGCTCCAATCGCAAGTATTGCCGAAATTGCCACGAAAAGTGTTTTCCTCATGGAATAGCTCCGCCTCACTCTACCAATAAATCTGCTCTTTCAGATGACTAGGTCTCCGACCGCTGTACTTGTGCGATTTCCGTGCCCCCATCCTTTCGCCTTTTTGTGGCGACAAGGCGGGAAAGCACGAACCTGAAAATGCGAATTCACGCGGTCAGAGACCTGGGCGGACGCCCCCTGTTTTACTTGCCGGATCCGCTCTTAGGTGCAGGCGCGTCGGCAGGGCGCGGCTTCTTCTCGGGACTCGACACGCCCAGGCTCATGAGGAAGAACTTTAGTCCCTTGCGCAACGAACTCGCTACACTCATGATTTCGTTCTCCTCATCCAATCCGGCTACCGGTCCACAGGCTAGCGGTTAACAGGACTGTTCGGTGCCGAAGCGGCCGATCCTGTCGTAGCGGGTACGTTCGGTGCAGGTAGCGCCGAAATCGACTCTCCGCGCAGTAAGTTCAACGCCGCCGGCGGCAGCGGCTTGTCGGCGTTAGCCAGCAACACGCTCACTTGCCAAATCTCCGTATTGGTCAGCTGCGTTTTGAAGTCAGGCATCCCGCTCAGCCGGATTCCATTGGCCACCTTCCAGTACGTCTCCCCGGGAGGATCGTCACTCACGCCCACCACACCGCCGGAATGATGCTTTTCCCACAGCGGCGGCGCAGATGGAAACATGTTCTGACCAATCGGCGATGGCTTTCCGTGGTATCCGTGACAGACCGCGCATTTCTCGCTGTAGACGTGCGCGCCCGCGATAAATGTTTGCTCGTTTGCATCGATGGGAGGACGCGCAATCATCTCGCGGTCGATCCGCGCATGAAGGGCAATGCCCGTAATTTGCGCCTCGTTGGGCAAAGGCGGGTCGGCCACCGCTACCGGCACTTTGCCATAGTAGAGCCACACCAGACCCGCCAGTGGCACCAGAAGAATGCCCAGAATGATGCCAAAAAAAGTGCGAACCATTAGACCCCGCCTCCGTTGCCCTTCATCCTAGTGCATTTGCGCCTATAGGTGTGGTCAAGCATTGACTTCCCTCTTAATAAACCTTAATAGACAAAGATTCGCTGGACATCGCTTCTGGAAGAGGCGTCGTTCGCAGGCAGATTTAAAGCAATCAAGTAGCTCCATTAGAACCCATCCGCTCTGTCCCGCGTCCAAACCCCAGCGGTTCACCCACAACGCCACCCCCAGATGGTTTAATACCTATGGGGGAGCGCTTTCTAAACGGGTGCTTCCGTATGTTCTTGGAGGTATCCCGAAAGCGATGTATTCTTTCCGCCGTCTTGCTCTTTTGCTGGCGCTAGGTTTGCCGGCTATGCACGTTCTTCAGGCCCAAGACTCAAATGCGAGCAGCACCCCCGCGGCCCAGGAATCAAGCTCCATCTATATCGCCGCAACCCAGGAACCCGCGAGCCCGAACCCGACAAGTGCGAATCCCGCGAGTGCGAATCCCGCGAGCGCGAATCAGGATCAGCAGCCTACAGCGTCCGAGAGCCAGGGCCAAGTGAGCGTCCAGGCCCGCATCCGCGCGCGCCGGGAACAGCGTCGCGCCCAGGCGATCCGCGATACCTATTCGCATCTTTACGAAGCCTTCCTGGGCGGCGGCTATCTGCGTTTCAAGCCCGGTCCAAACCTGCAACGTGCCACGATGTACTCGTGGGATGCGGCGATTACTCGCTACTATGGCGAGCGTCTCGGCGTCACGATCGACGGCCGCGGCTATTACGGCACAGCCTTCGTCGGCCTCAATCCTTCAGCAATCACTCGTCCGGCCATCAGCCAATACGGAGTCCTTGCAGGGCCCACTTATCGCTTCTATTTGCGGCCACGCTACTCCGTCAGCGCCCACGCTCTGGGCGGAGTGGCTCTCGGCAATTTTTCCAGTGACACCAGCGGCTTTGGCGCTGCGGCCCTCGGTCTCTATCCCGACTCCACGACCTATGCAATCAACGGCGGCATCATCGGGGAAGCCAATGTGACTCCGACCCTTTCGTTGCGGCTGGCGGGAGATTATTACGGAACAGGCTTCGGTTCGACCATGCAGAACAGCGTCGGCTTCACCTATGGCTTCGTCTACCGATTCGGAAAGCAGTGAGGAACAGTTCTTAGTTCAAAAAACAGTTCAAAGTTCTTAGTTCGTAGTTGTTGCAGATGATGCTCGGCCTTTCAAAACTATGAACTAAGAACTCTGAACTACGAACTGCAGCGGCGAACTGCTACTTGTGCGCCGCGTAATCCCCAGCCCCCAGCAGGTGCAGCGAAACGTAAGGTTCCTCTCCAACCACCCAGCTATCGTGGCCGGCCTCGATGAAGAAGACGTCTCCCGCTTTCATTTCGACCACGCGCCCGTCGTCCATCGCAGCCGTGGCGCATCCAGCAATCACCATCCCCACATGTTCCACATCGCAACTCGCCTTGCCCAGAGCGCGTCCCACATGGACTGACCAGCGCCAGCCCGGCTCGTACGTCGCGCGCCCAATGGTCATGTCCCCGATGTGGATCAATTCGAATTTGCCTTTTTCGAAAACGCGAATCTCATCCGGACTTTCAAACCGCTTGAGAACCACTTCGTACATTGATGACCTCCAAAGGCGGTTCTAAGTTCACAGCGATCCGGGCGAAACTTCGATAGCTCACGACTGCGGCCAGGGCACGGTTCAACTCAGAACTAAGAACTCAGAACTAAGAACTGCTACTGCAATATCGGAATCCCCGCAATCCTCTGCTGCCACTCCGCCGGTCCCGTCTGGTGCACGCTCGTCCCCTTCGCGTCCACGGCCACCGTCACCGGCATGTCGCGCACATCGAACTCGTAAATCGCCTCCATGCCCAGATCCTCAAACGCCATCAGCCGCGATCCGTGAATGGCCTTCGACACCAGGTACGCCGCGCCGCCCACCGCCATCAGATAGACCGCCCCAAACTCCCGAATCGCCTCAATCGCCACCGGTCCGCGCTCGGCCTTGCCCACCATGCCCAGCAATCCCGTCTCCGCCAGCATCTGCCGCGTGAACTTGTCCATGCGCGTCGCCGTAGTCGGTCCCGCCGGCCCCACCACTTCTTCGCGCACCGGATCCACCGGCCCAACGTAGTAGATAAACCGATCGCGAAAATCGACCGGCAGCTTCTCGCCGCGGTTCAGCATGTCCGTCATGCGCTTGTGCGCCGCATCGCGCCCCGTCAGCAGCTTGCCCGTCAGCAGCAGCACTTCGCCCGGCTTCCACGTCGCCGCCTCCTCGCGCGTCACCGTATCCAGATTCACGCGCCGCGCGCCGCTCACGTCATACGTCAGCTTCGGCCAGTCCTCCAGGTTCGGCGGATCGAGATACACCGGCCCCGATCCATCCAGCACAATGTGCGCATGCCGCGTCGCCGCGCAGTTGGGAATCATCGCCACCGGCAAATTCGCCGCGTGCGCCGGCGTGTCCAGCACCTTCACGTCCAGCACCGTCGTCAGCCCGCCCAGCCCCTGCGCGCCAATGCCCAGCCGGTTCACCTTGTCGTAGAGCTCCACGCGCAGCTTCTCGGCGGTCGTTCGCGGCCCCCGCGCAATCAGCTCCTGAATATCGATCGGGTCCATCAGCGCTTGCTTCGCCAGCAGCATCGCCTTCTCCGCCGTGCCGCCGATGCCGATGCCCAGCATTCCCGGCGGGCACCACCCCGCGCCCATCGTCGGCACCGTCTTCAGCACCCACTCCACCACCGAGTCCGACGGGTTCAGCATCGCGAACTTCGACTTCGCCTCCGACCCTCCGCCCTTGGCCGCGACTGTCACCTCAACCTATGTCGCCCTTCACCAGTTCCACAATCACCGCCGCCGGCGTGTTGTCTTTGGTGTTCGTCCGCTTGCCCGCCGGATCGGCCTGCAGCGAAGCCCGCAGCTTGTTGTCCGGATCGAGATACGCGCGCCGCACGCCCGCATCGACCATCTCCTGCAGGTCAAGCGGCTTCTCGCCCGCAGCAGGCTCGAAGCGCACATCCATGCCCACCTTCACAAACGCATTCACAATCCCCGTGTCCTGGCAGATCGGCCGATGCCCCTCGGCGCACATGCGGCTGTTGATCAGGATCTGCGCCATCGCATCCTTGCGCCGCCGGCGATTCTTCGCGCTCATAGGCCTGCGCCAGGCTGCGTGATGTAATCCACCGGATGGTAGTAGCTGATGTACTGCAGCGCACCCGCAACGCTGGCAATAAAATCTTCCTGCCGAATGACAGTCATTCTGGAAGCTCCTCAAATTCGATCGCTTTTAGGGTAAAGGATTCGACGCTCGCCTGGCTCGGAGCATAAAAGGCGTCTGCAACGAGTTCCGACCTGCAGCAAGGGATGCAGCGGAAATCGAAAATATCGAAACGGTGATAAAGTTTTCCTGTTCCATGGAGGTCAGCTGTGCGCTTACTCCTTCGGTCTGTCGTGCCGATCATTGTCCTCTGTTGCGTACTTGAAGCGTGCGGCGCGCAGAATTCGTCGGAATTTCTATTCCAATTCACCGAACCCGCCGGTCCTTTTGCGGTTGGCATCCGAGTCGTAAACCAATACGATCGCTCGCGCCGATTTCAGGCCGCAGCCGATTCCTCAAATCAAGCAATGCCCCCCGAAGGTCCGCGCCCTTTGCAGACCCTAGTGTGGTACCCGGCAGAGAAATCCGGCCACGCATCCATGAGCTTCGGCGACTATGCGGAGTTGATCAAGACCGAGACAAGTTTCGATAAGCCTGTCGAGCAGGGTAAGTCGCAGACATTTGTCGCGGCATTTATGCATGGCACAACAGACCTCCACGCGTGGGCGATCCGTGACGCGGCGATGAATGCCGGGCATTTTCCCGTCCTCATTTACGCGCCCAGCGTGAATGCTCCTGCGATCGAGAACATCGAGCTTTGCGAATACCTGGCAAGCGAAGGCTTTGTAGTGATTGCCAGCCCAAGTATCGGCGCAACGTCACGGACCATGACAGTCGATCGTACGGGCGCAAATGCTGAGGCCCAGGACATCTCCTTCTTGATCGACTACGCAAAGACATTGCCGGATACGGATATGTCTGAAGTGGCGGCGATGGGGTATAGCTGGGGCGGCATGGGCGCGCTCTTTGCCGCAGCTCGTGACAACCGTATCCGCGCTCTCATCTCATTCGATGGGTCATTTCGATATAGCCCGGAAACCGTCCAGCAAGCGGGCGACGTTCACCCAGACCAGATGACGATACCGTTGTTGGCTTTCAGTCGGGCAGAGGAATCCCTTGAAACCTGGGATGCAATGCGAAAGGACCGGGACCATTGCACCTGCGCACCGAATGTATTGAACGAATGGACCAAGGGCGATTTGGTTCACGTGCATATGCTTGCCATGTCGCATATCCAGTTCAGTTCGCTGTATCAACGAAGCGAGCGGTTTCGTAAGGAGGGTCTGCACTTTTCCCCAGCGGATTACTCGCTCGAGGAGGGAGCGGCAAGCTACAACTGGATGGCTCGGTATGCCCTGGAGTTCTTAAGTGCTTATCTGAAAAGCGATCACGCCGTGTACAACTTTCTTGCCGACAGCACCGCGGCGAATGGGATTCCAAAGCATCTTCTGTCGGTAAGTGTCCGGCTGGCTGGCGCGAAACACGAATGAGTGGTTCGATCATGTGGGGATGCGCTGGTCCAGGAAGCTGGCAGCAATGAGGGGTTCCCACGGCGCCTGAAGCAGGCCTCAACTTGACCGGTTTATCCTAAAAAAATGATCCCGACAGTCCGTGAATGCACGGCAGCGGATGCAGCCACTCTGGCGCTCATCGGCGCCGCCACCTTGCTCGAGGCATTTGCCGGATTCGTCCCCGGCGCCGCATTGCTCGCCCATTGCCGGAAGTACCATTTCCCCGCCGCCTATGAGTCCCTCTTTCAGCAACCCCAGACGCGCGCCTGGCTAGCCGAGATTGAGCCCGGAGCCGCGCCCGTGGGGTACGCAATGCTCACCGCCCCGATTTTCCTGCAGGACTCTCGCACGAGGGCGACCTGGAACTCAGGCGCATCTACCTCTTCTCAAAATTCCACGGCAGCGGCGCCAGCCGTCGCATGATGGATCTGGCAATCGCCAGCGCCCGCCAACAAAACGCCAAGCGTCTTCTTCTAGGCGTGCACCCAGACAACCAGCGCGCCCTGGCCTTTTACCGCAAAGTCGGCTTCATTCAAATTGGGGTGCGCACATTTCATGTAGGCGACTGCACATTTCAGGACCCCGTCCTCGCCCTCAGCCTCAACGCGGACTGAGAAGAACATCATCAAATCTATCGCCCCACGTCCGCCGCCGGCCGCAAATCCGTGTGCCCAAAATCATCGCCCTTATAGAGAATCGGTTCGCGCTTCGCCCGCGCCAGCGCATAGCTGAAACAATCGCCGAAATTCAGATTCGCAGGGTGTCCGCTACCCCGGCCATAGTCGCGGTAAGCCTGCCGCGCAATCCGCGCTTGTTCCGCGGTCACGGGCTCAATCTCGATTTGCGCTCGCTCAATCAAATCATCGAGTGTGCGACTGATCTCCGGCTTCTTCATCCCGTCAAGTACGATCGATGCTTCAAGATATGTCGCAGCCGAAATTTTCAGGTCCTTCTCCGCCTCGAGAACGGCTGAGAAAGCGGCTTGTTCGGGTTCGCGCTTAATGATCGCGACCAACGCCGACGTATCGACAATCATAGAGGCAGTCCCGTCTCTTTATCGAAGAGCAGATCGCCCACCTTGTCGGAGGAAGGTAGATCTTTCAGCAGTGGCGCCGTTCGCTTCGTCAGCTCGTCCAGCCACGCAGCTAATCCCTCCTTCGGATTTGGTTTTTGCCGCTCCAGCCGCTCCTTCAATGCGATCGTCACCGCCCGGGTGACACTCTCTCCAGTCGCACGAGCCAGCTCCTTTGCCAACCTTTCCGTCTCCGGGTTCTTGAGACTCAGCGCCATCAGTTTCTACCTTTCTACCTTATCCTTCTATAATTCTACCACGAATCTCAAAACCAGTCTTGCCGCAGGCCTGTCTCCCCGGATTTCCAAGGCGCAATGCCCTAATCTAAAACCCATGAACGACTATCCCGCAGACGCCCTTCCGCCCGAAACCCCGCACTCCATTCCCGAATCGGACGCCAAATTGGCCTCAGCATTCGTTTTCGACCTCCTCGTCGTGGGCGCGGGCCCCACCGGCCTCGCCTGTGCCATCGAAGCCAAGAAGGCAGGCTTTAGCGCCGTGCTGGTCGACAAAGGCTGCGTCTGCAACTCCCTCTATCACTACCCCTCGCACATGACCTTCTTCACCACTTCGGAGCTGCTCGAAATCGGCGACATCCCCTTTCCCAGCCCCAACGCCAAGCCATCCCGCAACGAAGCCCTGGAGTACTACCGTCAGGTCGCCGCCTTCTACAAACTCGACGTGCGCCAGTATCAGCGCGTGGTCCGTGTCACCGGCGCGAACGCCGCTTTCGAAATCCACACCACCGACCGCTTCGGCCGAACCGGGGTCATGCGCGCACGCAAACTTGCCATCGCCACCGGCTACTACGACCTTCCGAACAAGCTGTGCATTCCCGGAGAAGAGCTCAGCAAGGTCCACCATTACTATGACGACCCGCACCCCTACTTCGGGCTCGACGTTGTCGTCATCGGCGGCAAGAACTCAGCCGCTATCTCCGCGCTTGAGTTGTGGCGGCACGGCGCCCGCGTCTCTCTCGTCCACCGTGACGCCGAGATCCACCGCCATGTGAAGTACTGGATCAAGCCGGACATCGAAAACCGCATCAAGAACGGCGAGATCAAAGCCTACTTTCGCACGCACGTAAGCGAGATCACCCCCGACGCCGTGAAGCTCGAAACGCCGGATGGCCCGTTCACCCTGAAGAACGACTTCGTCTTCGCCATGACCGGCTATCATCCCGATTTTGCATTTCTCGAGAACTTCGGCGTCGAGTTCTCCGGTCCCGATAAGCTGCCCGTGTGCGATCCAAAAACCCTGGAAAGTAACGTGCCGGGCATCTATCTCGCAGGCGTCATCGTGGCCGGCTCCCGCACCAATGAGATCTTTATTGAAAATGGCCGTTTTCACGGCCGCCAAATCGCTCAGGCGCTCACCGCAAAACTTCGCTGACCGCACTTTCCATCATCGGTCCGAGAATCGAGCGATTTAGAGGCCATTTGAGCCCGTGCCGCATCTTAAAGGTACGGAATGGATCCGTTACTTCGGGCGGAACTTTTCCCGTCAGTCCGGGTTCAATCCGAATGACAGGCTCGGCACTTTCTCGTCTAATGAAAGCAGCCAAAGCCGTAATTGATTTGCAGGAGATCAACGATGAATGGGCCATTGATCAAGCGAGTGATTGCACGCTCCGTGGCGTGGGCGGCCGCTGCCGCTTTGTGCAGCCTGATTGCGCT
The DNA here is from genome assembly GCA_963810545.1 of uncultured Acidobacteriaceae bacterium. GTDB lineage: Bacteria > Acidobacteriota > Terriglobia > Terriglobales > Acidobacteriaceae > Telmatobacter. The sequence goes on from CAWENE010000003.1 coordinate 373,576, forward strand.
GGCTCAGGATGCCGCGCCCGCAGCCGGACAGCGCACCGACGGGCAAATCGAGATGGATGTGGTGCACGCGCTCGATGCGTCGCAGGCGCTCAAAAACGATCTCATCACCGCTGCCACCATTCAAAGCCAGGTCACGTTGTCTGGCACGGTTTCCACCGACGCTTCGAAACAGTTGGCAGAGTCCATCGTGCGCGGCGTTCCCGGTGTCACCGGTGTCAAGAACAACCTCAATGTCGGTAATCCCGCCAATGACCCGAACGCCCAAGGTGCGCAGACTGCCGACAACGACGACTCCGCATCGCAGGACATGGCGAACAACAACCAGGCGCCTCCTGCTGCCGCGCCCGCTCCGGACTACGGCCAGAACGCGCCTCCCCAGAATGCTCCGCAAGACAATCAGCAAGCGAATCAGCAGGCGCCTCCGCCTCCTGACTACGGACAGGCTGGTCAACCTGGATACGGTCAGCCTGGATACGGCCAGCCCGGATACAGCCAGCCCGGATATGGCCAACCCGGCTACGGTCAGGCGCCTCCGCCTCCCGGCTATAGTCCCGATCCTAACTACGGACAGGCGCCGCCTCCGCCCGATCGCCCCGGCTATGCACCGGCTCCGCAGCAGCCCCCGTACCGGTTCGCCAAGGGACCTGTGACGATTCCGCCGGGAACTGTCATCCAGCTGCGCACCAGCGAACCAGTGGATAGCAAGAGAGCCCAAGACGGCGAGCCGGTCCAGTTCACTGTGATTCAGGATGTGACCTATGGCGGCGCGCTCGCTATCCCGCGTGGCGCAACGGTGCACGGCGTGATTGCGGAAGCGAAAAACGTCGGCTCAGGTACGCTGACCGGCAGCTCCGAATTGGCGCTCCAATTGACGTCGCTCGATCTTGGTGGGCAGACCTACCCGTTGCAATCGGACCTCTTCAGGATCAAGGCGCCAGGTAAAGGCGGCCGCACCGCGGGCAACATCGTGGGGGGCGCATTGATCGGTGCTCTCATCGGTGGCGCGGCTGGCGGCGGCGGTGGTGCAGCCATCGGCGCCGCAGCAGGCGGCACCGTGGGAACCGCCGCATCGGCAGCTGAGTCCGGACCGCGCGCCTGGATCCCCGCCGAAGCGCTGGTTACGTTCCATATCACCGCGCCGGTCACCGTAAATCCCGTCGACCCGCAGGAAGCCGCGCGCCTGGCGCAGGGCCTCTATCCGGGTGGACCGAATCTCTATCGCCGCGGCTATTATGGCCGTCCTTACGGCTACCCGTATCCCGGATACTACGCGCCTGTCTACTACCGCCCGTACTACTTCTCCGGCGGTTACTACTACTGGCGCTAAACAATAGAAAGCCGGCAGAAACGAAAGCGGGCATCTTCGCCAGGGATGCCCGCTTTGCTTTTGCGCTCAAACGAAAAATGCACTCATCGTCATGCCGGTCTGCTTCAGCACACAGCGTGATGACCTATTCTCTCGGAGGGAGAACGTGACAATAGCCCAGGGTGAAGCGCAGCGAAAACCCTGGGAAATCGCGTCCCGAGAAATTCGCCGCGTCCCGGAGGGACGCGCAGAGGCGATCGTTGAAACGTTTTTCTGTGCTTCTCGTGCGCTGCTCAAGCGAGTCCCACACTCGTTTATAATGACAATCAATCGCATCGAGCGAGATTTGTGCGCCTTCGCCCAGGACCCGGCTCCGCTTGCCGCGGATGGGACAACTCAAGGCGTGCATAGAGAGCAGGATCAAGTCCATCCATGATTCGTTTCCTTCAGAAAGAAAACCGCCTCACCAAGGCACTCTTCGTCGTCATCATCGGCGCGGCCTCCGTTTCGATGGTGGTCTACCTGATCCCTGGGCTTACAGGACAAAGCGCGTCCAGCGCGGACACGTTTGCTGTCGTCTACCCGCATTGGTATAGCCGCTTCTTCTCGGCGGGCGAAGTCATCAGCCAGCAGAAGGTTGCGCAAATGGCCACCCAGCGTGTGCAACAGCAGTATCCGCAGTACGCCGGCAATCCCATGATCATGAACATGATCGAACCGCAGGTCGGGCAGCAGCTTGTCCAGCAGCGGATCTTGCTGGATGCGGCCGAGAAGCTGGGCATTCACGTCACCGACGCCGATGTCCGCCAATACCTGCAGACCGGGCCTCCGGGACAGGTATTGTTTCCCAACGGCAAGTTCATCGGCCAGGAGAAATACGCCGCATTGATTCAGAGCCGCTTCGACATCACGGTCGCGGACTTTGAAGACAGCGTCAAGCAAGACATCGCCATGCGCCGCCTGGAGTCACTCATCACCGCGGGCGTCACGGTCGGCGACAAGGAAGTGCGCGACCTCTACCGGAAGAACAATCTCAAAATCAAATTTGACTACGCTGTCCTCTCCTCTGACGACCTGAGCAAGCAGATCAATCCTTCCGATGCCGACCTTGAAGCGTTTTTCAAGAAGAACGCGGCGCGCTACGCCACGGCCGTTCCCGAAGAGCGGAGCATCACCTATTTCGCGTTCACGCCCAACGATGTGCCGGGCGGCATACCGCAGCCCACGCAACAGGAGATTCAGCAGTACTACACCGCGCACCAGTCTGAGTACTCCGTGCCGGAACAGGCCCGCGCGCGCCACATCCTGATCAAGGTCCCTCAGGGTGCGGATGCCAAGACCGACGCTGCTGCCAAGGCGAAGGCTGAAGCCCTTCTCAAGCAAATTCAGGGCGGCGCTAACTTTGCCGATCTGGCCAAGAAGAACTCCGATGATCCAGGCAGCAAGGATTCCGGCGGCGAACTAGGATTCGCGCAACGCGGACGAATGGTTCCCGAGTTCGACAACGCCATCTTCACGCAGAAAATCGGCGACACCAAAATCGTCAAGACGCAATACGGCTACCACATCGTTCAGGTGGAAGAACGTCAGCCCGCGCATACCCAGTCTTTAGCCGAGGTGCTTCCCACCATCCAGGCGACTTTGATTCGTCAGAAATCCTCTGCCGCGCAACAGAACTATGCGCAAGCGCTGACTTCCGAGGCCATGAAGAACGGGTTGGACAAGACCGCTGCCGCACACCACTTGCAACTGGTCAGTACGCCCCCCGTCGCCGAACAGGGCACAATTGCCGGGCTTCCTGACAGCGCCACTCTGCTCTCGAAGGCATTCCAATCCAAGCAGGGTGATCCGGCGCAATCGGCGCCCACCGGCGAAGGCTATGCGATCTTCCAGGTCACCGGCATCACGCCGGCCCATGCACCGACATTTGCCGACTGGAAAAGCCATGTCCTCGACGATTACCGTTCCGAACAACTGCCTGCGTTGCTGCGTCAGAAGACGACTGAACTGGCCACCCAGGCGCACGCCACCAACGATCTTGCCAAGGCTGCGAAAACAGTAGGCGCGACCGTCAAAACCAGCGATCTGGTCGGCGAAACCAGCCAGGTTCCGCAACTGGGCGAGGTCGGACAAGTGGCTCCGCAGCTCTTTGACCTGGCTCCCGGCAACATCAGTGGACCGATCAGCGCCGGCCGCACTGGCGTGGTCGCCAAGATCCTCGACAAACAGGAACCCAGCGCCGACGACATCACCAAGAACTTCGACCAGGCCCGCGATCAGCTCCTCGATCAGCGCCGAAGTGAAGCATTCCAGGTATTCGCCAGTAACATCATCGACGATTACAAAAAGCACAAGCGCGTTCTCTTTAACGCCAAGCCGCAAAACCCGCAAGTGCCCGGCGAATAAATCTTCACAATTTGACTCCACCTCGGGCCCGCATCCAATCTTGGATGAGGGCCCTTTGTTTTTACCTGCGTAACATCGGAGTCTCATACATTACCGGCTCACTCGACCCTCCGCGGAGATAATTCAGATATGCAATTCCAGCGTTCGTCCGGAGTCCTGCTTCATATCAGTTCGTTGCCTTCCTACGGCGGCATCGGCGACCTTGGCCCGGCCGCGCACCAATTCGTTTCCTTCCTCGCCAGCGCCAGGCAACATATCTGGCAGGTTCTGCCCCTCTGCCCCACCGGCTATGGCAACTCTCCCTACGCAGGCTCTTCCGCGTTTGCGGGCAATCCTTACTTGATCAGCCTCGAATTCCTTGCAGACTGGGGATGGATCGACAGCGCGCGCATCGCCGGACTGGCAGGCCGCAACGGCTACGTGGATTTCGACGATGTCGAGCAGCGTAAGCTTCCGCTCCTCCACGAAGCCGCCGCAAATTTCCTCGATCGCGGACCGCGCGACGAGAAGTTCTCAGCACAGTGGCAGCAGTTTGCCGAGTTTTGCCGTGCCGAGCAGGGCTGGCTCGCCGACTACGCCCTCTATGCCGAACTACGTCGCCGCCAAAACACCGGCGCATGGACCCAGTGGCCCGAACCGCTCCGCCGCCGCGATCCCGAGGCGCTCGCCGAGGCATCCGCCGAGCACGCCCGCGCAATTGCTCAAGAGCAGGCCCTGCAATTCGCCTTCTCTCTGCAATGGAATCAGCTCCGCGAGGTCGCCGCGCGCAGCGCGATTCGCATCCTCGGAGACATCGCGATCTTCGTCAACATGGATTCGTCCGACGTCTGGGTCCATCCCGACATCTTTGAACTCGACGAAGAACTCAAGCCCATCCGCGTCGCCGGTGTTCCTCCCGACTACTTTTCTGCCACCGGTCAGCGCTGGGGCAACCCTCTTTATCGCTGGGATGTGCTCCAACACAGCGGATTCGACTGGTGGGTGCAGCGCATTCGCCGCGCGCGCCAGATCTACGACATCGTCCGCCTCGATCACTTTCGCGGATTTGAAGCCTATTGGGCCATTCCCGCAAAGGACGACACCGCGGTCAACGGCGAATGGGTCAAGGCCCCGGGCCTCGCACTCTTCCAGTCTCTTGAAGGCGCGCTTGGTCCGCTGCCGCTGGTCGCGGAAGATCTGGGCCTCATCACTCCCGAGGTCGACGCGCTCCGCCTCCAACTCGGCATGCCGGGAATGAGAGTCATCCAGTTCGGTTTTGGCGATAAGGGCGCGCATATCCACTTACCGCACCGCTACACGCCGGGTACCGTCGCCTACACCGGCACCCACGACAACGACACCACCGTCGGCTGGTGGAAATCGACCGGCAACGTGGAACGCGCCGCCGTCGAAGCCTACTGCGGCAAGATTGAAGATCGTCCTACGTGGCCGCTCATGCGTGCCGCGGCATCCAGCGTTGCGGAGATGGCCGTCGTGCCGGCGCAGGATCTCCTCGAACTTGGCTCAGAAGCCCGTATGAATACCCCCGCCGTCGCAGCCGGTAACTGGAGTTGGCGCGCACCCGAAGCAAGCTGGACACCACAGTTGGCCGAGTCATTGGCCGCAATCGTCGATGTTACAGACCGCGATAACGACCCGTTACCCGCACCCGCAAAAAGTATCTGAAACGATCTACAGATGGCACTCTTCAATGTGCTTGATCCTCTATCGCCGATCCGCCACAAAAATGGGTGCCCCAGGTCTCGCTTTTGAGACCTGGGAAAGCACGAACTTAAACACACTGCGCAGCTAGGGAACCGCCCCTTCCGAACAACCGCATCGAGTCTCGCCGATGCCTCGCCTCTTTGTCGCCTGCCAACCAACCTTGTTATGCTGGCCCCAGATGGAAATTGCGGCGATTCAAACCCACGGACTGGCACGGCGCTTCGGCGACCTGACAGCCGTGGAGAACGTCACGCTGACCGTTGCGCAAGGCCAGTTCTTCGGCTTCCTCGGGCCCAATGGCGCGGGCAAATCCACTACCATCAAAATGCTGACCGGACTGCTCGAGCCAAGTGCCGGGTCGATTGAGATTCTCGGTCAACCCTTCAGCTCGACAGCGCTCCACCTGAAGCGCCAGATCGGCGTCGTCCCCGAGGGAATGGCTCTGCTCGGTCGCCTCACCGCTCCCGAATACTTGCACTTTGTCGGCCGCATGTATGGGCTCGATCGTGCCACCGCCGAGCGCCGCACAGAAGAATTGCTGGAATTCATGCAACTCGCCAATGAGCGCCGCAAAATGGTCACCGACTTCTCGCACGGAATGCAGAAGAAGCTCGCGCTCGCGGCCGCCGTCATCCATGGGCCGAAGATTCTTTTTCTCGATGAGCCCTTCGAAGGCGTCGACGCCATCGCTGCCGGCATGCTCAAGACCATGCTGCAGGGCATGATTCAGCGCGGAGCCACCATCTTTCTCACCACCCACGTGCTTGAAATCGTCGAGCGCCTTTGCAGCCACGTGGCTATCATTCATCAGGGAAAGCTCGTGGCCAACGGCTCAATTGAGGCTCTTCGCGCCGGAGTTGCATCCACACTCCCCGGCGCTGCGGGCGATCAACGGCTCACCCTCGAAGAGATTTTCCTTTCCATCGTCGGAGCGGGCGGCGGGGAGCCAGTCCAGGAACTTTCATGGCTGACCTGAGTGGACCGATCGATGCGGGACTGACGCCAGCGGGGCCGGGCCCATTCGGCCGCCTCGCTCGAGCCCAGTATGCCGCGCTGGTCGCCATGCGCACGCGAATTTTTGTGAACAGCTTTCGCACCAACGCAGGTGTCTTCGAGTTCGGTGCGCGCACGATCTCACTCTTCATCTACAGCTTCTTCGGTCTCGGCCTTGGCGCAGGCGCAGGCTCGGCCGCGTACACGCTCGTCTCCCATCATCGATTTCAAACTCTGGCCATCGAATTCTGGGTGATCTGCATTCTCTGGCAGGCTATCGCCGTCGCGCTCGTTTCTTTCCAGGAGCAGTTCGATTTGGGCAGCCTGTTGCGCTTCCCAGTGAACTTCGGTTCATTTTTCTTGCTTCATCTAATCTTCGGTCTCATCGATGCCTCTACGTTGGCCGGCGGTCTGGCCTGCGTGGGGCTGCTGACCGGAATCTCCCTCGCCCGTCCCGATCTGTTCGTCGCAACTGCGCTGGCATTGCTGATATTTGCGGTATTCAACATCCTTTTGGCCAGAGCCATCCTTGCCTGGCTCGATCGTTGGCTTGCCAAGAGGCGATCCCGCGAAATCGTCAGCGCAGTATTTCTGATTGCGATGCTGAGCCTGCAATTGCTGAATCCGGCTCTTCGCGATGAAGCGGGTCGTGGGCGCAGGCACCATATCATTGGACCCACCACAGTTGAGTTGCGCCCCTGGGTGAACGCGATCGTCGTTTCCCAGGTGTGGCTGCCTCCAGGCCTCGCATCTGCCGTGGTGCGCGATGCCGATGCGCAGGATCCAACAGCGGTCGCCGCATCGATGAGCCTCCTCGGTTTCTACTTGCTGGCCGCCGGTGGTTTGCTGGGAATTCGACTTCGCGCCGAATACCGTGGAGAAAGCCTCGGAGATGCGCCGAGTGCCCGGAAAAATGAGAAGCGCGAAGCCACATGGCGGCTCTCAGGCTCCGGACCGATCTCTGCGGAAATAGAAAAGGAGCTTCGAATATTCTTCCGCTCCATGCCGCAGATCTACGCAGTCTTTGTCCCCATGATCATGGTGGTCATCATAGGCAGTCTCTTTCATAACGGAGCAACGGCGATAGCGCACCCCTTCCGCCTTGCCATCCCCGTGTGCGTAGCGTACGGGCTTCTCGGATTCACCCAGCTCATCTATAACAACCTTGGCGCTGAAGGGAAGGGAATTCAGTTGCTGTTCCTCTTTCCCGTTCCCATGCGCACGGTGCTCCTTGCAAAGAACCTGTTCCACGCGACCTTGTACGTCATCGTCGCCATCGCCTCCGGCATCCTCGCCAGTCTGCGCATCGGTAGGCCCGACGCGGAGGTGATCACGGCGACTGTCGGCTGGTTCGCGTTCGCCTTGCCCGCCAACCTCGCGGCAGGCAATGCGATTTCACTGACAATGGCGTACCGCGTCAATCTCGGAAGAATCGGCCGGCAGTCAGGTTCACAGGCCAATGCCCTCCTCAGCATGCTGATTCAGACTTCAATTCTTGGCGTCGGTGTCGGCATCATCAGTCTCTGCGCAATCTTCGATCGACTCTGGTTGGCTGCGCCCGTGCTCTTTGTGCTCGCTGTGACTGCGGTGATCGCGTGGCTCCTGGTGCTGCGCAAGGCAGATGCAATGGCAAATGAGCGCCGTGACATCTTGATTGCCAAGCTGGTAAAAGCCGAGTAGGTTTCTGATCGTTTGTTCCTGCACCATCCCCCTGCCCCATCCCTTCGCCTTTGTCCTGGCGAAAGGGTGCGAAAGCACGAACCCCAATAGGCGAAGTCGAGCGGTCACAGACCGGGCGCAAGAGCGACTTTGACGCCATTCAACATTTGGACTCGCTTCCTTCAAAGCCCTCGACTCGAGCGAAACGCGCGCACAACTTCTGCCGGATCGCGATGTTGTCCATCGACCGCTTCATTCATCGCCCGCATATCATCCGCACGGATCCGTCCGGCAAGCGCATCGAGCGCATTCTGGATTTGCGGCCATCGCTGCAGCGCCTCTTTGCGGAATAGGGGAACCGCTTGGTAAGGCGGGAAATAATGCCGATCATCGTCCAACACAATGAGCCCAAATGCCTGAATCGGCCCGTCCGTCGAATTGCCCGCAATCATATCCACTTGATGCGCATTCAGCGCACGATACAGTAAGCCGAGTTCCATGGTGCGTGGCGGCTCAGCGAAGCGTAGGCCATACGCGGCGCTTAGGCCGGGAAGGCCGTCAGGCCGCTGCTCAAATTCATATCCCACGCCAAGCCGCCACTGCGGCGTGAACTGCGCGGCCTGACTCAACGTCGATAGGTGGTATCGTTGCGCATCCTCGCCGCGAATCACCATGGCGAAGGTGTTTTCGAATCCCAGAGGCTGGCCTACATCGATCCCATACTTCGTATCGTAGATTCGCCGCACAGTCGCCAGCACAGACTTTGGATCGCGGTCAACCGGCTGCTTCAAAATCGCCGTCAGTGCAGTGCCGGTGTACTCTACATAGCCGTCGATGCGTCCCGCAACCAGCGCCTGGTGGCAAATGTAACTGCCGGCAAGATAGAACCGCCGCTCCACCTTCAAGTTCGACTTGGCTTCGATCTCCTGCGCCAGCAGTTCGCCCAGCACCACCTGCTCGGTAAAATTCTTCGCACCGATGACAGGATGGTCCGGCCGAGGCGGCGCACACGACGCAAGCAAAATACAAAGGAATCCAGTCGCCGCAGCAAGCGCGCACCGCCTCATCGCGCAGCAACCTTGAATCTGTGTTCGAGCAGCCCTAGCGCCCCATCGGCCGCCAGTGCCAACAATGCGGCCGGCACAGCCCCCGCCAGCACCAGGCGATTGTCAACGGACGCAACACCCCGGAAAATCAGTTCGCCCAGTCCACCCGCACCCACCGCCGCAGCAATCGTCGCAATCCCGATGCAGGTCACAGTCGCGGTCCGCAGTCCCGCTAGGATGAACGATGCCGCCAACGGGAGTTCAACCTTGAAGAGCCGCTGCGTGCCGGTCAGTCCCAAAGCTTGCGCCACTTCAATCACCGATGGATCGATCCCGCGAATGCCCGCATACGTATTGCGCAAGATGGGAAGCAACGCATAAGCGGTGAGCGCGAAAATAGCGATCCGCGCCGCGCGTTCCCCAAGCCACGGAAGGGGCAGCAAAAATCCGAACATCGCGAGTGAGGGAATGGTCTGCAGAATATTCGTCACACCGATAATTGGCTTCGCCCATCGCGGCCTACGCGTCAGCCAGATGCCGGTCGGCACCGCGATCATCGTCGCAAACGCCATTGCGGCCGCGGTCAGCCACACATGCTCCGCTGTCAGCGTGGCGATCTCTTCGCCGTACTGTGCAAGAAATGCCGTGCTCATCTTCTCGTCACCTGCTCAGCGATCCGTTCGCTGCGATGAAAGGCTCGCACGTAGTTCTGCACCTCAGGTAAATCCGAGTGCAGAAACTCCTCCGGCTCAAGACGCGCGATCAGTTTGCCTTCACTCAGCAGCGCGATCTGGTCTCCGAGATAGAGCGCTTCGTCGAGATCGTGCGTCACCAGCAGGACCGTCTTTTTCAATCCACCCAGCAGATCGCGCAGCATATCCTGCATCTCGCCGCGTGTGAGCGGATCGAGCGCGCCAAAAGGCTCGTCCATGAGCAGGATCTTTGGATCGGCGGCCAGGGCCCGCGCCAGTCCTACGCGTTGTCGCTGCCCTCCCGAGAGCTGGTGCGGAAACCGATGCCCGAAGCTCATAGGATCGAGCCCAACGGCCCGCAGCAGCTCATGACTCCGGCGGACGCGTTCAGCTCGCGCGCAGCCCTCGGCCTCCAGCACCACCCCGGCATTTCGCTCGATCGTAAAATGCGGAAACAGCCCCGTCTCCTGGATCACATAGCCAATGCCGCGGCGAAGAGCGATCAAATCCGAGTCGCGAATCGTCGTTCCATTCACCAGGACTTCCCCACCGCTTGGCTCGACCATACGGTTCACTGTCCGCAGCAGGGTGGTCTTCCCCGAACCGCTGCGTCCCAGCAATACCGTCGTTGTTCCTGCTTCGACGGACAGAGAAATATCGTTGAGCAGCCGTCTTCCCTGCGGCGTCGCAACGGTAATGGCTCGAAACTCGATCGCTGCGCTCATTCCAATCCCATCAGTGTACGGCAGAGATTTAAAGGGGCCTCGCCTTGAACGGCCAGTGGAGCATCCTCGATACCCATCGACTCATCTAAAGAAGTGGCGACAACGGCTCCGCGACTACACTATCAGGCACATGAAGAGTGCACTCCCAGGGAACGATGGAAAGACACGAAATGCGACGCGTACCGCGGTCCACTTACCGCCTGCAGTTGCACGCGGGATTCACATTTGACGATGCTATCCGCGTGGCCGGCTATCTGAAAGAGCTGGGCGTCTCCCATATCTATAGTTCACCGTATCTTCAGGCCGCGCCCGGCAGCATGCACGGCTATAACGTTGTCGACCACGAAAAAGTGAATGAAGAACTCGGTGGAGAAGAAGGGCATAGGCGCTTCTGCGAGCGCTTGAAGGAACTGGGAATCGGCCAGGTCCTCGACATCGTGCCCAACCACATGGCCACCGGGCCTGAGAACCCCTATTGGTGGGACGTTCTGGAAAATGGCCCTTCCAGCCGATATGCCAACTGGTTCGACATCGATTGGCACTCCTCCGAAGTCAAGCTGCAAAACAAAGTGCTCATCCCGGTCCTCGGCGATCAGTACGGGCGCGTCTTGAGCGCCGATCAATTCAAAATCGAGCAACAATGCGGCCTCTTCCGCGTGCACTACATGGAGAACCAGTTTCCCCTCGCGCCCCGTTCCCTGGCTAACCCTCTCGCAAAGGCCGCACAATATGCCGACAGCGCAAAATTGAGTTTTATCGCCGACAGCCTCGCCAGGCTTCCAGTCCCCGAGCCTGCGGATCGTGAACTGATCCTTTCGCGGCATCGCGACAAGGCCGTGATCTACGAATTGCTGCGGCGCCTCTGTGTCGAGCAGCCGGAGATATCCGATGCCATTGCGCGAGCAGTCGACGATCTGAATCGCGATCACGATGCGCTCGATGAAGTCCTCAACCTCCAGCACTATCGGCTGGCCTATTGGCGCACCGCCGATCAGGAACTCGGCTACCGGCGCTTCTTCGACATCAATACATTGATCGGCCTGCGCGTTGAGCGTCCCGACGTCTTCGATGCCACCCATCAGCGCATTCTTCATTGGCTCAACGACGGCATCCTCGACGGTGTCCGCGTCGATCACCCCGATGGGCTGCGCGATCCTCAGCAATACTTCGAGCGCCTGCGCCGGCGCGGCGCGGATGTGTGGATCATTGCTGAAAAAATACTGCAACCGGGAGAATCCCTGCGCGCCGACTGGCCCATTGAAGGAACCACCGGCTACGACTTCCTGAACGTATGCAATCAACTCCTGATGCAGGGCGAAGGCCTTCAGGAGCTCACTGGAATCTATCACGCGTTCACGAATGAAGCCGCAGATTTCCAGTCTTTGGCCCGCAACATGAAGCTGAATGTCGAGCGGGAAACCTTGGGCAGCGACGTCAACCGCTTGACGAGTCTCTTTGTCGAAGTCTGCGAGAACAACAGGGATCGTCGCGATTACACCCGCGCTGAGATTCGCCGCGCCTTGCGCGAGATTGCTTCCTGCTTCACTGTGTACCGCACTTATGTTGTCCCGTCGCGCGATCAGGTAACGGACGAAGACCGCAAGGAAATCGACAAGGCTGTCGCTGAAGCAAAGCTCTCCAGGCCCGACCTCGATCCTGGCCTGATGGATTTCATCGGAGACGTTTTATCGCTGCGTGCTCGCGGAACACTCGAATCGGAGTTCCTCCTGCGCTTCCAGCAATTCACTTCGCCGGTGATGGCCAAGGGTCTTGAGGACACAACCTTCTATTGTTTTAACCGAATGATCGGACTAAACGAAGTGGGCGGCTCACCCGATCGCAATGGCCTCACCATCGCCGAGTTTCATGAGTACTGCGCAAAGATAAAGGCCGAACACCCGCTCACCATGACCACTCTTTCGACGCACGATACCAAGCGCGCCGACGATGTGAGAGCCCGCCTCGCCGTAATGAGCGAACTGCCCGCACGTTGGAAATCGGCCGTCAGCCGCTGGTCTCGCAGGAATGCTCAATTCAAAACCGGCAATTATCCGGATCGCAACACGGAATACTTCTTCTATCAAACCCTTGTCGGAACCTGGCCCATCTCGGTGGAGCGTTTGACCGCCTACATGGAGAAGGCCGCGCGCGAGGCAAAACAGCATACGAGTTGGACGCAGCAGAACAAGGAGTTTGAAGATGCGTTGAAGAATTTCATCGAGCGATCCTTGGCCTCGGAAGAGTTCATCGCGGAAGTAGAAACCTTCGTCGGCCTCATCGTGACGCCAGGAAGGATCAACAGTCTTGCCCAAACGCTGCTGAAATTTACTGCGCCCGGGGTACCCGATACTTATCAGGGAAGCGAACTATGGGATCTGCGGTTGGTCGATCCCGACAATCGCGGCCCAGTCGATTACGAAGCCCTGGCATCGATGCTCGCGGAGCTGAAATCCGGCCTCGTCGCCGAAGAAATCATGAAGAGAATAGACAGCGGTCTTCCCAAACTATGGCTCGTTCATTGCGCTCTAAAATTGCGTCAGGAAAAACCCGAGTGCTTCGGCAAGTGTGCGGACTACGCGTCCCTCGAAGTCTCCGGCCCAAAATCCGAGCATCTCATTGCCTATACCCGTGGCCAGAGCGTAATCACGTGCGCTCCCCGTTGGAGTGCTATATTGGGCGGCCGTTGGGGCTCCACGTCAGTCAATCTTCCCGAAGGACGTTGGAAAAATGTCCTCACCAGCGAAGAATTCAACGGAGGTTCGATGCGGATCGAGACGCTTCTCAAGCGTTTCCCCGTGGCGCTCCTTTCCAGGCAAGCGGAGTGAAAGATGCACAGGTTTGATCTATGGGCGCCGTTCGCCAAGTCTGTCGTTGTGTCTGCGAACGGTAAGAGCTTTCCGATGGCGCGTGTCGGGGACCGCGGTTGGTGGCAAGCGGAAGTTGCGAATGCCGGCCCCGCAACCGATTACGGCTACCTCATCGACGAAGACCCGACGCCGTATCCCGACCCGCGATCCCAATGGCAGCCAGAGGGCGTTCATGGCCTTTCTCGCGTGTATGACCAGCACGCGTTCTCATGGTCAGACGCAAAGTTCCAGGCGTCGCCATTGGCCAGCGCCATCGTCTACGAGCTGCATATTGGTACGTTCACCACGCAAGGCACTCTCGACTCCGCAATTGAGAAGCTCGATCACCTGGTTGACCTCGGCATTACTCACGTAGAGCTCATGCCCGTTGCCACGTTTTCCGGCGAATTCGGCTGGGGCTACGATGGCGTTGCGCTCTTCTCGGTCCACGAGCCCTACGGCGGCCCTGACGCGCTGAAGCGCTTTGTGAATGCCGCGCATGAGAAAGGACTCGCTGTTCTGCTCGATGTGGTCTACAACCACTTCGGCCCGGTTGGAAACTACACGGGGAAATTCGGCCCTTATCTGATCGACTCCCACAAAACGCCATGGGGTGGCGCTGTAAATCTCGAAGGCGCAGGGTCACCCGAAGTCAGGCGCTTCTTTTGCGACAACGCGCTGATGTGGATGCGCGACTACCACATCGACGGATTGCGGCTGGATGCCGTGCATGCCTTCATGGATCGTTCGGCCATTCACTTCCTCGAACAGCTTGCAGCGGAAACAGAAACCTTGGCCGCAACACTCGGCCGTCGCCTGGTGCTGATTGCCGAAAGCGATTTGAACGACCCGCGTCTCGTCACCCCGCGCTCGGCCTTTGGATTAGGAATGGATGCGCAGTGGAGCGATGACTTTCATCACGCACTCTTCACGGTCCTGAATCGCGAACCCGAAGCCGGCTATTATTCCGACTTCGGTACCCTCGCCCATCTTGCCAAGGCGATTGAGCAGACGTTTGTCTATGACGGCATCTATTCAAACTACCGCCGGCGCGTGCACGGAAGGCCGGCGGCAAATGTGTCGCGGCATCGTTTCGTCGCTTTCATTCAAAATCACGATCAGATCGGCAATCGCGCCACCGGAGACCGCATCAGCGATGTTGTGGGAATCGCCCGCGCCAAAATCGCCGCCGCGCTTGTCCTCACCAGCCCTTTTGTTCCCATGCTTTTTCAAGGCGAGGAATGGGCCGCAACTTCTCCCTTTCAATACTTCGCCAACCATGAAGATCCCGAAATGGCGCGCGCCGTTTCTGAAGGGCGAAGGCACGAATTCGAAGCTTTTGGTTGGAAGCCCGAGTCAATCCCAGACCCCGAAAAGCGCGAAACGTTCGTTCGCTCAAAATTGAATTGGAACGAAATGTCGGAGGACGAACACGCCGAAATGCTGGCCTGGCACCGTGACCTGATTCGATTGCGCCGCAGCGAGTCCAGCTTAAACAACGGCGAGCCAGGACTCGCACGGGTCATCTGCAACCAGCAGGAACAATGGCTCCGTATGGATCGCGGCTCGATCGCCGTGATCTGCAATCTGAGTCAATCCGTTCGCTTGTTTCCGCTCCCCGCCTCGTGTCAGCTTCTCCTTGCGTCCAGTGGCGCCGTCCAATTGAAAGACGCCGCAGTCACCCTGCCATCCGATACGGTGGCAATCATCAGAACCAGCCGAATCGAAGATTCGGACGAGGCCAAATCTCCCGCATCAAATTAAACCGGTCAGCGTCGCTCGCCTGCTCGACCTCATGATCATTACCGCGCTCCAAAATTCCCTCGCTCCGTGGCGGCACGACGCGCCCGAGCCTGAGAAAATGGAGGGGTGGCCCTTTTTCGGGCAGAGTCATTGAAGGAAAGCCTGCGTTGCGTCGAGTCGCGCTCATTTACAATCCGCAATCCGGCCAACATTCGGCGCAACGCGATAAATCGCTCCGACGCGCACTTGAATTGCTCCGCCAAGCGGGCATTGATGCCGAAGCATTGGAGACCGATGCCCCTGGAAGCGCTAAAACGCTGGCCAAGGCCGCCATGCGCAACGGGTACGATTCGATTCTCGCCTGCGGCGGCGACGGTACCGTTCACGAAGTGCTGCAATGCCTCGTCGGAACAGACGTAGTGCTCGGTGTCGTGCCCTTAGGCACCGCCAATGCACTCGCGCAGGACCTTGGCCTCGGCACCTCCCCCGTCAACGCCGTGCGCAAACTTCTTACAGCCACCCCGACAAAAGTCCCCGTAGGTCGCATCTTCTACCACGACAAGAATGGCGCCGAGTGCTCCTCCTACTTCACCGTTGCTGCCGGCATCGGTGCCGATGCTTTGCTCATGGCCAGCCTCGATGCAGGGCTCAAACGCCGTTTCGGCTACGCCCTCTACATGGTCGAGGCTACGCGCATCTGGGCTACCAATCCGTTCCCACTCTTCAGCGCAGCCTTTTCACTCAACGGTACCGGCGAGACTCATAAGGTAGACGTGTCGCAACTGCTCGCAGTACGCGTACGCTCCTTTGGCGGAGCCCTCGGGATGCTGGCGCCCGGCGCCACCTTGCGCAAGGACACGCTGAAACTCATTACATTTAATACGCGGAATCGCTTTCACTATCTTCGGTTTCTTTTAGCTGTCATCGCGGGACGTCACACCTTTTCAAAGCATGTAGGTTTGATCGAAGCAACCGCGGTCGATTGCCGTGCTCGCAACGGTTCCAAAACTCAAATCTATGTGGAAGCCGATGGCGAGGTCCTTGGCGCATTGCCGGCCCGCATGGAAATCGCGCCGCAGATGCTCACGCTCCTGATTCCCCCGGACGCCCAACCCTAACGACCGTCTTCTCAACTTCACTCAAAATCCTGTTATCCTGAGCGACTCGGAACGTAGTGAAGGGAAGTCGAAGGACCTGCAGTTGCTCTTAGCAATGCGGCGACCAGCACGACCATGGCTGCCCAGAGCCTGCCCTGAGCGTAGCCGAAGGGTCTCGTTTCTGAAACACGGGAAAGCAACGAACCCAAACTGACCTCGGTCACCCTGAATGGGGCAGTAGCTCTACAATCACTCCATGCTCGTCGCCGTTCTCACCGTCTCCGATCGCTGCTCACAAGGCGTCGCAATGGATGCCTCGGGCCCTGCTCTCGTCGCGTTCCTTCGGCGAACTTGGCCTGATGCCGAGATCGAGACCGCGCTGATCCCCGATGAGATTGTTGAGATCGGCGACCGCCTCATCCAGTGGTGCGGCCAACGCGCCACCTTGATCCTCACTACCGGCGGCACTGGCCTCGGTCCACGCGATTGGACCCCCGAAGCCACGCGGCGGGTCATCGATCGCGAAGCTCCAGGAATCGCCGAAGCGATGCGCGCACAAGGCGCCGAGAATAATCCGATGGCGTGGCTCTCGCGCGGTGTCGCAGGACTCAGAGGAAGCACCCTCATCGTTAACCTGCCCGGCAGTCCCCGTGGCGCCGTGGAAAGTCTCACCGTCATTCTGCCGCTCATCCGTCACGGCCTGGAAACGATCGCAGGAACTGAGACCCACCAACCTTAAACAGAAATCGCTAATCCAATCCAGAACCCTGTCCATCGCAGAATTCACTCAGAAGACAGCAAACGCTTTCCACAAAAACGTTTTAGGGGTCGCGCCAGTTCGCGCAAGTCGGGTATTTACTCACCCAAAACCTAGGCAGGAGTGAGACTTCCCCGCCTATCGGCGTTCAAATTCACAGCCTCCGCTTCTGAGAAACACGAGAAAAAGGGTGTAGAATCGCTCCATCGTGAGCTCTCCAACCGACAATCCCGGCGAACGCCGTCGCCCCCTCACCGTCAGCATCAGGGACGTTGCGCAGCGGGCTGGCGTCTCGATCGCGACCGTCTCGCGCACCGTGAATCACATCTCGACCGTGAATCCGGAACTCGCTCAGCGCGTCTGGAAGGCCATCGAAGAAGTAGGATACCTGCCCAATACCCAGGCCCGCGCCTTGGTATCAGGAAGAAGCCGCATGCTGGGGCTCATCGTCTCGGAAATCACCAACCCTTTTTTCCCAGAGCTCGTGCAGGAATTCGAGAATCTCGCCGTCGCGCAGGGATATGAAGTTCTCATTGGTTCGACAAACTACGATCATGCCCGCACCGAAAGCCTCATGCGCCGTCTCCTCCAGCGCAACGTGGATGGCGTCGCTGTCATGACCTTCGGCGTCGAAGAAGAGCTCGTGAAGAAACTCGTGGAGCGTGAATTTCCCCTGGTGTTTGTGGATGCCGGACCCGACCTTCCCAACATTCACATTCTCAAGGTGGACTACGCCGAAGGGATTCGCCAGGGAGTGCAGCACCTCGCCGCCCTGGGGCACCGCCGCATCGCGTTCATCAGCGGGCCCTTGTCGCAGCGCTCCCCTAACGCCAGGCGCGATGCGTTCATCAAGTCGATGGCTGAACTTGGCCTGAAAGCTCCACCCGAACATCTGGTTGAAGGCAGCCACACCATGGAGGGTGGCATCACCGCAATGGAGCGGCTCATCGCACTGCCTGAATTACCAACCGCCGTCCTGTGTTCCAACGACATGACCGCCATCGGTGCGCTCCATGCCCTCTATCGCACGACCCACCGCGTTCCCGAAGATATTTCGGTCATCGGATTCGATGACATTCATCTCGCGCAGTTCATGCTGCCGCCACTCACCACGGTTCAAATGTCCTGCAGGGATCTGGCTGCCGCCGCCGTTGAAGGCCTCCGCGCCGGCATCGAGCCCGATCACCCTGAGCACGGAAGACGGGAATGGCATATTCCTACCCGGCTGGTTGTTCGTCAGTCATCTGCATTTCCACGTGGCAGCCTGCCTGCTCTCGTTTCGGCCACTCACCCCGTCCGCACCGACTCCTGATTCAGCGGGCGCGATTTCATCCGTCCAAAAGCCCTGACTATTTCTCCCAATCCACCTTGTAACTTGGAGCGTACCTTCCGTGTCTAATTAGTAGCAATGCGAGGTCGCAATATGCTCATCGGCAAACCGCCCGGAATCCCCTCCTCGGCGATCACATCCAAAGACAAATACCTGAATCGTCGCCGATTTCTCCGCGGAGCCCTCTCGACCGCGGTAGTTGCCGGTGCATCTGGAGCGGTCATTGAACGCGCTGCCGAAGTCCTCTCGCCGCGCACCAATGTTCACGCCGACACCAAACTCGACACCATCAAGAGCCCGCTCTCGACCACCGGCGAACCGTTGACCAGTCTCGAAGACATCACCCACTACAACAACTACTACGAGTTTGGCGTTGACAAGGGGGATCCCGCCCGCAACGCAGGTGTCCTGCCCACGCGCCCCTGGTCCGTCAAGGTCGATGGCCTCGTGAACCAGCCGAAAGTCTTCGATATCGAAGACCTGCTTAAGCTCCGCCCACTCGAAGAACGCGTCTATCGTCATCGCTGCGTGGAAGCATGGAGCATGGTCATCCCCTGGGTCGGCTACTCGCTCTCCGAATTCATCAAAGCTTGCGATCCACTGAGCAAAGCCAAGTACGTCCAGTTCCTCTCCTACTACAACCACAAGGTGGAGAAGTGGGCATCGGAATCCACCATCTTCTGGCCCTACTCCGAAGGCTTGCGCATGGATGAAGCCATGAATCCGCTCGCGCTCCTCACCTTCGGGCTCTATGGCGAAGTTCTCCCCAACCAGGATGGCGCGCCGATCCGCATCGTGCTCCCTTGGAAATACGGATTCAAATCCGCCAAGTCCATCGTCGAAGTGCGCTTCCTCGAAAAACAGCCGCCCACCACCTGGAACGACATGGCTCCGAATGAGTATGGTTTCTACTCCAATGTCAATCCAAACGTCGACCATCCTCGCTGGAGCCAGAAGACAGAGCGTCGCATCGGCTTGCCCTTCTACGCACAGCGGCGCCAAACCCTGATGTTCAATGGCTATGGCGAACAGGTCGCCTCACTCTACAACGGAATGAACCTGAAGAGGTATTACTGAAGCGGAGTTAGCGATGTTAGCGGAGCTAGCCGTGCTGGTGACAGATCTCCGAGAAAAGTCGCGGGTTTGTCTAACTCCGCTAACTCCGCAAACTACGCCGCACCGCTAACTCGCTAACTATGAACCGAACGACCATCCTCACCCTCAAAACGCTCACCTGGGTCGCTTGTCTCTGGCCTTTGGCCTTGCTCGTCTACGGAGCCGTCACTAATAATTTGGGCGCTGATCCAACCGCAAACATCACCTTCACCACCGGCTACACCACGCTTCTGCTGCTCATCCTCTCGCTCGCTGTGACACCGGTCCGCAGCTTGTCGCCGCATCTGAACTGGCTCATTCGCTTTCGCCGCCTGCTCGGCCTCTTTGCCTTCTTCTACGGCACGCTCCATCTGCTTACGTACGTAGCTCTCTATGCGGGATTTGACGTTCACGCCATGATCTCTGACATCGAGAAGCGCCGTTTCATCACCATGGGCGTAGCCGCGTGGATGCTGCTCGTGCCGCTCGCCCTCACATCCACGAACTGGTCGATTCGCAAGCTTGGCGGCAAACGCTGGAAGCGCCTCCATAGGCTGGTCTATCTCGCCGCCATCTGCGGCATCATTCACTACTGGTGGCAGGTCAAACCCGGCGTGTTGAGCCCGCTGCGCCTCACGATCGTTCTCGCGGTCCTGCTCCTTGCGCGGCCGATTCTCGCCTACATCCAGCGCCGCAAGAATCCGGTTACAGCGTGACCGGTTCCAGAACGACTTCATCCTCGCCAAAATCAAGCATCCGCTGCGCCACCGGACTCCAGTTCTTCCTATGCAACGGCGTAGGCCCCAGGCGCGCCAACGCCTCCAGATGTTCCCGCGAACAATAGCCCTTGTGGCTTGCCAATCCGTATCCCGGATACTGCCTATCGAACTCCACCAGTAGCCCATCGCGGTATACCTTTGCCAGTACGCTCGCCGCGGCAATCGAATAACTCGTCCCGTCGCCTTGAATGACCGACTGTTGCGGACAGGGCCACTCGATCGTATCCACACCGTCAATCAGCAGGTAATCGGGAACAACCGAGAGCTGTTCCACCGCCAAACGCATCGCCAGCAGGGAAGCTCTGCGAATATTGATCCGGTCGATCGTCTCCGCATCCACCGCCGCAATCGCCCATGCTACCGCTTTAGCGCGAATCTCAACATCTAACTCGATCCGCTTCTTCTCCGGCAGTTTCTTTGAGTCGGTGAGTCCACGAAACCGTGTGCCGCACTCCAGAATGACGGCAGCAGCAACGACCGGCCCGAACATCGGCCCGCGTCCCACCTCATCCAGCCCCGCAATCCGCAGCGCGCCACACTTCTGCGCCGCCTTCTCCAGCTTCCATCCGCATTTCGGATCCTTTGCACTTCGATTTTTCCGAACGCGCACTGGAGCCGGGGCCATGGTCCAAGTATAAAAAGCAAAACCCCCAGCCGTATCGGCCAGGGGTTCTGCAAAACTGGACCTAAATCCGAAGACTAGACCTTCGGCGCCCGCTCCACTTCCTTCAGGCGAGCCGCCTTGCCGCGCAGTCCGCGAATGTAAAAGAGCTTCGCGCGCCGCACTTTGTAGCTGCGAATCTTCTCCACCTTGTCCACCACTTTGGAGTTGAAGGGGAAGATGCGCTCCACACCTTGGCCAAAACTCATTTTGCGCACGGTGAAAGTGCCCTGCGGGCCTTTGTTGATGGCGATGACCAGGCCCTCAAAGGCCTGCAACCGCTCCTTGTCGCCTTCCTTGATCTTCACTTGGACGCGAACTTGGTCGCCGGGGACAAATACCGGCAAATCGGTGCGCTTCAGCTTGTCGGCCAGGCGCTGCATAACTGGATGAATTGACATGGGTTTCTTCCTGCGTTGAACTCAGAGATTCAATTTTAACAGAGAATCGATCTCCCGCCTAATCCCGGCTCCCTGCGCTAGACTGATTGGTCATGAACGACTCACGCGCACTGCTACGCCACACGTTGGCCACCGTTGCCTACCGCGCTACCCGCGCCCTCGACGATGCACCCGAAGGATTCGCCAACTTCGCCGGGGCCGGCCGCCGGCCCGTGCAAATCCTCGCCCACATGGGCGACCTCTTCGATTGGGCGCACAGCGTCGCGGCCGGCAAAGAGGCTTGGCACAACTCCGCTCCACTCCCATGGGATTTGGAGAAGGAGCGGTTTTTCGTCACGCTGCAGGCCTTCGATACCTATCTCGCTTCCGGGCATCCGCTCCACGCGCCCATGGATCGCCTCTTTCAGGGTCCGGTCGCCGACGCTCTCACACACGTAGGCCAACTCGCCATGTTGCGGCGTCTTGCCGGCGCGCCCACGCGCGGAGAAAACTTCTACGTCGCCGCCATTTCATTGGGACGAATCGCCGAACAGCCGGGCCCCGTCAAGACGTTTTGACTCATCGTCGTTGTTCCGTTGCTTCACCGGATGAACGGAATATATCCCCGCACCCGTGCTCGATATTCGATGAACTCATCCTGGAAATACGTCTCGAACAACTGGTCTTCGGCTTCCACGCGGATCTCCGTGCCGATCAGGGAAAAACTCAGCCCCGCAAGCAGCATCGGCCACCACGAGTATGCAGCTCCGGAAGCCAGCAGCATCCCCAGCATCGACGCGTAAATCGGATGCCGGATCCGCGCATACGGGCCGGTCTGCACCAGCTCATGATTTGCGTTCAGCGCCGCCTGGTAGCGCCAATGCTTGCCAAGATGCCGCGTGGCACGCCACGCCAGCAGCACCGAAGGAGGCCCCAGCAACATCGACGCAATCAGTTCCCAAATCGACTTTTCAAATCCCGGTGGCCGCACATAAACCCAGATACACGCGAACCCCACCACGTTCAGAAGAATCCCCCAGCGCGCTGCCGGAGCCTTCGCAATCTCCCGCTGTCCAGCCGCTTTCCTCAACGGCTGCACAAACGACGCCAACCACGCGATCCAGCAGATCGTCAGCTCACCATAAGCGACAAGTTGAAGAGTTTGGAGAATCGGATGGACCATCTCATCCCTGCTGCCAACCAAGAGAAACAAGCACACGCTTGTCGTCCTCGCTCAACTGCGCCCGCTCCAGAAGATCGGGCCGGTTCTCGAGCGTCTTGCGCAATTGCTGCTCGCGCCGCCAGCGCCGAATCTGCCGATGGTCGCCATTCAGCAATACCTCCGGTGCGGCCAATCCCTTAAATTCGCCCGGACGCGTAAAGTGCGGGTAATCAAGCAGCCCGCCCGATCCGTGCTGCGACCGCGGTATACCGGTTTCATCGGTGGAAATGGCGGAATCCATGATGCCAAAGCTTTCGAATTCGCTCGACGCCTCGTTCCCCAGCACCCCCGGCACCAGCCGCGTCACCGCATCCATCACGACTGCCGCCGCCAGCTCGCCCCCGCTCAAAACGTAATCGCCGATCGAAAGCTCAATGTCGCAATAAAGAGAGTTGATCCGTTCATCCACCCCTTCGTAGCGCCCACAAACCAGGACCACACGTTCCTTTTGTGTGAGCGCCCGTGCCGTCGCCTGCGTAAACCGTCGCCCTTGCGCCGAAAGCAGAATCACCTGCGTCCCCGTTTGCGCTGCTCCCTCAGCCTCGGAATTGGCTGCCCCACGCTCAACCTCAGAACTGGGTGCCCCATCCAAGCTCGGCTTGGGTGGGAAATCACAAACCTTCTTTGACAGAGCATCCATCCGCACAAACATGGGTGCCCCATCCTTGCGCGTTTTTTCGGTTGCAAGGGTGGGAGATGAAGATGCTCCCCGCGCCGTCTTCGGCTGGATACCCAACGATTCAAGCGCCTCCGCCAAAGGCTCCGGCTTCAGCACCATGCCCTCGCCGCCGCCAAAGGGTCTGTCATCGACTGTCCGGTGCCGGTCATGCGTAAACTCCCGCAGATCGCGCACCTCCACCGACACAAGCCCCTCTTTCAGGGCCCGGCGCACCACGCCATGCTCAAAGAAACCGGAGAAAAACTCCGGAAAGATCGTGATGATTTCGAAACGCATCCCCGACGATCATATAAGCCCAGTTGCACCATGCGAGAGAAGTGAGCCCATGAAAGTTACTTCAATCCGCTTTACGTAAGCGGCATCTGGGCATTCTCCCGTAGGGAGATCACGAAAATAGCCCAGGGTGGAAACCCTGGGAATGAATCACGAAAACATGGCCGCGCCCCGTAGGGACGCGTCGATTGCTTCAACGGGGCCACCACCAGCAATTGTGCCGCGCAGCCCAGCCGCACAGCGTTTTCCACCTGCACTGTGCTCTAATACGCCCATCGAAATATGCCCGATCTTGAGGCCCTTCTAACCCGTTGGCAATCCGCCGGCGTCCTTGACCCCGTCATTGCCACCCGCATTCGCGCCTGGGAGTCCGAACAGAAGCACCCGGCTGGCATCCGCTGGCAGGGAATCGTGGCCCTGATCCTCGGTGCCCTTCTGCTCGCCTGCGGAATCGTGCTCTTTGTCTCCGCACATTGGGATGAACTGGGACCCGGCATGCGGCTCCTGCTTGCCCTCGCCATGGTGGGCACGTTTCACACTGCTGGAGCGGCCACGCGCCCTGCCTTCCGCGCCCTCTCTGCCGCTCTCCACGCCGCAGGCACAGCGGCGACAGGCGCAGCCATCGCGCTTGTAGGCCAGATCTTCAACATCCAGGAACACTGGCCCGCCGCCATCCTTCTCTGGGCCATCGCCGCAATCGCAGGCTGGGCGCTGCTCCACGATGAAGCCCAGGAGATTCTCACCCTGCTCCTTATTCCGTCGTGGATGTTTTGCGAGCTGGAGTACGCAACCGAGCGGCATATCGGGCAGGAGATCTATTTAGGGCGCTTTTTGCTTGTGTGGGCCGTTCTGTACCTGACGGTTTTTCTGGGATCGAAGAGGAAGGCGGTGCTGGGGATTCTCTTCGCTGCGGGGTCCATCGCGATAGTGATCGGCGTTGTGTTGATCCTTGACGGATGGCGGTTGTCGTGGGAGAGCCAGAGTTCTGTGCCGTGGGGCAGAAGCGTCTGGGAGTGGGCGGTGATTGCCGTGTTACCGCTTCTTATTGCGCTGGTGCGATTTGGCAAGAGTCTCGTCCCGGTTGCCGCTGCATTGGTGCTTGCGATTGCGCTCCCCTGGTGCAACCACAATTGGACTCAGCATTACGACTTTGGAACATATCAGACATCTGTTTCGCGAACCGAGCCCACTCTGCTCACCTATGCGGTGGTGTCTTCATTTGCCATCTTCCTCATCTGGTGGGGCGTCCGCCAGGCCAGCAAAGCCCTCGTCAACCTCGGCATCGTCGGCTTCGGCCTCACGATCGTCTGGTTCTATTTCAGCAACATCCTTGACAAGTTCGGCCGCTCCCTCGGCCTCATCGGCCTGGGCATCCTCTTTCTCGCCGGAGGATGGGCCCTCGAACACATGCGCCGCCGCCTCATCGCTGAAATGTCGCCGCCGACCGCCAGCGTGAAGATCACAGGGGAGGCCGCGCAGTGAAGCTCTCGAAAGCCTCCCTCGCCGTCCTCGTGATCCAACTGGTGCTCGTCTCCTCCATCGCCGCCAAATATCTCTACGAGCGTTCCATCTGCCCGAGCGTGTGGACTCGCGCCTCGATGTACGACCCCAGCCTCATCATGCGCGGCCGCTACCTCAGCATGCAGCTCACAGTCGACGGCTGCCAAAGCACTCTGCCGTCGGCCAAGCAGGCTGGATTCCCACGCAACCTCGATGGCGTGCCCAACGGAAACAACTTCTCCATCGCCGCCATGCAGCCCATCGTCTTTCCAGCGAAGCTAGCGGTGAGCGGCAACAAGCTAGTCGCCATCCGCATCCCGGACACCGACGACGTCTCGTCGGGGCAAAATGTCGTCGTCGCCTCCGGCGCGTCCTGCGATCAAATGCGCCTCAGTGAAGCCGTCAATTTTTATCTTGCCGAACACGCGACAAGTCCACTGCCTGTGAAAACAGGTCAGGAACTGTGGGTCGAAGTCACAGTCCCACCCCAAGGCCCCCCACGCCCCATCCAGCTAGCCCTCAAAGACCACGGCGCCTGGAAGCCCCTCGCATTTCAGTAGAGAATCAGGTTTCTGACTACTTGCTCCAGCACGAACACGGGTACCCCAGATATCCGACCCTCCGTGCCCCATCCTTTCGCCTTCTTCCTGGCGAAAGGGTGGGAAAGCACGAACCGAAATTCACCGTTGTCATCGGGCGCATCCTGAGCGACCCAACGGAGAGAAGGGGATTCGAAGAATCCGCGGGTCAGGAAATCACAATCCCACGAAAATGGGTGCCCCATCCAAGCTCCGCTTGGGTGGGAAACCACAAACCCAGATTCACAGTTGGCGCAAAGATCGGGCCTTACTCTGCCTCATTCAACTCAACCAACCCCTCGGGCAACTCCATCTCCACCCGTTTCCCATCCACATCCAGCCTGCGCAGATAGCTCTGAGCAAACGGAACCAGCACCTCGCCCCGCGCTCCCCGCACCACGAGCAGCGGCGCAGGGCCGGCCGCCTTATCGACATCCTCAATCTCGCCGACAACCACCGGCTCCGATCCAGCTTCGCCGCGCGGGGCCACATGCACCAGCAAACACCCGATCAAATCGGCGATGTAAACCTCATCCGCACCCAGCCCAGCCCGCTCCGCCCGCGGAATCGCCACCACCAGCCCAGCCAGTTTCTCCGCATCCGAGATCGAATCGACCCCCACAAAATGCAGCACGATGCCGCCCTTATGTAGCCAATGCGCAACCAGCTCCACCTCGCGCACAGCCGTCTCATCGGCTTTCTGGGCGTTCTCTGGACGCGCAGCGCCATCATAGGACAACAGCCAAAGCCGCTTCCGCTCTGCAAATTTTTCAGGAAAATCAGTGAGAATATCGGCGAAGACCTCGCCTTTGCGCCCTTGGGTTCGACGAATCAGCGCGAGCCACACCCATGGTTCCGCCGCGGTCATTCACTCCCCCAGGCAAGATGTGCCAAATTAGGCCCAGTAAACGCCGCCCGATTATGCCTCGTCGTCCTCTTCCAGGATATCGAGCGTATAGCGATGATGCAGCTTCATGCTCACTGCGCCCAGAATCGTGCGCACCGAGCGCGCCGTGCGCCCCTGCTTGCCGATCACCTTGCCCACATCCTGGGGCGCCACCCGCAGCTTCAGGACCGTGTTTTCGTCCCTGCCAACGGCTTCCACCTCAACGGCTCCCGGTTCATCCACCAGAGCCCGCGCGATCTCGCGTACCAACTCTTCTACAGCGACCATATCGTGTTGGGTCATCTACTTGCCTCTGACCGTTGCAGCCAAAATTAAGGCAGTTCGGTTGCGTGCGCGAATAGTAGCACACCCGTGCGCCGCCGTCAGCATCTGGATGAACAGCTTGTCATCTCCCTGGTGCATGGGAAAGGGAATACTGAGGAACGACTAGGTCCATGCGGTTGATCAACGGCTGATTTATGTACGAACTTCCGTGCCCCATTCTTTCGCCTTCTTGCTGGCGAAAGAGTGGGAAACCACAAATCTCAACCGTCACACGGCGAAAGACCGAGTGCGAGACTATGCAGCGACAGGAGCCGCCGGATGCTTCTCCA
Organism: uncultured Acidobacteriaceae bacterium; assembly: GCA_963810545.1. Classification (GTDB taxonomy): domain Bacteria; phylum Acidobacteriota; class Terriglobia; order Terriglobales; family Acidobacteriaceae; genus Telmatobacter. The sequence goes on from CAWENE010000003.1 coordinate 400,547, forward strand.
CGATCTTGGCCACGGTCGGCGACAACTGCGCGCCCACACCACGCCAGTAGCTGATGCGTTCGTGCTTCAACTCGACAGAAGCGGGGCTGGTGCGGGGATTGTAGGTGCCCACCACTTCGATCGACCGGCCATTGCGGGCGCGGTCCTTCTCAATCACAACGATGCGGTAATAGGGCTGCTTGCGGGCGCCAACGCGCGCCAAACGAATCATGACCACGGCGATTCAGTTCCTTTCAGATTCCAATGCTGTGCGATGTCTAAAGCATGTTTCAAGAATCGCACTTTGTAACAGGGCACGACTTCAGTCGTGCCGAAAAGGACCTAAAAAGCTGGGGTTTTAACCCCTGAGCGATTCAAGTCCGACCCGTTGAACCATTTTTGAAAAACACTTGAAGCTCGTTCAGCCCGGCTCTTTCAAATTGCCCAGCCGCAACCGAAGCGGCCCCAGCCAAACGAAAGGCCAGACATGTCGTCCGGCCCGCGCAAGACTCAACACCTAAGTATCGCTGAAAATGGGCATTTCAAGCAAGCGGGTGGATCTCGGGATAGAAGTCCACCCCGAAACTCAAACGTCGCTGAGTGAGCACTTAGAATTTCGCGCCAAATGCTCAAAGTGCGGGCCTTGCATTCCGTCCTTGTGGGGCTTTACCGGCTTCTTGCATTCCGGGCATGTGAACCACAGGTCGCCCTCTGGCACTTTGAGCCCCATCGCATCTGCTAAATTCCGCATCGCGTTCCCCAGTTCGATTCCAATTATGGCTTCTTTTTATGGCTTCTTTCATTTCGACCCTCCTTTATTGCGCAGGTACTTTCACTTCTCGCTTACAAGATTTCCAAAATGAAACGGGGCGAAGATTTCTCAGAGGAAGCCCATTATCCCGCCGGGAACAAGAACCTCAACATAGCCCGCACCCGCGTAGCCCAACTCCCCTCATCATGCGTGCCCCCATGCACCTTCTCAAAGTGCAGCGTCTCCCCCGGCCGCCATCCATTCGCCTTCAACCGTCGCGCCAAAAGCTCCACATCCCGGAGCGTCTTGTGGCCTTCCTTATCGCCCACATCCAGCCAGATCCGCGGACGCTCCCAAAACTGCGGTGCATGCTCGTTCACATAGCCCACAATGCTCTTGTGATTCCACCACACGCTCGGCGACAGCACAGCCAATTTTCCAAAACACTCCGGATGCCGCAGCCCGAGGTACAGACTCACCAAACCGCCCAGCGACGACCCGCCCAGTCCCGTCGACTCGCGATCCTGCCGCACCCGGTACTGCATCGCAATCCACGGCATCAGCTCCCGCGTAATCATCAGCCCGTAGCAATCGGCCTCGCCGCCGCCCATCTGCTTGTTCTCATCCTGCGTGTATTCCGTCAGCCGCTGGTCGCCGGTGTTGTAGATGCCCACAATCACCAGCGGCTCAACCTCGCCCGCCTCAATCGCCGCATCGGCATGTTCGCGCACCTGCCACGTCCGCCCCGGCACAAACGAAGTCCGCCCGTCGAAGAGATTCTGCCCGTCGTGCATATAGAGCACCGGGTAAGCGCGCTCCGGTTGCTCGTCATAGCCCGGCGGCACATAGACAATTAGATCCCGCCTGTCGGGCAAATAAACGCTGCCGAATTCCCGATGCACCCGCAGCCGCGGATGCGGCGTGGCTTCCGCCGCCGGCACGTCCTCGTCCAAATCCACATTTGGCTCTTGTTCCAAGTCCAATCCTTACAATCCCTTTCTTTTCCCCCAGGCTCGTTGACTGCTCGCTCTCGAACGAACCTGGGTGCCCCATCCAAGCTCTGCTTGGGTGGGAAAGCACGAACCTCAAAGAACGAACTCACGCGACCAGAGACCCAGTTTGTATTAACCCGTTCTTCACAAACCCGCGGCTGTTACAGTATCAAGAAAACCGCGGTTCTCCAATTGTCCGGGGCCCCCAAGGACAGGTCCCCGTCCTTGGGGTGGCGAATGGCACCAACCCGGAGCAAGAGAAGCCCACCATGAACCGCGAATATCACAAGTGGTATTCCAGCCGCCTCGGCCGCGACATGGAACTGCTCGTCTTCGGCCACGCCGGCCTGCCCGTTCTCGTCTTTCCCACCTCCGGCGGCCGCTTCTACGAGTTCGAAGACCGCCACATGATCGGCGCCCTCTCCGGCCAGATCGACGGCGGCCACCTCCAGGTCTTCTGCGTCGACTCGGTCGACATGGAGAGCTGGTACAACCGCAAGGTGCCTCCGCGCTGGCGCATCGCCCGCCACGTCCAATACGAGGATTACCTCATCCACGAAGTCGTGCCCCTCGTCCGCCTCAAGAACCACGACCCGCATCTCGTTTCGCTCGGCTGCAGCTTCGGCGGCTACCACGCCGCCAACATCGCCCTCCGCCACCCCGACATCTTCACCGGCCTGCTTTCCATGTCCGGCGCCTTCGATCTTTCAAACTTCCTCCACGGCTACTACGACCAGGATTGCTACTTCAACCTGCCCACGCACTACCTGCCCAACCTGAGCGACCCTTGGTTCTTCGACCACTACCGCCGCAACACCTACATCCTCGGCCACCGGATGGGACGACCAATGCCTCGGCCAGAACCAGAACCTCGACCGCATCATGAGCTCCAAGGGCATTCCCCACAAGCTCTACACCTGGGACACCTGGAACTCCCACGACTGGCCCACCTGGCAGCGCATGATGCAGGAATATTTATAGTGGAAGTGGATAGAACGTCCAAAAGAAGCGGTCGAAAACCGCAGTTGGTTTGTGACAGGGCACGACTTCAGTCGTGCCGCAATTGGGGAATGATGAAGGGGGCTTCAGCCCTGAGGTCGTCGGCTCGCAGCCGGTCTTATTCATATTTCGATCCCGAGTACTCGGGAGACACAGCGAGGAGAAAATCAATGTCCGAACTCAATCCCTACGCCAAATTCCTCGACGGCCGCCCGCTGGAAGCGATCCTCTCCGCAACCCCATCTGCGATCGCAACCCTGATCGAGACCATGGGGCCCAAAAAATCCACCACCCCGCCCGCCCCCGGCAAATGGAGCGCCGCCGAAATCGTCTGTCATCTCGCCGACTGCGAACTCACCTTCGGCTTCCGCCTTCGCCAGACACTCGCCGAAGACAACCACGTCATCCAGCCCTTCGATCAGGAAAAATGGGCCGCGACCTATCCGGGAATCGCAGCGGCGCAGGCTCTCGCCGTCTTCACCGCCATACGCGACTGGAACCTGAAGCTGATCGGCAAAACATTGCCCACATCCGCAGACCGCAAAGTCACTCACCCCGAGCGCGGCGCCATGACCTTCAAAACCATCGTGGAGACCATGGCCGGCCACGACCTCAACCACCTGGCCCAACTGCAGCGACTCGCCCAATAGCCTGGACCGAAACGGCCGATGAATCCGCGCCACCTTCGTCTGCCCGCACCAAGCCCCCGTCTGCCCACATCAATCCAAGCTCAGACGCTCTTCGGCAATTCCGCGCAGTGCTCAATCTCCCCCTGCGCATGCGCTTCCCGTCCGCTCAGCATGGCAGCCAGGATCACTTGCGCCGTCGCTTCTTCATCTTCCCGCGAAGAAATCATCAAGTCGTAAAGATGGGGATTATTCCAGGCTTTGCCGAACGTCTGTTGCAGGTAGTGAGACCGCTCTCCGTCGACGGCGTGAATGCGCTCCTCGATATTCACGCCTGAACCAAGCCTGCTGCGCAGCCGGCACACGCGGTCGCAAAATGGCGCATAGACGAAGACATGAAATGTGTCCGGCTTGTTCTGCAAAATGCATTGCGCACCGCGGCCAACAATCACGCACTGGCCGGCTTCGTGCGCTTGCTCCACAATCCTGTGCGTCATCTCAACCATCACATCGGGATCGAAACAGTTTTCTTCTTCGGGCGCCACCCCTGCGGCCAGCGCTGCGCCGCGCATGGCACGCCGATTCATCCTTCCCATCCACGATTCCACCCGCTCGTCGAAGCGCGTCACGACTTGCGGATCCACATGTGCGGAACACGCGATCGCCTCGATCAGCTCGCGATCGATTAGTCTCCATCCAAGCCGCTCCGCAACAATCTTCGCAATTCGTCCGCCGCCACTCCCGAACTCCCTTGAAACGGTCATGACTCGATAGTCCACTGTCGCCTCCGTCTATCCGACGGCCAACAATCTAAACCCGGCGGCGGTCGCGTGCAGTGCCGCGCGACACACCGATTTGCATAGCCGGGAAGGTCGATGCAAGTGATTCATCTGAAATAAATTGCGAGAAGGGTTTTCGGCCGATTTATTTGCACCGTCACACATTTGTTCGTGATCCACAGGAACTCCACAACCTAGCGCATCTCCGGCGACAGTCCCTTACACTGATGACAGAAAGCGGGCTGCTCCCGATTCCGCTTATTCCACTCATTCACACAGGAGGGGGGAAGATGAAAAAAATCGGCGTTCTGTTCGGCATGGAAAATAGTTTCCCCGGCGCGCTCGTGGAGCATATCAACTCGCGGAACATCGCCGGAGTCCACGCCGAGTTCGTCCAGACCGGCGCCGTCCATCTCGACAAACCCTCCCCCTATGCCGTCATCGTCGATCGCATCTCGCACGACATTCCTTTCTATCGCGCCTTCTTGAAGCACGCCGCTCTCAACGGCACGTTCATCATCAACAATCCCTTCTGGTGGTCGGCCGACGACAAATTCTTCAACTACACACTTGCAGAAAAACTCGGAGTCGCCGTTCCACCCACCGTGATCCTGCCGCACAAGAAGCATCCCGAAGGCACCACTGATCGCTCCATGCGCAATCTCGAGTACCCGTTGAACTGGGACGCCGTTTTTACTTATGTTGGCGAACATGGCTTCATGAAGCCCGTCAATGGCGGCGGCTGGCGCGACGTCTACCACATTCACAATCGCCAGGAATTCTTCGATGCCTACAACCAGTCGCACCAGCTCTGCATGATGTACCAGAAGGCGGTCGACTTCAACGAGTACTTCCGCTGCTACGTCGTTGCGCAGAGCAAAGTCCACATCATGCCGTACGATCCGCGCCGCCCGCATCACGAGCGCTACATCCAGAACCCGCCCGCCTACGATCCAAAACTCCTCAAGCGTATCGAGAAGGATGCCCTCACTCTCTGCCGCGCCCTCGGCTACGATCTCAACACCGTCGAGTTCGCCGTCGAAAACGGCATCCCCTACGCCATCGACTTCATGAACCCCGCGCCCGACGCCGACCTCCACTCCGTTGGCCAGGCTAACTTTGATTGGATCGTGAAAGAAGTCGCCGACCTCGCCATCGCCAAAGCCAAGTCCGCCCCCCAACTCCCCGAACTCCGCTGGTCCGCCTTCCTTGGCGAAGGCGAGACCCCAAAGAAAGCCTCCAAACCAGCAAAGCCAAAGCCGGCCGTAAAGAAGAAGGCAGCGAAAGCGAGCAAGAAGCTCCAGGCCTGAAGTGAATCATCTTCCGTTCCGCGGCCGTCCCATGAATGATTTCGTCGTCGGGGTCGGCCCCGGTTGTCGCCAAATTCGAGCAGCACAGTTTATTCTCCCGGGAGGGAGAACGTGAGAATAGCCCAGGGTGAAACCCTGGGACAGCAGTCGGCGGGTGTTTCGCGCCCCGGAGGGGGCGCGCCGAACCGTCCTACGAGAGGGCTGGCCGCAGAGATTCGTTCACTGACCACTGATAGCTGACTACTCTCTTCACCGTGCCTCGGCCAACAGCCTCCGTACCTCTTCATCGCTCGTCGGCTCAAAATCCCGATAGAACCGCCCCACCGCCTCAAACGGCTCCGGCGTGTGCGGACAAACCAACCGATCCACTGCGCTCTCAAGCTCCCGACAGCTGCTCTCTGCTCCCACCGGAACCGCAACCACGATCCGCCGTGCGCGCCCCCGAACCGCTTGGATTGCCGCCCGCATGCTTGCCCCTGTCGCCAGCCCATCATCCACCAGAATCACAGTTCGCCCCTCGACCGCTAGCGCCGGCGCGTTATCCCGGTACGCCCTCTCCTGCCGCTCCAGCTTCAGCTTCTCCTCCGCAACCACCGCGCGCAGCTCCTCGTCGGAGACCCGCAGGCACCGAAGAATATCTGGATTGAGCACAAAACTTCCGCCGCTCGCAAGCGCGCCCATGGCCAACTCCGGCTGACCGGGAGCCCGCAGTTTCCGTACCATAAGAATGTCCAGGGGAAGGCTACACTCCCGTGCCACTTCAAAGGCCACCGGCACTCCGCCGCGCGGCAGGCCAAGCACAACAGCATCTTCCAGATCCGGCACCATCGTCACCGACTGCGCCAAAATCCTGCCCGCGTCCTGACGGTTCTGGAACAGCATCGTAACCAGCCCGAAAGGATCGTACATCTTCTGCGTTGCTACGGCTGGCATTTTTCTGTTCCCTGATCCCTGATACCCTGTTCCCTTACAATGCCCTCAAGCTGCACGAGGTCTAAAAGCATGCGGCCATCCTTCTCGCTCGGCATTGAAGAGGAGTACCAGACCGTCGATCCGGTCACCCGCGACCTGCGCTCCCACATCGAGACCGAGATGCTCGCCGCAAGGCAAGATGCGCCTGCAGGAGCGCGTCAAGGCCGAGATGCACACCTCCGTCGTCGAGGTCGGCACCCGCGTCTGCCGCAACATCGACGAGGCCCGCGAAGACATCTACGAGCTTCGCCGCGAAATGATCAAGCTGGCCCGCGAGCACAAGCCTCGAGCTCGTCGCCGGCGCCACCCATCCCTTCGCCGACTGGCGCACCCAGGAGATCTATCCCGACCCGCGCTATCACCAGGTCGTCAAGGATCTGCAACTCGTCGCCCGCGCCAACCTCATCTTCGGCCTCCACGTCCACGTCGGCATCGAAGACCGCGAAGCCGCCATCCGCATCATGAACTCGATGCGCTACTTTCTGCCCCACATCATGGCGCTGGCCACCAACTCGCCCTTCTGGCTCGGCCTCAACACCGGCTACAAAGGCTACCGCGCCAAGGTCTTTGAAAACTTCCCCCGCACCGGCATCCCCGACGCCTTCTCCAGCTACTCCGAATTCGAAAACTACGTCAGCCTCCTCGTCCGCACCAACTGCATCGACAACGCCAAGAAAATCTGGTGGGACATCCGCCCCCATCCCTTCTTCAACACCGTCGAAGTCCGCGCCTGCGACATCCCCCTGCGCGCCGAAGAAACCGTCGCCATCGCCGCGCTCATCCAGGCCACCGCCGCCTATCTCTACCGCCTCCACGCCGCCAATCAGGACTTCCGCCAGTACGCCCGCCCGCTCCTCATGGAAAACAAATTCCGCGCCGTCCGCTACGGCCTCGACGGCAAGCTCATCGACTTCGGCCGTCAGCAGGAAATCCCCGTGCGCGACCTCATCGAGGAGTATCTCGCCCTCATCGACCCGGTAGTCGACGAACTCGGCAGCCGCGAAGCCATCGACGGCATCCGCAAAATCCTGGACACCGGCACCGGCGCCGACCGCCAGCTCAAAGTCTTCGAAGAATCCAAGGGCGACCTGAAAGCCGTCGTCGACTACATGGCCGCAGAAACCCGCGCCGGCCTCTAGAGCAGTTCCACAATTCACGTGCGCTCTTCAGTTCCGCGAAAGGTATCATTTTCTTAAGGAAAATGCCACTCGGCAGCGGTGGCTTCGGGGTACAGCAATTGTGGAACTGCTGTAGCCTTCATCCACATCGTTCCGGATGTTCCACACGCACCAGAAAGACCGCGAATAGAAACTGAACGCAGGCAAGAAAATTCCCCCTTCGCGATTTCTCGCGAAGGGGGAATGTGTAATGAAGCGGTCAAGCCGAACGTGGCGAGGACGATCGGATCGCTACCAACCCCAGTCGCGTGGGCCGTGGCAGCTGCCGAAACCCTTGTCGCTATAACCACCATTCGCATTCGGTGCAGGAAACGTAGGACCATTGGCTAAAGTTGCAGGACCTGCCAGTGCCGACTCGTAATCCCACGCGTAGCCGTTCGGATTGAGCGTCAGAGCCATCACGCCCCAATAGTCCCCCGTATACGCCTGAAGGTTTTGTGCGTTGAAGTTCACGTTGCCGCTGGGATCCTCCTGGTTTGTTTCGGAATTCGTGGACGAGGCCTGGGCGGACGTCACAGGGGTTAGGACGATCGGATCGAGTGTCTCGCCGCCGCTGCCCACGACAAATTCACGTAGGCCCCTCCTTGGATCGTAATTCCCCGAAGGATCAACCGGGCGGTAGCGGCCGTAGAGGTGGTCGTGTCCGTTCAGCACCAAGTCGGCTCCGTACTGATAGAGCAGTTGCCAAAAGGCCTGAGCAGTCACGCCCTCCTCGGTGATGCCGTTCGTAGGGCTGAACGTGGGCTGATGCCAGTACGCAGCTGTGCAAGCGGAATGATTCGTCTCGAGATCCTTCTTCAGCCACTCGAGTTCGGAAGCAAACCAGGAGCCCGAGGTCGAACAGCCGCCCGGCTGTGTCTCGCACTCTATATTGAGCGAGATAATGTGCCAGGAGCCAAGATCATAGGAATACCAGCCATCTCCAACTCCGACTGTGCCCCCCGCCGGTACGGTCGATCCAACTCCACCCGTTTGCTCGAAGTGCCCCGCCTGCCCATCAGACCGAGGTATAGGTTGGGGGTTGGGAGTGGTAGCGGCCGGATAGCCGCACCCCGTCATCGATGAGGGGCACGGGTCCGCGAGCGTCGTCGTGACCGGTTGCCCTGCGCTATTGATCTGGAAGCCATTGAAGTAGGAGAAGTAGCCGTAGCCGGCCACGCCGGTCGCGCCATGCTCGTCATAAAACTCATGGTTGCCTGGGGCAGGCCGCGTGATCAGTTTGAAAGCGCCATAGGTCAAATCGTACGAGTTCTCGAAGTCCGAATATTGGCCCACCTGGTATTGCAAATCTCCGGCGATCGCGACCAGGTCAGGCTTCATAGCCTCAATCTCATTCGCAGTGGCCTCCTGGGATTGCCACAGAGAGGTGGCGGTATAGGGAGCCTTGGGGTTGAGGCAGGCTTCGCCCGCCTTCTCACCGGTGGGCTCCGTCTCGCCTGGCTCGCAGGAGACATCGCCGACCACCGCGAGCACAGGCGCTGAGCGGTGCGGTATCGCGTATGGCCACGTATTGTTGTTGGAATTTGGACTATCGTAGGGGTTTTGACTCTGTGCCTTTGCTGCAGTTGCAGATGCCAGCACCGTGACGGCCGTTGCCATGAGCATTGCCGCACGGAACCTGCCTTGGATCGTCTTCATACAGACCTCCCGTCGGGATTTAGGGGTGGGGATACTAGTTTGGGCTTGCGGTTGGGAAATTTGCGCGGAGTTGCGGTTGGGGAAACTTGCCAAACCAATCCCTTGTATCTATTCAATATTTCGATTGTGTGTCGAATGTGTGAAAAAGCAATGACAGCGACGAGGTAGCTACCCCAAGCTGGGGCGAAACTGCCAGGCCAATTTCTCCGGCCAATTCGGCTGAGCCCGATGATCGGGCTCACGGGAAACTTCCGAGTCGGCGACAACTCTTCCGCGTTCCGAATTACAGCACTCCGTCTCCTCCCCGATGCGTTGTCATCCTGAACCGCAGTGAAGGATCCGCGGTTGCTTTTCAGGAACCCATCCGGTCAAGTGCCCGCCGGTAATCGGCAGGTTCCACGTCGTACCATTTACGGCTGAAGTCGATCCAGGCTGGATGAGCGGATTCAATGAGCCCGATCTTTGTTCGAGCGTCGCCAGCCTTTGATTTCCTTCTCGCGGCCAATCGCTCTTTGCACCTCCTGATGGCGCTCGAACCAGACGAGGCGATCACAGTTGTATCGCGCGGTGAACCCCTCGTGCTCCTTCCATTTGTGCTGGAAGACGCGTTTGAGGAGATCACCCGTTCCTGCGTAGAGGGTATGGCTGCGGCTGGCCATGATGTACGTGCAATAAGATCCCTCGTGCATGGGCTGATCGTACGCTGAGGTGGTGGAATGGAATGTGAGGAGGAACAACCGCAGATCCCTCGCTGCGTTCGGGATGACAACAGTTTTTGAGCGGCAAGTGGCCGACTCACGCGACTAAGCCGCGATGAATCAAACTCAAATGCGCTGTCATGCTGAGCGGAGCGAAGCATCTGCGGTTGCATTTCCAAACTTCCGCATCGTCCGAGCAGCACCGATGGAACAGCTTCAACCACTACGCTACCGGAACCCGAGGAATAGTCGAAATCGAATCGGAGGGCTAGGCAAGAACTCCTGCCCCACTCATCGCGATAAAACCGCGATGAATGGGGTACAGACTTTCCTAATTTGCGAAGCTCAAGCGGGTGGCTGGATCGGTGAGGGGGCCACCTGCCCATGGTTTTGTTCGAGAACAGAATCATCAAATCGATTCTCAGCGGACTATCTTGGGTGCTCATCGGGATTGGGGGAATGTCCTTCTGGGTCGGTGGTCGCGCCCTCCACGAGTTCGCAGGAATCGACCGCGCCATCGCTGAAGTGGAAGGTCTGGCGGGTGCAGCGGTCCTTATCGCACTGGGTGCAGGATTGAGAATCGCGGCGGGTCTGCCACTCACAAAGCGAACTGGTAGCATGGGCTAGGCCGCAGGCCCGCGCTCAAACTTCCCCATGGGCGACGGTCCATTCGCAACTATGCAATAGACTCAATTGGAGATCTGAATGAGATTCAACTGGCTCGAATCGAAAGTAGTCTTCAGGCTGTTTTTCTGGTCAGTTATCGTGTGCCTAATCTGTTTTGCGTCTTTCTTCTCATTCGCAGTGCCGTGGGTTCGAAACTTCTTAAATTCGTCATCGGCCAATTATTCCTTGGGAATTCCATTTGCAGCGTTGCTTGTCCTGACGATTCCATGGTCGCTTATTGTTTCCTTCGGCATGGCAGCTTTTTGTGCGCTTAGAGACCATTCGCCAGTCGGAGTAAAGGTGCTTTGGTACCTCCTGTTTCTGGTCACTTGGCCTCTTGGATCAGTCGTGTATTTCTTTACTGTTTATCGGTGTTATATCAATCGGATGAGAACGGGTGGCGCACCCGCTTCGCAAGAAGCGGTCGTGTAACCGGCTATCGAGAAATCTGGGCCCGGGCTCAGCGTGATCCCGCCGACTCGAAACTTGACCTTGGGCGACCAACGCGGACAAAGATAATGATATACTATCTGTATATCATGAGCGCTGGCCGGAGAGGAGTCCATATGCGTGCTCTCGTTGACATTCCCGATGACGATCTAGCCATCATTAACACCGTCATCAAGGCTCAATCCATCTCACGCGCCGAGTTTATACGACGCGCCATCGCGCAGAGCCTAACCACACACCGCAAAACACAAATCGAGAAGGCTCGGAAAGCAGCCTTCGGGCTCTTGGCTGGACGTTCCATCGACGGGATGGAGTACCAGGAAAGGATCCGCCGAGAATGGGAGTAAGGAAGGCTCTCCTCGACACAAATATCCTGATCGACTACCTGGCAGGCGTAACGTCCGCACACGCCGAAGTTGAACGGTATGCTATGCCTGCCATCAGTGTCGTCACCTGGATAGAAGTAATGGCAGGCGCTACCCAGGACGACGAGCAGGTACGTCGGGATTTCCTTGCTACCTTCATCGTGTTGCCTCTTACAATGGAAGTTGCCGAGCGTTCGTCTGAAATCCGCAGACATCGCACCCCGAAGCTCAAGTTGCCGGACACCATCATCCTGGCGACGGCACAACTCGATGACTTACTTCTTGTGACGCGGAATTCCAAGGACTTCCCTGCCAAGGAACGAGATATACGGATTCCCTACAAAATCGAATAGAGCTCGCCAGCTTCGGATACAGCATGTTCCGCTGAGCGAGCGCACAAACGCAGAATCGCGCATCGCTGCGTTTGCACGCGATCCGCTGCTCAGACGTAGCGAAACAGCGCCATGAAACCAAAGTCCATGTGCTGCTGGATATGGCAGTGAAACAGCGTCAGGCCCGGCTGGTCGGCGACCAGATCCACTGTGGCGCGTCCAAATGCGGGAACGATCACCGTGTCTTTCTTGATGCCGGCAGTCGGCTTGCCGTTGAGCTCGACGAGCTCGAACAGGTGCCGGTGGAAATGCAGAGGGTGGGAATCGTCGCTGCGGTTGTGAAACACCAGCCGGTAGCGGCCTCCCTCGTGGAGCAAAAATTCCCGTTCATGCGGATATTCTTTGCCGTTAATGAGCCAGTGATTGATCCCATTGGGTCCGGCAGCCGCTTTTTCAAAGACCATGTCGATGGTCTGGTCTGGCGCAGGATGCGGCGCGGTCGTGCCGAAAATGGTGTAATCCCAGCGCGACATCGGAGGGGGCGGAGCCCATTGCGCGCGCTGCTGCTGGTTGGCGTACTCCACCACTAGCCCCAAACCGGATTGCCGCGCGACATCGCGAGTCTCCCCTAAAATCCAGACGCCCGGGTTGTTCATCTCCACCATCGCATCCACACGCTCGCCGGGGGCGATCTCGATCACATCGACCAGCTGAGGGGCGGGCACCGGATTGCCGTCGAGAGCGATCACCTGAAACTTGTGGCCGGCCAAAGCCACGCGATGAATTTGAGAAGCGCTCGCGTTGAGCAGGTGCATCAGGACGCGCTGACCCGGCTTCACGCGGAGGGGCTCTCCAGCCCCGAGTATTTTGTCGTTAATCGAATAAAGAGGGGCGCTGACTTCGAGTCCGTTGGCTGGCAGGTCGCGAGGGGCGGGTCTTTCCGGCTTCGGGTCGTTGGGATCCGCCGCCATCTCGTCCTGATCCATCCTTGATAGAAAATATTGCCATTCCCGCAGCGCCAGAAAGACTTCCTGGTCGTAGTGTCCAGGGTCATTCGAAGAATCGATCATGAAAAAACCGAACTGGCCGGTGTAGCTGCCCCGATGCAGATCCATCATGGCTGCGGTGTGCGAGTGGTACCATCGCGAGCCCGCCGGCTTGGCCACGAATTGATAGCGGCGGCGGCCGTGAGGCGGGGCCGGGGGAGTGCCTTCTTCCTCCGCCCCGTCCATTTCCGGGGAGACGAACAGGCCATGCCAATGCACGAACTCCGGAACGTCTGTGTCGTTCACAACATCGACGGTGACGTGCTGGCCCTCGCGCACCCGCAGCAGGGGACCGGGAACCTTATTGTTGTAGCCGATTGTGCTGATGACAACCTGCGGAGCCAGCTCGACCAGCATGGGAGCGATTTGGAGGGTGAAATCCGCCGCAGGCCCAGTGGCATGCCCGGCCGCCATCGGTTCCGACGGCGCCACCGGATGCTGTGTCGGCTCCGGAAACTGCTGCTGGCCTGGCGGCTTCCCAAACGCGGGCCGCAGCTTGCCTGCCCCGGTCGCGATCATGGTGGCCCATCCAAGCCGTACAAATTCCCTTCGCTTCACGCGATCCTCATCCCGGCTCCGAATGCCGCCCTACAGACCAATGCCTCAACGTGGACTTTTTTCTACAGACAGTTTCTCAGAATGGTACCAAACGGACGAGAAGCGCATTTCCCGTCACCTGGCGGGCTCCCCGCCCACAGCTCAAACGCAAAAATCGACGAACCTGGGCCAGTCTCGGCCAGTCCTCGGTTAACCTCAGAGGACCATGCACGAAAACACACCCTCACTTCTCGCCGCAACCCAGCGCCACGCCGCCGAATGGTTCTCCGCACTTGGTTCCCGACCAGTTCGCGCCACACTCACCGCCGATCAGCTCCGCCAGCAACTCGGCGGCCCCCTCCCAATAGACGCCACAAACCCCGAAGCCCTCACCAACCTGCTCGCGGCAGCGGGCATGCAAGGCACCGTCGCGTCTGCAGGCCCACGCTACTTCGGCTTCGTCGTCGGAGGCACCCTCCCCGCCGCACTCGCCGCAGACTGGCTCGTCTCTGCATGGGATCAAAACAGCGGCATCTATGTGTTGTCTCCCCTGGTCTCGGTGATCGAACAAATCACCGGCTCTTGGTTACGCGAGCTCGCCGGCTTGCCCCCCACCATGAGTTTCGGCTTCGTCACCGGCTGCCAGATGGCCAACTTCACCAGCCTCGCCGCAGCCCGTCATCGCGTCCTCGCCAACGCCGGTTGGGACGTCGAAGCCAACGGCCTCTTCGGCGCTCCACCCATCCACGTCGTAATCGGCGAAGAAGCACATTACACCATCTCCATGGCCTTGCGCCTCCTCGGTCTCGGCGCCAATCGCGTACACAAAATTCCCACCGACAGCCAGGGCCGCATGCGCGCCGACGCATTGGCCGACAACTTGCGCACGCATCAAGGGCCCTGCATCGTGTGCGCCCAGGCCGGCAACGTCAACACCGGCGCAGTCGATCCCCTCACCGAAATCGCCGCCCTGGCAAAGGAACGCGGCGCCTGGCTGCACGTCGACGGCGCCTTCGGACTCTGGGCTGCCGCATCGCCCGCCCACGCCCACCTGGTCCGTGGCGTCGAGTTAGCCGACTCCATCGCCACCGATGCACACAAGTGGCTCAACGTCCCCTACGACTGCGGCATCGTCTTCTGCGCCGACGAGCCCGCTCACCGTAGCGCCATGTCCTTGACCGCCGCCTACATCGTTGCCACCGGTACCGAACGCGATCCCCACGAATTCGTCCCCGAAGAATCGCGTCGCGCCCGCGCAGTGCCCGTCTATGCCGGCCTCCGCTCCCTTGGCCGTCAGGGCCTCGCCGCAATGATCGAGCGCAACTGCCGCCAGGCCTGCCGCTTTGCCGACGCCCTGCGCGCCGCCGGCCATCAAGTCCTCAACGAAGTCGTGCTCAATCAGGTCCTCGTCTCCTTCGGCACTCCAGAACAAACCCGCCGCACCATCGCCGCCATTCAAGAAGAGGGAACCTGCTGGTGCGGAGGCACCGTCTGGAAGAATCAAACCGCCATGCGCATCAGCGTCAGCAACTGGTCCACCACCGACGCCGACGTTGACCAAAGCATCGCCGCCATCCTCCGCGCCGCCCAACAGTCTGCCACAGCTGTGTCATCCTGAGAACCGCACGTCTGGGGCCCCGCGCACGCGTCAGCATGCGTGGGGTAAGCGGGTCGAAGGATCTGCTTTTGTACTTCGACCAGTTGGCCCCGCCGCAGGCGGTTTCAATTCAATGAGTTTTCCGATAACCTCTCAAGATACGCAGCGCACTGGCCAGCCTTCTTGAACGGAGCACCGAACCCGACCGCAATGCCCGAAACCACCGCCGCCCATCTCCTCGCCACACCCTATCCCGCCGAGTTCATCCAGGGCGCCCGCTCCGCCATCACCACCTGTCTCCGCATCACCCGTGAAGAAAAAGTCACCCTCATCACCGACACCGCAACCGCCCCCATCGCCGCCGCCCTCGCGGCCCAACTCGCCGCCAACGGCTGTCGGTGGAACGCCTTCCTCCTTGAAGACCTCGCCCCGCGCCCCCTCGCCGACATGCCCGCCCCCGTCCTCGCCGACATGGAAACCTCCCAGGTCTCCATCTTCGCCGTCCAGGTCCAGCCCAACGAGCTCCGCTCCCGCATGCAGATGACCGACATCGTCAACCGCCGCCACATGCGCCACGCCCACATGGTCAACATCACTCCGGAAATCATGTGCCAGGGCATGCGCGCCGACTTCAACTTAGTCGACCGTCTAAGTCAAAAAGTCCTCGACCGTGTCCGCCAAGCTACAAGAATACGCGCCACCACCGCGGCTGGCACTAACATCGTCGCCGACATGAATCCAAGCTATAAGTGGTTCAAAACCTCCGGCATCATCTCCCCCGAGAAATGGGGTAATCTCCCCGGCGGCGAGTGCTTCACCTCTCCCGGAGAAGTTAACGGCACCTTCGTCGTCGATGGCGTCGTCGGCGACTGGCTCTGCGCCCGCTACGGCCTCCTCGCCGCGACCCCGCTCACCATCGAAATCGCCGCCAACCGCATCGTGTCCTGTACAAGCTCGAATAAGCAGCTCCAGTCCGACTTCTGGGCCTACACCCACACCGACGAAAACTCAGACCGCGTCGGCGAATTCGCCATCGGCACCAACCTTGGCGTCGAGCGCGTCATCGGCAACATCCTGCAGGACGAAAAATTCCCCGGCATCCACATTGCTTTCGGGAATCCGTATGGCGAACACACCGGAGCCCCCTGGCGCTCCGGCACCCACATCGATGTAGTAGGCCTGGGCTTCAACATCTGGCTCGAATCGGAATCCGGATCAGAACAAATAATGCGCGAAGGCCGCTTTCTCATCGCCGCTTAGGTTGCACGCGCGCGAAATTGTTCCACGTGGAACAATTTCGCGAACTGGCGATCTAAGTGGGCGGAGCGGTCACGTTACTTCGAATTGTTCCACGTGGAACAATTTGAAGTAACTAACTCGGCGATAGCTTCGCGGGAAATGTATCGGCCATCACCAATTGTTCCACGTGGAACAATTGTATCGGCCATCACTGGTGTTCATGCGGGTTTGCGAAGTATTTGGAGGGTTGTGCAGGTGTGTGCGAGGGCATCGTGTGGGGACGATGCGGCGTGTATCAGCAATCACAATTGTCACGTATGGAACAATTGTGTTGGCGAGCACAGGTGTTAGTGGGGAATTGCGCAGAATTAGGGTGACTCAGGTACTGGGAAAGTGCACCCTTTTTGCGGCAGGGTAGGGGGGAGGGGGTCCCTCTCGGGCTTGGTGCGGAGGGAGCAGATGCGGGATTACTTGCATCTGCTCCATTTCGATTGTGCGCCGTTGGTTGGAAATGTTCCGCAAAACTAGGGAGTTTTGGAAGCATTGAGAGAACGAAGCTTCCCTGGTCTACATCCGGTTTAGTCTGGTCGATGGACTGGCGAGCTCGTTGATTTTCCTGCCGCGCCCTCGACTTATCCTTTGACAGCGACATTCTTTCGACGCGCCAGTTCAGCTTGTCGGTAGTAATCTATGACCGCTCGGCATACTGCCGTTTGGTGTCACCGTCGATCTGATCGCTTGGGACCAGCCGATAATGACGCTCTTCGACAATCAACACTCGCCCGCCTTCGACTGTCAATTCGAAGAGGGCTATAACTTCATCCTCCATGAATTGAGCTGAAACAGGGCGACAACTTATATCGGGAAATTTCGCCTGGCAGCACGCGATGTCTTGCATTGTTTGGACGGGAGAAAGCTTGTCCGAGCCACCTTTTGCCTGCACGGGAATCACGAACTGCGCGCCGTTTCTATTCAGACCGACATATATTTCGTCGATCTCGATCTGACCCATTCCCTTGACGTGGGTGCGAAGATGGTTCTGAAGAGAATATGTCGTCAGGCCGAGAAAGACGTCGATCAACCGGTTGTAACGCACCCGCGCCAGTAGGGCCTGCTCGTCGCCCAACGCATAGGCTGCGATAATTTCGGGCGTCGAATCCGGGACTTTGATAGCCGCAAGATTCTGACGAGGCTTAATCGTTGTGCCGCCAACCTCGACCAGCCGGAATCGGTAGCGGCTTCGCCCAGCCCCTTCGATCATCCAGGCTTTGCCTTTCGGCGCCGTCTGCAAAATCTCATTTGGCAGTTCGCGACGGAATTTGAAGCTATAGATAATATCGCCGAGATTGTCGGGGCGTACTACACCGAGTGACTCTGCCGCATCGACCAGTTCGTCGCGATGGAATTCGAATTCTCCCGTTCCTTTGGTCCAATGTTTCCGGAATACATAGACGATGATCGGTGCGTACTGGGCCGATTTATCGGGTTTCTTCGCCATCAATCATCCTTCCGGTCATCGCGCGAGCGATCGATGTGGCGCGTAGCTGCTCCAAAATCAAGCGAAGCACATTTCCATTTGCATCGTATCGCGCTGTGCTTCGATCTCATGCTGCTTTCGCTTTTTTGCACCGCTTTTACGGTCGCGCTTCCGAATCGGAACCGGAACGCCGAAGTATTTGGAGGCTTCCGACATATCCAACTGCAGGAGCGCAGAATCGTCGAGCGCGACCGGATCGGTTGGCAGCTCAGGTTCGACACCTATGGCTCGAATAATCTGGCGTGCAACGGCCCTGGCGAAGGGTGGAGGAACCGAATTGCCAATCTGCCTGGCTCCATGCCATTTTGTGGAGTGGAATCTGAACCAATCGGGAAATCCGTGCAAACGAGCCATTTCGCGTACTGTCACACAGCGCGGATACTCGTAGTGTATCGGGCGCGGGCTCGTGAATGCTCCGCGCGCGGAGTCGGTTCCCGCTCTTAGTGTGTTGCTGATCCCGTCGGCCGAGAGCTTGTAAAATCGCGAAGTCGGCTCGACTTTCCCGGGTTCAGTTTCCGCGAAGCGTCGTTGGGAAATTGCGGTGTGAACGGTTCTGAGGCTCGACGTGAGCACGTTTCGGTCCCACTGGCGGCGATAGCCGTAATACCACCCAGCATTCCGAAGACAACGCAAAGTCCTCGCGTATTCGCTTGGCAGCCCGAAGGTATGGATGGGAACCGCGTCGGTCCTGAGCAGATCGTCGTACCGGTCCACATCCGGCAGGTCGCCCAACGCGTCCATGCACGAGGGCCCAATCGGTAGGTGCCCCACTGTAGCGCCATCGGCCGGACTAAACATCGCGGGCGGATAGTCGGGCAACGCTTCGCCTCGTCTCGCGCCCATCAGTATCAACCGTTCGCGATGCTGTGGAACCCCGTAGTCGGCGACATCGAATACTTTCCATGGCAAGCGAACTCTGTAGTCGGAGGCAGAAAATGCATCAATCAACTCGTCCAAGAAAAAACGATGCTTACCCAAAGTCAGGCCTCTGACATTTTCGAAGACGAAGTAGGCCGGTCTTAGTTCGGATACGATGCGAACGAAGTCCCGAACAAGGCTATTGCGTGGGTCGTCCAATGCCCGCTGACCGATCAGCGAAAAGCCCTGGCAAGGAGCACCACCGAATACCACGTCGATTCTGCGTCGCCCCAACCCTGCCTTTGCACGAATTTCAGCACCAGTCAAATTGGAGATTGACTGCGGGAAGACGGTACAAGCGGGAAAATTGAATTTGTGGACTGCACAGTGAATGGGATCGATTTCGATTGCAGCGACGATGTCGAATCCCGCCTGCTCGAAACCGAGGCTGAGCCCGCCTGCGCCGGCGAACAAGTCAATTCCTATTGGCCGCGACATGAGCTCTTAGCCACCTCTTCTTCTAACTTTACCCTTTAGTTTTCCTCGCGTTGATCGGACTTTTGCCAGGCGGTCCCAAAAAAGACAGCAGTCTTGTGGATAATCCGTTCGCTTTCCGTGTTTGGCACTGCCACACCGTCAAAACGGACCAACCCATTGAGCGGAGGGTGGCTTTGTTCTGTTTGTCACGGGCACGATTCTTGGCTAATTTGGGTTCCCAGAATTCCAGATTCGACTTCGGAGGTCGCCCGATCCGGCAACCGTGAGCGTGCCAAAAACAGCCGTTCACGAAGATCGCTTTTTGTCGTGCTGGAAATACTATATCCGGCTTACCCGACAGGTCGCGCCTGTGAAGCCGAAAGCGGTAGCCCAAGGAGTGAAGCAACCGCCGCACTACTAGCTCTGGAGCTGTATCTTTTCCGCCGATGCGGGCCATCAGTGCGCTTCGGCTCTCTGGGGTCCTGTTATCGGTCATATCTGTCGGTGCGTTCGAGATTCGGCATGCTCGATTTTTCTGCGGGCGATGTAGTTCTTCTTTGTAATTGTGCGGCAGGCAGTTTGGCTTCCTAGTAGCCGTGCGGGAGGTTGAAGGCGTCGAGGATGGCCGCGTCGACCCGCAGCGGGCTTTTGCCTGTGCGGGCAATCTGGTATTCGCCGACGACGAACCAGTCGAATGGGCGCGCGCATTTTTCTAACAGAGATTCGAAGGCGCGGCGGATGTTGCCTTCGTTGTCGAATTTGCCGCGCCCGAACTTCTCCAGCGTCTCGTAATACGCTTTGACCGGGGCGTGGGTTGGCTTCAGCTTGAAGTTGGGCATGATTGCAAGTCAAGGGTAAACCGGGGGGGTGTGCGGGGTCGTTGGGGTTCGGGTTGTCGAATCTGAGTTGATACTCGTTAAACCCACCCTAGCGAAGCTAGGATGGGGCACCCATGGTCTTAGGGATTGAAGCATTGCGAGATGCGAGAAGCAGATCCTTCACTCCGCTTACCCCCATCGCACTGGCGTGCAATGGGGGCCCCAGACGCGCTCCGTTCAGGATGACAATTCTGTGGGTTGGGATGGCTTCTGTGGATCGGGGTGGCTTGATTCAGAGGGCCTGAAGGCCACTGCTCCCTCCGTTTGCGAAACGACGAAGCAAAAGCAACCGCAGGTCCTTCGACTGCGCCTCTCGCTGCGCGACCGGCTTCGCCCAGGACGACAATGGTGGGTTTAGGTTCGTTGCTTTCCCACATCTCAAACGCGAGACCCTTCGGCTACGCTCAGGGCAGGCTCTGGGCACCCATGGTCGTGCCGATTGAAGTTGTATGAAGAGCGGATTCTTCGCTATGCGAAACCTTTGCCTGGACGGCCAGTCCTTCCACGGGGAACAATTCTCGCACGGCCACGCGAAGCGATCGCCTGGACGGCCAGTCCCGGCTAGTCCCGCCAGAGCGGGCGGGATTTCCACAACGAGAAGGCAGTCAGCAGGACGCCTGCTGCCGCGAGCAGTGCACCCAGGGGCACGCTCAGCGCAGACACGGGCGCGTTGTAGCTGAGGACCCCGAAGCACATCAGTACACCGTGCAGCGCCAGGAACGCGCAAACGATGGTATTTGCTTCCCAGAACAGCCGGGCGATCCGATTCCTCAAACTCATTGAACTGGCAGAGCGCATGTGGCACCTCAGGCTCAAGAGCAGTCGATGCGGCGGGACCGCTCTGAAGAATGAAGCGATCTTAGCCCGCCTGCGGAGCTTTGGCTCTCCCACTTCGGCGCTTGTACGCTGCCCTTTAAGGAACAAGCCGCAGGTTACCGATGCACTGGCGAACGTATGACCGAGCGTGTGCGCGCTGAGCGCAGCGTCTGCCTGGACGGCCTGTCCAAGACGGCCAGTCCAAATTGTTCCACGTAGGCAATTTTGGGAGTGGGCTCAGCTGATTGGAGTGCACTAGAAGGCGCACTTCGTGCAACCAGTCGCGATTGCACTCATCCAACGAAGTGTTATGACGACTACCGTTTCTTCTCCTTCGCAACTCCGTACACTGGGCAACTCAGATTTGAAACTCACAGCCATCGGCTTTGGCGCATGGGCCATCGGGGGCGGCAACTGGGAGTACGCCTGGGGCCCGCAGGACGACAACGAATCGATCGCAGCCATTCACCGCGCCCTCGACCTTGGCGTCAACTGGATTGACACTGCTGCCATCTACGGCCTGGGCCACTCCGAGGAAATCGTCGCGCGCGCACTGAAGACCAGCAGCCATAAGCCGTATGTGTTTACCAAGTGCTCCATGCGCTGGCAGGCCGATCGCTCCATCTATCGTTCACTGAAAGCCGCGTCGTTGCAGGAGGAATTGGACAGCTCGCTGCGCCGCCTGGGCCGCGACACGATCGATCTCTACCAGATTCACTGGCCCGATCCCGCAGACGAAATCGAGGAAGGGTGGGAAGCCCTGGCGCGCTTTCAGAAGCAGGGCAAGATCCGCTGGATCGGCGTCTCGAACTTCAATGTCGACCAGATGAAGCGCGCACAGAAGATTGCGCCGATCACCAGCCTGCAGCCACCCTACTCCATGCTGCGCCGCGCGATTGAGAAGGATGTGCTGCCTTTCGCGCAAGCCAACAACATCGGCGTCATCAACTATTCGCCCATGCTCTCCGGTCTTCTCACCGGGAAGATGACGGCCGAGCGGGTGGCGCAACTGCCTGCCGACGACTGGCGCCGCCGCGCACCGGAGTTCAACGAGCCACGCTTGAGCCGCAACTTGAAATTAGTGGAGCAGCTGCGCGCGATCGGCGACAAGCATGGCGTCGCTCCTGGTGTAGTCGCCGTGGCGTGGACGCTGCATCATCCGGCCATCACGGCGGCGATTGTGGGCGGCCGCAGCGCGGAGCAGGTGGAAGGCATTGCGCCGGCGCTCACCTTCCGCCTGAGTGAAGCGGAGTACAAGCAGATCAATGCATTTCTGGAATCGAATCTTGCATAGTTGCAGCGAACGACAGGCAAGCAAAAACCCCAGCAAAGGCTGGGGTTTTGTGCGAAGCGGGAAGCGCGGAATTACATCGCAGCGACAAAATCGGGAACCATGACCGCCGCGTTCTCCTGGAGCAGCTGGGTCATGCGCGCTGCCATGCCGGTGTACATTGAAGCGGCGCGGAACGCATTGACGCGGACACCTTCGCTGGCTTGCGTGAAAGCATATTGAGTGAGGGCCATCAGCACGCATACGCGAATTTGCATCGCATCGCTGCGCAGCGCCTCAATCAATTCGCGATTAGCTGATCCGCAGTTACGGAAAGCGTAATCCGCCATTTCGAGCATCACGCGGGAGTTCTGGTACATCGCCCAGAGGCCATGCGCGCCTTGAATGCGCTTCCATGTCTCTTCAGGCGTGGAGTTGACGCCTTCTTTCCAGAGGAAGTGATCGCTCAACTCGCGTGCACTCCAGTCAGGCCGGAGCCGGACAAGAAGTGAATCCCACGACTGCGAGTTCCGCCGGCGAACCGCCATTCTCCAGCGACCAAGGTAAAGAGCCACGATCGTCAACGTGGCAATTTGAATCAGAGGAAAGATCATTTGCCATCCTCACTCAGGCCGGACTGCCGGAAGCCTTTCTTCGAAGGCTGCCCACGGCTTTCTAAGTTGTTCTATAACTCTTACCAGAAAACCGTGCTTGTGGAAAATCAAACCGCTCGAACTGGGCACATTTTTCTCTGGGGAGTACTCACAGTTTCTCCACACGTAAGTAACTTAAAGTAACCTTGCGCGGGGGTCAATGATACTTTTCGGTGAGCTCGTAAAACGATGTAAACGATAGAAATCATGACACTTGAATGGATCAGCAAGTAACACTCTAGAGCTGATAGTGTGGAAATCTCGTGGATTCAAGAGCCTTGGAGCTGAAAAGACAGTAAGTTACCGATCTTTTCGCGGCTGATTGCCGGGGTGTGAAGCGGCTGTGAGCGCGGTTCGCTCTGCACGGGCCACTCCGGCGACGGCGAGGAGCAGGTTTTGCATCTGCGGAGTGAATTCGCGGCGTTCGGCTTCTTTTTGCGCGAAGCTGTAGATCCAGTAGAAGAGCGCGCAGATAAAGCTGGCAATCACAAACTGCTGTAGCTGGGTGTACTGAGTCCAGGTGGATTGGTGAGAGTGCACCATCGCCGTCCCGAGGCTGACGAGGGAATAAAACCCCAGCCCCGTGGCCACCTGCAGTTCCCGATCCCGCCAACCGATGGAAAGCAGTTGGCTGCAGCCAGCCAGCGCGAGGAAAAGCAGGACCCTCAAAACCGCGGTGGTCTGCTGCAAATGAGCGATTGTCCGGAGCGCAGGATGAAGAATGACCAGAGATTGAAGTGCCGAGAAAGGCCAGATGGCGGCACCGATCGCCAAGATAACAATCGCAATTACGAAAGGGGTTCGGCGGGGAAGGGAAGCGCGCATCGGACGGAGAACAGACCAGGAGATCTCAACGAGAACGCCAAATTCGAGAATTTCACTCAGAACCGATTCGACCAGATAATAGAAAGAATAGGAATTTCGTGAGTAGTGCAGCACCAAATAAGCGACGCCGCTCGAGAGAACTTCCGTGGCGCATAAGGCTGTGAAAATCGGGAATGTTCGCCAAACGCAACGGTAGAAAAGCAAGCCGACTAGCGCGGCCTCCACCACAAGGCTACCAATCCACAGTCCGGTATCGAGATTCATCACCCGCGCCCAAGCGCTACAGCATGATCCAGCGAGTCAAGTCTAGCAGCGATTCCAAAGACAACCCTAAAGAACCGACTCAGCACTCAATACGACCGTACTGTCCCGCTGCAACCAACACCTGGTGTGACCGTTTGGCACTCTAAGCGATGTGGCCACCGTCACCCGGCATAGGGTTGCCCGGATAGGCGGCGATATGGCCACCATCACTCGGCATAGGGTTGCCCGGATAAGCGGCGATATGGCCACCGTCACCCGGCATAGGGTTGCCCGGATAGGCGGCGATATGGCCACCGTCACTCGGCATAGGGTTGCCCGGATAGGCGGCGATATGGCCACCGTCACTCGGCATAGGGTTGCCCGGATAAGCGGCGATATGGCCACCGTCACTCGGCATAGGGTTGCCCGGATAGGCGGCGATATGGCCACCGTCACTCGGCATAGGGTTGCCCGGATAGGCGGCGATATGGCCACCGTCACCCGGCATAGGGTTGCCCGGATAGGCGGCGATATGGCCACCGTCACTCGGCATAGGGTTGCCCGGATAGGCGGCGATATGGCCGTCACCCGGCATAGGGTTGCCCGGATAGGCCAGAGCTGGAATTGCACAAACCGTACCAAAAACGAGGGCAGCAACTTTAAGCGAGTTTAAACGCATGAACTTACACTCCTTGCGTTATGAAAGGCAATACGCACGGAAAGACTAACCCAAAAGATGCACGAAATCTACAACAAAAGTACTGAAACCAAAATAATTTCTCTGCCGAGAGGTGTTAATCGTTTTCAATCGTGTCGGAAAGAGCCGGAGAAACCCCAAAGCATTAGGCCAAATCAGGACGAAACCGGGTGGAGCAGCGAAATAAAGATTCCGGCCGATCCGGCAGAGAATTGCCATGCGCGGAGGTTTCTTCGAAGGTTCGCGCGAGCGGCACAGCGCTGACTTGGCAGCCGACATGCAGCGTGCTTTGGAGTACGTTAGGAATGTGTTGCTTAGCTGTTCCCGTCGTCACTGGTTTTGTGAGTTGAAGACGAGCAATCGGACTTCACGCGCTATATTCTTACGAGTTTCGAAGTTCCGTCGAGGTGTTTCGTTGATTCGAGAGCTGCGGGTCGGCTTCAATCGTGAGTACACGGATGGCAAATACGCGGCGCTCCGGCAGCTTCTCGATGATCGAAGCGGTGCGAAGGTGGAGTTTCGCATCGCAGAGACGCCCGTGTTCGTGCCCGAATTGCTGTTACAGCAGATGGCGGAGGAAGGGGCAGCGCTTTGTTCTCGATTGATTGCCGATCCGAACTATCTGTCCGCGGCACGGCGGGCCATTCCGCAGGGCTACAGCGTTCAAAACGAAACGCAGCATCCGCATTTTCTTACCGCTGATTTTGCGCTGGTGCGCGATGGAAGTGGCGAACTTACTCCTCGATTAGTTGAGATTCAGGCGTTCCCGTCTGTGTTCGGATATCAGGCGTTGCTTTGCTCGGCATATCGAGAGATCTATGGGCTATCCGAGACATTAGCCAACTTTCTAAGTGGACTTAATGAGGAGAGTTATTGGGAGCTCTTAGCGCGGACGGTGCTTGCGAGTCGCGATCCGGAGAACGTGGTGCTCGCGGAGGTCGATCCCTGGCATCAAAAAACTCTGCCTGATTTCACCTGTACGGCGAAGCGGCTGGGGATCGCGATTGTCGACATCGCGGAACTGCAGGCGATCGGCGACAAACTGCATTACAAAGACGCAAGCGGCCGGCTGGTACCAATCCATCGAATTTACAATCGCGCGATTGCCGATGAGCTGATTGCGCGGCGCATTCGATTGCCGTTCGACCTGACACTTTCGTGGGACGTCGAGTGGGCCGGTCATCCGAACTGGTACTTCCTCATCAGCAAGTTTTCGGTGCCCTGGCTGTCGGGTCCAAATGTGTCCGACCCCATTGTTGCCGGCCAGACCGTTCCCGACCAGATCGTTCCTCCTGCGGTATTCCTCAGCGAATTTCTTGAGGGAGAGGGCCGCGCCAAGCTCGCTGCGGCCGGTGTAACGCTCCCCGCCGGCTGCGGTCGTGACGCCGTGTACACGGAATTGTTGCTCAAGCCGCTCTTCAGTTTTGCCGGCAAGGGCATTCAGTTTGAACCAACCCAAATGCAGCTGGAGGCTGTCCCTATTGAACAGCGGGCCGGTTATCTGCTGCAGCAGAAGATGAGCTTTGTGCCGACGATCGACACGCCGCAGGGGCTGACTCAAGCCGAATTCCGGATCCTTTATATGTGGCCTGACGGAGAAAAGTTGACGCCTGCCCTCTCACTAGTCCGGCTGGGGCGCGGGAAAATGATGGGTGTCGATCACAACAAAAATCAGGCCTGGGTGGGTGCTTCGGCGGCGTTCTTTCCTCGCCAATAGGGACGAAAAAGGTTGAAGGGAAATTGGCGAGATGCAAGTGCTAGATGCGGTGGTACATAATCGATTACCTAGCGAAAAACTTTGGTGCCCTACGTTTAATCTCAAATTTCGTTTAAAGTTGTTTCAGTTTTGAAACCAGTAACTCTGGACGCAGCATGAAGGACACCTCAAAAATGACATTCGCACCCAAGAATGGCCCCTCAGCCTCGGCCGCTTCACGGAAGGAAGTTCGGTGTGCGGTCCGTTTTCCACTCTCCCTCCAGGCGGTTCTATCTTCCGACCAAGAGGAGTCTAAGGCGTTAACGCGGAATGTCTCGGCGAGCGGTGTGCTGCTTGAAGTACATGACCCGCTTGAAGTGGGACAGGGCATCGATTTTTCGATTCGGATGCCAGGAAGCATCCTGGGGGCACCGACCGATGTCATGGTTCGCTGCCACGGACGTGTGGTACGCTGCTCCTTAAGCGAGGGCCAGTACCAGGCTGCTGCAACAATCGACGATTACCGGTTTGCGGAGCGGTGAGGTCACGCGCTGGCGGTCTTGCAGCCTATTTATGGAATTCTTGGACGAAACTCCTGAAGGCGAAGTAGTTGACGGGCCGGTGAGACCGGGTGCTATCCGCATTATTCTTGCGGACTCCCAAGCTATTTATCGCGTTGGAATCCGAAAGATTTTTGCGCTGGAAGACGATCTGCGAGTCGTTGCACAGGCCGACTCGTTCGACAATCTGCGCGCTGCAATCGAGCGTTATCCGACCGATGTCGTGCTCCTCGAGGGCGGCCTGCTGGTTGGCACGACCAACGCCATCCCGGATCTTTTGCGCGTAACTCCCGATGTAAAACTTATCGTGCAGGCTATTTCTGCCGACGAAAATCAAACGGTGGAGCTCTATCGACGGGGCGTACGGGGAATCATCTCGCGGTCGATCTCGCCGGACCTGCTGGTGCGCTGTGTACGCAGAATCGCCGCCGGCGAGACCTGGATCGACAATCAATCGGTCAATTGGGTTATCGATGCGTATCGGTCGCAGGCTGCAGCGCTGGTAAGTCCGCGGAGTCAACCACGTTTGTCGCCCAAAGAAATGGCCATCATCACCTGCATTACGCAGGGCAAGCGGAATAAGGAAATCGCCTTTCAATTGGGAACGACCGAACAGGTTATCAAGAATTATCTTAGGAAGATCTACGATAAGTTAGGTGTTTCCGACCGGCTCGAGTTGGCGCTTTATTGTTTGCACAATAAGATCATCCAGGCGGATGTAGACGAAGAGACAGTGGCTAAGAAGATCGTGAGCCGGTAAGACATTATTTAGATCGGACGACCTTTTTCCCAACCATTCTTGAGTTTTGTCTCTGCCGCTCGACCATGTCACGTCGTCCGCGTTGTCTCTCGCGCTTTGTCGCAGCTGCTCGATTCCGCATTGCCACTGCAACTCACTGGATTCTGACCATCGACGCAGGGTTTGCGAGCGAGCTCAAGGAGCCGGGTCAACTCTGCTACCTCATCTTCGGTCAGATGCTCGAGCAGTTTTTTGGGAGTGCGTTGGATTGTGGGATCCATTTGGCGCAACAGATCCAGTCCCGCATCGGAGATTTGTGTCCAGACGACACGTCGATCCTGGCGGTCGCGCTGCTGGCGAATCAGCTTGAGAGCTTTGAGGCGCGCGAGCAGGCGCGTGATATCGGGCTCGGCGGTGATCATTCTTTCGCCGATTGCGGAGCATGTGAGCCCTTGCGGATGTGAGCCGCGCAGGATGCGCAGAACGTTATATTGCGTGCTGGTCACGCCCCATTCGCGGCTCACGCGCTGAAACTCCCGCTGGAGGCAATCGGCAGTCCGCATCAAGTTCAGGAGCGCCTCTTCCTCGGGGCTGGAGAAGGGGCGCTCCTGCGCGATTTCATGCTTCAGAGCTGCCATTGGTTGTCTCCCGTGAGTCGTGACGAGGCGGACTGCGTCGACGCATTCTTCCCCGATGCACTGTTATTGCTTGGCGACATCCAATTCGATGTTGAGCTTCACATCATCGCCGATCATCGAGGCAGGGTATTTGGGGGCAATGCCAAACGCGGTTCGGCTGACGGTGGTGGTTGCCGAGAAACCGGAATGCGGCTTTTTGTCCATGCCCTGAATAGGACCGGTGGGACCCTGCACGTCGAGTGTCACGGGCTTCGTGACTCCATGGAGGGTCAGATTGCCGTTCACTGTGAGACCGCTGCCACTCTTTGCGACGCTGGTGCTGACGAAGGTCGCGGTCGGGAATTGGGCAGCGTCAAAGAAGTTCGGGCTCTTGAGATCGTTGTCTCTTGGGGGTACACCGGTGTCAACCGAGGTGACATCGATGGTGACATTCACGGAGGACTTGGTGATGTCGGCTTCGTTCCAGGTGATGGCGCCGCCGATGTTGCCGAAGCGGCCGTTCACGTGGGACAAGCCCAAGTGCAGAATCGAAAAGTCAACTTCGCTGTGGGCCTTGTCGGGCACCCATGTGGATGTTTGCGCGAGGGCCAGAGGGCCGGCGAGCGTCAGAGAGACCGTCAGTAATGCCAAACGCTTCATCGTTCACGTCCTTTGGAGAAGGGGCCCTTGGGCCGCTAAGGGTTGTCGGCGGCGTCGATCGTGACCGAGCCGGGGATATGGGCACAATACAGAGAAGAGGCATTTCCTCCGAAGGGACTCGGACGTGCCTACCAATGAGACGAGGCGGGCAGAGTATTCGTTGCAACAAATATTCTGTTGGAAGCTGATTGTGGCTTAGAAAGCACTGGGGTCAGTCCGTAACGGACTGACCCCAGGGTTACTTCGAGAGTGGCTCAGCCTATTTCTTGAAGCTGATGGGAGAAACGAAAGTCCCTGTGTGGTAAACGGAAGAACGCCACGGCGCAGTCAGAATGAACTGCGAAACGGGGCTGCAACCGGCGGCGTTAACGGTAAATGTCGCACTGGCGGTGCCGCTGGTCGCGATATCGCCAAGCAAGATCGGGAATGCGCCGGGCGCTGTGATCTTCGGCGAACAGGGCGGACCCCAGATTTGCGTGAGTGTGAAGCTGGTGATCTGGGTGGCGTAAGCTGGTCCGACGTTGCCGTTGGTTGCGGTCAACGTCACGGAGCTCGATCCGGCCGTTCCAGGTTGAGTGGAAGCGGTGAACTTGAGCCCATAGCCGGGTAGATGCGTGGGATCGACGACACCCCAATAGGCCGGCTTGGCTTGCAATCCCATGTCGAAGGGCAGCGGATAGTCGGTGCGACTCACAGGGAAGCTGTCCAGCCATGTGTCATCGTCCGCCATGCCCCAGAAGGTGACAGAACTGATCTGGCCCCTCAGAAGCCGGAAGACGTCGAAGTATTGTTTGTAGAGCCAGCCCTGTTCCGCCAGAACCGACGGCGGAATGCTGTTGCCGTAGTTGGAGGCGGTGTCGCCTGCGTTGTAGACGCTCATATCCAGCTCGGTGACCTGTTGATCGATGCCGGGGAAGTTGAAGGCAACGGTGCCAATGGCCTGGAGCATGGATTGAGGAGACGGGTAGTTGATGGCATTGTGCATCTCGTGCCCGATTGCGTTTACTGGGACGCCCCGCTCCCGCAGTTCACGGACGACCTTAACAAGGCAGGCGAGGCGATTTGGATCGGCGGTGCTGTATTCGTTGATGAACAGCTTGGTTCCTGGTGGGGCATATTGTTTGGCGGCCTTGAACGCGATGTCGAGGTAGCTCGCGCCGAGCACGTTGTAGAACGGGCCGTGTTCGAGACAGTCGGGTTGGCTGGGATCGAGAGGCTCGTTGACTACATCCCACGCATAGACCTTGTTGCCGAAGTGCTGCACCTCGCTTTGGATGTGTTCCTGGATATTGGCGGTGACGGTGGCCTGGTTCGCAGGCGAGTTGGTGCCATCGCCGAATGCATAGGAAGGAGTCTGCGCGCCGGTCGACCAGACGAGATTCTGTCCGCGCACACGCATATTGGCGCAGGTGGCCTCGCCTACTTCGGCATCGCCGTTGGTGTAGTTGTAGGTTCCGAGGCTTGGTTCGACCGAACTCCACTTCAGATCGTTGCCGGGTGTCATGCTGTTGAAGTGCATGGTGAGTAATTGAGCATGCGGTCCGGAGAGATCCGTCGTATCGACGGCAGCGCCGATGGGGAAGAACTCCTGGAAGGTTTTGTAGATGGAAGGAATGTTGGTCTGGATCACCGGCGGCGGCAGGTACGTGAGCTGGAAGTCGTCGATGTAGAAGGAGACGAGATCGTTGCCCGAAGACGGGACCGTCTGGAAGTAGAGGAAAGCCGTGCCAGGGTCGTAATTGCTTCCCATGGTGTAGTTGGTGACGCTGATCTGGTGCCAGGCACCGTCAGCCGGCACAGTTACGCCGGGGTAGGCGGTGATGCTCGGATAACTCGTGTTGCCCTCGAGCGTGGTCTGCAGGCTCATGTTGATGACGTGACTCGACCCGTCAGTGGGTTGCAGCATGACCCATGCGCTGATGTTGTACACCGACCCGAAGTACATCTTGTTGCTTACATTGATTTGTGGGCCGTCGTAGTTCGCGACGCGCCCTGTCGTCAGCAGGCTGTGCGTTCCTGAATGCGCAGCGGCCGTGCTGTTGGTGACGGTCGAGCTGCCGGTGCGCGAGCTCCACCCGTCGAGACCTCCGTCTTCAAACGTGCTTGTGATGCCCGTGTTGTCCTGCTGGCTCGGATTCGGCGGTGGAGGCGACAACTCGCCAATGACGACGTCGCTGATGTAGAACGAGTCGGTTGCGCTGCTGGATTGGATGTAGAGGATCAGACTGGTGGGCGCGCCGGGCAGATCGCTGAAGCTGAATGTGCCCTGCACTTTTGTCCAGGCGGTGCTCGAAAGCGCGCCCGAGGTTGCGACAGTGCCGTAGGACCCGGATGTCGCGCAGTCCGCGGTTTTTGTCGATATCGTAGCCGTGGGGTTGGTGGCGTCAGGCGCGGCGAGGAGGACGTAAGCGCTGACCTGATAAGTTGCGCCCGCCACGACATTATTCACGCTGAGCAGGTTCAGACTCGGTCCCATGTAGGTGGCAGTGCGATTTGTGGTCAGCAGGCTATGGGTGTCGCCATTGGGATCGGCAATTGGCGGGGCTGCGTTGGTGAGGGTCGCGCTTCCAAACGGAGCCCACCCATCGAGTCCGCCGTCAGAGAACGTGTAAGTGGCCACCGGTGTTCCGCCCGGAGGTGGCGCCGTCTCGGTGATGACGACGTCATCCAGATAGAAAGAGGTAGCGGTAGTGGGGCCGATCAGTTGGGCATAGAGCGTGAGTCCGGTCTCCGTTGCGCTGACGGTATAACTTCCGCCGATTTGCGCCCAGCCTGAATCCGACACGGCCACCTGGTAGGCGCCGATAGTGTCGAAGCATGTGCCGCCCGAGCAGCTTGGATCGTTTCTCACGATGGTGAAATTCGCGTTGGTGGCGGTTTCGCCGCTGGTCAGCTGCACGTAGCCGGTGATCGTATATTGGGCACCAGCCTGAAGAACGCCGCTTAGATTGATAGACGGTCCGCTGCTCGCGCCGGTGGAGTTCGTGGTTGTCAGCAGGCTATGGGTTCCGGATTGAGCTGCGGCCGTGGAGGCCACTGGGGTGCTTGCGGCATTGAAGGAGGTCCAGCCATCTGCCGTCCCGTCTTCGAAGTCGTAGGTGGCGACGACCTGGGCATGCAGCTTTGCTGCGCAGAGAAACGTGAGATACGAAGATCGCGGTGGCGAAGAACGCCATCGGATTTTTAGACAGGGATCTCCTGCGAACTTCAGGGGGGTACAGCATGGCGGATTCTCCTTGGTTATGGTTCGATTCCCAATGAAGCCCCGCTCACGTGCATGTGGGGCGGCCTCCTCAGGCTTACTGAGTAATTCGATTTACTCAAGCGCGGGGAGTATAGTCACGCCTTTTATGAAAAGTCAAGAGAGTATTTTAAAGTTCATTTTATGACGGGAATTTTCTGAGCCTGAAGGCGTTCCTGCAGAAACGATTGGCCGATCGGCCGTCAATTGCCTATTTCCAAAAAGCTGTGAGCGAGAAGTGCGGTCTGGCGGCCGCCGGATCCACGTCGTTGACTGTTCACTTTTTCGTTACTGCCGGGTGGCGGGTGATCCAACCGCTACCTCTCAATGCGCGCAACCTCGTATGAAAGGCCGCGGATTCCGGCCTGCTCGAACGACCGGAACGCTTTTTGAGAAATCAGCAGGAGCGGAGTTGGTCGTAACAAGCTTCTGCCTTCTCCGAATAGATCGCTCGTGATCGTAAGGTCTGCCCCATCCCAATCGGATTCGCGGATGCCAATCTCGGATAGGAATTGCGTCACGATGGAGTGTCCATTTGGGCAGCGCCAAGGAACATGCGCGGTATCGAATGGATCGCGTCCCAGAAGTACCGACGCGGCCAGCCTACCTGCTCGCCCAGTGACCTGAATCTGCGACCACATCCGCGAACTCGCCAACGGCGACCTCAGGTCGAAAACGGGCTTGAACTCAACGCCCGACAAACCGTTGTCTTGGACAACCTTCTTGAACCGTGATGTGACGATCCACTCGATCCATGAGATCGTCTCGCAAATGTCTTTGTGCTGCGGCGCTCTGCGGAGATCGAGCAGAAGGTCTGAGACCTGCCGCCCCAAGTTGCAATCACTACAGAGAGTTTCGTATGCGGTTCCGCACTCCTCACCGCAAGGCTCAAAGTGCGGGACGATCGTTGCCCAGAGAAGTTCTGCGTTCAGGAGATCGCGTTTCGTATATCTGCGATTGATCGAACCTAACGTGTACTTCACAAATTCATCGGCACCGCCAGAACGCCTCGAACGGATGAAGTCGCTGACCGACTCAAACTCTTTGGACGGGACCTTGATACGGACCTCAAACGTTTCCATGCCGGGAAGTGACTTGCCAACGGTTCGCATTGAACTTCCAAACTGCTCCTTCAGAAAGCGAATCAGTTCCCCCTGGTCCAAGACTTGCGATGCCCTGAGAATCACAAACTCCGTCATTGGCTGCCCAAATTCACCATCGTGGTTGAGAAGTAGCGTTGGGTCATTGTAACGAGGCAAGAGCGAGGAGCGAATGGTACAAGATGGGCACCATGAAAACGGCCATCGTGGGCGTGTCGTGGACTATTGGGAAATAACCGCGCTGAGCAGCTTTGGGGGTTACTTCCCAATTGCGGGTCATCCTACCGGAACCTCGACTCTGGTGATGCACAATGGATCAGACCGTTATGGGGCTGGCCAGGTGAAGCAAATCTCAAAGGTTGAACTTCGGCGACTAGCCACGCGCAAGGCTTCAATATCGCTTCTTGAGCAACTGGTTGCAGGCGAGATCGAGGTCTATATCGGATACCGTCGCCTGTACCGGTACTGGTGCGGTCACAACTCGGCGGTCGAGGAACTGAGACCGATGTTCAGCATTCCAAATATCTCGCCCGATGGCATCTTCTCGGTGACAGACGACTTCAACAAGCAGATCATTTCAATCGCGCGAGAGATTCTGACCAGTTTCCGAAATTGAGTAGTCACCTTCCCTGAGCTGACTTGTGCCGAACTTCTCGGCCGCCCACGCTGCAACTGCACTGTAAACTGTTGCTGTGTCCCGGGCGAGAGCTATACGGAGCATCCTGTTCTATGCAGCTTGCGTGGTGGGCGGCATCCTGGCGGGATTTGTCGCTAGCGCAATGATCGCCATCGCTGCGGCTGGACTGAACTGCTGCGCCCCTGGTGATGGCATACTCGCCATGTTGTGTGCAATGGTCCTCGTCCCGTTGGGAGTGGCGCTGGGTATTCTACTTGGCGCGACGGTCCTCCGAGTCAGGCGGCGACCAGAGAACAGCCAGTGATCCGAGTCGGTTCGCAGCGTTTTCACTGTTCCGAGCGAGTCGTGGTCCACTCGTAAATTACTCATAAGGCAACAATCGCGTATGGTGTTGCACAAACAGTAATTCACGGATCGACGGTTATTCGGTTATTCCACCGGCGACCTCTTGCGAACGACCAGGCTGTATGTCAACCTGAATTATCTTGCCGAGGTCTTTATGAAATCAGTTCTACTGCTGGGGCTCTGTTTTATTGGGGTGACCTTTGCCGCCACTTTGAACGTGCGGGCCCAGGATACGAGTGTGCCGCCCGACGTGAAGGCGTTCGCCGCGCAGTACGTGGCTGCATTCAACGCCAAAGACAAGGTTCGGCTCGAGGCTCTGTATCTTCCGGAATCGCGCGCCTGCATCACGCCAGCCAACCACGACATCTACGACGCCAAACAGCGCATAGATATGCGCGAGCACATTCCACCCGGTTACTATCTTACGTTTACCGCAGTGAATGAAAACGACCTGAAAGCTGTTGCGACTTTAACAACCTTTGCGGTTAGACCCGAGCGCGCATTGCGCATCGACTATCAGTACCCTGGAACCCTTGACGGCGGACAGGAATTTCTCGCGTTGGTGCGCCGCAATGGCCGATGGATGGTCGATTTTCCGTGCATGACGACCGAGGCCATCCAGGACTATCGCGACGGCGCAGCAGATCGCGAGCATTACAGAGCTCTGGCCGCCGCCATCAAAGAACCGCTGCGATCGCAACTGCTCGCCATGGTCCGCGCTCATCAGGACGGAGAAGCCGCGACCCGCTACCAACAGGTCGCTGGAGGCAACATGAACACGGCGATGCTGGTGATTAATGCTTTGAAAGATCAGCTCCGCTAGTCGGATCAGGCGTGTGCATGCGCACGACCAAGGCGAAGGTTGTATTTACGCAAGCTGTGTCAGCACCTCTTCGGAGGCCTGGCCGCGATTCGTGAGCGCTCTGCTATGCTCCCGATCATGTCTTTTGTCCGCGACTTCCAGAATCTGAGCCGCTCGCAACGCAACGCTTTTATCGCTTCCTTTCTGGGCTGGACACTCGACAGCCTGGATTTTTTTCTGCTGATCTTTTGCGTGAAGGCGATCGCGACAGACTTCGGTACAAAGCCCTCCGACGTGCTGGGCGCTGTCTTTCTGACCCAGGCCTTCAGACCGGTGGGCGCCCTGGTATTTGGCATATTGGCGGACCGTTATGGACGCCGGCCGATCCTGGTCTTCAACATTCTCAGTTTTTCGATTATCGAGCTGGCCTGTGCTTTTGCGCCGTCGATGAGCGTGCTCCTGGTGCTGCGGGCCCTGTTTGGCGTTGCGATGGGTGGAGAGTGGGGAGTGGGCGCGGCGCTGGCCTTTGAGACGTTGCCCAAGGAAGGGCGCGGCGCATTCTCCGGCATCTTGCAGGAAGGTTACGCGCTGGGCTCGATCCTGGCGTCCGCTGCGTTTGCCGTTCTCTTCCCTCTGATCGGATGGCGCGGACTGTTCATGGTCGGAGCCAGTCCGGCTTTGCTTGTGCTCTACGTGCAAACGCGGGTTGAGGAGTCGCCGGTGTGGCTGGCTGGAGCGGCAAATCGCACAGGGAATCGCGCCCATCGCAAGCAGGCGCCTGCGGTTCCTGGGCAGTTGCTGAAGTTCCTTCCGACGTTTCTATTTCTCGTTCTGCTAATGACGGCGTTCATGAGCTTCTCGCATGGCACGCAGGATGTGTACCCGACATTCTTGACGGTACAGATGAAGCTCTCTCCGGAGACGGTGGGGGTGATCGGCGTTTTATACGGTTTCGGTTCGATGGCTGGAGGCTATGTTTTTGGGGCGCTCTCGGAAAGATGGGGCCGCAAGCGGGCGATTGTGGCTGCGGCGTTGTTGGCGATTCCGGTGATTCCGCTGTATGCGTACGGGCATTCAGCGCTTACGCTGGGGATTGGCGCGGTGATGATGCAGTTTATGGTGCAGGGCGCATGGGGTGTGGTTCCGGCATATTTGACGGAACTTTCGCCGGCGCCGGTGCGGGCCACCGCTCCGGGATTGGCTTACCAACTTGGCGGGCTCATTACTTCGTGGAACGGAAAGGCGCAGGCGCTGGTTGCGGAACAATGGGGCACATATCCGCCGGTGCTGGCGATTACGGTGGTGATTGTCGCGTTGACGCTGGCGGCTTTGGCCGCGGTGGGGCATGAGGCAAAGGGGGCGGAGATGGGGGCTGTGTGAGCGATGCGCGTGCTCAGGATGACAATCGTGTTGGTTGGGGTTCGTTGCTTTCCCAGGTCTCAAAAGAGAGACCTTGGGCTACGCTCAGGGCAGGCTCTGGGCACCCATGGTCGTGCGGATTGATGCATTGCGAAAAGCAAGTCCTTCACTCCGCTCAAAAAGCGCTTCGGATGACAAGATCAAATTGAGGTCCGTGCTTTCCCACCCAAGCGAAGCTTGGATGGGGCACCTATTTTCTTGCGAATTGGTTCATCGCCTCGACAGTCCGTGGCGCTTCGACGCTGTTTTTCCGCAGCCTGTGATTCATTCCCGACGGTAGTTGGCGACTAACTCGCCGCGGGCGAGGACGTGGCCTTGCATGGCTTCGTCGAGCTGCGCGCGGGTTGCTCCCGCGGGGAGGTTCAGCATTGTATCGAGCGCGAACAGCGTGAATGCGTAGTGGTGCGTGCCGCTGGGGCAGGGACCGCCGTAGCCGATCTTGCCAAAATCGTTCGTGCCTTGCCGGGCGCCGTCGGGCAGCTCGGCTTGCGCTGGGAGAGATGCGGGCAGAGAGCGCGACCCGGGCGGCAGATTGAAGAGCACCCAGTGGACAAATCCATTGGACAGGTCACGATCGTTGAGGATCAGCGCGAGGCTCCCGGTGCCCGCGGGCGGTGCGTTCCATGCGAGAGCGGGAGAAGTGTCGATTCCATCGCAGGTGAGAGATGCCGGAAAGCGCCCATCTGGAAGGCTTGAGCTGATGAGACCGAGCGAATTGGGTCCTTCGTGCTCCACGGGCGGCCCGGCATGGTGGCATCCCAAAAGGCCGGCCAGCAGAAGGGCCGGGATCACCAGGAAAATCTGGAGGGAAATCCCACGTCTGCCTGTCGCTGCTGTTGAGGATGCTGCCGAGACAGATGCGGCATTTAAGATTCGAGATTCAGCCCAGGGCAGTTTCATTCTGCGTCATTGTAGAACCGGATTGCAGAACCGGGCTGGCGGATTCGATCTGAAGACTGGCGGTCGCCGGGGTCATATGGTCTGCCTGGATCAGGCTCGGGCGTGGTTCCTTTGGTTTGTGACGGACGGCACTCGTGTCGGGAAATTTGCAGACGGGTAACAATTGATAGTGCACAATCATGTAGGAGAACTGTGTCGTGCCGCGTATTCATTTTCAACTTCAACTCGCCGAACTCAAGGACAAGCTTCTTGCGATGGCTGCTCTTGCCCAGCTGGCGGTTGAGACCGCGGTGGACGCCTATCTGCAGCGTGATAAGGGTCTGTGCCAGTACGTCAAGCAGAACGAAACGGCGATCAACACCGCACAGCGGGAACTGGATGAGATGGCGTATGAGCTGCTTGCCAAGGAGCAGCCGATGGCTATCGATCTGCGCTTCATCCTGGCGGTCATCAAGATCAACGGCGACCTGGAGCGCATTGGTGACCAGTCGATGGGGATCTCGCGCCGGACGCGGGACATCATCAAGACCGAGGAAGTCGAGCTACCGGTGGACTACTCGGCTATGGGCGAGTTCGCCGGCCGGATGATTCGCACTGCGATCCAGTCACTGCTCGAAGGCGACGCCCGCCTTGCCGATACTGTTCGTGAGATGGACGATGAGATTGACCGGATGAACAGACGCGCGCATGCCGATCTGCTCAAGCTTATCCAGGAAAAGCCCATGTATACGCAGCAGGCGATGAATGGGCTGATGGTTTCGCGCAGCCTGGAGCGCATTGCGGATCATGCCTCGAACATTGCGACCGACGTGATTTTCTGGGTTCGGGGTGCGGATGTGCGGCACCAGCTGAGTCTTTCGATGGATTGATCGAGAACAGGGAGTAGGGAATAGGGAGAAAGACAAAAGCCGCGCATGCGCGGCTTTTGTCTTTCTGGGGGAGGGAGAAGAGGCGCAGGTTCGTTAACGAGTGGATTCGAAGAGGAACCAGGCGCGGCGTTCCGCCTCGTCGATCCAGACTTCGATCAGACTCGTGGTGGCATAGTCGTTGGCCTTTGAGGCGACTTCGTGAGCCGTACGCAGGCTTTCAACGAGCGTCTTGTTGTCGGAGTGGAGTTCGAGCAGCATGTCGCGCGCCGGCACGAATTCCTGATCGTTGTCGTTGATGCGCTGGAGGCGGGCGATGTGGCCGATTGAGCGGATGGTGGCGCCGCCGATTTTGCGCACGCGCTCTGCGATATCGTCGCTGATGGCAAAAATCTGAGAAGCCTGTTCGTCGAGGAGCAGGTGATAATCCCGGAAATGGGCGCCGCTCATGTGCCAGTGGAAGTTTTTGGTCTTGAGGTAGAGAGAGAAGACGTCCGCTAGCACTGCGTTGAGCACGCTGGATACGTTCTTGATGTCCTCGGGGCTGAAACCGTCGGGGACGTTGGTTTTTGCCGCTTTGGATTCCACGCTCGTATGAGTAGACATTGGGCTCCTTTACCTGGGGCAAGTTGAAGGACGCACAGGTCGGCTTGGGGGCTACCCCATGCACTGGTTAGGATGCTCCCGAGGATGGATCCGGTTCTTTTTGGAATTGTGTGGAAAACGCAACGGGCGCCTTTCCGCGAGGAGGAGGCGCCCATTTTTCTGGGGGGGTGGGAAGTCGTCAGACTCGATCTGCCGGGTGGGTGTCGTAATGGAGCAAAACGGCGACGGCACAACTGGTGAGGCGCGTCTCGGCTGAGTCGGCGCGGCTGGTAAGAATGACGGGCACCCGTGCACCAAGTACGATGCCGGCGAGCTGTGCGCCGCCAAGATACTCTAACTGCTTTGCGAGCATATTGCCGCTCTCGAGATCGGGCACGACCAGAATGTCTGCCTGTCCCGTGACGGGCGAGTTGAGATGCTTGATTTTGGCGGCTTTGACGCTGACTGCGGTGTCGAAGGCGAGGGGGCCATCGAGGATACCGCCGGTGATCTGGCCGCGATCGGCCATTTTGCAGAGGGCGGCAGCTTCCATGGTGGAAGGAATCTTGGGGTTCACGGTTTCGACGGCAGAGAGCAAGGCGACTTTAGGCTCGGGGATGCCGAGGGCGTGTGCCAGGTCGATGGCGTTCTGGACGATGTGAATCTTGTCTTCGAACTCCGGCTTGATGTTGATGGCGGCATCGGTGATGAGCAGAGTGCGCGCATAGGCGGGCGTATCCATCACAAAGACGTGGGTGATGCGGCGCGAGGTGCGCAGGCCGGTGTCTCGCTGCATGGCAACCTTCATCAACTCGTCGGTGTGCAAGCTGCCCTTCATCATGGCCTGGGCATTGCCGCTGCGGCACATTGCGACGCCCAGTTCGGCAGCCTTCGACTCGGAGTCGGCCTGGAGAATCGGGTAGGGGGTAATGTCGACGCCGATCTTGGCGGCCAGGGCTTTCATGTCAGCTTCGTCGCCGATGAGTGTCGGTTCGATCAGGCCTTCGGCGGCTGCTTCAGTGGCACCTTTCAGAGCGACATCGGAGAGCGGCCAAACCACGGCGGTGGTGATGGCGGGAAGCGACTTGCAGCGCTCCAGAAACTTGTGGAAGACGTGGTAGTCGGGCGGATGGCTGACCAGAGGGTCAACGGTTACGGCTTCGGCAATGGGGGCGAGATCGCTCATGGGACAAGTCTCCTGGCTGCGCGAGAGTGGGCCTCTCGAGCCTGCGGAACCATTGTCACTGCCGGGACCCAAACCAACCTGTGCCCGATGTCACACGCTGGCGCGGAATCCCATTTGGCGAGACCAAGCTCGAGTTGGCGAGGCCCACCCGAAATTGTTATTGCCAAAAAATGGCTTGACGATAAGCAGCTTCTTATATAAGGTATTGCCTATGGAAACTCTCGATGCGAAATTTGCTGCCTTAGCCGATCCGACGCGTCGGGCAATCCTTGCACGGCTCTCGCAGGGCGAGGCCACGGTCAATGAGTTGGCAGATCCATTCGAGATGTCGCAACCAGCGATTTCGCAACATCTCAAGGTGCTCGAAGATGCGGGATTGATTATCCGCCGAGTGGAGGGGACAAAGCGTCCGCGACGGCTCGCAGGCACAGGCATCGAGGCGATGAATGAATGGCTCGCGATGCTGGGCGCGACCATGGAGAAAAATTACGACCGGTTGGACGAGGTTCTCGCCGGTATCAATGAGAACAAGCTGAGCAAGCAGCACAAGCAGAACAAGAAGGGAGAAATGCGATGAGCAAAATGACGCTGAAGACGGAAGGCGATACGCGCCTAGTGGTGACGAGACGTTTTGCTGCTTCACCCGAGGCGGTGTATCGGGCCCATACTGATCCACAGTTGATCAAGAAATGGCTTCTTGGTCCCGATGGGTGGAGCATGCCTGTTTGCATCAACGAAGCCCGGCCTGGGGGCAAAATCCGCTACGAATGGACGAACGGCAAAGGCGGCGGGTTTTATTTGACCGGGGAGTATCTTGAACTGAACCCTTACCACCGGATCGTGCATGTCGAGCGGATGTTTCTGCCCGATCCGACGCCGGACAATCATGCCGAGACCACGTTCGAGCCAGACGGCGAAGGAACGTTGATGACTATTCGGATGACGCTCCCCGACGAACAGACGCGCGCAAGCATGCTTGCTTCGGGCATGGAGCACGGAATGGAAGCGAGCTACGCGCGGTTGGAGGGAATGCTCTAGGAGGCTCGACCCGGATTGGTCCCGCGTTACTTGATGCCGACGACCATCGAATCGGGCCCGACCAGGTGCTCGACACGGACCTCGCGGAAGCCGGCTTCCTTCATCCACCCCACGCAGTCGGCGCCGGTGTAGTCGAAGCCGCCGGGCGTCTCAATCAGCATGTTCAGGCTCGCCAGCAAGCCGAAGGCGTTTTTCGAGCGGTCGTCGTCGATGACGGCGTCGTAGGCGATGAAGGCGCCCCCGGACGGGAGAGCTTCATAGGCTTTGCGGATGAGCATCTTTTTCTCATCGAGATTCCAGTCGTGCAGGATGTGGCCCATCAGAATGACGTCCGCCTTCGGCAGCGGTTCGCGGAAGAAGCTTCCTCCTTGAAAGTGAACGCGGGATTGGACGCCGTTGGCTTCAACGTATTCTTCAAAAATGGGCGCCACCTCGGGCAGGTCAAAACCGATTCCCGCAATGTGCGGATTCTTCAGTGCGACCTGGACGATGAGATCGCCTTGCGCGGTGCCGCAGTCGGCAGCGGTCTTGTACTTGTCCCAGGGAAACTTCGCGGCGATGGTCATGTTGGCGCCGCGGCTGATGCCGGTCATGGCGCGCAGAAAACCCTTGAGGCGCGCGGGGTCGGCGTAGAGCGCGGCAAAGGTTTCATCGCTACCTGCGGCTTCGCTTTGCCGTTCGCCTGTGCGGAGGGCAATTGTGAGCTTGCCCCAGTGGTGAAACAGGCGCTTGTTGGCCATCTCGAGGATACCGCCGATGTAAGACGGTTTGTGCTTGTCGAGAAAGAGATCAGTTGAAGGCGTGTTGGCGTAGGTTCCATTGGTGCGCTCAAGAAAGCCGAGTGCGACCAGGGCGTCGAGAAAATCGCGCGACGATCGGGGATGCAAGCCGAGGCGGCCGGTGAGTGCGTCGAGGGTTTCAGGACCTTTGGCGAGTTCCGTGAAGACTTCCATTTCGACGGCGCTGAGCAGGGTCTTCGAGGCCCAGAAGGCCATACCGGTTTGCAGGATGGGATCGGGATTGGGTGCAGACACAGTCATCTTGTCTTTCTTCGCGGAGAAGTTTGGATTTTCGCTTTGTGGGGAAACCGTGCTGGAGCGAGTGCAAAGAGTGTACAAGATGGGGGTATTTCTTTGTGCACCGGGTTTAGAGGAGCGGGGCGACCTTTCCGGTGAGCGGCAAAACTGCTATGCTGCAAGCGCTCAAAAAAACCGATTTACGCAAGGAGCGGGCGGCAATGTGGTTTCTCGGAATGGATGTTGGCACAGGCGGGACGCGCGCTGTGGTTGTGGACGCGGCAGGCAAGTTGATCAGCGGGGCATCGAGCGAACATGCTCCGTTTCGGACCGCGCATCCGGGCTGGGCTGAGCAGGATCCGGAAGACTGGTGGCGCGCGGCTCAGGATGCCATCCGCAAGGCGCTGGCGGCTGCGCCTGAGCCGAAGCAGAAGATCGCCGCGATTGGACTGACGGGCCAGATGCACGGCGCGGTGATGCTGGATGAGAATGGCGCCGTGTTGAGGCCTTCCCTCATCTGGTGCGATACGCGCACGCAGCCGGAATGCGATTGGCTTCACGAAAAGATCGGCTACGAAAAGCTGATCGAGCTTACCTGTAATCCGGCGCTGCCGAATTTCACGCTAACCAAGCTGCTGTGGGTGAAAAAGCACGAGCCGGAGACCTTCGCGAAGATTCGACACATTATGTGTCCGAAAGATTATGTGCGCTACCGTCTCACGGGCGAGTTCGCGATCGACGTGCAGGAGGCCTCAGGAACGCTTTTGCTCGATGTAACGCATCGGCGCTGGTCGAAAGAAGTGGCCGAGGCGGCGGGGATTCCAGAAGCCTGGTTGCCGAAGGTCTATGAGTCGCCTGAGGTATGCGCGCGCATCAGCGAGAGTGCCGCGGGACTGACTGGATTGCCAGTGGGCACGCCCGGTGGTTGCGGGGGCCGGCGATCAGGGCGCGGGCGCGGTGGGCATGGGCATTCTGCAGCCAGGGTCGGTGTCGGCCACCATCGGGACTTCGGGAGTGGTGTTTGCGGCGACCGCGCAGCCGACGAAGGATCCGAAAGGGAGGCTGCATACGTTTTGTCACGCAGTTCCAGGTGTGTGGCATGTGATGGGCGTGACGCAGTCCGCGGGGTTGAGTTTCAGCTGGCTGAAGGAGACATTTTTTGCGGGTCAGGAGTATGACGGGTTGACTACGGCGGCGGCGAAAGTGCCTGCGGGCAGCGAGGGTTTGGAGTGGGCGCCGTATTTGCTGGGCGAGCGCACGCCGCATCTGGATCCCGAGGTGCGTGCCGCGTTCGCGAAGATCGGCACGCAGCATACGGCAGCGCATTTTGTGCGGGCGGTGCTCGAGGGCGTTGCGTATTCGCTGCAGGACACATTCACTCTGTTCGCAGAATTGGGCATTCCGGTCAGCGCCGTCCGGCTGGGCGGCGGAGGGGCGCGCGGCCCGTTATGGCGAAGGATTCAAGCTGGTGTTTATGGGCAGGCGGTGGAAGTGCTCACCGCGGAAGAGGGCGGGGCGTTTGGTGCGGCGTTGCTCGCCGGTGTGGGCGCGGGACACTGGGCCAATCTGGATGCGGCGTGTGCCCAGGCGATCGAAGTCGCGCAGCGGATCGATCCCGATCCCGGCGACCTTGTCGCTTATAAAGCCGGCTATGCTCAGTGGCGGAAGCTTTATCCGGCGCTGAAGAGCCTGCGCTAGCCACCACCTGCGGCCACCTGCGGTGGGGCTAACTGCCTTCGGCCACCTGCGGTGGGGCAGCTGGTCGGTTTCGGGGCTACTTAGAGGGCAATCATGTGAGGGACACCGTGTCGACGAGAATTCCAATGCGGCCCTCCGGGACGCGAAGACTTACGAGGAATGCTGCCCCAGGCTTGCGCTGCGCTTAAGCCTGGGCTATTTTCGCGTTTTCCCTCCGGGAAAAACGACGGTAGTTCTTCGGCTCATGCGACAGGCGAAACGAGCCTCAGAGATGAATATGATTCATGCGATCACTGTGCTATGTAGTTACTTGCTGTCCTGACGAAACGTAATTACAATATGTATAGAGGAAACGTATCGTGGCACAAACGTTCGCTCGTCCCAGGGAAGCAACGTTGAACTTGCGCATAGACGCCGATCTGAAGGCGGAGTTTGTGGCGGCAGTGGAGGCGGAGGAGCGGCCAGCCTCCGAAGTTTTGCGCTCGTTGATGCGTGACTACGTGGAAGAGGCGCGGAAACGGCGCTTTGCTGCCGAAGCGCGCAGGCAATCGCAGATGGTCTCCGACTCGAAAGATGAGGCCGAAGTGATGCGCTGGATTCAGGACGTGAGTGCTCTTGAAGGCGAGCGATGAAACGCGGAGAACTGGTGACGATGGCCGTTTCCGGCGACTATGGCAAACCGCGGCCGGCACTTGTTGTGCAAGCGGAAGCGTTCGACTTGCATCCTTCGGTGACGGTGTTGCCTTTGACGAGCGAGTTGCATGACGTGCCCTTGTTTCGGATTACGGTCAACGCCGGGAAGGGAACCGGACTGACAAAACGCTCGCAGGTGATGGTGGATAAGGCAACCACGGTTCCGCGCAGCAAGATCGGTCCGCGGATGGGCCGCGTGGACGACGGAACGATGAGGGCGGTCGATCAGGCATTGCGCGGGTTTCTCGGGCTGTAGATACCGCGCGGGAAGCGAGCGTTTGATGGCAGAATAGGTCGTATTTTTGATCATTTTGCCATCAAATGATTACTTTCGCCTGTACATTAGGCATCCTCATGCATTAGCCTTG
This sequence comes from uncultured Acidobacteriaceae bacterium, assembly GCA_963810545.1. Taxonomy (GTDB): domain Bacteria; phylum Acidobacteriota; class Terriglobia; order Terriglobales; family Acidobacteriaceae; genus Telmatobacter. The sequence continues at coordinate 445,121 of CAWENE010000003.1, forward strand.
CAGGCAACTTGCTTTGCCGTGAGGGGTTTATGCGCCGACTTCCTTCCTTGGCTTCCTTTTGGTTGATTAGCACTGCCCTCTTTGCCACCCAGGCACAAACGCCTGCACCCCCCACCTGTGCGGACTTGCATCTGGTGCCTGCACCGCGCGAATGCACTGCCGTTGCCAGCGTTCCCATTGGACGGCTGGGCGTGGTGATTACGGCGGCCAAAAACTCCGACGATGAGTTTGCGGCGAAAGATCTCGAAGAAACGATCAAGAACCGTGGCGTGCACCTGCAATTCCCGCACGGAGCCCGGATCGATCTCGTTCGCGCCGATGCTCCTGCCATCCGGAGTTTTCTCAAAGCACACGACCTCGTCTTCAGCCCTGCGATGCACGAGGAGGGCTACGTGATTGCGCGCATGGGGGAGAATTCTCTCGCGGTTATCGCCGAGACTCCGGCCGGCGGCTTCTACGGAGCCCAGACCGTCAAGCAGTTGATTCGCGGGTCGGGTAAAGATGCAGTGTTGCTCGTTCCGACGATGCGCGACTGGCCTGCGATGGCGCACCGCGGATTGAGCGACGACTGGTCGCGCGGGCCGCTGCCGAGCATGGATTTCCTCAAGCGGGAGATTCGTACGCTGGCGGCTTACAAATACAACATTTTTTCGCCGTATTTCGAGCACACTTTTGCTTACGGTTCCACGCCTGTTGCTGCCTTTCCGGGTGGTGCGATGACGCCGGATGAGGCGCACGAATTGGTCGCATATGCGGCGAACTACCACATCACAGTCATCCCGGAGCAGGAGTCGTTCGGACACCTGCATCACGTGTTGAAGTTCGAGGAGTATTCGCATCTGGGTGAGACGCCGCATGGGGCCGTGCTCGCGCCGGGCGATGCGGGCACACTGCCGTTGATCAGTAGTTGGTTCGGCGAGCTTGCGAAAGTGTTTCCGGCTCCGTACGCGCATATTGGAGCCGACGAGACGTTCGAGCTCGGGTTAGGCCGCACGCGCGATGAGGTGAAGCAACAGGGGCTCGCGCCGGTTTATCTGAATTTTCTATCGCAGATTCACGCGACGTTGGCGCCGCTGCACAAGCGGCTGCTGTTCTGGGGCGACATTGCGGTCAACTCGCCGGAGCTGGTGGGCACTCTGCCGAAGGACATGATTGCGGTGCCGTGGGTTTATGATGCGCGGCCCGACTTCACGCCGGAGATTGTGCCGTTTACGAAGGCTGGGCTTGAGACGTGGGTGGCTCCCGGGGTGAGCAATTGGAACCGCGTCTATCCCAACAACAATGTGGCGTTGAGCAACATTCGCGCGTTCGTGCGCGATGGGCAGAAGCTGGGCGCGACCGGGATGTTGAACACGGTGTGGAATGACGATGGGGAAGGCATCTTCGACGAGAATTGGTTTGGCGTGCTGTTTGGCGCGGCAGCCGGGTGGCAGCAGGGCGAGAGCTCGGAGGCCGACTTCATTGCGAGTTTTGGCCAGGCTTTTCACGGCGATGAGACGGGCAAGATCAGCGAGGCGCAGCAGGCCTTGATGGCGGCTCATGCGGTGCTGCGCAAGGCAGATTTGGAGGACGCGCGGGATTCCTATTTCTGGCTCGATCCGTTTTCATCGGAGGGGCAGCAGATCTCGGCAAAGCTTTTGCCGGTAGCCAGTGAGATGCGGCTGGATGCAGAGCAGGCCATCACGCTGCTGGCAGAAGCAAGGAGAGCCGCGAAGGTTGAGGGGCGGATGCTGGAAAATGAGGAAGCGCTCGATGCGATGGAACTGGGAGCGCGACGCATCGACTTCATCGGCTATAAATTTCAGGCTGCCGCGGAATGCGCGAGTCTTTACAGCCGGGCGCAGGCGATTGCCGGCGACAAGACGCGATGGAACGAAGTTTCGGAGATGCTGGAAACGATCGGCTCCAACAACGGGCGTTTTGAGGACATGCGCGATGGCTATGCGCTGCTTGGGCAGCTTTACGAGCAAGCATGGCTGCGGGATAATCGGCCCTATTGGCTGGCCAACAACACGGCGCGCTACGATCGCGCGACGCAGATGTGGGTGGGCCGCGGGCAACAGTGGCAGCTTGTGATCGATCATTGGGATACGACGCACACATTGGCTCCGGCGGCGGAAGTTGGATTGCCGGAAGCGGTGGCGAAGTAAAACTCTAAGAGCGATTCTGAAGTACTTCGTTCTGACAGAGAAAGTCGGCGTAGACGAAGCCGTCGCGATCGACGACTTCGCCCTCTTCCAGTTGCAAAGGGGCATTGAACATCGGGCCGTCGTAGACGCAGGTGTGAAATTCACCACGTTCGCCGCACGGATCGGCTGAGGCCGGCAAGTCGCGGAGTAATGCGGCATCGAATGCGCGGCCAGCAAATGTGAGCGGCAATTGTTTCGTGTCGATGCAGGCCAATCGGGCCCGCAGTCCACCGGCGATCATGTCGCGCGCGAGCTGGTCCGTCGGAATCTCCCAAAGCGGAAAGAGCGGTTCGAGTCCGGTGGGCGCGAGCTGTTTCTCGCGATAGGCGCGCACGTCGCGCAGGAACAGGTCGCCAAAGGCAATCGCATCGACGTGCTCACGGACGGCACGATCGCAGACTTCGGCCATGCGCTGCTCGTAGATCTCGTTGGAGCAGGGCCAGGGTAGAGGCACGATCCACAATGGCAATTGAGCGGCCTCGGCCTGCGCTTCCAGCACGGAGCGGCGCGTGCCATGCATGGCGACGCGCTGAAATTCGGCATTGAGTGTGGTCAGCAGACCGACGATTTCTATGGCGGGATCGCGGCGCAGAAGGTGAAGCGCCCATGCGCTGTCTTTGCCGCTGCTCCAGGACATGAGAACGCGCTTCATAGAGACGATCATAATGTCTTGCGCACAAAGCTGGGTGCATGACAGGACCTCTTGAGGGTCGCCTGGACGGCCTGAACCGATCCATTCTTTATCCGTCAAGTCTGGAAGGATTTTGCCGATTTTAGAGACAACAGGAGGAACGACTCGCGTGATCCAATACTGTGCGGTGTCTCTTTGCGATTCCATTGTCGGTTCTCCTGTCAGCCTGATCCTCGTCCAACTCATTGCATCAATCGGTTTGATCTTCGTCTCAGACTGGTACAGCAGGGTTCGAGCGGCTCGGCGGGGATCGAGCGTCGAGGAACTGGAGTCGCTATTCGCGCTGAGGGACCTGCGGCGGAGATCACGCTCCTTGGGCAGGGAAACAAGAAGCGACGCCACCGACATGCCTCATCAGAGCCTTCCAGTTAAAAAGTCGGCGCGTCAGTAGGAGCAGAGGGAGCGATTGCACGCTGAAAACAAAACGGCCCGCCGAGTGCGGGGCAGGCCGTTTTGCTTGCGGAGGCAATTTTAGTTGAGCATCAGATCGGCTTGGAGCGGTGTGTTTTCGCTGGAGTCGCCGACCCGAATCACGAATTTGCCCGGGTCGATGGTCCATTTGTGTGCCGCTTCGTCCCAGTAGCTGAAGGCACGGGCATCGAGCGACAGTGTTACGTGTTTGGTTTCGCCTGGAGCGAGGTGGACCTTCTCGAATCCCTTTAATTCACGCTCCGGTCGCTGCGTTTTTGCGGTCGGATCGGAGACGTAAAGCTGGGCGACTTCTCCGCCGGGCAAACTGCCGGTATTTGTGACGTCAAAGCCGACGGTGACTGCGGAGCCCGAGGCTGCGCTTGCGGGAACTTCCAGTTTAGAGAAGCTGAATGTTGTGTAGCTCAGTCCGAAGCCAAACGGAAAGAGCGGCTGCTTGCCGGAGGTGGTCCAGTAGCGATAGCCGACCATCAGCTTGTCGTTGTACTTCACGTGCGGGATCACGTAGTCGACGGGCGGATGGCCGACTTCAGTGACGTGCAGTGAGGTGTCTGCGCCAGGAATCGGGTAGTAGTCCTTATACGACGGATTGTCCTCCCAACTGCGGTCGAAGCTGACCGGCAGCTTGCCTTCCGGATTGTGTTTTCCGAAGAGAACGTCGGCAACGGCGGTTCCGCCTTCCTGGCCGGGATACCAGGCATGGAGCAGCGCGGGCACTTTGTCGAGCCAGCCCCGCGTGTCCATGCCGCCGCCACCGGTGAGTGTGACGATGGTGCGCGGATTGGCCGCGGCGAGGGCTTCGATGAGTTCGTCCTGGCCCCATGGCAGCGAGAAAGTGCGATCGAATCCCTCACTTTCGGTGGACGGATTGAAACCGACGGAGACAATTACGGCGTCGGCTGCCGATGCGAATTTCTTCACGTCCTCGGAGATCATGTCGGACTCATTCACGATGCCGAGGCCGAAACGATTGCCAGCGAATCCGGGCAGGTAGTCGGCGATGACTTGGACGGTCTGTCCGGCACTGAGATCGATGGAGGCCGATTCGGGATGCTGGCCTTCGACCTGGACCGGCTCAAGGATCTGCTTGTCATCGACGCTGACCTTGTAGTGATCGCTACCGGAGGCGGCGGCGAGGACGAGATACTTGCCTGCCTTAGCCGCTTTGAACGATGCGGTATAGCGGATGCTGCGCGGGGTTTTGTCTTGAGGCCCCCACCACTCTGCTTTGTAGTTCGCGACGATTGGCTGGGTGGCAGTTTCGGGATTGCCGCTGAAATCCTTGCTGGGATAGGTTGCCTGCTGCACGGCGCCTTCCCAGTGCGTGTGCCGGAAGACATCGTTCATCGCCGGGAGGCCGCGCGTGTAGAGCACGCGGACGCCGGGTCCAACCAGATTCGCAATACCGGTGACGATGCTGATGGGATCGAAAGCAGTGGCTTCGGACGAACCTCCGCCGCCGGGAACGGCAGGCCAAGCGTCGGGACCGATGACGGCGACGGTCTTGAGCCGGGCCCCGTCGAGCGGCAGGATGTGGTTTTCATTTTTGAGGAGTGTGAGGCTTTCCAGTGCGCCTTCAAGAGCGACGGGCCTGTCGGCAACCGAATAGGTAGGATCGGCGAGATCGAGTTGAGGGCGATCGAGCCAATGAAAGCGCAGCGCGAGGCGAAGGATGCGGGTTACCTTGTCATCAATTGTCGATTCCTTCACTTCTCCACTCTGCACGGCGGGCAACAGCACTTTCGCGTTCATGAAGCGCGGTGAGGGCATTTCGAGATCGAGGCCATTGTTGGCTGCTGCCACGCCGTCGTATGTGGCATCCCAGTCGGACATGAGGACACCGCTGAAATCCCAGTCGCCTTTGAGCACTTTCAGGTTCAGGAAATCGTTCTGCGTGGCATGCGATCCGTCGATCAGGTTGTAGGAGTTCATCACTGCGCCCACATGGCCCCTGGTGACGGCAGCCTCGAAAGCGGGCAAATAAATCTCGCGCTCGGTGCGTTCGTCGACTTCGACGTCCACGTTGTGACGGTTGTATTCCTGGTCGTTGAGGGCGTAGTGCTTTACAGTCGCGCTCACGCCCTGGGACTGCACTCCCTCGATATAGGGAACGACGAGAGCCGCGTTCAGGAATGGATCTTCGGATAGATACTCAAAGTTGCGGCCGCTGACGGGGGAGCGGGCGATGTTCACGCCGGGACCGAGCAGGAAGTTGACTCCGCGGGCGCGCGCGTCTTTGCCAAGGCTTTCGCCGAGCTTGCGTGCGAAATCGCGGTCCCAGGTGGCAGCCAACGCCACGCCGCCCGCATACGCCGTGGTGGGCCCCCAGGTGCGCACGCCGACTGAAGCGTCGGACATTTTCAGGCGAGGCAGGTTGATGGTTGATTCGGCATGGGTGAACATTTCATCCACGCCGCCGATGAGCTCGATTTTTTGTTCGAGAGTGAGCTTAGCGAGCATGGCATGGGCCTGTGCCTCAATTGCGGGCGAGTCGGGCACGGGGCTTTGAGCTGTCGCGCAAACCGATGGAGAAAATACGATTCCAGCCGATAACAGACAGGACAGAATTGCGCGGCGAAAAGCGCAAATTGAATGGGCAATGACTTTCGTTTTGATATTCATGACGCCGGAAAGGCTACATGATCCGACTCCCAGGTGTATACGGCTGAGAGCGACCTTTATTGGGCATGATGGACACCGTTCCACAGCAGTGCGACGTCTGCTGTGTGACATCAGTCACAGCACGGAGTGAATGGTGTCACTGCCTGAGTTTGAGTGCAAGCGCAGACTCGGTATCCAACGGGCAGAAAGTGGGCGACGCTTAGCGTCGGCATTCCGCCTTTGAGATAGGTCTTCTCGCAGGCGGCTGCAAAGGGCTTCGCTTTCTGAAGCGCGGTGACGTGCAGGGAAGTATCTCGAGCGCCTGATCTGTATGGGAGGCTTCATGGGCTTTGAATCCGGATTGAAAACAATTGTTGTAGCGACCGATCTGGACGGCAGGTCGGAAGCCGCACTTGAGTACGCACGCAAGCTCGCCGCAGCGTATGGTGCACGCATTGTGTTGACATATGGCCTCGATCCGTTAGATTACGCAGCGGTGGACACGGTTCCCGGGCGCATTCTGAGTGGAATGCCGGAAGCAGCGCGCGGGGTGCTGGACAAGATGACCGAGGACCTCGCCAGGGAGGGTATTCACAGCCATTCAGAAATTCGCCAGGGAACCGTGGCGCAGATGCTGATCGATGTTGCCCGTCAATATGACGCGGGACTCATTGTTGTGGGCACCGAAGGCCGGCAAGGCGCCGGGCCGGTGGTGGTGGGGGCAGTTGCCGAGCAGTTGGTCCGCATGGCTTCGTGCCCGGTTCTGGCGGTGGCGGCCGATTGGAATGCTGGGCCATTCCGGCCAACCCCGGGTGGTCCGATTCTGCTAGCGATGGAGAGGAACGAGGCGACGAAGGCAGCCGTTGATGTGGCTAGCTCTCTTGCGCAGACGTTCCACCGCACGTTGCTGGTGGTGCACGCGCGCACGGCCGCAGAGGTATGCGGATTTCTGAATCCAGCTGCGACCACGCTGGAGGAGTTCGGTATCCGGAGCAGCGGCGCGTTTCCTGTTTCATGCATCGTCAAGGACGGCAAACCGGCAGACGCCGTTTCGAGCGCCATTGCGCTTTATCAACCGAGCATTTTGGTCGTAGGTGTGAAGCGTGCGAGCGAGTCGCGCGGTTCGCACGGAACCGCCTTTTCACTACTGGCCAGCTCGCGTGTACCCGTTCTCTGTGTGCCGGCTGAAACGGCTCCTGTGATTCACGAGCCGGTGGCAACGATGCGTGCCGAAACAATTTGACACGAAATCGGAGGACATCAAGTTCTAGAGCAGCGTTCAATGCGTACCGAGATTACGAATGGAATGGTTGCCAGGGAGGCGAGATTCTGCCTCCCTTGACCTTTTGAGTAAATGAAGGGGAGTACGTTGTATTGATTTTTTGGCGAGTGCTGAGCCTGGTTCATCGCTAGTCCGCAACGGCAGCACCCACCGCGGACCTCCTGCCACGCGAATTGAGAGAATGAGTCGTGGAAGTGGAAGTCGGGTGAAGGCAAGGGAGATGGAACCATGCAGTCCGAGGCAAGATTACAGGGTGGCGAAGCCACTTCCCGACCGTTGGCAGAATTGCTCGCCTGCCCGCCCGCAACGGCGGATTTGCTGAATCGGTCGGCCCAGTACAGTGAATTTGCCTTTGGGGAGACGATCTTTCGCCAAGGGGGTACTTGCCAGGGACTGTACGTAATTGCTTCGGGACAACTTCAGCGCAGGGCAGAACGCCTGCAAACCCGGCTGGTTCTGGGTTCAGTTCATGCCGGGGAACTGGTTGAACTCGCCGCCGCTCTTGGGGATTGCCGCCATACCTATACGCTAGTCGCTCAGACTCCGGGTTCGCTCATGATGCTGCCGATCGATGCGCTGGGACAAGCGTTTGAAATGTATCCGCCTCTTCGGATGCAGTTGCTGGCAGAGTTGGCGCGTGAAGTCTCACGTGCGTATCTGTCGGGCTGTACTACCCGAACAGCGGGGATTCGTCGGCGCTCCGCGAAAGTTTCTGCCATCGAGGGCTAGGCATTGTGGATGCAAGGCCTTTATTTTCATAAACAACCCAGAGAGAACAGGGTTATTTCATATCCTTTCTGCTCGCGCAAAATGCGCTATACTCCATTTAGACCTACAATCTAGACGTCGGAAAAAGTATGGCTGCGCTCCATTCCCATCACCCACCGGAAGACTGTCTAAACTGCGAGCATCGCCATCTTCGGATGTTTTGCAATCTCACCCCAGAGGCCCTTCAGGACTACGACAATATAGGGATCATGATGAGCCACGCGCGGGGCGCCAAGCTATTTTCCGAGGGTGATCCGGCGCGGAACGTTTTTGTCATCTGCTTCGGCCAGGTAAAGATTTCGTCTACTTCCCGTGATGGGAAGACGATGATTCTCAAGATCGCAGGCCCAGGCGATTTGATGGGTTTGAGTGCAGTGTTGGCTAATGTTCCGCATGAAGTCACAGCGGAAGCGATTGAACCGTGTCAGGTCAAGACGGTTCGCAAGCAGGAATTCGTAGATTTTCTCAGCCGTCACGGAATCGCGAGCATGCATGCTGCGCAAGCTTTGTCCGGGGAGTATCTCACGGTATTTCACGACGCAAAGCGGCTTGCGCTGTCGGGATCGGCAGCGGGGCGCTTGGCGCGTCTTCTGCTTGACTGGGGCCGAGCGGCCGCGAATGGCAAACCCGAGATCCGGTTCACGATGGCATTGACGCACGAAGAGATCGCCAATATGGCGGGCACTTCGCGCGAAACCGTCACTCGATTGTTGAATCAGTTTCGTCGCGATCAGTGGATTGTGATCAAAGGGTCGAGCTTGACGATCGTCAAACCCGATCAACTCGAAAGCCTCACAGCTTAATCTTTTCTCTTCTTTCGGGTAAAGCAGTTTGATCCTCGAATCATCTGTTCGTGTTTCGCTTTGGCGTCCTCTCCTACCCGGCTTCAACTCCACAGGGATAAGCTCGCTGGACAGCAGCGAGCCCGCGGCCGAACTTCCTAAGGCGGCGCCGGTGCAGTGCGCGCAATCGACGCAGCCCTAACGAATGCGGGCTACTTGCCCGATATGGTCAGTGTGTTCCGTGGTGGACCAACCTTGACGAAGAGGTGCAGTCAATGGCTATCGAACTCGATGAAAGCTCTATCATCAAGGCGAATTTCCAGTTTTGGGAGCAAATGCTCGCCATGAAGCTCGATCCACTTCCGTGTGCCGATCGATTCTGTCTCGAATCGGGGCATGCACTGGGAACAGTGAGCCTCTCTGGGGCGTGGAATGGCCATGTAGAGATACGGATGGAGGAGGGACTGACCAACACGGCCACCGCTGCGATGTTGATGCAGCCGGTGGAGGCCGTTGTCGAAGCGGACGCACTCGATGCGACCCGGGAGATCGCAAACATGATTGCCGGCGTGATCAAGTCCTCGTTGCCGAGACCGTGCGTCATGACTGTTCCGGAGGCGGCGATCAAGCTCGAACAGTTTTGTGGCCAAATGCGGAATGAACACTCAGTCGCAGTTATCTTTCGGCACGCTGCCGGAACCATGATGGTGCGGGTGCAAATGATGGAGCCGGTCCTGTGAGGGGCGGGAAATGCGGGATTCAGAGGCCTTCGAATGCGAGTATCTCTTTCGTTCCGCCGCTCGAGCACGAACTGCATCAGTTCCCGTCGTGCTGCCACTTTCTCATGTTTCCTCATTGAATCTTTATGGACACAAGGACTATGTTGGGTAATGGAATCCAACCTCGCTGCCTTTTGTACCCGTAGGCTCCCAAGAAAAAATTAAGCATTTGAGCGTTCTTGCGCGCTTGTGCTTTTGTATCAATTTTGCAAATTTTTGGCGCAACCAGAATCCACAACTCTCAGTGACTTCCGGAGGTCAGGCGACATGCTTTATCGACGTACTCGAAGTGTATTCCCAGCACTCCTGTTGGCAATCGTCACGCTTCTCGTATTGCCGGTCATCGGCGGGGCCCAAACATTTCGTGGAGGCATCAACGGTACAGTGACCGATGATTCGGGGGCTGTGGTGGCGGGCGCAATTGTAGAAGCGACGGATACTGCAACCGGTGTCTCGCACAAGACAGTCTCTACGAGCGCGGGTGAATACAGCTTTCAGGACTTGCCGCTCGGCACATATAAGGTGTCGGTGAGCGCAACCGGCTTCAAGACGGCGATCGTCTCCAGCGTTCCAGTGCAGGCGGGAGTGATTTACACGCTGCCAGTGAGGGTATCGGTTCAGGCCGCGGGCGAGACGGTTGAGGTATCGGCTTCAGAGTTGACGCTGGATACGACTTCAACGACGCAAGTGGCTGAAGTGGGCGGACAGGAATTGCAGGACACGCCTCTGAACGGCCGCGATTTCACACAATTGATCATTCTGACCCCGGGGTTCTCGAATTCGGGAGCCGGCGGGTACGGCTCGCTTAATGGAACGCGCGCCAATCAAATCAACTGGCAGATTGACGGTATCGACAACAATGACCTCTGGCACAATATACCGGCCGTCAATCAGGGGGGTGTTTCCGGTATTGCGGGGATCGTGTTGCCTATCGATGCAGTCGAGCAGTTTTCGGCGCAGACGCAGGCCTCGGCCGAGTCCGGCCGCAATCCTGGCGGGAGTGTAAACCTCTCACTCAAGTCGGGCGGTAATGGGCTGCACGGTTCGGCCTACTACTACAATCGCAATGAATTGTTTGGGGCGACCAATCCCTTCACGGCGCCGGACAAGCAGGAAGTGCGCAATTACAACTACGGCTTCTCGGCCAGCGGCCCTATTGTGCGCGATCATCTTTTCTGGTTCACGACCTACGAGCACCAGCGGTTTACGATCGGTGTTCCGCAGACCGCCACCGAACCAAACGTGCCGTACCAGAATGCTGCTCTCGCTGCACTGTCCAGTTTCGGGGTCACGCCGAACGCAGTGACGCAAAACGTGCTGAAGACGCTGTGGCCTTCCAACGCGATCAGTGGCGGAACCGGTGCTCCGGAGACGAACAACTACGTCAGCACCACGCCGGAGTTCGGCTACAGCTACAACGGACTGGCCAAAATCGACTACACGATCAACGACAGGAACAGTGTGACGGCGCACTGGTTCGTGGGGCAGGGCAACCAGGTGGCTCCAGTCGGCTCAACGCTTCCTTGGTACTACGAGGTCGCCCCCATTCACGTGCAGAACTATGCGATCGTGTACAACCACGTCTTCGCGCCGAACATTACCAACCAGGTTCTGACCGGCGTGAACTATTTCAACCAGGTATTTAACGACGAGAACACAGCGTTCGACATGGCTTCGCTGGGGCTGGTCGACGGCGCCACTCTTCCTGGCGCCGCAAACATCAAGATCACGGGCTTCGATCCAACGGGCGAGACGCCGCCAGAAGGCCGCAACGATATCACCGGCCATCTCACCGACGACTTGTCCTGGGTGATCGGCAAGCATCAGATCAAGCTGGGCGGCGAGTTGCGCGAGGCGCAGCTGGACGAGTTCTATCATCGCCACGCGCTCGGCACCTTCATCTTTGACGGATCGCAGGGCCCGGACGCCGCGAATCCCAACGACAGTTGGGACGCAGGCGATCCGCGCGTCGACGCTCTTGCCGACTTTCTTTCGGGCCGGATCTCCAATGCCTCGATTGCGCTCGGCGATCCGGATCGCCAGGTCTTCGTGAACACCTGGGATCTTTTTGGCGAGGATGCCTGGCAGGCCACGCCAAAATTCAATGTCAACATCGGCCTTCGCTGGGACTATGAAGGTCCGCTGCACAACAACTACAAAAACCTTTCCGTTTTTCGTCCGAGTCTTGGCGGGACAGGTATCGCGATCCAGGGCGAACAGGTTTCCAATCTGTTCGATCCCGTCTATACCAACTTCAGCCCGCGCGTCGGCTTCTCCTATCAAATCAGACCGAACACTGTTGTTCGCGCGGGCGCGGGTCTCTACTTCGATACGCCCAACCTCAACCCATTTCTTGACAACCGTCCCGGCAACGGCGCGCCCAACGGCGTAGAGGGTAATCCTACTGGTCCGGGATCGGTCCACACCACGACGGTGAACGGCGTCACGATCCAGGACGGAGTGGACGTCTTCAACTCCGGAACCACGCCCTCTCAGAACAGTCTTTTCTCGGTGGCGCCGAACTTCGTGCCCTCGCACAACATGAACTTCAACTTCCAGTTGGAGCAGAGCTTGACACAGAAGGTTGTCGCGCAACTGGGATACGTAGGAAGCGAAGGCCGCCACCTGCTTTCTATCCTCGACATTAACCAGGCAGCGCTCTCAGTGGCAGGTGACGGCGCGCGTCCCTACGACCGGGAGTTCACAGACGCCGCTGGAGATCCCCTCTACAGCTTCATCAACCAGATTGAAAGCATCGGTACTTCAAACTACAACTCACTTCAGGCCACCCTTCGCGTCTCAAGCATTCACGGCATCTCAGGGCAGGCAGCTTATACCTGGTCGCACAGCAACGACGAAGTAACTGCTTACCGCGGCGCGTTGCCGCAGGATAGCACGAACTTCAAGGGCGATTACGGACCGAGCGACTTCGATGTGCGGAACATCTTCACCGGACTTATCACCTGGGATGTTCCCGGCTCGCATGTGATACCGGCATTGACCAAGGGATGGCAGGTGAATAGCCTGATGACCTTCCACGGTGGAAATCCATTTTCGGTCTATAGTTCCGCGGACACTTCGGGAACGAACGATGGGAACCAGCGTGCGAACCTGGTGCCGGGAGTCAACCCGTACGCAGGATTCCGCAAGGGTGGAGTGAATGCGAACTGGCTGAATCCCGCGGCGTTTGTCGATGCGCCTGCCGGCACGTGGGGTACGACTGGGCGCAACGCGTTCGTCGGGCCTGGATACAGCGATGTCGATCTCTCGGTTTTCAAGAATACTAAGGTCGGCGAGCGCGTCACGGCTCAGTTTCGCGTGGAGATGTTCAACCTTTTCAACAAGACCAACTACGCGCCGCCGCTTGGCGCAGGCAGCGGTGCCTTCAACCCAAACTACACCTACGACAACGCCCTCCAGCTCTCGACTACCATCGGGAACTTCAACGGGGCGCCTGGCATTGGCGCCGGCGAACCCTACAACACGCAGTTCGCGCTCAAATTGATTTTCTAGGCTTGATCTCGAGGGGTGCTACTTAACGAGAAATAAAAGGCCGTCGGCTTGTGTGAGCCGACGGCCTTTTATTTGACCTGACGGGGCTTCTATCGGAAGGTCCATGGGGTGGGTGGGGCGCGCAAATGGAAAGGTCCTGCCGGGTTTGCAGGACCTTGGTTTTAGAGTGAGTTGTTTGCGCTACGAGAGATGTGTGAAGGGATGCTCCGCAATGCGCCGTGGCAGCGGTGCCGGTGTGAGACCAGCCGTCGACGAGCTCATCACTTCTGTGAAGGACTTGCGGAAAGCCATCATCTCATCGTGCGTTCCGACGGTGATGCGCAGGCTGTTAGGCCATGCGGGCCAGATGCGGCCCACGAACATCTCTTTCGACGCAAGCGCTGCTTGTACTTCTTTGCCCGGGCGGCGCACGTCGACCATGAAGCAGTTGCTTTCAGAGGGTGTGGCCGCATAGCCCTCGCTCTTGAGCCAGGCCAGGGTCTGCATGCGGGTATCGCCAATGATCTTTTTCCGTTCGGAAACGAGGTCGGCCTGGAGCAGGCTTGTCTTCGCCGCGGCCATCGCTGTGATCGGCAGCGCGTTGAATCCTCCGTGCACCGAAATCTGCTTCAGAAGGTCGGGACGCCCGATGGCAAAGCCCATGCGGATTCCGGCCATACCATAGAGCTTGGAGAAGGTGCGCAAGACGACTACATTCTTGCCTTCCTTCACGAAGTCGAGTGAGCGGGGCGCGTCGCAAAGGTGGATGTAGGCTTCGTCAATCAGCAGGATTGTGTCTTTCGGCGCATTGGCCACCGCACGCTCAATTTCGGCGCGCGGCGTGCAAGTTCCCGTTGGGTTGTTGGGATTGCAGATGTAAATCACGCCCGGATTGGACGAAGCTGCCAGCATCGCGGGAATATCGTGCTTGGCTTCGCCTTTGGGATCGGCGAGGGGAACCTTGAGAATAGGTGCTCCGGCAATCTGAGCGGCCCACATGGGCGCTTCATAGCCAGGATCTGCGACCACCAGGGGCTTGTTCTTGTCGGTAAACGTCAGCACCGTGTAGTGCAGTGGTTCACTGGAGCCGGCAAACGCCATCACCGATTCGGGATCGAGGCCTTCGAGCTTGGCGAAGGTCGATGTCAGATCCTCCTCCATATTCATCAGGTAGCGCCCGCCGCGGGGAACAATGTCGATCATGGCCTGACGCGCCGCATCGCAGGGACCGAGGGGATTCTCATTCGCGTCGATGTGGATGCCAATGTTGGGATCTTCGAAATGCGGCCGCTGGGCCAGCGCGAGATGAGCTTCGGTGAGAATGGGAATGCTTGCCAGGGCGGAGGCGCCTGCCGCATAGCGGAAAAATGAGCGCCGGGAAAAGCCACTACAAGCGATGGGATCTTCAGAGGTCTGCATGGAATTGACTCCTTGTGACGAAATCGGGCTGGACTGGAAGTTGCTGTGAGTGTTGTTCAGCTTCGGTAGACAGACATCGATGCCGGGGAGACAGGGGGAAAGGCGTCCCATGTCTCAACTTATCCTTGCTAACCCTCAAAAACAAGTAGGAATCGCGTAAGGAAATGGCATTTTTCCTTGATGAAGGAGTGTTTTTTGCAGCGGCGGAGGAGGCGGATTCTTCTGGATGGAATTTTCGGCTGCGCGAGGTCCGAGCAGCTTTCGAACGGCGCTTCTTCGGGGGGCACGCGGAATGCAACGGCCTTGGCCAAGAACCGATGGTTATTCAAAAAGGCTGGCTGGATCGTACGGGCGCACTCGACGTTCTTTTGCTGGCGGGGCAGGCGAAAAGTCGCTCGCCCAAGGGCCTGCGCCGTATGGGTGGGCCGTCAGCGAGTGATCGGCAGCGTGTTGCATTGCAGGTTCTCTGTGGTACACTTCGTCGGGAAAACGCTTACTAACGTGGCCGGAATTCAGCCGCTTGGCCGCCAAGCCTCGGAAAATCATCGGCGGCGACACTTTGGATGCTCGGTAGTTTGGTGCTTGACAACTCTGGCAGTAAACCCATTTACTTAGGGCGAACGTCCGATGGGTTTACGGACGGTATGCCTCTCAGCAGGTGAGAAATGTTCGGATGGGTCCCGCTCTCAATGGTTCCTGGCTCTCTTCACTCCACGCCGGCTCTCTTTGCCTTGGCTGCCTCTCCATTGGCTCGGCTCAGCGTACTAGACATCGCCGTGATTGCCATTTATTTCGCCATGGTGATTTGGATCGGCTTTTATCTCAAGGGCAAGTCAAACACCAGCGAAGAGTTTTTCATGGCGGGGCGCGAGATGACCGCGTGGATCGCTGGCCTGAGCTTCGTCTCGGCAAACCTCGGCTCTCTCGAACTGATGGGCTGGGCGGGTTCGGCTTACCAGTACGGCATCCTGGCAACACACTGGTATTGGATCGGCGCGATTCCCGCCATGCTCTTCCTGGGCCTGGTGATGATGCCGTTCTACTATGTGTCGAAGACGCACTCAGTCCCCGGTTACCTGAATCTTCGCTACGGCGAACACGCCCGCGTCCTGGCGGCCTTCTCCTTCGCCCTGGAGATGATCCTGATGAGCGGCGTGAACATGTTCGCCATGGCCGTGGTGATGAAGGTTGTTCTGGGCTGGAGCATCACTTTCAGCATTTTAGTGTCGGCATTTGCGGTCACGCTCTATGTCGCGCTCGGCGGGTTGCGTTCCGCGATCTTCAATGAGGTACTGCAGTTTGTGCTCATCTGGGGCGGCGCCATGCTGGTGCCGATTCTGGGCATGATTCAGGCTGGCGGCGTAAGTGGTCTGAAGACAAAGATCATCGCCAACATGCATTCGGACAGCTATTTCCACCTATGGCGCGACATGGGCAGCTTTAGCGCCAATCCCATGGGAGTGCACTGGACCGGGATCGTTTTTGGTCTGGGATTCGCGATCAGTTTCGGCTACTGGACCACGGATTTTCTGGTGGTGCAGCGCGTTTTGGCGGCTCACAATTTGCGTGCGGCGCGCATGGCTCCGATCATCGGCTCGTTTTTCAAGATGGCTGTTCCGTTCATCGTGATTCTGCCCGGACTACTGGGCCTGGTGCTGCTGCAGAACCCGGATGGCAGCCGGCGGCAGTTGGTTGGTGAGGATGTGGTGAAGTCTTGCTCCGCCAACGAAGTGGGAGACCAGATTGCCGATGCGAGCGCTTGCAGTGCCGCCATGGCGAAGACTCCGCTTACTCCGGTCGACCAGCAAAAAGTTTTGAGCGGAGCGCCGGGCACGGAGTTGCATAGCTATAACGAAGTGCTGCCGCTGATGCTGGTGCGCTATTGCGGACCGGGCCTGCTGGGCCTTGGCATTACCGCGCTGATTGCGGGTTTCATGAGCGGCATGGCCGGCAATGTGAGCGCCTTCTCTACGGTGTGGACGTACGATCTTTACAAGCCGCTGATTAACAAAAAGGGTACCGACAGCCACTACGTGATGGTGGGCCGGCTATCGATTGTCATCGGCGTAGCAATCTCCATTGGGGCCGGTTACCTAGTGCAGCACGCGCACGGCATCATGGATTATGTGCAGGCGCTCTTCAGCATTTTTATCGCGCCACTTCTGGGCACCATTCTGCTGGGCATGTTCTGGAAGCGGGCCAGCAGACTCTCAGGCTTCCTCGGCCTGCTGTTCGGTATTGCTTTTTCGGCCAGCCTCTTCGAGTGGGTCCATCTTGATCCTTCGAATCTCAAATACGTAGCGCTTTCGGAAGCAGCCAAGCCGATGGCTGAGAATGTTTTTCGCGCGTTGTGGGCTTTCCTGTTCACCGTTATCGTGGTGTTTGTCGTCAGCATGTTCACCAAACCGAGGCCTGTGGAAGAGTTGGCTGGGCTGGTGTATGGCGCTACCCCACTGCCGAAGGAGGAGCCGGTTCCGTTCTATAAGAATGAGTGGACCTGGGCGATTCTGGTGGTGATCATCTTCGTGGCGCTCAATATTACGTTCTGGTAGAAGGGGAGCTAGAGATTATGCATGGTTCGGGAATTCCGATCTGGTTCTTTGTCGGAGTGCTGCTGGTGGCGTATGGTGCGATGATCTGCGGCTACGGCTTGTACGAACTGGCCACCGGCATCTATCCGGCGGGCGTGCAGTTGACCAACCTGCACACACCCATCTGGTGGGGAGGAATCCTGTTGTTGCTGGGCCTTCTGTATGTGGTGAAATTCCGTCCCGGCAGAGCTAAGTAGACGCGCGGGAAGCGGGTTTATAGGTGCGGCTCATTTCGTGCCGTGATCAACGCAATTCTTCTTGCTATGAGGCTGAGGCTTTGAAGCAGATACAACGCGCCGTTTGAAACGGCGGGGTTCCATAAGGAGTGGAAACATGGCAAGCGAACGCAAAATGACCTTTGGGGTCGTGGTGGGTAACCGCGGATTTTTTCCCGATCATTTGGCCAAAACAGGCCGCGAAGAAATTATTTCCGTTCTCGAAGCAGCGGGCGCGAAGGCGATCGTCCTGGGCCCTGAAGACTCAAAGTATGGCGCGGTGGAAACGTATGTAGAATCGCAGCGCTGCGCCGAGCTTTTCAAGAAACACGCGGGAGAGATTGACGGCATTATTGTCACTCTGCCGAATTTTGGCGAGGAACGCGGGATCGTGGATGCGATTCGGCTTTCCGGACTGAAGGTTCCGGTGTTGGTGCAGGCCACGCCGGACAGATCCGATGCCATGACCATTGCCACGCGGCGCGACAGCTTCTGCGGGAAGATGAGCGCGTGTAACAACATGATGCAGTACGGCATTCAGTACTCGCTGACCACGCTGCACACGGAGAGCCTGACGTCGCCTGAGTTCAAGGCTGATCTTGAGTGGTTTTCGCAGGTCTGCCGGGTTGTGAAGGGGTTGAAAAATCTGCGCATCGGCGCCATTGGCGCGCGTCCGACTGCCTTCAATACCGTCCGCTACTCCGAGCGCATCTTTGAAACCAGCGGCATCACGATCGAGACTCTCGATTTGTCCGAAGTCTTCGGCCGCATCAATCGGATGAAGGACAACGATGACGCGGCGCAGGCCAAGCTGGCGGCGATCAAGAAATATGTCAGCACCACGGGCATTGCCGATGCGGCGCTGATGAAGATGGCCAAGCTGGGTGCGGTCATCGATGGGTGGATGAAGCAGGCGCATGTAACCATCAGCGCTGTGCAGTGCTGGACTTCGATGGAAGAGTTTTTCGGCGTTGTGCCCTGCACCATCATGAGCATGATGAGCGACAACCTGATTCCTTCGGCTTGCGAAACAGACGTGCCCGGCACACTGAGCATGTACATGCTGGCGCTGGCGAGCGGTACGCCTTCGGCTCTGCTCGACTGGAACAACAACTACGGCAGTCATCCCGACAAATGCGTCTGCTTCCATTGCTCTAATTTGCCGAAGCATTTCTTCAAGGATGTGCGCATGGATTATCAGGAGATCATCGCCGGGACGGTGGGCAAGGAGAACACCTTTGGCACGTGCGTTGGGCGTGTGAAGGCGGGCACGATGTGCTTTGCGCGTTTCTCTACGGACGATCGGCGCGGCGTGGTGCGAGGGTACACGGGTGCGGGGCGCTTCACGGAAGATCCACTCGAAACATTCGGCGGAGCGGGCGTGGCGGAGATTCCGCAGCTGCAGAAACTCCTGAAGTACATTTGCCGTGAAGGATTCGAGCATCACGTGGCCGCGAATTTCAGCGATGTATCGAAGGCCATTCATGAGTCGGCTCGTTACCTTGGGTGGGAGAGTCACTATCATCCAACTCTTGAAGACTAGTTGAGTAGAAGACAACATAGGGCGTTGGCATAATCTGTCGACGCCCGCATCACGTAGGGACATTTTTCGAAGGATGCGCAATCATGAGCAAGAGAATCGGCAAAAGTCTCGTAGTGAACGGATCCACGATCGTCACGGAAAACGCATGGAACGAAGAACTCAATGCGAAGCACGAGAGGCTGGTCGAATTTCTGCGAGCGCAGCGCCTCTCCGGCATTCTCATCCGCCGCAATGAAAATGTCGCCTGGATCACCGGCGGCGCCGTGGAGTTGCGCGTGCTCACTCCCTGCGAAACGGGTGTGGCTTCGATCCTCGTTACCGCAGAAGGCAAGCGCTACTACTTCACGACGGAAAACGAAGCTCCGCGCTTGCACGATGAAGAGTTTGGCGCGCTGGATTTTGAGCCGGTACTTTTTCCGTGGTATGCCGATGACACGGTCGCGGCTGCCAGCGCGTCTCGCCGGCGGACCGTTGGGTTCCGATACTCCTGGCGCCGGTTTGACCCCGGTGAATCTTTTTCCGCTGCGAGCATCGCTGAGTGAGAGCGAAATTGCCCGCTACCGCTGGCTCGGTGCTGAAACAGCTGCGGCGACAGTCGAGTCGTTGTATCAAGTCGAGCCCGGTCTGAGCGAATACGATCTCGAGGCGCTGACCGCGGCCAACTTATTGAAGCGCGGCATCCTGCCCTCGGTGTATCTCTTCGCAGTGGATGAGCGAATCTACAAGTACAAACATGCCGTGGCGCGGGGAAAGCGGCTGAAGCAATACGGCATGTTGAATCTCTGCTCGCGCAAGTGGGGATTGGCGATTTCCATCACCCGCTTTGTTCACTTTGGAGCGCTGCCGTCGGAGCTGGAAGCTCGCTTCAAATCTGCCGCGCAGGTGAATGCGGCACTGCTCGATGCGACGCGCGTGGGCGCCACATCCGCCGAGTTGTTCCGGGTGGCTCAAGCGGCTTACGCCGCCGAAGGCTTCCCTGGCGAAGAAAGATTCCATCACCAGGGCGGCCCTACGGGCTATGGCGAGCGGGAGTGGGTGGCCACGCCCAATGGAACCGAGACCGTGGTGAACAACCAGGCGTTTGCATGGAACCCGAGCATCCGCGGTGGCAAGGCCGAGGACACGGTGATTCTGCGCGATGGCAAGATCGAGTGGCTTACGGCAACGGCTGAGCTGCCCGTGATTGAGGCTACCGCGAACGGCAAGGTCGTATCCCGCGGCTGGAGTGCTGGTGAGGTAAGGCAGAGATCAGAGATCAGAGATCAGAGATCAGTTGTCAGAGATCAGGGCCGCTGGTAAAGCAGAGATCAGAGATCAGTCGTCAGAGATCAGGGCCGCCGTACACCTCGAAGATGCGATACGGTTTCGAGCCATTCTGGTCTCCGGCAAATGGGTTTTGCCATGTATCCAACTGGAATCATCCTGGCCCATTTAAGCAACTGATCTCTGAGCCCTGGCCTCTGATCCCTGTTCTTTCGGTTGCAGGGTCAGCCGGGCAGTCAGCACTACGAGGGCGGCCCACAGTGCGTCGGCGCCCAGCAGGTGTGCGATCTGCAGCCACACCGGCGCGAGCAGCACGACGTCGAGGACTCCCAGAATATATTGCGCAGCCAGCAGAATCAGAACCAGTGCGGATAGAGCGCGATTATCCCAGTGCGCGCTGCGCTGCGCCGCTCGCACTAGAAGCCAGATCAGGAAAATGCTCGCCAGGAAGGCGAATGTGGGGTGCGACCAGCGCCATCGGACAAGCCAATTACTTCCTGCGGCAAAGTCCTGTGCGAATGCGGAGTCGAGCGAGGTTGGTGGGAAAAGCGTGTCACCCAGCGCTGCGAGGGAGCCGGTGACGCCGACCCCCAGCAACACAAGGAGGCCCACCGCTGCGCCGATTGGAGAGACAAGCCGGATATCTCCGCGGGAGTAGCCTCGCTCGCGGCTGAGAAAATGAGCTGTGAGTGTGAGCGCTGCAAGCAACAGCAGGGTGTTGGCAAGGTGCAGAGCAAGATAGGGCGCGCGGAACGGCGAATGGCTCTGCGCAGTAAGCCCAAGCTTGACGAGCAATGCGCCAAGAATTGCTTCAACGAGAGTAAAAGCAACGGTGGCGATTGCCGCGGCGCGCGCCAGATGTCCGCGCACCGTGCCTGCATAAACCCAAACCAGCAATCCTACGGCAGAAAAGAAGGAAAGACCGCTGGTAATGCGATGGGTGAACTCGATCATGGTGTCGATGCGCGGCGAATGCTGCATCACGGTGCCATTGCAGAGCGGCCAGTGGTCGCCGCATCCCGCGCCTGAGCCGGTCGCGCGGACTAACGCACCCCACAAAATGACAGCGATAAAGTAGACCAGCACGGCCCACGAGAACCTGCGAAGAGCGGGTGAAGGCAATCGTTGAGCGACTACGGGATCTGCGGCGGCAGGCATCAATGAAGGCCCCCTGGGAAGGCTCCCTGGCGAACCTTTCAGTGTAGAACAAGTGCGTGAGCCGCATCGGTCGCACATGCTCGTAGGCACAAGCAAGATCGTTGGCCCTAGGTCTTTAGCAGCCGCACGACGTGGTTCACGATAATCAGGTCCTCGGCGGGCGGAATTACGCGCACCGTTACGGCAGAGTTCTCGGCGGAGATGACGGCTGCTCCACGTACGTTGTTGCGAGCCGGATCGATCACAACACCGAGGGCGCCAAGGCCCGCACAGATTTCAGCGCGCGAAGCAATATCGTTTTCGCCGATCCCGCCGGTAAGTACGAGCATATCGAGACCGCCAAGTTCGACAAAAAAGCTGCCGATCCATTTCTGGATGGTCCAGACAAACTTGTCGACCGCAAGGCGGGCTTTCGCGTTGCCATCTTTGATTGCGTCGCGCAAATCGCGCATGTCATTCGAGAGCTCGCTCACGCCGAGCAGCCCCGCCTTCTTGCTGGCAACGACTTCCAACTGGTCCGCAGCCGCCGACGCACTTTCAGTCTTCTCCGCGATCTTGCGCAGGATGAAGAGCAGCACGCCGGGATCGATATCGCCCGTGCGCGTGCCGCTGATGATGCCGCCGGTGGGCGTGAGTCCCATCGATGTATCGAGACACCTGCCGTTCCGAATCGCGGAGATAGACGCGCCGTTGCCGAGGTGCGCGACGATCAGCTTCTCCGGCACGTTGGGCTGAAGCTGATACACGATCGATTCGTACGAGATTCCATGGGCTCCGTAGCGCCGTACGCCCATTTCGGCGTACTCCGATGGAATCGGCATGTGCTTCGCCACTTCAGGCATGGTGCGGTGGAAGTAAGTATCGAGAATGACGAAGTTGGGGATTCCGGGAAACAGCCTCAGCGCCTCGCGCATGATGTAGATCGCAATCGGCGTGTGCAGCGGGGCGAAGGCCGTGTAGCGCTCCATCTCATCGATCAATTCGGGAGTGATGAGTTGGTTCTCCAGCACGGTAGGACCGCCAGAAACCATGCGATGGCCGATGGCTACAGGGGAAGGGAAGTCGGCCGAGTGCAGCGCGTCCGCCACCAGCTTGAAAGCCACGGCGCGCGTAGGAAGAGCCGGTGTTTGATCCACCAGCTTCTTCCCGTCGCCATCCTTGATCCAGAACTTGCCGAGATCGGTGCCAATGCCGTCGACCGCACCCTCGTGCAATTTGGTGCGCGCGCCATTGGCAGCTTCATAAACGGAAAACTTAATTGAAGACGAACCGCTGTTTAAAACCAAGACAGGCAAAGACGCCATTAAAGAGTGCCCCTTACAAACGAATTCAAATCAAGACTCCTACTCGGCGGGCCAACGCCAATTGCGAATCTCCGGCAGGTCCTCGCCGTTTTCAGCCACATATAACTTGTGGCGTTGAATCGCCTCAGAGTACCACTGTTCAGCTGCGCTGATTTGCGCCTTGAGCCGTGGAACACGCCTGATGGCATCGAGCGTGAGTTGGAAGCGATCGATGTTGTTAAGCACGCACATGTCGAAGGGAGTGGTTGTGGTGCCTTCTTCCTTGTAACCGCGTACGTGGATGTTGTCGTGATTGTGACGCCGGTAAGTAAGCCTGTGAATGACCCACGGATATCCGTGGAAGGCGAAGATCACCGGGACGCCGACAGGAAATAGCTGATCGAACTCTTCATCCGGCAGCCCATGCGGATGTTCAGATGTGGGCTGCAAGGCCATCACGTCCACCACGTTCACCACGCGGACGCGGAGATCGGGAATACGCTCGCGGAGCAGGACGACGGCGGCGAGGGCCTCCATCGTGGGTACGTCGCCGCAACAGGCCATCACGACCTCAGGGCTACCATGGTCGTTTGAGGCCCACTGCCAGATGCCCAGTCCCGTGGTGCAGTGGGCGACGGCCTCGTCGATGGTGAGCCATTGCGGCGCAGGCTGCTTGCCGGCGACGATCAGGTTGATGTAGTTGCGGCTGCGCAGGCAATGGTCGCTCACTGACAGCAGCGTGTTGGCGTCGGGGGGAAGATAAATCCGTACTACGTCGGCCTTTTTGTTCAGCAGGTGGTCGATGAAGCCGGGGTCCTGATGGCTGAAACCGTTGTGATCCTGCCGCCAGACGAGTGAGCTGAGCAGGTAATTCAGTGAGGCGATGGGTTTGCGCCAGGGAATTTCTCGCGTGGTCTTGAGCCACTTGGCGTGTTGATTTGCCATCGAGTCAATAATGTGGATGAAGGCCTCGTAGCACGAAAAGAAACCATGGCGTCCGGTGAGCAGATAGCCTTCGAGCCAGCCCTGGCACATGTGCTCGCTCAACACCTCCATCACGCGTCCGGTTTGCGAAAGGTTTTCGTCCACCGGAAGGACTTCGGCTTCCCAAGTCTTGCCTGTTCCCGTGATCACGTCCTGAAGCCGGTTGCTGGCAGTTTCGTCCGGTCCGAAAACGCGGAAATTCTTTTGGTCCTGATTCGCCTCCATGACGGCATGCAGCAATTGGCCGAGGATGCGCGTGGATTCCCTGTCGAGCTGTCCCGGCTTCTTTACGTCCACTGCGAAGTCGCGGAAGTTCGGCACGCGCAGCGGCTTGAGCAGCAGGCCGCCATTGGCATGCGCGTTCATGCCCATACGGCGCCGTCCTTTTGGCGCAATCTCGGCAAACTCGGCGCGGAATGCGCCCTTCTCGTCGAAAAGCTCTTCGGGTTTGTAGCTGCGCATCCACTCTTCAAGTTGACGGAGGTGCTCCGGTTTCTCGTGGATTTGATCGAGGGGCACCTGGTGCGCGCGCCAGGTATTTTCTACCGGCTTGCCGTCGACAAATTTGGGCCCCGTCCAGCCTTTAGGCGTGCGAAGAATGAGCATCGGCCACGCTGGACGGTCGGTTGAGCCTTCCTCTCGCGCGGCTTTCTGAATCGCAGCGATGCGGTCGAAAATCTTGTCGAAGATTGCGGCGGCTTGCTGATGCATCACGTCCGGCTCGTCGCCGGCGAGGGTGAATGGGTCGTAACCGTAGCCGCGCATAAGTTCCTCGAGTTCGTTATGAGGAATGCGCGCAAGCACGGTCGGATTGGCGATTTTATAGCCGTTCAAATGCAGGATGGGCAGTACAGCGCCATCGGTGGCAGGGTTCAGGAATTTGTTCGAGTGCCAGCTCGTCGCCAGCGGACCCGTCTCGGCTTCACCATCGCCCACGACACAGGACACAATCAGATCGGGGTTGTCGAATGCTGCGCCGTATGCGTGCACGAGCGAGTAGCCGAGTTCACCGCCCTCATGTATTGATCCTGGCGTCTCCGGCGCGACGTGGCTTGGTATGCCGTAAGGCCAGCTGAACTGCCGAAAGAGGCGTTTGATGCCGTCCTTATTCTGCTCGATGTGGGGATAGATTTCGGTGTATGAACCTTCGAGGTAAGTGTTCGCTACCAGGCCGGGTCCGCCGTGTCCGGGCCCGATGATGTACATCATGTTGAGATCGCGCTCGCGGATCAGACGGTTCCAATGCACATAGAGAAAATTCAGTCCTGGGGTCGTGCCCCAGTGGCCCAGCAGGCGCGGTTTCACATCGTCCAGCGCGAGCGGCCGTTCGAGCATGGGATTGTCTTTCAGATAGATCTGGCCGACAGAAAGATAGTTCGCAGCTCGCCAGTACGCGTTCATCTTTGTCAGCATGTCTGGACTCAGAGGGCCATTGCTTCTGGCGTCGGTTCTGGTCTCTTCGGCGGTCGCGTTTGTCATGGGGGCACCTCAGGGAAAGGGCTGCGTAAAACTCAAGGCTAGCAGCCGTTGGTTGAGTATCGGGGTGATTGATGTCACAAATCAGAGAGACTACGATTCAGCCTG
Source organism: uncultured Acidobacteriaceae bacterium (assembly GCA_963810545.1). Lineage (GTDB taxonomy): Bacteria > Acidobacteriota > Terriglobia > Terriglobales > Acidobacteriaceae > Telmatobacter. Next base: position 470,174 of record CAWENE010000003.1, read on the forward strand.
GAGCAACATCGATCTTTGTTGACTCAGATGCTACCGCGTTCGTGGCCGTCGCGCATCCGCAGTTCTTCAGATGCAGCGAAGATTTATGGGTTCGTAACACTGGACAGGCCGCAACCGATTGAACAGCGCGAGGCGTGGAACAAGCTTAGAAGTAGCGCTTGAGTTTCAGGATCTGCGACTCGAACCCGTACCAGAGGGCCGCCGCAAACGCTGTTGCCATAGCCAGGCGAAAACCGACGACAGCGAGATTACCCGCGACCCCGTATGGATCCATTTTCAGATCGAACCAGCCAAAGAAGATGAAGACCATGATGTGGATCATGTAGAGGCCGTAACTGATGCGCCCGTAGAAGGCGAGCGGACCGCGGCTGAGAATGGCGTTGATTGGGTTACGGATGCCCGTCGGCAACGGTTGCAAAGACTTGCCACCCGGAGCCCCGACGGTGGAGGCGATTGCGGCGAGCACGGCTCCGCCAAAAGCGAGCGTCAGCGCCGAATCGAGAAAGGCCGTACCTCCAGCAATGGTTGCCGCCGCAGCGATGCCGAGGATCATGCTTACGACACCTACTCTGAGCCATCCGCGCCGGGTCAGGCTGATCCGGTAGAGTCCGAGCGCCAGCAGGCTGCCCATGGCAATGCCATCCAGGTGAATCAACGTGTGCGTCGGGTTGCTCCAGCTTGGGTGCGCGAGCCTCATCAGAGGACATCCGATCAGTGCAGTTCGCCAGGATTGCCGCCAGCATCCACGGAGGACGAAGAAGACGGACAACGGGAGCCCAGACAAAGTAATACTGCTCCTCGATGGCGAGCGACCAGGTTTGCCCGATGGCCGGCGGCAGGGCGAGATGAAATAGATTCTGGAGGAAGAGCAGGTAGGCCCACCATGGCGCGGTTTTGATCGCATCGAACACCGGCAGGCCGATGAACCACGGCGCATTGAGGTAGCAGATCGCGAGCACGAGCAGGTAGACGGGCCAGATGCGGAGTGCGCGTCGCGCATAGAAATTACGGAAGTAGTGCGGCTTCTCGCGCGCCTCGAGCAGGATTGACGTAATGAGAAAGCCGGAGAGGACGAAGAAGAGATTGACGCCGGCCCATCCCCAGAGCGAGGCGTAGCTCAACCATGTGCCTCGCAGGCGCGGATGGCAGTGGTAGATGACTACAGCGAGAACCGCCAGCCCGCGCAGACCCTGCAACTCCGGGATATAGGACGGCAGCCAGGTTGGGCGTTGGATCGGCAATCCGTCGACTTACCCAGCTGCGAGTTCTTTGGCTCGCTGTGTCGCCCGCATCACGGCCTTGATCAGCGTGACCCGAAGACCACCCTCTTCGAGCTCCAGAATGCCGTCGATGGTGCATCCGGCGGGCGTGGTTACTTCGTCTTTGAGCAGCGCCGGATGATAGCCGGTTTCGAGAGCCATTTTGCCTGCGCCAAAAACAGTTTGCGCGGCGAGCTGTGTCGCGATGTCGCGCGGCAGGCCCACCTTTACGCCCGCCTCTGCCAGCGCCTCGATGATGATGTAAATGTAAGCCGGGCCCGAAGCAGAGAGCCCTGTTACTGCGTCCATGTGCTTCTCGTCGACTACCACGACGCGGCCTACGGTTTCAAAGATGCGCTGCGCCAGCTCCATCTGCTCCGGCTTCACAAAACGCCCACGACACAAGCCTGCGGCTCCTGCGCCCAATGCCGAAGGGGTGTTGGGCATGGCGCGCAGCACGGCGATTTCCATGCCGGCTGCATCTTCAATAGCGCGCGTCTTGACGGAGGCCGCAAACGAAACCAGAGTCTTGGAGCTGGTCAACGCAGGGCGAATTTCCGCGATCACGTCGGGCACCTGGAAGGGTTTCACCCCTACCAAAATCAGGTCGGCCTGTTGGACGGCCGCGAGATTGTCGGTGCCCACGTCGACGCCCCACTGCGCGCTGCGCGCGATGGCTTTCTCCGCATGCGCCACGGTGGCGTGAATCTGGTCTGCTGCGAATAGATTGTTTTTGAGGAAGGCCTGCACCAGGATGCCGCCCATTTTGCCGGCGCCCAGCACAGCAACGCGGACGTGGGGCAATTGTGCGGGCACTTCGGTGGCCTCAACAGCGATCTCAGTCATTGTTTCCCTTGTCTTGGATGAGAGTGGAGGTTCAACTATTAAGGATACGCGCATCGCTTGAGGCGACGCTACGAATCGACAGTCGATTGCTGGGCAATCGCATCATCGTCGTGATGGGAACTTCAACGCGGCCCTCCGGGACGCGCGCATCCATGCTGGATGCTGTCCCGGGGTTTCGCTCCGCTGCACCCTGGGCTATTCTCGTACTCTCCCTCCGGGAGAACGAAGATCGACTCTCCATTCTTGACTGCAAGCAGATCCAGTCCCACCGACGAAGGCCCTTCATGCGATTGCCCCGCGGTTAGTCATGCGGTACGTTGTCGAGGCTATTTCTGACTCGCAATCCAGGCATCCATGCGGTCGCTCAATACATCCAGTGGCAACGCCCCCGAGTCCAGCACCTGGTCGTGAAAGCTTCGAATATCAAATTTGTCGCCCAGAGCCTTCTTCGCCCGATCGCGCAGCTCCAGAATCTTCAGCTGGCCAACTTTGTACGCCAGTGCCTGGCTTGGCCATGCAATGTAGCGATCCACCTCGGACTGAACGCTGGTCTCGTCGACGGCCGAGTGGTCGTGGAAGTAATCGACCATTTGTTGGCGGGTCCAATGCTGGGAGTGCACGCCGGTGTCGACGACAAGCCGAATCGCGCGCCAGATATCGCCTTCCAGGCGGCCGTAATCGGAATAGGGATCCTGGTAGAAGCCAACATCTTTACCCAGGCGTTCGGCGTAGAGCCCCCAGCCCTCGGTATACGCCGTGTAATGCATGTGCTTGCGGAATTCCGGCAGTCCGTCGAGTTCCTGTGCAATCGAAATTTGCAAGTGATGGCCTGGAATGCCTTCGTGATACGCGATGTCTTCAACCGAGTAGAGATTGCGTTGGGTCGCGTTGTAAGTGTCAATGCGCAAGCGGCCCGGTCGACTGCCATCGGGCGTGCCGGGCTCATAGTAAGCGGGCGCCGAAGTCTTCTCAAGATAGTCCGGAACCGCTGAAACTTCGAATGACGCCTTGGGCAAACGGCCAAACAACTGCGGCAGTTTTGCCTGCATGGGCGTCAGGTAGCCGCGATAAGCGGCCAGCAAAGCATCTGCTGAAGATGGATGTAATTTGGGGTTGTCTTTCAAACTCGCGCGAAAGCTTTTCAAATCCTGAAAGCCGAGCTTCTGCGCGATGGCCAGCATATCGGCTTCGTCTTTCTTGACTTCGTCGAGGCCGATCTGATGAATCTGATCCGCGGCCAGTTCCGTTGTGGTGGTGCGGCGAATGAGGAACTGGTAGTACTTCGCGCCGTCGGACAACGCAGAGATGCCCGGCTGCTCGCGACCCGCCGGAATGTAAGTCACTTCAAGAAAACGCGCCATGCGCTGATAGGCAGGGAGTACTTCTTTCCCGATCGCACCCAGCATGTCCGCCTTGATCCGTTCCTGTTCGGCGGCAGGAATCGAGGCCGGAAAATTCTTGAGCGGCATGGCTAAGGGCGAATCTTCCGGTTTCTGGCTGGCGAGCTCCTTCACATGCTCCAGCGCCTTTTCCAACAGAAACTTTGGGGGAACCCGTTGGTCATCGATCCCGATCGACATGTTGGTCATGGTCTGGTCGAAGGCTTTCGGAATCGCATGCAGGCGCGCAATCCAGTCGTCGTAATCCTTCACTGTGGCAAAGCTCAGCTCGGCCACCAGTTGAGGGTATTCGGAATAGATGCCGCCCATCTGATTCAGCGGCATCTCCCACTCCTTGAATTCCGCGGCTTCCTGATCCTCGGCAAGGTTGCGCAGCAGCAAGTCCCTGCTGGTCTTTTCCTGGTCGGTCAATCCTGTCGGATCAATTGCCGCCAGCTGCATTAAAAAGTTCTGCTCGGTTGCCAGCCAGTTGTTGAAGGCTTTCACGGAGACGTCGCTGATCTTGTCGTTGAAGCGACTGTCCCCGATCGTTGAAGCAAACTCGGGTGAGTTTTCTAAATTAGCGTCCCAGTACTCGTGGAAGAGGCCGTTCAACGCTTTGCGGCGATCTTCTACCGAAGGCAGCGAAGATGTCTGCGGCCACAGCGCGTGTTGTCCTGTGGAGAGGAGGAGACCGAGCGCGGCCATCGCAGGGAAGAGGGATTTATTCAAAGGGAGGTACCTCGACGCGAGAAGAAATGTGGAACTCACGGTTGGATCGAGTGTAGAGCACGGAGCCCAGTTTCGAGAGGGCCGGGGATCATCTGCTCTGCGTAGCCGGAGCCGTATTTGGAGGATGAATCGGATCAGGGGGTAAAGGAGACTTCAGTGTGCCAGGACTGCCTCATTGCCGAGAATGCGGTAGAGTGTGGAACGGCTGATGCCAAGTTGACGTGCCGCACGCAGCTTGTTCCCGTGGTTGATGTCGAGCACGTATTGCACGTGGTTGTGGATGACAGCGTCGAGAGCAAGATTTTCGATGCGAGGCGTATTTTGAACGGTGTTGCCGATGTGGATATCGGAGGATATGAGCAGGTCTTCGGCTCGAATGACGCCGTTCACTGCTTCAAGCAGCGCAGCCTCTAACGTGCTGGCCAGTTCGCGGACGTTGCCGGGCCAATTGTGCTGCAGCAGGCGCGCCAGCGCGCCGGGACCCAGCGTAACCGGCCGCTGCTGATAGTGCGCGCAGATGCGGCTCAACAGGTCCTGGGCTAACGGACCAATATCCTCACGACGCATTCTGAGCGGCGGAATGGCAAAGCGTACAGCGGTCAATCGGAAAGCCAGATCGGGCATCAGCAGGCCCTGCCCCGCCATTTGGCGCAAAGAGATTTCTGAAGAAGCCAATAGAACGGCGCGACCCTGCGGACGATCCTGTATCGCCTTCAACACGCCGAGTAATAGTCCTTGACCGGGAGATGCCAGCAGGTCGACCCGATCGAGATAGATGAATCCCGCCAGCATCGCGGGGTCTGCTTCCGTTACCAGCCATTCGCGTGCATCGTGGCGTTGAAAAGCCGACTTTGCCAGCGTGGAACGACTGTGAAGGAACCGAGCGAAGGTCTGCTTGCCAGACCCGTTTTCGCCTTCAATGGCGGCGAGGTGCAAATGCGGCGCCACTATTTCGGCTTGCAAAAGCAACTTGCGCCAAATTGAGTTCACACCGACCAAGTGCGCAGCGAGGGGCGCATCTAACTCGAGATGCTGGGATTCCGAAACGGGTGCGCTCGATTGAAATTGAGGGGCAGTGTGCATTGCCATCAGCGTGCCTTGCCTCCGCAGCCCGGGTCGCTTTTAAGGGGCCGTCAGCACTCTCATCGGCTTTTGGTCTAAAAACATGAGCCGGAGAGATCATCTCCGGCTCAGGCTGAACGGCTTGCTTCTTATACGCGCGCAGGGTCTTTACGGAACCGCTTTGACGGCTCATCGGAAAAGATCTGACCGTCGCGAATATGCACCACGCGATGCGCATAGTCGGCGATGTCCGGTTCATGCGTAACCAGAACAATCGTGTTTCCTTTCGCATGCAACGTATCGAAAAGCGCCATGATCTCAATGCCGGTCTTGGAATCAAGATTGCCGGTCGGTTCGTCGGCCAAGATGATGGAGGGGCTGTTCACCAGTGCGCGCGCAATCGCGACACGCTGCCGCTGACCGCCGGAGAGCTCGTTGGGCTTGTGATACATGCGGCTTTCGAGGCCCACACTTGTGAGAGATTCCTTGGCCCTCTCGATACGTGCGGCTGCGGGCGTGCCGTTGTAAATCAGCGGCAGCTCCACATTGTGCAACGAGCTGGCGCGGGCCAGCAGGTTGAAGGTCTGGAATACGAAACCGATTTCCTTATTGCGGATTCTGGCCAGCTCGTCGTCATCCAGTTCGCTCACCAGCTGACCATTCAGCCAATATTTTCCCTTGGATGGCGTATCCAGGCAGCCGATCAGATTCATGAGTGTCGACTTGCCTGATCCTGACGGACCCATGATGGCTACGTATTCGTTGTGCTTGATGCGCAAGGAGACGCCGCGCAGCGCCTGCACCTGCTGCTCCGAGCCCATGTCATACGTGCGCCAAAGATCTTCGACGACGATTACGTCGCTGGAAGGCGGTGCAACCTGTTGCGGGTCGACCTCGCTCATCATGCTCTCCACAACCATCCGAATCCCGTCCTTATCGCTACTTCCGAAAGTGCGGTTACGCTTCGAGGGACTGGCTTAAATGTAAAGCTACCCCTTCGTTCACCTGAATTGCGAGACTGCTTGCATGGCGAGATGCTCAGGAATTCCCATTTGCCGGAGTGAGCGGTTTCTCGGTGTCCTTTTTCAACAAGGCGCCATCTTTCAAGACGCGCAGAGTCTTGTAGGGTCCTGTGACAACTTCCTGACCGGGGCTAAGTCCAGTGAGCACTTCGATGTCCGTGGCTCCCGTAATTCCCGTGGTCACTGGGACAAATTTGGCCCGCTGCCTTCCGTGTTTATCCTTCTCAACAACAAAAACGCCTTGCTTTGGCGGAGTGGTCGTGCTCGGACTCGACGTTGATGCCGCTTCGACTTTGCCGTCCTTGCTGCCGGGGGGCGGTGGTGCGTACATGGTTAAAGCCTGAATGGGAAGCGACAACACATTTGACTTGCGCGCCGTAGTGATCTTCGCAGTCGTTGAAAGACCAGGGCGCAACTCATCCGAGGCAGTGTCCAACGTTACGACGACCTTGAAGTCTTTGGCCTCTTCCGTGCCGGTGGTCGATTGCGAAGTAGCCACACCGGTCGAGCGCAGCAAGGCCTGATCACCGACCAGGGTGACATGCCCTTTGAATACTTTTCCGGGAATAGCGTCCACGGTGACATCGGCTGGTTGGCCGATTTGGATGTTCACGATGTCGGTTTCATCAACTTTTACTTCGGCGGTGATCACGCTCATGTCCGCAAGGGTCATCAGAGTCGAACCTTCGGCGTTCTGAATGCCGACAACCACCGTCTCGCCCTCGCGCACAGGGAGATTGGTCACGATGCCGTCAAATGGGGCAGTGGAGACGGTCTTGCTCAAAGCGTCCTCGTTGAAGCGCAGTGTGGCGACCTGGGTCTGCAAGTGCCCGCGCGCCGAGTCGGTCTGTGCTTTGGCCTGATTGAGGCCCGCGACAGCCTGATCGAGCGATGCTACATCGGTGTCGTAGGCAGCCTTCTTAGCGTCGTAATCCTGCTTGGCCATGATCCCAGCCTGGTAGAGACCCTGCGCGCGCTGCCAATCCAGTTTTTTCTGCTCCAGATCGGCTTTGGCATGTTCGACATTGGCCTCCCCCGTCTTTTCCGCAGCGATATATGAAGCAATATCGGTCTTCGCGGCGGCAATGGTGGCCTTTTGCGCGTCGACGTTCGCCTCGGGCTGCACGTTTTCGACCGTCGCTATGATCTGTCCCTTCTTTACGTGGTCGCCTTCCTTCACAAAAAGATGCGTGATGCGTCCGAAGGAGGTTGCGCCCACATTCACATAGGTCTTTGGCTTGATTTGGCCGGTACCGCTCACCACCGTGGCCAGGTCCTGCTTCACAAGTTTTGCGGTGAGCACCTTGGTATACCCGGACTGCTGCTTATAGACCATAAAGCCCACAAGTCCAGCGGTCACAACTACGGCAAGAGCAATTAAAAGGACTTTTTTCATTTGAAGTGGCTGCTCCAGGCTTCTCTCAGTTTAGTCTACGCAAGGATTGCGCTGATGGTTCCCCGTTTCGAGACTCTGTGTTCCGCACCTTCCGAGGAAGACACTCATGCATTTATGCACGCGCATTGGGATCGGAAGTAACCTTTCCCACTTTCGGGACGCAGACATATCTCTCTGTGGACCGATTCATCGCGAGAACTGAGTGATTGCGCCTGTTTTTGTTGACGAGCGACGGATTGGCATGGTCTCAAAATCGGCCTCGATCCGCCATGGAACGGCAGGTAATTGGACCACCATGCCATTACCTTTCGGTGTGCGCTGCGTCCAACTGCCGGGTAGCTCCATGCAAATCCTTGCTCCTGCCCGCTGGGACTCGTAGAATAGGCAATTGTAGGAGTTTCTTGACTCAATGATGGGTAACCGTCGTACTTTCCTGTATTTTGCGCTGAGTTGCGGCTTGGCATTCACGCCCGCAGCCGGTCTTCGAGCCCAGTCTGGCGATCAGCCAACGCAAGCCCAACCCGCCAGTCAAGATCAGGAAGTCGACCCTCTCAAGAGACCCCGGAGCGACAAAGAACGGGTGCAGGCTCAAAAAGCCGTCCGTCAGGAGTTGAAGGGAGCTTACAAGTCCTGGCTCGATCAGGATGTCGCCTACATCATTTCGGATGAAGAGCGAAAGGCATTTCGAAACCTGAGCAACGATGAAGAGCGCGACGCTTTCATTGAGCAGTTCTGGCTTCGCCGCAATCCCAATCCCGACTCCCCGGATAACGAATTTCGCGAAGAGCATTACCGGCGAATTGCCTACGCTAACGAACACTACGCGGCAGGCAAACCAGGTTGGAAGACCGATCGCGGACATATCTACATTGCATTCGGTGCGCCCGACTCAATCGATTCGCATCCTTCAGGAGGCAGCTATGAGCGCCCCATCGATGAAGGCGGCGGCGAAACTTCGACGTTCCCGTTTGAGGTTTGGCACTATCGCTATTTGGAAGGTGTAGGCGACAACATCGACGTGGAGTTTGTCGATTCCTGCATGTGCGGCGACTATCACTTCACCATCGATCGCAGCGAGAAGGACGCATTGCTCCATGTCCCTGGCATGGGCGCCACGCAATGGGAACAGATGGGGATGGCGAAAAAGGCCGACCGCTTCAAGGGCGGATTTGAGAGTCTCGGTACCGGTCCTACCTCGTCTTCACAGTCCTCGAAAGAGTTTGACCGCATCGAACTTGCGGCAAAGCTTTTCGCTCCGCCGCCGGTCAAATTCAAGGACCTGGACAACTTCATTTCGGAGCACAAGCTGATCAACGGACCCATCTTCCCGTTTGATGTGCGCACCGATCTGGTCAAGGTCACGGACAACACGGTGCTCGTTCCGATCACACTTCAGATCAAGAATCGCGATATCACTTTTGTGACCAAGAATGGTGTTGCCACTGGCGTGGTGAATATTCTCGGCAAAGTGACCACGATTACGCACAAGACGGTGCAGACCTTTGAAGAAACCGTGCAGGTGCAACAGCCGGCTGAATTGCTGGAGAAATCGCTCGATCGCCAGTCCATTTACTGGAAGGCCGTGCCGCTGCTTCCGGGCCTCTATCGTCTCGACATCGCCATCAAGGATGTAAATAATCCCGATCACGTGGGCATCTATGGCCGCGCTCTCGAGGTACCTGAGTATCACGACGAGAAGCTGGCCACATCCACACTGATCCTGGCGGACCAGATGAACCCCGTTTCTTCGCATGAAATCGGGGAAGGTAATTGCGTGCTTGGCAATACGAAGATTTGTCCGCGCGTGAGCGCCAACCCCGCCACGCCTGTCAGTTTCAAGCGTGCCCAACAACTCAACTTCTGGATGCAGGTTTATAACCTGAGCATCGATGAATCGACCAAGAGTAATGAAGCTCAGGTTACCTACCGGATTGTAGACGCCTCGAACAACGCGGTTCTTCTCGAGAAGCATCTCAATTCAAAGGACTTAGGAGCTCACAGCGACCAGCTTACGGTGCAGAACAGCGTGCCGATGGCGGGGCTGCAACCTGGGAAGTACAGGGTGACGATTCAGGTTAATGACGGAATCTCAAAACAAGAGATTGCACAATCGGCGCCTTTTGTCGTGGAATAGTATGTACCGTGCGCAACAGAGCGATCCGGCACCAGATCGGCGAGCTCGCGCGGGCTCTTTCCGGAACAGATCTGCCAGGGACGCCGCCGGTTTGTCAAAACGAGTGATGATGCGCAGGCTTCATTCCGCCTTCGTCATCACGCTGATTGCTCTGGGCGCCGTTCCATTGATGGGAGCTGCTCCTGGATCCATTTCAGGCGTGGTGCGTAACACCGCCGGAGTGCCTCAGATAGGCGCCGTCGTGCAGTTACTGCGCCCAGATCTCAGTATCCTCGCTGTCGTCTACACCAACGACAAAGGTCAGTTCTCGATTCCCTCCGTGATTCCGGGCCGCTACGCTGTCAAGGCCATAGGGACATCGTTTCTTCCCTCGTTGCGCGAGAATGTCCATGTCCGCCGCGAGACTGTCGTGAACCTCACGCTCAACACTCTTTACGAAGTGATGCAATGGTTGCCGGCACAGCCGCGCGCCGCCAATGCGCAAAAAGATGATTGGGCTTGGACGCTGCGTTCGGCTGCAAACCGTCCGCTGCTACGCTGGCTCGAGGATGGCCCGCTCGTGGTTGTATCCGACGGCTCCAGTGCTCAGCCGAAGCTCAAAGCACGTTTGATGGCCACAGGCAGCGAGGGAACATTTGGCGAGAGCGGAGAGCGCATCACCGCATCGATCGAAAACACTCCGTCTGACAGCCGCGAGTTGCTGGCGCATGTGGATTTCGCTCCCGGCACCGATGCAGGAATGGAATCGATGCTGGGCTTCCGTCAGGACCTTGGCTTCGCCGGCTCAGTTCAGTCATTGGCAGCCATCGCGATTCGGCCTGAAATAGAAACCCAGGGATCCGACGGCCTGGACGAAGCCGCGATGCGCACTTCGGAAAACCTGAACCTTGGCGATGAGTTCGAAGGAGAGGTCGGGTCTGAACAGGTGATTGCGCGCTTCGGCCAGAACTCGCCCAACACCGTGGTCGCCGCTTTGCCGTTCGCTTCAGTCGGTTGGCGGGATGGAAACTCGATCATCAGCTACCGCATGACTACGATCATGCCGACGCGGCACGCGGAGAATGGTTCCCAAGCCGAGGACTACTTACCTTCGGTCGCAATGCGCAACGGTGAACTGGCGCTCGAACGCGGTCTTCACCAGGAGATTGCGTGGGAGCGGCAGACGGATTCCTCCGATATTTCCATGATGTTCTTCGCAGACAACATCAGGAATCCGATCATCGATGCAGCATCCCGGATCGCAGCGGGGAACACAGTCTCATCGAGAGCGAGTTTCCTCTACGACCAGGCGAGCGGCATGTTGCGCACCGCGGGGCCTGACTTTGCCACGGCTGGAATGATGGCTGTCCTTGAGCGTCGCTTGCCTGGCGGCAATAGCGTACGCCTGAGCTATGCCAATGGAGATGCGCTGGCGATGCCGGTTGCATCCCGCCCGATGCCGCTCACCCAGGTGCTCGGCGCTGCCCGTCCCCGCCGCGTGCAAACCTATGCCCTCTCGCTTTCGGGAACTCTGGAAGGCACAGGGACGAAGTGGCGCGCGAGCTATCGCTGGCAACCGGAAGAAACTGTTTCCCCGGTAGCGCCTTTCGCAGTCGACGCGGTGAACCCGTACATGAACCTTCATCTCCGCCAGCCAATTTGCACGCGTCACGAAGGCACGGGCGGGATCGAAGCTCTCCTGGACGTGAGAAACATGCTCGCGCAAGGCTATCGGCCTTACTTGTTGAGCGACGGCTCCGTCCTCATCTTCGCGCAAGATCAGCGGGGGGTCAGCGCGGGGCTTGCCTTCACCTTCTAATCCACTCTTCGCCACCCGGCCCGCAGCTTTCGATCCCCTCTCACCTATGCTATATTTTTTGAAGTAGCAGCGAATATTGCGCCTGCTCGAACCATGCTTCGATTCTCCCGCCGCATGGTTTTCCAATTGTCTGGACGCGTAGCTCAACTGGCAGAGCATTCGGCTCTTAACCGACAGGTTGTAGGTTCGATTCCTACCGCGTCCACCAAAGCCCCCCAGGATGTTCAAGGAATTCCAGAAGACCAATGTAATCGCTTAATGTTCAGCGGTTAATATACGGATCTCTGTCCACCGACATCCGCCAGGTTCCGTGGGCAGCCAGCGCCCGGAGGGGCAACTTTTCGGGGCAACTGCTAAACGACGATTTTGAGTTGCCCCAGATACCACAGAAAAGCACCAAGCAAAGGCCTGGCGATGCGCATTCTGGCTTGCATTGACGAGCGTAAACCACTCACCGAGGAGTGGAGTTTGCTGGTCCTCCTCAATGGGTATTAGGCTGCGGTCTGATTGCGTTTGAGGGTCGCGACTGATCCCTCAGTGGGTGGCCAATCTTTCAACGGGCGTAATGGGGATTTTTGCCGACCTATGTTGCCGGTTGAAACGCAGATATCGGGTGAGCTCGCACGAAAAAACCTGGACAAAACGGAGCGAGATCAGCGTCAGGTGGTATACGTATTCCGGACTGAAAGTTCGAAGGAATTGGCTGCCAAAACCGAGGCGAGGTCTGTCTCTTTGGAATTTTGAAGCCAAGTTGGCGGGCAAACTGGATAAAGCATGAAAACGAGAATCCATCTTGGAAATATGCTCTCACTTGCGCTCACCGTAGTGAGCGCCACTTTGACGATGGCGCAACAGGCCGAGACGAGACCGGGCATTCCTCCAGCGAGGCCACAAGGCCCATGCGACATTTACGCGGCTGCGGGCGTCTCCTGCGTAGCCGCCCATAGCACTGCACGCGCGCTCTATGCCTCCTATAGCGGCCCGCTCTATCGGGTTTTGCGGCAGTCGGACGGTAAGACCCTGGATATCGGTGTTGTCCAGCCTGTTGCCTCGCCCGTTGCGGACGCAGGCGGATACGCCGACGCAGCCGCGCAGGACAGGTTCTGCGCCGATACATACTGCTGGATCACCACGGTCTACGACCAATCTCCGAAGCAGAACGATCTCACGCAGGCACCCCGTGGCGGATTCGGCGGCCCTGCCTTGGGAGGGTTCAACAACCTTCCCCTCGCTGACATGGCGCCGATCACAGTCATGGGACACAAGGTATACGGCGTCTTCATCGAACCGGGCATGGGCCTGCGCCATAACGATGCGAAAGGCACCGCAGTCGACGACCAGGCGGAGGGAGAATACTGGGTCGTGAATGGCAAGCACTTCAATTCCGGTTGCTGCTTCGACTATGGCAACGCCGAAATCGACAGCCGCGATGATGACAACGGCACGATGGAGACCCTGTACTTTGGGAACGCGACTCCCTGGTATAGCGGCAATGGCCAAGGCCCGTGGATCATGACGGATCAGGAGAACAATCTTGTCGGTTGCGTTAAGGAGGATGGTTCCAAAGGGTGTACAGATCTGCCGAGCATTCCCTGGCGATTCGTGACCGCTATCGCCAAAGGAGAACCTCACCACTGGACGTCCATGGGTGGCGATGCGCAAAAGGGCGCTCTTTCGGTCATGTTTGATGGACCGCGCGTGAATCTTACCTATGACCCGATGCGCAAACAGGGAGCTATTCTGCTGGGCAACGGCGGCGACAACAGTGACGGTTCGCAAGGAACGTTCTATGAAGGGGCGCTGACGGCAGCCGGCACATTTCCATCGAACGCTACCGAGCAGCTTGTGCAGGCCAACATCGTGGCTGCGAGGTACGATGGGCCTCCGCTCACTGTGGCGCCGGGAGCGGCAGTGGCAACGCGGCCGGGCCTCCAGACGTTTACTCCGGGTTCCTCGCAGGACACCACCGTGACGTTTACGAACACCACGGCGGCGCGCGTGGCTGGTGTCAAGTTGAGTCTTTCTGTGCCCACCGGACAATGGACCGCTGTCGTGTCCCGTAGCTCCGAGACGTCAAAGACATTCGCCGGACTAATCGCGCCTGGGGAGAGCGTCAGCGCGACTTTCAACGTCACCTCTGGGCCAGTTGCCTTTAACGGCGATCTCATCGGCAAAGTGTCGTGGACGAACCCGACCACCGGCAGCAAGCAAGTCGATACAGCGGTCGAGAAGGTACGGAATGCAGAGCCGATCAAGATCAACGAATACCGCATTCGTTCAGGTGGTCCTGCCAACCCGACGAACTCGTTTATCGAGCTCTACAATGCGGGCTCCCGAAGCGTCGATATCTCCAACTGGACGTTGACCGAACATCCCGCCCAACAGGCTATCTTCTCGACGGTAAAGATTCCGAGCGGAACGAAACTTGCAGCTGGCGGCTTCTACCTGCTCGGCCTCTCCAATTCAGGACTCGCGGTTCCCGCGCGCGCGGGCGACAGCATTCTCCATTTGAGGAGCACGGATGGAATGTCGGTTGGCGATGCGATCAGCATCGGCGACGGCTCGAGCGCGGAGACACGCAAAATCTCAAGTCTTGGAACCGCAGCAAGCAACCATACAACGCTGTGGCAACCGCTTCCTGAAGGACCGGTGATCACGCTCCATGCGGGCTCGACTAATGTGCCTGTGGAGAGCGTGTCCGGCTTCGTTGTTGGCCAGAAGATCGCGCTTGGGTACGGCACGACCTACCCCGTCGTCGCAAATACCGTGGAGCAGTACGAGATAGCCAAGGTGACGGCAGTTGGCAAGCCGGGCACACAAGCCTATCTCGCGATGGACGCGCATGCCGGAGCGAGCAACATCAAAGTAACATCCGACGCCAATATTTCTGTCGGTGACAAGATCAGGTTGGATATCGACAGTGTCGGACATGGAATCGAAACCGTGACCGTGGCGCATGTTGGCACGGCGGCGCGTCAGACAAACCTCTCCGCTCCTGCGAACGCCGGCTCGACAAGGGTCAACGTCCGCCGAGCAGAGGGTTTTTCGGTCGGTGACAAGATTATGGTCGGCACGCCGGCGAGCCAAGAAACTGTTTCGATCACCGCTGTTGGCAGTCCGGGGCCGGACGGCGCCACGCTCGACTTTGCGCCAGGTCTCGCCAAGTCCCATGGGACAAGCGAATGGGTCGTGTCTCCGGGTACGGGTCTTGATTTGGACGCACCTTTAAAGTTCAACCATGCAGCCAACCTGCCGTTCAGCGATCGCGGAACCGGGATCAGCTTTCAGCGGGCGACTGTCTTTGACCACTCCAGCAACGAGCCAGTCCAGGCACTTGGCACCGGTATCACGCTCGACAGACCACTGACCAATGACCACGCGATTCAAGCGGTCGTACGCGATGACGCCGTCAAGACTGCGGGCTATCAAGGAACGCCGACGCCGAATCAGTGGTTCGGGGGACCAGAGTTGACCACCAACTCCCCGATATTTGGCCGGACGATCACGATCGAAGAGGGCAGCATGGTGCTAAGGGACAGCTCGGGAGCCGTTGCCGACAGCCTCAACTACGGCAGCCTTGTCGACCCATGGGCCGCCGAAGGTTATCAAGCCGCTTCAGGAGCAGAGCAAAGCGGTTGCTACGCTCCCGCACCGAACGCGATGTTACAGTTATGGTCAATCGTCGCCGACCCTATTGCCATCAATACGAGCGCAGGACGATTCCCCGACGGCGCTGACACCGACAGCAACTGCAATGACTTTCTGACGCAGGCCGCTGCCGCTCTGTCGACTGATTCGCCCGCAGGCGCAACGAACATCAAGGTCTCCAGCGTGGAAGGCTTCTCTGCAGGCCAGAAAATCCTGATAGATTCCGGTGCGAATCTTGAAGATGCCATCATTGCCACAGTTGGCGGGGCCGGTGCAACTACCACACGCAACGCCACTGACGCGGGAGCAACTGTTCTTCCCGTCGCCGACCTGACGGGTTTTAGTAAAGGCCAAACCATCACTATCGATAGTGGCGATAATTCCGAGACGGCGGTTGTTTCCGCGATCAGGAGTTTCGGCGCCGCCCGACTCACGGTCGCTGCTCGGCTGGCTCGTGCGCATTCGGCTGGCGTGCAGATTTCCGGCAGCGGTATCAACCTCACCGCTGCATTGACCCGGGCACATGCCAGTGGAACGCAGGTCTCTAACGACGTTCCAACGCCTGGCGCGCCGAACCAATACTAACTCGAGAAGTATTTCAATTTATATTGCAAATACGGGACAGCATCTGGTTGAAATCCACGACGCTTGTTTTCTGTAAGTCAAGACCTTCCTATTCGTCCTTCAACTCACTCATATTTCGAACTGCTCTCCTCCACAAACCACAAACTGCTCTGTGCTGCCCTCACGCCCGATCCCTCAGTAGAGACCGAAAACACTGTGACCCAACCGACCTCCTAAACGACAAGCGTCTCGGGCTGCGCGTCGTTGCCTCTTGGTTCACGGCAGCTGATCGGCGGCGCAACTCATGTGGACGATGGCTCAGCATTTACCTAAGTAATCTCAAGTGAGCAATCAAGCTCACACACTTCGCAGACGGGCGAGCGAACCTACAAACGCGGCAAAATGCGACTCCCCCCGCTTCAGGATCCCTTCACCTGAGAAGCTCCTCAGGCCAAAAGGGACTTAGGCAGAAGACGCTGCGGCACAATTTATCGAATTCGAACCGACCTGTTTTTGCGAGAAGCTGATTCCCTATCTAAGAGGTCGTTCTGCGTATGCTCAGGAGATTACATGCTACGTTGCGCGTCAAGATTCTTTCCCGGCTTCTCGCTTGTTTCCGATCACACACGTCAAGTGCGTAAGCCACTGAGCGCTGATTCACCCCACAAAGCTCGTCTTAGACGCTTTTCTTTCCCGGCAATCGGGACAGCAGCGGGTCTGCTGTCCGCATTTGCGGGGGCGCAAGTTGCTCCCCCAACCTATGTTGGAGTCACCAGCACGCCGCAGACCGTGACTGTGACGATCACGACAGCCGGCACGTCGGCAAGCACTGCGCTCGCTGCATCTGGACGATCTTGCGTCCACGATGAAGACGATGCGCTACGCGCTTCGGACCGGGAAGCCGATCGACATCCGATACAGGGTCAGGGATATCGATGGAGACTGGAAGTGGGTGCGATCCCAAGGAGCGCCACGCTACGGTCCATCGGGGGAAATCGTTCGTTGGTATGGATCGGTAGAGGATCTGAACCAACCCTGGCACGCGGTAGAGGCGAGTGCTGTGAGGTAATCGCTTTCAAAGATGCGATGCTTCAGTCCTCTTTGTCCTGAACTCCGCAGCCGGTGGCCCCAGGCTTCCGCTCTTCGACTGAAGTCTGGCGTGCGGACCTGCTGCGAGGTGCGGTGCCGGCACGGCAGATCGGACTTGCAGCTCCGAACCAACATCAATCGCTAGCCAACGCTTCTCTGGCAGTGTATCCGTCAGAGGACGTTCCGACGCCCGCTCACCAGATTGATGACCAGGACCACCAGCGCGACCACGAGCAGAATGTGAATCAACGAACCGGCAATATGCAGGCTGAATCCCAGAAGCCAGAGGACCAACAAAATTACAAAAATCGTCCAAAGCATAAACTACCTCTTCATTCTTGTTTGTGGACGCCCGAGATCAGAAAGGCTTCTCGAGCGTCCTCGTTGCATTTAACCCCGGGCGTCAGTTGGATGCAATTGCCTGGCGCTTCGCGTCTCTTACTGCTTCAAGAAACGAATGCGCGGCGGCCGGCACGGCGACCTCGCCCCGCAGAATCCTGCGTGTGGGAATATCATGCCCGTAAATGGCCTCGGTGGAATCGTCGTCGCGGCGAATCGAGGCGCCATTCAAAGTCACTCCGGCAAACGCTCCCTTGGCACGTGAGTACGTCAGGATCTCCGTATCCAATTTCCAATTTGTGTCGGCCGAGGCATGACGGCCAACCGGTCCAGCTGCTGCGGAAGCATCTGCACCAAGTTCGAACCCGCTGCCAATCAGACGCTTCATGCCGTTGTCATTCTGGATGATCATGACCAGATCGACACCTTCGACACCGATTTGTAAACCCCAGCTTCCGCCTGTGATCGCAAAGAAAGCCGGCGCGCTCCATCCCTCGGCTGTGCGGCAGGTGGTCACACCGCGGCCATTCTCTGCGCCAAATACAAAACCGCCTTTCAACAGATGGGGCACAACGGCCACGCACTTCGCATGATCCAGGACTTCTTCCGGAATGCCGCTGTCAGGTGCTGCCATGATCTCGTGAAGCACTCTGCCTGCATGATCCAGGCGGTTGTCCGTTGCTTCGCGATTCGACTCTGACCAGGCGGCGCTGGCCACACCCAAACCAAAAATTGCCACTAATGTCGCAAACTTCTTCATGCATCTCACCTTTTCTGACCCATCCGCAAACCTATCTTGCTTTGAGCAAAAGGAAAACGCATAGGGTATTCACTACACTAAAACAGCTGAAAGATATGATCTGAGCAATCCAGCTCAGGGAGTAAACGTCCGAAAGATTTTTGCCCCGATTACGAGTGCGACACAACGAACTGTTCCGAGGCGGCTGTCTGAATGGAAGTTACCCTCGTTTTCTAAAGATGTTCTCTATTGCACAGACGTTGAATCAATCGACCTCTACAGTGGAGACCGTAAGGATAAATACGCAGATATTTGAACAGGTCCAAGTCCTTATGGTGGCTGGTGTGGACGGATACTTCTTAACGGCCACAAACAACCCACGCAATTAAAAACAGCAGACACCTTAATGGAGATCAAAGATGCGCGGAATCAAAACCCTCGTTTCAATTGCGGCGACGCTCGCCGGCTTGGCAGTGGCATCATCGGCTCATGCGCAGATTTCGGTGAACATTGGCGCCCCGCCGATCTGTCCATACGGTTACTACGGATATGCGCCGTATGGCTGTGCACCGACGGGATATTACGGATCTGGCTATTTCTACAATGGCATCTTCGTCGGCATAGGCCCATGGGCTGGCTGGGGCTATAACCACGGCTGGGGTGGTCACCGCTTCAGTAACGATGGTGGAGGCCGCTACCACGGTGGAGTGGGTCGCGTCACCGCTTACAGGGGACATGCGGGAGGCGAACAGGCGGCACGCGGCGGAAGCCGAGTGAACCAAGCGACCTCTCATGCGGGTGGAGCGCGTCCTAATACCACTCATGCCGCATCGCCCGTCTCGACGTCACATGGCAGTGTCTCTCATGGCTCCGGCGGGCAAGCTCGTGGCGGTGGCGAGTCACATGGCGAAAGCGGTCAAGCGCACGGCGGCGGCGGCCACGAAAAGAAGTAAGTTCAGGGATCAGCCGAATTGAACTGCTGCAATTGCCAACGCCAACTATGCGGCGCAGATCTCTATCCGTGATCAGGCTATCGCGTGGCCCTTATCCTTCCGTAATACCCAACTGCTTTGATTGAGGCAAGTGAGCGGCCATCGAGCCTCATCAGGGCTACAAAAAGCTGAATGCTTGAGGTGAATCGATGAATCGCAGTAGAGTGAAGGGCACGATGGACGAGTTGACGGGAATTGTTAAGCAAAAGACCGGAGAGATAACCGGCGATAACTCCCTCCGGATCGAAGGCATCGCTCAGGAGGTCAAAGGCAAACTTGAGAATGCCTGGGGCAAAGCCAAAGATACGGTTAGTAAGGCCGCCGAAGAAGCCAGGACCGAGGACGGTACGCGTCCCCGTGGAACAAAGCGAAAGTAAAGGATGTTCATGACCGCCTCGTTCCCCAAGAAGTGATCGATGTGGATGATCGATTCGTCAGGAAAACAGCGCGAGTCGAACGGTTGAGCGTACGAGCCGCGCCAGGTCCGCCCCGCGCATTCCGATACCGGCCGCCACACGGCTACTGACGACCAAGCCCGTAATAAAACGAGCGGTAGAGACTTCGAACCAACCTCATCGATCTATCGAATCAGCTCACGCAATTCATACCGCGAAGTCACTCCCGCGTGCAGGACCTGCCAGGAAAAGCTGCCCAGGCTACCGAGCCAATCAAAGAAGCATGTGAAGAGTCTCGTGCCACAACTCGCTGCGGGACGCGTCCGCACGGGGAGTCGTTTTTGAAATGGAGGACTGGTGCCTGCGCTTGCAGTGGATTCCAGATCACTCAATGGCTCGAGCCTGGATCAGGAGTATCGTCCGTATGCTTCAGGTGCATGGAACTCCCTAGCTGGCTAGGCCGTCCTGGCTGTACATCTCATAGACGTTGTCAGATGGAGGTCATCGAGAATGGCCAAATCTGCTCTGTGTCGGTTTTGATGCCCTGAACTGACCGTACCTGAGATATTTTGCAGGCTTTTCGCTTTACCCTCCAGAAATTGGCAGGTCGGGACTTGTGCAATATTGCACAGACACAGGCTTTCAATCCTTGTGATGATGGACAGAGATTGATCGTGGATGCAATTTGATTTCGTGCAGTTTGATCCTGAAACGGGGCGCCTCTATATTGATCTGCTCCCGTCGATGCCCCTTTGAAGGGGAACCGGCTCTCGCTGCAAGTGGGGACTGCCGTCTTTACGTGAATCACCTTCCCAGACAAGGTGGCTGTATCATTTCCATAGCCGGTCCCGCCAAACCAATGGCGGCAATGAGGTAATATTTTGATCAGTAACCCGACCACTCCGTTCGATCCGGCTGGCTTTCTTGCAAGCGCGGGACTTGGCCGAATGATTGTCGAATTAAAGCCTAAGCAGACTTTCTTTTGCCAGGGAGATTCCGCTGACTCTGTGTTCTATTTACAGAAGGGGCGCGCCAGGGTCACCGTGGTTTCGCAGAATGGCAAAGAAGCCACCATCACACTTCTGTCCGCTGGCGAATTTGTAGGTGAAGAGTCACTTGCCGCCATCCTCGGCGTACATATGGCCACTGCTACCGCAATGAACAGTTGCACGGCTCTCAAAATCAACAGAAGCGAAATGATCCGCGTGATGCATGACGAACCCGCATTCGCCGATATGTTCCTCAAGTTCTTGTTGGCCCGTAGCATGCGAACTCAAGCCGATCTCGTCGATCAACTGTTCAACTCCAGCGAAAAACGGTTGGCTCGTATTCTTTTGCTGATGGCGGAGTTTGGCAAACCCGGCGAACCAGCCACCTTCATTCCTCCAATTACACAGGAGACATTGGCTGATATGATCGGGACTACCCGTTCTCGCGTGAGCTTCTTTATGAATAGGTTTCGCAAACTCGGGTTTATCAGCTACAACGGCCGCATCCAGGTGCATAAGTCGCTCCTCAACGTTGTCCTGCTCGATCAATTGCCCGACGGCAACGCGCAGAAACCCGTCATCTCCCGAAGGTAGTCTCCGATCGGGCGGTCGTTCGTCCGTGCCGCAGGTTTTTCTCTTGGTCTATGTTTTCGCCACCTCGGGCATTGGGATTCGAGTCTTACTTTTTATCGATGCGTACGATGGCTGCAGCCCAACGCTCAGGGATCTCAGTTCAAAGAGTATGCAAAGCCATTGGCGAGATAATCTCCACTCACCTAACTCGCGTGGCCCGATAAGCAGCGCGCTAATGCGGCGGGCGGGAGAGCTTGTCTCGGAGGGCAGCAAGGCGTGTCACCCGGATTCGCTTTTTGCTCTGGACGGCAGCGTATGTTGGAAATGCGACGACGAAGTTGGGCTTCCTAGTGTTCCCCATAGGTCGTCAGATATTCCGCGTTAAAGAAGAAATGACCAATATTGACCATCTTTATCGTAACTCTCATGCTTGAATGGGAAATCGTCTCACTCAAGGAGTAAGCTGATGGAAAAGAGAAGCCGCCTCGCCTTCAACCCTAGAATCTTCCTTTCGACAGAGGGCGTGGGCAGGACGATGATGTCCTATCACAAGCGGCAGTCAATCTTCACGCAGGGTCAAGCATGTGACGCCGTGTTTGTCCTTCAAACAGGATTAGTGAGACTGAGTGCAGAATCCAGCGGCGGCAAGAGTGCAACACTTGACATTTTGGGAAGCGAAGACTTTGTCGGCAAAGACTCAATTGCAGGTAAGCCAGTCCGCACGGTCTCCGCCATGGCTCTGACAGACTGCATTCTCCTGAGAATCGATAAAAAGACGATGACGTTGACCCTGGCTCAAGAGGTTACGTTATCGAATACACTTTGCGGATTCGTGCTGGCTCGGAATTTGCGATACCAGCAGGATCTGGTGGCTCAACGGTGCAATCTCAGCGAAAAGAGATTGGCTCGGATTCTGCTGCTGCACGCTCATCTCGACTGGCAATCACCGCCTGAGATCGTAGTACAGAAGATAAACCACGAGATTCTGGCGGAAATCGTAGGTACGACGCGATCTCGCGTCTGTTTCTTTATGAAGAAGTTCAAGGACGCTGGTTTCATAGATTACAATCTTAAAAATCAAGAACTGCGAATCCGTCATTCACTTCTTGCGTTCTATGGTCGATAGATCGTCGCGTAGTGGAGAACTGCAATCGATCGCCGCAGGCTGGCGCCGGTGATGAATAAGTCCTCCACTCGAGACCCCGTTCCAATAAGGTAAGGAGTGACTGCTAGGACGAGTGTAGTGAGCGCTCAAAAGGTGCGTCGTTCATCATCTTTCCTCAGCGTCTCTAGTGCCCGAGGTAAGGCGTTCTCCAACATGTACGACGTCTATCAATCCCACGACGGATCGTCGCATCATCTGAACGAGCCCTGCCCAAGCACTCTTCGCCGAATCCAGCGGGACGGCATATTGGTAGGAACGGGAACGTAGAGTTATCGCAGAAGCAGCGCAGACTAGGGGAAGCTTTCAATGAGAAGTCCCTCCCTATGGCGCTTCCTACCGATGCAACTGGCGGCAATACTTAGGCGTAAACTGTCAACCCGTTATCGTGACAATGTCTTCATTTCCGTTGGGCGCACAGAAGACTAGGGTGCCGTAGAGATGCTTTCAGAGCGAATCCCTCCGGGCAGAGGGACGTTTATCGATCCATTAGCCATAGATCCGAACCTATCAAACACATCCCTGGCGGGACTTCGGACGCGACTTGGATGAGCAAATGTGCAACCACATTTCTAAGAATTCCTGATCATCGATCGTAAAACAAAGCCTGGAGCATTTCGCACCCGGCTGTGGAGGGCCCGGCTTGAATTTGTGCCAGAGGCAAAGAAAGGCCCGAGCCGAACGGCACTGGTCCAACGTGAAGATCTCCGAACTCTTGGCTGACGAAATGGTGCGCAAAACGGCGCCGGTGCACATTTGCGCCAACGGACCAATCTAATCCGACGATCAGTCACAGATTCTTAGCAACCACTTGCGAAATCTCACCTGAGCCGTTCCCCAATCAAGTGATCGGCGATTCGGATTGCGTTGGCGATGATGGTAAGGGAAGGATTGACGGCACTTGCTGAGACGAAGCAAGAAGCGTCGACGACATAGAGATTATCGAGGTCATGAGCTTTGCAATACGGGTCGAGGACGCTGGTGGCGGGATCGGCGCCCATACGGCAGGTGCCATTCTGGTGTCCGACGCCTTCAATAGGTATGCGCTTCTTGAAGTAAGCATGGAGCGGAACGGAGGTGCTCGCGTGGCCGGCTTTCTTGAGGATCTCGACCCACCGGTCTTTGAGGCGCTCGAAGGACTCGACGTTGTTTGGCGTGTAGGAAAGTTGAATCCTCCCGGGCGCGACGTTTGTCACGGGCTCGGATTCGTTTGTGCGGCATGTGTCTCCCGACGGATGGGCTCCAGCAAGACCTGGCTGACACGCTTCGACCGAGAGCGGAGTGGTGTTATGCAAAGTGACGCGATTCTCAGGGTCGGGAAGATCTTCCGTAGTCAGCCACCAAGGGACAGCGTGGTGCTTCATTCCCTCCAGGACAAAGTCCGGAGTGAATGCTGGAGCATCGCCCTTCATCATTTCGAAATGAAAGCTGCCGACCGGCTGCACCTGCCCGAGCGGGTACGGATAAGTCGGGTCGGTATCTTTAAGGTAGAAATCATTGGTGCCCCATGTTTTGGTGTAGCTATCCTGGTTGCGGTTGGTGCTGATTGCGAGAAGCGCGTCGGCCTGATGATACATAAAATTGCGTCCGACCTGATCGGACCGGTTAGCCAGACCTTTTGGGTGTTTATCGTTGGCGGATGCCAGGAGGATCACAGCCGAATTGATCGCGCCTGCGCACACAGCGAAAAGTTCGGCTGTGTAGATGGCTGGGTTGCCGTTCTTTGATGCCGGTGGAGCCTTGGTGTCGGCGAGCTCGAGCGCGGCCCCATAAGTCGTACCGGCGCCGGAGTGGATCGCCTCGACTGAAGTCACCGCGGTGCCGGTGCTGTTCGTAAGCAGGCGAATCACACGGGAGTTCGTCATCAGCGTGACGTTGGGCAGATGCATGATCTGCCGAATGCAGTTGATATCCGTATCGGATTTCGCGTGGACCAGGCACGGGTAGCCGTCGCACGTATCGCAGCGAATGCATTTCGAAGCAAGAGGGTCTGCTTCGTTCCGCTTGAGCCCGAGCGGAATTGGGAACGTGTGGATGCCGAGCCTCCGAACATCGTCCTCGATGGATTGCATGCGCGGTTCATTGGCCAACGAGGGATAAGGATATTTCTTGGAATGGAACGGTTCGGAGGGATCGAAGGAGGAGCCGAAACCGCCAGGTACCGCAGGTGCGGTCCCAAGATCTCCATGGACATGAAAGAGTTCTTCGGCGCGGGTGTAATAGGGTTCGAGATCGGAGTAGGAGATAGGCCACGCCGGCGATATGCCCCCCTTGTGGTGGATGACCCCGAAGTCCTCGGCACGCATGCGAAACATCGCCGCGCCGTACACTTTTGTCTGTCCCCCGACAAAGTAGGACTGTTGCGGGTGCAGGTCTTTGCCATCTTTGTCCTGCCAGGTTTCCTTGGTGTGATACCGGTTATCGAGAAAAACAGCGGAGGTGTCCCAGTTCAACTTCTCCTGCGGCATAAACGGACCGCGCTCCAGGATGAGAATGTTCTTGCCGGCATGCGCCAGGTGGAAAGCGAGCGTTCCGCCCCCAGCACCTGTTCCGATAATGATTGCGTCGTAATGAGTAGCCATAGGGATTGAGATGCAAAAAGCGGAGCACCTTAAACTGGGGTCGTCCAGAGATCAGGCATCTACTTTTGCTGACTCCTTTCTTGGGGAGATTAAGGGAGTTCTGCTTCGACCGAGAGGCCGTCCCGAAGCGGGTGGCGATGGAACGGGAAGTGGCAGATAAAGGAGCACGGATAGTTCGGGTCGGGATGCAGCTTGGCGCAAAGAACATTCTCTTTGCCGTAGATACGCAGATAAATCTCTGCCGAGGTCATCATGCCCAGCGTTGGCGCAACAAAGTAGAGCCATGCCGCCGTCCACACATGGGCGAATACGGCCGAGGCGGTCGTCCGTGCGGGGTTGATACTGAACCCCGAAACAGGCGCGAAAAGAAGCACGTAGAACATAATCAGAACTCCGACGAGATAGCTCGTGTATTGAGCGAGCGGCGGTCGATTCGAAAACCAGAGCACGACGAACATGAGGAGTGCGGCCATAAAATACTCCGCGCAAAACGCCGCGACCGGGCCGCCGATTCCAGGAATCGTAACCGCATAGTTCACCGAGGGAACGGCCAGGCTGCTACCCAGGCAGAGCGCTGAAAGACCCACTCCACCGATTCCCCCGATGAATTGAGATACGACATAGAAACCGGCGTCCCATTTGTCGATTTTGCTGAGCCGGAAATAGGTCAAAGTGATGGCAGGATTAAAGTGAGCCCCGGATCGCTTCCCCATGGGCGAACGAATGATAAGAATTGCAGTCGCGCCCATGGAGATTCCCATCAATAGTCTCCGGAACGCGCTGCTGGGCAGAAGGTGTGAAGTGGGCAAGGAGGGATTAAAAAGCCAAACAGAGAAGAAGCAGGCCGAGATCATGAAGAGAGCGAGCTCGACACCCTCATCGACATAAAGACGCCAATGGTGCTGGAATATAGTTCTCAGCGAGTGAATCGCGACCGAGGAAGTGACGCTGTTTTGGTTTGGGGCCAAACAATTCTCCTTCCCGGGAGCTGAAAACTGCTGACCTCCCGCCGAGCTCAAGCGTCCAAATTCCCGCCACAATCCTCAGCGAACCGTAACTTCGTAGTTCTGGCCTTCCCAGAGGCTGCTTTCCATCCAAAGAAACGTGAAGCAAAGGCACGTCCCTGCTTCGGTGGATTGGCCTTCAAGGTCTACATAATCGAGCTCAAGTGCATTGCGCATTGATTTGGTATCGTTCACGGTTTTCCAGCGATCGCTTGACCAGCGGAGCGTAAACGGTGCATCGCCATGTACGCGCAACGTTCCTCCAACGCGCATGAATCGAACCTGCCGCGCGGGCTTCCAGACTTCCAACGTCTTCCTGCCACTGCGGTTGCCAAGATAGCGCGCGGCAACTTCGGGAATAGCATCGTAGACTTTGCCATCTGCCGAAGAGCGAAGCAGCTTGATGTACTCGGCGTGGGCCCACATCAACGGCATCGCGGAGCCTGTCGGCTTACCCAGCCACTCGTAGATCTCCGGTCTGTCCGCCTCATCCCAAGACTGCTCAGGAAGCAGTCCTGTATTGCTTGCCAGCCCTTCCATCGTGCGGATGTATGTCTCGGTGCGGTTGCCTGCGGCGAGCTCATAGTGTCCGCGTTCGCCGGTAAGCAGCGGCCACACGCGGCCTACTCCGTATTGCGTGAAAGGCGCTCCATCGCGGCCTTGTCCGTATCCGTCGTGATTGTAGCGATGCCAGGTTGGTCCTTGAGGAGCAGATCCGCCAGCTCATCTACAAGCATCAGTCTCTCATCGGATTCAACTTCCCGACGCTGCGACCCGAACAGATTGGCGAATGCGTTCCTGAACTTCTCAGTCTGATTGCCCAGGGGAAGCTGAAGCTCTTTGCCCGCAACTTATTTCCCCTTTCGCAAGCGAAAGAGGCGTTTGAAGCACTTTCAAGCCGGCGCACGATTGGCAAGGTAGTTCTAGTCCCCTGACCAAGGCATCTCGCCCGCCGCTTGCAGCACATTCACTTTCCGGGACCGTTGTATCCACGACCAGGTATTCAGATTTCATCACAGTAGAACTAATCCACAGCTCCAACGGGACGCATCAAACCCCGGTAAGCGAATGCGCGTCCAAGCCTTTGTCCAGCCCCGAAGGACGAGGCCGTTTCCGGAGACAAAGATGACTGATGCGTCGGATGTACTGATAGAGCGGCTCCTAGCGTGGGGCGTTGACACCGTGTTTGGGCTGCCCGGAGATGGCATCAATGGAGTTTTCGAGGCGCTTCGTAAGCAGAAGGACCGGATCCGGTTCATCCATGTTCGGCATGAAGAGGCGGCGGCTTTCATGGCCTGCGCCTATGCGAAGTTCACTGGCAGACTTGGAGTGTGTATCGCCACTTCCGGTCCGGGGGGCATTCATCTTCTAAATGGCCTGTATGACGCGAAGATGGACCATGCTCCGGTACTCGCGATTACAGGATTGCAGCATAGCGATCTGATCGGCACCTTTACTCAGCAGGATGTTGCGCTGGATAAGCTCTTCATCGATGTCGCCGTCTATAACGAGCGGATCATGAGCGGCGCTCATATGGAAAGCGTGGCCGATCTGGCGATTCGCACGGCGCTGTCTGTGCGAGGTGTGGCTCACATTACGATTCCCGTCGACGTGCAGGTCCAGGAGATCAAGAAAGGCAGGTCGGAGCGAAACCCTGTCCATCACACCTCGGCAGTCCCGGCCTATTTCGATCAGGTTCCGGCCAGGATCGAGCTGGAGCATGCGGCCGATGTTCTCAATCGCGGAAAGAAGATTGCGATCCTGGCCGGCCAGGGCGCATTGCACGCGACACAGGAACTCGAAGAACTGGCTGAGATCCTCGGTGCCCCCATTATCAAGGCGCTACTGGGGAAAGCGTCGGTGCCGGACGACAGCGCCTACACCACCGGCGGAATCGGATTGCTCGGAACTGAACCTTCTCAAGACGCCATGGATGGGTGCGACACGCTTCTAATGGTGGGCACGTCGTTTCCGTACATCGAATTTCTGCCCGAGCCCGGATCGATCAAATGCGTACAGGTTGATATCGATCCGCAGCGTATCAGTCTTCGTCATCCTGCCGATGTCGGTCTGGTGGGGGATGCGAAGAATACACTTCGGGCGTTGCTTCCTTTGCTCGAAAAACACGGCAAAGGCTTCCTCGAGAAGGCACAGAGAGCCAAGGCCGAATGGCAGAAGCTGATGGAGGAGCGCGGAACGCACCCGGACAAGCCGATGAAGCCCCAGGTGGTGGGCTGGGAATTGGGCAAACGTATCCCACCCAATGCGATCGTTACATCCGATTCAGGCACGATTACTACCTGGTGGGCGCGCTACGTGCCGGCGTTACGTGGACAAAAGCATAGCTGCTCGGGAAATCTGGCCACAATGGCCTGCGGTCTGCCCTATGCCATTGCGGCAGCCGTCGCTTACCCTGACCGGCCAATCTATTGCATCATCGGCGACGGCGGATTGAGCATGCTCCTTGGCGAGTTAATTACAGTCGCCGCATACAAACTAAATATCAAGATCGTCGTGATCAAGAACAACACACTCGGACAGATCAAATGGGAGCAGATGGTTTTCCTGGGAAATCCCGAGTATGCCTGCGATCTTTATCCCGCTGACTTCGTAACGATCGCACGAGGCGCCGGCATTGAGGCAATTCAAATCGAAGACCCGGCGATGTGTGGCTCTCAGCTGGACTGCGTCCTTCAGCATCCCGGGCCAGTGCTGATCGAGGCAGTCGTCGATCAGTTCACGCCTCCGATGCCAGCCAAGATCAAGGCGGGGCAGGCTCTCAAGCTGGCGGAGGCGTTGGTGCGAGGTGAGCCGAATCGCATGAAGATCGTGCTCACCAATGCGCACGACAGAGTCCGCGAACTGGTGTAAGCAAACGATGAGGAAGCCGTCCTGGGCATGACATCGTCGGCCATCTCGGTAGGGAAGGTGGATGTTTCAGCCTCCACTCTACCGACCGATGCGCCTGAAGGCGATGGAACCTTGCGATGGACTCATCGACGATTATCGTTTGCGAGATTCACGCAGCCAACCATATCGGGCTTGGGTGTACACGCTGGAGCATTCTTCGGGGAATCAGTAACAAAGTCATGGTACCTAAGATTCAAATCAAGTTCTACTTTAGGGGTCTTCCACAATGAAAGCATTGACGTTATCTTCGTATATCGAACAAAATATGTATCTAAGTTGAACACAAAAGTAACTTATCGAATAACACTTTAGTGACATTCGTCACGGTCGATCATGCGCAAGTTGCCGCATCCTGACCTCAAAGCCAAGCTCTCGATAACCGCAAAGTCCCTGCGGGGAAAAGCTGCATTTTGACAGCTCAGGACGAGTGCGCCCAAAGGCTTTCGGGATGGTTAATTTATGTATATATCTTTTTTATACAGGCATTTACAGTGTTTTTCGAACAGCAGAATAGGCTTAGGTAAGATCATGGCCCTGGTGGCCGGAAGCCTGTTCCTTGCCGGCTGCGGTGGGTTGTCGAAAGGCTCAGGTTCATTGGGAGAAACACAAGGGCCAACGGTCAACCAGGTGTCGTGCAGCAACGCTTCAATGACCGGTGGCGGGTCGGATGCCTGCACAGTGAGCCTGAGTGGAGCAGCGCCTGCGGGCGGATTGGCTGTCAGCCTGTCCAGCAGTAGTGCATCGGTGACAGTGCCCCCGTCGGTCATGGTGGCGGCGAGCGCTAGCAGCGCTGGTTTCATGGCCTCAGTGGCTTCGGTCTCAACGGCACAGACAGCAACCCTCAGTGCGAGCGCCGGAAGCACGTCCAGCACATTTGCCTTGCAAATATCGCCGGCGGTCTCGCCGTCAGCCGAAACGGCAACATTGAGCCTGAGTACGAACAGCGTGAGCTTCGGCGATGTCCAAACGGGACAAAGCGCGAACCAAATCCTGACTCTGAGTTCGACGGGGACGGCGCCGGTGACGATTACCGGCGTCTCCGTGACCGGATCTTCGTTCGCGGTCTCGGGATTCGCCGTTCCGGCCACCCTGAACCCAGGACAAACAGCAACACTGACACTGCAGTTCAGTTCGCCGAGTGTCAGCACTTTCAGCGGAGTCTTGACGATCACAAGCAACTCGTCGCAAGGCAGTCTCGTCGTGAACATGAACGCAGTTGGGGTGGCCGCGCCCATTACGCCAGTTGCCCCGGGGGCACCTGCGGTTAGTCAGCTTTCTTGCAGCAATGCCTCACAGACCGGGGCCGGATCGGATGCCTGTACGGTGAGCCTGACTGCGGCCGCACCAACAGGGGGATTTGCGGTAGGCCTTGCCAGCAATAATGCGGCAGTGACGGTGCCTGCATCCGTGACCGTTCCGGCGAATGCGACGGGAGCGACTTTTGCCGCTTCGATTGCATCGGTGACAACGGTGCAGCCGGCGACGCTCACAGCGAGCGGAGGCGGCGCATCGAGTACCTTCGTTTTGCAGTTATCGCCTGTCGCTCCGCCGACAACCGCGACCCCGACACTGGGTGTAAACACAAACAGCGTCAACTTTGGAAATGTCCAGACAGGGCAGAGTGCATCCCAAACCATCACCCTCAGCTCGACAGGGACGGCTGCAGTAACGATCTCCAATCTCTCGGTGGCGGGTTCGCTCTTCAGCGCGGCCGGAATCTCGGTTCCAGCGACCCTCAATCCCGGGCAAACCGCCACGCTGACTTTGCAATTCACGTCACCCCATGTCAGCTCATTCACCGGAGTGCTGACAGTCACGAGCAACTCGTCGCAAGGCAATATCGTCGTCAACATGGCCGCAGCCGGAGTTGCAACACTAACGGTCGGCACTGTTTCATGCACCAATGCCTCAATGATCGGTTCAGGATCGGATGCTTGCACGATAAGTCTGACTGGGGCCGCACCCGCAGGCGGAATGGCGGTTAGCCTGGCGAGCAGCAACGCTGCGGTGACCGTGCCTGCGTCGGTGACAGTTCCTGCGAACGCGACCAGCGCAACCTTTACGGCGACTGTGTCATCGGTCTCTTCGTCGCAAACAGCAACTCTCACCGCGAGCGCAGGAGGCGCGTCCGGCACCTTTGCCCTCCAGTTGACGCCCGCATTAGCGACGCTGAGCGTGAATGCAAGCAGCATTTCGTTTGGCAATGTCTCTCTCAATAACCCATCTACGCAATCGATCACGCTGACGTCGTCGGGAACCGTAGCGGTCTCAGTCAATTCCGCCACGATCACCGGGACCGGTTTCACGATGTCGGGAGTGAGTTTTCCGTTGACCTTGAATGCCGGTCAGACCGCAACCCTTAGCGTCCAATTCGATCCGGCGACGAACGGTGCAGCAACGGGACAGTTGACAATCGGCAGCAACAGCTCGAGCGGTGCATCGACCGTAATCAGCCTCAATGGAACAGGAATTACTTACTCAGTAGACCTGACATGGGATGCCCCTGCCAGTTCCAGCGATCCGGTCGTTGGCTATGACGTGTATCGGGCAGCGCAGGGAAGTACGACCTATCAAAAGATGAACTCTTCGGTCGTGACCCAGACTGTATATACCGATAACACTGTGCAGATGGGAGAAGCATACGTGTACTACGTGACAAGCGTCGATTCGTCAGGTAACCAGAGCACGGCATCGAATAACTACAGCGTGGATATTCCCTGAGCGCATTAGAGGCATACAGGAAGCCCACATGGCTGACGGCCGGCGGGTCGTAGTGCAGCTTCGAGAAGCCTCCTGCGTGACATCACGTTCAGCCATTGGTATCACCATGCTGTCAGTCGGCGCGTACTTGCGTGAGCCGCCCTGGAAAATTGTGGGCCCGGGATTCGAATAATCTCGGCCTCTGTGGTCTGCCCAGTGCCCGTTTGGCGGTTCGGGGGCATCCTGGTGTGAAATCTCAAGATTAAGCAGCGCACAGTCTAGACTGTTCAAACAGTTCAATTCATTGCGCTTCACTTTGGAAGAGGCCGGCTCCTCCTGTGGCTCGCAAGACAAGCGCTGCCCGGCTCCTCCGGCAGAAGAGTCATGTGGTAAACCGTTAGAGTGGCGAGACGCGACGTTTTTTGTGTCCTCTACCGGTTCCTTCCAAGAGAGAATTCGAAATGCGATTGCCGCCAAAACCTCTCATGCTCCTCAGCAATCTTTTAGATTTAACGGCGCTGCAAGGCGTGGCCTACCGGCTCGTGTTCGTCGCCACAATCCTCTGCGCGAGCCTTCCGGCGGCCCTTTCGCAATCAACACAATGGTCAGCCCGGATAGCGAATACGATCATTCAGCACAACCCTGTGGACCAAGCCAGCGTACGAACGGAGGGTGCGTGGGACGAAGAGACGGGCAGGCGGCTTGAAGGTTTGGATGCTCTCTGGTATGACTCTGCGAACGGTGACTATTTCCGCTATGGAAAGAGCGTGGTTGATCAGTATTTCGATTCGGTCAATCGAAACCCGCGCTCGTCCGACAACGCTTTGCTGGGCCGTCAGGTGCTCCTGCTGTACCGCGTAACGTTCGCCCCTAAATACTACGAAGCAGCTGCGGAAATCCGCCAGCAAATCGCTGCTGCTTGCGACGTTTCATCCGCCCTGCAAAGCTTACCGCGATCAAAAAACCTGTGCACGGCCGAGCCTTTTCTCGCCGAATACGCGTCCGAGTTCCAAGAACCGCAGGACTTTGCGGGAATTACTCGGAGCTTCGAACAGTGGAATGAATCTACTGGCTCTCCTGCGAAAGGCACGGACCCAGGAGACGCCTTTTTCGATGCTTTATCCATCGCACGCCTCTCAGCAGCGCTCGTTGATTCTTTGCCTTATTATCCAAAGGAAGACCCAGGGCGGCCCGAACTAATCGCAATGCTGAATAGGATGGCGGCGACGGCCGAACTCCATCAGGATCGGCAGACAGGGCTTTTCGACGACACGGCTGTATCGACTGGATCCATGCAGCATCCGGCCGCCCCTTTCGCCGACTGCCTGTTGGTGTACGCACTCGCAAAAGGAGCTCGTTTGGGATACCTTCCCGAGCGCGCTGCCGCGCATGCCGAGCAAGCCTGGCAGGGAGTCTTGAAATTCGCAGTTCGGACTCATGCTGACGGAACCGTGACCCTGCGGCCCGACTTGGCGCGCATAGATCCGAATCGAAAGAGCTCGGGCGAGCGCCGAGCCCCGGCTGAGGCTGACAACTCCGCAGGTTTGGGCTCATTTCTCCTGGCGGCCACTGAAATCGACAACGCACCGACGGCGGCTCTTGGACGCGGTCAAACGGTATTGCTCGATGCGTGGTATAACAGCCAGCAGCGCAAGAACGCTGCCGGACAGACGGAGTATTTCCATTACAAATGGTCCGATCTAAGTGACAGCGGATACGCTCTTTTTGGGCAGATGTTTCAAACCTATGGAATGATACCGGAGACTCTCTACTCCGCACCGACACGGAGCAATCTTGCGCAGGCGAAGTTTTATATCATTGTTTCGCCCGATATTCCGGTCAAGAATCCCAATCCCCATTACATGACGGATCAGGATGCGGAAGAGGTTGCGGCCTGGGTCAAAAGAGGCGGGGTGCTCGTCCTCATGGAGAACGATCCGCCCAACGCCGATATCTCTCATTTGAATCTGCTGGCCGACCGTTTCGGCATTCACTTCGACGACGTTCTTCATCATCACATCCTTGGCGAACAGGTTGAAGACGGCCGGATTCCCGTTTTCGCTGGGGGACCGATCTTTCATCATCCGCACACCCTCTACATGAAGGACACATGCGCCATCTCACTGCGTGGACCCGCAGTAGCGTTGCTCCGCGATCGGGGCGATGTTGTGATGGCGGCCGCGAAGTACGGGCGTGGCACTGTATTTGCCGCCATTGATCCATGGCTATATAACGAATACACTGACGGGCGCAAGAATCCGCTTATCTACAATCAGTTCGATAACTTCGCAGCCGGCAAGGAGCTGGTTCGATGGCTGTTGGAGCAACGTCCACAATAACTCGTGAGAGCGAGAACGAGGAATATTCACTAGTTATGAAAACCGTCTTGATGGCCGACCCCATTCGATATCCGCACATGACAACTCAGGAACTTCGCGAGTCTTTCCTGCTCGATGGTCTTCACAAGGCAGGCGCAATTCAATTGACGTATGTAGATCTGGACCGCGCTGTCGTGGGGATGGCTGTGCCTCTGGATGGCCCCTTGGTTCTGGCTACGAGTCCGGAATTGCGCGCAGAGTATTTCACTGAGCGCCGCGAACTCGGCGTACTCAACGTCGGAGCAGCAGGAGTAGTCCACGTCGGCAGTTCATCGTACGAACTCGACAATCTCGACCTGATTTACGTCGGCCGCGGCAATCCCGACATTCGATTCGAATCTAAGTCGAAGAACGCACCAGCGGCCTTCTATCTTCTCAGTTATCCGGCGCACGCAATCTATCCTGTCACAATTGTCAGAAGGGACGAGGCGCAGCCAACCGAAATAGGAAGCGTCGAATCGTGCAATCTTCGCACAATCTATAAGTACGTTCACATGGCTGGGGCGAAAAGCTGTCAACTTGTGATGGGCGTGACTCATTTACACGAGGGGAGTGCCTGGAACACCATGCCGGCGCATACTCACATGAGGCGTTCGGAAATCTATCTGTACTTTGACGTGGCGGAAAACGCTCGCATCTTTCACTTGATGGGTCCACCGAACGAAACCCGGCACCTGGTCATGCGGAATTGCGAGGCTGTCGTTTCGCCTGGATGGTCAATCCACGCCGGCGTGGGCACGCAGGCCTACAAATTCTGTTGGGGTATGGGCGGCGAAAACCAGGACTATACAGACATGGACCCAGCGCCGCTTGAAAGCATGCGCTGAGGAGGAACTTCGATGAATGCGATGAAGGTAGTTGCAGTCCTGCTTGCACTGAGTATTTCGGCGTTTGGGCAATCCGGTGGTAAGGCTGAGCTATTCCCCGCCGCGCAGATCCGGACACAGTTAGCATCGCTTGCTACGCAAGCCGCCGCATCAGGTGGTGCAGGGCAAACTCTAGCCGACTACGGAAGCCACAAGGTGCAGATCTCAGTTCGCACCGCGAGCGGCGGCGCGGAGATGCACGCCCACTTCGACGACGTGATGATTGTGGAGCAGGGAAGCGCGACGCTGATCACCGGAGGCACCATCATTGATCCGAAAACAAGCCCTGATGGAGAAACGAAAGGGACCGGTATTCAAGGCGGAAGATCGCACACCATCGGAGTGGGAGATTTAGTAACCGTGAATGCCGGTGTGCCGCATCAAATAATCGTCGCACCTGGCACAACTTACAGCGCGATTGTGGTCAAAGTGAAAGAGTGACCCGCCCTGCAGGGACAGGACCGAGTGTAACTGAAGCGCCGATCTTTTACCTGCCCTAACAAGCGGCTTTGGGCCGGCGATAACTGTGGAGCAGCCGCACTTATCGCTGGATGCGCGCCGAGCCTCCCTTTGCGAATGCGCGTACCTGGTCAAGCGTAGCCATCGTGGTGTCGCCTGGAAAAGTTGTAAGCAGCGCACCGTGCGCCCAACCAAGCTTCGTTGCCGCTTCCGGCGCTTCCCCCGTCAGTAGGCCATAGAAGAATCCCGCTGCGAAACCGTCCCCGCCGCCCACGCGGTCGTACACCTCCAGTTCAGCAGTCGGCGCCGTGTACGTCTTTCCATTCATCCAGGCAACGGCGCTCCAGCTATGCCTATTGGTTGAGTGGACTTCCCGCAATGTCGTCGCAACTACCTTTACTCGTGGATGCTTCTGTACGACCTTGTCGATCATTTCGAAGAAGACCCGCGGGTCTAGTTTGGATTTGGAGGCGACCTCGGGTCCTGCAATTCCCAGTCCCTTCTGTAAGTCCTCTTCATTCCCAACCAGCACATCCACGTTTTCGACGATACGCCCAATCACATTGACGGCGTGTTCATTGCCTCCGGAGACATTCCAGAGCTTCTCACGGAAGTTCAAGTCGAAAGAGGTGATCGCACCAGCCGCCTTGGCCTCGCGCATCGCTTCGACCGCAAGTTCCGACGTGGTTGGCGAAAGCGCCGCAAAAATTCCACCACTGTGCACCCATTTGACGCCACCGGCAAAAATGGCCTTCCAGTCGAAATCGCCCGGCTTCAGTTGTGCGGCAGCCTCGTTGGCCCGGTTGTAAAAGACCAAGGGAGCGCGCAGGCCAAAACCTCTATCGCTATAAACAGCAGCCATATTGGGCCCGTTTACGCCATTGTGCGCGAAATGCTTATAGAACGGCTTGACGCCCATGGCGCGGACACGCTCTGCGATCAAGTCTCCCAGTGGATAGTCCACCATCGCGCTGGCAATCCCGGTCCTGAGCCCGAAACAATCGGACAGATTGGCAGCTACATTAAACTCGCCGCCGCTGACATGGATCGCACATTGCGTCGCTTTGCGAAACGGGATGATCCCTGGGTCCAGCCGATGCACCAAGGCGCCCAACGAAAGCAGATCCAATTCAGCATTCTTGCGAAACGTTAGACCGTTTCCAGCCGATTCACTCATCGATGCATTCCTTCGCGTTCAAAATTCGATTCGGCTTGGTCGCCCTGAAAAGAGAAAGACACACGCCGAAGACAAACGACAAATAAAGCTTGCTCCGACATTGTAGAAGACGCCGCGGAGGCATTGATGGCGGCTCGCGGCCTGCGCTCCCACCTCAGCCAGGGCCAATGCGATTCCGAGACTAAGCCCGCGCGATGAGCCCGCGACCAAAGCCTCCTTCCCGTGCCAATCAAAAAATATCCAGAACCAAAAACGCCCGCCTTTCCCACTAATTCAGCGTTAAACGAAGTTGGTTTCGGTCGTCGGTTAGGGTTTCTGGTCTCGGCGTGACCATTTGCCGGGCTATTCTTTCCGCTCCTTCACAAGATATTTCATTGGCCCTCGACACAATTCTGTCAATAGCACTCATCCTTGTCTGCCAACCAGACGAAACCCAAGTACCTCCCTTTCGTACTCCTCAAGCTATACAAAACATTGGCTCGCCTTGAGACAACGGGGTATATTCACATCTACCGGAGACTGCAAATTGGAAGATATTCTCAATATTCAAGACTTCCGCAAGACTGAGCACATCGCTACCCCGGACCATCGGCCCCGAACGATTCCCGAAGTCGGCGTACGCGATTCGGTTCTCGAAGACCTGGCTCTGAAGTCGCTCTACACCTCTGGCCCGTTCTCGGTTCTCGATCTCGGCGAACATATGCGGCTCAATTTTGACGTCGCCAATGACCTGTTCAGCCGCCTGCGCGGAAAACTGCTTTGCGAAGTCACAGGAATGACGGGAAATATTCCCTACATCGCGATTACTTCTCAAGGCCGATCGCGAGCGCTGGAGCTTCTTTCCCACAGTCAGTATGCCGGCCCCGCGCCTGTGTCGTTGGCCAGCTATGTCGAGCAAGTCCGCAAGCAGAGCGTCCGTAACGTCGAGGTGCATCCCCCCGACATCGAACGCGCTTTCGCGCACATGGTCATCGACAGCAAGACGTTGGCTCAGTTTGGGACTGCGCTTAACTCTGGTTCTGCCATCTTCCTTTATGGCCCTCCCGGTGTCGGAAAAACTGCAGTCGCCGAGACTCTGTCGCGCGTCCTCGCCGAAGATGCGATTTGGATACCGTACGCGATCGAAGTCGACAGTCAGATCATCACCGTCTATGATCCTGCAATTCATAAGCGGACCTGGGAGCCGGAGTCGGACAACCGCGATCTGCGCTGGGTTCGTTGCCATCGTCCTACAGTGATGGTTGGTGGCGAACTGACCGCTGAGATGCTTGACCTGCAATTTAATCCGATCAACAAGTTCTATGTTGGCCCCATGCAGATGAAAGCCAACAATGGCGTGCTGATCATCGACGACCTTGGGCGCCAACGCATTCGTCCCGACGAGTTGCTGAACCGCTGGGTTGTTCCTCTTGATCGCAGAATCGAGTTTCTTACTCTGGCAGGTGGGCGAAAGATTGAAATCCCATTCGAAATGCTGGTCGTGTTCGCATCCAATCTCGATCCGGCCGAATTGCTGGACCCGGCCTTTCTGCGGCGCATCCAGACAAAGATCAGCATCGGTGCGGTCAACGACGATCAATTTTGCGAAATCTTTCGCCGTGTCGCGAGGGACCACGAGATTGACGCGGACCCCGCGCTTATCAAGGATCTCATCGCCTTGATTAAGGAATCGTTGAAGCTGGAGTTGCGGGGTTGTTATCCGCGCGATCTCGTGAACCAGATTTGCTGGTCTGCACGTTATGAAGGAGTCCAGCCCAAGATCGACCATTCGTCTTTGATGCGGGCAGTCGAGGCTTACTTCCTGCCGAACGTGAAATAGGAACTGCTGCATCAATGAAGACTCGCGCAAAGCCAAGCGGCGCAACCTTCGAAAGGTTGCGCCGCATCGTTCTTTAGCTCGATTTGGAATGGCAGCGTAGAACTCAACTCTAGAACAAATTCCACAGCGACTGGTTGTAGACAGCGTGATGGAACTGCACCTCGGAACCCTTCACAATTGTTCCCAACTCACGTGGAGAGCGATTCGCCACCGCTTGCTTCAAATCCCCGTAGCGGCCCTGCACATCCGTTCCCAGAATCTCCCCGATCCACTTCGATTCCATGAAATCCTGGATTGCTTCCTGAATGTTATCCGGCAGATACTTGCCACCCGCGCGCAGATTATCGGCTCCGGAGATTTGGCCGTCAATTCCAGTCTTGAAGATGCCGTAGAGCGCAAGATAGGGGTTCGCATCCGGCGCCACGGCGCGCACTTCCGTCCTCATCGATCGATGGTTGCCGATTGGAACGCGCACCATCGCGCCGCGATCTACTGCCGAAGCACGAATCTGGTTTGGCGCCTCAAAGTGCGGATCGAGCCGCCGATAGGCGTTCACGCTCGAATTGAAGACCAGGCACAGATCCAGGGCGTGAGTGAGAATGCGGTCCAGGAAGTCCCAGCCGAATTTCGACAATTGCTCAAGTCCCTTTTCGTCCCAGAATAGATTGGTCTTCCCTTTCGAAACAGAAACGTTGGTGTGCATGCCGCTGCCATTTACACCGACTACCGGCTTCGGCAGGAAGCTGGCTGTGAAGCCCATGTTCGTCGCGATCTGCCGGCACAGCAGCTTGTAGAGCTGAATCTGGTCGGCCGCCGCAACCGCCTCGGCGTAGCCGTAGTTGATCTCGAACTGGCTGGGCGCCACCTCGGGATGGTCTTTCTCGTTCTGGAATCCCATTGCCCGCTGCACTTCAGCCGCGGTGTCGATGAACTGACGCAG
The DNA here is from genome assembly GCA_963810545.1 of uncultured Acidobacteriaceae bacterium. Classification (GTDB taxonomy): domain Bacteria; phylum Acidobacteriota; class Terriglobia; order Terriglobales; family Acidobacteriaceae; genus Telmatobacter. Next base: position 509,127 of record CAWENE010000003.1, read on the forward strand.
CGGATCGAGAGGCAGCGAGTGATAGTAGCCGCCGGTGCTGATGAACTCAAACTTGCCGGTCTGGTGGTAGGTCTGCTCCGCGTCGCGGCCGGCGAACAGGAATCCTTCAATCTCAGTGGCCGCATTCAGTGTGTACTCCTTCTCCTTGAACAGCTTTTCGGAGTAGCTCTTGAGCACGCCCCGCAAATCTCCGGCGTAGGGCGAGCCGTCTTTATCGATGACGTTCCCAAAGACCAGCGCTTTCCCGGTGCCGAAGACATCGGAGGGGACCCAGTAGAAGGCGCTCCAGTCGATGCCCAGCCGCAGATCGCTCTCTTTTTGCGCGGTAAATCCGCGGATCGACGAGCCGTCGAAGGTTAGGTTCTCGTAAGCGCCAATCAAGAACTTTTTGTCGTAATCGAGCAGATGCAACCGGCCCTCAAGATCGCTGAAAAGCACCGTGACCGCTTTTATGCGCTTTTCATCGGTCAGGTATTTCAGTCGCTTTTCGCGAATCTGGTCGATCGCCACCCGGTTCATGCGATCCGCTTTGGCTTTCAGATTGAGTTCTTCCAACTCTTCGTACGAAAGGGCGAGAAAATTACGCAACTCAGTCGACATAGATCTCCTCTGTTCGGCGCTAAATGGAGTACCGGACAGAATAAATCATCTTCACCGGAAGCACATCGGTGGGAAAACATGTCGGAACATCGGGAGGGGCCCGCAGAGAGAGGCTTCTGCGGCTTCCGACACAACCCTGGGGTCGATCGAGGCTCGTAACGCGAGGCTTCTCTGAATTCGAAGGACTGAGCGAGAACTTTGAGGGCCGAGCCGGTGACGGAGGCGCCGTCGCCGGCCAGCTTTGCCGAGAGGTTAGGCGAGTGCCAGCGCCGGCACCGGGACACTGTTCACCGTCTTCACAATTCGAGAAACGATCTGGTATGGATCGGCCTCGGAGTTCGGACGGCGATCTTCCAGGTAGCCCCGGTAGCCGTTCTTGATGAAGTTGACGGGCAGCCGGATTGACGCTCCGCGGTCCGACAGGCCGTAGCTGAACTTGTCGATGGCCTGCGTCTCGTGATGGCCGGTCAGGCGCAGATGATTGTCTGGTCCGTAGACATCAATGTGCGCGGCAATATTGTTCTGAAATGCAGCCATCAGCCCTTCGAAGTATTCCTTGCCGCCCACTTCGCGCAGATGTTTTGTAGAGAAGTTGGTGTGCATGCCCGAGCCATTCCAGTCGCCCTTGATCGGCTTGCAATGCAGCATGAAATCGACCTCATATCGTTCGCAGAGCCGTGCCATCAGGTAGCGTGCGACCCAGACATCGTCAGCTGCTTTGTGCGATCCTTTGCCAAAAATCTGGAACTCCCACTGGCCTTTTGCGACCTCGGCGTTGATGCCCTCGTGGTTGATGCCTGCATAGAGGCAAAGTTCGAGGTGCTCTTCGACGATGGTGCGGGCGATTCTGCCCATGTACTTGTAGCCGACTCCGCAGTAGTACGGGCCTTGGGGCGCCGGAAAGCCTTCTTCCGGGAATCCGAGCGGACGCCCGTCTTTGTAGAGGAAGTATTCCTGCTCGAAGCCAAGCCACAGGTCGGGATCGTCCTCGGTTGTGGCGCGCATATTGGTTGAGTGCGGCGTGCCATCCGGGTGCATCACCTCGCTAAGAACGATATAGGCGTCCTTGCGGCTACCATCCGGATAGAGAGCCACAGGTTTCAAAATACAGTCCGAGCTTTTGCCTTCGGCCTGCATCGTGGAGCTGCCGTCGAATCCCCAAAGGGGCAGATCGGCGAGGGTGGGCGGCTTCTCAAATTCCTTGAGCTGAGTCTTGCCGCGCAGTTCAGGAATCGGCTTCTTACCGTCAAGCCAGATGTACTCAAGTTTGTACTTTGCCATGGGTCTCCTTCGAGCAGAAAATGAGATGGTTCGCAATCAAATCGTAGAGCTTAGGCCATAAGGAATCCGTGAGGATTTCTCGACGAAGAAACTCTATCGATGATGCGCAATCAGTATCATCAGCAGAAGGATCACCACGGGTATGAGAGCAAGGGCGGAGTAATACAGAATGGTCCGTGGCATCTGGGCCTTGCGCTTCTGCCAGTTGTGGATTTCCGGTCGATCTTCGACTCCAACCTCGTCTAAATGCTGCAGATCGTGTGCAAAATCCTTCGCACGACCGTAGCGATTTTTGGGATCCCGTTCGAGTGCGCGATACAGCACTTCCTGCAACTGCGGCGAAATCGACGGATCTATCACTGACGGCGGCGTCGGAGCATTCAAAAGACGATCATTCATCACTTCCAGCGGTGATGAACCGCTAAACGGCTGCTTGCCGGTCAGCATCTCGTACAGGATGACGCCCATCGCATAGATGTCCGAACGTCCATCTCCGCGCTTGCCCTTCACCTGTTCCGGCGATATGTAGTCGGCGGTGCCGAGAGTCGCCGTGAAGTTGGCATAGGTCAGACGTCGCGCAGCGGTATCTCCCGCAATGCCGAAATCGATCAGCTTGATGTTGTCATCGGCATCCACCATGATATTTTCCGGCTTCAGATCGCGGTGGACCACACCATTTTCGTGAATGTATTCGAGAGCTTCGAGGACCCTGATTGCGATTCGTATCGCCCGGTCGTGGGACATCTTTCCTTCGCTTAGGAGGTCGCGAAGAAGCCGCCCATCGCACCACTCCATCACCATGTAGACACGGGAGCGCTTCTCGCCGTCAAATACCCGCATCACTCCGGGATGATTCAGCCGCTCGCCGATGCCCGCTTCGCGCTGAAACCGATCGAAAAGAATGGGGTCGGCTTCCATATCGGGATGCGGAATCTTCAGGGCCACCACCCGGTTATCGCGTGTATCGGTCGCGCGAAAAATGGAAGCCATTCCGCTGCGCGCCACGGGTGCGTCGATGCGATAGGAATCGATTTGCGATCCAGCTTCGACGCTGTCTAGAAAACCCATCGTGCGTTCTTACTCCGGGGATACCTTCACTACTTTACAGGCTGACTCCGCCAGTAGCAGTAAATCGTATCGTCTTTCGTTAGGATGGCAAGCTATAGGGCCGTCCGCGATACATCCCCACTTGTTCGACGGACCGCACGCGGATCACCTGTGCGGTCGTGTTATCGTTGCCGTCGATTTCCACCGCGCGCGCCACCAGTTCGCGCGCGATCTCATCGATATTCTTCTGCTGGGATACAATCTCCGCGATTCTCGGTGCGCTCATCTCGTCGTGCAGCCCGTCGGTGCAGAGCACCAGCATGTCTCCCGGTTGCAGCGTCAGTGCCGTCGTGTCAGGCGACACAAACATCTCCGGCCCCAGCGAACGGATCAAAACGTGGCGTGCGTCGGATTCCGCGATATCGCTGGCCGAAATCAGTCCCAGCTTTCTTTGTTCATTCACCCAGGTATGGTCCTGCGTAATCTGTTTGGCTTTTCCATTGCGCACCAGGTAGCAGCGCGAATCGCCGACGTGCGAGACGATCGCCTGGTCATGCCGCAGGGCGCAGGCCACCACCGTGGTTGCCATCTTCTTGCCGCGATACTGCGGCGACAGGGTTCGGTCGTGCACCGCGGCGTTGGCAAAGTGGATTAACCGCGGCAACAGGCTGATCAGCATCGCTCCGGATTGCGCTTTTGCAAACTCCTCGGTGATCACGGAAACGGCCGTGGCCGAAGCCACTTCGCCCAGATCCAATCCGCCTACACCGTCTGCTACAGCAAACAGGTAACCATGCGATCGTGCCTGCTGGCGCGAGGAAGGAATGAATGCGCCCATGGAGTCCTCATTATTCGTCCGGACTTTGCCGGGATCGCTGGCCTGGCCGAACTGTACCTCTAACATAAGTGATGCCGCCTGGAAGTTGTGCCGCGTTTGCGCGGGGATTATTTAATCGTTCTGACGCCAGTGACTTCAAAAGTCTACTGGGCGGAACCCCTTCGCGGCCTTTGCGAAAGCGGCCCTCGGAGATGCCACCCAGTATCTGTGTTTCGTTTCCAGTCGAGTTCAAGAGTTAGCTGACAACATTTTTTGTTTCAAGCAGAACCGATTTCCCTTTCGACTTAGATGAACGAAGGAAGTAGATTGCTCCATATAGGCCCCAGACAGCGGAGATGCCCAGCGCCGTGAGAGGTTCCATCTTGGTGCCGAGGTTAAAGAATGGGCCCGCCACGTAGAAGCCCATGCAGACCAGGTTGGCCAGCAGACCGAAACCGGGAATCAGCGTGTGCACCAGGAAGTTGTGATCTGGCCGCTTGTGATAGGCGATGATGCAGAGCAAGCAGCTGAGTGCATAGAGGATGAACGTGCCGAAGTTCGAGGTCAGAGTAATCGCGAGCAGGGAGTTCGGCAGCGCCGCCATCTTGTCGTGCGTGGTATAGCCGAAGCTCGAGAGGATGCCGTGTGGCAACGATGCAATTGTTGCGTCGGTGGGTGCTCCGGCGTCCCCGAAGGCCAACGACACTGCAACAACGCCGATGACAGCCGAAATGATCGCCAGCGTCCAGATGGCCTTACGCGGAGAAAGCGATTCGGCGTGCAGAATTCCGAAATGTTCTGGTGCCTCGTCGTCCTTTCCCATCGCGTAGGTTACGCGGGCCCCGGTGTTCATACAGCTCAGCGTTGTGCCAATCAGCGCAAAGAACACCGTAATCGCCTCGGCAAGCATGAAGTATTTGCCATGACCCTGCCCCAGCAGCGCATCGCCCACAATAATCATCATGTCCCCGAGAGGTGCGGCAGAAGTTGCAGCGCTTTGCATGGTATAGCCGGAGTTGAGGAAGTAGTTGGCTGCGAAGTACTCGAACAGGTAGCAGAAGAGTCCCTGGATCAGCAGCGAAGCAATCACGGCAATCGGAATGTGCTTTGTGGGGTTTTTGGCCTCTCCTCCCATCGAGGTTACCGATTCGAAGCCTACGAGTATGAGAATTGCAACCGTCGCCTGAATGAACATCCAGTTCAGGTTGTGCGGCAGAATCACCGAGGCGGCCGAGGTATGTGTCAGCATATTTCCGCTTGCATCGGCGGCCGGATAGTCGATGGTGAAGGGAACCGGCTTACCAGCCTTGTCCAGCAGCGGCATGGGGTTCCCACTTGCGTCACGTACCGTCGAACCGTCCTTGGCAGTGGCGAACTGATAGGTGTAAGTAGACAGCGTCTGCGTATCGTACTGGAAGGCGGGGGACCCCGCCGGATGGTTGACGCGATACCCGAGCGCTAGAACGCTGAATACCACCAGCGCGGAGATCTGCACGATGTTGATGGCAATATTCACCGCTGTCGATGCACCGGCGCCTTTCGAGGCGATCCACGCGACGAAAAATGAGAAGATCACCGCGATCAGGGCCATGAAGACCGGACCGGGGTTTGCTCCACTCATGAAACTGGGATAGAGGAATCCAACCACGTATCCGACGAAGATGCCGGTGACGGCAACCATCACGCCCGGATAGACCCAGTAATAAAGATGCGAGCCCCATCCAACGATGAACTTAGCGATGCGGGCGTATTTGAAAGCCTTGTCCTTCGAAAGCAAAGCCTGTTCTGCGTAGTAGTAGCTTGATCCCGTGCCCGGATAAAGCTTTGAAATCTCGGCGTAGGACACGGCCGTTGCCAGGCACAGCAGCAAAGCGGCGAAGATGCCAGCCCACATCGCAGGCGCTGTGGAGGGCTGGCCCGCCACGCCGGTGGTTGCCTGGATGAAGAAGGTGAGCCACAGGAAGGCGCCCGGAGCGATGAGCGCCATTGCGTTTGCGGTCAACCCGGTTAGGCCCAGGGTGGCCTGCATCTGAGGTGCTTTTTGATCTGCCATGACATTCTCCTGGAAATTTGAAATTCGTGAGTCTGCTCCGGGGTAGGGACTCCCGGTAATTGTGATTGGCTCGCCCGTCTCCAATTTCCTACGCGGGCTGATGGAGGAGCGGTTCTTTGGTCAACTGAAAGGCTAGAGATGCCTCGATAAAGATGAAATGAAGAAAGCCAACCCAGCCTTTATGATTTGTTTGCGCATCGTCGCGGACCCTTCACCGTCCCGGGTCGAGTCCGCGATCGGCATTTCATTAGCGTTTGGGACCGAAAAATGCAACGAATCCTGCCGTCAACGTCGTCTGCGCGCTGACCATCTGGTCGTTGCCCTTGTGGAAGTAGTTGACTTGTGACCAATCTCGCCGATATTCGATCCTTGTCAACAGACCTTCCGCCCACTTGTATTCATAGGTTGCGGTGCCTTCTTTCAAATCCTGATTTGCGCCTGTGGAGTAGCCCTGCGGGTCTTTGAAGTACTCGAAGCGGGCTGCGAATGCGGAAGTGCCAGTTCAACTGCTCGTGGATCGCACCTGCAACGCCCTGCCAATGATTCAGGTTGTTGTTGCCCGTCGCGGTTACCCCGGTTCCCGTAATTGCGTCACGGTTCTGGCCGTAGTCGTAGTTAAGATAAGCGTTGAACTTCGCATTCGGTGTCAGCAGCAGCGTTGTGTCGATCAGGTTTCTGTATCCCTTCTCAGTGTCTGCGTTCGAAGGGCCAGTGTAGTAGTTCACGTTCCATGTGTACTTGGGCTTCACCAACGCATTGGTCAGCCCAATCGTCACGCCGCCATTGTTGGTGGTTACGTTGTTCCATCCATTTACTACCTGCACGCCAATTGTGTCGACCTTCGATACCGGCAACGATGAGCGCAGGCCGAAATGGTAGTAAGGAATCGCCCAGGCAAATAAGAGCGAGCGCGAGTAATTCCAGTTGTCCTTGGACTCAATCACCTCGGCTCCCGCCGAAGTCACAAACTTTCCAAAGTCCAGCTCCAGTCCTTTTGCTTTTGGCGGCTTCAGGCTCAGAAATGCCTGCTCAATGTAGTCGCCTTGATCGTGCGATCCGGCATTGATCAGCGTATTAGTGCGTCCATAGAAGACATCAATATGCGCGCCCACTGGGTCTGGATCGTGGTTCAACGTCAGTCGAGCTTCGCTCAGATTGAACTGATCCGTCTTGTCGTTGAAGTTGTACAAATCGTTGATTTGGCGGTTCGCAGCGTCGCTCGGGCGATTGGCGTTGTAGCTGTAATACCCATCAATCAGGCCGCTGATGTCCATGGGCCCAACGCTCCATGTTGGCGCTGCTGCCGGCGCGGCAGGGGGCGCCGGCGTTTGTGCGGGTGTTGACGGTGCTGAAGCCGGAGCTTGATCCGGTGCGGGTGGGGGCGTTGCGGGCGTCTGCGCGACAGCTGACAGCGAAACCGTCATGGCGACGCCGGCAATCGAAAACAGAAGGCGGTTTAGGTTAGGTGAATCGACACTGTTCCTCCGGTAAAATGATGGATTTTGGTGGGACGCGGAAAGAAATCAGAGACAGCAGGGGCCGAGGTCGCACGCGGTAACGTGCGGACTCGATTCCAGTCGCAGACGCATCGCGTCCGGGTTCGTTGACCTAATCGACCCTTTGTTGAGGTGCGTGAGGCGTCTTGCGCTTCTCTTCAGGTGCTGACTTGTTGCAGCGGATTAACACTAGTAACGCAAACCACTCATAAAGAAAAAATGAAGAACTCAAAAAGATATCTTTATGAACCTGATTGGCTTATTTGACGCCACTTTTGGCGTGATCTGGCTCTGCATAGAGGGGTTCTCCGCTGCACTTACACCGGGCCGCATAAGAATGGCATGGAAATCCTGATAAAATTCAGACACGATTTTCAATCGTTGAAAGAGGCGCCACGGCAAGGGCCGAATCTGTTCGCTCTAGAACTCCGATCCCCCGGACGAGCGCAACGCGCGCAGAAGCGATTGCAAAGCATGCTTGCGGAGAGTCCGCTCTAGGCGCCCGAATGGAAAGGACGCAGCCGGATGTCTGGTACCTACATCCCTCTACGAACCACGCTGGGTGCCAGGCGCACCCGCGGTACAGGCTCGCGCGCCCTTCTGTTCGCTCTTGAATCTGCGCTTGGCATCGTGGCAATTACCTTTATCGGTTTGCTTGCGCATTGGTTTCAATGGCTGCTTCCGGTCTCCGCTCTTCTTTGCCTGCTTATTGTGGTCCCGACCGCCTTGCTGTGTGGATTCTGGCAGGCCGTCCTGGTCTCGCTGTCGGCCGTCGTTGTGCAGAGCTACCTCACGGCGCGCCAGGCCGAGTTCAATCCCGCCGCCGATCCTGCGAATTCGGTCACGCTTCTGGCCTTCGTGCTCACAGCGCTGCTCGTCAGCCGACTCTCCGCGCGCGTTACTGAGCATGCAAAGGAATCCGAGTCATGGGGCGGTCAAATGCACGACCTCTACGAGTTCACTCGTCGCACGCTGCAGATGAACCTCCACGTGGAGCCCGGCGCGCAATTGGCTGAGTTGGTCCACGAAATATTTGCGCTTGAGGCAGTCGTTGTCTTCGATGCCGATCTGCACGAGACCTATCAGGCAGGTTTCTGGAAAGAGGATCCGCAGGAACTGGCGCAAAACGTCTACTACTTCGAAACCTCCGACGACGATCAAGAAACAGGAATCGGCCGCCGCGTGGTGCGTCTGGGAACGGTGCCCATCGGTAGCCTGGTGGTTCGAGGGGACACCAGCCCGCTCACGAACAATGCGATTGCTTCTCTCATCGCCATCACCTTCGATCGCTATCGCGCTTTTGCGAATGAAAGCCGCATCGAAACCGAGCGGCGCACTGAACAACTCCGCTCCACGGTTCTCGACAGCCTGGCTCATGCGTACAAGACGCCGCTTACCGCGATCCGCGCGGCCAGCACCGGCCTCAGCGAAATGGGCCATCTCAGCGCATCCCAGGCCGAACTGGTTTCGCTCATTGACGAACAGGCCGGCCAACTCAGCGATCTGACGGCACGCCTTCTCATCACCGCCCGCCTCGATGCGGGCGACGTCGCAGTCGATGCGCATCCGGTCGACGTTGGTGCGCTGGTCGAAGAAGTGGTCGCCAGCTTGAATGACCGTCTCGCGAGCATGAAGGTCAGCGATCAGCCTTCCGGATGAAGGTCTCATGCTCACCTGCGACCGTCAGCTGATGGTCATGCTGCTCTCGCAATACATCGACAACGCCTGCAAGTATTCGATCTTCGGCACCACCATCACCATTCGTGCTGTCCAGTCCAAAGCCGAAGTGATCTTTTCCGTGCATAGCTTCGGCCCAGTGATTCCCATGTCCGATCGCGAGAGAATTTTCGATCGATACTACCGCTCCTCCACTTCTTCGAATCGTGCCCCCGGAACAGGCATTGGCCTCGCCGTCGCCAAGCGCGCCGCTCTCATCCATGGTGGGTATGTCTGGGTGACCAGCGACGAGGAGGAAGGCACAACATTTTTCGCAGCCATTCCCGCACCAGTACAAAAGAGGAAATCTCAATGAACCAGCCTGCTATCCGTGTCCTGATCGTTGACGACGAAGCGGCCATTCGCCGCGCCCTGCGGCCCCCGCTGGTCGAACTCGGCTTGCAGGTGCACGAGGCTTCGCGCGGCGAAGAAGCGTTGCAATTGCTCCATTCCTCTCCCGTCGACGTCGTCCTGCTCGACATCAACATGCCCGGTATCGGCGGTATTGAGACACTTCGGCGTATCCGCGCCTTCGCGCCCCGGCTGCCGGTGCTGATGGTGACCGTCCTCGACGGCGAGGAAGAAAAAGTCGAAGCGCTCGAGCTTGGCGCCGACGACTACATCACCAAGCCATTCAGCATACGCGAGCTCATCGCGCGCATTCGCACCGCCCATCGTCGCGTCCATGCGCCGACACGCGTCGAAGATGCTCCGATCGAAATCGGCGAGATCCGTCTAACGCCGGCACGTCGCAGCGTGACCAAGCGCGGCCAGCCCGTCCACCTTACGCGCAAGGAGTACGACATTCTGTATTGCCTGATGAGCCGTGCCGGTCGAGTGATCACTTACGCCCGGCTGCTCACCGCGGTCTGGGGCGCCGATTGCCGCGAAGAGGTCGAGTACCTGCGCACTTTCATCCGGCAGTTACGCAAGAAGATTGAAGACGACCCATCCACCCCGATCTACCTGCTCACGGATGTGTACGTGGGCTATCGCTTCGCCGACGCCCAGATGCTTCTTGAAAACAGCGAAGGTGCATCGTCAGACGGGCCTTCTTCCGAGACTGAACCGGAAGGCGCACTCAAGAGCATCGCTGAGTAAATGGGGGGCCGCAGAAATGCGGCGCTGCGCCCGTTGGCAAAGATAATTCAGTTGGGGTCTTTCTCAGCCACGAAAAGAGGCGCGCAGCGCGCACCGGCTGCGTGCAATGCCTATTCGTCGTAGTGCAGCAGGCTGAAAACGTCGTACTCTGAGAAGCGATCGCGTCCCTTCAGAAAATCCAGTTCCACCGCGAATCCCAGTCCTGCAATCGTGCCGCCCAACTGCTTCACGAGCTTGACTGTCGCCTCCATCGTGCCGCCCGTCGCCAGCAGGTCGTCGACCAGCACCACACGCTGACCCGGCTTGATCGCATCCATGTGGATTTCGAGCGTGTCGGAGCCATACTCCAGGTCATACGTTACGCGCGCCACCGGTGCAGGCAGCTTGCGCGGTTTGCGGACAGGAACAAATCCGGCATTCAATCGATAAGCGAGCGCCGGGCCGAAAATAAATCCGCGCGCCTCGATGCCCAGCACCAGATCTATTCTTTCTTCGATGTAGTGTGCCGCGAGCGCATCAATCAATTGCGCAAAGCCGGTTTTGTCCTTCAATAGCGTTGTAATGTCGTAAAACAGAATCCCTGGCTTTGGGAAATCGGGCACCGTGCGCACCAGTGCCTTTAGAGCTTCTATATTCACTGGCGGTTTCTTTTCTGGCATGGGTCTGCTCTTTCTCCTGAAATGTAGACAAGCTTTGATTGAAGAAGTGACACTGGGAAGGGAACAGGTGGGTCGGCGGTTCGGCTTCCCTATCAATTATAGAAGGCGGAAGAGCAGGGAACAGGGATTAGGGAACAGAGGCAACAACAAACTTGAACCGTTTCAAGAGTGGTCGTCAGCGATCTGGTTGCGGCGCAGCGAATGGTTTGCTTTTCTATTCCCTGTTCCCTGTATTTACCACGCTCCCTCGATCCGGAATGATTGCAAATTGCGTGCCTCATTTTCGTCGAGGTAGTGTTCAACCACGCGATCCACGCGACTCCCGCGCGGTCCTTTTTTCAGGCTGGCGCGCAACTCAGCGATATCCTCCGCCGTGCCCGAAGCCACCACTTCCACATCGCCATCCTCGGTGTTACGCACCCATCCGCGCAGGTCGAGCTCACTGGCCTCCCGGTGCACAAACCATCGAAAGCCAACCCCCTGTACCCGGCCCTGGATTAGAAAGTGAAGAACCATCATTCGCGAACCATCGTCAGTTTTGCAGATGCGCTCGCATGTGCGCAACCGGGCTCAGTTCGTAAGCCCCTACGCTTCTTCCAGCATTTCACGCAGACGTCTGACCGCTTCGGCGATCTTCGCTCGCTCCGAATCGGTGGCCCGCTCCAGTGCTGACTCCAAAGGTCCGCGCGCCAGTGCAGGGAGCCGGTTCCGCACAAACTCCCGCACAGCCGCAGTTGGGTACACAAGGCTGATTCTTCCGTCCTGCGAATCGGGTCGCCGCGAAAGCAGCCCGCGCTTCTCCAGCCGATCCACAATACCGCTGACCGTCGAATGTGCAAGGCTCACCTCCTTGCTTAGATCCTTCAGGCTGATTCCGTCCTGCCGCACCACCACTTGCATCACGCTCGTCTGTGGCGCCGTCAGTCCACCTTTCGCAACCTCCGCCTCGAGCGGCCGACGTAGTGCACGACGAATCCCGCCGAGGTCGCGCTCCATCTGTTCGGCCAAGGCTGCAATTGTGGTCCTCTTGGTCGATGCTCCACGCGTACCCATCAAAGTACACCGGGGATAAGCGCTTTTACCCGCTGCCGATAGGCGGGATAGTCTCCCGGAAATGTCTGCATCATCAATCGTTCCTCCTGGCTCATCTTGATCATCAGCGCGAGCAGTATGACGAACACCGCCAAGACGCCATGCCACTCGCCAATTGCAAGGGCCGTTCCCACTACCGCCACCATCAGGCCAGTGTAGATGGGGTGCCGGGCTACGGCGTACGGTCCACTTGTGACAAGTTGATGATCGGCCTTCACCGTCGCACGCCCGCTCCAGTTGCGGCCCAGCGTAAGGCGCGCCCAGATCGCAAACAGGCAACCGGCAACTGTGAGTGCGAATCCGGTGAAAGCGATCGAATATTCATCGGGAACAAACCGCATGCCCAGCCATCCTTGCGTGAACCCACGCCGGCTCAGAAGGGCAAACCCCAATGCTGCAAGCGCCAGATGAAACAGGCGTGTCCCCGTAGATTGCGAGCGAACTGTCCGCTTTGTAAATGCCAACCCCACCAGCCAAACCAGTGCCAATGCATACCAGGTGTATCCAATCGCCGATTCAATGTTCAATGAGACCATCTCAACCTCCGTCGCATACGATACGTCGTATACGACGTATATTGCGGCAAAGCCTCTCTCCTGTCAATCATTTTCTTCTCATTCGGTTTTGCGATATAGGCTGCCTCGCGGGCGATTTCAGCTTGCGCGGTTGGTCCGCAGGCCAGGCCCGCGCGATTGGCAACCCAGGCGATACACTGGTCTCACCATGGTTTTCGTGCTCGACAATTACGACTCCTTCACCTACAACCTGGTCCAGTACCTGGGCGAGTTGGGGGCGGAGGTTGTGGTCCGCCGCAACGACGAGTTGTCCGTCGACGAAGTCGAAGCCCTCAGGCCCGAACGCATCCTGCTCTCCCCCGGTCCCTGCACGCCCGGCGAGGCAGGCATCCTGGTTCCGTTGATCCGCCGCATGGCCGGGAAGACTCCGATTCTGGGCGTCTGCCTCGGTCATCAGGCGATCGGCGAAGCTTTCGGTGGGCAGGTTGTCCGAGCGCACCAGCTGATGCATGGCAAGACCAGCGCAGTCCAGCACGACGGCCACGGCGTTTTCTCCGGCCTGCCCACGCCGCTCACGTGCACCCGCTATCATTCGCTCATTGTTTCTGAAGAGTCGCTGCCCGCTGAACTCGCGATTACTGCGCGGACTCCGGAATCGAACGGTGCAGGCGCCGCCGGCGGCACCGTGATCATGGGCTTGCGCCATCGCAAGTTTCCCGTCGAGGGTGTCCAGTTTCATCCCGAGAGCGTGCTGACCGAGGGTGGCCACCAGATGATCAAGAACTTCCTGGAAATGTAACGTGAAGCCAGCGCCCTTCGCGACAATACCGCCTCCGGCCATCTGTACGATTCGTATATCCGCGCTCGTGGCCCTGATGGTTGGATCGTTGGTGTCGGATCTTCATGCGCAGGCTTCCGCGAGTCCCTCGGTCATTCCAGTCCCCGCCGCAACGACCGCGGCTAGCCCAATTGCAATCGTGGCTCTCGACAGCCGTATTCCGGGGAGTGCCGCGGTCGTCACAGGCGCCTTGCAGGTCATGGGCGGCAAGGCCATCATCGCCGCCAATGGCACGGTCACCGCTGGGACAACCACCACCGACGTTGTCCTGCCGCAGCGAGGCACGCTACATGTGTGCGCTTCAACAACCGTGAAGCTGGCCGCCGATTCGAGTGTTCCCGCGGGCGAAGCGCCCGGTGTCATGATGGCCATGGAACACGGCGCCATCGAAGCCAATTTTGCCACGGGGCACAACGCAGACATTGTGCTCACACCCGACTTCCGCATTCTCATCGGCGGTCCGGGCACAGACAACGTGAAGGTCCGGCTCGGCGACGGCGGCGACACCTGCGTCGACAATCCTTCGGGCAACGCTCCTTACGTGCTGGTCACGAGCGTCTTCGATGGCAGCGTTTATCGCGTGCAGCCCGGCCAGCGCGTCATGTTCCAGCATGGAAACCTGCACGAAGTCGTCGATCAGGAAAAAGAGCCGTGCGGCTGCCCACCAGCGCCCGCTCAAGTCCAGGGGAACGAATTTCCGCTAGCGCAAAGCGAGGGGCTGGCGCCAACCACTGCCGGTTCCCCCGGCTCGACGCATGGCGGCAAGGCGGTAACGGCGGTCCAGCCTCTCACTTTCAACGCCGGCGATGGCGCGGCCGCACCGGGAACTTCTGCAGCACAGTCGCCGAGCGCCGAGGCAGCGACGCCGCCCAAGCCAGTGCACCACAGGAAGAACGGTCTCTTCGAGCGCATCGGCCATTTCTTCCGGCGCATCTTCGGCGCAGAGTAGACCGGCTGCTTTCGGCTCCAGTGATTTACGGATTCGCTGAATTTCTGGAACCAATCGACCGGATTCCCCGTACCACCCCCACCGGTGCTTCAAATGCGTGCATCTGAGGGGTTGAAATGAGTCTCTCGGTAGGGAATGCCGAAACGGCTGCAATTCGAATCGCGAACCAGCAGATCGCCTGGTGGATTCAACTAATCGTCGTCCTCGGCGGACTTCTCACCGCTGCGGGCGCCGTGATCGCGCTGATTCACCCGGCCATGCTCGTTTCGCCGCAGGTGGAGATCAACGGCGCAGCTCGCATCTTTGCAGGCTATTTCGCGGCACGTAATCTTGGATTGGCTGGCGCTCTGCTCGCCCTGCTCGCAATTCGAGCCAAGCGGACGCTGGGCCATATTCTCGCCCTCGCCGGAGTCATTCAACTCATCGATACTGCGATCGACTGCCTTGAGGGACGCTGGCCCATCGTGCCCGGCGTGTTCATCCTCGGCCTCGTCTTCTTGTTTGCGGCGGCGAAGCTCTGCGGTCACCCACTCTGGAAGCGCCAAGCCTGGACTGAATGAGAATCTTCAGCACCGCCCAGCCTACAGCTCCTGCGCCTGTTTGATCGCGCGTATCACGGCCTGCGCCTTGTTGAGCGACTCCTGGTGTTCCAACTCGGGCACCGAGTCGGCGACGATGCCTGCACCGGCTTGCACGTAACCCTTGCCGTCCTTCGCCAACAGCGATCGAATCGCAATGCAGGAGTCGAGATTTCCTGAGAAATCGGCATAAAGCACCGCCCCGCCATACGTGCCACGCCGCGCCGGCTCCAACTCCTCGATAATCTCCATCGCACGGACCTTCGGCGCCCCACTCAGCGTGCCGGCAGGGAAGCACGCGCGCAGCGCATCCACCGCGGTCAACTCTCGCTTGAGCCGGCCCTCAATGGTGCTCACAATGTGCATCACGTGGCTGTAGCGCTCCACGAACATCAGCCGGTCCACCTTCACGCTGCCAAATTCGCTCACCCGGCCCACATCATTGCGTCCCAGGTCCACCAGCATCACATGCTCGGCGCGTTCTTTCTCATCGCTCAGCATTTCCTTCTCGAGCGCGAGATCCTCAGCTTCGCTTGCACCCCGGCGCCGGGTCCCGGCGATCGGCCGATACTCTACTTTCCCGTCATGCACGCGCACCAGGAGTTCCGGAGACGAACCCGCCAACTCAATCGCACCCGTGGGGTGTTTTGACTTTTTGGACGAGTTCTTTGGCGTGCCGCCCAGCGCACCATCCGGCGTGAGGCGCAGAAAATACATATACGGGCTCGGGTTTACTGTGCGCAGCGCGCGATACACCTGGAAGCTATCCAACCCCGGCTCCAGGTCGAATCGCTGCGACAGCACCGTCTGAAACACATCACCCGCGGCGATGTATTCTTTGGTCCGCTCCACGGCGGCCAAGAAGTCCTTCTTGCGGGTGCGGTAGTTCACTTTCAGCTTTCCGCCGCGTTTCGCGGATCGCAATTTGGGCAACGGGCCGGCGAGCCGCTTCTCCAGTTTCGTCAGCCGCTTCACAGCATATGCGTAAGCCTTGTCTGGAGCGAGCAATGTCACATCGGCGGTGACCATCAGCCAAATCTGCTTGCGCACATGATCGAACGCCAGCACTTCGTCAAAGAAAAGCAGGCACGCGTCAGGCACGCCTAATTCATCTTTCGCCAGCTCTGGAAGCCGCTCAATCTGTCGCACCGCGTCATAAGCGAAAAAGCCCACCGCGCCCGAAGTAAAAGGCGGCATCCCTGCCAGTCGCGCCGGCTTGTGTCCGCCCAGCGCTTCGCGCAGCACGGCAAAAATATCTCCCTCGAGATGCACCGTCCGACCGCCTTCGCTGATCGCGATGCTGCGTCCGCGAGCGACAATGCGCTTGTAGGGATTCAGGCCGATGAATGTGTAGCGCCCCACCTGCTCGCCGCCTTCCACCGATTCGAGTAGAAAGCATTCGCGCTCCTGCCATGCCGCGCGCAGAAACGCTGAAACCGGCGTCTCCAGATCTGCAGTGAGCGTGCGATAGATGGGAACGAGCGTGTGCGCTTTTGCGAGCGCCAGGAATTCTTTGCGGCTGGGTTGGATCAGATTTGCAGAGGCGTTCACAGGCACCAGTGTACCTGTCCAGGTGAGGTAGGATGCGTGGAGCAAGCGACCGGAAAGCCAGTTGAGGCTAGATCCGGTGGGCAGGCCCAAGGATGTGCCAGTGTACTGCAAACCAGCTCAAAAACAGAGAAGCGAGCCCCACCACGGTGAACTTTACCTTGGTTATCCAGCGCATTCCTTCGCGCCACCAGATCGTGATTGCTGAAGCGAGCGCAAAGACGCTCATCACGATTGCTAGCGCAGTAACCCAGTTCAGCAGCACAAACCAGGGATACCATTCCGGCGAGGGAATCGCGATTTCGTTTCTCGTGGCGATCTGCCAAGTCACGATGGTTGCGCTGAGAATGACCCACATGAATGCTGCCATGCGCGGTCCCCAGGGAATCCATCGGGTGCCCGGTTGCGGACCGAGCCGCGGACGCCTGCGCCAGAAAATGCGGCGCCCGATCCGCAGCAACGTCGCGATAACAACGAGCAGGAGCGCGCCCAGGCTCGCCCAAAGGGCTGGCAGCACAAGCCTGCTGTTCTCATACCACGGAACTCGCTGCAACTGCGTGCCGGGAAAATCAATGGCCAGCCGAACAATTCTCTTCCCACCGTCGCGGATGGCAAAGATCCTCTGCTGGTCATCTTCGGCTTGCCACAAATCTTTCCCGATCGGTTTCCATTTGATCGGGTGCCCTCGCAGGTCTTTGAAGTCCTCAACGGTGAGAACGCCATCCTTATCCACGCTGGCCTTGCGCTGACTGAAGAGGCTCAACACTTTCAGCTTCGTGGTTTCTCCACGTCGCGACGCTTCATACTGTCCGTTGATCTCGTTCAATTGGCTGGCTGGCATCTTCAAGAATTCGACCTTCGGTGCGCCTGGAAAATAGCGGTCCGAAAAATAACGAATGATCTCCGGCCGCGGCTGGGCTCCGCCGCCTGCAGAGTTGTACGAAACGAAAAGCACAATCTTCTGCTGCGGCTCGACAAAGAAAAGACTGTGAAAAGCGATTAGATCCCCCTCATGTCCGATCCACCGCAGGTCATTGCGCCAGTCCTGGTAGAAGCCCATACACAGTGCCGGCAGCTGGTCGCTGGCACGGAACTGCGGCGTCCACATCGCAGCCAAGGTTTCGGGCTTCAGAATCGACTTGCCATCCAGACTGCCGCCATTCAGCAGCGCTTGCCCAAACCGGCCCATGTCCGCAGCGGTTGAAGAAATCCCCCCCGCTCCCACGGGATTGAAGAACTCGAATCCAACCGTGGGCTTGGTCGTATCGCTGCGATATCCCTCGGAGGGCAGGTTGGCGAGAGGTTTCTGCAGCGGTTGGTAAAACGAGGAATGGGTCATGCCCAACGGCGCAAAGATGTGCTCCTGCACATACCGCTCAAAGGGTTCTCCGCTTGCGCGCTGCACGATGTAGCTCGCCAGTCCCACTCCATAATTTGAATACGCAGGAACCTCGCCGGGAGGAAAAATCCGCATCGGTTGATTGGCAATCAGGTAGTCCCGGAGCGAGACGGTCTTTTTCGGATCTCTGAGAATGATGTCGTCGACCGTTTCTTCAAACCCGCCGGTGTGCGTCATCAGGTTGCGCAACGAGATCGGCTTGTTGAACGCAGGCCGGATCTGAAAATCGAGGTAGCGATTCACGTCTGTGTCGAGGTTCAGCTTCCCCGTCTCTTCCAGCTGCATGACAGACACCCATGTGAATAATTTCGAAATGGAGGCGAGCCGGAAGATGGTCGAATTCGGATCGACGGGCCTTTTGGATTTCAAGTCGGCGTAGCCGTAGCCCTTTTCCAGAAGCACGTTTCCGTCTTTCATCACCAGCACCGAGGCTCCCGCGATGTCACTTCGTTCCAACTGCATCGGGAGGATGCCATCGAAGAATGCTTCCAGGTCAGCCGAATCGAGCGGATGCCCCCCTGGCGGCGCGGTGGGACTCGCTGCCATCGGCTGTAAGGAAGAATTCGGTGCGGATGTCTGTGCCGCCGGAACGATCTCGGGCGGCGAAATGTCGAACGGGACCTGTGCCCGGACAGTGGAAACAGCGAGTCCTAGTGCCGCGGCCAAGACCACTTTGTGAAGCTGCCCCATCCTTATCCCCACGATCTTCGAGAAACGGCAACCGCCTAAGTTTCTATGAATTGTCGGCGGTTTGACAATAGAGTAGTTTTGCGTCAAAGACGGCGTCCAATGATGCCATACGAGGCTGCCGGCAGGCAGTGATCCTTCCAGTGTGCTTATCGCAGTTTGTAGGTTGCCAGCCACTTCTTTATTGCGTCGGCGGGGAGCGGGTAGCTGAACCAATAGCCCTGCGCGACATCGCAACCTTTCGTTCGTAACAATCGAAATTGCTCCTGCGTCATGACTCCTTCCGCGAGCACACTCAGTTTCAGCTCATGGCCCATTTCGATGATCTTTTCTACCATCACCCGATCACTGTCGTTCAAATGCATCCTCTCCACGATGCTCTTATCGATCTTCAGCTCAGTCGCCGGTACATTCTGGAGTTGACGCATCATCGCGTAGCCGCTGCCGAAGTCGTCAATCGAGAGCTGAAAGTTCTTCATGCGCAGCCTCGTCAAAACATCGAGGGTGCGTGAGAGTTCGCTCATCAATACGGATTCAGTAATTTCGACAGCAATCATCTCCACGGGGAAGTCGTACTTGCGCGCCAGCCTCACGAGCGCATCGGGAAAATCGAGGTCGCGCAGGGAGCGCATCGAGGCATTGATCGACAATCGCACCGGTTTGCCGTCGCGTCCTGTAAACTGCTTTGCCTCTGCCATTGCGAGTTCAGCAGTGCTCCAGCACAGATCGTCCATCAGATCGAGGGCTTCAAGCCGCGCGAGGAAGTTCTCGGGCAGCGTCATGCCGCGTTCCGGATGGCGCCAGCGGGCCAGGGCCTCCACGCCCAAAACTTCCCCGGTCTTCAGGTTGATTTGCGGCTGATAGTAGTTCAGGAATTCGCGGTTCTTCACCGCACTGCGAATCTGCTCATCGGAGACCGCGATGGCCGGAATTGCCTTAACCGATTCCGGCGCTTGCATCGCGGCGATGGATTCCAACAAGCCCTTCAATTCCGGGAGCGGAAATGGCTTTTGGAGAAGTCCGACAACCACCAACCCCAGACTCTGCGCCAGCTTCTCCGCTGTCTCCAGAACTCTCTTGTCCACTCCGCTCATCAACAGGATCCGGGCCTTGCATCGCCGTTCGCCCAGGAGCCTCAGGACCTCGATGCCATCCATTCCGGGCATCATCAGGTCCAGCAGAATTAACGATGTCTCGGGCGTGACTCGATCAAGGAAGGTGGCCGGGTCCTTGGTGGTGTCACAGTTGAGTCCCATCGTCCTTGCCAGCGCGGAAACGAGCTCGCAGACGGTGTTGTCGTCGTCGATGACGAGGACCCTATAGGCGTTTGCCATCGCTTCTCCAGGCTTCGCGGGCAAATCTGTGGTCGGCTTACCTGCTCCAAGGCGAAGACTTGCAGACTGGACTCAGTCTGCAAGAGCTATGCCGAGTGTAGCTTAGCCCTGAACCACCGCGTCCGCGTTTCATCGCTCAACTGCTCTAAGGTCATCCCCTAGTAACCTTTCCCTATGTTACCTCTCGGGTACGGAGCCCACATCTCGGCCGAAAATCCGGACCTCTCAGCGACGTTGGGTGATCGACTCACCCGCTCGGCAAAAAAGGGCGAGAGGCAGCCCGAAGCGTCGAGGACGCACAGCCCTGAAAGTTGGACGGAGTACGGTCACATTGAGCCGCTTCGCTCTTCAATTCCCGGGTTGGTAGACAGGTTCCAAAAGGATGCAGGCGAGGTGCTCCAAGGCTTGACGGACCTACCCCGCGGGCCTAGACTCACATGGGTTTGGGCAAATGACTATCTGGGCCTGCATGGAAGCAGGTCGGACGCATTGGGTGTGTTCATGAGATGGATTCGTCACTCCCATCCATACGGTTCTGCTCACGTCGAATGTGTGCGAAGGTAGACCTTAACAGGACCTGGATGTTCGAAATGAATTGGAGAATTATATGGCGATCGCAACACAAGCCGTGACCCTGGACCAGGAGATCAATCCCTGGGAAGCCCAGAGCGCGCGGTTCGATTTCGCGGCACGCAAGTTGAATCTCGATGAAGGCCTGTGGAAGCTGCTCAGGACTCCAGCCCGCGAAATCATAGTGCATTTTCCTGTGACCATGGATGATGGTCGTATTGAGGTGTTCACCGGTTTTCGCGTTCAGCACAACATCGCGCGCGGTCCGGCTAAAGGCGGAATCCGTTACTCTCCCGAAGTCACTTTGGACGAAGTACGTGCACTGGCCAGCTGGATGACCTGGAAGTGCGCCGTGGTCAACATACCCTTCGGCGGCGCCAAGGGCGGGGTGATTTGCGATCCAAAGCTGCTCAGCCAGGGCGAGCTCGAGCGCATGACCCGTCGCTACACCTCGGAGATCATCGATTTCATCGGGCCCGAAAAAGATGTTCCCGCGCCCGACATAAACACCAATGAACAAACGATGGCCTGGATCATGGATACCTACTCCATGCACATGGGCCGGACCGTCACCAGTGCGGTCACGGGGAAGCCACTGAACATCGGCGGTTCCCGAGGCCGGATCGAGGCCACTGGCCGCGGGGTCATGGTTGTCTGCGATGAAAGCCTGCGCTATCTCAACCTGCCCATCGACGGTTGCAGAGTGGTCATCCAGGGCTTCGGCAACGTTGGCTCCAATGCGGCGCGCCTCATGATGGAGCACGGCTACAAGATCGTCGGGGTCGCCGAGAAGGATGGCGGTCTTTACAACCCGAACGGCATCGACATACATCAGCTGGCCGAGTACAAGTACCGCAATGGCACCACTCTTGGATTTCGCGGTGCTGAAGCAACACCCAGCGAAGAACTCATCGTCACCGACTGCGATCTGCTGATTCCGGCGGCCACGGAGAATGTCATCACCAGCCGCAACGCTGACAAGATCAAGGCGCGCATTATCGTCGAGGGAGCCAACGGTCCCACCACCGCTGTCGCTGACGAAATCCTTGCCGAAAAGCGCATCTTCATCGTGCCCGACATCCTCGCCAATTCAGGCGGCGTCACCGCCAGCTACTTCGAGTGGGTGCAGGACCGCCAGGGCTACTTCTGGAAGGAAGCCATCGTCAACGAGCAGCTTGAAACCATCCTGCGCGACAGCTTCGACGATGTGGTTCGCTATGCCGAGGCACACAATGTCAACAACCGCATCGCGGCCTACATGCTGGCCATCGATCGCGTCGCTTTCACCATCAAGCAGCGAGGCATCTATGCGTAGCCGCTCCCGTTACGGAGGACGCTGATTCGAGCAAATTAATTGCGAAATCGCCTGCCCGGATCTTGGCAAAATATAGGACGCAGTCTGTGACGTTCAGCGCAGACTGCGGATTCTCTCGACACTCGTCGAGACCCGTTACAACCGTAGTCTCGATCAACGCCCCGGCGGCTCAGCGGCTGAAGGCCAAGACTCCTCCGTTGAGATCCACTGCCACCCGGGAGATTCCGAGGGCTGCTGGGCTCATCAGCCCGTCGTAGTCGAGCTGAGACGGTTTGGGATTGCGGGTCATGAGCGCCCGTTTTCGGCTAAACTCCTCCGACCCCAATCGGAGGTTACGGAGCCAAACCTGTTTGCTCTCGAAATCCCCGATCCGCTGCGGC
Source organism: uncultured Acidobacteriaceae bacterium (assembly GCA_963810545.1). Classification (GTDB taxonomy): domain Bacteria; phylum Acidobacteriota; class Terriglobia; order Terriglobales; family Acidobacteriaceae; genus Telmatobacter. The sequence goes on from CAWENE010000003.1 coordinate 531,102, forward strand.
GCCAGGAGGTCGGGGTCTTTCATTCCTGGGCTCTGGGGCGCGATCCTGCTGAACAAAATGATGGAACCGGCTCCGGTGTCGAAGAGAAGATGCATCGATGTGTGATCGATTTCGACGTCAAAGACGGGCATGCCTTCATAGAGCCGGAACGGAACGGAGACCGGCAGAGAAGGAACTGGACCAACGCGAATCACGTGGGCAGAGTAGTCGATGACAAAGGGTCTTTGCCCCAGCACATCCATGCCGACAATCGCATCGATGCGGACCGGGAAGAACTTCTTGAAGAAAGAGAGGTCGGTCGTGACAATCTGAAGATTGGACCGTTTCAACGGGCCAAGCTCGATCGAAGAAAGGTGTGCCTCTTCCCCCGGGGTTCTGCCGCCCAGAACTGCGATGCTGCTGGGTTTTTCCCCCGAGAGATCGAGCTTTTTCGCGAGCCGCGAATCAAGAACAGAAGGGGTCGTGCCTGTGTCCAGGAAAAAGTTGAGATTCTTGAGCGGCCCGATGGACCCATGCGCCACTATGAAATAGCCTTGATAAAGATCGAACCGGACGGTTCCAGCTATTTCGTTCATCGTTGCTGCGGTCTCTCGCTCGGGGATGTTGCTGGCCGCCGTCCGCTCCACCAGCAGCAACAGGCTGGCGAGAACGCTTAGTATCAGGTAGGGGCTACTGCGCATGGAGACCTCCTCCTCGCTCTGTGAGGCGATCGTGCGCGAGACCGCTAGGTACCTCAATTCACTGGATCTAGACTGAAGATCGTCCTTGGTTCTGCGGCAGGAGAGAAACTGGAGACCGGCGGGAGAGGAACATCTCCTGGCAAAATAGTTGAAGAAGTGTCCCCGGACATGCGATCAATGTGAGGTAGACGCAACAATGCTGGAGCTTCGCCAGAACGAAGAGTTGCCGCCTCAGAATGGGTTTCAGACGCTCCGCTTTGGGGAATTTGAAGCGGACCTGCGTGTTGGCGAGATCCGCCAGGCGGGAAATCGCATCAAGCTTCAGGACCAGCCGTTCAAAGTCCTTCAGATTCTGCTGGAAAAACCAGGCAATATCGTTTCGCGCGAGGAGTTACAGTCGCGCATTTGGCCTGAAGATACGTATGGAGACTTCGATCACGCGGTCAACGTTGCAGTAGGCAAGTTGCGCACCGCATTAGGCGATTCCGCCGACAATCCTGTGTTTATCGAGACTGTGCCACGGCGGGGTTATCGTTTTGTGGCGACCGTCGAAGGTCCTCCAGCGCTGCCTACTGTGGCGGAATCGCCAGTTGGGGCCGGTCCAGAGGACGGGAAAAAATCATCGGGCAATTTCAAGGCGAGACATCTGGCGTTCCTTGCTCTCGCAGTGACGGCATGTGCGGCGCTGCTGGGGGCTGGCGTATGGCTCGGGCGCCGCAGCATCAGACCGCAGTCGACTGAGATTCAGCGCCTGACGATGAATCGCGGCACCGTCTATTCTGCCCGGTTCGCGCCGGACGGCCGGAATGTGATTTATGCCGCAGCGTGGGAGGGTGCGCCGGTTGAGGTCTTCTCGACCGATCTGAAGTTCCCTGGCTCGCGACCTTTAGGTTTGGCGGGGACCGACTTGCTTGCAATCTCCCCCACCGGTCAGTTGGCAGTGCTGCAGCCGGCCGAACCGGATTTCATGACCGGGATGACGGGGATGCTGGGCCAGGTGCCGATTGCGGGCGGGACGCCACGGCAGATTGCCGAGAAGGTCCAATGGGCCGATTGGTCGCCTGACGGAAAGTTGCTGGCCGTTGTCCATAATGTCGCGGGGAAAGAACGGCTCGAGCTTCCGCTCGGCCACGTGCTCTACGAAACCTCCGGACGGATCAGCCACGTGCGGGTTTCGCCAAACGGCCGCGCGATCGCATTCCTTGATCATCCCACCTCCAACGATGATGAGGGAGGAGTTTCCCTCGTTGACCTGGAAGGACGAAAGACCGTTCTCTCCAGCGGATGGGAGAGCGAGGAGGGGCTGGCCTGGTCACCCGACGGCAAAGAGGTGTGGTTCTCGGCCACTCGCGCTGGATTGCAGCGCCAGATTTATGCTGTCGATCTCGCGGGCCATCTGCGACTTGCTTTCCGCGCGTTGGGCGGAGTCACAGTACAGGACATCTCTCCCGACGGCAGGGTGCTTATGACGCGCGATGAACAACGCGCCGGCATCATGGGTGAAGCTCGTGGAGAAACCAAAGAAAGGGATCTCTCGTGGCAGGATTGGTCGCTTCCGGCCGATATCTCGCGCGACGGCAAAATGCTGCTTTTTGACGAACAAGGAGAGCAAACTGGACCAAATTATGCGGTGACCATGCGCGACCTCACGGGCTCGCCGCCGGTCGCGCTGGGGGAAGGGATGGCGGGGGATTTTTCTCCCGATGGGAAGTGGGCGGCTGCGAGTGTCTCCTATACGCAGTTGGTCCTGCTGCCTACTGGAGCGGGAACGGTTGGGCGGATCGAACGGGACGACATTGAGCGGTACGGGCACGAGATTCACTGGCTCCCCAATGGCAAACAGATTCTTTTCAGCGGAAACCAGGCCGGACATGCAACCCGGTGTTTTGTTCAAAGTGTCGACGGCGGCAGGCCCCGCCCCATCACGCCTGAAGGAGTCAGTCACTGCCGGGTTTCGCCCGATGGAAAGCTTGTTGCAGCGGGGAACGCGGACATGAGCGGAGTGAAACTCTACGCAATTGACGGCGGAACCCCACGCCCGATTCCCGGATTACAGGTCGGAGAATCTTTTGCATGGACCTCCGATCCGAATTTTCTCTATGTCGGCCAGCACTCTAAGTCATCCATTCGAGTTTTCCGCTTGAATCTACTTACCGGTCAACGGAAGTTGTTTCGAGAGATCGCGGTGCCCGATGGACCGGGTGTCTGCGACATGACTCATGTTCTTTTTAGCCTCGATGGCCGATCCTACGCGTACGGTTATATCCGGCTGCTTTCGGATTTGTACGTGGTGTCGGGCTTGAGATAAGAAGCGCTTTCATACCTTCGGCAAAGACAATTGGTAACGACGTTTTCGGTGAGTGCCACCGCAGAACCGGACAAGCCCAAATCTGAAGCTCAGGATGGATCTTGCCCGCGCCGGTCACAACTCTTTGTGCGGCGATGAAACGCTTTGCTCCCTTTCCTCACTATCCCCTTGTAAGCCGACGCCGGACCCCAAGGGTTCGACGCGCATAACTGTCCTGCGCCTCCTGTGCATGATCGTGTGCCCTGGGTATCGGGACTGTCCTGTTTCGCTCTCTCCGGAGTGCGACACGAGTTGAGAACGGTATCGACTTCTCGAGAGGAATAGCTATGACCGTCCCCCCAGAAAAGCCAGTTGCAGTATCCACGAGACCCGCGCTGGAACTGATTTCTCTTGCCAGGCTTTCACCCGAAGTGGCCCGCCAGAACCTCCGCGCGTTGCTCCTGGCCAATCCCAACTACTTCGGCAATGTGACAGGAAGCTCGTTCAAGGCGGTACTTCACATTCAAGAAGACACAACCTACGAGAGGCTCGGCGGCTTCGGCTATAGCCCGGAACTGAAGCAGCTTCGCGCCGCGATCACGGTCAATCAAACCGAAGGTTACTCCGGCACTCTCCGCGCGCGTGGTTCAGAGGAGTATGTACGTTTTTATCTATCGAGCGATGGCGGCACAACCTGGCAGGATCAGGGAATGACGGCAGTGAAGGTCTTCGACGCGCCTGGACCGATGCCGGTTGAACATGCGGTGGCCTTGGAGATAGATCCTGAAGAGGAGATCTCTCTCCAGAATCTGCCCAAGGTGCGCGCGATTCTATCGTGGAATTGGGCGCCGCCCGCGGATGCGCCGCACTGGACCCCAGTTTGGGGCAATGTGCTGGACGCACAAATTCGGATCGAAGACTTTGAATTCGTTCTATTGAGCTCGCTGCTCTCCGAAACCAAGATTCAAGTGACAAAAGAAATCGAGCAATGGGCCGATCTTTTACAGCCTGTTCCAGTGGCTGCGCTGCACACCAGTGGCATGGCTGCCCGCAACTCACGGAGCTGGGGCGCGTGGAATCGCGTGCACTGGAGCAGCGGCCCAGCCGGCAAATACAACCGGCACTCGACGAGCGTCTGCATGGGGGTCGGGAGTTAAGATCTCTGACCGCGTGAATTCGCACTTTGAGTTTCTTGCTTCCCCACCCTTTCGCGAGAAGAAAGGCGAAAGGACGGGGCACGGAGATAGTACAAGCGGTCAGAGACCTCGCAGAGCCGATTCTTTTTCTCCAGGGAAATGGTAGTTGGCGAGACAAGGGCCTCTGTTCGCGTGACAAACCGACATAGAAGAAACGAAATGGACAAGAGAATTTCAACCTGGTGCTTTACCCTCTTTGCGCTTGCGAGTTGGAGATTCGCCTCTCTTCTCGCAGAAGAGGATCGTTCGCGGAATCTGGCTGCGCCCTTTCTTGGCCGCGCCTTGGGCCGCTTGATGGATTGGTTCTGTTGTCTCAGCTTTTGGTTCTCTCTTCCCGTGTCCATCTGGCTCAGCACCGGCTGGATTGGCCTGTTTCTGCACTGGCAGGCACTGCCCCGCGCAGTCGGCTTGTTGGAGAAACTCACTCGTAAGCAGAAATTGGTCGCGCAAGGCGGTGGAGCTTCAGAACTGTCCGCTGCACCTTGCGAGGCGAGCAGGTGCGCCGCAAACCGGCAGATGCGATGCTGCTGAATCCACCCATCTATCCTCGAAACTCATCGGCGCCACGCGCTTCAGGAGCGGCAAGACGCGTTCGGCCGCGTGCCTGCGGACGCGAGACAGGCCATTCGCAACCCCTCTCGATGCTATACTTGCGTCCTCCCGGAGTTGCGGAGAAAACTTTGCAGTTTTATGAGTTCGATGCAGGCTACCTCGATAGTCTCCGCGCAGGGGACTTCCGCACGCAAGAGCATTTTGTCGGCTATTTTACGGAGCTGCTCCACCTGAAGCTTCGGTCCAGAATCAAATCCCCGCAATCCATCGAAGATGTCCGCCAGGAGACGTTTGCGCGCGTTCTGACTGCCTTGCGCAAGAAAGATACTCTCCAGAAGCCCGAGCGCCTGGGTGCGTTTGTGAATTCCGTTTGCAACAATGTGCTTTTCGAGCACTACCGCTCCACTTCGCGCAGTGAATCTCTCGATGAGGAGGACCAGCCTGAGATACCGGCAAAAGGCGCGGATGCGCTGAGCCTTGTGGTCGACAGCCAGCTCAAAGCTAAGATTCGTGAGATTCTTCTCGATATGCCGGTCCGCGATCGCTCCCTGTTGCAGGCGGTTTTTCTCGACGAGCGGGATCGGGATGAGGTCTGCCGCGAGTTTGGCGTGGACCGTGAATATCTGCGGGTGCTTCTCTTCCGGGCCAAACAGGACTTCAAAACGGCTTACCTGAAAAGGATGGGCGCGAGCCTCGGATATGGGAGACCTTGAAACGTTCAGACGATGAGAAACACCATCTACTGTATTGGAGCCAGAAGGGCGTCGAACCAGAGCCGGAAGGGCGTCGAATCACATGGATCATAACGAGGCGGTCGAACAAATGGCGACGGAGCGGTATCTCCTGGACGAGCTCTCACCCGAGCTCCGGGAGGCCTTCGAAGAGCACCTTTTTGATTGCAAAGAGTGCACGCTCGATCTCCGTGCGGGTGCGGCGTTTGTTGATGGAGCCAAGGCTCAACTGCCGGAGATCGCAGCGCATATTGCTGCTTCCCCGTCGCGTGGAACCGCGCGACCTGCGGCCATAAAGCGAAGCTGGTCCTCGTGGTGGCAGCCCGCTTTTACGATGCCGGCGTTCGCCTGTTTGCTGGCCCTGGTCGGATACCAGAATCTCAAGACAATCCCCACTTTGCGTTCTGAAATGAGCGAACCCCGGCTGCTGCACTGGACGTCCATTCATGCCGGCACCCGTGGAGCTGCGTCCGTGGCGATTATGGCAGATCGCAAGCAAGGGGCCGTTCTGCTCATCGAACTTCCCGAGGGTTCAACCTATACGTCCTTTGTCTTCGACTTATACGACCCTCAGAATAAGCAGGTGTGGACCAACACGGTCAATGCCGCCGGGGCGGGTGTTGGCGGGAACGGAACGCTTTCTCTACTTATTCCAGGGGCCGGTCTGCAACAAGGGGCTTATACTATCGCCATTACCGGCGTGAACGCTCAAGGCGAGCGAAGCTTGATCGAGCGGCAGGGACTTGATATACACTTTGACGATTAGTCGTACCCGCACCGCTGCTAAGGAAAGTGTTAATCCCCCATGAACGAAGAAATCAAGAGAACACATCTCTATCATGCAGAAGCGACCGCCCTGTATGCCGATCTGAAACTGCCTTTGATCCAGGAGATCGGCCCCCAGGCCTTTGTGAAGCTCCCGGAACAGGGCGGCTATCTGTCTCACCATGCTGAACGCTACCGGCTTAGCGGGGTCCTGTCGTTTGGGTCCGCTTACACACAGGTCGCGGGCAACCACGATGTAAAACCTGGCCACGGTTGGAGCACATTAGCGACTTCCGTTGTTGAGGATTTGAATGTCCTGGATGTGGTGACCGCGGACCGCGTTGTCGCGCAGGTTGCAACGGAACATCCGCTTGTGGGCTATGTGCCTTCGGTAACCTTTCTTGGCACGCGGTTTGAGAATCTAAGGATTGCCGGCCATCCGGTGAAACTCGACCTGGACCTGAATATCCTTGGGGAGAAGCCGGGAAACGACGCACCTTATAGCAAGGCCAGCGGATTTATCCAGCGCGTCACGAGCCAATATGAGCGCCTCCGCGGGCATCGAGATATTTCTGCAGACATTCTTGAGCGTTACAATCAACCTCCATCGGGCTCAGGGGATCAGGAGTCGATTGAATGTTCATTGGTGAACCAAGCGGATGGCTCCTATGCTGGAAGATCGTTTGGCCACGTGATCGACGTTCCGAATTTCGGAAAGATATACCTCGCCACCCTGCGCCTGGAGCAGTCGGACTCTCACACCCCTACACGAGTTCCCAGGAAGACTCTGATCAACTTGACGATGATCGAGTGCCACATGGGCTGCCTGGCGGCGGGAAGGGCGATGTTTGGGAGCACGGTAACAAACGGGGGAACCCAGCCTTAATACCGAAGGTTCGAATCAGTTCGATGTCGACGATGGATTCGGCTGTAGGCCGTCATCGACCTTTCAGCCGAAGTCAACGTAAGGATTTGACAGGAAGCTTTTGGCTCCGGCGGTTGCAATGGGTTTGGGCGCCGCTGCTGTTGTTGCTTCTCCCGCTAAAAGACGCATTGCCATTCAGCGCCGAGACTGCTTACGATCGCGCCCGACAACTTTTCATCCGTGGCTATCTGGCCGAGAGCCAGCAGCAGGCCGAGCAAGGATACAAGCGATCCATTGGTTCCAGTTCCGCTTGGGCCACAAAGTTCCAACTGCTTGAAGCAGAATCTATGGAGTGGCGCGGCATGTATGCGGATGCTCTGCGTGTCCTGGCAGCGCGGCCCTTTGCATTCGATTCTCCAGAGGACGCCACACAGAAACTGAGCGCTGAAAGCGTCGCTCTTACTCATTTGCAAAGATTCTCAGAGGCAAACCAAAAGCTGACTCTGGCCGAAAGCCTATGTGCAGCCGCATCCTATGAATCGTGCGGCGTTGTTCTAAGGGCACGTGGCGTGCTGTCGATGCAGCGTGGTCAGTTAGCAGAAGCGCGGCAGTCCTTCCTTAAGAGCCTATCGTTTGCCCAAGCACATCATGACAGAATGCTGGAAATAACCGCATTCACCGGTCTCGGATTTGCATCGCTTCAGAGCGAGCACTACGATGAAGCCCTCGATTGGTCGAGGGCCGCGTACCGTGCTTCCGTTGGGTTGAGTGCAGATGATTTGGCACAGGTAGCCTCCGGTAATCTCGGGTGGGCATATTTTGAGCTAGGAGATGCGGAACGAGCGCTGGAGTTGTTTCTCGAAGCAGAGAGCCGCGCTTCAAAGCTCGGCGATGTTCGCTTCGAGATTAAGTGGTTGACGACCGCCGGCTATGTCTATCAGAGAACCGGCGATTTATCTCGAGCCTCTCAGGCTTACAGTCGAGCTCTTGGTCTCGCAAAGCAAATCGACAGCAAGGAAGAGATCATCAATTCGCTGGAAGATCTATCCCATGTTTCGATCGAGGCCGGAAGCCTGGATGTGGCAGACCGGTACGTTGAACAACTGGAGCCTTTGGTTCGCGCGAGCGGCAATCGCCTCGATGTGTTGGACGTGATGCTGGCGCAAGGTCGAATCGCGGCCGCGCGGCGCGAGGATCAACGAGCTGAGGAAGCCTTTCGCACCGTTGCCGATGACCCGGCAAGTCAAACGTCCATGCGCCTTGGAGCCGAGCATGAACTCGCCCGGCTTTATGAGTCGCAGGGTAACTTATCCGCGGCAGATCGCATGTACAGAACTTCGCTGACGACCTTTGAATCGGCCCGCGCGCAACTCAAGAATGAAGAATCCAAGCTGCCCTTTCTTGCCAACGCAACGCGCATCTACGACGACTACATCCACTTTCTCGTTCAACAAGGCAAGACCAATGAGGCTCTTGTAACTGCCGATCAGAGTCGTGCTCTGACTTTGGCGCAAGGCCTTGGGCTCTCTGAAAGCAGCAAATCTCTGAAGCAAACCGCGCTGCATCCTGGCGAGATCTCCCGCAAGACCGGCGCGACTCTTCTCTTCTATTGGCTGGGTGCAAAGCAGTCCTATCTCTGGGCAGTTACACCTAAGAAGACGACGCTCTCCATTCTTCCGCCGCAGAGCGAGATCGCGTCTGTGTTCGAGCGCTATCGAAATGCTCTGCAAGGGCCGAATGACGCGGTTGAATCTTCGAATCAGGATGGTTTGACCCTCTATCGAATGCTTGTTGCGCCGGCAAAGGATCTTATCCGCCCTAACTCCACAGTTGTGGTCTTGAACGATGGCGTGCTGAGTCAACTGAATTTTGAAACTCTGATCGTGCCGGATCCTAAGCCGCACTATTTCATCGAAGATGCAACACTGATATCAGCACCGTCTCTTTATCTGCTTGCGTCGGCGAAGGCATCTTCCGACTCCGGTCGCAAGCTGCTTTTGATGGGGGACGCTGTCTCGCCGAACCCGGACTATCCCGAGCTGCCGATGGCTGCTTTCGAGATGCGGCAAATCCAGAAGCATTTCTCCGCAGAAGATGAAACTGTCTTTGCTCATGAAAGAGCAACGTCGCGCGCGTACCTGGCGAGCGGGCCGCAACAATTCTCATTTATCCACTTTGTTACCCACGGAGTTGCCAGCCGCACCGATCCTCTTGACTCTGCAATCATCCTCTCGAATGCGAGCACTGCCGAAGATTCGTTCAAGCTTTATGCCCGCGACATCATTCAGCATCCTATCCACGCACGACTCGTGACGATCTCCGCATGTTATGGCAGCGGTACACGATCTTATGCAGGAGAGGGGCTGGTGGGTCTTTCGTGGGCATTTTTGCGCGCCGGCGCGCACAATGTAATTGGCGCGCTATGGGAAGTGAGTGACGAGTCGACTCCGCGCCTGATGAGCGCGTTGTATCAAGGTCTCGACGATGGATTGACCCCAAGTGCGGCGCTGCGCCAGGCTAAAATCACCCTTCTTCATTCAGGGGGAAACTTCCGCAAGCCCTTTTTCTGGGCCCCATTTCAGATATATGCCGGCCTCTAATTATCCCCCCGCCGCTGTGCGCACGTTCTCCGGCTGATTGATCACGCAGTGCCGACAAAGTCGCACACCAGCGCCGTCAGGTCGTCTTCCTGCGTCGCCGCCCAACGCTGCACTTCCGCGATAATTCGCTCTACGGCGTCAACCGGTGCGAGCGCGGCTGTGCTGCGCAACGCCGCCGCGAGCGACTCGTCGCCAAACAGTCGGCCGTCCCCATTCTTCGCCTCCAGAAGCCCGTCGGTGTAAAGAAGGAGCCGGTCGCCTCGCTCCAGCGTCATCGACCTTTCCGTGTACGTCGCGTCCTCCGTGGCCGCCAGCAGCAGTCCATTCTCCGCGATCTCAACCACACGTCCATCGCGCAGGAGCAGCATGGCAGGGTGGCCAGCAGCCGCATACCTCAGTTCGCGTTTCTGCGCGTCGAGGTGTACGTAGGCGGCGGTCACAAACTGTCCCTGCGTATTGCCGCACAGCGCCGCATTCATCCCCGCCAGCAGTCTGGCCGGGTGCGCTGACTGCTCCCGTTGTGAGGTCGCGGCCATCTTCACCATGGACGCAATCAACGCCGCCGGCACTCCATGCCCGGAGACATCGGCAATCAGCAGTCCTGCGCGACGCGCATCCGTCATCAGAAAGTCGTACAAGTCGCCGGCGACGGCTGTCATGGGAACATAGCGCGCGGCAACGCGAAAGTCTGCCGACTCCGGGAATGCTCCCGGCAGAATTGAGAGCTGAATGCTGCGCGCGACTTCGAGCTCCTTTTGAATCTCGCCGAGTTGCTGATCTCGTTCGAGCGTGCGCCGTGCCGCCACGTAGCCGAGGCAGCCGAGAAGGAACGCGAAGCCATACGGCTCGATGTCGAACCCAAGCCAATGTGCGCCGCCAAGGTTGTCCCACAGGGCCAGCACAACGAAGATGGAAAGTCCGCGCCGCAACACCACGAAATCGTGGTCGCGCTTCCCTAAAAGAAATGTCCGCACCAATATCCACGGTAAGGCGGCGATCACCAGCACGTTGTTAATCGTGTGCAGTAGCGGCAAACGCCCAACCACAAAGACCGCCACCGCGAGACTCAGAAATACGATCGAGAGAATCGCCGTGACAAGCTTGCCGCGCCTGGGCATCAACCCCGCGGCTTGGAAAAAGAGGAAAGCCGGTATAGGAACAACGAAATCCACCGCCCAGCGGAGATCGGCGAAAAGCTGGTTTCCGGCGAGCGTAACGTGCAGGATCCCCGTGTCGAACCACATGCGCTGCCCATAGAGGAAGGCGAATACCCCCAGCCAGACCAAAAGCGCGTCAAAGCGGCGGCGAAGCAGGCAGAACGCCACCGTCACGATTCCAACCGTGGTGAACGCCGAACCTAGAAACAGGGCAGGCTCGTCCTGATGAAAAATCCGCAGAACCTCGCTTGCGGAGAGCTGCGCTTCAACTAGAAACATGGCAGTTCATCGTACATGATCGAACCAAAGGCACGGGCGCCCTTTCGCCAATCGCGCCCAACCTGGATGGTCCAGTGCAATAATGGACCCTATCCGGGCTTGTTCGTCCGGCAGGACGACGCATGTGAACCTCCCCAACTCCATTACGATGAGCCGGATCGTGATGATCCCGCTGCTGTTGTGGATCTTATCGCCGCACTTTCCGTGGCAGAGCTCCTGGGGCGAGGCTGAGATTCTCGCTTCCGTCCTTTTTGTTCTCGCCTCCATCACCGACGGTTTGGACGGTTACCTTGCCCGCAGGCGTGGGCAGATCACCACCATGGGCATGCTTCTCGATCCCCTGGCCGACAAGATCATGGTCACTGCTGCCCTCGTGGCCTTGGTCGCCTACAACCCCGCCGTAGTCAAGGTTTGGATCGCGGTGGTGATCATTGGCCGCGAGTTCCTCATCTCCGGCCTGCGCTCCATAGCTTCCTCGGAAGGCTTTACTATCCAGGCCAGCGAACTTGGCAAACTCAAGACAGTCACGCAGATTGTCTCGGTAGTCTCCGCGATATTGGCCCATCACTGGTACGACTGGCAGTTCGGGCTGCTTGTCATTCCGGTGCGCTGGATCGCGGTAGCCGCAATCTATTTCACGGTGCTCGTCTCTACGATCTCTGCAATCGATTACTTCGTCGCCTTCTGGAAGAAGATCGATCACGCCTCCAACGATCGCCGCAGCACCTTTGTTCTGACGCGGAGCAAGACGCCCCCTGCCTCCAGCACCACTCGCTGATTCTTCAAAAACAAAAACCCCGGCGATGGCCGGGGTCTTCGATTTCTAAAGCGCGAAATATTTCTAGGCCATCGCAACCAACTGGTCGGGTGATCCCACGGGGATCGCAGGAACGGCTGCTGGCGCTGGAACAGCTACTGGGGCAGGCTGCTGCGTGTGCGTGCTCCGCGTCAGACGATGGACAAAGTGATAGGGCGGCCATGGACCGGAAACTTGCAGATGGCATTCCCGCATCATGGCGCTGGTGGTGGCGAACTTGTTTTGATAACGCTCCACGTATTTGCGTTCGATCAGATGGGCGATATCCAGCACCATCTTGCCGCTCTCGGTCAGCCGGCAGCTGACTTCCTCATCCAGCGGCAGGAAGAGCTTGTGCATCTGGAAACTTACCGCACGGGCCCGCGTCTGGCGTTCACGCTGCCGTGAAGCAGTTTCGCGCAGGTTGGTGAGATACTCGCGTCCGACGGTTTCCGTCGGCAGGGTCCGCGCGATCTCCTTAGTGCAACAATCGTCTACGAAGATCTTCAGGTGCATTTCGGTCTTCCCGCGCAGCTTGTCAATGTTCGACAGGAACTGGCGCTGGTTCGACCGGATGGAACGCCGCAGGCTCTCGTCGTCGTTGAACACGGTCCCAAACCGGAAAGGCAGCACCGTGGAATGCTGAAAGCAATCCGCGATGACCCGGGCATGATCCACGCCCGCTTTCTGACTTAGTGCTTCGGATGGGTTGTGTTCGCTGACGATAATGGCGAGATCGCTGGCGGGGTAGAGGAAAACCTGATTGCCGCTGACTCCATGTACGGATTCCATCGGAACAGGTTTGCGATGACGGGCTAATTCGGGAAAGGCTTGTTTTTCACCGATGCAGTAGGCATACCATGCCATGACTTTACACTCCGTGTGCGCACGCCGGTAAGCGGCGCTCGTTAGTGAAGCTCTGTGAACTCAGGAACAACTGCATTGTGGACCGGGCAACGAAAAACCAAATCGGACTGTGGGGAATACTAGCCCTCGGAAAAGACGACTGGCAATGTCTGCGAGCACGAACGCCGTAAAAGGTAGCAAAAAAGCGCGACTTCGTATTTATATCGCCAAAAATTCATTTGATTATATGGAATTTTGGATCTTTTTCGCACCAAGGGCGCTTCATCGCCAAAGATCTGTGTCCCGCGCCCTATCCTCGGGTGCCCGGAATCTTGCCGGAATTCTCAATGTAAAACCTGCTGGACGCGGAGGAGCATGACAACGTCGATGGCTAGACAGGCGATTAACAGACCCACTCCGATCACCGAAAATACCGTCATTCTTGTCCGAAGGCGGCTTACTTCCTGCGCCATTTCCTTCTGCTCAAAGGAGGTGCGTTCCAGTGCATCTTTTACCAGTTCCATGTCCTGACCTATACGTTTGAAGGCTGCGTCGTGCTCCGTATTCTTATCCTGAAGGTCCGCGAGTCCCGTCCGCAGCTTGGCAAGCTCAACCTCGATCGGATGGATATCCACGGACGGCCCCTGAAGCCGGGGTGCCAACAGGTTGGCTGCAACCGAAGCAACATTCCCATCCAGCAGCGGCAATACCTTTTGGACCAGCGGAAGCAAGGTGCGAATCGCCGATGCCGTGCGCTGAAATCCGGAGGCCGGCTTCGCGGCGGATTGCCCCGGCCTGCGCAGCCCGCTGCTGGGCACTTTGCCCTGTCCGTTGACGGCGGCCTCCATATGCCCGACATCCTCGCTTGGAGCTTCCCGAGGCACATTCGCCTCCACGACGGACCCCACCTTGGCCTCGCTCATCAGTCGCCCTTCCTTTTCAAATACAAGACTACTCCGTGCACTCATGCCGCATTGGATGCATAGAGGGTCGACAGCAGGCGCCGCATCCCTCTGCGCGCATTGGGCTCGCGTATCCTCGTTTTCAGGAGAAACCCGTGCGATTCGTTCTCGGAGGGTTGTTGCGCCACTTGCAGCGCTACATGCTGGCTGGCCTTATCACCATTGGACCGCTCTTTGTCACCTGGCTCGTTTTCAGCTTCGTCTTTACCAGCCTGGCCAACGCGGGTTTGCCGATTGTCCGCTTTCTCGGCAACGTCGTCCCCGGCGATTGGATCGATCAGCCATGGCTCGAATCCGTGCTGGCCGTGGGGCTGACGCTCATCGTCCTCTATGGCGTGGGGCGCATCACTTCGCTGGTCGTCGGCCGTCAGGCATTCAATCTCTTTGAAACCGTCCTCGAGCGGCTGCCCGTTGTCGCCAAGGTCTACACCTCGGTACGCCAACTCCTCGACACCATGATGGCCAAAAAGGAGTCCAGCCAGCGCGTGGTCCTGATCGATTTTCCGATTGAGGGTCAGAAAAGCGTCGGCTTTCTCACTCGCACGCTCATCGACTCGGCTACGGGCAGGGAACTCGCGGCTGTCCTGTTGCCGAACGCCATTAACCCCACCTCAGCTTTCTTGCAGGTTTTGCCGTTGGATCGCGTCACTGAGACCGACCTGACCATGGAGCAGGCAATGAGCATGCTGATGACCGGCGGAGCCGTTTCGCCGGAAACGATTCGCTTCTCGCAGCCCGTCGGCACCCCAACCAGCTGAGGCGCCGGCCTACTCCGTGGCTCCGGCAGCTTCCAGGTCTTCTTCGGCATGCTCGCTTTCCACCGTCACCTTGCGCAGGCTCACGTGTTCGAACTGCGCCCAGATCAGTCCCACGGGCACGATGCACAGGAACGTGACCAGCAAAAGGGTCGCGGCGCCTGCAGTTGCGGCCTCTTTTGCGACTCCGAATCCTGCTGAGAGAACCGCCGCCACCGCGATAATTTGCGTGAACCAGCCGAATACGGGCAGTTGGATGATACTTGCTCCGCCACTGGCGATCATCAACAGAACGCACTTTTGAGGAGTAATCGTTGCTAGTTCTGGAGACGCGACAAAAGCTCTGCAGCAGTCGAAGTAAGCAAATGCAATTAGGAGCCACATAGCTAGTGAGAGGGAGGCAACCACCGCGAGATCCTTGATGGATTGCAACGCGTCCAGGCCGGTGCGAAAAGCATGAATCTTCTGTCCGATGGAGTGACCCAAGTTCTTGGATATCAATCCGAAGGTGCGTTCGAAGAAAGTAGCGACCATGTCGCCGCTGAGACGGACAACCAGCAGAAACAATGCGCCTAACAGAGTCAGCACCAGGCCGCTGTATCGCGCGATGAAGGAAGCCAGCAAAGGATGGCCCGCGCCGAGGCTCGAAACCGAACTGGAGTGTGATGTCGTCTTTATGATCTCCGCGGTTGGAATCCATAGCATGGCGACCGAAAAAACCAGCGCCATGGTTCCCGCATCGAAGAGCCGTTCGACGATATAGACTGCTATCTGATTCGCGAGGGGCAGGCCGGTCTTCTTTGAAACAAGGTATGGCCGTACGGGATCTGCGACTCTTCCGATCAGTGCGATCGCAGTGAACCCAATGACCTGCGTTCCCAGGAGTGAAAACGGACCCAGTTTCTTGCTGTGGTGCAAGAGGTAGGCCCATCGCACCGATCGGAATACGTAGGCGACATAGATACAACCGGTGGCAATGCCAATCTTGCCCCAGTCGGCCCGCATAAACTGGGCGATGACTTCATGCCAGTCGAATTGGTATCGGTGCTGTGCATAGACTCCAACTGCTACAAGAACGACGAGCACAACGAGACCAACAATCAGCTGATTCTTCTTCAAGCGAACTCCGTTCCGCGTAGATACATTCCGATTCTATGTTGCCGCATGCGCGGAACGAGTTGCTTATTCTGCGGAGGACGCCCTCGAGGTAACTCGCAGGCCCGGGGCGCGCGCCGCCTGCGCCTCACGGGACTTCACACGCTGATTGAATTCATGAATTACTCGTGCTACGTACACGCGCGTTTCATGATAAGGCGGTATCCCGTGATATCTGTCGACGGCGGCCGGTCCAGCGTTGTACGCGGCCAGGGCAAGCGCAAGGTTCTCGTGATACTTGGTTAGAAGCGCATCCAGATACGCCGAGCCCCCGCGCACATTCTCTCCCGGCTTGAAACTATCCTGCACACCTAGATCGCTGGCCGTCGACGGCATCAGTTGCATCAGGCCGCGGGCTCCGGCTCGACTCACGGCGCGAGCATTGCCATCGCTCTCAGCCTTCACCACGCTGGCTAACAAATCTTCATCGAGATTGTGTTCCTGGCCGGCCTCTGAAAGCATCTCATGCAAATCCGCAGGGCTCAGCTTTTCCTCTACCGGCGGCTGTCCATTCTTCGCGGCAGCTGCTTGCGGCATCGGGTCCGGCACCTGCTCGACGCCCAGGACCTCATCCGGCCGCATTTCAATGTAGCTGCTCTCGCCTGGACTCAGATAAAGCCGGACCTTGCCTTCCACTTGCGCATGGTGATTGCACTCCACCGCAAAACCATTGCTCAGCGTCACGTGTTCGGCCCCATAGACAGGCGTAGTCGCTGCTGCCAAGGCAGCCAGCACGATCGCGAGTGGCAAGCTTCGATGCAAATTCAACTCCGTGCCGTCGTGGCCCAATGTTTGGGGCGTTCGTTGACCTGGCTCCGTCGTGCCACTGCAGCCTCCAGCACCATGGCCACCCCATCGTCATCGTTTGGCTGGGTCTGCTTCCATCCGCGAATCTTCGCCATGGCGCGCAGATCCTTCGCGGCATTTCCCATCATCACGCTTTGTCCGGCCCACTCCAGCATATCCACGTCGTTCCAGTTATCGCCGATGGCCATCGTTTCTTTCTGATCGATGCCCAGCCGCCGCGCCAGCCGATCCAGCGCCCATCCCTTTGAAACCCCCGGAGGCAGCAGGTCCAAAATCGCAAGGTCCCGCGCCGGATATTCGGTCCGCATGCATTCACACGATACGGCCCAGGCGCTACCCTTCAACGCCTTTTCCGCCTTCTTCATCGGGCCTATACCACCGGCCACCATACCCTGAATTGGATTGTCACCGTCCACCAGTGCCTTTTCGAGCGGTTTCACCACTTCGATGCCGTCCCGATTCGCCTCCACCCAAAGCGAAATCCGTCCGTGTGCCTGGTCCAGGTCTTCCAGCACTAATTCGCCCCGGCCGATCTTGTCGAATGTAAACACCAGGGCGCCGAACTTCCGCAGCAATCCGCACAGACCGCGTGCCACCCGCGCGTCCAGTTGGCTCCGGTCCACCGGCTCGCCGCCTAAGGTACGTGTCACTGCTCCATTCGACGTAATCAGAGGGGTATCCGCTCGCAGCCCAAGTCCTTCGAACAACGGCGCCGTGTAAGCCGTCCGCCTGCCCGTCGCAATCGCCACTACGATTCCGGAATCCTGGGCAGCTTTCAAAGCCTTCGCATTACGCGGGCTAATGGCCTGGGAAAACGTGGGCAAAAGGGTGCCGTCGATGTCGATTGCCACCAGGCGCACTGGGGGATGCATATCTTCAAGTGTACCGGGAGAGTTGCGCCGGCACCGAGCCGCGCCTGAGCCTCGATGCACACCAAAGTGTGATCGTTGGCACAATCTTAGTCACGGCCCTGGCGCACAATCGCGCCAACGGGAGGAGTACATATGCCAACCTCCATCCTGATCGCCTACGCCACGCGCAGCGGATCAACGGGCGAGGTCGTGAATGCTATCGGAACCGCCCTGCGTGAAGCCGGCCTCGACGTCGAAGTGCTACCCGTGAATAAGGTAACTTCGCTCGCCGGAAAGAGCGCTGTGCTCCTCGGCGCGCCGCTCTACATTGGCCGTCTCCCGAAGGAGTTTCACAAGTTCCTCGCTTCTCATCGAGCGGAGATCTCGTCCTTGCGCTCCTGGTGCTTTGTCCTCGGGCCCACACGCACCGAGCCCGCCGACTTCGAGGCGGCCCGGAAGATGGCAGACATCGAACTCGCGCGGCACGCCTGGCTTCATCCCGTGGAGGTTCAGGTCTTCGGCGGCAAGTGGGACGTGGAGACACTCCCTTTTCCATTCAGCCTCGCACGCCGGCTGCCCATGAATCCGATGAACAAGATTCCCCCTTCGGATATTCGTGATTGGACGGCGATACGTGAATGGGGGAAGGGAATCGCGCGGCAGTTCAAGTCAGCTGCTTGAGCGGAGGGTCTGCGCCAATCCGGTAGACTTTTACCATGGAACGCATCTGCAGCCAATGCCACGCCGTGCTTGCGAGGGAAACGAAAGCCGACTGGTGCCCAGCCTGCGGTGGCGCGCTTATCGACCGTCCCGAACTGCCTCAGAACCCGTCCAAAAGTCAGCTCCATGCAATTGCAGTGGACCATCGGGGAATTGTTCTTCCTCGCCGCCACGCTGTCGGCGGTGTGATCACTCCGCAATAACATAGCGTTGGATTCCCGGCAGGCTCTTGCAAGTGCTTCTCTAAAAAGATTCCACGGAAATAGTTGACAAGGAAACTATTCTCGGCTATGCTTCTTTTCATGAGCAAAACTAAAGCAGCATTGGAGCCGGTCAGCGACTTGAAAGCCCATATCGGTTTCTGGATGCGCTTCGTCTCCAACCACGTGTCGCAGGCATTCGCGCGCAAGTTGCTCAAGAGCGGCGTCACGGTTGCTGAATGGGTGGTACTGCGCGAAATGTACGGTCGTGAGGAAATGGCTCCGAGCAAGGTTGCCGGCGTCACCGGTATGACGCGCGGCGCCGCCTCGAAGCTGATCGACCGCCTGGTCGCGAAAAACCTGGTTCATCGCGAGGAGCGGACCGACGATCGGCGCTACCAGGACATTCGCCTCACCGCGGCCGGCGCCAGGGCTGTTCCGGCGCTGGCTGCCCTCGCCGATCGCAACGACCACGAGTTCTTTGCCGCGCTGAGCGCGACAGAACGCCAGACGCTGCTCGCAATTCTAAAAAAGCTCGTGCAGACCTATGACCTGCACAAACTTCCCACTGAATAAGGAGAGGAGCATGATCGCACAATCCACCAATACCGAAGCCATCCGCGAAGTACTGGTCGAAACACACGCGGGCAAGTTGATCTTCCCGCAAGTCGTCGAACGGATGCTCGCCGCCGGCGTTTCGTCCTACTTCGTCGACCTGCTGCGCTCGGGAGATATCGTGTATCTCGACAATGACACAACGATCACTGAGCCGGTGCATCTTCCGCTCGCGCCCGTCGCCACGGAGTTCTCGAAATCTGCGGTCGTCGCGGCGATTCGTTCGGCGCAGAAGGACGAGATCCGCTACCCGGAATTCATGCGGCAGGCTGCAGCCGCTGGGGTAGTTGCCTATTGGGCGTTCCTCACCGGCAAGAAGGTGATTTATTTTGGCCGGAAGGGCGAATTTCACGTGGAGTATTTTCCCGGGGCTGCGCCGCAAGCTGAATAAGCACGAGGACCCTCGGCTTGGAGCCGGCGGATAAATCGGCGAGAATTGACAAGAGCAGAACGATCTTTCTGTTCGCTTCCTCATGATCACGCTTGAACCAATTACACCTGCCAACGCACTTGTCTTCAAGACGATCCGCCTGCGCGCGCTGCAGAGCGATCCGACCGCGTTCGGCAGTACCTACGCAAAAGAATCGCAGCTTTCCGAAGACGAATGGGTGAATCGCTCGCGTCGCTGGAACGGCGACGGCTTGATCGGCTACCTTGCATTCGACGGAGCGGACGCATGCGGCCTGGTTGCCAGCTACACCGATGAACAGGATCCCCAGCGGGCGCATGTCATATCGATGTGGGTCGATCCGGCTTGGCGCCGTGCCGGCGTCGGAACGGCACTTATCGAAGGCCTACAATCGTGGGCGGCATCTCGCAAAATGCGCGAGCTGAAGCTGATGGTCACCAGCGTCAATGACAACGCGATCCGCTTTTACGAGCGCCTGGGATTTCGTATGAGTGGCAAAACCGGGCCTTATCCCAACGACCCGGCGATCACGGAATACGAAATGCTGTTCCCCCTCACGCCGTAGGTCAAGCAGCTGAGGTTATTCGTAGCGCAGCGCCTCAGCCGGAAGCACGTGCGACGCAGCGAACGATGGATACAGCGTCGCCAAGAGCGAAATGCCGACCGACACCGCCGACACAATCACGCCATGAAGCGGGCGCGGCGCGAAGGGCAACGTGTCGATCGAGTAGACGTCTGGCGAGAGAGGGATGTGGTAGTACCCGCCGGCCCAAGCGGCCAGGTAGCCAAGCACTAATCCAAGCGCAGTTCCCACAATGCTGATAAGAAATCCCTGCATCAGAAAGATATTCCGTACCTGGGCGGGCTCCACGCCAAAACTCATCAGCACCGCGATATCGCGCGTCTTCTCCATCACCATCATGGTCAGCGCGATCAGAATATTGAGCGCGGCCACGATCACGATCAATGCAATCACGATGAAGGTCACATACTGTTCGAGCCGCAGAGCGCGAAATAACTCGCGGTTTTGTTCCATCCAGTTTGTCGTCATGAAGCCGGACCCCGCGGCTTCCTCGATCGCACGGCCAATCTCCGGCGCGCGATTCATGTTGTCCACCTTGAAGCTGATTACCGACAGCAGATCAGGTTCATCGAACAACCGTTGCGCATCGGCCAGCCGCATAAATCCCATCTGCGCGTCGTATTGGTAAAAGCCCGAGTGATAGGTCCCCACGAGGCGAAAGCGACGGAAAAGGGGAATCACGCCCATCGGCGTCAGATCGCCCTGGGGGCTGATCAGTGTCACCGTATCGCCCACAGTCGCACCGATCGAGTCCGCAAGATCCTTGCCCAACAGAATAGGGGGATCCGAAGCGCCGCCCGACGTTGGCTCCGCTTGCGGTTCCAGCGCACTCACGGCTCCCGGCGTCGCGGTGGACAAAAGGCTGCTGACCGTCTTTTCCTGGTCGGGCAGAATGCCCTCGATCAGTGCGCCTGAGTCCCGCGCCTTATACGCCACCATCACCTGCTCGTAAATGCCCGGCGAGGCCGCAGTGACATGAGAAAGCCTGCGCAATCGCTCGAGCAATGGCTGCCAATCTTTGATTCCGTCGGCTTTCACGCGCATCAGCTGCACGTGCGCGCTCGAGTCCACGAGCCTGTCCTGCAAATCGCGGCGCATGCCGTTCGTGATGGCCAGCGCGATGATCAGCGCGGCGACACCCGCGGCCACACCGGCAATCGAAATCGTCGTGACCACGCCCACGACAGCCTGTCGCCGCTTGGCTCTCAGATACCGCGCCGCCACAAAGAATTCAAATCGCATCGCGACTGCACGCCTTACTTTTCGGACGTGCCGAATACCGTCTTCGCCACGCCGACGTTCTCATATCTGTCATAGACGCGCACGGTCAGCAGATGCTCGCCGGCCTTGCCTTCGAACACCGATGCCGGAACGCGGAATTCGTAGTGTTCATGTTTCGAGTCCGAAAGTTCGCCAACGGGCGCAATGAACTTCCACGCGCCTGCATCCAGCGAATACTCGGCATGTGCAATCGGGGAGAATGCATCTTCAGCTTCGAACGTCACGTGCACCGGCTTGGGGCATTTTGCCTGCGCGCATTGGGCAGGCTCTTCCGCCGCAGCCAGTGCACGCACTACCGGCGGCGTGGTATCCACTTCAAATCGATCCCCGACCTTTTCGCCCGTCAATGCGTCGCCGGGCGTGTGCGACGGCGCGTCGGAAGCCACGACCTTAATCTGGTAGCCGCCATCGGGAATCAGCGTCGCGTCAAAGCTGTACGCCTTATCGGTCAAATCGTCTTTCAGCAGGCGCCAAACATGTTCGCCGTCTCCGCGCAGATACAGGGAGTAGCTCAGGTCGTCGCCGTTGTCATCGTGCGCCGCCCAGCGCACCGTGATTGCGGTGCGATCTTTCGTTGCCTGCAGTGGCCCATTCGCTCCCGCATCGAAAGTGACCGTTGCGCCCTGGTTCGCCGACGGCAGGGCAATGCTGACCGTTTGCTGATTGGCGGCCTGGTTCAGCGTATTCAGCCGCGCGCCAGGAACCACCACCAGTTCGTCCACTACCGGGGCGGAGTTCACCGGCAGATAATTCACACCGACGCCACCGAGAAGTCCATCGTGATCTAAAACTACTTTCCATTGCAGAAATCGACCCGCCGGCGAAGCTACGGCGCCGTCTTTCAGAGGCTCCCAATCGCTCCAGCCACGCACCGGCTGCTCTACATTCCCAGAACGCGTCCACAGCGAATAGCCGCTTGACCCCGGTTCAACCTCGATCCGTCCGAAACGGGCCGTCGCACCAGCGTCCAGCACATCGCTTGCATATTCGTGTTTCTCCGCTGCACCCAGCATAAAAAGCTTGCCGGTGTTGCCGGTGCCTATCAGAAATTCCGAGCCCGGTCCGTGTGCGAGGCTCAGTCCTTGCTGTGCTTCCAGGTGCGCTACATCGGCGTAGTCCCCGTTTGGCTCAATGCGGAAAATGTGTCCGCGATTGCCGCTCAGTGCCAGCAATCCCTCCGGCTGTGCGGCCAATGCGTAGACAATGTCGTCTTTGCTCGACCACAGCTTCCGCGGCGCCT
The DNA here is from genome assembly GCA_963810545.1 of uncultured Acidobacteriaceae bacterium. Classification (GTDB taxonomy): domain Bacteria; phylum Acidobacteriota; class Terriglobia; order Terriglobales; family Acidobacteriaceae; genus Telmatobacter. Next base: position 553,434 of record CAWENE010000003.1, read on the forward strand.
GCCCATCCGTCAAGGCATAAATGTCAGTTCCTTCGGGCACCGAGGCACTGGCATTCGCGGCCTGCACCGAACCCGGCTGCACAATGGTGATGGTGATCGAACCAATGCCTTGTACCGGCAGCGGCGGCAAAGGATTGTGGCTCTTGTCACCCACGCTTGCCGCGTAGATAGTGCCATCCCTGCCGACGGCCACAGACGTGATCTCGCGACGTGGCGCTTCGAAAAGCACGTAGCCCTTGCCTTGTGGGTTGATGCGGTACACGAGTCCGCTGCCATCGGAACCCGCAATGAGATTTCCCTTCGCATCCCACGCCAGCGAGCGAATGTGCTGCTCATCGCTCTTGAAGAACTCTTCAGGCTTCTCCGTCGGCTTTGCCGGATCCACGCGAAACACGGCTGCGGGGCCACCTGTCGCGATGTAGAGCCGCCCCGCCGAGTCGAATGTCATATCCCAGATGTAATGGGATTTCGCATCGGCTTTTTCGCCTGCGGAGGAATCCTCAATCTTCGGCTCCGCATTTCCGTCTCCGGCCTTTACGGCATCGAGTTTAGACGCATCGAAGACCATCGTTGCCTTCTGCTCGTCAATCTTCGTCGTGGCTGCTGCGTCAAGCTTGTACACTTTCCCGCTCGGCAGAGTCGCGACATAAAGAGCCCCATCGGGTCCCAGCCGCACCACCTGCACGTTCAGGTCTTTGCTCTCAAAAAGCGTGAAGGGTTTGTCGCCCTGATTCGTTCCGACCCGCCAGACAGCGGCAGGAGAACCGGTGCCCAGATAGGCGGCGCCGTTCTTATCGGTGGCTACGGACCACACAAAAGTCGAGGGCGTCGTGAGAATTTCTTTCAGAGCCGGCCCCTGGTGCAAACGGCCATCGCTCCCGATCGCAACACCCTGGGGCGTACCCTTTTCGAATTCTTCGAATCGCGATTGCGTCCACAAATGCGTGCCCTGGGCGTTGGCGTACGGAGCGCCGCTCGCTGCGAGCATTGCGGCCGTGGCAGCCAGGATGGAGGCGAAGGAAGACAGGCAAATGGAGCGGAAAGAAACAACCATGCTGCCGTTGAGTCTACTAGACCCCACGCGTTGGGTGCGTAAGATGCGTCGGGAACGCAGGCTGCTGCAATGATCGAAAGAGTGAGGCAAAGCCGCTACGCGCCACTGCGAAACTGAATGATTCTGCGTCGATCGCGCTTGCTCGGCCGCCGCTCCGGAACAGGTGTGTACTGCTGCATCGCCTTTCGCTCCTCTGCCAACTTCATCCGCGCCTTTTTGCTAGCATCGGTCTCGCGATAAAGCCCCTGGGCCACCGCCGCAGGGCCCCGCATCTCGCTCAATTGCAAAACCTCGATCTCAAACTCGCCGCCTTCGTTTCGCACCTGAAGCATGTCGCGCACACGAACTTCGCGCGCAGGCTTGGCCTCGATCCCGTTCGAATGAACACGTCCCAGGTCGCAGGCTCGCGACGCAAGCGCCCGTGTCTTGAAGAAACGGGCCGCCCACAACCATTTATCGATGCGCACTCCGTTCATGAATGTCGAAAATGTCGAGTCAGTACCAGCTCCACGGGTCAGGAATTCGCCTCGGTCTTCCAGACATACAAATGTTCCGCGTCGCTTGACGTCGAAACATCGAGACCTCGTTGGCGCGCTGCGCGGTTGAGCGCCGAGCGGATGTTTTCCTTGGAATCGGGAAGAAAGGAAAGCGGTATCTTGAGGGCTCGCCCAGCCTGCAACTGATCGATATCGCTCAAAAGTTGCGTGACGATCTGCTTGTGCTTTCCGTCGCGCCCCCTGGGAACATCCTGTTGCTCGATCGAACTGAAATTCATTGGGAGGTTGTCCGATTTCGCCTTGGTCGCCATCTCTCTAGTTCCCATACTCCGTCACCTCGCCGCGCTACAAACCTGTTACTAACGTATATCTAACCTCGCGTAAAATTATCCCTTTGGTCGTTAGCATACTCAACAGAGGAAAATCCCGCAACATTCATCCCCAGATCAACTCACCACGTAAAACTCGCAAAACCCTATGTCCTCGCAAATCCCTCTGTTTGCAAAGATTTAACCCGTATCGTCGAAACCTTGCTAGGGTATCTGCAGAGGTGAAATTGCTGTGAACAAACGGAACACTTTCCCCACAGTTCCCATCCATGAAGTTCCTTCCCTCGGATCTAAAACAAAGCACGAAGTCTATCGCCCGGTCGTCATGGTGGTGGACGATGAAAGCAGCATCGCCGACACACTGGCAGAAATTCTCTCGCGCAGTGGATATGCCGCCGTCACCGCGTATGACGGAGACAGTGCTCTCGAAACCGCACTGTTGATGCCCCCGGAAATGCTCATCACCGACGTGGTTCTACCAGGGATGAGCGGCATTGATTTGGCCATCACCGTAAAGCGCATCTTCCCCGATTGCAAGATCATTCTTTTCTCAGGGCAGGCTTCGACCGCTGACTTGCTCGCCGCAGCGAATCGAGACGGTCATCAATTTGTGTTGCTTACCAAACCCGTCCATCCCGCCGATCTTCTTTCGCGGATTGCCGACGGATTGAAACACCGCAAACCCCAACCTATCGCGACTGCTTAGCCTGTCCTCTACTGCAGCACCCAGGGCCATCCATCGCGCGTCCCACGCGTCCAATTGAAATCGCTCCTGCTCTCCCAGCCTGTGGAGAGCAGGAGCTCGATCATCTGCGTGCGGGTGTCAGAACCGAAACGCACGAAACTGCCGTGCCGATCAGTTGGCTAGCACGGCGCGATAGCGCACCTTATTCTTCTTCACTTTTTCAATGGCTTCGTTGGCCGCTGCCATCGCAAAGCGTTCGGTCTTCGCCTGTACCCCGTGGCGCGCGGCAACATCCAGCATCTCGCGTAGCCGCGATGGGCTTCCCGTGGGATTTCCAGTGATCGAGCGAATGCCAGCGATGAGCGGAAGCGCCTGCACCGCCATGGGCGATGGTGGTATGCCTACCATGCACAATGTTCCCGTTGGGCGCAGCGCCTGGATGTAGGTGTTCCATTCCTCATTGGCATTCACAGTGCTCAAAATCAGGTCAAGCGATCCGGTCACTTCGCGCATCGCCTTGGTCTCACGTGAATTCACAAAGTGAGTCGCGCCCAACTCCCGCGCCTCCTCCTCCTTCGCCAGCGAGGAGGAAAATGCCGTCACTTCCGCGCCGAAGACGCGCGCAAATTGAATGGCCATGTGTCCCAGGCCGCCAATCCCAACCACCCCGACGCGCGACGAGGGATTGATGCAATGTGTGCGCATCGGATTGTAGACCGTGATGCCTCCGCAGAGCAGCGGCGCGGCCTGCTCGCTGGGCAACGCGCTTGGAATCGGCACCACAAATCGCGCGTTTGCGCGCACCCGCTGGGCATATCCGCCATTGCGGTGAACGCACGTGGCCTCGGAGGCTGCGCAGAGATTTTCCATTCCCTTCATGCACCACTCGCACTGACCGCAGGAGTTCGATTGCCAACCCAGGCCTACGCGCCGACCCACAGTCAACGAACGCACTTCAGTGCCGACCGCGGTAATCGCGCCGATGACTTCATGTCCGGGAATGAAGGGATACTGGCTGATTCCCCAGTCGTTCGCGATCAAATGCAAATCGCTATGACAGATGCCGCAATGAGAGACTCCGATTTCGACTTCCTGCGGGCCCAATTCACCTGGGTCGTAGCGAAAAGGCAAAAGTTCGGCTCCCGCCGCGTGCGCTGCAAGTCCTTGAATGAGACTCATCGTCGTTCCGCATTCCTCGTTCGGGGCTAAAGCGGTTGCGCAGTTGGAACCGCCGTAATAAGGGTGAGCGAACCCGAAACTCCGGAGCTCGCCCGAAACGCAGGAGAATGATTTCCTGTATGCCGGGCCTTAGTTTAAACCGCCGCCGCTCTCAATGTGCAGATTCAGGATTTGGAACCCGGTCAGAACTCCGCCAGCCGACGCCTGGCCTGCCACCAACGCCGATTCTCCGTTCATGGTGACGTCTTGCCCGGCACGTAGAGTCTCAAGCGCATTTGCCATCGACAAGGGCAATCCCGACAGCGTCTGTCCTTGCATGTTAGCTTGCGTCTCGGGCGCCAGCAGGCTGACGTAGACCTGGTCGGCTGGATGCAGCCGTCTTGCCTGCGCCAGCGCCGTCTCCAAATCGGCCGGACGTGTCGACAGGCGAGGCTGGTCCATCGTCCGGTCCAGCGTTCCCGCATCCGAAACCAGGATGCGCAGATTGCCCGCTCCCAGCCGCGCCGGGATTCTCACCGGAATTCTGACATTGCGTGCCGGCTGCTGCCACGGGTGCAGCGTTGCCTCTACCGCAATCAAATCGCCCGCGTGCACAATATCTCCGGAGACCACGCGTGCCGTCTCCAACGTCACCTGCATGTTGCGCGGAATCTCTTCCACGCTGAGCCTGATCGAATGCACCGTCCCCTGGCGCGTGCCATTCGAATAAAGCCTTGCAAAGCTCTCGCCTGTCATGAGTGCGGCTGCCAGCGGGGCAGGCAATCCATTCCCGCCCGGAGCCCACAGGTCGAGAGGCGAAGGAGGGTAGCCATCCAGATCGATGCTTCCTTTTACGTGGTAGCTCGTATCCGCGGTGCTCTCGTTGGTTTCGAGCAGCGCGTCGTACAACGAGACCATCACCGCTTGCGGCGTCAAAGCAGGCAGATCGAGGACCTCAAAATTCAGCTTCCTGTCGCGTTGCGCTCCATGCACAGCGACATGCACCGGAATCATGTGCGCCTTTGCCCCCAGAACACCGCGGATGGCCGCATCGCGATCCTGCGTAAACGCTCCGATCGTCTCCCCGGTGTTCACAATCTTGAATGCATTCAAGGGGGACGCCAGCGTGGCTACCACATCGGTCGTCGTCATGGGCATCGACACCGGGCCCGCTTGCAGAATCGGATGACCGCATGCCAGCAATTGTTTCGGATCGACGTACGTGACGGTGCACGTCGCGGAAATCTCCAGGTCTCCGCGAATCAGTTGCGCGCTCACTGCGGAACCCGGCACGACGCTCGCCAACGCCGTTTGAGAGATCTCGCCATTCACTTCGCCGTCGGACCCGGGAAGGGAACTGCCGCTTCCGCCCCCCGCAGCCACCATCTCCAGGCCGGTTCCGGCCATCTTCTCCTGCCACAATTTGATCGCCTCAGGACGGAAGCCGCTCATCACCAGGGGCGTTTCCATCGCCTGAAACGTCATTCCATCCGCAGTCACCCTGTCGCCTGAATCTGCTGCGGTCAGCGTTGTCCGGGCTGCGTCCACAGGCAAGTCGCGAACCTCCAGCATCTGCTCAATCGGCGTAATCCCCGCGATCGGATCCTTGCTGAACTGGCCAATTCGATACGAGAGCGAACCCAGCAGCTTGTCTCCGATGTAAACCGGGCTGCCGCTCATTCCCGCCACTACTCCTGTGTACTCTGGTTTCGTACCATGCAGTTGCGCCAGGATCATGTCGTGTCCCGGACCCCGCGCACCTCGCAACACGCCGAGGATCTCCACCTGCATCGGCTCCGGCTTGGCCCCGGTAAAGACCGTCCAGGCCGTTCCCATCAGTCCGCGATGGACCTGGCTCAAGGGGAAGAAGCCTCCAGTCGACGGCGGGGGTGCCAGGGGCGCATGCGCGTCCTCAGCCGTGAGCACGTTTGGCCGCATGAAAACTCCAACAGCCAATCCCAGCGTTAGGAGACCGCACAAGATTTCCTTAAGGCATAGTTTCACGTCTATAAGAGTACAACCGGCGGCATTGGTTTTCGATATAGCCATTCGCACCGTCTGGTCCGAAAGATTTAGTGTTTTGACGGATAGGGTGAATCATTTGTCATGACGAGGTTTGTGGGGGGCAGTTCGATGCGCCCGTTCTCACGAATCCCGTATTCTGTCCTGAGCACCGAGGTTCTCATGTCCAAGATGCGCGTCTCAATTTCACCGGCTCACCCATCCAGGGGGCTGCTGCTTTTTCTTGCCGCGGGGTTGGTCTTCGCTCCCCTGGCGCGAGCCCAATCTCAGTCGCAATCCCAGTCGCAGCCGTCGCCTTCGCAGCCGAATGACCAGGCTTCTCCCGACGCCGGCGGTCCCGGCGGAGATAATGGCGCCATTGCCCTTCCCAAAAAGAAAGAGGCGCCGGAAGACGTGCCCCCACCGGCCCCCGCCGCACCCAAGATCAAGAATCCCCAGGGCTTGGAAAATTACTCAATTCGAGTGGATGTCCCGGAAGTCGATGTCGACGTGGGAGTCCTGCTCGAGAAGACAGGTCAGTTCGTGCCCAACCTCAAACCGTCGAACTTCAAGGTGTATGAGAACGGCATCGAGCAGAAAGTGATCGGATTCAAGCGCGTGGAAGCCCCGATTACCGCCCTTCTGCTCTGCGAGTTCGCCTCAACGAACTATTACTTCATTTACGACATGCGCAACGCGGCGTGGTCGTTTGCCCAGCAGCTTCGTCCGCAGGATTACGTTGCCATGATGACCTTCGATATGCGGACGCAAATCGTTACGGATTTTACCCAGGACAAGCGTCAGCTCTACAACGCGATTAACTCGATGATGATCCCTGGCTTCTCAGAACGCAATCTTTTCGACGCTCTCTACGAAGCCGAGGATCGCCTCAACCGCATCGACGGCCACAAGTACATTATCCTGATCGCTTCCGGCATGGACACCTTCTCGAAAATCACGCTCGACAAGATCATGCAAAAGATCAAAAACACCCCCGACGTCACCATCTTCGCCGTCTCAACTGGCGGTGCCATCCGCGCCATGACCGAAGGCGGCCCAGGTTTCCGTCAGGAACTGAGGGATCTTGACTATCTGCAGGCGGACAACCAGATGAAGACCTTTGCCAAGATGACCGGCGGCATGTGGTTCAGCCCGCGCTTCGTCGCAGAGATGCCAGAAATCTTCTCGAGCATCAATTCGGCCATCCGCTCAAAGTATCAGTTGATTTATCACCCAACCGACCCCAAGCAGGACGGCACCTACCGCAAGCTGCGCGTCGAGCTAGTCGACGACGAAGGCCAGCCCTTGCGCATGCAGGACGAAAAGCGCAAGCCACTGAAGTACGACATTATTGCGCGCGACGGATATCGTGCCCGTCAGGAAGTGGAGTGACAGGGACCCAGGCTCTTTGGATGAACCTCTTTTGAATGAGCCGGGCGATAGTTGCTTAACTATCGCCCGGTCCATCGGCAACAGGGAGAGGGCGCACCTTACTTGAATTGGTTGAAGATGTCGACGACGTAGTAGCCAAGTACCAACACTGTCGCAATGCCCACCAGCCACAGAGCAACCCGAAGCAGGGGCTGCACTTTATTGACTTTGTCGATTATGGCTGCCTGGGCGCTCTTGACGTGGTTAAAGGAATCATCCAGGAAGATCTGATCCTCTTCGTCCTTCGTCAGGCTCGAACGGTAGATATAGAGTGCTGCCGTAAGAACGACCAGCGCACTCCACACCGTCCATAGAATCGGAGCAATTGCCATACAACACCTCCAGCGAACTTGTGGGTCCCAGATACCGGCGGGCCGTGCATACTACAAACCGCGGTCTCGTGAGTAGAGGGGCCGTACGCGACCCATAATAGCCCCGTTTTGGCACAGCTATCGTGACAAGAATCACACCGTTTTTGAGCCGATGAACTGGCTGTGAATCGCGGCCTGCTCGCGTCCGAGAGAAGGCCTCCGGGCAGAAGCCGAGGCAAGCGTAGTCATATTCGATCCTTGCAACGAACTGCGCCCAAACACATCAAACTATAGGGTGGCCCCGTTTGGGCCTTGAATCCCCGCGCGCGGGGCGGTAGAGTTAACCTGAAGCTTACAAAAGGCAACTTCCCGTAATTAGTCAAAGGATTGGAGAGTCTATGTCCACAGCAACGGTCGCACCGCAGGAAACAGTAAAGAAAGCTCCCTTAATTCTGACCCCTCAGGCAATCGCTAAGGTGCGTGAAATCATGGCCACGCAGGATCCTCTGCCTGCCGGCCTGCGTATCGGCGTCGTCGGCGGCGGCTGCTCGGGCTTCCAGTACTCGATGGCTTTCGAAAACCAGAGCGGCATGATGGATAAAGTCTTCAATTTCGATGACTTAAAGGTGTTCGTAGACGCCACGTCGCTGATGTATCTCAACGGCTGCACCGTCGATTACGTCGAAACCCTTGAAGCCGCAGGCTTTAAGTTCGAGAATCCCCAGGTCAAATCGACTTGCGGCTGCGGCTCGTCCTTCAGCGTCTAAGCTAAATTTCCATCGATGGCATTCGCGTCAGAGTAAAAGCCCATCCTGCTCGGGGTGGGCTTTTTAATGTCGATCATCTTCCGCGTTCAGCAGTACTTTCACTGCTGCGGCGAGGTAGGAGAGATGGGAGTCGTCGGCGCCGTCGGCGAACCCACGCCGGGGCCGTTCGAGAACACTCCACTATTACCATTCTGGATACCGTTGCCATTCGTTCCGCCTACTGGCTGTCCAATCGTTCCCAGGTTTCCACCCTGCATCATCTGGTCCGCGAGCGGGCTGTAGAGAAACTCCCACTCGTTGTAGTGATTCTTCTTCTTGTAGACCAGGATGGATTGTTTCTCACTTCCCGGCGAAAAGCCGATGATACCCCCGCCGCCAAACGTCTGGTTCGAACTCAACCCCGCGCCCGATCCAGAGTCGCTCCCCGAATTCCCTGAGTCCGTTCCACCCGTGCCCGTGCTCCCACCGGTTCCCGCTCCGGTGGTACTCGACCCGAATGTCGAACTGCCACCCGAGAACGAACTGCCGCCCGAGAACGAGCTGCCGCCTGAGAACGAACTGCCGCCCGAAAACGACCCGCCGTTTGAAAACGTGCTCCCACCCGTCGAGCCATTCGTCCCGCCCCCAATGGGAGTCGCTCCGGCAATCCCGCCCGGCCCCGTGCCGGCGATTGCCGCTCCTGCCAACGGCTGCCCAAAGAATCCCATCGCCAGCGGCGTCTTGTTCTGTCCAAATTGGATGGGCTTCCAATCGTCCTTCCCTGTGATGGGATCGGTGTAGCGCTTGCGCAAGAAACGAATCTCGTTGGTCTTCACCAACGCATCGACATTGGGCGGATACCGCTGAAATTTTTTGTAGTAGAGCTTAATCGCTCGAACGTACTGCTTGCCGCGGTTCATCGTCTCGATCTCGCGGTCGCGCTGAATGTCTTCCCGGACGCGCGGCAACGCAACCGCCAGCGAGATAATCAAGAGCGCCAGCATGAACATCACTGCGACAAGAATGTACCCGTCTTCCGAAGGCCTCCGTTGCTTCGGCTCGGTACTGTTCACTGTCCACTGTCCACTGTTCACTGTGCTTCTCAATTCGCCGTCAGCGGCACCGTCTGCGTGTTGTTGTACTCGAGGTCGGTCACTTGCACGTTGCCCGGTACAATCGTCACCACCTTGTAGCGGTGATCCACGATGTCGCCCGGCCGCGCCATGAAGATGTCATCTCCATGCACCAGAAATGCTCGCAGCGTTTTGTCTTTCTTTTCCTCGTAGCCAAAATATTTGAGGTCAATGGGCGGCGGCTTCGGCGCTTCCGGAGCCGTTACCACAGGCGCCTCGATTCGCGCACTCTTCACAGGTTCCGGGATCGCAACCGGCGCCGACTCGGCGGAGAATATATTTCGCCCTGTCCCTGCGTAGACCACGTCCTCGCTCAACGCCAGCTTTTCCAAGTGCAGCGCTGGATCGATTCCCGCATTGCTGAGTTTCTGCGCCTCCGGCCCACTTGCCGCGCCGCCGCGTCCCACAACCGCCGGCCGCGTCACCGCAGTTGGCGCCGGTGCGCTCGAAAACGTGCCGATCAGTTCGTAGACCCCAATGCCGACGATCACAACGACCAGCCCGATCAGCACGTACACCTGCCGTTTATTCTCCGTCCCCAGAGCGAGTGCCATCTATTGGCCCTCCCTTCCGGCTTCAGAGGCATTCGAGGAACCAGCAGGCGCACTCTCTGTCGGCGGCAACCCGCTATTCGCCGCATCCGCCGCGCGCAGCCACGTCGAAACCCGCAGGCGCAGATTCACCAGTCCGCCCTGTTGTCCCGTGAGCGCCATCGCGCGAATGACGAAAAACGTCTGATCCCGTTCCAGCCCGTTCACAAACCGCATGATCTGCGGATATTCGCCGCTGATCCCCGCGTCCATCGAAATCTCCGTCAAATCGCCGGTAGGCGTGCCCTGCGTGTACAGCACGCGCGACAGCCGCACTCCCGATTTGACTTCGAGATCGCCAATTCGGCTCGCAATCGACGAATAATTCGCCGGAATCCGTTTGGCGTAAAACTGCTTCATCTGCTCCCGCGATTCCGCTACGCGCCCATCCAATCCGCGCAGCGGCACGGTCTGCAATTCAAGCGCTTTCAACTGAACCTGCTTGCTAGCCAGCGCATCGGTCGTGCTGCCATGCGTCGCAGACCAGTCCATCCCCAGCCGCACCGCCAGCCCGATGACAATCAGGACCAGCACCGCCAACCCTGCATAGTGCCACGTCAGCGGCGAGGCCAGCCGCTCGCGCAATGAAATCTGCTCACTCATTGCGGGCCTCCTGGTCTCGGCTGCAGAGGCGGCCTTGGCCTCGGCATACCCGTGTAAGGCGGACGAGACGCACCGGGCGGGGTTGGCAGCGTTCGTGCCCCTTCACCCGTGCTCTCGGCGGTCATCGCCTTCACCGGCCGGCGCTCGCCCGTCTTGGCAGGGACGTAATCGGCCAGCAAATCGAAGTTCACGCGATTCTCCGCGCTCACTGGCTCCATGCGCTGGTTCGGACCACCCTGCGTCTCCGAGTTCTCACCCACAATGCGCGGACTCAAGAATCGTCTCGAGTGCTCCAGGTTCTCCACCAAATCAATCGCCCGGTCACGCGGGCCCAGAACGCGCAGGTGCAGCGTGATGTGTCCATCTTTTTCGCGTGCAGGCTCAAGCGTCGTCACCTGCACTCCGCCCGGCAACACAGTTTCCAGGTCCTCCATCGCCAGCGTCCACGAGAAAGCCTTCTCGTCGAAAAGCTGGTTCAGGTTTTCCGCTTGTGCCAGGACCGCGGCATTCTCCGGCTGGCGCATCAATGCCTGGTAGCCTCGCCGTTCGGCGTTCAAACGCGCAATTTTTTCGTCGAGAACGCGAACTTTGTCCCGCGCCATTTGCGCTCTTTGGTCCAGCGCATGCACGCCGAAACCCAGCGCAATCGCCACGACGGCCAGGGTGACCATCGCAATGCGCAGCTTCTTTAGAAGCGGGCCAACATCCGCAAACGGCCGAGTCGCGAGATTGAGTGAGATCCGCATCGAATTAAGCCGCTCCCGCCAGCGCTCCGATAATTCCTGCGAAGCTCAGCTTACCAAGCGGTGTTGCCGCGCCAGTCGTGGGCCTTTGCGCGAGTTCCACCACCATCAGCTCCCCTTCGGTCAAGCGAATCCAGCGCGCAAAATCTTCAGCCCCGCCCACGCCGCCATAGTAGAGACGACGCGGCCGCGTTGCCAGTTTGTCCTCATAGTAAGCCGCCGCCACGGCAATATCGCGCTGCACTTCCGCCAGCCGTTGTGCGGGTTCGTTGGGCAAATCGAGTGTCCGATACAGCAGCAGATCCTGCCCGTTCGTAATCGTCGTCGTCAACGAAGCGCCGCTCAGGCAGGCCGCCAGCGCCGGTTCAGACGTTTCCAATGCCGCGAGTGCCGCGAGGCTCGAAGGCAACACCGCACCCGGCTCAAACCCCGCTGCGCGTACCACGGCTTCGTATTCCGCCAGAATCAGTCCCGGCAAAACCGCAATCAATACGCGGCATTCGTTCTTGTCTTCCGACAGAACCTGGTAGCTCACGCCCGCTTTCTCCACGTCAAATGGAACCATCTTGCGGAGCCGGAAGCGCAGTACAGGAATCACATCGGCAGCTTTAGGGGGCAGGGAATCAAAGTCCAGTACGAACACGCGCACCGCAGTGTCAGGCAGCACCAGCGTCACAGAGCGCGTCCGGGGCGTCACGTCTCCCAATGCGGATTGAATCGCCTCGGCCACCGCCGGCTCCGAACGAATATTGGGCTCGTCGATGCCCGGCACCAATGCACCGGCCGGCAACGGCGCAAACGCATACACAGCAGACTCGTCCTTGTTCTTGCCCTGCATCGCTGCAGCCAGCACGCCCTCGGGCATGAGCTCGATGGCCGCCGGCGGACGACCGCTCGTGTGGGCTCCAGCTTTTCTTGTACTCAAATTAGAAGTCACAATTGCTCGCTCTTCCGCTCGTTCTCTGATCCCTATTCCCTATTCCCTGCATTTACCTGGAGGCCTCGATGAATGTCACCTTGTTGATCTCTTTCAACGTCGTCAGTCCGCGGCGTACGCGGTCCAGCGCCGACTCGCGCAGGAACGACATGCCTTCCTTCTGCGCCAGCTTACGCACTTCCGAGGTCGGCTTCTTCTCAAGAATCAACTCGCGGATCGGATCGGTCAAATCCAGCAGTTCGTGGATAGCGGTACGCCCGCGGTAGCCCGTGCCGCCACACTCGATACATCCCGCACCCTCGCGGAATTTAAACCCCCGCCACTCTGCCAGGTCCATCCCGCTCGAGATGAGCACATCGTCCGGGTACGTCACCGTCCGCGCACAGTACTCGCAGACGGTGCGCACCAGCCGCTGCGCCAGGATGCAGTTCAGCGCGGAAACAAAGTTGTACGCCTCTACGCCCATGTTCAAAAATCGTCCCAGCACGTCGACCACGTTGTTCGCGTGCACCGTCGTGAACACCAGGTGCCCCGTCAGCGCCGAGTTGATCGCGATCTGTGCGGTTTCCTGGTCGCGAATCTCTCCCACCAGAATCTTGTCCGGATCGTGCCGCAAGATCGACCGCAGCCCGCGCGCAAATGTCAGGCCCTTTTTCTCGTTCACAGGAATTTGCGTGATCCCGCGAATCTGGTATTCCACCGGGTCTTCGATGGTAATGATTTTGTCCTCATCGCTCTTGATCTCGTTCAGCGCGGCATACAAGGTCGTGGTCTTGCCCGACCCCGTCGGTCCCGTCACCAGCACCATCCCGTACGGCTCGCGAATATACCGCCGAAATCGCTTCAGATCTTCATCCGCGAAACCCACCACATCCAGCGTCAAGTGGCTGAACTTCTCGCTCATCGACTGCTTGTCGAGTACGCGCAGCACGGCATTCTCGCCATGCACCGTCGGCATGATCGAAACGCGGAAGTCAATCAGTCTGCCCTTGTACCGCACCCTGAATCGCCCGTCCTGGGGCACGCGGCGCTCGGCAATGTCCAGCTCGCTCATAATCTTGACGCGGCTCAGAATCGTTGTGTGGTGCTCGCGCGCAATGGGGGCCATCGCTTCCTGCAGCACGCCGTCAATGCGGTACTTCACATGCACCGAATCGTCGTAGCTCTCAATATGAATATCCGACGCGCGCCGTTCCAGCGCGGTGAAAATTGTCGTGTCTACCAAGCGAATGATCGGGCTAATGTCCTCATCGCTGGTCAGCTTTTCAATCGAGATGTTTTCATCGGAGTTGTCGTCGCCGGTCAGCACGTCGAAAGTCAGCCCTTCGCTGGCTTCGTCCAGCACCCGCTGCGACTGCTCCGTTTTCTTCAGCAAATCGGTAATCTGCGAGAGTGTCGCCACCCGCGCAATGATCCTGTGCCCCAGCAGCCCGGCAATCTCATCCAGCACCATCAGCCGCGAGGGATCGCTTACCGCAATCACCAGCGCTTCGCCCTGCTGCTCAATCGGCACAAAGTTGTAGCGGAACATCAGTTCCACGGGAACAGTCCGCAGCAGATCGTGCTGAATGCGGAAATTCTTCAGGTCGACAAACTCCGCACGATAGCGTGCGGCAAGCGCCTCGGCCTGCGCGCGTTCCTCGGGGCTTCCGGGCATCGGTGCGTTTGGAATGGTAAGGATAGTTGTGTCTGCCATAAATAATTACCCCTGACCTCCTGCTGCCGATCCCAGGGAAAAGATCGGAAGGTAAAGCGAGATGAGAATAAAGACCACCACGATTCCCATCACAATCAAAATCGCGGGTTCAATCAACGCCAGCGCGGCCGTCAACGCCGTGGCCACGTCTTCTTCAAAAAACTCCGCGACCGAATTCAGCATCTGCGGCAGCGCACCCGTCTGCTCGCCCACGGAAATCATCTCCGTCGCCAGATCGGGAATTACCTTGGTCGCTGTCAGCGCATCCGCCAGGCTCTTGCCTTCGCGCACCGTCTCAATCGAATCCTGTACCGCCTTGGAAACCTTGCGCGACGAAATCGAACGCGCCGCCGTGTCGAGAGACGGCACCAGTGGCAAGCCGCCCGTGAGCAGCGTCGAAAGCGTCCGCGCAAACAGCGCCACCTGATACTTCAGCCAGATCTTGCCGAATATCGGGAGCCCGATGCGAAACCCATCCACAAAATCGCGGCCCTTTTCGGTAATTGAAAACCGGTAGCCCAACACGCCCACAATGAGTGCGACCAGCGCGATCCAGAGAATATTGCGCTGCGTCCAGGTGCCAAACGCAAGCAGCATCATCGTCATCGCAGGCAGCTGCGAGCCCATCTCGTCATAAAGTTTTGAGAACTGCGGAATCACAACCGTGAAGAGGAAAACCAGCAACCCCGACACCAGGGTAAGCAGCAGGCCGGGGTAAATCAGCGAGGCAGTTAGCTTTTTTCGGAAGGTCAGTGACACGCGCTGGAAGGCAACATACCGTTCCAGAACTTCCTGCAAATTGCCGCTGCGCTCGCCGGCCAGCAAGGTCGTGGTGTAAATCGTCGGAATGCCCACCTGCGCCTCGAACGCCGCTGAAAGCGATTCGCCCGTCTTCACGCGGTTAGCCACATCTTCCAGCTGCCCGGCGAATTGCGCATCCTTCTGCCCCTTCGCCAGCATGTTCAACGAACCCAGAATTGGCAGGCCGGCCCGAACCAGCGTCAGAAATTGCTGATTGAAGATCAGGAACTTCTCAAGCTTGACTTTGCGCCGTCCCAGCAGCGACGCACTGCTGCGCGCGCGCACGGAGAACACGTGATAGCCCGCGTGCGAAAAGCGGCTGCGCAGCTCCTCGGCGGTCGCCGCCGTCTGGACCTGCTCCTGCACGCGGCC
Source organism: uncultured Acidobacteriaceae bacterium (assembly GCA_963810545.1). Taxonomy (GTDB): domain Bacteria; phylum Acidobacteriota; class Terriglobia; order Terriglobales; family Acidobacteriaceae; genus Telmatobacter. The sequence continues at coordinate 568,521 of CAWENE010000003.1, forward strand.
ACGCTCGTCGGCCAACTTGATGACAAATTCTGCCATTTCTTTTCTTGCCCTGCCAGGGCCGCCACGGCGTCACAGAAACGGTCTCGCGGGCTCCGGCGTTCCTGCTCAAGGGTAACAGTTTGACAACAAGATAGACGAAGGGCAGAAGCAGGACGCTCGCGAGGATTCCGCCTCTGAGGCTGCCGGTCGGGGTAGCATGCAGGAATGCAATGGATGCTGGCGCATCTTCGGCTGAGGGGGGGATCTCAGCGGATGTCCTGACATTCGCCGGTGGGCTGATTCTGGCCCGGGATGGGTTTCAACGGTTGAAGGATTTGCACGATAGTAAGATCGACGATCGCTTCCGCAAGCAGTTTCCCAATCTGAACATGGCGGATGCGGACAAGCGACGCGCCCGTGTGTCGGTGCGCTGGGCCTGGCGAGGGATGATTCTGATCGCCTTGGGCTTTGTGTTGGAGATTATTTCGCGGTGCCTGGAGGGCGGATAGAGTGGAGGATGGGTTAAGATGGCGGAAAGTCGGAATTGCGGAGATTCCTCCATTCCGCTAAACTAATTGAAGGCAAAGGAGGGCGCCGTGGCTCAACACAAGGGGAAAACCAAGCGGTCGAACGACGCCAAGGGCAAAACCGCGGAACCGGCCGTGGCCAGCTTCAAGTTGCCCATCGGGAACAAGCGCCAGGTGACCATCCCCAGCAAGGCCATGGAGCTACTGTCTCTCGAACAAGGCGACGATCTGCTTCTGGAGATCGCAGGCGACCATGCTGTGCTGCATCCTGCGGTAAGCGTGGCCCGGCACGAACTGCCTGAGGAGCTTTGGAAGAAATTTGCGGCGCGGCGCGGGGCTAAACCGACGGATATTCCGTTGAAGACCCTGCTGCGGGAGATCGGCTACCGGCCCAAGGCGCCGGAGCAGAATCGCGAGCAAAAACTCCGTCAAAAACAGGAAAGCGAGAACGCGCGCATGGCCAAGCTCTATCGCGAGCATGTGCTCGGCGAAAAGCCCGTCGAGGGATTGGGCAGCCTCGATTCGGCCCATCCCGTTTCGAGCCCTCAATCCTCGAAAAGCGCATTCAAGCTGCGGCCAGTAAGAGCGGGCGCGGGTAGTGACAATTCATAGATGAGGCCCCGCCGGTGAGGCCCTGCCAGTAAGCGCGGGCCGCCGGGCATCGAGCACGGCACCGAGGTTTCGCCATGCTACGATGACTCGCATGGCGGTCAGGCGTAAAGGAACTGGCAATCAGGGGAATCCTTGCCAAATCGACGCCGATGCCGCAGTAGAAGAAGAGATCCTGAACTGCCGTGAAGGCGTTCGCCACCAGACCTCCTCCACATTGCTCTTCATGGTCCCGACGACAGTATTCTGGTCCGCATTCTTGGCGTAGGTTGGGAAAGCGAAGCTACGCTATGAATCATCCGGCGCGTCCATCCACCCGAAGAGCGCTTGATGGGTCCAAGGCAAAGGAGGGGCCGCTCCAATGGGCATAGCCGGCAGGTGGCGAGCAATGGGCAGAATCTTGGCGACGAAGGCGAATCGCCTGGGCCTCCGCGCGTGGCTTGTTGTCTTGATTCTTGTTCCCGTGGGTGCTGCAGCGGGGATCCTGCTCGCCGTTCACGCACATTCTTCTGCGACCCCGGTCACGCCCTATCCCCACGAGCTTGCCCACGTCAGTTTCGCAGTCGCAGGCGACGTCATTCCCCACGAGGCCGTCCGTGCCGCAGCCGCCGCAGCGGGAGAGGATGTCCATGGCTGGACCGCACTTCTTTCCAATGTCAGCGACGTCTTTCAGTCCGCCGATTTCGGATTCGTCAACATGGAAACCCCGGTCGCCCCGAACCACTCCAAAGGCTCCAAGCCATTCATGTTTGACGCGCCCGTCGCCCTGCCTGAAGCGCTCAAGGCCAGCGGCATCAAGATCGTCTCCTTCGCCAACAACCACGTGATGGATCAGGGCTGGCCCGGTTTTATCGAAACGCGGGAGCACCTCCGCGACATGGGCCTGCTCTTCGCCGGCACGGGCGACACTGCGGCTTCAACTTTTCAGCCTGTCTTTACTGAAGCCAACGGCATCAAGGTCGGCTGGCTCGGCATGACGCGCTGGCTCAATGGCAACCGCAACCCCGAAAACCCCGACCAGCCCCACGTCAACTTCTTTCCTTATCCTGGCGAATCGGGAGGCGCCCCGGGTGCCGACGAAGCCCAGGTCCTCTCCGCCATCAAATCTGCCCGTGCCCAGTGCGACCTCCTCGTCGTCTCCATTCACTGGGGCATCGAATACGCGCCCGCGCCGCGCCCCGAAGACATCCAAACGGCGCATAAGATGCTCGATGCCGGCGCGTCTATCATCGTCGGCCATCATCCCCACGTGCTTCAACCGGTCGAAACCTATCGCACCGCCGACGGCCGCAACACCGTCATCTTTTATTCGCTCGGCAATTTCCTCTCCAACCAGTCGCGCAGCTATGTCGATGGCCTCATGCCCGACAAGGACGGCGATCCGCGCGATTCCATGATTGGTCTCTTCTCCGCGGTGCGGGAAGACTACGGCCCTGGCGGAGTCCGCGTCGAGCTCGGCCACGTCGGCATCCTCGCGGTCTGGGGCGAAAACAACCGCAACGAAATCGCGGCAGGCAAAGCCAAAACGCCCAGCATCCACCCCGTCTTGATCGATCGCGAGATGCCCCGCCTCCAGGCCCGCTTGGACGAGCTGTCCAAACTCGCCGGAATCGACCCGCCGGTTACGCAGAATTCCGGCGTCGCGCCGGGCGAAGATCGTGGCGCCGCGCCCGCATCCGACAAGCCAGTGCCGCCCGGGTCGCTCACGCCGGATCAGCAAAAAGAATTCGTCGAAATCACCACGCAACTCAAGCTCCTCGACGACCGCCGCAAGCTGCTCCTCGCCCGCACCGGCGACGATTACGTCACCGATCCACCCAAACTCCCAGCCAAACCATAGACACACGCACTCGTCTCCATCCCTTTTAGGAGAGAACCTCCCTATGAAGCTCCTACATGTCTTCGTCTCAATCGCTCTTCTCGCGTCGCTCTGTCTCGCGACCCCGTCCCGTGCCGATTCCGTCAGCGACCGCGCGGCCGTCGAAGCCACCGGAGCTGCCATCCGCGCCGGCTTCACCGCGGGCAATGTCGTCGAGATCATGCGCTATCATCACCCCGCCGTGCGCAAGGCCCTGTCGTTCACGAACGTCGAAATCGGCGGCGACGCGGTTGCCGCCGGATTGCAGGACTCGCTTCGCCAATTCCACCTTGAATTCGTCGAGAATAACGTCGAGAGCCTTCTCATCGAAGGCGACACGGCGATCGAACAGACCGTCTTCGCCATCAAGGCAACTCCTCTTGCTGGCGGCCAGCCCTCGATCTTCCGCGGCCGCACCATGGTCGACTATGTGCGCTACAAACAGAGCCCCACCGGCTGGGCGTCGATCCGCGAGCTGATTCAACCCGCCACGAATTGATCCGCTTATAAAAGATGTGGAGACATTGATGGATGCAGCCCAACTCCGCGTGACCGGTTGGATCAACGTCACTCGCTACGATCCGAAACCCTATAACCAAACCGGAGGCATCACGATTTCCGATGTCCACGTGATCCAGGACTTCACCGGCGGCCTGATTGGGACCGGGACCGCGCGTTTTCTCATGGTGCAGACGCCCGACGGCAGCGCCCACTTCACCGGTATAGAGCGCTTCACTGGAAACGTGGCTGGCCGTTCCGGTTCGTTCGTCCTGCGCAACACGGGCCTGCTCAAAGACGGCCAAGTCACATCCGAATGGCTCGTCATTCCGGGCTCGGGCACCGACGAACTCGCCGGCCTCCGCGGAACCGGGGGCACCGGCCCTTCCGGCTATTTCTTTGATTTTTGGTTCGAATGATGCAGCGTCTCGCTGCAGAGACCACTTCACACCAGCGGAACACCTTCCGCCACCGCAGCGTCTTGCACTGCCTTATCCAGCGTCGCAATTGCCACTCGATTGCGCTTCGCCACGGCCAAATAGGCCGCATCGTAGAAAGACAACCGATGATTTCGGGCTAACCCCAACGTGATCTCCTCGTCCTCAATCGTGTCGGTTCGTATCGGATACAAGGAAAGAAGATCGAGAAAAAGCCTGGAATCGTCAACCGTCATCCGCAGCCGTCGCTCATTCACGACCAGAAGATTTCGAACCTCGTACCACCACACCGGAGGCACCAGCGCGAACTCGCCCTTCAGCATTTCTGCGGCTCGATCCGCGATTGGAGAAGATTCGTCCGCCAGCGCCCAAACCGCCGAAACGGACGCGTCCAGGACAAACGCCATCAGGCCCGTCCTTCATCCCTGGCGGAGAGAATCTCTTCGAGCGAAAGCTTTCCGATCCTCTGGCGCAGAGCACGCATTCCTTCGGTCGCTTGTTGCACGCGGTCTCGGTTAATTGTGGTTTCAGGACTGATTCGAGCCACAGTCTTTCCATGGCGCGTGATAATCACACTCTCGCCGCGTTCCACCTGGTCCAGAATGCGAAGGAAATGCGTCTTGGCTTCTGAGGCTTGATAAGTTTGCATAATATTGACCAGTCAATTGACTAGTCAAATATATCATGTCTTAGTTCGATTGCGGCGCAAGCCGCGACTTCCGCACCGCAGGTGCTCAATACCCGTTCGTCACCAACCAGTCCTCCGTCAGCCCCAACTCCGGTTTTTTCTGGGACTTCATCTCCTGGTACGCCAACTTCACTAACACATCCGCCTCCACATTCACTGGCGCGCCCACGGCCAGCGTGTGCAGATTCGTCCGCCAATACGTCAGCGGCAAAATCGCAATCGAAATCTCATCGCCGTCAATCCCGGCAATCGTCAGGCTGATCCCCTCGATCGCCACCGACCCCTTGGGCACCATCCACCGTCGCGTGTTCTCTGGCACCCGCACTGTCAGCGTCCAGTCCGTCGTCTGCTCGTCGAACTCGGCGCTCGTCCTCGAAATCACCGGCTCCAGCGCCGTCATCACGCCAGTGCCATCCACGTGCCCCTGGACTACATGGCCGCCCAGCGGACTTCCCGCTGCCGTGGGCAGTTCCAGATTGACTTTGGATCCGGGTTTGAGCGCACCGAGCGACGTCCGGTCCAGCGTTTCCTGCGCCAGGTCCGCGTGAAAGTACTTTGCTTCCCGCTCCAGCGCCGTCAAGCACACACCGCTCACCGCCAGCGAATCGCCTTCGCGCAACCGCTCCGCAATCCCCGGAGCCTCCACTGTAAGCCGACGCACGCCGCCCGTGTTTTTCAGGCTGACCAGCGTCCCCGTCTGCTCAATAATCCCCGTAAACATGCCTTCTATTCTACGAGCGAGAAGAAAATGGGTGCCCCAGGTCTCGATTCTGAGACCTGGGAAAGCAATAAAGCCTCGCTTTCTCTATTTCGCTTTCGCAAGGCATCGACTCCTTGCTCGCGCTGCTGCACTCACAGCTCAGCCTTCAGAACCGCATCGTGATGCCTTGCTCGCTCATGGTCGTGAGCACAGACAAAAGGTGGGTGATTCCCAGCAATTCGCGAATCTGTTTTCCCAGATGGATGAGCTCCAGCCGGCTTCCGCTGCCACTGGCCGAAACATAGAGGCGCACCAGCGTACCCAGACCCATGCTGTCCACGAATTTCACATCGGAGAGATCCAGCACGATGAGCTTGCAGTCGGGAATCAGAGGCTTCACGCCGTCATAGAGAGGCTTAGCGGCTCCCGCAACCAGCCGCCCGTGGCAGTGCACCAGCGCCTTACTGCCTTTGTGCTCGACTTCCAGAGTGAAGGAATCTGCGGCTGCTGCATCCGGCATCGGGGCCTCCTTGAAACCACTTTAAGAGGAAGGGAAGAATTGCCCCTGATTCTCTCACGACCCCGCGATCCCGGCATCGAAATTTCCACGGTCCTTCTTTACGCCTGGAGCCCTCTACGTCCTGAACCCTGAACGTCTGGAACCAGGGAGCGCGCAGCGGCGAGCACAACCCACTACTCGGCTTTGAGCCACCGCACAATCTCCTCCATGACTCCGCTCCCCCTGATCTGTCTCAAACAAATACTGCGCGTGCGCTGACCCCTCCAGCACCACCAGCTTCTTCGGCTCGGGAGCCTTCTCATACTGCTTCTGAATTCCCGGCAGCCGCGGCCCATCGCCACTTGTATCGTCGCGCGCAACAATAAATAACGCAGGCGATTTCAGCTTCTCCGCCGGCAGATTGGGCGCGGCACCCAGCATCACCAGCCGATCGATCTCCCCCGGCCGCGACTCAATGGATGCATCACCCGCCGCCCCTCCGCCCATGCTGCCGCCGACAATCGAGACACTCTTCGCGCCGTGCGCATGGAGATACCGCACCGCAGCCATCACGCCCATCTCCAGTTGCTCGTCGCTCGCTTCCATGCCGCCGGGCCCATGCGATTTTCCGCGCCCGCGAAAATCGATCGCCATCACCTCAAACCCCGCGTTTACCAGCACCGGGGCCTGCTTCGCCCAGCTTTCCTTGTTGAACCGCCCCCCATGCGCCAGCACGACCGCCCGCTCGCCCGTCCCATAGACGTCCGCGAAAACCACGCCGCCGTCTTCCGTCGGAAAGCTCACCGTGGTCTGCGCACCAGCATCCTCTGCCCTAAATGCGCCGCTTAGAAGGAGCTTCTCAAGCCAGGCGACGATCGTGCTCTCGAGAAAGATGCGATGATCCGACCAGCCATGATCGGTCGCCGCATGGATGGCCGTCACGTTCTGGTTGCCCTTGGCTCTCATCGAAGTGACCAGCGCATCCGTCGCCGGCGCGAGCCCGTCGTCCGCCGAAAGCACCAGGAGCGGGAGTTTGGCCAGCCCGTCCGTGTTTCCTTCAAAGCGAAACGCGTTCGCGTGCGCGATCACCTCATCCGCCATGCTCTCCGCCGTCACGCCATGCAGGCTCTCCATATCGTCTGCCATGAACGGCACAAGCTTTTCGCGCGGCATTCCGCCCATGTGTCCCATGTCGGCCGCGCTGATTAGGATCGCACCCAGCAGTTCCTGCTCACGCGCGGCGGTCAGCGCCGTCACCCAACCGCCCATGCTGTGCCCGGCAATCGCGATGCGCTTTCGATCGACGCCAAGCTTCGCTGCGTTTGCCGGCTCGCGCAGATACGCCAGCACAGCTTCGGCATCCTCCAGGTTCTGCGTGAACCGAAATTCTCCGGGGCTGCCCCACGACCCGCGATAGTTGAACGTCACTGCGTTCCATCCCGCGCGCCGAACTGCCTGCGCCAAGTCGAGATTCTTCTCGTTCCCCGGCAGCCCGTGGCAGATAATGAGCGTCGGATGCGGCATCGCTCCCGGCGGCGTGTATTCGATGCCATTGATCTGCACGCCATGTGTGGGAATATGCAGCACGTTCATCCCCGCCGGGTGCGTCAAATCTCCAGGTGGGTCCGTGTAGATGGCCGAAGGAACAGACACAGACTGAGCCAGCAAACAGCTCGACGTGATCCCAACCGCTACCAACAATCCCAGCGTACGCATGTGTCCTTTCAAAGCAGAGAATGAGTCCATCCGATTTCCCGGTCAGCGATCAAGAATCCGACTACTTTGCCCACGGATCTCTCAGCAGCGAGCACAACCCCAGATCATTTCCATACCGCTCCACTTCGACCTCCGCCATGCGAATTGCCTGCGGCATTCCGCGAAACGCCGGCACCGCATCCGACCCCATGATCTGCGGCGAGACAAACAGGTGCACGCGATCCACAAGTCCCCCCGCCAGCAGCGCCGTGTTCAGCCGTGTCCCCGTCTCCGTAATCATGGTCAGTATCCCCTCGTCGCCCAGCTTGTCCAGCAGCTTGCCCAGTGGCACGCGTCCTGCCTCGGCGGGCAATACTTCCACGCGCACGGCGCGCGTTCTCAGTTCCTGAATCCGCGCCTCATCCTTCGAGACGGTAAAAATCACGAGATCGTTCTGCGCGCCCTTCACCATCTTTGAATCGAGGGGCATCCGTAGCGCGGAATCCAATACCACTCGCAGCAGCGGCCGTCTCCGCCGAAATCCGCTCCGGTCCGTCAACAGCGGATCATCCGCTAACACTGTATCCACGCCCGTCAGCGCCGCATCGGCCTGCCACCGCAATGGCTGCACGGCAGCGCGGGAAGCCTCGCTTGTAATCCAATACGGCTGGTGCGGAGCCTGCTGTCCCGCCGGCGGCGCAATGCGCCCATCCAGAGTCACCGCCACCTTCATCAGCACCAGGGGCCGCTTGTGCTGGCTCCAGCGCGCAAAGCCTTCATTGATACGCCGCGCCTCGGCCTCACACACACCCACAATTGCCTCAAGCCCCGCTGCGCGCAGTGCCTCCAGCCCGTGCCCCGCCACGTTAGGATTTGGATCGATTGTCGCCGCCACCACGCGCCCCAGCCCTGCCGCAATCAGCGCCTGCGTGCATGGGCCGGTGCGCCCCGTGTGATTGCAAGGCTCCAGCGTGACGTAAGCGGTTCCGCCTTTGAGCCGATCCTCTCCCTGACGTGTGAGGGCATGCTGCTTTGCCTCGTTCAGCGCAATTACTTCCGCATGATCCAGTAGGTCGTACTCATGCCACCCTTCGCCAACCACCTGCCCCGCGCGATCCAGAATCACGCAACCCACCGCAGGGTTGGGCGAACTCACACCGATGCCGCGCCGCGCCAACTCCAGCGCCCGCCGCATCCAGTAAATGTCTTTGTCGAATTGCTCCAACGCATTCATCCGATCGCTACTGACTTTCTAATCGAAGTGGGGAGAGTTGCTAATCCTCATCCAATTCTGCGACAGCTGCGCCACTTCGGTCTCGCGGCGGACGGCGCAAAGGTGCCATTTGATAAGCGTGAGGATCTTCGGGTTCAGACCAAGGACGAAATATCCTCCGTAAAAATTCGAGAAGCCGTCGAAACCGACTTGTCGATGCACGCCGCTTTGTCATGTCCCCTCCTGATCTGTTGCTTAGAGGTTCCGCGTGTCGAACTTGTGCTGAGTAAACTCCTCTAAACCTGCTCACTCCGCTGACCAGCTAACCCACCAGCGCATCCACAAACGCTCCTGCATCAAACTCCAGCAGGTCTTCCATCTTCTCGCCCACACCCACAAACCGCACCGGCAAATTCAATTCTCGCGCAATCGCCACGGCAATGCCGCCCTTCGCCGTCCCATCCAGCTTGGTCAGCACAATCCCCGTCACTCCCGCCGATTGCGTAAACAGCCGCGCCTGCTGCAGCCCGTTCTGCCCCGTCGTCGCGTCCATCACCAGCAGCACTTCATGCGGAGCTCCCGGCACCAGCTTCGCCGCCGTCCGCCGCATCTTGTCCAGCTCATCCATCAAGCCCGTCTTCGTATGCAGCCGCCCCGCCGTATCCACAATCAGCTCGCCGATGCCGCGCGCCTTTGCCGCCGTCGCCGCGTCATACAGCACCGCCGCCGGATCGCCGCCCTGCCGCGTTTTGATCATCTCCACGCCGGAGCGCGCAGCCCACACTTCCAGTTGCTCAATCGCCGCTGCGCGAAACGTGTCCGCCGCGCACAGCAGCACCGTCTGTCCATGCGCCCGATACCAGGCCGCCAGCTTGCCGCTCGTGGTCGTCTTCCCCGTTCCATTCACGCCCACGAGAAATGTCACCTTGGGTGGCGCATCAGGTAAGGCAACCGGCCGCTGCGGCGCTTCAAGAATCGCTCGCAACTGTCCTTTCAGCAGATCTCGCAGCTCCGCCCCACCCTCAATCGCCTGATGCTTCGCGCGATCCCGCAGCGCCTCAAGAATCTCCGTCGTCGTCTGCACGCCAATATCGCTGGTCAGCAGCGCTGTCTCCAGATCTTCCAGCGCCGCCTCATCCACTTCGCGCGTCAACGCCACAATGTCATTAATCCGCGAAGAAAACGACTCCCGCGTCCGCGTCACTGCATCGCGCATGCGGCCAAAAAATCCGCGCTTTTCTTCCGGTTCCGCCGTCTGCTCCGGCTTATCGTCCTGGTTACCAAAAAGTGTGATGAATTCGGGCATATACAGCCTTCAGTCTAAAGCAGCCGCAGGCCTGCCCTTCGTGCGCAGCCCTTTTCCTCGACAAGCCGATTTCTGAGGATGCTCGTCCATCGACACATCGCTTACTATTTCCTCCATGCGATGTTCCTGCTTCCCCTCGTCCTTCCGGCGCGCCGCGGTATTTTCGTCCGCCTTCTTTCTCGCCACTCTTCTTGCCTTTGGCGCGCTCCATGCGTCCGCGCAATGCGGAGCTATGGGCGCCGGGCACAGCATGTCCGACATGCAGCCCATCCCGCCGCCCGAGCAGCTTCCCGTTCCCATCAAAATGACCGGCATCGGCAACAGCCACATAGCCATAAAGGCCACCCCCGAAGCGCAAGCCTGGTTCGATCAGGGCCTCAGCCTTCTGCACGATTTTTGGGATTACGAATCCGCCAAGGCCTTCGAACAGAGCATCCGCGTTGACTCCAACTGCGCCATGTGCTGGTGGGGACTCGCCCAGGCCCTCGGCATGCGCGGCGATGACAGCGTGAAGCCCTACGTCGAGCATGCCATGGACGAAGCGGAACGCCTGAAGAATCACGCCAGCGGGTCCGACAAACTCTACATCGAGGCGGGCAAAGCCGATCTCCTCCGCCGCGACCAAGGCCACTCCGCGGCAATCCCTGTCCTCCGCAAGCTGGTCAAGAAATATCCACACGACATCGAAGCGCGCATCTTCCTTGCCGAAGCAGTCGGCGACGGCTACGACGAAAACGGTGAGCCGAAAGCCGGGCAGAAAGCGCGCATCGCCCTTCTTGAAGGTGTCTTGCGTGAAGCGCCCAACGACTCGGCCGCCAACCACTACTGGATCCACGCGATGGAGCCGAGCAATCACCCCGAGCGCGCCATCCCCAGCGCCGCGTTGCTCGCCAGCCTCGCGCCCACTTCCGGCCACATGGTGCACATGCCCGGGCACATCTACTACCGCGTGGGCGACTATACCCAGGCTGAGCGCTGGTTCGCCGCATCGATGACCGCCGACGAAACTTATATGCGCGATCAGCACGTCGCCGTCGACGATGACTGGAATTACGTGCACAACATGATGTACGCCATCGCTAACCTGATGGAGCAGGGCAAGCTCTCTGAAGCCAACGCGCTCTCCGACCATCTCGCCGGTGCGCGCGGTCAACTTTCCGCCACTCTCTATATCTGGTCAGCCCGCGATCAAATGGCGCGCATCAATCGCCGCCTGCCGGTGGCCCTCCGCACCGCCGATTGGGACACTGTACTTGCGCTGCTTTCTCAGGCCAACCTGCCCGAAGGCGAAAGACCGCCAATCTTCGCTTTCTCGCCGCGGAACTAAGCGACTTCGCCACTGGCATGAAGGCTCTCGACAACAGCGACGTCGCCGCCGCAGAAGCAGCCTCCGACCGCATGGATGCCGGCCTCTGGCGTACCAAACGCGCCACCGATACCGGTCCCGGCGCGCCGAAGAAAAATGGAGAGGAACTGGCAAAAAAATTTGCGGCCGCAGTCTCGAAGGCCCCCACCGATCCTATTTCTCCCGACGCGATCGCCAGTCCGCTCATTCAGGCCCTTAGTGTCGCGTCGCTCGAACTGCACGCCGGTGTTCTGATTGCGCAGGGCAAACTAGAACAGGGCAAGAAAGAATTCGCCTCCGCCATCGCCGCCGAAAAAGATCTCGGCTATCACGAGCCGCCTATGTACATTCGCCCGGTCGGCGAAAACGAAGCCGTCGCTCTTATCCGCGCCAAGGACTACGACGGCGCCAAGGCTGCCTACGAAGACGCACTCAAGGAGCGTCCCAACTCCGGCTTCGCTCTCTATGGTCTCGCGCATGTGCGTGAGCTTTCAGGCGACGCTGCCGGCGCTCGCGAAAGTTACCAGGCATTTTTGAAGGCATGGTCTGCCGCAGATCCCACGCTGCCCGAAGTCGTTCACGCGCGCAAGATTGTTACGGATACTGCCGTCGCTGCGCGCTAGCTCATGTGCAATTCAATGCGAGTATGTGCAGCTTCGGTGCGCCGATTCGACCATCCATCCGTCTCGCCACAAATCGCTTGCATCTTGCAACCGAATTCGGAACAATCGCAGCGCTGCACCTTCCGCACTCATGCGGATGAAACCAATCGAGGAGACTCCGGCACATGAGCAATGTGCGTGTTTTGGTCGGGACGCGCAAAGGCGCGTTCATTCTTACCTCCGACGGCAAACGTGAAAACTGGCAGGTCAGCGGTCCCCATTTTGCGGGCTGGGAGATCTACCACATGAAAGGTTCGCCCATTGATCCCAACCGCATCTACGCCTCGCAAACCAGCGGTTGGTTTGGCCAAATCCTGCAGGCCTCCAACGACGGCGGCGAAACGTGGTTTCAGCCCGGCGTCAAGCCGGAAGATGCGAAACCGCAATGGCCGCCTGTCAAAAGCAATCGCTTCGCGTACGACTCCTCAACCGAAACCGGCAAGCCGCTCACCACGCACCAGTGGTATGACGGCACACAGCATCCATGGGAGTTCAAGCGCGTCTGGCATATCGAGCCGTCACTCACCGATGCTGATACGGTGTTCGCGGGCGTCGAAGATGCTGCCCTCTTCCGCTCCACCGACGGCGGCGTCAGCTGGCACGAACTCCCCGGCCTGCGCGGCCACGGTACCGGACCTAACTGGCAGCCGGGCGCCGGCGGCATGTGCCTTCACACCGTGATCCTCGACCCCACAAATCCCGACCGCATCTACATCGCAATCTCAGCCGCAGGAGCCTTCCGCACCGACGACGGCGGCAAATCCTGGAAGCCCATCAACAAGGGCCTGGTCTCCAACACGATGCCCAATCCCACCGGCGAAGTTGGTCACTGCGTGCATCACATTGCCATGAATCCAACGCGCCCCAACATTCTCTTTATGCAGAAGCATTGGGACGTGATGCGTTCCGACGACTCCGGGGATCAATGGCGCGAAGTCTCCGGCAATCTGCCCACCGATTTCGGCTTCGTCATCGATGTCCATTCCCACGAGCCGGAGACCGTCTATGTCGTCCCCATCAAGAGCGACTCCGAGCACTTCCCCCTCGAAGGCAAACTCCAGGTCTTCCGTTCGCGTACCGGCGGCAATGAGTGGGAACCGCTCAGTAAGGGACTTCCGCAAGAGAATTGCTACGTGAATGTTTTGCGCGACGCCATGGCTGTGGACACTCTCGATGGCTGCGGCGTTTACTTTGGCACCACAGGCGGCCAGGTTTATTGTTCACCGAACGGCGGCGACTCCTGGCAGCCCATCGTTCATGACCTCCCCGCCGTCCTCAGCGTCGAGGTGCAGACTCTCGCTTAGCGCGAGACTTTAATCCACACGAAAATGGGCGTCCCATCCTAACCGAGCCTTTTGCGGTTAGGGTGGGAAACCAGAAGCTATCAAAAACCATGCCTGACCCTACCCTCATTCGCGTCCAACTCCCCTACCATCTGCGCACCCTCGCGCACATCGACGGCGAACTCGCCCTCGACGTTCCGCCGCCCGTAACCATCCGCGCCGTCCTCGACGCCCTTGAAGCCCGCTATCCGATGCTTGCCGGCACCATCCGCGAACACGACACGCACAAGCGCCGCCCCTTCCTTCGCTTCTTCGCGTGCGAAGAAGACCTCTCGCTCCAACCGCCAGACACACCTCTCCCCGCCCTCGTCGCCGAGGGCAGAGAACCGCTCCTCATCATCGGCGCGATCGCCGGCGGCTGAGAAGCCTTGCTCCAGCATCTTGGTTTTCTGGACCCCGACTGCTATTCCCCGAAAAACCGCATCAACACTGGTGCGATCTCCCCATCGTCCAGAACGGGAACGTGCTGGATGTCCAGCACCTCCGCCCACTTGGCCGCCGCTTCAAACAGCAGCACCGGATTGTCGGTCTCATACACGGCATAGCCGGTACTTCCATCTGTCCTGTACCAGCGACCCAACAACTTCACGCCCTCAGGCGGCGCTCCCTCACCCGCCAGGAATCGGCCCACCGCCTCTTTCACATGCCCCGGCCGGATGCTCCAGCTGGATAGAACCTTCATCGCCTTCGTCCTCCAAATCAGATTTTCTTCGGGGGGGGAATATTGCTCAGTGATATTCGAAGGCGCCAAGCATAGCACACGCTGGTTTAGACCCGATTTGTGGATAAACCCTACTGCCGGCTGACCCGCTGTCGGGAAGCTCTGCGGCGTGTATTTCGATCAAAGGCGCGAGGAGACTCAAGGAATAGGTGAAGTTCTCGAAGACTGCCGGTCTTTAGGTCCGGTGCAATGTATCGCGTATCACAAATTGATCCGCTTATCACAATTCGGGCCGGGTTTCCTCTTCCTTCCTGACCTAAAGTGGAAATGGGTCCCCACGTAAGTGGTATATGGAAGACCACCCAATGGGGTTCCAATAATACCTAGATCCTTCTCGTGGAGATCTCCCTCACGAGTGAACTCGGTTCCACGCGGAGTGCTCGAAAATGGCAAGAGTGCAGGAACCATCTGCGGTCGCCCGTCAGGCTGTGCAGGGTGGTCGCTTAATAATTCCGGGTCTGAGTTCGGGTTCGGGAAAACTTGTGCTGCTGGATTCTTCCTTGAAGTTGGCATCGCAGGGGCACAGTTTCTATCGCTCGCCCTCTCGCTTCGCCCGTTTGTTGTGGGGATTCGCCACCAACATCGTCCACCAGCTGGAAATCTTTCGAATCCTCGCGATGCCCACGTTTACAAGTCTCGTGCGCCTCGAGCCGATTTTTCCTTTCAAATACCTTACCCGTGGCTATCTGGTCCGCGGCCTTTCCTCCGCTGAACGAGCGGCCTGCTTTGCCCACCACTATCGACGTCTGAATGCCATCTTTCCGGCCTCAATTCTGCGGAGGATTCTCTACAGAGATTTCACCCTGCTCGAAAAGCAGGTCGACGACAATCTCTTTTCTCTTCGCTTTGGTCTCGCGCGAAAGGAAGTGAGGGAAGGGGAATTGTCCCTCTCCTTGCAGATCAACAGTGTCACGGTCTACATCCTGCAATGCACCATTGTTCCCGGTTGGGTCGTGAAGTCGTCTGCATCCGACGTGCTCTTGATTTCGCGGCTCCAGGGCATGAAGGGATGCTACCGTCAGGTTCAACTGGCCACTAAGGCATTCCTCGATGTGGCCCCACCCGCTCTCCTGCTTGCTGCTCTTCACGGCATCGCAAAGGCTTGCGCCATCGACGAGATGGCCGGCATCTCCGCCGCAAGCCAGTTCTCCTATGTTGACGAATGCGCCCATTCTTTCCGGGCCGCTTACGACGAATTCTGGGTGGAGCTCGGAGCGAAAAAGATCAGCGCCAGCTTCTTCGCAAGCCCGATTCCGCCGCCAGAGAAATCGCTTGACGCCATCACCAATGGTCACAAGTCCAGAACCCGCAAAAAGCGAGCATTCAAACAGCAGATCGCCGAGGATGTGTTCCGCCTCTTGAGCGAACCTGATCCAGTCTGTAAGAAATGCTCTTCGGGAGACTGCGATACATGCTCTCTTGCAACGTCTGAACTCTTGCGCACGCAATAACCCCGATCTTTGAATTTCGCTTCCCCCGGAAGATTGCATCGTTCCGCGGGCCTATGATTGTTGACCAGGATTCTTTTGTAACGACGCCGGCGCTGCTGAGGGGTGGCTGGCGATGCCGCGATCCTCTGGGCCTTCTAATTCCGCCATCGTCTTTCGAATTGAGCGCCGAAGTTCGCTCAACGAGGCGATCGGTCTGCTCAATGCGGCGTAGTGGTCGATCAAAAAGAGGGTCCCGCGAAGGATATCGAGAATCGTGCGCCTCGGTGTAGCACTCATCGCGTCTACCTCCTGTTGGAGTCACGCGAATGAGAAGGGCGCGGCTCGAGCACTGACTCGCTGCCAATGAGGGCCAGTTGCCCGAGCACTGGGGGTCCCGATAACTGTCCCAAGCCTAGCACGTGAATTGGTCGACGGGACCCAATCGGCTCAAACGTCCCAAAAAATTGCGAGCAGCCGGCTAACCATCCTGCCCCATCCTGCATCGTATCCAAACGTGATAGAGCGGGCTCGAAAAGAAGACTCTTTGGCTCTCGTCCAATCCACGATGAAACGGATCGCGCGGAGCTACTCGCACCGCGAGCAAATGCGTGACCGCTGTCTGCAGACGCTGGCGCTGATCCAAAACTCCAAGCTCCAGTTGATGCAAAGCGACGGGCTGATCGAGTGGTGCGGGAAATTTGGCCCTTCTTTGCCAGGCACTGAAGTTCCAGCGAATGGCTCGAACCACTTCCATGGGCCTGAAGACTTGAACCAGTCGCCATCCGACAATCGGCCCGGCGCCACTTGGCCCGCGCATTTTGCAAAGAGTGGCCGCGGCGGTCAAGCCCGCACCGGAAGAGAGTTCATGGCGCAGTAAAGCAGCGCTGGTGCTCCCTGGTCGGCAAACCCCACAGATCCTCGTCGCTGGAGTTGTTACAACTCGCCCTTGCCCGGCCTCAACATCAAATCCTTGATCGCTTCGCGCGGGTCTTTCCCCTCGTCGAGAATCAGTTCCATCTGCTCCGTAATCGGCATCTCGATGCCATGGCGCCGTGCCAGCCCCAGTGCTGCACGCGTGGTCCGAACACCCTCCGCGACTTTGCCACCCAGACTCTCCAAAATCTCCGGCAGCTTGCGCCCCTGCCCCAAAGCCTGCCCTACCGTGCGGTTCCGCGAGAGCGATCCCGTGCAGGTCAGGACCAAGTCTCCAACCCCCGACAATCCCGCTAAAGTCTCGCGTCGTCCCCCGCAAGCCACAGCCAGCCGCGTAATTTCCGCAATGCCCCGCGTCATCAACCCCGCTGCGGAGTTGTACCCCAGCCCCACTCCGGCCGCGATGCCTGCCGCAATCGCAATGACGTTTTTGAGCGCGCCGCCCAGCTCCACGCCAATCACATCGGTCGACGTATAAAGGCGCAACGTCTCCGAAGAAAACTCCTGCTGAACAAGGCTGGCAATTTGCGGATCGCTGAAGGCCACGGTGACCGCGGTTGGCTGACCCTGCGCCACCTCGAGCGCAAAACTTGGTCCCGAGAACGCGCCGATGGGAAGAAGAAGGCCGGCTGGCTCAAGCGTCTCTGAGATCACCTGGGTCATGCGCAGGAAACTGCGATCTTCCACGCCTTTAGTGGCGCTCACGACAAACTGGCCGTTGTGCAGATGCGGGCGAAGACGCATCAGAGTCGAGCGCAGAAATTCCGACGGAATCACCGAGACAAGGACTTCCGCTGCCCTCAAGGTCACCACGTCCGCCGTGACCTCAAGATCGGCCGGCAGGGGAATGCCGGGAAGAAAAAGGATGTTTTCGCCTGCTTCCGCGATCTGCCGCGCCTCGTCATCGCTGTGCGACCAAAGCGTGACATGGTGGCCCCCACGCCGGTAAAGCGAGAGGGCGATGGCCGTTCCCCATGCCCCGGAGCCAAGAACAACGATGCGGCTCATGCGGGTTTTCCTTCCTGGGGTCGGCTGCCGAATCGGCTCTCTGTCCTTGACAACAGGCGGCGAATGTTCTGGTGATGTTTGGCGATGATCAGCAGCGCAACAATGGCTTGCACGGCTATAAAAAATGCCGGCTTCTCGCCTTGCACTAGAAACCACGCGAAGATGGGAAAGCTGGCAGCGCCCAGAATCGAGGCCAGCGATACAAACCTGCTGAGCGCGAGAATGATGCCAAAGACGGTAATCGCCGCCAGGGCGGCCAGCGGTGCGGCCACAAGAAAAACACCGAAGCCGGTCGCCACACCCTTGCCGCCGCGAAAACCGAGCCACACGGGAAACATGTGTCCAAGCACCGCACACAGCGCCGCCAGAGCCTCAACGCTGCGGACAGGGGCATGGGGCATCAAGTAGGGAGCCAGTGCGGCGCCAAGCCAAACAGACGCACACCCCTTGAGCACATCGAGCACGAATGTAGCCGCACCCAGGCCGCGTGCCCCGGAACGGAGCACGTTCGTTGCGCCAATATTGCCGCTGCCGATAGTCCGTATGTCTTGCTTAAGAAACAGCCGCACCAGCAAATATCCGGTGGGGATCGAGCCAAGCAAGTAGGCGGCAGCCACGACCAGGAGACTTGCAAAGGGCATAACGAGAACGAGTTTAGCAGGTACACCGGCACGCTTTCCGGCCTCGCTGAAGCGCTCATCGGCCGATGGCCCATACAGCGCAGGGACCTTCGAATCCGCCAACGCAAGTAGACCGTGAGTTGCCCGCGATGGTGCGCGAGGCGGCTGAAGACAGCATCGCTGATCATCAAATACCGCAGCTCCTTTTGCCGCGTCTGTCCGCCCATGCGGCTATGCCGTCCGCTCCAGCTCGTAATACCTCGACACATCGCAGTACTTGAACAGCGCGTACCACGCTTCGAGCGCTCCCGCATTGAACAGATTGAGACATTCGAGAATCTCGCGCGCAAAATCCACGGGGGCAACTCCGGACGCGGTAATCACGCCCTGATCGCTGACCGCAGGCACATCGCGATACCACCGCGCGCCTCGATAGCCACTCGATGCCAGATACTCGCGGGCGTTGCTGGTGTGATACCGATTGTCGAGCAAGCCGGCGCGTGCCAATGCCAGGGTTGCGGCGCAGATGGCCGCCACCGGGACACAATGTGCGATGAACCTCCTGGCAGTTTCAATGGCGGCCGCGTGACGGCCAAACTCCCACTGTTCGCCGCCGGGCAGGATCAACATGCCGCTTGCGCTGGGCGAGATCTCGCTGAGCGCAGCGTCCGGTTGAATTCGAATGCCGCCCATGGTCGTGATGGACTCCCGGCTCAGACCAACAGTGACAACCCGAAAACGCCCCGGCGCCTCCTGGAATTGAGGATTGTTGATTGCAGCCACGGCGAAAGCTGCTTCCCAATCGGCCATCGTATCGAAGACAAACAGATGAACGGCACTGCTGCGCATAAAGCACCTCGATCAGTCATCTTCATCATCTTTCTTCAAATATGACAGCTGATGTCATATATACTTTGTGAAAATAAAAATTGTTGTGAATAGGGAAGAGGAAATCCAGCGATGAAGGCTGACCGGCTGCTCTCGGTGTTGTTCCTGCTGCAAGCCAAGGGGCGCGCGACGGAGCGAGAGCTTGCGGAGCAGCTGGAAGTCTCGCAGCGCACCATCCATCGCGATCTTGAGGCGTTGAGCGCCGCCCGCGTGCCCGTGGTTGCGCTGCGAGGGTCGCAAGGCGGCTGGGAGCTGGAAAAGGGCTGGCGGACGCAGGTGCCGGGCCTGGATGAAGCAGAATTGCGGGCGCTGCTGATGGCGCAGCCGCGAGCTGTCGGGCATCCACGGCTTGCCGCAGCCGCGGAGAGCGCTCTGAACAAGCTCATGGCCGCGCTTCCCGGACCGATGCGCGCGCAGGCAGCAGCGATGCGCGAGCGCCTCCACGTGGATGCAACGGGATGGAACGGGACCGGCGAAGACCTCTCGATGCTTGCTGTGGTGCAGGACGCGGTCGCGCGCGAACGAAAGCTCGCGTTCGATTACACAAAGGCCGATGGCGAAAGAGCGCCACGCACCGTAGATCCTCTCGGCTTGGTTGCCAAGGGATTGAGCTGGTACCTGGTGGCAAGGGGCGTGAACGGAGTGCGGACATACCGCGTCTCGCGTATGGAACACGCGACGATGCTGGCCAGCGGATTCGAGCGGCCGCCGCGCTTTGACCTGGCGGAGTTCTGGAAGAAATCTACGGCCGAATTCAGCCAGCAGCGAAGACGCTATGCGGCGACGCTATCGCTTACCTCCGGTGCGGCGCGAAAATTGCAAGGGTGGTACGGAACCGCTGTCGTGACCCGAAGCAAGCACCACGAGCAATCCGGAGACTGGACTACAGTGCGAGTCGAGTTTGAGGCTGAGACCGAGGCGCGGTTCATCGTGCTGGGTTTCGGGTCCAGTGTGGAAGTCGTCGAGCCAAAAGAACTGCGTCAATGGGTGCAGACAGAGGCCCGCGCCATGACCACGCAAGGGATTTCGCATTCCACGTAAAAATTGACTGCGACCTTTGTGAAGAAGCCCGTGTATAGTTGGGTCCTCTCCCGGACTCCACAGATTTGCACTTCCCACGAAAGGCGGGATTCTATGCCCAGTTACCTCATTCAGGGTTCATACACCGTTGAAGCCCTGCAAGCTTTGATGAAGAAGCCGCAGGATCGTACTGCGGTTGTGGCCAAGGCCGTTGAAAACCTTGGCGGCAGTTTGACCGGTCTTTGGCTGTCGTTTGGCGATCAGGACATTGTGGCGCTGGTGGAATTGCCCAACAATGTCAGCGCCGCGGCTCTTGCACTTGCTATTGCCGCAGGCGGCGCGTTGAAAAGCACCAAGACAACGCCCCTGCTCACCGTGGCTCAGGCGACACAAGCGATGAAGAAAGCAGCTTCATCCGGATATACGCCCGTGACCACAGCCTGATTCCAGGACAGTTTGATCTTGTACGACAATGGGTGCCCCAGGTCTCGCTTTTACCGGGGCCCCCAGCGACGGGTCCTCGTCGCCGGGGTGGTTTCAGACCTGGGAAAGCACGGACGTCAACGCGCGAAATTACGCGGTCTGAAACCAGTTGGCGAACGAACCGAATCCCGGCGGAACGCGACCCCCAAGTCATGATCCCTCGGGAATCTGTGTTCACGCTTCAATCCACCATGAGCTCGCCCGGCAGAATGGGCCGCGTTCGCGGAAGTACGCCGTTATAGGCCGCCGCGCCCACGGCGGTCAACGCTCCAGCGTAGATGAAGAGCTTGATCAAGCTTCCCGTGCGCGTCAAGGGCAGAGTCTTCCAGAGAACAAGAAGCAGTGTTTGGGCGATGGTGACGGCCCAGACTGAACCGTAGAAGTAGCGCCGTTCTGCTCCTTCGCCTTTTGTCGATCGGCCGACACGCGGCAGCGTGCCCAATGCGCCGAGCAGCAGAATAAGAGCGCAAAGAGGGAAGTAGACGTACTGATACAACTGCTTCATATACCAGACGCCGGTGATCGACGCGATCACCAACCCCGCCAGGTTCATCAGCGCGAAGTTGAGCACCGCATTCCATGCGAACGTATAGCAAACTTTGCGATAAAGAGGGTTCGGCTTGTCCTCATCGAAGCGCAGGATATAAGGGCGCGGCTCAACTCCAGGCATCTGGCCATAGAGCCCGGCAATGCCCGTGCCGAGGAGCACAGCCGCGAGCCACAACGAATTAGCCCAACTGAACCCATGCGCGAAAAGCGAGAAGGTAAGCGGGCCCGGCGTCAGAAAGAAGACCCAGATCCAGATTGGCCAATGAAGTACTCGATAGTAGCCCTTGTTGCGTTGGCGCATTTTTCGGGCGTCTGCATACTCCACCCTTCCGCTGTATCGCATGGCCGGAGTTTTGCAGAGCGGATGGGCATGAGTCAATGTGTCGCGAACGCCATGCGCAGGCTTGCCCGTCCAAGCGGGCGGATTCGGCGCCGACAAGCCTGCGCGGGCAATACTGATCGCCTCGGGTTCCTTGGGAACCTTGCTCCAACAGGATCTTGAAGCCTCTTACGCGTGCACTTCGCCGTGCGCTTCAATGTGATGCTTGGCGGCTTCCTCGGCGTGTTCAGTGGCATGGACGTTGTGACCGTGGGCGAGGTGAGCGTGATGGGCGGCCGCTTCGTGGTCGCCATCCAGGTGATGCTTTGCGGCTTCGCGGTGATGGCGCGCAGCGTGCTCGTGGTGCTCCGCTGCTTGGGTGTGATGGTGTGCTGCTTCTTTTGACATAGGGAATTCCTCTCGTCGCGCCGTTTTCTCTTCGGCACGGGAGGATTATCGTGACCCGCGGATACAGGCCGGGTTACAGCCCCGCGAATTCGAGATGAAAAGAAGGCAACGTCGGTGGAGAACTGTCTGTGCGTCGCAAGGCGCGGCCTACATCAGCTTCCTGCGAACCAGATCCAGCGCCTGCTGCGCAGCCCATTGCCGCACCCGATCCCGGTCGCCACGAAATGTCCGATTGAAGGAATCTGTCTTCTGCGAATCGGACACAGCGAAATACACCAGGCCTACAGGCTTGGATTCGGTGCCGCCCGTGGGACCGGCAATGCCGGTGACTCCGACGCCAAGTGTAGCGCCTGTGCGCTTGCGAATGCCTTCCGCCATTGCCGACGCCACTTCGGCCGACACCGCGCCGTGCTGAGCGATCATCTCCGGCGGCACATTGGCAAACGAGGTTTTCAGCGGATCGGAATACACAACGGCGCCGCCAAGGAAAGACCGCGAGCTGCCGGGCACGGCTGTGATGCGTTGCGCCACAAGTCCCCCGGTGCAGCTTTCGGCAACTGCCAGCGTCGCTTGCCGCAGGCCAAGATAGTAAAGAACAATCTGCTCGAGCGATTCTCCTTCAGAAGAATAAAGCCAGTCGTCGAGCGCTTCTTCGAGTTTACTTGCGAGTTCTTCCACGCGCTGTTTCGCCGCAGCCTGTGTGGGTTTGGAGCAGATCAACGTGAGCTGAATGTCTCCGTTGTGGGCCAGGATCGTCGTCTCCACATCCTTGTACTCGGTGTAAATCGGCGCTAGAAGCTTGTCTGCCTGCGACTCGGGAATCATCGCTGCTTTGAGTGTGCGGATCGCAATCGCGCGCGGCGGCAACTCGTCGCGAAGCCGAGGAAGGCACTCGGTGTCGAAGAGAGCGTGGCACTCGTGCGGTGGTCCAGGCACCATCATGATGAGCTTGCGGTACCCTTCAAACGTAGTGTCGAGCCACTGCCCCGGAGCGCTGCCGTTGGGATTCGTCAAAACGGTTGCGCCATGAATCACGTCGGCCTGCTTCAGATTGTTTTCCGGCATCGAGATGCGCCACGTGGCCGCGCGTGCATGCAGAGCGGCAACCTGCACAGGTTCGCGCCGCAGATTCAACGAAAGAGTTTCAGCGACGGCCTCGCGGGTCAGGTCGTCTTCCGTCGGTCCAAGACCGCCGACGAGGATGACGATGTCGGTGCGGCGCAGGGCGGTCCCAATCGCGCTGACAAGATCCTTGCGCCGATCGCCCACGATCGTCTTGAACGCAACCGTAACGCCGATTTCATTGAGCTTTTCTGTGATGTAGAGAGAATTGGTGTCCTGTCGGAACGGAGTAAGCATCTCGGAGCCGACAGCGATGATTTCCGATTTCATATGTGCAGCGACTAGCTCCTGGCGTTCAGCCTCTAATTAGGATAATGCGGCAAAGAACAGCGAAGGGCAGAGAGGCTCGAAACAAGCCAGGAAATTTCATCCGAGGTCAGGAGATGGTCATCCCTTCGATGCCCAGGTCCACATCGAAAACTGCTTCATTGGTCGCCAGGATGGTCGTTCCAAGGGGAGAAAACGCTACACCGACGAGGTTGGTCCCGGCCACAACAAGGCTCGTTTCGCCTGCAGGAGTGACGCGCACCAGCCCGCGCCGTCCGCGCAAACACGCAGCCACGTAGACATCCCCGTCTTTCGACAACGCCAGGCCTTGTGGCCTGCCGAGACCGCGAAACCACGCGCGCGTCTGGCCATGGCTGTCGATGGCCCAGATTGCGTCGTTCGAGCAGAGTGTGGGGCCGGTGACGTAGAGCGTCCCCTCGGAATCAATGGAGAGGTGGTAGGCCGAGATGCTCGGCTCCAGCGTTGCGAGAACGAAAATCTTTCTCTGCAGATCGATCTTGAAGATCGTGCCGCTGCGGTCGCCAACGTAGAGATTGCCCTCCCTATCAAAGACCGCGCCCGTGGCGACGCCCATGCCTTCGGAATAGAGCGTGGATTCGCCTGCCCCATCCACGCGATACACATTGCCTTCCGCCCGCGAAGTCACGAAGAGATCGCCTTCAGGACTAAAGGCCAGGCCCGTCGCGTTGAGAATTCCCGTCACGAAAGGCGTGGCGCGCCCGTCGGGACTCACACGCACCACCGACACAGGCGTCTGCTTCCCGCGTGGACCGGAAATCGTGGAGTAAACCATGCCCGAGCGGCTGACGGCAGGGCTGGTGACGGGATGCAGCCCACTGGTAAGCTCATGCGCCACGCGCAGCGGCGCTGCGTTACTGACACCCACAGGGGACCGTACTTCAATCAGCCCCGTGGTGGCATCTTCCGGCACGCGAAAGGCCAGGCGGCTCGGCCGGCTCATCAGCACCTGCGCGGGCTGTGTGCCCACCAGTACGACCGGCGGACCCGAGGAGTGCGGACCAAGATGGACACCGGTGACTTCCACTTCACCCAGGGGCAACGCCGATGCGGGGGCGACGTCGTCGATGCGCGGATCGGCAAATACGTCTTCCGTGGCGGATTGAGAACGCGTCCGAGCCATGTTGCACCTCAGGGCCAGATGGTGTGCACAAGCCCTAACCTTGCAGCAGCGGCATAAAATGCCGCAGCAGCCAACCTACTCCCAAAGCATACAGCCCGGCGGCCACGTCGTCGAAGACGATACCCCAGCCTTCAGGCAGGAGTTCAAGCTGCCGGGCAGGAAACGGCTTCGTGATATCAAAGAGCCGAAAGAGGATGAGGGCCAGAAGAGCTTGCCGCCAATTGGCACGGCAGCCCAGCAGGGCGATCCACTGGCCGGCCACTTCGTCGACGACCACGAATTGAGGGTCCTTGCGGCCGGATTCGCGGGCCGCAAGGGTCGCCGCCGGCACGCCCAGCGCAATCGAAACAATCACGCCGGCGAGCAGCGCAATCAGCAGATTCAGGGGCGCAGGATGAAAGCCCCAGGCATAGGCGGCCCAAAGCAACACCGCAGCCACCGAGCCCCACGTCCCAGGACCCGGCTTGCCCAGTCCCGCACCGAAGAACGTCGCAACGGTCCAGGCCCAGAGAGTCTTGTGCGTGGCAGCGGGCACGCCTTCGGAGGTTGCTTCGCTAGTCTTCATCCGAGCCTTTGTTCTGGCCGCCGCTCATGCCGCCCAAATCCTCCAGCACCTCCGGATCGAGAACCGGCGAGCTGATCTTGTAGACACCCATCGCCCACTTGCCGAGATCGATCTTGCGGCAGCGATCGCTGCAGAACGGAAAGTCTTCGTCGCTGGCCCGGACCAGCATTCCACAGGTAGGGCAGTGCAGCACCTTCACCGATTTTTTCTTCGCGGGCACGTCTATCACTCCGGCACAACTTCCTGAGGAGATTTTCTCACCAATACGACAACTCCCGTCGACCACACCAGCGGCAACATCACGAATCGCGGGTCAGTAGCCAAGCGATCCAACAGTGCCTTGGCCTTTTCCCCATGACCTTCCGGCCAGTTGGGCTGCGGCAGCATGTCGTCAATCACGTAGTAGCCGCCGGGCTTCACGATCGCCAGCGCTTCATCCAGCGCTTCATACTTTCCGGGAATCGCGTCGGCAAATACGAGGTCAAAGCTCTTCTTAGGTTGACGCCAAAGAAACGCTGCCCCGTCGTGCGACAGTAGCTTCAGCCGCGGGTCGTGACACAAGGCCTCGCGCGCCACAGCCTGCACCTCTTCATCCGTGTCGACGCTGATTAAAGTCGACGCAGCATCCATGCCCGACAACAGCCACGCCGTGGCCATGCCGGTCCCAGTACCCAGTTCAAGAAGTCGACCGCCGGGTTTTGATGCCGCAAGCATTTGCAGCAGTGCACCCGTGCGCGGCTCCGAAGCCATGCCGAAATTCAATTCCGTTGTGCGAGCCTGAATAGCGGCCAGCACCCGCGGAGACTTCAAATAGCCCAGATCGTCCATTGAAAAACAGTTTAAAGGGAATCCGACACAATCCGCGCCACAACATCGTATTCGTGCGCCTCGGTGATCTCGGCGCGGTAGAAGCTTCCTGCCTGCAAGGTCTCCAAACTCCCGAAGTCGTTGATATAGACCTTGCCGTCAATTTCCGGCGCGTGAAACTGTGTCCGCCCTTCCCACAGCATCGGCGTCTCCTCGCTCTCGCCTTCCGCCAGCAGCGTCACTTCGCGCCCCACCCACTGTTGCTTCGCGCGCTTGCTGATCGATTGCTGCAACTTCATCAACCGGCGCTTGCGTGCCTCAATGGTCCGCTTTTGCAGCTTCCCGTCGAGAGAAAAAGCACCAGAGCCCTCTTCATCGGAGTAGTTGAAGACACCGAGCCAGTCGAACTTTGACTCGCCAATAAACTGCTCCAGAATCTCAAAGTCGCGGAGCGATTCGCCGGGGAAGCCGACGATGAAGGACGTACGCAGAGCGATGCCCGGCACCGCAGCGCGCACCTTCTCCAAAGTCTTCAGGAAAATCTCAGCCCCCGCCCCGCGCTTCATGCGTTTCAGAACGTCCGGAGAAGCGTGTTGCAGCGGCACGTCGAGATATTTGCAAATGTTGTCGTGCTTCGCGATCGTTTCGAGCAGCCGACTCGTAATCCGATTCGGATAGGCGTAGAGAAAGCGCAGCCAGCGCAGCCCTTCGATGCCGGCAAGTGCGTCAAGCAACGTCGCCAGGCCGTTCTTGATTCCGAGGTCCTCGCCATAGCACGTCGTATCCTGCCCGATCAGCGTGATCTCTTGCACTCCACGTGCCACCAGTCTCTGCGCCTCGGCTACCACCGACTCGAAGCGTCGCGAGCGGAATTTTCCGCGCAGGTTGGGAATGATGCAGAAGCTGCAGGGATGGTCGCAGCCTTCCGCAATCTTGATGTATGCCGACGTGCGTCCGGTCGACAAGAAGCGCGGCGTGTCTTCGTTATAGAGATACGTCGGCAGCAGATGTCCTGCGCCCTGCCACTGCTCGCGGCTGAAGCGTCCCTGCTTCTCCCGATGGTCGCCTTCCGGCCGGAAGCCGGCCGCTCCGGCCGAAGTCTTATGAGTACCCGCTCCTGACTCCCGTCCTTCACGAATCTCCGCGTGACCATTCCCGCTCAAAATATTAAACGGCGACGGTGTTGCAACAGCCACCGGCGCAATCCCCGCCGCTTCCAGAATCGACTCCAGCTCTCCGGTACCAACAACTGCATCCACCTCGGGGATGTTCTTCTTGATCTCGTCGCGGTAGCGCTCCACCAGGCACCCGGCAACAATAAGCTTTTTGGCCGAGCCGGAAGTCTTGAGGCGCGCCATTTCGAGGATTGTGTCGACGGACTCCTGTTTGGCCGTGTCGATAAAGCTGCACGTGTTCACGACAAGAATCTCGGCGTCTTCGGGCTTCGCGGTCAGTCGCGCACCGGCGCGATCGAGCAGGCCCATCATCACCTCGGAGTCGACGAGGTTTTTTGGGCAGCCCAACGAAATGAAGCCCACGGTGGGCGCCGTGGGTGGGGAAAGTTTACTCACCCTCTTATTGTACCGGGATAGGACTGCCCGGCTATGATCGCAAAAAGGAGGGCAAATGATTGCACGGCATTGGCGTGGTTGGGCAAAGATTGAGGATGCGGACGGCTATGAGAGTTTGCTGAAAGAAAAGATGCTGCCTGGCATGCGCGGAATTCGCGGCTATAGCGGCGGATATGTTTTAAGGAAGGACAGTTTGGTGGAATCAGAGTTCGTGGTGGTAAATCTCTTTGATTCGCTGGAAGCACTGAAGAATTTCGCTGGACCGGATTACAGCATTCCAAAATTCGAGCCCGAAGCGAAGCAGTTCCTCTCCAGGATAGAGCCGTTTGCAACGCACTACGAAGTTCGCGAGTGCACCGTTGAGCAAAGGTGAAGCCGCCAGGCAAGATCAACCGGTCGCTATGCCCGCGCGCATCGTGGAACTGAGACAAGAGGCTGTTGTATGGGTGGTAAAATCAGGCAGTGCCGGGTCCTACGCGACGTAATCCCGCCAACCCCGCCAGGTCCGGAAGGAAGCAACGGTAACGGGCTAGTACGGGCGCAGTAGGTCACCCGGTACTTTTTTGGCGCCGTGAGCGCTCATACGTATGATCTGCAGGCCGGTTTGCTAAGTCCGCAGACGCTTTGCTTTGATCGTCCGGCTGATTTTGCCCGACGATGAGTGTTGTTAGGAGACATCCATTGAGCCTCACCGTTCGTCCTGTGGTGGGCCGGCGCGCGAAGATCACCGCGCTCGGCACCTACGTCCCTCCCCAAGTCCTCACTAATCAAGATTTAGAAAAAATGGTCGACACGAATGACCAGTGGATTCTGGAACGCACCGGAATCCGCGAGCGTCACGTCCTCGCCAAAGGTCTCGGCGTGAGCGATATGTGCGTGGAAGCAGCAAAGAAGTGTCTCGCCGCGCGCGGCATCGAGCCCACCGAGGTCGAAGCCATCATCGTCGGCACGGTCACGCCCGACATGATGTTTCCATCAACAGCATGTCTTGTACAGGACAAGATCGGCGCGAAGGGCGCATGGGGGTTCGACGTCTCGGCGGGGTGTTCAGGATTTGTTTTCGCCTTGCAAGCCGGCGTCAAGCTGGTCGAAAGCGGCGCACATTCCAAGGTGTTGGTGATCGGCGCCGACGCCAACACCCGCATGACCGACTACACCGACCGCGCCACGTGCATTTTGTTCGGCGATGGGGGCGGCGCCGTGCTGATCGAGCGAGCCGGGGAAGGCGAGATCGGCTTCATCGATTTTGTCCACGAGATCGATGGTTCCGGTGGAGTGTCTCTCAACCTGAAAGGCGGCGGCAGCTTGAATCCGCCAACCCACGAAACCATCGACAAGAAGATGCACTACATCTACCAGGACGGCCAGGCTGTCTATAAGTTCGCCGTGCGCAAAATGGCAGAGGCCACGACGAAGGTGCTCGAGCGCAACGGAATCACCGGCGCCGATCTGGATGTCTTCATTCCCCATCAGGCCAACAAGCGCATTATCACCTCGACAGCGGACCGTCTCGGCATGGATCCCGAGCGCGTCATTATCAATATTGATAAGTACGGCAACACCTCGGCGGGCACGATCCCCTTGGCCATGGAAACCGCCATCGAACAGGGGAAACTCAAAAAGGGCGACCTCGTATTGCTAGCCGCCGTCGGCGCCGGGTTTACCGTTGGAGCTGCGCTGCTGCGCTGGGAAATCTGATTTCGACCGGTTGAGGCTGCGCTTTCGCTCGATCGAGTGACCGAACAAGTAACCGCACTAACTAGCCTTCGTTCACTTCGGTCGGCGCCGTTACTGTCGCCCAGCGTTCTGCAATCTTATCGCCCTCGAAGCGCCATTCGACAAAACCGTGGAACTCCACCTTGCGGCCCGTTTTTGCATTCGTGCCTTGCCAGCGATTGCGGCACACCACCTTGTCCCCTTCGGCGATCATCTCTTCGATGGTGATACGCAGGTCGGGGATAAGTCCGTACATGCCGCGCATCATCGCTTCATCGCCCTCAACGCCGGTCTCTTTCCCACCCGGACCATCGTGATCCAGAAAATCGGGAGTCATGTTGTGGCGGATGACTTCGGCCTTGCGGTTATTCACGAAATCCTCGAAGTGCTGCCGCACCAAAGCCTTCATCGCGCTCGATGACAGAGATGTTGGCATCTGCTTCTCCTCCTCCCGCTATGCGAGCAAGCTACCTTACTTCGCGTCAAACAGCAATTCCTTCGAAGAGAATTCATACTCCGGCAGAACTCCGGTCTGGGCCGCCTCTCTGAAAAACACGTGCATGCCCTCGATGCACTCTTCGTCTAACACGTAGTGAATGTTCGAAGAGAGATAGATGCGGATGGTCTGTTCGGTAAGCGCCATCCGCTGCGCCCATTCGGCAGCGAGCGCGTCGATGTTCTGCAATCCATGATCGCGTGAGCGAATTAGATCCTCGCCGGTGCGCTGCTCCAAAGATTCGCTCCACGCAGTGGTGCCGTGCGCAGCACCCCAGACGGCCGACACAAAGGGCAAACCGGTGAGAGCATGCCACTCCTCGGCGAGATCGCGATAGACAAGCTCTTCGCCGCTTCGTTCCACCCGGTTGGCGCGTTCTTCGAGAGCCATGAGCGCCGGGTCGCCAATCACGATGGCCGCGTCGGCTCGTTCAAGCATTGCATCCAGATCCGCTGCCATGGGCAGGAAAGCGACGTCGGGATTTCCCCATTTGTGAAAGAGAATGCGCGCGTAGGCCAGTGTGGTCCGGCTCGCCGTGTCCGCAGCCACATAGCGAAGGCTCCGCAGCTCCTGTCCGGCACGATGCACCAGCAGCAGCGACCGCACACGCCCTTTTGAGGCGATGGTGCAACCCGGCAGCACGTGGAGTCCGGGAATCGTTGCCAGCGCCGCGATGGGTACCAATCCGATGTCGGCTGCACCCGAGGCCAATTGGTCGGCGCATTCCGAAGGAAGCATCCAGTCAATCTTGTAGCGGGATGCCAATTCTTTATCCAGCGGCGGATGTTCGAAATCCCACATCAGCGGTGCGGGATTCAAAAATCGAATGGCTGCGATGCGCAGACGGCTATCTGTTTGGAAACTCACGTTCTCTTAGACTAACAACCGGGTCGATTCGATGCGTTATGCCAGCCAAAACGTACTCCATCTGCAACCATTGCGCATCCGATCTCCAATCCACGCTCGAACGCGCTGCAGCGAAACAAGTGTGGCAACCATCCTTGACTTCCCTTGCGATGCCGGTTAAGGTGACGGAAATTACCAAAGAAAGCGATTCCGGTTACCACTTCGGTCGATCGGGAGTGCGTCTCGACGCATCCACGCGCTCCAGTGAATTCAAGTTTGCTTCCGCAGTCAACTCCTCCGACAGCTCCCCCACTCGACGACGATCGCCTCGCATGGCTGACCTTGACGTTGGCGCCGGGACTCGGTCCCAAACGAATTCTCGATGCTGTGAGATTGCTCGACGCGCCCAGCCAGATATTCCACATATCGCTGACCGAGCTCGAGAGCCTCAAGTTTCCCGCGCCGGCCGCGCAATTCATCTTTGATGGCAAAGGTCGTGAGGCAGCTGAACACGAATGGGCGCACGTCATCGAGCACGGCGGGACGATCTGCACCTTCGGTTGCGCCGAGTATCCCGAGCGCCTTAAGGAGATCTACGATCCGCCTCCCGTGCTATGGGTGCGCGGTGACCTCGGATTGTTGACGCGGCCGGCGATCGCAATTGTCGGCACGCGCCATCCTTCCCCGTATGGTTCAGGCGTGGCCGAGATGCTGGCGCGCGATCTGGCGGCCCGCCGTCTCCTGATATTGAGCGGTATGGCGCGGGGAATCGATACCTGTGCGCACAAAGGCGCCCTCACTGCGCGTATGCCGACGGTGGCCGTCTGGGGCACGGGCATCGATGTTGTTTATCCAAAGGAGAACAAGAAGCTATCGGAGGAAATTCTCGCGTCGGGTGGCACGATCGTCAGCGAATTGCCCATGGGAACTTTTCCCGCGCCGCAGAATTTTCCGCGTCGCAACCGAATCCTGAGCGGTCTCAGCCTTGCCGTCCTTGTGGTGGAGGCGAGCGAAAACTCCGGCACGCGCGTAACTGCGCGTTGCGCGGCCGAGCAAAACCGCGATCTGTATGCCGTCCCCGGCAACGTCACCAACAAGAATTCATGGACCCCCAACACGCTGATTAAACAGGGCGCAAAGCTCGTCGCCACATGGGAAGATGTGTGGGAAGACCTGCCTTCGCAGGTGCGGCGGCAGCTGGAAGACGAAGCCCAAGTCGAATCCGGTCATGAATCCAAACCGGACGGCCCCGCATCTCTTCTGCCGGACCCCGTATTGCGGCCTCAAGAGTCGATTGTCCTCGAAGTTCTTCGCGCGGATGAGTCTCTCCAGATCGACGAAATCCTGGAAAGCCTGGAGAGCCAGTTGACCTCGGCGGAGGTCTTCACCGCGCTTTTTGAATTGGAGATGGCTGGCAGAATTCGTCAATTGCCGGGAAAGAATTACGTTCGTGCACTTTGAATTCGTCCCGATTTCTGCTCGTCCCCAAATGGCGGTTTCTGCGAAAGTTACCGCATCCACATCGAGGTCGGCGAGTATCCAATCAGGAACATATGCTTGTCGGGAGACGGTTTTGCAAGTAGAAACGCAACCCGGTTCCGTGGTAGGGTGCAACTTTCGCAACCTGTTTTCCTCAGAGGAGAAAAGCGGGGCGGCGCAAAATGACGAAAGAAATCGTCTCAGGACAAAACGGATCGGCCTGCCATGTAGTCCAACAGGCCGAACGCAATTCGTAAACAGCAATGAAGGAAAGCAATGAGCAAATCACTGGTGATCGTCGAATCTGCCACTAAGGCGAAGACGATCGAGAAGTATCTGGGCAAAGGATTTTCGGTGCTGGCCTCGGTGGGCCACATCATGGACCTGCCCAAAAAAGACATTGGCGTGGAGCTGGCGAACCGTACCTTCGAGCCGACCCTCGAAGTGTCTCCCGACAAGCAGAAAGTCGTTGCGCAGTTGAAGCGCGCGGGTGCCGCCGCGGATGAAATCTACCTGGCGCCTGACCCGGACCGCGAAGGTGAGGCGATTGCCTACCATCTCGCCATTCAGCTTGGAACCAACGCCAAAGAACGAAAAAAAATTCGGCGCGTCACTTTCAACGAGATCACCAAGAAGGCCGTGCAGGAAGCATTCAAGCACGCTCGCGATGTAGATCAAAATCTCGTGTATGCACAGCAGACACGCCGTGTGCTTGACCGGCTGGTCGGCTATCAGATTTCTCCCCTGCTTTGGGACAAGGTACGCCGCGGCCTCTCTGCAGGTCGCGTGCAGACCGTTGCCGTGCGCCTGATCGTCGAGCGCGAACGGGAGATTGGCGCCTTCCAGCCGGTCGAATATTGGACACTCGATGCTTTGCTCCATCCGGAGCGGCAGGCGGATAAGACTTTGAAAGCGCGCTTCGTCGGCATCGACGGAGAACCTGTCCGGGTCGCGAACGGCAAAGACAAAGACGGCAAAGACCAGTTCATCTCGAGCGCGCTCCCTGACAGCAAATCGATGGCGGAAGTAGTCGGCGCTCTCGAAGGAGCGAAATGGTCTCTGGATTCGGTTCAATCGAGAGAGCAGCAGCGGAAGCCGTTGCCGCCTTTCATCACCAGCCAATTGCAGCGGGATGCATCAAGCAAACTTGGCTTCAATGTGCGCCGCACCATGGGCGTCGCGCAGCGTCTCTATGAGGGTGTCGAGATCGGCTCCGAGGGGATGGTCGGCCTGATCACCTACATGCGTACCGATTCTCCGCGCATCGCGCCGGAGGCAATTGAGGCGGCGCGTGAATGGATCGGCAAGCAGTTGGGGGCGAAGTATCTGCCCGAATCGGCGAATTTATACAAAAGCAAAAAAGATGCGCAGGACGCGCATGAAGCGATTCGTCCCTCCGATGTAACCCGGACACCCGAGTCGATTGCCCGTTATCTCACCGAGGAACAACTCAAGCTTTACCGCCTCATCTGGCAGCGTTTTGTCGCTTCGCAGATGACACCGGCGATCTTCGACGTAACCACGGCGAAGATTGTTGCGGTTTCCTCAAAGACAGGGAAGTCGTATGACTTTCGCGTGAGCGGTTCGGTGGTGCGCTTCGACGGCTTTCTCAAGGTCTACGAAGTCCAGGAAGAAAAGAAGGACGAAGACGAAGAGTCGGCGAACAAGCTGCCCAACCTGGATAACGTGAAGGCTTTGGCTTTGGAGAAGCTTCTCGACGAACAGCACTTCACTTCACCTCCTCCGCGTTACAACGAAGGCTCTCTCGTCAAAGTGCTGGAAGAGCGCGGCATCGGCCGCCCTTCGACCTACGCCTCGATCATCAGCACCATTCAGGATCGCGAGTACGTCAGCAAGATCAGCGGCCGCTTTTATCCCACCGAGATAGGGATGGTGGTCTGCGATCTGCTGGTCGAGAGCTTTCCCTACATTTTCGACACCAAATACACGGCCCGGCTCGAAGAAGAACTGGACGACATTGAAGAGGGCAAAGAGAAGTGGACCGACCTGCTCAACGGCTTCTACGACCACTTCGAAGATGAGCTCAAGCACGCTGACAAAAAAATGCGCAACATCAAGCGCATGGAGCAGGTGACCGACGAAAAATGCGATCTGTGTGGATCGCCATTGGTCCTGAAATGGGGTAAATTCGGCAGCTTCTTTGCATGTTCGGCCTACAACAAAAAGGACCCTGCCAGCTGCACATTCACGAAGGAAAACACTGCGGGCAAGCCGGACATGAACACGCCCGAAGCTCAGGAGGCGGGCGAGCAGGAAGAGTATTGCGAGAACTGCGGACGCGTGATGGTGCTCCGGCGCGGGCCGTTCGGTATGTTCATGTCGTGCCCCGGCTACAATGACGACCCTCCGTGCAAGACCTTCCGCAAACTGAGCCAGAAGCAGCAGCAGAAGCAGGCGACACCCAAGCCGACAGGCGAAGACTGCCCGGTCTGCGGCAAGCCGTTGGTGCTGCGCCAGGGCGCATATGGAGAGTTCGTCTCCTGCTCCGGCTATCCCAAGTGCAAATACATCAAGCAGAACTTGATCGAAGGAATGAAGTGCCCCAAGTGCGGCGAAGGCGATATTGCCGAACGCAAGGCGCGGCGTGGCAATATTTTCTGGGGATGCACCAATTATCCCAAGTGCGACTTCACTTCGAACAACAAGCCGGTTCCTACGAAATGCCCCGAATGCGGCAGTCCGTATCTGGTCGAGAAGACGCTCAAGTCCGGCGTCTATCTGGAATGTCCGAACAAGAAGAAGGGCGCCGAAGAAGAAGCCAAGCCGAAGAAGCGTGGCAAAAAGACACCCGAAGCAGCTGAGACGACGGTAGTCTGCACCTACTCGAAACGCATCGGCGACGCGCCGCCTCCACCGACAGTCGAGACGCACGGGCCCGTGGTCGAGAGCGAGGATGGCAAGAAGGAACTGCAGCCGGTCTGAGCTAAGAATCGTTTGAAAGAAATAGTGATCCTCGGCGGTCCGAATGGCGCAGGTAAAACCACCGCAGCGCGGAAGCTTCTGCTTAAGTTCCCGCAGGTCCGGGAATTTCTAAACGCGGACGAGTTTGCTCGCGAGATCGCTCCCCAGGATGTTGCATCAGCATCGATTGCGGCGGGGCGTAAGATGCTGATGCGCATGAATGAACTCGTCACGCTCGGTGTCAGCTTCGGTTTCGAGAGCACACTTTCTGGTAAGTCATACGTACGCCTTCTCAAGAACTGCAAGCAAGCTGGTTGGCGAATTACCGTCCTGTATTTATGGCTTCCTTCTCCCGAGGATGCCATTGAACGCGTTGAACGCAGGGTTCAGGCGGGCGGCCATAACGTTCCGGTTGAAGATATTCGTCGCCGGTATTATGCAGGACTTTCGAATCTATTGAAGTTGTATGTGCCACTAGCAGACGAATTGGAAATATACGATAATTCCTTTAAGCGGGTGGTGCGCATCGCGAGTCGGCAAGAGGGTGGGGTCGTTCATCTGTGGGACATGAAACGTTGGCTAAAGCTGAAGAGGGCAGCAAGATGCGATCAATAACCTCTCGTGAAATTCACGTCGCGATTCGGCAGGCACTCGACGAAGTCTCTCATAGTCTCTCGTCGGGTGAACTCGACGGATCCGGTCGCTTTTACTCCGAGTCCGAATGGAAGGCGCTGCGCGCGTCCCAGGAACTTCGCAAACCGCTTCGGCCTTCTCGGTCGGCTGCGCACCGTGGTCCAGATACACGTTCCGCCTGAATCCGGTACCATTGGCATCGGAGAACCCTCTTGGAACGAATGCTCGCGACGCCCGCCGATGCGGAAATCATTCTCAGGCTGTATGAACTGCGCACCGAAGCAGTCATGCGCCAGGCCCGCGCCTGGATGACCGGAGAATTCTGGCCCGAGACAGCCGATGACTTTTTCGCTGTCGCCTCGAACCCCGCCGATCCCCATAACGCCTGGTTCCGCCAAGTGACTACTTACTGGGAGATGGCAGCGGCAATGGTGCTGCACGGTGCGGTCTCGGCCGAGTTGTTTGTCGATTGCAACGCCGAAGGCTTTTTCCTGCTGGCGAAGTTCTCCCACATCCTGGACGCAATCCGGGAAAAACTTCCCGGATTCCTCACTAAAACTTCTGATTTGGTGCGTAAGTTCTCGGCCGCCGCGGCTCGTTATGAGATTGTTCATAAAAACGTCGAAGCGAGGCGTAAGCGGGTGCAGAACGGTTGAAGGTCGCCAAATCTCTTCTCCGGTGTCAACGCAGGCTTGTCCAATCAGAGGTCGCGGGAGCATCATGGTGACCGGTACAACAATCAACTTCCCGGAGGCTTTGTGAAGAATCGTCTTGTGACAGCAGTTCTTCTCTCTGTATCGTTTGCTGCAGTTCCGGCATTCGCTGCCGGTTCCACCGAGATCAAAGGCTGGGTGTCCGATTCCATGTGCGGAGCGAAACACGCCGGCTCCGGTGCGGCT
The DNA here is from genome assembly GCA_963810545.1 of uncultured Acidobacteriaceae bacterium. GTDB lineage: Bacteria > Acidobacteriota > Terriglobia > Terriglobales > Acidobacteriaceae > Telmatobacter. Next base: position 604,744 of record CAWENE010000003.1, read on the forward strand.
TGCGTCAAGAAGTGCATTGAAGGAGGTATGGCCCCCGTCTTCGTTGACGAAGATAAGAAGGCCGTCTGGAGCATCGACAATCCCGACGCGGTCAAGGGCTACTACGGTGCCCATGTGACCATCCACGGAACCCCCAACGTGGACAAAAAAAGCGTTCACATCGATTCGGTCACCGCAGAGAAATAGATCCTCTCTAAGACCGGAACCTAGAGCCGCACTCGCCACGCGAGTCAAACTCTGGTAGTGTCGTATCCGTCATCGCCCTCGCCGGCGTATTCTGCCGGCAAAGAGGGCGAAGCCGTGGATGGGCCGGTAAACTCAATGGCAAGAGCAATTTGGAATGGCAAGGTAATCGCCGAAAGCGATGTGACAGAGACAGTTGAAGGCAATGTCTACTTCCCCGAGACGAGCCTCAAGCGCGAATTTTTTCGCCCCAGCAGCACCACTTCCACGTGTCCCTGGAAAGGTCAGGCCCGCTACATGAGCCTCTTGATCGACGGCCAGGATAATCCCGACGCCGCCTGGTACTACCCGGATCCCAAACCGGCAGCCCGCAAGATCAAGGGCTTCGTTGCATTCTGGCGCGGTGTGGAAATCGAGAAATAGCGGCAACCGCGCGTCCGCTGTTGCTCAGCCTGGAAAGTGATTCCGAATGCAAATGCGTCCTGCTTGGCTGACTGTTGTGCTGGCCGTAGCCCTCGCAGGTTGTGCGCATCGGCCCATAGCGTCGACGCCCACCTCCGTAGCGCCAACGCTCACCGGGGACCCGGCGCACCCCGGCCAAACCAAAGGCTGGGTCGACACCAAGCTGTATTTCGGATTAGGACCGGCCGACGCAACCGGCAAGGGCGTCTCCGAAGCGCAATGGCGCGATTTTCTCGATAAGGAAGTCACACCCCGTTTTCCCGATGGTCTCAGTGTTGTCGATGTCTACGGGCAATGGCAGGGCAAGAATCAGACCGCGCCCGAGCGCCTCCGTTCCAAAATGCTCATCATCGACTATCCCGATATCCCGGAAAACCGCGACAAGATTGAAGCGATCCGCGCCGCCTGGAAACAGCGCACCGGCGACCAATCCGTGCTGAGGGTGACCGAGGCGGTCGACGTCTCCTTCTAGGCATCGAAGCGCTTCGAATAACTGAGCACATCCGACCGCATCCCAGGCGAAAGATTCGGGAACTCCGTGTGAGCAGCGCTGACTCCTTCGCAATGGAATCCGCATTTTTCCAGCACATGCGCTGAGGCCCGATGGTCCACATGGCAGACGGCCTCAAGACGCAGGACTCCCGTTTGCGGCGCCAGCTCAACCATTGCCCTAAGCGACTCAGTGGCGAAACCCTGTCCCCACGCATCGTGCGCCAGTACATAGCCGGTCACAGCCACAACCGGTGTCCTGAAAGTGAGCCCTGTCCCTCCCAGAAGAAGGCCATTCGTGTTGCGCGAATAGATGAGGAACGATCCGGCCGGCCACAGTTCCCAATCCGCTTCGCTCCAGGCCAGGAATGCGTGTGTGTCCGCGATCGTGCGGTGGGTTGGCCAGCTCATGTAGCGCGTCACAACCGGATCGCCGGCGTAGCGCTCGAAGATCGCTTGTGCGTCTCTGATTGTAGGTTTGCGCAACAGCAGGCGCTCCGTCTCAAGCGCCCTGGGACCTCTCATCGACCTCGATCTCCGTGTCCAACAACTGTGCTAGTTCTCTGACCGTTTGTACTTGTACCGTCTCCGTGCCCCATTCTTTCTGTCATCCTGAGCGAAGCGAAGTCGAAGGACCCGCTGTTCAATATCCTGGCGAAAGGGTGGGAAAACACGAACCTCAAAGTGCGAATTAACGCGCTTAAAGACCTGGATCGGTTTGCCGATCTCCCAATGGTGCCCACACGGATCGATGACGCGACCAACACGCCAGCCATAACCCCGATCGGCAACCGCCACAATTCTACGTTCAGGAGAGGCGCCACAGTCGGCATTTTCTTTGAGCCGGACATCAAGCCTTTCCTCGCTCCCGGCAGACACTGTGGTTCGTTGCATCAGCCCCGGTCAATACGCCTGCAACTGATCCAGCGGCAAACGAATACGAAAGCACGTGGACCCTGGCTCCGAACGCACACTAATGTGACCGCGATGTTTGCGCACAATGCGCATCGCATTGTCGAGGCCCAATCCCAGGCCATGCCCCGGCGGCTTCGTGGTAAAGAACGGCTCAAAAATTCTATCCTGCAACTCGGCGGGAATGCCGGGGCCCGTGTCCCAAATCTCCACAAGCAGCATTTCACCTTCAAGCCTGCACGCAAGTCGTAACAGCCCCTGATTCCCGAGCGCATCCAGAGCATTTTCGATCAGCGCAGTCCAAACCTGGTTCAGCTCGCTGCCATACGCGCTGATGTGCGGCAGACCCGGTTCGTAATCGCGCTCGATGATCACATGCGTCATGCGCGACTGCAGCATCTGCACCGTTGCATCCAGCCCCGCGGGCACATCCACCTCGAGAATCGGCGCGCGGTCCATATACGAATAGGCCTTCACGGCACTGATCAGATCGAAGATGCGGTCGGTTGAGTTGATCAGCGTTTCAACCGAACGGGTCGACCGCAGATACCGCGCAAAGAACTGCAGCGCAACGCAAACCTCGTTCGCTCCGAGAAGCTTGCGCAAGTCGTTCAGGTCATCGACACTCACGCTCTGTTCGTTGAGTTGCGCCGCCACCTCCCATGACTCTTCGCACGGCAGTTCGCTCAACCATTGGCGTAGGGCCTCTTCGCGCGCGATTAGCTCTCCCGCGTTCACTCCGTCCACCGAGGCGCGGCGGCTCAGAACGCGCTGCTCCCAATCCTGGATGCGTCCAATCTGCTCGTCCGAGAGACACAGATTGACCAGCTTGAATCGGTTTTGGCGGTTAGCCCGAAGCTCCGTGACCAGGCTGGAAGCCGCACGTTGCGCCGCCGAAGCAGGGTTGTTGAGCTCGTGCGCCAGGTTGCCTGCCAGTTTGCCAAGCGCCGAGAGTTTTTCCGCCTGCTGCTCGATCCGCGTCACCTCCCGCACGCGATCCAGCAGCGTGGAGACAACACGCTGCGCCATCGAAGGAATGGCCTGCAGCATCTCAGGAAAAAGCTCCTTGTGAATGGTGAGCGCCCAGACAGGGGAGACAGCAAAGCCCTGGCCGCCCGAGATCTTCATCCGCGAAAAAGGAAGATAGCCAGTCATCTGCCCGGCACGGCCAATGAAAAGCTCCATCGGCCCGCCCCGCTGCCGGCGCACATGGATCTCGCCCTTCAGGATTAGAATCATCCGGTCCGCCGGGGCGCCTTCCTCAAACAGAATCTGGCCCGGATCGCCCACAACTTCCTCGCCATGGCGCGCCAGCCACAGCCTGTCTTCAAGACTCAATCCATGCAATGGCAGGACACGATCGATGGCAGCCGCAATCTCTTCAACGGGGGTGGGAGACACAGGTGCGGTGACGGCAGGGGAGATCATCCGCGAACCTCCGGGGTGCATGTTCAGGATAGCCGATTCGGTCCGAAGGCAATTCGCCTCTGTGACGGATTGCAAGGCCGTTTGTTGCGGAACGGTCCACACGAAGAGCGGGATTCCGGATGGTATGATGGGTCGGTTTGCAGGGAAGGGAAGAAGAACACCTCATGCTGAAAACCTTTTCAGGATTCCTGTTGCTGACTGCTTCGATTACGATCATGGCGCAATCTCCCGCATTCGATAACGACGCAAAGACCTTTCGTCTCGACGGCGGCAATGTTTCGTATGTCTTCGGCGTCAATCCGCGCGGCGAATTGCAGCAGCTTTACTGGGGTGGACGCCTCGCTGCGACCGATCGTTTCCCGCAAGCCGTGCCCATGCGCGAAGTCGCTTCCTTCGACGGCTCTTACACCAACACGCCGCAGGAATACGCAGGCTGGGGGAGTGGCCTCTACGTCGAACCCGCCCTCAAAATCACCTTCGCCGACGGCAACCGCGATCTCGTCCTGCACTATGAGAGCCACAAGGCAACGGAGCACGGCTTCGATGTCGTTCTCAAAGACATCAAGGCGTCGATCTACGTCACTCTCCACTACTCCATCGATCCCGAAAGCGGCCTCCTCGCCAGGTCCGCGACGATAGAGAACAAAGAAGCACAGCCCGTCACCATCGAGCAAGCCGCTGCCGCTGCATGGGCACTGCCGCCCGCGCACTCGCCGGGGTCCCAAGTCACAGGTCTTGGTGGCTGGGGTGGTTACACTCTGAACTACCTCACAGGCCGCTGGGGCGCCGAGTGGACGCTGACCCAGGAACCGGTCCACCCTGGCGAACGTGTCATCGAGAGCCGCCGCGGTTCCACCGGCCATCAGGCCAATCCATGGTTCGCAATCCAGGCAGGCGATCCAAGCGAAGACCACGGCGAAGTCTGGTTCGGCGCGCTGGCATGGAGCGGCTCCTGGCGCATCACCGTCGAGCAGGATCAGCTCGATTCCATCCGCGTGACCGGTGGCTTCAATCCCTTTGATTTCGGATACGTCCTGCATCCAGGCGAGAAGCTCGAGACGCCGGTTTTCTACGGTGGCTATTCAGCACACGGGCTAGGCGGGGCATCGCGCATCCTGCACCACTTTGAAATCGCGCATGTGCTGCCGCACCGCATTGGCGAAGGCGAAAATGCCGCGCCCAAACCACGCCCCGTGATCTACAACTCCTGGGAAGCGACGGAAATGAACGTCACCGAAGCGGGCCAGGAAGCATTGGCCGAAAAAGCCGCAGCCCTCGGCATCGATCGCTTCGTGATGGACGACGGATGGTTTGGCCAGCGCAAAACCGACCATGCCGGCCTCGGCGACTGGTACGTCAACCCCGAGAAATTTCCGCACGGCCTCAAGCCGCTCATCGATAAAGTGCACTCCTTGGGAATGGACTTCGGCCTCTGGGTCGAGCCCGAGATGGTCAACCCCGACTCCGATCTCTATCGCAAACATCCTGACTGGGTATTGAATTTCCCCGGCCGTCCGCGCACCGAACAGCGCAATCAACTGGTGCTCAATCTCGCACGGCCCGATGTGCGCGCGTACGTCTACGGTTTCCTCGACAAACTCCTCACCGAAAACGACATTGCTTTTCTCAAGTGGGATTACAACCGCAACTGGAGCGAGCCCGGATGGGATCAGCTTCCGCCCGCGGAGCAGAAGAAGGTCTACGTCGAGTTCATCCGCAACCTCTACTCCATCCTTGCCGAGCTGCAGGCCAAGCATCCCAAAGTTGAGCTTGAATCTTGTTCTGGCGGCGGTGGGCGCGTCGACCTCGGCATCCTCCGGTACGCCGACGAAGTCTGGCCCTCCGATAACACCGATCCATTCGATCGCCTCACGCAGCAGGACGGCTTCACCTACGCCTATACGCCGCAAGTCATGATGGCCTGGGTCACCGACTCGCCTCACTGGCTCAACAAGCGCACCACGTCGCTCGAATACCGCATGTTGAGCTCCATGCAAGGTTCGCTCGGTATCGGCGCCAATATCGCCAAGTGGAGCGATGAAGAAGCCGCGACCGCGAAGCGCCTCATCGCTGCCTATCACGAGGTGCAGCCCACCATCGTGCAGGGCAATCTCTACCGCCTGATCTCGCCACGCAACGGCAGCGAGTTTTCAGCCACGCAGACAGTGAATCGGGAGAAAAGCCAGTCGGTCGTCTTCGCCTTCATCCACTCCACGCAGGAAGGACGCACCTTCCCCCGCCTCAAACTCCAGGGCCTCGACCCCGCAGCGAACTACGCACTCACCCCCATCGAGGGCACGACCGCGCCCGGCGTACCAACCACCGCCAGCGGTGCCTGGTGGATGAACCACGGCCTCGACATGCCCTTCGACTTCCGCGGCGATTTCCAGGCCGCCGCCTACCGGCTGGACAAAAAATAACGCGGGTAATCGAGCGCGCTCTACACCCTCGTATCGAGGAAGGCATTAATCACCGCAAATCTGGGTGCCCCAGGTCTCGATTCTGAGACCTGGGAAACCTCGAATGCCGATTCAAACTTTCCAGTCGTCCACCAATATTCATTCCCCAATACAGTGTCATCCTGAGAACCCGCGCGCCTGGGGCCCCGTCGCGCGCGTGAGTGCGCGATGGGGTAAGCGGGGCGAAGGATCTGCTTTTGCTCTTGCGCTGCTTTGAATCGAACCGGCGCCGCCCTACCAGATCCGTCTTACCCCAAAGCTGTCCAACTGTTCATCGGAACTCAGGATCGGCATGTCCTCATGAATCGCCTGCGCCGCGAGCATTCGATCGAAAGGATCTCTGTGCTCCCCCGTCAAACGCCCCGCGCGCAAAGCATGTTCCACGGATATCGAGAGCAACAGATATCCCGCACCGGTCACAGTCCGAACAAAATCGTTCGCCAGAATTTGTGCGGAGACAAGTTTGCCCAAGCGAAACTTGGTCGCAATCTCCCATGCCGAAGCCGCAGAAACAAACAATTCATTTGCCGATGTCCGAAGCTGTTTACGCGCGCGCCGCGAGAGGGATTCTTCGTCGAATGCCGCCCACAACAACGTGTGCGTATCCAGCAGAATTCTCACTCACCCTCTCCGTTCCATAAACGGAGCTCGTCTTCCGGTAGGGGCTCGAAAAACTCTGGGCCAGCGCTTCCTTGCCCCTTCAGGAATCCAATGCGGCGGCTCGCAGGAGCCGGATCGATGGCCACCAGACGCGCCACCGGCTTGCGCTCGCGCCCCGAGGTGATCACAACTTCCTCACCCGACTGCGCGCGCCGCACCAGCTCCGACAGATTCGTCTTGGCTTCAAAGATAGTGGCCGTATGCATCGATTATCCTGCTAACTTATCTTAGCTAATCAATATCCGAGTTGTCAATCCTCAGACCTTTGCCTTCTCGAAGCCAGAAAAAGATGCGGCGGTCTTCCCGGAGGGAAGACAGGAGAATAGCCCAGGGTGAAGCGAAGCGAAACCCTGGGACAGCGTCCCCCCACGCCCGCGCGTCCCGTAGGGCCGCGATGAATGCTTCTCCGAGCTGAACCCATCCACAGAATCGCCCGGCTCCACTGCTATGATCGTGCCAACAGCGAAGCGCTCCAAGCCGGTCCGAACGAGAGTTCGTGCCTCTCCGGGGTTACCCCAGGGAAACGTGAATAGCTGGCATTTCGTCGCGTGAGCTTAACTGCGCGCTGCGCAGAGCTGCTCACTCAGAGTCAGACTCGTTGGAGCGCTTCGCTGTTCGTCGCCCATGCCCAGCCCATCCTTCTACTCGGCACTGGCTCGCGCCATGCTCGCCGGCCAAGCGGCGGAAAACGACCTCGTAGCCCGCGCAAGCAAGACCCTGGGCAGAAACTGGCGATGGATTCGGCCTCTCGCCCGCCGCTATCTCGTTCACTTCGGCTCCGAGATGCGCCCGCGCCGCAAAGACGTCGTCCAATTTCTTCGCGCCGACGAGAGGCTCGCGGACGCCCAGTACAGATATCGCGATCAACTTCGCATCGCAGAGTGGATTCACGAACCGCCCTCCATGCACCCCGTCACCGCGGCTGTGGGCTGGAAGATTCCGCCGATCGAGTCCGTCGGCGCACTGGCGGAATGGCTTGAGATCGGTCCCAGCGAACTCGAATGGTTCGCGGATCTGAAACGGCTCTGTTCCCGCAAATCGTCCCCGGCACTCAGCCCAATCGCGCATTACTCTTACCGCGTCCTCGCCAAAGACTCCGGCAACATCCGGCTCATCGAAGCGCCCAAGTGCCGTCTCAAACAAATCCAGCAGAAGATCCTCTCCAGCATCCTCGACAAAATTCCCGTCCATCCGGCCGCCCACGGCTTCGTAAAGCAGCGGTCGATCAAAACCTTCGCCGCTCCGCACGTCGGCCACCGGGTTGTACTCCGCATGGACATGAAGGACTTTTTTCCATCGATCCACGGCGCAAGGATCCCCGCATTTTTTCGCATGGCCGGCTATCCGGAGCCTGTCGCCGATCTGCTCGCAGGCTTGTGCATGAATGCAACGCCGCGCAGTCTATGGAAATCGCTGGGGCAGGGAATCGCTGTCGAGCGCATGGTCGAAGCGCAGGCCCTTTATGCATGGCCGCATCTACCGCAGGGAGCGCCCACATCGCCTGCGTTGGCAAATTTCTGTGCTTATCGCACGGACTGTCGATTGTCCGGCCTCGCCGAATCTGCGGGAGCGGCCTATACGCGCTATGCCGACGACCTTGCGTTCTCGGGTGATGAAGCGTTCGCGCGTAGCGTGCTGCGATTTGCCGCGCAAGTCGCCGCCATTCTCAGAGAAGAAGGATTCAGCGTCCATCACCGCAAGACCCGCGTGATGCGGCAGGGCGTGCGCCAGTATCTTGCGGGCATCGTCGTCAATGAAAGCTCCAACATCGCGCGTAGGGACTACGATCGCCTGAAGGCAATTCTCACCAACTGTGTTCGCCACGGACCCGAGAGCCAGAATCGCGAATCCCATCCAGCATTTCGCCAGCACCTAAAAGGCCGCGTCGCATTTGTCGAACAGGTGAACCCCGCGAGGGGTGCGAAGCTACACAAGCTATTCGAACAAATTGAATGGTAAGTTCATCAAAGCCGGCTTACTGGCGGGTGGCCACGATCTCGATGACGAATCAAAACCCAACTGAGGGTGCCCCCGGTCCCGCGCACTTGGGGACCGGGGATTCCCCACAGAACACAACTGACCGGAGCCAGAAGACCGCACCCGTTCAGTCCTCAAAAATGCAGATTGGACAAGTCTTTTTTGCAGATCTCTCGCGCACACGACCGGTCATTCGTCACCCCGATTTCTGAAGCGTGACCGAAGTCAGGCTCATCGAACGACTCGGGGGGACGATGAGAATGTATCACGTGCGACAGGAGAACCTGCCTTTTGTTGGTAGTTCATATCAGTTTGTTGGAGCCGAGCAGGGCAACACCAGTGTCTCGGTGTTCCTGTTCCATGGACAACCCGGTTCGGGGCCGGGGCCGCATCGTCATCCTTATGACGAGATTCAGTTCATCCGCGAAGGCCATGGAATGTGGACGGTCAACGATAAAACCTTCGAGGGCGGGCCCGGAGACATCTTCGTCATCAAGGCGGGTGAAATACACAGCTTCAAGGCGATTGGCGATTCACCGCTGGTAGAACTCGATGTCCACCTGAGTCCCCGCTTCATCCAAGAGAACCTATAGCTGCTGTCCCGCAACGCTGCCGGCTTGCGTATTCGTCGTGTTCAGCGCCTTGGCGGGTGGCCACGATCTCGATGACGAATCAAAACCCAACTGAGGGTGCCCCTGAGAGTACCGGGACATGCTTTACGTTTTAGACCGGGGACATGGTTTACAAGCCCCTTGCGGTGAGAGTGGCTCTGATTGCGGGTTTTCGGCGGGCTTTGCCGGTCTTCAAATACATGATAGTCGTCGCCGTAGCCGTGGTAATGTGGGAATCCCGCAGGGATTTCCAAGGGGTGTGGGAAGGGTGGAAAGCCGGCTCTATGGCTTTCCATGCTTTCCATACCCCGTCATTTCCATGGCTTGTTTTTTGGCGAAATTGATGTTTTCCGTTTGGAGTTGCGTCGAGGCTAATTCTCGGAGTGCGTCGGAGGTGTTCCGCGTCTCCAGATTACCGCGGAGCGGCGGCCGAATTGCACCTCATTGACCGAGTCAGGAACGGACATTTCGTAATCGACTTTCCACGCATTCTTCGGCTGATCAAAGCCTAGCCCGCACAGTGCAAGGTGCACCGAAACGACGATGGTCGAGCCCTTTCTCTTTTCGGTAGTTGTACGCACAAACTCGCTGCTGTTCATAAGCGGACCCGGGATCTTCAGTTTTGTGGGGTGCGCTCCCGGGAACTCTTCGACTTTCAAATGAGAAACTTCATCAAGGTCGATGGTCCTGTTATAGAAGCTGTTGTACAGCCAGTACATTGACAAAGAAGCCCCCGCCGCTAGGAGAGCAAGCAGCAGGGCAAATCGACGAAGAACTTTGGTCTTTACCATGCCTATTTCGTTCCTGGAGATTCGCTCCCATTCTAGACCAGTTGAGTGCGATAGACCGGCGTCTTTGCCTGTGCTTCGCAACCTTATCATGATCGTGGGGCCGGGCGAAATCTCATTTCGGAGCTGTTGAACTCGCCCAGCTCGGTGTTACAGAAGAACACTCGGTGTACGTCGTCATCCTGTTCGAGTCCGATCTCCTCGTTGCGGAACACTTCGCTGACGAAAACCCGACCCTTGTGCCAACTGATGTCGCCGCTGTTATTCACTCGCCGCGTCTGAAATGATCTGGGATACACGAAGCTCGCTACCCCTGCTCTGCAGCAGCCGGGTGCCCCATCCAAGCTTTGCTTGCGTGGGATTCGTCATTAACGCGACTTGGCAACTTCCTCAACGGTGACCGGATCGAGAAACGGCATCGAAGCGCGCAGCTTTTTGCCCACAATCTCCACCGGATGCTTAGCTTCCGCCTCGCGAAACGCCAGAAACTCCTTGCGCCCGGAGTTCTGATCGGCGAGGAAGCGCTTCGCGAAGCTGCCATCCTGAATCTCCTTCAGGATCGCCTTCATCGCCTTGCGGCTCTCCTCGTTGATCACGCGCGGCCCGGAAACATAATCGCCCCATTCCGCAGTATCCGAAATCGAATAGCGCATATAAGCAAGACCGCCGCGATAGATCAAATCGACAATCAGCTTCAGCTCGTGCAGCACTTCGAAATACGCACTCTCTTCCTGATAACCAGCTTCAACGAGCGTTTCGTATCCAGCCTTGATGAGCGCACTGACGCCGCCGCAGAGTACAGCCTGTTCGCCGAAGAGATCCGTCTCCGTCTCTTCCTTGAACGTAGTCTCCAGCACTCCGGCGCGCGTGCAGCCTATGCCTTTGAGATAGCTGAGGGTGAGCGCATGGGCTTTACCCGTTGCATCTTGATGCACGGCGATGAGTCCCGGCACGCCGCCGCCTTCTGTGAAGACTTCGCGCACGCGATGCCCCGGCGCCTTGGGCGCGGCCATGCCCACATCGATGCCGGCAGCTGGGGTGATGGTCTTGAAGTGGATATTGAAACCGTGGGCGAAAAGCAGCAGCTTGCCGGTAGACAGATTGGGCGCGATCTCATCCGCGTAGAGTTTGGCTGCCGTCTGATCCGGCACAAGAACCATGACCACATCAGCCCACTTGGTGACGGCGGGGACAGTGTCGACTTCAAGGCCGGCCTTCTGCGCCTTCGCAATCGACTTGGAATTTGCAGCCAGGCCAACCTTCACTTGGACGCCTGAGTCTTTAAGGTTGAGCGAGTGTGCGTGTCCCTGCGAGCCGTAGCCAATAATGGCAACTTTCTTGGCTTGAATAAGCGTGAGATCGGCGTCGTGATCGTAGTAAGTCTTTGCCATGTTGTTCTCGATTTTTCCTTTTCTTTCAGGTTGGGAATCTCTTTGTGGATCAATGAACCAATGCCTGATGTTGTTACGCCTGGACGAATGTGGTCAGGCTGCGTCGAGCGCGTTCGCGAAGCTGGCAATCTCGCAATTCATCGGCGAGGGCTTCCAGGTGCGGCACTCCGTAAATTGAAAAGTTCTCAAGCTCTGCATCCGAGGAGTAAAGGTGCAGCGAGGATTGACCCAAAAGTCGGCTTCCTATAGGCTTGCGCAATTCGAAATGGTCGATGCGGAACAGCTCGAGCGATTCCTGAACTTTGGAAAGCAGACCGCGTTCGAGCTTGATTCTCTGCGTGGTGATCCGGTAATGGACGCGCCGGCTTTTGGTGTAGAAGACGAGGCAAATGAGAGCGCAGGCAAGGACGAAAAACAGGAAGAGATACGCGATGTAAGAATCCGATCGTTCGATATACCCGGCCTCCATGGCGTACGCGACAGCCGCCGTTATAGCAATTACGACAAGAAACGGCACAAGTTGGCCGACAGTATAGATCAGTGCAGGATGACCGACGAACAGATCGCGCTCGGTCTCGACCTCTTTGGCGGCAGCGAATTGGGTCAGGTCGGAGTTGCAGAATCGGCACTTGATTGCGACGGCCTTGATGGTCTCTCCGCAAAAAGGGCAGGCCTTGCTGTCTGGGTCCATGTTCGCTCCTTCCACGAGAGGGTACCAATCCAGATCAGGATACCAATGCGAGGTGAGGCCAGGCTAAATGCTACGCGGGCTCGATGTCCGCGCTTTCTTCAACAGCATCGGCGGCTTTGTCTGCCGATGCCGGCTTTTCATCAGCTCCCGCTCCCATGGCGCGAAGCACACGGCTGGTGTGATGGCCACGGCGCATCGTCATCTTGCCGCTCCGGCAGATTTCAAGAATGCGTTCTTCGCCCTCATTCAGCACTTGAATGAGCCCTTCAATCTTGCTCTCGACGCCAGTCATTTCGATCATCGAGAGATTCGGGCGCGAGGTCGACAATGCGTGCGCGAAAAACCTCGACGAGCTCGAAGATCTGGGACCGAGTTCTGCGGCGTGGCAGCCACCTTGATCAGCGCGAGTTCGCGCGTAACGGATGGCGCCTGTGCAATGTCGTCCACATCCACGACATTCTCCAGCTTGAACAAACTTGCCTGAATGCGATGTCCCGCTTCTGCCGAAGCTTCACACACGAGTGTGAGCCGTGAGAGCCCCGGGCGCTCGCTGCGGCCCACTGTAAGCGAATTGATGTTGATGTTCAGACGGCGAAACAACGATGCCACGCGCGTGAGCACGCCCGGCAGGTCTTCAACGTATGCGACGAATGTGTGCAGCATAAATTAACCTTTCAGAGAGCAGGGGACAGAGATCAGTGGCTTTCTTCCTTGCGCTCGTGATCGACTCCAGTGTTGCGTAGAGCATTTTCCCGACTTCATGCGACAAGCCTTCCGCCTCATCGACCAAATTGACGTCTCCAAACTTAAGCGACCGCGCAATCTCGAGTTGCGTCTGCAATTCAAAGTTCGAACCCCGAGCGATCCCAAGGAATTGCCTGTATTCGCTGCTGTTCAGTCTTCCGTGTCCTTCGGCGATGTTGCTAGGTATCGAAACTGCCGCACGTCTAAGCTGGCTCGTGAGTCCATATATTTCCTCACGCGGAAACTTTTGCGTGAGAAGATACGTTGCGATTGTCAACTGCATGGCTCGCTGCCAAACTACCAAATCCCGGAACGAATGCGCCATTGAGACTCTCTTTCGTTCGTTGAGGAGATCTCTGACAACTGATCTCTGATCTCTCGGCCTACAGATCTTCCGGCGACTCGAGCAGCGGGTCATGTTCAGGGCGGCGAATCATTTCGTGCAATGCAGAGCCTGCAGGAATCATCGGGTATACCGAATCTTCCTTTTCGACCAGGAAATTGATCAGGAAAGCGCTGGGCGCGGAACGCGCGGCTTTGACCGCGGATTCAACGTCTGTTCGAGTCCTGACGGCGCGCCCTGCAATGCCGTGCGCTTCGGCAAGCTTGACGAAATCGGGACTGACCAGCGGCGTCGATTCATAGTTGCGCTCGTAGAAAAACTCCTGCCACTGGCGCACCATGCCGAGATAGCCGTTATTGATGATCGCGATATTGATCTTGAGCCCTTCCTGCACAATCGTGGATAGCTCCGCAGCGGTCATCTGGAAGCCGCCATCGCCGGCGATCACCCAGACTTCCTTTTCAGGACAAGCAGTTTTGGCGCCGATCGCCGCCGGCAAGGCGAAGCCCATGGTTCCCAGGCCGCCTGAGGTGATGAGCGAGCGCGGCTTCTCGTGATGAAAATACTGCGCCTCCCACATCTGGTGCTGGCCTACATCGGTCACCACAACGGCCTGGCCTTCTGTAATGCGCCACAAATCGTGCACGACATGAGCGGCATAAAGGTGCCCATCGTCGGGCAGGTTCTTGATGTCGCGCACCGCGCACACGCCCTTGCTGGCCTCAATTGTTTTGAGCCAGGCGCTGCCATCGCGGCCCGCAACGCGCGGCAACAATTCTTCCAGCACTTCGCGCAGATCGCCGATGAGCGCAACATCGACTTTGACGTTCTTATTGATCTCCGCGGGGTCGACCTCGATGTGAATCTTCTTCGCCTTCGTGGCGTAGGAGGCCAATGTGCCCGTCACTCGATCGTCGAAACGCATACCGCATGCGATCAGCAGGTCAGCCTCCTGAATCGCGTGGTTCACCCACGCTTCGCCGTGCATGCCCATCATCCCCATGTTAAGAGGATGGGAAGCAGGAAAGGCGCCGAGGCCCAGCAGTGTGAGAGCCACGGGAATTTGTGTGCGCTCAGCCAGCGTGCGTACCTGTTCCATGGCGCCGGATTCAGACACGCCGTGCCCAGCAAGAATGATGGGACGCTTTGCGTTGCGGATAAGCTCGGTGGCATGCTCGAGCCCATGGTCTTCCACGTTGAGCATGGGATGGGGGCGATAGGCGCGCGGTTTGGCTGCAGCAAAGTCGAAGATCGCTGTGCCTTGCTGCGCGTCCTTGGTGATGTCGACGAGCACAGGACCCGGTCGGCCGGAGCGCGCAATCTGAAACGCGTGACGCAGTGCCGACGCAATGTCCTCTGTGCGGTTAACCAAAAAATTGTGTTTGGTCACTGGCAGCGTGATGCCCGTGATGTCAACTTCCTGAAATGCGTCGGTGCCGAGCACTTTGCTCGAGACATTGCCGGTGATGCAGACCATCGGAATCGAGTCGAGCATCGCCGTTGCAATCCCAGTGACGAGATTAGTCGCGCCGGGCCCGCTGGTGGCAATCGCAACGCCGACTTTGCCTGAGGCGCGCGCATAGCCGTCGGCCATGTGAGCAGCCCCCTGCTCGTGGCGGACCAGCGTGTGGTGAATGGGAAATTTTCGCAGGGCGTCATACACGGGCAGAATCGCCCCGCCGGGATAGCCGAAGACATCCGTGACACCTTCGCCCACAAGTGTTGCCCAAACAATTTCGGAACCTGTCAGGCGCGTGGGTGTGGTGAGGTGGGCGTTTGCATCCTGCGTGTTTGCGTTGCTTCCCATGGGTGACTCCTTTTCAGCTGCTAGCTTTTAGCCTCTAGCCGCTAGCTTGTCGTTGCATACATCAGCCTGGTTCTGTTGCGTCTAGTTGCTAGCTTTTAGCTGGAGGCTAGAAGCTAGAAGCTGTTCTTACGTTGTTGCACCGATCGAGGCCGATGTTACGCGATCTACGTATTTGCGGAAGACACCGGCCGGCCACCGAAGAGCAGGCGGCGCAAAATCCTTAAGACGCTTGGCAATTTCTGCGTCGCTTACTTCGAGCGTCAATTTGCGATTCGGAATGTCGAAGTGAATGATGTCGCCTTCACGCACGGCGGCAATGGGTCCGCCGACGAAAGCTTCGGGTGCGACGTGGCCGGCGGTAAATCCGCGCGTTGCGCCGGAGAAACGTCCATCGGTGAGCAGAGCAACGTGAGCGCTCAATTCTGCGTTGGATGAGATGGCCGCAGTCACCTGCAACATCTCGCGCATGCCAGGGCCGCCCTTCGGCCCCTCATAGCGGATCACGAGCACATCGCCGGGCTTGATTCTGCCTTCCTGGACGGCAGCGAAACAGGCTTCTTCTGTATCGAAGACACGGGCTGGCCCGCGATGTTCTACTCGATCGGCAGCAGCGACCTTCATCACGCAACCTTCCGGCGCGAGATTGCCTTTGAGAATAACCAGCCCACCCGTTGGCTTGATTGGCTTGTCGAATGTGTGAATGACAACCTGCCCCGGTGTTTCCTCGGCAAGTGCTGCTTCTTCCCCCAGTGTGCGTCCGCTCACGGTGAGTGTGGACCCATCCGCGAATCCCGCATCAATCAGGCGCTTTGCCAGCACACGTGAGCCCCCTGCCGATTGAAAGTGTGAGGCCATGTACTTGCCGGCCGGCACCAGGTCGCAGATGAACGGTGTCCTTTTGCTGATCGTGTCGAAGTCGTCGATCGAGAGTTCGATGCCCAATTCACGGGCGATGGCGAGCAGGTGAAGCACCGCGTTGGTGGATCCGCCACTCGCTGCGACGCTCGCAATCGTGTTTTCGAGAGACTTGCGCGTGATGATCTGCGAGGGGCGGCGATTCGCACGCACTGCATCCATCAGCATGCGGCCGGCTTCCTTCGTCGCGGCATGCTTTTCCTTCCAGGTGGCAGGCACACCGGAAAGTTGAATAGGTGAGATGCCAAGAATTTCGCCGGACATGGCCATCGTGTTGGCCGTGAACTGGCCGCCGCATGCGCCCGCGCCCGGACAGGCGTTCGCTTCAAGTGCTTCAAGGCCGGCGTCGTCGATCTTGCCTGCCGCATACGAGCCAATACCTTCGAAGACATTCTGAATCGTGATATCGACGCCATCCAATTTTCCCGGCGCGATCGATCCGCCGTAGAGCATCATGCCAGGGATATCGAGGCGGCAAAGAGCCATGATGATACCGGGCATATTCTTGTCGCAGCCGCCGATGCCGACGAGTCCGTCGAAGAGATTACCGCGCGCCACCAATTCAATCGAGTCGGCGATCACTTCGCGCGACACCAGCGAGGCTTTCATGCCCTGCGTGCCCATGGTGATGCCATCGGAGATGGTGACGGTGTTGAACTCCATCGGCGTTCCACCCGCCTCGCGAATGCCTTCCTTCAGTGCTTCGGCGATGTCGCGAAGGTGCACGTTGCAGGTGCCGATTTCGGTCCACGTATTGGCGATCCCGATGATCGGTTTATGAAGATCGTCTTTGCTGAATCCGGATCCACGCAGATACGAGCGCGCCGCAGCGCGGCTGGGGCCCTCAGTTAACGGAATGCTTTGGCGCTTACCTTCGATGGTCATTCGTCTCTCATGCTCTTAGTTATTCTTCGCTGTGAGCCAGCCAGCCTCGTTGTGTTTTGCTTCAAAGGCATCCAGTGCTGCCGCGTGACGCAAGGTCAGGCCGATATCGTCGAGACCCTCGGTCAGGCAGAATTTGCGGAACGGGTCAAAATCAAACGACGCCTTGAATCCGCCGGCATCGGCTACGGTCTGCTCCTCGAGCGAAACCGTGAGTCGATAGCCTGGAATCGTTTGTGCGTTTTGAAGAAGCGTCTCGACCTGCTCTTCCGGTAGGCGCACAAGTACGATGCCGTTTTTACCCGCATTCGAAAAGAAGATATCGGCGAACGTTGGCGCAATTACGCAGCGGAAGCCGAAATCGCTCAGTGCCCATGCGGCGTGCTCACGGCTTGAACCGCAGCCAAAGTTTTTCCCAGCGATGAGAATCTGCGCGCCCTTGTAACGCGGATTGTTGACCACGAAGGTGGGATCTTGATCGCCCGACGCGGTTTTGCGCCAGTCGAAAAAGAGAAACTCGCCATAGCCGGTGCGCTCAATGCGCTTCAAAAACTGCTTGGGGATGATCTGATCCGTATCGACGTTGGCGCGGTCGAGCGGAGCGGCGATTGCCGTGAGTGTACGGAACGGTTCCATTAGACGGCCACCTCCTCATTGACATTCCCGGTATTCACGTTCCAGGTGCGAATGTCGACGAAATGGCCGGCAATTGCCGCCGCTGCAGCCATCTCAGGACTCACGAGATGCGTCCGTCCGCCGCGTCCCTGGCGGCCTTCGAAGTTGCGATTGCTGGTGGAGGCGCAACGCTCGCCGGGAGAAAGAATGTCGGGGTTCATTCCAAGGCACATGGAGCAGCCCGGCTCACGCCAATCGAATCCCGCCTCCTTGAAGATCACGTCCAGGCCTTCCTTTTCCGCCTGTGCTTTCACGGTCTGCGAACCCGGAACGACCATCGCGCTCACGTGGGTCGAGACCTTATGGCCGGCGCAGATGCGCGCGGCAGCCCGCAAGTCTTCAATGCGCGAATTGGTGCAGGAGCCAATGAATACGCGGTCGACAGCCACTTCCTTCAGGGGAGTGCCTGCCTTCAGGCCCATGTATTCGAGGGCGCGTTCGAGGCCCTTGCGCTCCTGCTCCGTTGGCGCGGCGGCAGGATCGGGGACCGTGTCGGTCACCGGCGCCACCATGCCGGGGCTCGTTCCCCAGCTCACGTAGGGGACGAGCTTAGTGGCGTCAATTACCAGTTCGCGATCGAACTTAGCACCAGGATCGCTCGGCAGCTTGCTCCACTCGGCGACGGCCTTGTCCCAATCGGCGCCTTTCGGGCTGAAGCGGCGGCCCTTCAAGTAGGCGAACGTCGTCGTGTCCGGAGCGATCATTCCCGCGCGTGCGCCTGCCTCGATGCTCATGTTGCAGATGGTCATTCGGCCTTCCATCGAAAGCGCGCGGATGGCCGAACCTGCGTACTCAATCACGCATCCTGTAGCGCCGTCGGTACCGATCTGTCCGATGATGGCGAGGATGATGTCCTTGGCGGTCACGCCCTGCGGCAGCTGGCCCTCGACCGCAATGCGAAATGTTTTCGGCTTCGATTGCGGCAGAGTTTGCGTTGCCAGCACGTGTTCCACTTCGCTGGTCCCGATGCCAAATGCTAGGGCGCCGAATGCGCCATGCGTCGACGTGTGGGAATCACCACAGACGATCGTCATTCCCGGCTTGGTGATGCCAAGTTCAGGTCCGATCACGTGTACGATGCCTTGTTCCCGTGAGTCGACATCATAGAGTTCGACACCGAAATCTGCACAGTTCTTGCGCAACGTGGCAATCTGCTTAGCAGCGATTTGATCGACGATGTTCAACCGGCCTTCGATGGTCGTGGGCACATTGTGATCTACCGTAGCAATTGTGCGATCCGGTCGGCGTACTTTGCGGCCGGTCAGGCGCAGTCCCTCAAAAGCTTGCGGCGAAGTGACCTCGTGGACCAGCTGCAGGTCGATGTACAGCAGCGTGGGCTCACCCTTCGGCTCAACCACTACATGCTGCTCCCAGACCTTTTCGAATAATGTCTTTGGTTCAGAACTCATAAGAACAACCAGCTCCCAGCCTTCAGCTTTCAGCCGTCAGCTCTATTCACATCGATCAAAGCTTCTTCGACTTGCAATCAGTTACGGTTGATGTTTCCAGTTCTTGCACGAAAAACTGAACGCTAAGAGCTGACAGCTGCTAGCTGCTCCTTCACCGTCTCGCGCACCTTCGCGCCCATATCCTTTGTCGAAAGCACAGTGAATCCCTGCGGCATACAGCGAGCAAGATCGGGTGTGCGGAAGCCTTGCTCGAGCACCTTGCGCACCGCTGCTTCGATGGCTGCCGCCTCGGCTTCGAGCTTGGCGGAGTGGCGCAGAATCAATGCTCCGGTCAGAATTGCGCCGAGCGGATTGGCAAGACCCTTGCCCGCGATATCCGGAGCGGAGCCGTGAACAGGTTCGTAGAGATTCACTTTGCCGCCGATCGTCGCCGAGGGCAACATGCCGAGTGAGCCGGTAATGACGGCAGATTCGTCCGACAGGATATCTCCGAAAAGATTCTCTGTGAGAACCACGTCATAGTTGCGTGGCTGATTCATCAGGTGCATCGACATGGCATCGACATACTGGTGTTCAACAGAGACGCCAGGGAACTCGGTCGCAACTTCATTCACCGTGGCGCGCCAGAGTTGCGAAACTTCGAGGACGTTTGCTTTGTCCACGCTGGTCAGTTTCTTGCGGCGTTGCGACGCTAACTGGAAGGCGATGCGGGCAACGCGAGCCACTTCGCCCCGTGTGTAACGCATGGTGTTCCACGCCTCGCCCGTGCTGCGGTTCCACTCGCGTGGCTGGCCGAAGTAGAGGCCGCCAAGCAATTCGCGCACGAAAAGGATGTCTGCGCCCTCCACAATCTCCGGGCGCAGAGGGCTGTTGACAGCCAGTTCCTTGAATGCGAATGCAGGGCGCAAGTTGGCGAACCCGCCCAGCGCGGCGCGAATCTGCAGCAGGCCCGCTTCAGGGCGCTTGTCCGGGGGCAGGGAATTGAACTCATTCCCACCCACTGCGCCAAGCAGCACCGCATCCGACGCCAATGCGGCCTCAAGTGTTTCCGCGGGAAGTGGCGTACCGTCCGCCACGATGGCCACGCCGCCAATGCGCTTGGCGTTGATTTCCAGCGCATGACCGCCCAAGCTCTGCCACATCGCGCAGAACCGAGACAGCTTCATTCGTCACTTCCGGGCCGATACCATCGCCCGCCACAACTAGAATCTTCAGCTTCATTCCTTTTCCAGTGAATCAGTCGGTCAGTTTAAACAGTCGGCATGCGAAATGAAGTTAATCGAGTTCGGAAACGGGCACGCTACGCCGCTCGCGAATCGGATCGGGGAGAATTCCGATCAAGTCTTGGTCATAGATGTTCTTTTTGCGATCGGCCAGCGCGACAAAGCGGTAATAGACGTGCTGCAACTCATCGCGGCTGACGGTGAACCCCAGCTGCTCGAGACGATGCCGCAGCGCCGCCCGGCCAGAGTGTTTGCCGAGCACAAGGTGCGTCTTCGAAACTCCCACAAGCGCCGGCGTCATGATTTCGTAGCAGAGCGGATTGGCCAGCATACCGTGCTGGTGAATGCCGGACTCGTGCGCAAAGGCATTGGCGCCCACCACAGCTTTGTTAGGCGATGGCTTGAAGGTGATGATCTGGCCCAGCACCTCGCTGGTTGGATAGAGGTTGGCGAGTTTGATGCTCGTGGAAACCCCGTACCGGTCGCCCCGCACATAAAGAGCGGCAGCAATTTCCTCGAGAGAGGCATTACCGGCACGTTCGCCAATCCCATTGATCGTGCATTCCACCTGCCGCGCACCAGCGGAGATCGCGGCCAGCGAGTTGGCCACAGCGAGGCCGAGGTCATCGTGGCAGTGGGAAGAGAGCACGATGCTCCTTTCGTCAATGGCCGGAATCCGTTCGCGGACTTCGCGAAACATCTGGCCGTACTCTTCGGGCGTCATGTAGCCCACGGTGTCGGGCATGTTGATGGTCGTGGCACCAGCCTCAACGGCGATACGGACCATTTCGACGAGAAAATCGCGATCCGAGCGGGTTGCGTCTTCGGGTGAGAATTCGACATCGTCCGCGAGCGAACGCGCCAGGCGGACCGACTCGCCTGCCAGGTCGAGCGCCTCCTGGCGCCCGATCTTGAGCTTGTACTCGAGATGCAAATCGCTTGACGCGAGAAAGACGTGGATGCGGGCACGGTCGGCAAACTGGAGGGCGCGCGCGGCCATTTCGATATCTTCGGCCTTGGCGCGGGCGAGAGAAGCGATGCGCGGTTTGCGAATGGCCTGCGTGATGGTCGAAATAGCGGCAAAGTCGCCTTCTGAAGCCATGGCGAAGCCGGCCTCAATGATGTCGACCCCGAGATCCTCAAGAGCATGGGCCATGGTGAGCTTCTCTTGAGTGGTCATGCTGCAGCCAGGAGACTGTTCGCCGTCGCGCAGAGTGGTGTCGAAGAAGACTACGTGGTCAGATGTCATAGGTTCGCCTGCCAGGGATGCCGCTGCCAACCACCCAAGTGTCTCGCATTTCCAGGATATAAGGCAAAGTTATTATTTTTGGGGAACCCATTAGAAGCTGTTATGGTCTACTTCGAGGAAACAGGGCCGAAACTGCTATGGAACTAACCCAGCTTGAGACCTTTTTGGCCGTGGCCGATGAACGAAGCTTCTCGCGGGCAGCCGTTCGGCTCAACCGGACCCAGCCCGCCGTCAGCCAGGTGATTCGCAAACTGGAAGAATCTCTCGGAGAGACGCTCTTCGACCGTGCCGCGCGAGATGGGTCAATGACTGCAGCGGGAGTGCTTTTGTACGATTATGCGCTTCGGCTCATGGCACTGCGTCGCGAAGCCACCAGCGCGCTAGGGGAATTGAAAAGCCTGGAGCGCGGACAACTGCAATTGGCAGCCAATGAGTACACCTGTATGTATCTGTTGCCGGCCATCGACCTGTTTCGCCGAGAGTTTCCTCATGTGAATGTCACGGTGCATCGCATGCTGGCGAGCCGCATTCCTGAGGAATTGAATCTGCGAACCTTTGAAATCGGAGTGATCTCTTATCGTCCGGATGCGGCGCAGTTTCGGACAATCGCTGTCTATGGCGACAGTCTGGCGCTGATCGTGAGTCCGCGCCATCCCCTTGCGACGGCGGAACGCGTCTCGATCAACGACCTTGGCCAGCAGGATTTTATTGGGCATCATGTCGCATCGCCTTTGCGAAAGAAAGTAATTGAAGCGTTTCAGCGTTATCGGACACCGCTCAACATGGGGATTGAACTGCCGACCATCGAGGCGATCAAGCGTTTTGTGGCGATGGGCTCCGGAGTCGCACTGTTGCCACATCTTTCAGTGGCGCGTGAACTGGCCAACGGTGATCTGGTGCGGGTGACTGTCGATGAGTTGGAGATGAAGCGTGTTTTACGGCTTGTGCACCGTCGCCAGACCACACTCAGCTACGCTGCGCGGGCCTTCTTAAGGACGGTGCGCTCGATGGCTGAGGCCCAGGGACCACCCTTCTATTACCATGTGGAACGCGCGCCGTGATGCGCATGCCGGTCTCACTCTTGCAAGTGTGCAGACTTTCTCTTGCCGAATCAGCCCTCGATTTTTGCGCGCGGAAGAATGAAGTCCATTTGAAATTCGCTGCGTCTAAGGCCATAAGAGTCATTCCGGCGTAACCCCTTCTGTCTTGCCCCGTTCCGGCCATTTACAATGCTGAGAGCGGGGCCCGGCACGAACCGGCAAATCGGGGTCCCCGGCAAGCCCGATGTTGGCTTGCTGGGGTGTGGGGCACTGGAATCAATAAGATTGGTTGCCGGCCGTACGGTTGGGCAGTCGCGAGGTTCTACACGGGATGAAGAAGATCGCATGTATTGCATTCCTGCTGGCCGTGTGTGGGTCAGTGGGCCGTGCCCAGGAGAGCAGGCAGGACATCAGCATTAGCGGAACGGGCATCTACGAACCATTCCGGGCTTCTTCCACAGATGTCCAGGTGAGCGCGACGGTGGGTGAAGGAGCCATGATCAGTTACCGGTTCATGCTCACGCCATCAAGTGCACTCGAAGCCAACTACGGCATTACCTACCAGAATAAAATTCACTACCTGATCAGCAATACCAACAATTACCTGGTGAACACGCGTACCCAGGAGATTTCATTCGCCTATGTTCGTAGCTTCACTTATCGCAAGTTTAACCCGTTTGTCGAAGGTGGTCCGGCGGTGCTCATCTTCCTGCCTATTCGGGATTCAACCACGACATCGCTGGATGTGAAGCAGCAGACAGGCGTCGGCGGCCTCTACGGCGCCGGTATTGCTTATGAAATCAGCCCAAGTTTCGATATCCGTGCCGAATATCGCGGTATCGTGACGAAGGTGCCAACTTTCGGGGATTCGCAATTTGACACAAAGCGCTGGTACAACGTTTCTGTTCCTGCGATCGGCGTTGCGTATCACTTCTAAGAGGATTGCCGGCAAGATTGTCTGACGGGGATGAGATTCAACTCATCCCCTTAACTTTTTCATCGCACCTAGCGCCGGGGATCGGATGATTGGGAGAGGGTTTTGGGAATTATCGCTGAGCTTCCTTATAGCGGCCCAGTTCCTTCACCATGGCGCAATGTGGTTTCAAAGCGGAAAGGGCCCGGCTGCCCTCTTCTGCCGAATGAATCTGGCAATCTACATAAAAAATGTATTCCCATGGCTTGCCGTGCACTGGCCGCGATTCGATCTTGGTCAAATTGGTTCCAATCGCCGATAGCTCCAGAAGCGCAGCCACCAGCGAACCGGGCCGGTTTTCGAGGGAAAACGCGATGCTGATTTTGTTGGCTTCGGGATCTGCAACCGATTCACTTTTACGGCGTACGAGAAAGAAGCGCGTGAAGTTTTCCGGATTATCCTCAATGCTAGATTGCAGAATGTTCGCGCCATAGAAATTTGCGGCGGCCGCGCTGGCAATCGCCGCGCCCGTGCGATCGTGCAGCTCCACCAGCTGTTTCACGCTTCCCGCAGTGTCGTAGAAGGCAACGGATTTCATCTTCGGATGCGCCGCGAGAAAACGCCTGCACTGCGCAAGAGCTACGGGATGCGAAAACACGCGGTCAATATCGTCCATTGACGACCCGGCAAGCGCTATCAGATTGTGCCGAATGCGCAACAGCGTCTCACGCTCGACCTGCACATCGTGAGCGAGCAGCAGGTCGAAGTGCTCCAGCACCGACCCAGCCAGGCTGTTTTCAATGGGAATGACGGCCGCTTCGACTGAGCCATTGGCGAGCGCGGCAAAGACTTCAGCCGAGAGCGAAAAGGGAGCGATCTCCGCATCGGCGTTGAGCTTCTTCGCCGCTTCGTGGCTGAATGATCCGGGTTCTCCCTGAATTGCGACTCTCATGCTAGGGGCGGGCAAACCCGCGCATCCTTCTACCATCGTTGCGAAAGGCGCGCCGGAAAGCCTCTTGCACCATACCACAGCGCTGCGGCTGCCTCGTTTGAGAATTTGCCAGGAGAAATTGAAGCGTCATCTCCGCAGCCATAAGTCTGTCGCCACGAAAACAAGGAAGACCATGGCGATCACACCGTTCATCGTGAAGAATGCTGCATTGAGCCGCCGGAGATCGCGGGGCGAAACGATGGAATGCTCGTAAGCAAGGAGAAGACCAGCTGCCGCGATGCCCAGCCATCCCACAAGGCCAAAAGTAAAAAGCCATGCAAACCAACTCAGCAGAATCAACATGGCGAGATGCATGGCACGTGCCACCCAAAATGCCGCAGGGATTCCTATTGACTGCGGCAGGCTGTAAAGTCCCGCTGCCCGATCATGCTCATAGTCCTGGCATGCATAGAGCACATCAAAGCCCCCGACCCAGAGCGTCACTGCGGCCGTGAGGACAAGGATGCGCGGGTCAAGACTGCCGCGCACAGCAATCCAGGCAGCCGCAGGAGCGAGGCCAAGCGCAAGCCCGAGCACAACGTGAGACCAGCGGGTCATGCGCTTCATGTAGCTGTAACCGAGCAGAACGATCAAAACCGCAGGACTCAACTCCAGTGTGAGCTTGTTGAGATTGGCTGCAGCAACGACGAAGAGAAGTCCCGTCAGCACTGTGAAACCAAGCACGAATGAGCGTGACAGCAGACCTGCCGGAATGGCGCGGTTTCGGGTGCGCGGATTGGCGGCATCAATGTCGGCGTCGGCCCAGCGGTTGAAGGCCATCGCACAAGCCCGCGCCGAGACCATTGCGATCAGGATCCAAACAAGGGTGGGCCAAGCGGGCACTCCGCGCGCAGCAAGAATCGTTGCGGTTAGTGCAAAGGGGAGCGCAAAAATCGAGTGCTCCCACTTGATCATTTCCAGAGTCCTGCGTGTTTTTCCGAATAGACCCACCGCGCCTCGCTCTATCGACCAGTTTACATGCGGGCAGAGAGGCACTTATGCCACCGTCGACGGAACGAGCAAGAACCACCCAGGGTTGCAGATTTCTTTCAGATAACCAGCACGCGCCAGAGCAACAGTGCCCTGGCGCGAAGCGGGTCCGTGAATGATCGAATCATCTCGATTCGGTGGGTTGGTTGGCCACCTGCAGGTAGTTCTTCACGCCGAAGACGCCCGGAACACCGTTGGCGCGGATGTAGGCTGTTTCTTTATCGGCTTGTGTCTCGACCGTGCCATAGAGCTCAACATGCCCGTTCTGCACCGAGATGCGAATCGGCTTGGCCGGATCGATGGCATACTTGTTCAGCGAAGGATAGCCATAGACAGCGCGTGCTACTTGCAAGCGAGTCTGGTCATCCATGATTGACGTCGGGTCGACTTCAATTTCGCTGACCACGTCTTTCACACCGGGATAGGTGCTCACGAGAGCCAATGCGGAATCACGATCCGGGTAACCGTACGCATGGCCGCCCAGCGTCACAACGCCATTCTCAACTTTGATACTGATGGCGTTGAAGGGAGTGGTCCCGTAACCGACCCGATCGTAGGCCAGTTTTTCACCCAGTTTGTTCTGAAGTTCCTGGTCCGCTACGCTTGGTCCCGCGACTTCGATCTGGTTTCTGACCGCGGTGACCCCCTTCGCTTTGCTTGCCCGCTTTTCAGCGTCGGCCTTGTATTCGAACAAATCGACGCTCCCCGTCAAGGTAGCGATCCCGTTCGAATCCACATTCACCTGGATGTTCTTGAACTGCGACTTGCTTAATTTGGATTTGACTGTGCTGGTTGCATCCGGCTGGTCTTGCCCGCTGGTTGCATTTACTCCGGAGTTCCCGGCCATCGCCAAGGAGACCTGGGGAAGGCTCAGGAGGGATCCAGCGAGTGTGGCTGCCAAGATGGCTGCCCTGGAACGACTCATCTTAGTCGTCATACTTCCTCCTCTTTCTGGTCGATCGTATGGCGGGTTTCCATGTGAAAGCCGCCGCACTTTTCATATAGACACGCGATTCAGCGTTGGGTTGTGTTGAAACATGGCGCTTGTCCCTAAGATGTTTGTCTTGTGCAGTGTCGCCGTCGTAACCCCAGGGAGACCGAGTGCTTTGACAACAGGAGGCGACGGAACTGCATCGTACGCCTGAGAGGGAGTGAGCGAGCCCTCTTCCATGATCCCCGGATTGAATGGAGAAAGATGTGGAGAGCGGAATCCCCCTGGGCTCAACTTTGGAGAATTGTCCTATGCCGTTGCGGGATATCGACACGGCCGGGCCCCACGGGGCCCATTCTATTTTTTTCTACGAGGGCGAATCTGCTCTTCGCGATCACCCGAGCGAATTCGCCGGCACGCGCTGGTTCCGGCAGATCGTGCACCGTCATTGTAGCCAGGAAGCACCGCACCGGTGTGTCACCGGAGGTGAAGTCTCGAACTGGAATCGGTCTCGTGGCAACGAAATCTCTGATACAGCGGCAACGCGGCTATCTGTGCTTCCGCACTCAGCGGGGACAAAGAGCTGGGAGAGTCATGAGCTTTTTTGTCCCAAGTGGAAGCACAAACGTAAACGATGAGGCAAATGACAGCGAATGATCGACAGACGTACAGATCTCTTGATAACAACAATTGTAAGAACCGTGGTTGAAGGAGTTCCTCCTCAATTTTTCGCAAGCAATCTGGCCGATCATCCAGGCGAATCACGATTCGCAGCGCGAAAAGGCCTGGACACAAAGAACCGGAGTCTGCCCCAGGTCCTCGTCGTGGATGATGAGAAAGTGATTGCCGACAGCGTGGCGATGATTCTCAACCGCAATGGGTTTTCCGCAGTTGCGAAATACAGCGGCGCCGCTGCTCTTCAATCGATTCAAGAACAATGCCCGGAGATCGTAGTCTCCGACGTGGTGATGCCGGACTTCAATGGGATTGAGCTGGCGAAAGCGGTTCGCGTCACCTGTCCCGATGCGCGGATTGTTCTTTTCTCAGGCAACGTGGACACATCGAGCCTGCTCGATGATGCATCGATTGAAGGGTATTTCTTCGAGATCCTCGCCAAGCCAATCCATCCTGTTCAGTTGCTGAAGGCTCTGAAATCCTGAACGAGAAGCTCGTCGGTGGGAGATTGGCAGTGCGGGCTCAAGACCAGCCCAAGCGCTACAGCGGTTCCACAATTGCTGTACACCGAAGCCGCAACTCCCGAGTGGCATTTTTCTTAAGAAAATGCCACCTTTCGCGGAACTGAAAAGGGCACGTGAATTGTGGGCCTGCTCTAGCGATAACGCCGCACTGCTTTCAGCACCATCGAAAAGACGCCTGATTCGTCCCGCGCGACGAGCAACGAGACGTGCCTGTTGATGGCGATTTCAGCCTGTAGCAGCTGTTGTGCCGTGGTATTTACATCGGTTGCATAGGTGAGTGTGACGTATTTGCTCAGCTGTTCCTCGACCGTAATTCGAGTCGTGGAGTTTCCCAGGACGCCAAGATAATTGGGATCCACCTTGACCGAACCGGCGCCAAACAGCTTCTGCACGCGGCTGCTCACAGTTGCATTGAGCGCCCCTCCCAGTAATGCCTCCGTGGTGGGATTCGCGGCAACCTGTTCCTGTTGCTGCCCGTAAATCTGCTGCTCATTCTCAGTTCTTCCCAAGGCAAGCAAGGCAACGACGTCGGCCTCGGGAAGTGGTGGATCGCTTCGATATGAAACTGTCATCTTGCTGAGCGTGCCGTGCAGTCCCAGCGTGATGTCGTAGTCTTCAACGCGAGCCGTCGCATTCAGATCGATTGCGGGTTCAATGCGAACCGGATTTGTGAACGTAATGTCCCCGCGCTGCAACTCGTAACGTGTTCCCGCGATGGTTGCGTTGCCTTCCGTGATCGATACGCGGCCAAGCAAAGTAGGTGTGGCGAGCGTGCCGCGTAAACGCAAATCGACGTCGCCCGCGAGCTTGGCGAAGGCATTCTGAAAATTCAACTGCGGAGAGGATTGGATGCGCACGTCGAGACGCACGTGATTGGACGGTGCATCGGGTGCAGCTATTGTCTGGATCTTGCTTGCCTGCGTCGCAAAGGCGGCAATGTCCAGGTCGGGGCTCACGGTAAAGCGCGTGACCATCACATTGCCGCTGAGGAGAAGGTTGTTTTGCGAGCCCTGAAGCTGCAGATTTGCATCCGCGAGTGAACTCACGCCTTGAGGGTAACGAATGCGAATTCCCTTACCGGAAACCGAGAGGTCGGCGAATACGCCATGTTGATAGGCCAGATAACCCGAAACGCTAAGGAGGCCGCCCCCCGTCATCGCTGTCAGTGATTTGACTTCCAATCGGTTTTGATTGAACTCCAAGGTTCCATGCAGCTGGCTCAGGCTGTTGGGCAGGTCTTCGAGGGCAATCGAGCCGTCCTGGATAGCAACGCGGCCGCGGAGCCCAGGATTGCTCAGAGGACCGTGGGCTTCTATCTGAAAAGTAGCAGTGCCACTTGCCGTGAGGTCCGGATCGATGGATTCCGCGAGCTTCAAATTAATGGAGCCGTTGGCAGCAAAGTCCAGACGCCGATTCGCTTCAAAATCGAGGCTGCCCTGGGCGTGAAGATCTGTCTCTTCTCCCCTGACGTGGAGCGGATCAAGGTTCACTCGGGAGTTAGCCAATGTGGCGTGCACCGGCCCATCGCTTGCGAGATGAACACCGGACAGCGTGACGGCGAGGCTCTGCAGCCGCGCATCGCCTCGAAGTTGATCACGGTGCGCCAGTGGTCCCTCAATCGTCACTGTGCCCGCCAGCGCGGACTGACCGGTGAGCCCAGGCACGTGAGCCGCCTCGAGAAGACTGGCAATATTGAAATCAGAAAACTCAACCCTGGCCTGAGTCGTGTAATCGGCGTCGAGCGCAGTTTGTCCATGCGCCGTTAATGAGGCGGATTGGAAGTGAGTCGCCAGGTCGTAGGTGAGACTATGATTTGCCGTGTGGGCGGTGATTTGCATTTCGCCCACGGGCTCGCCGCTCAGAGTCAGTCCGCCAATTCTGCCCTTTGCTTCAATCCGCGGATCATCCAATGTCCCGCGGCCAGAGACTGAGAACTCCAGTGTGCCGTTCGTTGAAAATCCATCTTTCTGAAGGCCCTGAATTCGGCTGATGTCAAGACCTGTGCTTTGGGCCTCGAACTGAAGCCGGCGTGATACCAGATCGAAGCTGCCGGAGCCGGAGGCTTTTCCGGCCGCATCGTTTACGGTAATCGAGGCGACCTGCACATCGTGTCCCACAATCTTGCCCTGTGCGTGGATGCGCGCCACGGGCTCACCGTAGACGACACCATGATCTAATTCGACCCATCCTGAGCCATCGAGCGCGTGAACCGGCCCGTCTGCCGCAATCTGGGCACTCAGTTGACCGGTCACTGGCAGGCTCTTACCCAGGAACGGCAGGACTTCCTCAATTCCGACACGGCTGGCATTCAAGTGAAGATGAAGTTCGGCGTTGGAATCGAAATTCGGTATTCCTTTTTGGTGGGGTAACGAAGGGGAGCCGGTTAACGAGCCGTCCATGTGGATCGTGGACGGCCCGTGCGTGAGTTGACTCCGATCGATCGAAATGCGTGCCGCCGAGTAGCTGCCGATGGCTTCCAGATTGTCCCAATGCACAAGCTGCGGTTTTCCGGATTTGTCGCTCGGGCTCGCCGGCAATTCAAGAGTGATCTCCGATGCTTTCAAGTCGCCATTCAGGTAGGGATCGTTTAGAGAACCGGACCAATTGCCGTGAAACTCCGCTTGCCCTCCGAGCAGTAAAGGAAGAGCTGCAGTTCCTGACTTTCCTTCTCGCCGGAGCCCGAGGTCGCGCAGCACGGTGTCGAATTCGTTCAGATTGTGCGAATGAAAATCAATAGCAATGGCCGATGGGCTGTTGATGGGATATGCGCCAAGATGGCCGTGTGCCCCAATAGTGCTTCCCGGCAACTCGACATCGAGCTTACGCAGATCAACCGCGCCGTCGCGCTGCGTGTAGGTGCCATCGATCCTGCCCGTCGCAGGCGCCTCCCTCGCCGGGGTGACGATGGAAGGGCTCATGTCCAATTTGGCGTCGACCACAAGGGTCTTCGTATCGCCGTTCGACCAGGTCGCGGTTGCTGGGCCATCGAGCCGCGCGTCAATCCCCAACCGTTGAAAAGGTCCTTGGCCAACGATGTCCAGCACCGTGTCCAGAGCGACGTTTTTGAGCTGCGCCCTCACTTTGCCATTCACGAGGAGTGGCAGAGGCGGGGGATAACTAGGCTTGGAGACCGGCTTGGGCGCAGGTTGTTGGCTATGGCCGAACCGCCAAGTCTTCCGTGGCGCCACCGTCGCTGCAGCTTCCAGTACGGGAGCCCCTGGTATGACTGGAAGCCAGTGGTCCAGCGCGACCGTTCCCTCCAACTGACCGCCCTGATGAAGGCGCGCCACGATCGAAGTGATCAGCAGCTGCTCCGGATCTGCATGAACGTGCGCATCCAGATTTATGCCCCGGGCATTCACACCGGGCGCAATATAAGAACCTCGATCTACGTGGACTTTTCCGTCGACGCGAAACTCCCCGTCGTGTCCTTCTGCAGAAAGATCGAGTTGAGCCAGCCCTTCCGGCGAGTTCGGGTAACCTGTCGACGGCTCCAGAAGACGCATGTCCAGAACGCCCTGTGCCGTTGCATGCCAGTGTGGGCGAGCGAAGTCAGCAAGCGAACCGGAGACAGTCAGCGTGTGCTCGCCGGCATCCTTGCTCCGCGATGTGATTCGCAGTGAACGTAGAAAGGTTGCGTTGCGCGTCAGGTCGAGGGTCGCCTGCGCAAATCCTTCCGCCACCTGCGGCTCAGGATGCGCGGTATCGCCGCGTGTGACTGCGATGTCGCGCGCTCCCGCCTCTATGCGGTAGCTTTCGGGATTCGTACCGCTGGCTTTTACATACGAGATGACGGCCGAAACGTCGTTGGCGGCGAAGTCGAGGCGTAGGTGGCGATTCTGAAAGTCAAAGTCTGCCGCACGGTTCTCGTAGTCGAGAACTCCCTGCTCCAGCGCGATATGATCCGCCTTCAAGTCGAAAAAAGTATTGATTCCGGACTTGCTCGATTGAGTTGGCCTACGGGGTTGCGGCTGGTTGGTCGAGCCATCGGGATAGACAATCAAATGAAATGCGGGTTGGGTAATTTCCAGGTCGCGGAGAAGAATGTGCGGGCTGAAGAATCCGAGCACGCTTATTCCAACATGTACGCGTGCGATTTGTGCGTAAGGCGCCTCAGTCGCAGCCTCACGGCCATGAATCACTAAACCCGTTGCCTCCGCATCCAGGCGGAATAGATGCCAGTGGAACGCCGCAATCTCGACCCGTCCACCAGTCGCTGCCTCGATTCGAGCGATCAGCCGATGACGGACTAGATTCTCAAAGCTCGCCGATCCACCCCAGAGGATCAAGCCGAAGATGCTTACGACGAGGAGCAGCACGCCAATGCCCCCCATCAGAACCAAGCGCCTGCGGGGCCGGCGTCGCCGCTTCGGCTCGCTCTCTGTTGCTTGCATTTCCCCAGGCTCGCTCATGGCGCCGTGCCTCCCTGGAGCGAGTCATCGCCAAGTTCAAATGAGGAATCGAGGACCTCGACGTCGCCTTGTTTGCGCAGGCTGTCGAGCCATCCGCTGAACATGGCGTTGACCTGCCGTTGCAGCAGGATCTCTTCGATCCGGGGAGCGACCTGGTCGAGCGGCGGAGCTTTCTGGCCCGTTTGATACTGCGGCTCAAGCGTGTTGTTGTAGTACGCCTCGATCTCCTGCTGCGAAATGCGGATTCCCTGGCTGAAGCGGATTTCAATGAAGCGAAGAATCTCCATGCGGCCGCGTAAGTACGATTCCACGCGGGCTTGAGTCAAGCCGTGGTTATCGAGAAATCTCTTCCATCCATCGTCTGTTGAACAGTTCTCTCGAACACAAATCGGCAATTGTTTTCTGATTTCAGAGAGGCGTTCCTTCACTTCCTCCGGCGTCGGTTCGATCGACCTCGCATCTTCCTCGCGAATCTGTTGCCGGATGAGCGTCCGGCTGACAATGCGTTGAAGAGCCGCCTGGGGAGTCTCCACGCCCTGCTCTTCGTCCCTTGGCTCCAGAACCGACAGAAGCATCTCTTCTTTGACGTCGCTGGCCAGAATGGCGCGGCCATTCACTACCGCCACCACGTGATCCAGGACTACGGGCGTCGAAGACGGAGACGTTTGAGATCGAAGCTGCACAAGGCCACCCCCAAAGCCAACCAGGAGCAGGCACAAAAACAATCTTCTAAGCGGTTGCGCGTAGGCCTTGGGGCCGAGCTGAGTGTGGCCGGCAATTGTCATCAAAACGTTTGACCTAAGCTGAAGAAAAAGTTGAAATGGCTGGCTTCGCCGACATGTTGATCGGTGTAGGGGAGCGAAAGCGAATAGTTGACGTTTACCGGATAGATGGGCGGATTCAGGTTATAGCTGAAATCCAGACGAATGGGCCCGACGGGCGTATGGTAGCGCAAACCCAGGCCCGCAGCATGCGAAAAGTAGTTGAAACTGCACTGCCCCAACGGGCCGATGGCACTGGAAGGGCCAGTCGGAGTAGGCGGGATCGTTTGGCCGTTGACGATTTGCGCCGGGGTGGGCGCTTTGCAAGAATCGCGGTCGGGTTGATGAATTCTCAAGGCACTTTCCCATGCATCTCCTGCATTTGCGAAGACATTTCCCATGTCGTGGAAGAGAACGACACTGACCGAGTCTCCCACCCAGGGCAATGTCGGCGGTGGTAATCGGAGTTCGGTGCTGTTTGCCAAAGCTCCGGCTCCGCCGATGGGAAAACCTGTTTCGGGATCGCGCGGTCCGGCTGCATTAATTGAAAAGCCGCGCAGCGATGTGGGACCGCCGGCGTAAAGCCTTTCAGGGAGTGGGATCAGCTCATCCGAGTTCGATCCGAAGGCTCGTTCCTGACCATAGCGTGTGTTGCGTGCTACGACGAAGCGGTTCTTGTCGAAGCCATAGAAGCTGGAATTGGAGAAGTCAAGCCGGTTGAATTGTGCCTCCGAGCCGAATGTGTGGCTGGAAAAGAACTCCTGAAAGCTGGTGTATGTCCCGCGATGCGCATCGAGCGGCGAATCGCGCGTATCGCGAAGCCAAGTCATTCCCGGCCCGGCGACACGGACTGCCTGAGACAGGACTGGAATCTCGGTCGGGAAGACTTGCAGGCTGCTCGCCGCCACCTTCACGCGGCGAAAATCGAATTCGTAAACCAACGTGTTTGCCTTCGAGAAATGTCTGCCCGTGCCGTTGAAGCGTTCGGTCCACCTCAATCCGGCGTCCAGTTTTGAAGCGACATACGTCGTCACGTCCTGGCTGTTCGCATAACCGCCGGTAAACGTGAGTCCGAAGTTCGGATTGCCATAAAAGTGCGGATTCTGGAAAACTAGGTTCACTTTCTGTTCCAACAAACCATAGGTGCCCTGGACCGAGGCCGACTCGTCTCGTCCAAAGAGGCCGTTGCGCGTCAGAGCGCCAAGCACTCGTGGGCTGATTCCAGTTTTCCCATTAGGCGAACACGGGGTTCCGGTGGCTATATATCCGGCGCAATTGTTTTGTGGCGTTCCAGTTTGCGCCTCAAAGCCGAGTCCATAAGTGAAAGTCCATCGGCGCGCTTCAGCGATTTGGAGAAGCACCGTTTTTTGCGTCTCGCCGCCGCTGGGGTTTTCGATCGCCGTGTCGACTTCATTGAAGAGTGCGAAGTTGTATAGGTTGCGTTGTGTTTCGAGGAGAGCTGTCTGATTGAGTGGGTCGCCCGAATGAATCGTAACTGCGCTCGCCACAGTATCGGGGCGTGTGTAAACCAATCCAGTCATTAATACCTTGCGGACGAAAACCTGCTGCCCTTCCGTGATATGGAAAACAACATCCGCCATATTCGCGTTTGCAGGCTGCGGATGTTCCTCGACCTCGATCCGCACCTGATCGAATCCCTTGCTCAGATAATCGGTCAGCAGCGCGTCCCGGTCTCCAGCAAGATTCTGTGCCGAAAGCAACTGGCCCGGAGAAGTATTCAGCAAGGGGAGAAGCCTTGCAGCTTCCACATGTTCATTTCCTTCCAGCGTCACTGTTCCCACTCGCTGCTGCGGTCCTTCGTTGATTTGATACTCCACGGCAAGACCGGCATGCCTGGGCTTTCCGGAGGTGGACGTTGGGTCAATCGGGATTGTTTTGGGAGTCACTTTGACTGAAGGGAATCCATTGTTCTGATAGACGTTCTCGATGGCGCTGACATCTGCCGACACAAGCGCCTGGCTGTAGACCCCCTGGCGATCCAGCGCGCCGGCCTCTCGCACGCTTAACAAATCCTTCAACGTGGGGGAATCGAAGTATCGGTTCCCGGTGACCGAGACGCTCTCAACGCGACGCTTCGACCCCAGAGTGATGGTATAGACGATCACGACCTGATCAGGTTCCGGGGTTTGGCGCTCATGATCGACCTTCACGTCGAAGTAGCCCAGCCGCTGGAAATAGTCGCGGAGCCGCCGATTGCCTTCATTGAGGAGATCTTCGTCCACCGTCCCCTCTTCGTACACGGGAATTGCATGTTTCAGCCGATCCATGCTGATTCCCGCTCCCTGCGCGCGTAACTTCACGATCGGTCCGCGATTCACGGTGAACCCGAAGTTCATTTTCTTTGTGTCAGCCGCGTAGCTATGCGACTCCAATTTGATTTCGGCCTCGAGCCGGCCCTGCTTCTGGTAGTACTTCAGCACTCCATTCAAGGCGCGGTTAACAGTGTCGTGATCGACGTGGGCACCAGGCCGAAGATGCGCATGCCGGCGGAACTCGTCAACGCTCATACCCGGCGTTCCGTCCACTTTGACAACTCCAATCCGCGCCTGGGGACCCGATACCACTGTGAAGGCGACATCGACGAGCTGGTCTGAGGGATGCGGAGTAAGGGTATGGTTGATTACCGGCTCGTGAAATCCGTTATCCGCAAGCGCCTGGCGCATCTGGTCCAGTCCCTGGTTGAGCCGTGCCTCGGTGAAGCGAGTGCCGGCCTGGAGCCGCGAGGCGCGCTCCAACTGGGTATTGATGGTTGCGCCCTTTGCCCCAGTTACACTCACGGTCCCGATAAACATGCGGGGTGCTCCTTTGAAGGTAAGAGCGACCCCCCCGGGTGCGGGGGTTCCCTCGACTTCGGCTGTTTCAAACAGACCGCTCGCGTACACCAGGCGAAGACTTCGAGCAAGACTTTCTTGCGTGAGGGGCGTTCGTATCAGTTCTGCAAGTCTTTCAGGAAGGGGAGCAAATCGGGAAGGATCGACTCCTTCGAAGTCGACCCGCACGACAGTCAATCCGAGAAACTGGTCCAGGGAACTGGTTTCCGGCCCTCCAGAAACTTGATTCTGCTGAACGCCCCTGCCGGATGGCCGCTGACTATTAACTGAAGAGGTACTTTGTTGGCTATATAGTAAAGTCGCATCAAGGAAAACAGCCGCAAAGATTTCCGCCAGCAGGATGCCAAATAGTATTCGCTTGCCCAAGGTGCCCGCCGACGCTGGCCTCAAAACCATTTCTCCTGAAAAAACACTAGATGTAAGGCTTCGTTGCGGCAAATGATTGCATCCAAATAAGAATCTGCATGGCATCGCACAGGAACACAAGCACTGAAGTACCGCCAACCAAAATGCTGCACCCTATACTAACCACCAAAGAAGCCCGGTGCAGCAATACCCGACTTGCAATCGCAAGCGATTCCCCTGGAAGGTTACGCATGCCCCGATCGAATTCTGCGAAAAGTTCCCCGCCCAACCCAGAATCTGGACCGGCACCGGCTGCAGATGTCGCGCCGACCTATACCGTCCTGTCCAACTCCCCAGACGCCAATACCCTCGCACGCGCTCAAGCTGGAGATCACCTCGCCTTTGCCCAACTCTATTCCATTCACAAAAGGCGCATTTACTCCCTTTGCCTGCGCATGGTGGGCAATGCGGCCGAAGCTGAAGATTTGACGCAGGAGGCGTTCCTTCAACTGCATCGAAAGATCGCAACATTTCGAGGAGAC
This sequence comes from uncultured Acidobacteriaceae bacterium, assembly GCA_963810545.1. Taxonomy (GTDB): domain Bacteria; phylum Acidobacteriota; class Terriglobia; order Terriglobales; family Acidobacteriaceae; genus Telmatobacter. The sequence continues at coordinate 641,018 of CAWENE010000003.1, forward strand.
TCAGCTTTTTCCACATGGTTGCACCGCCTCGCGATCAATGTCGTGCTCATGCACCTGCGCAAAAAGGGACTACCCCTGATGTCCCTGGACGAAGCGATGGAGCCCACCCATGATGACGGTCCCGGCCGCAGCTTCGGGGCTCCGGATTTGTCTTTGTCCGGATCCATCGATAGACTTGCGCTCGAGCGCGCAGTCGCCGATCTCCCCGCAGGCTACCGGCTGATCTTTGTCCTGCACGACGTCGAGGGCTACGAGCATAATGAAATCGCAGGCATGCTTGACTGCTCCATTGGCAATAGCAAATCGCAGTTACACAAGGCGAGACTGAAACTCAGAGACGCTCTGCGCACAACTCTTCAGAGGGGGGGGCAGCAATGACCGAAGACCGCAAAGACCTGAGCTGCCAGGAGTTTCAGGCCCAGATGGCTGATCTGATCGCCACCGGGGACGATGTTTCGATGCATCCCCACCTTCAGACCTGTGCTAACTGCCGCGCTCTGCTCGCGGACCTCGAAACGATCGCCGAGGCTGCCCGACAACTTTTTCCCATTGAGCAGCCCAATGAGGAGCTCTGGGATCGTATTGAACTCGCGATTAAGAAGGAAGAGGGCTCCGTCCAGCCCGATTGATTCAGGCGCCGGCTGGTGACAGATGGTTGGCCGGCCGGCGCTCACCTTTCCATCCATTTGAGTCGATATAAGGATCGGATCGAGAGATTCTCCGGAGGCTCAATGAGGACCCGACTCGGCCCAAAGCGGAAAATCGACTTTTGAGGCGGAGGTGGCCTCGAATCTCTCTTGCCGAAAATTACACGCGGGGCGCCAATTTTACTTTGGAACCCATTCTTCCCCGGAGCGTACTATGGATCGTTCAGGATTGAGGACATAAAGGACACGAAAACCAGCGACTTTTCCTGAAACTTTTCTTCTTCTGCGTGCTCTAATGAAGGAAAGTTGACAAAAGGACACTCAATGCCGAATCAGCCGATTATCTTACCTCCCGCAACAGCTTCTAGTGCAACAGGACCTCGGCGAATTCCTGTACTTCCGGTACGTGATACCGTGCTTTTCCCGCACGCTGTTCTGCCGCTTACAGTTGGACGTGAGAGCTCCATCCAGCTGATTGAGTCTCTCGGCGAAGAACGCTCCATTATCGTTGCCGCGCAGCTCGATCCGAGGTTGGATATGCCCAACCCCACCGACATGCACGAAGTGGGCACCCTCGCCACTGTGCATAAGGTTGTGCGCATGCCCAACCAGAGCCGCTTCGTCTTCACCGAAGGCGTCAGCCGCGTGCGGTTGTTACGCTACGTGCAAACAGAACCCTTCATGGTTGCCGAGATCGAGGAACTCGAAGACGCGAGTCCCGAATCCAATTCCAGTGTCGAAGCCCTGGTGCGCAATGTCATTGGACAATTCCAGCAGATCGTCTCCGAGTCGCCGACGCTATCGGATGAACTGCGGACGATAGCGGCAAACATCGAGGATCCTGGCCGGCTGGTGGATTTTGTTGCCTCATCGTTGCCGTTCCTCACTACCGACGATAAGCAGAAGCTGCTTGAAACAACTTCGATTCAAGCGAGGCTCGAACAGCTCAATAAACACCTTGCCAAGGAACTTGAGGTGCAGCAATTGCGCACTAAGATTCAAAGCGAGGTGCAGGATCAGGTCCAGCAGTCGCAGCGGGACTACTACCTGCGCGAACAGATGAAGGCCATCCAGAAGGAGCTGGGTGAGCAGGACGAGGGCCAGCGCGAAGTCGACGACCTGCGCGAGAAGATCGAAGCTGCCGGCATGCCGGACGACGTGAAGAAAGAGGCGATGAAGGAGTTGAACCGCCTTGGCCGTATGTCGCCGATGGCAGCCGACTATTCTCTCACCCGGAACTACATCGAATGGCTTGCCGTGTTGCCCTGGGCCAAGAGCTCAGGCGAGAAAATCGATATTGGCAAAGCCAAGGAGATCCTCGACGAGGATCACTACGAGTTGAAAAAGGTCAAGGATCGCATCCTCGATTACTTGTCGGTCCTTGAGTTGAAGCCCGACATGAAAGGGCCGATTCTCTGCTTTGTCGGACCTCCGGGTGTGGGCAAAACCAGCCTGGGCCGTTCGATTGCGCGCGCCCTGGGACGTAAGTTCCAGCGCGTCTCACTGGGGGGTATGCATGACGAGGCGGAGATTCGCGGTCATCGCCGCACGTATATTGGCGCTCTGCCGGGCCAGATTATCCAAAGCATTCGGCGGGCCGAAACCAACGACCCGGTGATCATGCTCGACGAGGTCGATAAGCTGGGCCGGGACTTCCGCGGCGATCCGGCCTCGGCGCTGCTTGAGACGCTCGACCCGGAGCAGAACAACACGTTCCGCGACAACTATCTCGACGTACCGTTTGACCTGTCGAAGGTGCTGTTTATCTGCACGGCCAACATGCTCGATACCGTTCCGGCGCCTTTGATCGATCGGATGGAGATTATTCCGCTCCAGGGCTACAGCGAAGAAGAGAAAGTGCACATCGCGTTTCGTTACCTGATTCCGCGCCAGATCAAGGCCAACGGGATTACAGCGGAGCACATCGATTTTCCCGAAGAAGCGATCAGGCACATTGTCCGTCACTACACCCGCGAAGCCGGCGTACGCAAGCTGGAACAGGTCATTGGCACTGTTTGCCGCAAACAGGCGCGTCGTGTGGTGGAAGGAAATACAGACAAGCTTGTCGTCACGCGTGAAGTCCTGAAGGACTTCCTCGGCGGCATACAGGTTCGCGTTGAGACCGAGGTAGCCGAGCGCGTGAAGCGGCCCGGCGTGGCCATCGGCCTGGCTTGGACACCGGCGGGTGGCGACATCCTCTTCATCGAAGCCAACAAGATGAAGGGCAAAGGCAGCTTCACCATGACGGGTCAGATCGGCGAAGTCATGCAGGAATCCATGCAGGCAGCGTTGACGTGGGTCCGGTCCAATTCCGGAGCTTTGGGGTTAGCCGAGGACTTCAACAAGGATCTCGACCTCCACATTCACGTGCCTGCCGGAGCGATTCCCAAGGATGGTCCGTCGGCGGGCGTGACCATGACGACCGTTCTCGCGTCGCTTCTAACCGATACGCCGGTGCGTCCACTCACGGCCATGACCGGTGAGATCACGCTCAGCGGAAACGTGTTGCCTGTGGGCGGAATCAAGGAGAAGTTCCTGGCTGCGCGCCGGGCCGGGGTCGAAACCATCATCCTGCCCGCCGAGAATCGCCAGAATGTGGAAGAGGATCTGACGCCGGAGATGACGCAAGGCGTGGACATTCACTACGCCAGCCACATTGAAGATGTCTTGGCTGTCGCGTTGCCTCTGTTGAACGCCCATCCGCAGACCGTGCCGATCGCGGAAGCGGGAACCAGCGTCGCGGCATAATTCAGCGCTCTAGGTGAAAGACGAGGCCGGCGAAACTGCCGGCCTCTTTTGCGTCCTTTGGAGAATGCTCGGTCCAATTTGGACCGTCGCACACTCCCCGAAATTCACGGGACCGGACGCACTCGTGGATCCGGCGCCAGCGCCGATGAAAACAGCAAAGATCGGATGCTTAACCCCAGTTGGCGGTGAATATGGCTACACCAACCTTGACTCCACTCCACCTTTCAGGAAATACAACGGAATGCCAGAACACACAGCTCCTTGTATCTCTTGGAGAGGCCGCTCAGAAAGCCTTTCAGATCGCGATTGAACAATTAGACCGGAATCGAGCACAGCAGGTTCTGGATCTGAATCGGGAGCTGCAGGCCGAACTCATTGATTCGATTGTGGGCATTATCCACCAGCACACGGTGAGCGACAAGTTCAAAAGCGAGCAGGTGCCTTCCAGTCATGGTTACCCGCCCAAATACCAGGTTCGTCCCGTAGAAGCCCAGGTCACGGAATTGCGCAAGCTGTTTCCTTCCCTGGGCAGTTGCATGGAGAAGCTAAGCCGCAAACCGCTCCTCGTCGGCGCTGAAGCATGGTTTGCGATCCCGCGCTGGCAGGCGTTGGCGCCCACATACAACGAAGCCGTCGAGCTGGTGCTCGCAGCTCTCGCCACGCGCAGGAAGATTTCCAATCGTGTCATTGGCCGTCTTGGACCAACCTACCTGCGTCAGTCCGACCGCACCAAGCTGGCCGAGAAGATTCTGTCAGACCAGCAGCAGGAGCAGGATTTTCTGGTAGTGGGCGCCCAACTGGGCATGCGCCATCGCGGCCGATCTGCCCGGCGCGCCCGTGTGGTGATGGACGGCCATGAATTTGCCCTGGGCGTCTTCGCTGTTGCATGCATTCTGCTCACCCACTCCGAGCGGCTCTCTTCTGAAAGCGCCCTGATGATCGACTGCAGCGGAGACGAGTATTCGTTTCAAGGGGACTACACCTTCAATCGCGTTCCTCTGTTTGATTACGATATTGGAGGCATCGAGTTCAGCATCTTCTACGAAGACCGGGCCCGCGACCTTTGGGGTACGCCGTCCGGCTTTCTGTACAAGATGTCTTAGGGGTGAACGCACTTCCGTTCCCATGCTGCCGCGTCTAACTCAAAGGCAGTATGCTTCTTCCTATGATTCAGGTTGGGATGATTCAGGGTGGGATGATTCAAGTGCGCGTGCTTGCATTCGGTGCGCTGAAAGATGCTCTTGGCCCCCATGCGGCTGAGATAACGTTGCGCGAGGGCGCAACAGTCTCCGATTTGGTGGCGGATCTTTCTCTGAATTATCCCCAGGCCATGCTGCGCGGCATCGCAGTCAGCGTCAACGCCGAATACGCCGCCGCCACGCATGTGTTGTGCCAGGGCGATGAAGTAGGTCTTTTGCCGCCTGTCTCGGGTGGCAGTGCTCCGCGCACGACGAACGCTCAAGAACAGGTTCAGCCAACGCCGGATATCGTCACGAATCTCACCCGCGAGCCCATCGATACCGACAAACTCGTCGCTGAATCCAAGCACGGCGAAGACGGCGCGGTGGTTGTCTTCGACGGCATTGTGCGTAACAATTCACGCGGCCGCCGGACTCTGCATCTCGACTACGAGGCCTACGAAGAGATGGCGCTGAACCAGATGCGCGAGCTTGCACAAAAAGCGCAGGCGAGCTTCGCCGTGCGTCACGTAACCATCGTCCACCGCCTCGGTCGCCTCGAGGTGGGCGAGACCAGCGTGTTGATCGTCGTGGCATCGGCCCATCGAGCGCAGGCCTTCGACGCCTGCCGCTGGCTCATCGACACACTCAAGACCACCGTGCCCATCTGGAAGAAAGAGACATTCGTGGATGGCGCCGTGTGGGCCGCCGGCGAGCCTTTCCCGGCGGAGTTGCGCCTGGAGGCGAACGATGCTCGGTAAGGCCCCGTCGTCGAGGGTAAAACGGGCATTCCTCCTTGCAGCCGCTTTGGCCGTGCTTGGCGCATTCTTCCTCGTCGCGCAGGATGGCATGACGCTGCGCATGGATGTGAAGCTCGTCAACGTATTTGTGAATGTAACCGATCCCAACGGTGCCATTGTGGGTGGATTGACGCGCCAGGATTTTGCCATTGCCGAAGACAACCGGCCCCAGGATATTGCTATCTTCGAGCGCCAGTCGGAGCTGCCGCTCAACCTGACGCTGGCCATCGATACGAGCGGAAGCGTCTTCAAGGACCGCGCGCTCGAAGCCGAAGCGTCGCGGCGCTTTGTCCATGCCTTGATGCGCACCCAGGACCAGATGAGCCTGATTGAGTTTGCCACCGACGTACGCGAGGTGACCTCGTTCACGAACAAAGTGTCTGCCATCGATCGCGGATTGGGGTCATTGCGCGGCGGCGATGCGACGGCGCTCTATGACGCGATCTATCTGGCTTCACAGCGCCTGGGCACCAAAGAAGGGCGCAAGGTGCTGGTATTGGTCTCCGACGGCGGCGACACCGCTAAAAACACTACCTATTCCGGGGCGCTGGAGCAGGCCTTGCGCAACGAGGTCATGATTTACAGCATCATCGACGTGCCCATTGAGGCCAGCGCCGGCCGCGACATAGGCGGAGAGCATGCGCTGATTACGCTTGCCGAGCAAACCGGAGGCAAGAGCTTCTACGCCAGCGCCGGCGGTCTCGACAAGGCCTTCGCGCAAGTGAGCGAAGACCTTCGCACGCAGTATTTGCTAGGGTACTATCCTCACCATCAGGAACCCGGCAGGACATTCCATCGCCTGAGCGTCACCATCCCGCGCGCCGCAAACGAGTCCTTCAATATCCGCTATCGTACCGGCTATTACGCCGACGAGCCCGTCAAGAACAACGACGAGCCCGTCAAGAACAATTAGATTTCAAAAGCGATCATGTGTTTCCCGCACTACGCAACAAGATTTTCACTGTGCGGCATCCATCCTGCATCTAAAATGACATCATGACTCCGCCAATCTCTCCCCACCGCCGCTCCAAGACTCCGCCTCCCGGTGAAACGGGTCAGGAAGCGTTGTATCTGCGCTCTCTCAGCGAGCGCCAGGTCCCCGTGGCAGTCAAGTTGTGGGATGGAGAGACGGTGCGCGGCTGGATCGAATACTTCGACGATGGGATGCTGCGCCTGACGCGTGAGGGGAAACCAAACCTCTTCATCTACAAGCATCAGATTCAGACCATAACTGAATCCGGCCGTCGCCGGGGTTCGCGCACGACAGCGATGAACGGGGCCGCTTTGTGAGCAATGCGCCGTCCGGCACACCGCAATGGACCTGGGTTCCCAAAGCTTCCGAGATCGCGAGGGAAGCCGGTGCACGTCTGCGCGAGTTCTTTTCCCAAGGCGTAGAGACCGAATACAAGGGCGATGTTGACGTGGTGACAGTCGCCGATCGCACCGTCGAAAAACTGATCCGGACCCGCCTCAGCGAGGCCTTTCCCGGGCACGGCGTATACGGCGAAGAGGGGACGCGCGAACGCCTCGATGGGGAGTTTCGCTGGTACGTCGATCCGCTCGACGGTACGACGAACTTTGCTCATGGGTTTCCCCAGTTCTGCGTTTCGATGGGTCTGGAGCAGAGACCTGCCCAGCTAAAGCCAGAGGAAGACGGAACCCTGGTGGCAGGCGTGATCTACGATCCTCTTCGCGATGAGCTCTTCTCCTCTGAAAAAGGAAAGGGTGCGTTTCTCAATGGCAAGCCAATCCGCACCTCGCCGATTTCAAAGCTAGCGGAGGCACTGCTTGCCACGGGCTTTCCAAGTCGCAAGCGCCATGCCAGCCCGAACATTCACTTTTATCAGGAGTTCACCTTACGCTCGCATGGGGTCAGGCGCGCGGGTTCGGCTGCCCTCGATCTGGCCTATGTAGCAGCAGGGCGCCTCGAATGCTTTTGGGAGTTCAACCTGAACCCCTGGGATACGGCGGCGGGGATTCTGCTGGTGGAAGAAGCGGGCGGCCGTGTCACCGATTTTGAAGGTCGCCGTTATCGCATCGACAGCCGTGAAATTCTCGCTTCGAACGGGTCGATCCACGAGGAGTTACTCACCCTCTTTGTGAATATGTTCGCGGGCAAGGATTTGTCGCCGATCCCGACGCCTGCAGAATGGGCCGCGCAGAGGGAAGCCGAGACAGCAGCGAAGGGCTGACCCAGCTCTCTCGCTTGTCGATTGACACCGCTGGATGCCGATCGGTCCCTGGATCTTCTGTCCCCCTGTTCTCTACTGCCTCTTGCCTGTTTAACCCATTCCCGCATAGCAAAACGCCGAGTTGAGAGGTTGCCTCTTGCCTGCGGGGTCCTGTGCTACTATCAGCGTCGAGAAGATACCTTTCCGGAGAACTGCACGATGGCATATGTGATTGCAGAACCTTGTATCGGCACCAAGGACACCGCCTGTGTAGACGCTTGTCCAGTCGATTGCATCCACCCCAAAAAAGACGAAGCCGGCTTTGCGGAGTCCGAACAGCTGTTTATCGATCCAGTCGAATGTATCGACTGCGGCGCTTGCGTTCCGGCGTGCCCGGTATCGGCCATCTTTGCGCTGGATGATCTGCCGGAAAAGTGGGCCCATTTTACCGAGAAGAACTCGGCTCACTTCGGCCGATAACTGCGTCACGTAGCACCGATCGCGCGCACTGGTTCCCGGTGCGCGCTTTTTTAGGGTTCGTAAGCGACTGAATCCCCACCCGCACAAACCGTGATTGGAAGAGCAAGCGAAGTCGAAGGACTTCGCTTGCCTCTGATTGCCGCACGGATTAGCGGTTTGAGCCTCCGGAGTGGGAATGCTGACCGCCCTTCACCTGTGCTTCATGACTGGGCTGGTTGTGCGAACGCCCATCACCAGTCTGCCCATCGTCCGTCTGCTTGGAAGCATCCTGATTGCCGCCCTGCTGCGTACCCTGATGCGAATGTTGTCCACCCTTCACTTGCGCCTCGTGGCTCGGCTGGTTGTGCTGGCCTGATCCACCGGCGCTGCCTTGATTCTGTTGGGAGTGCTGTCCACCCTTGGACTGAGCTTCATGGCTCGGTTGGTTCTGCGTATGTTCGTCCGTTGCATGCTGTGCCATTTAAATAAACTCCTCTGGGAAAATCGCTTTCTGTTTGTGATTCGATACCGAATCACCCCGCCCAGTTGTCCCTGCTGCTCGTCCCTGAAATCCCCGGTTTCATTCGCTGAATTAGCACAGAGTGAGTTCAAACTACTCAATCTCCAAAGTCTCCAATGAGTCGGTGAAAATCCATTGCGGTTATTGGGATGGATTGTCGATGCTATCAATTCCCATTTTTGATCCCGTTTTGGTTCGGTGATGCCACCCGGAGTCTATGAACGAACTTTCGTCGGCAACCTCGAGTGCGATGATGGAAGCCGATGAGTGTGCTTACGTCGGAATCCGTGGTTCTGCGCACCTGGCCGGTCCACGAGGCCGATCTCATCGTGAGTTTTTTCACGCGCGATCATGGCCGGATCAAGGGTGTCGCCAAAGCCGCCCTCAAAAGCCGTAAGCGCTTCGGCGGCGCCTTGGAGCCGATGACCGTGGCGCGTGCCTGGTTCGCCGAGCGGCCGAAGGCAGGAACTGGTGCGGCTCGATCAGTTGGAGATTATTCGCTCGCCTCTCTCCAGCCCTGTGGATCAGGTGCGCATGACGGTGTTGAGTTTTTTTGCCGAGCTGCTCGATCAGGCGCTCCCCGAGCACGATCCGCAGGAGCCGGTCTTCCGCCTGCTCGTTTCGGTGCTCGAACAAACAACCGTCGAGCAACCGTGGCTTCCGCTGACCTATTTCCAGCTATGGATGACGCGTCTGATGGGGCTGCTGCCGGACATCGCGCATTGCACTGCGTGCGGCGAGGCGCTCAGAGCGGGCGAGACCAGCTTCAATCCTTTTCAGGATGGGCTTTTCTGTGCCGTGCATCGGAGCAGCAACGCGAGCGATCTTTCTGCCGACTCCTGGCAACTGGCACAGCGGATGTTGCGCGCGCCTGTGGGCGCATTTGCCGGCGAGCCGTGGCCGAAGCGGCGAGGGCACGATTTACGGCGATTCACACTGCAGGCACTGGAGCGGCACCTCGAGCGCAAACTGCGCACCGCCGAAGTGCTGGCGCGCCTCAGCATGTAAAACCGCCCGGATTCAGCCAGATATTCGGGCGAATTATAGATGGCGTAGAATCCGGATATGCATGGACGGCAGCGAATGACGGCTATTATTGAGCGCGAAGACGATGGTTTTGTCGCTCTGTGCCCTGAGTTGGACATCGCAAGCCAGGGTTCAACGATTGAGGAAGCGCGCGCCAATCTCGTTGAGGCCCTGACGCTCTTTTTCGAGACTGCCGCTCCCTCAGAGATTGCACGGCGGGTCAACAGCGAGATCTTCATTACTCAGGTTGAGGTGCCGGTTGGGTAGACTGCGGGTCCTCTCAGGCTCGGAAGTCTCAAAGATTCTCGAACAGCACGGATTTGTCGCGTGCGCCAGCGCGGCAGTCACCGCGTTATGCAGTTGCAAACGGAGGGGACAACCGTTACGGTTCCCGTCCCTCTCCACGATCCTCTCAGACGCGGCACTCTGCAAAGTATCATTCGACAATCAGGTCTCGCCAAGTCGCTGTTCGAGCACGAATAGCCTGGATCGTGTGGACTGGTAAGATAGTCGAGAGTCCCGTAAAGAGAGCCCTGCCTGTGTCGTCGAGCCCAGTCGAATCCATCCGAAAAACCTCTGCCCTCACGTTTCAGGAATTGCTGTTCCGCCTGCAAAGCTTCTGGGCAGATCGTGGCTGCGTTTTGCAGCAGCCTTACGACGTGGAAGTGGGCGCAGGCACGATGGCGCCGGAGACATTTCTCCGCGTGCTTGGCCCTAAGCCCTATCGTGTTGGCTATGCGCAGCCCTCACGCCGACCCGCCGATGGCCGCTATGGCGAGAATCCGAACCGCCTCTTCAAGCACACGCAGTTTCAGCTCATTCTGAAGCCGCCGCCGGTCAATGTGCAGGAGCTGTATCTTGAATCGCTTGAGGCATTGGGCATCGATCTAAAAAAGCATGACATCAAGTTCGAAGAAGACAACTGGGAGTGGCCCGCTGGAGGCGCGTGGGGCGTGGGTTGGCAGGTCATGTTCGATGGACAGGAGATCACGCAATTCACTTACTTTCAGCAATGCGGCGGCCTCGATCTCGACCCCATCTGCGCCGAGCTGACCTATGGTCTCGAGCGCATCGCACAGGTCTTGCAGGATCTGGATTCCATCTACGATATCGTGTGGGCGCGCGATCCTGAAACAGGCGCGCCAGTGACCTACGGCGAAGTCAGATTCGCTGAAGAGCTGCAGTTCTCGGTCTACAACTTCGAGGATGCCGATGTAGAGAAGCTGTGGGAACATTTCAATCTTTATGAGGCTGAAGCGAAGGCCCTCTTGATTCGGGGGAACACATTGCTTGAGAGCGAAAGCGCTGCCGCCGCCGAAAAGAGGCGCTTTCCACTGCTGGCGACGTATGAGCTGGCGCTGAAATGTTCCAACCTATTCAACATTCTGGATGCGCGCGGGGCCATCAGTGTGACGGAACGCGTGGGTGTGATTGGTCGCATTCGCGCGCTGGCCGTGGGCGTTGCCAAAGCTTACGCCGTGCAGCAGGCGGTGGCGTAACATGGCCGATTTTCTTTTAGAAATTGGGTTGGAAGAAGTTCCCGCCCGCATGATCGCCGGGGCCGAGGCGGAGCTGGGTCGGCGTGTCACCGAGTTGCTGACGCGCGAGCGGCTGCTTGGCGAGGGCGCGAAGGTGACTACCTACTCGACGCCGCGGCGTTTGGCGGTGTTGGTCGAAGGTGTGCTCGCTGCGCAGGCCGATACCGAAGAGCAGATGACAGGGCCATCGTGGAAAGTGGCGTTCAAAGACGGGGCACCGACGGCGGCGGCAGAGGCCTTTGCGAAGAAAGCCGGCGTTGCCGTTTCCGCGCTTGAAAAAGTCACGACGGCGAAGGGGGAATATGTCGGCGCGTCGATCAAGCGCCAAGGGCGATCTGCGACTAATGTGCTGACCGCGGAGTTGCCGAAAGAAGTGTTGGGCCTCTATTGGGCCAAGAACATGTATTGGCGCGCCGGCAAGCCGGAGCGGTTTGTGCGGCCGATCCGGTGGCTGGTGGCGCTGCTCGATTCTGCAGTCGTGCCTTTGGAGATTGCGGGGATCGCTGCAGGCAACGCCAGCCGTGGACATCGCGTGCTGCACGGCGACCACTCCGTGGTTTTACGTTCCGCCCGCGAATATGCCGAGGCGCTGCGTTCAGCGTTTGTTGTTGTCGATACTGCAGAGCGGAGGCAGATTATTCGCAAAGCGCTGGACAAGGCGACGCGAGCCGTTGCCGGCGCGCGCTGGCGCGAAGACGAACCGCTGGTCGAGACAGTGTTGCACCTGACTGAATGGCCAACGGTGATCCTGGGCGATTTTGAGCCAGAGTATTTGAAGCTTCCCGAAGAAGTGCTGGTCACGGTGATGCGCGACCACCAGAAATACTTTGCGGTGGAAGGCGCTGGAGGGAAGCTGGCCCCGCATTTTCTCGCGGTGCTGAACACGGCCGTGGACGACGACGGCGAAGCAATTATTCGGCATGGCAATGCGCGCGTGCTGCGGGCGCGGTTCAAGGATGCGCAGTTCTTCTGGGACTTCGATCAGAAGACGCCGCTGACCGAGCGCGTGGAGAGCTTGAAGAATGTGACCTTCCAGAAGGAGCTCGGAAGCTACTACTGGAAGACCGAGGCGAACCATCGTTTGGCGAAGACGTTGTTCGACAGGCTTACGGTTGTATTGCAAGTCTTGCGTTCGGACTTGCTTGATTGGAACGCTCTGTCCACCGCGGTCTGGTTGTCGAAAACAGACCTTACTACTGAGCTGGTTAAAGAATTCACCGAGTTACAGGGGATTGTCGGCGGCCTTTATTCTCGGGCGCAGAACCTCGGCGACAAAGTATCCGACGCAATTTACTGGCAATATCGTCCGGCGAATACCGACGATAAGATTCCGCCCACCGTTGAAGGTCAACTTCTCGGCCTCATCGATCGGACCCACACGATCGTGGCTATGTTTTCTAAGCGTCATGCTCCAACGGGATCAAAGGATCCCTTTGCGCTACGCCGCGCGGCGAACGCGGTGGTGAAGATTCTTGCTGAGTCCCAGCTCCCATTTAGCTTGAGCGATTTATATGAGAATCCGATCAACGAAGCTGAGGGCTGCTCACAGGCCAAGCTCGCTGAAGATGTAAAGACGTTTTTTGCCGAGCGCCTCAATTTCCATCTGCGCGATATCTGCGGATTTGCCTACGATGTTGTCAACGCGGTATTAGCTGCTGGCTCGGACGATGTACGAGATGCGATTACCCGCGCTGAAGCGCTAACAGCCGTACGCGGCTCAGAGGACTTCGCGGCGATTTCAGTAGCCTTCAAGCGTATGAAGAATATTCTGCGGCAAGCTGAGGAAAAGGGTGACTCGATTCCCTCGGAGGCCCCAGACGCCTCATGTTTCGTTGCGCCGGAAGAAATACTGTTGCACGCATCCGCTGTTGCGCTTGCCCCCCAGGTCGCCGGTCTACAGTCTGAGCGAGAATACAAGGCGGCTCTCGAAGCAATTGCCTCTTTGCGAACTCCGATTGATGCATTCTTCGACAAAGTAATGGTGATGGCTCCCGAGCCGGAATTGCGTGCTGCCCGTCTGGCGCTCATCCGGTGGGTGCTGGGTGGTTTCTCTCGCATAGCCGACTTCAGCGAGATTGTGACGACGTAAGAATCCGTCCGCCTTCGCTGCCAAGAACCCGCTCATCGACGCTTCACAGGTCTCGGAAATCTTCTGCAAATTCTCTGTGGATAAAAGCAAATATTGGGGGGTAGGGGGGGGCTTTAAACTCCCGCGCTTGGTGTTGGCGAATTGGTACCCCTGCACTTCCGGTTTCGCAGAGCAGCCCGGAACTACTCCAAGCCCATTGTGGGGCAAATGGGTTTAATTCTCCGCAAGACTGCTTGTCGTCGGGGCGGCGCTTGTCCGACGCGTTTTTGGTTTCCCACCCTTCCGCAAACAACGCGGAAGGATAGGGCACGGAGGTTTGCGGCGGTCGGCTGCAGTCCGGGCCTGAACAGGCTGCGGAAAAAGTCAAAGGTTCCGAGAAGAATTGTGAAATACATCCCTCCGCGGCTAAAGCCGGTGTCAATCGAATCGACTTATCGGCACGAGTAAACTCGTGCCCTTTCAAAACCGCTCTTGGGACGAGTTTTTCCGCAGCCTGTGAAGGCTACCTTTGTTGCCGGCTTTGTCTGAGGCCTGAAGGCCTCGGTTCCCTCCGAATCGAAAGGCTCGCGGATCGGAAAGTTACATGGGGCGCAGGCCTCGGCTCCTCCGATGGATACAGTCGGAGGTCCGTGCTTTCCCAGGTCTCAAAATCGAGACCTGATCGAGACCTGGGGCACCCAGTCTTTGAGTTGAGCCGGGCCAAGGCAAGGCGATAGTCTACGCGCATCCCCGGCTCTGGCGGGACGTCTAAAATCAATAGAGATGTCCGACACGCTTTATTTGAGTCTGTGGTTTCCGAACCTGCGCCTGGCCGCACTCCCCGACAAACTGACGGCAGTCCTGGGCGCCTTCGCTGCGCATGGCGGCGATGCACGCGTCTACTCCGCAACCGTGTGGCCGGTGGGCTGGAGCGAGTCCCCGGTTTTTCAGCACGTCTATGGACGCGGCGAACGCGGCGCCGAGCCGCAGCAGGCCGTGGAAGCAGCCTTGGAATTGCTGCACGACGACTACGCCTATGAATTTCAGATCGGCTGGGATCTGTGGGAACTCGAAAGGGGTGAAGCAGGTCCTTCGACTCCGCTGCGCTCCGCTCAGGATGACAGCTCGATAGGGCGCTGGGCGCGCGAACCGCGGCTGGTGCGAGTGACCGGCTTTGGCCCCTTGTTCGCCGAGGGCACCTACGAGCAGGACGGGCACATCCGGATCGATTTCGGCGATGACGCAGCCTTTCTTGAAGTGGATGCGGATCTGGACGCGTTCGCGGCCCGCCACATCGAGGAGAATGTGCGTCAACTGGTGGAGCTCACATCGGCATTGGAGAAAGTCTCCGGCGCCACGGCGCGGGTCTTGTGGAGCGAATTAGGGGAAAGCCTTGCCCAGCGCCTGGCGGCCCGGCTCGGCATGGGGAACTAAGGTGCGGTTTACCATTGAACGGATTCGCACGGTAGTTCTGATCGCGGGAGTCCTGCTGATCGCGGCCCTCGGTGTATTTCTCACCGTCGGTCGTTGGAAGAGCCCGTTCAACCGCCGCGATCTGCCGAAGAAACTCGGCATCGATATCCAGCAAGAAGCAAACGGCTTCACCCACGCCGAGTTTCACGCAGGCCACGCGCAGTTCAAAATCACCGCGTCGAAGGTTGAGCAGCTCAAGGACAGCCGTTATCGGCTTCACGTAGTGAAGATCGAAATGTACGATCCGAACGGCGGCGGGACCGATCGGATCGAGGGTTCCGAGTTTGAATACGACCAGCAAGCGGGCATTGCGAAGGCGGACGGCCCGGTGGAGATCACGCTCGATCGGACCGGAAACCTTCAGCCGGACGCGGATCGGAAGATGCCTAAGGGCCAGCAGAAGAAAGTCGCACCCGCTCCAGCTGGAAAGAGTCCGGCGGACAGCCAGATTCACGTGAAGACGATTGGGCTGATTTTCAACCAGAACACTGGAGTCGCCACCTCAACCGAACGTGTGGAGTTCGATTTGCCGCAGGGCTGGGGCAGCTCCGTGGGTGCGTCTTACGATTCGCAGAATGGCCGCCTTGTGCTGGACAACGCGGTGGAACTGAACACGCATCGGGGTGTGGATCCGGTGGCAATCGCGGCCCAGCATGCGGAATTCGATCGAGACACCGATCTTTGCCGTCTGGTTGCAGGCACAACCCGCTACCGTCATGGGGATGCACGCGCCAGCCAGGCGACGATCCAGTTTCGGGACGATGGTACGGCAGAGCAACTGAATGCAACCAGCGGCCTGGTGCTGAATACAGCAGCAGGAGGGCATTTGGAAGCGGCGAGCGGGTCGCTCCAATTCGACGACCACAATGAACCGGAGCACGGCCATCTTGAAGGCGGCGTAACGATCGACTCCGACAATAACGGCCGCAAGGTGCATGGAACGGCGCCAACCGCCGAACTCCAGTTTGCTGCGGGGGGCGTGCTGCGCCTCGCGCACCTGGAACGGGGCGTCAACTTTGACAGCGACGAACAAACGAACGCCGCCGGTGTTGCCTCGCGTGCCCACCGGGCATGGGCATCGCCCATCGCCGATCTTGCCTTTCGCAATTCTGGAAAAGGACAAGTGGAACTGGATTCGCTGCACGGAATCGGAGGAGTGGTGGTGACCAGCGAGAGCCAGCGCGGCGCCGATGCTCCCGCGCGTGCGCGCATGACGGCCGATGACGTAAGGGGAATATTTGGACCCGATTCGACGCTGAGCGAACTGACCGGCGTGGGACACGCGAACATCGAGCAGACGACAGAGACAGGCACCCGCCAGACGACGAGTGGAGACCGGCTGGACGTTCATCTCGCCACGGCGCAGCTTGCCGATGGAAAGCAGTCCCGTGCGCAGAAGGCAAACGGTCCGGCAGGTGCGACGCAGATCGAAGCGGCGACGGTGGAGGGCCATGTTGTCCTGGTGCAGCAGGCTGTTGCTAGGCCGGGATCGGCCATGCCTCCAGCCTTAAAAGCCACGGCGGAGCGCGCCGACTACGAGGGAACCGGGGAGTGGCTGCACCTGACTGGAAGTCCTCGCGTCGTCAACGGAGGGCTGGACCTGGACGCCGACAAGATCGACATTGCGCGGGCTTCGGGGGATGCATTCGCACACGGGAATGTGAAGGCTACTTGGTTTGGGAATGACTCGGCAGCGAATTCCAAGCTCGATTCAACGTCGGCGGCGAAGCCCGGCCCTGTTTTGGGTTCGCAAGGGCCGGCGCACGTGATTGCAGCGGAGGCACAACTGCACCAGGCGACCGGCGAAACGACGTTTCGGGGGCAGGTGCGCCTGTGGCAGCAGGGGAATTCGATTGCCGCGCCAGTGATCATCCTCGATAGGACGAAACAGACTCTGGTGGCGCGAACGACAAGTGCGGCGGATCCGGTGAAGGTGGTGCTGGTGAGTGCGGCTAACGCGGGGCCGCTCAAGCCGATTGCCGCGCCGAACAAGACCGGTTCGGGGCAAGGCAAGGCCAGTTCGGGGCAAGGCAAAACGGGCAGCCCCGACGCTCCTTCGGTGATCCGGGTTCGGGGTGGCGACCTGAAATACTCCGAC
Source organism: uncultured Acidobacteriaceae bacterium (assembly GCA_963810545.1). GTDB lineage: Bacteria > Acidobacteriota > Terriglobia > Terriglobales > Acidobacteriaceae > Telmatobacter. Next base: position 657,744 of record CAWENE010000003.1, read on the forward strand.
GCCGAACGCAAAGCCGTGATGCATGGCGGCGTTCTGGGCGGAGTCGTGGCTGAAACCGCAGACGCGACAACGCGCTCCAGCGAGGTGGAACTGGTCTTGCTGCCTCCTGGGAACCATGCAGGCAAGGATGGCGGCTCCGCACAGGTCGACCGGATGACGGCGGTTGGCAACGTGATCATCGATTCGCAAGGCAGGCACGGAACCGGGGACAGGCTCGACTATTCGAGCGAACGCGGGGAGTATGTGCTGACGGGAACAGCCGCGGCGCCCCCGCGGATGACCGATCCGGCGCGCGGTACCGTGACCGGCGGGTCTTTGATTTTCAATAGTCGCGATGATAGCGTCAATGTCGAAGGCGACGGACGCGCAACCACCACGGAGACAACGGTGCCGAAGCGGCAGTGAGATTGCCCGGTTCCCTGACCGAGCTATGTAGGATTTTTGGGGTTTATGCTTTCCCACCCTTTCGCCAGAGAGAAGGCGAAAGGATGGGGCACGGAGACGGTACAACGACAAACGGTCAGAGACCGTGTGAGCTTGATGCAGACATTGATCGCCGAGGGAATCGGCAAGACCTACAAGGGGCGGCAGGTTGTGCGCGGCGTCAACCTGAGTATTTCCCGCGGCGAAGTGGTGGGACTGCTGGGGCCGAACGGCGCCGGCAAAACGACCAGCTTTTACATCATCGTCGGGCTCGTGCCTCCGGAGACAGGCCGCGTGATGGTCGATGACATCGACATCACGCGCACCCCCATGTATCTGCGGGCGCGGAATTTTGGCATCAGCTATCTGCCCCAGGAGCCTTCTGTTTTCCGCAAGCTGACGGTCGAAGAGAACATCCTGGCGGTATTGGAAGCCCAGCCGCTTGAGGCCCGCGAACGCCGGACCCGGACCGAACGCCTGATCCAGCAGCTCAACCTGGCCCATATCCGCACCACCCGTGGTTACGCTTTGTCGGGCGGGGAGAGACGCCGCGTCGAGATTGCGCGATCCCTTTGCATCCAGCCGAACTTTATTCTGCTTGACGAGCCGTTCAGCGGCATTGATCCGATAGCCGTTCTGGAACTGCAAAAGATCATTTTCGATTTGAAATCGAGTGGGATCGGGATCCTGATCACCGACCACAATGTGCGCGAAACCTTGAGTGTGACGGACAGGGCCTATATCATTGCAGAGGGGAAAATCTTTCGTTCCGGGACCCCGCACGAGCTGGGAAACGATGTAGAAGTGCGGCGCGTCTATCTTGGGGAAGGATTCTCATTAAGTTAAAGTGGCCGATGGGGAACGAGCCCTCAATGGATTGAACACAAGCGACTTGACGCGACGGCTGAGCGCCATAAAGGTGCAGGGTCAATTCCGCAAAGGGTGTAGCAGGCCGACTCCCTCCAGCAGTAAACTTTCGCACAGGAAACTGCCCGATTTGGGAAGAATGGTGCAGGGGGATAGGAGTTACCTCTGCAAGCAAGTTGATGTCCAAGTACACTGATGAGTTAAGGCAAATCTGGAATCGAGCACTGGTATGCCGCTGCTACAGCCGAGACTGAATTTGAAGGTGTCCCAGCGCCAGGTCCTCACCCCGGGCCTGATGCAGATGGTGAGCGTGCTCGCGCTCAACAAGTTGGAACTGAAGGAAATGATCGATGCGGAGATGGTGGAAAACCCCGTCCTCGAGGAGATCGACGAAACAGTTCCGATGCTCGACGAGGTGGCTGGACGTGAGGAACGTCAGGAACGCGACGGAAGATTAGAGCAGCTCGAACACGGTGTCGTGGAGCCCGCGCCGGCGCCGAAAGACTCCTTCAATGAGATCGACTTCGGCTCCTATTTTCAGGATTACCTGGACCCCGGATACCGCACGCAACCCGAGTTCGAAGAGAGCGACCGGCCATCTTTCGAGAATTTTCTTTCGCAGCCAACGACGTTGTCCGATCACCTGGCCTGGCAACTGGGGGCGTCGGCGGTCGATTCACGTCTCAAGCTGGTCGCTGAATTCATCATCGGCAACCTCGATGAGGACGGCTATCTCACGGTTAGCGAAGAAGAGCTGGTCCAGGCCCTTCGCGAATTTCCCGACAGCCGGGAACTCGATGACGCGGCCGCGCTCGAGCTGGTGCGTCGTGGGGTTGAGCTGGTCCAGCATCTCGATCCTCCGGGCGTCGCAGCCAGGGATCTTCGCGAATGCCTGATGATTCAAATCGCGGCGCAGCAAAATGAGTTTGGTCAGGTCTACACGCCTCACCGGGAAGACGGAAGCGAAGACCTGCATCGCAGCTTTCGTTCCGAGGGGGATGCCAAGCTGGATGAGCGACGGCATTGCATGGAGATTGCGGCATCGATCGCCGACCGCCATCTGCATCTGGTTCAAAAGCGCGATGTGAAGGATCTGGCGCGGGCTCTGCAGGTGTCTCCGGCAGAGGCGCATTCTGCGATTGAGTTCATTCGCACCTTGGAGCCTCGGCCGGGACGGCTCTACAACCGCGAGCAAACGCGCTTGATCGAGCCCGACGTGGTGTTTGTGAAGCGGGGCGCGGAATGGGTTGTCACGATGAACGAAGAGGATCTGCCCAGTTTGCGGCTGAGCCAGCGCTACCGCCGCATGCTGGTGGCCGAAGGCACGGATAAAGAGGTCAAGGAGTATGTAAAGGAGCGGTTCCGTTCGGCGATGCAGTTGATGCGCAACATCGCACAGCGGAAGAGCACGATCCTTCGGACCTGCGAAGTGATCGTGCGCCGGCAGCACGACTTCCTGGAGCAGGGCATCGAGGCGTTGCGTCCAATGATGATCAAGGAGGTTGCCGAGGAGATCGGCGTTCATCCCTCCACTGTGAGCCGCGCGGTAGCAAACAAATATGCGCACACGCCGCAGGGAGTGATCGAACTCCGCTTCTTCTTTTCGGAGGGTTCGAATGGGCCTGAAGGGGCCGACACGCCTTTGTTGGTGCTTAAGCGCAAGGTGAAGAAGCTGATTGAAGATGAAGATCCCCGCCGGCCCTGGACCGACGATCAGCTGGCTGGAATGCTGCAGTCGCAAGGCATCCAACTGACCCGCCGGACCGTCGCGAAATACCGGGAAGACATGAACATACCCTCGACTCACCAGCGAAGAAGGCGGGACGCGTAGGCTTCGTCGCCGCCCAGGTTGACGACACCAATTACCTCCGTACCGATTTCATCTAGACAATTTCTCGCGTAAACCTTTCGATAGACAACCCTCCTCCCCAAAAAAGCATCCCTCCTTAAGCTGCGCGTACACGATCATGTTGGGCCGTTCCCCGGGGAAGCTTCAACTGGCACGTCTATGCCACGGTGCGCTAGGCGATTTTCAATTAAGTTCCAGTGTCAAAGGTCGTGCGCATGGAGACTGTCGTTTCGCAGCCTGTCATCGGACAGGACGAGCCCACCAGCTTCCCTCCCAATGGTTTAGAACACACTCCTCACGAGTACATGGCCGCGATCCTGCAGAGCCTTCAAACCATGAAGGACGGGGATTTCAGCGTGCGTCTTCCCGTGTCGTGGACGGGGCTGCCGGGCAAAATTGCCGACAATTTCAACGAGATTGTCGCCACCAATGAGCAGATGGCGCGCGAGCTGAAGCGCGTCGGCCTGGCCGTGGGCAAAGAGGGCAGAACCCGCGAGCGCATCCGCTTCGAGCGGCACCGTGGCGCCTGGGATGACATGGAAACCTCTGTCAATACGCTGGTCGAGGACCTGCTTCGGCCGACGACGGAGGTGACGCGCGCCATCGCCGCGGTGGCGCAGGGGAATCTCACTCAAACCGTCCGTCTCGATGTAGACGGCCGCCCGCTGGAGGGCGAATTCCTCCGCTCCGCCAACATCGTGAACACCATGATTCAGCAGCTGGGCGTGTTCACCGCCGAGGTCACGCGTGTGGCCCGCGAAGTGGGAACCGACGGCAAGCTGGGCGGCCAGGCTGTGGTGCCGGGCGTAGACGGCACGTGGAAGGACCTCACGGACTCGGTCAACTCCATGGCTTCGAACCTGACCGGCCAGGTGAGAAACATCGCGGAAGTGGCAACGGCCGTGGCCAGCGGCGACCTTTCCCGCAAAATCACGGTCGATGTGCGCGGCGAAATCCTGCAGCTCAAAGAAGCCATCAACACCATGGTCGACCAGCTCCGCTCCTTCGCCTCCGAAGTAACCCGCGTGGCCCGCGAAGTCGGTACGGACGGGAAGCTGGGCGGCCAGGCCGTTGTGCCGGGTGTGGCCGGAACCTGGAAGGATTTGACCGACTCAGTGAACGCCATGGCCGGCAACCTGACGGCCCAGGTGAGAAACATCGCCGAAGTTACGACAGCTGTTGCCCGCGGCGACTTGTCCCGCAAGATCACGGTGGACGTGAAAGGCGAAATTCTCGCCCTTAAGGACACCATCAACACCATGGTCGACCAGCTGAACGCGTTCGCCGGCGAAGTAACTCGAGTCGCGCGCGAAGTAGGTACGGAAGGCAAGCTCGGCGGCCAGGCTAACGTGCCCGGTGTGGCCGGTACCTGGAAGGATCTTACCGACAACGTCAACTTCATGGCCGGCAACCTGACCGGCCAGGTGCGCAACATCGCCGAGGTGGCAACAGCCATCGCCAACGGCGATCTCTCCCGCAAAATCACCGTCGATGTGCGCGGCGAAATCCTGCAGCTGAAAGAAACGCTGAACACGATGGTGGACCAGTTGAACCGGTTCGCTGGCGAAGTGACGCGCGTTGCTCGCGAAGTGGGTACGGAAGGTCGACTCGGTGGACAGGCGAACGTGCCGGGTGTGGCCGGTACCTGGAAGGACTTGACGGACTCGGTCAACTCCATGGCCGGCAACCTCACTGCGCAGGTGAGAAACATCGCCGAAGTCACGACCGCTGTGGCCCGCGGCGATTTATCTCGCAAAATTACCGTCGACGTGAAGGGCGAGATTCTCGAGCTCAAAAACACGATCAACACGATGGTGGATCAGCTGAACGCATTTGCCGGCGAAGTGACGCGCGTGGCGCGCGAGGTGGGCACAGACGGAAAGCTGGGTGGTCAGGCACAGGTGTCGGGCGTGGCCGGAACCTGGAAGGATCTCACGGACAACGTCAACTTCATGGCCTCGAACCTGACCGGCCAGGTGAGAAACATTGCGGAAGTGGCAACGGCCGTGGCCCGAGGCGACTTGTCGCGCAAAATCACGGTGGACGTGAAGGGCGAAATTCTCGAGCTCAAAGACACCATCAACACCATGGTCGACCAGCTGAACGGGTTTGCCGGCGAAGTCACCCGCGTGGCCCGCGAGGTCGGCACGGACGGCAAGCTGGGAGGTCAGGCGCAAGTGCCCGGCGTCGCCGGAACCTGGAAGGATCTTACGGACAACGTCAACTCCATGGCTTCAAACCTGACGGGTCAGGTGAGAAATATCGCCGAAGTCTCGACGGCAATCGCGACCGGCGACCTTTCGAAGAAGATCACGGTGAATGTCAGCGGCGAGATTCTGCTGCTGAAGGAAACCATCAATACGATGGTGGACCAGTTGAATCGGTTCGCCGGCGAAGTGACGCGCGTGGCCCGCGAGGTGGGGACCGAAGGCCGGCTTGGCGGCCAGGCCAACGTGCCCGGCGTGGCCGGAACCTGGAAGGATCTCACCGACTCTGTCAACTTCATGGCCGGCAATCTGACGGGTCAGGTCCGCAACATCGCCGAAGTGACAACCGCCGTGGCTCGCGGCGACCTGTCCCGCAAGATCACCGTCGACGTGAAGGGTGAAATTCTTGAGCTAAAAAACACCATCAACACCATGGTCGACCAACTGAACGCATTCGCGGGCGAAGTCACCCGCGTGGCCCGCGAGGTGGGCACGGACGGCAAGCTGGGCGGCCAGGCGCAGGTGCCGGGCGTAGCCGGAACCTGGAAGGATCTCACCGACTCGGTCAACTTCATGGCCGGCAACCTCACCGCGCAGGTAAGAAACATTGCCGAGGTGGCGACTGCTATCGCCAACGGCGATTTGTCGCGCAAGATTACAGTCGACGTGCGCGGCGAAATCCTGCAGCTCAAAGAGACGCTGAACACAATGGTCGAGCAGCTTCGCTCGTTTGCTGCCGAGGTGACCCGCGTCGCCCGCGAAGTCGGTTCGGAAGGGCGTCTCGGCGGTCAGGCCAACGTGCCCGGCGTGGCCGGAACCTGGAAGGATCTCACTGATTCAGTCAACGCCATGGCGGGCAATCTGACGGCCCAGGTGAGAAATATTGCCGAAGTGACGACGGCCGTGGCACGCGGCGACTTGTCGCGCAAGATCACCGTCGACGTGAAGGGCGAAATTCTCGAACTCAAAGACACCATCAACACCATGGTCGACCAGCTCAACGCATTCGCCGCCGAAGTGACACGCGTGGCCCGCGAAGTGGGCACGGAAGGCAAACTCGGCGGGCAGGCGCAGGTGCAGGGTGTCGCCGGAACCTGGAAGGATCTTACCGATAACGTCAACGTGATGGCAGCGAACCTGACCGAGCAGGTCCGAGGCATTGTGAAGGTGGTTACGGCCGTGGCCAACGGTGCGCTGACGCAGAAGCTCACCGTGAACGCGAAGGGCGAAGTGGCGGCGCTCGCCGAGACCATCAACAACATGACCGACACGCTGGCGACCTTCGCTGACCAGGTGACCACGGTGGCCCGCGAAGTCGGCGTCGAAGGCCGGCTGGGCGGTCAGGCCAACGTGCCCGGCGCCGCCGGAACCTGGAAGGATCTCACCGGCAACGTGAACCTGCTGGCTGACAACCTGACCAACCAGGTCCGCGCCATTGCCGAAGTGGCGACCGCCGTGACCAAGGGCGACTTGACGCGCTCCATTCAGGTGGATGCGCGCGGCGAAGTGGCCGAGCTGAAAGACAACATCAACACTATGATCGACAACCTCCGCCTCACGACCGACCGCAACACCGAGCAGGATTGGTTGAAGACCAACCTCGCCCGTTTCACCGGCATGTTGCAGGGCCAACGCGATCTAGCCACCGTGGGCCGCATGCTGCTATCGGAACTTGCGCCGCTCGTCAACGCGCAGCAGGGCGTCATCTATCAGATGGGCATCGAATCCACCGCTCCCGACGGCAGTCTGGTACTGCTCTCGACCTACGCCGATACACCGGATGGCTACATAAAGGAAGTCAGAATCGGGGAAGGAATGATCGGCCAGTGCGCGGCGGAAAAACGCCGCATGTTGATTACCGAACTCCCCAAGAAGACCGTGCCGATTCGCTCGGGACTTTTTAAGGCAGTCCCGAAGAATGTCATCGTGCTGCCGGTACTCTTCGAGGATCGCGTGAAGGCCGTCATCGAACTTGCCAGCCTCAGTGCGTTTACGGCATCGCATCTCGCCTTTCTTGAGCAGCTCACGGCCAGCATCGGTATCGTGCTCAACTCGATCGAAGCCACGATGCAGACCGAGGGCCTGCTGAAGCAGTCGCAGCAGCTGGCGACGGAATTGCAGACACAGCAAAAGGAACTGCAACAGACCAACGAGCAGCTGGCGCAAAAGGCGCAGCAGCTCGCCGAACAGAACTACGAGGTGGAACGCAAGAACCAGGAGATCGAGCAAGCCCGCCGCGCGCTGGAAGAAAAGGCCCGCGAGCTGGCGCTGACCTCGAAGTACAAATCCGAGTTCCTTGCGAATATGTCGCATGAGCTGCGCACACCGCTCAACAGCATTCTGGTGCTGGGCCAGCAGCTTGCGGAGAACCCCGATGGAAGCCTGACCGCGAAGCAGGTAGAATTCGCACGCACCATTCACGGCGCAGGAACCGATCTCCTCAACCTGATCAGCGACATTCTCGATCTATCGAAAATTGAATCGGGAACCGTCTCGGTCGAAGCCGAGGAAATCTTCTTTGGCGCGCTTCTCGAAACCGTATCCCGCCCCTTCCGTCATGAGGCGGAAAACCGAAGGCTTCAATTCGAAGTGACGAGCGATCCCAGCATGGGCCGCAGCCTTGTAACCGACTCCAAACGCCTGCAGCAGGTTCTCAAGAATCTACTCTCGAATGCATTTAAGTTCACCGAACAGGGCGGCGTCCGGCTCACCGTTTCCAGCGCTTCAGGAGGCTGGAGCGGTGATCATCCGATTCTGAGCGGAGCTGGTTCGGTGATTGCGTTTGCCGTCTCAGATACCGGAATCGGCATTCCCCCGGAGAAGCAACGCATCATCTTCGAGGCATTCCAGCAGGCCGACGCGGGCACAAGCCGCAAGTACGGCGGAACCGGTCTCGGCCTCGCGATCAGCCGCGAACTCGCGAGCTTGCTCGGCGGCGAAATCCAACTGAAGAGCGCTCCGGGCCATGGAAGCACATTCACACTCTACCTGCCTCAGACCTATGTGGGTCCCGCGGTGCCGAGCATCGTCAAGACGGAGAAGAGCGGCTCGCAACAAGCCATGCCGGTCTTTATTACAACTGTCACCGCGGTCGAGCAGGAAGCCCGGATCGAAGACGATCGCACTAATCTCCACGAGGGGGATCCGATTCTGTTGATCGTCGAAGACGATCCGCACTACGCCCGCGTGTTATGCGATCTCTCCCGCGACAAAGGCTTCAAGGTGCTCAGCGCCATGACCGGAGCCGAGGCCTTGGCGCTGGCGCAGGAGTACAACCCGACGGCGATCTCGCTCGATGTGTTCCTGCCCGACATGCTCGGATGGACGGTCTTGAACCATCTGAAGCAGGACGCGAAAACGCGCCACATTCCTGTGCAGATGCTCACGCTCGATGAAGACCGGCATCATGGCCTCTCGCGCGGCGCATTCGCATTCGTCACTAAGCCAACGTCGACCGAGGATCTGGATGCGGCCCTCTCGCGCATCAAGGAATACTCGCAGCCCCGCCGCAAGCGCCTGCTGATCGTCGAAGACAATCCTGCCGAGGTACTGAGCACGCGCGAATTGTTGTGGCATAAAGATATCGACATCGAGGCGGCTGACTCCGGTGCAGCGGCGATCAAGGCGCTCGAGCTGGGAGGCTACGACTGCGTTGTTCTTGACCTGCGCCTTCCGGACATGACCGGCTTCGAAGTTCTGGAACAGCTCCGCGACCGTCCGCAGTTGAGAGACCTGCCGGTGGTGGTATTCACCGGCCGCGAGCTGACCCCGGAAGAAGATGCCCAACTGCGTACGTTGGCGCGCAGCGTCGTGCTGAAGGACGTGGAATCACCCGAGCGATTGCTCGATGAAACCGCGCTCTTCCTGCATCGCGTGGTCGCCGACCTGCCCCCGGCGAAGCAGCAGATGCTCGATCGTCTGCACCGTTCCGACGATGCGCTGGCTGGGCGCAAGGTGCTGGTGGTTGACGACGATGTGCGCAATATCTTCGCGCTCAGCAGTGTTCTGGAGCGGCGAGGAATGACGGTCCTCTCCGCCGGTACAGGGCGCGAAGCGATCGAGACGATCGAACAAACGACCGACTTGGCGATCGTCTTGATGGACATCATGATGCCTGAAATGGACGGCTACGAAACAATGCAGGTCATTCGGCAGAATCCGGCGCTTCGTCGTCTGCCCATCATCGCGCTGACGGCCAAGGCCATGAAGGGAGACCGCGAAAGATGCCTGGAAGCGGGCGCTTCGGAATACCTTGCAAAACCCGTAAATACAGAGCAGTTGCTCGCCGCGCTGCGGATGTGGTTGCATCGTTAGCCAACAGGATTCTGAGTCCGGGCCAAGATCGAAGGAGAGAACATCATTTATCGAATGAATTATCTTAATCCGGCGCAGAGGCAGCTTGCGATTTTGCCGGTAGCAGATACGTGCGGCGACACGAGGAGCAAAGAACGATGACGTCTGACAAAATAAACATCCTGATGGTCGATGACCAGCCGGCTAAGCTCCTGAGCTATGAGGTCATTCTCGCGGAATTGGGCGAGAATCTGATCAAGGCGCACTCGGCAAGCGACGCGCTGAACATTCTTTTGAAGACCGACATCGCTGTCGTTCTAATGGACGTGAGCATGCCGGATGTCGATGGCTTCGAACTCGCCGATGTGATCCGCCAGCATCCCCGATTTCAGAAGACGGCGATCATCTTTATCTCCGGGGTCCACCTTGCCGACTCCGACAAGATCCAGGGATATCGCAGCGGTGCGGTCGATTACATTTCGGTTCCGGTCATTCCGGAAGTGCTGCGCGCAAAGGTCGCCGTTTTTGTCGAACTTCACCGGAAGACGCGCATGCTGGAGAAACTGAACAGCGAACTTGAACGGCGCGTGGCGGAGCGCACCGAGGAACTCCAGGAGAGCGAAGCGGGCTTTCGCACTCAGGCGAATTTGCTGGAGCTTGCATCCGAGGCGATCATCGTGCGCGATATACGTGGGGCTATCCAGTTCTGGAATGCGGGCGCGGAAACTCTCTATGGCTGGAGCAGGGAGGAAGCGATCGGCCAGGATATGCACGGATTACTGAAGACCGTTTTTCCTGTTTCTCGCGAGGACGTGGAGAAGGCGCTCGGCGAAAGAGGAAGCTGGCGAGGGAACCTGGTTCAGCAGACCAGAATTGGACGCGAAATCGTTGTCGCGTGCCGCAAAACGATGAACCGCGAGGGCGATGCGGTGCTCGAAGTCAACCGCGACATCACCGTCCAAATGAAGGCGGAAGAAGCTCTGCGCGAAAGTGAAAAGCTCGCTGCCATGGGCCGCGTGGCCGGTATCATTGCGCACGAAATCAATAATCCACTCGCCGCCATCACCAACATTTTTTATTTGCTCCGCAACCATCCATCGCTCAGCGATGAGGCGCGAGGCTATGCGGACGCCGCCGAGCAGGAACTGGTTCGCGTTTCCCACATAACCCGGCAGACCCTCAGCTTCTATCGGGAATCAAAGCAGCCCACGCCGGTCCGGGTCCATGAGCTCTTGGACGATGTTGCCGAACTGCAGAACCGCGCCTTTCAGGTGAACAAAATCGAATTGCGAAAGAAGTATTCCAGCGCCAGCAATGTGACGGGCTTTCCAGTGGAACTCCGCCAGGTATTCCTGAATTTGATTGCGAACGCAGTTCAGGCCATGCCGAACGGCGGAGTCCTGCGGCTGCATGTGCACGAAGCAACGGACTGGATGACACAACGGCGCGGGCCGGCGATCTCGGTGATCGACACCGGCGTCGGCATCAAACCAGAAGACGCACAGCGCCTTTTTGAGCCGTTCTATAGCACCAAGGCGGCCAAGGGCACTGGCCTTGGACTTTGGATCAGCAAAGGCATTCTGCAAAAATACAATGGCCGGATTTCCTACAGAAGCTATCGCCGCAACGGCGGGTGCATCACTTGTTTCCGCGTCTTCCTCCCCGGAAACGGTACTTTGAATCTTGTGCCAGACGGGGCCTCGACTCTTGAGCTGGAGAACACGAACAACGGTCAGGGAGAGTGGCGAGCCTCCGAAGCCCTCAATCCCCGTGTTCCTGCGCCTCTCTTGCGCTGAAGCGCCAATCTGAGTGCCCCAAGATCTGGGAGGGCGTTTCGCCGAGATCGCAGGCGAGCTCTTTAACCCTCGGTTGTCCAAGAATCCGGCGTGACGGCTATAATGCCTCACATGCATTGCGTCACCGAGTTCTGATTTCGATGGTTCGCTCTGCTCGCGGTCAGCGCGCATTCGACATCGATTCGATCCTTGCTCCTGGAGTCTGACCGTTGTCGCGCTGATCGAAGCCGAGATTTAGACTGCTATGATTGCAGCCGGACCGGGCGATAAATGAGATTAGAGGTTCTCGGTCAAAGATAGATGCAAGCAGAACAGGGACCGGAGGGCTGACGATGCAAGTTGAGTTGACAGCCAGACAAGTGAAAGTCTCCAAGGCGTTGCGCACCCAAGCCGAGGAGGGCATGGATCGTATTGCACGGATCCTGGGCCGAACCACAAGCGCGAGTGTGATCTTTCGCGTGCAGCGGCACTTGCAGATTGCCGAGTTGACAGTCAAGGCGCGCCTGCAGACCATCGTGGCTGCCGGACAGGCCGATTCGCTGGAGTCCGCATTGCGCGAAGCTTTGGCGCACGCTGAACATCAGGCCGTGCGTTATCGCGACCGGCACCTCACACGCAAGCGGCTACCCAAAGAGGAAAAGGTGCTGACCGCGCCTCCGGTTTCCCGGCAAAAGGCACGGCCTGCTTTGCAGGAAGAAACACCTGCGAACGGAAAGCAGAGTGGCGCGAATGCTCGCGCGTCGATTGCCGTGCACTCGTTTCCGGCGAATGCAACGATCGTCGAGCCGCATATTATTTCCAGCGCCGAAGCCATTGCGATGAAGCCCCTGACGATCGAAGAAGCCGTCAAAGAAGCCGAGTTTCGGGACCGCGACCTCCTTGTCTTTCGCAATCCCGTCGGAGACCTCTATGTGCTCCACAGGCGGCGCGATGGCCAAATGGAACTGGTGGAGATCCCATAGACGCATCGTTGGAACCTGGATCTGAAAGCTTTGCAGCGGAGAGGCTCTCGACGATCCTCGATTCGAGATTCCTCTAGTAACCTTTCACCGACTCGTGCAAATTCCAATTGCCAGCAGCACGGCTTTCATCTTGCTTCAACTCATGCACGGTCCGATTCGGTGTACGATGTGCGCATGATACCTTCGTTGCAGGTGTCCTTACCTTCATCCAACAAATTGCCTGCCGACGGGTTTGTGCCAAAGAAGAAACCGGAAAAGGAACTCGTGATCCTCACGGGTATTTCCGGCGCCGGCAAGGCTTCGGCTCTCAGGAATTTCGAGGACCTGGGTTATCACGCCGTGGATAATCTGCCTCTCGAACTTCTGACGGAGTTTGCCGGCCTGGTGGGCAAGTCGGGCGAGATCGAGCGCGCGGCGATTGTAGTCGATGTGCGCGAAGGCCAGACGTTGGATCGGCTTCCTGAAATCCTCAAGCAGGTCAAACAGATACTTCCCACGCGGGTTGTCTTCCTGGACGCGCAGGACGCCGTGCTGGTGAGGCGCTACTCCGAGACGAGACGCCCGCATCCGCTTCGCCGCTCCGAGACGGTCGAGCGGTCGATCGTGGAAGAGCGGCAACTGCTCGACCCAATCCGCAACGTGGCCGATACGCTGGTCGATACTTCGAATTTCAATGTGCATGAATTGCGTGCGCACATTCAGCAGCGTTTCAGCCTTGAAGAACAAACCAAGCGGCTGCTCGTGAGTTGCTTGAGCTTCGGTTTTAAAAACGGCGTGCCGCTGGATGCCGACCTGGTCTTCGATGTGCGCTTCCTGCCCAATCCTCATTTTGTTCCGGAGTTCCGCAAGAAGACCGGCAAGGATCCGAAGGTGGCGGCGTATGTGAGGAAATTTCCACAGACGAAGGAATTTCTCGGCAAGGTGACGGACCTGATGCTCTACCTGCTTCCGCACTACGTCGAAGAGGGCAAGAGCTATCTGACCGTCGGCTTCGGCTGCACCGGCGGCCAGCATCGCAGCGTCATGATGGCGGAAGAGATGACCAAGCGTCTCCGGAAGGCCGGTTATCAGGTCAAGGCTTTGCACCGCGACATTCCGCGGTAAATGCTACGCACAAACTAGAAACCAAATCTACCGTTTCGACAACCGACATAAGAATTGCTGGAGTCATTGATTTTGGTGGTTGCTCGGCAATTCGTCGAGCCAGCGAGCAAGCGCGAGTGAATAGTCCTTCGCTGCCTCCGATGGGTGATCGAGCCAGACGCGCACCTTGCGCGACGGCACTCTTTCGTAGGTTTCAGTTTTGATTTGACCCACATGACTTTGCGCGGATATCCGATAAAACCACAGCGATGGAATGCTCAGGTTTGCTGCTGAACCGGCAGTATCCCAGCGGTCGTGAACGAGCACATGAGCAGGAACCAGCCGCGCACGCGAATCATTGAAGATCGCGTCCATGGGCGTGTCGAGAGGTTCGTCCAACACAACCCCGGCGATCTCCGGGTGCGCAGCGGCCACTTCCAACGCAAGGTTAGCGCCCAGGCCTGTTCCGACAAGGATCAGAGAACTGGCCGGAATATGTCGCGTGTCCCGAAGGTAGGCGATGGCCGACTCTGCATCTTCGCGCCAGCTTCGCTCGCTCGGATGAATGAATTGACTCTTGCCGTAGCCGCGATAGTCGAAGTCGAGGACGTTCACGCCCGCCGCGTGAAGCGGGATCAGCGCATCGACGGTGTTTTCGATGTTTCCGTTCGCGCCATGCAGGTAAATCGCGGTGAAACGGCGGTTGGATGCCGAAGGGATCCACCACCCGTGAAGTTGGGGCTGTCCTGATTCAGTGGCTGCAAGATCGATGGCGTCAAAGGCAAGCCCGACATTGGCCGGCGTGCCCGTCATCGCCACGGTTGGATGGTAGAGCAGCTGCCAGCTTCCTTGCCAGAAGGTGAGGCAGAGTACGCCCCAGACACAGAGCGCGGCTCCGAGAAGAGCGACCGCCATGGCCGCGAGAATCCATCGGGCAGAAACGGTCGGCGGCGCATCGCGCGAGCCATTCGACAAGGGCGTCGCGCTTGCGCCGGGACTGGAAAGCTTCTTGGAGGGAATCGGCTTGTTCATGAGCGCTTGCAGCCACAGGGTGGCGCTGCTTTATGCTAATTTGGTCGTCCTGCTTCGGGCGAGCGACCCGACTCAGACTTGAGAGGAAATCACGATGTCCGACTTTGTGCGTATCTGCGCGCAATCTGAATTGCCTCCGGCGGGCCAGGTCCGCGAATTCGTCAACGCCGGCCGCGCGCTCTGTGTCGCCAACGTGGATGGGACCATCTGTGTACTGAATGGAACGTGTCCGCACGAGGAAGGACCGCTGGGCGAAGGGACGATCGAAGACGGAAGAGTCGTCTGCCCATGGCACAGCTACGCGTTCGATGTGCGCACAGGCGTGGCTCAGAACGATCCGGCAGTCAAGGCAGAGGTCTTCGAGGCGAAGGTCGAAAACGGAGAATTGCGCGTGAAGTTATAACTGCGTCTTCACGCCCGTCTAGACCACTGCGTCTGCGTATTTAAGATTTCTTCGCAGGCACCTTCTTGCCCTCTTTTCTTGCCTCTGAAAGGCCAATGGCGATGGCCTGTTTCGGGTTGGTCACTTTCTTTCCGCTGCGTCCCGACTTGAGTTTGCCACGCTTCATCTCCCGCATCTCAGTCTCGACATTCTTTCCCGCGGAAGGAGAATATTTGCGGCCCGAGCTCTTTTTCCTGCTGCTCTTCTTTGCGCCGCTCGATTTCTTTTTTGTTGCCATCGTTTCGTCTCCTCGACTGTCAGATGGCACTTCGCGCAGGAGCAGTTGTCTTGAGCAGGGTGCGGAAAAACTCATCCCAAGAGCGGTTTTGAAAGGGCACGAGTTTACTCTTGCCGATAAGCCGATTCCACTGACGCCGGCTTTAGCCGCAGAGGGATGTATTTTACAACTCTCGTCGGAACCTTTGACTTTTTTCGCAGCCTGCCGGGGCGCGGCAACGCAGATGCGCCCCGCTAGAGCAGTTCCATCAATACTTGACGATGGCCGTGAAGGAATCGGGCTTGAGGCTGGCGCCGCCCACGAGTGCGCCATCGATCTCCTCCTTGCCGAGAAGTGCCGTCGCATTGTCGGGTTTGACGCTGCCGCCGTAAAGAATGCGCATCCTCGCCGCGATATCGGCGCCGAGCAGCTTGGCCACTTCGGCGCGAATGATCTTGTGCGCGTCCTCTGCCATCTCTGGAGTGGCTGTCTTGCCGGTACCGATGGCCCATACGGGCTCGTACGCGATGACGATGGGTGCAGCGGCCGCGGCGGTGATTCCCGCGAAGGCGGCGGTGACCTGAGTCTTGAGCACAGACGCGGTCTTGCCCGCTTCGCGCTCTGCGAGCACTTCGCCGATGCAGACGATGGGAACCACGCCGTGCTTGAGCGCGGTATGCAGCTTCTTATTGACGATCTCGTCGGTCTCGGCAAAATATTGCCGGCGTTCGGAGTGCCCAATGAGGGTGTGCGTTCCGCCGACGGCCTGCAACTGGCCGATCGAAGTCTCGCCGGTGTACGCGCCTTCCTCGGCAAAATGGATGTTCTGCGCGCCAATGGCGACGTGGGAGCCTTTGGCAGCTTCAATCACCGACGGAAGCAGAACCGGCGAGGGGAACAGGGCAATCTCATCCCGCGTGTGGCCGGCAACAAGGGGCAAAAATGTGTCGACGAACGCCTTGGCTTCGGCAGGCGTTTTGTACATCTTCCAATTGGCAGCGATCAGTTTCTTCCGTGACATTTTTTCTGGGATCCTCAGGGCGATTTTATCGGACGGATCCTGTGCGCCGGGTGATGGAGAGCACAGGAAGCTGAGAACCGGCTTAGGGATCGAAAAGTTCGGCGCTACAGCAGTTCCACAATTGCTGTACCCGGAGCCACCGCCGCCGAGTGGCATTTTCCCCAAGAAAATGCCACCTTTCGCGGAACTGAAAAGGGCACGTGAATTGTGGAACTGCTCTAGTTCTGCGGCCCGGTCACGCGGATCGCAGACAAGTCCCCCGGCATTTCGCCGTCGAGGAATGCGGCGCGATGATCGGGATCGCCCAGGTCCATTTTGAAGTGGATCCAGACCCCATCCTGCAACACTCCCATGTTCCATGGGCCTGAGACCGAATCGGAAAACTGCCAGACAATGTGGAAGCCTTCCTCGTTGGTGAATCCCTCATGATCGGCCTGTAGGATCGAATCGCCGCGTTCCCAGAGCTTCGCGCGCAACGCGTGGAGCACATTGCCGCCATCCTCCGTATCCGCTCCCTGCAGGTGCTGGAAGGCGTAGATCGTCTTTGCCTCGGAGAGATAGTCCTTGAGCCAATCAACGCCGGTTTCCGGCTTGCAGTCTTCGAGTTCTTCGAGGAAGTCGCCGAGTTCATCGGGATCGAGGACTGGAATTCGTTCGAGGAGTGCGACCTCGACGTCGTCGTTGCCGGAGAGCAGGAGCGTCTCCCATTCCTCTTCTTCGCCGTCCTCGATCGTCAGCTTGAACTCCGGATACTCGCTGCGCACCCACTGCGCGAGTTCGGCGAACGGAGGGAACTCTTCGTCTTTTGACAGGACTCGCGTGTAGTAAGGCACTGTTTTCTCCGCCTGGCCGTTCTATTTTAGTCGTCTGCGGAATGCGGTCGAAGTATCGCGGCAGTGGACCCGAATTAATGTAGAATATGACCATGGTCTGTGACTATGGGAGGAATGCGAATGGCAGCCACAATCCCGGCCGGCGAGTTCAAGGCTAAATGCCTGAAGCTACTCGATGTAGTTGCGGAGAAGCGCGAGACGCTGGTGATCACCAAGCATGGGAAGCCGGTGGCGCAAGTGGTGCCCATGCCGGTGAAACAAACGAATATTGTTGGCTCGATGAAAGGCAGCGTCACCATTCTTGGCGACATCATTTCTCCGATTGATGTTGAATGGGACGCAATGAAATGACCGTTGCTGAAGGGAACGGGTCCGTGCGGTTGTTGCTTGACACGCACACGTTCCTCTGGATGGTTGAAGATCATCCCCGATTAGGGGCTGGGACTAGGAGGGATCTCAATCGGGCCGCCCGAGAGGATCGCATTGCAATCAGCGCGATCACCCCGTGGGAGATTGCGCTGCTCGTCAGCAAGAAACGAATCGATCTCCAGCGCGATCCGATGGGGTGGATGCGCGATGCGCTGGCCCTGCCCGGTGTGCATCTTGTGCCTCTGGAACTGGAGATTGCGGTGGAGAGCACGCGTCTGCCTTTTGAGATGCATCCCGATCCCGCAGACCGGATTCTGGTGGCGACGGCGCGGCATTTGGGGGCAACGCTGGTGACGGCGGATGGGGCGCTGCTGGAATTGGCGGGGAAGGGGCGGTTCAGGGGGATGGATGCGGAGGCATAGGCTGCAGAATGGCCTGTCGAGCGTCCGCGGGGTGGTTTATTGGGAGATGGTAAGGGAGCCAGGATCGAGGGCAACTTCGTAGTAGCCCGCATCGTTCCATGGAAGGACGTTCCCGGCTTGCGTGAGCCTGCCTCCAGTTACAGTGACGCGGACGCTTTTCCCAGAAGGGAAGTGATCCGGCAATTTCCAGGTCATGAGAGTGTCCTTTCCGGATTGGGTGCTGGTGGCATCTGTCACTGCTTTCTGGCCCGCCCAATACGCGCCCACATTGACAAAGCTGTCGATCCACACGTCGCCCATCGACTTGGCGTGATCGATGCTGGCAATCACATCGGCAACGTCGACGGGAGCATAACCGCCATCCCCGCCGAGCGAGTGGAACAGAAGAATCTGCCAGTTGCCGGCTGAGTGCGCTGCGTCGATCAAGGCATTGAAGGTGCTGGCGGTTTTGGCTGCGGAAGCGACATAACTCGGGAGGTCGTTTGCATCGCTGCTGTCGTTGGGAGCGACCTGACCGCCTTGGACACCACGATTCAAGAAAAAGCGCGTCTTGGCTGCGCTGTCGTATCCCTTGTCCCCATAGGGCGAGGCGGTGGTCCACACATTCTTCACCCCGTATGTCTTCTCGATGTGATTCGTGCAGAGATCGTATTCGGCCTCAAGGCTGCCTGCGTAAGTTCCCCATGCGCAGCCCGTGCCGTCTGCATGACAGTGGTGTTCAGTGTGATTGCCCAGTTCGTTGCCGTCTTTCGCCGCCTGCGCCCACACTGGCGAGTTGCCGTCACTTGCGCCGACGAGGAAAAACGTCATGTGCACGCCTGTGGCTTGAAGCTTGGGATAGTTGGCGATTTGCGAGGGGAGCGAGTCATCAAAGGTATAGGTGACGGCGGCACGGAAGCCTGCCCAGTTCAGAACTTTCAGATTGCCCACAGGGCCCGCGGGTTTGGGGACTGCCGTGACCGGCGGCGGCAGGGGCGGCAAGGTTTGACTGCTGCTGTTGACCTCAGATGCCGCGAAGAGACACGCCGCGACGCTCAAGATTGCTGTCCGTAAGATGCGCATTCGATGTTTCCGCCTAAGCAGAATCGTTTCCCATTTTATCGATATAGCGGGGGAGATTCGCGGTCTCCCACCCTTTCCGCAGAAAGAAACGGAAAGGATGGGGCACGGGAGGGAGTTGCGAATGGGAGCGCGGTTTGCTTAGGTTCGTGCTTTCCCACCCTTGAATCAAAGAACGATTCAAGGATGGGGCACCCCTATTCCTGCTTAACCAACATCCATTGCCTTGCTGAACCAGCATCGATGTGGGGTTGGGATTCGGGGTCTCCCACCCTTTCCGCTGAAAGAAACGGAAAGGATTGGGCACGGGAGTGAGTGCGGATTGGAGCGCGGTTCGTTGAAGTTCGTGCTTTCCCACCCTTGAATCAAAGAACGATTCAAGGATGGGCACACATATGTTTGCTGATTGATGCTGCGTGAAAAACAAAAGCAGATCCTTCGCTCCGCTTACCCCACGAACGAGGACTCGTTCGTGGGGCCCAGGCGTGCTCCGCTCAGGATGACAATTCTGTGGTTGTTTTCGCATTGTGGTGGAGTCAATAATCGCCGGAAATGAAAAAAGTCGCATCCGGTGATCTCTATTGGCCGGATGCGACTTTGATCTATGATTGCCGCTTCAGGGTAGGCGCAGTTGGCGCACCGCAGGTGCTTGGGCTTGCCGAAAGGGCTACTTATTCGTCAGCGCTTCGACGCCGGGGAGCTTTTTGCCTTCGAGGAATTCGAGGCTGGCTCCGCCGCCGGTGGAGATGTGGGTGATCTGGCCGGCTACGCCGGCTTGGTTGATGGCGCTGACCGAGTCGCCGCCACCGATGATAGAGGTAGCTGCTTTGTTGGCTGCGACGGCCTTGGCGATGGCGTTGGTGCCCACGGCGAAACGCGGAAATTCGAAGACGCCGGCGGGGCCGTTCCACACGATGGTCCGCGCGGTGGAGACTACTTCTTCAATGGCCTTGATGGATTTGGGGCCGATGTCGAGGCCTTGCCAGTCGGGCGGGAAGTTTTTCGACGTTTCCCAGGGCTGGGTTTTGGCGTCGGCGGCGAAGTTGTCGGCGAGGATGTTGTCGACAGGAAGCAGCAGGTTCACGCCCTTGCTCTTTGCCTTTTCGAGCGCGGCTTTCGCCATGTCGATCTTGTCTTCTTCCACGAGCGATTTGCCGGTGGTGACGCCGAGAGCGCGCTGGAAGGTGTAGGCCATGCCGCCGACGATGACCAGCGTGTCGACCTTGTCGAGCAGGTTGTCGATGACGTCGATCTTGCCGGAGATTTTGGAGCCGCCGATGATGGCGACGAACGGCTTCTCGGGCGCTTCGAGCGCCTTGCCGAGATAGGTGATTTCCTTTTCCATCAGCAGGCCGGCGACGGCGGGTTTGAGGAAATGCGTGATGCCTTCTGTCGATGCATGAGCGCGATGCGCCGAGCCGAAGGCGTCGTTGACGTAGACCTCGGCGAGCAGGGCTAGGGCCTTCGAGAATGCCGGATCGTTGGCTTCTTCTTCGGCGTGGTAGCGGAGATTCTCAAGCAGGAGGACCTGGCCCGATTCGAGCTGGCGCGCGAGTTCGTTGGCGATTTCGCCGACGCAGTCGGGGGCGAAGGCAACGTTGATGGAGTAGTTGTCCTCTTTCTTGTCGAGCAGTTCGCGCAGGCGGTCGACGACGGGGCGCAGGGAGTATTTCGGATTCGGTTTTCCTTTAGGGCGGCCGAGGTGCGAGGCAAGGATGACCTTAGCCTTGTGCCGCAGAGCGTATTCGATGGTGGGCAGAGTGGCCACGATGCGGGTGTCGTCGGTGATTTCCTTGCCGTCTTCGGTGAGAGGGACGTTGAAATCGACGCGGATGAAGACCCGTTTGTTGGCTAATTCGATGTCGCGGATGGAGAGCTTGGGCATGTGGTTCCTCAGTTCACAGTTCTTAGTTCTTAGTTCACAGTTTGCACTGCACGGTTCCGAGCTGAATGCGGTGCAGCACTGCTATTCCGAGCCGGAGAGGACGGCGTCGAATTCAATTTCAATGCGCCATGCGGGGTTGAGCAAAGCCGCGACGACGACCATGGTGGCGGCTGGGCGGACGTTGGAGAAGAACTCGCCATGGACACGGCCGATGGCTTCCCAATCTTCGACGTGGGTGAGAAACATGCGGGTGCGGACTACGTTGTCGAATGTCGCACCGGCCTCTTTCAGAGCTTTTTCTGCGATGGCGAAGATGCGGCGCGTTTGTCCTGCGGCGTCCTCATTCTCCGCTCCGACCGGGCCTGTGCCGGCGAGATGGACGGTGTTCCCGACACGCACGGCGCGCGAGAAGCCGATGATGGGCTCGTAGGGAGAACCGCCAGGGATGTTTTTGCGGATCATGATGTGAGGTCTTCGTATCCCACCCATGACACGATGAAACTGTGTCATGGATGGGGCACCCAATGGTTAGTTATCAGTCGTCAGTTGTCAGTCATCAGTTCCTGTGGCCAGCGGTGAGCCATCGGAACGGCTGACCACTGATCACTGACATCTGACAACTATCTTTTACAGCCCCTTCTTGACCAGGAAACCGATCAGGTCGACGACGCGATTGGAATAGCCCCACTCGTTGTCGTACCAGCTAAGCACCTTGACGCTGTCGCCGACGACCTTGGTAAGAGGTGCATCGACGATGGAGCTGCGCTTGTCGCCCTTGAAGTCTGAGCTGACGAGCTGGTTCTCGTCGTAGCCGAGGATGCCTTTCAGCTCACCTTCGCTGGCGGCTTTGAGCGCGGCGTTGACGGCCTTGACGTCGGTAGGCTTCTCAGCAACGTAGGTCAGGTCGACGATGGAGACGTTCGGAGTCGGGACGCGCATAGAGAAGCCGTCGAGTTTCCCCGCGGTTTCAGGAAGGACAAGCTTCAGCGCCTTCGCGGCGCCGGTGGAACTCGGAATCATGTTGAGTGCGGCAGCGCGAGCGCGGCGCAGGTCCTTGTGCGGGAAATCGAGGATGACCTGGTCGTTGGTGTAGCTGTGAATCGTGGTCATGATGCCGCTCACGATGCCGGTTTCTTTAAGAAGGACCTTGACGACCGGCGCGAGGCAGTTGGTGGTGCAACTGGCGTTGGAGATGATGTTGTGCTTCGCGGGATCGTACTTCTCTTCATTGACACCCAGGACGAGGGTGACGTCTTCGTTGGTTGCCGGGGCGGAGATGATGACTTTCTTGACGGTCGAGCCCAGGTGAGCCTTCGCCTTGGTGGCGTCGGTAAAGTGACCGGTGGATTCAATCACGATCTGCGCGCCTACATCGGCCCAGGGCAGCTTGGCGGGGTCGCGCTCGGCCCAGACCTTGATCTTTTTTCCATCGACGGAGATGAAATCGTCGCCGGCTTCGATCTTGTTGGGCAGGTTGCCCAGGATCGAGTCGTACTTGAGCAGGTGCGCCAGCGTTGCCGGGCTGGTCAAGTCGTTCACAGCAACAAAATCGATCTCGGGATTGCCGAGCGCGGCGCGCAAAACGTTGCGGCCAATGCGGCCGAAGCCGTTGATGCCAACCTTAACTGCCATGTGTCTTCTCCTTGGTGTGTGGGGCTCGAGCAGAATCAGAGCTGCTGTGTCCTTTGTGCTTCGTGCGGGGTCGCCGCTCCTTGATAGTCGCGTCGACTTGATGTCCGTGCCTTCGGGATACCTCGACTCTGGTTCTGCTGTGAAGTATGGATCGAGTGGCGTTCGGGGCTGAAATCAGCTCCGGCAGGCAATTCCACCAAACCCTTGATCGTACCATCCTGGACGGCACTGCTGAAATCAAAACGCATCGTGCACAGTTCTATTCACCGTGCGGTCATCTCCAGTGTGGAGGCGGGAGATCGAGGTCGTATGTGACGCACTGCACACCAGAGAACCGCCGACGACAAGTCTCCTTGAGCCTGGGATTTGGCCGGTTGGCTCTGGAGACCAAGTCTGACGGCGGGTTCAGCGTCAAGGTTTTGTCGCAATTGGATGAGGTATTTGCAGTGCCCCAAGCCGATGTGGTATCTCCGTATCAGAATGCAGGTGTAGATCGCAGCATGAGAAGACGTTCCAGACGTCCCCCTAATACTTCGGAATCCACGGGCAAAATTGGCCAGGAGCTTCCCTCAAATCAACCGCGCCCGCTGGTGCCGCTTTATCCGGAGGATTCTTCGGCAGCGCCGGCCCCTACGCAGAAACCAGCAACGCCGGCCGCGGCTCGGGCCACTCCGGCATCTGAGCGCCGGGTGAAAATAGAAGCTGCCGCAAGCCCGCAATGGACTGAGCCTGCGGATTCAGGCCGCCTGGAGATGGAAACGCAGCCTGAATCGCCTTCGCTGCCCCCGCCCGAGGCTTCTGCCGCCGAGCGCTCGGCCCAGGCTCCCAAGGGCTATGTGGTGCTGGCCATCGGGCTGCCCGGTTCCGGCAAGACGACATGGTTTCGCCGCCGAGGCGTGACTCCGCTGTCGAGCGACCTGCTGCGCAACATTCTTTTCGACGATGTGGAGGAGCAGCGCTACCAGGGATTGGTGTTTTCCACCTTGCGTTCGTTGCTGCGCGCAAGGCTGATCGCGCGCATGCCGTGGAATTATGTCGACGCAACGAACCTTTCTGTGCACGAGCGCCGCCAGTGGATCAAGATGGCGAAGAGCTTCGGCTACGAGGTGCAGGCGGTGTTCTTCGACGTGCCGCTCGATGTGTGCCTCGATCGCAACCGCCAGCGCGAACGGTCGGTGAGCGAAGAAGTGATGCGCAGGATGGCCGAGAAGCTGAAGCCGCCGGTATTTGAAGAGGGGTTTGCGAAGATCACTGTGGTGCGCGTGAAGAGCGCAGGGTAGATATTCGCTGGCGGGTGGCCCACCCATCGATTTTTTATCTCTTTTCGCGCCTCAAGCCTGTGGGTGCCCGATCCTTCGCCTCTTCTCTGGCGAAGGGTGGGACGCACAAAAGTCGCGCGGCCTCTGCCTCCCGTCGTCGCGCCGTCCACGCCGACTCGATCTCGACCGCGCCCATCCCGGTGACGCTTTCCAGACCACGATGGGGTGCCCCCGGTCCCTCGCTTTTGGGGACCGGGGAGGTAAGACTCACGGATCACGGTCAGATTCACAACTGGAGTACGCTCGCAGTGCATGAAGGGCCAGCGCATCCGCTATCGGGAAACCGGGGAGTTCCACTTCCTCACCTTCAGCTGTTATCGCCGTCGTCCCTGCCTCTCCACGGTTCCCGCCATGGAGCTGTTTGAAGATGCGCTGGAGCGGGTGCGTCTGCGCTATCTCTTTGTGGTCGCCGGTTACGTGGTCATGCCTGAGCACGTGCATCTGCTCGTCAATGAGCCCCATCGTGCGCTTTTGTCAAAGGCGATTCAGGCTCTCAAGTTGTCTGTTTCGATGCGGAGCCGGGAAAGGCCCTTCTGGCAGGCTCATTCCTATGATTTCAACATCTCCTCGCACGCCAAGTTCGTGGAGAAACTGCGTTACATCCATCGCAACCCGGTCCAACGAGGGCTGGTCACAAAGGCTGAGGACTGGAAGTGGTCCAGCTTTCGTCATTACGAGACGGGCATGCGCGGAAGCGTGGAAATTGAGTCGGAATGGACGGCTCGGCAGAGAGGATGGGAGCTACCCGAGTGGATGCGCTGTCGGCAGCTCGGCTCCTCCTCCCCGGTCCCCAAAAGCGAGGGACCGGGGGCACCCTCAAGTAGAGATGACTCCTCGTGAGATTGCGGCTGCCTGCCAATAACAACCCCAAGATGAGGGCCACCCGCCCACCCTCAAGTAGATTAGATCTAATTGAGGTTTTCTTGATGGCTACTTCCCCAGTGCGAACGCCCTATGTTGAGCCGTGGCTACGCGGAACCTATCCCGAGGTTCCTGCCGTGGGCCGTGCTGTGCTGCACGCATTCGATCTGGCTCTGGACGACTTGACCAAATGGACCGAAGGACTGACGGACGCTGAAGTGCACACGAAGCCGCTGGGGCTGCCGTCTGTTGCCTTTCATCTGCGTCACATTGCGCGCTCGACAGACCGCCTGCTCACGTACGCCGAAGGCGGCCAGCTCACGGCCGAGCAACTGGCATCGCTCAAGGCCGAGCAGAGCGGGGACGAGTCCCTGGCCGAGCTTCTCGGCGAGGTGGAGGCATCTTTTTCGAATGCGGAGGGCCGCGTGCGCACGCTGGCCACCGCCGACTTCAACATCTTTCGCGGGGTAGGGCGCAAGCTGCTGCCCACCAGCATCGGCGGTGCCCTCGTTCACGTCGCCGACCATACGCAGCGACATGTCGGCCAGGTCGTGACGACAGCTAAAGTGCTGAAGGCTGTGCGCGGGATCTGAGCCGCATTTGTGCGGTCAGAGAAAGGGATCGTTCGACAGCCGCCTTCGCTGGATTAAAGTCTAATAAAGTCTTCTATATAGATGTGGAGGCCTGGCACAGCGTCCCCGTCTTCGGCTGGCTGGGGTGGGCCTCTCTGCCTTGGCGGCTCTTTATAAAGAGCTAAGACTCCTTCTCCTTCCACATATCGAACGAATGAAGTGACATCTGTCACAGCCCTCGCCGTCTCCAGGGCGCACCATACTTCGGGCTCTGGGGGTGGAATCCCGCGTGGCCAGGAGGCGCATATTGCGGGCTGAAGACATACCATTCAACTCGCCGGTCGACAGCGCAGGAGCGAAACGCGCAATGCACGATTCAGCCGATGGAGGCGACCGGAAATGACCTGGAACGCAGAGTACCGGGCCAAATGCAAGAGCGCCGCCGAAGCGCTGGCCGCAGTTCACTCCGGCTCCCGGGTATGGATCCAATCGGGATGCGGAACCCCCTCCACACTTGTCGATGCATTGGTGGCGCGCGCGCCCGAGGTTCGCGATGTCGAAGTCATCCATATGATGACGCTGGGCAGCGCGGACTATACAAAGCCCGAATACGCGGGCCGGTTCCGTCATCGTGGGCTGTTTCTCGGTCCCAATGTGCGCGAAGCGGTGGTTGCCGGACGGGCCGATTACACGCCGATTTTCCTGAGCGAAATTGAGAGCCTGTTCGAAACCGGGGCAATGCCACTGGACGTGGTGCTGATGCAGGTATCGCCGCCCGATGCACACGGGTTCGTGAGCCTGGGGACCACGGTCGATTGCACTCTCACCGCGGCGCGCCACGCATCGGTGGTGATCGCGGAGGTGAATGACGCAATGCCGCGCACCCACGGCGACACATTCCTGCACGTGAGCCACATATCGTCGATCGTCGAAACATCTCATCCGCTGCTCGAATTGTGTCGTGAGCCGCTCACCGACCTGCACCTAAGCGTGGGGCGCAATGTGGCTTCGCTGATCCCCGACGGCGCGACGATCCAGACCGGCATCGGAGGCATCGGAGACGCGGTGCTGAAGTGCCTGGAGGATAAGCGCGATCTTGGCATTCATACGGAAATGTTTTCCGATGGCGTAATCGACCTGGTGGAAAAAGGCGTGATCAACGGCGAACGGAAGTCGCTGCACCGGGGGAAAATCGTCTCGGCCTTCGTGCTTGGCAGCAAGCGGCTGTTCGAATTCATCGACGAGAATGCGAGTTGCGAATTTCGCACCATCGCCTATACCACTGATCCATTCGTCGTGGCGCAGAACGATCGCATGGTGGCCATCAACTCGGCGCTGCAAGTGGACCTGACAGGGCAGGTGTGTGCCGATTCGCTGGGCACAAAACCCTACAGCGGATTTGGCGGGCAGCTGGATTTCATTCGCGGCGCGGCGCGTTCCAAAGGCGGCGTGCCGATTATCGCATTGCCCGCGATGGCGCAGCACGGGACAGTCTCGCGCATTGTGCCGGTTCTCGAGCCGGGCGCTGGAGTGGTGACTTCGCGCGCCGATGTTCATTATGTGGTCACCGAAAATGGCATTGCTTATTTGCACGGCAAGACGTTGCGCGAGCGTGCGCAGGCGTTGATCGCGATTGCCGATCCGCGGTTCCAACAGGAGTTGGAAGACTTTGCAGTACGCGCCCATTACCTGGAACGCAGGGCTGCGGCGGTTTGTGTTTGAGGGCCGGCGAATGTACGAGGAGAGGCGAAAGAGATGAGCGGGGAGAAGCGAGACAGAGGATTGCTTCAAGTAGATGGGGACGAGTGCAAGGGCTGCGGCTTGTGTGTCGAAGCTTGCCCGCCCAAAGTGATCGCTCTCAGCGAACGGCTCAATCACTACGGCTATCGGACCGCGACGTACGCCGGCTCAGGCTGCACTGCGTGCGGAATCTGCTTCCTGGTTTGCCCGGAGCCGGGGGCGATTACCGTCCTGCGTAGACGCAAGGGCGTGGCAGTTTTGTATCCCGCCACAAGCGGAGACCAGAGCGCGGCATCAGAACGTGGCACGGAGGGGGCGATCGAATGCGCAGGCAACTGACCCAAACTCGAAAACAACTGATCAAGGGGAATGAAGCGATTGTCAAGAGCGCCATTCTGGCCGGATGCCGCGCCTTCTATGGATATCCAATTACGCCAGCGAGCGAGATTACCGAAGCTGCGGCGCTCTATTTGCCGCAGGTAGGTGGCGTTTTCCTGCAGGCAGAGAGCGAAGTGGCTGCGATCAACATGCTCTACGGCGCAGCGTCGGCGGGTGTGCGCTGCATGACGGCATCGAGCGGCCCGGGTATCAGTCTCATGCAGGAGGGCATCAGCTATATGGCCGGCGCCGAACTGCCGTGCGTCATCGCCGACATCACCCGCGGCGGACCCGGTCTCGGCAACATCGCTGCCGAGCAAAGCGATTATCACCAGGTGGTGAAGGGTGGCGGGAACGGAAACTACCGAACCATCGTGCTGGCGCCGAGTTCCGCGCAGGAGATGGCCGACCTCACCGCACTGGCTTTCGAACTGGCCGACCGTTATCGGAACCCGGTCGTCCTGCTGGCGGATGGCTTCGTCGGGCAGATGATGGAGCCGGTCGAGTTTCCGCAAACTGCCATCGCGACGCACCTGCCGAAGTGGGCTGTAGCGGGCACTGCGGAATCGCGTCCCAATCTGATCACCTCGCTGCATCTCGATACCGACGAACTCGAAGCCCACAACCGCGATCTCGAAACCAAGTATCGCTGCGCGGAGCAGCGCGAAACCCGCGCTGAAGAATCGCAGACCGAGGATGCGGAGATTGTTTTGGTTGGTTACGGAATCGTCGGCCGGATCCTCAAAGCAGTCATGACCGAGGCACGCGCGGAAGGAATCCCGGTGGGCATGCTGCGGCCCATCACGCTCTATCCGTTCCCCACAGCCCATTTTGAAAAATTAGCCAAGCGTGCGCGCGTCTTCGTTGTGGTGGAGATGAGCAATGGCCAGATGCTTGAAGATGTGCGACTGGCTCTGAACGGTGCGTGTCCCGTGAAATTTCTGAATCGCATGGGCGGCAATGTTCCGTCGCACGAAGAGGTGCTTTCGTTGGTCAGAGATCTTGCCCGCGAGATGCCGCGGGCGAGGGCATGGGAAAGAGAGCAGGTGGCGCATGTCTAGCGAACTGATCTCGGAATTCGAAGTGGCGCATGGCAAAGCGAAATGCTTTTTCGAGACCTACGAGCGCAAGGTTGAATTGCAGCACCAGACGCACTATTGTCCCGGATGCGGCCATGGCACCACCTACAAAATGCTGGCGCGCGCCATCGATGAGCTCGGCATCCAGGATCGGATGATTCTTGTCAGCCCCGTTGGGTGCTCGGTATTCGGCTACTACTACTTCGATGTCGGGAACATCCAGGCCGCGCACGGCCGCGCCTCGGCGGTTGCAACGGCAGTGAAGCGCAGCCGGCCGGAAAGCATCGTGATCAGCTACCAGGGAGATGGCGACTTGTCGGCAATCGGTTCGGCGGAAATTCTGCATGCGGCCAATCGCGGCGAAAACATCACCGTGATCTTCGTGAACAACGCTGTCTACAGCATGACCGGCGGCCAGGTCGCGCCCACTACGCTTATTGGACAGAAGAGTACAACCACGCCGAACGGGCGCACCGCGATGAATGAGGGCTATCCGCTGCGCGTGAGTGAACTGCTGGCAACGCTCGAAGCGCCGGTGTATATCGAACGCGTCGGCCTCGGCGACAACAAGCAGATTGCGGGCGCAACGCGCGCGATCCGTCGTGCCGTCGAGAACCAGGTGCGCGGGCTGGGCTTTTCGCTGATCGAAGTGCTCTCGCCTTGCCCAACCATTTGGAAGATGCCGCCGGTCGACGCGCAGCATTGGGTGCGCGACGTGATGGAGAAGACGTTTCCTCTCGGCGTGTACCGTGACCGTACGAAGGACGCGGAGCCGCGCCCGCTTCCTGTACCGCCTCCAGCACTCTCAGAGATTCCAAAGATTTTAGATTGTGTTGAAGGTGATGCCGATGAAGCTTCGGCGGAGCATCACGTTCCCAGCAACGGTCAGGTCACGGATGTCGATCTCCGCGTCCGCGTAGCGGGCTTCGGCGGCCAGGGTGTTTTGCTGCTTGGGGAAGTGTTGGCCGAAGCGGGGCTCGATGCCGGACTGGAAGTCTCGTGGCTGCCCTCCTACGGGCCGGAGATGCGATCCGGAACCTCCAATTGCCACGTACGGATCTCGCGCGAGCCGATCGATTCGCCGCTGGTCAGCGCACCGAACGTCCTGGTCGCGATGAATGAACCTTCACTCAGGAAGTTTGACACTAAGGTTCAGCCGGGCGGGTGGGTCATCTACAACGGCGATTCGTTCCCGCCGGAATGTGCGCGCGAGGATGTGCATGTGTTGGCGCTGCCCTTCACGCGCATTGCGGATGAACTTGGCGATGGGCGTGCGGCCAACATGATCATGCTCGGCGCGTTGCTCGAAATCAGAGGGGGATTACCGCAGGCCAGCATCGATGCTGCATTGCGCCGCCTGGTGAGCAGTCCGCGCTGGATACAACTCGATCATCGTGCACTCGCGCGTGGTCGTCAGCTCTACCGCGAGTCTTTGCAGGAGGTTTGCGGAGGAGGTGTCTCATGAAAGCTGAGGCAGACCCAAATCTGATCGTCTACTTTGCGGGCAAGTACGTGCCACTGCACGAAGCACAGGTTGGAATCCTGACCCACGCGCTGCACTATGGAACGGGCGTGTTTGAAGGCATCCGGGCCCATTGGGATGGCTCCGCGGAGCAACTGTTCGTATTGCGTCCCATGGAGCACTTCGAAAGATGGAAACAGAACTGCGGCATCCTGCGCATTGCTGTTCCCGCGTCACCGGAAGAGCTGTGCGACATCGCAGTTGAGCTGATGCGGCGCAATGCGCTCAGGACCAATGTGTACATCCGGCCGCTGGCCTACAAATGCGCGGAACGGATCGGTGTGAGCCCCGACGATCAGGATTCATTCGCGATTGTGGCGCTGCCGTTCGGCGAGTATCTACATGCCGAGAAGGGAATTCATGCCGGTGTCAGTTCATGGCGTCGCATCGAAGACAATGCGATTCCAGCGCGCGCGAAGATCTGCGGGGCCTATGTGAACAGTGCCCTGGCCAGCGACGAGGCCCGCCAGAACGGCTTCGACGAAGCCATCCTGCTGAACGAAAGCGGCCACGTTGCCGAGGGGGCCACTTGCAACATTTTCATGGCGCGCAAGGGAATGCTGATCACGCCTCCCGTGACCGAGAACGTGCTCGAAGGCATCACGCGCGATTGTGTGATTCAACTGGCGCGTCGTGAACTTGGCCTTGAAGTAATCGAGCGGCCGATTGACCGCAGCGAGTTATATATATGCGATGAATTATTCCTTACAGGCACGGCAGTAGGCATCGCGCCGGTGGTCCGCGTGGACCACCGGCCGGTGAAACAAGGGGAAATCGGCGCGATCACACGCGAGGTACAGCAGCTGTACTTCGACGCGACGCGAGGACACCTGGGAACTTATCGAAAGTGGCTGGTTCCTATCTACCAACCACAGCAGGAACCGGAGGCGCACGCGGTTTCGCTGGTAGAGATGCACACGATTTGAGTAGACGCCAATAAGAAACCCGTCCGCAGCTGGTTCATGCAAGGAGGGTGAAAGAATGCTCACGACGAAGATCACAGGCAACGCATACGACGTTGCTCTCGAGAACTTCGATGCGGCGGCAAATGCGCTGGAACTCAACAGCGATGTAAGGGAAATGATCAAATATCCGGAGCGGGTGCTCACGGTGACTGTGCCGGTGCGCATGGACGACGGGCACATCCATCGCTTTGAAGCGTATCGCGTGCAACACAGCTCGGTGCGCGGACCGGCGAAGGGCGGTATCCGCTATCACCCCGAGGTCTCGCTCGACGAAGTGAAGGCGCTGGCCACGTGGATGACGTGGAAATGCGCCGTGGTCAACATTCCATTTGGCGGCGCCAAGGGTGGTGTGACCTGCGATCCGAAACACATGTCGCAGGGCGAGCTGGAGCGCATGACGCGCCGCTACACCAGTGCGATTCTCCCGCTGATCGGGCCGGAGCAGGACATTCCCGCGCCGGATGTGTACACGAACCCGCAGACGATGGCGTGGATCATGGACACCTACAGCATGACCAAGGGATATCCCATTCCGGGTGTCGTCACCGGCAAGCCGATCTGCCTTGGCGGGTCGCTCGGCCGCAATGAAGCTACGGGCCGTGGCGTCTTTTACACCATCCAGTGCGCGTGCGAACATCTGCATCTGCCTTTGAAGGGCGCCACCGTGGTGGTGCAGGGATTTGGCAACGCCGGTTCGATCACGGCGCAGTTGCTGCACGAAGCGGGCGCCAAGGTCATCGCGGTCAGCGATTCAACTGGCTGCGTCTACAATCCGCGCGGGCTGGACATCAACAGCCTGATTCATCTCAAAACCCTTACCGGGAGGGTGTCGGGATTTCCGGAAGCGGAGAACATCCGACCGGAAGAATTGCTGGGACTGGAATGCGACATCCTGGTTCCCGCGGCACTCGAGAACACGATTCACGCGGAGAATGCAGAAAACGTGCGTACGCGGATTGTTGCCGAAGCGGCCAACGGTCCTGTGACGCCCGCAGCGGACAGAATTCTTGAGCGCAAGGGAGTTTTTCTGATTCCGGACATCCTGTGCAACGCCGGCGGCGTGACCGTTTCCTATTTCGAGTGGGTGCAGGATGAGCAGCATCTGTTCTGGGAGGCTGCGGATGTCTATCAGCGCCTGGAACGTGTGATGAAAGCAGCATTCCGCGATGTACTCAAGATCCGCGAGGAGCAGAACGTTTCGATGCGCATCGCGGCCAATATGCTGGGCGTTGGCCGAGTGGCGGAGGCCGTGAAGATTCGCGGCATCTATCCGTAAGGCTGAGTTGATCGGGTGCCCCGTCCAGCTCTGTCAGGGCGGGAAATTTGAGACAGCCCGTTGTGCGCCGCATATCACCGCGGCCGCAGCGGGCCCATTTTGCCGGAAAGCCGGCTGCCCAGCGGGAGTCCCGGTATACTGCGCTCTATGATCCGGAATAGAGTGCGCGATTTCCTCCAGATGCAGACTGTCGTGCGCGCAGCGGTTTTGCTGGCGCTCGTGCCGACGGCGATCTTCGGTCAGGGAATCGGTCTTGTTTCTCCCGAGCTGCATAAGGACGGCAGCGTGACGTTTCGCCTGGAACGATCAGGTGCTCATGAGGTGCTCGTAGCATTGCTGGCCTTGAGACTCCCCTGAAGATGACGGAGGCGCAGGGCGTTTGGTCGGTGACCAGTGCTCCGCTGGCGTCGGGATCTTATTGGTACTCGTACCTGGTCGATGGCAAGGCGGAACTCGATCCATTGAATCCCGACGTCGTTCCCAATTTCGCATACCTCAATAGCGTCGTACGAATTCCTGGGTCAGGCAGGGAGCCATGGGAGCGCGCGGATGTGCCTCATGGTGAGATGCACCACCACTTCTATGAATCGAAGATCGTGAAGGGTCTGCCAAATGGCCAAAGCGAGTACTTCGTCTATACGCCGCCCGGATACGAAACGCGCGCGTCGACGACTTATCCGACGCTGTACCTGTTGCAGGGCTTGAGCCAGGGTGCGGTCGATTGGACGGCGATGGGTGGGGCGAATTTCGCGCTCGACAGCCTGATCGCCCAAGGTAAGGCGAAGCCGATGGTCGTCGTGATGCCCTTTGGATACGGCGATATGGCGGTAGCCACTAAGAAACCGTCGGACCAGGGCTTTGACCAGCTGTTCGCCGCCAACAACGCTCTCTTTAGAGATGTGCTGTTGACGGAGATCGTCCCGCGCGTGGAGGCGGAGTACAAGGTTGTGAAAACGCGCGACGGAAAAGCGATCACGGGCCTTTCCATGGGCGCGTACCAGAGCCTCGATATTGGATTGAACAACACAGGCAAGGATCGAACGGGAGATTTTGCCTGGATCGGCGGATTCAGTGCGCCGGCCCAGTTTGTGCAGCGCCCCACGGTCAGCGGGCCGGCAAGCAAACTGCGACTCCTGTGGATTGGATGCGGAATGGGTGACCCACTCCTGGAATCGAACCGGAAACTAATCGAGGAGTTACGAGCGAAGGGCTATAACGTGAGGGCGGTCGAGAAGCCGGGCGCGCATATCTGGCCGGTGTGGCAACGCGATCTGGTCGATTTTGTGCAACTGCTTTTTTGAGGAAGGGAAGACGCCTCACGCCTATTCATAGTTCCGAAGAAACGCGCAATTTCACCCTTGTGGGGCGCGTAAACGCTCTCAGGCACCTGATCAACTTGAACCCACGCGACAGTCCGCGGCATAGCCAAGTTCAACGTTCGCTTCGACCGTGTCGAGGCCCGAATCCGCTTAATCCTCCTTGACGAGCCTCGCCGTAGTCGCCCTCGGCGAGAACTGGAGGCGGAAAGTTCGTCAGGTTTCGCAGTTCCGGTCCCATCATCGTCCGCTCGCCCGGAATCTCACCTTTCCGCTTCCCAGAACCCGGTTTGCGCCGGTATCTTGAATCGAGTCGCGCACCTCTCAAACGGAGGATGGGATGGGTTTCGAAAGACGCCAACTGCTTCGAGCTTTGTCAATTTGTTTCGGGTCGAGCTTCCTCTGGAGCCGGAACCAACTCGGCATCGCTGCGCAGACAAGCCTGCAGCCAAAAGTCCCTCCTCCCCCTGCGGGGGCCGCTGTTCATGACGGGGTCGCTGCAGGAACGGAAATGGAAAAGGTGACCGGTATTGGAGGACTGTTCTTCCGAGCTCACGATCCGAAAGCATTGGGGCTTTGGTACCAGCAACACCTGGGGATCTCGCTCACACCAACGAGCCTTAACGATTCCGTGTGGCAGCAAGAGGCCGGACCCACCGTTTTCGCACCCTTCAAGGAGACGACCAGCTATTTCGGAGATCCCAGCAAGTTCTGGATGGTGAACTTTCGGGTCCGGGATCTCGACAAAATAGCGGCCCAGTTACAAGCTGCGGGGATCGAGGTCAAGGTTGACCCGCAGTCTTATCCCAACGGCCGGTTCGCTCGCCTGCATGATCCTGAAGGGAATCCCATCGAATTGTGGCAGCCTAAGGGTTGAGACACAAAAGGCTGGAGCCGGGGGCGAATGCGTTTCTGGCGAGTGACCCTCTATGTGGAAGCTACTGGTTCGTGAACACCCCTGCCTCACGATATCTCGGCTTTAGCGTCTGAAAAGTGCCCCATCTTCTCGTGCTTGGTCTTTAGATAGCGCTCGAAGCTTTCCTGCGGCTCGACTTCGGCGGAGACGCGCTCGGTGACGGCGATGCCGGCGGACTCAAGCGCGGCCACTTTTTCCGGGTTGTTGGTGATCAGGCGAACCTGCTGCACGCCGAGCAGCTTGAGTACTTCAGCAGGCAGTTCGTACTCGCGGCAGTCGGCTGCATAGCCGAGTTCGACGTTGGCCTCCACGGTATCCATTCCCTGATCCTGCAATTCGTAGGCTTTCAATTTGGCCATCAGGCCAATGCCGCGGCCCTCCTGCTGCTCGTAGAGCAGAATGCCCGCGCCTTCCTCGGCAATCTTGCCCAGCGCCAGTTCAAGCTGCAGGCGGCAATCGCAGCGCAGCGAGCCAAAGACGTCGCCGGTCAGGCATTGCGAGTGAATGCGGACGAGTGGAGGCGCGGCATGAATGTCGCCCATCACCAGGGCGACTAGACCTTCGGTCTTCTTGCCGCGATTTTGTCGCCGCTGTTCGCAGCAGGGGCGCGGCGTGGGCAGCACGCCCTCAAAGCCGAGGATGCGGAATTCCCCCCAGCGGGTGGGAAACTCCGCTTCGGCGACCTTCTTCACGCTTTCAAATGCCATGGTTCCATTTTACTTGGTGCCGATTTGGGGAGACCGGTGTCCGCTCAAATGCGCGGAACCTCGGTCATCCTTTATCCCGCGTTTCCTCGACGCATTCGGTGCGGTTGCCGTCCACGCGATACAGTGATGGGGTGACCGACAGGCTGATTCTGATTACGCTGCTGGTGAAGCTGGGCGTGATGGCCTCGGTGGCCAGCGTGCTGGCGCGAGCCAGCAGCTTCAGGCGCCTGTTTTTTGCGGAAATCGCAGGCCTCGTCAAACACTCGCTCTTGCTGGCGTTTTTCCTTGTGCCTCTGACCCTGGGCGTATGGGTGCGGACTGCCGTGCCCAATTTTCTGGCCGCCGATATTTCGTTTGAAACCGTGATTCTTCTGGGGCTGCTGCTGGGGCCGGTCTGGGCTGTGCTGGGCGGGCATTGTGCTGGCCGCGCCGGCGCTTCACCATGGCGAATATCTGGCGCTGCCGTTCAATGCGTGCAGTGGGGTTGCTTGCGGGGCTACTGGCCAACTGGTCGAGACGGAGGAGATCTGGTCTTTCACGCCGTTCATTGATCTGAGCCTCTACCGCTGGGTGCGCCGCAACCTGCGCAAGCCGCGCATCGACCGCCAGTTCCTGATGCTGTTCTTAATCGTGGCCGCGGAGGGTTGTCGCGACTGGCTGGCCCACGAGTTTCCGCATCGCTTGTTTGCGCTGCTGGCTTCGAGCCATGGCTGCAGGTGCTGGTCTGGTTGTGCGCGCCGATCGTGGTGGGTATTGCGATCAAGGTGTGGAATGCGCTGCGCATCGAAATCAAGCTCGAGGAACAGAAGCGGCTGCTGCTTGAGGCGCGCCTCGACGCACTGCAGCGGCAGATCAATCCGCACTTTCTGTTCAATACCCTCAACTCGATTGCTTCGCTGGTGCGGATGAAGCCGGAGCTGGCGCGCGAAATGACGGTGAAGCTGGCCAATATTCTGCGCGCGCTTCTCAAGGATCATGACACCTATGTGCCGCTGAGCGACGAGTTGAGCTTTACCGACGATTACCTCGACATCGAAGTGGTGCGCTTCGGCGCCGACAAGCTTCGCGTGGAAAAGGAGATCGATCCGCGCACGCTGGGAGTGCTGGTGCCCAGCATTCTGCTGCAGCCGCTGATTGAAAACAGCATCAAGCATGGCCTGGAGCCGCGCATCAGCGGCGGCACGGTGACCTTGCGCAGCCGCCTCGAAGGGCGACCGCGTGCTGATTGAGGTGGCCGACGACGGCGTGGGCATGGGCAACCGCCCGCATTTCGGCGCTGCACCGCACCGGCGCCGGCATCGGGATGAAGAATGTGCAGGAGCGGCTGGAAGTGCTCTACGGCAACCAGGCGCGATTTAGCGTGGTCAGCAATCCGGGGCGCGGCACGCTGGTGTCGATTGAGATTCCGGTCAGCATTCCAGGACCGACATAGCGTCGAGGGTTCCCCATCCAAGCTTGATGCCCAGGGTCCCCAGCGACAGGGGTCCCCGCGAACAGGTCTTCGTTCGTGGGGAAATGGGACAGGTATTCGTCGCTGGGGTGGTCATGGGTGGGAAGGCGCTCAGCTCTACCGCTTCGCCTCAACGCCAGCACAGCGTATCTGGTGGCGGCGTCGCTCATGAACATTCCGACATTCGATTTCGGGTCGCGATTCTTGTTGAGTGACCAGGCAGGCCAGGCGCCGGTTGTCTTGTCCTGGTTGGCGACGAGCCAGTTAAGGCCGCGCCGCACATAGGCACTCGCATGTCGGTTCTCTTCGAGAGCCAGGACTACGATGCCTGTGGCGTATCCATCGGACCGCGTCTCCAGCGGCGTCTTGTCACGCCGTTGCCACGTACCCAAGTCGGTCAGGCTCCAGCCGCCGTCTTCGCGCTGGCGGCCATTGATCTCCGCGAGGAGAGATTTGCGCTCCGCTGGGCCGAGCAGGCCAGGGAACTGCGCGGAAGCCCACAGCACCACAATCTTGTTGAGAAGCGGTTGCTGGTGATAGTGGCCGATCAGATAAACGCGGAGCGCCGCAAGATTGCCGATGATCTGCGGATCGTTGCGGTAATTGTCGGGAGCGTTCGCAACGACTTCGGCCATCATCGCAGCCCAGTAGTACTGCGACTCCTTTGATTCCCACGGCGCGTATTCGAAGTTCTGCCAGACCCATGCTCCGGCCACAGGGCCGGTCTTCGATTGCAGCGCCCACGCATTGTCGAAGGCGAGGCGGGTGGCATCGCTCAGATGCCTGCGCGGCGCGTCATAGCTGGCCAGAATCACCGCGTTCAGCACAGACTCCGCATTGCGCGACTCGACTTCTTTTCCCGTGCCGTAGACAGCGTCGCTGTAAAACGGAAGAACATCTTTCCACATGCGGACGCGCTTCTCGATGCTCGCGACCATGGCGGTTTCGGCGGCGGTAGGGTCTCCGCCGACTTGGTCGTGTAGCACAGGGCGGGCCAGCGCGAACGGCGCCTGCGTGTGGCAGGAAATGCATACGGTTCCATGATCTTTCTGCGCGCGATCCCAACTTTGCCACCAGACTTCGCGGCTGTCGAGATAGCGGGCCGCGGCCTGGCGGTCCCAATCCGTCGCAACCGCAGGCGCATTTTTGTCCGCAGCGTGCGCTGGAGAAACCACGCGACAGGCTCGCCGCGGCAAAAAAGGCGGCCAGGAGCGGGGAGGGCAACCTGAGACTCATCGTCATGCTGAAGGACCTCCAATGGGCAAGCGCGTGGATCCAGATGGTCGCAAACGAGAGATTCGTGCGCTTCGAGAATATCGCCGCCTGTGCCCGGTCAGAGGATCTTTCTGCACCCAACCTCAATCGTCCGCGCTACCTCCTGACTACGGTTCCCACGCTGGTCAACTTCGCATGCTGCGCGATTCACAGGCTTGCGCTGTATGCTCACAGAATGGTGCGCTTCACTGTGCTGGCGTCGGGATCCAAGGGCAACTGCACGGTTGTCTCCGGTGGGCGGACCCGCGATCCTGGTGGATGCGGGGCTGAGCTGCCGGGAGCTGTTCCGGCGCATGCGGCTGGCGGGCGAAGAGCCGGAGACGCTGGACGCGATCATCATCACCCACGAGCACCAGGA
Source organism: uncultured Acidobacteriaceae bacterium (assembly GCA_963810545.1). Taxonomy (GTDB): domain Bacteria; phylum Acidobacteriota; class Terriglobia; order Terriglobales; family Acidobacteriaceae; genus Telmatobacter. Next base: position 695,870 of record CAWENE010000003.1, read on the forward strand.
CCACATCAACGGGCTGGCCGTGACGGCGCGCAAGCTGGGCATTCCGGTCTACTTCACCGAGGGCACGCACCGCGCGTGGATGCGCTGGCTGACGCCGCGGCGGCAGATGACCTATGCGCAGTGGCTGGAGCAGTGCCGCCAGCAGGCTGCGGCAGGCAGGCGAGGCCGAATGCTGCGCCCGACGAAGGCGAACCGGACGAGGCGGATTCCGTGACGGCAGAATCGCCGACATGGAGTGAAGTAGAAGCCGATCGCGGCGAGTACGGAAACGGATGTCCCGGATTCCACAAAAAGCTCGGCGCAGAAGGATCCGACGTGGCTGCCGGCGGTCGAATATTTCCAGGCCGGCCAGCCATTTCAGATCGGCGACATCGCGTGAGCCCGTTCACCATTCCCCACGACGCAGTCGATCCGGTGGGATTTGTTTTCCAGGCCGAAGGGGTGCGGATGGCGGTTGCGACGGATCTTGGCTACATTCCGCCCAACGTCAAGGCGCAACTCAAGGGGCTGGATCTGCTGTTGCTGGAATCGAACCACGACCTGGAAATGCTGCGCGACGGTCCTTACCCGTGGTCAGTGAAGCAGCGGGTACTTTCGCGGGTGGGCCATCTTTCCAATGAGGCGGCGGCGGAGTTTCTTGAGACGGAATACGATGGCCAGGCAGCTTATGTGATTCTGGGTCATCTCTCTGAAAGTAATAACCTTCCTGAGCTGGCGCGGGTGACGGCAGAGCGCGCGCTGAACGGCCGGGCCAGCCTGCTGGCGAACCGGCTGTTGCTTGCGGCGCAACATGAACCACTCTTGCCTATATATTTTTAAGCAAATTCGGTTACAATAGGAATTGAGAAGGCTTCACTCTGTACCAAGCAGGCTGGCAGGAAGTAAACGCCGCACGGAGGATGGGATCCCTGACCAGGCAGAGCAGAGTGAGCTCCACTGGAATCAACGCGAAGGCTGGAGCATCCAACGAATACGCGCTGCCCGTTGCCACGTGAGCCGCGCTGAATCAGCGAAGTGAGCACTAACCTTCTGCAAAGTGAGTCTAACAACTATGGCAAGAACTCAATGTACCGACCGAGTTGTGGGCGCAATATTGGCAAGCTGGCGGTACGACATTTCCGGGATTTACCCGGAGATGCGCAAGGACTACGAACAGCCATCTGGCCGAATGCAGCACGGTGCAGCGCCCGGCAGAAATTCCATCGCAGCCTGGATGTGACGCTGGCCGTCCTGACTTCCTTGTCGGTTTTCTTTTTCGTATTTGCGCTGGCGGTTCTGAAGCACATCAAGCCGCTGGAACATGTGGCGTTCAACGTCTTCGGCCTGGACACCTTTGACATGTATCACATGCTGGTTTCGGCAGCCATTGCCGGGGTCTGCTTTTCTGTGATTGCCTTTGCGCTCGTCATGATGGCGACGCCCGCGCCGACTTATCTCGGCGGCATTGCAGCCGAGCGTGCCAGGCTCATTGAGGAGCGGTTGCCCGATGCACTGAAGTCCCTGCGTTTGCGGTAGATTTTAATTCTTTCCTCTGTGAGAAAAGGCCTCCAAGTTGGAGGCCTTTCTCTTTACAGGGCGATATCTGTCGAAATCCAAGCTCCGCTTGGGTGGGAAAGCGCGACCCCGCAGCCTCTGTCATCCCGAACGAGCGGAGCGAGTCGAGGGATTTGCGGTTGTCTCGCGCACTGCCTCGATTGCCACGCTTCCAGGCCGCCCCGCACCACGCCCGTCACCTGCGCCCACACTCCATCCCCTGTAAAATCGTCCCTGAATCTCTCCCCTGCGCACTGGAGTCCTCTTGCTTTACTGGCTGCTCTACGAAAAGCTCTTCCCGTTCTTTCATCCCTTCCGCATCTTTCGCTATCTCACGTTCCGCACCGCCTTCGCCTCGTTTACTGCACTCCTCATCGGGCTTTTCATTGGACCTTACGTCATTCAGAAGCTGCGCGAATTCCAGATCGGCCAGTACATTCGCGAAGATGGTCCCCAGTCGCATCAGAAAAAATCCGGCACGCCCACCATGGGCGGCGTGCTCATCGTCATCGCCATTGTTCTGCCCACCCTGCTCTGGTCCGACCCCTCCAATCCCTTCATTTGGATTACTGTTTTTTCGACGCTTGCCTTCGGCGCCATCGGCTTTGCCGACGACTACATCAAGGTGGTCAAGCGGCGCAACCTCGGCCTCACCGCCCGCGCCAAACTCTTTTGGCAGGCGGTCGTCGCAGCAGGCGTCGCATCGGCGCTCGCGGTCCTCACCCAGTTCCGGCTCTTCTCCACGCAGTTGACCGTACCGTTCATCAAGACCTGGCATCCGGACCTGATCTGGAGAGCGCCGGCCACCATTCCAATGCTCGGCTTTCTCATCTTCGTGCCGTTCGTTGCCTTCGTCATCTTTGTTTTGCTCGGTTCATCCAATGCAGTCAACCTTACCGACGGCCTCGACGGCCTCGCCATCGGCTGCACCATCATCGCGGCCGCCGCGCTGACCGTGCTCACGTACGTCAGCAGCCACGTTGTCTACGCCGACTACCTCGAGTTGCAACGCATGCCCCAGGTCGCGGAGTTGACCGTTTTTTGCGGATCCATGGTCGGCGCCTCCATCGGCTTCCTCTGGTACAACGCCCATCCCGCGGAAATCTTCATGGGCGACGTGGGCTCGCTCGCCCTGGGCGGCGCCATTGGCACGGTCGCCGTCATCATCCGCCAGGAGCTCCTGCTCCCCTTCATTGGCGGCATCTTTATTATGGAAGCGCTGTCGGTGGTCCTCCAGGTTGGCAGCTACAAGCTGCGCAAAAAGCGCATCTTCAAAATGGCCCCTCTGCATCATCACTTTGAGCAGCTCGGTTGGAGCGAATCCAAGGTCATTGCCCGCTTCTGGATTCTGGCCCTCGTCTTCGCGCTTCTCGCACTCACAACCCTCAAGCTGCGTTAACAGCGAAATTTTCACCTCAAGCCGAAGATTCCATGGCCCAACCCAGCCCAAGCCGCACCCTCACGGTGCACAATAGAGAAGTCGCGAAAATCTGACAGAAGAAATCCAATGATGGAACTCAAAGGCAAAAAGGTCCTGGTTGTCGGACTCGGAAAATCGGGCCTGGCCGCGGCATTGTTTCTGCGTCATCAGGGCGCGCAGGTCACCGTCTCCGACGTCCGCAGCGCCGATGCTCTCGCTAAAGATATCCCCGCCCTCCTCGAGGAAGGCATCATGGTCGAGGCCGGCGGCCACGGCCTGCTCACCTTCCGCCGTCAGGACCTCATTGTCGTCAGTCCCGGCGTGCCTCTCGACACGCCCGAGCTCGTCCAGGCCCGCAACTTTGGTCGCCCCGTCATTGGGGAGTTGGAACTGGCCGCGCGTTTCCTCAAAGGCAAAACCCTCGCCATCACCGGCTCCAATGGAAAGACCACCACCACTTCACTGGTCGGCGAAATTCTCGATAAGGCCGGTTTCCCCACGCTCGTCGGCGGCAACATCGGCGTCCCCGTCGTCGCCCTTATTAACGAAAGCACGCCCGACACCTGGTCGGTTCTCGAAGTTTCCAGCTTCCAGCTCGAATCGACCGAACAGTTCCATCCCCAGATCGCCGTCATCCTCAACATCACTCCCGATCACCTCGACCGCCACGGCACCTTCGAAAACTACGCCCGCGCTAAGGAACGCATCTTTGCCGCCCAAACCCACGATGACTTCGTGGTGCTGAATGCAGACAACGTTCGCGCCGCCGCGGCCGCTGCACGTTCCCATGCGCAGGTGTATTGGTTCTCACTCGATCGCTCCGTTCCCCAGGGAGCCTGGGTTGAAGCGGGCCAGGTCGTGTTCCGCTTCAACAAAGATGCGCATCCCGAGTCCATCCTCCCGCTGCACAGCATTCCACTCAAAGGCGAACACAACGTCGAAAACGTTCTGGCCGCCGTCTGCGCTTCACGCCTGGCGGGTGCGCCGGCCACCGCCATCCGCCACGCCATCGAAAAATTCAAAGCCGTCGAGCATCGCCTCGAGTACGTCACCACCCTCAACGGAGTCGAGTACTTCAACGACTCCAAGGCCACTAACGTCGACGCTACGGCCAAGGCGATTGCCGCCTTCTCCACCGGCATCCATCTCATCCTCGGCGGCAAAGATAAAAACTCCGACTACACCGAGCTCTCCCAGTTGCTGCGCGAGCACGTCCGCGCTGTCTACACCATCGGCTCAGCGGCCGCCAAAATCGAGTCGCATCTCCGCGGTGTCGTTCCGCTTCACTCCTGCGAAACCCTCGAGAAGGCCGTCATCGCCGCAGCCTCCGCTGCGCATCCCGGCGAAGTCGTCCTGCTCGCTCCCGCCTGCTCCAGCTTCGACCAGTTCGAGAGCTACGAGCACCGCGGCCGTGTCTTCAAGGAGCTGGTGAATCAGTGGCGCGGGCTCAGCGGCCTGCCTGTAACCGTCGAGCGCGGCCGCACCAGTTAACCACCTGTATCCCTAAGTCGGTCTCCACAGCCCCAGCCGCGCCTCGCCTGCTTGATCCTAGAAGCAGCAGGATACTTTGTTGTTTGATGCTTCAATTCTCACCAACATGGGTGCCCCAGGGTTCTGGATTTTCAAGGTCTGGATCTTCAGACCTGGGAAAGCAAGAACTCAAAAATTCGGTCTTGAAAAGACACGACTTTAGTCATGCCACCGCTGCACGTAAGTATGAATTGTCATCCTGAGCGGAGCGGCTTGGGGCCCCGCAGACGAAGTCTGTGGGGTAAGCGGAGTGAAGGATCTGCTTTTAAGAGACCAGCTCACAAGGTGTAGATAAATTGGCCAAGCGCATCGGCGTCGACAAATGGATCTTCTTTACTACTCTCACCCTCGTGGTCGTGGGTCTCGCCATGGTCTTCTCTGCCTCGGCCATCGTGGCCCAGGAGCGCTTTCACTCCCCGTACGCCTTCGTTGGACGCCAAGCCGGCTGGGCCCTTGCCGGCGTCCTGCTCATGGTCTTCCTCATGAGCGTCGATTACGCCAAATACAACACCCCGCGCTTCATCTTCACCGCGCTCGCCATCACCACGGTGCTGCTGGTCATGGTCTATTTTTTTCGCGACTCCCATGCCACCCATCGCTGGATTCGGTTCGGCTCGCTCTTCACCTTCCAGCCGTCCGAGATCGCGAAACCGGTCCTCATCTTATTTCTGGCGTGGTTTCTATCCAAGCGCCTCGACACCATCGATGACTGGCGGAATACCCTCCTCCGCGCCGCCATCATGCCCGTCGTGTTTATTCTTTTGATCGTCAAACAGCCCGACCTCGGTACCGCCCTCGTCCTCGCCGGCGTCACCGCCATGATGCTCATGCTCGCCGGTATGGAGTGGAAGTACCTCGTCGCCGCCATCGCCGTTGCGCTGCCGCCGCTCGCCGCTCTGCTTTTCTGGGTGCCCTGGCGCCGCGCCCGCATGTTGGCCTTCATGCATCCCGACCTCGATCCGCAAGGCGCCGGCTTCCACATCAATCAGTCGCTCATCGCCGTCGGTACGGGAGGTTTGACGGGCCGCGGTTTCATGGAGGGTATGCAGAAGCTGTTCTATCTTCCCGAAGCCTCCACCGATTTTATCTTTGCCAACGTAGCCGAAGAGCTCGGTTTCCTCGGCGCCATGTGCATCGTCCTGCTCTTCTGCGTGCTTGGCTACCGCGGCCTGCGCACCGCCTACCGCTCTACGGATCCCTTCGCGCGCCTCACCGCCTTCGGCATCACCACCGCCATCCTGCTGCAAGCCTTCTTCAATATTTCGGTCGTTCTCTCCCTCCTCCCCACCAAGGGAATCCCGTTGCCCTTTATCTCCTCCGGTGGAACCTCCCTCTTCTTCACCCTCGCCAGCATCGGGATCCTCCTCAACATTTCCAAGAAGGTTGACTGAGCATGAGCGATTTCTGCACGTAGCGATTTCAAGGAGAACGTCGTGGACAAGGTGCTGTTTCTCTCGGGAACCACAAGGGGCGCCACACTCGAGAACATCGGCCGATCCCTGGGGCGCGATTTCGGTGAACTCGGCCTGGGCTTGCACGAGATCAGCCTTTTAGACCACGAGCACTTCCTTGAAAACTTGCGCAAGGTGAAATTCGAGGAAGTGAAGCTGATCTACTCCTGGGCCTCCATGGGCCTCGGCATCAATCTCCGCCAGCAGGATGGCACCGAGCGGGACCTGTGGAAGGACCTTGGCATCCCATTCATCACTTTTCACGGAGATTCCCCGGCCTACTACTTCGACCGCCACATCATCCCCGACACGAAATTCGTCACCATTTACGGATTTGACGAGCACCGCGATCTGCGCAAGCGACTCCCCCACGTGAACGGCCCCATCGATACCCTCTGGCCCCCGCCGCTGGATGAGGTTCCCATCGATCGGCTGAGTTTTGAGAAAAAGAAAAACGGAAAAATTCTCTTCCTCAAGAATGGAAAAGATCCGGAGAAGCTGCGGCAGCTATGGGCCTCGTGTCTTGAGCCGCGTCTCCTCCGGGCCATCCACGACCTGGCCAGTGAACTGGAGAGCGATCTCGACAACCCCGCCAACATCCAGATCGACGACCTGATCACGCCCTACTTCAACGACCAGGGTTTCGACATCGAGCGCATGGTCAAACTGCGGCTCTTCTTTATCGCCCAGCTCGATGACTATCTGCGCGCGGTGAAATGCACCCGGATGGCCGAGGCGCTGATGGACCTGCCCGTGGAGATACGCGGCAACAACTGGGAGCACCTCGACTTCACAAGGAAAAAGGCGACCTACATCGACGAATGCGACTACACAAAATCCATCGGCCTCGTACGCGAGTCCCTCGGCACAATCGATCTGTCACCCAACACTGTCTCGCTGCCCCACGATCGGGTCGTTCGTGCATTCGGAGCTCACACCTTCTGCCTCACCAACGAACAGAAATTCCTTCGCGAACTGCCTCACGAGGAACGGCTCAGCTTTCGCTTCGAGAAGGAAAGCCTCCAGCAGCAGGTCGCCTACCTTCTCGACCACAAAGCGGCCGCGCTCGAAATGGGAGTCGAAGTCGCGGAGGCATATAAGACGAAACATCCGCGCGTCGAAACGGTCACCAAGATCCTCGAGTACGCGTCGCTGGCGAAGCTCGACAATCTCCGTCAGCGCCCCGCCGGCTCGCAGGATTTTTTCATGTGGCCTCCGGTTCGTCTCTAGTTCCATGGCCGCTTGTTTATGAACCATCCTCCTTGCCCCATCCTTTCGCCTTTTTCCTGGCGAAAGGGTGGGAGGGCAAGCCGATCGTTTGACGAACGCGGAGCAGCCCCGCAAAATTCGTGAGAGGTGCCGAACCGGATGGCGAAGAAGTCTGCAGAACGGGAGAACCGGAAAGCGGTCGACCGGTTAGCAACTGCTGCCCTTCGCGAGCACCATGCGGGACATCTCGACGAGGCGAAGAGGCTCTACTTACAGGCTCTGGAGAAGGATATGGGTCACGCCCAAAGCCTTTATGGCCTCGGCCTGATCGCCTATCAAGCCGGGGCCTACGAGACCGCTGCGAGAATGTTGCAACGCGCAGTGGCGGCGAGCGGCGGGGTTGCTGTGTATCGTGCCGCCTTGGGGGCAGCCTTGCATGCCGCAGGAAAACTCGATGAGGCGCTCGCCGCGTACCGGGATGCACTGACACTGGAGCCTCAAGACGAAACAACGCACTTTAGATTAGGGAATCTCCTGGTGGACCAGGGTAAGCCGCAGGAGGCGCGCGCCGCTTATGAAAAGGCCCTGGCCCTGCGATCGAACTACGCGGAGGCGCACAACAATCTCGCTGCTCTTCTCCGCGAAGAGGGCAAGCTGGAGGAAGCAACCTTCCACTGCCGACAGGCGCTCGCTCTCAAGCCGGAGTATGCCGAAGCACACACTAACATGGGCAACATCCTGGCCGATCAAGGAAGACCGGACGAGGCGATCGCTCATCATCGGCATGCCATCGCTTTGAACCCCCATGCTGTCGACGCGCACATCAATCTCGGCCATGTCCTCCGAGGTCAAGGCAAGTTTGACGACGCCCGCATCAGCCTTCAGCAAGCACTCACCCTGCGTCCGGATTCTGCCGCGGCCCTCAATAACCTGGGTAGCGTGTTCGAGGATCAGGGGAAACTGGAGGAGGCGGTGATACATTTTCGGCGCGCGATCGCCTTGCTGCCGACTTATGTCGAAGCCCACAACAACCTGGGCAATGTGCTTCGCAAACAGGCGAAGTACGCGGAAGCCCGGCGTAGTTATGACCAGGCCCTGGCGCTGCGGCCCGGTTACGTCGAGGCCCTTTGGAACCGCTCCTTACTCGAATTGCTGTTAGGCAACTACCCTCAAGGCTGGCAAGAGTATGAAGTTCGTTCTCGTCGGTCGATCAATCGGCCACGCGCATTCCCCCAGGCCCTCTGGCGAGGAGAACCGCTGGACGGCGCGCGCATCTTGCTCCATTCCGAACAGGGCCTTGGCGATACTCTTCAATTCCTGCGCTACGTCCCCTTAGTGCAAGCCGCCGGGGGCACTGTGCTGCTGTATGTTCCCCCTTGTTTGCAGCGGCTCGCGGCTCCGTTGCTCTCGGATCCGACGTCCGATCTGGCTGTAACCGCGGAGTGTCTCCCCCCGTTCGACCTGCAGTGTCCGCTCATGAGCTTGCCTCTGGCTTTTCAAACCACCGTGCATTCCATTCCCGCAGAGGTTCCGTACCTTACCGTTCCGGACGATGCGCTCCGCCGCGCCGAAGATTTTCATTGGCCTTCGGAAGGCCTGCGTGTGGGCCTTGTCTGGAGCGGGAATCCGCAACACGCGAATGACAGGTTTCGCTCGATACGACTTGAAACTCTAGCGCCCCTCCTGAGTCTGGAAGGCATCCATTTCTTTTCGCTGCAGGTGGACGTCTCCGCAGGGGTGCTTGAATCTTTGCCGGCGCGTGTGACCGATCTTCGACCCTTCATCACCGACATGGCGGATACGGCCGCTCTGGTTTCCCATCTGGATCTAGTCATCACTGTGGATACGGCGATGGCCCACCTGGCAGGGGCGCTCGCGCAACCGACTTGGGTGCTGCTTTCCTTCGGGCCCGACTGGCGCTGGCTGACGGACCGCGAGGATAGCCCCTGGTACCCCACCATGCGTTTGTTCCGTCAGCCCCAGTTCGGCGACTGGGAACCTGTCCTGCAGCGTGTGCGGGTTGAACTTTCTGCATTGGCCGAAAAGGAGAGGCGGTAAGATGCGCCCTGGCTCGAAGAAGGTCTCAGTCGGAACACTGAGGCCCAGTCGACAATTTATATTAAATGTTATATAATTGAAGTCGACATGAAAAACTGAGTCTGGTGCAGCAATGAATGCAAGAGCTCAAGAGCAGCTAAAGGAGAGGATTCCTGATGACCAAACCGACCCACATCACGAAAGGCGACGTTCTCGACGACTTGGGCTTTTCCCGCTCCGAGGCCTCGGCCTTAAAGGTCAAGGCTGCCATCGTCGAAGCCATCCTTGCTGAGATCGACGTCCGCGGATTCACGCAGCGCGAGCTCGTCGACATCCTTGATGAATACCAGCCCAATGTCAGCAACCTGATGAACGGAAGAATCAGCAAGATCAGCATCGAAAAGCTGCTGCACTTTGCCGATCGCCTGCGCATGCAAAGCAGCATTGAACTGCGCCCGACCCGCAGATCCCGCATTCAGCGAACCAGTCGTCCCTCAAACCGACGCGAACGCGCGTACGCTTGACAGCCGCTCGTCTTAAACTAATTTCAAGAGAGAAGAAACTATGCCAGCCTACGAATATCTCTGCGAAGCCTGTGAAACCCGTTTCGACCAGCGCCAGAAAATGTCCGACCCGGCCCTGGAGCTCTGCCCCGCGTGCGGCGGACATGTCCATCGCCTCATCAGCGGAGGAGCGGGCGCGATCACCAAGGGGGCAGGACACGCTCACGCCTCGGCCCACGCTGAGATGCCACCCTGTGCCTCCGGCGGCGCGTGCTGCGGCGGTGGAGCCTGCGCTTCCGGCTCGTTCTGCGAAAACTAGGAAACCGACGATGCCCTGGTACAACTACCTCGCCTGTTTCTTCGCCGGAATGATTCTCGCCAACTTCGTTCCCCATTTCGTTCATGGCATCTCGGGTGACCGCTTTCCCACGCCCTTCGCCCATCCTCCCGGCAAAGGTTTGTCTTCGCCCACCGTCAATGTGCTCTGGGCGTTGCTGAATCTGGTAGTGGGGTATGTCCTCTTTCGGGTCGGAGGCGTTTCCGCCGCGAACTACGTGTCGCTTGTCGTTTTCTTCGCGGGCATCGCCGTCCTCAGCATCCCGTCCAGCATCGGCTTCGCTAAAAAACACTCCAGCTAGAGCAGTTCCACAATTCACGTGCCCTTTTCAATTCGGCGAAAGGTGTCATTTTCTTAAGGAGAATGCCGCTCGGCAACGGTGGCCACGGGGTACAGCAATTGTGGAAGTGCTGTGGCCGCCGAAGCGGGGCAATCTTCTGCAATTTTGCTGTGGAAAAACGAAAATATTGGGGGGTAGGGGGGGGTACCTCAAATTGGGTTCCGAGGACCTATTCCGTCTGCGCCGAGGGCAGATCCTGCTGCCCAGGGACGGTAATTCCGCGGCTTATTTGGCGGACGTTTTCTTTGAGGATGTATTGCGAAACGCGTTGCTGGCGACTTGGGCGGCATAGAGGAGACGCGCGCCGATGTCTTCCCGGATCGATTCGATCAACATGCCGTGGGCCACGCAAGCGATGAAGTCGCGGATGTTTTCTGCGCCGGAGAGCGGGGGCAAGGCATTGCGAAAGGCTTGGTGGGCGGCTTTGCTGGCGTTGTATGTATCCTGCCCCTTTCCCATGGCGGTACGGTAGGCGCGCGTTCCGGCTTCACAACAATGGGCTACTGATGGGTTTGCGAAGGCGACGGCGGATTCTTCGGGGCCTTGGGCTGCGGATGAAGTTGCGAATTGGTTGGACATGTGGGTTTCTCTTGGCCGAAGATTCGGGTTCTCAATCTCTACTGTGCGCCGGGTGAGGACAATTTTCTGCAATGGACGTGGAGATGGGTGGAGGCGGGATTGGTGAATGGAATATTTGCGGGCGAAGTGCCCAGGGCTTCCGCGGAAACTGGTCCCCTGCTGATAATCGATCGCGGCAGGCGATCACCTTATTCCCAGCACTGCCATCCGATCGGCAATTTGCTCCGCAGCGCCTGAGTGCGCTTGCCCTTTGGCCGCCACAGGCATCATCAGGGTTTCACGCAATCCACATGCAAGGAATACGACGGGCGCGTATCGAACTTTGGTCCACGCGTTTCCTCGAATTGGCTTTCCTGCGGCTTGCTGCGACGCACATTGATGAAACCTGCCGCCTGCAGCATTCGCGAGAGCTTCTCGAAATCGAACCAGTTGATGTGCTCGCCCGCCCGTCTCCAGTCATAGTCGAGGCCTTGTTTGCACCAATCGAGAAACTCATGCTTCGTCATCGAGACGAGCCTCCAGTCGATCTCCGCTTTCTCGAGCGTTCGCGACTGGGCAACGAGAGTGCAAAAAGCCTCTTCGATGGTGGAGTTATCACGGTCCATCCAGCTCTTGAAAAACGCAGCGTCTCTCGCGCGCAGCCGGTCATAGATCAACCCGGCATCCGGCATGATGATGCGGAAACCACCACCCGGCTCGAGACTGCGGAAGGCTTCGCGGAACAGCCGCTCACACCATTCGTCTTTCAGATGTTCGACGACGTGTTCGCAATAGAACAGATGGACTGAATTATCGGCAAAGGGGAAAGGATTCTTGCTGGTTAGATCGTGTCCATAGTCAATGAATCCCGGAGCGTAGAAGCTGTACCAAGGTCCGCGATATTCCAGAATCTTCCAATTGGGAACGTACCAGCTGCCGGAGCCGATATTGATCATCAGCTTTTGCGGCTTTTCACGCAGCCTCTTCTTGACAGTCCAGGAGCACTGCAAGCACCTTTGACGCGCGCGCCATCGCAGGTTGTCGTATCTTGGCTTGGCTTGGAATGCGAGGAATTCTAGAATCCGGCAAACGGCTGGATGCTTCTCGCGGATAACGACTAGATGATCGCCGAGATCCCTGATGAGATATTCCTGCCTGCCGTCGGCTAACTTCCATCTGCGGGGATCGATTGTCTCGATGCGGGGTTTTGGGCCGAGAACACAGTGACCTTGCGTAAAAATCGTGCGCAGGCCTTCGTCAATGACCCCGTGTTTCAACGCTTCCTTGGCCGAGCGCTTAGCGGAAAACGATTCTTCGTGCAGCAGAGTCGCTACTTGATTTCTTATTCCCAACTTGAGGACCATGTGCTTCAATCCCCCTCATCATGATGTGGTAGACGATTTTCTTCCATCGCGGATGACCTTGAGATGCCGCGCATTCATGAATCGGTACAGACGGCTTCAGTCGCAAATTCCGCTGAGTGCATTTTGGGACTACGCTTCACCCTTGGGGAGGCCACAAAAGTGGCAGAGTCATCCACTTCGGTGCAAAACCCGGCCCCAATCGTGTTTGGAAAGAAGATTACTTGGGTGTTTTCGGCTGAAGGCAATTTCCAAAAAGCCGGCTTACGGTAGGGCCAAGTCTTGTGGAAATGTCGGGGGAAACGCAAATACTGAAGACTTACAACTGTTTTACCTACCGCGATCGAGCCGCCAACTCGGCGAGCCTGTCGGCGATTCGTTCGGCCGCGCCAGGATGCGCTTGTCCCTTGGCCGCCGCAGCCATCGCCGCGAGTTTTGCCGGAGAGGCCAGCAGCTGCTTCAGCGCCTCAAGCAGTTTCTCGGGAGCAGCGAGATCCAGCTCGGTCAGCATCACGGCGGCTCCGGCCTTGGCCATCTCTTCGGCATTGCGTTTCTGGTGATCGTCGGCGGCCGCGGCAAAGGGAACGAGTAGAGCCGGCTTCCCGGCGGCGGCGAGCTCCGCGACTGTCGAGGCCCCGCTGCGCGCCATCACGAGGTTGGCGCGCGAGAACCGCGCAGGCATGTCATCCAAGAAGGCACTTACTTGCCAGCGAGCTGAGTCGGCGCCACTCGTGGCAAAAGCCGTCTGCGTCGCCTCGACGTGGCGCGCTCCGCACTGATGCAAAATCGTCAGCCCCGGCACGGCATCGAGAAGCGCGGGCACAATGCGCGGCAAGGTCTGATTGAAGAGGCGGGCTCCCTGCGATCCACCAAAGACGAGCAGATGCGGCGGCGCATTCGCAGGCGGCGGCTCAAGCGCGAAAAAGCCTGGACGCACCGGAATGCCCGTCACCTCGGCGTTGCGGAACCAGCGGACGGCGGCAGGGAAGTTGACCGCGGCAGCCTGCACACGCTTGCCAACGAGGCGGTTCGCCAGCCCTGGCATGGCGTTTGGCTCGAAAAGCATGGTTGGCACCCGGAGCAGAAGGGCAGCCGCGACGCCGGGCCCGGATGCGTAACCGCCAATTCCCAAGACGACCTGCGGCTTGAACTCGCGAATCATGCGGCGACAGGCGAAGAGGCTGGCGGGGATGTCGAGGAAGGTGCGGACGCGTGTGGTCAGGGATACGTTTTTGAGCGGGCCGACATGAACGAGGCGAAGCGGGAAGCCGGCTTCGGGGACGAGCCGCGTTTCCAGACCGCGCTCCGTGCCTACGAAAAGAACCTCGGCCGCGTGGCGTGCGACCAGTTGCCGCGCCACGGCGAGTGCCGGAATGATATGGCCACCGGTGCCCCCGCCAGCAATAAGAACCCGCAATCCCAAGCTGCGCCTCTTGCACTCAGTCTCGCAGATTCGCGAGGCAGTTTGGTTGAGGGTTCCCAGCCTGTCAATAGGCACAGGCAGGCACAAAAAAGCCCGCCTGCCGAAGCAGACGGGCTTTTGACTCAGACCGATTCCAACTTACCGGTGACCGCCACCGCCGCCACCGTGGAAGCCTCCGCCTCCGCCACCGTGGAAACCTCCACCGCCGCCACCATGGAAGCCGCCGCCACCGAAGCCACCTGCATGGCCGCCGCCTGCGAATCCGCCGCCGACATGGCCTCCGGCGTAACCGCCACCGGCATAACCATGAGCTGCGCCGCCATAGGCATGGACGCCACCGTTATAGGGAGCCCGTCCGCCGTAGCCGTATCCGCCGCGATAGCCGTAGCCGCCACGGTATCCGTACCCGCCACGATATCCGTAGCCCCGGTAGCCCCAACCGCGATGACCCCAGCCGTACCAGGGTCCCGCACCGATAAAGAGGCCGCCGGCGAACCAGCTAGGCCCGTAGTAGCCGTAAGGAGCGCACGCGTAAGGGTAATAAGGATAGTAGCCCCAATCGCAAACCGGGGGACCATAGGCATAGGGCGCGTCGACCACATCCGGACCGACGCCAACACCGACTGCGACCTGGGCGTTTGCCGTCGAGGCGAAAGCCAGGGGCAGAGCCAGGAGCATTGCCATCAGAACCAGCCTAAGATTTTTCATGAAACCCTCCCTGTGCTGCCCTGTCCTACCGTTCGGGACCTGGAATTCGGAGTCTTACGTCCTTTTCTCAGCACCTCACCGGATCGGGTCTGTTTGCCCATCCGGCATCTGTACATTTGAACAACAAACGCGCCGATAAGTTGCGGTGATTCGAGCAAGAATCGCACAAGGCGACGACGCCGTCCAATCGCTTTTTCCTGAATCCGGACAACCCGTTCCGCATCGAGTTACCGCAGTGCAAACTTGGGTGCTTTGGGGGGAAGTTCTCTTCTACAGGCAGAACGGCCCCTCCGTGGAGGAGGGGCCGCTGCCATGCTGCTCAGAGCGAATTACTTGCGGAAGTGGTCACGGTCGAAATGGTCGCGATCCCAGCCACGGTCGCGGTCGAAGTCGCGATGATAGAAATCGTGACGATCATCAAACCGCACGATCGGGGCCGGGCCACGGACACCGATGAAGTTCCAGCGTCCCGGAACCCAATAGCCGTTGGCATAGTAGCCGGCCGCCCACGCATATCCCGGTCCTGGACACGGAGGAACATAGGCCACCGGCCCACGAACGTAAACACCAAACTCTGCGGCCTTCGCCTGCGTCGTTCCCAGGCCCAATCCGCCGGCCAACACCGCTGCACCGAGCATCCACTTTTTCATGCTGAACATATTTCCTCCGTTCCACCCAGCCCGATTTGCTCTCGGGTAGTCCGGCTGTTCTTTCTGGCTTCGGGCTTGGATCCTGCTGCCTTCAGCGCGCCGGTTATGTTCCGATTGAACAGCGGATCGGCGCGAGTGTTGCGCTTACCGAGCGAAATAAATTGCCGCAACTTTGGCGCGCTTTAGGGTTTGTTGCCGCTCGCTTTTCCATTGGATAAGGGGCATTTTTGCAGAGGGAACCACTGCGCTGCGCGAATGGTAATCTTGAGCTTCTCCCCAATGTTTGCCACGTCACAGCACGCGCACTTCATCGGAATCGGCGGAATCGGCATGAGCGGCATTGCCGAGATTCTGCTGAGTCTCGGTTTCAAAGTCTCCGGTTCCGATCTCCGGCGCAGCCCGGTGACCGATCGCCTGGCGCAATTGGGCGCTACGATTTATGAAGGGCACGATGCGCGCAACGTAGTCGGTGCGACCGTGGTGGTCACCAGCTCCGCAGTCGTTGTCACGAACCCTGAAGTGCTGGAAGCGCGGGCGCGCAAGATTCAAGTGATTCAGCGCGCGGAGATGCTGGCTGAGTTGATGCGCCTGAAATACGGCATCGCCATCGCCGGCATGCACGGCAAGACAACGACTACATCGATGGTGGCGGCGGTGCTGGCTGCCGGAGGACTCGATCCGACGGTGGTGGTGGGCGGCCGCGTGGACGCACTTGGCTCGAATGCCAAACTCGGCGCGAGCCAGTTTCTGATTGCAGAGGCAGACGAAAGCGATCGCTCGTTTTTGAAGTTGTCGCCGATTCTCGCCGTGGTTACGAATCTCGACCGCGAGCACATGGATTGTTATCGCGACATGCTCGACGTGGAGCAGGCGTTTCTGACTTTCATGGACAAGGTGCCCTTCTACGGCGCAGTGACGGCGTGCCTGGACAACCCGCAGCTTGCGGCGATTCTGTCCAGAGTGCAGCGCCGTGTCTTCACGTATGGCGTTGCGGCGGAGGCTGACTATCGACTCGAATTCCTGGCGTTGCAAGAGGGAAGTTTCTCCTGCTTTCGCGTGGTGACGAAGGCGGGCGCGCTGGGACCGTTTGAACTGCATGTGCCGGGAAGGCACAACGTGCTGAATGCCACGGCAGCTGTAGCGATCGCGCATCAACTCGAAGTTGCGCCGGAAAAAATCGCCGAGGGGCTGAAGCATTTTCGCGGTGTGGATCGGCGCTTTCAGCAGCGTGGCAAGGCGCGCGGCGTCACCGTGGTCGACGACTACGGCCACCATCCTACGGAGATTCGCGCCACGCTGGCAGCTGCGCGCGAAGCAAGTCGGGGGCGCATTCATGTCGTCTTTCAGCCGCATCGGTACACCCGCACGCGCGATCTGCTTGACGAGTTTGGTGCGGCGTTTACTGATGCGGACACGGTTGTGGTCCTTCCTATTTACGCTGCCAGTGAAGAACCGCTGCCGGGGATCACGGCGGAACTTCTGGCCGAACGCATCCAGGGACCGATGGTGGAATTTGCGCCTGACTTTCCTACTGCCGTTGCGGCCGTGGCCTCCCAGGCCCGCGAAGGCGATCTGATCCTGACCTTGGGCGCGGGCAGTGTCAGCCATCTGGGCCCGCAGATCCTGACTGCCCTCGAAGAGTCAACAGTCTTGGATTAGACGCGCCTCCATTCATCCCAAGTCTTCTGCTTAAACGTTTCACTTCGGCCTATCGTCCTGCTATCATGCGGCGGGCAAGATTTTGTGCATTCGAAGGGGAGAGTATGGCTAAGAGTTCACGCAGGGGATTTTTGAAGGCGGCCACAGGGGCTGCAGCGGCGATGACGTTATCGCGCACCATCCCGGGTGTGGCCGAAGCATCGGGGCAAGTAAAGGTATGGAGCACCTATCGCGATCGGCGGCATGTGGCGCAGGAATCCGTGACCTGGAAGCCAGCCGGTCAGGTTGCTGCCGAAGCCATCGCGCTTAATCCAGCGGCGACGAAGCAGGAGGTGCTCGGCTTCGGTGCGGCCATGACGGATGCGACCTGCTACGTGCTGAGCCAGATGAGCGCGGCCGAACGGGCGCCCTTGATGCATGAGATGTTCGCGCCGGATGAGATGGCGATGAACGTATGCCGCACGTGCATTGGCGCCAGCGACTACTCGCGCACGGTCTACAGCTTCGATGACAGCCCCGAGCCCGATCCCGAATTGAAGAAATTCTCGATCGATCACGATAAGGCGTACATCCTGCCCATGCTGCGCGAGGCGCGCAAGGCAAATCCTGAGTTGTTTCTCTTCTCGTCGCCGTGGAGCCCGCCGGGTTGGATGAAGCCGAACAACTCGATGCTCGGTGGCGCGATGCGCAAGACCAGCTTCGGACCGTATGCGAAGTACTTCATGAAATTTCTCGAAGGCTACAAAGCAGAAGGCGTCGCGATCGACGCGGTCACAGTGCAGAACGAGACCGACGCCGAACAGGAGGGCAACATGCCCGCCTGCCTCTGGGCACAGGAGCAGGAGATGGATTTTGTGAAGAGCCATCTCGGACCCGCACTGCGCAAGGCCGGATCGCCGACGAAGATCTGGGTTCTCGACCACAACTACAGCTTGTGGGGACGGGCCATCGATGAGCTGAGCGATCCCGATGCGTACGAATATATTGACGGGATTGCGTGGCATGGCTACGTAGGCGAGCCTACCGCGATGACCCGCGTGCACGAGGCGTTTCCGCAGAAGAGTGCCTACTGGACCGAAGGCGGCCCGGATTACAAGCAGCCCGATTACCAGACGGATTACACCAAGTGGTCGGAAACGTTCAACGGTATCCTGAATAACTGGGCGCGTTCCATTACTTCGTGGAACCTGGCGCTCGATGAGGTTGGCAAGCCGAACGTCGGACCATTCTCGTGCGGGGGCGTCGTTACTGTCGAGAATGGGACGCACAAAGTCACCCGCAGCGGGCAGTACTGGGCCTTTGCGCACTACTCGAAGCACATCAAGCGCGGCGCGCGGGTTTTCGCGACCGATGGAGTTGGTTTCGATGGAGCAGGCGGATCGGTGTCGCATGCCGGTTTCCGCAATCCGGATGGAAGCCTTGTCGTGGTGCTGGCCAACACTGGCGAGCAGAAGCGGGCGCAGTTAGTCCTTGGAGGGAAAGCGCTGGAGATCGATCTGCCCGCGGATTCTGTGCACACGCTGGAGTGGGCTTGAGCGCCGAATCAATCGAGAGATTCACGCGGTTTCGTTGAACGAATGATGCCCACTGCAAGTGTCTGGCCACTCGGGCCGGTCGCCTGGTTCACACGAGTTACCGAGAGACCGTTACGGTGCGGATTCCCCCTCGCGGGAGCCGACCGAAACCCACAGCTGTGCGATCTATAGTTGAGCCTGGCGAACCTCACGAAATTGGTCAGGCGTGGCGACTCAAGGAAGTAACCGAACCCGGTCCCTTGTTTGGGAAGATGATGCGCCCGCGGAGTCCCGCTTCCGGCGCGTACAGCAGAGTGTGCCCGTTTCTGGACGCGGCCTGCCTCTCGAAGTGGACGATGAAGACGATCCCTCAGGAAAGCGGAGGAAACGATTTGCTTCGCCGCGTTCTCCATGGTGGCGCCCCGCGAGTACCTGGGGTCGCGCCTTCCTCGGGTTTGGATTACTGGTTGTCGTCTGCACCTTCGCCTACGCATTTCATCTTTGCAAGTCTTTTCTCGATCACGATCCGCACTTCCGTATCACCGGGACAAGCAACATCCAGGTCGTAGGGCTCGCCGAATTGACGCGTGCCGAGCTACTGCCGGTTTTCGGGGAAGACATCGGCCGCAACATCTTCTTTGTGCCGCTTGCCGAGCGTCGTAAGCAGTTGGAACAGATTCCGTGGGTACAGCAGGCGACGGTGATGCGGCTGCTGCCCGATCAGATTCGTGTCGCGGTCGTTGAGCGCCAGCCTGTAGCGTTTGTGCGGCACGGCCAGCAGATTGGCCTGGTCGATGCCAATGGCGTCCTTCTCAAGATGCCGCCGGGCGCGATGAGCCAGCATCATTATTCCTTCCCCGTGCTGACAGGTATCGATGGCGGCGATCCGTTGCCTTCGCGCAGGGCGCGCGTTGAGCTGTATCTG
Organism: uncultured Acidobacteriaceae bacterium; assembly: GCA_963810545.1. Lineage (GTDB taxonomy): Bacteria > Acidobacteriota > Terriglobia > Terriglobales > Acidobacteriaceae > Telmatobacter. The sequence goes on from CAWENE010000003.1 coordinate 715,028, forward strand.
CGGCTGATGAGCGAACTGGATGCCAATGGTCAACATCTCTCCGACCAGATTTCAGAGATCGACCTGACCGATCCCGAAGATGCACGCGTGCTGATGCCCGAGCAGGGAACGGACGTGCTTGCTCACCTTGGCGAAGATCATTTTCTCGATCGGTACCAGCGCTACAAGGCGCACATCGCCGAATGGCGGCAGCAGTATCCGAAGCTCGCCGCCGTTGATTTGCGCTATGAGCAGCAGGTGGTCCTGGAGATGACACCCGGGGCCGGGAATCAGACTCAGTCCGCATCGATTGCCGACAACGGTAAAACCGCCGCCGCTGTGACGCCGCCCTCCCATGCGGAGAAGGCGAAGCCCGATCCAGCCAGGCGCGTCGCGAGCGCAGAATTGCCAGTCCCGAGTCAGGCCACCAGGAAACCGGCGATAAACCATGCCGTTGCAGTGAAACATGCGAACAGCAAGACGCCCACAAAAGGATCCGTGAAGAGCGTGGCCGCAAAATCCAAAGACAAGAAGCACGCTCCGTCCAAACCAGCAGCACAGAAACCGACCAGGAAATCACCAACCAAGAACCGTCGGCCCGCGGCAGCAGCCCAGGGTCAGTGAGTCCGAACGATGAGCGAGAAACAGGACAACCTGATCGTAGTTCTCGACATTGGAAGCGCATGGACGCGCGTGCTGGCAGCCGATCTGAATGAAGGGGCGCTGCGCTACCGCGGCCACGGCATCGTGGAGTCGGCGGGCATGCGCAAAGGGCTCATCTCCGATCTTGGGCCCGCTGCGAAAGCCGTGAAAGCCGCCAACGAGAAAGCCGAGTGGGTGGCTCGCGCCAACATCGACGATTGCGTCGTAGGCGTGGGTGGTCCGCATATTCGCGGACTCAATACCAACGGCGGATTCGACCTGGGCAATCGGATGCGCGAGATTACGCGCGACGATGTGCGTGCAGCGATTGAGCGAGCCCGCGCGGTCGAGCGTCCGCCTGACCGCGAGATTCTGCACTTGCTGCCGCGCCAGTTCATTCTCGACGACCAGCCCGGAATCTTCGATCCCGTGGGGATGGTGGGATCGCGGCTCGAAGTGGATCTGCACATCGCGACCTGCTCGGGCAGCGCGCTCCAAAGCACCGTCACCTGCGCGAATCGCGCCGGGCTTGAGGTGACCGAGGCAGTCCTCGAGTCGATTGCCGCGGCCGAGGCGACACTCTCCGCCGATGAACGGGAACTTGGGGTGTGCCTGCTCGATATCGGCGCGCATTCGAGTGATCTGGCTGTTTTCTTTGAGGGCGCCGTGGTGCACACGGCCTCTGTGCCGATTGGCGGCTCGCACTTTACCAACGACCTGGCAGTCGGCCTGCAGATGTCCAAGGCCCAGGCGGAAGACTTGAAATGCCAGTTCGGCCACTGCGTGGTGACCGCGGTTCCCCAGGAATCCGAAATTGAGATCGCTAATCCACAGCCCCAAAAGCTTGCGTTGCGCAATATTGCTGAGATACTGGAGCCGAGGGCGCGCGAGTTGATGCAGTTTGTCAAAGAGAGCCTTCGCGTTGGGGGCGTGGTGGAAGCGCTGGGCGCGGGGTGCGTTCTAACCGGCGGCGGAGCGTTGTTGCCCGGAATACTCGACATTACTGAAAGCCAGTTGAGAGTGCCGGCTCGCACGGGAATGCCGGTGCGTCTCTCCAACATGCCGGGGGAGTTGGTGAGTCCAGGCTTCGCCATGCCGATTGGAATGCTTTTATATTCCCACCGAACGCGCGTGACTCGTGCCGCGGAGAACAACAGCCTGCGCGCCAAACTACGCGCCATTTTTGCAGCAAGTTTTTAGAAGGGTTTTATGGATAACGCCGAGGAGGACCAAGCCGCGATGGAACAGGATAAAGAAGCCGGAGAAATGCGCATTCAGTTTCACGACGAGAGTGTGCGTGGCGCCCGCATCAAGGTGATCGGCGTAGGCGGTGGCGGCGGCAACGCTGTCAATCGCATGATCCAGGCGGGTCTTGAAGGCGTGGAATTCATCGCGGCGAATACAGACGTGCAGGCGCTCAAACTTTCTCAGGCTCCGGTGAAGTTGCAGCTCGGCGTGCGGCTCACTTCCGGGTTGGGCGCTGGCGCGAACCCCGACGTAGGGCGGCGTGCGGCGCTCGAGGACTCCGAGAAGATCATTGAGGCTCTCGAAGGCGCGGACATGGTGTTTGTCACGGCCGGGCTGGGCGGGGGTACGGGCACAGGAGCCGCGCCGGTGATCGCATCGCTGGCCAGCGAAATGGGAATTCTTACCGTCGCTGTCATCACGCGTCCTTTTGCGTTTGAAGGCAAGCGCCGCCTGCAGCAGGCAGAGCGCGGCCTCAAAGAGCTGATCGAGAGCGTGGACACGATGATCGTGATTCCTAACGAAAAGCTTCTTGCGGTGGCGAAAGATGCAGGATTCTTTGAGAGTTTCCGCATTGCCGATGACGTGCTGCGCCAGGGCGTGCAGGGAATTTCCGACATTATTACGATCCCCGGCATCATCAACCGCGACTTTGCGGATGTGAAGACAACGATGGCCGGCATGGGGCATGCGGTCATGGGTACGGCCGTGCGCTCCGGCGAGAACCGTGCCATTGAGGCGGCGCAGGCAGCTATGGCATCGCCGCTGCTGGATGCGGGCGCAATCGATGGGGCGCGCGGCATCCTCATCAACATTACCGGGTCGAGTTCGTTGAAACTCTCCGAGGTAAACCAGGCCTCCACGCTGATTCAATCTTCGGCTCACGAGGACGCGAACATCATCTTTGGGGCGGTGCAGGACGAGCGGATGGGCGACGAGGTCAAGATTACGGTGATTGCCACCGGTTTTCGCGACCAGATGCCGGAACGCCGCGCGCGCATGTTGAGCGTGGAAGAAGCACCCGTCGTTTCGGTTCCCGTGATGGCCATGGAGAACTGGATGCGGGAGCCCGGCCAGGCTCAGCCCGTACCTTCAGTTTCAGCTGCTCCGCGCTTTTTGAGCGAAGAGGAAGAAGGCGACGAATCGACATTCTACTCAGTTGCGGCGTCGTCCATGCGCACGCGGCGGGTTGTCGAGGAGACCGAAACTGTCGGTGTTTTGGGGCATCCGCATTTTGAGGAGCTGGACGAAGATCCAACCTACACGCCTTCCCCCAGGAACTTCGCTTCAGAATTGGAAAGCGCAGCGCGCGCGTCGGCGGCAGATCCTGCCCCTCAGCGGGTCGCGCCGGGGCTTACGGAAGTCGGCGATGAAGCGGAACGCGACCTGGATGTGCCGGCTTTCATGCGCCGGCTGCAGTTCTAAAGTGGTATGGATACTCTTCTGATTCTTCGGTAACCTGCGTCACGGCAGAATTTTTGTTCCAATTAGAGAATGAGTTCAGAATTGAACAAAAGCCCTGAATCAATCTGCGTTTTAGCTAAATCGATGTTTGGGATTTTCGAAAGATCGGTTATTGTAGACCTAAGTAACAGAATTGCCTTCGCATAGCGAGATGCCGGTACATTCGGTTACAGCTAACAGCCGGAAGAGCTTGTCAAGGGAAAGGTCTATGCGCGGCAGACCGCGCGGATTGCAGGCACGAAGTGCGCTTCCCGGCGGGTGGGCGCATGGCAAGAGACGATTTTTGGAGTCGACTGAATGAGATTGGTCCAGGTTTTTGCCGGCGGATTGGCTTTGGTAGTTTTTACATCGATTGGGGTCGCAGCCTTTGCGCTGGACGCTCCTCACACCCTGCGCCATGCGAAGCCGGCAAACCAGCATCTGTCCGTGACTAGCCACTCCAGAAACCACCACGCCGTGGCGCATCATTCGCTTTCGACCGCCAAGACCGTCCGGCATCGTAGGTACGCGGCGGGATCGACGAACTCAGGTGCGACCCTGCATCGTGCTTCATTGCGGGTCCATCGCCACCGCTACTATGAGCGCTTTACCGCAAGCTCGTTCGCTTCAGGCGATATCTTCGCGGATGACATTACCACTGGAGAAAATCCGGTGGTTCGTCAAGCCGCCATCGACGCCCTCGGAGACATGAACGGCACGGCCGTCGTCATCGATCCATCCAATGGCAGAATCCTGGCCATGGTGAACCAGAAGCTGGCGCTCTCTCCAGGCGCCGAGCCATGCTCGACAATCAAGCTCTCTGTGGCGATGGCGGCTCTTTCCGAGGGAATTGTCACGCGGGATACGCTGGTGCGGCTGCCCGGTTTCCGCATGAATATGACGGAAGCGCTCGCCCACAGCAATAACCTGTATTTTGAAGAGCTTGGCCGCGAATTGGGCTTCGAGCGCGTGCGCCACTACGCTACCCAGTTTGGCCTGGGTGAATTGGCCGGCTACAACATTCCCGGCGAGCAGTTGGGTGTCTATCCGGATCAGCCTCTTCCCGAATCGGAAGGCGGCGTGGGCAAAATGTGCAGCTTCGGCCAGGGTGTCTCGATGACACCCCTGCAACTGGGTGCGTTCGTTGCGGCTATCGCCAATGGCGGAACGCTCTACTATCTGCAGCATCCCACTTCTCCCTTAGAGGTCGCCAGTTTCCAGCCGCGTGTAAAGCGCACGCTCGATATTGCCAAGCTCGTGCCCGATCTTCAGGATGGAATGGCTGGGGCCGTCCAATACGGGACCGCGCGGCGGCTGCGCGCCAACTTCCAGGAACTGCCGGTGTTCGGCAAAACAGGGACCTGCTCTGACAAGGGCACCCGGTTCGGCTGGTTTGTTTCGTTTTCCGACACACCGCAAGGCAGCATGGTCACGGTCTTCTTTCTCGAAGGCGGTCGGCCCACTTTCGGGCCTCGTGCCGCAGAGCTGACCGGCGAGTTCTACAAGAATCTCTGGGACCGTAATTATTTTGCCGATAAAGGCGCGCAATCAACGGCCGGGACTCCGTCGGCTGTGCCGGTCTCACAGACTGTTCAGCAGCAGTAAATTCGCGAAGCGTGGAGAGAAGGTCGCCTTGCGGGGCGGCCTTTTCTTTGCTATGCAAGCGCCCGCACGCGACTGCTTGAAACGAAATTGAAGCTGGGTCATCCTATAGTCAGTACTCTCGCCCAATTGGGCTGCTGAACCGGCACCCAACAAACACGAGAACTTCTTCCCTATGGAATTACCGACACACATCCTGCTGACTTATGGTTACGTGCTGCTCTTCGCCTGGGTGCTTGTGGAGCAGATGGGAGTTCCGCTGCCTGCGACACCCGTTCTATTGGCAGCCGGAGCCCTCTCCGCGGAGCACGAACTGAGTTTCCCGCTGGCGTTGGCCGCGGGCGTTTTCGCTTGCGTAACCTCGGACACCGCGTGGTTTCTCGTCGGAAGGCGTTTCGGTCACCACGTTCTCCGTGTTCTTTGCAAGCTTTCGCTCGAACCCACGATCTGTGTCCGCCGAACGCAGGATTCCTTTGGCCGCCGGCGCGAAATCACCCTGATGATCGCGAAGTTTGTGCCTGGTCTGGCCACACTCGCTCCGCCGGTTGCCGGCCAAAACGGAATGGGAGTGGAGCGCTTCCTCTTGTTCGACGCGATTGGCGCAACACTCTGGGTGGGGGCGTTGTTGAGCGCCGGCCGGCTCTTCGGCGATGCATTGAAGCGCGATCCCAGCCTTCTGAATTGGGTCGGAAGGTTCTCGGGCGTGCTGCTCATTCTCGGTATCATCGGATTCTTCATTGGCCGCCTGGTGCGCCGTCGCCGTTTCCTGCGCAAGCTTGTCGCATCGCGCCTGGAGCCCGAGGAACTGAAGCGCCAGATGGATGCCGGTGAGCCCGTCTTTATTGTCGACCTGCGGCACCCGCTGGAGTTGCTGCCCGATCCGTTCACGCTGCCGGGGGCGCTGCATTTTTCCCCGGAAACGCTGACCAAACGCGTGCATGAGATTCCGCGCGACCGGGACATTATTCTCTACTGCACCTGCCCCAGCGAAGCCACGGCCGCCAAGACGGCCATGACGCTCCATAAACTTGGCATCGAACGAGTGCGCCCGTTGCGTGGCGGATACGACGAGTGGAAGCGGCTCGGCTATCCGCTTGATGCGATCGAGCCCGTCATGCCGCTTGTGCAAGTCATGCCCGCCACGAGTTGAGTCATCGCGACGTCGCGAACAACGCGGCAATCTTCGTACCAATGGGCGTGCCGATTCCGGTGCACGGATCGGGTCCGGGGCCCGCGTCGTAAAGCCCATTGCCGCCCTGTGTAATGTCGTTGAAGGCTCCCTGGTTTTGCCAGAGCTTTGGCGTTACGAAGCCCAGCTTGGTTCCGAAGGCGGCGAATAGCCCTGCGTAAAGCGGAGCCACTGCGCTCGTGCCACCGACCACCGTCATGGAGCCATGCACATAAACCGTGTAGCCGGTGTTGGGGTCCGCGTCTGCCGCGACATCGGGAACCATGCGCCCCTTTCCGTATTGCGTGTTGGCCGGCGCCGGCGGCGCACCAAGTTGAAACGACTGCGCCGGGAAGACGGTCGAATAGCCGCCACCCGTGCCTTCGCCGTTGGTCTGGCCGGGACTGTCATTCCACACCGTTTCCGCGGTCGCAGTCTTGAACGTTCCGCCACACGCAATGACATGCGGGCATGAAGAAGGGGCATCCACATTGGCCGGCGTCGATCCTCCGTCGCTCGAATCGTTGTCTCCCGCTGCCCCGAAGATAACCATGCCTGCGCTGGTTGCAGACGCGGCGACGGATTCCATCTCCTGCACGGCGCTGGTGCCCCAAACGGCTTCGTCCGCGCCCCACGAGATGGAGCAGACATCGCATCCGTCCGCGGCTGCCTTTTGTACCGCGGTATCGATGTTCTGCGACCAGTACACGCGAATAGTGGCCGCCTTGCCTGTGGCGGCGAAATGGGCCGCCCCCGCAACTTCGATGTCCAGCGCGACCTCGTAATCCGGATCGCTCGGCGAGCCCACGCTTTGATTCGGACTGTTCTGCGTTCCATCCACCGAGACGTCGGTCATTTGTGGAATAGGCTGGCCAAGCGACTGGAAGAATGCGTTGAGGTCCGACTGTACCCATCCACCACCCAGCTCCACAATGGCGATCACGCCGCCACCGAGCAGGTTCGTCGGCCAGTTATAGGCGGTGCAGAGGTCTGGCACGCTCCACGGAGCCTCGCCCACCTCTTCCGGTTTCACCAACTTAAAGTAAGGCTTGCTTTTAGTCTTGCGTCCGGCTGCAGGGGAATGAGCCATGACGGTTTCTTCTCCTCGAAATTTGGTCGTCCGGCGGCGAGTATGCCACAGTCACGCTCGCCAAGGCAAAGGCCCACGAGCGTGGAAGCCTTAGTATGGTGGGAGCATTGGAACGAACGGGGTAGAAGACTTTGGCTTACGACGACCTGCGCGATTGGATCAAGACTCTCGAAAAGCACGGCGAGCTCAAACACATCCACGAAGAGGTTTCGCCGGAGCTTGAGATCACGGAGATCACCGATCGCGTGTCCAAGATGGGAGCCGAGCGTCATTCAAGCGCCAAGAGCAACGGCGGCGCTTCAAAATCGAGATACGCTCCCGGCGGTCCCGCCCTGCTTTTCGAGAATGTCAAAGGACATCCCGGGCACAAGGTCCTGATCAATCAGTTCGGCAGCGAGCGGCGGATGGCGCTGGCTCTCGGCGTCGAAAAACTTGACGAGATCGCCGGCGCGTATCCACTCGTTGATGAATGTGAAGCCTCCGACCGGTGGCTTTTTCGATAAGCTCAAGATGCTGCCGCAACTGGCCGAGCTGGCGAACGTGTTTCCCAAGACTGTCGCCGCGAAAGACGCGCCGTGCAAGGAGGTCGTTCTTCGCGACAACTTCGATCTCAACGTGTTTCCTGTTCTCAAGTGCTGGCCTCACGATGGTGGCCGCTTCATCACCCTGCCCTGCGTACACACGCGCGATCCTGGAACGGGAGGGGGCAGCGGCAAGCGCAACATCGGCATGTACCGCATGCAGGTGTACGACGGGCAAACCACCGGCATGCACTGGCAGCGGCAGAAAGTTGCGGCCGAACACTATCGCAATGCGCTGCGTGCTGCTGCGTCATCGCAGACAAAAGGCGATCCGCTCACCGCAAGTGTCGCAGCGATGGCGGAGTCGGCCGGCGGCGCCGTCGCGATTTCCACTGCTTCAATTGGCGGGCTTGCCGCAGGTCTCGCTCGGAAATCTGAAAGGCTCGCGGCTCGAAGTTGCCGTGGCCATCGGCACCGATCCTGCTACTACGTTTTCCGCCATCGTCCCCGCGCCGCCCGAAGTTGAGGAGTTCATGATCGCGGGTTTTCTTCGCGGCAAGCCTGTCGAGATCGTCAAGTGCGAAACGGTGGACCTTGAAGTTCCCGCGCATGCTGAAATTATTCTCGAAGGCTACGTGGAGTTGGGTGAGTTGCGCAGTGAGGGCCCCTTCGGCGACCACACCGGTTTCTACACCATGACCGACGAATACCCGGTCTTCCATCTCACCTGCATCACCCACCGCAAGGATCCAATTTACGCCGCAACCATTGTGGGCAAGCCTCCGATGGAAGATGCGTGGATGGGCAAGGCTGTGGAACGCATTTTTCTGCCGGCGATGAAGATGACGATTCCAGAGCTTGTCGACATCAATCTTCCCGTTGAAGCTGTATTCCACAACCTGATGATCGTTTCGATCCGCAAGAGCTATCCCGGCCACGCGCGCAAAGTGATGCATGCGATCTGGTCGCTGGGCCAGGCCATGTTTACCAAGTGCATCATCGTTGTGGATGAGGATTGCGACGTGCAGAACATTGGCGAAGTGGTTTTACGCGTAGCCAACAACATCGATCCTGAACGGGATATTCAGTTCACGCTCGGTCCGGTCGACTCGCTCGATCATTCGTCGCGGTTGCCCAACTACGGGTCAAAAATGGGAGTAGACGCCACGCGCAAGTGGAAGGCAGAAGGCTTCGACCGTCCATGGCCCGCCATGATTGAAATGGACAATGCCACCAAAGAGAAAGTTGACGCGTTGTGGGCCAAGCTTGGGATTTGAGCTACGGTTGAACCTCCGCGAAGCCGATGGCGCCTCTGATATACCTGAATGCATGCATGGTGCATTTTGCCGGCTTCTCGTTGCTCTAGTGGCAACAGGGCTCGCCCATTCGATCCCTCTCCCCGCACAACAATCGCCCGAGAATTTTCATTGGGTCGACTTCCACTCCAAGCAGGATCAGGATGTGGTGGTCTGGGTCACGCGCTCGCTTGAGCCGGAGAGATGGACGGCCATCCGCGAAATCGGCGTCGAGTACGATGCGGCGCTCGTCGTGACCACGCTGCGCAAGACTCCGCAAACTCCCCCGGCGTTGGATTCGTTCTCCGTGTGGAGCGTCTCGCTGACAAATCACAGCGTGAATCTGCTGCTGAGCGGAGCCAATCTGCGGCTGCTTGACTGGATGCTTTTTGCGATAGGACGCCCCCGCGATCTTGGCGCTCTCTATGACGATTGCAACGAGTGCGACGCATCGACGTATCTTACGGCGTTCTATTACGACATTACGCAACACAGCTGGGCAGCGCGCTGGATGCGCGGCAAACAGGCCATTCCTTTATCGATCGCGAGCGTTCCCCAGGACGTGGCCGTATCGCAGGCATACGCTGTCCTGGCCGATCCCAACGGTCACGAGATCGTGAGCACGTGGAACCATTTCGATTATGGAAAGATGAAGGATCCGGAAGATTACATCTACCAGTACGATGTGGACCCGCTGAGCGGACTGGAGCGGACCCAGCGCCTCAACGGCAGGGAAGCAGATGCGATGAAACGCCGAATTTGCGCTGGAACGGATGCAGTGGCAGGTCTTGCGCGCGGGCAGGATTCATCCCTCTGCCAGGCGAAGCCGCAGTCGGCCCACAAGAGTCTGCGCAAGCCTGCAAGGTGAATTTACTCTATTTTGCCGTGAGAACCCGAATGCCTACCAGGTTGCGTACCCACCGGGCGGGACGCTTTTCTCCAGTCGGTTCCTCGACGCGATCCATCGTATACTGGACTCATGTCGATTGTGCGCAACCTGGCCGGCATTGCCAAGGGCATGAGCATCACCTTCGGCGAAATCTTCCGGCCTACCGAGGTCGAAAACTACCCCGACGGTCCCGGTCCTCTGCGCGGAGCAGTGTTCCAGCAGCGCTTTCGCGGAAAGCATGTGCTGCAGCGCGATGAGAATGGACTGGAAAAGTGCGTCGCCTGTTTTCTTTGCGCCGCTGCGTGCCCGGCCAACTGCATCTTCATCGAGGCTGCCGAGAACACCGAGGAGACGCGCATCTCTTCGTCCGAGCGCTACGCCAAGGTCTACAACATCGACTACAACCGCTGCATCTTTTGCGGATATTGCGTGGAAGCCTGCCCCACCGATGCGATTACACACGGCCACGGCTTCGAGCTTGCCTCTCTGAATGCGACCAGCCTGGTCATGCGCAAAGAGGACATGCTGGTGCCGGTGGCGTCGCTCACAGCAGCGAAATAGCGCGCCCTGTCGCGTTTTCGGCTCGACTTAGGTCCAGCTTGTCCGCGCGACTTGTGATTCACGACACAGTCCATTCCTCCGCGGCCCTATAATGTTGTCGAGTCGATGCAAAGATTTATCCATGCTCTCGCCATCGGTCTAGTCGCCCTGCTCGCAGGCGAAACGTCGGCCGCCCGTGTATTTTGCGGAATGTCGACTCCGGTAAAGGCTGCCTGCGTTGCGTCCTGCCCCATGGCGATGAGCCAGATGGGCATGCACTGCTCGATACCCGGCGTTTCGAGCTCGGGCTGCGGGCAGAATTGCTGCCCGGATGCGGCGCCGCAAAACGTAGTGCAGTCGACCTCAGAGATCAAATCGAAGGCCGGCACTGTCCGGTCGTTGGGCATCGCGATGCCGACGCTCGCAGGCGCGTGCACTCATGTCATCGAGCAACCTGTCCGATCTTTCAGCAGCTCCCCACCTCGGTATATCCTTTTGCGGGTTTTCCGGATTTAGACCTCTCCTGACGCCTGTGCCGATCAAGCGGCCTGGACTCAATGCTCCAGGCCCGGCATTCAATTGCAATTCAACGTCAAGGAGAAAACCATGAAGCGCACAATCGCATATCTCTCACTCGTCCTCGCCTTCACTTCCATCGCATTCGCACAGACGCCGAAGGCACAAAGGTCTCAGACGTCTGCCTGCTGCACTACCTGCTGTGCCGGCGACTGCGGAAACACCTGCTGCTCCGACGGTTGCGCGGACTGCTGCAAAGGCAAATAACTCCTGCCTCAACCAAGAGATCCGGGTCGCCCTGCGATCCGGATTTCTCTTTCGTAATGCAAGCTCATCTCCCAAAAACATATATCCTCAATATGTTGGCCCTTTCCCCTTTTTCAAGGCCAAATACCTGGTCATGCGCCGGTGAGAGAAATGACGATTATGCGCCAACATTCGCTTTACGAAATCCTGAGACACCGCATCGCCATCATCGATGGCGCAATGGGCACGACCATCCGCACCTACGGCATGAAAGAGGCGGACATTCGCGGAGAGCGCTTCAAGGATTCGCGGAAAGACCTGCTCAACAACGGCGATCTTTTCTCCCTCACGCAGCCGAAGATGATCGGCGACATTCATCGGCGCTTTTTGGAAGCCGGAGCCGACATCATCGAGACCAATACCTTCGGCGCCACCAGCATTACGCAGAGCGAATTCTTCGTAGACGATCCCCGCGAGCATGGTGGCCGCAAGGATCCTGCCTTCTACGAGAAAATCATTGTCGATCCCTTCCTCAATGATCTGGCATGGGAGATCAATGAGCAGTCGGCGAAGCAGTGCAGGGAATGGGCGGATCGTGTCGCCGATGAGACGGGGCGACCACGGTTCGTGGCCGGATCCATTGGGCCGCTCACCGTATCTCTCTCGAACTCGCCCGATGCCGACGATCCTGGTTTTCGTGTTGTTACGTTTGACCAGGTGAAGAACGCCTACAAACAGCAGGTGCGCGCACTTATCGCAGGCGGCGTCGACCTGCTTCTCGTGGAAACGATCTTCGACTCGCTTAACGCCAAGGCTGCGCTCGTCGCCATCCGCGAGGTGTTCGATGAAGACGGCCATTCCGCGAACAAGAGGGAACTGCCTGTGATGATATCGGCGGCTGTTGGCCGCGGTGGCGAGACGCTGATCTCCGCGCAAACGACCGAGGCGTTCTGGAACGCGGTGAAGCACGTGAAGCCTCTGTCGGTGGGCCTCAACTGCTCTCTCGGGCCCGATCTGATGTATCCGTTCCTGAGCGAGCTGTCGGAGAAGGCGGACGTGGCCATCTCGTGCTACCCGAATGCAGGTTTGCCGAATCCGCTGTCCGAAACCGGCTTCGATCTTGGTCCGGCCGACATGGCTCGCTATCTGGGAGAATTTGCGCATGCAGGACTGATCAACATTGCGGGTGGATGCTGCGGCAATACGCCTGCACACATCGCGGCAATTGCGGACGTTCTCAAAGGTGTTGCGCCGCGCTCGCTTGCAGCAGCGTCAGAGTCCGACGTCGAAGAAACGGTCAGCGGGGTCGCTCGATGAAGCCTCTGCGTCTGTCCGGATCGCAGCCGTTCACGCAGCAGCCGAGCGTCTACATCATGATCGGGGAGCGGACCAACGTGGCCGGCTCGCCCAAATTCGCCAAGCTGGTCAAGGCGGGCAAATTCGAAGAAGCCGTCAGCGTAGCCCGTCAGCAAGTGGAGAATGGCGCGAACGTCCTCGACATCTGCATGGACGAGGGCATGATCGACGGTGTCGCGGCCATGTCGCGCTTCTTGCAGTTGCTGGCCAGCGAGCCGGAGGTCGCCAAGGTTCCCTTCATGGTGGACTCCTCGAAGTGGGAAGTGATCGAGGCTGGACTGAAGTGCCTTCAGGGCAAGGGAATCGTGAACTCGATCTCGCTCAAGGAAGGTGAAGAGAAGTTCCGCGAACACGCCGCAGCCATTCTCAAGTACGGCGCCGCGGCCGTCGTGATGGCGTTCGACGAACAGGGTCAGGCCGCGACCTTCGAGGACAAAATCCGTGTCTGCGAGCGCGCCTACAAGATTCTTGTGAATGAGGTCGGATTTCCACCCGAAGACATCATCTTCGATCCCAACATTCTTACCGTTGCCACCGGCATGGAGGAGCACAACAACTACGCGGTCGACTTTATTAACGCGACGCGATGGATCAAGGCCAATCTGCCGCACGCTAAGGTAAGCGGCGGCGTTTCGAATATCTCGTTCAGCTTCCGCGGCAACAACAAGGTGCGTGAGGCGATGCACTCCGCGTTTCTCTACCACGCCATCGCGGCGGGCATGGACATGGGCATCGTGAACGCCGGCATGCTCGAGGTGTATGAGGAGATCGAGCCCGAGCTGAAAATTCTGGTCGAGGACGTACTGCTCAACCGCCGTCCCGATGCGACGGAGCGACTGGTCGACTTTGGCGAAGCGCTGAAGGCCGCAACTGCCGGTTCGGCCGTGAGCGAGAAGAAGGCCGAGGAATGGCGCAACGGCACGGTGGAAGAGCGCCTTTCGCATGCGCTTGTCAAGGGCATCGACACCTACATCGAGATCGACGCCGAAGAAGCACGCGTCAAGCTGGGACGCCCCCTCCTGGTGATCGAAGGCCCACTGATGGCCGGCATGAGTGTGGTCGGCGATCTCTTCGGAGCAGGCAAGATGTTTTTGCCGCAGGTGGTGAAGTCAGCCCGCGTGATGAAAAAGGCTGTGGCGCACCTGACGCCGTACATGGAAGCCGAGAAGGCTGCGATGGTGGCGGCGGGCGAGGTCGTCAAGGCGCAGGGAAAAATCCTGCTCGCGACCGTCAAGGGGGACGTGCACGACATTGGCAAGAACATCGTCGGCGTGGTTCTCGCGTGCAACAACTACGACGTAGTCGATCTGGGTGTGATGGTTCCGTGCGAAAAAATCCTCGAGCGCGCGAAGGCGGAGAAGGCGGACATGATCGGCCTCAGCGGCCTCATTACGCCGTCTCTCGATGAAATGGTGCACGTGGCACGCGAGATGGAACGCCAGGGATTCAAGCTTCCGCTCTTGATTGGCGGAGCGACCACAAGCCGCGCGCATACGGCTGTCAAAATTGCTCCGCACTATAGCGAACCGGTGGTGCACGTGCTCGATGCAAGCCGCGCTGTTCCGGTGACGACGAGCCTTCTGAGCGACGATGGCAAGCCCGCATTTGTCGCGCAGCATCGGGCCGACTACGAGAAGCTTCGCAAAACCCATGCGGCGCCGAGCCAGAAACTCGTCTCTCTCGAGACCGCACGCAAACGGCGCACGCCTATCGAGTGGCGCGTCGAAGACCTGCCAGTTCCGGAATTCACTGGCGTGCGCGTCCTCGATGACTTTCCATTGGCAACGCTGCGCGAATTCATTGACTGGACGCCATTCTTCCACACCTGGGAACTGAAGGGTGTCTATCCTCGCATTCTCGACGACGAGCGACAGGGCGCGCAGGCGCGGCAAATCTTCACCGAAGCCAACACCCTGCTCGATACGATGATCGAACAGAGTCTGATCACGGCGCGCGGCGTGTATGGCCTGTTCCCCGCCAGCGCGCTGTGCGATGACGTCGAATTGTATGCGGACGGAACGCGCGGAAAGGTCCTCGAGCGCTTTCACTTTCTTCGCCAGCAAGCAAACAAAGAGGGAAGCGAGCCCTGCCGGTCGCTCGCCGATTTCATTGCGCCGAAAGCAACCGGATTGCAGGATCATATCGGCGCTTTCGCGGTCACCAGCGGGATCGGCCTGAAGGAACTTTGCGACAAATTCCGCGCAGCACATGATGACTACAACGCGATCATGGCCGAAGCCATCGCCGACCGCCTGGCGGAAGCTTTCGCCGAATGCCTGCACAAGCGCGTGCGGGACGAATGGGGCTACGGCCGCGCAGAGAAGCTCAGCATCGATGACCTGGTTCACGAAAAATATCGCGGTATTCGGCCGGCAGCGGGTTATCCCGCATGTCCCGATCACACGGAGAAGGGCACGCTCTGGCGTTTGCTCGACGTGCAGGCGAACACCGGCATGATGATTACTGAGTCTTTTGCCATGTGGCCTGGATCGAGCGTCAGTGGGCTCTACTTCGCGCACCCGGAGTCGCGCTATTTCTCGCTCGGCAAGATCGGCCGCGATCAGGTGGCCGACTATGCCAATCGGAAGGGGATGAGCGTTGCCGAGGTCGAGCGATGGCTCGGGCCTAATCTGAACTACGATCCCGCGACCTAGCAGTTGACCGATTCGCTTCTGCGATGCTTTTTCGTAATCGCCGCAAATTGACGCCGGGAAATGCGCGGTGTTTAGATGGACGGCGGCGTGAAAAGCCGCAGCGCCTCACGCGCCAAGAATCAGAGGCATCCAAAATGAAAGTGGGGAAGGGAATGCTTGCAGCACTGGCTTTGTCTGGCGCTTTGATGTGCGGATGCGGTGGTGGAAGCGGAACGGCGGCAGCACCGCCAAACCCTAGCCCACAAGCCACTCCGCCACTCTTCTTCACCGCAAACGCGCAGAACGGCGCGGTGATTGTTACTCTTGAACCCGGAACTCCTGGCGCCACCGTTTACTACACCACGGATGGCACCACTCCGACTACCGCTTCGCAGATTTACGAAGCGCCCTTTCTTGTCGCATCCAACCTGACCGTCAACGCGATCGCCGTGCCAAGCGGTGGCACGCCCAGCAAGGTTAATTCTCAAGCCTTCGCGCCCAATGTGCCCGCCGGAGCCCTGGTCTGGTCCGACGAATTCACCAACAACACCGGGGCGAACACCGCGCCCAATCCGCAGGTGTGGACGTACGACACCGGCAACAGCGGTTTCGGCAATCACGAATTGGAAAACTACTGCGCATGGGGCTCGAATGCGGCGCCATGCTCGACGGCAAATCCCAGCGCCTTACGTCGGTACAGATGGCTACCTGCACATCGCGGCGCAGCAGCCTTCTCCGAGTGTGTACACGTCCGCCCGTCTCAAGACGCAGGGGCTTTTCAGCTTCCAATACGGGCGCATCGAATTTCGTGCCATGGTGCCCGAGGCGCAAGGATTCTGGCCCGCGGGGTGGCTTCTGGGCAACAACATCGTTACCGCCGACTGGCCAGCATGCGGCGAAATGGATGTGCTGGAGCGCGTGAATGCCGCGAAAACTCCCGACTGGAACGAAGGCTCAGTTCATGGCATCGGATTCACCGGCGACTCTGGTCTGGGCACCGTGGTCAACTTTCCCAGCGGCCAAACAGCGGCGCAGTGGCACACCTACGGCATGATCTGGACCAAGGGCAGTGTGGCCTATTACATCGATGATCCGACGCATCCTTACGTCACCTACACGACATCGAGCCTTGCAAATCTGAACGGTGCAAAGTGGCCATTCGATGCAGGTCAAAGCAGTTTCATCCTTCTGAACCTTGCCATTGGCGGGGACTGGCCCGGACCGCCCAACGCCACCACGCCGTTTCCATCGGAGATGCTGGTAGACTACGTGCGCATCTACACGAATTGACCGGGTTGGAATTTCGTCGAAAGCCTTGCGTCTCGTTTGATGCTTTCGAATTCCGCCGATCGTTTGTGAGTGGAACGCGGTAAGATTCTGGTTCGGAGAAATCATGCGCGCCTCTAGAGTGCTTCCCGCCTGCCTGTTGACCTTTCTCGTCGCTGGGCATTCATTGGCTCAATCTCCCGCCGCGCCGCGGCTCAAGGTGGCATCGCCGAACGGCCAGATCGTCTTCATCCTTGGGGACGCGAAGGCCAGCCAGGCTCTTGAGCCGGGGGTGAATGATCTCCGTTATGCCGTCGATTTCCGTGGCAAATGGCTGATGGATGAGTCGGTTCTTGGTTTGAAGCTGGAAGGCCAGCCTGCGCTCGGGCCGGGCATGAAACAGGTTCGCGTGCAAACGGGCCAGCACGACGAGACCTATACCATTCCGGTCGGGAAGACCAGCAGCGTCCGCGATCATTACAACTCGGCCCTTGCAGATTTTGTCGATGTCTCCGGACGAAAGCTCTCGATTGAAATCCGCGCCTTCGATGATGGAGTCGCGTTCCGCTACATCGTTCCCGATCAGCCTTCCATCCACGATGTGCGCATCGAGCACGAGTTGACGCAATTCCGCTACGTCAAAGATGCGACTTTGTATCCGCTGATCCTCGAAGGTTTTCAAACGCCGTACGAGGACGAATACCAAACGCGGCAGGTCAGCGGCATTCACCACGACTGGTTGATCGGCCTGCCGTTACTTGCAGACGTCTCCGGTATCGGCTGGGTTGCCGTGACGGAAGCTGACATCGATCACTATGCAGGCATGTACCTGCGCAAAGACAAGCCCGCATTCGGCCTGTGCGCGGAGCTGTCGCCGCGACTCGATCAGCCGAGTATTGCCGTCGAAGACCAAGCTTCCGTCACCACTCCCTGGCGCGTGTTGATGATTGGCGACGAGCCCGGCCGCCTGATCGAATCGAACATCATCCTCAATCTGAATCCGGCTTCGAAGATCGCGGACACGTCGTGGATCAAGCCTGGGAAGTCGGCCTGGGATTGGTGGTCTGGCGAGGCCGCACCGAGCATGACCTCGAAGCCGGGCATGAACACCGCGACGATGAAACACTACATCGACTTCGCATCGGCATCGGGATTCCCCTATATGCTGATCGACGCAGGCTGGGCGGTGGCCGATCGCAGTGGACCGCAGGATTACTCGGCGTTGGCCGATATCACGCGCGTGACGCCGGAGATCGATATGCCTGAGCTGCTGCGTTACGCCAAAGAGAAGAACGTGCGGATCTGGCTCTGGTCGCATTGGACCTCGGTCGATAAATACATGGAACAGGCCTTCCCGCTGTTCGAACAGTGGGGCATTGCGGGCGTCAAAATTGACTTCATGAATCGCGACGATCAGCAGATGGTCGAGTGGTATCGCCGCGTGGTCGCATTGGCGGCGCAGCATCATCTGATGATCGATTTTCATGGCGCCTACAAGCCGGACGGCCTTCGCCGCACCTGGCCCAACTTGATCACGCGCGAAGGCGTGATGGGCAAGGAATATCTGAAGTGGTCCGCGCGCACTTCTCCCATGCACAACACGACGCTGCCCTTCACCCGCATGCTCGCCGGCCCCTTGGATTACACGCCCGGAGCCTTCGGCAACAGCAACAGGGAAAACTTCGTCGCCCGGAATTTGATGCCGATGGGGCTCGGAACACGCGCGCACGAGCTTGCGCTTTACGTTGTCTTGGAGAGCCCGCTGATGATGGTCTCTGACTACCCAGAGCGCTACGCCGGCCAGCACGATTTCGAATTCATCAAACAAGTGCCGACCACATGGGATGAAGTGCGCGTGCTCGATGGCCGCCCACGGGAAAACATTACTCTGGCTCGACGAAGCGGCAAAGACTGGTTCATCGGCTCCATCACCAACTGGGACGCGCGTGCTGTGAAGGTGCCTCTCAGCTTTCTCGGCGAAGGAAAATACGTCGCTGAGATTTATGCCGACGCGCCCGACGCCGCGACCGAAGCCACTCTCACCACGTTCACAAAGCAGCCGGTCGATCGCGACACGGTGCTCGATGTACACATGGTTTCCGGTGGCGGCAATGCCATCTGGATTCATCCCGAGCGCTGAACCCGCAGACCCTCACACGACTCTACGCCCCTCGCAGGATCGGGAAATCCGCGGACTTAGATTTCAGTCGCGATACTTTGCGGCCGATTACAGCGAAGCCAGAGTTGATGTATCCCTCTGGTTTCGCTCTAGCGGCGCCGGGTACTAACCCAGGTCAAACAGGCGCCGGTCAGAACGCCGACAGCAAACAGGATACCCATCGCTTCGAACGGCCTCTGCTTGACCGTGTGCTTTGCATCGTCAAGAACATCTTCAGCCGTACGACGCCCTCGCTCGATCGCCTTGACGGCCGATTTCACTCCATCTTCCACGGCTTCGCTGATTACAGTCTTCATCCGGGAAACTTCGCGAAAAACATCTTCGACCGATGGCGCTTTTTCCATTAGATCTGGGGACATAGTTGTCTTCTCCTTGAAGCGTTTCTTATCGAGATTTCCCTTGTTTCCGGGCCGATTGAGACTCCGATGCGGCAACGGATAGGACTCCTCGGCAAAAGTGAACCTGCAAGTGGTGTGATGTGATCCCACGCTTTCTCGTTGTAAGGGGTTCGGCCCCACTTCGAAATCCCTTCCCGCCCCAGATTTGCCCATTTCACATGGATTTAGAGTCCATTCGCCGCACGGCATCTTGCGCCCTGCCTCCTCTTGTGGTACAAACAAAACATTCAAGTTTGCCCCCAAAGGGCAGGCCTGAGTTTCATGCAGAGTGGCTGAGGGACGAGCCCTGTGACGCCACGACAACCTGCCCGCGCAAAACGGGAGTATGGTGTCAACTCTTGCCCGGAGACGGGGAACATGAGATTCGGGGGTTGCTTCAGCACTCTTTGCAGAAGCAGCTCGCACGGTACTTCGAGTCCTATCACGTTCGCTCTTTTTTGAGCCAGTCACGCGCTCGTATACCTTGAGTCACTCGCGCATATGCGAGGGACGAGTGACGACTGCTTACGAGTTGCGATGTCGGGAATGCGGCAGGACCTTTGGCCTGCAGCCGCTTTCCATCTGTGATGAGTGCTTCTCCCCGCTTGAGGTGGCGTTTGACCTCGAGTATGCCCGCACCCGCTTCACCCGTGAATCGATTGCACAAGGCCCATTGAACATGTGGCGCTACCGCGCGTTGCTGCCGGTTGCGGATAGCTATATTCCCCAGACGCCTTCGGGACTGACCCCGCTCGTCCAGGCGCCGCGGCTCGGATCCCACATTGGGGCGACCAATCTTTACATCAAGAACGACGCCGTCTGCATGCCCACGCTGAGCTTCAAGGATCGTGTGGTGGCCGTGGCGCTGGCCAATGCCCAGGCCTTCGGCTTCGATACGGTCGGCTGCTCGTCGACAGGGAACCTGGCCAACGCTGTTGCCGCGCACGCCGCGCGCCTCGGCCTCAAGACCTACATCCTTGTTCCTGCCGACCTCGAGCCTGCGAAGATCCTCAACACCCAGGTTTACGGCGCCACGCTGGTGCGCGTCGACGGCAACTACGATCACGTGAATCGCCTCTGCTCGCAGATCGCGGAGCGCTACAACTGGGGCTTCGTCAATTGCAATCTGCGGCCCTACTACGCGGAAGGATCGAAGACCGTCGGCTTCGAAATCGCCGAGCAGCTCGGCTGGCGTCTGCCCGACAATGTCGTCTGCCCCATGGCCGGCGGCTCGCTCATCACCAAGATCCGTAAAGCCTTCGACGAGCTGGTCGCTCTTGGCCTCGTCGAAGACAAGCCTGTCAAGTTCTTCGGCGCGCAAGCCACAGGCTGCTCACCCATCGCCAAGGCAGTCAAGAACAACACAGACGTGATCGAGCCGCAGCGCCCCAACACCATCGCCCGCTCGCTCGCCATCGGCAATCCCGCCGACGGCCTCTACGCCGCGCGCGCCATTCGCTCTTCAGGTGGATGGGCCGAGGATGTCTCCGACGTTGAGATCGTCTCCGCCATTCAGGAACTCGCCGAGACCGAAGGCATCTTCACCGAGACGGCTGGCGGCGTCACCACGGCGGTTGCCGCTCGCCTCTACGCACATGGCCGTATCAAGTCCGACGATCTCACCGTCGTTTGCATTACCGGCAATGGCCTCAAGACCACCGATGTTCTCCATGGCGCCTACGATCAGAGTCAGGCTATCCGGCCACGGCTGAGCGAGTTCGAGAACTTTGTGGAGGAACATTCTGCCGGAGCTCAGGATTGGAGCCTGGCGGGGGAGAGTTATGTCCGTTAAAGTCGTATTGCCCAACGCATTTCAGAAGCACACCAACAACGTTCGCGAGATATCCAGCAGCGCTGCCAATCTACCGGAGCTCGTGACCGAAATCGAAGGCCGCTTTCCCGCTCTGCGTCAGCACTTGCGCGGCGAAGACGGCCAGATTCGCCGTTTCATCAATTTTTATGTGAACGAGGAGGATATTCGCTTCCTGGGCAATGAGAAATACAGCTTCAAGGAAGGCGATGAAGTCCTTGTTATTCCGTCGATTGCGGGTGGATGTTGCTAACTTAGTGTGCTCTGGATCACTTAAGGCTCTCCGACGAGGAGAGCCTTTTTATTAAGATCGAGTTACAACGTGAACAAAGTATTTGCAACGTATTTGCGTCATCTTCACTTTCCTCTTACAATTCCCGACGGATACTACTCCCGTGATTACGCACGCTGGGAAGATGTTTCCGCTCGCACAATCACCTGGTTCCACCCACGTGGTGGAGCTCCCGAGTCCATCCCTGCTCCCTGGCTTAATCGAGGCGCCTTCCAGGCCGCGCATTCATGCGGAAGTCGGTAAGTACCGCCTTCGGCTCGCGGAATCGCTGGAAGATCGTGAGGATGCCTGCCGTCTTCGCTTCAAAGTGTTCAATATTGAAATGGGCGAGGGACTTGAAAGCTCCTATCAAACAGGTTTGGACACCGATGAATTCGACTTATTCTGCGAGCACTTATTAGTTGAAGATAAAGGTACGCGCCGCATCGTCGGCACTTACCGAATGCAATCCGGTGAAACAGCCGCAGCTAACCTCGGCTATTACTCCGAACAGGAGTTTCACTTCGCTCCCTACGAGGCACTTCGAGCCGGAATTCTCGAGTTAGGACGAGCCTCGATCGATCGCGAACATCGGACGCCGGAAGTGTTGACGCTGTTATGGAGAGGCATCGCGCAGTATGCTACGAACATGGGACTGCGTTACTTGATTGGTTGCTCGTCGCTGAACTCCCAGGACCCGTGTGAGGGCTGGCAGATGTACCGTCAGCTTGACCACTACAGGGTCTCGCCCGAGTTCGCCACCGAGCCAACCGCCTCGTACGCCTGCCCCACCGAGCAGGAGGGCGCAGACGCACAGCCGCTGCCCCTTCAAGACGCTTCTTCGTTGCCCGCTCTTCCCAAGGTTCCGAGATTGCTCCGAACCTATCTCGCCATTGGCGCTCGTATCTGCGCACCGCCGGCATGGGACCGCGAATTCGGCACCATCGATTTTCTTACGCTGCTCGATCTCAAAATGCTTTCGTCCTCGGCACGAAATCACTTTTTGGCCCCGCTCACTCCTTGAATCTTCGCGCTGTCCGGCGCGCTGTGGCGCTGGGATTTGCCTTGGTCGTCTGCGTTCTTCGGTATTGGTCCATGCGCCTGCGCGGCCCCGTTACGCTGGAGCAGCGCGCGCAATGGATGCAGTTTGCGGGCCGCACCGTCCTGGCGAGCCTGGGAGTGACCTACCGGTTCGAGGGCGATCCACCGAAGAGCGGCATTGTCGTTGCCAACCACCTCAGCTATCTCGACATCGCCATCTTTTCCGCGGTAATGAAGTGCTTCTTTGTCGCCAAAGCCGAGATCAGCAGATGGCCCTACTTTGGAGAAGCCGCACGATCCGGCGGTACTCTGTTCGTCGATCGCTCCAGCATTACCAGTGCCGAAAGTGTCGCAGCCGAGATCGGGGAGCGTCTTGCGCTTCCAGTGCCCGTCCTTTTCTTCCCGGAAGGAACCAGCACCGACGGCAGCTCGGTGCTGCGCTTCCACTCACGCCTGTTTGAGCCGGCTATTCAGGCCGGAGCACCGGTCACCGCAGCCGCGATTCGATACTTTCTTGCCGATGGCTCCGAGGAGCGCGATCTGTGCTGGTTCGGTGACGACGCCTTCTTGCCGCACCTCTGGAAGACTCTCGGCACAGTGGGTTTCGTCGCAGAAATTCGATTCGGCGAGCCAAAGGTCTATTCCCACCGGCGCGACGCCGCTGACCAGACACGCGAAGAAGTCGTTGCGATGCGCGAGCGCAATCTGGTGCTGCGATAAGGTTGCCTGCGCTGGACACGCCAGAGTTGTACGACCTTCGATTTCCCATTCGACAAAGCGGCGTAAAATCATCCGGTAAACTGCAAGCTTGAGGGTCTATCCAAATGCCGCTGCCGAAGGATGAACGCATCGTCGCCCTTGCCAACGATCTGCTGGCGCAATTTGACCAAATATTCGGAAGCCACTCAGGCTTTCGTGCCGCTCACGCCAAAGGATTGTTGCTCACGGGAACGTTTACCCCGGCCGCAGGAGCACAGAGCCTGACCAAGGCGCCGCACGTCGTGCGTGAATCCACGCCCGGTCACCGCACGTTTTTCTAACTCCACCGGCCTTCCGCAGATCCCCGACAATAAGCCCGAAGCCAATCCGCGCGGTCTGGCCATTCGCTTCAATCTTGCCGAGCACGAGCATACCGACATCGTGAGTCATTCGACAGACGGATTCCCGGCCCGCGACGGATACGAGTTCCTCGACTTCCTGAAAGCTGCTGCGGCCAGTGGTCCGGATGTTCCTTCGCCCAAGCCGATCGAAACGTTTTTGGGATCGCATCCCTCCGCGCTGGCTTTTGTGCAGGCGCCTAAACCCTTCCCCAGGAGTTTTGCGCGACAAACCTACTTCGGCGTGACCGCCTTTGCGTTTACGAATGGCAAAGGACAAACGCGGTTTGGGCGCTATCGGATCGTACCCGAAGAGGGGAATGAGTTTTTCCCGGATGAGGCGGGGGCGCGGCTTTCCCCCGATTACCATTTCGAAGAGATCATGGATCACCTGAAGAAAGATGCAGTTCGATTCAGGATCCTGGTGCAACTCGCTGAAGAAGGCGACACCATTGACGACGCGACCAAACACTGGCCGGAATCACGCGAACTCTTCAATCTGGGGGCTCTCGAATTGACGGCCCCGGTAGACGACAATCTTGCCCAGCAACAGCACATCATCTTCGACCCGATACCCAGGGTGGACGGCATCGAACCATCCGCCGATCCGCTTCTCGAATTGCGCGCAGCCATCTATTTGCTGAGCGGCAGGCGAAGGCGTGCGGCCAAGATGGAAGAGCCGGCCTAGCCTTTTCCGGTCTCCGCCAGCCGAAGAATTCTTTGGCCGCAGTGAGCGGCGCAATGGTATTGTCTAATTTATCTCGCAAAAGTGAATAGCGGGCGCGCCATTCCACTGGGAAAGCTACCTCAACCTAATGCCATACCGGTCTCCTGACTGGTTGCGCATCCGTATCCCTTCCAGGGCCTTGAGCAGTTTCGACGCACGGATTCTGAATTCGATTGAAGCGCGAGGGAATGCGTATGACTCAGTTCTACGAAGCAACCGAAGCCAGTCGAGTCTTAACCAGGGAGGAAATTACCAGCCTCACCGAAGAGGGCGGCAAGCCCGCAGACACCCTGATGAACGTCGTGGCGCTGATCGCTACGCGTTTCCATACGGACGTTTGCTCCGCCTATTTGCTGGAGCCGGACCGTTCGAACCTGGTGCTGGCCGCGACACTCGGGCTGCATCCGCGCGCGATCGGGACCCTGCGTATGCCGCTCAGCGAGGGCCTCACAGGCCTGGTCGCGGAACAGCTTGTTCCGGTCGCGGTTGCCGATGTCCGCAATCATCCCCGCTTCAAATACTTCAAGGAATCGGGCGAAGAGGAGTACCACTCGTTCCTGGGCGTTCCGCTCGTCGATCGTGGAATTCTGCAGGGCGTGCTCATTGTTCAAACCAAGGAAGCCAGGGTTTTTCGCGAAGATGAGATTCGCATGCTGTCTGAGGCTGCCAGCCAGGTCGCTCCCGTGGTCAGCGAGGCGCGCACACTCGATCGATTCATCGCTCCGGCCCAGGAGCGCCTTTGGGCGCTGGCGCGCAACCTCTGGTGGTGCTGGGATCACGAATGCGTCGCTCTTTTTCGCGATCTCAATCCGACGCGCTGGCGCGAACTGAATCAGAACCCCATTGCGTTGTTGAATGAACTTCCGCTGAACGAAATCGAGCGTCGGGCCGCGGAACTTTCCCTGCACAGCCGCATCAACTATGTCTACCGCCGCCAGCAGGAGTACATGAAGGCCGACAACACCTGGGGCGCGGAACATGCAGCGGTGTTGCGGACACGCCCAGTTGCGTATTTCTCGGCTGAATTCGGACTGCACGAATCGTTGCCCATCTATTCCGGCGGACTCGGCGTGCTGGCCGGAGACCACATCAAGAGCGCATCCGATCTCGACATTCCACTCGTCGGTATAGGTCTGTTCTACGGCCAGGGTTACTTCCTGCAACGTCTTGACCTGAGCGGCTGGCAACAGGAAGAGTATGTCCACACGGATGTGAACCAATGCCCCATACAGCCGGCGATCGGCCAGAACGGCGAACCAGTCGTGGTGGAAATTCAAACAAGAGGCGGCTCGATCCGCGCTAAGGTCTGGCGTGCGAAGGTCGGACGGTGCGATCTTCTTCTGCTGGATTCGAATGTGGAGGGCAATGCGCCGGAGGATCGCGATCTTACCTCGCGTCTCTATGGGGGCGATGGCCGTACCCGCATCCGCCAGGAGCTTCTGTTGGGCGTGGGCGGCTTCCGAGCGCTCAGAGCCATGGGCATCTCACCTGGAGTGCTTCATTTGAACGAAGGCCACAGCGGCTTCGCGGTCCTCGAGGCGATTCGCAGTCGCATGCAGGAAGAGGGCATGGATTTTGTGACCGCCGCGAGCCAGATTCCGCGCGAAGTCATCTTCACGACGCACACACCGGTCCCCGCGGGCCACGACCGCTTCCATGCCGATCTCATCGAAGAGCACCTGGGGCCTCTGCGGGATGAGCTTGGCCTGTCGCACGATAATCTGATGGGCTTCGGACGCGTGAGCTCCAACGATTATCAGGAGCAATTCTGCATGACGGTCCTGGGGCTCAAACTTTCCCGCCGCGCCAATGCGGTGTCTTCGCTGCACGGCGAGGTTTCAAGGGCGATGTGGTGGTCCCTATATCCTGAGAAGCCGCAGGACTCCGTGCCGATTGGCCACATCACGAATGGAGTTCATGTCCCCTCGTGGCTTGCTCCGCAAATGTGCCGTCTCTACGATCGTCATCTCGGCGTCGGCTGGCAAGGGAAGAGCAGCGCGGCGCGCACCTGGGAAGGCATTGAAACCGTCGACGATGGCGAGTTGTGGGAGACGCACTTGTCGCTGAAATCCCGGATGATCGAGTTCGTGCGTCGCCGGGCCTGTGAACAGGCGGAGCGACGCGGCGAGCCGCAAGAGACGCTGCAGACGCTGAGCAAACTGCTTTCGCCGGATGCGCTCACCATCGGATTCGCGCGCCGCTTTGCAACCTACAAGCGCGCCAACCTCATTCTGGCGGACATTCAGCGCCTGGCGTTGATGGTCAACGACCCCAAGCGTCCGGTGCAATTTGTGTTTGCCGGCAAGGCCCATCCGCACGACGAACCCGGTAAGAGGGTACTGCAACAAATCGCGGAGTTGATGCGCAACTCGGAATTCTCTGAAAAGTTTGTCTTCGTCGAGGATTACGACATCAACGTTGGCCGCTTCCTTGTCCAGGGCGTCGATGTGTGGCTCAACAATCCACGCCGCCCGCTCGAAGCTTCCGGCACCAGTGGACAAAAGGTCGTGCTTAACGGCGGCTTGAATTTGTCAGTGCTGGATGGCTGGTGGGCAGAAGCCTTCGACGGCCTCAACGGATTTGCGATTGGCACCGGCAGAACCCACTCCAACATGGATGTACATGACAGCCGCGATGGCGAGGACTTATATCGCGTGCTGAGGGACGAGCTGATTCCGCTGTTCTACCAACGCGATCGCGACGGGCTGCCGCGAGGCTGGATCAAGCGCATGAAGCGCACCATTCGTACCTTGGGTTGGCGCTTCAACGCAGACAGAATGGTGATGGATTACACGCAGAAGTGCTACATCCCCGCGGCGGGAGGCACGTCCAGCGAAATCCGGCCGCCGTGCTAGTCCTGTCTCTAAAGTTCATAACAAAACAGAGCTTGTCATTCTGAGCGAAAGGGGCCCCGAGCGTTTTTCATGGGGTCCCCAAAGAGCGGTCTTTGCTCTTTGGGGCAGAGTTCGGGGGTGGTGAGCGAAGAATCTGCTTTTGCTCTTTCGGGAGTTTTACTGAGAACTTTAGAGACAGGACACTAGTTTGCCTGGCTGAAAACTGAGGGAAACTATGCGCCAGCCGGCGGAGCTGCGGTGGAGCCGCGCAGCACGAGGCTGGTCGAAACCAGGAATTCCCTCTGAATCCGCGATGTCCCAGCTTCTTCCGCCTGCTGGCGAAGCGCTTCAAACGCGGCGCGCGCCAGGTCTCCGCGCGAGAGCCGGATGGTTGTCAGTGGCGGCAGCGTGAATTCCGCAAAATCGATATCGTCCAAGCCAATGACCGACAGATCCTCGGGCACGCGCAATCCCTTCAAGTACGCCGCGCGCAACACGCCGATCGCCGTCATATCATTCGAACAGAGAATCGCGGTTGGACCTGCGGCGAGCGCTTGCAGCCGATCGAATCCGGCAACGCCGCCCTTGAGCGTGTGGTCGCATTCGATGACCCATTTCTTCTGAATTGGCAGACCGGCCGCCTCCATGGCTGTCCGGAAATCATTCTCACGAGTCATGGCTGAATGGATTTTGTGGGGCCCGGCGAGAAAGGCGATCTTGCTGTGGCCCAACTCCACCAGGTGGTCAATGGCGGCACGAATGCCCGTGGCGTAATCGAGCAGAATGGTGCTCGTCTTTGGATCTTCGAGATGAAACTCAGCCAGTACCAGCGGGATGTCGTGAAATGAAAGCTGATCGAGAACCGGCTCCTCTTCGCCGAAGGTCAGCATCGCCACTCCCTCGACTTTGCGCTCGATCATGCGCCGCACGCAGGTTGTCAGCACGGCCGGATCGCTGTTCGACGAACTGACCAGAATCTCGTACCCGTGCGCGACGGCGATCTCTTCGAAGTTCTGAATCAACTCCGGAAAAAAGGGATTCGTGATGTTCTCGACGATGATCCCGAAGATGCGGCTTCGACCCGACACGAGGCTGCGCGCATGAGTGTTGGGAAAATAATTCAGCTGTTCGATGGCCTGCCATACCCGCTTGGTGAGCCTGTCGCTGACTAACGGAGAACCGTTGATCGTTCTGGAGACCGTGGCTATCGAGACCTTGGCCATTGCCGCCACGGCGCGAATATCCGGTGTCTTATCTACGGGCTTCCGCGTCCCTTTTCTTGCCACGTGCCAATCCTAAAGCAGAAATCAAGGGAAGGTTAAATGATCGGGATTGACTTCGGCTATACCGCGAATGAGTCATTCCCATCAAGGCCGCAGGCTACCTCATATCCAACTTCCTGGGATTCATGACCTGTCCGCCATCAGGAGCCGGAGATCGCGCAGATTCTGGCCCGTCGGTCCGGTTACGATCGCATCCCCCAGGGAGGTGAACAATGGGCACGCATTGAATGTGCGCAGCGACTGTTCCGGATCGAAACCAAACGCGCGCGCCCTCTCGACCGTCGTGGTGTCGGCGATGGCTCCCGCGCTCTGTGTGTTCCCATCGATGCCGTCGGAACCCGCACTTAACACTGTGAGCAATTCGCCGGGGTGTTTCGCCAATTCCAATGCGCATTGCAGGGCGAACTGCTGATTCCTGCCGCCGGCTCCCGGCACGCGGTCCATCGTAACTGTCACCTCGCCGACCGAAATGAGACAAAAGCGCTTGTGGGCCGAACGCATCTCATGAAAGCGCTGCAAGAGGTAACGGGCCGCATCGGCATAATCCCAGTCGTCGCAGGAATTATCCACGGCTACAAAGAAACCGGCCTTTTCGGCCAGCGCCCGCGCCGACTCAACCAGGTCGTGGCTCGAGAGCAGGAGCTCAAAAACTGAATCGCGGAATGCTTCCAGTTCGCTCGACATCGCTGCCGCACCCGTAAATGTGCGGGCGTTGGATGCGATCAGGCGCGGCAGCTTGGGGAGAAAGTTCTGCCGCCAGCCTTTATCTCCCGGCGACTCCGGCAGATCTTTCCGTTCAAAAAAAACTCTTATCGAAGCAGGAAACTTCCGCGCCAGGTCATACTTGGTCAAAACTTCGTGGACATCTGCAACCGTCGAATGATCCGGCGATGTGGGCCCCGAAGACAGCGCATCGAGCGTACGCAAAGGTACGTCCGGCAGGAGCAGCGAGACCTTCGTCGCTTCCGGTGCGGCAATCGCCAGCCGCCCCCCTTTTACCGCGGAAAAATGCTTACGCAGTGTGTTGATCTCGTTGATCGGCGCTCCGGAGGCCAGGAGGGCTTCGTTGAACGCGATGGCGTCATTCAGGCCGATCTGCGGATCCAGCGGAAGTTCGAACATTGCCGAACCGCCGCCCGAAATTAGAAAGAAGAGGAGCGTATCTTTTTTCGCCTTCTTGAGCATTGCCAGGGTCGCGCGCGCTGCAGCAAACGACTCTTCGTTTGGCACGGGATGACCACCCTCGAAGTAGCGAAAGCGCCAGTTGCGCCTTTTTGGCAAATACTTCGAACAGCAAATGCCCCGCAATCCATTGCGCCGTGTCATCCGGTTCATCAGGACCTCGAGCATGGGCGCAGCGGCTTTGCCCAGCGCGATCACGAACACACGCTTGTAATCGGAAAGATTGATCGTTTCAGGACCGCTGCCGTCGGGGATCAGGCGCCTCAAAGTCTTCCCTTCGAAGCGAAGTCGCCGGTCGAAGGCTGATTCGATATTGCAAGCCTCCAAGGCCCCGGTAAAGATTTCTGCGGCCTCAGCATGTAATGAATCAAGCGCGGTGTCACTCACAGGAGTCACTGCAATTGCTCCTTCAGCCAGCCGGCGAGTTCGTTTTGCATCGCTTCCAGCTGGCCTGCAAAAAAGTGATCAGCGCCCGGTAAGAGCACCAACTTTTTGGGTTCGACCGTGGTGGCGGCCACACGCTGTAAATCTGCGGCAGGGGCGAACTGGTCGCGGTCACCGCTCAGAAACAATTTGGGAAGGGAACAATCGGATAAGAATGAATAGCTGTAGCTCCGGCCTTCTGCACGCGTCGGCAGGCCCAGAGCCGCTAAAGCGCGGACATTCATGCGCGCTTGAGGCCCGGTGGTATTGCAACAGGCGAGGAGCGCCATGGCCGCTCCAAAACTGAAACCAACCACGACGATGGGTCGATTGAATTCGTTTTCAATCCAATCGATCGCCGCCAGAACATCCCCCGTCTCCGCCGTGCCATGATGCGAGCCTTCGCTGATCCCAGTGCCGCGAAAGTTGAATCGCAACACCGGCCAGCCCAGCCCAAACTCCGGCGCGTTCAGCGCCTTCATGGCGTGATAGGCCACCTTGTTATGCAGGTTGCCGCCGCCTTTGGGATGAGGGTGGCAGACCACGGCGGCATAAGGCGCGTCGGCGGCTCCTTGATTCAGAAGCGCCTCCAGCCTGCCGGCAGGGCCTTTGATTGTGAAGCTCCGCAATGTCGCATTCCCGGCTGTTTTGGCCGGGGCCGCGGGGGTGGATGTGGAGATCATTCCACACACCATTCTACGCGCAGATTGATCCTCTATACATCTCGCGTTCATCGAGGGATAAATCGCTCTAGTCATTGCGCAAGGGCATGAGGTACACGGCCCCAAAAAGTTCACGCCGAGGATGCGGACTTCGCCCGTAAGGTATTCTTGCAGCAACATGTCCGTGCCAGACCAGGTTGATCCAATACAGCTTACGCGCGCATTAGTCGAGATCGAATCGACTACCTACAACGAGGGACGAGTAGGGGATTTTTTGGCGGGCTTTCTTGAAGGGCGCGCATGGAATGTGGAAAAGACGCCTGTTTCGCAACCGCCCGAAAGCGCAACGGCGGGCCAGCGATGGAACGTCTACGCGGGTCCTGCGGGCGTTTCACCCGACCTGGTTTTCTCAACTCATCTGGACACTGTCCCCCCCTACATCCCTTTCACTGAAGATGCAGACTTCATGTACGGTCGCGGCGTTTCCGACGCAAAGGGCATCATTGCTGCTCAAGTTGCCGCCGCCGAATCCCTGCGAGCGGCGGGATTTCGAATCGGCCTGCTCTTCGTTTCAGGGGAAGAACGGGATTCTGCTGGAGCCAAAGTCGCGAACGAGGCGCCTAAAGGAAGCCGCTTCCTCATCAATGGGGAACCCACCGACAATCGCCTGGCACTGGCGTCGAAGGGCTCCCTGCGGGCAGTGCTCAAATCGACGGGCAAGATGGCCCATTCTGCGTATCCAGAACTGGGAGAGAGCGCGGTTCACAAGCTTGTTGAAGCGTTGGGGAAACTGCTGTCCATCGAGTTGCCAATCACCGAGGACGTCGGTCCCAGCACGCTGAACATCGGCCAGATCAGCGGCGGCCACGCGCCCAACGTCATCGCCGACAAGGCCGAAGCACAGGTGCTGATTCGCCTGGTTGGCGATTCGGCGCCGGTTCGAGCGGCGGTCCTCAATGCTGCGGCAGGCCTGGCGGAAGTGGATTTCACCTTGGAAATCCCATTCGTTCGCCTGCGCGCGGTCGATGGCCTGCCCACCATGATCGCCAAGTTCACCACAGATATTCCGCAACTTTCCAATTGGGGTGAGCCTCTGCTGCTCGGTCCCGGTTCCATCCATGTAGCCCACACTCCGTTTGAAAAACTCGCGAAATCTGAACTACGAGAAGCGGTCGACCTTTACATCAAAGTAGCCAGGCAGTTGCTGACCTGACCGATCGGCTCTCTCGAAATCACGACTTCATCCCCAACCAAGGAGACAATCATGACCGCTTCCATCTATGACATCCCGGTTCGCAAAATCTCAGGCGACGAGGCCTCCCTCGCCGAATTCAAAGGAAAAGTTCTCCTGGTGGTGAACGTGGCTTCGAAGTGCGGGCTCACGCCGCAGTACGAGGGCCTCGAGAATCTCTACGAGCAATACAAAGGCCAGGGGTTCGTAATCGCCGGATTTCCCGCCAACAACTTCAAAAGCCAGGAGCCCGGCACCGACGAGGAGATTCAGACTTTCTGCACCGCCAACTTCGGCGTCAAGTTCCCCATGTTCAGCAAGATCAATGTCGTCGGCCCGGACAAACACCCGCTCTACGCAACCTTGATTGCCGCCCAGCCGAAAGCGATCAGCCTCAGCGAGGTTCCGTTTGCCAAGAAGCTGAGCGGATATGGCATCGAGACGAATCCCGAGCCCGAGATTCTCTGGAACTTCGAGAAGTTTCTCGTCAGCCGCTCCGGCGAGATAGTCAAGCGCTTCTCACCCGACACACCTCCGGACGCGCCCGAACTCGTCGAGGCCATCAAAGCGGAACTTGCCAAGGAATAGATAGTGCCAATTCGTTCAGAGATTCGGCGACCCGATAGGCCCGACCGTCGTGTCCAAAGGAAGGAATAGCCGAAAGACCGTACCGGATCCGACCTTGCTCCGGATCATGATTTTCGACTGGTGCTTGTCGAGGATTCCTTTCGAAACCCACAACCCCAGCCCCGTCCCCGCTTCGCCTTTTGTCGTCACGAAGGGGTGGAAAAGGCGGTCCAGCGTGGCGCGGTCGATCCCTTGTCCGCTGTCGGCCACCGTCACGCTCACGCCTTTGCGGCCGCTGCTGTCTGTTGCCGGACGGACAGCCACAATCATCCGGCCATTTTGCGGCAGCGCATCCAGCGCATTACTGACAAGGTTGGTCATCACCTGTTGTATCTCGCCGGGGAGGCAAAGTACCGGCGCCGCCTGCCTGTGCCGTCGTTCCAGCCGGATGTTCCGCACCTTCAGGTCCGGTTCGTTAAAGAAGAGCACCGAATCGATCAGCTCTTCGAGCGATGTCAGGGCTGGAGCCGTGCGTTGCCGGTAAAACTTCAGGCTGCGCGCCGCGATATGCGACAAACGCTGCAACTCCCGATCGGCCACTTCCAAAAGGCTTCGTGTGCTGCCCCCCACTGTGTCGTCCATCTTTGCCAGGAACAGCAGGTTCGTGACCGCTTCAAGCGGATTGTTGATCTCGTGGGCGATGCTTGCGGCCAGGCGTCCCACGGCGGCTAACTGCTCCGAGCCCCGCAGCGCCTGCTCCGTTCTTTGCGTGCTGGTGGTTTCGCGCAGATAGAGAATGATCCCCTCGCCGGGCTGCGGGTAGATGCAGAATTTGAACCATGCCTCGGCACCATCGGCGGAAAAATACTGCTCAAATTCGACTGGAACCCGCTCGTCCATCGCCTTGCGGAAATTCGTTTCCACCACGGTTCCAATCAGCATCGGATACAGTTCCCACAGACTCTTGCCGAGGTGCGGCATTCCCGAACGTTCCGCGATCTGGTTCGCTGCGCGGTTCATAAAGGTGACGCGGAATTCGCGGTCGAATGTGCAGAAGGCGTCCGGAATATATTCCAGCGCCTCCCACGCGAACTGCTTGGCCTTGTTGATTTCGCGCGTGAGCGCCAACTCCTGTTCATGCGCTTG
This sequence comes from uncultured Acidobacteriaceae bacterium, assembly GCA_963810545.1. Classification (GTDB taxonomy): domain Bacteria; phylum Acidobacteriota; class Terriglobia; order Terriglobales; family Acidobacteriaceae; genus Telmatobacter. Next base: position 748,289 of record CAWENE010000003.1, read on the forward strand.
CTGGCGCAGACGGGCCATCTTCAATTGAGCTTCGACGCGCGCAATCAGCTCGCGAGCGGAAAACGGCTTGGTCAGATAATCATCGGCGCCGGCATCGAGGCCGTCAATGCTCGCCTCCTCGCCTGCCCTTGCCGACAGCATGATGACAGGCACTGTCCGCGTCGCCGGATTCCTTCGCAAGGCCCCGAGCAATGCGAATCCGTCCATATCCGGCATCATCACGTCCGTCAGCACCAGGTCAGGGCGTCGCCGCGTCGCCTCTTCCAGCGCGAGTTTCCCGGTGCCCGTGGGGACAACCTGATAGCGCCAGCCAAGCAGGCTCATAACGTAATCGCGCATGTCAGGGTTGTCATCCGCAAATACGATCAGCGGCTTTGGCTCTGCCGAGCCGGAAGCTTCTGCTGGCCGTCCACTCGCTTCGCCCGTCACCTTGTGCTTGAGCCGATCGAGTTGATCTTGCCTCGGCAGCCATCCCAGTGCTTCTTGCTACATAGGCCGTCGCCGAGCCCTGAACGCTCGCGGGCTTCGGCGTCGCGGCGCCCACCTGACTCTGCTCCAGGTGTTCGTGCCCCTGAGGAAGCACTACGGTGAATGTGGTTCCACGTCCCAGCTCGCTGTCCACACGGATCGTGCCGCCGTGCATCTCCACCAGCTCACGCACCAGCGCGAGGCCGATGCCGCTGCCTTCGTGGCTCCGCCTGCGTGCCCCTTCAATTCGCTGAAATCGCTCGAACAGGTGTGCCTGGTCGCTTTCCGAGATCCCGGTCCCCGTATCGGTCACCGTGAAGTGCACCTCGCCATCGAACTCGGCAACGCCTACGCGAATCTCGCCCTCGAACGTCGATTTCAAGGCGTTCGACAGCAAGTTGAGTTCGATCTTCTCCCACATCTCCCGGTCGACGAAGACGGGCTCTTGAAGCTGTGCGCATTCCACGATGAGTTGCAGTCCGGCACGTTCCACGGCGGAACGGAAGACGCTGGCGATGTTCGCGGTCAACAAGGAAAGATCGGTCGGTTCAAACGATGCCCGCGCCCGGCCCACTTCAATGCGGACAAAGTCGAGCAGACCGTTTACCAGCTTGAGCAGCCGCTGCGCATTTCGCTGCATCATCTCAACCGAGGTGAGAGATGGCTGCGTCTGCGAAGTCAGCGCGTCCTCGATCGGACCAAGAATCAGCGTGAGCGGCGTGCGCAGTTCGTGGCTTACATTGCTGAAAAACGCCGTCTTTGCGCGATCGAGCGCGGCCAGGCTCTCCGCGCGCTTTCGCTCTTCTTCGTAGGCCTGGGCGTTAGTGATGCTCGCGGCAATTTGGCCGGCAACAAGATCCAGGAACTCGCTGTAGAACGAATCGAAATCCCGATAGGGATTGAGCGCCGTGATGAAAACGCCGACAGGCTTCTCTTGCCCTTGTCGCGTGATCGGAACCAGCCTCGCGCGCGAGGGCGGCCTGTCCCAGCATCCCGTGGGTAAATCAGGGAACTGCTCGAGCAGGTTCTCGACCGTGACGGCTCGGTCAGTCTCCAGAACGTCCAGCATCGGCCAAGCCGCTGGTTCCGTTTCCAGGTCGATCGAGTTCGCAGCGGCGGGATGATCGGCATCCATGCCCGTCCGCGCCACAAGGTGGAGGTGCGTTCCTTCTTCATCGATTAGATAGGTGAGCGTGCACGGCATGTCTTTCTGGTTTGCCAAGCCGCGTTCGATCGCGGCGAACACATCCTGCTTCGAAATCGCGCTCGCCAACTCAGCTGCCAAGGCACTCAAACCTGCAAGCTGTCGCTCGCCAATGACCCGTGTGGTATTTTCGATCACCACACAAAGCATGCCGGCGATCTTGCCGTCGGGGCCGTCGAGAGGGCTATAGGAAAATGTGTGATAGGTCTCTTCCGGGAAGCCGCTGCGCTCCAGAATCAGCATCAACGTTTCCTCCCAGGAGGCTTCGCCGGTTTCCATCACACGATGGATGCGCGGGCCGATATCCTTCCAAATCTCCCTCCACACCTCGGATGCGGGCTTTCCCAATGCCCAGGGATGTTTTTTGCCTAACGTCGTTCTGGCGTAGGAATCGTTGTAGAGAAAGGTCAGTTCCGGACCCCAGGCCATCCACATTGAGAATCGGGAGGTAAGCAGAATGCGGACGGTGTTCTTCAGTCCGTCGGGCCAGTCGTCCATCGGCCCGAGTGGGGTCGTCGCCCAGTCGAAGGTGCGGACCAGATCGGACATGCGCGGAGTTTGAAGCGCGTCCGGCTTTGTCGTCTCAGGGCCAGTCATGTCAGGGTCAATGGTTCCCGCGTTCATTTGTTCCATTGAGCTGCGCTCCCAATCACACCTAGGCCCACGACCTGCGGAAATCGATTTCTATCCGGGTCGATTCTTGGAATTCTGTTGCACGCCGAAGAATGAGACTCTTGTGTCGGAGAGTACCGTTTTACTTCGATGCGATCCCACCGGTCTAAGTTGTATTGAACGAGTCAATTACCGATCCTGTCGCGGGCAATTTCCTCGAAAACTGCATGCAGGGCACGGTCGGATGTATCCTCAGCGCATGCAGAACCCTGCGACCACGATCGGGACAGCCAACCAGCTTGAGCAAGCCTCCTCCTCCTACCTCCGATCGGCACGCCATCAGCCGGTTCAATGGCATCCATGGGGCGAAGCCGCGTTTGCCCGGGCCCAGGCTGAAAACAAGCCCATTCTGCTCGACATCGGCGCGGTGTGGTGCCATTGGTGCCACGTCATGGACCGCGAGTCCTACGAAGATCCGGAGCTGGCTCGCATCATCAACGAGCACTATGTCGCCGTGAAGGTCGACCGCGATGAGCGGCCCGATGTGGATGCACGTTACCAGGCAGCCGTTTCGGCCATATCCGGGCAGGGCGGATGGCCGCTTACCGGCTTTCTTACCCCCGACGGCAGGCCGTACTTCGGCGGCACATACTTTCCGCGCGACGACCGCTATGGCCGCCCCGGCTTTGGCCGTGTTCTGCTCACCATGGCACAGGTCTGGCATGACCGCCGCGACGAGGCCCTCGAATCTGCCACAAGTGTCATGGCAGCGATCGAGCACAATGAGAGCTTCTCCGGCCGTGGCGGCGAACTGACGCTGGCTCTTGTCGACAAGCTTGCAAATTCGGCGATCGCCCAGTTCGATCCGCGCAATGGTGGTTTCGGTTCGCAGCCAAAATTTCCCCATCCGGCAGCACTCGATCTGCTCCTGCAACTGGCCTTCAATCGCGGCAACACCGCTGCCCGCGAAGCCTTTAACGTAACGCTCGAAAAAATGGCGCGCGGCGGAGTTTATGACCAGATCGCCGGTGGATTCCATCGCTACAGTACCGATGAGCGCTGGGTTGTTCCTCATTTCGAGAAAATGCTCTACGACAACACCGAGCTGCTGCGCAATTACACTCATGGCTTCCAGAGTTTCGTTCGCGAAGATTTCAGACAAACGGCGCGCGAGATCATCGCATGGCTCGATGCCGTAATGACCGACCGCGAGCGCGGCGGCTTCTATGCCTCGCAGGACGCCGACATCAATCTCGACGACGATGGCGACTACTTCACGTGGACGCTCGATGAGGCTCGCGCTGTCTTAAGTTCGGATGAGCTGAATGTGGCCACACTCTACTGGGACATCGGTGAACTCGGCGACATGCACCACAATCCGGCACGCAATGTTCTCCACCGCAAGTACACGCTCGACGAATTAGCTGCCGAAGCCCACAGGCCTGCCGCAGAATTGCAGTCGTTGATCGAATCGGCGCGGAGCAAATTGCTCGCCGCGCGCATGCAGCGTCCCACCCCCTTCATCGACCGGACGCTCTACACCGGTTGGAATGCAATGGCTGTCACCGCATACCTGGAAGCCGCGCGGGTCCTCCGTATCGATGCCGCGCGCGGCTTTGCCTTGCTGACGCTTTCACGCCTGCTTGCTCAGGCATGGGATGGGGATGCTTCGCTCTACCACGTCATCGCCTATCCTGAAGGCCCCGCTTTAGCAGATCGAGTTCCCGGCACGCTCGACGACTACGCATTCACCGTGCACGCCTGCATCGATGGCTGGCTTGCCGGTGGCGAGATGAAATTCTTCCATGCCGCCGTCAAACTTGCCGACGCCATGATCGCCCGCTTCTACGACCGCACGGCCGGAGCGTTCTACGATGCCGCGACCCCCGAGAAGGGAAGCACTCCGTTAGGCGCATTAGGCGCGCGCCGTAAGCCGCTGCAGGATTCGCCGACTCCCGCTGGAAATCCCACGGCGGCTGCGGCTCTGCTGCGGCTCGAAGTGCTTTCGGGCAATGCTGCATACCGCGACATCGCCGAGGACACCCTTGGCTCATTCGCGGGAATTGTCGAACACTTCGGCTTGTATGCCGGCAGCTACGGGCTTGCCCTGGAAAGGCTGCTTCTCTATCCGATCCAGATTGTCATCATCGGAACAGGCGAAGAAGCCGACCACCTCGGAGCTACCGCAGTCTCCGGATTCGCCGTGAACAAAACAGTAGTCCGCCTTGCGCCCTCGCAGCTTGTGGCTGGTAATCTTCCCGACGCCTTGGCTGAGACACTACTCCAGGTCCCTGTGCCGGCCGGAGCAACGGCGTGGGCGATGGTCTGTCGCGGACGCACCTGCCTGCCGCCCATCACCGATCCGGACGAGCTGCTCGACGCCTTGGCCAAAGACGCGCTGAACAAGGACGCCTGAGCCTCGTGCTCAGCTCGACTCGCCGCTGAACGGATTTGTCTCTTGCGGCTTGATCGTGGTTGGATCGCGTGCGGGCTCAGCCGGGGTTTCTGTCGACATCATGGGCGCCGCGCTGTGCGGCCCTCCAACTCGGTCGAAAAATGAATTGAAAACCCGGTTCGGATCGCCCGGCAGCATGTGATTTTCCTCGAGCGCAATGCGCACCCGCCTTTGAAACTCCCGCACTGGTCCGTACTGCTGCGTGGCCCTGGTCTTGAAGACCACGGGAAAGATGAGCTGCGATCCCTTCATTGAATCGACGCCAAGAACCTGCGGATCCGCCACAAACAGATCTCGATACTCCTTGCTGGTGCGGATATCGTTCGCAATCCCCGTCAACAATTCCATTACCTTGTCGGGATTCGCGGAGAAATCGACGCTCACATTGATCGTCGCCACTGAAAAGTCCACGCTCTGATTGGCAACCGTGGTGATCTGCGAGTTGGGAATCACGTAGATCGTTCCGTCGCCGCCGCGCACCGTCGTTTTGCGCAGAGTCATCAGCTCCACGGTTCCGGTGAGTCCGGCGAGCGTTACCACATCGCCCACGTTGAACTGGTCCTCAATCAGAATCAGGGTCCCGTTCAGCATATCTTTCACGAGGTTTTGAGCCGCCAGTCCAATGGCTACACCCGCGATCCCGGCCGAGGCCAAAAGAGGTGCAAGGTTCACATCAATGGCGGAGAGAACCTGCAAACCTACGATGACGCCGATGATTGCGAAGCCGGTGGTGCGGATGACGCCCGCCAAGGTCTTTACCTGTGCCACGCGGCCTCGGCTCGCCGCATGCACTTCGGCGATCCGCATCATTCGCCCCGTGATTATGCTCAGTAAGCGACTGAGAACAAAGCCGATAATGAGGTAAATGAGCAAACGAGGAAGCTTGGTGCGCACAAATTCCTGGGTGTCGATCGCCCACTCGTCCAGCACCTTGCCCATGAACCGGTCCTGGGCCAGCCAGCCCGTCCTCGATGCGATCAAAGACGTAATCAAAAAGGCATACATACCAATCTCCTCTTTCTATCTATACTGTCCGCAGGCGAGCCTGGATACCAGGTCACGAGCCCGGATGCCAGGTCACGAGCCTGGATACCAGGGCAAAGGGAGAGAGCGCCTCGAAGCTGACCCAGCAGAGTTCACATCGACGGCCACACGTCAAGGCAGCTCACAAGGGCACTGAATCCTCTTTCGCGCTCGCGTTTAAATCCGTTCGTTGGGAGTTTTCCCAACTTCCAAAGGCGTGCTGCGTCCATTACAAGGGCCACAAACAATAGTGCCTGAGAACAATGCGGGATCCATACACATCGTCGCGATGGAAGAAATTCGTGGGACTGCTTCGAAACTTCACCCGCGCTGCCGTTGTGTTGTGCCTTTTCGGGTTCTTTTGTTCGCCGGCCGCGAAGCCGGCAGGCCAGCAGGCAATTCCCAACCCCCAGCAGCCATTTCCCAATTCCCAGCAGGCAGTGCCCAACCCAATGAATCGGCAATCGCGTAGTCCATTCGACGACCTCGGCGGCAACGATCCATTCCTGGTAGCCAGGCAGATGCGGGCGCTGAACGCGGAACGGCAGAAATCCCTCATCTCCGATACCAATAAGTTGCTGAAACTTGCCCAGGAACTGAACTCCGAAATAGAAACTGGTAACCCGAATATGCTTACTCAGGTGCAATTGCGCAAAGTCGCGGATATTGAGAAACTGGCTCGAAACGTAAGGCAGAAGATGAGCATCTCTTATGTTGGCGAACCGCAATTTCAAGAACCGGTTCCCCAACAGCCTCGGTAAATTATCTCCCCTGCCATCGTCTTCCCCAACGGCACGATGCGCGGTACGAGATTGAATAAAGGCCGTTGATACAATCGAAATTGTTCGCGTTAGATCGACTTCAGGGAGTAAGGGAATGGGACTTGCGGTTTCCACAGCTCGCGTGCCGGGAGCAGCTCCCGATGCCGGCCAACTTACCCCCCAACAGCTCATTGAGATCTATCGCTTGATGTTTCTCTCTCGCCGCGTCGACGACCGCGAGATCCTTCTCAAACGGCAGCAGAAAATCTACTTTCAGGTGTCGGGCGCGGGTCACGAAGCTTTGCAGGTGGGGGCGGCGTTGGCTCTCCGTCCCGGTTACGACTGGTTCTTCCCCTATTACCGCGATCGCGCGCTATGTCTGGCTCTGGGCGTTACGCCGGAAGAGATGTTCCTCCAGGCCGTCGGCGCGGCCACCGATCCAGCCAGCGGCGGCCGCCAGATGCCCGCGCACTGGAGCAGCCGTCCGCTGCACATTGTCAGCACCTCGTCTTCCACCACCACGCAGGTGCTTCACGCCGTGGGTTGTGCCGAGGCCGGCCGCTACTTCAGCCGCCATCCCGAAGCGGTGGCCAAGGCCGAAGGGGATTATCGCGCCTTTCGCGATGTCGAATTCCACGACGACGAAGTGGCGCTGACTTGCTTGGGAGAAGGTTCTACCTCGCAGGGCGAATTCTGGGAAGCGCTCAATACCGCTTCGAACCGGAAGCTTCCGGTCATCTTTTGCATTGAAGATAACGGCTACGCGATCAGCGTGCCCGTCGAAGTCAATACGCCTGGCGGAAACATTTCCAAGCTGGTTGCGAACTTCCCCAATTTCCACTTCGCTGAAATCGATGGGACCGACGCCGAGATATGCCTGCGCGCATTCCAGGCTGCCGCGGAGCATTGCCGCGCCGGGAACGGACCGGCGTTTGTCCATGGGCATTGCGTTCGCCCTTATTCCCATTCGCTTTCGGACGATGACAAACTGTACCGTTCCGCAGAGGAGCGCGAAGCAGACGCCATGCGGGATCCGATCGCCAAGATGCAGATGCGTCTTCTGCGCGAAGGAATTCTCAGCGCCGACGAGATCAACGCACTCGAACAGCAACTCGATCGCGAAGTCGCCGAAGCTGCGGAGCGAGCACTCGAGGCGCCTCTCCCCCCCGTCTCCGGAATATCGCGCCACATCTACTCGGAGGATCTGAATCCCACCAGTGCTTCCATCGCCACCGAGCCGGCCAAACACGCTGTGCAGTCCGGTAAATCCGCCAGCGCCAAAGGCAACGCGCCTCGCACCATGGCCGACCTGATCAACGCCTGCCTGCACGATGAAATGGCCCGCGATCCACGCATTGTCGTCTTCGGTGAAGATGTGGCCGACGCCAGTCGCGAAGGCGCCCTCGCGGAAGTGAAGGGCAAAGGCGGAGTTTTCAAGCTGACCGCCGGCCTGCAAACCGCCTTCGGATCGGATCGCGTCTTCAATTCGCCCCTGGCCGAAGCCAACATCGTTGGGCGCGCCGTCGGCTATGCGACACGCGGCATGAAGCCTGTTGTCGAGATTCAGTTCTTCGATTACATCTGGCCCGCGATGCACCAGATTCGCAATGAGCTCGCGCTCATGCGCTGGCGCTCCAATGGCGAGTGGGCTTCGCCCGCGGTGATTCGTGTGCCCATCGGCGGTTATCTTACCGGAGGCGCGATCTATCATTCGCAATCGGGCGAGAGCCTCTTTACACACACGCCCGGGCTCCGCGTCGTCTTCCCATCGAATGCTCTCGATGCCAACGGGCTTCTGCGCACCGCCATTCGCTGCGACGATCCGGTGCTCTTCTTCGAGCACAAGCGTCTGTATCGCGAGGCTTATGGGCGCGCACCTTATCCCGGCCCCGATTTCGCGATTCCGTTCGGCAAAGCCAATATTGTTCGGCCCGGCGCCGACATCACCCTGGTCACCTACGGCGCTGTCGTTCCCCGCGCCTTGCAGGCCGCAGAAAAAGCGCAACGCGAACACGGCATCGATGTGGAGATTCTGGATCTCCGCACCCTGAACCCGTATGACTGGGAGGCGATTGCGACATCGGTGCGCAAAACCAGCCGCGTGATCGTAGCCCACGAAGACATGCTTAGCTGGGGCTATGGAGCGGAGATCGCTGCCCGCATCGCCGACGAGCTGTTCGACGACCTCGATGCACCGGTTCGCCGCATTGGCGCCATGGATACCTTCGTGGCCTATCAGCCGTTACTCGAAGACGCCATCCTGCCGCAACCGACTTCGATCCTCAAAGCCATCCAGGACCTCAGCGCTTACTGACCTGGGGCCGATCCCCTTGCTCGTACCGGATCGAAGTAAGAATCCTGAATGCGCGCATTGGTCTGAAGTCACCAAATGACTGCTAATATCGCGAACGCAGGCGTCTGCTAGACTGTTGAGGAAATTTGCGAGTGGGGTGATCTATGCGTCTCCTGTATGTTTGCACCTCTTTGATTCTGGGATGCTGCACGCTCGCGGGCTCCGCGCAAGCGGGCTCAACGAGCGCAAAGGTGGCCACCCAAATGTCCCCGGCACAGGCTCAGGAAGAGTTGCTGAACCTCTTCGAGCAGGAGTTTATGGGAGTCGCGCAGGCGATGCCTGCTGACAAATACGGCTTTGCGCCCACTACTGCAACCTTCGCGACCTCCCAGGGCGCGAAGTATAGCGGGGTTCGCACGTTCGCGCAGGAAATATCGCATGTCACGACGGCGAACTACTACTTCGCTTCGAAGATTCTCGGGGAGAAGATGCCGGTTGATCCGAAAAGCATCGATAGTCTGACGACAAAAGAGGAACTCCTGAAGGCTGCCGCGGATTCCTTCGCCTATGCACACAAGGCGCTCGCGACGATTACTCCGGAGAATGCCTACACCACTATTGACGGCGTCGATGGTCTGCACACGCGGTCGGTCGTCGCATCCTTCATCTCTGCTCACGGATACGACCACTATGGGCAGATGGTCGAGTATCTGCGCATGAACGGCGTTGTGCCTCCAGGCTCGAAGTGAGCCGATCCAGGATCTCTGCCGATGTTTCGCTGTTCGGGCCCAGAGAGAAGTCCTGGGCGACAATCCGACTTCGATTTGGTCAATGAGCGGTTTGGCCTGACTGTTCACGTCAACGCAAGGGAGATCAACCTCGCGGAGATTGGTTTTGGCCTGCGAAGTCCGTTCCCCTTCTCGCCAATCAATTGGAGGCCGCGCACACGCCGAATTCGCGCAATATGGGTCGAGTCCGAACTGCGGCTTACAGCTCGCGAATCGCGGTCACGGGGTTCCGGCGCATCGCTCGATGCGCCGGAAGGTAGCATGCTGCCAAAGACATTGCTCCCAGGAGCATGGCGACGGAAACTACGGTGATGGGATCATTGGCTCCGATTCCGTACAACAGCCGGGCGATAAGACGTGTCAGTCCCAACGCAAACGCCAATCCCAGCGCCACCCCAGTGCCTGTGAGCCATAGTCCCTGCAACAGCACGAGTCTCAACACATCGACGCGCGAAGCGCCCAGCGCCATTCGTATTCCGATCTCGTGAGTTCGCATTTGGGTTCGATAGGCCACAACTCCGTAGATCCCCGTTACTGCCAGAACCAGCCCGATCAGCGCGAACATTCCCGCCAGGGCGCTCTGTATGACAGCGAAACTGCTCGCCATCTGGGTACTCTCGCGCATGGGACGCACATCGAAAACCGGCAGCCGTGAATCGATCTCGTGGATGGCGTTTTCCACTGCCGGTGCCAGGTCGGCCGGATTTCGCTCGGTCTTCACCTGCACGATCGTCTCGTTCCCGTTCTGGAAAAAGCTCATATACACCATAGGCTCCGGCGACTCATTCACGAATATATGCGTTGAATTCCTCGCAACGCCGACAACCGTGAAAGGGCCGCCGTTCACTCTGAGTCTCTTTCCCAGCGGATCCTGTCCTGGCCAGTAGAGCCTCGCCGCAGTCTGATCCACGATGAGCACCCTCGGGGCCTTTTCATCGTCATCCGGCGTGAACTCGCGTCCTTCCAGAATGGGTATATGGAGGGATTCGAAATACCGCGGGGCCACGTCGGCGTGGTACACCTGCAAGGATTCATGCGGGTGTGGCACATACCCTTCCGGATACGCATCGACGCCCTTGTGGCTCAGGGTCATCGGAATCCAGTCCGTAAGAGACGCAACCTTCACGCCGGGCAGTGCCGACACGCAATCAAGGATCTTGTGACGGATCACCTGTTCCTGGTCGTGGCTGTAGCCGGCAATATTCAGCCCCACGGACGCAGTGAGAATATGGTCCTGCTCAAATCCGGGATTCGCGTGGGCGAGATTCTTGAGGGTTCGCAGAAATAGCCCGGAGCACAACAGCAGAGGAAGGGAAAGCGCGATTTGCGCCACCACCAGCCCACTGAGCATTTTGCGGTTGCGTGAGCCGCCAGAGACGCTTGCAGACTCTGCCTTGAGTACCTCAGCTGCCGACGCGTGCGACGAACGCCAGGCGGGGAGCGCGCTGCACAACAAGCCGGCCAACAGGCTGGACACCGCAATCCCGATCACCACCTCATGGTCCATGCTCCCGTTGAGTATGAGGGGAAACGAGGTCGGCGGAAAAAACCATGCGAATGTCTTCGAAGTCCACGATGTCAATACAAGGGCCACGGCTCCTGCGACGATGGAAAGCAACACGCCCTCCAGTACCATCTGCCGCACCAGTTGCATACGATTCGCCCCGAGCGACTGCCGGATCGCAAGCTCACGCCGCCGGGATACAAACCGCACCAGCGTGAGCGTCGCCACGTTCGCGCAGGTCAGCAACAGCACCAGCCCGGCGAAGGCCAGCAGAATAGGCAGTGTCGCCGCCATGTATCCGTTGGCGCCGAATGGCGAGCGCCACATTGGATCGAGCGTGATCCGGTTCTCGCCCAGATGATCGTCCGGATACGCCGCCACGATGTGGCGCATCAGGGTGTCAAGGTCCTGGGCTGCCTGGTCACGCCTCACGCCGGGCCGCAATCTTCCGATCACGTTCAGCCAGACCGCACCACCACTGCGATGCGTGAGCCTATACACGTTCGTCCCGAGGGGATTCAGCGTCAGCCATGCATCATCCCGAAGCCCCGGCGCCGCCCCGATAAACCCCTCCGGGGCTATGCCGATCACCGTCACAGGATGCCGGGCAATCTCGATCGCCTTGCCCACAATTTCAGGGTCTCCCGCGTAGCGCGCCTTCCATAACGAGTACCCAAGCACGACGTACGGCACGGCGTCCGGCCGCGTTTCTTCCTGAGGCAAAAAGAACCGCCCCAGCAGAGGCTTCACTCCCAGCACGTCGAAGAAGTTCGCTGACACATTCCCGATATAAATGCGCTCCGGCTGTGCGCCGTCGGTCAGCGTGATCCAATCGCTATGATATGCGAATATTCCGGCGAAGGTATGATTCTGCTCGCGCAGATCGCGATAGTCGAGATACGAGAAAGGCGGAGTCGGAGAGAAGCTGCGTTCCCCCCGCTGCACGCTGACAAGATCGCCCGTGTTCCGCGCGCCGGGTATCGGACGCAGCATTGTGCCGTTAATCCAACTGAATACGGTGCTGTTGGCGCAGATAGCCACTGCCAGCATCGCCGTCGCGGTGATCGAAAAGCCGGGGCTCTTACGCAGTTGCCGCAAGGCATAACGGACGTCCCGGCCCAATTGTTCAAGCCAGCCCTGGCCCCACATGTCGCGCGTCACATCCTGCACCAAAGGAATATTTCCAAATTCCCGCGCTGCGGCTTGTCGCGCTGCCTCCGCCGTCTCACCTCGCGCCACTCGATCTGCAATCGCCATCTTCAGGTGCGCATCAATCTCTTCCTGTAATTCGCGCTTGCGCCGCTGAAAGCCGAAGCTCAGGAACCACTTCATGACTCACTCTCCTCCGGCTGGACGTACATCACCGACCCAATCGCTTCGACAATCCGCTCCCATCGCCCCAGATCGGAGGCTAACTGCTTTTTCCCCTTGGCCGTGATGCGGTAGTATCGGGCTCTTTGCTTGCTCTCTGACTGCTTCCACTCAGACTGCACCCAGCCCTGACGCTCCAGTCGATGGAGAGCCGGATATAGCGATCCGGTCTCCACCTGAAGCACGTCTCCGGATTGCAAACGTAAGGCCTGGACAATTCCGTATCCGTGCTGCGGTCCCCATTGCAGGGTCTGAAGAATAAGCATGTCGAGCGTTCCCTGCAACAGCTCAATCCGGTTCTTATACTGGTCTTTTCCGCTCATAGATGTAGACACACTACCCCAATGGAGGTAGATTGTCTACTTGTCCTTCGCAGTGACGCTCAGATTCGAAACCAAGCTACAGTGGATCCTCAGACGAGATCGCATCCGGCACTGACAGTGCTTAACCGAATGATCCGGAACTCGAAGGTGTTATGCGATGGCTCAGTGGCCGAACTTTGACATCTGCCGACGAGTGATTTATCGCCAATGCACTCATTGAACCCCACGATGACGTTTGACTGCTCTCCTCCGGACATCGGGTGGTCCCTTACTTCGCGGCCATCCGGTCGGGTGCAGTCCAATCTGTCACTGATGTGACCGGTTTAAACCCATGGGTGCCCCTTGCCTGGACGGCCAGTCCTCAGTCCTTCCGCAGGAGCGTTTCAACCGCATCGGCCAACGAAGCAGATCGTGCATCAGCTAGCTCCGCCGCTCTTTGTGCGCCTGCTTTTTGCCGCTCGGCGTTGCCTTCGATGAAGATCGTGCGCATGCCGAGTCGCTTCCCGAATTCGACGTCCGAAAGGGAATCGCCGATCATCGCGCTGGTTGACGCGCTGATGTCGGGGAAATCCCGCTTGGCCTGTTCGAACATGCCCGGCAGCGGCTTGCGGCAGTTGCATTCCTGCTTGTCGTGCGGGCAGAAATAAAAGGCGTCGACATGGGCTCCATCGGTCTTCAGAACATCCTGCAGATTGGAGTGGATAGCCTCAACGTCGGTCGTCGAATAGAGCCCCAGGGCGACTCCACGTTGATTCGATACCACGATTACGCGGAGTCCAGCCCGATTCAGGCGCGCCACAGCTTCCGGCGCGTCCGGCAGCACGCGGAATTCGGACCACGCTCGAACGTAGCGTCCTTCCGGCATCTTCTCGTTCAGCACGCCGTCCCGATCCAGAAAAATAGTGCGGAGGGTGCCTGACCATGCACTGCCTGCGGAGTCCGCCACACCGCTATGATAGCAACAACCATCCGTACGCCAGCCTGGTTTCGTCTAACAGTCGGGCGGCCGGAAAAGGGGGCGCAGTGATCGGACAGCTGCATCGTGTCATCCACGAAATCGAAGACGAATGGGGCGCCAAGCGCCTGCTCGTTGTCGGCGACGTGATGCTCGATAAGTACATCTGGGGCGAGGTCGGTCGTATCTCACCTGAGGCTCCTGTGCCCGTGGTGCGCGGCATGCGCCAGGATGAGAAGCCGGGCGGCGCGGCCAACGTTGCCATGAACCTGGCCCGGCTCGGCGCCCAGACAACCGTCGTCGGCATCACGGGCGATGATGAAAATGCGAGGCTGCTCGGCGACCGTCTTCGGAGCAACGGAGTCACACCCTGCTTCATCTCTTCCGGCGAATTCGACACCATCACCAAAACGCGCATTCTTGGCGGACGCCAACAGATGCTGCGCCTGGACTTTGAGCGCCCCGGTTCAATCGCGCAAGCTGCCCTCGATAGTCTCCTGAAAAAGGCACTCGAACTCCTGCCTGGGTCCCACGCGCTCGTTCTTTCCGACTACGCCAAGGGCGTCATCACGCCGGCGATCTGCCAGGCTCTCGTCACGGCGGCACGCAAGCTCGGCATTCCGGTGCTCGTCGATCCCAAGGGGAACGATTATTCGCTCTACCGCGGCGCCACCACAATCTGCCCAAATCTTGTCGAGCTGGCAGGTGCTGCGCGTCTCAGTCCTTCCAATCTTGAAGCCGTGCTCACCGCAGCCGAGGCCATGGTCACCGAGCTCGATATCGAATTCCTCACCGCAACGTTGAGCGAGAAAGGCATCGCTCTCGTGCGTCCCGGCAATCGCTTTGTGGCACCGGCACAAGCGCGCCAGGTCTTCGACGTCTCCGGCGCCGGCGACACCGTTGTTGCCGTGCTTGCTCTGAGCCTTGCCTCGGGTGTGCAGCCGGAAACCGCGGTGCAGTTGGCGAATATGGCGGCCGGCATCGTCGTCGGCAAGGTCGGCACTGTGCCCGTAGAGAAGCACGAGTTGCTTGCTGCACTCAGTCCACAAATCGCGCTGCATGCCGAAGACCGCGTCCTGACACGCGATGAGATCGTCAAGCGCGTAGCTTTATGGAAGGCCAACGGCGAACGCGTTGTCTTTACCAACGGCTGCTTCGATCTGCTTCACATAGGCCACATCACGCTGCTCGAACAGGCTCGCCGTTGCGGCGATCGCCTCATCGTCGCCATCAACAGCGATGCCTCAGTGAGTTGCCTCAAAGGGCCGAACCGCCCCATCGTACGCCAGGGCGATCGCGCGCGCGTGCTGGCTGCTTTGGCCGCCGTCGACGCCGTGGTGGTCTTCGACGAGTCCACGCCATTGGAGCTGATCCTTGCAGTACAACCCGATGTGCTCGTGAAAGGCGGGGACTATAAAGCCGAGACCATCGTGGGCGCCAGAGAAATCCAGTCCTGGGGCGGGGAAGTCAAGATCGTGCCCCTGGTGGAGGGCTTCTCTACCACCCGCCTGATTGAAAAGGGTGCGGGCCACTGATGGGCTGTCTTCGGGACCGGCGGCCCAAACACCTGTGGCCCGGCTACTGGGGCCCAGCTACAATGATGGGATGCAGTCCCAGAACCGCTTCCAACCTGCGTTGCAGCCGATGAATCCACAGGCAGGCCACCGGGCATGAAGCGATTCTTTCGCCTTTTGCGGTACGGGTTACCCTACTCCCTGCAATGGCTGCCCGGCGTTCTTCTGCTGGCCGCCGTCGGCGTACTTGACACCTTCCGCGTCCTTCTCCTGCAGCCTATTTTCGACCAGGTCCTTCGGCCGGATGCACCGGAAGGCCCCATCCTTCTCGGTCTTCCCAATAGCCGTTGGCACTTCGATCTCAGGCAGCTCATTCCCCACTTCCTGCACATCCATAATGCCTGGGACGTGGTGGCCTTTGCGCTGGTAGTCTCGACCATCCTCAAGGGTCTCTGCGATTATCTAGGCACTTACCTGGTCAACTACGCGGGCTTCGGCACCATTACCGATCTGCGCAATCACCTCTACGAAGCCACGATGCGCCGGTCTTCGAGCTTCTTTCACAAACACCCAACAGGCACCATCCTTTCCACGCTCATCAACGACGTGGACAAGGTGCAAACCGCGCTCAGTTCCGTGCTCGGCGAGTTCCTCCAGCAGTTCTTCACATTCGTTGTCGGGCTGGTTCTCGTGATTAGGCTGGGCGGATATCTCAGTTGGGCGTTGTTGTTATTCATTCCCGTCGTCGTCACCTCTGCGCGCAAGATCGGCAGCGAAGTCCGTACCCGCACCCGCACCGGGCAGGACAAACTTGCAGAGATCCAGAACATCCTGCACGAGACGGTAACCGGCAACCGCATCGTCAAGGCCTTCAACACCGAGCTGTGGGAGATTCTCCGCTTCAAGTCCGCGGCGCGCCGCCTTTTCCGCGCCAACCTGCGCAGCGTGCGCATTCAATCCATCAGCTCGCCCTTGATGGACACCATTGGCGCGGTCGCGATTGCCATGTTTCTGTTTATCGGACGCAATGAGATTCATCATGGCCATATGACCATGGGTCTGTTTGGCACTTTCATCATCCTGCTCTTCAAGCTTTACGATCCGGTGCGCAAATTCGCCTACTTCTACAACAGCTTTCAGCAGGCCATGGGCGCTTCCGCTTCCATCTTTGCCTTCTTCGATACGGAAGACGACGTCAAAGAGCGTCCGCGCGCCACGGTCCTCAAGGGCTTCGCGCGATCCATTCGCTTTGAAAATGTAGGCTTCTCTTATTCGACGGCGGAAGGCGAACATCAGATCCTGCACAACGTCGATCTCGACGTACGCGCGGGCGAAGTGCTGGCGCTCGTCGGCCCAAGCGGCGCGGGCAAATCCACGCTGGTCAATCTCATTCCTCGTTTCTTCGATGTCACTTCCGGCCGCATCCTGATCGACGATCTCGATCTTCGAGATCTGACGCTTGCTTCGTTACGCCGCCAGGTAGCTCAGGTCACACAGGAGACGATTCTCTTCAACGACACCGTGCGCAACAACATCGCTTACGGCCAACCGGACGTAAAGCACTCTATCGTGGAGCAAGCAGCGCGCAACGCGCTGGCACACGACTTCATCCTGCGCATGCCGCAGGGCTACGACACAGTGATCGGCGAAAAGGGTTTTCGGCTCTCTGGCGGCGAACGCCAACGCATTGCCATCGCACGCGCCATCTTGAAAGACGCGCCCATTCTCATCCTCGACGAAGCAACTTCGGCCCTCGACGCCGAGAGCGAATCGCTGGTCCAAGCCGCGCTGGCGAACCTGATGCAGGACCGCACCGTTGTGGTCATTGCACACCGGCTCAGCACCGTCCGTCGCGCCAATCGTATTGCCGTGCTTGAAGACGGACGAATCACCGCGATCGCCTCGCATGACGAATTGCTCAACAATTCGCCCACCTACCAACGGCTCCATCAGCTCCAATTCATGGACATTCAAGAACCGCAGCCGCCGGATCTGCTGGGCCTCGATCCTTCGGCGCAATATCCACTGCAATTTGAGCAAGCGATGTCCACGAAGGGTGGGGAATAACACGCATGCCGATCTACTCCATGACCGGATTCGCCCGCACCCAGGTGCGCGTGCACGATCAGCTTGTCTATACGCTCAGTCTGAAGAGCGTGAACCATCGCTTTCTCGATATTCAGTTGCGCCTGCCCTCGGGGCTCGATGCCCTGGAAATGGAACTGCGCCGCGCGATCAAGGAAAGCCTCGTGCGCGGTCACGTGGAGCTGGCTCTCTCCGTCGACCGCTCGACAGTTCAGAAGGCCGGCTACAATCGCGAACTCGTTGCCGGCTATCTCGACGCATTTCGATCGGCGGGCAATGAATTCTCGATCGCCGGCGAGCCCGATCTCAACGCGATTCTGCGCATGCCTGGCGCTCTGCAAAGCGATAGCCGCGGCAATGGAGACGAAGACCCTTCCGCGCTCTCTGAAAGCGTGCTACAACAGATCGGACCGCTGCTCGAAGAATTGAAGACCATGCGGGCACGCGAGGGCGAAGCGCTCAAAGCTATTCTGCAAGCATCTCTCGATCGCCTGGCCGAGGCGACGGAAGGCGTAGCCGCCTTGCGCCCTGAGGTCGAGCAACGTTACCAGGAAAGATTGACGCAGCGTCTGATTGCCGCCACCGGCAACGAATTCAATCGCCAGCGGCTCCTCGAAGAAGTGGCTGTCCTGGTCGATCGAAGCGACATTGCAGAAGAGCTTGCGCGCATGACCACGCACATCGCGCATTTCAGGGAATTGCTGTCGGGCAGCGGCGAGATCGGCAAGAAGCTCGACTTTCTTCTCCAGGAGATGAACCGCGAAGCGAACACGCTGCTCTCCAAAACCGGCGGAGTGGGCGGAAAAGGAACGCGGATCACTGAACTGGGGCTGGCCATGAAGGCAGAAATCGAAAAGGCGCGCGAGCAGATTCAAAACGTGGAGTAGGAATCGTAAGTAGCCCGGCACAAAAGAAGGGGAACCATAGGAAAGTGGCAGGAATTCTTTTCATCATCTCGGCGCCATCGGGCTCCGGCAAAAGCACGCTGGTGAGTGAGCTGCGCAAACAGGTCAGCGGCGTCGATTTCTCCATCTCATGGACGACCCGGCCGCCCCGCGGCTCCGAAGAGAACGGACGCGAATACAACTTCACAACGCGCGAAGAGTTCGAACGCATGCGGGATGCGGGCTTGTTTCTCGAGTACGCCGAGGTCTTTGGCAAAGATCTCTATGGAACTGCCAGAAGCTCGCTCGACGAAGCGCGACGCGCCGGTCACGATCTCCTGCTCGACATCGACGTGCAAGGCGCAGCTCAGGTCCGCAAATCCATGCCCGAGGCCGTGAGCATCTTTGTTTTGCCGCCGACGCCGAGAGTCCTGCGCACACGCCTGCGTAATCGTAGCCGCGCCGAGGGCGTGGTCAACGATGAAGAAGTCTACCGGCGCCTGGGCGAAGCCAGGAAGGAAATTGAGAATTATCGCGAATACGTCTATATTTTGGTCAACGACATCCTCGACAGGGCAGTGGCGCAATTGGAGGCCATTGTTCTTGCCGAGCGTTTCTATCGCAACGGCGAGCCGATCGCCTACCGCTCGAGCAGGGTGTTGGAGGTGGCCGCAGGTTGCCGGATTGAAAATTCCCGGGAGCGGCTTAAACCCGTGCTGGAGGCCTTTGGGATCGACGGTGAATCCGGCCAGCAACAACTTCCCTTTGGAGATGATTCCGATGACGATTGAGACCACTTTCGATTCGAACTATCGCAAAGTCCTGGTGGCGGCCCGACGCGCGCGCCAGTTGCAGAACGGCTCCGCGGCGCTCGTTGCCAGCCACTCCACCAAGGCGTGCCGCATCGCCCAGGATGAAATCGAAGCAGGCAAGATCTCCTATGTGAAGAAGGACGTTCCGGTTACCAAGCCGGTCGTGGAAGACCGCGGCATTCCGATTCTGTCAAACTAGGTTCTCCGTCTTTTTTCGAAGTTGCGCTGCCGACGCGGCGCTCCTAGTGAGCATCCTACTTAGTCGATGGACCGCCGTGCAGTGATCGCGCGTAATCCCGCAAGGTAACATTCTGGCGGGTACCTCGTAGCCGGTTGCGCACCCCTTGCAACGACCCAATTTTCATAGCTTCCAGTTAAACCCGGTGCTATGATCCAGAAACGGTTATGTCGATTGGGATGGCCAATCTCGATGGTGCTCTCCAGGTCAAAGTGGGTACTTTGTTTGGCCGCGAACTGATTCTTGTCTCGCAGTCGAAGATGGAAATCCAGACCCGGTTCATGGGTATCATGATTGGTCGGCGCAAATTCAATAATGAACTTGTGCGGCAACTCCGCTACGAGGAATGGACGCAAGATGGAGTTCGTACTTGTGGCATTCGGTTCAAATACAACGGGAAGACCCAAGTATTGGTGAAAGCACTGCTCAATGAGAGCGACTCGCTCCGTACCGTGGTTCGAATCATCAATGTGTACAAGTTCTCTCATACGCCGCCGGTCGCGGAAATCCAACTCACAGGCTCCTGAGCGCCTTCTTCGCAGAGCCCCGCGTCGATGCAGTGAATTGCGAAATATGTCCCCTTCGTTCCGCCCCTTCGTTCCGCGTGGTTTGCTTGCACCGAGCACGGGGCTCCAACGACATCTGGAGTTAACGCTGCAGCGGAAGCGCCGGATAGGGCTCGATCTTCTCCTGCCCCGACGCGCAGTCAAACGTCAATAAGAGAGCTGTACGATCTCGATAGTAGTCAAGTAGAGCGCGATTTTGTTCCGTTCCCAAATCGTGTGCAAAGATAACTCGCTGATGGTCGATGTCGGCGCTGTTGTACACCCATTCTTTATCCACGCGCCAATCCGAAGATGGATATTGGACGATCACAAGCTGACCTCGATCCTTGCGAGACAGCGCTTCAATGAGTGCGGCGCGCCGTTTGGACCAATTACCCCAAGAACTTCTGTCCTGGGCGCCGCTCATCGATAAAACAACGAGGGCAGGCGACAGAATAGCAAGTAGCACAACCGCGACGCCCACCCGCGCATTGCGGATACGCAGCGTCCATGCGCGCTCCGCCCAAATGGCGATCATAAGACCGAGAGCGGCCCAGGCTGGCGCGGTGTAATGCTGAGCATGAAAGGTTTCGGCAGTCAGGGCAAGCAGAAAAACTCCGATGACGACGGCCATTTTTCGATAGAGCGGATCGCGCCGTGCGACCGGAACCGCCACAATCAGCAATAACGCCGGGCCGAGCGTCAAAACCAGGCTCGACAGAGATCTGAGTAAACTGATCTGCAAGGCTTGGTACCAGGGACCGAGTTCGCGGTAACGAGATGCCTCCCACCCGTTCGTGCCGTGCTGAGCCTCTAGTCGAGGATGGGAGTAGGTAGGTTGCGGGCGCAGTGGCTGGAACCAGAACACAGGTGTCACGTTGTATTGGCGATCGTGCAGGAGATAGGGCAGGCGGAATGGGCTTCCGGTAACAGCCTCGTTGTCGTAGCACGTCCACGCCATTCCGGCGGCGCATACAGAAAGAGCTGTCACCAGTACGCTGGTCCTTCGTTTCCGCCAGAGTTCTGGAGCGAAAACGATGAGCACTGTTAGAACGAAGACTCCGCCTTCATAGGGCCGAGTCCAAAAAAGGAGCATGACGCCAACTGCAAAGAGGAAACCACTGAGAGCAGTTTGCTTTGAGCGATAGATCCCGATGCCAAGCAGAACCAGCGCGCCCCCGCTCGCCGCTACCGAGCCACCCCAATAGGAGTTCGTCCAATACATTGTCCGTGAAAGAGAGAGAGCGAACATCGAAGACACCAGGAAAGCCGATCGGGGAGGCACCCAGGCAAACAGCATGAGGCAAAATGTGAACAGCATGAATGCGTTCCCAATCAGGACCCCGTAGAACGCCGATCCAAAGAGGACCTGCCCCGACGCCAGAAACATCGCCTGCCCCGGCGGATATTTCGAAGCATAGGTGGGGCGCACCAGGATGTGCGGCGACTCGAAGAATCGGCCGAGCGGCGGCGCAGGATTCGCCAGGCGTCCGTGGGCGAAGGTGTCGGCCCCGAGGAGGTAGCTGAACTCGTCATGCTCCACAGGCTGCGGAATTCCCGTATGCCCCAAACAGATGAGCCGGTAAACAGTCCAAAGGAGGGTAAGAATAAGCGCGGTAGGCAGAGCTTTTTTCAGCCACATAATCGCTAGAGTTCTCCGGAAGTAGGCTTATCCTCACACTTCCATTCAAAGGAATATGCGTCGATCGCGGCGAGAAGAAAAATATCACTGGACATCAACGGGTCTCCCTGGAGAAGAGGGGAGAACCTGTATCGCGGCGCCGGCACCGCCAGGCAAAATGAAGACATCCGTAACTCGTCATATCCGTTTACATTCTCATTGGTCTCCGGCGGGAACCTGAATTTCATTTCGATCTCAACGTTTCAAGGTTCGGAGAACTAATTACCGGGACTACATCCGCCGGCGCAATCCAAGTATGCTCAAAAAGAAACTGCTGCAGACGATTTGCACGCCCAGCGTCAAAGAGAAGACGGTCGGCATGACAACCCGCAGTATGTGACCTGGATCGAGGTCACCAAAGCTTTTCTTGGCCCAATGCGACACGGCGAAAATTGACCCACCCACCCCAAGCGCAACCAGAAGCCCACCAATCACCAAGCCGGTTTCGAGCGTAATGTAGTCGAAAACACGGTTGAGGCGCGGATCCTCTGGCAACAGTCCCTCGGAGATGGCGAATACTTTGGTGAAGACGGCGAAGGCAACAAATTGAAAACCTAGAAGCATCGCGACAAATGCATATAAGAGCGTGTCCACGTCGAGTACGATGCCATGGACAGACCGTGGTCCAGGCAAGAGCCAAGCGCAACCGGCCGCGCCCAACAGGATCAAGAACACTCCTGGATAGAGAAAGAGCCAACGCGGAGAATAAAGCAGAAGAAAGCGCAAGTGCCGCCAGCCATCCCGCCATGTGCGCAAATGCGGAGCACGGCTCCGGCCATCCGGTCTGAGTGTCGTGGGTATCTCTTCGACCCTATAGCCGGCCAGCGCGCATCTGACGACCAGTTCGCTGGCAAACTCCATTCCTGTGGTGCGCAAATCGAGTTTCAAAATTGATTCGCGATTGAATGCGCGCAATCCGCAATGGAAATCGCCGACAGGCGCCTTGAAGAGCACACGCCCGATCAAGCTCAAAATGGGATTGCCGAGAAACCTGTGGAGAAAGGGCATCGCCCCCGGCTCAACGCCGCCCCGGAAGCGGTTGCCCATGACCAACTCAGCTCCGTCGCGCAAGGGTTTCAGAAAATGGAAAGCGTGGCCGAAGTCATAGCTGTTATCGGCATCTCCCATAAGCACGTACTTACTGTCCGCGGCCTGGATGCCGGCCATCAACGCTGCCCCATATCCGCGCGTTGGCACATCAACCAGCCTCGCTCCTTCGCGGACCGCAATCTCCTGTGAACCGTCCGTGCTTCCGTTGTCGGCGACGACCACCTCGCCCTCGATGCCAAACTCCTCTAGGGCACGGCGCGCCTGACGAATGCAGGTCGCAAGCGTTTCACTCTCGTTAAGACATGGCATAACGATCGATAGCTCGTGACGAGCGGAGTGAATCACAGGAACCTCAGATCAGAACGTCCGCCACTCCACTTGTTGCCGGTATCCGGGCTTCGTTCGGATTCAGATTTTCCACCTACAGCAGTTTCACAATTGCTGTATCCCGAAGCCACCGCTGCAAAGTGGCATTTTCCTTAAGAAAATGCCACCTTTCACGGAACTGAAAAGGGCACATGAATTGTGGAACTGCTCTAGATGGCTGGTCAACCGTAGTTTACACACAAGAAGCAACAACCATTTGCCTGCGGGCATCCTGAGCCCAGAAACAACCGTTCTGTAGACCCTGGGACGCTCTACAATTGAATCTATGCGAGTGACGGTCGGCGTCTCGGGTGGCATCGCCGCCTACAAAGCGGCGGAACTGGTGCGCGCCCTGCAGCGGCAGGCTCTTGAAGTGCATGTCGTGATGACCGAATCGGCTACCCGTTTCATTCAGCCGCTCACTTTCGCCGCACTCACCGGCCACAAGGTCATCACCAGCCTCTGGGACGAAACCAACTCCACCGAAGGCGCCTACGATTCGTCCATCGAACATATTGGAGAAGCGCAATGGGCTGAGGCGCTCGTTGTGGCTCCCGCAACAGCCAACCTTCTTGCCAAATTTGCCCATGGCATCGCAGACGATTTCCTGACCACGATGTACCTTGCAACGCAGGCGCCGGTTCTCGTGGCGCCGGCCATGAATGTGAACATGTGGGAGCACCCGGCCACGCGGGCGAACCTCGACATCCTGCGTCAACGCGGAGTGAAGGTGATCGAGCCTGGCACCGGCGATCTTGCCTGCGGCATGATCGGTACGGGGCGCATGGCGGAGCCGGATGCAATCGCCGACGCGGTTCTCAACTCCCTCGGACGCCGGCACGATATGGCGGGCGAGACCGTTTTGGTCACTGCGGGTGGCACACGCGAGGCACTCGATCCTGTGCGCTTCCTGGGCAACCGCTCCAGCGGAAAAATGGGCTATGCACTGGCCGATGCGGCGCAGAGCCGGGGCGCCAAGGTGATTCTGATCAGCGGACCGACTTCGCTCCACCCGCCGTCGCATTGCGAGTTGATCAAGGTCACCACTGCCGATGAGATGCGCACCGCTGTGCTCGAACGAATGAAGGAAGTCACGCTCATCGTCAAAGCGGCTGCTGTCGCCGACTATCGGCCGGTCAACGTTTCAGACCACAAGCTCAAGCGCACTGGCCCATTGACCCTGGAACTGGCGCCCACCGAAGACATACTTGCAGAAGTGGTACGCCGCCGCCAGCCGGGACAATTGATCGTGGGATTCGCCGCTGAGACTGAGAACCGGATGGAAAATGGCCGCGCCAAGCTGCTGCGCAAAGGGGCGGATGCCATCGTGGTCAACGATGTTTCGGGCGACGGCGTTGGCATTGAGGCCGACTTGAATGCGGCTACATTTCTGACTAACTCCACTGCCATTGAATTGCACGAGATGCCCAAGCGCAAGCTCGCCGATCGCATCCTCGATGAGATCCTTGCCCTGCGCAGGCCGCGCCCGCTGGTTGTGGAAACCGACGATGCCGTCGAAAGGCCCACCCCGCAGGATCAGGTGCTGAGCCAATCCGATGCGCCGACCGGCTCGCGCCGCCAGCTTATCGTGGAGTAGCCCGCTTGCCCCGTCCGCTCGATACCGCGACACAA
The DNA here is from genome assembly GCA_963810545.1 of uncultured Acidobacteriaceae bacterium. GTDB lineage: Bacteria > Acidobacteriota > Terriglobia > Terriglobales > Acidobacteriaceae > Telmatobacter. The sequence goes on from CAWENE010000003.1 coordinate 772,853, forward strand.
CAGGCTCTAGCTGCACGCCTCCGCTTCTATCGCGATCTCGGACTGACCGAGTTCTATCGCCGGCCCTTCGACCCAGCATTGTTTCAGAGCCTCACGGGGACGACCGAAGAGGAGCCTGTCGCCGCCGTCGCCAGTGAATCGGGTGCCCCAGGTCTCGCCTTTGAGACCTGGGAGGGAACTTCGACCCACCAACAGTCCCCGGCAACTGCCCCCCCAAAAGGCTTCCAGGAGAGTACGACCATTCCGCCTCGCACGTCGATTTCCGCCCCTCCGCAAATCTCCGGCCTCGTCGCCCCCGCCGAGCGCGAAGCCGCTCTCCGCCTCATCCGCGAAGACATTGGCGATTGCACGCGCTGCGCCCTCCACAAGGGTCGCCACAAGATCGTCTTTGCCGATGGAAGCGCCAACGCGCGCCTGATGTTTGTCGGCGAAGGGCCTGGCGCGGACGAGGACGCGCAGGGACTTCCCTTTGTGGGGCGGGCCGGCCAACTGCTCAACAACATGATCGCAGCCATGGGGCTGAAGCGCGAAGAAGTCTACATCGCCAATATCGTCAAGTGCCGCCCGCCGGGCAATCGCACGCCCGAACCGGAGGAGGCAAATACCTGCTCGCCGTTTCTCTTTCGGCAAATCGATGTGGTGCGGCCGGAGGTTCTGGTGGCGCTCGGCGCGACGGCGGCGACCTATCTCCTGGGCCAGCGGCAGCCGCTTGCCGGCCTGCGCGGGCGTGTGCATTCGCTGCGCGGCTCGCGTCTGATTGTCACCTATCACCCTGCCTATCTGCTGCGCGATCCGCGGCAGAAGAAGGAAGCCTGGGCGGATCTGCAGATCGCCATGAAAGAGCTTGGCTTGAAGGCGCCGGCGAAAGGCTAGCTAAGCTAGGGAATAGGCAACAGGGAACAGGGAACAGGGAATAGGGAATAGGGAACAGGGAACAGGTCCGACTTCAACTGCCTCCCATTTGTTTTGTAACAGGGCACGGCTTCAGTCGTGCCGCACCTTACCCTGCCCAAGAATTGTCATCCTGAACGAAGCGCGTTTGGGGCCCCGATCGCACGTCAGTGCGATGGGGGTAAGCGGAGTGAAGGATCTGCTTCTCCCGCTGCTTTCAATCCGCGCGAAAATCAGCCACTACTGCTTTGCTTTCAGGTGCTGCGAGGGCGTGACAACGCGCGTTCCCTTGTACGCGCCGAGAATCAATAAATCTTTGTCGCCTGCAACCAGCAAATCCGCTTTCGCAAGGGCGGCGCACTCCAGAAACATATCGTCGCCGGGATCGCGGCACACCTTTACCGTGCCGCGAATCTTTACGCGGACGCCACGCGCCAGAATTGCCTCCAGCGCCAATGTTGCCCGGTTTTGCTCCCAGGAGAACTTTTCCGCCAGGACGCGCACAATCTCTGCGTCAATCTCATCGCAGGTAGCAATCGCGTCTTCGCTCATTGCTTGTTCGAGCGCCAAAGTCGGCGTGCCGCGATGTTTCGCAAACTGAAGCGCGGAAATCCAGACGCTTGCATCGATGACGACGATCACCCGACAGACCGTACCTTGCGGCGGCGCGGCTTTTCAGTACGCACTTGTCGGATAAGCCGGGGCACATCGGCCTCGGTGTAGCCCTTCGGGTTGCGGCCTGCCGCATATGCGCCCAGTTCATCCAACGTGCTTCGCGCTTGCTGTGCAGAATAGGTGCGAAAAGCCTCGCGGAATAGCTCGCTCATCGTGCGGCTGTCCCTCTGAGCCAGCGCCTCGGCCTTTTGTGCAAGTTCAGGCGGCAGGCTGATCGTGTAGACCTTCGATTTCCTTGCGGTAGCTGTAGCCATATCTGAATATTACATTGTAATGGATTCCATTACAACGAGAGAGCACGTGGGGGCGAAGCCGGGGGAAGGGAAAGCCTGCCCTGAACGAAGCCGAAGGGGATTTGCTTCTCGCACTGCTCCAATCAGCACGAAAATAGGTGCCCCGTCCATTTTTCTGGCCCCAGTCTGCACCACCGCAGGGTACCAAATTCCCGCCAACACCCGTGCGCGCCAATACATTTCGCCTCGAACACAGTTTTCGATCAATTGCGCAACCCGCATGAACACTGGTGATCGTCGATACAATTGTTCCACGTGGAACAATTTCGAGCCGTGGAACAATCCAAAGCTTCGTCGCCACGCGAAGCCATTGCCTGGACGGCGAGTCCCCAGTCCTGTTCCACGTGGAACAATTTGAAGTAACATGACCCTCCCCGTTCCCTATTTCAAAGACAGCATGGTCTTCCGGTGGGAGAACCAGACGCTTCGCAGCGATCTGATTCTGACGCTGCCGGTTGCACTCTGTCTTGGCATCGGTATTGCGGTTGGCCATCCTGCAGCGGGCCTGCTTGCGGCCGGCGGGGCCGTCAACACAGGCTTTGGCCAAAAGCAGTGCATCGATCATTCGCGTTTGTTGCCGATGATTTTTGTCACATTCGGGATGGCGTTCTCCGGGTTTTTGGGCGTGTTGCTTGGCCATGAGAATCTTTTGCTTGTCTTTGTGTCGGGTCTCTGGGCTTTCGGTTATGGCATGCTCACGACGCGGCCGGACGGCTATAGCTGGGTAGGCCAGCAGTGTGTCATCACGTTTCTGGTGGCCTCAGCGTTTCCGGCTTCGTTCGAGGCGGCGGTTGCTCGCGGCCTGCTGCTGTTCGCGGGCGGAGCGTTGCAACTTGTCGTTTCCTCTCTCCTGTTCGATCTCTTTCGCGATTTGCGCGCGCGTCTCCTGGATCTCACGCGCTACTTGCGGGAAGAGCAGGCCGCCCTGCGCGCCGCATTGATTGAGACAGCGGAATCGGTGTGGCAACTGAGGGTGCTGAACTCGGCGCTGCCGTATTCGATTCGGCTGGCGATTGCGATCGGGATAGCCACGGAGATCTATCGCAGACTGCATTACCCCAGCGGCTATTGGATTCCGATGACCGCCCTGCTGGTGTTGAAGCCAGACCTGACCGATACGGTCAGCCGCGCCATCGCGCGTGTGCTGGGGACCATGTGCGGGGCGATCGCGGTGAGTTTCTGCCTCGCCCATCTGCATCCGACACCCATCGTTCTGGCGTCCTTCACGGTGCTGTTTGCGTGGCTCGCGTTTGGGCTGGTGAATGTGAACTATGCGCTTTTTTCAACGGCTATTACCGGCTATATTGTTTTCCTGCTTTCACTGAACGAGATTCCGGGGCAGCTTGTCGCGGAGCGGCGGACTTTCAGCACCGCGCTGGGGGGAGCGATCGCGCTGTGTTTTCGGCTAGTGACTATTTCTTATCGTCGTCGCCACTGGCTGAGGGCTTTGGCAGTCGTACGGCACGTCGTACGTCCAGGGCATGCCGTGCGGCCTCTTCGAACTTCCACGGAATGATTGTTGCGGGGTTAGCGAAGAACGCCGGGCCCGGCCGCCTGCTGGGATTGGGATGGCGTCGCGGGATTGAATGTGGAGAAACCGTTTCGGCCGCGGCTCTTGGCCCGATACATCGCGACGTCTGCGTTCTGGAGGAGGTCGTCAGCGTGAACGCCATCTTCGGGGTAGGTGCAGACTCCGACGCTGACGGAGATGGAAACCTGCCGGTTTCCAGGCTCGAAGGGCGCGGAGAGGGCCGCTACGATCTTGGACGCGACTGGTTCAGCCTCTTCACGACGGTGCAGATCCTGAAGAAGAACGATGAATTCGTCGCCGCCGATGCGCGCCACGGTGTCGGTCTTGCGCACCAGGGAGAGGAGGCGTTCGGCGACCCAGCAGAGCAGCTGATCGCCGGCCATGTGGCCCAGGGAATCATTCACTTCCTTGAATCGGTCGAGATCGATCATCATGACGGCCAGGACAGACCGGAAGCGACTGGACCGCTCCAGAGCCATTTGGAGGCGGTCATTGAGCAGAGTGCGATTGGGCAGATTCGTCAATGCGTCGTGTTCCGCCATGTGGCGCAGGCGTTCCTCGTTGCTGCGGATCAACTGAGTCTGCTGCTCGACTCTTCGGCGGAGCAGGGCGATCCAGAAGAATGCGGTCATGGCGATGATCACGAAGACACTGACGGTGAGCAGTGCACGGGCCGGTGTCCACCACGAGGGTGCTTGCAGCACATGGATGTCGTCCGGTGTGCGGAGCAGGAGGCGAACGGACTGGGTGCGCACGAAGCCTTCCTGCTGATTCGTACCCTGGGCGTCGAACTGCTCGGAGCAAATTCCCGTGACGCGGAGGCGGCTTCCTTCTTTCCAAGGAAGGGGGAGCCCTTGATTGGAGCTTGTGGGCAGAATTACCGAAAAGAGAGCATGGCCTGCTTGCAGAAAGAGGGTGGGATTGCTGGCGCCCCGGTCTTCGCCGAGCAGGACGCCATCGATCGTGACCAGTTCGTCGTCGTTGTCGCCGTGCAGGGCTTGCGAGGCGGTCAACATTGTCGGTGCCGGCAAGCTGCCGGCACCCGCGCGCCGAAAGGCGGCGTTCTCTAACGTCGCCTCATAGTCGGTGGCGATGGGGAAACCGGTTACGTCGGCCAGGTCTCCTACATTGACCGGGGTCGATTGCGCGGTCTGCATGCAGAGGCCGTTGGTGGCCTGCTGTATGCACAGGATCTGACCCGGCCACTGCAAGCGTGACCGTGCCCTGCAGATGGACCCGGTGACGATATTGGAGATTCGGCGAATATCGGAGCAAATCGGGAATTGGCAACGCAGGCAAGGCAAACGGATCGGCCGGCGGCGCCTGGATCACTTTCACTTCGTCCAGATCAGGAAAGAAGAGATGAACGCTCACCATCTGGCGTTGCCGGTTAAAAACCGGGGCAGCGTCGGCTTGGAACCGGATCACCGAATCGACCAGGCTCATGTAGTCTTTGCCTGGTTCGCGAACGGTGGTGGCGCTTACCGGTCCCCCTAAGGTGGCGATATCGACGATTACGTTTTCGGCGGTCAGGCGCACCGCGTGGACCAACCCCTCCATCTCGACCCATTGGGCATCCTCGGAGCCTGAGAGCAGTTGCGCCATAGTCACCGCCGGAGCGTTGGATGGGACGTGCGATTGGCCGAGGATGCGTACTCGAGAGCGCTGCACGATGGGCGCATAGTCTCCGGGACCGCTCACTCCCATCACTTCCACCTCAGTGCCCGCTTTGAGAGACAGAAACGGCCGGGAAGGGAGAGCCACGAAGACGCTGCCCGACGAATCGTGCACAAACAGGGCGCCGTGCCTGGGATCGATGTAGGGATCGCAATAGGTGACTACCGCGCGCAGGTGAACCGGATACTGCCGTGCCGCCTCTTCGGGGGAGAGGCTATGGACTTGGTGTGCTGTGACGAGAACATGCACCGGACTCGGGGCGCGCTGGGCATTGGCAGCAGAACAGGCCAGGGCTATGAGGCAAGCAAATCCAGCGCAAAACTCAGGCCGCACCCGATCCCAGCATTGCCTTTGCCGGTTCAATTCGATGTATATCGGGCGCCACTTCACCCGTTTCCTCTTCCTTCTACTGCACTTGCGAATCTCCGGGCATGGCACCGCGATCGACCCTACCCAAGGAGAGAGTAGCACCGTTTGAGCGATGAAATGACGGCCTGCCCTGTCGCGCTGGGTACGATGGTTTGTGTGTTTGGGGGTATTGGGTTTTCGCATTGTTCTGGCGCAGATAGTGATTTCCGCGATGTGGCCGCGTATGTTCTTCAGGATTGTGCTACGTTCTTTTCAGGACTTGTCGCTGATCGATGGGCGCATGTGCACTTCGATGAAGTTGAGAGTTGAGCTTCCCCTTTTCAGAAAAATTCCCTCCTACGCGTCGATTTGGCTGGTTTCGTTGTTTGCCGCGGTTTCGGTGTTTTCGATTGCGATTCTGCTGCAGTGGCTGATTTACGACGACTGGATGCATGACAATGGCCCGGTCCGGGTCGTTGGAAGCGCGCTGGCTTTGGTGCTGACGTTTCTGTTCACTCTGCGGTGGCAACTGGCCAAGCGGCGGCAGATGATCGAAGTGATGCGGCGGTTCGAGACGATTCGGTGGATGAACGATCGCATCAGGAATTCTCTACAGGCTATTGAGTGCCTTGTATTTGCCACGCATCCTCATGTAACGGATCCAGTGCGGGATGCGGTGGATGCGATCGAGAATGTGCTGCAGGAGCTGCTGAACGAGACGCATTCTCCGCTGCGGGCCGAGGCGCGGAGTTTAACGAGTCCGGTCAGGAGAAGCCTGCCTCGTAGGCGAAGACGTCAAGAGTTGAGTGAAGCACTTTAATGAACCCCGAAATCCTGTCTGTTTGAAGTTAAGCGATTATTTTAAATTGATTAGACTAATTTTACGAAAAATCGCTTGAATTATGCCTCAAGCTTTGTGCTAATCTGGTGCAACCCTTTCCCCCAGAACGAACTTTGCCCACATCGGTACCGCGGAACACGCGAACCGAATGCAAAATTGCGGGATGGTTATTCGTTCCTCACCGCGAGCGACACGGCCTGCGAGATTGAAACGAGCAAGCTGGAGTGATCGCTTTGCACGATTTGATTGCCTGGGGAACGGAATCCTTCCTCAAGAAAGTGAATTGGAAAAGGGGCAGATGAGAGTTGGAACGTTTCGGCTTCAACGGAGAACCCTAAAGGGCCTTTACTATGCTGCGGGAAGCTTCACGCTTTTGGTGGTGGGGGCGGCTCTCCTTCTTCTGATGGGCATGCTCATGATGCCGGAAGCCAAGGAAGTGCCCTGGCGGTAGAAGCCTGCGAGCTGTGGCCGGAGTAGACTGCCTTCCGAAGCGGTCGCCTGAGGCCTGTCGGGCTGCGGATTCCGGCGGATGCCGGCTGGTTCTGAAGCTACCCAAGATATCTCGCAAGTAATGCAGACAGGGAGCCTTCGAAGTTCCACGCGCACAGTCGCGTGGTAACTTTGCTCGCATGCAGCCCCATGCGATTTGCCCGCGATGCGGCCAACCGGTGGTGGAGAACCGCTGTCCGGGATGCGGCAGTATTTATCCGCCGGGCTATTTCGGCGAATCGAAAAAATCGAGTGCTCTTCGATACCTGATCATCGGCCTGGTGGCCTATCTTGCCGTGGGCGCGTGGCTGCTGGTCATGGCAGGCCATCGCATGATGGAGCGCGCCAAGCATGCGACGGCAAACCCCGTGCAGCCGCTTTATCCGCATCACAACGGGCCGGTGGCAGGGCTGAACGAGTTGAACGGCAGCGGGACTATTTATCTCATTCAAGTGGGCGAGCACACGGCACCTTACTCGCTGGATGATCTCGCTCTATGGCTGCGGACCAAGTACAAGGTGGACGTGCGGGTACTTCCAGCTGCAGCCGTGGACAAATCGGCGTGGGACGCTGCGCGGGGGCAGTACGTGGCGGAAGCGCTCTATGAGCAGATGAAGCGGGATCACGCGGAGCTGGCTGCCGATCCCAATGCCTACCTGATCGGTTTCACAGATGCGGACATGTATTCCGATCACCTCCTTTGGAAGTCGTCGTTTACGCAGCGGGACATGGAACGCGCGGCGATGATTTCGGCAGAGGGCATGCAGGACAGCGAGCGGAGGCGATATGACCCTGACGCGAATCGCGACTCGAAGGCGGATGCGAAGCGAGCGGAGCAGCATTTTCAGGCGCGGCTGCGGCGGATTTTGTTGAAGGATGTGGCGATTCTCTACTGGCATCTGCCGGTGAACGAAGATCGGAGCAGCTTGCTGCACGACACGCTTGATCCCGATTTGCCGTCGGAGGATATTTACGAATCGGATCTCGATCGAGCGCGTTCGGCTGCAGGGCAGGAGTTGGACGAACCGTGCATTTATTTCGAGTACTCAGCGAAGCAGGGAATGCGGCCGAAGGCGGGGCCGCTGATTGGCAGGTGCGCCAATGTTGAGGATCCGGACGAAGACGAAGGAGTGGAGCGGTTCGAATTGGACTTGCGGCTGGGGCTGCTGATGGACAAGCGCACCGACTTCTTTCTGCCGGACACGATTCCGATTGCCTTTCAGCGCGTGACGCGGGATGGATGGAAGGGAAACAATCCATTCGGCATCAGCGGAACGGTGAATTACGACGAATATCTGTCGTCGGCGGATAACATCACGATTTCGCTGGTGCAGGCAGACTCCTCGCGCATCGACCTGGTGCGCGAGCCGCGCTGGCTCTCGAATCTGTCGCTGGTGAAGTATGTGGACGCCTGGAAGAGCGGGTTCTACGAGATGCGCTGGAAGCCGACGCCTTTTGAGCACTACGACCTGAAACGCTTCGACGGTACCGTGAAGACGTATCTTCCTTGCATGAGCCCGACGGTGTTTTGCTATCTCACGGGCTATCGGAATGCGCAGGGGCAAGAGCTGAAGTTCGAGCGCGGAGATGGCCGAAGGTTGATGAGCCTGACATCGCCCAACCAAAGCTGGATACGCCTACGCTACGAAGCGGGCGGCCGGATTGCCGCTGTGACCGACAGTCGCGGTCGGGGGGTGCGCTATGGTTACGATGGGCAAAATCGGCTGACGAGCGTGTCGTACTCGACGGGCGAGGTGTGCCGCTATGAGTACGACAGCACGCAACACCTGCTCGCGTTCAGCGAGGCACCGAATGCGAAGACGGCGCCACGTGTGTTGATGCGCAATGAGTATGACCATGGTTTGCTGGTGAAGCAGACGATGGCCGATGGGGGCGTTTATTCCTACAGTTACGATTCGACGGAGCCCACGAAGATCCGGTCGGCTACGGTCAAGAGCGCGGACGGGCGGATCTTTCATCTCGACATCGCTTACGCGTCCAGCACGGTGCACGAAGAGGGTCCCCCACGACCGACTTTGAGCCATCGTTGACCGGCCTCTGGGTATGATTGGAGAGCAGCTTCAATCATTGGTGGAAAGAGTGGGATGGAAGTTCTTAAAGAACTTTTTGAGCGGCATTTCAAAACGCCAGCCGAGGAGGTAAAGCCGCTGCAGGGGCAGCTGGGCGGCTCAGGGCGGACGATTGTCCGGCTGACGGCCGGGGCTTCAAGCGCGATTGGGATTCTGTATCCGGTGCGTGAGGAGAACGTCGCGTTTATCGAGTTCTCACGGCATTTTCGGCGGAAGGGATTGCCGGTGCCGGAGATCTACGCGGAGGATTTGAGCCAAGGTGCCTACCTGGAAGAAGACCTTGGCAACACGACGCTGTTTGAGTATTTGAGTGCTCATCGGGCCGGTGACACGATTGCGCCGGAGGCGGTTGAGGCGTACCGGAAAGTTGTCGCTGTGTTGCCGCGATTCCAGGTGGAGGCGGGCCGCGATCTGAATTATAAGGTGTGCTATCCGCGCGCGAGCTTCGATCGACAATCGATTGCCTGGGACCTGAATTACTTCAAGTACTACTTCTTGCGGCTGGCGGGCGTGCCTTTCAACGAGCAGGCTCTGGAAGCGGATTTTGGGCGGCTGACGAAATTCCTGCTGGCTGCGCCGCATGAGTATTTTTTGTATCGGGATTTTCAATCGCGTAACGTGATGCTGCGGGAAGGGAATCCGTTTTTCCTGGATTACCAGGGCGGGCGCAGGGGCGCGCTGCAGTACGACATCGCTTCGCTTCTCTACGATGGCAAGGCCGATCTGCCTCCCGCACTTCGCCAGGAGCTGCTGGACTACTACCTCGATTGCCTTGGCGGCTTCATCGATTTGAAGCGCGATGCCTTCATGGAGCACTACTACGCGTACGTCTACGTGCGCATTCTGCAGGCGCTGGGGGCGTATGGCTTCAGAGGGTTTTATGAGCGCAAGGCGCATTTTTTGCAGAGCGTGCCGTATGCGCTGAACAACCTGCGCTGGCTGGCCGGGAATGTCAAGTTGCCGATTGCGCTGCCTGCGCTGATGGAGGCGTTGGGAAGCCTGTCGGCGTCAGAGAAGCTGCAGGGCCTGGCAACACCGGAACACGGACTGACGGTGCGAATTTTCAGTTTCTCATTTCATCGCGGGATGCCCAAGGATGAGTCGGGGAACGGCGGCGGGTTCGTTTTCGATGCGCGGAGTTTGCCGAATCCGGGGCGTGAGGAGAGGTTTCGGCTGCAGACGGGCAAGGACGCGGCGGTGAAGGAGTACCTGGAGCACGAAGCGAGCGTCGGAAATTTTCTCGCAAATGCAGTCGCGCTGGTGGATGAGAGTGTGACGGCGTATCAGCGTCGGGGCTTTCAGAATCTGATGGTGTCGTTTGGGTGCACGGGCGGCCAGCACAGGTCGGTTTATCTTGCGGAGCAGCTGGCGAAGCATCTACGGGGAAGCGCGGGAGTGACGGTGGTGGTGCGGCACGTGGAGTTGGAGAAGATGGGCCGATGAAGGCGATGGTTCTGGCGGCCGGGCTGGGGACGCGCCTGCGGCCGCTAACGAATGACCGGCCCAAAGCGCTGGTGGAAATTGCCGGACGGACTCTGCTGGAAATCACACTGATGCGCTTGCGGGAATTTGGTGTGCGCGAGGCGATCGTGAATACGCATCACTTTGCGGAGATGATTCGCGGGTATTTGGAAGCGAACGAGAACTTTGGGATGCGGATCGAGATTTCTCACGAAGAGGAGTTGTTGGATACGGGCGGCGGGTTGAAGAAGGCGGCGTGGTTTTTTCTCGAGGACGGGCCGGATGACGCGCCGCCCTTTCTGCTGCACAACGTGGACGTGATCAGCACGATCGATCTGGGACGGATGGTTCGATTCCATGCCGAACGGGATGCGCTGGCAACGATGGCGGTGCAGGATCGTGTCACGTCGCGGCCTTTGTTGTTTGACGAGCAGGGGTTGTTCTGCGGACGGAAGGTTGGGCGGGATGGAACGCCGGAGATGGTGCGGTGTGCTCGGTCTGTGCAGGCGCTGGCATTCTCCGGGATTCATGTGATCTCTCCGCGTTTGTTCACGAAGATGGATGAGGAAGGTGCGTTTTCGATTCTTCCAGCGTATCTGCGTCTTGCGGGCCAGGGAGAGAAGATCGTTGCGTTTCGAGCGGATGAATATGAGTGGCGCGATCTTGGACGGCCGGAGAATGTGATGGAGGCTGAGCGGGGGTTGCGCGGCGGGCGGTAGATCTTGGCAAGCCTCTGACCGCGCGATTTCGCAGTTGGAAACTCGCGTTTTCCCACCCTTTCGCGAAAAAGGGACACGGAGGGTGCTGGGGTTGAGTCGTGAAGAACGGCAGACGCAGGTCCTTCGCCCCCCTGCGCTTCGCTTTGGCCGCTCAGGATAACGGCGGCAGGCCAGGGTTTGTGGTTTCCCACCCAAGCAGAGCTTGGATGGGGCACCCAATTTCCTTCGTGATTCTCCCTTTTCGCCAGATGAAAGGCGAAAGAATGGGGCACGGAGGTGAAACAGGATGACAACGGCGGCAGGCCAGGGTTTGTGGTTTCCCACCCAAGCAGAGCTTGGATGGGGCACCCAATTTCCTTGGGTTCGTCCGCTTTAGAGAATGGTTCCGGCGCGCAGTAACACGCGGATGCTGCAGCATCTGCCGGTCTTTCGACTCGCAGCGGAGGAAAAGCGCGAGATGGAGGGGAAGACGATGTCGCGCAACTCCTGAATGCGTTCGATGAGACGGGACTCCTTCTCAATGACGGAAGCGGTGATCCATTCGGGTGGCAGGCTGTCATGTGCTTTGATGACTGCCTCGTGGCCATGTTTGCGGATGTGTTCGATCCAGTCGTGAAGGCCGGTAACCATTTCGGACTCGGGATAGATGAGCCGGTCGGAATAGAGGCATGACGTGAGTCGAGCGACTTCTTTCGTACCAAGGAGAGCAAACGAACTTCCGTGGTCGATGAAGATGGCTCTGAGGCTGGATGGCGCTTCATCGGGAACAAAGAGAGCCTGGCGAATCTCGAAGCGCTCGGTCCACACGTCGGCCGCATAGGCGCCCCAGAAGTCGGAGCGATTGGTGACGCGCGAAAACATGCGCGTGGGAAGAAATTCATAAAATGCGCCGCCGGGAGGCGAGACCAGGCGGGAGGCAAAGTGGACGCCCGCGTTGGGGCGGACCATTCCTTTCGGCGAACTGATCCACATCTCGGGATGGGCGTCGATCAATTCATCAGGAATGTCGATGGGGGTCCATGTCGAAACAGGAAGACCGAGGTATAGATATACGGAGTTACGGAGTGCCTCAAGCCGCACACTCACGGTGGAACGGGGGCCGTGCATCCATTTAACGACGTATTGCTCTTTGTCGCTGGCTCTAATCAGGGCGGCCTGAGACTTGCCCTGCATCTTGCGAACAAACTCTATTGCGGAAACCGCACCGCTTGGACCTGAAATCATTTTATCCTCTTGCAGAGTCCCCATCCTGAAACCGGAAGCGAAACGGAATCGCGGCCGGAGGCAGGGCTGGTGGAATTCTCTGCTGAAGCGCCTGCTTGCTTTTAATCTGAGGGGTATGTGCGCGGAATGGAAGTGATTCGAGTCACTCGGAGGATGACAAAAGTACTGGTAATCGTATTTCGATCAACTTAATAACGAACAGATTCGAGCGGAAGCTCGATGAAGATTCGCTAATCGATGTTCTGCACTCAATCCCACTCGCGCCAGAGGGCGACGCCGCCCAGCAGGCCGGCTTCGTTAGAGACGATCTTCACATTTTTGCCGGGCTCGAAGTCGAGCTTCTTGGTATTGCCGCCGCCGAGGTAGAGGTGATCCCAATTGAAGAGCTTCGAGGTTTGATCGATTGCATCCTGCACCAGCTTGTTCCAATGCTTTTTTCCGTATTTGTCGAGTCCGCGGCGGCCGAGGAAGTCCTCGTAGGTTTTGCCCTTGCGCCAGGGATGGTGGGCGAGCTCGAGGCCGGGGCAGAGACGGCCATTGGTGAAGAGCGAAGAGCCTAGGCCGGTACCCAACGTGAGAGCGAGCTCCACGCCATCGCCGACGATGGCGCCGTAACCCTGAACGGCCGCGTCGTTGGCGACACGAACCGGCTTTTTCCAGCGCTTCTCGAGTTCGAGTTGCAATGGATAGCCCACCCATGCGGGATGCAGATTTGCGGCGGTGTAGGTGGTGCCGCGCTTGATGACGCCGGGAAAACCGACGGAAACGCGATCGAAGGCGGGGAGTTGTTTGCGGAGTTCCTCGAGCCCGGCGAGCACCAGAGGCGGAGTAGGAACGGCGGGCGTGTCGACACGCTGACGCTCGCTGACCGGCTTGCCCGACGGATCGAGCAGCATGGCCTTGAGGCCGGAGCCACCGATGTCGATGGCGAGAGTGACTGGGGACTTTTTGTTGGATGATGGGCTGGGCGCGGGAGGAGTGGGTTTGGCGGTTTTGACGGTCACAGCAATGAATTGTACTGAAAGAGACTGAGACAGAGAAACAGGGACGACAGGGGACGAAAGGGAGCAGGGAATAGGGAATAGAGAACAGGTGCGCCGGAGGGGTTTACATTTGTCCCTGCTTGAATGCGGTCGGCGGGGATTGGAATTCTTCGTTCATCCATTTTTTTAAGGCGTCGATGCCTTGTGGGCGGCCGAGAAAGTCGTGCACAAGTTCCGAAGCTGGTTTGCTAGCGCCCGGTTCGAGGACTGCGCGGCGGTAGCGCATCGCCGTGGGGCCGTCGAGGAGGTTGTGCCGGTCAAATTGCGCGAAGAAATCAACCGCGATGACCTTGTCGAGCAAGTAGGTATAGAGATTGGATGCGTAGCCTTCGAGGTGAACGAAGGATTCGGCGTAGTGGATGCCGTCGACGGGCGTGAAGGGGCTGAAGCGCTTTGTGTCGGCTGTCCACAGGGAATCGAAGTCGATGCCTTCGGGGGAGCGGTCGTGGAGCTGAAGAGCGTAGGTGGAGAACTGCAGGAACCACTGCAGCTCGCTGGCGCGGCCATAGGCAGCCGCGGCGTTCATTTTCGCGATGAGGGAGGCAGGCAGAACTTCGCCGGTCTGATAGTGCTTACCGAACGATTGCAGAATCGTGGTGTCGTGGAACATTTCTTCGAGCATCTGCGAGGGAGCTTCGAGGAAGTCCGACTCGACGTTGAATCCTCCGGCGCCGGACCATTGGCCCTGGCTACCCAGGATGTGATGCATGAGGTGGCCGAACTCATGAAAGAAGGTGACGACTTCGCTGTATTCCATGAGCCCGGGATCGCCTGCTGCGCCGCCGGAGAAGTTGCAGATGAGCATGCCTTCGGGAATCTGGCGCCCGGCGATGCCGGGAATCACGGGACCGGCGGAGAACCATTTGTCCTTGCCTTCGCGCGGATGCATGTCGAGATAGATGCGGCCGAGGCGCTTGCCTTCGCTGCCGGGTGCGGCGTCAAAGACATCGAAGGTGTCGACGGAAGCGTCCCACACGAGGGCGTCTTTCACGGGCTTGAAAGAGAGGTGGAAGAAGCGCGCCGCGGTGGTAAGAATGCCGGCCTGCACCTGCGCGTAGGGGAAGTAGGGGCGGACGACCTGGGCGTCGAAGTCGTATTTGGCGCGGCGGTACTGTTCCTGCCAGTAGTTGTTATCGGACTGGCTTATGGCGGTGATGCCAGGCTGCTTTTCTCGCGCGAATGCGAGCAACTGAGCGTACTCACGGGCAGCGACGCCTCGCGAGACCCCGTCGACCTGGTCGATGAGATGCGTGATGTTTGCGGCGGAGCCGATCATGGCGTCGGCCGTGTTGAGGTCGGCGAAGTGCGGATAGCCGAGGAGGGTGGCGAGCTGCTGACGCGAGGCGAGCAGATCGCGCAGGACTTGCGTGTTTTTGGGATACGCACGCGAGTTGTAGGCGAGGTACATGCGGCGGCGGAGGTCGGCGCTGGAAGCGAAGCTCAGCACCGGCCGGTAGTCCGGCTGATCGGTGGTGAGGGTGTAGGCGCCGTCGGCGTTGGGCTTGTGGCGCGCGATGTAGTCGGCGGGCAGACCATCGAGTTCGGCGTGCGTGGCGGTGATCTTGAGTGTGCCGTCGGCGACGTTGCGGCCGAAGGTGAGGGCGAGGTCAGTGATTTTGTCCTGAAGCGCGCGAATCTGTTTGCGTGTGGCTTCGTCTTTGTCAACGCCGGCGAGCCGGTACTCAAGGAGGGTGCGCTCGAGATAGTGGCGGGTGGGCGGAGCGTCGGCAGGCAAGGGAATCGCAGCAAGCGCCGCGTAAACCTTCTGGTTCAGGCTGAGCTCAGTACTGGCGGAGGAGACTTTGGCGGTCAAGGCCTGCGCCTTGTCCCGGAGGGTGGCTGCGTCGGCGAGCGAATAGAGCAGGTAGGTGTTGTTGCCGGCGAGCGTGAGTTGGTTGACGGCGTCATCGTAGGGGCGCAGCGTGTTCTCGACGGTGCGTGGACCGGTGACGCCGATCAGCCTATCGACATCGGAGTTCTCCTCATCGATGCGCTCATTCACCCAGGCTTCGAGGGCGGCCGGATCATTTCCGTGGACCCACGCGTGGAGCGGGTCTTGGGTTGGAGGGGGGACGGGAGTTTGAGCAGAGACGAAGGGAAGGCACAGCAACACGGCAGCGAGAGGAATTCGGGCGCGTACTGAATTCATATTGAGGGAATGATATCTCAGGTCTCAATTGCTCCGGTGGGGAGAAGCGGTGTTTCGGCACCCGCGTCGCATAATGCAGAGATTCATGCCTGCTGCTTGGAGCTGACCGGACTCTATTTCCAAAGTGCCGCTAGCGTCTTTTGCATGATCATCCGGCGACAAGTGCAATGAGAAAGCTGCTCAGAGAGCCGAGGAGAAAATAGTCTGCGAGAGTTCGTTCTTCGAGTTCCCTGGATCGGGCCCCTTAGCCGCGAAAAAGAACGCGAGGACTGCATAGTTGCCGGTCATGACGATTAATACAACGATTACCCTCTCCACTTGACCGATGATTGTGCCATGCCTGTAAACCGTTGTTGAAGGGGTGCCGTTTTCGCTGGGACCCGAAAGACTTCCGGCCTTTGCGAGGATTCCCCGTACGAAGAAGCTGCCGCCGCGAATCATGCATACGAGCAACGCGGCACAGATGCAAAGGGCGGCGAGCTGAGATGGGTTCAGGTGAGGAACCCATACAGGGACCGCGCGGTCGGGTCGCTCAATGCAGATAAGCCATTCGATCAGGGCGATTGCTCCGTTTGCCGCAACTTCGAATTCTGCTAGCGAAGTCAGGGGTATGAGCCACCTGCGTGCGACGGGCAAAACGAGCGATCCGGCGAGAAGGCATCCGGCAAGCAGGCAACTCGTCCAGGCAAACCCGGTCAACAGCACCAGGAGAAGAGCGCCGCAAAGACTTCGAATCGTGACCCATCTGAGCCATGCAGTTCGTTCTCGTTTTGAAAGGCCGAGATGTGAAGAATTGTTGTCCCCGCGGACCGGGTCGGAGCTTATTGCGTAGTTTGTCAACTGCCAGCACAGAAGCGATTCGGCGAAGAGGAGCAGGTTATTCATGGGCGGTAATAGCTGTCGATTGCATCGCAAGGATAGTTCATTCAGGAGAGGATGGCGCGCGGGGAATGGTCACCGTGAGTGGGTTCATCCAAGGCGTCTTCGATGGCCGCGCGGAAGGCATTCTCGCCTTCCTGATAGGCCTCCCAGCCAGCCGCGCGAGCGTAAGCTGAGACGGCTTGCTTGGACAGGTTCATCGCCTGCGCAGCGCTTTTCTGGTTTTCACCGGTGCGCAGGAGCGTGGCGACTTTGCGCTGCTGCCCGCTCCAACCTTTTCGCTGATGGTGGAGCACCCGAGCAAGGCCGTTCAGAATCGTGTCTTGATTGTTGCCGAATCCGCAAAAGACTCCGCCCAAACGATCTTGCTTTGCCGCAAAGCCGATAGCCTCGCGACCCCGATGAAATGCGGGGCCATCAACACTCGCAGCGTATTCGGGAATCTCCGTATCAATGGTGCCTAGCCCGATGCCAAGACGCATGACGGGACCGGTGAACGCATTGTCGATGATCCAGATCAGGTCGGGAATTGTTTGATATGCCTCGTTGGTGGACAGCAGGCCTTCGAACTCATCCCCGGGTGCGATGGTGAATTTAGCCCTCAAGTTTGCTGCAAAGACCTTGTTCATCCGATTCATCAGTTCGCCGAAGGCGATCTGAACTTCACGGCGCTTCGCACTTGTGAGCTTTCGCGAGGCAACGATGTCCCCAATGACGGCGATATAGATTTGTTCATACCGCCGGGATTTCGAGGTTGGTGCTTGCTTCGAACGGGCCATTGCCGACCTTCTTCGAAGTCAACAATGAACTATTTACTTTGTGTAAGTCAATATAAAAGCATTGAATAAGAGAAAGTCAATAGAATGTCGTGGACATAGGCTTGCGCCGTAAACTGATCTATCGACTCCATGCCCTCTTATTGCGAAGTCGCTTTGCCGGTGCCATTGGACCGCACCTTTACCTACGCGGTGCGCGACGGGCAGCAAGTGCGGCGCGGAATGCGCGTGATTGCGCCGTTTCGCAACGAGAAGCTGATCGGTGTGGTCACGGCGGTTGCGGATGCGGCTCCGGTTGACTTTGAAGCGAAGCCGATTGAAGCAGTTCTCGATGAGGAGCCGCTGCTGAGCGAGCCTCTGTTCACACTGGCTGAGTGGATCGCGCAGTACTACCTTGCTCCGCTGGGCGAGGTGCTGCGGGGGATGCTGCCGCTCACGGGAGAAGTACGACGGACGGTGTACTACCGCATCACCGATCTGGGGCGCGATGTACTAGCGCGGAGCCTTGACGGAGATTCGTCAGCTTCCCAGGTCTCAAAAGCGAGTCCTCCACCCCTGCAACGAAGACTTGTCGCTAGGGGCCCCGAACCTGGGGCACCCAGCTCGAGGAGGCGGGGCAAGGCCTCTCCAGAAGAACAGGACATGGAACATCGTGTTCTGGAGCGATTGGCGGCTGGCGAACCAGTGAAGGTTTCCACGCTGCGCACCGCGACCGCAGTCTCACTGCCTGCGCTGGCCGGGCTGGTGCGAAAGAGATGGATTGCGCGCGAGACTTCGGCGATGGAACGCGATGCGCGGCGGACTGAACGCTTCGCGATTTTAGTTCCCGAGTCGCGATTGCCGACGTTGACGGAAAAACAGCAGGCGATTCTCGCTGAGTTGGCGGCGTGCGGGGGCGAGCTTCCGTTGGCGGAACTGCGTCGCAAAGAGTTGCCTTCGTCGACGCTGCAAACGCTGGTGCGGCGCGGTCTGGTGCGGATTGAAGAGCGCGCAGCAGCGTTTCGGTTGGGTGGAATCGAGCCATCGACGGAGCCGATGCGGCTAAACGAATCGCAGACGGATGCCTTGGCTTCGCTTGCATCGGGGCTGGGGGGATTCCACGCGTTTTTATTGCATGGCGTGACGGGGTCAGGAAAGACGGCTGTGTACCTGGCCGCGATGCAGAGGGCGCTCGATCGCGGGTTGGCGTCCATTCTTCTGGTGCCGGAGATCGGGCTGACGCCGCAAACCGTGGGGTTGCTGGATGCGGCTTTCGGGACGCGCGTCGCGTTGCTGCACTCCGCGCTGACGCCGGAGGAACGGAGCGAGCAGTGGCGGCGCATTCATCGCGGCGAGGCGCCGATTGTGGTGGGCACGCGTTCGGCGATTTTTGCGCCGGTGCCAAAACTCGGGTTGATCTGCGTGGATGAGGAGCATGACCAGAGCTACAAGCAGGAAGAGACGCCGCGCTACAACGCGCGCGATGTGGCGGTGATGCGGGCGAAATTGGCGGGCGCGGTGGTGGTGCTGGGTTCGGCGACGCCGTCGCTTGAAAGCTGGCAGAACACCATTGGGCAGAACGGGGGACAGGGCAAATACACACGCATTGCGATGCAGGACCGGGTGATGAATCGACCGCTGCCGGAGGTCGAACTGATCGACATGCGGCGGGAGTTCCAGGAGACGGGGAAAGAGCAACTGTTTTCGCGCTCCCTGGTTGCAGAGACGCATGCGGCGCTCGATCGCGGCGAGCAGGCGCTGATTCTGCTGAACCGACGCGGGTATTCGTTTGCGGTGATCTGCCGCGCGTGCGGAGAAAAGCTGGAGTGCGTAAATTGCGCGATTGCGCTGACGCATCATAAGGCAGCGGTTCACTTCGGGGATGACGACGCTGGAATTGCGCCCGCAGGGCAGCGGCTGGAGTGCCACTACTGCGGGTATAAGCGGACGGTTCCGGCGAAGTGTCCGAAGTGCGATAGCGAGCATTTGTACTATCTCGGCGCGGGGTCGCAGCAGGGGGAGGAGCGGCTCACCGAGATTTTTCCGGAAGCGCGGATCGGGCGTATGGATCGCGACACGGTGCGCGGGCGGCACGATCTGGAACGGCTGCTGGCGCGATTGCATTCCGGCGAGATCAATTTGCTGGTGGGCACGCAGATGATTGCCAAAGGGCACGACATTCACGGCGTGACGCTGGTGGGCGTGGTGGGCTGCGATCATGCGCTCTCCATGCCGGATTTTCGCGCCGCGGAACGAGTCTTTCAGCTGATGACGCAGGTATCGGGGCGCGCAGGCCGGGGCGAATTGCCGGGGCGGGTTGTGGTGCAGACGTATTATCCCGACCACTACGCGATTGTGGCGGCGAGCACACACAACTACGCGAGTTTTGTGGAGCGTGAGCTGAAGTATCGGCGATGGCTGCACTATCCACCGTTTGGGGTGCTCGCGAATGTGTTGATCCAGTCAGAGAAACTGGAGGACGCCGCGCGGTGGTCGGCGGAGATCGGGAAGTGGTTTCAGAGCGCGGCGCCGGAGGGCCTCCGCGTGCTGGGGCCGTGTACAGCGCCGATTGGGCGCATCAAGGGAATCTATCGCTTTCACCTGATACTCAAGGCAAGTTCGCGGAAGGCGCTGAATGCTGCGCTGCGCGGGGCGCTGGCGCACGCGGAAAAGGCTGGGGTGCCGCGAAGAAATCTGGTGGTGGATGTGGATGCGCAGCGATTAATGTAACCACCGCGGTGGGGCTAATTTTGCCTTCCGCGCCGGTTATTTGCTCGGAATGTCCCAATTGACAAGTGAGAAGTGACGCGCTACACTATACGCGTGATCAAGAGCTTCCGGCACGGCGGAATCGAGAAATTCTTCGCAACTGGAAGCAAAGCTGGAATTCAGCCCTCCCATGCCGCTAAACTGTCGGTCCAACTCTTTCAGTTGAGCAGGGCCAGGAGTGCACGCGACATGAATGCTCCGGGTTGGGGACTGCACCCTTTGCGCGGCGAACTCAAGGGGCATTGGACAGTGAAGGTGAACGGCAATTGGCGTTTGACTTTTGCCTTTGAAGGGCAGGACGCGATTCTAGTCGACTATCAGGATTACCACTAGGAGAAACGGCATGCGCATGCACAACCCGCCACACCCCGGCAAAGTGCTAAGGGAGTTTATGGGCGACGTGGACGTAACAACCGCCGCAAAGCATTTGAAGGTTTCTCGCGCAACGCTTTCCCGCATTCTCAATGGCAAGGCCGGAATCTCAGCGGAGATGTCGCTGCGCCTTTCCGCTGCGTTCGGTACCCACGCGGCAATCTGGTATGAGTTGCAGACCGATTACGATATGTGGCGGGCGTCTAGAAAGAAGCTGCCGAAGATCGAGCCGTTCAATCGGGCGGCTTAGAAGCTAATCTTGCGGGCGAGTAAAGACGTCGGAAGCGATAGATTGCAGTATGGCCGATTCTCATTCGGGGAGACAGCAATGGCCATCGACAATGCACTGGAAAAGATTCGAAACATCCCAAACGAGGACGATAGCGAGCTATTGGGCTCACTGCTTCAAGCAGGTGGGTTTGTTCTCGCCGGTAATTGCGGTTCTCGCCGCACTTAAGGGCGCGATAGACATTTCCGAAGTCAAAGCACGAATTTGGAGAGTTAGAGAAAATCAGGGATAGATGGCCGACGGACGCTGAGTCGGCTCTCAAGGATTCTGTTTGGTTCAAAAAAGCTGTCCAGGTACTGATGGAAGAGAGCTTGCGCGCGCCGAATGAAGAACGGGCTGTCCTCCTTGCTAGAGCGACCGCGCACGGCTGCTTCCCAAACCATGACAACAAGCATAGGCAAGAGGATCTGGCCAGCTATATTCGCGATCTGGCTCAGCTAGGAGAAGACGACGTTCAGATGTTAAGACTCTTGCGCGACGCTTACAGGGATGTATTCAAGAACGACCCGAATTTGCGTGATCCGAATCGCTTCACTCAACACAACGAGAGCTTCAAACATGCGGCGGATAAACTGAACATTCATCCAGACGACCGCCTTGCCCTTGGCGCACGTCTCAGTGGATTTGGGCTGGCGTTCGAAGGTGTCGCCCAGATGGGGGAGCACTTTTTCCGCCCAACACGTAGAGGTTTCTACCTGTTTTCGTTGCTGGAAGCTGCCGAAACTCCCAAGGGGCAACAGAACTGAAGCGCACTCCCAAGGTGAAGAGACGCAGGTCCGTTCTTCGCGATTCCATCTCAGTCTTTCTCGGACCGGGAAAATTTGTCAGCTTGATGCAGGCGAGCTCTTGGACCCGTTTCCTTCGGCGAGGGTGTGGAGCTCCTTGCCGGGCTTGAAGCGGACGGCTTTGCCGGGTGTGATGCTGACCTCGGTGCCTGTGCGGGGGTTGCGGCCAATCCCGGTTTTGCGGGCGCGGACGCTGAAGACGCCAAACCCGCGCAGCTCGATGCGCTCACCGGCCGCCAAAGCTTCTTTCAGCCCCTCGAAGACCGTATCCACGGCAGCTTCAGCCTTGGTGCGGGGCAGCCCCGTGCGCTCGATCACGTGATGAACGATGTCCTGCTTAATCAAAGCGGTTACCTCGCTGGCGCGACTGGAAAAGAATGTACCACGCCGTACACAGTTGATGGTACAGATTTTGCTCCATTTATGGAACGCCGCACAACCGGTAGGATGAGGAAAAACAGGCTGCTGCTGTATGACGCCCTGGGAGGCATGACTTTTTGGTAGGTTCTTCCACCGGGTCCCGTTGTCATGGCGCGCCGCGTCTCGTTAAGATGAAGCATTCAAGCGGGCATTTTGGCCGGCTGGGAACGCCGGAACCCGACCGGATCTGGTGGGAGGGGTCCGGAACAGGAGAGGCATGTCGATTCAGAGTGACCGTTGGATTCGGGAACAAGCGCTGAAACATAAAATGATTGAGCCTTTCAGCGAAAAACAGGTGCGCGAGGGCGTGATCTCCTACGGTCTTTCGTCCTATGGCTACGATTTGCGGGTTTCGGACGAGTTCAAGATATTTACCAATGTGAACAGCGCGATTATCGACCCGAAGAAGTTCGACGAGCGGTCGTTTGTCTCGGTTCAAGCCGAATCGGTGATTATTCCGCCCAACTCGTTTGCGCTGGCACGGTCGGTGGAGTACTTCCGCATCCCACGCGAGATTTTGACGATCTGTGTCGGCAAGTCGACGTACGCCCGGTGCGGAATCATCGTGAATGTGACGCCGTTTGAGCCGGAGTGGGAGGGCTTTGTGACCCTCGAGATCTCGAACACCACGCCGCTTCCGGCGAAGATATATGCCAACGAGGGACTGTGCCAGATCCTGTTCTTCCACGGCAACGAGCCTTGCGAGACGAGCTACGCCGATCGCAAGGGTAAATACCAAAAGCAGCAGGGGATCGTTCTCCCCAAGCTATGAGGCCGGGAACGCACTACAAGGCTGAGCGGATTTCATCCGATGGATGGGGACGCGGCGGGAACGCGCGGCTGCGATCTGCAACCGGTTCAGCGTGCCATGGAGCTGGAAGATGCTGATGATCGCAAAGAGTACGGCCGTTGCGATCCGCGTGGGCGTGGTGGCGGGGGAGCCGATCCGTCTGGAAGGGTTGACGAGCATCTTTGAACGGGAGCCGGAATTCGGGCAGTCCGCTCTGCTTCCGGTGATCGGCCTGCTCGATGAGCTGTTGGCCAATCAAGAACTGGAGTACCTGGTCATTGACCTGAATTCGTCGGCCAGGGGTCTGGAGACGCTGAAGGAGATTCGGAGGCAGCGTCCGGCGCTGCGCCTGATCGTGATTGGCCCGGCCGGGAACGATGCCCTGGTGATGGATTCGATTATTGGCGGAGCGCGCGCCTATCTTGACCTGACGGCGGGTCCACGAGTGGTGCGGGAAGCGATTGAGGTGGTGGTGTCGGGGTCGATCTGGGCGCCTCGCCGGCTGCTTTCGCGCCTGATTGATCGGTTGTTGATGTCTGCGGAGGGTGGATCAAATCCTATGGGACCGCAACTGACGGCACGCGAGCGGCAGGTCATGGACCTGATCCTTCTGGCGCGGTCGAATCGGGAGATTGCCCGAGAGCTGGGAATTGAGGAGCGGACAGTGAAGGCGCATGTAGGGCGGTTGATGCGGAAGACCGGAGCCGAGAACCGGATCGATCTTTCCATGCGGGCTCTGAATGGGCTGGTTCCCCGAAAGCCCGTCCCGGCGAGAGTTAACCCCTTGGCCGCCACACTCGAACCGGTTACGAGGGGAAGCTAGCGCGGGTTACTAAGAGGCTGCGCACCTTCGTACTCTTGTACCTATTTGGTAATCAAGGCATCCTCACTTACAGAAACAACGCAGATCTGGGGAAAGGAGTTCCCAGGCGCCATGTTTCCCATGAAGCCTGGGAACTCCTCTTTTTTCTTTACTTGCTCTCGCGAGTCGATGAGCATCCTGTCGGTCGCGTGTTTTCCCGCCGGATTCGAAGTTCAAGCTCTTCACCAAAGTGGCAACCTTGGAGGGCAACCGCGGTTTGATCGCGGGATCTCGTCCGCCTGGGCCCTTATTGCGCCCGCCACGTGACGCCGCATACACTTCTGGTCAGGCTGGCTGAGACCGCTGACGGGGCTGTTGACGGTTCTGGTATCCAAAACGACTTTGGACCGCGACATCGCTGGGAGTGTGCCGTCTTATCCGTTGTGACCCGCTCCGCGTTTTCCAGCGGATTTGCAAAGAACGCAGACGCTCCGACCCGAAGGGGTGAAGGAGCATCACAGAAAAAACAAGCATTGCCGAATTGGCATTGCCGAGCTGGAAACGCTCTCTACCCCGCGTGGACGAAACCGCACGCATTTGAAAGGATCCCCCATGAAGAAATCAATTTCGTTGATCTGCCTTTGTTTTTTGTTTGCCGGACCCGCGTTCGGCGCCAGCTCCAAAGAGGATCTGCAGAGCCGGATCGACAGCGCCAAGACGGTGATGGAGCAGATCATGTCTGCCCAGGACCGGAATATCCCGCTGAATATCCTGCAGCAAGCCACGTGCGTGGCGGTTGTCCCCGGGTTGCTCAAGGGCGCGTTCGTCTTTGGCGGTCAGTACGGCCAGGGGGTTGTGACGTGCCGGACAGGGCACGGCTGGAGCGGTCCCGTGTTTATTCGGATGGCGGGCGGTTCGTTCGGATTTCAGATTGGCGGCCAGTCGACGGACCTTGTGCTGGTGGCGGTGAACGACAAGGGACTGCAGGACCTGCTGAAGAGCAAGTTCAAGATTGGCGGAGATGCTTCCGCGGCTGCCGGTCCGATTGGGCGCTCCGGACAGGCCTCTACCGATTGGAAGATGAATGCGGAGCTATTGAGCTATTCGCGCAACAAGGGGCTGTTTGCGGGCATCGACCTGGATGGAACGAGTGTGAGCCAAAACAAGGAAGACACGGAGTTGTATTATGGTGCGCCGGAGAACTTTGAGGCCGTTCTGAAAGGGGATGTGGAAGTGCCGCCGGGAGCGACTTCGTTTGTGCGCACGGTGGCTCAATACTTCGTCGAGGCAAAGCACAATTAGATTCAAGGTGCATCTTGTGGTCGATGCGGGAGGGCGGCTTGCAAACAGGCCGCCCTCGCTGTTTAGGCGGAGGGCCCAGATTCAGTTTCTACTGCGAAGTGGTTACCGAGCGATAGCCTACACTTGATCTTTCAGATGCGGGAACAGATCGAGTACTGGGTAGTCGTGGCGGTGGCGCGCGCGTTGGGATGGATGCCGCGTGGGCTGGCGCGTGGGCTGGCCGGCGGGATTGCGTGGGCCGTCTACAAGTTGCTCGGCCGACTGCGCAGCGTTGGCGAGCGCAATCTTGAGTTGGCGTTGCCGCAGCTCTCTCCCGACGAGAGAAGGGCCGTTCTGCGCGGGGTTTATCGCAATCTCGGTTGGCAACTGGTTGAGTTTTGCCGCATGGAACGGTATACGGCGAAGAACCTTCAGAGCTGGATTCGGACCGAAGGGTTGGAGGATTATCTTGCCGCGCGGGATCGAGGTAAAGGCGTGCTCGTGCTTACAGGGCATCTGGGCGCGTGGGAGCTTTCGAGCTTCTATCACTCGCTGATGGGCTACCCGATGGGGATGGTGATTCGGCGGCTCGACAATCGCTTGCTCGATGAATTCGTCAACGGCAGCCGGTGCATGCATGGGAACTACGTTCTGCACAAAGACGATTTTGCGCGCGGATTGATGATGGCGATGCGCAAAGGCGAAACCGTTGGCATTTTGATGGACACCAACATGACGCCGCCGCAGGGAGTGTTTGCGCGGTTCTTCGGGATTGAGGCCTGCACGGCATCCGGCCTGGCGCATGTGGCCTTGAAGACCGGCGCGGCGGTAGTTCCGGGGTTCATGGTGTGGGAAGCGGCCGAAAGAAAATATGTGCTGCACTTTGGACCGGAGCTGGAGTTTAAGCGAACGGGCCAGACGAAAGATGATGTTCTAGCGGCAACGCAGCAATGCAATGATGTACTGGAGTCCTGGATCCGGCGTTATCCCGATCAATGGCTTTGGATTCATCGCCGCTGGAAGACGCGTCCCGCGGGCGAGCCGGCACTTTATTGAAGGAGACGCGCATGACGCTGAGCGAACTGATTGACATGTTGGGCGGCAAGCTGGTGCAAGGTGATCCGGAGTGGATGGTCGACGGGGTAAACCTGGCGGAGCGCGCTAACCCGTTCGATGTTGTTTTCGCCGATAGCTCGGCCACGATTTTGAAAGCCCTTTCCAGCAAAGCAGGTGTGGTAGTGCTGGTTCCTGGAGTTGCGGGCTCCTATCCGCGCGGCAAGTGCATTGTTGAATTCGACAATCCCCGACTCTGGTTTTCGAAAGCGGCGAAACTGCTCACGCCTACGGCGCCTTCCACAGGAGTGCACCCAAAGGCAGTGGTGATGCCGGATGCCATTCTGGGTGTGGGCGTTGTGGTAGAAGCGTGCGCGGTAGTTGAATCGGGGGCGCGCATCGGCGCGCAGACTCGCGTCGAGGCGGGTGCGATCGTTGGGCATGGTGTGCAGATCGGCGAAAAATGCCGGATCTATCCGCGTGCGGTTGTTTACCCCGGAACAACGATCGGCGATCGGGT
Organism: uncultured Acidobacteriaceae bacterium; assembly: GCA_963810545.1. GTDB lineage: Bacteria > Acidobacteriota > Terriglobia > Terriglobales > Acidobacteriaceae > Telmatobacter. The sequence continues at coordinate 798,999 of CAWENE010000003.1, forward strand.
GATTGTGCATGCGGGCGCGGTGCTGGGAGCCGATGGATTTGGCTATGTGCGCGACGCCGGGACGGGTGCCTACACGCAGTTTCCGCAGCAGGGGACGCTGGTGGTTGAAGACGACGTGGAGATCGGCGCCAACAGCACGGTCGATCGCGGAGCGCTGGCGGAGACGCGGATTCGCCGGGGTGCGAAGATCGACAACCTGGTCCATGTCGGCCACAACTGCGACATCGGGGAGGACGTAATCCTGGTGGCGCTCACGGGTATCTCCGGATCGAGCAGCATTGGGAAAGGCGCGATTCTTGCGGGGCAGGTGGGCATTGGCGATCATGTCAAGGTTGGACCCGGTGTAATGCTTGGCGGCCAGGCAGGGGTGCTGAGCGGCAAGACGGTCACCAACAAGGGACTTCGACCAGGGACGGTGCTATGGGGGACGCCGGCGCGGCCGCTGAAGCAGGTATTGCGCGAACAGGTGATGTTGATGCGGCTGGCGCGGTTGGGTTGGCGGAAGTCTTCGGGTGCTGAATCCGAAACGGAGAAAGAGACGACGGCTGAGGAATGAGGCGCTGGTTTCCGACCCTTTCGGCAGAGAGAAAGCGAAAGCATGGGCACGGGGACGGGTGAGGCTGCGAAGAGAATTGAGCGATGGCAATCGTTGTGGTGGGCGGAAGCGGCCGGAAGGTGGGGAAGACATCGCTGATCTGCGGGCTGATTGCCGCATTGCCTGAATTTCAATGGACAGCGGTGAAGGTCACGAGCCATGTGCATAACGAGCGCGAGGATGTTTGGGAAGAGACTACGCCCGGACAGGGAACTGATACGGCGCGCTACCTGGCGGCGGGTGCACGACGCGCCTTTCTTGTGACTGCGGGGGACGAAACACTGCCGATTGGCGAGATGCAGGCTGCGATTGGTTCAGACACGCATGTGATCTTTGAGTCGAATCGGATCGCGGGTGCTCTGAAGCCCGACTTGTGCCTAGGCGTTCTCGGCGGATCGGCTATGGAAAGCAAGCCTTCGTTTGAGCCGTTCTATCGAAACGCCGATGCTTTTGTGATTCCAGTGGATTGGGATGCCGGAAGATTGCAGTTGCTCTCACTTGCAAAGCTTTTTCGGCTTCCTAATTTCGATCGCGTTTCTCCTGAGATGCTCGACTGGCTGCGCGCGCGGCTCGCCCAATAGCAAACAGTAGATGTCTCTATTCGGTTGGGAGAACCCGGCTTTTGCCGAGATGGCAATTGGAGTGAGCGCCGTCCCTCAGGGACTCCGGACAAATATTGGTTTTTGAACCCCACGTTTAAAGCGCGGGGCTAACAACCAGTGCGCCTATGGCGCGGGCGCCTGTCGGTATGGAATGCTTCTATATCCTTTGAAGGGGCTGAAGCCCCCGGCTCCCTCCGCGCCTTTTCGAAACCTGACTTATGCAATCAGTTCTATTTATCTGTGGGGAATGGTTCCGCCTTCAGGGATCCATCGCGCTGCTTGATGAGGATCTGCACTTTGCCTTCGGCTTCCTCTAACTCTTTTTTGCAAGCAGCCGAGAGGCCTACGCCTTCTTCAAAAAGCTTGAGCGAATCTTCGAGGCTCAGGTCGCCCTTCTCGAGTTTGTCGACGATGGATTCGAGTTTCTTCAGCGATTCTTCAAACGACGGCATCGCAGCTCCATCCATGCTGATTCTCAGAATACCCGATCATATGCGGGGTGCGGCAGGAGAACCCCGCAGGATTTTCGAATCGAGACGCCTGAAGAATTTAAGTGTGCGCGATCCTGAATAGCAACACCAGGCACAGGAGCGAGCCAAAGGTCAGCAATGCCGCCGCGGTGCCGGTTCCCACCGCCTTTACTACCTTTCGCGCATTCTGGAATTCATCGTCCTCGCTGGCGAGATTTGTGTATTTCGTCCACCAGCGCAGAGTCCAGAGGGGAAATGGTGAGGCGACCAACAAGACGAGGGCGCAGAAACCCAGAAGAGTATTTTGAAATCCGACACGGAGAATGAAACGAGGAGTCCGCGCTAGACCGATCAAAACGCCCGGCGGCAAGCAGAGCATGATCACCGCCACGTTGCGGAGGTAGCTCGCATCGCTGCATGCGAGATCGACTCTGGCGAGAAGGTGCGCGGCCTGTTGTGCCGCTTTGTGATCCACTTTCGCGCCGCAGAATCGGCACACGTCGGCTGTCGCATCGATCGTTTGGCCGCACTTGGGGCAATCGAAGACGTCGAGATCTTCGGTTGGGCCATCGAAGTTGAGCCCGTCGGCCATTCGCAAGCGCTTCCTCAGGTCAACTGCCTGTTCAGTCTTCGAATGAGATCAATGCAGGTATTTGCTTAAGTTCGCACAGATTCGCGCGATTTGCAGGTACACAAAGGTGTTAGAGCGGTTACCGAATCCGGCTCAAAGGGCTTGCGGCAAAACGCTGGCGATGACTTCAGCGGCCGCGCTATAGCGGCCGAAGGGAGCGCTCACCTGGACGCCCTGGACCATGGGCCGCACGGCTTCGAGCATTTCCTGCGCGATCTTAATGCCTTCCTGGCGAGCCGCATCGGGAGTCTCGGCCTGCGCCATGCGCAGCATGATCTCCTCGGGCATGGAAACGCGCAGATCGTTTTTCATGAACTCGGCGTTGCGGAGGCTGGTGAGCGGCCAGACGCCGGCAATGACGGGAATGCGGAATTCCGCAATGCGTTCGAGGAATTCCTCGAGCAGGCGTAAATCGAAAACAGGCTGAGTGATGGCGTATTCCGCGCCCGCTTCCACCTTGTAGGCGAAGCGGCGCAATTCCTGCTCAATATCGGGCACGCCAGGGTTGGCAGCGACACCGATAGTGAAGTTGGTGGTAGCGCCGATCGAATTCGACCCAATATCGAGGCCGTGATTCAACCGACGGACGAGGTTGACCAGACCGATGGCATCGACGTCAAACACTGCAGTCGCGTCAGGATAGTTTCCAAGCTTCGGCGGGTCGCCGGTGAGGCAGAGAATATTGCGCAACCCGATAGATGATGCGCCGAGAAGGTCCGATTGAATGCTGAGGATATTGCGATCGCGGCAGGTGTAGTGCAGAACCGTCTCGATGCCCGTGTGCTGCTGAATCTGGATGCAGAGGCTCTGCGCGCTCATGCGTGCCGATGCCCGTGGGGAATCCGGCACGTTGATGGCATGCACGCCGAGCTGGGTGAGCAAGCGTGCGCCTTCAATTTCCTTGGTGCAGTTAATGCCGCGCGGGGGCACGATCTCAACCAGCGTGATGAACTGGCCCTGCTCGACCAGAGAGCCAATCTTGGAGCGCTGGCCCAGCGGTGCAGGCGGGGTTTCCGTGGAAAGAGCGGCGGTTGCTCCGCCTTCTGCTACACGCGCTTGCGCATCAATGGCGCGCATAGCCGAACGCATGGCGCGAATATGATTGGGCGTGGTGCCACAGCATCCACCGACGAATTGAGCGCCCGCGGCGATGGCTTTGCGTGCAAAGCTGGCCATATATTCCGGCGAGCAGAGATAGATGTTGCGCCCTTCGACGGCGCGGGGCATGCCGGCGTTGGGCATTGCGGCCAGAGGCAGCGTGGTGGCTCTGCGCATAGCTTCGAGGGCCGTAAGCACCGTGGAAGGGCCGGTGGAACAATTGACTCCGATTGCACCCGCGCCCCATTCAGTCAGCAACGCGGCAGCCTGTGTCGGCGACGAACCATCGAGGCAGTTGCTTTCATCGTCGACTGTGACCATGACCAGAACAGGCAAGTGCGGAGCGGTCTCGAGGGCCGCATACAGCGCTTCGCGGGCTTCATCGAGCGCGGGCATGGTTTCGATGATGAGCATGTCCACGCCGCTGTCAGCCAATGCACGGATTTGTTCGGCAAAGGCGACGCGGGCTTCGTCGAGGCCAGTTTTTCCCAGCGGTTCCAGGCGAACGCCGAGCGGACCCACGGACCCAGCGACCCAGGCCTCGCCGGCCTGCTTCTCGCGCAGATGTTCCACAGCCTGACGCGCCAGCCGCACGCCGGCTGCATTGATGTCGCCGACTTTTGCGGCCAGGCCGTGCCGCGCGAGACGGAATCGGTTCGCGCCGAAAGTGTTGGTCTCAACAATCTCGGCACCCGCCTGCAAGTACTCCTCGTGGATGGAGAGAATGAGGTTGGGATCGGAGAGGTTCAATTCGTCATAACAACGGTTGATAAAGACGCCGCGACCATAGAGGACAGTCCCCATGGCGCCATCGGCGAGCACGGGGCGGCTGGCGAATATGTCGGCGAACTTTGGCATTCTGTTGCCATGCTAAGGCACACAGGGCAGCGATGCCAGCAGTGCGGGTTGCTTTGTTATACTTCGGGAGTCAAACCAGGTGTCGGAATCGATTCCGGACGATGCGGTAGGCGACGTTCGGTGAAGCGGCGATCGCCATCCATTTGTTCACGTTACGGCTGCGGCATGATCCGCACTAGAGCGGTTCCACAGATGCGTGCCACTGTCAGGCATTGTGCAGGGTGGCTTTTCCTTGAGGGAAAAGTCACTTTAGAACAGCGGTTCCGGATTGCAGCAATTGTGGAATCGCTCAACCCTCGAGGTAAGGGATTTTGAAGAAGAGAAGTCTTTGGTTGAGTGCCGCTGGAGCCCTGGTGGTTGCAGCCGCGGTAGCCGGATGTGGTTCAACAACCTTCTTTGCAGGGCGCAATCTTCCGCCGAGCGGTCTGACGACCCGCGTGCTGATCGCCATTCAGAATCCCAGCCCGGGGACCAAGGGCGCTCTGGAGATCGTCGACGCCTTTTACGACACCCGCTACAAGTACAACAACACCCGGGTGACTTATTCGATCTCGGGTTATTCAGGCGCCCTTCCTGTCAGCATCCAGAACATGCCTGAAGAGCAGCTTGGCGCAATCTACGGGTCGGGCGACGGCAGCTTTACTCTGGTGAACTACGGTAAGGAGAATTCGGGTGGCGCTGTGAAGGGACTGAGCGGAACTTCGTCCAGCATCTTTATCACGCGCAATGCGCAGTACGTAATTGCCGCGCAACAACAGGCTCATGTGCTGACCATGCTGAATCAGAATGCAGGCGGGGGGGTCTCGCTCGGTCTTCCGGGAATTTATCGCGTCAGCGTGGATCCCGGCGGGACGACGGCGTTGGCGTTCGTGCAGAACTCGAATTACGTTTATTATCCCCGGCAACTCACCGCTGCGCAAACCATTGCGTACTCCGGCGGCTCGAGCACGTGGCCCAAGGCGGCGGTGGATTGCGAACCGCAGAATGCGCCGCTCTGGTGCCTTTTCCAGGCGCAGAGTCCCGACGCGACTGATGCGACGGGGAACACGTATGGCGCCCCGTTGACTTTCGATCGGCCGGTCAAGGCTGTTTTCTCAGCGGATGGCGGAACAGCCTACATCCTGAATTGCGGACCGGAGTGTGGCGGGACCGCTGCCTCTGTTTCACTGCTGCCTGTGGCGCCGATGATTTTTCTCACCGGCCAACAATCGGGAACGTTGCCGGCGACCGGAAAGATCACAACAATCCCCGTTCCCGGCGGCGCAAGCAACGCTCTCGTTACCGGCTCGACCATGTACGTTGCGGGACAAGCGCTCATGCCAGATGGCTTATTCACGGGTAACCTGACTGTGTTGAATCTGGCAAATAACACGGCGGGAGCTCCGGTGTCGATCAGCGATGGAGAGGCGGGCGCAGTGAGCCGCTTGATTCTAGCCGACGACAACACGCTCTGGATCGGCATGACCAAGTGCAATGACGGTGAGCGCTTCAATACCGGCCAACCGTATGGTTGCCTGACGATGTACAACACGTCGACCAACTCCGTCACGATGATCGAGCCCTATCTTGGCGATGCGACCGGGATTGCAGATGTAGCAGGCTATCACAAGGTATATGTCGCGGAGGGCGGGCAGGTGTACATCTTCGACACGAAAGATGGCTCGTCGATCAATAACCAGTATGTGACCGTGCAAGGCACTGCCTGGGATGTGGCCTTCATGGACGCCACCACCGACTCCAACAACACTGTGTACTAATCGCATGGCCGAATCTTCCGAGGTTCCACAGGCCGATGTGCTGGCCATCGCAGCGCACCGCGACGATGTGGAACAGACATGCGGCGGCACGCTGCTGCGCATGGCAGCGCGGGGATTACGCACTGCCATTCTCGATCTGACACGCGGCGAAGCGGGATCGCGCGGTACAGCCGAAGAACGAGGGCGGGAAGCGACGGAAGCGGCGAAACTGCTGGGAGCCGGTTGGCGGGATGCGCTGGATCTGCCGGATGGCGCGGTCGAGAATACGCTCGAAAATCGCATCAAGATTGCGCGCGTGCTGCGGGAATTGCGCCCACGGGTGGTGATTCTGCCGTATTGGCAGGCGCGACATCCTGATCATGCGATCGTTGCGACGCTAGGATACGAGGCGTGTTTTCTGTCGGGTTTGGCGAAGATCGAAACCGGAACCGCGCCGCATCGACCGTTCAAGATTGTGTACGCCAGCCTTTACGCCGATGTGCGCCCGAGTTTCATCGTCGACATCACACCTTTCATTGAGCAGCGTCACGCTGCACTGATGGCCTACCAATCACAGTATGCGAACCAGGCAGCGGGTGGTGGACTGTTTGTTCCGGAGGAAGAGATCCGCGAGCGGACTTTTGCCGAAGCTCGCCATTATGGGCTGCTGGGGGGAGTGAAGTATGGCGAGCCTTTTGTGCAGAAAGAAGTCGGGCTCGTGGATGATTTGACGCTGGTGCCGGTGCAGTCAATTTAGCGCCTTGGCCGCCCATTGCAGGTCATAGATTCTGCTTATCGAAATCCAAAATAGAATAACTTTGCTTTATACCGCCAACTCTCCGAGACTGTAGCTGGAGGTGCATGTGGCGCAGACTTGGGATACGCAGGCATATGAGAAGAACGGCGCATTTGTTCATGGGCTGGCGGGAGGTGTAGTGGAGTGGCTGGCGCCTCTGCCTGGCGAGCGCATTCTGGATTTGGGTTGCGGCGACGGACAGCTGACGCAACGACTAACAGCGACCGGCGCACGTGTGCAGGGAGTCGATGCTTCACCGCAGATGGTTGCTGCCGCTCGTGGGCGTGGAGTCGCCGTGGATGAGGCGAGCGCTGAGGCGCTTCCGTATGGCGATGGGGCCTTCGATGCGGTGTTTTCGAATGCGGCGCTGCATTGGGTTCGCGGGCAGGACGCGATGTTGGCGGAAGTGCGTCGCGTGCTGCGGCCCGGCGGGCGCTTTGTCGCAGAGATGGGTGGACACGGGAATGTTGCCGCGATCCTCGTGGCACTGATGGCCGTGCTGGCGCGTTATGGTCATGGCGAGCTAGAAAACGAAGTGAACTATTATCCAACAGCCGCGGCCTACACGAAGCGGCTTGAGAGAGCCGGTTTCCGTGTGGAGCGGATGGCGCTGATTCCTCGACCGACGCCGCTTGGAGAAGGCGGGATGGCTGAATGGCTGCGTACATTTCGGCGCGGGGTATTGGATAACTTGCCCGTGGAGCTTCGCGAGCCTGTGATTGCGGAGACTACCGAATTGCTCGCAAAGGTTCTTCGGGATGAGGATGGGAATTGGGTTGCCGACTATGTGCGGCTGCGATTTTTGGCGCGTGCGTAGGCAGGCTGGGGAACAAGTCAAATCTGGGCGCGCAACGCGAGCTGGACTTCCTCAGGGGCTAAAGCCCACCTTTTTATATCTGCCCTTCGGCACGGCATGAAGCCATGCCCTGTTACAGAACCCGTTGCCGAGGGAGTTCATCCGAAGCCTGAAGAGCCAACAGCAACGGGAAGATCCGTACGAGCGAATCTCCCCGTTCTCTCTTTTGATCATTACGTTTTTGCCGACGAGGTGTTCGAGCTACACCGCGAGTTCGTTCTCGACGGCGCGACGGTCTTTGATTTCCGGCATGGGTTCTTCGGCCTCGAGCGCCTTGGTGCGGAAGAGCAGACCGGCAACCACGCCGGCCATGCTTGGGACGAGCAGGAAGAGCCAGACCTGCGCGAGGGCTTTGCCGCCGACGAAAATAGCGGGGCCAAAGCTGCGTGCCGGGTTCACACTCACACCGGTGATGTGAATGCCGAAGATGTGAATGACCACCAGGGTGATGCCGATGCCGAGTCCGGCGAAGCCTGCGGGAGCTGCCTTCTGTGTCGCGCCCAAAATGACCACCACAAAGATGAGAGTCGCCACGAACTCAAAGACGATGGCCGAGATCAGGTTGTATTCGCCCTGGTAGCCTGGCCCCCAGCCGTTTTGTCCCAGGCCGTTGGCGGCGATGTTATAGCCGCCGGGTACGCCGCCGACGATGAAGAAAGAGAGCACCCAGGCGGCAAGAATTCCGCCGGCGAACTGCCCGACCCAATAGCCGAACATCTCAGTAGTTTTCATGCGGCCCGCAGTCCAAACGCCCAGGCTCACCGCCGGATTGATGTGGCAGCCGGAGATGGGCCCAATGCCGTACGCAGCGCCAACAAGGGCAAATCCAAAGGCAAAAGCGATGCCCAGGATGCCGACCTTATCGCCGGCGACTACTGCTGTTCCGCAACCGAAAAGCACCAGGATGAAGGTGCCAACCAATTCCGCAAGGTACTTCTTCATATTCCCTCCTGCTTGTGTTCGTCTCCGCGCGACGAGGCCGGAGCGCTACATTTTTCCGCCGTGGGGTGAGTCGAGGGAGGCCAGGCGGCTGAAAGCGGATGGTGGAGTGGGGAGATGATTCCGCTTGTTGCTTTGGATATTCGCTCGGAGTTTGGCAGAGCGCGCGGTGCGGAGTCAAGGGGAAGAAGGTGAATTCTGCGAGGTTTGCACAGCGTGACCGGAAATCTGTGGTTGCGCGCCGAGTCTCGAAAGCACAGGATGCGTCTAATGTTGTTATAAGCTTCGGCGGAACCGGGACCGAAGCAGAAACCAACGATGTTTCATAAGCTCGAGCACCGTCCCGAACTCGATGCCTTGCGCGGGCTCTTCCTTGTCTGGATGACGCTGACGCACCTGCCCACGCGATTCAGCGACTTTGTGAACCAGCCGATCGGATTTGTCTCTTCCGCGGAGGGGTTTGTTTTTATCTCGGCTTTGCTGGTCGGACGGCTGTACATCCGCGAATTCGTGCTGGATCCAGGGAACGCGCGCTCGAAACTCTGGAAGCGATCCTTCAAGATTTACGGCTATCACCTGTTGATGCTGGGATTCGCCTTTACAGTGGTGGCGGCGTTTGCTGTTCACACACATAAGGCGGCGTTGATCAACCTTCTGGATTTTTATCTTGCTCGTCCAAAGGCGGCAATTTTGGGCTCGGTGCTGTTGCTTTATTGCCCGCCGCTGCTTGATATCTTGCCGATGTATGTCACGTTTTTGTTTTTTACTCCGATGGTTCTTTCGGCATCGGTGCGTTTCGGGTGGCGCAGGATCCTGGGGGTGAGCGGCGGGATTTGGGTCCTAGCCCAGTTTGGGCTCCGCGACGTGGTTCACAACTGGGTGGTTCACGTGACGCATCTTAAGATTCCGCTGCAGGAGACGGGCGCGTTTAATCTTTTCGCGTGGCAGGCGGTTTGGGTGGTGGGTCTTTGGATCGGGGCAAGAACGGCGATGGAGCGAGAGCCGTTCAGGCCTCTTCCGGGGTGGATGGCGGGTTTGTCGGCCGCGACCTGCGTCTTCTTTATCGGGATTCGTTACGGATGGCTGGGGCCGCATCTCACGACGCAGGCGTTAGCGCTTGAGTTGGATAAGTGGAAGATCGGGCCCCTGCGGGTCGTGAATCTAATCGCTTTTGCTGTCTTCTTCTATTGGCTGCGGAAATATGTGCTGCGGGTGGTTGCGATCGAACCGTTTCCGACGCTTGGAAAGGCATCGCTGCGGGTTTTCTGCGCGCACATCTTCTTCGTGTTCGTCGGTCTTGCGCTCTTATATGGAGACTTCAACGCAGACGGGCTGGACCAGTTGCATGGCTTGCCGGCGATCGCCTTGCTAGCGGTTACCTTTACCGCACTGATCCTCGTGGCCGCCGATGAAGTGCGCAAGAAGCGCATCCGCCGGGAGCAGGAAAAAGAGGAATCGCGACGCGAGACGCCTCTCCATGGAGGTTCGACGGGGCCGAGCTTTCAGGCATTGGCGGATTCCGCGCCCGCAGCATCGCCGGACTAAGTCTCGATTGGTCTTCACGGCAGGGGGCAAATTCATCAAACGTTTGCATTCTCTTTGCCCCCCTGCATTAGTCTGTTAACGACTCTGAGCGGCCTTGGCAACTGAAATTCAACAGGCCGCCAAGTGAGGGGCAGACCGGTTGAGCCAAACCGTATTTGTACTGGAAGACGACACAGATATCTCGAGGCTGGTGCAACATCACCTGGAAGCAGCGGGCTTTTCTACCCGACTGTTTCATACCCCCTCTAACCTGATTCCGGACGCCGAGCGACAGCCGCCGGCGCTGTTTCTTCTCGACATCATGGTACCGGGCGGGGACGGCCTGGATGTTTGCCGGCGGCTGAGAAGCCACAGCGGTCTCTCAACGATTCCGATCATTTTTCTGACGGCACGCGCTGGCGAAAACGACAGAGTCCTGGGGTTGGAGCTTGGTGCAGACGATTACATTACCAAGCCGTTTGCCACGCGCGAGCTGGTCGCACGGGTCAAGGCGGTGTTGCGTCGATTTGAACGCCCCACGACGCCGTCGGTGATCAGCTTTGAAGAAGTGATCATTGACGCGAACGCGATGCAGCTTAAAGTGCGCGGCGAACTGACAACGACGACCGCAACGGAGTTTCGTCTTCTGGATTATCTGGCGCGGCATCCGGGACGGGTATTCAGCCGCGACCATCTGCTCGATGCTGTGTGGGGCGACGCGCGCTTCGTGACGCCGCGCTCAGTGGACGTCTATGTACGCCGTATCCGTGAGAAAATCGAAGTCGATCCGGAGAATCCGCGCTACCTGAAAACAGTGCGAGGGGCTGGCTATCGATTCGAAATCCCCAAGACCGACTAAGGCCTCAAGAGCCCGGATGAGCAGGCCCCAAGTGACCCGCAAAGTGTTTTTCAAGCTGATGGGACTGTTCGTCCTACTGCTGGTGTTCCAGACGGTGGCGATGGAGCTGATCCTGCGCCGTTTTGTCGGAAATGCCGCTGGGGCAACGTCGCATTTTCTCGATCGCGAATCGCTTTGGTCGGGGCTGATCGCACTTGCAGTGGCATTGCCTTTGGCGGCCTGGGCTGCCAGTGGCGTGACCGCGCGGTTGCAGCGCGTGGTGGCCTTTGCGCGCCGCATTGCCCAGGGTGATCTAAGCGCTCGTCTTGATGTTGCCGGCGGCGACGAACTAGCGGCGATGGAGGGCGCGCTGAACCAGACGGCGGAGAGGCTGGGACAGAGTTTTGCCGAGATTGAGAGCCGACGGCACGAGCTGGCGACGATGCTCGATTCGATGCAGGAGGCGGTGGTTGCGATCACTCCTGAGGGACAGGTGCGCTGGTCGAACGCGGTGATGCAACGCATCGCCGGAACGCAGATTCGACCGGGCCGTCCGTTAGTCCATTCGGTGCGTGATCCGGAGTTACTGGCGTGTATACGAGGAGCCCTGCACGATGGCGAAGTGCGGTTGGGCCGCGCCAGCTCACTTGCGCCGGGGCGCATCTTCGAAATTAGTGCGGCCCCACTGCCGTCGGGCGGGGCGATCGCCGTGCTGCACGATGTGACGCGGATTGAAGCTGCGGAAAAGTCACGGCGAGATTTCATCGCCAACGTCAGTCATGAGCTGCGCACGCCGCTTACATCGATCCAGGGATACGTGGAGACGCTGGTCGAGGAAGTGGACCCGAATCCTGAAACGACGCGCGAGTTTCTGGGGATCATTCACAAAAACGCGAGTCGCATGAACCGCCTGACGGAGGACCTGCTCGCGCTGGCGAGTGTGGAGAGCCCCGATTACAAGCTGACGCCGCAGCCCATCAAAGCCAGCGCCCTGGTGCAGGATGCGATTGAGTCTCTGGGCGGCATTGTTGTCGATTCTGAGATCGAATTGGGTTCGGCTGGGGCACCCGATATGACAGTGATGGCCGATCCGGACGCGATGAACCAGGTTTTCGGAAACCTCATTGAGAACGGCGTCAAGTACGGCAAGAGCGGCAAGAGAATTCTGGTGGGCGCGCGACCGCTCGAGGACGAAGTTGAGTTTTTTGTGCAGGACTTTGGCCCCGGCATCGCTTCAGAGCACCTGGAGCGGATTTTCGAGCGCTTTTATCGTGTCGACAAGGCGCGTTCTCGCGAATCGGGCGGCACAGGCCTGGGGCTCGCCATTGTGAAACATATCGTGCAGGCGCACGGCGGACGGATTTGGGCGGAAAGCGAACTGGGATCGGGCGCCGCTTTTCATTTCACGCTGCCGCTTGCGCCTCGACCGCATAGCGCCGGCGAAACCCCCGAACCCGCTCCTGCGGCATCACGCGCCGCGGATTGATGACTGGCTTTTAGACCTGCATTTTTGTAGGCAACGCTCCGGGGTGTCTTGTGCCTTCGAGGAGATGGTGTGTGAAGAAGACCTTGGTGACCGTGGTGCTGTTCGTCCTGGTTGTCGGGACAGCGTGGGGCCAAAAGCTGACGGGGGTCGGCGCTACTTTTCCTTACCCGATTTACGCGAAATGGTTCCGTGAATACGATGCGGCGCATCCGGGGGTTTCGATTCGTTATCGAGCTGAAGGATCCGGAGCAGGAATCAGGCAAGTAGCGGCAGGTGTGGTGGATTTCGGCGCCTCAGACGCGCCGATGACCGATTTCCAGCTTGCGGCTTCGCGCATCCGGCTCATCCATATACCGGCGTTAATGGGAGCTGTGGTGCCCATCTTCCATGTGCAGGGGGTTAGCCGGCTGCGGTTGAGCGGGGAAGTGCTGGCCGGCATCTACCTGGGAAGGATCACGCAGTGGAACGATTCGCGCATCGCGCACGATAATCCCGATGCGCGGCTTCCGGACTTGAAGATTGTGGTGGTGCACCGATCAGAAGGCAGCGGCACAAGCTTTATTTTTACGGATTACCTGAGCAAGATCAGCCGCCCGTGGGCTAATGGGCCGGGGAGGAGTGCGGCACCCGATTGGCCGGTGGGCGTCGGCGCATTGCGCAATGACGGTGTGGCCCGGGTGGTTGGGGCGACCGACGGGGCGCTCGGCTACGTGGAGCTGATTTATGCTCTTGAAAACCATCTCGAATTTGGTGAAGTGAGAAACTCGAGCGGCAACTGGATCAAGGCATCGATCCAAGGAATCACCGAAGCCGCCGGAAGCGCGAAGGAATTGCCGGGGGACTATCGCGTGTCGATCACCAACGCGCCGGGCGCCGATGCTTACCCCATTGCGAGCTTTACCTGGCTGCTGGTCCCGTTGCGGTCTTCGAACCCGGCAAAAGGTAAGGCTCTCAAGGCGCTTCTGACCTGGATTGTCACAACGGGGCAAGGCGAAGCGGAAACGCTCTCGTATGCCCCGCTCCCCAAGTCGATCGCCGCCGAGGTCCTAAAGACAATCGCGTCGTTGCGATAGAGCCTTTGTCGGATCGAAATCTGACCCGTATTCAAACCCCCGTAACATTGCGCGTAGAGAATTGGCTCCGGCACGAATTCTGCAAGGGAGCTAATCCGTGAAAAAAACTTTGATCGCCGTTGGATTGTTGACATTCGCTCTGAGCATGGCTCAGGCGCAGAAACTGACTGGGGCGGGCGCAACATTTCCGTATCCCATCTATTCGAAGTGGTTCAGTGAATACAGCGGCGCTCATCAGGGCGTCGAAATCAATTATCAGTCCATCGGTTCCGGCGGCGGCATTCGCCAGGTTACTTCAGGTCTGGTCGATTTTGGAGCGTCGGACATGCCGATGACCGACGAAATGCTTGCATCATCCAAAGTCAAGCTGATTCATATTCCCACTGTTCTCGGAGCGGTGGTTCCGGTGTACAACGTGCCCGGCGTAACCGATCTTCGATTCTCGCCCGATGTGCTTGCCGACATCTACCTGGGCAAGATCTCGAATTGGAATGACGGTCGCATCGCGAAGGACAATCCCAACGTCAAACTGCCCGATCAGAAGATCATTGTGGTCCATCGTTCCGATGGTTCCGGCACCAGCTTTATCTGGACCGACTACCTGAGCAAGATCAGCAAGGAATGGGCCGACGGTCCTGGCAAGGGCACCTCGCCGAGCTGGCCAGTTGGCGTGGGCGGCAAGGGTAATGAGGGTGTCGCCGGTCTAGTGCGCCAGTTGCCAGGTGGTATCGGCTATGTGGAATTGATCTACGCGCTGCAAAACCATATCACGTTTGCCGCTGTGAAAAATGCGGCAGGCAATTGGGTGAAGGCTTCCATTCCCGGAGTGACCGAGGCGGCTGCGAGCATAAAGCAGATGCCGGCTGACTACCGCGTTTCGATCACCAATGCACCCGGCGCGACCGCGTATCCGATCTCCAGCTTTACCTACCTGCTGATTCCGTTAGAGGGTAGCAACGAGGCCAATCGCAAAGTGCTGAAGGACCTGCTCAGCTGGATCGTGAAGTCGGGCGAAGGCGAAGTCGAGGCGCTTTCCTACGCTCCCTTGCCGCAGGCTTTGGCGGACAAGGAACTCCAGACGATTTACGGGCTGAAATAGTGCGGCACGGACGGTTCGGTGGAAATACCGGACCGTCCCGCAACCTCTGACCGTTCTTTTCGGTCGGGTTCGTGCTTTCCCACCCAAGCAGAGCTTGGATGGGGCACCGAGTTTCGCGGTGATCGCTGCATCGCAAAGAGACAGCCGCAGGTTGAATTGGGTTCGTGCGCTGCGGATTGTTATTTTCCCACCCTTTCGACAGAAAAAAGTCGAAAGGATGGGGCACGGAGGGTGGCGCGGATCGAACAGCGCGCGAGACAACCGCAGGAATGACGACGATCGCTGCACTCGTCCGTGCTTTCCCACCCAAGCGGAGCTTGGATGGGGCACCCAATTTCGCGGTGATGGCTGTACTCGTTCGTGCTCTCCTACTGCGCGGCCGCTATCTTGCTGTCTTCTCCTGCCCGTTCTGTTGAATCAGCCGGTCGACGAGCGGCTCGAGGGACTCGCCGGTGCGCGGCAGGACAAACGTGCCCGCCTTGTCGTCCCAATCCAGTTTGAAACTGGTGGAGAGCGCGGAGATCCAGATTTGCCGCACCGGTGTGTTCGGCGTGATGACGAATTTTCCGGGCGGCTCCTCGAAGACGACGTTGAGGACACCGTTCTGTTCCTCGACCTCGAAGCCGGCCTCGTCTTCTTCCTCGCGTGCGATCAAGTGCTTCTTCAGTTGCTCGAGGGCCTTTTCAGCCGCCCGTCGAAACTCCAGTTCATCCTGCATGGCCCAAGTGTAACAAGGTGGGTGAGAGCGCCACGTGTTGCATAAGTTGGTTCGTTTTATTTGGGTGCTTTAGGCGCTTTCTCTGGTTTTCTTACCATTTTCATCGATTCACCGAATACCCTTCATCCTATCTACGTCATACTCCGCTCAGGTTCCTCATCCTGCGCTACCGGAGACAACATGATGCGTGTGCAATGGATCGGTTCACCGATTGCGGCTTGCGCGGCCTCGATACTCGCCAGCACGCCATTTGCCTTGCATGCCCAGGTGCAGGCGCCTGCATCGCCGGCTCAACTTGTGCGTGAAGTGGTCTATAACGAACTGCACGACCACCAGCGCCACGGTTACTGGCGCTACTGGGTTGAAAAGCAGGCGCAGCAGCAAATCAAAGTCGAGGAGCAGGTGGAGACCGCGGATGGCCCGGTGACACGGCTCGTCTCAAACAGCGGACGACCGCTGAGTGCAGCCGACCAGCAAGAAGAAGAGCGGCGCCTCGAACATCTGCTTCGTTCGCCGCAGGAGCAGGCTCGTCACCGGCAGGATTATGCCGATGATGAAAAGCGTATCGGCAGGATACTGGCTCTGCTTCCCGAGGCGTTTCTTTTTGAAGATGCGGGGGTGGAGAAGGACTGCTTTCATCTTCACTTTCGTCCCAACCCCGAGTATCCGCCGCACTCCATCGAAGCCCGCATCTTTCACGCCATGCGTGGGGAACTGTGGATTGACATGCGCACCAAGCGTATGGAACGGCTCGACGGCCAACTCGAGGAGAACGTAGATTTCGGTTATGGCATTCTCGGCCGTCTGTACAAGGGCGGCTGGTTTCGTCTGCAGCGCACGCAAGTGAGCAGCACGGATTGGAAGACGGAGCGATTGGAAATTCATATGAATGGCCGGGCTCTGTTTCTGAAGACGATTTCGCGCGAGACCAGCGAAGTGCGCGGCGGCTTCGCTCCGGTTCCGGCGGGAATGAGTCTTGGGGAAGGCATGCAACTGCTGGCTCCTTCGCAAACAGCAGCGATGGTGAAGCCGGCGTCCTTTCCAGCCACGCATTGATGAGTTGGTGTGAACGTCCCCTCCGCAACCTCGCGGAATCAAGGCGCGGTTTGATAAGGGGATTGGGCGCGCGCAGTGCTGAGCGCCACCGCCCACCAACGCAATCGCTCCAGCATCTTTGCCATGGATCGCTCGGCGCGCTCAGGTTGGAGCAATGCGCCCGCGCTGTCGAATTGTTCCCATGCGCCGGCGAAACTTACGCTGTCGCGAATCGTCACAGTATGCAGCTCTGCGAAGACGAGGCGCAGTTGTTCGACGGCGCGCAATCCGCCGGAGACTCCGCCATAGGAGACGAAAGCTACGGGTTTGGCTTGCCACCCGGCACCCACTGAATCGATCAAGGATTTGAGAGGAGCGGGATAGCCGTGGTTATACTCCGGCGTGACCACGACAAACCCATCGCATTTTTCGATGTATCGCTGCAGTTCGGTGTCGCCGGTGGTCTTTGCGGGGTCGATGGCCTGTACCTCGAATCCGGCCGTTGCCGCCATTTGGCCGGCCCATTGGGCGACTCTGTCACAGAACCGTCCTGCGCGGGTTGAACCGTAGATCAAGCCAATTTTGATCAGTGCGCTCATTCTCGCTCCTTTTTGCCTCTTGCTCAAGGGTAGAACCTCAAGTAATGTTGAGGTCAAGAGGCAAAACGAATGGCGGAAGATAAGCATGGCCCGGTGCCTGCGCAGCTCAGCGTCGGCCAGGTCGCAGCACGAAGTGGTGTGGCCGTCTCAACCCTCCATTTCTATGAAGCGCAGGGACTAATTCAGAGCTGGCGGAACCAAGGCAATCAGCGACGCTATTCGCGTGAAGTGCTGCGCCGCGTTGCGGTAATCAAGGTGGCCCAGCGCACGGGGATTCCACTGGCTGAGATTCGCGAGGCCCTGGCGACGCTTCCGAACAAGCGGACGCCCACGGCTGAGGATTGGAAGCGGCTCTCAACCCGCTGGCGTGCCGATCTCGACGACCGTATCGACCGGCTGACGCGCCTGCGTAACCAGCTTGATGGCTGTATCGGTTGTGGCTGCCTTTCGCTCGGTGCCTGCCCCTTGCGGAATCCGTGGGACCAGCTAGGCGCGCAGGGTCCGGGGCCGCGCCTGCTCGATCCAGTGCTGGGTATGGATGAGGGAGATACTGCCCAACGAAAAAATCTTCATAAACGCTAATGTTTTGCCGCAGACTGGCCGATAGGACGCATGAAGGGGCAGCAGACCATGGACTTTGCTCCCATCGCCGGAATCCGCGCAGTGTCGCTTCTGAATGTTCAGAAGGCGCCGGATAAAGTCGCGCCGCGTTTTGATATCGAAGCCTCCGAACGCGCGAGCGATGATTCGCATTCAACGAAGCAAGAGACCGCGGACCGTGGGCTTGACGAAGAAGAGGCAATCCCGGAGCAGGCTGAAATCGAAAACGAAGCAGAGCCTGCAGAGAACCCGTCCGACGGAAGTTTCGACTGGTTCGTTTAGGGCGAATTCTCCAATTTCCGTGGAATCTCTAACTTAAAGCAGGGTGCATTTACCTCCACCCCAGCGACGAAACCCGTCACCGGGGCACTGGGGGAAGATTGTCACCGAAATCTAAATGGTGTGAATAACTTACAAGCAAAAGGCTGACTGAGACTTGCGTTTCGGCATCAAGCGGCGTAAATTTACTAACCAGTTAGTTAAAATGACTCCCACAACAAATCACGCTCCTTCTGACCGCGCTGCGGAAACTCGTGCGCGCATCCTCGATGCCGCTCTGGGTGAATTCAGCACCCACGGTTTGGCCGGCGCCCGGACCGACCGCATCGCCAATTCGGCAGGTGTAAACAAGGCGCTGCTCTACTACTACTTCGAGAGCAAAGAGAACCTCTATCTGGCCGCGCTGGAGATGATCTCGGCAAAGATTCGGGATCGGACGCTGGCGGTTTTTCTCCTGGAGGCCTCGCCGGGGGAACGGGTGTTGCGATCGGCGCTGGAGCACTTCGACCGCATCCTGACGCAACACGAATTTCAGGGGCTGATGCAGCAGGAGATGATTCGCATGCACAAAGGTGAATCGGGCGCGCTGCCGGTGCTGGTCAAGCGCGTCTTTGCGCCGGTGATGACGATGTACCAGGCCATGGTGCGGGAAGGCATCGAAGCGGGCGAACTGAATCGACGCGGATTGGATGCAGATCCATCTCGCGACGCTGGGCGCCAATGTCTTCTATTTTCTCAGCGCGCCGATTTGGCGCATTTTGCTGCCCTTTGAGCCATTTGCTCCGGAGGCACTGGCGCAACGCAGGACGGCTTTAGTTGAGTTTCTGGGGCAGGCGATTTTCGCCGATCGGCGGCATGGCGCCGAGCTTGCAGAACGGGTGCTTGCCGACACGCCGATGCCCGAAGTGAATACCGATCGGCTGACGTTTGGGAGGAAAGATGAACGCGCGCAATAGGGTTTTTATGATTCTGGGTCTCCTGACGCTGGGCTCGCTCATCTGGTATCTGGCGACGGCGCGGACGCCGAGCGATCTGAAGCTGATTGGGACGGTCGATGCGAACGAGGTTCTGGTGAGCGCCAAGATCCCTGGACGCATTCAGACTTTGACCGTTGAAGAGGGACAGCAAGTGAATGCCGGACAGTTGATCGCTGAGATAGAGAGCGATGACCTCGCGGCGGCGCGGAAGGCCGCGGAAGCTACGGTATCAAGCAATGCGTGGAAGCTGAAAGAGACGGTTGCAACAGAGCGCCAGAATCGGGGGGAAGTATCAAGCGCAGCGGTGAATGCCGAGGCGCAGTTGCGGGTGGCGCAAGCGGCGCTGGCTCAGGCCCAGGCCAATCTCGACCATCAGAAAGCAGACACTACGCGAATAGTTGCGCTGGCGAAGCAGGGAATCATGAGCGAGCAGGCAAAGGACGATGCGGCGACCAGCCTGCAGGCCGATCAAGCGGCGGTGGAGTCTGCGCGAGAGAATGTTTCGGCGGCGCAAGCGGCGGTGAAGCAGGCCAAGGCGCACGAGCTGCTGGCACTGGTCTCGGCGCGCACCGTCGATTCGACGCGAGGACAGGTGCAGAATGCGGAGGCGCTTGCCGATGAGGCGAATGTCGAATTGGGGTACGCGCAGGTCGTCGCGCCCGTGACCGGGAAAGTGAATGTGCTCGCGGCTCGGCAGGGCGAAGTGCTGCCGGCGGGGGGAACGATAGCCACGGTGATGGACTTGACCCAGACGTGGGTGTACGCGCCCTTGCCGGAGACGCAGGCCGATGCGGTGCAGTTAGGAGACAGCTTGCGCGTGGTGATGCCGAGCGGTGCGAGCGTGGAGGGCAAGGTGATCGCGAAGTCTTCGCTAGCCGATTTTGCCACGCAGCGCGACATCAATGGCGGCCGCAAACGCGACATCAAGACAGTGCAGATCAAGTTGCTCATTCCGAATCCTGACGAGCGCTATGTGCCGGGTATGACCGCCGAGGTTTATGTGCCGAAGAGCAAATTGGTGAAGCAATGACGGCGGTGCCCACCAATCCGTCCAAGGCGCCAAACGGCTCACAGCTTGCGGCGGCAATCCACAACAACGGCAAGAGTGGCGCGCCCATTGCCATTGCAGTCGAAAACATCGTCAAGCGCTATGGCAGTTTTGAAGCTGTGAAGGGCGTCAATTTTCAGGTGGCTGAAGGCGAAATTTTCGGGCTGCTGGGGCCCAATGGAGCAGGGAAGAGCACGCTGATCCGCATGATGACGACGCTTATCCCGGTCACGAGCGGTAAGGCTATTGTAGGCGGGCACGATGTCAGCAAAGATTCCGACTATGTGCGCCGCTTGATCGGGGTTATTCCGCAGGCGCTTACCAGCGACCCGGATCTGACGGTGGGAGAAAACCTCAGTATTTACGCAAAGCTTTACAGCGTGCCCCGCGCCGAGCGCGAGAAGAATATTGCAGAAGTCCTCGAGGCTGTCGATCTGACGAAGTGGCGGGACGCGCAGACCAAGACGCTTTCCGGTGGAATGCGCCGTCGGCTCGAGATCGCTCGCGGGCTTGTCCACAATCCGCGCATCTTCTTTCTCGATGAGCCAACAACGGGACTCGACCCCGTGTCGCGCATCGCCGTGTGGGAGATGCTGAACAACCTGAAGAAAACGCGGCAACTCACCATGCTGCTGACCACGCATTACATGGAGGAGGCCGATCGTCTCTGCGACCGCATTGCCATTGTCGATCATGGCAATCTCGTGGCGCTGGGCACGCCGATTGAGCTGAAGCAGAGCGTGCCGGGGTCCAATGTTGTCGAGGTGCAATTCAACCGCGAAGATCCGGAATGGAAGGCGCGGCTTGAAGCGCTGCCCGACGTCACGGAGGTGCAGTCGCAATCGGCAGGTGTCTACCGCGTGCTGACCTCCAACGGATCGAAGACGACGACACAGCTCGTCGAAATGGCCGCCTCGCTTGGGGAGCAGCTTACTTCACTGAGCGTGCAGAACACGTCCCTTGACGATGTATTCGTGCACTACACCGGCCGCCAGCTCCGGGATGAGCAGGTGAAGGCCGTCTTTTCGATGCCGCCCCGGCCGGGAGCACAGCCATGAACAGAATGTTCGCCATTGTCGAGCGCGAGATGCGCAAGTTTTTCCGCTCGCCGGTTCTCATGATCATGTCGATGATGCTGCCGCTGGTGCAGCTCGTCATCCTTGGCAATGCCTTTGGTGGCAAGATTCGCGGCGCGCGCGTGGCAGTCGTCGATTACGATCACGGACCGCAAGCGGTGAAGGTGCACGAGGCGTTTGATGCCGTCGCCGCGAACATCGCGACCTTCAAGACCGTGCCTTACGACGACGAGACTACCGCGCGCGAAGATGTGCGCACGGGAAGAGTAAACGCCGCGGTCATCATTCCGGCGCAGTATTCACGCCGGGTCTACGCGCAGGATGCGCCGAGCATCGGTTTTGTTGTCGATAACTCCGATCAGTTCATGAGCTCATCGCTCGAGTCGGAAATGCAGTCGCTCGTAGATGCCCTCAATCAGCCAATCATTCAGGCGCGGGTTGTGAACAACATTGCGCTCAAGATTGTGGAGCTTTATCCATACATCGAGTACATGAAGTATCTTCTCTCGGGTTCGATTGCGCTGGCCATGTACATTTCGGTGATGATCGGCGGGGGGATGCTGTACATCGACGACAAGGCGCGCGGGGTGCACGAGGGATACCTGGTGACGCCGATCAGCAAGCTCGAGCTGGTGATGGGACTGAATGTCGCGGGAGCGATCAAGGCGGTGCTCAGTGGGATTTCGCTCACCGTAATTGGGACGCTGATGGCCGGCCTGGGGACCATCTTCAATCCAATAGCCGACCTCCAGCTGTTGCTGCTCATTCTGGGTACGTCGATTGCTTTCAATGGAATGATGTTCCTGATGATGGTGCGGGTGGACGATCCGCTGGTGCCGCGCGCGATGTTTGGGGTGCTGAATACGCTGTTGTTTTTCCCATCCGGTGCGATTTATCCAATTGCGGCGTTTCCGAAATGGCTGCGAGCGATCGCCATTGTGGACCCGTTCACGTATGCAATTCATGGATTCCAAGCCGTTCTTTTGAAGGATGGGGGATTCGTCGCGATACGCTCGGATCTGCTTTTTCTATTCATTTTCGGGATCGGCACATTGCTGATTGCCACGCCGCTTTTCAAGCGCACTTTGTGAGAGTTTAAAAATCCATGTGCAGCTGGAAAGGTGCTCCGAAAGATGGATGTTTGCATTGAGAGGAAAGAAAAAGAAATTCAAGCTATAGATGAAGCTTCGAGGGGTTTCCGGCGGGCGATCGTCCGGAATGCAATGAAGCGGTCCATTCCTTGTGGGAGGATGGGCCTCTTCACTGTTTTTGGTATCTGACCGATGGAAGGGAAGGGTTCGTTGCTTTCCCAGGTCTCAAATGCGAGACCTCCACCCCACGAACGAAGACCTGTTCGTGGGGACCCGGACCTGGGGCACCCATGGTCGTGCTTGACTCAGCTTCGCGAAACGCAGGTCCTTCGACTCCCCTTCACTGCGTTCAGGGTCGCTCAGGACGACGTACGGATGGGTTGGGTTCGTGCTTTCCCACCCAAGCAGAGCTTGGATGGGGCACCCATGGTCGCGCTTGATTCAGCTTCGCGAAACGGGTGTTTGAGTGCGCTCGCAGTTTCTTCCTTTGCACCGATAGCCGTTGATCCCTCATCCTAGTGGATGAGGAGATTTTCAGCATGAGCACAGAGGTTGTTTCAGCGGCTGCTGCGGGCACGATCGCACTGGGGGACTTGACTGTCAACCGCCTGGGTTACGGCGCGATGCGGATTACGGGCAAGGGTATCTGGGGTCCGCCGACGGATCGTGCGGCTGCGCTGGCAACCCTGCGGCGCGCGGTGGAGCTGGAGGTCAACTTTATCGATACGGCGGATTCGTATGGACCCTACGTGTCGGAAGAGCTGATCGCGGAGGCATTGTTTCCCTATCCGCAGGGACTGGTGATTGCG
This sequence comes from uncultured Acidobacteriaceae bacterium, assembly GCA_963810545.1. Lineage (GTDB taxonomy): Bacteria > Acidobacteriota > Terriglobia > Terriglobales > Acidobacteriaceae > Telmatobacter. Next base: position 821,832 of record CAWENE010000003.1, read on the forward strand.
ACCAAAGGCGGATGGGAGCGGGTAGGGCCGGGGCAATGGATTCATAACGCAAGCCCTCAACATCTTGAAGAGGCCGTGGCGGGGAGCCTGAAGCGGTTGCGGCTGGAGCGGATCGATGTGTACCAGCTGCACATTCCCGATCCCGCGGTGTCGTTCGATGCGTCGATGGAGACGCTGGCGCGGCTGCAGCAGCAGGGAAAGATTCGGCATATCGCGTTGTCGAATGTGACGCTGGAGCATGTGGAGCGGGCGCGCAAGATTGTGCCGATTGTCTCGGTGCAGAACCGGTATAGCTTTGCCGATCGCGAATGGGATTTTCTGCTGGATCATTGCGAGAAGAATGGGATTGCTTTCATTCCCTGGGCGCCGCTGGGGCAGAATCGGCAGGCGCACGATGTGCTGGAGAAGGTGGCGCAACAACTTGGCGCGACGCAACTGCAAGTGGCGCTGGCATGGCTGTTGCAGCGGTCGCGCACGACGCTGCCGATACCGGGGACGTCTTCGGTGGCGCACCTTGAAGAGAATATTCAGGCGGCGGGGCTGCGTTTGCCGGAGGCTGTGTTTCGGGAGCTTTCCGCGGTGACTGCGCCGCCGGCAAGTTTGCGGTGAGGGAGCGTTGAATTTGGGGGATGGATGTCTCCGACGGTGATCGCATCGCCGTCGGAAGAAATGTCGCTCAGGGGCTAAAGCCCACGTTTCATTTGTGGCACTTTCGGCACGACTGAAGTCGTGCCCTGTTACAAAAAGTCGTGCCCTGTTACAAAAAGTCGTGCCCTGTTACAAAAAGTCGTGCCCTGTTACAAAGTCGTGCCCTGTTACAAAAAGTCGTGCCCTGTTACAAAGAGTCGTGCCCTGTTACAAACAGTCGTGCCTGGCACAAAGAGTCGTGCCCTGTTACGAAACCGGCACTGCGGGGACTTTCGGCTGGCGGTATAGCGTGCTCGATCAAAGCTGAATTACGCGACGAGCTGTCGATTCGAGGCGTGAGCTTGCCCTCTCGGCGGCGGTGTATGCTGATCTCCGTCATGAAGACTCCAATTCTGCATCACCTCAAATTCCTCATCGTTGTTGCAATGGCTCTTCCTCTTGTGGCGCAGGAGAAGCCGAAACCGGAAGACACGGAAGTGTGGCAGCCCGAGCCAAAGGTTGTGACTCCGGGCACTCCCGAAACGGCGCCGCCGTCGGACGCGATTGTCTTGTTCGATGGCAAGAACCTGGACGAGTGGGTTTCGGCTCAGGATCACTCGCCGGCTCAATGGGACGTGCATGACGGCATTGTTACGGTGAGCAAGACGTCAGGCTCGGGCAACATCGAAACCAAGCGCACGTTCAAGAATTATCAACTGCATGTGGAGTGGCGGATTCCCGAGAACATTACCGGGAGCGGGCAGGCGCGGGGCAACAGCGGCGTTTTTCTGGCTTCGATGGGGCCGGGCGATGCGGGCTACGAATTGCAGGTACTGGACTCGTACAACAACAAGACCTACGTGAATGGCATGGTCGGCAGTCTCTACAAGCAGAGCATTCCTCTGGCTAATCCCATGCGCAAGCCGGGCGAGTGGAATGTTTACGACGTGGTCTGGACGGCGCCCACTTTCAACGACGACGGAACGGTGAAAACGCCCGCTTACTGCACCGCTTTCCTCAACGGCGTCCTAGTCGACAATCACTTTGAGCTGAAGGGGCAGACGCTCTACGTTGGGCAACCGTTCTACAAGAAGTACGACGCGGCGCCGATCAAGCTGCAGGCGCATGGGGACAAGAGCGAGCCGATCAGCTTCAGGAATATCTGGGTGCGGGAGTTGCCGTAGGGTTCTCGCTGGATTTCCTTAGTTGAGATTGGTGCTATCCCAGGTCTGAAACCACCCCAGCGACGAAGACCTGTCGCCGGGGACCCCGGTGAAAATCCAGACCTCCACCCCACGAACGAAGACCTGTTCGCGGGGACCCCGGCCTGGGACACCCATTTTCGTGCTGGATCGATCATTCGCAAAAGCCGCGGCGGTGGGCGGCTTTCCCCTGCGGGACCTAAACACCTACAATGGGAGCTGACTTCAACCCACGAGGAAAACGATGCCGCTGTCCGGAGAAGCGATCCGCCTGATGAATTACATTGACGATGTTTCTGTGACTTTGCGCCGCATTCTGGCGTTTGCGCCGACGCTCTCTGAAGACGAACGTGCGCGCGTTGCCGAACATCTTGTGCGTTCCAAACCCAGTGCCGATGAAGTGTTGCAGGCCTTGAAAGCCAAGTAAGGTTTTTCTTGACGACGGTGGCGATTGTGGGCGCGGGCCCGCTGGGCAGGTGGCTTGCTTCGGCGGCTGCACGCGCTGGCTATAGAGTTTTTCTTGAAGATGTACTGCCGGCGAACCTGCACCATGCGCGTGAGGCATTGCGTCGCGCATTGAGTCCGGAGGCACTGCCCGCAGTTCAATTTGTTTCGACAATCGAGGACGCGGTTCGCGATGCGGATCTGGCGATTGACTGTGTGCCGGACGAGCTTGAGTCGAAGCTGGAAATCCTGTGGCTGCTGGACCGGATGGCGCCGCCACGGACGGTGTTCGCCACACCGACGACGAGGCTATCGATTGCCGATTTGGCGGCGTGCACGTATCGGGCGGATCAGTGCGTCGGGATCGTGGCGGAAGCCAGGGAACTGACGGGAAGGCAAGAAGGGGAAGGCGCAGCCTTGCTGCTGCGGACAACACCGGTGACGGCAGCGGAGACGGTTGCCGTTGTGAGGGATTTTTGGGTGCGGGTTGGATTCGAGGTGCGATTCGAGGTGGAATCGGTTTCCGACGTGCATTAGTTCTTCGAGTGTGTGCTTGCGCCCGTTGAGATTTGTGCTCTCCCACCCTTTCGCCAGTGAGAAGGCGAAAGGATGGGGCACGGAGAAAGTGCGAGAACAAGCTGAACGAGACCCAGCAGGCTGCGGAAAAAGTCAAAGGTTCCGAGGAGAGTTGTGAAAATACATCCCTCTGCGGCTGGTCTCCTCCTAGCACCTCGAGTGCGCTGCGGAAAGCCTGGCTCTCCGCGAGACCAGCTGTCTCATCCCATCTAAAGCCGGCGTCAATCGAATCGACTTATCGGCGCGAGTAAACTCGTGCCCTTTCACAACCGCTCCGGGACGAGTTTTTCTGCGGCCTGTAAAGCCGTGCCCATTCAAAACAAGACTTACGCAGAGATTCACAAGAGCGCGCCGGCATCACTTCGTCGCAGCGAGGATGCGTTCGTAGTATTCGACGTAGAGCGGCAGCACCAGGGTGGAGCAGAATCGCGATCGCGCCGTTTTGCGGGCTGCGTCGCGCATAACTTCGAGTCGGTCGCGGTCCTTGAGCAATTCGATTGCGCCTTCGGCCATGTTTTCCACATCGCCGACCGGAAAGAGCAGGCCATTGATGCCGTCATCGATCAATTCCGGCACACCGCCGACGTTAGTGGCGATGGTGGGGACGCGGCAGGCCATGGCCTCGAGGGAGGCCAGGCCAAAGGACTCAAGCTGGCTGGGCATGAGCATGAGGTCGGCGAGGGGGAGCAGCTCGTTGACGCGTTCCTGTTTTCCGAGGAAGTGAATTTTGTCGTTGATTTGGAGCTCATGGGCGAGCCACTCGGCTGCCGAGCGATCGGGCCCGTCGCCCACCAGAACCAGACGTGCAGGTACCTGCTCGACCACGCGAGCGAAGACTTTGACCACGTCGGTAACTCGTTTGACGGGCCTGAAATTCGACAAGTGAATCAGAATGGCTTCGCCAGGGTGGGCGAGGCGGCGGCGCGCTTCGTTGCGTACGGGTTCGTCCTTATAGGGCGTATAGACATCGCAGTTGACGAAGTTGGGGATCACCTCGATGGGGCGCGCGATTTCGAAATCTTCGACGGTTTTGTCTTTCAGATATTTTGAAATGCTGGTGACGCCGTCGCTTTCCTGGATGGAAAAGCGGGTGATGGGAAGATAGCTTCGGTCGAGGCCGACGAGAGTGATGTCGGTTCCGTGGAGTGTGGTGACGAAGGGCAGGCGGCGACCGCGTGCCGCAAGCATTTGGCGCGCGAGCAGAGCGCTGACGGAGTGGGGAATGGCGTAGTGAACATGGAGCAGATCGAGCTCATAGAACTCGGCGACTTCTGCCATGCGCGAGGCGAGCGCCAGGTCGTAGGGCGGGAACTCGAAAAGCGGGTAATTGGAGACGGGCACTTCGTGGTAGAAGATCCCGTTGTCGCGCCCGGTGAGGCGGAAGGGCTGTGAATAGGAGATGAAGTGGACTTCGTGGCCGACGGCAGCGAGTTCAATGCCGAGCTCGGTGGCCACTACGCCCGAGCCGCCATACGTGGGATAACAGGTGATGCCGATGCGCATGGCGCGGTCCCGCTCCGTTTCTGCTTGCGAAAAAAGGCAAAACTTTGCCAAACGGCAAGGTATTGCTTGTTTCCAAAAGTTGTAGGGTCTTCCGAATCTGTAGAGAAGCCAGATAATTCGGCCCCTCTCCCACATTACAGCACGCCGTCTGAGGCGGGTCCCCCCATACGAATCAGGAGTTGGAGCGATCATTGTTGTTTACTAGTTGATTAATACGAGATCTACTATTGTCGTTAGCTACATTGCTGTCCAAAATAGCGACTATCTGTTTGACCTGAGAAATATTTGAGGGGGCTGATCCCCAGTTACTCTGAAGTGGGTTCCCAGACAGGACTACACCGAGATAAGAAAGGATCAGCCATGCTTCAAGTATGCAGTGTGTACTCGCAGCTTTTGCAACTGTTTTCGCGCGGAGCAGTTCTCGCGTGCAGTGAAGCACCACCAGGCCGAGCGCAACGCCAAGGGGTTCAGTAGTTGGGAGCAATTTGTGGCCATGCTGTTTTGCCAGTTGGCACATTTGAACTCGCTGCGCGAAGTATGCATGGGACTGGCTAGTTGTGAATCGCCGTTGAAGCATCTGGGCATCAGCGTCACGCCGAAGAAGTCGACCTTGGCGTATGCCAACGCCAACCGTCCGTGGGAACTGTACGAGTCGATCTTTATGCAGCTGTTGGAAAAGTGTCAGACGGAGACGGCTGCGCACTGCCGTCGCAAGTTCCGTTTCAAGAACAAGCTGATGAGCCTGGACGCCAGCATCATCGAGCTGTCGGCGACCATGTTTGACTGGGCCAAATACACGCAACAGAAGGGCGCGATCAAGCTGCATCTGTTGCTGGACCACGACGGCTACCTGCCCACGTTCGCGGTGGTGACGGAGGGAAAGTACAACGAGTTGAACGTAGCGCGGGACCTGCGCCTGAAAGCGGGCACGATCCTGGCCGTTGACCGCGGCTACAACGATTATGTGTGGTTCGGGCAGTTGACGCAGCACGGGGTCTTCTTCGTCACGCGGATGAAGACCAACACCGTCTATACGACCGTTGAGGTGTGTGCGGTTCCAGAAAAGGGCAACGTGCTCAGTGACCAGATCGTCTCTGTGCCTTCTTTGCGCAGGCATAGCGAGACGCCGGTTCTGTTTCGGCGAATCGAGTACTGGAACGCGGACAAGCAGGAGATCCTGGTCTTCTTCACCAACCTGCTCCACCTGGCGGCCTCGACGGTGGCCGCGATCTACAAGGACCGCTGGCAAATAGAACTGTTTTTCAAGGCGCTGAAACAGACCGCAAAAGTGAAGTCGTTCCTCGGCACCAGCGCCAATGCGGTCAAGACGCAGGTATGGACGGCGTTGATCGCCATGCTGATCCTGAAATACCTGCAAATGAAATCCAGCTTCGGTTGGTCGCTCTCCAATCTGGCCGCTCTGCTGCGCCAACAGCTGTTCATCTTCAGAGACTTGTGGGCATGGCTCGACACTCCTCTGGAAGGACCGCCAGCCGCAAGGCAACTCTGCGAACAATTACCGATGCCCCTGATGTGGTAGCTGAGAGTTGGACAGCAGCGAAAGAATAAAGGTCAAGAGCAACCAGAAGCTCAGCACTTACACGCTGGCTACTTGGACAGCAGGATACCGAACACATAGAAAACCAGCCAGACCGAGTCCGCGACCAGAACCTGCCACTCCCGGTCAGGAAGATGCCTATGCCCTATCAAATCAACTGGCGCGGATCTACTGAATCGCTGTCTTGGACAAGAGTGCGTTAGCTAATAATATGTCCGCATGTTTTAGCAAGTGAAGTGTCCGACCGTGGAGACAAAAACAACCAATTGGGCACCCGACCGATCCCGGCATCAGTCACTTAGATTGGTTCGCTGAACCGTGGAAGGAGTTGTCACTCGATATCCTCATTTTTCAACGACTCACCTTGCGAGCAGCGCCGAATTGCCGATGTTCACATACCGTTAACGCTGTCTCAGTAGCCAGCCGTCGCGGACAGGTTGCCCATTCGCTTTGAAGGCATTCGCTGTTGCGACAGTCAAATTCGCACTGCGCAATGGTTGCCGGCACATCTTGAATGACGTTTCTCCACAGCCTTCTAATACTACTGTGTTACAAACTGGATACCTTTGGGTGGATTACTCTGGCGTTTGGGATCGGTAATGCAATACGTTGAGGTTGATGAGCCGCCGCCGGCCGAATTTCTCGCGTCAGACTGATCGCCTGCAGGCCTATCTGGATGGTTTAACCCGGGTAGCCGGACATGCGGATCGAGTTATCCCCATCGAGAACTACACCAAGGGCCTGATGCTTCCGATCGAGCGCAAGAGCGTGGAACCGATGGCTGCGCGGCTTGCTCCCGGCAACGTACGCCAGATGCACCAGTCACTGCATCACATAGTGGCCGATGCACCATGGAGCGATGTGGCGCTTCTCGGGCAAGTGCGGCGTCAGGTTCTGCCGGCGATGACCAGGAAGCATAAGCTGGCAGCCTGGATCGTGGATGACACGGGATTCCCCAAGAAGGGAACTCATTCCGTTGGAGTCACACGCCAGTATTGCGGTCAGTTGGGCAAGCAGGATAACTGCAGAGTGGCGGTCAGTGTATCGCTTGCCACTGAGCATGCCAGCATTCCCGCGACCTATCAGCTCTATCTTCCCGAGATATGGGCCAACGATTCAGAGCGGCGCAAGCAAGCGGGCGTGCCCAAAGAGATTCGATTTCAGACCAAGCCGGACATGGCGCTCGATCATATCCGTGGGCTGGTGAACCAGGATGTGCCGCGTGCCGTCGTACTGGCTGATGCTGCCTATGGCAACGACGGTACCTTTCGCGAGGGACTCGAAGCACTGAAACTCTCCTACGCGGTCGGCATTCAGTCCTCGACTGCGCTGTGGGCACCGGGGACCGGGCCGCTTCCGCCGCCACCCAGGAGCAAAATCGGCCGTCCACCGCGGTTGCTGCGGAGGGATAAAAAGCATCAGCCGCTGCCAGCCAAAGAGATCGCCTTATGCTTGACCGCAGCCGAGCTGCGTAGAGTGACCTGGCGCGAAGGAACCCGCGGCAGTATGCGTTCCCGTTTTGCCGCCCTGCGTGTTCGCGTGGCCCATCGCGATTACTGGCGCAGTGAGCCACATCCTGAGCAATGGCTGCTGATCGAATGGCCGGCGATAGAAAAAGAGCCAACCAAATACTGGTTGTCGAATCTGCCCGAGTCGATAAGTCTGCGCAAACTGGTTGTCATTGCCAAACTGCGCTGGCGCATCGAGCGCGATTACGAAGAACTCAAGCAGGAACTCGGGCTGGGGCATTTCGAAGGCCGGAACTGGCGCGGCTTTCATCACCATGCCACCCTGGCGATCGCCGCCTACGGCTTCCTGGTGCAGGAGCGGTGCCTTTTTCCCCCCTCCGGCAACTCCTCGCTGCTCCAAACTGGGGACATCCGCTTTCCCTTACCCAGTTTGCCGCCAGCATTCACGCCCCGAGGCGCTACCGGCAAGAACCGAACGGCATAATCCACACTCTATCGCCACCCTGCGCCGTCTGATCGCTACCCACCTCGCTCGATCTCTGCCCCGGTGTCCTTGCTGCCTTCGCGTCGCTTTATAACACAGTAGTACTAAAGAACTTGAGCGCTTTTGATTCGTTCGTCATCGATTCCTCAGCTCACTGCCACGCCGGGTGATTCGGAATGACCACGCTCTGTTCCAGGGTGAATTCCAGTAGGGTCTCGCTGGGAATCCTCAGCCGGTCTCCCTTGGTTATGATCTCCGATGCAGCTCCGACGCCCGCACCTGTGCCCGCCCCGACGGCCGCCCCTTTCCCACCGCCGGCAACCGCGCCAATGATGCTCCCGATCGCAGCTCCTCCAAAAGCCCTTTTCGCGGTACTCTCTCCTTTAGACTTGCCTGAGAGCTCGTATTCTCCTGTGACCAACGGAAGAGTCTGGCCTTGGACGACGATTCCCGTCAGCTCGAGTCGCAGTTCTGCTCTTCCCGCGAAGGTTCCTGCTTCTTTGGACTCCTCCAGCCGTCCATAGACGTCTGCGTGCTTCGGAACCACCACAATTCCATCTACCGCAATAGGCTCTTCGAGTGAAGCTTCGAACCGATATCCAACGCCGTTCTGGGAGGAATCAATGGCGTCGATGGTACGAACCGAGATCCGAGTGCCGGCGGGAATCGTTACTATGCGAGGAGACTCTGCCGTTTCATTCCTTCCCGTGGCCGAAAGCGGAGCCGGCTCCTTCGAGTGGATTGAGGACAGGTCGTCTTCCGCTTCGGAATCGAATTGGAGAGAGCGAATATCGCCGATGCTGTAGGTTTCTACCGACGATCCTACTTGAAAAGTAATGCTTGTCTGGCAGCCACTCGTGAATTTCCCTTTGATCAGACTTCCATTCTTGAGTACCAAAGAATCAGCTCTTGCAGCAATCGTTGCTACACAGAGTGCTGCAATCACTCCGCAGATATTCTTGACTTCCATCGCGACTCCTTCTCTCCTTTTCAATTCTGTTGTCACCTTGCCCGGAAGACCCAGGCGCCCACGAGTGCGAGCTTCCCGAATGGCAAATACTCAAATGCAAAACCTCTCCCAGCTAATGACACGTCCCATCATCTCGAAAAGTGCCGCTCGCAAACATCTGCGCCAAAAATTGACCGCAACGAATTATCTTCTGGGCATTCTCATCGTCATTAATTGCATTCTCCGACGTCGTGATGTTTGCTGCGCCAGCAGAGCGACGTGCTTCGACAAACTTCTCGGACCAGGCCTGCAGATCGCTGAATTCGCTCCGCAATAGCTCAAGCCCTCGGCGATCAGAGTCCGTCGACGTTGCTGCTGAAGCCAATGCAATGTTGTCAGCCGCTCGACTTTGGTAGGCGCCGATTGTGTTGCCCGCCAGGCTATTCTCCACGGGGTACCCATGTTGGACAGTCACCATAAGCCATCCCCCCCACTCTCGGATCGAAGCCATTGCCTCGATTGCTGCCCTGATGAATGGGCGGGAGAATCCTGCTTCGTTGCCGGCCGTCGAGGACGCGTCTGAGGGCAGCGTCAGGATTATCCTGCTTCCCTCAAATCTCAGTGACCCGCCGGTGATTCGCGCTAGATCTTCTGCATCAACGAACACTCGCCCTTGGGATCGCATCACCTTCGCTTCGCCTTGGTATGGATCAATCGAGAATGTCTCTTCCCCGCGCTGTGACTGCCCCGGTTCCATCAGCACAAACAAGAGTGCCGCTCCAACCATGAAGGGCCTAGACCTCGGGATGTGGATCAATTGAGCCTCCTCTGGCAAGCGCGGTGCCGATCAGCTTTCGATGAGCAATTTTGCCGTCCGGCAGCGATTCTTCAATGCGGCGCGAAGAGATGGCGCAACGTTCATCGGGGCCGCTCTTTTTGCACTCACCACTGGGCGCCTCTGATAGGACGCAAGCAATAAAGGTGCCAAGCTGCAAAGCGACCGTCGTTGGACCCACGCATTCAGCAACAAACAGGCGAAGAGCGCTGGCATACACCTTCACCGCATGCTTACCTAATGAGTCCCGAACGCAGTGACTTACGCCGCCAAAGGCAAATACGGTGCATTCGTTTTTCAAGGACTTCAGCGATTTGCAGAAGGATGCCAGGCGCAGATAGCAAGGCTGTCGTTCGGCCACCGGTCCTGCGGGAGTGTCGGAGAGAATTCGAAACTGACGTCGACAGTTTCGACATAGGGATCCATCGGTGGAAAATGACGCTGAAAACAAAAGGGAAGATATATCTCGGATTTGGCATCTTCATTGCAAGAACAAGCAGCGATGGAGCAGTAGAACGCCCATATGAGAAAGACCACGAAAGTGACTTTCACATGATCTCGAAGAGTGGAGCGATACAGTTTTCCAAGCCTCGTCGGAGGAGAGCGGATGGACTTGGTCATGGGCGGTTCCGTCTTCAATATGTTCAATCACGATATTCCCGCGACGTTCAGAACGACATCGACAACTCCACTTTCGGCGATTTCTATAACCCCGCCTGGAGAGAGTACCGCGGGAAGTTAGTATTCCAGTTCAGACCATGAGATTGCGCGTCCTCATCTCCGCTTTGCTCGCCTACGCATCGGGGCCGCTGATCGGTCAAGCGACCGCCGCACCCTCTCTATCGGCGGATGAAGTAATCGCCAGGATGTTCGCGCAAGACGTGCAGCGCGAAACCGAATCCGGGGGCTATCCTGGCAACCGGCTATACGTTCTTGACAACCTGGGTTTCGACAAGGAAGCCCGGATGGTGGTGAGCGTCTGCAGCGGTCCGGATGGAACGAAAAACTTCCATGTTGTACCCGAACAAGGTTGGAAATCAGCGAATAAGCGCGTGTTGCGCGAAACGCTGGAATTAGAATCAGAACTTTCGCGCCCGCGGGTGCGCCCCAAAGCCCAGATCACTCCAGATAATTACGCACTTGAATTGATCACGGCCGCTCCTCTCGATGGCCGGCTTGCTTATGTAATCGACGTGATTCCAAAGCGTCAGGACGAGTCCTTGTTTCGCGGACGCATCTGGGTCGATGCCGAAGACTATGCGTTGGCGCGTGTCGAGGGCGAGCCGGTCAAGAGCCCATCCTCTTGGGTCCGCAGTGTTCATTTCACGCAGTTTCGGGTCAGCAGGGTCCATTTCACGCAAGAGTATCGGAAGGGTGGTGCGTACTGGCTTCCATGGTCTACCGACGTCATCATCGAGGCAGAGGCCTTTGGAAAAACAGAGGTCGAGATTCACCATTTCGATTATGTGCTGCGCTCAGGAAAGACGGAAAGAGATTCAACCCTCGAGCTTGTGGAAGTCCAATATGTCAAACACTAAACTTGCTCTGATTCCGGCAGCTGGCAACGGGAGCAGTTTGGCACTTGCTCTGGACTACTGCCAAGATACGTGCACGAACCTAAGAATGCGCGGGTCCGGAAAACATAAGAGGCAATTATGTTGAGGTGGGTACAAACGGGATCTTTCGACATGAACAATAAGGCAGACAAATTGTTGGTGGTCGAATCGAACGAGGCTCTCAGAGAGCAGATCGTCGCGGTGCTGAGCGATGCCGGATATGAGTTGTCGACCGACTTGAGGGAGGGGGTGAAGGCGGTCCGCGCTTTCGATCCCGACGCAGTAATCCTGGGTGCTGATCCGCCTCAAATTGATTGCTGTGACCTCCTCTCCGAAATCAAGGGTTCCGAACACACGCACAGCATACGCGTTGTGATGCTATCTCCGGGAGGATCAGCCGAGCGTACACGGGGCCTGGATCTCGGGGCTGACGATGTGCTGTCACTTCCGTTCGACTCGCACGAATTGCTGTCGCGGGTGCGTTCGCAACTCCGGAACAAATCAATCGCGGACCAGTTTCGAGAGCGACTGCGGCTCGCCGAGGATAATCGCACCGCTGCGCAGCAGGTGGCGACGGCAGTTGACGAAGAACGGAAGACCCTTCGCATCGGCGGCCTGGCGACTGTTGCCGTGCTCGTCGTTGCTGCTCTGGTTTTTTCGATCTTCTATCGCCGCGGCCAGGAGCAGAATACCCGGGTCTATGCTGCTATCACTAGATTGCAGTCAGGCGTGCTCACGCAACAAAAGCTCATGGAAGGTTCGAGCCGGACCCATGAAGCCGAGGAAAGCGATTCGTCCCGGGCGAGCGACCCACAGAAGCTTCAACTGCAAAAGAAGAGTGAAGACCTGAGATCGCAAATTGCATCCAGCAAAACGGAAGATAGCCCGGCTTTGCAAAACCAACTAGCGGCAGTCGAGATCCGGCTCCAGAGGCTCGAAACTGAAGGTCAGATGGCGCAGAAGATTATTCAATCGTATGAGCAGAGCGTCTGCCTCATCCATGTTGTGCTTGCCTTCCGTGATCACGCGACTGGAGCGGGATTGCACTATGCGAGCGTGACCAGCAGCGGCGAGCCGGTGACCGACGAACACAACAACCCGCTCGTAAGCCTCACCGGAAATGGTCCGGAGGTTCACATCGATGTTTTTGGCACAGGTTTTCTTGCCGCCGGCAGCGGACAAATCCTTACCAATCATCACGTCGTCGAGCCCTGGTGGCAGAACGATGATATGAAGGAAATGCTTGATCAAGGTCTCGACCCAGTGATTACCGAGATGACGGCATATTTCCCGGGCATTTCCCATGGCATTGCTATCACCACCGAGAAGATCTCTTCCGCCGCGGATGTTGCTGTTGTGAGAGGGAACATTTCAGAGCCGGGAATTAAGCAGATTGTACTCGCCGAAGGCCGCGGTTCGGCGGTCAGCGGGGGCCCCGTCGTGCTGCTTGGATACCCCACCGCCCTTGATGCGATTCTAGCTCGGGCAGGCGCAGAGGCGCTGGAGTCGATCGCCACCGCATCCAACGGTGATTCAAGGCAGATGATGGAAGAGCTCGCGCGCCGCCACCTGATCAGGCCGACCGCTACCCAGGGACACATCGGCGACGTTCTGCGTGACAAGATTGTCTATGATGCGCAGACCACCTCGGGTGGCTCCGGCGGCCCGCTTTTCAACAACGAGGGTAAGGTGATAGGCATCAACTTCGCCATGCTGCGTGAATTCGGCGGATCGAATTTCGCTATTCCTGTTGGCTTCGGGAAGTTGCTCTTGAATCCTATCCCCGATTGGCCTGTTGAACATTGAGTCGTTGGCCGAGCGGCGGGCGAATTCGCGCCGGATCGGGCGAGACTCGGAGTTACGAAATCGCATCGGCGATTCCTCCCTGTGGTTCACGTAACGCTCACCAACATTCCGCCATAATCCTGAAAACTCGGCCAATTTATGGCGAGATCGGCCAGAACGGAGATTACACGACTCCGGAAGGCGTGGGTGCCGGATTCAGATGCTCGAAGGAAATGAGATCGACTGCGGCGAATTCTTTGACGGCGCGCAGGGCGTCTCGTTCGATTTCACGCGAGGCGCGGAGGCGCGTGCGGACCTTGTCCAAGTCGGCGTCATTGTAACCGGGGTGCGTTACGAGTTCCCATACACCCTCCGGTAGTTGCTGCAACAGGGCGCGGACTGTGTCTGTGTTGACGACGCCGGTGGCGGCGACGGCGATGGTTCCATCCGTGGTGCGAAAGCTCTCTTCGACGAGGATACGGCGGAAATACGGTCCGAATCGGCGGAGGACGAAGACCTCAGCGCTGCGGACGAGGGAGGCGCGCGGCGATGCACGGACGGCCCATTCCGGCTCGAATGGGTTGCGTATCGCATGGATGCCGGCGGCAGAGGCGGCGCGCAACACGGGTCGCAGAACCTGCGGAAACATGTGTGTGTGTTTATGGGTGTCGATGTGCGTCAGGTGTAAGCCGCGACCTTGCAGCGATGCGATCTGCGCGGCGGCTTCGGCCTCGATTTCGGCAGAGCGGATGCGGCCAGTGAAGAGGCGACGGAGAAACGCGGTCAACTTGGAAGGGAAGAGGCCTGTGCGGGAGTCAATCAGAGTGGGAACTTGATGCGGGGGAAGAACCGGCTGGCCATCGACGAGCACGAGATGACAGCCAACACCTAACGAAGGGTTGGCTTGCGCGAGCGCAATGGCTTCGGCGGTCGCGGCCGCTCTCGCCATAAGAGTGGTGCTGGTGAGCACGCCCGCTTGATGCGACTCGATAATTGCCCGGTTCACGCCGGAGGTCAGGCCGAAATCATCGGCGTTTATAATGAGGCAGCTCACGGGCCAAGTGTACCAATGCCGGGCGCGGGTCTGGAGCGCAACAAAGCGCCGGAGTTAGGCGCTGCTATCATGACAAGTAGACCGCACGGTGACCCACCGCAAGTGGGCGGTTAGCTCAGTTGGTTAGAGCGCCTGCCTTACAAGCAGGAAGTCCGGGGTTCGAGTCCCTGACCGCCCACCAAGTACATTACATTCTGTGATTCTGAGGCCTCGAGAGAATTCTGAAGGCTGCTGGCTTCTTGAAGACTCAGCCGGTCGATTGGCATCAATCAATGCTTCGCGAAAAAGATAGCGCGCCTGCTGTGGCGCATGGTTCGTTATGGCAGATGATCGAGATAGCAAGGCCCGCTGGTGTTTTGTTGGGGGGGCGTGGGCGGTGTAATCCACGGCGGATTGTTGAAATCGAAGAACTCCGTCATGTCCATCTGGGCCGCGTCGCGTTGGGTGAGCGCCGGCAAGGTGAAACGCGTCTCGATGAATTTCAGAATCGCCGTATAATCGGCGACCGTATGTGACACGTAATTCTTCTTCGCATAGGGCGAAACAACAATCAGGGGAACCCGGTACCCCGTGTAGACGAAGTCACAGGTGGGCCCGGTGACCTGGGTGCAGACATCGCCGGGTTGTAAATCCACTGGTTTTATGCCGTCCGGGCTGACGGCAGGTTGCGGCGGAACGTGATCGTAGATGCCGCCCCATTCGTCGTACGTCATGAATAGGGCCGAGCTGCCCCACGCCGAACTATTCATCAGCGCGGTGATGATCTGCTCTGCGTGCGCCTCGCCGGTCTGGATATTCTCCGGCGAGGCGTCGTAATCCGATGGATGTTCGTCTTCGCCTGCGTCCGAGGGCGGCTCGATCTCGGCAACCTGGGGTAGCGTTCCATTGTTCAGATCGGAGAAGTACTCTGACAGCGGCGCAATGTTCTGCGGATACTGGCTCACCACCGTTTGTGCATAGGTAAAGTTCTGCAGATAGCTCAGAGTCATCAGGCATGAAGCCTGGTACGGAGGGCCGCTACATGGGCTTCCATCGGTATCTACATAGATCTTCCACGTGATACCCGCATCCTGCAGAGCTTCAAAGATCGTTTTTGAATTGAGCTGGGGCGTATCCGCGGCGTCAGTGCCGTTGGGGTACGCATATCCACCCGACGTGGCTGCCAGAAGATATTCCCGGTTGATATTGGTGCGGGACATGGCCGGGTTGAACCAGCGGTCCGACGTTCCAAAATTGGTGGCCATAAAATAGAGGAAATTTAAATCATCGCCATCGTAATAGCCCATTGCGCGCAAGCCATTGGTGTCGTGGTACCCGAGCTCGCGCCCATCGTGGGCGGCGGTCCACACGAAGCCGTTATTCGTCGCCGGATACAGACCGACTTGATCGTTGTAATCCCAGTCAACGTGCGCCTCGTCCCACGAGGGGCTTGGATTTTCAATGCACATGGTCAGGAGATGGAACGAGGTCACCGGATTGGTCGTGTCGAACACGCAGTCGCCGGGGGCCGGCGAAGTGGGGTCGCAGCCTGGAATCGACGGTGCCGGGCCCTGCAACGGCGCGATTCCAGTGGCCGGATTGAACTGCGGGAGGCCGTCGAACGACTGGTCCAGGTATCCATTTTGCGCCCAGTATGCGCGTAACGCACCCAGATAGCTGTCGAGCGAGCGGTTCTCCTGCGCCAGGAAAACAATGTGATTGATTGAAGCAATGCCCGCCCCGTTGAACGTTGCTGTCACCGTGGTCGCCGCGCTCAGCGTTACCGTACACGTCGTCGCTGTCCCGCTGCAGCCGCCACCCGACCATGCTCCGAAGGTTGAACCCGTATTAGCGGCTTCCGTCAGGGTCACCGCCATCTCGCTATTGAATGGCGCGTTGCACGTGCTCCCGCAACTGATCCCCGCCGGACTGCTGGTCACCGTCCCCGAGCCTGTCCCGCTCAACTGCACCGTAAGCTGATAGGTCGTTCCTGTCATCGTAAAAGTCGCCGTCACGGTCGTAGCTGCGCTTAGCACCACCGTGCACGCGGACGTCCCACTGCACCCGCCGCCCGACCAACCGGCGAAGGTGGAACCGCTGTTCGCCGTTGCCGTCAGCGTCACCGACGCGCCGTTGTTGAACGATGCGTTGCAAGTAGTACCGCAGTTGATCCCCGAGGGATTGCTCGTCACCGTCCCCGAACCGGTCCCGCTCAGCTGCACCGTAAGCTGATCAGGCGGCGGCAGCGCGACCGAAAAATTAGCCGTAACCCCGGTAGCCGCGTTCATTGTGACCGAGCAGGTGCTCGTTTCTGTGCAACCGCCGCCCGTCCATCCGGAAAAAGTCGAGCCGCTGCTCGCTGCAGCTGCCAGCGTTACCGCTGTGCCGCTGTTGAACGTCGCGCTGCACGTGCTCCCGCAGTTGATGCCCGACGGGCTGCTCGTAACGGTTCCCGCGGCTCCCAATGCCGCCGCATTCGTGACCGTGAGCTGATATGTGGCGGAATTCGAATTCGAAGTGTTCGTGCTTGATCCGCAACTGCACAGCAGACTCAATAAAACTGCCACGCAGCCATGGCTAAAGAAACGTGTGGATCTTGCCATAGTAGTGACGCCTAAACCTATATATTTGATGCCTGAATCCAAGCATCAGGATTTCTCGCTTTCAGTGCCGAACCAGATATCCATCTCATAGTCCGCCGGCAGATAAAATCCGGCGAGCCGCGATCACCAAACGGAGATGCGTGCAGAGCGCGAGTGAAGGCTGGCAAGACTGCGCTGAGGTTGCGGGCCCCGGTCAGCACGCGCAGCGATTCGCTTCGTTCGCCCAGCCTAATTAGCCAGGTGCAAGCCATAAGGGAAGGACACGGTCGGCGAGCGTCGATGCGGAGACGCCTCCCGATCCTGTGAGCAACGGGACGTCGATCGAGTTAACCTCATATCAAGTTTTGTAAGTATGTGTAGCTTGACCGGATGCTTTCGATCGGGTCCCCAGGGGTTTGGTCCTGCTCGACGAAATAGTGCTCGATCTCGATCCGCTGCGCCTGTTCGAGAACCGCTCTCCAATCGATGGTCCCGTGTCCGACTTCGGTGAAGTGGCCCGCAGAGCTATCGAGCGAATTTGGAAAACCGGGTTTGCGATCCTTCAAATGGAGCATACGAATTCGTTTTCCGAGGGCTTGAAGGGTCTGCAGCAGATTCTGCCCGGCTTGCACGATCCAGTAGCAATCCACCTCAAAGAAAACCAGGTCAGGATCAGTTTCTTCGACCAAAATGTCGTACCCGGTCCTCATTCCGAATGGGCGAAAGTCGCGGTTGTGATTGTGAAAGGCGAATCGCATTCCGAGATCCTTCAGACGCCGGCCCCACACGTTGAAATTTCTGGCGGCGGCATGGAAGCCATCCTCGGTCTGCGCAAGCGACTTCGGGAGTTCCGGACAGACCATCCAGTCGACGCCAAGATTCTTTGCATAGTCAAACATCTGCTCAAATGTTTCATACGCAAAATGGCCACTCGGAATGCGCAGCCCTGCACTCCCAGCGGCGCGACGGAGATCGCGCGCGGAGCGGGTGTACAGGTCCTCAAAGGTTTCGACTTCCGCATAGCCGATTTGCTTGATTCTCTGGAAAAGGGTTCCCAGGTCTCGACCTGCCAATTCCCTCACGGTGTAGAGCTGCACGCCGAGTGGAACCTGTCGCAGCGCCCCCCCTGAACGCATGGCACCGCCAAGTAGAAAAAGAAAAGAAGTGGAGTTGCTGAGAAATGCCCTTCGTGTTTGCATGTGGATCTTCCTGCTTTTCGATATCAATCGACCGCACAAACCAGGAATGGGGGTTGAAGCCTGGCGAGCCCACGATGCGCCTTACACGTCACAGAGGTTAACCGCGCTTTGCAAGGATGTCTTCGGATCTCCTATGGGGAGGAATTCGTGCGCAACATATCCTTGAAACGAAGTCGAAGCGATGCTTCGCATCACGCCATCCCACTGGACTTCCTGTTGGTTATTTAATTCGTGGCGGCCGGGGACTCCGCCCGTGTGGAAGTGTCCAATCCACTGGTGATTCGCTTTAATTGTCGAGATCAGGTCTCCTTCCATGATTTGCATGTGATAAATGTCGTAGAGTAGTTTGACTCGCGGCGAGTTCACCTGCTCCACCACTCGCACTCCCCATGCCGTGTGATCGCACATGTAGTCGTTGTGGCTACCCTTGCTGTTGAGAAGCTCCATGCAGATGGTGACCCCGTAATCCTCCGCGATTTTCTTCACTCGATTGAGCCCGAGAATTGTGTTTCGCGCTCCTTCGTCATCGGACATGCCTTCTCGACTGCCTGAAAATGCAATTAGATTCGGCACCTTGAACTTTGCGGCAAGAGGTATGTTCTCGCGAAATGCTGCCTCAAGGGCCGTATGCTTGTCGACTCGATTGAACTCCTGGGGGATCGAATCAGGGATGGCGTACCCCATCGTACAAATGAGACCGTAACGCAGTGGAATTTCGAACTCAGGCGGATCCAATAAGTCCACGCCCTTAAGCCCTATCTCCGCTCCGTACTGAGCAAGCTCGTCGACACTCATCTTTTCATAGCACCAGCGCGCCACAGACTGTTTTATATGTCCCTTGCGGTTGGTCGATAGCTTCTGTTGGGAGTAACTCCCCGAAGCGATACCAGCCCATGCCGCCGAAGACAAGGCTCCTTTGACTAGATCTCGACGTGATATCTTCACTTTGTTCTCCCTAAGTCCTTTTCGGCACGCCGATTCCACCCTCGAATGACTGCGAAACCGCCTTCCATCAACTCGGTGGAGCGTAGCTTTGCAACTCCCGATTTCCCATCGCTGGCTCTTATCCCACGTTCGCCCTTAGTTCCGCTTGTTTGGTCGCAATCGCGATCTTGGTTGGCAGCACCGTGCTTCCGTGCACAATCGTGCTCGCTTCAATCTCTATCGCGCCCGGTCTCCTGGTCGATTGCACAATCACCTGCGCGAGCCCGTTGAACAGCGAGCGCTTCGGCTCCTTGTCGCTCTCGTGGCAGTTCGGATCCCCGTTCCCCACGCCGATCAGCGCGCCCTCGCCGCTTACTTTAAAGTTGACCAGGTTTGAAGCCGTCGGAATGGCCCTTCCAGCGCTATCGAGTGCATCTACGGTAAGAACCGCCACGTCTTCGCCGTTGGCGTCGATCGTTGTGCGGTCCGCGGCGAGCCTTAGCGCAGCAATCACGCCCGTTGTCTCGCGCTTCTCCGCAAGCAGCAGCTTTCCGTCTTTCCATCCCTGCGCTTCGATGAGGCCGGGCTCGTAGCGCACCTTCCACGCCACGTGACCCAGCCGAGGAACCTTTTGCCGCCCCGCGCTTTTGCCGTTCACCAGCAGTTCCACCTCGTCGAGGTTCGAGTACACCCACACCGGAATTTCGTCGCCATTTCTGCCCTCCCAGTTCCAGTGTGGAAACAGGTGCAGCACCGGCTCGTTCGTCCACCACGCCTTGTAGTAGAAGAAGCTGTCTTTGGGAAATCCGCAGGTGTCCACGATGCCATACTGCGAGTTGATGGATGGCCATCCGTATGGATCCGGTTCGCCCCGATAATCGAACCCTTCCCACACAAACCCGCCCGCTGCCCACTCGCGTGTGCCGTAGAAGGTCCACCACTCTTCGGCCGTCTCACCCCAGTCGGCGGGGTTCACGTCGTAGGCGCTGACGGTGTTGCGCAGGGGATCGGTCTGGTACACGCCACGGGTCGAAGTCGCGCTCGCCTCTTCTGATCCAAAGATCGGCCGTCCGGGATGTTTCTTGTGAAAACGGTCGGGGAGATCCAGTGCGTAGTTGAACCCGACGATGTCGAGCGCATTTGAAGGTCCCTTCTCGTTGTCGCCGTGCACAGCGGCAGAAACCACACGGGTCGGGTCGAGCTCGTGGCACCTTCTCACCATCGACGCCGCAATCTTCGCTCCTTGCTCCGCTTCATCGCTTTGCAGCCTCGCTTCTTCATTGCCGATGGACCAGAGAATGATGCACGGTGAGTTACGGTAGCGCTTGATCATCCCTTCGAGCTGTGCAAGTCCTTCGGGGCTGGAGCTCATATGCCGTGTCTCGCACATCATCATCATTCCCATGCGGTCGCACGCCTCTACGAGTTCGGGTGTTGGCATGTTGTGCGAGGTACGCACGGCATTGCAGCCCATCCCCTGCAGCACTCCGATCCGGAACGCCTGTAGCCGGTCCGGCAGCGCGACGCCCACTCCGGCATGATCCTGGTGTATGCAAGCGCCTTGAATCTTCAGCTGCTTATTATTCAGGAAGAACCCGTGGTCGGCGTCGAAGCGGACGGTGCGTACGCCAAACGTGATGCGCTCAGCATCGCGCGTCTTGTCGCCTGATTTGACCGAAACAACGGCTGTGTAGAGATTGGGCGTTTCTATCGACCACAGGGCCGGTTGAGCTATCTTCGCCGTCGCCTCGAAGCGCCCGGTTCCATCCACAGCGATCGGCTGCGCAGGCGCCATGGCGGTCGCGACGGTCTTGCCAGCTGCGTCGAGGATCTGCCAGCTTACCGATGCCGATTCTGGATCATTGCCCTTGTTGACAACAACTGTTCCGAGCGAAAGAGTTCCACCATCGCTGTTCAATTCGGCGCGCACGGTGCTTTCCCATCTACCAAGGTGCAGCGGATCGGTCTTGGTCAGCCACGCATGCCGGTAGATTCCCGCGCCTTCATAGAACCAGCCATCCCCGTAACTGGCATCGACGCGCACAACAATGCAATTTCTGGCGCCAATCGCGAGGAAGTCCGTGATATCGAATCGGAACGGAACATAGCCACTGTCGTTGCGTCCGACAAAACAGCCATTGACGAAAAGGAGCGTGTCGCGGAAGATGCCGTCGAACTCCACCGCGATCCGCCGCCCTGCATCGCTGGCGGGGATTTCGAATTCGCGTCGATACCAGCCCACGCTGGTCTCTGGGAAACGGCGGCCAAGGGGTTTTGAACCGTGAAGCACCGTAGACTCATCGCCATTGGGATCCTTCACCTCGTCGCGAACAAAGGGCAGCTCAACGGCCCAGTCGTGGGGCAAGTTCAGCGAGCGCCACTTTGAATCATCGAATTTGACCTTCGAGAAGCCGAACTCACCGGTCTTGGCGAAGTCGTCCTGGGAAACTCCAAAGCCCAAATCGCGGGCCGGGTCGGCGCCGTGGCCAAGCTGGAACTTCCAGCCAAAATCGAAGAGGAGTTGCTCGCGTGGCGGTATTGCCGATTGAGGCGAGATTTGGGAAGGTCCAGCCAACAGAGCGACGGCCCGCGCCCATGCCGACCGAGCTACAAGGGTGGACGTCGAAAGCGCCAATCCCGAATAGAGCAACTCACGGCGGGAGATGACATACATACCAAAAACCTCTTTCCCGGATAGAGCTCGTCGGTGATCAAGGGCTGATGTGACCGGCAGGCAACCAGCACCGTAAACCGGATATCTTTCTTCACCGAAAGGAGCGATTTGATCGAGCCATAAAAGGGGCCGCTATTTGAGTGAAACTCGATAAAGCACGCATCCATGTGCGAGCAGCGTAACTGAGATACTCCTGGCTTTTGCCAAATCCTGATGCGTCCAAATGTCGTGCACGAAATAAGTTCCATCCGCGAGACCGACCTGGCTCCAGGCATAGTGCTTGCTCAGCGTGGATTCTCCTCGATTAAAAATCGCAACGTAGTAACCGTCCGCGGAGGCCGATTTTGAAGTCCACACAGCCTCCTGAGGGTTCGTCAGCACGACCTTTGGATCGCGGCCATTCTGGTCAACATCCAGAAACTCACGATTGGTCAGCAGGGAAGTTGTCCAGGTATCGTTGTGGGGCAGGTCCCCGCCCATCATCAAGGGCGAGCGGAAGATACCCCAGAGAGTCAGGAAAGTTCTCTGTTCATCGTGTGTCAAGCGCGTTTGGCGCGGTGTTCCCCATCCCGGAGCCGGTCCCAGGTAGCCCAACGGAAGCATATCGGCATCGGGATAATGACCGTTTCGCGGAGCAGAAGCCCATTGCGCCACTTTGGCAAACTGTTCATTCAATCCCTGCGGGTAGAAGGCAGTGCTGTGCCACAGATCCCAGATATCGTTCGAAATGCGCCACTGGGTGGCGTACTTCTCCATCTCCGCACCCTTGTCAAGGGGCGCCGGCCCCGGCGAGAGGCTCAGAACCATCGGTCGGCGGGTCTTCATGATCGCTCTGCTCAACATGCGGATCTCGGCGCCCTTATAAGGCCCGAATGAGAGGCAGTCCGCTTTGATCAGGTCCACTCCCCAGCCTGCATAGAGCTTTGCGATCGAATCGTAGTAGGCCTGGCCTGCGGCGTTGTCTTTCACATCGAAGTTATCGAAATTCCACTTACAGGTTCCGGATTGATTCGCGGCATCGGCGGCGTGGAAAGCCGACCCTTCGATCGGATCATTTTTTTTGACCGCTTCTTTCGGAATCCCCTGCAGGATGTGGATTCCGAATTTCAGGCCCAGCGAGTGGATGTAATCGGCAAGCGGTTTGAAGCCGGTCGACGCCGAAGAAGGAAACCGATTTGGCGCAGGAGTGTAGCGGCCATATATATCGATGCTGTAAAGCGAGTCCTTCGCGTTTCCCTCGGGAACGGGGTTGGTGACGAACCACTCCATGTCCACCACTACATATTGCCAGCCGAATGCCTTGAGGTGCGCAGCCATCCAGGTTGCATTTGCTTTTACCTGCGACTCATTGACTGTTGTGCCATAGGAGTCCCAGCTATTCCAACCCATTGGCGGATGAGCTGCTGGTGGATAAGAATCTTCTTGCGCGCGCAACTCTGGCGACACCGCCGCATAAACAAGCAAGCCAACGGCAAAGAGCAAGACGTGGACATTACGTGTTACGAATAGGGTTGCCAGGCGCATCCGGGTTTTCTCCCTTCGCAACCGCAAAGGTCCGATCGCAACCTAGAACGTTACAGGTAGTGTATGCAGCATCCGAGAGTTCGGCTTGTGCCGGTCCCAGACCGCTTTCTCACTTCCAAGTCGAATATTGGGCAGGCGCTCCAGGATGGCCTTGAAGACTTCCTGGGCCTCTGTTCGAGCCAACCCTGCGCCAAGGCAGAAATGAATTCCCATACCGAATGCGAGGTGTTTGTTGTCTTGGCGCTCGATGTTGAAGGTATCCGGATCAGTGAAGTAAGCGGGATCGCGATTGGCCGCGTTGAGCATTTGAAAAGCGACTTGCCCTTGGAGCAGTTTCTTCCCGCCTAGCTCAACATCGTCTTTGATGACACGAGGCTGGCGGGCCACCGGGCTTTCGTAGCGCAGCATCTCTTCGATGGCTGGGGTCAAAAGAGCGGGATTTTCGCGCAGCTTCTGCCACTGCTCCGGATGACTGAGGATCGCGTGGAGTCCGTTGCCGATCAGCGAGGTGGTGGTCTCGTGGCCGGCACCCATAATCGTGACACATGTGTAAACGAGTTCCTGTTCGGTGAGCCGGTTTCCTTCGGCTTCAGCCGCAACCATTTGGCTGATCACATCGTCGGCCGGATGCTGTCGCTTCTCGTTGACCAAGTCAGTAAGAAACGAGCGCATTGCGAGCAACGCTGCCTGCGAGCGTTCGAGGAGTGCAACCGGCGGGCGGTTCACTCCCTGGAAAAGCAGAATCTCATCGGCCCAGTGTTTGATTTCATCCCGACGCTTGTCGGGCAGGCCCATGATGGTACCCAGCACACTGAAGGGCAACGGATAGGCGAGATCGCGGATCACGTCCATTTGGCCGCGGGGCTCGACCGAGTCGATTACATCGTTGACGATCTTCCTGATCTTCGGCCGCATGGCTTCAATGCTTGTTGCGTTGAAGGGCTTTACCATGAGCGCACGCAGGCGGGTGTGATCAGGCGGGTCCGATTGAAGCAGACTCTTTTGACGGTAGTGGGTCTCAAAAGGAGCTAACTTCTGCCGATCCTCAGAGGGCAGGTACTCGACCGCCTTGGCAAACCTTCCGTAGTTGGAAAAATGAGCGACATCGCGAAACGTGGGGACAATATCGTCGTAGCGGGTGACGATCCATCCACCGATCGATTGGCTCCAATAGACCGGATCTTTTTCCTGGAGATGGCGGAGCAGCGGATAGGGGTTGTCGAGAAACTCATCGGAAACAAGCTTCTCGTCGATTTCGTTCGTCGAAGCACCAGGCATGAACAGCTCCAGGAGATATGAAAAATGGGAGCTTGCAGGAGAGGGGCTAATCTAGCCGGATTCCGCAGCATTCATCTGATATCTAATCTGTCAGTCTGGCGACTGTCAACTGAATTCCGTCTATTGTATACAGAATCCAAGTGCGTTATACTCCCGACAATGTATGAGCGGAGAGAAGGCTGTTTGATTTCTTGTGTATGAAGCAGGGCCATTCACGTAGGGGGTAGGGCAGATGATCCCTTTTGTGGCACCGCCTGGACTGAGCTAAGGATGAAGGGGATCGGGGTCTTGCGAGATTTGATGGATTCCACCTTCTTGCCGTATTGGAACCTCGTGCTGGGATGGCAGCTCAAATCCGGATTCGTCTTCATCGATCAGTTGGGAGACAGCCTGTGAGGATCCGTGAGAATTGTGCTTGAACATAATCTCGCGAATCACACGCGCATTCGAGATGGAGCGGGTTTCGGCCCTTTCCAAGTCTCCCCCTCGCAGCGCCTCGAGAAGACTACGGTGAATGTTCACCCAAAAATCTCGTTGGAGGTAATCGTGTGCCTCATTCACGTAAAGCACACAAGGCAGCATCAACCGCTCCATCAGCTCGACCAGCCGCTTATTGCCACTGGCGCGAGCAATGATCAAATGAAAATCGGCATCTCGTTGAATCTGCTTACGATCTGCATCGATGCCGGTCTCAGTCGATTGCTTTGCTTCTTCAACGATTCGCTCAAGCTGCGTAAAGTCATCTGCGGTGAGCTTTCCGAAGCTCAACTGTACAGCGAGCAGGTTGAGAGCATCGACAAGAGCGAGAACTTCGGCGTGGTCAGCAGTCGTCCACGTACGCAAATACAGGCCGCGAGGCGGCCGGCGCTCGACGACTCCGATCTGTTCCAGGCGGTGAAGGGCGTCTCGGATGGGCGCCCGGCTTACCTCAAATCGACCGGCGAGATCTTCCTCGCTAAGTCTCTGGTCTGGAACGAATTCCCCTCTTTTGACTCCATCAAGGATTCTGAGAACAACCCAGTCAGTGAGTGCACGATAAACGGGCTTCGAAGAGAGGCCATCTGCTTCGTATAGCAAACTTAATAGCATGTCAGTAGACAGTATACCATTCCAGTTTGACAAAATCCATTTATTGGAAGGGCATTACTCAACTGGATCACGATTTGCAAACCGGCTTTGGGAGGAAGAATGTCAGGTCGATTGAGGGGTAAGGTCGCAGTCATCACAGGAGGCGCTTCCGGCATCGGGCGCGCTGCCTGTCTACGGATCGCCGGCGAGGGTGCACATGTTGCGGTCATCGATATCGATGAGAAGGGCGCGCGGAGCGTGGCAGAGGAGTGCGCCAAGGCTGGGGTTGAAGTGCTGGCGCTGAGGGCTGACGTCTCTAACGAGAATGACATCGAGGCTGCGGTCTCAGGAGTCCTTTCACGATTTAAGAGAATTGATTTGCTTGTGTCGAATGCTGGAATCGAAGGCGCAATGCGGGATTTCGGCGAGACCACCGCGGCCGAATGGGACAGAGTGATGGCGGTGAATGTGCGTGGCGCGTTTTTGACGGTGCGAGCATGTTTGCCGACCTTGCGCGCTCAAAAGTCGGGAGCGATCGTCCTGACGGCGTCGAATTATGGATTCGTGGCTACTCCGCACACGACAGTTTATTGCACGTCGAAAGGGGCGGTGAATGCGCTGGGGCGGGCGTTAGCTGTCGAACTTGTGCCCGATGGCATACGCGTCAATTGTGTCTGCCCTGGGAATGTCGATACGCCGATGTTCGATCGAGCTTTGGAGATGCAGGTGGAAGACCCAGCAGCAGTGAAGGCTGCGGTGGGCCGGATGGCGAAGCCAGAGGAGATTGCGAGCGTCATCGCTTTTCTGCTCTCTGAGGATGCTTCGTATATGACCGGCGCCCAGGTCATGATCGACTACGGAGAAACTTGCCGGCCCGGACCCGTTTGGCCAAGCCCGCAATGGTGAAGGCGGGACTGGAGCTTGAGTGTCTCCCTTCGAGTTTTTGGTCACTTCCGATCGGATAACTGGATTTTCCGGTGGCCCAGTCTTCTTTACTCATTTGTTCGCAAGTATGTGAAGCGCTCCAATTGGGGCAAAGATTTCACGAATGGAGACCCTCAATGTTTCGACTGCGGCTTCTTTGGATTTGTTTCTGTGCCATGACTCTAGCCTCGTTCGCGCCCTCTCAAACACCGGCCGGCGCTCGGGAAAAAGTGATCATCGATACGGACATTGGAAGTGCTGTCGATGACGCTTTTGCGGTCGCCCTGGCTCTGAAGAGTCCCGAACTAGATATTCTTGGGATCACCACAACCACCGGTGACACAGAGCTTCGAGCCGATCTTGTGGATCGTTTATTGTCCGAGGCCGGGAGGCAGGATATACCGGTGGCTGCCGGCCAGCCAACTCATCCGCCGGTGTCGGCACCCTTCACTGAAGACGCGGCAATGTCGTTCTCTCAGTCGGCCTACGCGAAGGGCGGAACGGCTCAGCATAAGGAACATCCAGACGCAGTGGACTTTACGTTGGAAACGATCCGCCGGTATCCCCACGAAGTGACACTGATCGCCATTGGGCCATTGGTTAACGTTGGCGCGATGATTGACAAAGACCCAACTACGTTTCTTCAATTGAAGGGTGTAGTGGTTATGGGAGGCTCGATAGACAAATGGTTTAATGAGTCGGAATTCGCTGCTCCCATGCCACAAGTCGCCGAGTGGAATATCGTACATGACATTCCCTCCGCGCAGAAGCTCTTTAACTCAGGGGTATCCATTGTGATGATTCCCCTGGATAGCACCGCGCATCTGAGTTTGGATGAGGTCGAGCGCGGTATCCTTTTTGGCCGCGCCACGCCACTCACCAACGCCCTGGCGGCACTCTATTCTGAATGGGGTTCACAAACCCCCATTCTGTACGATCCGATGACTATTGCGTATCTTCTGAAACCGCAGATCTGCCCGGTGGTGCCAATGCACATTCGGGTCGATGATAAGGGTATGACACGCGAAGAGGAAGGGGCTCCGAATGCTATGGTATGTTTACATTCCAGCAGGGATGAATTCATACGCTTTTATTTGGAGCGCTTGGCTGGTACCGCATCCGGGAATCACCCGTAGGTGAAATTCCAATTGCAAAAATGCTCGCGGCGAGTAGGCTTCACGCTCAGACCGAGTTCGCGATTCACTCGCTGAACCTTCTTGTGGTCCGCCATCATTTCCTTGCGCAGATACAAATGCAGACGCCAGTTGCCGAAGCGCGGATGTTCCCGCGCCTGTTCCCGAAGCGGTTCCTGAACCTGGCTGTCTCCTCTCCGCCCCCGATACCGGCCACTCGATCTTGGCACTGCCATCAGCTCGCGGACTTCAGCAGTTCCACAATTGCTTTACCCCGAAGCCACCGCTGCCGAGACCATGTGCTGGGCAGTCAATTGAAAGCTTTCGTGTGTTTCCCCGGCTCGGGATATATCTCGAATCCATCTCACGGATTTGCGTTCGCAAAGATCGCAAGGCGCAGGTGTGTGCTGCCATATGGAACCAAGGCAATGTTCTCGTTTGTGACCTTGCCAAGCTGCATGCCGATTTCATTGTCGATTTCGGGAAGTGGCGGAGTTTGCAGCCACGCCGGGTGATTCGGATTTGCCTTCAGGGTCCATCCGGAGACTTTCTTCATGGCGACGGTGATGGCGACTGGAGGATCGACCCAGGGGTCCGGAGTCATTGGTCTGCGTTGAAAGGCGCTTTCTGAAACGATCTTCAAATCGGGCGTCGCGAACACGTAGTTCCATGCAGACGCCGGATTCGCGTCCCATTCGGGGTACGCCGCCGTTGACCAAATCGGTGTGACCACGGGGGACCATGTTTCTTTGATAGCCATTGCGTAGACCAAGGGACCGTGTTCAATTGCCATGCCGTTCTCGGGCCAATAGGTGAGTATCTCCTGCATCGGGAGAGTGAGCGTGACGCGATCGCCCGGATGGAAAGTTCTCTCGATCTGAACGAAGCCCTTGCTGACAATTGGGAGCGCCATGAATTCGCCGTTCAAAGCGACGCGTGGCGTTTTGCACCATCCCGGAATTCGCAGCGACAGAGTGAACTCGACAGGCTTGGATGCGGAGATGGTGAAGTGGATATCTTCGGCAAAAGGATAGTCGGTCTCCTGCCGAATTTCGATGGGCTCATGGCTCGCTCCAACTTCGGCGCGCACGGTGGATGCGCCATAGAGCATTGCAGCCAACCCGCTGCCTTTGGCATCTTTCATCCACATGCGGATGACGTAGTTCGGAAATAGGCGATGCACATTCCCGGCGCAACAGGATGACTCGTGTCCGGGATTAGGCGCAAAAGCCATCCACGGCGTGGTCTCCGGGTCTGACTGGGGAACGTGGTTTGAAGTCCGTGTGGCAATCACCTGGTTGGGACTGGAGAAGTACTGGATTGCCTTCCAATCTTTCTTGATGGCGCCCATGCCTGCATTGAAGCAGGCACGTTCGATGCGATCGGCCCAGACGCCATCGCCTGTGGCCATGAGCAGATAGCCCCAGGTCCATGTGTGATCGACGATATCGCAGGTCTCGTGAGCATCCAGGGCCGATGTTCCGGCGTACAGTTCGCTCGTCGAAGGCATGCCGTCCACCAGCATGTGATGATTGAAGATTCGATCCTGCGCTGCAGTCGCAAAGCGCAGATATTCGGGATTGCCCGTGTGCATGTAGAGGATCGCCGGTAGTTTGGACTTTTCGGCGTAGGTGACACCATGGGCACGGATGGGCGTGTTAGCGAAGACGCGGTCCGGATACAGATCGCCGGCCCTCCAATCGCCCGGTTGAGCAGAGAGAAGGGAATCGTTCCAGGCCTTTTCAGCCATGGAGAGCAGTTGTCGATCACCTGTGCCTTGGAAGGCCCACAACATACCTTCCACGTTGGTCACATCGCGCGAGGGCCCGCCGTAGTGAACGCGACCCCAGTCAGAGAGATAGTGGCGCCGCATTGCAACAGCAACGCGGGGATCGTTCGACGCTTCACCATAGGCGGCAAGCGCGCGGAAGAAGACGGTGTGCGGCCACCGAAAATATCCCGCGGCAGGATCGCCGACTTCGGCATCCTTTGCATATGCCGGGCCGAGATATCCATCCGAGGACTGATGGTGCAAGGTGTATTCCACCGCGAAGCCGGCCGTTTTCAAAAGCTCCTTGTCGTCAAGCACCAGAGCGCAGCGCAAAGCGCCATCGATCCAGTAGGCCTTCTGCTCCCACGGCCACCACCGGCCGGAAGCGAGCTTCGGGTCAGGACGATTCTCTTCGCCCGACCAATAGGCGTCCGAAAACGGCCAGCTCACATCGGGCAGGTGGATCGCAAGTTCGCGCGCTTGCTTTTGAAGATAGAGTTGCAGCCAGCCTTCAGGCCTTACTTCGCCGGGTGCGAGCGAATGGAAAGCCGCATAGGCGGGTTGGGCAGGAGTGGCGCGAGCAGTTTCTGCGTCGCTTGTGGCTTGCGCGAATTCGGGTGCGAGGGCGAGAGCGACGGAGCTAAGAGTGGCAAGTCCGAGAAACCTGCGGCGATCGAGCGCGCACGAGGAGTTGCCGGAATCGACGGAGATGGCGGCGCCGGACGAGCTTGAGTTTTCCTTGTTATTGAACATAATGTTCTGCTCCTCAACTTTAGCCGAAAGCTCATGAGCGTTTACATAAGATCGGGCTAAGTTGAGCCAAGGCCGCTTCAGCTTGTCGACTCTCGGAAAGATGGTGACTCGCAGCTTAGCGCAGCCATAAGGAACAAGCGTTGCGATCAAGGATGAAATGCCGCATAGGCAAGCAGCCACGCATACACAAAAACCGACCAGGGATTGTTCATCTCTTTTCCTCTTTACGTCTCGATCGTCGTGCCCGACCGCTGATGGCGAGCCCCGCAGTTCCTACATCCGCACCGTGGATCTGAGCCGAATGTCGTCGGACGAGGAGCCGACCAGCAAGTCGACATCCCCCTTCACCGGCTTGAACGTACGGGTTGCATCATCCCAAAAGTGCAGCGAACGCTCCGAGTGAGGCAGGTCGAATTTTACTGTTCTTTTTTCACCGGGCTTCAAATGAATTCGATCGAAATTCGCAAGTTGTTTGAGCGGTAATTGCACGTTGTTTGCTTCTCCTGAAGCACGGACGTAGAACTGAACAATCTCGTCGCCGGCGCGGTTTCCAGTGTTGGTCACGCTCAGACTGACAGTGAGAGTCTCACCCTGCTTCAGCGTCTCGGCGCTCAATTGAAGCGCAGCGTACTGAAATGTTGTGTAACTAAGTCCATGTCCGAATGGATAGACTGGCTTACCTTTGAAATACATGTAGGTTCGGCCGTTCGTCAGCTTGTAATCGTGTAGATCCGGTAGGTCTTCGGTTTTGCTGTACCAGGTCGTGCTCAGTTTTCCCCCAGGGTTGTATTCGCCAAAAAGCACTTCGGCCAGGGCGCGCCCCTGTTCCTGCCCGAGAAAGAGGCCCCCGACGATCGCCGGCAATTCTTCCTGCTCGTCCCATTTCACGGCCACGGGCGAGTTGGATGAAATGACGAGGACGGTTCTGGGGTTCGCGGCGAATACAGCAGTGACGAGTTCATTTTGCGCTCCGGGAAGCTCGATCGACTTCCGGTCAAGACCTTCGACACTCACTTGTTCGTCGGCCCCGACAAACACGAGAGCCACGTCGGCGGCGCGGGCTGCGTTCGTCGCTCTCAGAAACTCATCTGGATCGCGGTCGTTCACGACGGCGCAGCCAGGCGCGTAGGTGACTTCAATTGGGCCGCGGGTTTCTGGAGCGATCAGCGAGGCGGGCGTTAATTCGAAATACTGAATGCCAAACAGCGGGCCGGGTTCGCCGAGGAAGAGCAAGAAGACGGAATGCTCGCCTTCAACGGGGCTAAGCGGCGCAGAGACATCGATCCACTTCTGGAAGTCGCCCGTATTCGGAATCTTGATCTGGCAAAGAATCGGGCCATTCTGGTCGTCGAGACGCACTTCCATCTTGGCGACATCCGATTTCGTTGCCACGCGGGCGTGGAATTCGGTTGCTCCCGTACATTGAACTCCACTGTATGCAGCCCATGCTTTCACGCGGCCGGGAATCTTGACCCAGTTCTGAGGAGCCCACCCTTGCGTTCCATCGGTGTTGTAGCTTAGGTCGTGTCCGCCTTCCTTACAGGCTTCGAGTTGGAGCGGACCATCGTAGCTTGCGTAATCACTCGCGCGCTTTCTGTAGGAAGGCGGCGTTGAAAGTCCGAGATACTGCCTGATTCCGCGCAAGGGAGAGACGAGATTGAACGATGTGCCGCAGTAGTCTCCAAGATTGCACACATCGGCCATAGGGCCGATAACGGCGATCTTCTTGATCTTTGTGCGGTCGAGCGGCAGCAGGCTCCCGTTGTTCCTGAAAAGAACAATCGATTGCCGGGCGGCTTCGAGAGCGAGTTCGCGATGGTTGTCGCTCTCGAGGCAGGAAATCGGAATCTTGTTATAGGGATTCCGATCGGGAGGGTCGAGATTCGCCCAACAATACTCGACCCGTGAACGAACGAATCACGGACCGATCGATGGCGGACTCGCCGATCAACATTTGATCGACTGCTTTCGCCAGATGATCTTGATATGTGGTGCCGCAGTTGATGTCGCAGCCGGCATCCACCGCCAAGGCGGCAGCCTCTTCCAATGTCGGCACAAACTTATGTGTCTTTGCGATGTCTTCCACGGCGTCGCAATCGGAAACAACGTAGCCCTGGAATCCCCAGAGATTGCGCAGAATATCGGTCAGCAGGAAGCGGCTGCAGGAAGTTGGAATGCCGTTGAGGGAGTTATAAGAACTCATGACGGTGAAGACGCGTCCCTGCTTCACGATCGTCTCAAAGACACGCGCATAGTATTCCCAGAAGCTTCGCGGATCGACTGAGGCAGAGGCGGTGTGTCGATCTGCATCTGTTTCGTTGGCGATATAGTGCTTGGCGCAGACGATCGTTTTGAGGAATCGGGGATCGTTGCCTTGCATCGCCGAGACGGTGGAGATTGCCATCTGCTCAACCAGATATGGGTCTTCACTGTAATTTTCTCCGACGCGACCCCAACGCGGATCTCGAGCTCCCATGTTGATCGTCGGCGGAGAAAACAAGGCGAGGTCCATTCCATTCTTTTTGTGCCAGGCCCAGGTTTCATCGGAGACGACATTGAACACTTGCTCGACAAGGGCGCGATTCCATGTGCAGCCGAGAGCCAAAGGGAGCGGAAAGCAGGTGACTGGACCCCTGCCGTTGACGCCGTGCAGAGCTTCATTGGCATAGTAGTTGAAAGTTGGCAGTCCGACGCGCTCGATTGCCGGTGCGTAACAGCCGAGTTGCGAAATCTTTTCAGGGAGGGTGAGTTTGGCAACAATCTCGGCCGCGCGCCGCTTCGCTTCTTCAAAGCGCTCCGGAGTAATGCCGCCGGGGAGCGGCTTAGCTTCCGCGGCGGCATTCGGGAAAGGAGCTTCTTCGATTATCGCACCTTGAGCATCTTCGGTGAGTACCCATGCAGTGCTCGCGGCTGCGAGAGATAAGAATCGTCGCCGGCTGATGCATTTCTTACAACCACCCACGCAGTTCTGCATACAAAGTAGTCCTCCAATTCCCGACGCACTCGCATGAAATTGACACTCAATTGATTCCCGAGAGAGAGGCGGTGTCGGCGATCTGTTGGCGAACTGAGCTGCTTTCAAGAAACGCAGGTGCGCGAAGGCCCGTCCAAGCTCCATGGTCACAGTCTGCCGGCAACAACTTGCCCGTTCCGGACAACCAGACGGGGGCTGAGGAGGACTTCAGGATCGGAGAGCGGATCACGGTCGTAGGCGACAAAGTCGGCTACCGCATTTTCCGCTAGCGGATCTCCAAGCCCGAGGTACTTCCAGGAATCAATGGTCAAGGCACGAATCGCGCGTTCGGGTGTGAGACCCGCGTCAATAAATGCAAGGACTTCAAGCCCAATCTTTCCGTGGTCGAAGGCGGCATCCGTGCCGCACAGAAGGGTCACGCCCGCCGCTGCGGCCAAGGGGAGCTGCTGTTCGATAGCCTCGACCGCTTCGGCAAACGATCGCTCCGGCATTTTCAATTCTCCCGATCGAATGCGTTTGAGAAAGATCCGAAAGGCAGCCAGTGTCGGCGTCCAGGCTCGACCGCGTTCCGCCATTTGCCGCAAGTGCTCCGGCTTCAAATGAGAGCCGTGCTCGATGGAGTCGATGTCCAGTGCGATTGCCATTTCGACGGCGGCGGGAGTTGTGACATGCATGGCAATGCGCGCTCCCAGGCTTCGAGCGGCATCGATTGCCGGCCTCAACTCATCCACCGTCCAGCCAACATCGGGGTCGGAACCGGGGTGATCGCGGTGCGACGAGTCGCCGATAAACTTGACCCAGCCCCCACCCCGGGCAGCTTCCTCGCGGGCCGCGCGGACAAGGTCATGACCGGAAACCTCATGGGCGACATTGGGAAGATAGCGACCAGGCGGGGCAATGAATCGGCCTGCGGCCTGGAGGTGAGGCATTGTCGGATCGAGATTCTTCATGACCTCGACCACGGTTCCTGTCGGAGCTCCAACGTCGCGAACCGCGAGAACACCACCTGTTCTTTGGGCCGCCAGATGCGTCAGCACGCGCCGAGTCAGTTCTTCGGGATCGGTGTGTCGCGCCTCGGTATAACCGGGCACGCCAATCTCTGGCGATGTCATCAGGTGGGCATGAGCATCGACGAGCCCCGGAAGAACAAACAAACCGTCCCCGCTCGAGCTCATCCCACGCTGGGTGCGGCGGTATTGGATGCGTCCATCGACGACGAAAAGGTCATCCCCGGATCGCTCGGCGAAGGAAATACGCGGATTGCGGAGCAGAATATTCATGATGTCGTTCAGAAGAGAGCGTCGGCGCCTGAAAACAGATATTGATCGAAACAACCGAATTTGCGGGAAGTGAGGAGAAGGCGGACCTCGGTGACCTCGCAAAATCCTGCGGAGAAAAGGGCGCTCAGAGTTTCTCGCGCGTCACTCGGAATCCTGATTTGCAACGGAGACGATTGATCTGCGGCATAGATTTCGAGAGCGGCCGAAAGGGTTGGGGTCAAAAGTTCCGGCCGTTCGACTGCTGCCGGCCCAAGGGCTCCATCGCGATCAATGTAGATGTAGCCCACCATGCGGTCTTTTTCATAGGCCAGGTAGGGGACCATGCTCGAAACCGTGGCCCAGCACTGGTGATCTTCGGGGCGAATCTCTCCGAGAACGATCCTGTCGATGCGGTCGATGCCCTCTTTCACAGCCGCGCCATCGGCCTTGCGCAGCTCAACGCTTCCTGGTCCAAGCGATCGAGGCTGACCCTGTAACTGAAGAATCGCGGTCTGAGGCAGGAGTCCGAAGCGGAAGTACATCCCGGTCGAAACGGGATTCGCCGAGTCGCTGGTCGTCAGCAGGGTTGGGCTGTCACTCGGCTCGAATGCGCCCAGACAGCGACGGATAAGCTGTGTTCCGATTCCTTGGCCCTGGAACTCGGGGAGAACGTGCAGAGCAGCCAGATACCATAATGTGCGACGGCGAGTCGCGAGCCCAAACCCTCCGATTCTGCCCCCGAAGTCGGCAACCCAGAAGCGGTTCGGGTCGGAACGAAGCGCGCTTGTGCGAACGGCCAGGGCCCGGGCGGGCAGGGTGTGTTTCCGGAGATCGGAATGACGCCCGAGATGTCGATTAAGGTCTTCGTTAGCAACCACATACACTTTGTACGTTTCTTCCACATCGCCAGCATTTGCCAATCTGAATTCCGGCCTCAGCCGAGAAGCGGCGCCGGGTTTCTGGTCAACGATCCCTGCGGGTTGCATTCCGGAACTGTAGCACATACGCTCGACTGTATACGATAGACGATTTTCGGCGGGCGATTTAGCGAGTTGCCCGGAGTCGGTATTCTGTATACAATCGACAAATCAAAAAAAGGGGTTCCTTTGAGCGTCTTCTGTCTCAAAATGGAGCTAGGCAAAGCCAAATGCTCCTCCAGAACCCAAAGGAAGAGGGTCCGATGAAGAATAGGTCTTTTGATGGCATAATCCCGCCGCTCATTACTCCACTGACCGCCGAGGGGGATGTCGACATCGCCTCTCTTAAGCGACTGACTCGCTACACGGTCGATGGTGGGGTCGACGGTCTTTGGGTTCTGGGTGCTACCGGCCAGTTCCACACTCTCACTGAGAAACAGCGCAGTGTTGTGACCGACACAGTAATTCAGGAAGTGAATGGCAAGGTGCCGGTGCTTATCGGCTGTATCGACTCGGGCCCGGCCAGGTGCATCGAGCGCGCGAAGCTAGCGAAGGCTTCCGGGGCCGATGCGATTTTTGCCACGACTCCGATCTATGACAAAGTGACTCAGATCGAGGTTTTCACTCATTTTCGGCGGATTCGCGAATGCGTCGATATCCCGATGCTTGCCTACGATGCGTCCTATGCCACACAGACGCCCATGGAGATTGCGACGGTTGTCGAGCTGGCGGAGGAAGGGACATTGGTGGGAATCAAGGACTCGGCTGACTTCGCCGACTTCCCACATCTCCTTGCTCAGCTCCGCCATCTGCCCGGGTTCAGCGTGCTGACGGGACACACTTGTTTGGCCGATGCCGCTTTCTTTCTCGGTGCTGCCGGTTGCGTTCCCACGCTCGGGAATCTCATGCCATCGACATATGCGAGAATCCGGGCAGCGGCAAAACGGGGCGACTGGGCCGCAGCGAGAAAGGCCCAGGATGAAGCGGTCTCGCTGCATAATGTTCAGCGTTGCTGGGAGCCTGCTTCGATTTCGATCGTGGCGAAATCCCTGGGACTATGCAAGACAGTTCTCAAGCTGCTCGGAGTGATCGAATGCTCTAACCCTGGACACCCGTATCCAAGCCCAACACCGGAACAGGAAGATCGGGTTCGCGCTGAGCTGCAACGGCTGGGAATGCTCAAACAAGAGGCGGTTCTCTCCAACGCAAGCAACAAAAAATGATGATGATCCTGCCCGATGCCGGCGGTCTAAAGGCGCCGTCCAACGCCGCTCCCGGTGACGATCGCACCTACAGGGTCGCAGGCATCGAGCACCTCCTCACCCCGGTCCTGACGATCTTTCGCGACATCGTGGATGCAAACATTGCCGCAACGATAAAGAACGCCGGCGGCAATCCGAATCGCCTGCGCCCGCACATCAAAACGGCGAAGCTGCTGAGTGTCGTGCGCCGCTACGTTGAATCGGGAATTCTGCAATGCAAGTGCGCCACCACGCTCGAACTCGCAGTCGCCTGCGAGGCAGGAATGCGCGATGTTCTTGTGGCCTATCCCATGGTGGGGGCCAATGCGCAGCGGGTGAGGGAATTGAGCGCGCGCCATCCGCCGGTGTGCGTA
Organism: uncultured Acidobacteriaceae bacterium; assembly: GCA_963810545.1. Classification (GTDB taxonomy): domain Bacteria; phylum Acidobacteriota; class Terriglobia; order Terriglobales; family Acidobacteriaceae; genus Telmatobacter. The sequence continues at coordinate 858,448 of CAWENE010000003.1, forward strand.
TCGGTACTTATCGATCACCCGGCGCAGCTCAGTGGGTGGGAGCCGCATACCGGGATGTTCGTCGACGTGAACCCCGGCATGGACCGCACGGGCGTCGATCCGGAACGTGTCGAAGACGTGCTGAAGCTGGTGCACAGCATCGTCGATTCCGGGTACTGTTTCCGTGGGCTGCATTACTACGACGGCCATCTCGGTTCGCTTGGTTTTGAGGAGCGGCAGTTGCAAGCGCTCTAAAGGCTATGAGCAACTGGTCCGCTTGGCCGGAGCGGTCAAGGATGCAGGCTTTGACGTCGGCGAAGTCATCACGTCGGGCAGTTCCGTGTTCCAATTCGCCAGCGTGAATTCGTCGCTGCTCAGTGGAGACTTCACACTCCGCGTCTCACCGGGCGCGGCGATCTACGGCGATCTTACTGTGCAGCACCAATTGCCTCAGCTTGGCTATCGTCCGGCTGCACTGGTGGCGACCCGCGTGGTCAGTCATCCACGTGCGGACCTGCTGACCTGCGATGCGGGTGTCAAGGCAGTTGCTGTTTTCGCCGGTCTTCCCAATTGCGCGGTACTCGGCAGGCCAGAGCTGGTTCCGCAGCGATTATCGGAAGAACATCTGACGCTGCAGGCACCGGCGGGAGCGGCGATTCCGGAGATCGGCGAAATTCTCTATCTCATTCCGCGGCATGCAGGTCTGACCGTGAACAACTTCGAGCAAGCGCTGGTCGTCTCTTCCGGCGGCAGCGCGGTTCTCGAGCCTGTCTCGGCGCGTGGGCGCGAGTCTCCTCTGGCTCTCGGCAATTAACTTCGTGAATTTGATCTGTGGAGCGAACACATGATGGCAAGAATTGGCACCTACTGTGCGATCGCATTGGCGGTTGCAGCAGCACCCCTGGGGATGGGCTCGGCTACAGCAGCCTCGGACGTTTGGCAGAAGAGCGACTTCCAGCGGCTCGAGGGAAAGCTGTCTCACGAGCTGGATGAAGAGAAGTCGGCCTCGGAGACGCTCGGTGACTATGGGAATCACCACGTGGAGGTGGCGCGCCGCGAGGCCACCGGCGGCGCCGAGCTGCACGAGACGCAGAACGATGTTTTCTTCATTCTGAGCGGCGAGGCTACTCTCATTCAAGGCGGCGTCCTTGTCGACCCGAAGTTAACCGAACCGCACGAATACGAAGCGAAATCGATCCGGGGCGGGACCAGGACAAAGTTAGTGACTGGCGATGTCGTGCACATTCCGTTCAAGGTGCCGCACCAGCTGGTTCTCGAGAAGGGCAAGGAAATTACCTATTTCGTGGTCAAGATCAACGCCCAATAGTTGCGACGGCCCTGCCCGAATCCCGATTGAACCCCGCGATTTAAGTTGCGGGATCCTTGTACGCGACGCACTCGATCTCTACTTTGCAATCGACGGCCATACTCGAGACAACGCACGAGCGTGCAGGCGGATTCTTGCCGAAGAACTCGCGAAAGACGGCGTTGAATGCGCCAAAGTCCCGTGGGTCGTCGAGCCATACCCCGCACCGCACCACGTGTTCCGGCCCGTAGCCCGCTTCGTTCAACACAGAAATAAGATTGCGAATCGCCTGCCGCGCCTCGACCGTGATGTTGCCGGTGAGTAGGCCGTCCTCGGTCATAGCCACCTGGCCCGACACATAAAGCCAGCCATTGGCTTCGACGGCGCGGGCGATGGGCAGCGCTGCAGCGCCCGCTTCCGGGCCGTATCGTTTCACGCTCATCCTTGCCTCCATTGGGTTCCATGCACACCTGTGCGTAATGCGGTGAGGGTTGTGAATTGGGTGATCGGCCTCGACGGCTTCTTCCCATTCAGGATTCAAAAGAAAGTCTGGACCATGTCAACGACGCGGTACTCACTGTCAATCACGGGAATGGCTCGCCATCGATCGAAGGTGAGGCAGGGATGCGAGATGTCGAAGGCGATCATGTCGCCGACACGCACGTCGTCGCCGGCAGCGATCTCAAGATATGCGTGCTGGTCCATCATTTTCGTTAGCTTCCAGTGTGGTGGCGTGGATTTGGGCCGTGTTTCGCCCGGCCTGAAATGCACCGCCGGCATGGGAAGACCAAGATCGAAAGACGCATCGCGTTTGCCGATGCCCACGATGACCCGCGTCTCCTCTGGAACGGACTGTACGTAGGCCCAGACCTGGAGCGCAGGCTGAAGCTTCTCGAGCATTTCGCGCGCGACCGGGTTGCGTTCGAGAATCCTGGCGTGGGCCTCGCGATAGAAGCCCGCATCGTGCGTGAGATAACAGCCTGGCCGCAACACGATCTCAACCGGTTGCGGAAACCTGGCGCCGGAGAAGACCTCCGCAACCACATCGAACCAGGTGGACCCCGCACCGGAGAGGATGGGCAGCTTGCGATCGAAGCGTCCTTCCGCCATCAGGCTCCCGGTGATGACGGCTGCGCGCTCAAGGAAACCGCGAACCGCGGCTTGGTCGTCGAGGATGCCCTCGTAGAGCTCGACGCCATCGAGCACTACCGCGCCCTGCGACGCGGAGATGGCATTGAGCACCGCGTACAACTGCTCGTCGTTGCGCACGCCGGCCCGTCCGCCTGCGATGCCGATCTCCAGCAGCACGTGTAGACGCTGATTGCGCCGGGAAAAGAAAGCGCTGAGCTGACGGATGGATTCCGGTGAGTCGACAAGGCAGAGAAATTCGAAGTCGCGATCCTCAAGCATGCGCGAGACGAGCGCCATGTTCTGCCGGCCGACGAGCTGATTGGCCATCAGCACGCGGCGTTGCCCATGCTGCCAGGCAACGAATGTCTGGTGCGCCGTGGCGAGCGTGATTCCCCATGCCCCGTGGCTCATCTGCATTTCGAAGAGCTTCGGGGCCATCGTGGTCTTGCCATGGGGCGCGAGCCGCACGCCGTAAGCGTCAATGAAGCGCCGCATCCATTCAAGATTGTGGCTGAGCTTGCCGGAATCGAGCACGGCAACCGGCAAACTCAGATCTTCGTGAAGCAGGTTCCAGCCAAGCGCTGCAAAGTCGTCTGCATGCAGCTCGCGGTCGAGCAGACCCAGCCCCTTATTCTGTGGCGAGATCAAGGGAAGCTGGGTCGGTGCGGTACTCGGTTTGCTGCCCTCCGGCAATGGAGCCTCCGAAAATCCAAGTCAGTGTCTATGGTTCGCTTTGAACCTTAATCTATACCTCGACCTCAAGCAGCTCGAGCGAGTTTCTCTGGAACATCGCTTCCATCTGCTCCCTATCGAGCCTGGGGAGCGCGGTGCCTTCCAGCATGCTGTTCAAGTTACGCATGCCCGCTACACTTGCATCGACCGTGGCGAATGGATAGTCGCTTCCAAACAGGACCTTACCCCACACGCGATACTCCTGAACCAGCATGAGAGAGTGATAGAGCTGAAACGGCCGGTAGTAGAGTGCCGAACAATCCGCATAGACATTGGGATGTTTTCGGATCGTGGCGACGCATTCACCCTCGTAAGGATGAGAGAGATGCGCCAGGATGATCTTCACCTTGGGGAAGCGAATTGCGACATCGTCGAGGAGACGGGGAATCGTACAGTCGAGGGGGGCCTGGGTCACGAAGGTCGTTCCTGTATGTAAGAGAACAGGAAGCTTGTGGCGCGTCGCGTACTCCCAGAGATAATCGATCTTGCGATCATTGGGATAGAAGCCCGCATACATGGGCATCAATTTGATGCCCTTGAGTTTCAGGTCCTGATGGCCATGGTGAAGCTCGTCCTCCCATCCGGCTTGAGTTGGATCGATGGAGAGGAAGCCTATTGCTTTATCCGCATGGCTGGCGGAGTATGCCGCAACCTCATCATCCGGAACCCAAAGGCCCGCCAGTGCCGCCTTTCCGCCGAACACGACAGTCCGGTCGCATAGAGTGGCTTGAGCGCGATAGTCCGCCCATCGCACATTGAGGTCAAAGGATGGGTTGGTGACTCTCCGTGTCTGCGCGACAAAGTCCTTTTGAAAGTGTTCGGGGCACTTGAAGTAATGGCTATGAATATCGATCAGCATGGAATTCCTTCGTTAGAGCAGTTCCACAATTCCACGTGCGCTTTTCAATTCCGCGAAAGGCGTCATTTTCTAAGGAAAATGCTACTCGGCAGCGGTGGCTTCGGGGTACAGCAATTGTGGAACTGCTGTAGCCGCACGGTCGATGATCCGTTTGTTGAACATCAGGGGGCGCAGAACGAGTGCTTCGCCGCTAAAGGACGCCGTACTTTCGATAAACGTCCCGCAGATAGGCGCCCTTCCATCAGCTCGGCTCTCGAACTATTCTCACGAGTTGCCTTGTTGAGAGCCAGGTGAAGAACTTCCTCGACATTCGCTCTGGGGACTACGATGACACCATCGAGATCCGCAAAGACGAAGTCGCCGGGGTTGACCAGCACTTCGCCACATTCCACGGGGACGTTGTAGCCCGTAACAATGCCTCTTCCGATCGAATCGACGGGCTTGATTCCTGCCGCGAGCACCGGGAATCCCAGTTCTTCTATTTTTCCGACATCGCGAACCAGGCCGTCGATGACCGCGCCGTGCGCACCGCGTGCCCTTGCGGCGGTTGACAACAGCTCTCCCCACGGCGCATTCCGCTTCGACTGTTGCGTGGAGACCACCACAACCTCTCCGGGGAGAATGCTGTCGATCGCCTCGATCTCCATCGCGTAGGGTTCCGGTGGAACGTGGTAGACATCGCAGCACGCGATAGTTCGTGCCCAGCCGAAGAACGCTGGGCACTTGCACACGGGGCGCAGATACTCACGCATTGCCTGGTTGCGAATGCCAATCTGGTCGAGGGCGTCAGCGACCACAGCTGTGTAGAGCTTCCCTTTTACAAGGGCGCTGAGGTCCTGATCCGAACTAGTGAGCCCATCAGAGGAAGGGCGAAGCATATCATTCGTCATCGATAACCACCCGAGCAGCCTGCGGGAGAGGGCAGGAGCTTGATTTCGAATCCAGTATACGATAGACCGTGGACAAAATCACGGATTTGGCGAGTTTTCGCTTGACAGCTACCCCCCTCAATGCTATCGTCCGCTACAACATTCTGTATACAGTATTCGGAGGACTCAAAGAATGTCTCGTTTGACAAGATTCTTCCTCGTAACCGTCCTCGCTCTTGCAGGTTCTGTACAACTTTTGGCTGATGTGACGGGCAAGATTCTAGGGACGGTAACCGATTCGAGCGGGGCAGTCGTGATCGGCGCCACTGTCACTCTCCACAATGGCCTGACAGGCTACGAGAAGACGGTAAAGTCAGACGCGACGGGTTATCAATTCCTCGCGGTGCCTATTGGCTCTGGCTATGAGGTGACTGTTGAATCTGCGGGCTTCGAGAAGGCAGTCCAGAACGAAATCAAACTGCTTGTCGATCAAGACTTTCGCGCGGATTTTAAGCTTGTGGTGGGTACTACGTCGCAGACTGTGGAAGCCTCGGCCGAGGCCATGCAGGTCGAATCGACCAGCACACAATTGGGCGACGTGATTCAGGACACCAAAGTGGAGCAAATGCCGCTCAACGGCCGCAGCTTTGTCGATCTGATTGGACTGCAAGCCGGTGTTGTTCCGCAGACTTCCAGCGCCGCCTTCTATCCTGGGAACCTGCAAAAGGTTTCGGGCGACCTTGCGAGCGGCGATTTCTCGGTCAATGGCTCGCGTGAAGCCGGCAATGCCTACAGCGTGAACGGTGGGGACGTAGAGAATAACTACGACAATGGAACGGCCGTCGTTCCCACGCTGGATTCCATTCAGGAGTTCCGTCTCTTAAGCAATACAGCGGACGCAGAGTATGGCCGGGCCGCGGGCGCAGTGGTGAACGTGGTCACCAAGAGCGGAACCAACCGGCTTCATGGCGATGCCTACGATTTTTTGCGCAACTCCGATTTCGACGCAAAGAATTACTTCAACACCGGCACGAAGGGCGCTTTGCATCAGAACCAATTTGGCGGCACAGTCGGCAGCCGCATCATTCGCGATCGGCTCTTTTACTTCCTGGATTACCAGGGGACCCGTCAGACGACCGGCGCCCAGACCAATGTTCCGGTTCCGTCCAATGATATGCGAACGGGTGACTTTTCAAATGCGGGGAATTTAGGTTTCAATCCAATGGGATTCAGTCCCAATTCGGGCGGTCCTCCGACCTTATATTATGTCAAGGGCGGCGGCGCAACGGGCGGCGCGGTCAGCATGGACCAAACCCTGACCAGCCGGCTCGGCTACCTGGTCACCAATGGCGAGCCCTACTATTTTCCGGGCTGCACCGATACCACTGAATGCGTCTTTCCCAATCAGATGATTCCGCAGGTGGCCTGGTCGCCGGCCGCGGCGGGGACCCTGCAGTTCATCAAAGCGGGAAACACTACCAACGGTTCCGGAACGCCATATTACAACGATGCCTCGCTTCCCCAAACCTATAACGACGACAAGGCGGGCGCGCGCATCGACTGGGATACGCGGGTAACTGGCCGATGGAGCTTCTACTATCACATCGACAACGGACTCCTCGCCAATCCCTATGGGGGAGGCAACATGCCTGGAATCCCGAGCTCGAATCCGTATCGCGCGCAACAAATTCTTGTGGGCGATACGCGGCCCTTCGGTTCCACGGCGGTGAACGAACTGCGTCTGAGCTATACGCGGAACGCTCTCGAGAACGGCCAGCAAACGGCCGGCTTTGGCAAGGTGTCGACTTGGGGGTTCGTTGAAGGCGGATTGGGCATTGTTCCGTCGATACCCTCCCAGGAAGGGCTGCCCGGAATCTCGCTGTCGAGCGGCCCCACGTTCGGCGGCTATTACTTCAATGGTTCGTTCGACAACTCGTATCAGTTAGTCGACAGCTTCTCCAAGGTTGCCGGCCGTCACACCATAAAATTCGGGGGCGACTTCCGCAAGCTACAGCTCAACGCAAGATACAACACACACAACTCCGGCAATTTCAGTTTCAATGGCACGGAAACCGGAAACGATTTTGCGGACTACCTGCTGGGCGCGCCGGATTACTTTGAGCAGACTTCGCCTCCGGGGTTGGACGACCGCTCGACTTATGGGGCTGTCTATGTTCAGGACAGCGTGAAGATCAAGCCAAACTTGACGCTGAACGCGGGATTGCGATGGGAGATCGGCACGCCGTGGGCGGACACCAAGGGGCGTGTGGAGACCTTCATTCCGGGCGAGGAGTCGAAACTATATCCGGACGCTCCCGAGGGCTGGGTCTTCCCGGGCGATCCGGGCGTAGCGCCGGGAATGTGGCCGACCAAGGTGAAGAACTTTGGTCCAAGGGTTGGTATTGCTTATTCGCCTGGATTCTCAGATGGAGGCTTGGGCAAACTGTTTGGCGGACCCGGGAAGACCAGTATTCGTGCGGCATTTGGGATCTACTATTCAGCGCTTGAAGAGATCGAGAACCTTTGGTTCTCGGGCAATCCGCCTTTCGCGCAGTACTGGGCCGACAACAACAGTTATCTGGAGGCTCCTTATGCGGCCCGCAACGGAGCCAACATTGGACAGCGCTTCCCGTTCGTGCAGGCTCCTCATGGAACGACAGGTATCTGGGATCAGTTCCTGCCGTTGAACAGCACACAGGCGGCCTGGACGCACAATACTGTTCCCTATACGGAACAATGGAATCTCTCGATTCAACGCGACATTTCGAACGTGGGGATCATGACCTTGACCTATGTGGGCGCCCAGGCTCACCACCTGCTCGGAGAGACGCAAGCCAACGCTGGGAATGCGCAGTTGTGCCTGAGCGTGAGCCAACTGAGCCAGGTTGCTCCAGGAAGTCCCACCTGCGGGCCGGGCGGCGAAAACGGCATCTACGAAAAGGCGGATGGAACGGTGATCAACGGCACGCGACCCTACAGCGTGACGTCGGGCCGCGGACTGAACGAGGATCTGCTCGATTTTGGCGATCTGGTGTGGGTGGAGACCTGGCACAGTTCCAACTACAATTCGTTCCAGGCCAGTCTGCAAAGAGACGTAGGATCATTGCGATTCCTTGCCGCGTACACTCTTTCGAAATCGATCGACGACAACTCGGGATTCAACGATCTGTGGACGAATCCGTATAACCACAGGCTCTCGCGATCGCTGTCCGCGTTCGATTTGCCGCAGAATCTGGTGGTCAGCTATTCGTACGATTTGCCCCTTGGAAGAATAGCCAGGTGGGGTCGCCGTGGACTGGATGGATGGCAGATTTCCGGGATTACTCGTTTCACTTCCGGCCTGCCTGTGACGATTCAGTCCGGTTACGACAGTTCGCTGGCAGGCAGCGGCGGCGGCGGCTCGGATTTTCCGGTCTACCTGGGGAAGGTGGTTCGCACCAATCTGCATGCCACAGGGGGAGAGTACTTCGACGCTGCTTCATCGTTCGCCGCGCCGACGCTGGGAACGTTTGGGGCAACGCCGCGGCGGTTCTTCTTCGGCCCCGGTACAGACAACACCGACTTAGCGTTGCATAAGATCACCAAGATTACAGAAGGAACGGCCGTGGAGATTCGCGGGGAATACTTTAACGTCTTCAATCGGACTTCGTTCGGTCTGCCGAGCGGCACCTTCACCAGCAACATGGGAGTTGTCACCGGTACACAAGGCGCCAACCGTATTGGCCAAGTAGCGGCGAAGTTCACGTTCTAGTACAGTTGCCGTCAGAATCTCGAGACGTGGCGGAAAGGTCTATGCGAAATCTGGGAACTGCAGTGCTGCTTTGTGCAGCGATTATCGGTATGGGGTCAGCACTGCGCGCGCAGGGCCTTTTCGAACAGACGGAACTCTTCGTGGGCGGGCAGGATGACTACAACACTTATCGAATACCGTCGCTGATTTGCACGAAGAGCGGGACCGTGTTGGCTTTCACCGAAGGTCGAAAAGACATCGGCAAAGACGGCGGACCTACGGATATTGTCCTGAAGCGCAGCCGCGGAAACGCCGGCAAATGGACACCGGCTTTTGCAACAGCTCAGGGTGGGGGACGCGACCGCCACAATACGATGATGTGGCTTCCCGTGCAGGTGGTGTTTCGCAGCAGCGCCAGCGGGGAGGCCTGGATGAATCCTGTCCCCGTTGTCGATCAGAGCGATGGAACGATCTATCTTTTCGCGAATGATTACCTGCAACCGTACAAAGATGAAAACGCGCCCGATTTGGGTCACGAAAAGCACAGATGAAGGCGCCACGTGGTCAACCCCCATCGAAGTCACTCAGGCAACTGGGCGTCATGAAATTGGTCCCGGTGTCGGAATCCAACTCCGGTCGGGCCGATTGGTTGTGCAGGTTTACGACGGAATCATCTACAGCGATGACCACGGCAAAAGCTGGAAGTCGGGCGGAGTCGCGCCGGGAGACTGGAACGAAACCCAGGTCGTCGAACTCGTCGATGGCACCCTCCTCTTCAGCCGGCGAGGAATGCACCGAATCGCAGGATCATGTTCAGCAAAGATCAAGGACAAACCTGGTCACAGCCAGTCGCCGATCCTGATCTGCCCGATCCCGATTGCCAGGGGAGCATGATCCGCTACACGCGCGAAGATCAGGGGTACTCAAAGAATCGTATTCTTTTTTCCAATCCCGTAAGCGGAAACATCGGAGTCGGTTCAGTTACCTCCGATCCCCGAGGTCGATTCAACGTGACTGTGCGATTGAGCTATGACGAAGGAAAGACCTGGCCAGTGGCAAAGAGGATCGAGACGGGTCCGGGCGCTTACTCCAGTATGACGGTCTTTCCCGATGGCTCGATTGGAATCCTGTTCGAGACGGGCATCGCATTCGGCACGTTCGACGATTACTGTAGAAAGCTCGTATTGGCACGATTCACTCTCGACTGGCTGACGGATGGGAAAGACTATCTGGAAGACGTCCATTAACTATTCTTTCGGGGATCGAAGACCGCGCAGCAGCGTCTTCGGGCAAGTCTTTGCATAGCCGTCGGGAGGCGCATCAATCCATGGACCGAAAACGCTCCAGGAGAGAAGGTTTCCACTCTTGTGGATGAAGACCCAGTCGCCAGGGAAAAATCGGTCACCGATCATCATTCCCCATCTCCGATGGTGGATCTGCAGCCTCCTGTTCGCATCCACCGCGATCAACTACATCTACCGGCAGACCTTTAACGTCCTTGCGCCCTACCTGAAGATTGAGTTTCATTGGACCAACTCGGACTTCGCGCTGATTCTGATCGCATTTCGTATCGCCTATGCAATAGGCGAGACGGCTTCGGGTAAATTTCTTGACTGGCTAGGGACACGGCTGGGTCTGCTGATCACGGTTACTTTCTATTCTGTCTCGGCGATGTTGACGGGCTTTGCGGTGGGACTGCGGAGTTTTGTGGTCTTCCGATTCCTTGTCGGTGCGGGCGAATCCGCCAATTGGCCCGGCGCCACGAAGACCGTTTCGGAGTGGTTCCCCAAGGCGGAGCGCGGTTGGGCGGTCGCCATTTTTGACAGCGGTTCCGCTGTTGGTGGGGCATTGGTGCCTGCCCTCGTCTTATGGCTCTATCATCACTTTGGCACGTGGCGCCCGGTGTTTTACAGCACCGGTTTTCTAGGGATCTCCTGGGTGCTCGCCTGGAGGTTTCTCTATTACCCGCCTGAGGTCCACCCGCACATCGGGTCCGCAGAGCGCGCGATGCTCCTGAAGGCGAAAGAGGAGGAAGCGAGTTCGGAATCTCGTGCATTCATGGAGGGTTCCGAGAAGATCAGCTGGCTTCAACTCTTGAGGCTTCCGCAAACCTGGGGCATCATCCTGAGCCGCTCGGTCACCGATCCGGTTTGGTTTCTTATCATGGAGTGGTTTGCTATTTACCTTGTATCGAAGGGATTCAAACTGGAGAATACGCTCCTGGGTTTTGCAGGACCTTATATTGCCGGCGATTTGGGAAACCTCTTCGGCGGAGGCCTTTCGAGCGAAATGATCCGCCGCGGCTGGCCGGTCCTGCGCGCCCGTAAATTCGTCCTAGTACTGGGAACGTTCGGAATGGTGTTGCTGATCCCCGCCGTGTACACATCCAATTTGACGCTGATCATTCTGTTCTTTTCGATTGCGAGCTTTTCCTATGCGACATGGTCGACCATGCTGCTCTCATTGCCTGCGGACTTGTACCCAAGCAGTACTGTGGCGTCTGTGAGCGGCTTCAGCCTTACGGGCGGAGGGATTGGTACAATCCTTTCCACGTTCCTGATCGGCACCATTCTGGACCATTACTCCTTCAAGCCGGTTCTGATCGCCGCCAGTTTTGCGCCCCTGCTTGGCACAGGCGCTCTTCTTCTCCTGGTGCGGAGCCATGCGGTCCAGTCGGAACCAGGATGACGGGAATGCGAACTCGAAAACGATGCTACCTGGCGCTTGTGCTGGCCCAGCTTATGTTTGTTTCGGCGCACCGGCTGGAGGCTCAGAGGTCCGCGAGCTATCCCAAAGAGCCTGTACCGGCCGCGAGGGAGCATAACGAGCGGGGGATCGCTTTGGCGCGCGAGGGTGACAGAGGGGCGGCTATTGAGGAGTTCCGGGCAGCGGTGAAACTGCAGCCCAACTACGCCGAAGCCTATTACAACCTTGGGATGGCATTGGAGGAAACACGCCAAGCCGAGCCCGCCACTGAAGCGTTGCGAAGTGCCGTCAGGTTTCGGCCCAATTCAGCCGTCATGCATTTGGGTCTTGCCCTCGCGCTGGCTCAACGATCGGATAACGACGATGCCGTTGCCGAATTCCGGCAAGCTGTCCGCCTCGATCCAACCTCAGCACCGACTCATTACAACCTCGGATTGCTTTTTGTACAGATGGGGCAACTTGGGAATGCAGTTACAGAGTTCAATGAGTCGTTGCGGATCGATCCGATGCACGTCAATGCGCGAATTGGTCTTGGAACAACATTGGACTCGATGCGGCGCCCCCAGGACGCGATCGATACCTTGCGCGTCGCCGTGCGCGATGCGCCTGACGATGCGAACGCTCACTACGAATTGGCGAGAGTTTTGTGGGAGACCAAGGACCAACAGGGAGCTCTCGGTGAATTCGATGCAACATTGAAGTTGAAACCAGACAATGAGCCGGCCCGATATAACCGCGCAAGACTGTTGAAGGAGATGGGAAGAGATGCAGATGCGGCGGCTGAAATGCATCAGCTGGCAGAGCTGCATCAGTTTCGAATCGATCTTTCGAGAGTGCCGAAGATCCTGGATTCCGCGGCCGAACACTTGAAGGAAGGAAAGCCGGATGTGTGCCTCAAGGAAACCGATGAAGCTCTGAAGCTCTGGAAAGACAATCCGGTCGCCTACTATGTTGCGGGCCGAGCGTGGGCGCAAAAGGGAGATACGCAGTCTGCAGAAGAGAATCTTCAGCACGCCATTCAATTGAAGCCGGACTACGCGGAGGCATACGAAAGCCTGGGGTTGCTGCGGTGGCGGCACGGCGATGCAACTGCGTCCATCGATGCTCTCGATCACGCCGCCGCGATAGCGCCTCAGGTCGCCGAATATCATTACAACCGGGGATTGGTTGCCCAGCAACAAGGCGAAAATCAGCGAGCGATTGAAGAGTTCGAAACAGCAGTCAGGATCAACCCTGGCTACATCGATGCGCGCATCAATCTCGGACTCGTCTATCAAGCGGAGAAACAATTCGCTCTCGCCATTCCCCAATTCCAAAAGGCGGTCGAACTGGAGCCGAAATCGCCGGAAGCACACAATGACCTGGGCCTTGCATTCTTGAACGGCAGGGAACTGAAACAGGCAGTTCGCGAGCTCAGACTCTCGATTCAGTTGAAGCCCAATTATGCCGAGGCTCATTACAATCTCGGGCTCGCGCTTCAGGCAGACGGAGAATCCCAGGCGGCAAATGCGCAATTTCAACTTGCGCGGCGTTTGCAGCAACAGTAGCGGGTGGATCAAGACCGAATACTCGGCTCGGTTCAGGCGGCTTGAAGGAAAAATACAAGATATGCCCAGGATTCTGACACGTCGCGAGATGTTGGCCCTTATGCCGGCGGCACTGATGTCCGGGACCTTGCTGCGCGCGCAGGAGGCGGGTATGGCGACCCGTGGTTTGGCGCCCGCACCACGCCGCAAGTTTTCAGGGAAGCCATTCGGCGCACGGCTTGTAGATGTAGGAGCTGCGGCAGGATTGCGCATGCCATCGATTTGTGGCGCGATGGATCACACCAAATACCTCATTGAAACAACTGGGGCAGGCATCGCGTTTCTCGACTACGACAACGATGGATGGCTTGACATCTTTGTTCTGTCGGGCACGTTGATGGATGCACCGGCGCCGCATGCAACCAACCGTCTGTATAAAAACAATCGCGACGGAACATTCACCGACGTAACTGAGAAGGCAGGATTACTTCGCACAGGGTGGGCAATGGGCGTAACTGTGGGCGACTTCAACAACGATGGATTCGAAGACATATTTATAACTTACTGGGGACAAAATGTTCTCTATCGAAACAACGGAGACGGCACCTTTACCGATGTAACAAAAGAGGCAGGTCTTCTGAAGGCGTCCAGATGGGGCACAGGTTGCACCTTTGTCGATTACGATCGCGACGGTCACTTGGACCTGTTTGTCGCAAACTATGTTGTGTTTAATCCACAAACAGTGCCGCGGAGTTGTAACTGGAAAGGCGTCGAAGTGAACTGCGGCCCTCGCGGGCTGGAGCCGGAGTCGCACATTCTCTTTCACAACGACGGCAATGGTACGTTCACCGATGTGACGCAGCAATCCGGCGTGGGGGCGGTGGGAAAGAGCTTCGGTTTAACGGCCGTTGCCGCGGACTTCGACAATGACGGATGGCCTGACATTTATGTCGCCTGTGACTCCACGCCGAGCTTGTTCTTTCGCAACAAGCACGACGGTACCTTTAGCGAGGAGGGAATGGAGCGCGGCGTCGCGCTGAGCGACGACGGGCTCGAGCAGGCGGGGATGGGCATCGGCGTGGGCGACTTCGATCTCAGCGGAGATCTCGACATTGTGAAGACGCACTTTCAAGGAGACATGCCCGGGCTCTATCGCAACCAGGGCAAAGGTGACTTTGAAGACGTCGCCCTTCGGGCGGGGCTTGGAATTGAAACGCGGTACATTTGCTGGGGAACCGGCTTTCTTGATCTAGATAACGATGGATTACCTGACATCTTTATGGTGTCAGGGGGCGTTTACCCGGAGGTGGAGAAAGTACTTCCGGAGATTCCGATGAATATGCCACGCATGCTGTTCCGGAACCTCGGAGACGGCATGTTCGAGGAGTTATCGGAGAAGGCCGGCCTCGGCGCGACGGCGCGCCGATGCAGCCGCGGGTGCGCATTCGGCGATTTCGACAACGATGGCGATCTGGACATCTTGATCATGAATCGCAATGCCCCGCCGACGCTCTTGCGCAACGATCTCGCCGGATCGAATCACTGGCTTAAAGTCCTGCTGATCGGTGTGAAGTCCAACCGCAGTGCGATCGGGGCGCGCGTGACCGTTGAGTATGACAGAAAGCGGCAAGCGCAGGAGGTATTGGCCCAATCCAGCTATCTCTCGGTGAGCGACCGGCGGCTTCACTTCGGGTTAGGCAATGCTCTCACAGCGAATGCTGAGATTCGTTGGCCCAGCGGTGACAAGGAGACTATCTCAAATATCGCAGCGGACCAGCTCGTGATCATTCGGGAAGGAGCGGGGATCATCAAGTCGCAGAAATTCGCGAGTCAACCGCCTCGTCGGCATACCTGATCCCCGGCCGAAGTGGAAAGACGTGAGTGCAGACTCCAATGACTTCTCTCCGGGTGCGAAGCTATTTGCCGGCTGGGAATGATTCAGCCATGGTCTCTCACGCCTCGCCAGCAAAAAGGTGAATGGTCAGCGATTCATTCCTTAAACCGGCCCCGGACATCAATGTGGGCTCCCCGCCTTCTGGGAATCCCTCCGTTTGCTCGCCCCAACGCCGCTGCGTGCCCGTTCGGACAGTATTGCAGCCACGAAACTGCCGATAGGACTCTTTCTTTCGTGACGCGCGACACGCTGCACGAACCATTCACGACGCGCGAAACCGTCGCAGTGGACACTCGCGCTAGCTTGGCAACGTCCTTTACCGTGGATTTGGTGCAGATCATTTCTTTGAGCATCGATCCTCGGCGCGCTTTACGGGCGACGGTATAAAGCGTCTGCAGTGAATTCAGTATACAATAGACGGAATTCCGTGCACGGTCAATCCTCTTGGTTCTGGTTCAGTGTGTATTATTGACTGGTCTTGCATCGCCGGAATGACTGAAACCCACAAGGAATGGAGAAAAGCATGGTGACATTGGGGGATGCCCGCAGAATCATCGCCGCAGCGGAAAAGAAAGCGGTAGAGATCGGCCAGCCGATGAACATCGCGGTTGCGGACCAGGGCGGAAACCTGATCGCGCATGTCCGCATGGATGGCGCATGGATCGGCAGCATCGATATATCCATCAACAAGGCGTACACTTCGCGCGCCTTCGATATCGCAACGAAGGATCTGGCCACTCACGCACAGTCGGGGGATCAGTTCTTCGGCATTCACGCATCGAATGGCGGGAAGATCATGATCTTTGCCGGTGGCATCCCGCTCAAGAAGGACGGCAGAGTGGTTGGTGCAGTGGGCGTCAGCGGCGGCTCTGGAGAGCAGGATCACGCGGTTGCCGAGGCTGGCGCCGGCGCGTTCTGATGGGCCGAGGGCCGTGTCGAAATTTGTGTTTTTCCGAAGTCGGATTTACACAGATTTGGAACGGCCGATCCCCTTGTAACTGAAAAACAACATGAGGGCGCCTTTAGGCGAGGGAGCCACACACCCCGGAGCTTCGGCCGCCTGCCCGATTCGGATCGGCCGCAATTCGCCGAGAACTTTGAGAAAAAATATAAATCCTGAGGTGAGCCAGCCACCGCTCACAAGGATGGGCAGCAAGACTCACCATGCGATTGCCGGTGGAAAGAATTCAGCGAACAAGGCGTCGTAATAGGGCTTTATTTCGGCCAGCTTTGGCTTGGCATGACCCTTCGAGTAAAGGTCATATTTGTTGAACTCATTGACCCAGCGAAACATGGTTACGTCCTCGTCATTCATCAGATGGCGATACGCTCCGTGTTTATGCGCGGGATAGAAGGAGTGGTAGCGCAGCATATAGAGCGCTTCCTTTGGCAGATACTCCTTGATCACTTCGTAGATATACCCGTCATGGCCGAAGGACATGTGTACCTTGTCGAGCCCGCAGTTGGGTTCGTAGATGCCGTACTTAGTCGAATAGACAGGGTGATGCAGATCGGGATTGGTGGCGAAATACTCAGGAAAGACGATGTGTTCGGAAAATGCACAACCTACCGGAAAGGTATCGCCAACAACGCCCCATTGCGGCTCACCCCAGAGGCACAACACCTTGCCAAGGTCGTGAACGAATCCTGCGAGTACGAACCAGCGTGGATGGCCGTCGGCGCGAATTGCCTCCGAGGTCTGGAGCAGGTGTTCAATCTGCGTCAGGTCAGTGTCAGGGTCGCTGTCGTCAATAAGAGTGTTGAGAAACTCTGCAGCTTCCCAGATGGATTTCTTTCCCTTCTTCAAAGGAAAGTACTCGTTCTCTTTTGCGAGAACATAGTCGAGGGTTTGATGCTCGTGGTTTAGGCGGTAAAAGCGCGCGACGCCGGGATCTGCCTTTTCGTCGTACTGCCGGAATTCCTCTTGCGACTTTCCCTCGCGATAGCGGCCCTGAAGAAACTCGTCCCACTCTTCCATGTCGGCACGTAGAGGTTGATCTTTCTGCGAGGTAGCTGGAGTTGCCATTTCGACCCTCCTGAGCGCGATTCGCGCAAAACGACCCGTTGGCGCTAAAGACAGGATAATCCAGCGCGATCAACACACCGAACCCTTCCATCCGTCGAGAGAGGCCTTCCCGCCATGTTGGAAACTCGCTTGTGCGTTTTAGAAAGATAGTTTGAGCGCCAATTGCACGAGGCGAGGGTTGTTGACGGTGGAGTTCACGGCGCCGAATCCGGTCGCGTTGATATCGTTGACGGGCATGCCGAATTGCGGGTGATTGAAGAGGTTGAAGAACTCGGCGCGGAAGTTCAAACCCATTTCGCGCCAGGGCAAGGCAAATTGCTTGATGACCGAGAAGTCGGTGTTGACGAAATCGGGCCCGACGACGGGGACACGGGAGGCATTGCCGAGTTCGCCGGCAGCCGCCGGAACAAAACATGCCGGGTTGATCCACTGATGCTGGCCGTGGTTGGCGGCGTAGGGGTTGCAGCCGGAGACCTGATTGGGCCGGTTGAAGTTGAAGTTGTCGCCGCCGGTATTGAAGGTAGTGCCCGACTGGTATTGAAGCTGTCGATCAGCGGAACGGGGAATCCGGAAGAGACTCTTTCGATCAGCGTGACCTGCCAGTCGCCGAGAAGCGTGTTGGTCATCGGTGTTCCAGTCGCTGCCGAACGCTTTCCCTTGCCGAAAGGCAGATCGTAGATGACGCTGCCGGTGAAGCTGTGATTGAGATTGATCTGCGACAGGGACCAGTCGAGATTTTGCCAGTTGGGCAGCGGGAAATAGGGAGCGCTCAGCTCCGAGCCCAGGCCGTCGGACAGCCCGTTGTCGTAGGTGTGCGAGTAGGTGTAGGCAACCAGCGCGTAGAGGCCGTACTTTGGCGTCTTGGTCTCCGCTTTGATCTGCAGCGAGTTGTAGTGCGTCTTGCCCACATCGCCGCAGAGCAGGATCGCGTTGAAGTTCGGTGGGTTGTAGGGATAGATGTAGGGAGCGCCGCCGGGCAGGCAGCCGAGCGTGTAGCCGGAGATGGTTCCGCAAGCCGAGGGGCTGTTGGTGTTGAGGTCGTTGCCGATGACCAGCAGATGGCCGCCGGTCGAACCGGCGTAGCCCGCGGTGAGCAGAACATTCCCCGGCAACTGGCGTTCGACGTTCGCGTTATATTGGTGAACTCTGCCGGGCTGGAAGTTGGTCGGCTGGTAGGTTGTACGTGCCGACATAGCTGGCCACATTTTGCGGCGTGGAAAGGAGTGGAAAGCCGCCGGAGGCGGTAGGAGGATCACTCGGCTGTCTGTCCGAGCAGTGGAGGCGCAGTAGGAAGTCGCGAAAGGCGCAGCCCGCTGAAAACGTAGCCGGGAATTGATCGGACTCGCCGAGGTTGGGCGGATTTTGCCACAGGCCCTGCGCGCCCTGGTTCCAGGACGAATCGTGATAGATGCCAAAGCCGAGGCGAAGCACGGTCTTGTCGCTGCCCAGAACTTTCCAGGTGAGGCCGACGCGGGGTTCGTATGCGCCCCAGAACATGTTGATGCCCGCCGAATTGCTGACGCCGTTCTTGCCGGCGATCAGAAGCTGTTCCCCGTCTGAGGGAATGTAGTCCGCCATGCGGTTATGGACTTCGGTGATGGGAGTGGTCATGTCCCACGCCAGGCCGAGGTTGAGGGTGAGCGACGGGGTAACGCGCCAGTCATCCTCGACGAAGGGCCGGTAGATCTTCCAGCGGCGGCCGGTGATGGCGCCGTCGTAGGTCTGGTCGTGGATGGCCCCGCCGGTAATTCCCATCAGCAGGTCGGCCTCGGGATTGCCGGGGGCGACGCCTGCGCCGGTGAAGTTTCCGAAGGTGCCGACGAGCCAGAAGCCGTCTTGAAAGTCTTCGGTGCCGACATTCATCTGATTGTCGCGGAGATCGATGCCGGTGTGAATCTCATGCTTGCCGCGGATCAGGTCGAGATCGTCTTTGAACGAGTAGATGTTGGTTCCACCCTGAAAGGGAGAGTAGCCGCGATCGCCGAGGGACCAATAGCCGCCCTGGACTTGAGTGGAAACCAGGCCTTGACTGTAGGAGCCACCGGGAAGAGGGGTACCGCTGGACGAGCAGCCCAGATCGGCGCTGGGAATTCCCAGGTTGGCCGACTCGCAGGTGAAGTTACCCAGCGAGGCGATGTAGTCGAAGATGCGGTCGTAGCCGAGGGTGGCCTGGTTGAGCGTGTTGGGCGAGAACACGTGGCTCCAGCCGATGCCGATGTTGCGCGCGTGGTTGATGAGGTTCTCATTGCTGCCGAAGGCGTTGGCTTCGGCAGAGTCCCGGGCGCGCCGCCGGGAACAAAGGAGAACGCCTGGTCGTAGCTGAACCGCGCGAAGAGATTGTCCGAGGCGGTGAGCGTTTGGTCCAGGCGGACATCGAATTTGGTTTCGTTCAGAGCTGCGGACAGGCTCGTTGACGTAGTTGTAGCTCGCATTGGCATTGCCCGCGTTGGCATTGGGCGTGGGATAGATGTCGATCATGGCCTGGCCGACGCTGTCGATCAGGTTGGAGGGGATCTTGTTGCAGTCGGTTCCCTTGGCCTGGCTTCCATCGGCTGCCGCGGGAATGGGATTGCCCGATGCATCGCACTGGAAGTAGGGATCGGCCGCGCCGACCATGTTCGGGTTGGCAATCGATGGCACGAGTTGCCGGAGTCCAGACAGGATTGCCGAACGGATCGTCGGAGAAGTCGCCGCTGCGCATGGCCAGCGAAGGAACCAGGCCGGTGAAGGTAATTCCTTCGCGCTGATACTTCTGCTCGCCATCGACGAAGAAGAAGGTCTTGTTCTTGCGGATGGGCCCGCCGACGGAGCCGCCAAACTGGTTCAGATTGAACTTTCGGCGGTTGTAGTGGCAAAGTCGCCCTTCGCGTCGAGATCGGTGTTGCGGACGAACTCGAAGAGCGATCCATGGAAGTCGTTGGTCCCGGATTTTGTGGTGACCAGCACGGTGGGTCCGGCCCGCGTGCCGAATTCGGCGGAGTAGGTGTAGGTGAGGACCTTGAATTCCTGAATGTCGTCGATGGAGGAGAAGATGCCGATGCCGCCCGCGGTCAGCTCGTTATTGTCGACGCCATCCAGCAGCCAGTCCGTGCTGTTGGGGCGCGAGCCGCCCACCGAGAGCGAGAACGAACCGCGCGCGGCCACTTCGCTGTCGCTGCCCTGGGTGAAAAAGCTGTTGGGGTTGGTCTCTGCCGTGGCGCCGGCGGTGAGCGTGGCGAGCTGAACAAAATCGCGGCCATTCAAGGGCAGCTGCGACACCTCCTGCGAGGTGATGACCTGGCCGAGCGATGGATTGGCCGTCTCAACGGCGACGGCGTCGCCGGAAACTGCCACGGTGGTGACGACGGTGGCGGGCACCAGCGAAAAATCGAGTTCGCGGGCTTCATCTACCTGGAGACGCAGATCTCTGGCTTCGGCGCTCTGAAAGCCGGTCGCATCGACGCGCACGTTGTACGTCCCGACAGGCAGCAGAGGGATCAGGTAGTGTCCGGCACTGTCCGTCTTCGTGTCTCGAGCCATGCCGGTCCCCTGAGACGTGGCAACGACGGTAGCTCCGGGAACAGCCGATCCGGATTTATCGAGGACATTGCCGGAGAAGCTTCCAGTGGCCTGGCCATGCATGGCCGGAGAGATCATTAGGGCGAGAAAGCAGATGACGGAGAGGAGTAAGACTTTGGAGAGTTTTGTATCGGCTTGGCCTTCCACCGATTTAGGACACTGCGCGCTAACCGTCATGCGGTTCATCGTTAAACCCCTTTCGATAATTCGGCTTAAGGTGGTTTTCTTGGATCGACTGCGCTGGTTACTAGACTGTAAGAACAGGCAGGTCAAAAGTCAACGCAAGTTTTGGCGGGGCTCCTGTGGGGCCGGTGGTCTCTTCGGACAACAGCTCTCCCTCACTGCGAATGTCGGGGTCGGCTGCGCCTGGACATTCTGTGCGAAGCGGCTTCAGAGGACTCATCTCCCCAGTCCGGCTCCAATCACACGTTCGTGTCATTGAGAGTTTTTCAGGCACGTGTCAGGCTTTCCCGCATGCGAGTCAATCTGATCACTCAACCGTCCAATGGCTTCGAATCTGGAACGGGAACGATTCCCCTCTCGCTGACCATCCGCCCCGCGTGCGGCCTACCCGGCGACTACGAGTTCCCAACCGATAGCGCTGCGCTCTTGCAGTTGCTTCGCAAACAAACAGATTTACCTGCCTATGTCCTTCAGCGTTTTGAAGCGGAGCTTCACGCCCGACTCAGCGCCCGGCTGTTAGGAGTGGACCTGAGTGACAGTGTCCTCACGGATATCGGGTATTTTATTGACTAACAGTCATATCCGTGGCTGCCGTGGCCGCCATCTTCCCGGGCTCGCGTGACTTCCCTGGGTCAATCCGGGGGAACGATGGTAATGCCCGACTTCTGCATTCTCCGGGGCCGTAATCCGGTTTTTCCGCAAAGCTCAGATCGTTCGTGTGCTGGTCCCGAAAGCACACTGAGCGCCGCTGACCTAAGCCCAGGGTCCGAGTTTACCGCCGACAATGTGCATGATGTCTCGTATCCGGAAATGCACGACTTTCGGGTGACCTGGCCAGGCAATCGCATGAACAGGACATTGTTCAACGCGGCCCTCCGGGACGCGCAGATTCATGCTGGATGCCGTCCCAGGGTTTCGCTACGCTGCATCCTGGGCTATTTTCGGTTCTCCCTCCGAGAGAACGGAGATCGACTCTCCATTCTTGACTGCAAGCAGATCCCAGCCCGACCGACGAAGCTCCCTTCATCCGATTGTTCTGGCGTGATGCGTTAACCTTCAGCAAAGCTTAAGGATGGTCACCTATAGTTAGAAGGATGCGTTGCGCACGTTTGGGATCGATTGCGGTTCTTTTGTCGGGATTAGGGCTCGCGGCGGGAAGAGCCCAGACTCCTTCACCCGCGTCAACCGCGCCCCTCACCCTCGACGACGCAATCAAGCGTGCGGAGGCAAATGAACCCTCGTTTGCCGTGGCCGTTGCAGAAAGTCGAGCCGCATCTCTAGAGAGCAAAGACGCCAAGGCAGGACTTCTGCCCTCAGTCACTTTTCATAATCAGTATCTCTTTACAGAGTCCAATCACACCAAAGCAGCCACCTCGCAAGGTGGAGTTAGCCAATCGCTCCCGGTTTTCATCGCGAATAATGCGGTTCACGAGTACACAAGCCAGGGGATGGTGAACGAAACCGTCGGTTTTGCCGGAGTTGCCGCAGTCCGTCTCGCCGACGCGAATGCTGCACGAGCCCGAGCCGAGCTCGAAATCGCCCGCCGGGGGCTCGTTTCCACTGTCGTGGGGCTCTACTACAACGTCCGAAACGGCGCGGAACGGCTGGCTATCGCGCAACGCGCCGTCGACGAGGCCAACCGATTCGTCGATATCACCCAGAAACGCGAGGCTGCCGGAGAGTCTGCGCATGCCGATGTGATCAAGGCCCGTCTGGGCCAGCAGCAACGCCAGCGCGACCTGGCCGAAGCCGGGCTGGCAAATGAGAAGGCGCAGCTTGAACTGGGCGTTCTCCTTTACCCGGATCCTGGAACCAGATTCTCGATCGCCGATGCGACGGCCCCGCCGGTGCTACCGGAACGCAGCGAGGTTGAGGCCGCGGCACGCGCCAACAACCCGGAAGTGCGGAGCGCTCTTGCAGCGCTGCAGGGCAGCCAAGCTGAGTCTCTGAACGCGTGGGCGGGTCTGTTGCCGGATCTAGCACTGAACTACACCTACGGCATCGATGCGCCGGAGGTCGCGAGCCATGGTCCGGATGGCGCGCTCAATCGAGGCTACTCTGCGAGCGCGACCGTTGACCTTCCTATCTGGGACTGGCTTACTTCGGAGCGCAAAGTGAAAGAGGCACATCTTCGTGCTGAAGCAACAAGAGTCGCGCTCACCGCCGCGCAGCGCAGGCTTCTCGCCGACCTTGCCGAGTTCTACAACGAAGCAGACGTAGCGCGGCAGGAGCTTGCTTCGCTCGACGCAAGCGCGACCGACGCGCGCGAATCCTTACGCTTGACGAGTCTGCGCTATGTGAATGGGGAAAGCACCGTTCTCGATGTCGTAGACGCGCAGAACACGCTGGTCACGGCAGAAAATGCGCAGGCGGATGGATCGGTCCGCTACGAAGCGGCACTGGCCCAGCTTGAAACACTTACAGGAAGGCTCTAACAGCATGCCTCGTGGCACTCTTTACGCACAAGCCGCACTTGTCTGCGCGCCGCTGCTTGTCAGCATGGCTCTCAGCGGATGCAAGAAGGCTGAGGAAGCGCCTGAACCTGTGGTCTCCGTTCAGGCGGAACATCCTGCGGTCGGACCCATCTCCGAAGAGATTGCCGCGGACGCGATTCTTACTCCTCTCGCGCAGGCTGCGATCGCACCACGGATCAGCGCACCGATCGTGTCGGAGCTGGTGCAGCGCGGAGCTCGGGTCCACAAAGGCCAATTGCTCGTCACGCTCGAAGACCGCGACCTTCGAGGCGCCGCACTCGATAGCAAGGGAAACCTTACTCAAGCGCAGGCAGCGTATTCCGCCGCAACGCTTGCCATTATTCCGGAAGATTTGCAGAAGGCGGAACTCGACCTGGCCCAGGCCCAGGCCAACTTGGATGTTGCCAATCGCACAGCGGAGGAGCGGAAGCACCTGCTCGATCAGGGAGCAATTGCCCGGCGCGATGTGGACACTGCGGTGGCAGCCGCGGTTCAAGCGCAGGCCGCGTTCGAAACGGCGACCAAGCATCTGGCCAACGTGCAAAAGACCACTCAGAAGACGAATACCGATGCCGCACAGGGGCAGCTTGCATCGGCCCAGGGCAAGTTTGAAAACGCAGACGCGCAGGTGAGCTACGCAAGCCTGCGCAGTCCCATCGACGGCGTAGTCACCGACCGGCCGCTCTTTCCCGGCGAAACAGCCGCTGCTGGAACGCCTTTGATCACCGTGATGGACACAACATCGCTGCTGGCAAAACTGCATATTTCGCAGGCTGCGGCCCAAAAGCTCAAGGTTGGCGGCACTGCGGAACTTGAAATTCCAGGAGTCGAAGATCCGCAGCCGGCGACTATCTCACTGGTGAGTCCGGCGCTTGACCCCGGTTCCACTACCGTCGAGATCTGGCTGAAGTTGTCGAATCCTGGCGGGCGATACAAAGTTGGCACGCCTGTACACGCCCTCATTCATGGAGCCACAATTCAAAATGCGACCCAACTGCCCGTTGCGGCGATTCTGCCTGCCGACGATGGTTCGACGAATGTGCTGGTGATTGGGAGCGATGGCGCGGCGCATAAACACCCGGTCAAGGTGGGCTTGCGCACATCCGAGAAGGTCCAGATCCTCAGCGGCGTTACGACTTCGGACCTGGTGATCACGGAAGGCGGATACGGCCTGGATGAGGGCACAAAGGTCAAGGTCGGCGGAAACGACGACAAAGGCGGCAAAGACGATGCTCCGGCCGGGAGCAAGGAATAGTGGCTGCCGATACTCCTGCGTCCCATCTGAACGAGCCACATGAGAAATTCTGGCTTGCTCGCTGGTTAAGAACCATCCTGTTTGTCGCACTGGTTCTCACCGCCGTCGGCATCTTCGGTTTTTTCAAGACGCCGATCGCTGTTTTTCCAGAGACCAACTTCCCGCGTGTCGTGATTGGCGTAGACAACGGTGTGATGCCTGTAGAGCAGATGCAGGTGACTATCACCAAGCCTATCGAGGACGCGGTCAACTCCGTCCCAGGTCTCCAGACGGTGCGCTCGACGACGAGCCGCGGCTCCGCAGAAGTGAGTCTCTTCTTCGATTGGTCCGTGGACATGTTCCGAACGCTGGAACTGGTGAATTCTGCGATTAGCCGGGTCCAGCAGGAACTGCCCGCGACGGCGAAGATCACGACTAATAGGCTGACCTTTGCTACCTTTCCAATTCTTGGCTATAGCCTGACAACTACCAACGGCTCGGTGTCGCAAAGTGACCTCTGGGAACTGGCCACCTATACGCTGAAGCCGCCGCTCAATCGCGTGGACGGAGTGGCAACCGTGACTGTCCAGGGCGGGCAGGTTCCCGAGTATCACGTTGTTCCTAACCTTGCGCGCCTTCAGGCATCGGGAATCACGGTGCTTGATCTGGCTAACGCGATTGGCGCGGCCAACACCATCGACTCTCCGGGCCTTTACTCCGAAAACCACCAGCTTGTGCTCGCTTTGGTGGGTTCCCAGGCTCATGACATCGAGGGTCTGCGGCAATTGACTGTGAAGACGACCACCAGTGGAGCTCCGGTGCGTGTGAGCGACCTCGCGGATGTTGAGCGGGCGCCTGAGCCTGTCTACACCTTCGTTTCTGCGAATGGGCGTCCGGCCGTCCTTCTCAACATCGCGCGCCAGCCATCGAGCAATACAGTCGCTGTGGCGGACGGAGTGGCGGTTGAGATCACCCGCTTGCGTGCGAGCCTGCCGCCCGGTGTTGCGCTCGAGCCCTTCTACGATCAATCCCAGATTGTTCGCGAGAGCATCGCCAGCGTTCGTGACGCGATTCTCATTGGCCTGATCCT
Source organism: uncultured Acidobacteriaceae bacterium (assembly GCA_963810545.1). Lineage (GTDB taxonomy): Bacteria > Acidobacteriota > Terriglobia > Terriglobales > Acidobacteriaceae > Telmatobacter. The sequence goes on from CAWENE010000003.1 coordinate 883,745, forward strand.
AGCGTGCGTTATTCTCTTTCTGTTTTTGCGGGACTGGCGCTCTTCGCTCATTGCGGGCCTGGTCATTCCAGTCACTGTGGCTGTAACGGTGCTTGCGCTGTGGCTCATGGGGCAGAGCTTCAACCTGATGACACTGGGCGGCCTTGCGGCGGCGATCGGGTTGGTGATCGACGATGCCATCGTTGTCGTAGAGAACATCGTGCTTCATCGTGATGCAGGCGAGAATCGAGTCCAGGCAGTGCGCAAGGCGTTGCTTGAGATCTCGCGTCCGCTCATTGGTTCCACCATCACGCCCGTTGTCGTCTTTGTTCCGTTGATTGCCGTCACCGGCGTGACGGGAAGCTTCTTCCGTGCGCTGGCTGTCACCATGGCTGTCTCTCTTCTGACTTCGCTCGCATTGGCCGTCACGTGGACGCCGGGTCTGGCGATGATGCTGCTCACGGCGCGATCGGAGGGTTCCGAATCTGGCAGCGAGGCCGCCCACATTGCGGAACATCCGCAGGGCCGCTTCCTGGGTCGACTTACAAGTTCGCATCACACCGCTCTTGAATGGTCGCTCCGCAGACCGTTCTGGCTCGGTCTGTGTTGTGTTCTGCTCGTCGTAGTCAGCTACTTCGCTTTTAACGGATTGGGCTCGGATCTGCTGCCGGAGATGGACGAAGGGGGCTTCATTCTCGATTACGTGATGCCAGCCGGCAGCTCGCTTGAATCCACTGGCAAGGTACTCGATCGTGTCGAGAAGATTTTGCGTTCGACTCCTGAAGTGGAGAGCACGAGCCGCCGCACGGGGCTGCAAATGGGCTTTGCCGCCGTTACGGAAGCCAATACGGGCGATATCACCGTCAAGCTGAAGCAGAAACGCAACCGCGGGATCGACGAGGTTATCGCCGACGTCCGGCGCCGGATCAAGACCACGGAACCGGAGTTGGACGTCGAATTTACGCAGGTGCTTCAGGACAATATCGGCGACTTGTCCAACGCGCCCGAACCGATTCAGATCAAGTTGTTCTCGCCCGATGCGGCGCTCCTCGCGAACATTGCTCCGCGCGTGGGCGCCGAGATCGGCAAGGTCGAAGGCGTGGTGGATATCGAGAACGGAATCGACAACACCGTCAGCGGACCGGCTACGAACTTCGAGGTTAATCCTCAGCTGGCGACGCGGCTTGGCTTCACAACCCAGGAGGTGGCCGAAGACGCCACTTCAATTCTCGACGGCGTGGAGGCCCCCAATCCGCTGATCAGCAATGGGAGGCCGTACACGATTCGAGTGCGTCTGGGAGACGAGTCGCGCCGGTCTCTGGAAACCATCGAGGATACGGTTTTCAATTCCAGCTCCGGCCACACAGCTTCGCTGGGCTCGATGACCACCATCACTCAGCTGCCTCCGCAAAATGAGATTCGCCGCGAAAACCTGCAACGCCTTGTGGTCGTTACGGCGCGTCTTGAAGGCACCGATCTCGGCACGGCAGTGAAGCGCGTGCAGCAGCGGGTGCAGTCCATGCACCTGCCGTCCAGTGTGCGTTTGGAGTACGGAGGCACCTACCAGGAGCAGCAGAAATCTTTCGCGGAACTTGCGCGAGTTCTGGTTCTCGCATTGGTGCTCGTCTTCGGCGTTTTGCTCACAGAGTTCCGCAACTTCGCCGCGCCCCTTGCCATTCTTTCGTCATCGGTCCTTTCGATGGCCGGCGTTGTGGGCGCACTGCTGCTCACCGGAACGACATTCAACGTATCGAGTTTCATGGGTCTCATCATGGTTATCGGGATCGTGGCCAAAAACGGAATCCTCCTGCTCGATGCGGACGAGCGCTATCGCGCCGAAGGAGCCGATGCGCGCACTGCCATGCTGCATGCTGCGCAACGCCGTCTTCGTCCCATCCTGATGACGGCGCTGGCTGCAGTTTCGGGAATGCTGCCGTTGGCGCTTGCGCTGGGGGCCGGGTCGCAGATGCTGCAACCGCTGGCCATCGCGGTGATCGGCGGCCTCGGGATTTCCATGGTGCTGAGTCTGATTGTGACGCCTGCTGTCTATTTCCTTCTCACCCGCCACGAGACTCCCGAAGTCTCGAATTAGTCAGGTCTTCGTTAGAGAGCCTGGGAGTCGGGCCGGCTTTGTCAGCCATGGACGAACACGGCATCAAGCCAACGGAAACAAAACCGTAACCGTCGTTCCCTGGCCTTTGGCGCTCTGAATCCAGATTGTGCCGTTGGCATTTTCAACAATGCTTTTGCAAATTGCGAGGCCCAAACCGGCGCCTCCTGTTTCGCGGGAACGCGACTGATCTTCCCGGAAGAATCGTTCGAAGACATGGGGAAGGCTCTCCGGCGAAATCCCTGAGCCAAAGTCCTGGACCTGAAGCTCAGCCCGTGTCTCCCCGGATTGGTTGAGACGGACCGTCACCAGGATCTCCGATCCCGGGGAGCTATGCTGAATGGCATTCATTATCAGATTTGAAGTGAGGACCTCGACAGAATCCGGCGTGAGGCGAACATCGATCGCCGAAGTGAGATGCGGCTTGAGAGAAACACCGCACGATTCGGCATAGGTTGAAAGGCTTTTCAGTGTGTCGTTGACCTGCTCGCCGAGATCGATCGCAGGGGGCCGGGCCTGGGAGCGCTCCTCGAACCGGGCAAGGGTAAGCATGCGGGAAACAAGATCCTCGACACGACTGTTATCGGAAAGCACCCGGTCCAGGCCATCCCGATATTCGTCGGCGCTCCGGGGACGCATTGACAGCACCTGAACGGTTGAACGCACCACAGCGACCGCCGTCTTCAATTCGTGAGCCGCGTCGTTGATGAATCGGCGCTCTATCTCAAAGGCATGGCGGAGACGCGCGATCATTTGCAGTAGAGCCTCGGCCAGCGGCCGCAGTTCACGCACCTGAAGCGCGGAAGCCGATGGCGAGAACTGAAGCGAAGCCGCACTGATCGAACTTGCTTCATTTGCGAGCTCACTCAGCGGGTGTAAGAGTCTCCGCAGCAGGAAGACAAGCGCAATCGCGGTAACCAGAAGGAGTGGGAGGCTCAGAAGGACATTGAAGCGGGCGGCCTCCATGACCTCATGCCAGACGTGATCCGTACGAATGGCATAGATCACGGTGACTGGGCGGCGAAGCCCGATGCCGCCGTCTTCCTCGCGATCGATGATGCGCAGGGCCGGCCGCTGGAGCACACGGTAGTAGTGACCACCCGCATTTACCGTGCGAATGCCGTTTCGGCCCTGGGCGATGACGGCTGAAGGCGCCGCGTTGGAACTGCCCACCAGCCGATTGTCAGAGCTGTAGACGGCATAGACGTCGCCGGCGGGAGGGGAAAACTCTTCGGGGTCGATCTTGACCCGGTCTTCGGGGTCCTCGGCATCCTGCACGGCCCCGACGAGCGAGTCTGAGCGCCCCCAGAGACTGACCTCGAGTGCTCTGAACTGTACCCGCCTCTCGTGCCAGATTGCTGTTCCAGCAAAGCAAAGCGCGCACAACAACTCAATTGCAAGAACCGAAAACGTGGCGCGTTGAACAAGGGATCGGGTCTTCATGCGTGAGATTCATCAAAAGAACTAAGCCTGTAGCCGCGGCCACGGAGGTTTTCGATGACCGTCGATTCTGTCGCATTTCGTAATTTGCGGCGGAGATTCGAGACATGTGCCTCGATCACGTTTGAATGATGTTCCCATGTAAAGTCGTAAAGATGTTCGAGTAACTCGCGTTTCGAAATGACGTTGCGCGGGTGGTGCATCATGTATTCGAGAACGCGGTATTCAGTGGGAGATAAGTCCACTATCTGGCCTTTTACACGGACCGTCTGTTCCGCGGGGCTCAAGGTGACATCGCCGATGGTCAAAGACGTCTGCTTAAGGTTCTTGCCTCGCCGAATCAATGCCCGCGCTCGGGCGATCAGCTCTCCGAGGTCGAATGGTTTGGTCATGTAATCGTCGGCGCCGAGGTTCAACAAATCGATGGTGCTTCTGGTCTCAGAAACCGCAGTCAGAATGAGCACGGGGGTTACGCCGTCGCGGATGCGGAGGGTTCGAAGGACATCTTTGCCGGAAACCTTGGGGATCATCAAGTCGAGGACGATCAGGTCGTAATCAGCGGCTTGGATGAGGTCGAGCGCATCTTCTCCGTCGTGGCACACGTCCACGGCAAAGCCCGGCCCCTCCCTGAAGGCGGTGGCGACATTCTCCGCCAGCCTGAGTTCGTCTTCTACCACCAGTACGCGCATGAGGCAGCCATCGTTTAGAGAATCTGCAGCGGGATGCTATGAAGTCAGTACAGCAATCTTAATGGTCGAAGGCGAGTCTCGACTAAATCACAAGTAACCGATGCGAGCGCAAGCGAAGCGCCTTTTCCTGCATTGAACTTTCCGGTCTTCGGTGCGGCAGCGAAGATAGACTAATTCGCGAAGCTTAAGGCATGCTTAAGCTCGGACGGATACGATGGATAGTCACGAATTCCGAGCACAACGCAGCGAAGCAGTTTTTCACTGGGATGGCATTGCTGGCGAATTGCTGCCTGTCTTTGCATTCCGCTCCGGAAGAAGGATAGGGCATGAAGCGCATGAGCAATTCCTGGACCAGGCGACGGTTTCTGAGCGGAGCGACGGCTGCCGCGGCTCTCCCGCTTGTGGGGCAAGGAGAACGCGTTCCGGCCGCGGACTCGCCGGCTCTGCGGGGCAGGTTTCTTACTCACGTTTCAGTTGTGCGCGTGAATCAGATCGAAGTGACGCCGACGCGCTCTATCGGCGAGGATGAGGCGGCGGATAATAGCACCGCTCATATCCGCTCGCGTCGGGAGGCGTTCGCGCGCGGCTGTCCGGGCGGGAAAATGACCTGGGCAATCAGCTGGCTGGCTCTGCATGATACCCGCCAGGAGTATAAAGACGCGCGGCGTCTGCTCGTTACTTATCACGAGCAATATGGCGACGAAATCACCTTCATCCCCGGAGGTTATTTCGCGCCCATGTACGATACGCGCGAACACAATCGCCGGACAATTCACGAAGCTCTTCAATCGATCTCCGCGATGGTGGGGAACGGGTATCGACCGCAGTGCCTGGTAGCGGGATTTATGGATGCGGAAAACCAATGGTTCCTCGCCGGTGAAGAGGGCATTCATGTGTGCCAGGGCCAGATATGGAGTCAGCGCGGCATCGACAACGGGGATGGCGACGGTGGCATCTGCTATCCCTACTACCCCAGTCGCGAGCACTATCTCAAACCTGCACAGGGTGCGGCTGATTTTATCGACTGCGTTTGTCTCGATGGCTGGACCTGCGATTTTCTGACTGCGCGTCGCAATGGATTCGAGGGCGGGTTCAACAGCCGCATGGGTGTGGGTCCTATCGAGACCGTTGGCAACCTGGGAAAGGAAGCGGGCCGCAGAGAGATGATGGCTACCACCGCAATGCACTTCGACCGGGGTCACGATCTGAATGGATTCGGTTGGGTCACGGGTATCTGGGAGGTATCGGTCGGCCACGATGAGGACCTGGCATGGTGGCTGCAGGCGGTGAAGGAGAGATGGCCAGATACGCAAGTCATGACCGAAGGAGCGTTTGGCTTGGAATGGCGAAAGCACACGCCGAACAATTCGGCGCTCAACTATCGATTCGATGCGAAGGGAACCGGGGCGCCAGGATCGGAGAAGGAACTGGAAATTCAGTGGTTCATGAACCAGGAGTTTCGGTTGGCATTGCTGCATAACTGGACAACGGGAAGCGTTCCCATGGTGATTGACTTTACTCGATACGATTTACCGGCCCATGAACCCGAGAGTTTTACAGCGGGAATGGAGCCTGATGAACGTGCTGAACCAGAAGGGAATTCGACCGCAGGACAAGCCGGTCCGGTTGGGGCAGCTCAGCCGGGAGGATCAGCGTCGGATTTATGCCCGTTACCCAGAGCTGAAGAATCTGGCTTGAGCGTATGCGTCTTTAAGCCGTGGGCTGAATCAAATCTACGAACAGGACTTTGTGGTCATGCGGGCTGAATCATCAAACGCCTCCAGGTTTCTTTCGACGTGGCCCACTAAGGAGATCGACATGGCGGTCATCCGCAATTGCCCATCGTGTGGGAAGGCGAACCGAATTCCTGCGAAACACCTTGCCGACACGGGAAGATGCGGCGCCTGCAAGACGGCCCTACCCGCGATGGCTGAACCCATTGAGGTCAGCACCACGGAGTTTGACGAAGTTGTTCGCGAAAGCAAAGTTCCTGTCTTCGTTGATTTCTGGGCTTCGTGGTGCGGTCCATGCCGGATGGCGGCGCCCCATGTTGCCCAGGTCGCGCGAGAGCTCGCGGGGCGAGCTGTCGTGCTCAAGGTGGATACCGAGAAGTACCCGGAACTTGCGGCTCGCTACAACGTCCAAGGCATTCCGAACTTCGCGGTGTTTTCGCACGGCAGACTTCAGTTCCAGCAAGCAGGCCTGGTGGACGCAGGCACGATGAAGAGTTGGCTGGTTCGGGCCGCCTAGGATCGATCGAAACGAAGCTTCAATGCGCGCGTGAGCGAAGTCTCGGACGAGTGATTGCGACTGGCGGAGGGGGGATCGACACGTTCTGCCGGCCGGCCGGCGCGTGCAGCAGGTGATCCGCTACTTCGACGGCTGTTATCGGTCTGCTGAAGTAGTATCCCTGGATTTCATCGCAGTGATGTGTACGCAGGAAGGACATTTGGGCTTCATTCTCGACTCCCTCGGCAACAACCTTCAGGTTCAAGCTTTTTGCCAGACTAATGATCGCCGTTGTGATGGCTGCGTCGTCCGAATCGATTGCGATGTCTCGAATAAATGAGCGATCGATCTTGAGCTTGTTCACCTGGAATTGCTTCAGGTAGCTGAGACTCGAATAGCCCGTGCCAAAGTCGTCAATCGCGAGCAGCACTCCCAATTCCTTCAATTCCTGCAGAACCGAGAACATTACGTCCGCGTTCGATAGCAGAAGAGTTTCCGTCAGCTCCAATTCCAGGAATTGAGGAGGCAAACCGGTTTCATGAAGAACGCTCCTGATCAGTTGGCAGAAGCCTTCCTGGCGAAACTGGACCGCGGAGACATTCACTGCAATTGGAAAGGTCAGGAATCCCTCGCGATGCCACATTTGTGCCTGGGCACAAGCGGTTCTAAGGACCCATTCGCCGATGGGCAGGATCAATCCGCTGTTTTCTGCAATTGCTATAAATTCGTCAGGAGGGACAAGGCCTAACGCCGGGTGTTGCCAGCGAATCAGCGCCTCGATGCCCGTGACCTCGCCGCTCGTGATTCCCATCTGGGGTTGATACACAAGGAAGAATTCATTTCTTTCCAGCGCCAACCGTAAGTCATTCTCCAGGCCCAGACGCTCCATGACCCGGAGGTTCATGTCTTCGTGGAAGAATTGAAATCTGTTTCGCCCATTCTCCTTGGCGCGGTACATGGCCTGGTCCGCATACCGGATGAGCGTATCGGAGTCCCCGCTATGCTCAGGGAACAAGCTGATGCCGAGACTGCAACTAGTGCTGAGTGAGTGCCCTTGAACCGAGAATCGACCAGCCACGGCATCGGTAATCCGGGCAGCCGCAACCGCTGCCTCAGCTTCGTCTTTCACGCCGCTCAGGACGATCACAAACTCGTCGCCGTTCACTTTTGCAACGGTGTCTTGTTCCCTGATGCATCCTTTGAGGCGATCGGCGACATCCTTCAGCAGAAGATCGCCTATTGCATGGCCTAGAGAATCATTGACGAGTTTGAAACGGTCCAGGTCCAGAGAGAGGAGAGCCACGTGATCTCCCCTGCGACGAGCTCCGGCCAATGCTTTCAGGAGCCGGTCTTTCAGGAGAGTCCGATTCGGTAATCCTGTCAACGCATCGAAATACGCCAAAAACTCGATGCGCTCTTCGGCGATTCTACGGTCCGTTACGTCGCGAAAGTACCAAATTCGCCCCCGGCGGCGTCCATTCGCGTCTACAAGGGGCGCGGAATACCGTTCGAAGGTTTTTCCGTTCTTGAGTCTGAACTCATCGCTGCTCTTTTCATCCGGATGACTGTTCAGATATTTGATTCTTTCATGAAACGCATCGGGGTCTTCGACTTTATCGGCAACGAGCTTGAGTACGAGGCGATCGTCTTTTGCCAGGAGCAGATCGTCGGGCACCCCAAAGTGACGGGCGAATTGGCGATTTGCGAGGATGATACGATCTGACTCGTCGACGACCAGGATACCCTCGATCGTCGTTTCGGATTGCGCCTCGAGCAGCGCGGTCTTAAGCAGCAGCCTCTCTTCGGCTTGTTTTCGCTCGGTGATATCCCTGGCGATAGCAGCCGCTCCGACGACCTCTCCTGCCGCGTCCGTGATGGGTGAGACGGAGAGAGCAATCATAATCGGCTGGCCATTTTTCCTTATGCGGATCGTTTCGATGTCTCCTGCTTCTTGTCCGGACTTAATCCTCTCGATGATTTGCAGATACTCGTCCGGGTGGCCTCCTGGAGCCAGGACGTCGAGGCGTTTTCCTATAACCTCCTCGGCGCAGTATCCAAAGATGCGTTCTGCCCCGGCATTCCAGGTTTCAATTTCGCCTTGGGTGGTGCAGGAAATGATGGCGTCGTCAGAGCAGCGCACAATGGCTGCCAATCGGCGGTGTTCCTGTTCCGCATTTCTAAGATCGCTGATGTCCGTCACCGTGCCCTTGATGACCGGTCCTGTTCGGTCCTCATGGGTGGAAAGAATTGCGCTGTTCAGAACCCAGATTGCGCTGCCGTCTTTCCGCCTCAGGCGTTGCTCGAAGTTAGTCACGCTCATTTCTGTGGAAAGCGCTTCGATGAATTGAACTCGATCGGAAATACTGAAGTAGCCTATATCGATCGGCTGGCCGATCAGCTCCTCGCGCGACTTATACCCGAACATTCGAGAGAATGAGACATTGCAATCCAAGATTGTTCCGTCCAGACTCGTTCTGTACGCGCCCGCCAAACTGCTTTCGAACAGCAGCCTGTAGCGGTCGTCACTCACGGCCATTTCTCGACGAAGCCGTTCCTGTTTCTTGAGAACGGAGTAGCTGGCGATGGAGACAAGCAGGGCTGCAACAAGAATGGTGACGAGCTGAGATGCCCATATTGGTATGTGGGGATAGAGGGCCATCTTCAGGAGCTCAAAGATTCCGAGGGTGCAAGCTGTGATCGGGGCGCTTCGCAGGACGAGGATTCGCACGCCTGTGCTATATGAACCAGTTGCGCCAGACTTATTTGCGATGGAAATCTGCATCAAGTTGCATGCCAGCCTAATCAGCGAATCTTTAGCTCTTGAGCTATCTCATCTTCCGCGACTTAGTTCGAAGCAAAGCTAGGAACCGAGAGATCTCCTCAGTTGGAAGATGCCATTCAAGTTAAGTCCAATCCGCTGAGCAATTGAATTCCACGCAAGTTGCATGACCCGAGTGACGGAGGACATTGCATTGCAAATTGTGCGCGTGTAGCTTAGGTCCCTGTGCCCCGCTCCCTCAAAAGAGGGATGGCGGACAACTCCTAAATCGAGTATTCATATAGGATTGCGTGACGAAGTTAAGAGAAAGCGTACCTTTGGCGGGACGGCAACTCACAGCCTTGGATCCACGGAAATCCACGGAATTGGAAGCATGTAAGACAGGGTGTGTTGTGGGAGGAGTTCGATGATAGGGGAGATTGTCGAATTCAGAGTTACGAAGGTACTCGTGCAGACATGGTCGCGGAAGCTTGAATGGATGAGACTCGCCGATGAAGCCAAGGTGTTCTTTGCGTCCGCTTCTGGAACGGTTCCCGCTCGAAGGGTGGCAGCGGCCTTTGTCTTAGCCACGTCCTTCCTATCTGTCGCTGTAGCTGGAGCTGCTGAACCCGGTGTCCTCACAACGATTGAAGCGGTGCACCGTCTCAGCAATGCGGAGGCGGGTCAGGCGATCCCCGTCGCTGCGGAGGCTACCGTTGTTTATTCACGCGGATATGACAACCTGCTGTTTGTACAAGACGGCGAGACCGCTCTCTTCGTACGCCCCCCGGCGAAGGCGGCATTTCTTCCGGGCGACCGTATCTTCATCAAAGGCAAAACACAGGGGAGCTTTCGACCGCTCGTGGCGGCTGGTTCCATCACTTTTCTTCATCACGGGGCCTTGCCAAAACCTGCGCCAGCGACATTCGATGAGCTTATTCGGGCTCAGCTGGATTCCCGGCTAGTTACCATTCAAGCCACGGTCCGCGCTGCCGATCTTGTTGTCAGTACGGGCTCCCCGATACAGACATCCTGTCTGCAATTGCAGATGGATGGCGGCCACATCGAGGCGTACCTGGATGACGCGCACGAAGCTGCGCTCAGAGGCCTGCTGGATGCCGACGTGGAGATCACCGGAGCCGCTGCCGGAAAATTCGACGACAAGATGCAAGAGACCGGAATCGTGCTCTACGTTTCATCACTTGCAAATATCAAAGTTCTCAAGCGCACCAACGAGGGATTCTGGTCTCTTCCTGTTACGCCCATGGATCAGATCCTTTCGGGCTACCATGTGCGAGATTCCACCCGCCGCGTGCAGGTTCACGGCACGATTACGTATTATCAGCCTGGCTTCGCGGTTGTGCTTCAGGACGGACCGAAAAGCTTGTGGATCTCAACCCATACTCGGGAGCCGCTGCAGATCGGCGATCTCGCGGACGGAACCGGGTTTCCTTATGCGCACGATCGTTTGTTGACCCTGACCGACGGCGAAATTCAGGATAGGCACATTTTTTCCCCAATCCAGCCTCAACCGACGACCTGGAGGCAACTAGGCTTCTGGAGCAGTAATCAGCCTGTCGGGCATCAGAACGATCTGGTTTCCATCGACGGTCAGATCGTGACCGCGGTTCGCCAGGCCACGCAGGACGAATATGTAGTTTCTTCCGATGGTCGTCTGTTCACTGCAATCTACCGTCACCCGCGCGGGTCCGATGCTCTTCCACCTATGCGATGGATCGCGCAGGGTTCGCTGGTTCATGTCACCGGCATTTGCACAGTGATCGACAGCAGTACGATCAATCCTGGTGAGGAGGCGCCGTTCAATATTCTGCTTCGGTCCTTCGACGATATTTCTGTCATCGCTAAGCCGTCGATGCTTAACGTTCGCAACCTGATTCTGATTGTCAGCCTACTGCTGGTGCTGCTCCTGGCCGCGGGCGCCAGGGCTTGGGTAATGGAGCGCAAAGTACGTCATCAGAATGCTGAGGTGGCTTACGCAGAGCGACGGAGGGGGCGGATTCTCGAAGACATTAACGGCTCTCGACCTCTCGCGGAGATTATTGAACAGATTACAGAGCTGGTTTCTTTCAAGCTTCGTGGCGCGCCGTGCTGGTGCCGGATCGCCGAAGGCGCGCAACTCGGAAACTGCCCGTCCAATCTCGCGCCCTTCCGCATCGTCAGCGAAGCGATCCCCGCCCGTTCCGGACCGCCGCTTGGAACGATTTTTGCCGCTTTCGATCCGCTTGGCAAACCCCGCGCGGACGAGACGGCCATTCTTTCGATGGCAGCGGGGCTGGCCACATTGGCGATCGAAACGCGCCGCCTCTACTCCGACCTTCGCCGCCGTTCCGAATTTGACTTGCTTACCGACATTCACAACCGGTTCTCGCTGGAAACGAACCTAGAGCAGCAAATAGTGCGTGCGCGTCAATCCGCAGGCGTATTCGGATTGATTTACATCGATCTCAATGAGTTTAAGCAGGTGAACGACGTTTACGGGCACCAGGTCGGAGATTTGTACTTGCAGGAAGTCACGACTCGCATGAAGCGCCAACTCCGCGAGGTCGACATGCTGGCGCGGATCGGCGGCGATGAATTTGCTGTCGTGCTCCCGAGTATCCACAACCGCCGAGAGGTCGAAGAGATCGCTGAGCGTCTGGAAAAGAGCTTCGACGCCCCGTGTGCCTTGGAGGGCTACGTCCTGCATGGTTCGGCGAGCGTGGGGGTTGCCTTATACCCCGAGGATGGCACGACAAAAGACACTCTGTTGAATGCGGCGGATGCTGCGATGTATGTGGCGAAGCAAACCAAGCGGCACGTCGATCATCTGCTAGCGGAACAACAAAACTCAGAAGCGAGTCTCGAAGATCGGGGATGACTTAGCACTTTTCATCCTTGCTTTTGAGTTGTAGAAAAGATTTCGAATCTCCGAAAACCAAATCGCTATCGTTGCAGGGCGTTCAGCCGGTTGATCGCGTTTTTCAACTCATCCAGCTTCTTTCCTGCCTCGCCCAGCTTGCCTTGCGCGGTGAACCGCTGATAGTCGTCCAGGTCTTTGGCCGCCTCTGAAATCAGTCCGTGAAGACTCTCGGTGGGTTGAGTTGCGGCTGCAGATTCATTCGCAGGCCGAGCCGGTTCGCTCGCGCTGAGTGAGGAGGTAACTCCGCCAAAGAGGGAAGTGAGCGCCGCCTCAAATGTGGGGCCGTAGGCGAGCCGATCCTGGAGTGCCAGCACAACCAATCGCAACTCCGGCATTGGACTGCGTTCCGCCTGCAAGTAGATTGGCTCCGCATAGAGTAGTGCGCGACCGGATGGAATGACTAAGAGGCTCCCGCGTCGAACGTGCGAGCCTTGTTGATTCCACAGTGTGAGCTGGCCGGAGAGCTGAGCATTTTGATCGATGCGCGCCTCAATCTGCAATGGACCGTCGACTAGTTTTGTTTTTGGAAAGTCGTAGACGACCGACGTGCCGTAGTGTGCACCGTCGCTGCGTCCGGCGATCCATCCGATCAGATTGTTGCGATTAGCGGGTGTGAATGGCAGTATCTCAACGAACTCTTCGCTTGCTTCCCCGGGCAGTTTCATGAGAACGAAGTTGGGTTGCATTGCCTGCGTGGTTTGTTCTCCACCATCGGCCATTCCGACTTCGCTGGCAACGGTCCACAAATCTTCGCGGTTATAAAAAACCTCCGGGTCAGTCATGTGGTACAGACCGTAAACTTCGGCTTGCAGTTTGAGTAGGGACTCGGGGTAGCGCAGATGCGTGCGCAGGTCGGCCGGCATTGTCGAGGCGTCCTTGAACAGGTCCGGAAACACTCGGCGATAGGCGGCGAGAATGGGATCGACCGGGTCGAAGACATAGAAGGTTGTAGTGCCGTCATAGGCGTCGATTACCACTTTGACGCTGTTGCGCATGTAATTGATCGGACGGCCGCCAAGGCCGTAATGGGATGCATACGGATAGTTGTCAGATGTCGTAAACGCATCCATGATCCACGAAAGACGGCCATCGCGACCGATGACGATGTAGGGATCTTGCTCAAAAGTAAGAAAGGGTGCAAGAGCTGCTGCCCGGTCGCGTACGTTGCGCCGCATTAGAAGACGGCTTTGCGAATTCACGTCATCGCTGAACGGTAATTTTGCCAAGTCGCCACGGTCAAAAGCCAGCAAGACTCGCCGCAGAAAACTGCCGAGGACTATCCCACCGTTGCCCTGGTACGATGTGAGGTTGTTCGTGTCCCCCTGGGGGTAGTTGAATTCCTGCTGCCGGGTTTTCACATAGACGTCGGTATCCGTCAATTCGCCGAAGTAAATTTCCGGACGCGTGATATTGATATCTCGCACCGCGCTCTGGACCGGCATGTTACTCAATAAGAGGGTCGGCAGTCCTTCCTGTGTGAATCCATTGACGGGGTTCATGGTGATGCCGTAGCCATGGGTGTAAATCAGCTTTTCGTTGATCCAGTTCCGGCTGCTTTCAGGGAGCTTATCGACATTCAATTCGCGGGCGGCGAGCATCACCTCTCGCATCTTGCCATCGATTTGGTAGCGATCGATGTCGATGTCGGGGAAGTCGTAATAAGTGCGGATTTCCTGGATCTGCCGAAGCGTGTCCTGTAAGGCATGCCAGTCCCACAGGCGGATGTTCTGGAGCGTAGCCTGGTTGTTGGCTGGATCGGCTGCCTCGACGGTGGTCTCGGCAGGGAACTCGCGCTGCACGAATTTGTCGAGACCGAAGCCCTGTCGCGTCATCTCGATGTTATAGGCAATGTAGGGTCGTTCGCGAACCAGCTCGTTTGGTTTGACGAGGAAGCTGTTCACGTACCAGCCGATGACGGCGAAAGCAACATAACTGACTACGACTGGAACGATGGCTGCGATGAGCCAGCGACCGCGCGGCGCCCGTATGGCGCTCACCACGGCGATGAGGCCTCCCAGCAGCAAAGCAAAACAGGAAACCAGCATCCCGGTAAGCGCGACATGCGCGCCGGTGTAGGTTACGCCATCGAAGATCGTGTGATGTTCATAGAGTTGAGCGAACCGGGCGAGATAGGTGCGAAGAGCGACAACGAACAGGAGGAATGCGCAAGCGATGGAAAGTCCGCGCCACGGCAATGGAATATAGCTGGCGCGGCGCTCGCCAAATGTACGCGCGCCGCTCGTGATGAGAATAAACAGACCAGCCAGTAAGCACGAGACCACGGCAATGGTAAGCAGCCATCCACCGATCAGGTTCCATGCAGGGAGCGTGAAGAGAAAGAAGTTCAGCGGCTTGCCGAAGATCGGGTCAATTACGATTCCGGCAGCGGTGGGGGCGAACCAGAAGAGGGCCAGCGTTGGCCATTCCGACGCCATGGCGCCCCCTGTAATGAGGGCAATTAAAAGCGAACCGCCAATCGCGAGAATGTTCAGGAAGGGCCTGACCGACAGATTTACTTCGCGTCCGCCGAAAACAATGGTATGGTCGAGCGGCAACTCGTCGCGATGAGCCCGCTTGAGAAGCGAAAAGACTCCAAGGAAGACGCAAAAGGTGACTGCTGCGAAAGCCGCGAAGATTCCCCATTGCAACGCTAACTGCCGAATCAACACGCCCCCGTACCCAAGCGACCGGAACCATAGCAATTCGACCCAATACGAGAGCATGGTGCGGCTTCCAAGGAAGATGACTGCAATGACCGCAAGAAGAACAAAGACTTTGCGATTGCGACGCCGCGGGGGAAGGGCTCGTTTCGGCCAATCAATCGATTCGTGCATATTTTTCTCCACCTGGCCTGTGTCCTTTTTCGGATTGCCAGTCGCTGCCCGAGAAACACAGAGCGCTCAACCGCGATTCATTACAGGGTTCATCGGGCGCGTCTTCTACTCTAGTCTTCTTAAATTGCCTTTGCAGGGAGAGATGACTTTGTGCGCGGGGATCGTACACACTCTGGAAGGAAGTACGCTGTCGGTCAGTTATTGACTGGACGGAACGCCATAAGTCAGCAAAGCTGAACGCGGCGGGCGAGCCTGCGTACCAATGATCTGGGGCGCTTTCCCCATTTCTTCCCAAACACGAAGAGCAGCCGCGTTCATGTAAAGCAGCCGGACTTGCTCACGGCTGTCCCCGCGGAGACTGTAGATGCTGATTGTCGTCAATAGACGCGTTTGTCCGGAATCCGAGAGATAACGTCCCATGCTCACAGCCGGAGCGTTTTCGATGTTCTGCACTTCCTCAGCGCTCTGGGCGACGATTTGATAGCGCGGTTGGGACCGGGAACGATCCGCGATGAGTTTGTGCAGAAGATCATTCGACGTGGGGCCAGAGTCGTAGTGAAGAACACTCATTCCGCGTCTCGTAGAGAGAACCAATAGTATCGCCGCCAGCAGAACATACAACGCACTGGGCGAAGCGCGAACAAGCTAAGAAGACCATCGAACGAATGCGACTCACCCGGTTTAAATTTGACAGAGTTGCAGCGAGGGCACTTGTGTCGAAACCACAACACTTTCGGTAGCCAATTTGGCCAGATCATCGTATCGACGTTCATCCTAACTTCCTTTCAACGGAAGCTTCCCTGCATCGGTGCGCACGTGGCCTATCCAGCCGTAGCCGCCTGAGGATGCTGTCCGTCGACATGGTCCAGCGAAGTGTGTTCCTGGACCTGGCGCGACTGCAACGCGACGTTCGCTACGTAGAAACCTGGATACTTTGCGACAGTAACGGAATCAAGCTCGGCGGCGTTGAATCGACTTGCCACACCTCGTAGTGCACGAATCAAGGCATGAGTGGTCGCTACTTCCCGGGTTACCCCAAAACCTCTCCGCACGCACGGGCTTGCGACCCACATGAAGTGCCAGCCAGCTTGGCGAATCACGGTATCGAACACCGACGCAGGAATCTCTTCCACGCGCATCCAGTGATTGCCGATGGGTGCTCGGAGTGGATCGAGGCGTTTCGGAAGGGCGCATTCATTGCGCAGAAAAACGCAATGAGGATTCACGCTTGCGGACTTTTGGACTCAGCGATCGCGGCGACATGGCCGTCATCAGCCTGACCGTTGGCCGGTGGAGCTTCCATTCCAGTTGAAGATGGCTGCTTTGGCGTCTTATCGGCCGGAATGCTTGACTTCAAATTTCCGCGCACCGCTTGCTCTCCCGAAAACCCGGTCGCATCGGGTTGGCTCACGGGCCGGTGCGGGTGGATACCATTTTGGCGACGGGAGGCAAAATAGTCCTTTACGTCGCGCTTTTTGATGAGAGCCATCGGTGCTCCAGACGTTCGGTTGCGTGCTTGAACGATGCTCGTCTGGAGCGAAGCTTGGATTGCTGAAGGCGAGAAGGGGAACTTAAGTCCTGATCTAACCATACGCTCATTGGAGCGGCTGTGCCGAGGGCATCCTGAAAGCCCAACGATCGATGTTGCGGTCATGGCTTGGCGTCTGCCTATGCTTCTGCAAGGGTAGCTGGTCATCGTACGTTTCTGAACTGCATGAGCGATCGCCCGCAGAACTTCATTGATCGCGCTCCTCTAGTTGCCCCCGGGCGTAACGCTCGTCAGCGGGCGTCGGGGGTCGACCAGCAGCCATAAGATGCCTCCTCCGACGGCCAGTGCAGCAGCAAAAATGAAAGCGGAATTCCAACCAAAGCGGCTTGCCAGATAGGGTGTGAGAGACGCTGTCACGGCTCCGCCGACCTGGCATCCCATGTTCATCACACCGGAAACGACGCCGGAGCGCTCGCCGGCGATGTCCGCGCTGACGGCCCAGAAAGAACTTTGGGAAAGATAGAGTGCGCCCGCGCCGCCGGCAAGAATGATGCTTGCCGTGTATGGTCCGCGCACGTGGGACCCGATGACGAGAAAGACTGCAGTCAAGACCAGGGAAAATACCGCGATGCCGCAACGTCCGTAGCGCATTCCGAATTTTTTCGAGAGCCAGTCACTCGCCATCCCGCCGCCGAGGCAACAGACGGTCATGGCCAGAAACGGAATCATGGAAAAGAAGGCGTTTGCCTTGAGGTCGAGCCGGCGGACCTGGGCCAGATAGATGAAGAACCAACTGAAGAAAATCCAGGCGACGTAGCCGAATGTGAAATAGCTCAGGGTCAGCGCCGCCAGGTTGCGGTTGAGCAGGGCTGCTCTCCATGAAGACGGCGAGCCGGAAGTGCGCGCGCTTTCCGTGGCTCGCGTGGCTTGAATCAACTTCAATTCCTCTGGCGATACGAACGGGTGTTGCTCCGGCAGGTCGCGGGACATCGCGTACCAAACGAGGCCCACAACGATACCAATGGCTGCGCTAAACCAAAAAGATGCCGGCCAACCGTAGTGACTGATGAGCCACGTCAGGAGGGGAATGCTGAGGCCCGCACCCGCGCCGACTCCCGCGAAGATCCAGCCGTTGGCCCGGCCTCGTTCAGGAACGGGAATCCAATGCGCGACGAATTGATTGGAGGCCGGGTACATGACGGCTTCGCCGGCGCCGAGCGAGAAGCGGACCAGGATCAGGATCAAGAGTGCGTGGGAGAGCCGCGGATTAGCGATGGTTGTGAGGGCCGAGAATACGCCCCACCACAGTACGCCTGCAGCGAGAATGCGCCGGGGGCCGAATCGACAAGCGAGCCATCCGCCAACGACCTGGAAAGCCGCGTAGCCCAGCAGGAACGAACTGAAAATCCAACCCAGGTGAATATTGTCGATGCCGAGTTCATCGCGTATAGCTGCGCCGGCGATGGAGATGTTGGTTCGGTCGAGGAAGGCGATGGCGCTCAGCAGGAACAGCCAGAAGACCAACAGATTGCGTATGGGAAAATGTCGCGCACCAGCCATTCTGTTCCTCTTGGCGAAACATTCAATATAGCGGTTCGGCCCGAGGCGAGCGCGGGCAGCCTCGTCGGAGGAGGATTTATAGCATGAACGAGAGCGCCTTGACAGTTGATGGGGGTCGGAGTTCGGTGGCACTTCGAGCCCACCAGGTGGGAGAGTGAAAGCCCGATCGGAGCGTTGGATGTTTCAATAGGAAAATTATTTATTCTTCTTGACACCATCGATGTGAACACATATATTGCGCACGTTCCTGTTCCGATGCACCGCACTCGATCCTCTGAGGGCATGGCGCCGAATCCCCGCTGTTTTCGCGTTGGGACGGGAACTCCGATCAAACGCCCGGTGAGGATAGCGACATGCCAAACACGTGGAAAAGACTGATTCCGATTGCGGTGGTGCTCTTAGTTCAGGGAACAGCGGCTGCATGGAGCCAAACATCCACGGACCCGCTGAAAAGCGGCTTCGAGAATCCTCCGGAGAGCGCGCGGCCGCGGGTGTGGTGGCATTGGATGAACGGGAACATCACCAAGGAGGGGATCAAACTCGATCTCGAATGGATGCATCGGTCGGGCATTGGCGGATTCCAGAATTTCGATGCGGCGTTGTCGACTCCGCAAGTGGTCGACCATCGCCTGGCGTACATGACGCCGGAGTGGAAGGACGCCTTTAAATATGCCACGACGCTGGCGGATCAACTGGGAATGGAGGAAGCGATCGCCGGTTCGCCGGGTTGGAGTGAATCGGGTGGACCGTGGGTGCCTGGCCCGGAGGGCATGAAGAAGTATGTATGGAGCGAGACCGTCGTCGAAGGAGGCAAGCCGTTCCACGGTGTGCTCGCGCATCCGCCATCGAATACGGGCGCCTTCCAGAATTTGTCCATTCGCGATGCAGGGGCGGCGCCGGGTGACACGAAGCCTGCTCCGCAGTTTTATAGCGATGCGGCGGTTGTGGCTTATCGGCGTACGGCGAGCGATGTGCCGCTCGAATCGCTGCACCCTAAGATAACGGCGAGCGGAGGATCGCCTGATTTTGCGATGCTCTCGGATGGTGATCTCGAAAAGACGACAAAGATTCCGATTCCGGCGGTAGGCGAGATTTCCTGGATTCAATACGAATTCCCGGAGCCGCAGGCAATTCGCGCCATCACATTTGTCACCAAGGATCCGGGCTGGATTCAGGCATTGGTGGCGGGGATCGCGGCTCCGGAGAAGAATCTTGAGGCGAGCGACGACGGACAAAATTTTCGATTCGTAGCAAAGCTCAGCGGAGGAAACGCTCCTGAGCACACGATTTCGTTTCCCGCAGTGACTGCAAAGTATTTTCGCGTGACCTTCAACCGGAACCCGCCTCCGCCCATCCCAGCCTGGGCGGTGGGGATCGACCCTGCATCGTTGGGGATCAAGCTGCCGCCAACGCCGACGGACTATGAAGTTGCCGAACTCGTCCTGCACCCCGGTGCGCGTGTGAATCACTTTGAGGAGAAGGCAGCGTTTGTTCCAGAGGGCGATTTATATGGCTTTGCTACGCCTGAGGTCTCGGCGAATGAGACCGTGGCTAAGTCGGATATCGTCGACCTTACCGCGAAGATGCAACCCGATGGGACGCTGGATTGGACGCCGCCCGCGGGCGATTGGGTGGTGCTGCGCTTTGGTTATTCGCTGCTTGGAATCACCAACCATCCGGCTACTGCCGAAGCAACCGGCCTTGAGGTCGACAAGCTGGACCACACCTTTGTGAAGTCCTATATGGAGAAGTATCTCGACAGCTACAAGCAGACAGTGGGCCCCGATTTGATAGGGACGCGCGGGATCCGATACGTGATCAACGACAGCTGGGAGGCGGGTTCGCAAAACTGGACCGATCACATGATTGAGCAGTTCAAGAAGCGGCGCGGCTACGATCCGGTGCCGTGGATGCCCGTCCTTGCGGGCCAGGTGGTCGATAGCGCCGAGGCAAGTGACAGGTTCCTGTGGGATTTTCGCAAGACGATCGCCGACCTGATTGCGGACGAACACTATGGGCAGCTGGAGGAGACTCTGCACGAATGGCACCTGGGGCACTATGGCGAGTCGCACGAGAGCGGACGCGCGTTTGTGGCCGATGGGATGGAAGTGAAGAAGTTCAACGAAGTGCCTATGAGCGCAATGTGGACGCAGACACCAGGCGTGAATAAAGAGCAGTTCGGATATAACGCGGACGATCGCGAATCGGCGTCGGTGGCCCATATCTACGGGCAGAATCTGGCCGCGGCCGAATCGATGACTGCGGCGGCAGCGCCATGGGCGTGGTCCCCGGCAACGCTGAAGCCCACTGCCGATCAGGAATTCCTGAATGGCATCAACCGCTTTGCGATTCACGAGTCGGCGCATCAACCACTGATAGGCAAGGCGCCTGGGCTCACACTGGGGCCATTCGGACAGTGGTTCAACCGGAACGAGACATGGGCTGCGGAAGCGCGGCCATGGGTGGACTACTTAGCTCGCACCAGCTTCATGCTGCAGCAGGGGATATTTGGCGCGGACTTGATCTACTTCTATGGTGAAGACTCGAATCTGACGGCGATCTTTGCGGATAAGTCACCGAATGTGCCGGCGGGGTATGGATTCGACTATGTCAACGCCGATGCATTGATTCATGAGCTAACCGTAATGAACGGACGCATCACGACGAAGAGCGGCATGAGTTATCGCGTGCTCGGTCTTGATCCTTACAGCGAACATATGTCTCTGCCGGTCCTGCGCGCCATTCACAGGTTGGTGGAACACGGCGCTGTTGTAGCTGGGCCCAAACCCACGGACGACCCAAGCATGGCCGATGATCAGGCAGAATTTCGCAAATTGAACGATGAGTTGTTCGGCGATGGAAGCGGGACACGCAAGGTGGGCAAGGGCACCGTGTATGCGGGCCAGGACCTTGGGCAGGTGTTCAATACTCTCCACGTCGCGCCGGATTTTGACTACACGAAGCCGGCAAGCGATGCGCGTCTCGAGTTTGTGCATCGCAAGCTCCCCGGCGGCGACGTTTATTTCGTGGATAACCGGAGCGATCGCGGCGAAGATACGGACGCGAGTTTCAGGGTGACGGGGAAAGCGCCGGAGCTTTGGTACGCGGAGACGGGCACAACGAAGCCTGTGTCTTTCAAGATCGCCGACGGGCGCACGACTGTACCGCTGCATCTGGAGCCGTGGGGAACAGTGTTCGTTGTTTTTCGCAAGCCAACAACCGAGACTTCCCGTGAACTGCCGAAGGTCTCGGAGTCAAAGGTGTCGGTTGTGGGCGGACCGTGGAAGGTGAGTTTCCAGCCGGGCCGCGGCGCACCCGAATCCGCGACGCTGAATGAGCTTGTTTCATGGAGTGATAGCGCAGATCCCGGTATTAAGTATTTTTCAGGCGAGGGGACTTACACAAACACGATTCAAGCTTCGCCTGATTGGTTCGCAAAGGGCTCGCACTTGTGGATAGATCTTGGCGATGTGAAGAATCTTGCCGAAGTCACTGTCAACGGAAAGAGCCTTGGCGTTGTTTGGCACGCGCCTTATCGAGTGGATGCGACTATGGCGTTGAAGCCGGGCGCAAACGAGATCAGCGTGAAGGTGGTCAACGCGTGGGTCAATCGGCTCATCGGCGATGAGCAGCCCGGTGCGACCAAATATACTTTTGCCGATGTGAAGCCTTACAAGGCCAACTCGCCGCTGCTTCCATCGGGACTTTTGGGACCGGTAGCGGTAGTTCGAGAGAGCACGAATTGACGCACGGAGATTTCGAACGGGAGGTAAGTGTGAATCAGTCCGTCGTTCGCAGGATATCCAGAGCTTCCGTATTATTCCTGACCGGAATCGTATCTGGGTTGCCAGTGCTGGCCCAGGAGGCTCAGCCCAAAGTCGCAATCGACTGGGACAAAACAGTGATTGTTTCGAAGTCGACCCCGACGCTGCAGGTGGTCACCAATCCGATGCTCAATCCGGGCTCGCCGATCCACGACGGATCGTTTGCTGCGCTGAAATCTCTTGGAGCGGATTACGTGCGCTATGTACCATGGCTTCCGTATCCCAAGATTGCGGTTGCAGAATTGGAACCCCCTTCGAAGAACAGAACATCGTGGGACTTCACTTATATCGATCCCGTAACGAAGGACTTTCTGGCGGCAACGGAGGGTCACTCGACGATGATCAACTTCAGCACTATTCCGGCTTGGATGTTCAAGACCGGCAAGCCGGTGAAATATCCCGACGACCCGAACCAGGTGTTCTGGGATTACACCCAGGGCACTGAACTGCGCGATCCGACCGGGAAAGAGCTGGGCGATTATTTTGGACGCCTCGTGAGCTGGTATACGAAAGGCGGTTTCACAGACGAGAACGGAAAGCGACACGAGTCCGGAAATCACTACACGTTTCCGTATTGGGAGGTGTTGAACGAGATTGATTTTGAGCACAACACGACTCCTGAAGACTACACAAAGCGCTACGACGCGATCGTCGACGGGATTCACAAGGTGAGCCCGGAGACGAAATTCGTTGGACTTGCATTGGCTGCACCCGGAGCCAATCCAAAATACTTTGAGTACTTTCTCAATCCGAAGAACCACGAACCCGGAATTCCGCTGGACTACATTTCATTTCACTTTTATGCCACACCGGCGATCGACGAAAGCCTCGATGGATGGCAGCATACCTTCTTCAACCAGGCTGAGGGATTTTTAGCCACGACGCGGTATGTTCTTGCGATTCGCGATCGGTTGTCGCCCCAGACGAAGATCGATACAGATGAGCTAGGGGTGATTCTTCCGACAGATGGATTGGAGATTGCCGCCTCAAAGCCGCTGCCTGACCATATTCCGCATCGTTATTGGAATGCGGCAGGAGCGCTCTACGGATATTTGTTTGTGGAGTTGACTAAGTTGGGCGTGGACGTGATTGGCGAATCGCAACTGGTGGGTTATCCATCGCAATTTCCAAGCGTATCGATGATCGATTACAACAACGGGAAGCCGAATGCGCGCTACTGGGTGCTGAAGCTGATCAAGGATAACTTTCATACCGGCGATAAGCTGGTCGCCGAGATGCCAACGCACAGTTCCGGTTCCTCTGGCGTGATGATCCAGGGATTCATCACGCCCCAGGGGAGAAAGGTGCTATTGGTGAACAAGACAAACTCCGAAAGGACCGTTAGGTTGAGTGCGGAGTTACAAAATGCAGCTTCACTCACTGTGGACGAAGCCACAGGAGACGATGAGCCACGCGCCGGAAAGGCGAGTGGCGCGGAGTTGAAGCTGGCGCCATTCGCCGTAACCGTTCTCAGCGCTGAATAGATTCTCTAAGATTCAATCAGGAGCGATCGATGCCGGAAACCAATCTGCGCGTTGGCCTTTGCGGCATTGGACTCGATGCCTATTGGCCTCAGTTTGAGGGTCTGCGCGCAAGATTGGAGTCCTATCTACGAGAAGCGGGTGCGCGGCTGGAGAAATGCGGCGCCGCTGTTGAGCATCTGGGCATGGTGGACACTTCGCAGCGCGGACGCGAAGCGGGGCATGCTTGCCGTCGAGCGGATGTAGATCTGCTGGTCATCTATGTCACGACCTATGCGCTGTCGAGCACGGTGTTGCCAATCGTGCAGCGTGCGCAGGTCCCGGTTTTAATCCTGAATCTGCAGCCTGAAGCGTCCATTGACTACGAAGTTTTCAATCGACTGCCAAACAGGACGGCTATGACCGGGGAGTGGCTTGCCTTTTGCTCGGCATGCCCGGTGCCGGAAATTGCCAACGTGCTTTCGCGCGCGGGGATCGCGTTTCACCAGGTGACTGGTGTTCTGAGAGACGATGCAGTATGGGCGGAGATTGGTGAGTGGATCGCTGCCGCACGCGTGAAAAAGGCGCTGAGCGAAAATCGGCTCGGACTGATGGGCCACTACTACAGCGGGATGCTGGATATCCAGACCGATTTGACCCAGGTTTCGATCACATTTGGAAGCCACATTGAGCACATCGAGGTGGACGAGCTAAGCGCATTGCGCATTGGCGTAAGTGAAGATCAGATCGCGGGACGGATTGAAGACTTCAGGAACTACTTCGATGTTCAGTCGGATTGTTCCCGTGAAGAATTGATGCGGGCTGCGCGCACTTCAGTCGCTCTGGACGGGTTGATTGCGGCGCGCGATCTGCATTCACTGGCGTACTACTCCATGGGCAGCGGCGTGGCGGCGAATGAAGACACGATGAGTTCAATCATTCTGGGCACATCGCTCCTGACGGCGCGCGGAATTTCGGTGGCAGGCGAGTACGAGGTGAAGAATGTGCTCGCAATGAAGATCATGGATTGCCTGGGCGCGGGTGGATCGTTCACCGAGTACTACGCATTGGATCTGAAAGCAGACACCGTATTGATGGGACACGATGGGCCGGGGCACATTGCGATTGCCGAAAGCAAGACCAAGGTGCGCCCTCTCGCGGTGTATCACGGAAAGGTGGGTCACGGCCTATCGGTTGAGATGAGTGTCAAGCACGGTCCAGTCACGCTGCTCTCCGTCGTAGAGGATGCGGGACGCGGTTTCAAACTGCTGGCGGCAGAGGGCGAAAGCGTTCCAGGTGACGTACTCTGCATTGGAAACACGAACAGTCATTATCGTTTTTCGACTGGCGCCAAGGGCTTTGTTGAAGCGTGGAACGCACAAGGTCCCGCGCACCATTGCGCAGTCGGCGTGGGGCACGTGGCTGGAAAGATCCGCAAACTGGCGCGGTTGATGGAGATTCCGCTGGTGCAGGTGTGCTGATCGGTCCCGAGTCGTTTCCAAGTCCAGGCTTCGAGCAGTTCCACAATTCAAGTGCCCTTTTCAGTTCCGCGAAAGATGTCATTTTCTTAAGGAAAATGCCACTCGGCAGCGGTGGCTTCGGGATACAGCAATTGTGGAACTGCTGTAGTGATTCGAGCGTTCTTTGAATGCGCCTCTCCCCGCGACGAAATCGTCTACCGTGGGATCTCCACCTCCGCATTCGAATCAAGTTGCTGAGGAGTGATCTCGTCGTGTGGGTTGGATTTTCGTCGCGTCCCGGGTGTAGAGGAGTGAAGACGCGTGAAAGCCTCGAGTGCCTTTGCCTGACCTTGCTTGTTTCCAGTTGCGCGGTCGGCCTGCGCGAGCCGATACCACGCGACTTCGTCCTCGGGCCTCAGACGCGTCGCGCGTTCGAGCAAGGGAACTGCCTCGGCTGGCTTCTGACTGTCGAGTTCGACGCCAGCGAGTCCCACGATTGCTTCTTCGAAGTCAGGGTAGCGTTCGATCGCCGATTGGTAGAGCTGCAGCGCTGACGCCTCATTGCCATCTTTCCAGCGCAACCCGGCTAGCTCGTAGGCAGCATTTCCATTTCCTGGATTGATTTCAATCTCCTTCGCAAACTCCGCTTCGGCGGCGGAAATATCTTGCGCGGAATGTGTGGATTGCCATTGCGTCAAGTAAGTTCGCCCAATGCGGTAATGAATGTTCGGGCGGCGGGGATCGATTGCAAGCACGTTGCGGTAGCTCTGAATCGCGTCGACGAATTGTCCCTGGCTCTCGTGCGCCTCGGCCTCGGCCAACTGCACCCACACTGAACCACCCGCGCCTGGGCTATGGAAGAGGTCTTGCATAGTAAGGTAGGCGGAATTCCCCAGGATTTTTCCCACGTTGTAGAGCACCTCGGGATCGTCTTTATAGAGGTCGCGCAATTCAAGCGCCAACTCGACCGCTCGCCGATCCATGGATAGATCGGAATAGACCTGAGCAAGCTCCATTCCGACTTGACGCTTTACTGCTGGATCTGTGTCCGATCGAAATGCTGTTTCGAGACCTGGCAACGCCTCTCGTGGCTTGCCGCTTTCTGCGAGCGAGAGGGATAAGAGGGCATCCAGGCCAGGCAACGCGGGTTTCAACTTGCGGGCCGCTCGAATCTCGACGACAGCGCGCTCGAAATCGCCCAGCTTGTAACAGAGAACGCCCAAGGTGGCATGGACTTCTGCCACGCTCGGGTCCATTTTTTCCAGTCGTTCAAAGGCCGCGCGAGCCTCGTCATAGTGGCCGGCAGCCATTGCGGCCTGGCCAGAGGAATACAGCCCGGCAAAACGGGAATCGTCTCCGGAATTTTGCGGACCGGCGCCGGCACTTGCGCTGGAGGCCAGGAGAACCGCACCAGCAATCAATACTCTCCAGCGATCTCTCATTCTCGACCCATCTTAAAGCGAAACCGGAGTTGTGTGCCTAAGTCTCGCTGGGAGCGCCGCTGGATTCACCGAGAGCGAAGTGAACATCATTCGTGGCTGCTCGGCGCTGAAGAGCCGGCCTTTTCGGAGACCGGCTCTTGAAGAGGTTCATTGGCGTTTCGTTGAGTTTCGATTTTGCTTAGAAGGTAACCTTTCCCCCGAATTGAATGACGCGCGGTGGCCGGGCGGTGGTAATAGCGCCAAAGTTGCCGGAATTTACGTTGGTCACTTCGGCGGTTGTGCCAGGCCCGCTTCCGGCTTCAGTCGCTGGATCGACACCCCATTGGGTGTGGTTGAAGGTGTTGAAGGTTTCCGCGCGGAGCTGAAGTTTCGCTCTCTCGGTAAGAGCAAAATACTTCACCAAACCCATGTCCCAATTGGAAATTCCAGGCTCGCGCAGGATGTTGCGTCCGCTGTTTCCGAATTGACCGGCCAAGGGCTGCGAGAAGACGGACGTATCGAACCACTCCGCCGTGCTCTTGTGAAATCCGGAGTTGGGGTTTCCGGTGAGGTTGGCACGCTGAATGGGGGTCATGAGGAGGCCATTCAAATCGCTGGCAAGGACTGAGAAGGGGAAGCCCTTCTGGAATGTCCCGATTCCGGTCCACTCCCAGCCGCCCACCGCTGCATCCGCTACGCGATTCATCGATCCTCCGAATCTCTGACCGCGGCCAACAGGCAACATGTAGGCATAGCTAGCCACGAAGCGCTGGCCCACGTCGAAGTCTGACCGCGCGTAATCGAGCTTCGGATCCGCCGAGTCCATGGGACCCGCGAAGCTGTTCGTGGCTCCGATGCCGGCCGCGGCCGACTTGCTATCCATGCTCTTGGACCAGGTGTAGACCACCAGAACCGCGCCATCCCTGGCTCGATGCTCCAGCTTCGCGTTCCCGGCGTTGTAGTTGGAGTAGCCGATCCACTTGCTGTCGAGGAAGCCGTTCGAACTTGTGAAGTTGGGAAGAGGCAAGCGGCTTGTGTAGGGGCAATTGTGGGTTGTGTCCGCAGGATTCGCATTGCAGGGCGCGACATCGGCAGCAGGCAACTGGCCCGCCTGGTCCACATTGAAACGCTCGAGAAGGTGGGTTCCTTTGTTTCCCACATAGTTGACTTCGAGCGTGGTGTTTTTCGCGAGTTCCCGCTCGACGGAAAGCGTCCATTGCTGCACGTAGGGATTCATGGGGTTCTCGGAGATGACCACGGCCGTGAAGGCACTGCCATTGGCGGCGGCCGACACAGGAGCGACGGCGCTCATCGGGGCGAACAACTGATCGGTAACCTTCAGCGCCGAATTCGCATAGGGTGTGAGCCCGGTGCGGATCAAGAAAGGATACTGGTCGCCGGAGTTGTCCATCTCGCGGGTTTCAGACGAATCGAAGAAAACACCGTACCCGCCGCGCAGGACAGTCTTGTTGAAGGGGCGGTAGGCAAAGCCGAAGCGCGGAGCAAAAGGAGTCTTGGAGGAATCCTTGGGCTTCTGCCCGCAGTAGCGATAGAAGCCGTTGCCCGGCGGTGCGATGCCATCGGTCAGCAGGGCAGGGTCGGCAAAGCAGAGTCCGCCCAACGCGTTTTTCGGATCGAGCCAGAATAACTGGTCGCTGCCGATTTTCGACGGGGCCTGATCATTTGCATAGGGAACCTCGCGGAAGTCCCATCGGAGGCCGAGGTTGAGAGTCAGCTTGGGCGTGACCTTCCAATCGTCCTGGAAGTAAGGCCCCAGATACTTGAACACGTACTGATTCAAGTGCCCGGGCTGAGAACCGGTTGCGGAGAACGGACCGGGCTGAAAGGTCGAAGCCGAGTTGTAGTAGCCGAGCAGATAGTCGGCGATGAAATTCCCTGTTCCGCAGGTAACTGTCGGACAGGCGACGTTTGCGGGAGTCGTGGCTGTGTATTGGGTGATCAGATTGCTGTTATATCCGAACGAGCCGAGAAAATTGGTAGCCAGATTCCGCTTCTGCACCCAGGATCGATAGTCGAAGCCAAAGCTGAATGAATGTGCGCCCTTCTGCTTGACCATCGAATCGGCGAACTCCCATACAGGGATATCGCTCGTGGTTGGATCGTTGCCGGGAGCGCCTGCACTGACAAAATTCGGCGTGGAAAAACCGAGGTTTGGGTAGCCGGCGGCATAGGAGGGAAGGTTAGTGAACACGCCGGTGAGGCCGAGAGCCGTGACGTCCGTCGCGCTTGCCGGGCTTTCGCCCTGGATGGAGATCGCTTCCAGCTTGCCGAAGCGAAAATCGTTGACGAATCCCTTGGGCAACGACAGGGTGTAGGCGGCGGTCCAGCTGGTCGAGTTTTCCGTGAAGATGTTCGCACCGGCGCTGAGGGCAATTGAGTCGGTCGAGAAAGCGCGATTGGAATAATCCGCTTTGGTATACCGGAAAAAGGCCTGCCCGAATTTCCCAAAGTTCTGGTCTCCGCGATACGTCTGCTGGTCGGTATCGGTGATCTGATTTGCTGTCGCGAACCAATTGAACGCGCCCACGCCATTGGGATCTGTGGCTGCGGTTGGAAGGAGCTTTGACGTGACCTGGGCAACACGCGAGAACCGGCCGCTTGGAATGGTGTCGCCGGGGAAGGGGGCCCCGGTGAGCGGGTCGACCGGCATGCAATTGTTGCCGGCTTTGAGTGCTGCCGCGCAGGCCGCAGACCCGTACGCGGGCAGAGCCACTCCGGAAAAGTTGCCGCTGAGTTCAGCTGCGGTGGGCGCATACCCGGAAAGATGACCGCCCTGAACGATGCGCCATCCTTCGTAATTGGCCAGCCAGAATGACTTGTTACGGCCGTCGTAGACTTTCGGAACGATCACCGGGCCACCCAGAACGTAGCCAAACTGATTCTGCCGCAACTCGACGTTTGTGGTGCTGTTGTTGGTAATGGTTTGGTGAGGGATGGCATCGAATGCGTCGTTGCGATCAAATTCGAAAACAGAGCCGTGGAGCTGGTTTGAACCGCTCTTGCTGACGATGTTGACTTGGTTGGCGCTGAAGCCGTACTCGGCCGAGTAGGTTTCGCTTTGAATCTTGAACTCCTGGATAGCATCCTGGGAGAGAATCACAGCCGGCGTATTCAGCGCCGTATCGGTGTTCATCAAACCATCGAGGGTGTAGTTGTTCGACTCCGGCCGGCCCCCATTGATGCTGATCGCGTCTCCCTCGCTCTGCCGCATCTGGCCTTGCTCTCCCACGGTCTGCACGGCGCCGGCGCTAATAAACAGCAGATCTGTGAAGTTGCGGCCATTGAGCGGCAGCTCCGATACCTGCTGTTCACTCACGATTTGCGATTCCGCGGACGAGTCGGTGTCCAGGGCAACGGCGCTGGCGTTGACCTCGACCGTCTCGGACACAGCACCGGGCTTTAATTGCAGGTTCGCGCGCGCATCCTGCCCGACGACGAGCACAATGTCGTTGACGACGCTCTTGGAGAATCCGGGCATTTGCACTGAAACTCGATAAGAGCCAGGAATCAAGTTGGTGGCGGTGTAATCTCCGGCGCCCGTCGATTTGACCCTGGTGGTGACGCCGGTGGCCGTGTTTGTGACGTCTACCGGAGCATTCGGAATGATGGCTCCCGAAGTGTCCGTCACAGTCCCAAGTATCGTCCCTGTTACTCCCGCTTGTCCGAACAGCCGTCCGGCCATTAGCAGTAGCATCGTCAAACAAAGAGTGATACGAACGCTTCGCATCTCCTGAAACCTCCTGAAAAAAGCGTGCTCGATTTGGCTTGCATTGGCTCGGCTTGAATGCTCGGGGTAGACCGCTACCTGGAGGTTGCGGAATGGTGAAAGAGCCTAATCCAAATGCACGGCGAGGCTAGCGACGCATGACGATGATTGTCAAGTAGAATTTTATTTCTCATTTGAAAAATGTGATGAGTTGGGCGCGGCAGAATTTCGTTTCAAGAAAGTACCTGAGAAAAATCGGTTTTCTATTGTAGTTGCCACGACAACCCTTGAAGAATACGGAGTTTACATTCCCCTATGCTCGAAAAGATCCGAGCAGAATCGAGTCCGCCTCTTGTGGCTGTGCGGTCAGTTGAATTCAATTCGTCTGTATCCCACTCAGACGGAAGAATTGAAAAAGTTCCATTAGACAAACTGACTTTGAATGCGTTAGGATTCGGATTCCATCGCGTAACGGGACACCTTTGGAAGACTCACAGGGAAGTTTTGATGATTGCGGCAGACGAGGTGAGGGAACGCGGGAGTCGATTGATAGCATTGAGCAAGTCGCTGGATATTCGAATGTGCAGGCCTGACGCAGTTTCCCCTCTGCAACGGGCGCCGAATCGGAAGCAATCGCCGCTTTTCTGACGGGATGAATCTTTTCAAGAAAGATAGCGATTTTGAAAAGCGCGACACTTTACGCATGAAGAGAACCGAGAATCCGCGCGCACGCAGGGGGACCATGAAATCAGAATCGGATCTCCAACAATTAGCCTTTGAAGCACTAGACTCTTTTCAAATTGAGATCCCGTCTTGGGGATTCGCCAATACCGGGACAAGGTTTGGAAAGTATCTGCAGCCTGGGGCCGCTTCGACGCTTGAAGAGAAATTTAGCGATGCGGGCCAGGTGCACAAGCTGACGGGCGTCACGCCCACACTGGCGTTGCACGTTCTATGGGATTTGCCCAATGGAACTTCGGACGCCGAGAGCGTGCATAGCCTGGAAAGCAAGTATGGAGTTGCCTCCGGCTCCATTAATCCCAATTTATTTCAAGACCAGGAGTTCAAGTTTGG
This sequence comes from uncultured Acidobacteriaceae bacterium, assembly GCA_963810545.1. GTDB lineage: Bacteria > Acidobacteriota > Terriglobia > Terriglobales > Acidobacteriaceae > Telmatobacter. The sequence continues at coordinate 914,719 of CAWENE010000003.1, forward strand.
CTCGCTCTGCAATCCCTCGAAAGAAATTCGAGAACGGGCCATTGCGCATATGCTTGACTCCGTGTCGATCGCGCGCAAGCTTGGTTCGCGCGATATCTCGCTGTGGCTTCCGGATGGATCGAACTACCCCGGCACGCAAAGCATTCGGAGACGTATTGAATGGCTTGAGGAGGCGCTGCAAAAGACGCATAAGAAACTGGCGCCGAACCAGCGGTTGCTGATCGAATACAAACCGTTTGAGCCGGCCTTTTATCACACCGATATCGCCGACTGGGGAATGGCATCGCATCTGGCTGCAAAGGCGGGTCCGCAAGCCCGTGTTCTGGTGGATACGGGGCATCACTATGCGACGCAGAATATCGAACAGATTGTCGCGTGGCTCTTGCATTCAGGCATGCTGGGCGGGTTTCATTTCAACGATCGGCGTTATGCCGATGATGACCTCACGTTAGGTTCGATTGATCCGTACCAGATTTTCCGCATCTTTCATGAAATTCAGCTGTCGGGGCGGACGGTGTTATCGCAGATCGCTTTCATGATCGATCAAAGCCACAACCTGAAAGGCAAAATGGAAGCCATGGTGCAAACCGTGGTTACAGCGCAGGAGCTTTGGCTGAAAGCTGCGTTTGTGGATCATCAGAAGCTGGAGCGGCTGCAGGATCAATGCGAATTGGTGGCAGCGGAGGAGCTGTTCCGTGGCGCATTCTGGAGCGACGTGAGGCCGCTGCTGCGAGAGTGGCGGAAGATGCGGGGACTGCCCGAGGATCCGCTGGCGGCGTTGGCGGAGAGCGGGTATGTGCAGCGGATCAGCGTGGAGCGCGGCGGGAAGATGGCACCCGCCACTTCATACGCTTAGAATTGAGAACAGCCCAGGGGCAATGGCGGCCACGAGCGCACGGAGGAACGGCAGGTTGGCTAAACCGAAGCTGAAACGGCTGTATCTGATTCCGATCCTTTCGAAGGCGCTCGATGTTCTGGAATTACTGGAGCAGACCGGCGGCCCGATCACGCTGGAAGACGTGTACCAGCAAACGAAAATCTCCAAGACCAGCGTGTACCGGATTCTAAAGACGCTGGTACATCGTGGGTACGTCGCGCAGGGGCAGAGTGGACAATATCGACTTGTCTCGCGCCCCAAAAGACTACGTTTCGGGTTCGCCGCTCAAAGCGCTGAGATGCCGTTCTCGGTCGCCGTCGGCGCAAGCGTGACCGCGGCGGCCGCGGCAGCCGGAGTGGAACTGCTGCAACTGGACAATCGCTACGACCCGGATGTGGCAATCAAGAATGCCGAGGAATTCGTTCGCCAACGCGTCGATTTGGTGCTGGAGTTTCAAGTGGAAGAGCACGTTGCGCCGCATGTGGCGCACATCTTCAAAAAAGCTGAGATTCCGTTGGTCGCAATTGACGTTCCCCATCCGAATGCAACTTATTTCGGCGTTGACAATTTCGAAGTGGGCTATGAGGCCGGAGTGCTACTGGCAAAATACGCGGGCGGCAAGTGGAAGGGTTCAGCCGACTGGGTGCTCGGAATCGGATTCTCAGAGGCGGGCAGCTTTGTCCAAAGCAGAATTGCAGGAGCGTTTGAAGGGATTCGCGAGCGGCTCGGCAAGATTCCATCGGACCACTATCTACGGCTCGACGGCCGCGGAATGAGGCAGCCCAGCTTAATGGCTGTCGCTGAATTCCTGCGGCATCGCAAAGGCCAGAGAATCCTGGTGGCTGCTTCTACAGATTCAAGCGCACTTGGCGTTCTGGATGCGGCGCGCCAATTGGGGCGCGAACAGGATTTCGCGATCGTGGGACAAGACTGTATTCCCGAGGTGTTGGACGAGATGCGCAAGGGAACCAGCGCAATTATCGGCTCCGTGTCTCATGGCGCCGAGACGTATGGGCCGCGGCTGATCCAATTGGGGATATCATTGCTTCGCGGACATATTGTTCCGCCGTACAACTATGTTCGGCATCATGTTGTGACTCCAGAAACGCTTGCGGAAGTTGCCGGGCGTTCGAAGGCATAGAGTTCGAGTCTTAACAGGGCGCCCGGCACCGGGATGGTTCCTGAATTCATGTGAGAAACACATTCCCTATTGCTTTTCTTCTATGGTAGGGTAAATCCGATTGCAGACTGACAAGGCGGTACCTTATGACTTTCGCAGCCGTCGCTTCGCCCTCGCTCAAATTTCTGGAAGACCGCTGGGATCCAGCCGTCGCGGACAAACTCGATGAGCCCGAACTCTTGCGCTACCGATCCAATCTCCTTGGCTCGGACCTGCGCATCACGAACTTTGCCGGCGGAAACACGAGTTCAAAGATCGACGAGATCGACCCGCTCACCGGGCAAACGGTGAAGGTGCTGTGGGTGAAAGGAAGCGGGGGCGACCTGGGCAGCATCAAGCGCACGGGGTTTGCCACGCTTTACCAGGAGAAGTTGCTGGCGCTTGAACATCTTTACCAGGGCCAGGAAACGGAAGATTCGATGGTGGCGATGTACGCGATCTGCGCCTTCCGCAACAATCCCGTAGCGGCATCGATCGATACGCCGCTGCATGGATTTCTCCCCTTTGCGCATGTCGACCATCTTCACCCCGATTGGGGTATCGCGCTGGCTGCTTCGGCCAACGGCAAGCAAAAGATGGAGGAGTTCAACCGCGAGTTTCATCACAAGCTGATTTGGATTCCGTGGCAGCGCCCAGGCTTTGAATTGGCCTTGATGATGAAGCGTGCGGTGGAAGGAAACCCGGACTGCGACGGGATTGTGCTTGGAGCTCATGGCCTTTTCACATGGGGCGAAACACAGCGCGAGTGTTATGTGAACACGCTGACGGTCATCGATCAGCTTGGCCAGTTTATCGCGAATCACGGGAAGCGCAAGGGAAAGAGTCGATTCGGCGGAGATGCCATCAAGGCAAGACCGAATCGCAAGGATCTAGCTGTCGAGATCCTGCCGTTTCTGCGCGGGCGCATCAGCGCGCAGCGTCGCTGGATAGCGAGTTTCAGCGATGCAGGGGACGTGCTCAGCTTCGTGAATTCGTCGCACGCGAAGAATTTGTCATTCCTTGGAACGAGCTGCCCCGATCATTTTATTCGGACCAAGATTCGTCCACTCTTTGTGCCGTGGAACCAGGATGAAGACCTGGATGCGCTGAAGGCGCGAATCGAGACGTCGCTTGCCGAATATCGCGAGCAATATCGAGGTTATTATCGCGAACACGCACTTCCGGATTCCCCGGCGCTTCGGGATACCAGCCCATCGATTGTATTGATTCCCGGCCTCGGCATGTTCAGTTTTGGCAAGTCGAAGACGGAAGCGCGGATCACCGGCGAGTTCTACACCAACGCGATCCATGTGATGGAGGGCGCAAGTCAGCTGGAGGACGGAGAGATTTCAAGCTCGAAGACGAGCATAGTGCCGCAGTGTGGCGAGGGCATGGATTCCACGACATTCAAGGTCTTCACAAACTATGTGGCGATGCCGCTGAGCGAGGCATTCCGCATTGAGTACTGGGCGATGGAAGAAGCCAAGATACGACGCCAGCCCGCAGAGAAGGAACTGAGCCGGTCCATTGCTTTAGTTGTCGGTGGAGGAAGCGGCATCGGCCGTGAAGTTGCGTTGCTTGCGGCGGCGCGTGGCGCGCACGTGATGATTGCCGACCGCGATACAGCGGCGGCAGCAGCGGTACAGGACGAATTATCCAAGATCACTTCGAAAGAATCGGTCGCGTCGACGGCGGTGGATATCCGTAGCCGCGACGCGATTGGCAACGCGCTCAACGCGACGATTGCCGCATTTGGCGGCGTCGACATCCTGATCAATACGGCAGCGATGTTTCCTTCTTCGCCGGACGGCGTGATTACAGAAGCGCAATGGACAATGACGCTCGACGTGAACGTGACATCGAATTACCTGCTCTGCGATGAAGCGGCGAAGGTTTTCGCGGCGCAAAATCTGGAGAGCGCCATTGTGCTCACAAGCTCGGCGAATGCGGTGGTGCCGAAGCGGGGCAGTGAGGCGTACGACGTGAGCAAAGCCGCTCTCAGTCACCTGGTGCGCGAACTAGCCGTTGGTCTTGCTCCAAAGGTGCGCGTCAACGGCATCTCACCGGCGACCGTGGTGAAGGGCTCGACGATGTTCCCACGGGATCGAGTGCGCGCGTCGCTGACGAAATACGGCATCGCGTTCGATGAGTCGATGAACGACGAAGAGCTTCGCGGATTGCTGGCGAATTTCTATGCCAAGCGGACACTGACGCACACGCCCATCGATCCGGCCGACTGTGCGGAGGCGATACTGTTTCTCGCCAGCCCGCGGTCGCGCTGCACCACGGGGCACTTGATTCCGGTGGATGGCGGCTTGCCCGAGGCGTTCTTGCGGTGAGCCCATCGGGCAATCAAGTGAACCCTGTGCAACTTTCCGAGCCTGTATATCGCGCGCGCATCGCGATTGATTTAGGGGCGGAGAGTTGCCGTGTCTCGCTTTTGAAGTGGCAAGTGGGGCGACCCTCGATTGAACTGGTTCATCGCATTCCCAATGGACCCGTGCATGTGAACGGATCGTTGCGCTGGCCGTTCGACACCGTTCTTTCGGGCTTGGAGGACGGCCTTCGGAAGGCTGCCGGAAGAGCGCCCGAAGGGATTGCCTCGATCGCCGTGGATGGTTGGGCGGTGGACTATGTGCGGCTCGGTGCCGATGGACAAGCCCTCGCCAGCCCATTTTGCTATCGCGATGAGCGCACGATTGCCTCGAAGGAAATGGCGGACCGCATCGTCGCCCCGGAACAGATGTTTCGCAAGACCGGCGCGCAGCCGCTGCGCATCAACACCATATATCAGTTGCTTGCGGATGCCGCTGAGAATTCGCAGGCTCCGTGGATGAACCTGCCCGAGTACGTCCTCTACAGGCTTGGTGGCCGCCGAGTGGCTGAATATACCAACGCGACACACTCCGGGCTTGTCGACCTTGGGACTGGGCAGTGGTCGAAGGACCTACTGGACGGCCTCAAACTTTCGAAGGACGCTTGTCCACCCATCGTGTCTGCTGGAACGGTCGTTGGAAGACTGAAGGGAAGCCTTGCTGAACTCCCGGCCTTTGCCGCGACGGAGCTGATTGTGCCCGCGTGTCACGACACGGCGTCCGCCATCGCCGGAATTCCGGCACCCCTTGATAAGACGGCATACATCTGTTCAGGAACATGGTCGCTGGTGGGCACCGTCATCGAGAAACCGATCGCGACACAAGAAGCGATGCGGGCTGGATTCACCAATCAAGGCGCAGCGGGAGGCGGATTCTGCTTTCACACCAACGTGAATGGGATGTGGATCCTGAAGCAGTGCCTCGAAAGCTGGCGCAAAGCGGGACGCCCGTGGACAATTGAGAGGCTCATTGCAGAAGCCGCGCGTTGCGAGTGCCGAGGCATCGTGCCCGTGGATGCGCCCTCCTTGCTGTTGGACGATGAGATGCCTGAGCGATTGAACGAGCAGTTGCAACTCTGTGGTTGCTCCGCGATTGAGGACTGCGCGGGCAATGAGCCGGTGTTCGCGAGAATCATTTTCGAGAGCCTGGCAGCTCGGTACGTCTCCGCGCTGCACAGCCTGGAGGAGATACTTGGTGGAACTCTGGAACGCATTCACATTCTCGGCGGTGGCGCGCTGAACCAACTGTTGACCCAGCTCACGGCGGAACGCACAGGATTGCCCGTCGAGACTGGGAATGTTGAAAGCTCAACTGTGGGCAATTTTGCCGTGCAGTTGGCTGCGACGGAATCGCCTGGGAAGCCGTTGCAGGCCGAAGCCGTGCGCCAATGGGCGAGACGGCTTTCGTCGATCGGGAATTCCTGCTAGAGGATCGAGATTTCGTTCGAGTAGCGGGTTAGTCTGAAACAATTTCCGCTCCAACAATCAAGAAGAACTCAAATTCGCTGCTTCAGTTGAGGTCGGCCTGGAAGGTGTAACTTCCCGCCGATAACGCGAATCCGGACTCACCATCGAGAGTCGAGGTCTTCGCGAGTGGACTCTTGCTGACCGGGATGCCGTCCAATCTATACGTCGCCGCATTCGCGCTCAGCCACCCCGTCGTATTCGCGGGTAGGGTCACATGCCATGCGGCGGTCTTGCCATCAACCGACCAGTCGGAATGAATTGGGCCGTAGGCTGAGGTGTAATCGAAAGCAATTGAGCCCAATTGCGCGCTGAATACAGGATGCAGAAGAACGGTGTGAAAGCCCGCGTCGAGTGGCGTGGTGTCCACGCCGGCGGCGTAGCGATAGATCCAGTCCGCGACCGCACCGTAGGCATAGTGATTGTAGGAATTCATGCTCGGGTCGTCTTTCATCTGATCGCCGTTCCAACGTTCCCACATCGTCGTGGCGCCATGTTCGACCAGGTAGCCCCAGGAGGGATACTGCGTGTTCAGCAAGAGCTTGTACGCCAGGTCCGTCTTGCCAGCCTTGGACAGTTCTTCCAGGAGATAGGGCGTGCCGAGAAAGCCGGTCGCCAGCAAACCATGGTTGGCCTCGATTTTCGCGACTAGCTTTTGCACGGCGAGCGGGCGGATTGAATCCGGCAACAGGTTCATATGTAGAGTCAGCACATAGCCTGTCTGCGTGTCCCCACCTTTGCTTTTTGCGTTGGGATTATTGATCTGGCCGAAGGGGGATGGACTGTTGTCGGCGCCGGCGATGAAGCCATCATCGCGCACGAAGCGGCGCACGAATGCGGCGCGAATCTTCGCAAATAAGTCTTCGTACTTTTGTTCGTCGGCAACGCGACCTGTGGCGTGCGCCATTTCGCGCATCAGCGTAACGTCGTAGGCCCAGTAAGCCGTCGCCACAAGGACTTGATCCGTTCTGCCTTCAGGCGAGAGCCAGTCGCCAAACGGTGTTCCAGACTCGACCTTCCAAAGTCCATCGGGATTCGCCGCTTCAATGGCGCCGAGATACTTTTGCATCGCATCCCAGTTCTGCTCAATCACGCTGGTGTCCCCGGTCTGCAGCCAGGATGTCCAGGGGATGATGACGCCTGCATCGCTCCAACCAGCGCCTGAGCCGGAAGCGCTTTGCACGGTGCCGGGCGCATAGATCCCATAAAAAGGAGTGCCGGCTTGCGTGCCACGCATGTCGCCCGCGTACTTGCGCGAGAATGCGGCGAGATCCATGTTGTAGCTCGCGGTTCGCCAGAAGACCTGCGCATCCGCCATCCAGCCCAAGCGTTCATCACGCTGTGGGCAGTCTGTGGGGACGCCGACAAAATTGGAGCGTTGCCCCCAAAGAATATTGCTCCACAGTTTATCGATCATCGGACTGCCGGTTTTGAGCTTGGCATCCCAGGGCGCGGCCGTGTGAAGCACCAAGGCGACGACAGCATCTTTTGCTGGAGCCGACGGAAGGCCGGTGATCTCGGCGTAACGGAATCCGTGAAAAGTGAATTGGGGCGTGAACTCTTCGACGCCCTTGCCCGCGAGAATGAAATGATCGGTGACTTTTGCGGTGCGCAGGTTGTCGGTGTAGAGGGTGCCGTCGTCATTCACAATCTCGGCGAAGCGCAGACGCACGTTGGTTCCCGCGGGACCTTGAAGGCGCACGCGCTCCACTCCAGCAAGGTTCTGACCGAAGTCAAAGACATAAACGCCCGGCCTGGGTTCTGTGACAGACTTTGCGGCGACCGTGGTCTCCACGCGAATTGCGGGATAGTCCTGCGCTTCGATGGGAACCGGCCTGGGCTGAATCGTAACCACATGCTGCCAGCCGCTCGCATCGAATTGGGCGGTGTTCCAACCGGGCTGGACCTGGCGAGCATCCTGGGTCTCGCCGTCGTAGAGTTCGGAGTGCAAGATTGGCGAGGTAAGCGCCTGCCACTCGGGACCGCTATTGACCCATTCGACGCTGCCATTGGTGTACTCGATGCGTAACTGGGCCCGCAGCGCAGGAGGTGTGTCGCCGTAGTTATTGGGTTGCTGAAACCACTCGAGCGGCGTCGCGTACCACCCAGGCGCGAGCAGCGCCGCGATTGCGTTCTTGCCGGTGGCGATCATCGAAGTTACATCGTACGTCTGGTACTTCACGTGTTCGCGATAGTCGGTCCAACCGGGCGCAAGCAGATCTTCACTGATGCGCTTGCCATTCAGAAACATTTCGTAGGCGCCTAACGACGTAGCATAGAGCCGGGCGGATTTGATTGCCTTGCTTACATCGAAGTCGTCGCGCAGGGACTTCACGGAATCCGGAATCCAGGGATGCCCGAGGGGTGCGGAATCGGGTCCGGGCGCAGCTGTCCAAGCAACGGCGTTTTGCCATCCTGCGTCGTCAAAATTCTTTTCGTGCCAGCCTTCCGGCGTGTGGGTCGCAGACTTCCACGATGTACCGCTGGCAAAGGTCGCCGTTCTCCCATCTTCGTATTCCACATAGAGAGTGGCGCTGAGAGGAGGAGCTTCTGGGATGGCCATGCCATTTGGATTCGCAACGTAGTGTACGCACTCAAGGGCCAGGGAATTGACGCCGTTGCTCAACTGCTTCGTCACGTCCGCGCGTATGTATTTCTTCCACGGCATTTGCTTGTAAGGGGGCAGCGGATTGGATTTCAGCACTTCAGTTCCATTGACCCAGGCCGAGACCGTGTCCTCACAGGTCGCATACAACGCTGCATTGCGCACAGCCCCGTTGACGGTCGTGGTTGCACGGTATGCGAAATGCTGCTCCGGCAACTTCTCAGCGGCCGCTGTCTTGGCAGCGGGGCTCGCGATCCACACGGCGTTCGCCCTGCGCACAGCAGCTTCTTCTTTAGTTTCGTAGCCGATCCATGCAGCGTGCCAGCCGCTCTGCGTCATCAGGCCTGTTTCCCACCACGAGCTTTCGCTTGGGCGGTAGGGCTTGCCCGCGGCATCCCAGACAAGGACTCGCCAGAAATAGCGCGTGCCGGGCGCCAGAGTTGAGCCTTGATAACGGACGTTCATGGATTGCGGGGAAGAGATGCGGCCGCTGTCCCATATGTCGATCTTGTTTTCCGTCAGGCCGGCGGCCGATGAGGCCACCTGGACCTGATAGGCGCTCTGGCTTGCTCCGCGCGCGGGGTCGTGCAATTGCCAGGAGAATTTAGGTGCTGAATCGTCGATTCCTAGAGGAGACTGTAACGCGTCAACGCGCAATTCGACGGGTCCGGGCGTGGATGTCTGCTGTCCCCAGACAGGAACTGCCGCAAAACTCAATGTTGCGCACCAAACCATTCCGCACAAAAGAATCTGTCTCATACCGCCCCTCGATGTCGATGGAAATCTCAGACTGGTTTGGACGAATCAGAGTCGTTTTGCGACCGGCCTTCAGGCAAGTCGTGATTCGCACTCCCCAAATGAAATTATTTACTGCTCGAAAACCATATGAAATGGGGATGGCAATTGTCAAAGGCATTTGAGGACTGGTTCCAGTTGAGACGAACAAATGGAGGGGTGTGGCACGGGCAGTGACCGACGCAACGCTGAGGATGGCTCAGCTGCCGCGTCGGCGTGTGCATGGAGGGCGCCAATTCGACTTCAGGCGACTTTTAGAATTGATCCCCCGGATTTGCGCTTCAGGTTAGTTGGCTTAGGATTGGGACGCAGCGAATGCTGTGAGCGAATCCTCGATGCTGGGGCGATTGCCCATGGAGATATCGCGACGGCGAAGCTGGTGGAATCGACTCAAGAGGGCATTGGCACTGGCAAGAGAACCGATACGTTCGACGTAGGCTTCCAGCTTTGATCCTGGAATCGCGAAGATTGCGATGGTATCGGTGAAATTGTCCAGGTAGGCGCGCGCACCGCAGCAGCCGAGGCTCATTGCGGGGCGTCCGGTATTCATTACTTGCGCAACAACGGCGCAGGCTGGCCGGCCCATGGCAGGGGCGTTTTGGTTTTCGAGCTGTTGGGTTGCCTCAGTCAGGATGAGAGTCTGGTCCGCGCGAACGAAGAGGATGACCAGGTCCGGCGGCAGCGGCGCTTCGGCGAGGCGGGAGTAGGTGACGTACTGAGGCTGGCTCTTGAGAACAGGAATCTGCGGCACATCTTCCGGCCGGACGTAGCCGATCTCGGCGAAGACTTTGAGCGCATCCATCAGGTCCTTCTGTTGCGCTGGCGATGGCTGCAGATTATGGGTGTGAACTCCGATGGCGCATAACTCGTGGTCGCGCGCCGAGGTGGCGAATGTGGAGGAGGCCGCGTCCTGCCAGAAGCGGCAACCTGCGGGCGCTGTGCCGTGATAACGCGCTACTCCATCCGGCGGGGTGTTCGTGAATGAGATCGCGATAGGGGGCTGTTCGAGATGCAGCAGTTGAGTCAGCTCCCGGGACAATGCGGCGTAGCTTTCCATGAGGGGTATCCTTTTCCTGGTCCGACACTTATTCGCACTCGTCAGGCGGAATGGCTGCTGACAACTGAGAAGCCCATCTCCGCGATGAATTTCCGGATCGTTTCCTCTGAGCATTCTTTCGGGTCGAAGACGACGGTTACTTTTCCTTCGGGATAGGTGGACCGGCTCGAGACAATCCCTTTCTCCTTGCCGAGCAACGTATCCAGTCCGACCGCGCACGTAATACAGGTGAAACCTTTCACCTGAAGGATCAGAGTGGTGTGCGCGCCGAGGGCCATCGATTCGACGGGATTGAGCGCACCTACGCTGGTGAGAGCGATGACCTGCATGAATTGCCTACGAAACATGGGCTTCTCCTGCCGTAATGTTGGGATCGAAGCAGCTACTGTGCCGAGCCGGTTGCGGCTTCGTATCTCCATGGTGTTTCAGCACTGGACTTGTCAGAAAAACGGGTGTCGGCATAGTCACTGAATTCGAGCTTCTTGTTCAGAACGCCGGTCTCGATCATCATGTCGCGCACCAGGTCGAAATCGGCCTTGCGCGGCGCAAGCGGGCTATAGGTAACTCGATCCATCGGCTTGGTAAGAGCCCAGCGCAGCAGGGCCGGTTTTTGGTTGTAATAGAAGCGGCCGACAAAATCTGCTGCCTGTTCGCGGTGGGGTTTGCTGGTGTCGAGCCACAAACCTGAGCGCGCAATGCCATCCACAAGCACCTGCACGATGTCGGGCCTGCGATCGATCAGGTCCTGGCGAACAACCAATATGCATGACATGTAATCGGGCCAGTATTCACGGGCCTGAAAGAGCACGCGGCCGTATCCACCTATCTCCGCTTGCGACGGGAATGGTTCGCCCATGACAAACGCATCAATGGCGTGGGCTGCGAGCGCGCCGGAGACGTCGGGTGGCGCCATCTCGAGCATCTTAATTTCGTTCGGCTTGATTCCCCAAACTTTCATTGCGCGGAAAAGCAGGAGCCGTTCATCCGAGAACCGGCTGGGGATTGCAATGGTTTTGCCGCGCATATCGGCGAACGTCTTGATCGGCCCATCCTTGCGCACCACGACCGCACTGCCGTAACGATGCCCAAGATAGACAACCTTGATCGGCACTCCCTGGGCCTTGAGAGCAAGCGCCATGGGGGCGACGATGAAAGCAGCCTGCACACGGTTGGAGATGAGAGCCTCTTTCATCTCTGGAAATCCCTGAAACATCCGGGGCAGAAACTCTTCGCCTGACTGCGAGTACTTCGAGATGTAATCGGTCACGGGGCAGGTGAGCTGGCAGGTGACGGGAAGATAAGCAACGATGATTTTGCGTTTTTCGATCGGGCGATAATCGTTCAGAACAGCGGCCCAGTTGACGTTCATATACGAATGCAGGGCAGTAATCAACACCAGCCAGGAGACCACGAGAAGGATTGCCTTGGTTCTAAGATGCATTACGGAACCCCCAGCGGACAGATTTCATCTTTTCCAGACGACGAAACGCGAGGTCGAGGAGGAGACCCATGACTCCGATCATGAGCATTGCGGCGACAACGAGATCATAGCGTTTGCCGGAGTTGCGCGAGTCGATAACCAGGTAGCCCAGTCCGGAATCCACGGCAATCATCTCCCCTGCGACGACGACGAGCCAAGCGATGCCGAGCGCGATGCGCAACCCGATGAGGATCTGCGGCATGGCTGCGGGAAAAACGATCTTCCGCAGTAGTTGGAAATTGGACAGGCCGAAGTTGCGCCCGGCGCGCCGGAAGATGAGCGGCACGCTGGAAACACCGCTCACAGCGGCGACGACGATGGGAAAGAACGCTCCAAGAAAGACCAGAAAGATGGCCGCTGGATCTCCGATGCCGAAGAAGATGATGGCGACCGGGATCCACGCGATAGGGCTGATGGGCCGCAAAATTTGTAACAGAGGGTTGACGACCTGGTGCACGGAGGGGAACCAGCCGAGGCATAGACCCAGGGGAATTCCGACCAAAACCGCAGCACCGTAGCCGATGGCCACGCGGCGCAGGGAGTCGGCGATATCGGCCCAGAGCACGTGTTTGTGGAACAACTCCGCGATCCCCTTTTCGACGCTGAGCGGGGACGGAAAGACTTTTGTGCCCGTCCACAGGACGGAGTAGTGCCAGACACACAGCAACATGGCTGCGGCCGCGATCGGCCAAAAAAATCGCTCCCAGGTGCGCGGGCTCTTGAGCTCACTCATATCTCGTAGGCCAAGCCGATCTGCTTGAGCAGTTCGTCGCGAAGTTCGAGGTAGCGCGGGGAACTGATATTGCGCGGATGGGGAATATCGATGTTGAGAATTTCCTGAATGCGGGCGGGACGCGAGCTGAGCACAACCACTCGATCGGCGAGCTGTACGGCTTCATCGATGTCATGGGTGACGAAGACGATGGTGCGCCTTTCAGTCTGCCAGATGCGCAAAAGCTCGCCGCGCATGATCACGCGTGTGATGGAATCCAGAGCGCCGAACGGTTCATCGAGAAACAGGATGTCGGGATTAACTGCGAGCGCGCGCGCGACTTGAAGGCGCTGCTTCATGCCTCCTGAGAGATCGGAGGGGTAGGAATGTTCGAAACCTTGGAGACGCACTAACTGCACATAGTGGGCTATGCGACTTTCGCGTTCCGCACGGGGCAGTTTCGACAGCCCGAAGCCGATGTTGCCCTCGACCGTGAGCCACGGAAAGACGCCGCGTTCCTGAAAAACGAGGATGCGCCTCTGATCCGGCCCCGTCACGGCCTCTCCGTCGATCGTGACCGATCCGGAGGACGGGGAGAGGAATCCCCCCATTAAATTCAACAACGTCGATTTTCCGCAACCGGAAGGCCCGACGAGGCATATAAATTCACCGTCCGCGATGTCCAGATTGATATCTTCGAGCGCTGCGACGCTCTTGCCGTCGGCGTGATAGACCATGCCGAGCTGCTTGGCCCGCAGTTTATAGCCGTTCGGTGAAGCCGTTAGCCCAACTTGTGCAAGAGACACTAGTCTTCCGATGACCTCCAGCGAAAAGTCTTGATTTGCTCGAGAGATCGCATCGCAAGATCAAGCAAGAAGCCGATGACGCCGATGACCACCATCCCCGCAACCACGAGATCGTAGCGGTTGCCAGCGTTGCGGGCATCGACGATGAGAAAGCCGAGGCCGGAGTTCACCGCGATCATCTCGGCCGCGACCACGACCAGCCATGCGACGCCGAGGGTGATGCGCATTCCAACTAATAGCTGCGGGATGACGGCTGGGTAAAGAACTCTGGCGACGAATGCTGTGTTCGACAGGCCGAAGTTACGTCCTGCATGGATGTAGACTGCCGGAATATTGTGTACGGCGTTGATGGCGGTGAGCAAAAGGGGAAAGAAGCACCCTACAAAAATGAGAAAGATCGATGATAAGTCGCCGACACCGAACCAGAGGATGGCGATAGGAATCCAGGCCAATGGCGAGATGGGGCGGAAGATCTCGCTCAGCGGGTTCAATGCCATTTCGCCGCGACGATACCAGCCGAGCGCAAGCCCCAATGGAATCGCGGTGATGGCAGCCAGCACAAAGCCCCAAGTGACGCGGAAGAGCGAAGCGACGACGTATTTCAGCAGCAAGCCATGATGAAGGAGTTCTTCCAAACCGGCGAGCACCGCGATAGGTCCTGGAAGAATGAGCCCCGGATGCATGCGAACCGAGATCTCCCAGATCACCAGCAACGTGATGAGGAAGAGAATCGGACGCAACCAGACGGGTACTCGCATCGTTCGATTTCCTTTGGGAGGGGAAGTTTTGGGAAGCCTGATTCAAGGTGAATGCTATTCGAGTCGTTGGGCGCATGCCTCCATCGAAAGGTGGAGGCAGCACACGTTAAGAGTAACGCGCTCGCGGGAACGCCGGCCGCGTTTGCTGAGCCCAAGAAACGCGACCACTAGAAGAGCAGGCGCGCCGTAAAAACCAGATTGTGATTGTAAGTGTGAAGCTTTGACGTGGCGATTTGCTCTCCGCCGCCGAACGCAACGGCCAGTCGGCTGGTTTCGTTGCTGGGGTGAATCTTGACTTTGCTGAATGTGATTCCCGGCGTGACAAAGTTCTGCACCTTGCCGTCATTCTTCCCGCCGTAAAAAAACGTGGCATTGTCCTCAATTTCGGGCCAGAAGATTTTGTGAATGCGGTACTGGGCCGTGGTATTCCAGGCAACAGAGCGTCCAAGTCTCGCCGTATCCAACGTGGGAAGGTTACCGCCCAAACAAGAGATTGCAACAAAGTGTCCGAATCCTTTGCCGGCTAAGAGCGTGGGCGATACCGACGCATCTGTGCTGCCGTTGCTATGGCTGCCTGTCGGGATCGTAGCCGTCAGCTGCGCGCTCAGCATGTAGTTCCCATTTTTTTCGTTGGCCGAGAGAATGCGGTACTTGTACAGGAACCCGACATCGCCGAATCCGTCTTTAGCGCCTTTGGCGTTGTGCTGGATGTAGGGCGGATAGTAGAAATCAAACTCGCTATTGAATCCGGGAATCAGATTTAACCCGCGACTTCCTCCGTAGTTCCAAGTGTCAGTCAGTGCCGGAGTGACCTGGCGGGTAAAATCGGCGCGGAAAACCTGAATCAGCATCGGGTAGGGCGCTACCAGAGGCACCGACCAGGACGGCTGCTTCGACTGCGTTCGCGAGGTGCGCTTTTCCCATTGGGAAAAGAAATTATCCTGCGCAAAGAGCGTGGTCCCTGCACCGGCCGCAAGAAGAACCAGGGTTGCAAATGTTTTTGACAAGAATCTGCTCCAACCAGGGAAGTGGGGAAAAGTCATCTCACTTTACCGGAACTCAATTGAGACGGCATCCATCGGACGGTTGATATCCAACTCAACCGGAACGACGAGTCTCCTGCCATCGTTCGCATGTTGGAATGGCTACCTACGGAAGTCCACGGAATTGCTCTGGCTGCTTGGTCTGGGCGGAATACGGATTGAGTCAAGCGCCCAGCCATTGCTCGCGAATGAAACCCTTGTGCGAGCTGAGAGAAGTGATCATTGCAGGTAGCGCGCCGCACCCGTCAGAATGAATGTGCAATGAAGATTTCGGCAGCCCTTGTTCCCCATCAGCGTTTGAATGGCCCAGACCACTGCCGGATTCGGCGCTGGAGTGCGCTTTTCCTGGTTCCCTTGCTTGCTTTGGCTGGGTGCAGACGAGGAGAAAAGCTGCCGGAACCATCATCCAAGACCTACGCCGATTTCGTTTCGGCTTTTTATGTTGGATTGGCCGCACTGCAGGTTGGAGACGATGTGCGTGCCGACGCCAAGCTCGGAGAGGCGACCAACCTCGTCCATGGAGAGCCAGCCGGGTGGGCGAACTGGGGCATCCTGGCATTGCGGCAAAGGAACTTCGACGTGGCCGCGCAACGGTTCGACCGCGCTCTCTCGCTGGATAAAGAAGATGACCGGATCTATTATTTGCAAGGCTTGCTTGAGAGCGATCGGGGTAACTCGGCGCAAGCGATTGTGGACTTGCGTGAGGCCGTCAAACGCAATCCGAGAGACCTTCGCGCGATCTATCTTCTCGCTTCCGAGGTGGAGCGGCAGGGCGATTCGCACAGCGAAGCGGAGTTTCAGCAGCTAATGGAGCAGTTGTTGGCTGCGGAGCCGAATAATATGGCAGCGCTCCTCGAGCTGTGCAGGATTACCGCGAAGCGCGGGGACGCTGCGGCGCTCCGGAGTACTGTCAGTCGCGTCGAAGCTCAATCCAGCGCGTGGCCTGCGGAGGTGAAGCAGCAACTTGACGCCTTGAAGGCCGCGGCCAACGGACCGGATCCAAAAGCAGCTGCGACGCGCTCAATTTTCTTGCGCAACGTCTTGATGCGCGTTCCCGAGTTTCGTGCGAGCCTTTCGCAGTTGAAATCTCAGCCTGGCGACGAGGCGCAACCCTTCACGCATTTTGTACGACTGCAGACGCCGGAGTTCGCGCCTGCGTCTCCAGATCCGGGACTTAGTTTCGCAGCGCAGCCTCTGCCGCAATTTGCCGGTGGCAGCTGGAACTGGATTGGAGCCATCTCACTCGACGGCAAGGGCGCGCCGGCGATTGCGGTTGCGAACGGACGCGAAGTTCGATTGTCCACGGGCGCGAAGTTCTCCTTTCCCGGAGGAAAGAGTGCTGTAAATCCTGCGCCGGACGGGATTCTGCCGTTGGACTTTAACTACGATTTCAAGACGGATCTGTTGCTTGCCGGGGGCGGTGGAATTCGTCTTTACCGTCAGGACGCGGCCGATCGCTTCACCGACGTCACTGCTGCGACGAAGCTGCCCGCGACCTTGGTCAACGCGGCATACACCGGAGCATGGGCAGTTGATATCGAGGCCGATGGCGATCTCGACGTTGTTCTGGGGCAGGCAAGCGGCCTTCCGGTTGTGCTGCGAAACAATGGGGACGGCACGTTTCTCGCGATTCATCCGTTTCGCGGTATCTCGGGGATTCGTCAGTTTGCCTGGGCTGACTTCAACGGAGACGGCAATCCCGATGCGGCGCTGATCGACGGCGCAGGCCATCTGCATGTGTTTCTTAACGAGCGCTCCGGCAACTTCAGCGAGATGGCTGTCCCGGCGGGACCGGCCACGGTGAAGGCAATCGCTGTGGCCGATGCCGATCACTCCGGCCCGCTCTGTCTCCTTGTCGTGAACGCGAATGGCTCCGTGACGGCGATGAATCTCAAGAGCGACGGGGAGGCTGGTCGACTTCTACGTTGGATGGAGTTGGGATTCCAAACAATCTGCTCCTTGCCGATCTGCGGATCAAGGTCGGCGATTTTGACAACAATGGTGCGTTCGATTTGCTGGCTTCATCAACCTCTTCCGCGCTGGCGCCGGTGCTTTGGCTGCAAGGCGCCGGAGGCAAGTTCAATCAGAGTAGCTCAAAACATTGACGCAGCTTCCGCAGTCGCGGCTGCCGATCTGCAGGCGAACGGCCGCCTCGATCTGCTGGGAGTTTCGGCGTCGGGGCAGGCGTTCGAAGCAGTCAACCATGGGACGAAGAGCTATCACTGGCAAACCATCCGGCCGCGCGCCCGTCAGACAACCGGGGATCAGCGCGTGAATTCGTTCGGCATCGGAGGCGAGATTGAGATTCGTTCAGGACTCCTTCCGCAGAAGCAGTCAATTACAAGTCCCGAGCTTCATTTCGGACTCGGCGAACAGACCGGCGTGGATGTGGCGCGCATTGTGTGGCCCAACGGCTCGGTGCGGGCCGAGTTCGCGCTGAAAGCCGATCAGCCAATTCTGACTGAACAGCGGCTGAAAGGTTCCTGCCCGTTTCTCTTTGCCTGGAATGGCCGTGCGATGCAGTTTGTGAAGGACACGGTTCCGTGGGGTTCCGCGATTGGTCTGCGCATCAACGCGATTGGCCCGGCCCGGGTTGCGGCGACGGAGGAGTGGTACAAGATCGGTCGCGATCAACTCGTTCCAAGCGACGGCTTCTACGATCTTCGAATTACAGGCGAACTTTGGGAGACCTATTACTACGATTCGCTGCGACTCATGACGGTTGACCATCCTGCAGGAACGGAGATCTTCACGGATGAGCGCTTTGCTGTGCCGCCGGTGAAGCTTGCGGTAACCGCGGTCGAAACGCCGCATCCAATCGCGCGTGCCGTCGATGACAACGGGAAAGACGTAACCGAAATTCTGCGAGTCCGTCGATGGCAAGTATCTCGATACATTCGGGCGAGGGCAGTACCAGGGAGTCACACGTGATCACTACGTCGAAGTCGATCTAGGTGCGAATGTTCCCACGAGCGGACCGCTGTGGCTGATCGCGACCGGGTGGCTGCATCCATCGGACTCGTCCCTCAATATCGCGATGGGTCAGGGGCATCATGACGCGCCGCGTCCGCTGAGTCTCGAGATTCCCGATGGGCACGGCGGATGGCAAACGGCGAAGGGCGATCTTGGGTTCCCGGCGGGGCGGAACAAGACCTGTCTCATCGACCTTACGGGACTCTTTCCAAGTGGATCGACGCACAAGCTGCGCCTGCGCACGAATCTCGAAGTGTATTGGGATGCAATCGAATGGGCGGCTGGCGCACCGAACACGCCGCTCAAGATCACTCAGCTTGCTCCGTCGATGGCGGATCTGCACTATCGCGGCTACTCCGTGATTCACCAGGCAAACCCATCTTCTCCTGAGATTCCGGATTATGAGCATCTGGCCTCGACAACGCAAATCTGGCGCGATCTGAGCGGCTATTACACGCGCTATGGGGATGTGCGCGAACTGCTAGCCAAGGCCGACGATCGCTATGTGATCATGAATGCCGGCGACGAGCTTGCGCTTCGCTTCGCGGAGCCCGCGCAGCCTGCCCCGGGCTACGTGAGAGACTATGTGCTTGCCGGCGACGGATGGATCAAGGACGGAGACTACAACTCAACTTATTCCGCGACGGTGCTGCCGTATCCCTATCACGCGCGCCAGATCTATGACACGCCGCCGGGAAGACTCGAAGACGAGTGGGTCGTTCGGCATCATCCTGAGGATTGGCAGACCTGGCAGACGCGCTACGTGTCTCCTGAAATTTTTGAGGATGCTTTGAGGAGCAAGCAGAGCAAATGAGGAAAATTCCATGGGCTCGCATTGCTGTGAGCATCTTCTTTGTTGGATTGCTGGCAACCCCTGCCGTGATGCGGTGGCGATTGGCACAAAGCACGCTCGCGGCGCATACCACGCTCGATCGCCAGGCAGCACTTGTGCGCCATGGTTTCTACCTCGAAGAAGTCTCCCATGCTGCCGGCATCGATTTCGTTCATCAAGCTCCGACTCTCGATGCGCAGCTGAATCCGATCATGCCGGAAGTCGCATCGATGGGCGCGTCCGTAAGCATCGTGGATTTTGACCGCGATGGCTGGCCGGACATCTATGTGACCAACAGCAAAGAAGGAAGCAAAAATCATCTTTACCGAAACATGCACGATGGAACGTTCAAGGATGTGGCCGAGGAGCTTGGTGTTGCCGATGTAAATCAGCCCGGTACGGGTGTGTCCATGGGCGCGGTATGGGGCGATTACGACAATGACGGATACGAGGACTTGTTTCTAATCAAGTGGGGGCGCCCGGAGCTATTCCATAACGATCACGGACATGGCTTCACGCGGGTGAGCGAGCAGGCAGGATTGCCGCCATGGATCAATGCCAACACAGCAGTGTGGTTTGACTACGATGGCGACGGGCTGCTGGATTTGTTTGTCGGCGGGTATTATCCCGAGGACGTCGATCTTTGGCATCTGAAGAACACGCGTATGATGCCCGATAGCTTCGAGTATGCAAAGAATGGCGGGCGGAAATACCTCTTTCATAACCTTGGCAACGGCAAATTTGAAGAAGTCAGTGCAAAGGTCGGCATCAACAGCCGGCGCTGGGCCCTGGCAGCTTCAGCGGCAGATTTGCGGGGAACCGGCCATCCGGACCTTTTTGTTGCGAACGACTATGGCGTATCGGAACTCTATTTGAACGACGGAAAGCGATTCCATGAAGCCGGCGAGCAGTCGGGGGTTGGCTTTGCTCCCAAGAGCGGAATGAATGTGGCGTTTGGCGATATTCTCAACGATGGACACCTCGCCGTGTACGTCTCCAATATCTCTGAGAATGGTGCGTTGATTCAGGGAAACAATCTTTGGGTTCCCAAAGAGGATTCTCCCTCAAATACGATTTCATTTGAAAACCTGGCGCGCGATATGGGTGTGGAACTGGGCGGCTGGAGCTTCGGCGCTCAATTCGGTGACTTGAACAACGACGGTACGCTCGATCTCTATCTGACGAACGGCTATGTTTCGCTCGATCGCACACGAAGTTATTGGTACGACTTTACGAAGATTGCGGGCGGCAATTCTTCGATCATCGGTGACGCTAAAGACTGGCCGGCCATGGATGGCCGAAGTCTCTCCGGGTATCAGCAAAAGCATGTCTGGTTGAATGACGGAGCCGGCAGGTTTGTGGACGTAGCGCAGGCGGTTGGTGTCACGGATACCTATGACGGACGTGCCGTCGCCATGGCGGACCTGTGGAATCGCGGGGTGCTCGACGTGGTCGTTGCCAACCAGCGGGGCCCGCTGCTCCTGTATAAAAATACGGTGGCCCCTGGAAATCATTGGATTGAATTCGACCTTAAGGGATCCAGCAGCAACCGCAGTGCGATTGGCGCCCAAGTGGAATTGTCGTGGAACGATCAAAAGCAGATTCAGGAAGTCTCTGGCGGAAGCGGATTTTCTGCGCAGAATGATCGCCGGCTGCACTTTGGCCTGGGCAAGAACGTTCAATTGAAGAGCGCCGTCATTCACTGGCCATCCGGCAAAGTGCAGACGATTGATTCGCTCACTCCGGACAAACTGTACACCATCGAGGAGCCGAAATGAGCCAGCCGACGCAATCCAAAGCGCGACCGGCGGAGGCCACGAGCAGCCCGCTCTTCCGGGGATGGACACCTGTTTCCAGCCGTCTCAATCCATATCTTCCGCCGATCTTCATCACTCTAATTTTGCTCGTTGGCCACCTTTCGTTTGGAATCCTCGAAAGTTACCAGAAGACGATTCTCGCGATTGTTTCCAGCATGGCCTGCGAACTCGTGCTCAGCCGTCTGCTTCTGCATAAATGGCCGAACCTTGCCAGCTCCTACATCACCGGAATCAGCGTGGGCATTCTCCTGCGTTCGCCCGGCTATTGGCCCTATGCGGTCTGCGCGATGCTCGCCATCACGTCGAAATACGTGTTGAGGGTGAAGGGACGCCACCTTTTCAATCCATCGAACTTCGGCATCTGCGCGATGCTCTTTCTCGCGTCCGACGCCGTTGCCACACTGAGCATCCAGTGGGGCAACAATCTCGGCGCCATGGCGGTGATTTGGGTCCTTGGCTCCCTGATCATCTGGCGTGCTCGCCGCTTCCATATTTGTGCGACTTATGTCGTGTCCTTCTTACTGCTCTCTGTTGTGCGTGCCTGGATCACGGGCGATCCGTGGCTCTCTGAGGTTTCGCCGATCACGGGTCCGGAGTATCAGCTCTTCATTTTTTTCATGATTACCGACCCGAAGACGACGGTGCGATCAAAATGGGGTCAATGTGTGGTTGCCTTTCTGGTGGCGTTGGTCGAGATGTTTTTCAGGCTCGGTCAAAGCATTTATGCCCCGCTTTATGCGCTTTTCTTTGTCGGCCCCGTAGCGCTCGCCTTCGAAATGTGGATCACCTCGCGCAAATCTCCGGTGGGGGCTTCGACAACGATCGTGCAGGCAAATCCTGTCCAGCCATAGTTGCCTTATTGCATCGAAGGAACCGATTTGAGATTCTCCTCATTCCTATTTCTGTGCTGCTTACTGCTCATCGCTGCGGGTTGCAAGCAGGCCTCCAGTCCTCCCCAGCGCGAAGGCCAGCTCTCATCGCCAAGCGCGACTTCCGCACCGCAACCGGCCAAACCGGCGGACGTTGCATCCACGTCGGCTCGTCCGTCGGGACCGATTCGCTTTTCCGACATCACGGCGCAGGCAGGCATTCACTTCAAGCACAACAGCGGCGCTTTCGGCCAGAAATACCTGCCGGAAACGATGGGGAGCGGCGTGTGTGTGCTTGACTACGACAAGGACGGCTGGCAGGACATCCTGCTTGTGAATTCGATGGATTGGCCAGGACATGGTTCGAGGAAATCGTATTCCGCGCTCTATCACAATGAACGGAACGGAACCTTCAGGGACGTCACGAAAGAAGCGGGCCTTGACGTTGAGATGTACGGTCTGGGCTGTGCTGTGGGAGATTACGACAATGATGGGCGCGACGACATTTACATCACTGCGCTCGATGGCAATCACCTTTTTCATAACGAAGGGAATGGCAAATTTGTCGATGTGACGCGCAAAGCCGGTGTGCGCAGTGGCGGGTTTTCAACCGGGGCAGTCTGGTTCGATTACGACAACGATGGCAAGCTGGATCTCTTCGTTTCTCACTATGTCGATTGGTCGATCGCCACCGATCAGACATGCGCAGCTCGATGGGAAGAACAAATCGTATTGCACTCCCGAACTCTATAAAGGGCAAAGCGGGACGCTCTACCACAACCTGGGCAACGGCAGGTTTGAAGATGTGACGCACAAGGCCGGCCTTTACGATCCATCGAGCAAATCGCTGGGCGTTGCTCTGTTGGACTTCGACAACGACGGCTGGATCGATCTGTTCGTCGCCAACGATACGCAACCGAACAGGCTCTATCGCAATAATCACAACGGGACTTTCACCGAGAGTGCGTTTTCTTCCGGCGTGGCCTTCAGCGATGCCGGTAAAGCGCGCGCGGGCATGGGCGCCGATGCGGCTGATTACGATCTTTCCGGACGCCAGGGTCTTTTAATCGGAAACTTTGCCAACGAGAGCCTGGCGCTTTATCACAACGACGGCTCGGGCCTTTTTTCAGATCAATCCGTGTCTTCGGGCATCGCTTCTCCGTCGGCAAGATCACTTACGTTCGGCACCTTTTTCTTCGACTACGATCTCGATGGCTTGCCCGATATCTTCGCCGCGAATGGCCATGTTGCCGATGACATCAGCGTGATTCAGCCGACGATTCATTATGCCGAGCCGCTCCTACTTTTTCGCAACCGGGGCAATGGCAAGTTCGAGGACATGTCGCAGAGGGTTGGGCCAGCGCTCGAACAACCGATCGTCGGGCGCGGCGCGGCTTATGGGGATTTTGACAATGACGGGGATCTCGATGTGATTGTCTCGACTAATAACGGCCCCGCGAAACTGCTGCGCAACGACAACGGGAACCAGAACGATATGCTTCGTGTGAAGACGATTGGCACGCGCTCCAATCGCGACGGCATAGGGGCAAAAGTGACGGTCGTGCTCAGCAGTGGGGAGCGTCTTCTACAAATGGTCAAGGGCGGGTCGAGTTATCTATCGCAAAGCGAGCTGCCGCTCACTTTTGGGCTGGGAAGACCGGGAGCCAACCGGATCGTGGGTCTGCAGATCGTGTGGCCGAGCGGAAAGAAAGAGTCATTCAGCGAAATCAAACCCGACCGGACACTGACGCTGGAGGAAGGGAAGGGCATTGTGTCGATGCGGCCGATTCTTTTTTCAGGTGTTGCCGCGACCGGGCCGCAGCCGCGTTAGGTTGCCGCGAGTCAATCGTGTTGTTGAGGCTGATAAAAACCGCAACGATGCAGCAGGGCCTCGATTTCCTCCGGCGTTGAATCAAGCTTGGAGCAGGAATCGAGCAGGTCGGCCGCGTCGACTGGATACCAACTTCGCGAGTTCGGTTGGCAGAGCCCCGCCACATCGATGGGCTCGATTACCCGGAGGATTTCATCGATGAGTCCGTCCGTTTCGGCGCCCGGAGAAACATGCATTGCCCGTTCGACGAGCTCGTGGCAGCGAGGTCCGAACTGCGGGTGGTCATAGAGCAGAAACGATGAAGCCAATTGCGGCTTAGCCAGTCGCCTCGCGGTTTCGGAGTAGCTGGCCGCGGAAAAATAGAGCAGGCATAGATTTTTGAAGAGCGCGAAATTGCTCATGTTCGCGTAGAGCGCAGCGATGAGACGGGCCGTCGCAAGCAGCTCGTTCCTGGTCTTTTTCTCATAGGCCTCGAGGTCGGATTGGAGACTCGGCGAAACGAGGCCGGACTCGAGTATGTGCGCCAATCGCTCGATGCCAAGCAGCGTCAGCGGAAAACCGGTGGAGAGAAGCGGATCCACAAAGCCTGCCGCCGAGGGGAGCATGGCCCACCTGCCGCCCGTAATGAGGCTGCTGAGGAACGAGAGACGAGACACATGGCGAAAGGGCTGTATCGCATTGGCGGACGCAAACTGAGTTTGTAAAGTTGGGATTTTGTTCAAAAGGCGATCCCATGCGATTTCACCCTCATCGAGACGAAGTTGTGCAGCCAACCTATCGGTTGCTGCTATGCCCGCGCTGGTGATGCCATTGTTGAAGCGCAACACCCAGATCCATCCACCATCCATGACGTGATGGACGGCGGCGTCTTCCGGAGGATACGGCGCTGATTCGCTAGGACTCGTGGGGGTCGTGACACCGGTAAAGTGACTGTAGAGGGCCTGCGTGGATGGGAAGTGCGGGGGCGGCGACTCGCCCAGCCCAAGCGCGTTATGGAGCAGGCCGCGGGGGCCCGTTGCATCGATCAGGAATTGCGCCTCAATCGAAAATGCTTCGCCGTGTCGAAAACCGCTGAGACCTGCGCCCGTTTCGCGACAAACGACCCGATCAACTTTCACTTCGTCGAGATAAACGACTCCCGATGCCTCGGCCTGTTGGACAAGGAAAGAGTCAAAGTCAGCTCGATACCAGTGCGTGTCCGAGATCTCGTCATGGGGGCTTGCGGCCACCAGAAGTTGATTGTCGTAGGATCCGTTCGGCTCGTCGGGTGTATCGAGCTGGTGATGATAGAACGTGAATCCGCGTTTTAGGCCGCATCCTATCCGCGGGTAACTTCGTTGCCAGCTGCCCCATTTTACAAGCGGCGCAACCGCAGGCAGATCGTAGCGACGGCAGAGCTCTTCAAGCAAAAGATTTGCCAGTGGAGTCGACGATTCCCCAATGACGACGCGGGGATGCTTGCCTCTTTCCAGTAGCACAACGGAATACCCGAGGCGTTTTGCGATCATGGCCATCAACGATCCTGCGAATCCGGAACCGGCAATCGCGATGTCGTAGGTTTCGGTCAACTTTGTCCCTCGCATTGCGCGCATTCAATTGGGTCGGGCACTTGCTGATGACGATTCATCGCGGCGAGCCGTGAGATCCGCGCTGGGTAACACTCCATACAACGTGGGTCAGTGCGCTGGAGATCCCATAAATCGGAGAACACTCGCCCGCGTTGCAGCTTGATGCCGTACTCGACCGCAGACTCCAGCGTTGCAAGTTTTGGGGGAATGAATTCACCCGCTTCTGCCAGCAATTCCATCGCGCCATTGCCGCCCCGCGTTGGAATGAGGCTCGCTGCCGTAGCTCCGCAATCGAAAGCAAAATCGATCGAGCGCTGTGCCCAAGGAAGAGATTCGTCCGGCTTCATGAATGGCGGCTGCACCAGAATAAACGCGCGCAGATCTATGCCATGGGCACGCAGCGATTCGGCGGACGATGTGAAGAGTTCCAACGTCATGTGCTTATTCAGGCGCTCCAATACTTCTGGATGGGCGGTTTCCAGCCCCATCGCAACTTCCAAAGTATGGGGCAAGAAGATCGCGGAATTCGAAACATCGCGGCCCAACTAAGCGACGGATGGCATTCAACAATCGTTCGGTCGAAATGGCCGACGAGCTGCGGCAATCGGACGAGTAATCTTCGCGAGGGATTGCTTGAAGATCGAAAAAGCTGCCACTGTTATAGAGCTTCACCTGTCGCGCGGCTGGCAGGCGTTCCAGTGCGTAGGCGATCTGGCGCGGAATCGCGCCAGGGCGAACCGACTCGGTCAGAGTGTTCTTCCACAGATCGCACATCACGCAGCGCCATGGACACTCGCGGTTGGTCAGGAAGATGGTTGCGACGGGCACAGCCTCACCCGTCGACGAGCATTCCTCTTCTACGAAAAATGCGTACGGCTTGGCGGGGTCGAGTTCCGTCCGTTGCGGTCGCTGAGCGAGAATCCATTCCGTTCGTTCCGCTGGCTCGGCGGGATAATGCGGGTCCAAGAATCATCCTCACTGATAAAGCGACAGGAATTGCTTGCGATATTCAGCCTCCTGAAAAGGAAGGCTGCGATGTAAGTCTTCTTCCGGGATCGCGCCGTGCTGAAATCGGCGCTTCGGATAGACAGGCATTTTCATTCCTGTCACAGCAGCAACCCCGCGCGCGACAATCTCGCCCTTAAGTTCGTAGAGCTTGTCGATGGAGTAGTCGGTCAGTTGAACGAAGGGAATCGCCTCGGCAATGGCAATCACGTTTGGCCGCGTGTAAGGGCTCAGACCGGAAAATCCAAAGTGATGCGCAGGCGCATAGGTGCGCGCGTAGGAACGGCTGAGGCCGCCGCTGTAAGTCAGCGAGTGCTTGATTTTGCCTACGCCCCAGCCCTCCTGGTAGAGCATCGGGTTGTTGATGACACTGCGAATCGTAAGCTCGGGATTCTGCTCGATCGGATAGTCCTTCAGATTTTCATCGCCGCCATCTCCATCCAAGAGAAACTTCCATTCCGGGTAGCGAGCACGAATGCCGCGACAGAGCGCGACGGCCATGGTCGCCGATTCGATATCGAGCGGCTTGTAGTCTTCGACGATGCGGATGGTCTCCTGAACGTCGAGCGACGACCGATCGGCATCGATCGGCTCAAGAAACAGTCCGAGTCCGAGAGAATCTAGAAAGGCGCGTGCCTGCTGTACATCGGGGCCATCGCCGAGATCCAGGACGAAAGCCTTGAGTCTTCCGGGATGTATTCCGCGCTTGAGCATCACGTGGTAGGCCGTCAGGAAGACACTACCGCTGTCGATGCCGCCGGAAAAACAAACGCCAATCGGTTCTTTGGCCGGCACGGCATCGAGCCACTGCGCGATTTCGTCGGCGAGGGCGCTGATGTAGCGTCGACCGATGACATCAAGATCTGCCGGAAGCGTGCCCATCTCGGGCGTGAAAAAACGTGTGTAGACCGGGTCAGGGTCGGGACAGCCCACTAACTGAATTTCGACTATGTGATGCGCAGGCACCATGCGCGTGTAGCTCGGATGAAACTGCGCGCCGAGGCCTTCCTTGCAAAGCCACTCATGAATGGCATCGATTCTCGAGGCAACAATCAATAGCGGGCCGGCTTGTTGCTTGGCCAGGAAGTAGCGCATGGGACGGTCCAGGGAACGCGCCATCCGTACTGTCTTTCCTTCGTGAGCCACAAGAGCGAACGATCCCGCGATGTGTCCGATTGCGGCGGCAGTGCTCGCAAAAAGTGATTTCCGCGCTTCTTCTATCGACTGTCCAAAGACCTGGTTCGTGTCTGGATCGATCAGATCGACAACTCTCTCGACATACTGGTGTTGAGCCACTGCAACCTCGCGAGCACTTACGAATGGTGCCCGTTGAACAGACTATACCGGGAAGGCCGGGGAAGCGAAGGGCTCGTCGCCGGCCCCAGGGAACAAGGCTGATCATTCCTCGGATTTGGAACAGCGGCAGTTTCTGTAAGCATCGATGCTGTAGGTCGAGACTGCGCAGACATACTGT
This sequence comes from uncultured Acidobacteriaceae bacterium, assembly GCA_963810545.1. Taxonomy (GTDB): domain Bacteria; phylum Acidobacteriota; class Terriglobia; order Terriglobales; family Acidobacteriaceae; genus Telmatobacter. Next base: position 942,218 of record CAWENE010000003.1, read on the forward strand.
GCCCAAAACAATCTCAGCTCAAGGGAGCGATCGCGGACATAGTAGTTGCGGAGGTAGGTCTCGGAGTGCCCGGTCGACGCGTCAGGATCGGCTTGAAATCCTGCGACGAGCCGGGTCAAAGACTCCGCGGAAAAGTCGCTCTGCTTGTAGGCTTCTGCATAGTCGTACTCTTCGTTCCAAGTAGCATCGATTCCGGATTCGTTCGACGAAGCGAATACCTGGAAGTCGGCGAGTTTGGCGCTCGGTGAATCAACTAATGCAACCGTGAAGGACGGCATGTTTCCGTCGATGGGCGAAATGGACGGAACCATCTTGATGGCGACCCCCGGTGGCGATGCATCCTGGCCATACGTCTTCAGCAGGCGCATCTCGTCCATGTGCGTATGCCCAAAAATCGCAAGTTGGATGACATCGCCGAATTCGGCCAGCAGGTCTGGCAAAGCATCCGATGTCAGAAACATGTCCGGAGCCTTGCCGCCGCATACGTTGCGCAATTTGATGGCGGTCGCGAAGGGATCGATGCCGGGAGGGATGTGGCCCATTACCCAGACTCGCTTGTTCTTTTGGCGTGCCTCGGTAAGCTTCTGTCGAAGCCAGTCGATTTGCGCTTCTGCCCCGGCCGGATCTGCTTTTCCGGAGCAAGCCGCGTACTTGCGCGACATGAAGACGTCGTCCAATACAAGCAACTGCGTATGTTCCAGCGGGACGGGCAGGGGGACGCTGTAGTATCCCGCAGCAGCAAACGTACGTTGAGCGGCTTTTCGTTGAGACGGGGCAAATCCTTCGGAAACCAGAACGCCTGTTTGCGCCAGAAAATCGCTATTTGCGTCGACCTTGTAGTCGTCGCAGTCCGAATCGTTGTTCCCGAGTGCCGCATAAACGGGGGCTGCCGGGAACGCACCGCGCAAGCTACCGAGAACGAACTTGATGGTTTTTTCGACGAACTGCCTGTATTCCTCCGGGGTCGATTGCGGCATGAGCTTCTTGTATTTGCAGGGGAAGCTATGGGCGATCAAGTCGCCGCTGAGCGTGATGAATTTCGCGTCCGGAGCTGCCATCTCCATGGCGTGGAGACTCGAGTCAAAAAGAGCGTACGAAGTATCGGTGCCCCGCGACGCGCACGTGAGTTGTAACTCGGAAAATCGTTTCGTCCGATCGCGCGAAGCCGGAGCCGAAAGAATCGTCTTCCATTGGCTCACCGGGGCGCTGGCCAATTGGGGTACTTTGTCGGGGTCCCAGAAAGGTTCAAAATGGATATCGCTCACGAAAAGTGCGCGAACCTGCTGCCGACCCGGTGATTTGACCTGCGCCGTGTGAACGGCGCGGCTCGCGACACCGACCGATGTTGACTGAGCTGCCGCTAGTTTGCCGACGAGAAGGGCAACGCAACAAGCAAGGAGGAGCCGCGGTCCAAGCGGGCGCGATGCGACCAAGTTTTGCAAATGTCTTATTCCCCCGCTGACGAACTCTGGGCAAGGCCTCGATTCGAATTTGCAGACGGAACCCTCGCCGAGTGGAGCGGGAGGGCGCCTACTCAGGTCTCAAGGAAGCCGGGCAGGACAAATTCGAAGCCTCCGCCATCCGGGCCCCAGCGCACAACTCTGGAGTGCACGGTGATCGTATCTCGGCCGCCTTCCTCGCCGCTTGTGCCCACCATCTGCAATGTGACTCGGATGATCGTGCCGGGTAGCCAACGCTCGTCGGTGCACATGTAGAAACCGGTGACGCTGATGTCCTTGATCGGGTGCGGCCGCGGCGATCCGCCGGTGAAAAAATAAGCAACCAAACCAGGCAACGGGAGGCGAACCGCGCGGCGCTCTTCGCTGCGCTTCTGTTCTACCTTGTCGAGATGCAGGTTGGGATACAACCAGCATAGAAACTGGAGTTTCTTCGATTGCTTTTCGTCCTCGTCGGGGACGGGTTCCTTTTGCTGATCCATGCGCGGGATGCGGATTTCCGGCGGCCGCGCGGGATCGAATTCCGGAAACATCAAATACAGCAGCCGCACGTCCCACGAGGGCTTTGCCTTTCGAGGAGCCTCGACGCCGTTCTTGCCAGTTGAAATCTGGATGTCGGTTTTTGGAGATCCGGCGCCCTCTTTCCTCGCGGGAAGGACCGTTGGCGCCGCCTTCGGCTGCGCTTGGGGTGGCGCAATTTCTTTGATGGGTGGAGGAGTCCCCGCAGACGACGGTCGCGAAGCGGGCGTCAGCACGGCTGGCGCGGGTGAAATGACGGTTGGCAGCGAAATGCGAGCCGGCGTAGGTAATTCCGCTGGGACAGGAATGGGACCAGGAATGGGAGTGGGAGCGGATTTGGCAACGGGCGACGCGACTCGGATCTCCGCTGCAGGCGCCAGGACGGGCGGGGGGGACACAGGCTCGCTCTGCGGGATGTGCGCGACCGCCGCCGTGATCGGAATGACCGTACCTAGAGTGGGTTCCGGGAAGGATTCGCGATCGCGTTCCACTGCCGGAGCGGCCGACGAATTTGCCGTGCGCCGTTTGGAATTCGGGCCTGCTGGGCGCTTAGGAACGATCGCAGTAGCGGTTTCAGCAGTCGGAGGCTCCGGCTGCACGTCTGGAGGCATCGCCGGCGCCAGGTTGACGCCCTTCATCAGCCGCCCGGAAACCGATCCGTTCGGCGTGCGGGCTTCCTGCGGATGATCGGATGCACCGTTGAAGCCATTCCTGACCGAAGTAGGAACGACTCGGGATGAGAGAGGCGCAGAAGCTGCACGTTCGACGGCAGCGTGAGAAGCATGCGCCCCCGGTTCCGACGCAATCACAATTGAAACTTGAGAACCCTCCAACGCCGCTGCGATGGATTCACCGTCGCCGGACGGCCGGAGGATCGGCGATTGTTCGAGAATCGACCTCGCGCTCTTTGTGAGCCGCCCCGAAGGACTTGGGCTGGCCGATCGCGCGGTGGGGGCCTCTGCTACCGCGGTTGCGCTGGCGGCAGGCGCGGAACCTCTCGCTGATATGGACTGTGCGCCTAGAAACTGGTCGAGTGGCGATCCGCCGGTTTGCGCTGGAGGGGCGGGAAACGCAGAATTGAAAAAATGCGCGGTCGCCGGCTGGGTTATCGGCGCTTTGGGGGCGGGGGCGTCCTGAGAAATCGCAGTAGTTTGCCCGGGCTCGTCTGGAGGGGCGACCTGTGGATTGTCGACCGCGCGGAACATAAGCTTGTCGCCGACACGGGTTTTTGACATCGCTATCGTCTTAGGGGGAAGAACGAGCGCGCTGGCCGGCTCACCACGGAATGGTTCGTATTCGCCCTCCGTTGAAATCTCCACGCAGTGAACGACGCCGTAGTCCTTGTCCAGATAGATCAGGTCAAACGGAGAGAGCGTGCGCGCAACGGGCACTCCCTTGAAGTTTGTCAGCCACAATCCAGCCTTGCGATCGGCCCCCAGGCCCTCCATCAAGACCTTGAGGACCTTCAAAGGCTCGAGCGCCGCATCAACAATGACCAAGCCAGAGCTGAGGAGTCTCTGGCTTTTGCCGTGGTACGCATTGATGATCTTCGTGTCCACAATTCCTCATTTACGAAGAAGACGCTGTTTGCAAAGCTCCAGAATGAGGGAACTCTTCGAGTCCGCCGCCTGAGCGCAGAACCCACCTGGAAGGGTCCCAGCCCCGCTGCCCTCAGCGACGTTCTCTCTTGAACTTACCTCAAACCTTCGTTCTGTGGGATAGCTATCTAACTGTTCAATCCGGGCCTTGCAAGTTCCGCTTCCGCCCATCGATCCTAAGACTCTGAAAAAACGAAAGATGAAGCCCCGACCGCGCATACCCACTGGGCGCAGTTTTGCACTCCTAAGGAGTCAAGGTCAAGGAAGAATTTTGGGTGGGGATACTCCGAAGTGACGGATCGAATCATGGAATGGAAAGGTTAACTGCCTCCGCCAAACCACTGATTCTAAGAATTAAAGGAGGCATGCCCCACGAGGACAGACCCCGCCGCGTGCAGGATCGCTATCCGGCCACGGCGGCGCCACTGGTCGAAGCCACGCCGTAGAACGCCTTGGACGCGCCGCGACAGCCATTGCCGCGCGCATTGAGTTCAAGCCCAAGCGGTGTCGGAGTGATATTGATCCCTTCGACCGGTACGAACAGCGAGGTTTTGAATCGTTGTTCCAGCAATCCCAGCTCGGATAGATGTTCGAGGGAACGTCCCATCCGAAGCAGGTCGCGCGTGCCCGAAAGCTTCATGATTTCGTCGGTAGAGCAGGTCAGCAGATGCGCTGCGACAGTGCCCGATTCATTCAGGAACTTGGTGGCGTTCGTGCAAGCCGCAGTCACAAGGCGAACGTGCGTAGGTGTCAGTTGACTGAAGATATCGACGAGATTGCGGTTCGATTCATCGTCTCCGTTTACTGTGCAAGCAGTGGCCAACAGTCCTGCCCAGTACTGCTGCATCGAATCTTCGTCGGCCCAAGATCCGTGGTGAAGGATGCGGAGAAGCAGCGGTGGGCAGCAGCGTAATTGCTCCCCATCGGGCCAGGAGGCTAACAGACTCTCCGCATGCAAGGCGACCTCGATCGCATTCCATAGTCGATGGCCGGTCAGCGTGGTGCGAATTTCCTGGCGGATGGCGCTGCCGGAAGGGGCGCTGATTCGGCTCAGGAATGCAAGAGCCTTTGCAAGCTTGAAAGGGCCGACGATGTCCCCTGGCGTTGTGTCTCTGGAGGAGTTCTCCACCAGGTTGACCCACAGTGGGGCCCCACACCGGCGGGAATGTCAAACGCCAAGCCAACGCCCTCTTCATCGCACCGTATTGCGCGCGCCTGCAACGTAATTTGCCGCTCGAGATTTTCACCTTGAAAGGCTGCCCGTTGCAATGTGAGCGAGACAGGCGTTCCCGGCTGCCAACGGTCCCCCGTCAGCAAATAGAGACCTGTTGCGCTAATGTCCCGGATCACGTCGTGCTTCAAACCGGAATCGGTCCAATGCCCTGCGGAAAAACCGCTTGCGGGCCGTCGCGTTCCCGACCGCTGCTTGGCCGGGAAAGAGCGATTGAGCCATTGCTTTAGTGACATAGGCGCTCTCACTGCAACATCGAATCGACCATGTGCAAGGGAAGTGCATGCTCGGCATTGACGTCAGATCCCGGCACCCGGAGGTATTCAACGAGCAGTCTATGCAGAAGATTGGCAGTTTCCTTGTGCGGACCGTCACGGGGCGGGGCTGATCGGCACCTGGTCGTTTGGGCCGAAGTTCAGTCTGGGGTCAGAGCGAATCGCTCCCGGACCTCGTAGCGCGCCCCTCCCGGCGAGAGAAAGCTCTCGAAGAGCAAGAACTCCTCGGCCAGGAACGATGAGAACCTCGGCTGAGAGGGTAAATGCTCTCGAAGAGTGCGGAGTGCTCGCCCGTGGGTTTTATCCCTTGTGCGGGCCAGCGTGATGTGCGGATGGAAGGCGCGTGTCTCAGATGCGAATCCAGATTGCGTGGCGGCGTCCTTCACCTTTTGATAGAGCGCGGAGAGCTCCGGGCAGAGAGATACGCCGGCAAAGATGATTCCCGCGCGCTCGAACACATCAAGCCCATCGATCTGAATGGGGACGGCTGGGGATTGAACAGCGCGGAGCCGGGCTGAGATGAGTTCGAATTTCGCCGGGGGAGTCTTGCCCAGAAACTGGAGGGTAATGTGCCACGATTCAGCGGAGGCCCAACGCCATCCGTCCCCGCTGGACATGGCGGGCGCTAAAACGGCTGCGAGCTCGGCGCGAACTTTGAAACTCAGCGGAATTCCAACAAAGAGCCGCATACGAGGAGAGTCTACGGCAGGCCTGACGTGTTGTGGCTGATCTTGTCGCAGCGTTCCAGATAGTTTGCATGCTGGGTTTCGGCGCGGCATTTACAACCGCTGCTGGTTGGGATGAAGATAAGCGCATGAGTCTCTATTGTGCCGTGGGCGCTCCCGATGCCGATCTCTCCGCGGACCAACTGAAGAATCTGCTCCTCACCTCACTGAAAAAGCTGGGGCCGCGCAAGCGTGTTCTGGCGGTGCCGCCGGATATTACGCGATTTCATTCGCAGGCTGGCACGCTGACGCGCTTTGCCTGGGAGCATTACGGAGATCGGCTCAAGGCCGTGCTGCCGGCGATCGGAACGCATACACCGATGCAGCCCGCGCAGATTGAAGCCATGTTCGGCGACATGCCGCACGATCTCTTTCGCGTGCACAATTGGCGCACAGATGTCGTTACGCTGGGCGAAGTGCCGGCGGAGTTTATTCACGAGCAATCCGAGGGCAAGCTCAACTTTGCATGGCCGGCGCAGGTGAATCGGCTCATTGTGGAAGGCGGATTCGACCTGATTCTTTCCATCGGCCAGGTGGTGCCGCATGAAGTGATCGGGATGGCCAACTACACCAAGAACATTCTGGTTGGCACCGGCGGCCGCGAAGGAATCAATCGCAGTCATTATCTAGGCGCGGTTTATGGGATGGAGCGCATCATGGGCCGCGCCGAAAATCCGGTGCGCGCCGTACTCAACTATGCTGCTGACCGCTTTCTGCGCGATCTGCCGATTGTTTATGTGCAGACGGTAGTGGGCCGTAAGGCCGACGGCGGCTTAGCCGTGCGCGGCATTTTTATCGGCGACGACATCGAGTGCTTCCATCGCGCCGCCGAGCTAAGCCTGAAAGTCAATTTCGAGATGGTCGATGAGCCGATCCGCAAAGCCGTCGTCTATCTCGACCCGCACGAGTTTCATTCCACGTGGATCGGCAACAAGGCCGTCTACCGTACGCGCATGGCTCTTGCCGACGGCGGGGAATTGATCATCCTTGCCCCCGCAGTGAAGGAGTTCGGCGAGGACAAGGGCATCGACGGGTTGATTCGCAAGTACGGCTATCGCGGAACTCCGGCAACGCTGGCCGCGGTGGATGCCAATCCCGATCTGGCGAGCGACCTGAGCGCTGCGGCGCACCTGATTCATGCGTCGTCAGAGGGCCGCTTCAAAATCACCTGGTGCCCCGGTCATCTCACGCGCGAAGAAATTGAAGGCGTGGGTTTCCAATATGGCGATTTAGCGACAATGCTCAAGCGATACGATCCCGACGAAGCTAACGCACGGTTACAACCGCGTCGATGGCGAAGATGTTTTCTTCATTGCCAATCCAGGACTGGGGCTGTGGGCGCATGAGTCGCGGCTTGCGCCAACGGCTCCTGCCAGGCTGGCTGTCGTAAGCCTTTAGCTAGACCAAGCCAATTTCCCGAAGAAGGAACGCATAATCAAACGCGATCTCTTTAAGATAGTCATAGCGCCCGCTCGCGCCACCGTGGCCAGCCTGCATATTGGTCACCAGCAGCAGCGGCCGGTCATCGGTCTTGAGCGTCCGAGCTTCGCCACATACTTGGCCGGCTCCCAATACATCACCTGGCTATCGTAGAGCGAGGTCTTCACTAACATGGCTGGGTAACTCCCCGCCTTCAAGTTGTCGTAGGGTGAGTAACTCAGCATGTAGTTGAAGTAGGCCTCTTCGTTCGGATTGCCCCACTCCTCGTACTCCGGCACGGTCAGAGGCAATGAGGCATCGAGCATCGTATTCATTACATCCACGAAGGGAACATGCGATAGTACCGCGCGAGACAGATCCGGTCGCAAGTTCACGACGGCGCCCATCAGCAGACCGCCGGCGGAGCCTCCCTCGATCGCCACCCGCGCCGGATCGCCGTAGCCAGTTTTTGTCAAATACTCAACCGCTGCAATGAAGTCTGTGAATGTATTGCGCTTCACAAGCATCTTGCCCGCGTCGTGCCACGGCTTGCCCAGATCGCCGCCGCCGCGAATGTGCGCATAGGCCATCACTACGCCGCGATCGAGAAGACTCAGACGATTCGAATTGAAGCCTAGCGGGAGCGAGTAACCATACGACCCGTACCCGTAGACATACAAAGGATTCTTGCCTGGCACACGCTTGTCTTTGCGATAGACAAGCGACACCGGCACCTCGACACCATCGGGTGCTATGGCGCGCACGCGTTCGCTTGCATAGAGAGTGCGATCGAAGCCGCCGGGGATCTCAACCTGCTTCAGTAGCGTAGAAGTGCCGCCGGCAACGTCATACTCATACACCGAGCTAGGCGTGACCAGAGACTGATAGCCGTACCGATAACTTGTGGTATCGAAGATGCGATTGATGTGCGGATGCGCGCTGTAGGCTGGCTCGGGGAATGCAATCTCGTTGACTTGTTTCGCTTCCGGTCCTTGGTCGGCGAACGACCACAGCCGCAAGCGAGGCAAACCGTCCTCGCGTTCGCACGCCACAAAGAATCCGGCGAACAGGTCCACATCCTCAAGCATCACGTCAGCGCGATGCGGAATGCGCTCTGTCCAGTATTCACGCCCTGGCGTTTCGACGGGAGCTGTGACGAGACGGAAGTTGCGGCCCTTGTCATTGGTGCGGATGAACCAGAGGCCATTGCGATGGTCGATAGAGTATTCGTGCTCGTCTGCACGCGCGGCAATTAGGCCGAACTTATCTTCCGGATGATCGGCGGCGAGAGTCCAGCATTCCGACGTCGTGTGGCTTCCCGATTCAAGGACGAGGTACTTACCGTCGCGAGTGCGCCCCACCCCCACGTTGAACCGCTCGTCGTCGTCCTGGTAGACGAGTACGTCGGCGCTGTGTTCTGTGCCAAGTACATGGCGATACAACTGGAATTGGCGCTTTTGTTCCTCGTCTTCCACGGAATAAAATAAGGTCCGATTGTCCGCCGCCCATGTTACCGAGCCTACACGCTCCACCGTGCCGGGCAGAGTCTCGCCTGTCTCAAGCTCCTTGACGTGCAATGTGTATTGGCGGAACCCTGTCGTGTCGGTGGTGTATGCCAGCCAGCGGCCATCGTCGGTGATGTCCGTTGCGCCGACAGAAAAGAAAGAGTGGCCTTCCGCCAGCTTGTTTCCGTCGAGAAGGACTTGCTCCCGTGCCTCTGGAGCCGGACCGGCTGCGCTGCCGGATTTCCGGCAATGGATCGAGTACTGCAGCTTCTCCTCCGTCCGCGTGTAATACCACCAACGGCCATCGCGGAAGGGAACCGAAACGTCGGTTTGCTTGATGTGGCTCAGCATCTCGTTGTAGAGCTGTTCCTGCAGCCCGACCAGCGGAGCCATTACCGCCTCGGCATACTTGTTTTCCGCTTCGAGGTAAGCAACGACTTCGGGGTTTTCTTTCTCGCGGAGCCACGCGTAATCGTCGGTGAGGGTTTTGCCGTGAAGCTGAACCTCGGTGTGCTTCCTGGGAGCGATGGGGGGATGCAGATCGGTCATATCGTTCTCAGTGTAGCGTTTGCGGCGGGACGGCTTCACGCATGGAGTCGACGCGTCCCACACCTGCGGATGAAGCGCGGCGGCCGAATCCGCCGCATGCGAACGGTCCAACGGGCACGGGCTTCGGGAACTTTTCGCCTCCCGGACCCGTACAATTAAGAGCGATGGCCGCATTTCGATTCGCACGTGCGCTCACCTGCCGGTTTATGCTGGCAGGCTTTCTCATTTCACTTATTCCTGCACTCATTCCCGCCCTCCGAGCCGAGCAGGTCAAGGACCTGCCCAAGCCCACCGATTATGTCAGCGACTTTGCCCAGGTTCTTTCGCCGCAGGCGGTAGCTCAGCTCGACAGCTTATGCAGCCAGCTCGACCACTCGAAGGCGAATGCGCAAGTTGCCATTGTTACGGTCCATAACCTCGACGGCGACGATGCCGCCGATTGGGCCAACCAGCTGGAGGACGCCTGGAAGATCGGAAAGAAAGGCACCGATCGTGGCGTTCTGGTGCTTCTGGCCGTCGACGACCATAAATACCGCATTGATGTCGGCTATGGCCTTGAAGGCATTCTGAACGACGCGAAAATCGGCGACATCGGCCGCGAGATGGTGCCCTATTTGCGCGCCCGCGACTACGACAGTGCGGTGACCCTCGCGGTCGGCCAGGTGGCACAGATTATTGCGGCCGACGCCGGTGTGACGCTTACGGACGAACCGCAGCAGGCCGTTCAGCCGCGGGTCCATCAGCACTCGAGCATCTTCCCTTTTATTGTGTTCATCCTCATCTTCCTGTTTTTCGGCGGATTCACGCTGCTCCGGGTTCTGCTCTTCGCCGGCCTCTTCGGGGGCGGGTTTCGCGGGGGTCCCTGGATGGGCAGCGGCTTTGGCGGAGGAGGGGGTTTTGGAGGCGGGGGCGGTGGTGGTGGAGGCGGCGGAGGATTTGGCGGCTTCGGCGGAGGCGGCTTTGGTGGCGGAGGGGCCGGGGGAGACTGGTAAAGGCCAGGGAATAGGGAACAGGGAACAGGGAATAGTTAACCACGGCAGAATACGAGAGATTTTTTTGAAGGTGGCTTCCCTAACCGGGAGCCGGAGGAGAAAAGAACGATATGAAGGGACTTTGGGTTGTCCTTGGAATTTTTGGCGTGCTGGTGCTGGCGGCTCTCATGGTGTTTGGCAGCTATGTGAGTGCACGGAACCAGATGGTCGCTTATGACCAGAACGTGAAGGCCGCCTGGTCGGAGGTGGACGTTCAGATGCAGCGGCGTGCCGACCTGATTCCCAACCTGGTGGAGACCGTGAAAGGCTTCACGAAGGAAGAGAGCACCGTTTTCGGCGATATCGCCAACGCGCGTGCCGGCCTGCTGAACGCGCAGGGGCCGGCGGCCAAAATCGCGGCCAATGGCACGCTGGATTCAGCCTTTGGCCGATTGCTGGCTCTCACGGAAAACTATCCGCAATTGCGATCCAGTGAGCAGTTCATGCGCCTGCAGGACGAGTTGGCCGGAACCGAGAACCGCATCGGTGTGGCCCGCAAGCGCTACAACGACGCATTGCAGACCTACAACACGTTTGTGCTGCAGTTCCCCAACAGCATCTGGGCGGGGATTGCGGGATTCAAGCAGAATTCGGCGTACTTCACGGCAAGCCCGGCAGCGCAGCAGGTGCCGAGTGTGAAGTTCTGAGAAGCAGCAACTAGCTTCTAGCTTTGAGCTGCTAGCTTTCCCACCTTGGCTGCAAAGTTGGGGCCGCATCACCCCGATTTGACCGGAATAAGCATGCCAGGCACGCAAAAAGGCCATCCCGTCCCGGGATGGCCTTTTGAATCGGATCGGAGGCCGCAGCATTCGCCCCCCTGGACGCTACTTATACGATGCGATGGCGCTCGCTTCGTCGTCGTAGATGTCGAAGACCGTATAGAGCTTGGTCAGCTGCAGGACGTCTTTGACCTTCTTGGTCAGGCTCAGCAGCTTCAATGCCGCGCCCTGGTTCTTTGACGTGGTGTAGGCGCTTACCAATTCGCCAAGTCCCGAGCTATCGATGTAGTTCACATCGCCCATATTGAGCAGGATTTTCTTTTGTCCTTTGCTGATCAGGTCGCGAATGGCCTCGCGCAACTGCACACTTCCTTCGCCGAGAGTAATCCGCCCGCTTAAGTCAAGGACGGTCACGCCATCCACTTCACGGGAAGCAATTGTTAGAGCCACGGAAATTCCTCCTTCTTTCGGTGATACGGTTATAGCACCTTTGCGCGCGGTGTGGAGTGGAAGCGGCTTCCATCGGAAAAGTCCGTGAACGGACTCATCAATCTCCTCAGGATGCGCGTGCGGGTGGTGGTCAGGTCGTCTCTTTGGCCGGCGCCAGATGTTTCACCAGCGTCAATTCGGTTCCCGGATGCAGTTGTCGGAAGTGTACCTCATCCATGAAAGACCGGATGAGGAAGATGCCGCGGCCAGTGCCGCGCATAAGGTTGTCAGGCGCCAGGGGATCGGGCAGCGTAGCGGGATCCAATCCCTTGCCCTGGTCTCTGATCTTGATCACAAGATCCTTGCCGTCGTTTTCAAAGCTGACAGCAATCTGCTTGGCCGGGTCGTAGTCGTTTCCGTGCAGCACAGCATTGACGGCGGCTTCGCGTACGGCCATCGTGGTTCTGAATCGCTCGTCTTCGTCGAGGCCGGCATCGGCGGCGAATTTTTCCGCGGCCGCTTCCACCTCGCTCACGCTATCCATAGTTGAGCTCAGTGCGAAACTCAACCGACCTGCTCGTGGTTTTTCCAAAGGCCTCTCCACCTCTGCCGGAACAGGGAAGGCAGTGCCGCACCGTCCGAGGAACCTTGCTGGAAGTTTCAGGGCTGAAGCGACCGGTGTCAAGCCCGACCTCTGCGGTCACTTAAGGCGCTCCCGTTCAAGTTATCCATTCAGATGCACAACCAGCGAAAACCGCCGCAGCCGGTCTAAACTCACCTCATGCAGGTCCGTGCCACAGGACGAGCGAGTCTTACCGCGCTGCTCGGCACTCCGGTGACCGATGCGCAAGGGCAGTTGCGCGGGCGGCTCAAGGATATTGCCGTGGCGACCGGGCCCGACGCGGGCAAGGTGGCCGGCCTGGTGCTGAAATCCCGTAGTGGCCTGTTCATTGTGCCCGCGCAGGAAGTCATCGAGACGCCCGCCGGCACACTGGAAATTCGCGATACCAGCGCCTTGGTCCCGTTGAAAGATGAAGGCAACTTCCTTTTCCTGCAAAGGGACCTGGTTGACCGTCAGATCATCGACATCAATGGCCGCAAAGTGGTGCGGGTGAACGACGTCGATCTGGAATGGGTGATGCAGGGCGATTCCCGGCTGCTGCGTGTCGCCGAAGTCGAAGTCGGGCTGCGCGGAGCCTTTCGCCGGGTGTTTAAAGGCCTGCTGCCGCGGGCCACGCTCGAATCGTTCTCGCGCAAATTCAGGTATCGGGGTATCCCCTGGCATTTTGTCGATGTCATTGAGGTCGATCCGGCGCGCCGCGTCAAGCTGCGCATCGAGCACGAGCGCCTGGCCGACATGCATCCATCAGATCTTGCGGAGATCCTGGAAGACCTGGCTCCCGCCGAGCGCGACGCTGTTTTCACCTCGCTCGACGAAGAGGTTGCCGCGGAGACCCTCGAGGAAGTCGATCCGAAGCTGCAGAAATCTCTTCTCGAAAAGCTCGACGAGGAGCGCATCGCCGACATTGTCGAAGAGATGGACCCCGGCGCCGCCGCCGACCTGCTTGCCGAGCTGTCGGAAGAGCAGTCGGACGCAATTCTCGAAGAGATGGAGCCGGAAGAGCGCCAGGAGGTTTCCGAACTCCTCGAATTCGACGAGAAGTCCGCCGCCGGCGCCATGACCACCGACTTTGTCGCCGTGAATGTGAACGCGACGGTGGCCAATGCCGTGCAGGCCTTGCGCGCTTTCGACGGCGACCCCGAGAGCGTGACCGAGATTTACCTGCTGGATGAAAAGAAGGTCCTCCGCGGTTCCATTCCGCTGGCCCGCCTGGTGATGGCGCAACCGGAGACACGGCTTGCGGTGCTCGCGGAGCCGCGCGTTCTCTCTTGCCCCGCCGATATGAACCAGAACGATTTGGCGGAATTCTTCGACAAATACAACCTGCACGCGCTGGCTGTCGTGGACTCACAGAACCGAATGGTAGGCGTCGTGCAAGCCGACCACGTGATCAGCTTTCTGCGCGAAAAACTATAGCGCCCAGCTCGAGGGCAGCTGACAACTGTTGGCTGCCAACCGCGATGCGCGCGGCACTATGTTCTCAGTACCTGCACCGGATCGAGGCGCGAGGCCCGCCACGCGGGAAATACGCAGGCAATCGCCACAACAACAAGCAGGGTCCCTGACACGGAAATGAAAACAGCCGGATCGAGGGGCGCGGTTTCATAGAGCATCGAGCCCATCAGGCGCACCACGGCAGCACTTCCTAAAAGTCCGAGGAACAGTCCGAGAAATGCGGGCCTCAGGCCGTCCAACAAAATCGTGCGAAGGATCTGCTCTCGTTGCGCGCCCAGGGCCATACGAATTCCTATTTCGCCGGTGCGTTGGGCGACGATATAAGAAAGCACGCCGAATAATCCGACCGCGGCAAGCAGCAGCGAAAATGCAGCAAATACCAGAAGCAGGGTGACATCGAAGCTGGTTTCCATCGTATTCCGATGCAACACCTGATCCATGGTGAGCACGTCGGAAACGGGCATATCGCGATCGAGTTGCGCAATCATACGTTGAATAGGCAGAGCGAGCGTGGTCACGTCCTTGTCCGATCGAACAACAAGCGCAGCTCCAGTCATTTCAGAATTCGCATCGAGAGCAAAGTACATCATCGGTTGCGCTGGCTCTCCGACACTGAATTGCGTATCGCCGACAATGCCCACAATTTCGTATTGACCGGCGCCCAAGGTGCGCAAATGCTTTCCGATGGGATTCTCTCCCGGAAAGATTTGCCTGGAAAACGCTTCGGAGAGAACGACCTCAGTCGCATGGCCGGGTCGCTGGTTGTCGGCAAAAGTGCGCCCGCTCAGGAATGGAATCCCGATCGCTTCGAAATAGCCCGGATCGACCCACCTGTGAATTGCATCCATGCGCTGGCCCGCAGGCGGCTTAGGGTGTTCGGCAACCACAAAGCCGCTATCTCCGCCATATCCGTCTCCGGGCACTACGGGGAAGACCAGGCCTGCGGCATGAACGCCGTGCAGGGTACGCACGCGTGCGAGCAGCGAATCGAAAAAATTCGCGCGTACAGCGGGAAGGCTATAGCGTGCTGGTGGCAGATCGAGGTCCATTTTGAGTACGTTCTGGGTGATGCAGCCAACGTTGGCCGAGCGCAATCTGGCGAAGCTCTTGAGCATCAATCCCGCTCCAATCAGCAGAATCACCGTCAAACCCACTTCGAGTGAGATCAGCGCAGCGCGTAGACGAGTGCGGCGGTTCCCTGTACTGTTCGCGCGCGACGTCTCCTGCAAGGAAGAAAGCACCTTATCGCCGTGCACGGGAAACGACGAGAGCAGTCCGGCAAATATGGCGCAGAGCACGATCAGCCCAAGTGCGAACGCTGCCGCGAAGCCATCCATGTGTATGGCCTCGACGCGTGCCATATCAGGACGAGCATTCACGACCCACCTCAATAGCCAATAGGCCAGCACAGTGCCTGCGACGCCTCCGGCTGCCGACAAAAGCAGGCTCTCCATCAGGCGTTGACGCACCAGGCGCAAGGGGCTCCCGCCGAGCGCCATCCTGATGGCCATTTCCTTATTGCGCTCGGCTGCGCGCGCCACCAACAAATTAGCCACATTCAGGCAAGCGATCAAGAGCACACAGCCGGTCGCGGCCAGGAGCGCATAGAGGGACATCTTGACTTCGCCCACAATCGAGTCCAGTAGAGGCCGGCCGTTTGCGGCTTTGCTCATAAAGACCAGGTCGCGATGCTGGTCGTGAAGACGGCGCGCGATCAAGGAGAGCTCGGCAACGGCGTCAGTCAATGTAGCCCCGGGTTTGAGGCGCCCGACCACTCTGAAATCGGGTAATTCCAGACTGCGCATCTCACTGAGAGGTTCCTTGTAATAGACCGGCGTCCAAAGCTGGGTCGCCGCGTCGGGATAGGAAAACCACCCGGGCATCACCCCGATCACCGTGTAAGGCTTGCCATCGAGCAGAATGTCCCGATTGACGATCGAGGGATTGCCGCCGAAGCGCCGCTTCCACAAGCCCCAACTGAGAAGAACGGTTGGATTGGCCGATGGCTTATCCTCATCCGGCGAGAAATTGCGCCCCAGGGCGGGCTGAACCCCAAGCATAGGCAGCATATTCGATGAAAACGTCGCCGCCCGCACACTCTCCGGCAACTGCTGGCCGGCTTCAGACAGGTTGTAGCCGGCGTAGCCGCAAAGGGCGATGTCGGTGAAGCTCGTGTTGAGTTTCTTCCACTCGGCAAAAACACCCGCTGCGACGTTGTTCCACGGATACTGATCGTCGGGGCTCTGTGCATAGAGCCTGACCAACCGGCCCGAATCTGAGAACGGCAGCGGCTTGACCAGTACGGAACGGACGATTGTGAACAGCGCGACATTCGCGCCGATTCCCAGCCCCATCACGAGGACGGCAGTCACGGCGAAGACCGGAGTGCGCATCAAGGTGCGGACACTGTAGCCCAAATCCCGCACTAGAGATTCGAGCCAGGTCCAGTTCCACGCGAACCGCTTCTGTGTAAGAGAGGAAGAACGATTGTGTTTGTGCATGTGCGCTCACATCCTAGGGTGAGGCTACTAACGCACATAGCAGATGTCTACTCGCCTTTAGAGTTGACCTACTCTACTGAAATCTCCCTAACCAATGCGAAAAACACTGCATAGTTGCTCACATTTCGGTCACTTATAGAAGCTGGGAAACCACCGCGTTTGATCGATCCGAAGACTCTCGAGAGCTCCATCAAGATTTCAGTGCGCGCAGAATGGGGGAACTCAATTCACGAACGATTCAATCCCAATGGGTAAACCGATCGGAGCCCGGGACTCGAAGATCTCTTCACGACAAGAGCGGCAATGGTCTTCGATGAGTGAAGCGGGGATGCTGCAACGGTTGAAGAGTCTGCGCATGACATCTTCCGAACCGCCGATGAGACGCAAGGGATTACACCTGGCGCGAATCACAGTTTTGGCATAACGAGCGACTGATACACGGCCGGCCTGCTGAGTTGCTCCATATTGGGATGCCCAGGACCGAGCATTCGCTGCGTCATGCCGATAAAAATCAGGTCGTTCGTGGGATCGACCCAGAACCATGTGTCGGCCACCCCGAGCCAGAAAAACGTGCCCGTTCCAACCACTTCGTCGGCTTCGAGCGGATCGGTGAAGACCGCGCAATCATAACCGTACCCCATGCCGGGGCGCATGATCTCCGGGCCAACTGAGAACTCACCCGTCATGAGGCCGGGGGCGAGATGGTTGGCGGTCATGAGCGCGACTGAGGCTGGCGCCAGGATACGCACGCCATCCAATTCGCCACGATTCAGGAGCATCTGCGCGAATCGCAAATAATCTTTAGCCGTTGAGACCATGCCGCCGCCGCCCGAGGGCATGGTTGGCTGGGCTGCGTAGCTGTCCCCGGGCGGGCTGGCGATCATCTTGCCATCCTTGTCCCCTGCATACAGGGCTGCAAAACGGTCCCGCTTTTCTCGGGGAACAAAGAAGCCGGTGTCATTCATTTTGAGAGGCCCGAAAATATGCTGCAGCATGAATTCAGGCAAGGACTGGCCCGACAATTTCTCAACGATATAGCCCTGGATATCCACGGACACGCTGTATACCCAGCGGGTCCCCGGCTGGTAGAGCAGCGGGGTTTTCGCCAACTTGTCGATCATGTCCTGAAGGGACTGGGACTGCAGGACGTGTTGGTCCTGGTACATCTTGTCGACCGGGGTGTCGCCGAAAAACCCGGTTGCGAAGCCCGCGGTCTGGCTCATGAGTTCGCGCATGGTGGGAGCGTGGATCGGGTCCTCCAGAATCATCTTCCCGCTCTGATCCAGGCCCTTGAAGACTTTCAGATGGGCGAACTCTGGAATGAACTTGGAGACGGGGTCCGAAGGCCGCCATTTACCCTCCTCATAGAGGATCATCATGGCAACGCCTGTGACCGGCTTGGTCATGGAGAAGATGCGGAAGATTGTGTCCGGCGTCATCGGCGCACCGTTCGCGATATCCTTCTCGCCATATGCTCGCTCCTCGACCACCCTGCCGTGGCGTGCAAGAAGAGTCACGATGCCGGCGAGCTCCTTCTGATCCACCTCACGTTGCATTGCAGCGTGAAGACGATCGAGTCGCTCGGAGGAGAAGCCAAGCGATTCCGGATTGTTCGCGGCAAGATCGGAGGCCCGCCTGTTCCCCGACTGCGCCTCGGTCCAATGCGCGGAGGCGACAAGGAGCAGTCCAGTGAGGAGCAATTTCCAAAAACGTGAGGTCCGTATTTCTTTCATTCGTCCCAGTCCCTTAGTTGAGCACGAAGTGACATATGCGCTCACATCCTTTGGTGAGGCTACTTATGCACATATCATCTGTCTACTCGCCTTTAGAGTTGACCTACTCTATCGAAATCCCACTAACCGACGCCAAAAACACTGCACAGTTGCTCACATTTCGGTCACTTGTAGGAACTGGGAAACCACCGCCTGATCCGGAGATTCATGCGCGACAGGCCGTCAGGAAATCGAATCGAACCTATGGGAAGGAATGATGCGAGGAACATCCTCTTCTAGCCCGAACGAGGTTTCGCGCCGGCTGTTCGAAGAGCGGGCTTGTTCTGGTCGTTTGCCAGAACGGTCAGATAGGCATCGACCAGACGAACGAGTTCTTCCTCAAAAGCAGGAGATTTCAGTGTTCCTTTCCGGGAGGCATCGTGAATTGCCCCCGCAATCGCAGCGGAGAGCATTTGCGCTCGGACTTCGCTGCGCGGATTCGCGCCGGAAACTTCGTTCGCCGCAATCAGCTTGGTGAAGAGGCTCCAGTATTCTCTCTCAAAATTCTGGTGCATCGACTTGGCAATCTTCCCCCGCGGAATCTCCTCAAGAAGTACGCGATGAAGCGACGGGTGATTGGAATGCGCGGCGATCATTCCGGCTACCAGGCCTTTGACGCGTTCCATGCGGGATGTTTGCTCGTCGGCAAACCGCAGCGCCGAGAGCACCTCGTCAAAATGACGCCGCAGGATTGCTTCGACCAGCGCCAGCTTGTTGGGAAAGTACTGGTACAGCGACCCGATGCTGACACCCGCCACTTCGGCGACTGCATTGGTGGTGAATCGCCCCCAGCCTTGACGGTCGAGGATGCGCGCAGCGGCCTCCAGGATTGCCTCCACCGTTGCGCGAGCCCGCTCCTGTCGCGGTTCTTTTCTCATCCGTCGTAGCCGAAATACCTGTCGCCGAGGTTAGGTTACACTTCCGTACGAATATGAGGCTTATGCTCGCATTTGCTCAGGTTCTTGTCTAGAGACCAACAGCATATGGGGATTCCTTCGGGCCGTCCGATCAGCTCAGCCCATTGCTGGCGGGCAAACAAGGCTCTCGCGGTGATTCTGGATTATGATGGAGCCCGTTCGAAGAGAGAAACCGCATGAAGGCGATCTTTCTGCGTGCAATGCTGCTCGGGTGGGGACTGCTCTCTCCTCTGGCCAGCGCCCAATCCGGTCCTGACCCGTTCCCGCTTGCAGGCGACTGGCAGGGCGTTTGGGAGTTTCAGGGCGCCGTTCACCATCTGGCGCTGCACATGAACACGACACCCGAAGGAAAAATGACGGTGCTCCTGGACGATCTTGACCTGAAAATCTCGGGCATCCCCCCAATCGGTGGTTCGTTCGACGGCAGCCGTCTAATGCTTCGCTTCACTTATTGGAAGCCGAACAGCAGTGGCGACCTTGAACCCAAGGTCGCCTCCTATGAGGCAACCGTCAACGAATCGACCTCGGAGATGACCGGTGTTTGGACGCAGGAAGGCTCGTTTCCGCTGAACTTCAAGCGCATGACCTGGCAGGCGAAGGTCCCCAAGCCGGCCCCGCCCACCGTTTTCGACGGCGATTGGGCGGGCGTGGAATACGAGGCAAGAGGCATCAAGATCCATTTCATCTTTCACATCCACAACACCGAGGACGGCCTGATGGTCCTTCTCGATTGTCCGGATGAGAAATTCAAAGGCGCCCTGGCAAGCAAAGTCACGTTCGATCAGGATTCGCGCCAGATCTCAATTACTATCGGTCAGTCAATCTTCGCGGGGAAGATGACCGAGGACGGCAAAGCCTTGGACACTTCGATGACGGAGCCTGGTTTTCATTTTCTGATCCATTTCGATCGCCTGGCGCCTGAAAAGACGGTACCGAATTGAGACGCATTGCCGGTCCCGTCTGCCTGTACTTTGGTATCCAGTTAGAACATGTCGGCAGATGGCCCATTCATCACGCATCAGGGCTGTGCCCCGTTCATCGCGGCCTTATCGCGATGAGCGGGTCTTCGGGCCCGGTCCCGGCGGAGTTACGATAGAGCGCCATGCCCTATGACCTGAAGCGGTTCCAGAAAGCCGGGGGGCGGACGGTGCTTGCCGATGCAATTGGAGTGGTCCCAGTTTGCCCAGGCCGCCCGTAATGCGCTTGACCGCATATGCGTTTGGGAGCATAATAAGAGATGAAGTGGACGGTAGCATTCCATCCGGAATTTGAGCCGGAATTTGACGCCCTGCCCGAAGAGGTGCAGGACGAATTTTATGCCGAGGCCAGCTTTGTCGAACTCATGGGACCGACGACCGCCCGTCCTCACGTGGATACACTGAAAGGCTCCGTTTACGCGAACATGAAGGAGCTTCGCTTTGAGGCGCTGAATGACGAATGGCGGGTAGCCTTCGCATTCGATCCAAAGAGGATTGCCGTCATGCTCGTTGCCGGGGGGCAAAACAGGCGTACCGAAGAACCGCTTTTATAAGGCCCTGATCGCCAAGGCGGACGCTAGGTACGGCAGGCACCTGGAGGATCTCAAAAAGCAGGCAAAGGCCGAACCGGCGAAAAAGCAGAAAGCAGCGAAGGGAAGAAAGAAATGAAGACATTACAGGACAAGCTCAAGAGCCTTCCGGACGCCCGCCGCAGGAAGATTGAGGCGCGCACAGATCAGTTTATCCGCGAGGAGATGACCCTGCGGGAGTTGCGGAAAGCCCGCAGCCTCACGCAGGCGAAGCTGGCCCGCTCCCTGCGCGTCAACCAGGAACAGGTGTCGCGCATCGAGCAGCGCACCGACCTTCATATTTCCACCCTGCGCCGTCAGGTGGAAGCCATGGGCGGCGAGCTGACCATCCTTGCCAGCTTTCCGAACGGAGCGCCGGTCAAGCTCGTCGGCATCGGGGATATCTAGTGAACGGCGGGCGGCCCACATCTCATACGTAGATTGATAAATCTGGGTGCACCAGGTCCCGCCTTTGGGACCTGGGAAAGCACAAAGGCTTCCCCAGCCGACCCGCTGCCGATTATTTCCCCGAATTTGCTACTCTCGTTGTTGAGAGACACTCACTTCATAGGTGCTCCGGCCACCAGCCCCGGGGTCTTGGCCGGCTGCAGATTCCTTCTTTTCAGGATTTTGAGATTCAACTTCCTGAAAAAGGAGACATTGGCGTACATCCGCGCCTGCAACTCTCCTCAATGCAGGGAATTCGGGAAAACACCCGGGGGGTGGCGGGGGCTAGGGGGTATACCCCTCTCTCACCGAAAGAGTCGAAGCATGTTCAGACTTGCCATCACGTCATGCCCAGCGGACACTCTGCTACTCTTCCTTGAAGATTCGTCGATACGTCTTGTGCCGTCCCCAAGAACCGCGTGCCAACCCACGCAGCGCCGGATGGGTGCGGGCAGGGCCAGAGGAGAAGAGCACATGGCCGGAGAAATGAAGGGCAACGTGTCCACGCCGCTGGCGATGCCGGCTCACCTGCGCGAGCGCCACCGGCCGCCGGAAAAGAAAGATCCCCTGCTGTTGCGACTGATCACCTACATTCTCATTGTGCGGGCGTTGACTTTCCTCCTGCTCGCCTTCATCCTGTGGAGCTTTCCCGACTCGGCCATCGGCGCCTATCTGGTGACCAGTTCCGATTTCTTCTTCAAGCGCCCGCGTCACGTCGAGTCGGTCGAGCAGATCCGGCAGTCCGCCCATGACTTCCTGATGATCGGGTTTCTGTTGGTCGGCCTCGTTTACTCCGTTGTCGCGTGGAAGTGGCTGACTCGCTTCTGGCTGGCACGGTGGGGCACGATGTTCCTCGCCGGTGGGACTCTGCTAAAGACCGGAATCAATCTCCTCGCCGACCGGGCCTCAGGAGTCGACACCCAGTTCACAGCGGCGCAAACCCAGGCTCTGGAGGTCAGTTCGATTCTGAACCTGGCAATTGTTCTCTATCTGGCTTTTTCTCCCGGAGTGGCCGAAGCCTTCAAAGAAACGCCCTGGGAATGATCTCCGTTTTCCAGATCGGCAGCGGGTGTGACTAAAAGCGAATAAATAAATGGTCCGGACCTGCTTTTGTGAAACAATTCTCCCATGCTCCAGCTTCCGAGAATAATTCAAGGCGGGATGGGCGTTGGCGTGTCGAACTGGCGCCTGGCGAATACCGTCTCGCGCCTCGGCCAGCTCGGCGTCGTTTCCGGCACAGCTCTCGATTCGTTGTTTACGCGCCGTCTGGCCGATGGCGACAAAGGCGGCTACATGCGCCGCGGTTTGAATGCCTTTCCGTTTCCGGAGATGGCTCGCCGAGTGTGGCAGGAGTATTTCGTCGATGGAGGAAAGCCCGAAGGCACGCCCTACACGCCCGCTCCCATGCATCAGAAAGTGGAGCCGCGGAGGCTTGTCGAGCTCTGCATGGTCGCCAACTTTGTCGAGGTCTTTCTAGCCCGCGAAGGCCATGCCAACTCTGTCGGCGTCAACTTCCTTGAGAAGGTCCAGCTTCCGCATCTCGCGTCGATTTACGGGGCGATGCTGGCAGGTGTCGGCTATGTGCTGATGGGTGCGGGCATCCCGCTGCACATTCCCGGAGTGCTGGACGCTTACGCGGCCGGCCGGCCCGCAGAGTACAAGCTCTCGGTGGCAGGCGCCTCGGCGGATCAGGACACCATGATGCACTTCGATCCCGCCGACTACACCGACGGGGTGCGGCCTTTGCTGTCGCGGCCCAAGTTCCTCGCCATCGTTTCGTCAAACACGCTGGCTGCGACCATGCTTCGTCGCGCGAGTGGTCCGGTGAACGGGCTGGTCATCGAGAGCCCAACAGCAGGCGGACACAATGCGCCGCCGCGCGGCAAGCTGCAGCTGACTACGACCGGCGAGCCAATCTACGGGCTGCGCGATCAGGTCGACCTTGCAGAACTGCGCGCCCTCGGTGTTCCATTCTGGCTGGCGGGCGGCTGGGGCAGTCCCAGCAAGCTGCGCGAGGCATTGAACGAAGGAGCGGCCGGCGTCCAGGTGGGTACAGCATTCGCCTTCAGTAACGAGTCCGGCCTGCGTCCGGATCTGAAGCGAACTCTCATCGCGCAGGCGGTTGCAGGAACAGGCGAGGTCTTCACCGACCCGCTCGCGTCGCCAACCGGTTTCCCATTTAAGGTCGCGCAGTTGCACGGAACCTCTTCAGATGCAGGCGTCTACCAGGCGCGCAAACGCGTCTGCGACCTCGGCTATTTGCGGGAACCTTATGCCACTGAAAATGGGGGCATCGGCTATCGCTGCGCCTCCGAGCCGGTCGCCAACTATCTCTCCAAGGGCGGCAAGATAGAGGACACAGTTGGCCGCAAGTGTTTGTGCAACGCACTGCTGTCCAATATTGGTCACGCGCAAACGCGCAAAGATGGAACCGTGGAGCCAGCCCTGGTGACCGTAGGCGATGACCTTAACTCGGTCGTCCAGTTTCTTGCCCCCGGCCAACTTTCCTACTCGGCGGTCGATGTAGTTGATACGCTGCTGAGCGGGGTCGAGTCGAGGCGGCCCGCTTTGGCAGCCGACTAGCATGGTTTCATTGCAGTTATCCTTCGGCTAGGTTCACCGCTCAATCTTTCACTCGGTCCGCGCTTACAGACGCCCGTCTGAGCGCTTGCACGATTTCCAGACTGCAAGATTACGTTGGTTCCGGTGGGCGGCTGGTTTCATCGGCAGATCAGCCCTCTTGACCCGCGATGTACGCGATACTGCCCATAACTTTCCATTATTCATAGAGCCGAGTTCGAGCCAGCAAAGCCCGAAAGGGCAAGGGCCCTATATGACGTCTTTCCTAAAGATTTTGGTCGTCTTTTTTCTGTTGTCTACCGGGGCTCAGTCTCAAGTTCAGGCCGCCCGGAGCTATGACTTCTACAATTCTGTCGGAGTCAATACGCATTGGTTCTTCGACCAAAGTTTTCAGTACTATCCGCAGTTTTCGGCACTTGTTGGCTTGATGAAGCAGGCCGGGATCTACCACTTCCGGGATGGGGAGTTCGCCGACGGATATAACACGCCGCCGTGGATCACCAGTCTCTATTCGCAGTTGGCCGAGAATGGCATGAAGGCGGATTTGATCGTAGCCAACGGTCAAACGCTTTCCCAACTCGAGTCCGGTTTGCAACTTTATCCGGGAACCGAAGCCATAGAACCTCCGAACGAATGGGACGCGAACGGCGGTGCCGACTGGGCGCCCACCCTGCTGGCACAGCTGCCGCTGATCAAACAGGCCGGTGAGGATCTGGGCCTGACCGTACTGGGACCATCGCTGATCCAGGAAAACGACGCTGCCTTGCTTGGAAATGTGGCGCGGTACATGAATTTCGATAACATGCATTCCTACACCGGGGGACGCAACCCGGAGACGACCGGATGGGGCAGTGAAGATGGCGAAGGGAATGCCTACGGCTCGCTTGCATGGAATCTGGATACGGTGCACCTCTACGGTCCCGACCTAGAGGCTTACGCGACCGAGGTGGGCTACCAAACAGCGAGTACTCCTGCGCAGAACGAAGTGCCGGAGACAGTGGCGGGCACGTATGCGCCGCGCATGCTGCTTTACTACTTCAAAAACGGCGTTCCCCGAACCTATTTCTACGAGCTGATCGATGACCCGGCCGGAGCACAGCCGGGTTATGGTCTGTTGCGTTATGACCTGTCCCCCAAACCGGCCTTTATCGCGATCGGTAATCTGCTTCAGATCCTCAAAGACGACGGCACGCAATTTACACCGGGATCGCTCGACTACTCGCTCAGTGGTGATACGAACGGCGTCGAGAGCGTCCTGCTTCAGAAAAGCAACGGCGATTTTTACTTGAATCTCTGGCTCGAAGGATCTATTTACGACGTGAACGCACTGAGCGCTACGCCGCAAACACCTCAGCAGGTGAGGCTCACGGTGCCCGAGGGCGAATCCGTTGCGTATGTGGCGAGCTTCAACTCCGATGGAACCATCATTGAAAGCACACCGAATCAATCTACCTATACGCTGAATGCGAATAGCTGCGTGACCGTCCTTCGGATTGTGGCGCCAGCGGGGCAACCGCCATCCCCGCCATCCCCGCCGGCACCCCCACCCCCAACACCACCTTCACCGCCGGCAACGGGAGCGGCTCCTCCGACCTTTTCTGTTGCAGCCGGCACGTACGCCTCCGTGCAAACAGTCACTCTCGGCGACACGACGTCCGGAGCGCAGATCTACTACACAATCAATAACTCGACTCCGACCGTGCAATCCAGCAAGTACAGCGGGACCATCACCGTGGGTCAAAGTGAAACCATCCGCGCCATGGCTGTAGCTCCGGGCTTCAGCGAGAGCCCTGTCAGCTCCGCCAGCTACGCGATCAATTTGCCTGCGGCGGACTTCTCGATCGCGATCACTCCGCAGGTGCTAACCGTGTGGCCCGGTCAAAGCGTGGCTGTGGCCGTCAGCATCAATCCGCAGAACGGATTCGATTCCGCGGTGCAGCTCGGTTGCGCCGGATTGCCGATCGGGGTATCGTGCAAATTCTCTCCCTCTTCGCTCACACCATCAGGCTCGACGACGGTAAGCACGACGCTGACGGTGGCAAGTTCCGGGGAGAGCAGTGCGCATCAACGGAGCACACAGACGACGATCCCATCCGGCATTCTGGCGGTAGTCTTCTGCTGCCTGAGCCGGAGACGGCGGAAGACTTTGCCGCTTCTTTCCGTGCTGGTGATCGGGACGATAGGGTTGATGCTTCTGGCCGGTTGCGCAAGTTTTCACATTCGGAATTCGAGCCCCGCTACATCGACGGTCACCGTGACTGGGTCTTCAGGATCGTTGCAGCATGGAGCGACATTCTCGCTGACCACCCCGTAGTGCGATTCAGCGGCGATTGCGGCACGCACGATTCACGTCCTCCGATGACCTTGATTCGCATGCGCGACCGCGCTCGCACTTTTCACAGGAGCCGGAAGCGTGGAGCAACGTTGCTACCGGCTTTCATCTTCCTCGGCCAGTAGCTGGCCCAGTCGATCGAGCTTTCGTTCCCAGGCCGTGCGATGATCGCGAATCCATCGCTCGAGGGCGCGAAATCCCGCGGTCTCTATGCGGCAAGTGCGGACTCGCCCTAGCTTCTCGGTGTGCGCCAAGCCGACCTCCTCAAGGATCTGCAGGTGCTGCGCAACCGCGGTGAGCGTGATGCCGAGAGGCTCCGCGAGGCGCGAAACCGATGTAGGTCCGTCGACGAGCCTGTCGAGGATCGCCCGGCGCGTGGGATCCCCCAATGCGTGGAACAAGCGATCCGTGTCGATAGGCGATTTCTTCATGGGGTGTATTCTCGGCACCCAGAGCTTTATCCGAAAAGGTTCTAGCTGGCCAGTTCCTTTGCCAAGCGATCGAGGAGGGCTCGCCAGCCTGCTTCGAGCATTTGGGGTCCGTCCGGCCACTCGATATACGTTCCCTGATGGGTGAGGATGACGTCCGTTCCCGTGCCGGCGCGCATGAACTCGATGGTCGCGAGCATCACCAGTACAGGCTTTCGGTTCAGAGACATCTTCGAGGTTATGACAATATGCTTCTCGGGAACGATGTCCTGATAGGTGCTCTCGTTCACGATTTCGGATCCGGCAATGGGGTGACCTTCCTTGAAAAGGTAACTGAACCGTTCGCTCCCGCCCACGCGAAATTCCATTTCGAATTCCCGGATTTCGTGGTCGCCCTCGGCGTACCAGCGGCGCTTGCGGCTGGGTTCCGCAAAGGAGGCAAACACCCGTTGCGGCGGTTGAGGATAGTTGTGCTCAATCGTGAATGTGCTGTGAACTGTGCTCGGTTCTGCCATGACCTTCTCCAATCCGCCAATACTGAAGTGGCAGCTTCAGTATTAAGCAGCGCCTATAAATTGTCAAGTGGAGACTTCAGTATTTTTAAAAGGGAGCTTCAGCACCGTTCTCAGCGGGGGAGGACCGGATGCCGGAGCCGTTAGCCGCCAGTCACTGGCGATGCGCCCGCTCCACCGACGCGGAACACCCTGGGGACGCGCTCTTGCGGCTTGGGCAGGGCAGGGAACTCTGCGTGCGGCTCGGTCTGATACCAGAACGCCGTCGAATAGAAATTGTCGGAGCGATGATTGGCGTGGCCGTGCTCGATCGTCACGCGAAGCGATTTCTCGAAGGCGATCGGGCTTTCGGTGTGCCAGCGATAGAGGCAATAGCGCCCGCCGATCCGCTCCGGGTCGACCATGTAAGGCGCACCCTGGTGCATGTTAGCGAATTCCTTGCCACCGAAATCCCACGCACCGTTGTAGTAGTCCTCCGTCCCTGTGCCGTTGATGGTCGGTATCGGGTCGCCGTCGATAAAGATCATGTCATCGCCTTCGCCGAACCATTGATCCTGATTTTGCAAGACTGCGTGCGTCACACCGACGAAGTGGCCTTTTCCGGTCGCCTCCATAAAGACGTAATTGCCTTCGCCGGTCAGATTCTTGTTGCCATTGATGTCAGGCGCGTATTCGTTGGCCCAGTTATCGGTCCACCCTTTACACGGAGCAGCTTGCCGATATTGCGCATGGAAGCGGCCAAGGTTGTCGGGCAGAGTTGGGAGCGTGACATAATCCACGGCGAAATACAGATTGTCTGTGCGGATTGTTCCTTCGTTCGCCACCGTCAGCCGCGCGGAGTTCGAGAACGGCATTTTGAAATACGCGTTCAACGCCTTTATCGGCGCCACGACCAATAAAGACGACTGGTAGGTGTAGTACTCGCCGAGGCCAAGGCCAAAGAAATCGCCGATCGGCGTCTCCACCGAGGGCGAGCTTTCGCCATCCCACCAGGCGCGCAGGACCAGATTCTTCAGGTGCATCGGGTCCGGCGAATTGACGGTGAACCAGAGATGCGTCACCACACCAGCACCGGTTGCGTCGAGCAGAATCGCCTCGTTGCCGGGATCCACCGGGACCGCATCGCCGTTGCCTCCGGTCCGATCCCA
The DNA here is from genome assembly GCA_963810545.1 of uncultured Acidobacteriaceae bacterium. Taxonomy (GTDB): domain Bacteria; phylum Acidobacteriota; class Terriglobia; order Terriglobales; family Acidobacteriaceae; genus Telmatobacter. The sequence goes on from CAWENE010000003.1 coordinate 969,935, forward strand.
GCTCGACGAGCGGCGTGCCTTGTAGTCGCGCAGCCGAGCGGGGGCAAACAATTCTTCGGGCGCCGGTGCATCGGGAATTGCCGGCGCCTGTGCGGAAGACGCTGCAGCGCCAAGAAGTGTGGATGCTCCGGCAACTGAGGCAATCGCGCCAAGAAGACGTCGGCGAGTTGGAGCCGGATGATGCGGATCGTTTGCTGGCATTGCGGTCTCCTCATTTTTCAATCAACGCGTGAAGTCGTGTTGTAGTTGTGTTCCGAGGGGGCTGTCAAGTTGCCCCGAAATGTTCCTGCGTTCGAACCACAGCGCCCCGAGTTTCCTGCATCGCACCCTCGCCTGTTATGGTCTCTAAGAAAAGTAAAAATGAATCCACCTTAGGAACCCGCGGGCATGCTCAAACGTTGGCGAATCCGGATACTTTTGTTTTTGGCCGTCCTCGGCCCCGGATTTATTACCGCTAACGTCGACAACGACTCGGGCGGGATCTTCACTTACTCCCAGGCCGGCGCCCAGTACGGCTATTCACTCCTCTGGACCATGATTCCCATCACCATCGCTCTGATCGTGGTGCAGGAGATGTGTGCCCGCATGGGTGTGGTCACAGGCAAAGGGCTCAGCGACCTGATTCGCGAGGAATTCGGCCTGCGGCTCACGTTTGTGCTGATGATCTTGCTGGTCATCGTTAACTTCACCAATGTCGTTACAGAATTCATCGGGATCGCGGGGTCGCTTCACCTGTTTCACGTCTCCGAGTACATCTCGGTACCTACCTGTGCAGCGCTGGTCTGGTTTCTTGTTTTTCGTGGGGACTATAAAAGCACGGAAAAGATTTTCCTGGTGGCTTCGCTCGTCTACATCGCGTATATCTTTGCCGGCGTGCTTTCGCAGCCAAGTTGGCATACGGCGTTGGTGGCCACGATCAAGCTTCCTGAAAAGTCAGTGTGGCGGGACAAGGCTTACATCTACATGGCCATCGGCGTTGTGGGCACCACCATTGCGCCGTGGATGCAGTTCTATCTGCAGTCTTCGGTTGTCGAGAAGGGGATTCGTGTAAAGGATTATGCGGCTTCGCGCCTTGACGTGATTGTGGGCAGCGTTTTTACCGATGTGGTGGCGTGGTTCATCGTGGTTGCCTGCGCGGCTACGCTCTATGTGCACGGCATGGGAGCGATCCAGGTCGCCAGCGACGCGGCGGAAGCCATGCGTCCGCTGGCTGGCGACTACGCCTTCATCCTTTTCGCATTCGGGCTATTCAATGCATCTCTATTCGCGGCATCGATCCTTCCCTTGTCGACGGCTTATACCGTCTGCGAAGGATTGGGCCTCGAATCCGGCGTGGATAAGAGCTTCAAGGAAGCGCCGTTTTTCTACTGGCTGTATACTCTGCTGATTGCCGGCGGCGCCATCACGGTGCTGCTGTTGCCCGACGCGCAGCTTGTGAATGTCGCGATTCTCTCCCAGGTGCTCAATGGCATTCTGCTGCCGGTCGTCATCATCCTGATGCTTGTGCTCATCAACCGGCGCGACCTGATGGGCGAACACAAAAACTCACGCCTTTGGAACGTGATTGCCTGGAGCACGAGCCTTATCGTCATCGGGATGACGCTGGTGATGCTGTGGGGGCTGATGCCCGGTCACTGAAGGCCCTTACACGACACTGTTTTCCCTTTGACGCCAAAGTTCTTGTTCACGTCGCACAACAGCTTCCGTATACTCGATCCATTCCCCACCCCTCGCGGTGGCAAGTCAGCATCACCGCTCCTCTCGCCTTTAGGGAGGCCTCATGGTTACCGCCACCAATGCACCATACATCGCCTCGGGCCGTGCGCCCGACCGTCGTTATGACCGCATCTTCTTCTCAGCGATGGTCGGCCTCATGCTAGCCACCGTTGTGCTTGGCTTCGCGCACACATACTTTCTTGCCGGCTTCTTTAGTGCCCCGTTGCGTAGCCGCATCCTGCATATCCACGGCGCCGTCTTTTTATCATGGATGCTCTTGCTCTTTACGCAAACCACCCTCGTGGCGGCGCATCGGGTGGACATTCATCGAGGCCTCGGCATGGCCGGGTTCTTCCTTGCGCCCCTGGTGGTTATTCTGGGCGTACTTGCGGCCGGAGACGCTCTAGCTCACTTGGGTCCTCATCCGTCCAGCATGTTCTTGTCGTTCTCTATCACGCCATTCACCGATATGTTCATTTTTGGCGTGCTTGCGGGATCCGCCTTGTACGCCCGCCGTAGTCCTGCTGTGCACAAGCGGCTGATTCTCATGGCGACGATCTCCATGATGCGCGCTGCAATTTTCCGCTGGCCCTTCCCATTCGTCTTTCACAACCAGATAAAGGCCATCTTCATCTCCTACATCTTTGTCCTTCTGCTGATCGTCTACGATCTTTGGGCGACGCAGAAAGTCCAGCGCGCGACTGCTTGGGCTGCGGCGTTGCTGCTCGCCGTGCATATTGTCAGAATTCCCGTTGGGCAGACGAACGCCTGGCAGGGATTTGCACAGTGGTTCGGATCGTTGGGAATTTGATGGGAAACGAATTCTACAGCAGCTTCCCTGCGGCCAAATCCTTGATCAGATCGCGGTCGGCAGCCAGGAAATCGTAGCTCGGCAGGTCTTCAAGGCGTACCCACTTGAACTGCTGAAAAATCCGGTTCTCCAACTCGCCGGAAAATTCGTGCACCGCGAAGAACTGCAGGTCCACGGCTCCGCCATGGCGATAATTATGCCGGATATGGGTCACGCGCGCGCCAATTGTGGCCGCGATGCCAAGCTCCTCGTTCAGCTCGCGCGCCAGTGCCTGTTCTGCGACTTTCGCCGTGCTCGATCTTGCCCCCGGGGAACTCCCATTGCAAGGCCATCGGCTGGTCGGGACGGCGCTGACAGATCAAGACTTCGCCCCCCCTGACGATCAACGCGGCCGCCACCAAGCGAAGTGCAGGTCCGGCAGACCGCGAACCGGATTGAGGCAGACCGTCTTCCACCTTTCCAGTGTAATCGCCGCCGGATGGCGTGCGGGTGGACCTGCGCTCCACATTGACTCCTTGCCGGGAAATTTCAGGCTTTCAGAGACTTCGCGCGAAAAACTCAACCGATGCTTACTCTCCGGCCACTGCTGCTTCTATCCCCTCGGCCGTTCCCGGCCGGAAGTAGCCCCATCCATTTTTTGCCGCCGCCTCCAGCAGAGCCGGTGAAGGGTTCACCGGGAAGGCATGCCTCGCAATCTCCAGCATGGCAAGGTCATGAATGGAGTTGCCAAAAACTGCGTCTGGCTGAACCAGCCCAACCCGCTTGAGGGCGTCTGCTTTGCCCTCATCGGTGGGAACGTCGACCAGGTCGCTGCCGATTATGCCATTCTTGACTGAGACTTCAGCAGCAAGCACGCGGCTCTCGGGGATGCCGAATGCGCGCACACCTTCACTGATAACCCATTTATTGGTGGAGCTCACGGCCCACAGCTCCACGCCTATGCCGCGCAGCAAATCGAGCAGTGACTCGATTTCGGCAAAGACGCGCGGCCGAACGAATTCGCGCACATAGCGCGCGGCCGCCTCGCGCAGCTCCGGCTCATGCAGGCCCGAGTACATCTGCACCATCTCCCCGCAGATCTGCAGTTCTGTTACGTGTCCCGCCAGGTAAGCGCGGTGCCGGTTGTCAATCCAATCGCTAGTCGAGCGCGAAACCAATCCCTGCTCGATGGTCCAAACCATGAATCCGTACCCAGAGTCGCCGGCCCAGATGGTTCCATCGCAATCGAACACTGCCACGCGCGGCTTGCTGTCAAGAACCAGTCGCTCGAACTCCCGGGCACTCCATTTCGTCACTTGCATCTGTATCGCTGTCAAGATTCCCTCAATTAAGCCAAACGACGTCCAACTATATTGTCGTTCAACGGGCCTTGTCTTTGCACGATTCAGGCCTGTGGGGGAACCAGCCTGTTCAAGAAGTATGGTGGGGAATGATGAAGACCAGATGAAGGTGTGGCTTTTCACCGCAGACCTGAGGACCCCGGCGTCGGCCCCGGCGGCCTAGAATGTAACCAGCCATTCATGGAGATGTTGCCATGCCGTTTCAGTGCGGGTGTCGCTCGCTCTCCTTCGCATTCGTCTTCGGATTCTTGCTCATTTTTGGTCCCGCGCTATGCTCAGGGCAGTTTTCCGGGTCCGCCGTCTCAGCCTCCAGCGCGCTTTCTATTCCGCAAGCGCAAATTATCCTGCCGGGCGAACTAAACGAGATCCTACACTCCAGCCGGTCCGCAAAGCCGCTCGTGTTGCAAGTGGGATCACGGGTCATGTTCGAGCAGGCACACATTCCAGGCGCCCAATATGCGGGACCTGGTTCGCAACTCGCGGGCCTGGAATTGCTCGCGGCCAAAGTTGCCTCATTGCCCAAAGGCGCCTTTATCGTTCTCTACTGCGGCTGTTGTCCATGGAATCGTTGCCCCAATGTCGGGCCGGCTTTCGACCAGTTGCGCCAAAGCGGCTTCGTCAAGGTGAAGGTTCTCTACATCCCCAACAACTTTGGCGACGATTGGGTGAACAAAGGCTATAGCGTTGAAAAAGGCCATTAGTCCGGCACTGGTGTTGTGCGCTTGCGTGCTGGTCTTTTGCTCGCCAGCACGGCTCTCCGCCAGGGGTTCCCTCGTACACAAGTGTGCACCGGCGTTCGTTCGCCGTGATCTCAGCGGCAATATCGTCAATCTCCGTGCCTACCGGGGAAAGGTTGTGCTGCTGAATTTCTGGGCAACGTGGTGCGCTCTTTGCCGCCTGGAACTCCCTCAATTCGCCGCATGGCAGCGCAACTACAAACAGCAGGGCCTGGAGGTCATCGCCGTCTCTATGGACGACGACGCAGAGCCCGTGCGTGCTTTTGTGCGTAGTTTTGCTTTGGGTTTTCCCGTGGTCATGGGAGATGCCGTCCTCGGTGAGCGCTACGGCGGTGTGCTCGGCCTTCCGATCACTTTTCTCGTGGCTCGCGATGGGACGATCGCGGCGCGCCTTGAGGGGGAATTGCAGTCGGCAGACATGGAGGAGAAACTCGAACAGCTTCTTGCCCAGCCTTGACTGAGCTATTGAAGCCGGTGCGTTGTCCACTCCAATTGAGGGAGGATTGGCAACGTTTGTATTGCCGGTCTTGATTCCGTGATGAACGAGGTTCGATTGCTCCGGGCATTCTCCGGGGCGTCCTACTCCGAGCCGATAATCGAACGATGGGCTCCGGAAACAATCTCGCTCTTCTCAAGGAATACCAGGTCTATCTGCGCGTAGAAAAAGGCCTTCGTCCGCTCACCTGCGAAGCCTACGAGAGCGATCTGAGCACCTTTGCCGAATTCCTCGAAAAGCGCGATCGAACCCTGCTGACTGCTGCCAAAGAGGATGTCGGCGGTTTTCTTGAGCACCTTCGCACGCATAGTGTCGATTCCCGCTCCGCGGCGCGGAAACTCAGTTGCCTGCGCGGTTTCTATAAATGGCTTCTTCTCGACAAGCGCATGCATCACGATCCGACCGTGAATGTGGAATCTCCCAAGGCCTGGAAGGTTTTGCCGAAATCGCTGGCCGAGGCCGAAGTGTCGGAGATGCTGGAGCGCGCGGCGATGGCCGCATCGCATCCCAAGGCCCGCGCCACGGCCCTTCGCGACCGCGCCATTCTCGAACTGCTTTACGCAGGCGGACTGCGCGTCTCTGAAGTGACTGGACTCTCAACTGGCGACCTCATGCTGGACGCGGGGCGTGTGCAGGTTCGCGGCAAAGGAGACAAAGAGCGCATCGTTCCGCTGGGTCGTACGGCGCTCGAGGCGCTGGAGGAATATCTGCGGGAAGGCCGCCCGCACCTGGCGCGGATTAGCTCGAGGCGCAAATCCCGGGGCACCCTGCCGGAAGCGGCAGGCCTGTTTCTGTCTCTGCGCGGTATGCCGCTCACCCGCCAGTGGATCTGGCACATGGTGAAGGCGGCAGACAAGACTGCCAGCCCGCACCGGCTGCGCCACAGCTGTGCGACTCACATGGTGGAGCATGGAGCAGATCTGCGCACCGTGCAGCTCCTGCTCGGACACGCCGACATCTCGACCACGCAGGTCTACACGCATCTCGCGCTTGGACGGCTCAAAGCGGTGCACCGCAGCCACCATCCGCGCGGCGTTGTGAAAGGCGCGCCTGAAGCAACCCCGGCATCTGAAACTGTTCCGGATGAAGCCGTTCCGGAACAAGTTCCTGAAACTGCCGGCGAAACGAAAGCGGGGCGGGCCAAGCTCATGCTTGTTTACTCGCGGCCATCGAAGGAACCCGCATGACCGCGTCGCCGCATCGTGCACCGCATCTTTCGCTCGACTCGTTGGTCAATGCGTATCTGGGAATGTTGACCAATGAGCGCGGCGCGTCGACGCACACGCTGCGCGCCTATCAACGCGAACTTCATGGCTTTACAGCGTATATGGCCAAGAGCCACGGCAGCATCCGAGCCGTCGACCGGATCGAGCACACGCACATTCGCGCCTATTTGAGCACGCTCTACGATCGCGGCCTTTCGAAAGCTTCTGCGGCGCGCGCGCTGGCGGCGATTCGCAGCTGGTTCAAATGGCTTGCTCGCGGGGATTATGTCGGGCAGAACGTGGCTTCCTTGGTCTCGACGCCACGCCTGCCTAAGCACCTGCCGCGCGTTCCTTCCATCGAGCAGTTGAATCGCGTCGTCGATTCCGTCAAGGACGATGCAGTCAGCTGGCCTGCCCGTGACAGAGCGATCGTCGAGTTGCTCTACGGCTGCGGCATCCGCAACGCCGAGCTCACGGGACTCAACCTCGAGGACATTCACTGGGCCAACGAAGCGATCCTGGTTCGCGGCAAGGGCCAGAAGCAACGCTACGTTCCCTTGGGCGAAGCGGCGGCTGTGGCTCTGCGCATCTACATCGCCGAGCGTTTGCTGCGTCTGGCCGAAATCAACCGCAGCGTGGCCGTATCCACTCCCGCGCTTCTTTTGAATCTGCGTATGCGCGGACTCGAGAAGCCCGGCGGTACCGCGCGGCTCACGACGCGCAGTGTAGGACGCATCGTCAAGCGCATCGCCATTCTTCACGGCCTTTCATCGGATGTGCATCCGCACACGCTGCGTCATGCGTTCGGCACCCATCTTCTTGAAGAGGGCGCCGACCTGCGGGCGATCCAGGAATTGCTCGGCCATGAGCGGCTGTCCACAACGCAGCGGTACACGCAGCTTACGAATGCGCAGGTGGAGCGCGTGTACGACGCCACGCATCCGAGAGCGAAGTAATCTTTTCTTTGGCGCGGAATCAGCAAGACTCAATCGAGTAAGCGGCCGCCTATAGCAGTTTCGGAATTGGTGTAGACCGAAAGCACAATGCAAAGCGTCGTTTTCATCAAGAAAACGAAGCGTTCAGATGCTCTCAAAATGTCTGCGTGTATTCCAAAATCGGTCTAATTCATCAGGTGCGCTGTTGCCGCATCAATTTCCCTGCAGAATTGGCTTTCGATTTGCTGTTTCAGGGCCGCGGTCAATAGCCTCTTTTTGCCGAGATGCGACTCCATCAAACGCACCGGATCCGCAATGACGGATCGGCTGCGCTCTGCGACACGGGTTCCCACCGGTGCGGGCAAGGCCTCATCGATGCACTCAATGAGAGTGGGACCGCGCCTCTGTCGCGCGCGGGAGATCGATTCGCTGGCGACGCGATACACCGCCAGCACGTCTCGGGCGTGCACCGCGATACGCGCGATGCCAAAGGCAAGCGCTTCAGGGGCGCCGTTCATTTTTCTCCTTGCGGAAAGGAAGTTCTGCTGACTCGCCTCTGAGCCGAAATGACAAAGCAGAACCATAGGCAGGTTGCGACGGCTGACAACCTGCAGCTCCTTATCGGGAACATCCGATGCGGCGGGATTTTTGAGGAAAACCAGGGCAATGCGCCCGTCGTTTGCCGCTTTGTGCGCGGCAGCGGCCTGGGTGGCTGCGCTCAGGTCAATTTCCAAAGCGCCGGTCGGAGCCACTTGTGCAGGGCGTCCGTTTTTTCCTGCCGACAGGTTCCCATTTTGTCCAGCAACGGAGCGCCTGTTGCCGTTGAGGGGAGCGGCGACAGGCTCAAAGAACCTCTCCAGCGGAATTCCCTGGATGACGGACGAAAGCAGTCGATTGCCCGGTGCGCTCACCGTGTCGTCGAGGCGCAAATCTGCCGTTACGCCGGCGAGCGTTGCCTCGCTGCCGGTTTCGCTTTCCCATTCGTGCGGGAGTTTGCCTTGCCGCGCCAGTTCGGTTGTCCGCTCCGCGATCATGCGGGACTTCACCATCGCGGCATACAGCTGCATCAGCTTTTCGCGAGAAATCAATTCTTTGACCTGCCTACGTCGAATAGTCTGCGTTGATGTGCACGTATTCGTTCGTCAAGTCCGTGGTCAAGAATTCACACGTACCCGAGCCTTGATTCAGTTGGATGCGAATAGAAAACTCCGGCTGCTTCAAATAAGCATGCGCCGCCGCCTCATCAAATTCCGACGCACGTCCGCCGTCGCGGCATACCGGCTGGTCGCCAAACCAGATGTCGATGTGTTCCGGGTCGATCTGCGCGCCGGAGTAACCGATAGCCGCAACCAGACGTCCCCAGTTGGGATCGGACCCGGCCCACGCAGTTTTTACCAGCGGGGAATGGGCGATGGATTTGGCAATGCGCAGGGCATCTTTGTCGCTGGCTGCTCCGCCGATTTGAAGTTCGACGACATGCGTTACGCCTTCTCCATCTGCCACAATCTGGCGGGCGAGAGACCTGCAGACATATTTCAGTCCCTCCGCGAAAGGCAGGCAATGCTGCGTGCCCAGGTCGACGCCGCTCGCGCCCGACGCCAGTACCAGGACGGTGTCGTTTGTCGAGGTATCGCCATCGACCGAAATGCGATTGAAGCTTACTTCGATGGCGTCCCGCAGATACCGGTCCAGCATGGCCGGCTCGATTGCCGCGTCGGTCAGGATATACACCAGCATGGTGGCATGGGGTACAAGCTGCGGGTGAATCATCCCGGAGCCTTTGCACAGGCCTGCGATGCGCACTGGCGCTTGCGCACCCTTGTCATCCACAAACATGAAGTCGATGAATGCCGTCTTCTCCACTTTGTCGGTGGTGATGATTGCCGAAGCCACCTGCTGAAAGTGTTCGCCATCCGAGCCGAGGCGCTCCGCCAGTTGCGGCAGCGCTGCGATCAGCTTTTCGGCCGGCAGCGGCACGCCGATGATCCCCGTCGAGGAAGGGAAGACTTCTTCCGGCTTGCAGCCGAAGGTCTCCGCAGCCGCCTTGCACGTTGCACGCGCCGCATCCAGCCCCGCCTGGCCCGCTGCACAGTTTGCATTGCCCGCGTTGATTGCCACCACACGCACGTGCCCACCTGTTGCGCTCAAATGTTCCTTGTCGATTTTGAGCGGCGCAGCAGTTACACGGTTCGACGTGAACGCGGCGGCTGCGCTGGCGGGAGTGTCGGCCACAATCAAAGCGAAATCGGTGCGGCCGCTTTGTTTCAAGCCCGCCTTGATCGCGCCGAATTTAAATCCGAGAGGGATGAGATTACGGGAAAGGTCGCTCATGGAGTGGACCCATTTAATCTAACAAATGTGGATAGCCTGCCGAAGAACACAAGCGATATTGTTACTCCAATCGATCAAAATCAGTTTCTCGAACTGGAAAACGTAAACGTGGCGCGTGGCGATCGTGTCGTTCTCCACGACGTCAACCTCAACCTCCGTGCCGGTGAGCATGTCGCCATCCTGGGCCCCAACGGCTGCGGCAAGTCCACCCTGATCCTGACCATTACTTGTCAGATCTACCCCATCGTGCAGCCGGGGATGCGGGTCCGCATTTTTGGCCGCGACCGCTGGGACCTGACCCAGTTGCGAAAGCATTTCGGCGTTGTCGGCACCGATCTTCCCGGCGAGCGTACGGCTGTGACTACCGGCCTGGACGCCGTGATTGCCGGCTTCTTCTCCGCATCGACTCTATGGCCCAATCTGCATGTCACCGCTGAAATGCGGGACCGTGCCGCCGAAGCCCTGACGCGCATTGAAGCCTCGCATCTGGCTCCCCAGCTTGTGGGTGAAATGTCAGCCGGCGAAAAACGCCGCATCCTCATTGCCCGCGCCCTTGTCCACAGGCCTCGCCAGCTGCTCCTCGACGAACCCTCGAATGCACTGGACCTCGCCGCGCAACGAGAACTTCGGGACACACTGCGCCGCCTCGCCGCCGAAGGTACGGGACTGGTGCTGGTGACACATCACCTGGGCGACATTCTTCCTGAGATTGACCGGGTGATCCTGATGCGTGGAGGTCGGATTGTGGGGGATGGTCCGCGGGCCGAGCTCCTCACCGCATCGCGCCTCAGCGACCTTTTCAATACGCCTGTGCGCATAGGCCACGATGAGGAATGGCTGCATAGCTGGTAGCTCCCGCCGTTCCGCCTGCGTGCCGCTTCGAGTATCTCGAACTAACTTGGATCTACCGAAAAAATCGATTTGGCTTGATGCCAGTTCATTTCGCGCCGTGGTAAGATTCCCGCATCAGGCAGTCCTTCCCGCCGCCTGTCGGAGGTCTCATGAGCCCTTACTCAAGACGAGAATTCCTCAAAACCGGAATTGCCGCTGGAACGATTGCGAGCGTCGGAACCTTGCCGTTGCACGCCGCAAAGCCCACCGCGACGGACATCGTCACCCTGGGTAAGTCGGGCGTGCAGGTCACGCGGCTTGCGTTCGGCACCGGCAGTAACAATGGCCATGTACAGTCCGCGTTGGGTCAGCAGCAGTTCAGCAAGCTGGTTGCCTATGCGTATGAGCGGGGCATCCGCTTCTTTGAAACAGCGGAGTCGTATACGACGCCCGCCATGCTCGGCGAGGCCCTCAAGCCTTACCCGCGCGAGAGCTACGTGCTGATGAACAAGGTCACCACGGACGAGGGCGTCGATCCCCATGTCCGCTTCGATGAGATGCGTCGCATCTCTAAGACCGACTACTTCGACATCATGCTGCTCCACTGGCAGCACACCGACAGCTGGGTCGCCGAAACTGCGCGCTGGCAAGACGGCATCCTCGAAGCGCAGCAGAAAAAGACAATCCGCTCGCGCGGAGCCTCGGTGCACGGACTGCCCGCGCTGCGCCAGATGCCCGGCAACAAGTGGCTTGAAGTCGCCATGATTCGCATGAACCACAAGGGCACGCGCATGGATGGCCCCGTTCCCGACGACGACAACCTCGGCATCGTCCCCGAAGTGGTTGCGCACGTCAAACAGGTCAAGGGCGACGGCATGGGCGTCGTCAGTATGAAACTCTGCGGCGATGGGACGTTTACGCAGCACAGCGATCGTCAGGCGGCAATGCGCTTTGCCTTCAAGAACGCCGGGGTGGATTGCGTGACGGTTGGATTCAAGAGCACGCAGGAAATCGACGAAGCCATCGACAATCTGAACCTCGCGCTGGCCTAATCGGAATCTGATAGCGATGTTGAACAAGCGATTTACGGCCACTCTGCAGAAGAGTCCTGCCAAAGGTGGCTGGACTTATGTGGTGTGGCCTGCCTCAGTCGAGTTCTTCGGGACGCGCGGTCTTGTGAAGGTGCGAGGGAAGATCGATGGAGTTCCGTTTCAAAGCTCATTCATGGCGCTTGGCAAGGGGACACACAAGCTTCCAGTCAAAGAGGACATTCGCCGCAGCATCGGGAAAGAAGTTGGAGATACCGTGACGGTGCTTTTGGAAGAGCGGATCCCGACGAGGCAAACTCAGACCACCTGATCAGGCGACAACTTCGTTTCAATCGGCGTTTTCGCGGTAAAGATAGCAAACAGCAGACAGGCCGCAATTAGAATCTCGGCGATCACCGGACCCAGAAAAAAGTACGTGTACGAATTCAGAGACAGGGCCAGATAACCTACTGCAAACGTCACCAGAATAGGCCGTAGCGCTTCAGCATCCCGTTTGGCCAGTGAGCCAAGCAGCCAGAATGCGACGCCCTCCACGGTCAGGGAGATCGAAACGCCGATCCCCATGCCCCTGTAGAAATCCCAGAAGCTGCGCGTGTGGCCCATCAGCGGAAACGTGTTGACCTTCATCGCTTCGACCGCCACGGAGGCGGTGCCCGGATCGATGTGCCCGAATACGCCGCCAATCGTGTGCAGCACTGCGTGGATCAACGTCAGAATCGACGCAATGCGGAGGAAGAGCACGGGCTTCATGCACGATCCTTTCCATTCTCGGCTGCCTTTGCATCGACGGTCTCGGCAAACAGCGCCAGGATGCCGCTCCACGCGCCCGGACCGTCGAACAGCTCACGCAACTGTTCGTAGCCCTCGCCGTGCCGTTCCAGCTTGCTATGTTCGAGCTCGACGAGCGTCGACGATGGTCCTTCCGCGGTGAAGCGAATTTCCACTTCGCTTGCTTTCGCCATATCCGGATCGCAGACCCAATCCGGCGAATCGTGTCCGGGGCCGACATGCCAGGAGAAGCAGACCAGGTGCGGCGGATCCCACTTCAGCACCGTACCCCAATCGGACTGCGCGCCTTCGACGTTGCGCTCGTACCAGCGTCCACCCACGCGCGGCTCGACGAAGATTGCTTCGAATGGCGTTTTTCCTATGTGATGCGTCGCCGGCCACCATGTCTCCATCTGCTCCACGAACACCGAAAACGCGCGCTCAATGGTTGCGTTCACCCGCACACTCTTACAAACGACGGCTTCTGCCACTGGGTTTGCCATGCTTCTCTCCTATCGGTGATTTTTCCGCGGCCGCTTGAAAATTGCTCATCGCTTTGGTCCACATCTGGTCGAAATGGGCACGCAAGCGAGCGACGCCCTCAGGGTTCAACTGGTAGAGCCGTCGCGCGCCGGCCCTGCTGTCCAGCACCAGCCCTGCGTCTTTCAGCACCTTGAGGTGCTGCGAGACAGCGGGGCGGCTCACAGGCAATTTGCGTGCCAGCTCGTTCACGGCGAGAGGGCCCGCGGACAGCTTTTGAAAGATTGCCATCCGGGTCGCGTCGCCGAGGGCATCCAATCCGGCTTGTAGGTAAGTGTCCACGAACGGTAAGTTAAAACTAACGGTAAGCTATCACGAACCAATGGGCGCGTGTCAAGGCGAAAAAGAGACTGAACAGGGAGAAGTGGGCGGTGGACAGAGAAACTGAGAAACACACAAGCAGAGAAACCGTGCTCGGTCGGCGTGGACAGTATCATGAGGGATCATGATGACCATCGAGCTATCGAAGCAGGCGCGCGCCGAGGCGGTTGCGTCCATCCAACGATACTTCCGGGAGGAATTGCCGGAGCCGATTGGCGAATTGCCTGCAGGTCTTTTGCTTAACTTCTTCCTCGAAGAGATTGGGCCGGCGATCTACAACAAGGCCATCGCCGACGCGCAGGAGCGGCTCGCGGGCCGAGTTTCCGACCTGAACGGCGAATTGTATGCCGACGAATTCCAATACTGGATTCGGATTGAGAACAAGAAGAAGAATCGGCGGTGACGATTTGAGTCCAGCGAGATTTCGTGGTCTTAAGGTAGCTCTGAGCAGGGTTCAAAACATCCCTCAGCGGCTGAAGCCGGTGTTCTTTCTAAGACCCTTGCGGCATGACTGAAGTCATGCCCTGTTACAAAGCCGGCTGTGAATGAGTTTTCCGCAACCTGTGTAGCCGTTCCCTTTCAAAACGCGGACTTGTTCTGGTCCTCCGTGAAACTTGACTCCTCGTGCACGCCGGTTTAATTTGGGGCTACACGGGAAAGGAGGATGATCCAGCCTATGCAAAAAGACTGTTCCAGTAGTTGGTTACGTGAGGTGACTGAGGCCTAGGGCATCGCGCCCCAAGCCCCATGTAAGCCCCCGCGGCAGATCTTTCCGCCGGGCCACTGGCAATCGCTTCAAGCGCGATGGCCTTAGTCCAATCCCAACAGTTCACCGGCAGCGGCCTGAGATCGATTCTCAGGCCGTTGTTGCTTTTGGACAGAGAACAGCGGACAGAGAACAGGGAACAGAGATCAGAGATCAGAGAACAGGGAACAGCGGACAGGAACAGGGAACAGGGAATAGGGAATAGGGAACAGTGGGCAGTGATCAGTAGTCGGCCGAATGCGGCGCAGAGAGTGGGGAAATTCTCTGCAAAATCGCTGTGGATAACTGCAAATATTGGGGGGTAGGGGGGGGTATTTTTTGGGATAGACGGGTCACATTCCTGACAGATTGGACCGGCGAGGCCGAGGGCTTGTTGCAGAGATACGCATGTCTTGAGTGTGCGCTTTTGGGGCGTTATTTTGCGCAATCCCAAAGGAGCAGCCGGAGCTTGGGTCGCGGCCTGACGGATGCTCTCCGGCCGGTGTTGTTTTTGGGACAGGAATCGAAGGAATCGGGCGTAGGACGACGGAGGTGGGTTGGGGTTCGTGCTTTCCCAGGCCTCAACCACCCCAGCGACGAAGAGCTGTCCTGCCCCACAAACGAGGACCTGTTTGTGGGGACCCCCTGTCGGCGGGGACCCCGGTAAGAATCGAGATCTGGGGCACCCGGCAATAAGACAGAGATGCGCCCGTATTGGCGCGGCGGTTTCGGGGCCTTAGAGGGACGTAGCGAGATCGCTGCTGATCACGTTGAAAGCGGTGTTGATTTCGGTGGACAAACCCTGCATTGCGGCAACGGCGCCGAAAGCAATCAAGGCAACGACAAGGGCGTATTCGACGAGGTCCTGACCGTCTTCACGTCTTAACAGGGACTGCAATTCGCGCAGAATACTCATGTTGATTCTCCTAAGTGGTTAGTTTTATGTCGCCTGCACTAAGGGGAGTTGATGGGTCATCGTGACACACTTTAGCGTTAGCCGGTATGTCACTTCAGTGTTAGTACCGAAGTGCTGTTAGGCGAGAGCGGGAAATAGGCTGCTGCGGAAAAACTCGGGGTTTCGGGTGATAGGAGGGAAAACACCCTCAGGGGCTAAAAGCCCTCGTTGACTCCATTGTGCTTGCGGCACGACTGAAGTCGTGCCCTGACACAAAGCACCTTTCCGGTCGAGTTTTTCCGCAAGCTGTTTAGTCGTGCCGCAAAGATTTCCTTCTACAAAGTAATGACAGCGGAAAACTCTCTCGAATTTCTGGTATTGCTTTGTGTCAGGGTATGGCTTTATAGGTTGCGGAAAAACTCGGGGTTTCGGGTGATAGGAGGGAAAACACCCTCAGGGGCTAAAAGCCCTCGTTGACTCCATTGTGCTTGCGGCACGACTGAAGTCGTGCCCTGACACAAAGCACCTTTCCGGTCGAGTTTTTCCGCAAGCTGTTTAGTCGTGCCGCAAAGCCAGCGAAAAGAGGATTGGGCTTTAGCCCCCGCCATGGCACGACCTGCACGGAATGCTGCTTCGGAAGGAATTCTCGGTTCTGAGCGCATATTTTTCACCACTACCAAGACTTGCATGGCAAAGAGCTTGTTGCAGTCGGAACGGAATGCTTTGCTTTTGATCGATGTGCTCCGTTCGTACATCGCAGCGGGAAGATTCAAATTGCATGATTTTGTCGTCATGCCCAACCACGTGCATCTTCTGATAGAAGTGAATCACAGAATGACTGTTGAGAAAGCCATGCAATTGATCAAAGGCGGATTTTCGTATCGTCTCAAAAAGGAATGTGGGTATGGCGGAGAAGTGTGGCAGCCTGGTTTTTCCGATGTCAGGATCAAAGATGAGCAAAGCTTCCTGCAACATCGAGAATATATCGCTCAAAATCCTGTAAAAGCAGGACTGGTCGATTCAGCAGAGAAATATCCCTATTGCTATACCTATCTGGCAAAGAAAAAACTCAGGGGCTAAAGCCCGAGACTCCCAGGAGCCCAGGCGGCACGACTAAAGTCATGCCCTGACACAAAGCATTCAGGGGCTAAAGCCCGAGGACTCTCAGGAGCCCGGGCGGCACGACTAAAGTCATGCCCTGACACAAAGCATTCAGGGGCTAAAGCCCGAGACTCCCAGGAGCCCAGGCGGCACGACTAAAGTCATGCCCTGACACAAAGCATTCAGGGGCTAAAGCCCGAGGACTCTCAGGAGCCCAGGCGGCACGACTAAAGTCATGCCCTGACACAAAGCATTCAGGGGCTAAAGCCCGAGACTCCCAGGAGCCCAGGCGGCACGACTAAAGTCATGCCCTGACACAAAGCATTCAGGGGCTAAAGCCCGAGACTCTCAGGAGCCCTGGGCGGCACGACTAAAGTCATGCCCTGACACAAAGCATTCAGGGGCTAAAGCCCGAGACTCCCAGGAGCCCGGGCGGCACGACTAAAGTCATGCCCTGACACAAAGCATTCAGGGGCTAAAGCCCGAGACTCCCAGGAGCCCGGGCGGCACGACTAAAGTCATGCCCTGACACAAAGCATTCAGGGGCTAAAGCCCGAGACTCCCAGGAGCCCAGGCGGCACGACTAAAGTCATGCCCTGACACAAAGCATTCAGGGCTAAAGCCCGAGGAGTCTCAGGAGCCCGGGCGGCACGACTAAAGTCATGCCCTGACACAAAGCATTCAGGGGCTAAAGCCCGAGACTCTCAGGAGCCCAGGCGGCACGACTAAAGTCATGCCCTGACACAAAGCCTTCGTTCATTGCACCCCTGACACAAAGCCTTCGTTCATTGCACCCCTGACACAAAGCCTTCGTTCATTGCACCCGGAGGTTCAATGGGGTCGAACGATCCATCAATGGATGAAAGCAACTGCGTCCCTGCGGTAAACTCAGGGACGGATGCGCGTCTTCGGGATTGACTGCGGAACGGAAGTGACCGGCTTCGGCGTCGTGGAAACTTGTGAGTCCGCGCGTGAGCTCCGGCTGGTGTGCTGCGCGCTGGGCGCCATTCGTCTGGCAAAATCGAAGCCTCTTCCCGAGCGGCTGGCCCAGGTCTTTCGCGAGCTGATGGCGGAACTCGAGCGCTGGCAGCCGGAGGTTGTTGCGGTGGAGGGGGTCTTCTACTCCGTGAATGCCAAGTCGGCGTTGAAGCTGGGCCAAGTGCGGGGAGTGGCTCTGCTGGCCGCGGCGACGTACGGGGCACCGGTTGCGGAATACGCGCCTTTGTGTATCAAATCAAGTGTGGTGGGTTACGGGCTCGCCAAAAAGAATCAAGTCCAGTTTATGGTGGCAAGGCTCTTGCAACTGGACGGGCTGCCCGAGCCGCCGGACGCCGCAGATGCGTTGGCGATTGCAATTTGTCACATCCATACTGCGCAAACAATCTTGCATCAAGGTTCGTTGCAGCAGGGGGCGGTGCAATGAGGTGGATGGGTCTGGCGTTGGCGTCGGCGGCTTTGGCGCTGCCGGCGCAAGGGGATCGCAGTTCAGTCCTCAAGGTCGAGTTTTCGAACCCCGGACTGACTCCTGCGCAATGGACGCTGGTGCTGCGGGCCGATGGGAGCGCACACTTCCACACCGATGCCGACGCCGTTGCGCAGCCGCAAACGATTCAGCCTCCCCCATTAGACCGCGATGTGCAGTTGAGTCCGGAATTCGCCAATCGTGTTTTCGACACGATCCATCATCACAAACTGCTGAACGAGGGGTGTGAGAGCCATCTCAAGGTTGCGTTTCAAGGGTGGAAGAAGATGACCTATTCCGGCCCCGACGGGGACGGAAGCTGCGAATTCAACTATTCAAAAAGCAAAGACATCCAAGCGCTCGGCGACTCTCTCGTGGCCGTGGCTTCCACCATCCTGGAGGGAGCTCGGTTGGAACTTCTGCTGCAGCATGATCCCCTGGGCCTCGACAAAGAGATGGAATATCTTAAAGAGGCCTCGGCCGATGGGCGATTGCAGCAGATGTGCGCTATCCAGGGGATTTTGACGAAGTTGGAGGACGACCCCGGGGTGATGGAGCGAGTACGGAACCGGGCACGTCTTTTGCTTGCCGAATCGTCGAAATAAGTGACATCGGCGGCCGATTTGACGCGACTTTAATCGTGTTTCCAGTGTCCAATCTGTGTTGGCCTCCTTGTGTGGCGCGCTGATGGCGTTGACGCAGGGAAAAGGTGGGCTCCATGAAAAGCGCTTCGAGCAATTTGAGATGGCGAGGGGTACCGCATTTCGGGTTAAGTGTGATTACCGGTGCAGTTTTGATGCTGGGGCCATTGGTCACGGCACAGGACGCACCGCCGGGTGTGTCGACGGGCGAACAGGGCGGTCCAGCCGCTCGCGCGGTGCGGTTGAGCAGCGTCGATGGGCAGGTGCAGGTCACCCAGGGCAACCAGGTTCTCGCGTCTCCCGCCTTGCCGAACACACCCCTCTTTGAAGGCACCCAGATCTCGACTGGGGACGACGGGCGCGCCGAGATCCAGCTCGAAGATGGCAGTGTAGCGCGCATTTCACCCAATAGCTCGCTGACACTCGCGACGCTGGGTCAGCAGGGCAACACGACGGATACTGACCTGGTGTTGAACAACGGCCTCGGCTATTTCGAAATCCAAGGCAATACGCCGACGAGCCAGATTCGCGTTCATTTTGGCGACAGCGTGGCCACGGCAAGTGGCTTCACGGTTCTCCGCGTCAATTTGGATTATCCTCCCGGGGAAGTCGCGGTGTTTTCCGGCAACGTCCACGTCGACGGTGGGAACTCGCTCGCTGTGGATCTGCATGGCGGTGAAAGCGCGAAGCTGAACGGCCCCGAGTCGGGGAATTACGTGTTGTCAGAAACCATCGAGCCCGATTCCTGGGATACGTGGAACTCCGATCGCGACCAGGCGCTGACGGCGCAGGAAGCCGATCGGACACCGGCCACAAACAATCTTCCCAATAACAACAACCCGGCATGGAGCGATCTCGACGCCAACGGTAACTGGTATAACGTGCCGGGGCAGGGCTACGTCTGGTCGCCGTACGAAGCGGGGGCTGCGAACTGGGATCCTTATGGTTGCGGCAGCTGGATGTGGACGCCGCGCTTCGGCTACATCTGGGTTTCCTGCGAGCCGTGGGGTTATATGCCTTACGCCTCGGGTACGTGGGGCTACTATGACGGTCTCGGCTGGGGATGGGCTCCCGGTCTCGGCGTGCCCTGGTGGGGTGGTGCGGGTTGGGGATTTAACTTCGGACCTAAGCCGATTCGTTATCGTCCACCGCATCGGCCGGTGGGAGGACCTCGGCCGGGAGGCGGCAATCCGATTCGAGCCGGCGGCAGATATCAGCCGTATCCCGTCGTCGCTGTGAATCGCGTGCAGAACGGGCTCGGCGGAGTGCCGGTGCACGTCCGGAATGCTCCGGTTACGATCGCGGGGAACACGGTTCAACCGCTGAGGCCGGTGCCGTCGCGCCCTGTCTACGGTGGTCAGTTCGTGAGCGGGCAATCCTCGGGCGGAATAAATCGTGGGTCTGTCAGTAATGGCGCGCCGAGTCCCGGCGTGCATTATGGTATTCCGCAAGGATCGGGTGGACGTGTGAGCATGCCCCCTCCGTCGAGCGCCTATCGCCCGGCGACCCATTATGGCAACTACAGCGCTCCGCACTACTCTGCGCCAAGCTATTCTGCGCCGAGCCGGCCGACGTACAGTGCTCCTCCGGCAAGTCATCCGTCCGGCGGAGGCGGCGGTGGTGCGCCGCATGGTGGTGGCGGCGGTGGTGGTGGTGGCGGATCTCACAAGTAAGTTGCCGGCATTCAACGGGGCCGCAGGGAGACAGTCTTTTCCTGCGGCCTTTTCTTTTTTTGGGATTGAAAACGGGCGAGCGAAAGAGGTTCACTTCTCTTGAAGCTTTTTCCAGATTTCCGCCAGCGCCTCGATGGACAGAGCTTCCGCACGTGATTGCGGATCGACGCCTGCGCTTGTCAGCGCGTGAAGAACGATTTCAGGGGCGATGCCGGAGGCGCGCAGATTGTTCGCCAGAGTCTTCCGCTTCTGCGCGAATGCCTGGCGGACGAAGGGCAGAAACCCGGCTTCGTCGACTCCAAGGGAATTGAACCGGGGTGCGAAGCGCCAGCGCACCACGCTTGAGTGCACTTGAGGCGGCGGCGAAAAGGCTTCCGGCGGCAGCGTGAAGAGTTTTTCGACGGGCCCATACATCTGCACAGTTACGGACAACAGGCCATAATCGCGCGAGCCTGACTCGGCGGCAACACGGTCGGCAACCTCGCGCTGCATCATCAGCACCGCCCGATCAAGCAATATATGGTTGGCCGCCAGCTTCAGAAGAATCGGCGACGTGATGTAGTAGGGAAGGTTCCCGACAACGGTCAGGCGCTTGCCGGTCTCGACGGGGATGGACGAAAAATCGAAGTCGAGCACATCTTGATTTACAACGGTGAGGCTCTCGGAAGAGAACTCGGTGCGCAGTTGGGCGGCGAGTTTTCGGTCCAATTCGAGGGCAGTCAAACTCCCGGCCCGTGGGGCTAAGGCATGCGTCAATACGCCTCGACCGGGTCCGATTTCCACGACTGTTTCATGGGAACAATCCCCCAGCGCCGCGACAATGCGCTGCACGGCTTGCGCATCATGAAGAAAATTCTGGCCGAGCTTAGGTTTGGCGGGCATGGACAATCACGATGGTAGACCACCGCGACGGGCGTGCGCGGCTTCGCCAGCTTCCGAAGGCTTTGGCCGCTTTCTTTGATGTGTGATCAGGCTTCGTTTTTCAACACGGCCAGATGAAAGTGCCGCCGATGCGTAAATCCGAGCGCTTCATAGACACGGATCGCTGCATGATTGTCGGCGAACGAATGCAGAAACGGTGTGTCGCCGTCGCGCAGGATGTTCTCCATGACGGCCGACATCAGCCTACGTGCATAGCCACGCCCGCGGGCATCTGGATGGGTGCAGACGGCACTGACCTCAACGAAACCGGGAACGCGCATGCGCTGGCCGGCCATGGAAACGAGTCGCCCGTTCTCAAAAATGCCGAAGAACGTGCCCAGCTCATGGGTGCGACTGCGAAACGGACCCGGTTCGGTTAACTTTGCCAACTCCACCATCGCCGGAACATCGCTCGGTGTGAGAAGCCGCATCGAGGAGTGCGCAATCGGCGGCTGTAGCGTTGTTGGGCCCGCATAGATCATCTGTGTGAGTAATCCGCCTCGGATGAGGGTCCAACCGGATCGCGGCTGTGGAGGCTCATCTAAAAACAGGGCCTGAACTCCGTCCGGACCGGCCAATGTGCGCAAAGTCTCGTACGCGGCCGATGTTTGCTCGGACAAACCGCTGAGTGGGCCGACTTCCGCCGGATAACACTTCGCCAGGCCGTTGCCCATTGCCAACTCGTCATGCGCCGAGGACAGGGAATTCCAGATGGGGTTGTCGAGCATCTCGATCGCGGGCATAGGTTTCAGATGAATTTGCAGCGGCGTGGGATGCGGGATGTGACGAGCTGAGATATGTGTCATAGTCCAGACCTGACTATATGTCATAGTAGGAATATGACGATTGACAAATGACACAATATTTGAGATGATGGTGGGCACCCGACAAGGAGGGCAGAGAATGGCAAACGCCGTATCGATCGAAGTGACATGCGCGACAGAAGTATTTGTAGCGACTGCGCTACTCCATCGCGAACAGCCTGAGCGTCCAGATTTCATGATCCAGGAGATTGTGAGTCGGGCTGTGCGGGAGAATATGGCGGGCGAAACGCGCTCGGGAGTAAGCGTCCATGTTTCGCAGCACTGTGTTGCGAACAGGGCACCGAATCCGGCGAAGCATCGGATGCTCTTTGCCACGGGCAAACATACGCGGCGCTTGTTTTTGCCTGGCGATGAGACGCATGAAGGGCGAACGGGCAAGATATTTCCGGAGCCCGAGGAGCTTCCCTCGCGCTACCTTCCACTGCTTGATTGGGCGAGAAGGAGATTCGAGCAGGGGCCGAGAAATAGGAGCTCCAAGAGATCGTCGGAGAGCTCTGCTCCTTCTCATTCTCCAATCCAGACATCCGAATCGGCGGAGCGCTGGCTGGGATCTCTGTTCGAACTGGAAGGCCTTGGCAAGGAGCATTGGAAGAACGTCGACCCGGATGAATTCGTGCGTAAGTTGCGCGAGGGTTGGGAATGAGCCGGATCTTTCTGGACACAAATTTCTTCATCTATCTGGTTGAAGGAACAGGGACGCGCGCAGCAAGGGCGAAACATCTGTTGCGCGCGTTTTCAGCCCGACGCGATGAGGTGCTCACTTCGGTGATGAGCGTGGGCGAGATGCTTGTTCTTCCATTGAGAAATGGCGATCATGTTTTGGCACAAAGGTATCGCAGCATTTTTCACGGGCCTGGGATCAGCGTGCTGCCTTTTGTGGAGGAGTCGGCAGAGGCATTCGCGCGCATTCGCATCGATAAAAAGATCAAGCCGCCCGATGCGATCCATCTGGCGACGGCGGGCCATGCAGGATGCGATCTCTTCTTGACGAACGACGAACGACTTAATGGGCTGATCGTGCCGGGGATTCATTTCATCACGTCGTTTGATAAGGCGCCGTTCTAGAGCGAAACCAGAGTAACTGTGTCCTTTTGAGTTTCGTGCAAGATCGCCGCTTCCTGATGGTCGCGTCGACTTGAACGCTGTGGCTCCGGGATACATCAACTCTGGCTTCGCTGTAGGCGGGAACACTCGGCAAGTTCACGCGTGAATTAGCCGAGATGGCTCTGTTCCATCGGAACAGAAGAACCATATCGCCTCCGCACGATCAAGAGAACTGGAAGTCCGAGCAGGATCAGCGCTGTCCCGATGAGCGACCCTTCGAGATTCCCAGCGAAACTCCAAACCAGAACGACTGCTGCGCAGCAGACGAAGATTCCCGGCAGAAGCGGATAGCCCCACACGCGATACGGCCGCGCGAGGTCAGGCCGCTTAAGGCGGTAATAAAAAATTGTGGTCGTCGTCAGCATGTAGAAAAGCCACTCGGCAAAGACAGCCAGTTCGAAGTGCTGCTGAAACTGGCTGAGGAAGAGCAACAGAATTGTCGACAGAATTCCCTGCACAACGAGCGAAGTCGACGGAGATTGAAAGCGCGGATGGATGTGCGCGAATTGTTTGAAAAAGAGGCGGTCGCGCGCGGCGGCAAAGGGCACACGCGCGCCAGACATCACTGTTCCATTCAGCGTGACAAAAATGCTGAGGGCCATCGCGGCGGCCACAAATCCCGCGCCGCTTGGGCCGGCCACAATCGACAGTGCCGCAACCGCAGGCCGTTCGCTTGAGGCGATCTGGGCGGCGGGCAGAATGTATTGAATCGCCGCGTTGGTCGCCATGAAAAGAACGCCGACGATGAAGAGACCGCCGATCAGCGCGATTGGTAAGCTCCGCTCCGGACTGCGTACTTCTCCGGCCACCATGGTCAGGTCGTTCCATCCGTCGTAGGCCCACAGAGTGGCGATGAGCGCGAGCATGAATCCGCCAAACCCACCCACGGCGTGGGGCAGACCGGTCGAGAAATTAGTCCATGACCCCGAGGCCGACGCAAAGCAAAGCGCCGCGACAATCAAGATGAGAACGCCTTTCAGAATCGTGAAGACAAGCTGAAAGTCTCCGGCCTTCTTGATGCCGAGATAGTTCAGTCCGGTCATGAACCAGGTGACGCCGATGGCAAAAATCTGCGACCACAGCAACGGCAATCCCGGCACCTGTGCTGTGAGCCAGTGAAAGGCCGGAAAGACGCCGAGTGTGCGGGCCAGGCCGCTGGTGACAGCCGCGATCGAAGCGGGCTTGGCCACGGCGAACCATGTCCACATGTAGAGGAATGCCGTGGCGTCGCCATAGGCGCCGCGCAGGTAGACATACTCCCCGCCAGCGTAAGGCAGCATCGCGCCGAGCTCTGCGTAGGTCATGGCGCCGAAGAGTGACAGCAGGCCGCCGACGATCCACGCCAGGTACACAAGTGAGGACGAACCCGTATCGCGCATCATCTCGCTAGGCACTAGAAAAATGCCGCTGCCAATGATGGTGCCCACCACGATCGCCGTGGCCTGGCTCGCTCCCAGCACGCGTGGCAGATCGGCTGCTGTTTGAGGTGGTGAGATGGCGCCCTGGCTCATGGGGTGATGTGAGGGTACCATCTGCGGCCACCTGCGGTGGGGCCAACTGCCTGCGGCGCTTTCGATGTGCTCTATAGGAGATGTGGGGAGGAAATATGGGGGCAGAGTCTGGTGACTGCCAGTGCGATTCTCCTTCGTCACCAGCGAGCCAGGGAAATCGCGAAAACCCAGCGCCCCTGCCCTCTAATGAACGCCGTGCCTCTGGGGCCGGTACGCTCGAATTCATAGGAGTCCTCATCGGCGGTCAAGGTTGCCTTTGCTGATCCTCGTTGTCCGCCCGGCCGACCGTAGTCTGTTGAGCCTTCAAGCGATGCGGAATCGTGATCGCAATCACCGAAAAGAGAGCCGTCAAAGGCACACACTCCTGGGCTAACAGACGATCAGGTCCCCGACCATGCGTGAAGAAGGACCGTTCGCATCGCCTGCTCACGCCGACCAGAAGGGGGCGCTTATGGATGCCAATTGTTCAAGGTGCGGAACCGAGATCGCTCCGCATTGGATCTTTTGCCCGCATTGCGGCGAACACGTCCCGCAGGAATCGCACAAGGCTGAGGCACAGCCACAGGAGCACATCCCGGCGCGCGGCGCGTTCGGTGGATTGCTCTATGGCCTGATCGCTGCCCCCATTCTCATTACCGCCGGCATCATGATCAGCCTCACGGGCTGGGGCATATTCCTCGGCGTGCCTGTCATTGTGCTGGGCATCCTTGCACCGCTCGCCGGACCGCTGTTCGGCATGGGCGAGCACAAAGGCAAATGCCCCGCTTGCGGGACCGTCGTCATTTCTTTAGGAGATGGCAAGGTGCACGACTGCCCCACCTGCAGCGCGAAGTTCGCAGTGGGCGCGCACGCGGCGGCGGGTGCCAGATAGATTTTCTTTGGCATAGAGCGCCGCGCCGCGACGATCATGGATGCTCGAAGAGAACTTTAAGAGCTTTGGCGACTCTCTGCAATTTCGCATCGCGCGTCCAAAGCTGCGTTCCCGGTGTCAAAAGACACGACGCGACCATGTGTGCGTCCATAAGTCCGATACCTTTGGAGTAGAGCGTGTGCGCCTCAATCATGTGCCGCACTTCGCGGAGTTGTGCAACCTGAGTCTGCGGAAGCAAGTCGAGATACAAGAGCGTGCTCGTACGATTCCGCAAAGACCCTAACGCCAATTCCGCAGCAACGATCGGGTGCATCGCAATTCGCTCGCGGGCCAGCAGGTCCCGCATCTTTGGATTGCCCGCTCTGAAGTGATCGATCCAGACGGATGTATCGGCGAGGATCACAAATCATCGACACGCAAACGGGGAATATCCACGAGATCCGGCATGGTGCCGCCGAGGGCTGCCAGACGGCGTCCCGCCTCCCGTTGAATCAGCACCTTCAGACCTTCGCGGACCAGGGCTGTCTTTTCGGAGATGCCGGTGAGTTCCTGCGCCTTGGATACCAAGTCGTCGTCCAGTGCAATCGTCGTCCTCATGTCGATGCCTCCATGCATCAATCATAGCATCAAATGATGCTCGTTGGTAATGCTATAGGGTGTACCTCCCCCCCTCGTTTCTGGCTAAATATCTCTTCCCATTGGGCTTAGATGAGTCAATAACTTAGCTAAGCTTAATCGACTCAATTGATTATGGCGAAAGATCTCTTAGCAAAGAACTTAGCCTTTGTTTCTGGATGGACGGTTCGCTAGGGGTATCTCCGTTCAGGCGGCGGGTCCGAGTCCTGCTTCGAGTTTTAGCTAAGTGCGCGAATTATTCTGCAACCGGCGCGCCGAGCGGGGCTGCGGCCTGACGACCACGCATACGCGAACCAAAGCCTGCTCGTTTGACTGTACTATGCCATTGGCACACCATTCTGCCCGCGGTCCCTCGCCCTGGGGACCGGGGATGCCGGCACTTCCAGTCTTCACAGACAAGCGACTCGCAGACCAGGGAGGCCGCCAAAGTCCTTGAGGTTTGCGGTCAAGAGAGCGTAGTCGTTTTCAATTGCCTGAGCGGCGATCCAGAGATCGTTGACGCGTGGTCTCGGGGACCGGCCCGACTGTTTCATGAAGGCGGCCAGGATGCCGAAGGCAGAGGCCGTAAGCGAAGAAACATCGAGAACGGGCCGCTGTTGCAAGCTGTGCAAGTAGCGGATGCGCAGCATCCGTGCTGCTGGATCGAGGCATGATTCGACGCCAAAGCTCAGCTCCCCGAGCGAAATTGCTGAAATGAAGACCTGCTCGTCTCCGGCAGCCTTCAGGACGGCTTGACCGAATTGCGGCCCACTGGCCAACCCCACCCAGACAGAGGTGTCGAAGATCATCCCCACGGGGCTATCTCCACGGGTCCGGAACCTCTTCATCGAATTCGCCTTGATCGAATTCTGTGCGGCTGTCCTGGAGCCAGGAATCGCCTTGGGCGAGGGTTAATTTTCCTTCGAGGCCGGCGATGGCTTGCGCGGCGGTCATGGCTCGCTTGGCGGGAACAATATGGGCGATTTCCGTGCGGTTCCGCACCACGCTGACCGTTTCGCCGGTGAGAATGCGTTCGAGGATGGCGCTGGTTTTGCGGGCCAGATCGGAGGCGCTAATGATCTGCATCTCATGCTCCCCTGCAAGAATACAAAAGACTACGTATAGATACATAGTATACGTATTTTTCGGCAAAAAGGAAGTGCTCCAGGCCCAGTCTGCCCGAAGCAGACGAAACTTAGCAGGCCGAATCATTTATGGGCACGGGCTCATGAAAATGCCGCCAGATCGTCTCTGCCGTTTTTCGCGGAACCACCGCCGCGAGTGACTCCGCCGTTGCCTGCTGTACGTCGCGCAGGCTGCCGAAGTGGGTGAGCAGCCGCTGGCGTGTTTGTGCGCCGACGCCGGGAATGTTGAGGAGCTCGGAGTCTCGATCGCGCATGGCGCGGCGCTGCCTGTGATAGCCGACGGCGAAGCGATGGCTCTCGTCGCGAATGAGCTGCACCAGATGCAGCACGGGCGAGCGGCGATCGAGGACGACAGGCTCGTCTTCGTTGCCGTGGAGGTAAATCACCTCTTCTTTTTTGGCGATGGAGGCGAGCGGTTGCGATGTGATGCCGAGGGACTCGAGCGCCTCGGCGGCGGCGTGAAGCTGGCCGAGTCCGCCATCGATGAGTACGAGGGACGGCATGGTGGTGGGTTCTTTGCTTTTTCCCTCAGGGGCTAAAGCCCCCGAAGTTTTGGGCGCCTGATTGGCGCGACTGAAGTCGTGCCCTTTAAAAGGTGCGTCGCGCTTCCCGTCGGGTTGGGGTTCGTGGTCTCCCACCCTTGGTGACGATGAAGCTGTCCCCAAGGATGGGGCACCCGAGTCTGTGCGGATCGAGACATCCCGAGAAGCAGCCGCAGGTCCTTCGACGCCCCCTCGTTTCTCTCGGGGTCGCTCAGGATGACAGTCCTGCATGAGCGATGACTCATCAACATCTCTGGCGTCGCGGATGCGCTTGTAGCGGCGTGTGACTACTTCGCGCATGGACGCAAAATCGTCCACGCCGAGGACCGTCATCACTTTGAATTTGCGGTAGGCGGACTTGTTCATCTTGCCGTCTTCCCACACGACGAGCGACGCCACAGTTTCAGCGCCCTGAATGTGCGAGATGTCGAAGCACTCGATGCGCCGCGGGAGCTCGGGCAGCATGAGCGCGTCGGCGAGTGCTTCTTGAATGGCCTTGCGCGAAGGTTCGAGGACGCGGAAGCGCTGCGTGTACGACTGCTTTGCGTTCTGTCCGGCTAGGTCAACGAGCGAACGCTTTTCTCCGCGCTGCGGCACGATGATCTCGATGCGATGGCCGGTGCGCTCGCTAAGAAGTGCGGCCAGCGCTTCGCGATCGGCAAAATCGACGGGGACAAGGATCGTGCGCGGAACGTATTGCTGGTCGATGTAAAGCTGCTTGAGAAGTGCGCCGAGGACTTGGTGCGGTTCTTGTTGCTTTGCCTCGGGATCCGAAGTCTCTGTGCTGTTTGAAACGTCGTGAGAAGCAGATCCTTCGCTACGCTTACCCCGCAAATGCTGACGCATTTGCGGGGCCCCAAACATGCTCCGCTCAGGATGACAGTTCTCAATCGCGGATGACTCTTCAACGGAATCGAGACTTGAGTCGGTTAGCGCGTCGGCCTGATCCGATGCGGCGATCTCCAGCAACTCCGGCAAATCTTCCCAGAAGAATTCGCGGCGGTCGACGATTTTGCCTGCGCGCATGTGGAAGAGGTTGACCGCAAGACTGCCGTCCTCGAAGTGGTAGCCGAAGACGTCGGCATCGTCGCCTTGCTCGGTGGTGGCGATGCGCTGTTTTTCCTGGAGCTGATGAACCGTGGAAAGCTGATCGCGCAGGCGGGCCGCGGCTTCAAACTGCTCTGAAGCGGCAGCCTCGGCCATGCGCGCTGTGAGCGAACGCTCCAACTCCGTGTGACGGCCTTCGAGGAAGAGCTGCGCGTCGCGGACCGCCTGCGCATACGCCTCCCGAGTTGTGAATCCCTCGACGCACGGACCCAGACAGCGATGAATGTAGTACTGCAGGCAGGCGCGCGGATGATAGCGCGAGAGATCGACCTTGCAACTGGGCAGCAGAAAACTGCGATGGATAAGCTCGACGACGCGATAGGCGAGATTGCCGGGGAAGTAAGGACCGTAATACGCCGAACCATCCTTGCGCAGCCGCCGGGTGACAAAGACTTTGGGAAATCGGTCGGCGAGGGTCAGCTTCACGTAGGGATAGGTCTTGTCGTCGCGGAGCAGGATGTTGAAGCGCGGCTTGCGCTGTTTGATGAGATTGTTTTCGAGCGCGAGCGCCTCATGCTCATTGGCCACCAGGATGTAATCGATGTCGACGGCCTCGCGCATGAGCGAGCCGGTTTTCGCGTTGGCCTGTGAAGCTTCAAGCAGGTAAGAGCGAACCCGGGAGCGAAGGCTCTTGGCTTTACCTACGTAGATCACTTCGCCTTCAGCGTTTTTGTAGAGGTAGACGCCGGGCTGCGTAGGCAACGTGCGGATTTTTTCCTGGAGATCCATGAAGCGGGTGCCGGAGGGGGCCAGATTTAAGAATAGCCGTTTGACGGAAATACCGCTTACTACAGGACTTGTACCGGCAATCCTTACGCGCGAGGGTAAAAATTACACTGTACAAGAGCCCACGCGAACACTGGCGGAGCAATTTAAGTGATATGAATTCAATTATTTGCCATATACCACAACGTTTGGCTTGGTAGATGCAACTAACAGAATGATTAGAAGGAACATCACCGCCTGTGGTGTGGCTAAATCCAGACAAAGGGCGGCGGGAGGAAGAGCGATGGTGAACTATCGATTTGGCCTTTGGATGGCGACAACGGCGATGGCAGTGGCAGGTGTGACGGGTTGTGCAAGCAAAAACTGGGTGAAGTCCCAGACCGCCCCGATTGTGGAACACACCGGACAACTGGAAGATAAAACGGCGGCGAACGGCCGTGCGATTCACGATACGGACGATCGGGCGCAGGCGGGAATCAAGCAGGCGCAGGGTGCGGCTGATAGCGCGACCCAGAACGCCCAGTCGGCTACCAAGGCGGCAGGCGATGCGGAGACGGCGGCCAACGATGCAGTGCATCGCGCCGATTCACTCGATAGCGTGGTCAAAGGGCTGGATAACTACAAGCCGATGGCCAACGCGACTGTGAACTTCGGATTCGATAAGGCAGTTTTGACCAAGGACGACAAGGATCAGCTGGACAGCTTTGCAGGGCAATTGAGCTCCGCGAAGAGCTACATCCTTGAAGTCACGGGCGGGACCGATTCGACCGGGCCGGCGCAATACAACTACGATCTGAGCCAGCGCCGCGCGGATGCTGTGGTGCAATACCTGGCCGCGAAGTACAACATCCCCGCGCACCGCTTTTATCTCATCGGCATCGGCAAGGACAATGCCGTCGCCGACAACAAGACCGCCGACGGCCGCAAGCAGAACCGCCGCGTGCAGATTCAGCTGCTCTCGAACATGAGCGGCGATCAGCAGACCGCGCCGGCGACTCCCGCACCTTCGGGCTCGGGCAACTAAGCCGACACGAAGTACGCCAGTTTCCAAAAGGCCATCCGGCAACGGGTGGCCTTTTGCTTTTGGTGCGTCCCGACGATGTTTAGCGATTCGCTGGGCGCAGTTCCTTGACGTGTTCGGCGCGAACGTCGTTGGCGGTGAAGAGGCGCAGGAATGGCGCCCCCTGCGCGGCAGCTTCGACCGCGGGACGGCCGTTGGCTTCCTCGCGCTCCACGATGCAGACGACGGCGACAACTTTCATGCCGGCCTCGTGGGCGGCCTCGATGGCGTTGATGGTCGAGGCTCCCGTGGTGCAGACGTCGTCCACGATGACGACGCGGGCGCCTTCGCGGCAGAATCCTTCAATGCGGCGGCCCGTGCCGTGGGCCTTTTCGGCTTTGCGGACTAGAAAACCATGCAGCAATCGAGCTTGAGGATCCGACTGTGCGGAACCAGACAAGGCATGTTGGGCGCTGGCTGTGGCGACGTTGGAGACGATGGGGTCGGCGCCCATGGTGAGTCCGCCGACGGCTTCGGCGTCGATGTGATTGGCTTCGAGCAGGTCGAGGATGGCGTGGCCGGTGAGGCGACCGCCTTCGGCGTGCAGCGTGGTGGTGCGGCAATCGATGTAGTAGTCGCTGGTACCGCCGGAGGAGAGTTTGAACTGGCCGAGGCGGAAGCTGGTACGGGCGAGAAGTGCGAGAAGCTGCTGTGCGTGGGTTGGTTCGGTCATCAAGGTTGATTTTAGCTGGAGGCAGGTGCTCGCGGAGTTAGAGCAGTTCCACAATTCACGTGCCCTTTTCAGTTCCGCGAAAGGTGTCATTTTCTTGAGGAAAATGCCACTCGGCAGCGGTGGCTTCGGGGTACAGCAATTGTGGAACTGCTGTAGCCGTGCTGCGTGCGAGTCTCGCTTTCCCACGTCTCCAGAAGCGAGACGTGGGGCACCCATGGTCGTGCGGATTGATGGAGTGCGTGGGGATTCCTCCCGGCCCTAAGGGACAGGTTGGCGAGCAGATGCTTCGGGTTCGTGCTTTCCCACCCAAGCAGAGCTTGGATGGGGCACCCATGGTCGTGCGGATTGATGGAGTGCGTGGGGATTCCTCCCGGCCCTACGGGACAGGTTGGCGAGCAGATGCTTTGGGTTCGTGCTTTCCCACCCAAGCAGAGCTTGGATGGGGCACCCATGGTCGTGCGGATTGATGGAGTGCGTGGGGATTCCTCCCGGCCCTAAGGGACAGGTTGGCGAGCAGATGCTTCGGGTTCGTGCTTTCCCACCCAAGCAGAGCTTGGATGGGGCACCCATGGTCGTGCGGATTGATGGAGTGCGTGGGGATTCCTCCCGGCCCTAAGGGACAGGTTGGCGAGCAGATGCTTTGGGTTCGTGCTTTCCCACCCAAGCAGAGCTTGGATGGGGCACCCATGGTCGTGCGGATTGATGGAGTGCGTGGGGATTCCTCCCGGCCCTACGGGACAGGTTGGCGAGCAGATGCTTTGGGTTCGTGCTTTCCCACCCAAGCAGAGCTTGGATGGGGCACCCATGGTCGTGCGGATTGATGGAGTGCGTGGGGATTCCTCCCGGCCCTACGGGACAGGTTGGCGAGCAGATGCTTTGGGTTCGTGCTTTCCCACCCAAGCAGAGCTTGGATGGGGCACCCATGGTCGTGCGGATTGATGGGTGCATGGGGATTCCTCCCGGCCCTAAGGGACAGGTTGGCGAGCAGATGCTTTGGGTTCGTGCTTTCCCACCCAAGCAGAGCTTGGATGGGGCACCCATGGTCGTGCGGATTGATGCGGTGTGAAATATAAAAACGGATCCTTCGCTCCGCTTATCCCACCGCGCACACGTGCGCAGCGGGGCCCCACGGGCTCCGTTCAAGATGACAATGGCGGATTTGGGGTTTGTGCTTTCCCACCCAAGCAGAGCTTGGATGGGGCACCCATGGTCGTGCGGATTGATGCGGTGTGAAATATAAAAACGGATCCTTCGCTCCGCTTATCCCACCGCGCACACGTGCGCAGCGGGGCCCCACGGGCTCCGTTCAAGATGACAATGGCGGATTTGGGGTTTGCGCTTTCCCACCCAAGCAGAGCTTGGATGGGGCACCCATGGTCGTGCGGATGGATGGGTGCGAAATACAAAAACGGATCCTTCGCTCCGCTTACCCCATCGCGCACACGTGCGCAAGGGGAGCCCCCAAGCGCCCCGGTCAAGATGACAATGGCAGATTTGGGTTCGTGCTTTCCCACCCGAGCAAAGCTTGGATGGGGCACCCATGGTCGTGCGGATTGACACAGCGAGATCCCAGGGTTTTACCCTCCACCCCACGACGCGAAGACCGTCGCCGTGGCTGATCTAGGCTTTTCCTATTCCCCCTACACGAGAGAATTCGTTACGCGGGGACCTAAGCTCATTCGTTCCGAGAGGTGATCCCTTCCGGGCCTAAACAGGCTGCGGAAAAAGTCAAAGGTTCCGAGAAGAATTGTGAAATACATCCCTCCGCGGCTAAAAGCCGGCGTCAATCGAATCGGCTTATCGGCACGAGTCAACTCGTGCCCTTTCAAAACCGCTCTTGGGACGAGTTTTTCCGCAGCCTGTAAAGGCCCACGAAAAGCAGATCCTTCGCCCCGCTTACCCCATGAACGACTCGTGTCGTTCACGGGGCCCCAGACGCGCGGGTTCTCAGGATGACACCGCTGTTGGTGAGTTGGTCTTTGGTGGCGAACGTTGATGCCGGGCGGGCGCGAAGCCGTTGACTGGACGGGCAGCCCTACATGTTTTCGAGGTGGCGGAAGCCGCTGGTTCCGAAAAACATGAACGAGAAGAGCAGGAAATTATAAGTGGCATGGACCAGGACGCTGGCTGCGAGTGAGCGCAAGGCGAGGCGCACTCCGCAGAGAACGAGGCTGACGAGGACGAGGAGCAGAAAGGGTCCGAGGGAGTAGCCGGTCTGGTCGGCATGCAGGGCTGCGAAGAGAAGACTGGCGATGATGGACGCGACTACCATCGCCGGCATCGACCATTGGGGCTGGCCGAATTCATCGAGGGGATGGGACGGCTCGCCGGTCGCTTTCTCGGCGACCCAATCGAAGGCGGTGGAGAGGGCGGGGAGCAGAAATCCGCGAAACGCCAGCTCTTCAAAGAAAGGAGCAAGGGTGACGCCGAAGGCGAAGAGAATCCAGGCGGCGCCGGGGGTACGGAAGATGCGGTCGATGGGTGCGTCCGCAGGACCAGGGAGGAACATGCCATCAAACATGGCGAGAACGAAACAGGCGCCGGCTACGCCGAGGAGATAACCAATGTACTTGCGGGCTCGTTCGGCGTGCCACTGCAGTGCGGCGAAAAAATTTCGGTGCCAAAGAAGAGGGAACAGGAGCACGCTGCAGCACAAAGTAAGCAGATAGAAGATAGCTTCGGTGCCCAGCGTGTAGTGGATTTCATTGGCGGCCTCTGTGATGGTGGTGACGCCGAAGAGATGGTACGAAATGGCTGCGCGGGCGAGCAGGGCGGCGACGGCGAGACAGCCCAGCGCAAGGAGCATGAGTATGCCTACGTGGCCCATGTGCGGAACGCGCTCTTGCGGCGGGGCGACGGTCCGGGTGAAGCTCTGGAAGAGCAGCGGCGCGTCGTCGCTCGGGGGGGCTGGGCTCCGGGGGGCTGGATCCGCGATGGGGGCGACCAGGACGACCGAGGTTTCGGCGATTTCGGACCCTGTTTCACAGGTGGGGCGCGCTTCTTCGACGGAGGTTTCCTCGGGGACAGCGGCGTCTTGCGGCTGGGAGGGGAGCTCCTCGGGAATTTCGCTCATGAGATCACCGGCTTTTTCTTGCGGGTGGTCTTCTTTGGGGATTTCCCGATTGTGGGGGTGGATGCGCTTTTGCTTTCCCAGGTCTGAGCCGCCCCAGCGACGAGGACCTGTCGCTGGGGACCCCGGTTCGACGCGAGACCTGGGGCGCTCATGGTCCTGGTGATTGAAGCTTCGCGAGAAGCAGATCCTTCGCTCCGCTTACCCCCTCGCGCAAGTTTGCGCTCCGGGGCCCCAGGCGCGCTCCGCTCAGGATGACAATCATTGGTAGATGAGATGCTGGCGCTGTCTTTGATGGCGAGCATGGCTGCAGTGTCGTCGGAGGGCTCAAGATGGCCGTTGTGGGAGGTGTAGTAGCGCTTGAGGAATTGGCCTGTATAGGACTCATCGATATGGGCGATGTGGGCGGGGCGACCTTCTCCAACCAAGCGACCGCCGTCTTCGCCGCCTTCGGGGCCCAGGTCGAGGATCCAATCGGCGTTGCGGATGACGTCGAGGTTGTGCTCGATGATGATGACGGTGTTTCCCAGGTCGGTGAGGCGGTGGAGGACTTCGAGAAGCTTGCGCACGTCGTCGAAGTGGAGGCCGGTGGTGGGTTCGTCCAACAGATAAAGAGTCCGGCCGGTTTGGCGCTTGCTGAGCTCGCGGGCGAGTTTCATGCGTTGGGCTTCACCGCCACTGAGGGTGGTGGCGCTTTGGCCGAGGTGGACGTAGCCGAGGCCGACATCGACGAGGGTCTGGAGTTTTTGGCGGACGAGGGGCACGTCGGTGAGGACGGCGAGCGCGTCTTCGATGGTGAGGTCGAGGATGTCGGCGATGGAGTGGCCCTTGAATTTGACGGCGAGGGTTTCCTGATTGTAGCGACGTCCGTTGCAGACTTCGCACTGCACATAGACGTCGGGCATGAAGTTCATTTCGATACGGCGCTGGCCATCTCCCTGGCAGGTTTCACATCTTCCTCCTGCCACGTTGAAGCTGAAGCGCCCCGCCTTGTAGCCGCGTTCGCGGGCCTCGGGCAGCATAGCGAAAAGGTCGCGGAGGGGCGAAAAGACCTGCGTGTAGGTGGCCGGGTTGGAGCGCGGGGTGCGTCCGATGGGGGACTGGTCGATGCGGATGACCTTGTCGATCTGGTCCTGGCCGGAGAGCGATTCATGGGCTCCTGGTTCTTCGCGCGATCCATAAAGATTCTTGGCTAACGATCTGTAAAGAATGTCGTTAATCAACGTGCTCTTGCCGCTTCCGCTGACGCCGGTGACAACGGTCATCACGCCGAGCGGGATGCGGATGTCGATGTCCTGCAGGTTGTGCTCGCGGGCGCCCGTCACGGTCAGCCATTTACCGGTGAGGGGACGGGGGTCGGCGCGATGGAGAATGCCGGTGGCTCCGGAGAGATAGCGGCCCGTGAGTGAACTAGGGCAGGCCATGATCTGTTCCGGAGTGCCTTCGGCGACGACATGTCCACCCAGCCGACCGGCGCCAGGGCCAAGATCGAGAACATAGTCGGCATGGCGGATGGTGTCTTCGTCGTGCTCAACGACGAGGACGGTGTTGCCGAGGTCGCGGAGCTGCACGAGGGCCTGGATGAGGCGCTCGTTGTCGCGTTGGTGGAGGCCGATGGAGGGCTCGTCCAAAACGTAGAGGACGCCGCGGAGGCGCGAACCGATCTGCGTGGCGAGACGGATGCGCTGGCCTTCGCCGCCGGAGAGCGTCGACGCGCTGCGGTCGAGCGAGAGATAACTCAGACCGACTCTGCAAAGGAATTCGAGGCGCTCGGCGATTTCGCGGCGGATGCGCTCGGCGACCAGGGCTTCGCGGGCGGTGAAGCTTAGGTTGATGGCGGCGGAGAGCGCGCGATTGAGTGGGAGCGCGGTGAAGTCGGCGATGGAAAGGCCACCGATTTTGACGGCGAGGGATTCTGGGCGCAGGCGCTTGCCGCGGCAGACAGGGCAGGGCGTAGCGGACATGAAGTTCATCATGTACTCGCGATAGCCTTCGCTGCGGGCCTCGGTGATGGAGTCGCGCAGGTAAGCGAGAATGCCGTGGAAACCGGTGCGTGGGGCTTCGCCTTTGGGTGGTCCGTAGACCAGGATGTGTTGCTGCTTGGGAGGCAGGTCTTCGAACGGAACTTTGAGGTCGATCTTGTAGCGCTCCGCTGCGAGGTGGATGAGCTTGAGGAGATACTGCGAAGCGGAGCCCGGGCCGAGGCCGCCATCGAGCAGGGGCTTGGACCAGTCGGTGATGACCTTGGAAGGGTCCAAGTCATAGAGCGAGCCAAGACCGTGGCACTCGGGGCAGGCGCCAAAGGTGGAGTTAAAGGAGAAACTGCGCGGTTCGAGTTTGGGGACATCAAGGCCGCAGTCGGGACAGGCCATCGAGGAGGAGAAGAGCTGCTCTTCGAGCTTCTTGTCGCTGGACGACGTGGCCGAGGAGATGAGGACGAGGCCGTTGGCTAGCTGAAGGGCTTTGGCGACGGCGGCTTCCAGGCGTTTTTCGATGGATGGTTTGGATGGGAGCTGGGTGGCGGATTTAGTTCCCTCCCAGGTCCCCAAATGCGAGGGATCTCCACCCCCCGGACGAAGACCTGTCCGCGGGGACCCGGGACCTGGGGCACCCAGATTTTTGGAGACCGATGCTTCAGAGGGTTTGAGGAGGATGCGGTCGATGACGGCTTCGATGGAGTGGTTCTTGCGCTTGTCGAGCGCGGGCGGCTCCGAGAGGTCGATCATTTCTCCATCGACGCGCGCGCGGAAGCCCTGCTGATCGATCTGGTCGAGCAGGTCTTTGAACTCGCCTTTGCGTCCGCGGACGACGGGGGCCATGATGGTGACGCGTTCGCCCGTGCCCATCTGCAAGATGCGCTGGACGATTTGATCGGCGGTCTGGCGAGCGATGGGGCGGCCACAGTTGGGGCAGTGGGGCGTGCCCACCGAGGCGTACAGCAAGCGCAGATAATCGTAGATCTCGGTGATGGTGCCGACGGTAGAGCGCGGGCTGCGGCTGGTGGTTTTCTGCTCGATTGAGATGGCCGGGCTCAGGCCTTCGATGGAGTCGACGTCCGGCCGCTCTATCTGGTCGAGAAACTGACGAGCATAGGCGGAGAGGGTCTCGACATAACGGCGCTGGCCTTCGGCATAAATGGTGTCGAAGGCGAGGGAACTCTTGCCGGATCCCGACAGGCCGGTGACCACGGTCAACGTGTTGCGGGGAATGCGCACGTTGATGTCGCGCAGATTGTGCTGGCGCGCCCCACGCACCGAAATGTGAGTGATAGACATGGTCGGGTAATACGGTGGCAGGCAAATCCAGAGCTGCAGGGCTCTGGAACCATTCTCCCCTACGCCTGCTTTGGGCCTCCCCTACACCTGCTTTGGGGGTTCGTTCAGTTTCGACGATGAATTGTCGTTTTGGGACCGCGGGAGGTGAGCGCCCCAGAAAAAACTTTGGTGTTAGGGTGCCGGAGAACTGCTTTACCGGATTGCAATTCCCCAGAGGTATTCTATTTGGCAATAGAAACAAGGGTCAACGCGGGCGCTTTTTCTGAGAGAATCTGGCGTGAAGCATCGTGCAGGTCCTTGCAAATCGAAAAGATATTGTAAGAATGTTGCGAATCTTGTGCAGTAGACTGAAGAGAGATTTATGGCGGATTTATTGAATTTGATCATGTTGGTGTGCGCTGCTGTGGGTTCGATGGCGTTTGGTGTATTGCTGGCATATGGGATTTTCCGCTTCGCATTCGGCATGATGAGACCGCAGAGTCGTCGTCCTGCAGTTGCGGTAAAGCCCACGCCGGAGACCGCTGGAACCCTCTAGAAGCCCGGTCGATTTCCACACGATCCCGTTCCACGGAATTTCGTATACCCGCGCGACCAAATCGCGTCTGGGATTGTCTCGGTCGCGGGAGCGGCCCGCTTGTGACTTACTTTGTGGAACGCGGTTCCTGATCGCGCGGATTCATAAAGGCCCGGTGACCTCCGTGGGGGCGCAATTCCGGATCGTTCACCGCCGGACGTTCTGCATCTCCCTGAAATCCGCGCAGGAGCCGTGGGTTGGGCTTGAACTTCGGAGGTCCTCCGTAAAACTGCCGCACGTGGCTGAGAGCCATTTCCGTCCTGCCATGCATCGGCTCCACGATTCCGCGGATATTTACGTCCGTTGCGCGGTACTGGTCGAGTTCGCCCACGTCGCCGCGATCCTGCCGAAGGCTCACAATGGTGAAGCGGCATTCCGCATCCGTTGTCTCAGGCGGGCACACATCCATGAATCTCGTCCCGTCTGGAAGCTGAACGACTTCATAGATATGCGCTGTAATGCAGATGTCTTTGTTGAGATAATTCGGAGCCTGTGCCGCAGGCACACAGGGTTTGGAGTTTCCTGCAAAGGCTGTTCCCGGCCACAGAATCAGAATCAGCGCAAATCGCCGCATGAAGCCATCTTTCCGGGGATTGCTTTGAGTCTACCTCTGTTTGACAGCGAGAACCTGGAGCAGGCGAACGCATAGACCCTATACACCGAGAACCGGATATACATCTGAGGGGTATATTATCTGCAGGGGGGTGGAGGATGAAACTCGCGCGATGGGGAAACAGCCTCGCAATTCGAATTCCTGCAGAGGTCGTCGAAAAGCTCAAGCTTGTTCCCGGCGAGGATATCGAAGTGAAGATCACGGGGGATAACCAGTTTGAGGTCAGCCGCGATCTCCGTCGCCGCAAGGCGGTTGAGGAACTGAAGAAACTGCGTATCCCACTCCCCGAAGGCTACGTCTTTCGGCGTTCCGACGTCTATGACGAATAGCGTCTTCTTCGATACCAATGTGTTGGTCTATGCCCTTGGCGATCCGCGCGTCGGTCCGTCCGATCCGCGCCCCGATAAGGCGACCGAGTTACTGGAGCGGGGAGGCGTCGTCAGCGTCCAGGTGCTCAACGAATACGCCGATGCCGCCAATCGCAGGTTGAGACTCAGTTGGCAAAAGATCGCACATTCGCTGAGCATTGTGGAACTGCTCTGTGGCCGCGCCCGTTCCATTACTGCCGACATCCAGCAGACAGCACTTAATCTCTCTGCTCGCTATGGCTATCGTATTTACGATTCGATGATCCTTGCTGCAGCGCTTGAAGCCGGCTGTACAACCGTCTACTCCGAGGATCTTCAGCACGGCCAGGTCATCGAAGGTCTGCGCATCGAAAATCCGTTCTTGTAGGAGAACGCAAGGAGCGTCCGGAACTTGAGGCTATGCAGTACGCGCTCGATCTTGCCGGCGATTTGCTCAGGCTAGAGCGGCTGCCTTTACCGCGTCCCGACGAGTTCTTCGCTCTTGGCTCCCTGCCTATAGTGACTCTCGACGTAGTTGTCTAGGATCTGCTTGAACTCCGCCACAATGGTGTCGCCGCGCAGGGTGGTATAGAGCTTGCCATCGACATAGACAGGAGCCTTGGGTTCTTCGAAAGTGCCCGGCAGGCTGATGCCGAGGTTGGCGTGCTTCGATTCGCCGGGGCCATTGACTACGCAGCCCATGACGGCCAACTTCAGTTCCTCGACGCCGGCGTACTTCTTGCGCCATTCGGGCATCGAGGTGCGCAGGTAGGTCTGAATCTGCTCGGCGAGCTCCTGGAAGTAGGTGCTCGTGGTGCGGCCGCATCCGGGGCAGCTTGTCACCTGGGGCATGAAGCTGCGGATGGAGAGCGACTGCAGAATCTGCTGCGCGGCCTGCACTTCTTCCGTGCGGTCGCCATTCGGCTTGGGCGTCAGGCTGACGCGGATGGTGTCGCCGATGCCGGCGAGGAGCAGGGGAGCGAGGCCGGCCGTGGAGGCGATCACGCCCTTGGTGCCCATGCCGGCTTCGGTAAGCCCGAGATGCAGCGGATAGTCGCAGCGCGCGGCCAGGTTGAGTATACACATCGATCAGATCGCGAACACCGCAAACCTTTGCCGACAGGATGATCATGGTCGTGGCCGAGTCCGTAGCGCTCGGCAGCCTTTGCCGATTCGAGCGCGCTTACTACCATCGCTTCCATCATGACTTCGCGCGCGGGAAGCGGATCGGGACGGCGGCTGTTCTCGTCCATCATGCGGGTCAGAAGAGCCTGGTCGAGCGAGCCCCAGTTGACGCCAATGCGCACCGGCTTCTGGTTCTCTGCGGCGCACTCCACCATGACCTGAAAATTGTCGTTGTCTTTTTTGCCGATGGACGCATTGCCGGGATTGATGCGGTACTTGGCCAGAGCCTTGGCGGCGGCGGGGAACTTCTTCAGCAGCAGGTGCCCGTTGTAATGGAAATCGCCGACGATCGGGACGCGGAGGCCGCGCTTGTCGAGGCCCTCGACGATATGCGGAACGGCCGCGGCGGCATCTTCGTTGTTCACCGTCACGCGCACAATCTCGGAGCCGGCCATGGCGAGCGCGGCTACCTGCTCGATTGTGCCTGCGATGTCCGCGGTGTCGGTGTTGGTCATCGACTGCACGACGACCGGGACTTCCCAGCCCACGCGCACCTGTCCGATCTTGACGGTGGGCGTCTTCCTGCGTTGAATCTCCGGCATATCGACCTCGTCTCCAGTTTACCTTTTGCGGGAGTTTTGCCGGAAATCGTTGCGAAGGAGGGTGGTGGGCTACCAATTTTGAGGGGGCAGTATTTTGAGCAACTTGAGCCTGAAACAGTGCTTATCAACCAGTAACTGCCCGGTTGGGGGGGGTATACCTCCAAAACGCTTGAGGCGCTTCGTCGGTTGACGATTTTTCAGGCCGCGCGGTCTATGCTATTGGCCAACCGTCTCGATCATGGACAAATGGGACGGATGGGTTCTGGAGGTCGAAGCAATGAAAGCTACTGTCGCGATGCTTTTATTGTCGTGTTGTGTCATGAGTCTTGCGGAACAACAAGGGTCGTCCTCCCTCGCGAACCGAACTCACTGCTCTTGGGCTGACCCTTCCGGGCTTCGTCGAGCGCAATCGCGTGATTGCATCGCTACCAAGCCTTGGGCTGCTGACGCTTGCGGGTCTCACGCCGAGATCGATAGATGCGAGCTATCTTGAGGTGTCGGACATAGCCAACGTGTCTGGTATACCGCAAGAATTCGACGTGGTTGCGATCTCCAGCTTCTCAGCCCAAATCAACGAAGCTTATGCTCTGGCCGACAGATACCGGTCCCTTGGGAGCAAAGTCGTCCTCGGCGGATTGCATGTGAGCGCGGTGCCAGATGAGGCGCGAGGTCATGCCGATGTTCCATTTACATTGAGTGGGTGAGACAGTCTGGCCGCAAGTGATGGCCGATATGACGGAATCAGGCGGAAAACTTCGCGAGGTCTATGACGCGCGAACCTCAACTCATTTATCAATCTCCGATGCATCGGTTTGAACTAAGCTGGATCGGGCGCGATAATCGGACAACGCTCGATTCAACTTGTGTCCTGGGGCCAGTTGGAAACAGATACAGGTCCTCAGAGGCTGTCGAGTTCGTTCAAAAGGTCCAGTCTTCCTTTCGCCGCTCGGTGACTACCACTACTCGCTGAAGACTACCCAAAGCGTGCAGCACATTGAGTCCGTTGCGACGTGTACTTTGAAGCCCCTCATCCAAGTGGATCCAAGGGAAAAGCCAGACAAGAGCGTCCGTGATTACCGGGTAGATATGCGTGTCAACAGCTTGCCCGGCCGGGAGAGTGGACTCTACGAGGTCCAGATCACCGGTGACAGTCTTCCCGGGACAAGTGACGGGTAAAGCTGAGCCATCGACTCTTACGCGATTATAGCTTGGAGCTATGCACATTGTACGACGTTAACT
This sequence comes from uncultured Acidobacteriaceae bacterium, assembly GCA_963810545.1. Taxonomy (GTDB): domain Bacteria; phylum Acidobacteriota; class Terriglobia; order Terriglobales; family Acidobacteriaceae; genus Telmatobacter. The sequence goes on from CAWENE010000003.1 coordinate 1,011,476, forward strand.
TCCGTCCCGCAAGATGACCTTCGCCGAACTTGAAGCCGGCCTCCGAAGCCTTGGCAGCCAGAATTATTCGGAGGAATTTACCGCTGAGCGGCGTGCGCGCTTCACAGAAGTTTCGAAACAAGCTTCTGTGGATAGCGATGTCACTAAGGTAGGATTCAGAATGTCGTTAAAGTGGATCAAGCTCCTGTTCGCCGCCAGTGGCGTTTATGATGCGCTTCTCGGACTGGCATTTCTCCTGTTCGGGTTGCAAGTTTTCCAGTTCGCCGGAGTCACGCCGCCAAATCACATCGGGTATATTCAGTTCCCGGCATATGCTGCTAATCCTCTTCGGAATCATGTTTTTCAAATTGCCGCGGGTTCAGCCCGCCGCAATAGGACCGTTTGGCATGGGATTAAAGTGCTCCTATTTCGGAGTGGTATTTTGGCATCAACTTCATGGCGGCGTTCCAATGCTCTGGCTTCCTTGGGCTTGGGCGGACCTTGCTTTCTTCCTGCTCTTTTTTGCATCTGGTGGTACATCTGCGCAGGCCATGAATCCGTGCGTGAGGCCAAAAACGGACTACGCATTCTTTGGGGTTCCGGGAGGTAATGGTGGACCCGTCCGTTATGTTTTGGTAAATGGCGTTCATTGCGGCGGGCTTCGATTGAACCATTGAACCCCCTTGGCGGGAGCAGAATTCACCCAACATAGTGCCAGTGGCGATTTAACCCACCTGCGGGAATTCAAAGTAGCCCACTACCCGAATGAGTGCATTTGCAAACACGGGCGGGAGCGCATGCTGACTCTGTTTGCAGGCCTTTCGGTGGGGCGGCTGATTCCTCTCGATGCCTCGCCGGTGACCTGCGCAAACGGGTACAATGAAGAATCATGGATTTCCGCCGTTTCCGTCCATTTCTCGCGTCCGCCATGGTCTTAGGCCTGTCCGTCGGCCTCACCCTTTTCGCGCAGGATTCGACCACGCATCGAGGGCGCAAATACAAGGCGCCGCCGCCGACCTCGCGCATCGAGGTGACCATCCTGCGCAACGACGACGGAAAGCCCATCGAGAATGCCGCGGTTGTCTTTCAACTGGAAGGCGACAAGGGCAACATGGAATTGAAGACGGACGAAGACGGCAAAGCCAAGATTGACGTGCTGCCGACGGGGTCGAAGGTTTTGCTGCAGGTGATCGCCAAGGGCTACAAAACCTTTGGTAGCGAGTACAAGATAGACAAGCCGGAGATGACTTTCGAAGTAAAACTGAAGCGGCCCGGCCAGCAATACTCCATCTACGACAATCATCCTGAGGCGGCGAATTCCAAAGACGGCGCAACAGAAGGCAAACCTTCCGACTCGAGCAAGAAGGATGGGGCCGCCAAGGATGGATCTAGGGATCGGCCTGCGGAGTCTGCCAACCAATCCGACACAAAGCCCGGTTCCAGTCAGCCCCAGCCACAGTAGGCTTACACTGGCTGGGTGCGGCTACGACGAAAAACGAACCTCAGGGGCTAAAGCCCAATGTTTTTGCGGCTTCCACGGTACGGCAGAACAGCTGCGGAAAGAGTCGACAACTCCGCCAGGATTCTGAAAATACATCCCTCGGCGGCTAAAGCCGGCATTATCCGATCCACTTGTCGGCACGAGTCAACTCGTGCCCTTTCAAAACTGCTTTTATGACGACTTTTTCCGCAGCCTGTAAGGCCGCGCCCTTTCAATGCCGGATTGATGCAACCAGTTCCAGGTCGTCGGGGTAGAAATCAAACTTCTCGATTGTGTGGCATGCCAGCTCTCGCTTTGAACGGAAAATCGGCGTTGGTCACCGGGGGCGCGCGGCGCATTGGCCGCACGATCGCTCTCGAGCTTGCAAGGGCTGGCGCAGATCTCACGATCACGTTTCGCGAATCCGAGTCGGAGGCGAAGCAGACGGTGCGGCAGATCGAGGCTCTGGGGCGGCGTGCCCAGGCGATCCCATGCGATGTGCGGTCGGAGACTTCGGTTCGCGCTGCAATCGCGGCGGCGGCCGCATTCCATCAGCACATCGACATTCTGGTGAACAACGCGGCGGTCTATGCGTCGGTTCCACTCGACCAGATCAGCCTGGAGCAATGGGACACGGTCTTCGAGACCAACACGCGCGGGCCGTTTCTGGTCGCACGGGAGGCATTGCCGCATCTCCGCGCGGCCCGAGGCCGAATCGTCAACATCGGCTCGCTCGGGGGCCTGCGCGCGTGGGCGGGGCATGGCCACTATTGCGCATCCAAAGCCGCGCTGCATATGCTGACGCAAGTGATGGCCAAGGCCTTCGCTCCGGAGGTCAGTGTGAACTGCGTTGCGCCGGGGTGGATCGACCTCGACGACCACACAGATGAGACCGCCGGGCGCTTTGCCGCAAAGACACCCATGCGCCGCAATGGCTCAGCGGACGATATAGCCGAGGCGGTTTTATATTTCGTGGCGAATTCAGGATTCGTGACGGGCCAGGTGCTTACGGTGGACGGCGGGCTGGGCCTTTAACAGGCTGCGGAAAAAGTCAAAAGTTTTGAGAAGGGTTGTGAAATACATCCCTCCGCGGCTAAAGCCGGCGTCAATCGAATCGACTTATCGGCACGAGTAAACTCGTGCCCTTTCAAAAACCGCTCTTGGGCGAGTTTTTCCGCAGCCTGTTTAAGACCATTTCGATAACTTCGAAAAACGCCCAAAGAGCAGCTCTCAGCGTGATAGAAGACGGTTCCAGAAGCCGCGCTTCTCCGATTTACTCGCGGCCTCCCTTTTCTTGTCCTTCTTCTCTTTCTTTTCGCGCAAGACCTTTTTTCGTTCGAAAGCTCTCTTGTCGAACGTGAGCGGCACCTGCTCAAAGAGACCGATTGGCTCCGGCTGTGCGGGCCACGCCGCTCCCTCCACGGCGGCACGGGGATTGCTGACAAACAGCCGCTCCGCAGTCTCCGCACCCGACCGCTGCGCCACGTACTCATAGCCTTTGCGCAGGTGAGGCGGCCGCCAGCCGGGATGATGCGCATCCGTAGCGACAAATTGAATCCAGTTGCGTTCGAGCAACGCGTTGGCAAATGCTTCTGCGGCGCTGCCGAAGCGACCATAGAGGGAAGCGGAAGTCACCTGGACAAGGCATCCGGTGCGCATCCATTCGGCCAGCAATTCAGGTTTGCGCTGCAGCGCCGAGTTTCGCTCAGGGTGCGTGACGATGAGGGTGTATCCCGCTGCCTGCAACTGATGCATGGCATCGTTCAGCTGCGGTGGAATCAACATGTCGGGAAATTCGATGAGGAGATATCCCCTGCCATCGATCGAGTAGCGCAGCGGGTTCGCCAGCGCGTCCTCGATATTGGCGGCATTCATATGGAAGTCGCAGCCAAGGCTTATGTCCAAAATGCCGCTTAGTCTGTCGCGCAACTCGGCGAAGCGCTCATTGATGAGGACTTCCTTATAGGGAAATTCGTCGCTCGCATGCGGCGAGCAAACGATATGGGTTACTCCTTCGACGGCTGCCTTCTGGGCCATCTCGACTGAGGTTTCGAGATCGGGGGAACCATCGTCGACACCGTAGATCAGGTGTGAATGGATGTCGATCATCGCGCTGCACTCGCTCTTGCCGATCCCGACACCTTCATCGCACCGCCAGCGCCTCGATCATCGATGAAAAGATCTTCCAGCCATCGGACGAACCGAGGAGTTTCTCACTGGATCGATCCGGATGCGGCATCATGCCGAGCACATTGCGTTTCTCATTGAGAATTCCGGCGATGTTACTGAGGGAGCCATTGGGGTTCGCTTCGCCCGTGATCTCGCCCTTTGGCGTTGCATAGCGGAATGCAATGCGGTCCTCCGCTTCGAGCCGATGCAAATCTTCGGGAGTGCAGAAATAATTGCCTTCCATGTGCCCGATAGGAATCTGGAGGACATCCCCTTCCTTCAGTTGGTTAGTGAAGGGGCCGTCCGTTGTTTCCACGCGCAGATGCACCTGCTTGCAAATGTACTTCAAGCCTGCGTTGCGCATGAGAGCTCCTGGGAGCAGGCCGGCTTCGGTCAGGATCTGAAATCCATTGCAGATGCCGAGCACCAGTCCGCCCTGATCGGCGAAGCGCTTCACAGCCTGCATGACTGGAGAAAAGCGCGCGATGGCACCCGTACGAAGATAGTCGCCATAGGCAAACCCGCCGGGGACGAGAACCGCGTCCACGCCCTGCAGATCCTCGGAATCGTGCCAGAGAAACGTGACCGGTTGGTGGGCGATTGCGGCGATCACGTTGTAGGTGTCGTGGTCGCAATTGGAGCCCGGGAAGACCAGAACGCCGAATTTCATGACACTAGGGTATCAGTTGGCATATCAAGCAGTCGTGCGCTCCGATATTCAAAATCCGGATCGAACTCAATGGTTCCGAAGGATCGCAGAATCTCCATCTGTTTTTGTCTCAGGATCGATCCGTCGGGCGTGGCCATCGTCGGCTGTCTCTCTTGACGGAGTTGCTGCCTGCTCGGCGATTCTAGTTCAATCGATTTTTCGTTTGGTTGATTTGTCATCGCCGGCTCCGTTGTCTAGCCTACCGCACTTCTCTCATGCGGATCAGCTCATCTGCTTCAGAACCGCCTCGCGCATCCGCCGATGAGAGTCTTGCGCAAATCGGTGCTGAAATGTCCGTGCGATGGGCCATCCCATGCGGGCCAGATTGTTGCGCGGGCGCGAAACAGCATCCAGCTTGTAGATCACGTCGCCAGATGCCGAATCGAATTCGAGCAGGAAGCGTTCCTCACCCTCTTCTACATGCGATCGGGTCGTCGCATAGACAAAACCGAATCGCTCAGAAGAGTTGACGACTTCCACAATCCGGCTCACATTCACCGTCGAAAGACCCAATGTCTTGGCTTCCACCGCGACAAGCTGGCCCGGAACGATGGGTGCTTCCGGGTTCGCGACACGCACCCAGCCGATGTCGAACATCGCCCAGCATCCGAACGCATGCCGAGCCGCAGCAAAGGCCAACCCGCCGCGCCCAATGACTGTCTCCAACGAATCATATGCGAAGAGGAAAGGGGCTCGATCCGCGCGCCTGCCCTCGACACATAGAAATCGGGCTTCAGTTTGCGGGAGAACCGCAGCAGCCGCAATCTGCGTCTTGATCGCAGCTGCCGTCGGTCGCCGAGGTCTGAACACGCCTTCAGTATGCCACCTGCAATTCCAACCCCTCGCCATCGTCCGGAACTAATGCGGTAATGCGATGATGTTCGGTATCGAAACCCGTCGAAACTGTCGTGGCGTTTGAGCCATCGATCGAAGACGCCGTGGCGTTGGCAGCCGGCTTGACGGCGCCGTAGACCTCAACCGAGAGCTGCCGCCACCACGGCGCGAATTTGCCCTCGCGCGGCGCTACGGTCACAATGACTCCTTGCGAACTGAGCCGGCATGTGAACTTCACGCGCAGGAACTCGCCTCTCTTGAAGTCGTAGCTCACGCCATCGTCCAGATAGAGCGTGCCGCCGCAATCATTGCCGATCGCGGTCGGGGGGTAAACGCGCAACGTGAGCGGGCCTTGGGGCTTCTCATCCGTGCTCTGCACCAGCGGCTGCTCCGGCACGATCGCGCCGGCGCGCACGAAGACCGGTAGTGTATCGAGGGTGCGATGAATGCGGACCTCCGGCTGTACGACCGCTGTGTTGTCGATTGCCTTGCGCCCGGTGCTGCCATCCACACGTGCTCCGGTCCAGTAGTCGTACCACCCGACGGGCGGCAGGCCCACGGAGTAGTCATCCACTTCATCGGGAAACGGGCTCTGTGCGATGAGCAGGTCGGGCCCGAGCAGAAACGCCCCGCCATTGCTCAAGTCGAGCGGCTGGCCATCGACGGCGCCGTTGGGAAACTCGAGAAAGAGCGGCCGATCGATCGGCAGACCCGTACGGCTCATCTCCTCCGCCGTCGAGTAGAGGTAGGGCAGCAATCGGTAGCGCTCCTCGATATAACGGCGGCGCAGATTCACGTCTTCCGGCGTTCCATTTTCCCATGGCTCCTGCGGCTTGGTGCCAATGGCGGTGTGGTCGCGGTCGATGGGTTGAAACGCCGCGACCTCAAGCCATCGTGTCAGTAATTCCGGCTGCGGCGAAGCGGCAAATCCGCCCACATCCGCGCCAGCCATGGCAAAGCCGCTAAGGCCGAGGTTGAGCAGTTGCGGAACCGTCTGGCGGAGGTGGTTCCAGTTGCTTGAATTGTCGCCGGTCCACGTAACGGCGTAGCGATGGCCGCCGGCATAGCTGGCGCGTGTCATCACAAAGGGGCGAAGATTTGGTTGCAGCTTCAGCAGGCCTTCAAAAGTCCCGCGCGTGTTTTGCATTCCGATAGACGTTGTGAATCTCGAGATGGCTGGCGGTGCGGGTCGTAAATCCCGGCTCCTCGATGCGGTGCTGCACATCGTCGGGCATGGTCTTCGAGGGAACGTGGAAGACGGCCGGCTCATTCATATCGTTCCAGAAACCGGCAGCGCCTCTGCTGACGAAGTCGGAGTAGAGCGTGCCCCACCAGTCGCGCGAAGCTTTCTGCGTGAAGTCGGGAAAGACCGATTTGCCCGGCCACACGACGCCCACATAGGTCGATCCGTCGGGATTCTTGACGAAATGATCGCCCGCCACGCCTTCGTCGTAGGGCTTGTACCCGGCATTGGGCAGGTCGGCGATGTGCAAATCGGTGATCAGCACGGTGCGGATGTGCTCAGCCTTCAGGTCCTTGATCATCTGGTCGAAGTGGGGAAAGCGCTCCGGGTCCACGGTGAACGGGCGATTCTTGAGCTGATAATCGATGTCCAGCCAGATCACGTCCGCCGGAATGCGCTCGCTGCGCAGTTTGTCGGCGATGCGACGCACCTCCGACTCGGGATAGTAGCTATAGCGCGACTGCTGATAGCCGAGCGACCAGAACGGCGGCAGCGGCGTAGGGCCTGTGAGCCAGGCCCAGGTCTCGACGACCGTTTTCGGCTCAGGACCGTAGAGAATATAAAAATCCAGCGGGCCGCCTTCGGAGCCGAACGAATAGCCGTCGCGATAGTCCTTGTTAAATTCGAAACTGGCGCGCCAGGTGTTGTCGAGAAAAATTCCGGCCGCGATGCCTTTGTCGAAGGTCATGAAGTAGGGAATCGATTTGTAAATAGGGTCAGTCGATTCCTGCCAGCCGAAGGCATCGGTGTTCCAGTCAGTGAAGGCTTCATTGCGCCGGTCGAGCGGGCCGGGTTTGTCGCCGAGTCCGAAGTAGTGCTCGTCCGCGGGCGACTTCATAAACACGCGAAAGGCCGCGCCGTTGTACTCGATTGGCCTGCCCGGAAGCTGCTCTGCGATGACATGCCCGTCCATGTCGGTCACGCTGATCTCGAGGGGATCCTTGCGGACCGCAACGTGAAGCTTTGCGGTCTTGAATCCCACTGCGGAACCGGTGGACTCGGGTGTTACGGCAACAGAGGCAGTGCGGGAGGCAGTCAGAACGGCCCATGAAGCGTCTTCCGGCAACTGACCTGTGGGCCCTACGCGGACGCGCACTACGTCGTCGCGCAGAGCCGTAATCAGCATCACGGCAGTGCCGGAGCGGATTTCAATTCCGTTGGTCATTGACCGGGAAGCGGTGACCCGGTCCAGCCGGACAAAGGCCGATTTCTGCTGGGCCTCCCCGGTTGCATTCGCTTGTGACGTTGCGGCTAAAAACAGAACTGCAAATAAAACAAACAGGAAAACTCCTGTCTTGCGCACTGAGCACCTCAAAGGGAGCTGTTTTTATGTCGTGCAACAGCATAATGCCTTGACGGTTCCAAGGGGAAACGGGCTGCGTATTGAGGGCCGCTATTCCACCAGGCGTTATCGCGCTTTGGCGACCGCTGCGAAAGCGAATTTCCAAAAGCGTGGCTAACGCGCCTCGACCAGAGCCTCGACCAGAGTTGAGTCAGAATGCGAATGGGTTGCGGCCGAGTCGCACGTGCAGGAGGATGGCTGGCGACCGGGTCACAGCTTGATTCCAGCTCCTGGTTCCGCCGTGTCTCCTCCCGCTCTCTGATCCACGAACGGATGCTGAACCCGTAGATACAAATGCAAAGCAGGTTTGCCGGGATGAACCCGAACTGGGAAGTCTGCACACCGATTACGCAGACAATCACACTATTCACGCCGGAGATCACGAGGCCGCTCCATAGTTTTCGTCCCACAAGGATGGTGGCTAGCACGGTGAGGACACAAGAAAGATAGTCGAGACGGAACATAGCGCAACGGGCCTCCTCTTCACGCCACTGCGGTCCTTAAACGTGGGGACTTGTGATCTCCAAATTCGCCAGCGTGTGCCAATGAATTATGCAAACGTAGTGCCACAACTGGGTGGAACCAACTCAAGGAAGTGTTTGCGATTGAGAATTTGACAGTTATGGAGGAAAGCGGCAGGTAAAATTTAAGTGGGCGCCATCTGGAAGTGACGAAGGGAGAAGACGAAATCTCGTCGCCGCGACTAGATATAGCCACTTCACGTCACGAGAGAGCTTCAAGCGGAGACCTTGAGCTCCGCAGCGCGTTCCCGGATTCGCTTCACGAAAGCCTCGTCCTCGGCCGTCCCCGGCTTGATTGAATCGAGATTTACATCGACGTTGGCGAGCGCTCCTGTCATGGCGGCATTCGCCAATGCGATCGCGGTCCCGAGGTCGGATTTCATGTTGGGGTTGGTCACCGGCTCCAGCTTCTTTGCTATCCGCACAACTTCGACAGCTTTCTCGGCTACGCCCAGCGGCACGTTGGTCGCCTGTCGCAGAGCGCCGTTGATCGTCCGTTCTCCGTCGCCGGTGTCCTTCATCTCTTTCGCTGCCTTGTAAGCCTTCATGACCAGGTTGTACGACTCTGCGTCGGCATCGATCGCGGCTTTTAGCTCTTCCCGGAGCACGCCGAGCTGAGCGAGGGCCTCGCTGAGCTGGCTCTCATACTGCAGGTACGCCTTCTTTCCGCGGGACATGCTTGCCACCATCGCGGCCAGCCCTGCGGCCATGGCGCCACTTGCTGCTGCAGCACTTCCGCCTCCCGGGGTCGCTGTGGGCGCGGCCAACTGCTCGATAAACGGCTCGATGCCCGCGCGGAGGCCGCCGATCGCCATTTTGCCGCTCATCACCGCGGCCAGACGATTCTCGAGGATTAGCGAGGAATCGAAATTCTCCACCTGCAGGAACCACTCGGCCGCCTGCTCCAGCGCCAGCTTGGGAATCAGGCCGACAATCTCGCTGGAGACGGGCACAGCGCCGTACCGCGCGGCTTCGCGCTTCACAAATTCAAATACCCGATGGATCGGCGTCTGCTCGAAGTCAGTCAGATTCATCGAGACCTGCGCAAGCCCGCGCACCAGGAATCCCGCTCCCTTCACGGAGCGCAGGCCGCCAGTAGAAAAGCGCACTGCCTTGGCGATTTTCTTCGCAATATCAACGTTCGAAGTGTTGAGGAAGACGTTATAGGCGATCAGGGCTTTCCGTGCGCCCACCACGGTTGCGCCAGCAGTTGGGTGTACGCGAGACTCGCCAAAATCCGGCTTGCGCGCGGGGTTTGTTGCGATCTCGTCGCGAATCCCCTCAAACTGGCCGCGCCGGATGTTTTCGAGATTCTGCCTTTCGGGCGTGGACGCCGCCGCTTCGTAGAGGTAAACGGGAATCTGATACCGCTTGGCGATCTCTGCCGCGACGCGCCTGGCCATCGCCACGCAATCCTCGAGCGTGACGCCGTCAATGGGGATGAAAGGAATCACGTCGGCGGCGCCCATGCGCGGGTGCGCGCCCTGGTGCCTGGTCAGATCGATCAGCTCTGCGGCCTTGCCAACGGCGCGAATCGCGGCTTCCTCAATCGCCTCGCGTTCGCCCACCAGCGTAATCACGCAGCGGTTGTGGTCGGCGTCCATCTCCCGGTCGAGAAGATAAACGCCCGGAACTTTCATCGCCTCGACGATCGCATCGACCTTGGCGGCATCGCGGCCTTCAGAGAAGTTTGGAACACATTCAACAAGAGTGGTAGGCACGGAAAGAAGGATAAATCAGCGGCTGGCCAGCGACCGCGCGCGCCTGTCAGCCTGTCGTCGTTTCTATCGCGCTACAATCCGATCCGAGATCCGGTCGTACTCCGACTTCGGGACGACGCGCTTTTTCACCAGGTCGCTTGGATCGTCATAGGGCCGGCCGTCGATGATCTTTCGAGCGCGCACTGCATCGATGCCGGGCAGTGTCTGCAGGTCGTCCGCCGAAGCTTTGTTGATGTCGACCGCACCCTTCGAGTCTCTCTGTTGCTTCAAGCCGTCTGCAACGCCTTTGGCAGCGGCCTTCATATCGGTGACAGCTTCGCTGGTGGCCTTCGCCGTGTCGTGGCGGATGGTTTCGGGGCTGGGATTCGTCTGGGTGCAGCCGGCCAGACAGAGCAGAACAAGAGTCCCTACGAAAACACTCTTCATATTTTGTTCGATGCTGAAAGTGGGGCACTCGCTGGCTCTACAATTGTGAATTGCCCTTAACCGGCTGGCAGAGGAAACCCCTCCAGCGCTATCGTCGAATGCAGGAGTCCCCCCGATGACCCTGGCAACCCCATTTATTCGCGCACCGCGCGGCAGTCAACTCCGTTGCAAAGGCTGGCAGCAGGAGGCCGCTCTCCGGTGCCTCATGAACAACCTTGATCCGGAGGTGGCCGAACGCCCGTCGGATCTGGTTGTCTACGGCGGCATCGGCAAGGCTGCGCGCAACTGGGAGTGCTTTCACGCCATCGTGCGCGAACTGGAGCAGCTTGGCAACGAAGAGACGTTGCTGGTCCAATCCGGCAAACCCGTTGGCGTATTTCCGACGCATGAGATGGCCCCGCGCGTTCTTATCGCCAACTCCAATCTTGTGGGCAAGTGGGCAAACTGGGAACACTTTCAGGAGCTCGACCGCAAAGGCCTGATGATGTACGGGCAGATGACGGCGGGGAGCTGGATTTACATCGGGACGCAGGGAATTCTGCAGGGCACGTTTCAGACCTTTGCCGCGCTCGCGGATCGGCACTTTGCTGGTTCCGGCGTATCTGGTTCCGGCGTATCTGGGTCCGGCTCCGGCGAGTGTGGATCTTTGAAGGGCAAACTGGTGGTGACGGGCGGAGTCGGCGGCATGGGCGGCGCGCAACCGTTGTCCGTTACGTTGAATGGCGGTGTGGTCCTCGCCATCGACGTCGACCGCTCGCGCATTCAGCGCCGCGTTGATACGCGCTATTGCGATACCGTGACAGAAGATCTGGATGAGGCTCTGGAGCTTTGTGAAGCGGCTCGTCGCGAGGGCCGCGCCCTCTCCGTCGGTCTGGTCGGCAACTGTGCGGATGTGCTGCCGGAGATCGTGCGCCGCGGCGTGCATGTGGATGTGGTCACGGATCAGACCAGCGCGCACGATCCGCTGAACGGCTACGTCCCACAGGGGTTGACTCTCGGCCAGGCGGCGGAGCTTCGCCAGCGCGATCCGGAAGAATATGTGCGCCGCTCGACGGCTTCGATGGTCGTCCATGTGGACGCCATGCTCGCCCTGCAGCGCGCGGGGGCGGTGGCTTTCGATTATGGCAACAACATTCGCCGTTTCGCCTTCGATGCTGGCTGCGCCGATGCTTTCCTCATCCCAGGTTTTGTGCCGGAGTATATTCGCCCGCTCTTTTGCACTGGAGCGGGGCCTTTTCGTTGGGTCGCGCTTTCCGGCGACCCGAAAGACATCGACAGGACAGATGAATTGGCGCTGGAGCTCTTTCCTGAAAACGAGATTCTGACGCGCTGGTTGAAGCTTGCGCGGGGCCGTTTTGCTTTCCAGGGATTGCCGGCGCGCATCTGCTGGCTCGGTTACGGTGAGCGCGCGAAGATGGGCCTGGCGATCAACGAGCTGGTGCGCAAAGGTGAAATTTCCGCGCCGATCGCGATCGGCCGCGATCATCTCGATACTGGGTCGGTCGCCAGTCCCTATCGCGAGACGGAGAAAATGCTGGACGGAACGGATGCGGTTGCGGACTGGCCGATCCTGAATGCACTGCTGAATACGGCATCGGGCGCGAGTTGGGTCAGCTTCCATCACGGGGGCGGTGTGGGCATGGGCTACTCTCTCCACGCGGGCCAAGTGACGGTGGCCGATGGCTCAGAGAACGCCGCGCGGCGCATTGAGCGCGTGCTTGAACAACGATCCGGGCATCGGCGTTGCGCGGCATGCGGACGCGGGCTACGATCTTGCGCGGCAGACTGCGCGCGAAAAGGGAATTCATCTTCCGATGGCGGGGAATTAGGCATGCCGGGGACTATCGCAATCGTCAATATCGGGCAGTTAGTGACCCTGGCCGGCCCGGCCCGCGCGCGCGTCGGCCCAGAATTGCGTGAGTTGGGATCGATTCCGGACGCCGCACTGCTGATCGAAGAGGGCCGTGTGGAGGCTGCTGGTCCGTACGCCAAACTACTGCCCGATATCCCGCCCCACGCCGTGGTGATCGATGCGGGTGGAAAATGTGTGACCCCGGGATTCGTCGATGCGCACACGCATCTGGTCTTCGCGGGGAATCGTGCCGCGGAGTTCGAACAGCGCATTGCTGGAGCCTCGTATCAGCAAATAGCCGCGGCAGGAGGGGGCATTCTCCGCACCGTGGCGGCCACACGTGCGGCCAGCGAAGACGAATTGCTCGCCTCCACGCGCAAGCATCGCGACTGGATGCTTCGCTCCGGAACTACCACCATCGAGGCCAAGTCCGGTTATGGTCTTGACCGCGCCACCGAAATGCGCATGCTGCAGGTCATTGCGCGTATCGACTCCGAAGGACCGTCGCGCCTCGTTCCCACCTTGCTTGCAGCCCACACCATTCCCCCGGAGTTTGCCGAGCGCCGCGCGGACTATGTGAGCTGGATAGCCGACGAGTTGATTCCCGAGGTCGCCGCCGCAGGCTTGGCCCGCTACTGCGACGCCTTCTGCGACGATCATGCCTTCACGGTTGCGGAGGCGCGCACGGTGTTGAAATCCGCGCGCCATCACGGTATGCGGCTGCGCATTCATGCCGAGCAATTTCGTCCCGGCACCGGCGCGGCGCTCGCTGCGGAACTTGGCGCGGCAACCGCAGACCATCTCGAGACCGTAACCGACGAAACGTCACGCCAGCTCTGCACTGCGGGTGTGCAACCGGTGCTGCTGCCGGGCTCCGTTTTCGCGTTGGGTCGCACCCACTATCCGCCCGCACGGAAGATGATCGATGCGGGCCTCGCCATTGTTCTGGCCACCGACTTCAACCCCGGTTCTTCGCCCATTGCATCCATGCCGATGATGATGTCCCTCGCCTGCCTGCAGATGGGATTGTCCCCGGCGGAGGCGCTGACGGCTGCCACGATCAATGCTGCGCGCAGTCTCGATCTGGGCAATAGTCTCGGCTCGCTTGAACCGGGCAAGGAAGCCGACTTTGCGATCCATGAATTCGACGACTACCGTGAGCTGGCATACTTCATTGCGGCGCCTGCGCGGCCGCGTGTATTCATTGCGGGGACTGAAGTGACACCGGCGCAGGTTGAATTTCTACCGCCTAAGCCTGTCCGGCGCGAAGTAGTACGTCTGCGCCGATCAGATTAGTGTGGTGTCTCTAAAGTTCGTGGAAGAACAACCGCAGATCCTTCGACTCACCACCCCCAAACTGAAAGACGTTTGGGGCCCCGTTCGCTCAGGATGACAGGTCATTTTATGTCGTGGATTTTAGACTCAGGACACTAGCTGGGCTCGCGAATTTCGCCGTTCGAAGAGGAACACCAGAACGCCGGCTCCGACCAGGACGATGGTCCCGCCCACAACTTTCGCCACAGCGAGCGGCTTGTTCGGATCGTCGTGAGCCGGGAATGCTGAGAGAACGATCGTGAGCGCGGTGCTGACAAGTCCCACGCTCGCCAGCAGGATCGCCACCGGCCTGCCTCCCAACACCCGCCGTACCTCGGGTCCTACGGGCCTTCTCTGCATCTTGATCATCGCCCCGAACAAAAACAGGTAGGGCAGAAAATTCGCAATGATCGCCATACTGACGAGCACGTCATACGCGCCGCGTACTGTGGTTCCCGCCTGCCCGAGCAACGCCACCAGAACGCCCGAGCCCCCATAGACGGCGAGCGCGACCCATGGTGTGCGATACCGCGGGTGGACCCATCCGAACGCCGCGGGAAGATAGCGATCGACCCCGGCAACGAAAGGCAGCCGCGCACTCGAAGAGAGGTTTCCGGCGGCGCCGCCGATCGAATTGAGTGCGACCAACAGAGCCATGGGCGCCAGCAGCCAGGTCAAGCCGAGGCGGTCGCTCAACACATGAATCCCGTTGACAAAGCCATCCGGACCGCCCACCGCATCGCTGGGCAGCGCCACCAGCAGCGCAGCCGTCCCGCCTACATAGCCAATGGTCAGAATGCTGCCGGCGACAAGCAGGGCCCACGGAATCGTACGGCGGGGATTCTCGATTTCATCGGCCATAGCGGAGATAGATTCTGTTCCGGCGAAGGCAAAAAAAACGCTCGACCAGAAGACCGCGTTGCCCAAAGACCAATGAGGAGCGAAGCTCGCCGGCGGATAGCGCACTGCCGGGCCGAATCGCCAGAAAGAAACCGCGGCCATCAGGATCAGCGCGGTTAACGGAAGCACGACTCCGAGGGCGCAGATATTGTTCAACCACTTGCCCGCATTCACGCCGCGGATGTTGATCAAGGTGATCGCCCCCAGCCAGAAAGCTGCGAATGTCATGTAATACAGCGGATTCGCATTCAGCGCTTGCGCCCGTGTCCCGAAGGCAAAGAGGGCCGACCCAGCGCCGAAATAAAGCACGCTGGCAAAGAAGGGAAGATTGCACATCCAGTAAGTCCATGCGCAGATAAAGCCGGAGAAGTCGCCGAATGCCTCGCGCGTCCACACATAAATGCCGCCCTCTTCGGGATACCGCGACGACAGTTCCATCACGCTTGCGGCCAGGGGAAGAAAGAAGCAACTGACCGAGGCAATCCAAACCACTAGAATGCTCGGCCCCGCGGCCGCGGCGGTTGCGGTCCAGCGCAGACTCAGAACCGTGGCCACGTAGAAGGGCACGAGGTCGCGGAACCGGATGCCTCGCTTGAGTGCGGGAATTTTTCCTAGTGAAGAAGCCGCGGACATGTACGGCGGAGGATAGCAGAGCGGGGCGGATCGAACAATCAGGAACTTCTTCGGATTTCGAGTTTAGGCAGCCGGATAAGGTGTACAGATAATATTGTGTTCTATACAGACGTGGAGTAATCTGTGCATAGGAGCGCATCATGGCAGCCGCAAGGACTTCCGCTGTTCGCAAAAACATCCGGCTCAATCAAGCGCAGATTGCACTTGCGCAAAAGGTTCTTGGAGCCTCCACGGAGACCGAAACCATTGTGCGCGCTCTCGACCTCGTCATCTCGGAGGCGGCCCGCAATCGCATGACAGCCGAAGCCAATCAGCGATTCTTCAAAAGCGGGATTCGCATCCGAGACGTATTCGGAAGCTTGTCGCAGTAGCAAATGCCCATTCTGTTCGACTCCTCTGTGTACATCACCGGGCTGCGTTCTGGTGGGGATTCAACCGCCGTGCTGCAAAGGTGGGCCAGGGAAACTCCCTTGTGGCTAAGTTCGGTGGTGCTCGAGGAGTTGTACGCGGGCTCTAAGCCGGCTGATCGCAGAGTGCTCGAAAAGCTCGAGCGCGATTTCGCCAAAGCCAATCGCGTTCTTGTGCCAAGCCTCAGCGACTGGTCCTTCACTGGCCACATTCTCGCCGCCATCGCTCAGACGTACGGATACGAGAAGATCGGAAGAGCGCGTCTCACCAACGACGCCCTCATCGCCACAAGCGCCGCACGCAACGGCATTCAGGTGATCTCCACCAACGCGAGGGACTTCGCGTTGCTCGCGCAGTTCTGCCCGCTTCAGTGGCAGGCGAGGTCTTTGTAAGCTCAATTCCAAGTGCAGTTCATCGGCATTGTGTTTTAGCGATTGCCTCTATCCTTCAGCACCGCCATCGCGGCATTCCTTCCGTTGATGCCGATCACGCTGCCGCCGGGGTGCGTGCAGGCGCCGCAGAGATAGAGGCCTGCCATAGGCGTACGCGCAGAGAGGCGATTGGCCCACATATAGGGCGGCAGGCACTCGCCCTGGAAGATGTGTCCACCGGTGAGGCCCACTTTCGTCTCGATGTCGGGCGGGCCCAGAACTTGTGCGTCGATTACAGCATCATCGATGTTCGAGCAGAAACGGGCAAGGGAATTGAGAGCTAACGAGCGCACTTCTTCGCGTCGCTCGTCCCATGTGCCATGCGCAAACTTATACGGCACATATTGAGCAAACACGCTCATGGTGTGTGTGCCGGGCGGGGCAACCGAGCCGTCGTGCACGCTTTGAAAATACAGTTCGCACCACAGATGCTCCGGAAGTTCGCCACGCCTTGCCGCGGCATACCCCGCCTTCCACTCGTCTTTCGTCAGCGGCGCATTAATCTGCCCGAAGTGATGCGGTTGGTTGACTCCGGGCCGCGCGGTGAAATTGGGCAACTCGCGCAAATGCACATTGAGCTTCACCGTGCAGCCTTCGATGGGGATTTCCTCGACCTTGGCGCGCCATGCGGCATCGGCGTCGTCGCCGAGCAGTTGCAGAGTCACGCGCGGATCGGCATTCGACACGATGGTGCGTGCGGCGATGCGCTCGCCACCTTCGAGGAGCACGCCTTCCCCCGGCAGAATCCGGGCCACGGGCACGCCTGACACCACTGTGGCTCCCGCATCGCGTGCCGCGTCGCAGAAATAGAAGGAGACCATGCCCATGCCGCCCTGCACGTAGCCCCACATGCCCGGCATGCCACCTAACCGGCCCGAAGCGTGATGGAAGCGAATCGAAGCGGTGCCCTTGTCGAACGGGCTTGCATTGGTGCCGATGACGCCCTGGCCGAGATACGCGACCTGCAATCGTTCGTCGCGCAGATAGCGCTCGACAAATTCAGCCATCGACCAGTCGAAGAGGAGCGCCCTTGCCTCGTCATCGTTGCCGAGCCGCTCTTCGATTTGATCGCGCGTGGGCGCGTCGCCGATCCAGAAGTCTCGGCCAGAAGGGTCGTCTCGCACAGGATCGTTGCCGGTCTTACAGCTTGGACGCAACGCATCGCGCAACCGCCGGACAACATCGTTCATTGCGCGGAACCCGTCCACATCGCCGGGAGCGAGTGCGCGCACTTCCTCCAGGCATCGCTCGTCATCGTCCCACAGCTGAATGCTCGTGCCATCGAGGAAGGGAACGAAGAGCCCGTTCACCGCCGGTGTCCAACGGAATCCGCGCCGCGGAAGTTCCAGTTCTTCGACCACCAGCGGATGCAGGAGCCCGGCAAGATAGGCGCATGGGGACATGCGCACGCCGGGGAACGGCTCTTCAATTGTGCAGGCTCCGCCGACACGTGCGCGGCTCTCAATCACCAGGACCTGCTGACCGGCCCGCGCAAGGTAGGCAGCACAAGCCAAGCCGTTGTGGCCCGCACCCACCACGATGACGTCCCAAGTCCTGGCTGCCAACTCGCGAACTGGAACCGGCAATCCGATTTCGCCTAGGATTTCGGCTGTAGGGGAGGGCATATGTGTTCCAAACTAACATTCTCGCGAAGTCGCGATTGGTTCCGTTCAACACCAGCATCACTTGACGCTGAGGTCCCCATCCGCATCCACCACGAGGTCGTCGCCTTGAATTTGAATGGAGTGAATCTTGAGCTTGTCCAGCGACACCTTGTAGCCGGAAGAGACAGTCGAGCCCTCCAGCGCTTTTCGCAGAAGCTCGGCCGCATTGACCTTCATACTGGACGGCACCTGGTGGCTGAGAAACGGCGCCAGCAGAAAATTGAGCTCTCGCTGGTCGCTCACCTTGATCATCTGCGCGTCGCGGAATCCGATGGTCTCTCCTTCACCATAAGGCTCCAGCGAAACCTCCGATGTCGGGGCCAGCGAGATGCCAAGGCAGGCTCCGTGGACGGATTGTCCCAGACGCGCGTGGGACTTGATCTTGACCACGATGCGGCCCTGCACAAAGCTCAGTTGCGCGTCGTCGGCATAAACCCGGCATGCCGACTGAGCATTGCCTTTGAGGAAATAGCGCCCGTCCGGACCGCTGAAAAGCTGCTGGCGCAGGGTGCGTTGCAGGGCGTCCCGGTCTACCTTTAGCTCCACTGCCCGGCAGGGTGTCAGGCTCGTGACTAAACTTGAGATCAGGGCGACCAATCCAAGTGCTAAAGTCCCCCGAGTTATTGTCATAGGAGTAATCGTTACACGGCGGGCCTTTGGAGGCCACTTTTGCACAACTTCTGCGATCATTCATGAGGTCCAGATTGGGGTCATGGGCCAAGTAAGGCTATATTGCACAATAATATAGGCAGGTATTTTTCCGCGCTCACAATTCTGATCGTAATTGCCTGAAAAAGATCGATTTACTATTGATTTTTGGAGAAAAAATACTTAAAATAGGACCATTAGCGTTCCTTCGGACCGAGAGGGTCCCCAGCCGCCGTCCGAGGATGTTTCAACAAATCACTCCTTTCTTAAGGACAACAAAAACAATGGCAAAGCGTCGTGGAAATCCGAATTGGGGCAAACCAGAGCCCATAGGGCCTGTTGTGCCTACCGTAACCTCCTTCGAACAAATCGTGAAGGAGTTCAAACTCACCCCGGATCAGTACATCCGGTCTACCCGCCTCCGTGAGTGGGCACGCCGGAACAAGAACTCAAAGTACATCCCAGAAGCACTCCTCGAGGCTTGGGGCTTTGAGATCGAATCGACGTTGTAGGGGTTTCTCGGTCAGGTCAAAAAGCGCCGCCTTTGGGTGGCGCTTTTGCTTTGAGGCCAGGTTCTAATTTACCGCCATCTTGATTGCGTTGTTGGCTCGGCTTTTCGCGTCACTGACTCCCCCTTTGCTGTCCCGGCTTAAATCGTTCAGAATAAGGCATAGCGATGCCAGAGACCGTCCGCACCATCGAACCCCCATTCACCGATGTTCCGGGAGCATTGGAGGAGATCCGTGCCGGTCGCATGGTGGTCGTCGTCGATGATGAGGATCGCGAGAACGAGGGCGATCTGACACTGGCTGCGGAACACGTCACGCCCGACGCCATCAACTTCATGGCCCGCTACGGCCGCGGTCTTATCTGCCTCACCCTGACGGAAGAACGCGCCGATCATCTGCGGCTCTTTCCTATGACCCAGCAGAACTCCTCGCGCTTTGGCACCGCTTTCACGGAGACCATCGAGGCGCGGGAGGGCGTCACGACCGGTATCTCCGCGGCCGATCGAGCCCAGACCATTCGCACCGCCATCGATCCGAAAAGCACCTATAGCGATCTGGCCCGCCCCGGCCATATTTTTCCATTGCGTGCTCGCCGAGGTGGAGTACTGGTCCGCGCGGGGCAGACTGAAGCTTCCGTCGACCTTGCGCGCATGGCGGGACTCAATCCGTCTGGCGTGATCTGCGAGATCATGCGCGACGACGGGGAGATGGCCCGGGTTCCCGATTTAATTCCGTTCTCGAAAGAGCATGGGCTCAAGATCCTCACCGTCGCCGAGCTCATTCGTTATCGTCTTCGCCACGAGCGCTATATTGTGCGGGCCGGCGAGACGCTCATTCAGACCAGTCATGGCGAATTCCGCATGATTGCCTACGAGAGCGAGGTCAACGGCGGCGAGAGCCACATCGCGCTGGTGCGCGGCGATCTCTGTCCGGGCTGCCCAGCTTTTCATGAGGGGCCTTCGGGGCTGTTGACGAGGGATGGAGCGTCGCGGCCGCCGTGCTCGCATCCGGTCCTGGTGCGTGTGCATACCCGTTGCACCGCGGGCGATGTATTTGCGGCCGACTGCCGGTGCCGCGAGGTGCTCGACCAGTCGATGCGCATGATCGCAGAGGAAGGCTGCGGCGTGATTCTGTATCTTCACAACACATCGCGGGGTTTCGAGATCGACCACGCGCCTGTTCCCGATGCCACCTTCGAGCCGGGAGGGGCGGTCATCCCCGAGAAAGCTCCGGATGGCAGCGCCTCGCGCATCATCCTGCATCGGGAGACGCGCGCTCGCGAGGGCTCCCAGGCGCGTACCGGGCGCATCCTGCGCGCGATCGGACTCGGTGGCCAGATCCTTTCCGATCTGGGTATTCAGCGCATTCGCCTGCTTTCGAACACGCCCATGCACATTCCTGCTCTGGAGGGATTCGGCCTTGAAATCGTGGAGCAGGTCCCGATCCCCATCGAAGAATGCAGCCGCGTCTAGCGTAATTTCGATCTCTTCACGACCCGAAAAATGCAGGTTGTGCCACCAGAGGGTTATGATCGCAGCGTCTCATCTGTTCTGGGCCCGGCGGAGCCGGGCACTCCATTGAATGAGTTGGGGGGGGGGAAGGTGTGGCCGCCCTAAAGCTGGTAGCGCCTCGCAAAGTCCGGTTCGGAAGCGAAACCTGCAGCAAAGGAGGATGGGCCATCCTCTGGCGCTGCAAAGACATCCTATCTCCTGTGTTGCCAGTCGGAACGGCAAAGGATGACGCCGAGCTTTCACCGAATCCGATGGTTCGAATCCCAAAAGTGGTCAGAATTGACCATACAGAATTGAACCAAACCTGTAAGATCGGCGAAACAGTCTAAGGGAATCTCGGGCGGATGTCCGCCAACGGAAATCCTGCGGATTCGCAGCATGGATATCTCCGATTATTGAGACGCTCTCTGGGCCACAAAACTCGCACCAACGAAGATTGGATTCAATGAGCGTCCACCTGGTTAACCCAAGCGACAATTCTTTTGGAACGGCGGTCATCACACCCCGCTGGCTATTTGTTCTCGCCGCCGCAACACCGCAGACAGCCGGCGACCCCCTCCTCATCGACGAATCTCTCGAGCAGATCGTCCCGGAGTCTATTCAGCCCGGCGATATCGTGGGCATCAGCGTCCACACCGGCAACGCTTTGCGCGGCTACCAGGTGGGCCGGATGGCCCGCAGTCGTGGCGCCTGGGTCGTTTATGGCGGCATTCATGCCACGCTGTTTCCAGAAGAAGCATTCGAGCGCGGAGAAGCCCACGCAGTCGTCACTGGCGACGGCGATGTCGCCTGGGGTAAAGCCGTCAACGATTGTTTAGCCGGCAAGCCCGAGCGCGTATACACAGGCGGACGACTCGAAGGCAGCGAATTTCTGCCGGCCCGCTGGGATCTGATGGACCCGCAGAAATACATGTGGGCCTCGGTGCAGACCATTCGCGGCTGCCCCAAGCACTGCTCCTTCTGCAGCGTCTGGCGGACGGATGGTCAAAAGCCCCGGCAACGCAATCATCAGCGCGTGGTGGATGAAATCATCGAATTGCGTCGGATTGGTTTTCGCTTTATCGCCCTGGCCGATGACAACTTTTATCCGGTCACGTTGACCGATCTTCGCTTGGCCCGAGAGCAAAAGAATCAAGCCAAACTCGACGAACTCAATGCGATCCGCGCAGAACGATTCCAGCTGATG
Organism: uncultured Acidobacteriaceae bacterium; assembly: GCA_963810545.1. Taxonomy (GTDB): domain Bacteria; phylum Acidobacteriota; class Terriglobia; order Terriglobales; family Acidobacteriaceae; genus Telmatobacter. Next base: position 1,032,956 of record CAWENE010000003.1, read on the forward strand.
GAAGAGCTCGCGAAGCTGCCCAAGGACATGGTGTTCTTTACGCAGATCACCATGGAAGCCGGTGAAGACGGAACGTATCTCGACGCCATGCACAAGGCCAATATCAAAGGCGCGCTCGTAGGCGTGGAGGCAGTCACGCCCGAAGGCCTCAAAGCCGTCTTCAAGGACTGGAACTACTCCGGCGAAGCGCTCGCCCGCCAGTTACAGACCTTCAAGCAGCACGGAGTTCATGTCCTCGGCTCGTTTATCTTCGGCCTGCCGACGGACAAGCCCGCCACCTTCGATGCCACGGTTGAGATGGCCCTCAAAGCGGGCGTAACGTTTGCGCAATTTGTGATGATGACGCCATTCCCCGGCACCGTTGATTTTGGGAAATGGGAAAAAGAGCAGGCCAAGGATCCCATGATGGTGGGCGACGTGCCCATTACGCGCTACTGGCTTATCCCGACCGAGGTTCGCCCCAAGATGTTCACGCCGCATCCTTCCATGAGCTCCGATGAAATTCGCGAGCGCACCCAAAAGGTGTGGGACAGGTTCTACACCTGGGGAGCCATCTGGGAAAGATCAGCGTGCACACCAACCCTGCGCGCCCGGCTCGGATTCATCTTTCTGTCGAAGCTCTACCGCCAGATGTACGCAGGCACAGGTATATCCACTGACAGTGCGCGCCGCAAAAAGTCGAAGAGGTGGGCGCGGTGGACGGCACACCAATGCAAGAAGCTGTTCCGCGCGAAGCCCATGCCCGAACTTGCAGGACCCGTATGGCCAGAGAAGCAGCGGCTGCCCTCCATTGGCCAAGCAGCATTTGCAGGCTCCGAGGGAGGCTCAATGGCCAGTCCCTTCGTGGTGATGCCCGACAACTAAATCGGCCCGCCGAAGGCGTCAGTCACCACAGAAATGGGTGCCCCAGGTCTCGATTTTGAGACCTGGGAAAGCAACGAACCCCAACCGTTGCTTTTCATAACGAGCGAATCGAAGTCAAAAGACCATCGGCGCGCGAGCGCGGCCAGCCGCACCGCAGGTGCCTACCAGCCCAGCACATAGGCAAAAATCAGCGGCGCGACAATCGACGCGTCGCTCTCGATGATGAACTTGGGCGTCTTCTCGCCCAGCTTGCCCCAGGTGATCTTCTCGTTCGGCACCGCGCCCGAGTACGACCCATAGCTTGTCGTCGAGTCCGAAATCTGGCAGAAATACGCCCACAGCGGCACGTTGGTGCGCTGCAGATCCTGGTGCAGCATCGGGACGACGCAGATTGGAAAATCGCCCGCGATGCCGCCTGCAATCTGGAAAAATCCCAGTGGCGTTTTCGCTGTCGTATTGGTGTACCACTCGGCCAACTCCATCATGTATTCGATGCCGGTGCGCACCGTGTGCACCTTCTTCACATCGCCACTGATGCAGTGACCCGCATACATATTGCCCAGGGTCGAGTCTTCCCAACCCGGCACAAACATGGGCAAATTCTTTTCCGCCGCAGCCAGCAGCCAGCTATTTTTCGGGTCGATCTGGTAGCTCTTCTTCAGGTCACCTGACAGCAGAATCTTGAAAAAGAACTGGTGGGGGAAGAACCGCTCCCCGGCTTGATCGGCGCGCACCCACTCCTTCAGGACTTCATTTTCGATGCGCCGCATGGCTTCCATCTCGGGGATGCAGGTATCGGTCACGCGGTTCATGTGGCGCGATAGCAGCTTGGCTTCGTCGGCCGGGGTCAGGTCGCGATAGTGGGGCACGCGCTCATAAAAATCGTGAGCGACGAGGTTGAACACATCCTCTTCCAGATTCGCGCCGGTGCAGCAAATGCCGTGCACCTTGTCCTGGCGAATCATTTCGGCAAGAGACAGGCCCAGCTCGGCGGTACTCATGGCGCCGCCAATGGTTAGAAACATTTTTCCGCCCGAAGCGAGCAGGTCGTTGTAGGCCTGGGCTGCGTCGATGAGGGCCGCGGCATTGAAGTGCCGATAGTGATGCTTGATAAATGAAGTGATGGCTGACATGTTTCTTTTCGTAACTCCCGTTCAATACGCTAACACAAAGAAATCAGAGGAAAATGAACGCGAAACGCCGCCGAGTGCGGGCAAATGCAGTTCTGCTTTCGTTCTCTGCACTTAATATCGACCGCCTTCTCTGCGATCTATCGAGAAGCCACGCGAAGCCATTGCCTGGACGGCTAGTCGCTCGGGGCTTCGACAACAAATCCGCCTTGCCCGTCGCAAAATCCACTGGCACCGAAACATGCTCGAGCACGATCAGCCATTTGTCGCCAATCTTCCGATACACATCCGTGATCCGCACCGCCAACTGGACGCTGTCCCATCCTTCGCTGTCATCGTCCCGGCTTCCACATAATGGCTGTACGCCGTCGATCCGTCCACCGTAATGCTCAATTCGGAGATCGTGTTGTGGATCGGCCCAGGGAACTGCGCGAACAGTTCCTGCCAGTCCTTCTTGTAGGCTTCCCAACTCGGATATTCTCGCGGTGGAATGACGTCGAAAACAAAGAGCTGATCGCCCGGTGCATAGTTCGCCATGATGGCGTTCACTCGTGGGCATCGAACGCTTTACGGCCTCGTTCGAGCAGCGCTGCAATCGCATCCTTGTCGGTTGACGCGGACGCTGCCGATGCAAGCGTGGGGATAGACAGAACTGCGAGAGCCAGCAAAATGGTTGGCACAAATCTGAAGCGTGTCATAGAACCTCCGGTGCAAATCGCCTTCGGGAAGAGCGCCAGTGTATCGCAGGCTCGTCGTGTTTGCGTCCCTGTGTGGAAAAATCGCGCTCGCAATCCGGCCTTCGACCTTGAAAATGCAAACCCGTCATCGTCTCTGGCTTGGTCCTATGTGTCCTGCCTCACCCCAGCGATTCAGCCTTTAGTCATTTGAGTGATCCGCATCTCCTTTCAATCCGCCGGACCACCTCACCAACACCCGCCGTTCGTGATCGGAATCACTGATCCGCGGACCCCAGATGGGTTCTCCTCACCTGTTGAGCTCCAATCCTGCGCCCGACGCGCAGGCCGGAGAGACGGGCCTTGCTTCAAACCTTTGAGTCCTCTCTGTTCCGGAGAAAGCAGACGGCAGAATGATCCAGGCCGTAGCCCGCAGCACAGTTCCGCCAGCCGATCCGCGAGGGCGTCATTCAACCTCAGGACCCGCCTCGGGCCCAATAAAAGTCGCTCGAGAAATCACAAACCCGGTCAAGCTGACGCACGGTGTCGTTTTCTTAGGGAAGATCCCGCTCAACAAAAGCGGCCTCGTCGTAGAGCAATTGTGGACCCGTTCAAGCCTCTTGTCCCGCTCTGCGGTTTCTCTAGTCTTCGGGCTATTCATTCTTCTCAATACTCACCCGCTCCACGCAGAAACCGACTGCCTCTCCTGTCACGGCGACGCCACCATGAAGGACGACGCCGGCCACAACATCGGCGTTGACGGTCAGAAATTTTCTGCAAGCATCCACGGCAACCTCAAATGCAATGACTGCCACGCGGACATCAAGGAATATCCACATCCCGAGCACCTTGCCCCGGTTGAATGCTCCAAATGCCACGGCGACGAGCAGGACAAACTTAAGGGCAGCGTCCACGCCGACGGCAAAGAGCATCCGTGCACCAGTTGCCATGGCGATGCGCATTCGATCTTTCCCAAGGCCGATCCCCGCTCCGCCGTTTATCCGCTTAACGTGCCTGCAACCTGCGGAAAATGCCACGGCGACAACGGGGACGCGCGAAAGCATGGCTTGGCGAGTGTCCTTCCGCACTACATGGATTCGATCCACGGGTTCGCGCTCAGCAAAGAGGGCCTTCTCGTCGCTGCGAACTGCCAAAGTTGTCACGGATCGCATGGCATCCTGAGCCATACCAATCCCGCAAGCCCGACATTCAAGGCCAACATCCCGAAGACCTGCGGCAGTTGCCACGCCAAGATCGACATGGACTACGAAGATGGAGCCCACGGCAAGGCCATCGCAGCGGGCAAAATGAAAGCCCCCGTCTGCACCGACTGCCACACCGCGCACGCAATCCTGCAGCCGACAGAATCTGCTTTCCGCATGCAGTCCACGCCCATCTGCGGCTCCTGCCATAAAGACAAGCTCTCTACTTATCGCGACACCTTCCATTCGCAACTCGGCTCGCTTGGTGGCTACGTTGAGACGGCCCGCTGCTGGGATTGCCACGGCGCGCACAAAATCCTGCCCGCCTCCGATCCGAACTCGCCCATCGCACCGGCGAACCTCATCGTTACTTGCGGTCGCTGCCATGCAGGAGCCAACGCAAGCTTCGTCCGCTACCAGCCGCACGCCAACGCACATGATCGCAAACTGAATCCGGCTCTTTACTTCGTGCGTCTGTTCATGAACCTGCTGCTCGCCAGCACGCTCACGTTCTTTGTCATACACACCATCCTGTGGCTGGTCCGCGCACGGTACGACCAGATCAAGAAGAAGTCGGCTGAAGGAGACCACCATGCCTGATTCGGTCCAAACCACCCCAACCTCCGTACCCGGGCAGGCTCTGGCAGGCCGCCACTTTGCGCGCTTTACTTCAGCTCAACGGGCGATGCACGCGGTTCTCTTCAGCACTTTTCTCGGTCTCGCTGCCACCGGCCTTCCATTGCGATTCAGTGAGAGCATCTGGGCGCGCGGTTTGGCCAAATTCGTAGGTGGATTCGGCGCGATTCTCTTCTTCCATAAGTTCTGCGCGATCGCACTGACCATCGCGTTTCTCATCCACGTGAAAGACATCTTTCAGCGTGGGCTCGTCAAGCGGGAGAAAGGCGTCTTCTGGGGCGTGACCTCCATGGTCGCCAACTGGAAGGATGTCAAAGACATCTTCGCCCACATGCGCTGGTTCATTGGACTCGGTCAAAGACCGAATTTCGATCGATACGCCTACTGGGAGAAGTTCGACTACTGGGCGGTGTTCTGGGGCATGATCGTCATCGGCTTCTCCGGCTACGCCATGTGGTTCGCGCCATTCTTCGCGCACTTCCTGCCCGGCTGGGCATTGAATGCCGTGCTCGTCATCCACAGCGAAGAAGGACTGCTGGCAATCCTGTTCATCTTCTCGATCCATTTCGTCAACACCCACCTGCGTCCCGATTCATTCCCGATGGATATGGTGATCTTCACCGGTGTCGAGAGCGAAGAGGAGTTCAAGCACAAACGCCCGCTCGAATATCAGCGCATGGTGGCGGAAGGAAAGCTCGAATCCCGGCTCGCCGAGAAGCCGCAGAAGTGGTTCGTCAATTTCTCAAGGATTGTCGGGTTTCTCGCGATCTCCGTGGGCCTTATTCTTTTGATCCTCACGCTGACTGCCTATTTCGGGTAAGTCGGGAATCGGTCTTCCGCTGCCCGTTCCTGCACGAAGATGGGTGCCCAGGTCTCGATTTTGGTCGGGGTCCCCAGCGACAGGTCCTCGTCGCTGGGGCGGTTGAGACCTGCGAAAGCACTGACCCCGACACGCCGGCCTACGCGGCCTGAGACGGAGCGAACTCCGCCAGTTTCGGTACTGCGATGGCGCTCACAGCCCAATTCAGCATTTCGTCATGTTGTTCGCCGCCGTTCGTGATACGAGTCACAGCGAGGTCTTCCACAACAAGCCCATCTTTAATACGTGAATTCGGTTCGTTGGTTGCTGGCGTGTAGTTTCGTTGCGTCTTCTCTTGTCTGGGCCCCGTCACTTCATGCCGAGCACAAGCTCAAAAATGAAGACTGCCTCGCCTGCCACGGCGACGCCACGCTCACCGAAACCGTCAACGGCAAGGCGCACAGCCTGTTTGTCGATGCGACCAAGCTGAAGCACTCGATCCACGGCTCCATGTTCACATGCGTCGACTGCCACACCGACGTCAAGAGCCTGGCCCACGAAACACCGCCCAAGAAACTCACCTGTGCAGGTTGCCACGCCGACGCACTTACAGCGTATTCGCACAGCATCCATGCAAAACCCACTGTGGCCGGTGGCCCGGCGGCCGGTTGTGCCGACTGCCATGGCTCGGTGCATGCGATCGTTACTGCAGACAATCCGCAATCGCCCGTCAATCACGCCAACATTCCCGTCACCTGCGGAAAATGTCACGGCCAAAAATTCCTCATGGAGTCGAACGGCGAAAGCGCTCAGCCCTTCGTCTCCTATCAGCAAAGTGTGCATGGCCGCGCTGTCGAAAAAGGCTCAACCAAGGCCGCCGTCTGCACCGATTGCCACGGGTCGCACGAGATTCTCGCTGCTAACGAACAGAACTCGACGATTGCAAAATTCAATGTCCCCGCCACCTGCGGCAAGTGCCATAGCGCAATCCAACAGACGTTCATGGCCAGCATCCACGGGCAGGGAATTGCCCGAGGCAATAACCTTGCTCCTGTCTGCACAGACTGCCACGGCATTCACTCCATTAAGAATCACCGCGATCCCAACGCTCCCGTCTCCGAGCAGAATGTTTCGCGCGACACATGCGCCCGGTGCCATGAGGGCGTGCGTCTCTCCAGCGAATTCGGACTCCCCGGCAACCGCGTCTCCACCTACATGGACAGCTATCATGGACTGGCCATGGAAGGCGGTTCTGTAGTTGCTGCGAACTGCTCCAGTTGCCACGGCGTCCACGACATTCTCCCCTCGAGCGATCCGCGCTCCACCGTCAACCACGCGAATCTTGAAGCCACCTGCGGCAAGTGCCACAAAGGCGTCACGCAGAAATTCATCATGACGCGGGTTCACCTTGAAGACGGTGTTCACCCCAAAGACATCGGCTCGACCGCTGTGCGCTGGGTGCGCATTATCTACGTTGCGCTCATCTTTCTCGTCATCACCGGCATGTTCCTGCATAACGCGATCATCTGGCGCAGCAAGATGGTCACGCGCCGCAAAATGCAGAACCCGATGATGGTGCGCATGACGATGAATCAGCGCTGGCAGCACCTGATTCTGCTCACAAGCTTCATTGTTCTGGTCATTACCGGCTTTGCTCTCAAATTCCCTGAGTCGTGGTTCGCTGAATTGCTGGGCATGGGCGAGCATCTTCGCAGCGTCGTCCATCGCATCGCAGGCGTGGTCCTGATTGGCGCCGGCATCTACCACATCCTCTATGTCGCTGCCTGGCACGAGGGGCGCCGCCTCATCCGCGATCTGGCGCCACGCCCACAAGATGCATTCGATGCGTGGAAGACGATGCTCTACTACCTCGGCCTCAGCAAGCAGAAGCCGGCCTTCGGCCGCTTCAACTACGCCGAAAAGGCAGAATACTGGGCTCTGGTCTGGGGTACAGCGCTCATGGGGCTGACCGGCATTATGCTCTGGGCCAAGGTATGGGTGGGCGACCTGTTGGCGCGCTGGTGGGTTGACGTGGCTACGGCGATCCACTACTACGAAGCTATCCTCGCTACACTTGCGATCGTGGTGTGGCACTTCTACCAGGTCTTCTTCGATCCAGATGTCTATCCGATGAACGGCGCCTGGTGGGATGGCAAGATGCCCGTAGAACAATACAAGCACGAGCACGCGTTGGATACTGAGTCGATTTTGCCGCCGGACAACGATCCTGGGGACGCTGGCCCGAAATCCTCCGGCAACTAGCCTCAGGTCCTCTCTCTTCGTCCTCTCCGATACCTCCAGGAGAATTGCTGTCTTCTTCAATCCAATGCGGGCCGCTGCGCGTTCTCAGTTTAGCCCCGCATTTTTCAGCAAATGGGTTAACCTGACCGAGCAGACAGAGACCGCCGGGGACGCGATCAGCCGTGCTCCGTCGAGACCTTCGAAAGGGAGTCCAGACCACGTTGCCATCTACCGCACAACTCGCCGAGCAAGAGCAGCTGGTCGCTGTCCTGCGCGAGTATCGAACGGAGACGGGCCGCTCGCTGCTTGAGATTGTCGATCAGTCTCCGGTTCTGCTGATCTTCCTTCGCCATTTCGGATGTGCTTTTTGCCGGCAGGCGCTCGATCAGGTGGCCCGAATCCGGGCTCAGATTGCGGTCAGAGGCGCACAACCCGTTTTCGTTCATCTCGGATCGCCCGAGCGTGCCAAGCCCTACTTCGACTACTACCAGCTCTCCACTGTCGAGCGCGTCAGCAACCCCGATGCCTCCCTCTACCAGCATCCGGTCTTCGCTCTATCGCGCATGAACCCTTATCTCAGCCTTCTTAGCCTGAAGGTCTGGAAAGGTTGGCTTTCGGGCGCCTTGCGCAAATACGGCATCGGCCGCATTCAGGAAGACGGACATCAAATGCCGGGTGTGTTTTTTCTGAAAGGACGCAAAATCGTGCGAGGCTTCCGCTACCAGACGATTGCCGATGAGCCGGATTACCTGAAACTCATCGGCCCTGCCTGAGAAGCTGCCGCGATCCTCATGAAGTGTCCGGATTCATAAGTCAGTAGCCGTAGAGGCGGTTGGAAAGTGCGAATTCCGCGGAGCGTGCGGGATTGGCAAGTTGTGAGGGAAAGTCTGCGACGCCTCGGCAAGCCACGCGAAGCTATTAAGTCCTCACACCCGCCAATCGTCCGCGCGCCAGCTCTTGATCCGCTCCTTGATTTGTTTGCGAGCCAGGTTGTGCTCGAGAGCCTGCTTGGCCAGCTCCACCACTTCGTCGTCACTTGCGAACCGCAGCCCGATCAACTGATCCTCAGTGAGCCGATAAATCTGCGCGTGCCACTCCGCCGGCGCCAGTGCTTGCAGCCGCAGCCGTTCCTCCAGCCGGATCACGCGGTCCTGCACCTTCAACGGATAGTTACGCAGCTTGAAAAGCAGGACAATCGCTGTCACTGAAAGCAACAGCATCCACCAATGGAAAAAATCTTGCCGGTGCACCAGCGCCACGATCGCAGCGACCAGGTTTGCCAGGAGCACCGGTGCAAGAAAAAAGTGAAAAAGGGGATCGAACCTGCCGTGGTTTTTGGCACTCTGCGGAGCTTTACTCATGCGTGGACGTCAATTCTCTCAGGCCGGAATTGACTGAGGACGTCCGCGTCTCCGCAAAGCCGTTCACAGCGGCGCGTGTGGCCTGGTCTTTCGCGCTTTCCGGATTCTGCTCGCGTGCCCCGGAGGCTGTCAATGCCGACAGATCATTGGGCTCTACGATTTCGGGTTGTTTAGGGATCAGGCGATAACGCCCGCGCACCAGATAATCCACAAAAAGGCCGCCCGCTAAATACGGATTGAACACCGCAATCGGAATCGCATAGGCAGTCGTAATCAGCGACTCGGAGATGCTCTTGTTCGACCGGCTCAAATGCCGGTACCCCGGAACCTGCGGAATCTCCAGCACGCTCAATTCGGCGTTGGGATGTTTCTGACCGTAGCGGACAAGCTTATAGGTAATCTGCTTCGGGGTGGTCATCCCCGCATCGGGAAAGATGCTGCGCTTGAACGTCCAAGGAAAATACTCGTTCAACACGACCCGTGCAAAGTCGGAGCAGTTGCTGAACAGCAGTTGAAAATGCGACTGATTTTTCGCGTCGTTCATCTTGGCGATGAATGCGTCATCCTGGTCCACGGTGGTTTCGAAGCGGAACGCATAGATCCTGCGCTCGTAGGCCACCCCAACTAGTTCGGTCCATCCTCCATGCAACAAGTTGCCGGCCCGCACCTCGTCGCCCAGACTCAACAAATGCTGTTCGTGATATCGGTTGCGCATCCGATTCACCATCGTGCGATCCACATGGGCTGGAACGGACTCGGGATTCTCGACGGAATAGAGATACGGAATCAGCGGGATTGCAATCCAATCGTAGTTATTGATTCCCTGATATCGGGAAACTACCGCGCCAATTTCGCCCGGTTCGCAGCGGCGCAACTTCAGAGGGGTCTCGGCGCAAATGTGCTCGAAGTAAATAGCGGTGTGTCCCGTCGGGTTGACGGTGCCGAAAAAGCCGTACGGCTCCTCCATCAACAAGGCGGCTTGGGCATGGCCGCGCGCACTGACGAACGACAAAAACGCAAAGGCCATGAGAGCGAACGCAACTGTGCGGAGGGATCGCATAGGGCATTTGTCTCCGGGTCGAATTGTCGATCTTTCTTCTAGTATGACGAGATCCTTATTCATCCAGTGCCGCCTATACCGGATAACGGTGCATCCTCATTACGTCGGATTTTTATTTGCGGCCAACCAATCGCCCGTGGCAAACATCCCGTCAGTGCATCAGCAACCGCTCAGGCGATCTCATGACTTCGACCCCGATCGGCCGAAAATGTTTCTCCCACGAATTCGAACCTGCGCCCGTTCCTTCTTCTTGCTCCGCTGGCCCCTCATTCTTTGATGCCAACTTCAACTTTGTTCGCGCAAATTTCTCTTCCCAAAGTTCTTGGTTCGCACATGGTGGTTCAGCGCGATCTTCCGGTCCACGTGTGGGGGACGGCGGCTCCCGATGAAGGAGTCAACGTGACTTTCCGCGGCCAATCGCGCGCGACGCACGCAGACCGCCTGGGCTTGTGGAGCGTCTATCTCGCGCCCGGAGCCGCGGGCGGACCCTTTCGGCTCACCGTGCCGAGTGAGACCGCGGGCCTGCCGGCAGCACTCCCGCTCAAGCGCCGATCGTTCTCGACGACGTACTTGTCGGTGATATCTGGTTGGCGTCGGGTCAATCGAACATGGAATTTCCGATGAGCCGTGCGGCCACTGCAGCGCAGGATTTGTCCAATGCTGCGAACCCGCGGATCCGTCTCCTCATGGTGAAGAAGCGTGCCTCCGCCTCAAGCCCATCGGTGCCCGAACCCGTTTCTGTTCGCTACGGATGGGCCAATAGCCCGCCATGCAATCTCTTCAACGCGGAGAATCTTCCGGCCTCACCCTTCACCTCTCTTCACTGAGCGGCAAAAATGGCAGAGAATTGTGGCTTGCGCGATTCTTCTTTCCTGGACCCAAAAGGTCTTCCGCAGAAAGCAGTCACCGGATCGGTTCGAGCCGCTCCGACGGAACCTTACTTTCTCTTCTGTTCGGACCGCACATACCGAATCACCTCGACCCGCGAGCTGGCTACGAGACCCTCCTCCACCATGCCGTCAAGAAAGGGAATTAGCTTGCCGATCTGTTCCTCGGTGTCGATGATGCTGAGCTGGATTGGCGCGTCTTTCGAAAAAGTCCAGTGTCCTTTACGGCGGATGCGGCTACCCGAGCCGTATCCCTCGATGCCGCGAAACACAATCGCTTCGGCAATCTCGAGCTCCTTGCATTTGGCCACAATCGCCTCGTGCAGCGGTTTGCCCTGCCAGCGGTCGTCTTCGCCGAAATGGATGCGAAGCATGCGCCCTGCGAACTGCTCTCTCATCGCGCCCCGCCTTCTGTCGCCGCCGTCGTCGGTTCGCTGCTCTCCTGTGCCCGGTACGCGTACTTGATGATGTCCACATCCGAAAACACCACCAATCCTTCCATCACCATCTCGTCCACCATGGGCAGAAACGCCCGCAATTTCGCCTCGGTATCGATGGCCGACAGCATCACCGAACCTGGTTGGGCTGAAAGCATGGTCTTGTCTTTGTGCATGTGCCGATGTGCGCCGTAGCCCAGAATGCCGCGATAGACGGTTACCCCTGCGATGTCGTTGGCCCGCATCGCCTCCACCAGTGCCCTATAGAGCGGCTTGTCGCGAAACTTATCCTCTTCGCTCACATAAATGCGCATCATCTGCGCCTTGCCTTCAATCTTCAGGTGTGCCACGGGCAGAGGCTTGGAGGGCTTCGATTCGCGGGCGGGTTTGGCGACCATCGTGTCCTGAACTTCGATCAGGCCCGAGCCCGTCATCTCTTCCAGTTTGCCGAGTAGAGCATCTACTTTTTCGCGCGTCTCAATGAATTCGATCTTCAGCGGAAGATGATCGGAGACGTCCACGAGGTGCGCAGAATGCATGTGACGATCGGCGCCGAAGCCTGCGATGCCTTTCAACACCGTCGCTCCGGATACACCGCGATAGAACAGGAAGTCGAGAATGCTGGAGTACACGGGAACACCGTGATGGGTCGCGCCCTCGCTCAGGTAGATCGTAACCTTGACGGCTTTGCCGGGATGCAGCATGCGGTCTCCGTTCAGGACAACAGGGGATTCTAATCCCGTGATTCAGGTTCGTCGAGGACTACGAAATCGCTTCGGCCAGTACAACGCCCAGCCATGTGGCCGCCAGTCCCACAAGGAGGCTGCCAAAGGCGTAGAGGGCCGCGAGCGCAAAAGCTCCGGAACGCAGCGTCGCCAGCGTCTCCCATTCATAGGTCGAAAAAGTGCTATACGCGCCGATGAATCCGACGGGTATGAAATATCTCCATGCCGGACTCAATTCGATGCGTTTGCCCAGGTATGTGAGTGAGAATCCGATGATGATACAGGCCGTCAGATTGATGACAAACGTGCCGTACGGAAAGCGCATCCCCATGCGGCCTCCGATGGTCGAACCGACCCAGTAGCGGGCAATCGATCCCAGCGCGCCGCCCAAAGCAATCAGCAGGTATTTCTGCAATGCGAGCCTCATTCATATTCCGGCGCTTCGAATGGCTGGGATCTATCGGGATGGCAAACGCAAATCTTCCCTAGAGCCAGCATTCTTTGAGCCTGATTTTGTGCAGGGATCGCGCCGGGACATGACTCGCCGACAGGTTTCCCTGTCAGGAGTCATCATCTATCCGGCCTATCGGATGGGACAGCGGTTAGCGGCAACGCTAGAGCTTTGCCGGGGGGTGAACTCCATCACCACTGCCCCAATTACACCGTGGAATCGCGCTTGCGTCAATTCAAAAGACCGATGGAGCGCCGGATAACTGAAGCCGCAGTAACTGGAGCGCCGTCTTAGAAGAATCGTGGGAATGAAGACCCTAGCCGGAAATCTCTCGTATCGAAATGCCAGGAAGAGAATCACGGACCAAAGATCGATCACGCGGCCGTCAGGCCGCTCCCGCCTGGACGGCCAGTCCTAGTTGTGCTTGCCCTTCCATTCCGCATACGGCCCCTGGAAATCCTCGATCCCACCGTCATGGAAATTCCACAGCCGCGTCGCCACTTCATCGATCAGATCGTGATCGTGTGTCACCAGGAGGACAGTGCCCTCGTAGCGCTGCAGTGCGATATTGAGCGCGTTGATCGCTTCAAGATCGAGATGGTTGGTTGGCTCGTCGAAGATCAGAATGTTCGGCTTGGTGAGAATCAACTTGCAGAAGACCAGCCGCGCCTGTTCGCCACCCGAGAGCGCCTTCGTCGGCTTGGCGCCTTCTTCGCCGCTGAAAAGCATCTGGCCAAGAATGCCGCGAATATCTTCCATGTGGGCGGCGGGATCCCAGCGATGCAACCACTCAGCGACGGTAAGGCCGTGTTCAATGGTGGCGCCCACGTCCTGTGGGAAATAGCCAACCTGCGCCTCATGGCCCCAGAAGACCGCGCCTGAATCAAGCGTGAATCCTGGGTCGGCGAGGCCCGGATAGTTGGCGAGCAGGCTCTTGAGCAGCGTCGATTTGCCTGCGCCGTTGCGGCCCATCAGGCAGATCTTTTCGCCGCGCAATATGTTGGCGGTAAAGCCATCGAGCACTTTCAGGTCGTCGTAGCTCTTGTAAAGACCCTTGACTTCCAGCACGTGACGGCCGCTGGGGCGCACCTGGTCAAACTTAATGAAAGGCCGTTGAATGTTCGATCGCGCCAGCTCGTTGGTCTGCAACCGTTCCACTTCCTTGCGCCGGCTTGTCACCTGCGACGAACGCGTGCCAGCCGCGAACCGCGCGATGAATTCGTTCAACTGCGCAATTTTCTTTTCTCGCTGCGCGTTCTGCGATTCCAGGGTCGAGCGCACCTGCGTCTTCGCCATCACCATGTCGTCGTAGCCGCCGGTGTAAGTAATGATCGTCTCGTAATCGATGTCGGCCGTATGCGTGGTCACGCTGTTCAAAAAGTGCCGGTCGTGCGAGATGGCGATCAGTGTTCCGTCGTAGTTGAGCAGGAAATCCTGCAGCCAGTGGATCGAGTCAAGATCGAGATAGTTGGTCGGCTCGTCGAGCATCAGTGCCTGGGGCTTGCCGAACAGAGCCTGCGCCAGCAGCACGCGAACCTTTTGTCCGCCTTGCAGCTCACCCATTTTGCGCTCGTGCAGATCTTCGTGAATGTCGAGACCGTCCAGCAGCACTGCCGCATCGCTCTCCGCACTGTAGCCATCTTCGTCGCCGATGATGCCTTCGAGTTCGCCGAGACGCATGCCGTCGTCGTCGGTCATCTCGGCCTTTTCGTAGATGCGATCGCGTTCTTCAAGAGCGGCCCAGAGCGGGGCATTGCCCATGATCACGGTGTCGATGACGCGATATTTGTCGAAGGCAAACTGGTCCTGGCGCAACACGCCCAGCTTGCGCGGACGCACGACCGTGCCTTTTTGCGGCTCAAGGTCGCCGGTCAGAATCTTCATGAAGGTGGACTTGCCGGAGCCGTTCGGCCCGGTCAACCCGTAGCGTCGGCCCGGTGTAAAAGTGGTGCTCACTTCCTCAAACAGCACCTTCGAGCCATAGCGCATGGTTACATTGCTGACACTGATCATCTGTCTAGTTTCCGAAGCGCGGGCCGCAGTGAAGTACCGGCTTCAGCGGCCGCGCAAAAGTTGAGTTTGAGTTCAGGTGTTGGGCGCACACAGGGGCGTCCCGTAAGAATCATTGCTCTTTCAGTTTCTCACAGGTGATGGGGAGGAACAGGAGTCGGGCTAGGCCAAAGCTAAATTGACCATTGATTTCCGCCCCAATCCCAAATTGAAAGTATGCGCATTTCCGCTCCGAACACATCAGCCGATGATATGTGCGCCAGGAATTCCTTTGTCCAGCGTGGCAAGGACAGCACCGTTGTTCTTTGCCAGCTGCACGAGATGGCCATCGGTGATTTGCGCATGGTTCTTTGCCCATGTCGGAAGGAACGAGACATCGTTCCCGTCTGCAATAAACTCCAGTGGCAATATGGTGCTTGCCTTTAACTCGCGCAGAAGATTCCGTGCACGCATGACATCCATGCCGTAGGTGCGAACATTCCCAAGCACGCGCACGAACCCCAATTCCGTGATGGAACAAGTCAGAAAGCGAGCGGATCTGGACGATATCCAGCGAGCGACCTGCTCGTGAAAGCCATGCCGCCGAAACCCATACGCGATCAGAGCGTTTACGTCCAGCAAGTATTTCACGGAAAGTCGACGAGCAGTTCGCGGACCATTTCACTGGTGAGAATAGGAGCATCTGGGCCGACATCAATTACCGGAAGCCCGGTCAGTGGATCTTCGATGATTCGAGCCGTATACTTCTTCTTCTTTGGCGCCGACAAGACGATTCGGTCATTGTCGATGGCAATATTGAGCGAGTCACCCGCGCGAATGCCGAGTTTGCGCCGAACTGTCGCCGGAAGCACAACCTGACCCTTGGTCGAAACGCGCGTCTGCATGGTAAGACCATCTTACCCCGAATCGATCATGAATTCAATCAATGCCGCGAGTAATGGGCAAGGACCGGCTTAGCCGATCAGGGCCGTAACAACGGAATTCACCGCGAACGCAGCCCCGTAAGCGAGCAGCAGCATGTAGACGAACTGAAACGCCGGCCACTTCCAGCTATTCGTTTCGCGCCGCACCACAGCGATGGTCGAGGTGCATTGCATGGCAAATGCGAAGAAAATCATCAGTGCCAGTGCGCCGCCGAGGGTCATGTCGTGATGCAAAGCGGTCTGTAAATGCATCGACTGCGTTTCGGGATCGGCGCCATACAAAGTGCCCATGGTGCTCACCATGACTTCGCGCGCCAGCACGCTCGAGAGCAGGCCGATACCGATCTTCCAGTTGAAACCAAGCGGTGCGATCACCGGCTCGATGAAGTGGCCGAGGCGCCCAATTACGCTGTCGGCCAACTCCGGCGCGACCCAGGTCTGAGCTCCAGCTCCGGTTCCCACATGAATCGGCGGAATGTGCGCCAGCACCCACAAGGCCAGCGTGACCATAAGAATGACAGTTCCCGCGTTCTTCAAGAAGATGCGCGACCGATCAACCAGCCGCATCGCCAGTGAGCGCACCGTCGGCATGCGATATTGCGGCAGCTCGAGGATGAACGGCGTCTCGCTCGACTTCAGAATGGAGCTCTTCAGCAGCCACGCGGTCGTCATCGCCGCAACAAAACCTGCCACATACAGACCAAGCATCACGACGGTGCGCAGTCCCAGGACACCGTGCAGGAAAAAGGTGTTGGGAATAAACGCCGCGATCAGCAGCATGTACACCGGCAGACGCGCGGAACAGGTCATGAAGGGAGTCACGAGAATCGTCGCCAGCCGGTCGCGCTTGTTTTCGATGGTGCGCGTGGCCATGATCGCCGGAACCGCGCACGCATACGCCGAGAGCAGCGGAATAAACGCCTTGCCATTGAGTCCGATGGTGCGCATGACGCGATCGGCAATCAGCGCGGCACGCGCCAGGTAGCCCGAGTCTTCGAGAACTCCGATGAACAGAAACAGCAAGAGGATCTGGGGGAGGAAAACCAAAATCGACGAAATGCCTTTCCAGGCGCCGTCGAGGACGAGCGATTGAATCCACCCTGCCGGCAGCACAGGCCGCACGAGATTGCCGGCGCGGGCGAGCACATCGCCGAAACCATCCGAGAGCGGCTGGCCGATAGAGAAGACCACTTCAAACACGCCGACCACCACAACCAGAAACAGCAGCGGACCCCAAAGGCGATGGAGCAATACGTTGTCGAGCTTGCGGCTGTTTTCCGCCGAAAGGGGAGGGCGATATCCGGTGCGCCGACTTACTTGCGCTGCCCACGAGTGCGTACTCGCCGCATTGCCCAGCACCGGCAGGGTCAATCGCTGTTCCGCATTTTGCCCGGTTTGCTTCAATGCGCACTGATTCAGAAAGAGTGGAATCGCATCCAGACCGGTGCGATGCACGGCGCTGATCTGCGCAACCGGAGTGCCTAGTTCGCGGGCCAGTTTCAGCGTGTCAATTTCACCGCCGCGTGACTCCATCAGGTCGCTCATGTTGAGCAACACAAGAGTCGGCAGACCGAGCGCCAGCACCGGCGCGGCGAGCATCAGCTGCCGTGTCAGGTGCAGGGAATCGAGAACCAGGAGCACCGCATCGGGCTTCGGCGTGCCGGGCATCTTGCCCTTCAGCACATCGATCGCAACCCGCGCATCTTCTGAATAGGGTGTAAGCGAGTAAACACCGGGCAGATCGATCAGGGTCAGGTCATCGCGTCCCACGCCTGCCATCAGCCCCATGCGCTGTTCCACGGTGACGCCGGGATAGTTCGCGACTTTCTGACGCAGTCCTGTCAATCGATTGAAAAGTGTGGATTTGCCGGAGTTGGGCGGTCCAATCAGGACAACCGTGTGCAGCGCGCCGTCGGTCGTAGGACCAACCGGCAGCTCAAAGACGGGGGTCTCGCAGCAGGCGTTCATCGCGCAGCCTCAGCCAACTTCTTGACCTTGTATGTGTGCAGATCTGCTTCTGCGTTGCGCACGCGAATCGCCTTTGCCGTCTCGACGCGCAAGGCAATCTCCATGCCGTCGATGCCATAAACTGTAGGATCGCCAGCCGGGGCGCGGCGCAGCGCGGTGACGTGCGCATCGGGCACAAAGCCCATATGCATCAAATGGTTCTGGACCGATTCGGGAAGGTCAAGCGCTACCAGGACCCCGCTCTCGCCAATATGCAACTCGCTTAGCACGCTCAACCGCCGGACTCCCGAGGGCCTTCGAAATGGAAGTACCCTTAAACTGCGACCGGAATAGTCGGAATTAAGTATACGACCGTTTCGGTCTGAGTTGCAAACGATGCGGAGGATCGCTCCCGCATACCGATGAGCCATGTTTCGACCTCCCGGGAAGAGCGACAGGCCGGCTTCACCCTGCCGCCCATCGAAGAACGTCGACAGCCCTGTATTTCCTTCATCGGACTCTCGCACTATTCTTATCAATGGTTGCGATTCAGGGATGTGACTAGGATCACCCGTCGGCAGGGGTTCAGCCGGGTAAAACATCCATTGGGTCGGGGCGTCAATGTCTTGGAGATGTTATGGATGTGAAGGGTTTTCGCGAGAGCCTGGCCCAGCAGTTTCCACCGCACGATTTAAGCATTCCTCTGGCTGCTTTGTGGTGGGACGCGAAGGGTGAATGGGCCCAGGCCCACGACCTGGTGGACGAACTGGAGACGCAGCAGGGAATGGCTGTGCACGCCTATCTGCATCGCAAGGAAGGCGCAGCGTCGAATGCCGACTACTGGTATGCGCGCGCCGGTCGGGGCTATCACCGGCCCTCCCTCGAAGCCGAGTGGGAGGCTCTCGTGGCGGGCCTCCTCAAAGGCAGCTAGGCGATCGCTCCGTGTGCCCCGATGGCGTCGAGGGTGTAACGAAGAACTCGTAACTCGTCACTCAGAACTCCCATACGGCAGCCCGCACCGCCTTAGCAAGTCTACAAAGCGCGCATCCCCGCGCAACGCATCCCACTTTGGTTCGGTCGGCAGCATCGCCAGGTGCACATCGTGCTCCTCAATGCCGCGTTCCAGGCAGGCAAACGCACGATCCACTTCACGCAGGCCGGCATGCACCTGCGCAATCGCGTAAGCAGGTATGTAGCGCTCGAGCGCGAGTGCCTCCAGTGTCTTCAACACCTCGCGCGCATCGTTCTCGCGCCCCATCTTCGCCAGAACATATCCTCGGAGCGAGAGCACTTTGCTGTTTTCGCCGCCAACTCCTCCCCCTCGGCTCAATGCCTCAAGAGCCAACGCATCCTCGCCCAACTGCTCGTATGCTTGCGCCATCTGCAGATTGGCGATCCAGAAGTCTGTCTGCACGACTGAAGCGTGTCGCGCAAACTCGAGCGCCGCAGGGAAGTCCCGCCCCATAAATGCCACCTGCGCCGAAAGCGCATGATGCATCGCCTGCAGCGGATCGATCGCGCGCGCCCGCTCCATTGCCTGCCGTGCCTCTTCTTCGCGGTGCCCAGCATGTCCAAGGGCGATTCCCAGCAGCCGGTAGACCAGCGAGTAGTTCGGATCGATTGCAATCGCTCTGCGATATGCTGCCTCGGTCTCCCTCCAATCCCAGTCCAGCCAGAACTTCACGAAGCCCCACGACGTCTGCGTCTCCGCCAGTTCCGGCTCCGCGGCAATCGCCTGCTCTGCCGCGCGCCGCGCCTTCTCCCACACATCGCGAGGACGCGCATCCGCGTGGATCGGACTCGATGCATAGGCATCCGCGAGCCCCGACCAGGCCAGCGCATAATTCGGATCGAGTTGCGTCGCCCGCAAATAGCATTCCACCGCTTTGCGCGTCGTGGCCGGTGTAAACAGGTTCCAGTAGTAGCGCCCTTGCAGATAAGCGTCGTATGCCTCGGGATTGTGCGCCTGCCGCCGTGCGAGGGCATCCAGCCGATCCGGCGAAAGCCGCAGCCGGATCTGCTGCGCGATCGTCGTGCTCAGTTCCCGCTGAAACGCTAGAATGCTCTTCGGCTCGCTGTCGTACGTCGCCGACCACGTCTGCACCTGGTCGGTCGCACGCACCAGCTTCGAAGTCACACGGATCCGGCCGCCCTCGCTGCGAAGCGAACTCTCCACCAGGAATGCCGCGCCCAGTTCGTGTCCGATCTCCTGCAGCGACTTAGTCGTGCGTCGGTACCGCATGATCGTCGTCCTTCCGATCACGTTCAGCCGCACCGGATCGATCTGTCCCAGCGCCGCGATCACCTCTTCCGTCAACCCATCGGCAAGGTACTCGCGGCCGGTCTCCGGTCCAAGATTTTCAAACGGCAGAACCGCCAGCACCGTTCCCGTCGTCGCCACCGGCGCACTCAATTCCGTGGTCTTCACAGGCGCCAGGAACCTGTATCCGCGCTTGGCGATGGTCTCAATAAACTCGACGCCGTCGCTCCCCGTGCGCAGCGTTTTCCGCAACTCCGACACGCAATGCGCCAGTGTCGCCTCTTCAACAAACGTGTCCGGCCACAGCCGTTTGAGGAAGTCGTCTTTGTCTACCAGCCGCCCGTGATTCTCTACCAGCATCTGCAGCGTGTCAAAGACCTTCGGCTGCAGTTTCACTGCCCGATCGCCGCACACGAGCTGCTTCTCCCGTGGCAACAGCCTGAACTTCGCGAACTCGTACGCAACCTGGAGTTTCTCGTTCATCGTTCGAACCCGCCGCAACGTGCCGCGATTCTAGCAGTACCTCCGACCCCTCGAAGTGATTTTCCTCAACATTTCCGGCAGGAATCCTCAATCCATCCTCAAGACTTCGCATCCGCGCCTGGGCTACTTTGTCCATGCATTTGCAACCCACTTTCCCTAAAGGAGATCGCCCCATGTCCGCTCGCATCAAGAGCCGTATCGTCGCCGCCCTCGCCGCCTTCTCGTTCCTCGCGTCCTCACTTGCAGTTACCCCTCTCCTGAACGCCCAGCCAGACGAGTCCGCATTTCATCGCAGCCTGGAGGGCGCCTGGTCGGTAATCGTCACCCAGTACAATTGCGCAACCGGAGCCAAACGGCCGCCCTTCAGCTCCATGCTCCTGTTCTCTCGGGGCGGCACGCTCACTGAAGTCACTTCCAACCCCGGCTTCCTCCCTGGCCAGCGCAGCATCGGCGTCGGCACCTGGGACCGGGATGAACACGGCACCTACTCCTCCATCGACGTCGCTTATATCGAGTTCACCGGGGCCACCTTCACCCAGGGCACGCAGAAACTCACCCACTCCATCACCCTCGATCGCGACGGCGACTCCTTCACCGACGAAGCCACCGTCCAGTTCTTCGATTCCACCGGCGCCATCCTTATGTCAGGGTGCGCCTCCGCCACTGCCACCCGCCTTCAGTAATCCGCCAACGGCTTCAACCCATGGGCGGATTCTCCAAAAGGCCGCCCAATTCACCAGTTTCTGAGTTCCGGTTGTATCGCGGTCGATCCGGAGGGTAGTCCGGTCAAGTAGTGTTCGACTTGGCTCGGGGCAGGCTGTCCAGGTGACCGTCCGCGCAGAGCGCGCACAAGAGCGCCATTTGGCTTGGAGTGATCCTTAATCCAGTCCATGGGCGTGTCACCTCTAATCGGAATTGACCGAGTGAGCAACACCCCAGCGCACTGTTATCGAGGATGACCAGGGCGGGATGGGTTCGTTGCTTTCCCACCCAAGCAGAGCTTGGATGGGGCACCCATCGTCGTGCCGCACCAGCATCGTACTGATCGTCGTACTGCCCCACATCGTACGGACGGATGCGTTGCGGATGCGCGATTTGGGCCAGAAAAAGCGGCGCCCGCGAGCACCGCTTTCTGGAGACACCAGTCCGGATTATTTGCAGCAGCTAGAAGGCGGCTACGGTTTGGCGCAGGCTGTAGGAGCTGAGCGTCTTGATGTAGTTGCCGCGGTCGAAGGGCGACGTGTCGGGAACAGAGCGGCGGCTGAGGCAGCCACGTGTTTCCCAGAGCGAGTTGTATTCGCGCTTCTCGAGCCAGTACTGCATGTCCGAGAGAACGCGGCCAATGTGTTCGATGCCATGGATATGCAAGGCAGACGCCATCATGGTCATGTTGGCGCCGGCCATGATGCTCTTCAACACATCTTCCGCGGAGTGGACGCCGCCGGTGATGGCGAGATCGATGTTGAGATGGCCGTAGAGAATTGCCGCCCAGTGCAGGCGTGGCAATAATTCCGATGGCGTGGAGAAATGCAGGGTCGGACGCACTTCGAGGGTTTCAATATCGAAGTCGGGCTGGTAGAAGCGATTGAAGAGGACGACACCGCGCGCGCCGGCATCCTGAAGGCGCGCGACCAAGTGCGGCAGGCTGGTGAAGGACTGGGAAAGCTTGACGGAGACCGGGACTTTGACTTCCTGGCAGACCTTTTCAACGAGTTCGAGGACGCGCAGTTCGATTTCATTCGAAGTCTGGCTGCTATTCGTTGCCAGTGCGTATGTGTTCAATTCGATGGCATCGGCGCCGGCTGATTCCATCTCTTTCGCGAAGCGTACCCAGCCACCTACCGTATTGCCGTTCAGACTGGCGATGATGGGGATCTTTACCGCTGCCTTGGCGCGGCGCAGGTGCTCAAGGTAGACCTCCTGCGTCATGCGGTAGTCGCTCTGGTCGGGCAGGTAATCGAGCGACTCGGCGAAAGATTCCGTACCGCGCGACAAGTCTTCATCGAGAGCGCGCGATTCGAGGGCCAGTTGTTCCTCAAAGAGCGAGGTGAGGACGATTGCCGACGCACCCACATCTTCCATGCGTCGGACGTTATCGAGCGATTCGGAGAGCGGCGTGGAAGACACAACGATGGGGCCGTTCAGCTTGAGCCCCAGGTAGCGAGTTGAGAAATCTATCATTTCGTGCCTCCGGCAGGCGTGCTTGTTAATTGCTCCTCGGGCGTTTCGGCGGGAGCGATGTTCGGAGTGTCGCCGCGGCCGGGCATTGCTGCGCGCGCCGAGTAGACGCGCCACTGGCGTTCCACGTCGTCTTGCGCTTCCTTGAGTAAGGCCGAGGCAAGTTCGGGATTGCCGCGCGCCAGCATGGTGTAGCGTGCTTCGCGGTAGGCATAGTCCTTGAGCCGGATCGACGGGGCCTTCGAATCAAGTTGGAAGGGATTCTTGCCTTCTGCGCGCAGAGCTGGGTTATAGCGCATGAGAGGCCAGTATCCGGATTGGACTGCAAGCTTCTGTTGTTCGAGGCCGTGGACCAGATCGTAGCCGTGAGCGATGCAGCTTGAGTAGGCGATGATGATCGACGGACCGTCGTGAGCCTCGGCTTCCTGAAATGCCTTGATGACGTGGGTGTCGTTGCCGCCCATGGCAACCTGCGCCACGTAGACATAGCCGTAGCTGACGGCTTCCATGGCGAGATCTTTTCTGCTGCTGGTTTTGCCGCTGGCTGCGAATTTGGCAACCGCACCGCGCGGGGTGGCCTTCGAAGCTTGGCCGCCAGTGTTGGAGTAGACCTCGGTATCGAGCACGAGGATGTTGACGTTTTTGCCCGAACCGAGGACGTGATCGAGACCGCCGAAGCCGATGTCGAAGGCCCAGCCGTCGCCGCCGAGAATCCATACGCTCTTGCGGACCAGAGTGTCGGCGATGGCGACCAGGTTGCGCGCGTCGGATGAGTCGACCGAGAGCAACTTTTTCTTCAGTTCGTTGACGCGCTCGCGCTGTGCATTCATCTCGGCTTCGGTTTTCTGCGGTGCGTGGAGGAGCGATGCCGCGAAATCCGGACCGATGGTGGAGGCGAGGCGCGTGACGAGGGTTTCAGCGAAGGTCTTCTGCTGATCGAGGGCCGTTCTCATGCCGAAGCCGAATTCCGCATTGTCCTCGAAGAGCGAATTGGCCCAGGTTGGGCCACGGCCTTGCGCATTGCTGCTGTAGGGCGTGGTGGGCAGGTTGCCGCCGTAGATGGAGGAGCAGCCGGTGGCATTGGCGATGTAAAGCCGGTCGCCGAAGAGCTGAGTGAGCAGCTTGATGTAGGGCGTTTCACCGCAGCCTGCGCAGGCGCCAGAGAACTCGAAGAGCGGCTGGAGAAGTTGGAGATCTTTTACTTGTCCGTGCGAAAGCTTGCTGCGGTCGACTTCGGGCAGGTTCAGGAAGAAGTCCCAATTCTCTCGTTCTGGTTCGCGGAGAGGAGCCTGCGGAGCCATGTTGATGGCCTTGTGGCTGGCGTCGCTCTTGCTCTTGACGGGGCAAACTTCGACGCAGACCGCGCAGCCGGTGCAATCTTCAGGAGCTACCTGGAGGGTGTAGCGATCCTGCTCCATGCCCTTCCACTTCGGCTTGGCCCACTGGAAGGTGGCCGGAGATTTGTCGCCTAATTCAGCGCTGTAGACCTTGGAGCGAATGACGGCGTGCGGGCAAACCATGACGCATTTGCCGCACTGGATGCACAGGTCCTTATCCCACACGGGAATGAACTGCGCGATATTGCGCTTCTCCCACTGGGTGGTGCCGGTGGGGAACGCGCCGCCGGCGGGGATGGCGCTGACGGGAAGCAGATCGCCCTGGCCTGCGGCGATTTTGCCGAGGACGTCATGGACGAATTTGGGTGCGTTGCTGGAGATGGCGCCGACGATGTCGAAGTCGGAGTTGGCTGCGGAGGGTAACTCTACTTTTTCGAGATGCGCAAGAGCGTGGTCGACGGCTGCGAAGTTTTTCTGGATCACGGCTTCGCCGCGCTTGCCATAGGTTTTCTTGATGGCCTTCTTGATTTGCTCGATGGCCTCTTCGCGCGGCAGGACGCCGCTGATGGCAAAGAAGCAGGTCTGCATGATGGTGTTGATGCGGGTGCCCATGCCGGCTTCGCGGGCAACTTTGTAGCCATCGATCACGTAGAACTCGATCTTCTTGGCGATCATCTCCTGCTGCATGGTTTTGGGAAGCTTGTCCCAGACGTCTGCGGCCGAGTACGGCGAATTGAGCAGGAAGACGGCTCCGGGGATGGCTGCTTCGAGCACATTCATCTTCTCGAGGAAGCTGAAGTTATGGCAGGCAATGAAACTGGCGCGGGTGATCAGGTA
Source organism: uncultured Acidobacteriaceae bacterium (assembly GCA_963810545.1). GTDB lineage: Bacteria > Acidobacteriota > Terriglobia > Terriglobales > Acidobacteriaceae > Telmatobacter. The sequence continues at coordinate 1,057,398 of CAWENE010000003.1, forward strand.
GGTCGAGTGAATCGGATTAGGTCCGAAGCGCAGATGCGAGGTGGTCATCGATCCAGACTTCTTGGAATCATAGACGAAATAGCCTTGGGCGTAGTTCGGGGTTTCGGTGCCGATGATCTTGATGGAGTTTTTGTTTGCGCCTACGGTGCCGTCGGAGCCGAGCCCGTAGAACAACGCGCGGACGGTCTTCGGATCTTCGGTAGAAAAGGCAGGATCGTAGGTCAGGCTGGTGTGGCTGATGTCGTCGTCGATGCCGATGGTGAAGTGATTTTTAGGTGTGGCCTTGGCCAACTCGTCGTAGATGCCCTTGACCATGGCGGGGGTGAATTCTTTCGAGGAGAGGCCGTAGCGGCCGCCAATGACGGTTGGCTTGCCGAAGGGCAGAGTTGCGGAGTTTTCGGACAGAATCGTGACGAGATCCTGATAGAGAGGTTCGCCGGCTGCGCCGGGCTCCTTGCAGCGATCGAGTACCGCGATTGATTTGACGGTCGCAGGCAACGCGGCGAGGAAGGCATTGGCGTCGAGGGGGCGATAGAGGCGGACTTTGAGCAGGCCGAGTTTTTCACCTTTATTGATGAGCGCATCGAGAGCTTCTTCGGCGGCTTCTGCGCCGGAACCCATGATGACGATGACGCGTTCGGCGTCGGGCGCTCCGACGTAATCAAACAGGTGATAGTGGCGGCCGGTGACAGCAGCAAAGCGATTCATGACGGACTGGACAATTGCGGGGACGGCGGCGTGGATCGGCGTGCAGGCTTCGCGCGCCTGGAAGAAGACGTCAGGATTCTGCGCTGTGCCGCGAATAATGGGCCGGTCGGGGCTGAGGGCGTTCTGACGGAACTGGATGATGTATTTGTCGTCGAGAAGGGCACGGATGGTTTCGTCTTCGATGGGCAGGATTTTGCCGACTTCGTGCGAGGTGCGGAAGCCGTCGAAGAAGTGGATGAAGGGTATGCGCGATTCGAGGGTGGCGATCTGCGCGACGAGCGCCAGATCGGCGACTTCCTGGACGGAATTGGACGCGAGCATGGCCCAGCCCGTGGAGCGGCATGCCATGACATCGGAGTGGTCACCGAAGATGGAAAGCGCATGCGTGGCGAGAGTGCGCGCAGTGACATGCATGGTAGCCGGAGTCAACTCGCCGGCGATCTTGTACATGTTGGGGATCATCAGCAGGAGGCCCTGCGATGCGGTGAATGTGGTGGCAAAAGCGCCGGCCTGCAACGCACCGTGGAGAGCGCCCGCGGCTCCGCCTTCGCTCTGCAGTTCTTCCACGATGGGAAGTGCGCCCCAGATATTTTTCTTGCCTTCCGAGCGCCACTGATCGGCCCACTCGGCCATCGGCGACGAGGGGGTAATCGGGTAGATCGCGACCACTTCGGAAAGTCGATAGGCGACCGAGGCCGCAGCCTCGTTCCCATCCAGAATCACCATTTTCTGTTCACTCATGCGTAATGCTCCACAGCGCGGCCAGAGGAGAAAACCCGCTAGGAGAAGTCTCGTCGCTAAGGGTCCTCGGGGCTGTGATGAGAGACACACGGAGGGTGCCTGAATTCATAATGCGGTATGGGGGTGCGGATTGCGGTGAGATGCGTGGGACGCCAGCGTGGTTCGCCGCGGCCCTACGGGACGCGGGGATGTTGATGGGGTGCTGTCCCAGGGTTTCACCCTGGGCTATTGTCATCCTCTCCCTCTGGGAGAACGAGATTGGGCCGTGATCAAGAGTCGGTGCTGCTCGCGGTAGTTCACGAGAGAAACTACAACCAGCCGGTTCTGCGAACATCGAAGACAACGATGGATCGCGTGAACATCGCCGCTTCGACGCCGGTCGTTGGCCGTGACGATATCGAGGCACTGCATGCCGCGGCGGCCTGCAAAGTTGTGGATCCGTGTGAGGGAATATTCGGGCCGGACTCGATTAGCTGGCGGATCAACCGCGAGTCGGCGTTATTTTTGGGAGCGGGGCGGGCGGCGCTGCTACAACTCGCGTATCCCTGGGTGGCGGTGGCGCTCAAGCAGCACTCGTCTCTGATGAATAATCCGATCGCGCGTTTTCACAACACGTTTCGAATTGTGTTCACCATGATCTTCGGATCGTCGGCACAGGCGTTCGCCGCCTCGCGTTCCTTGTACCAGCTGCACACGCGGATTCGTGGAGAGCTGCCTTCGGCGGTCGCGGGCTATGCCCAAGATTCGCACTACGAGGCGAATCACATTCCGGCTTTGCGATGGGTCTATGCCACGCTGGTGGAGAGCGCCGTGCTGGCCTACGAGTGGGTGCTGCCGCCGCTGACGGATGCGGAACGTGAAGACTACTACACAGAGAGCCGAGTATTGGCGGCCCTCTTTGGCATTCCTGCGGAGGCGCTTCCGAGAAACTGGGCTGCCTTCAAGACATATGTCGAGGAGATGTGTGCGTCAAGCGCTCTCGGCGTGGACACGCTCTCGCGGTCGATGGCGCACAGGATTCTGTCTGGAGCGGGCTCGTGGATCCATCCGCCGCATTGGTATCGGTCGCTCACGACGGCATGGTTGCCGGAGCGGCTTCGCGAGGAGTTTGAGCTGGAGTTTGTTGGGGCCGAAGAACAGGCCGTCGCAGGGGCGCATTGCTGGTTGCCACGTGTCTATCGAGCCCTTCCCTCTGCTTTGAGATTTACGGGTCCGTATCACGAAGCGCGCGCACGGCTGGCGGGGCGCGGACCGGGAATGCTGGCCAGGGCGAGCAACCGATTCTGGATTGGCGAGACAAGGATGCCGTTCGGTGAGTAGGCGTACTCGTGGTGTGTCGCCGGAATGTAATCGACGGAGTTACTGCCGGTTAGACAGTTATTCAGGCACAACTCGAAGCCGAGCGGGACAATTAGTAATTTTCCTCAACCGACCGAATGCTATACTTCGGCTTCTCCTCAGGGGGTCTCCATGGCGCGGCGGTCATTTCTTCGCCAGTTAATTGCGTTACCCATTGCCGGAGTGGCGTCTGCGTTGGGTCAAGAACCTTCGCACAAATCCCTGCATATCATGATGAAAAGTGCCTGGGGATCGGACGATCCGACCAAGGCAGCGTTTCCTTTTCTTCACGGCCTCGCACTTTCTGAAGCGGGACATTCGGTGCAGATCTTCCTGCTTGGTGAAGCAGTTTCGCTGATGCGGAAATCAGTTGCCGCCGCGGTCGTGCCAGTGGGCTGGCCACCGTTAGAGCAGACCATGACGAAAGTTGCTGAAAGACATGTTCAGATTTATGCCTGCGGTGCCTGCAGCCGTGCACGCTCGGTTCAGCAAACAGACCTGGACCAGTGGGGGGCGAAGTTCGGCAACCCAACGATATTCGTGTCGCTCGTGGAATGGGCCGACCGCGTCATTACGGAATAACGGGCTACTTCCGCAGTGACGGTAGCCTCCCGGACCCTAAATCAGCAGCATTTGTTGACCGAGTGCCTCGCGATTTGCGCTTAGTGAGAGCGTGCGGCCTGAGCGGCTCCCTCCAATGCCCCTTGCCGACCAGGGGCATTGACCAACGCAATCTCGAATGCCTTGGACGCTGAAGTGGGATCGCCCTGCTCAAGCAGCAACTCTCCCAGCTGTTCGCGAGCGGGGATGATTGGCCCAGGAGTCACTGGGAGTTTCTCAATTCCGTCTTCGTCATCGGCTGCGCTGCGCAGGATGGTAGCGGCTTCCTCGGGTTTATTCGATGCCTGGGCCGACCATGCCAAAACTTCGCGCCTCATGATGTCTACCTGAGTTGCCCAGTAGCCGCTCCCTGATGCGCGAAGCCGATCTTCAATTTGGCGTAGCGTCTCGGATTCTTTGTCAGCTTCATAGGCACGGCCGTTTCGGGCGAAGCCGATGCCGCGCGCCCAGACGGCGATGGCGACAACGTGCGGTTGAGCAGAATCTGGCGGATTGACGACCTTCTCCGCGTCGCTCCACTGATGCCGTTCGACGATGTAGCGCACAGGCATTGCGGTTGCGGCGTATCCGATTTTGAAATCACCCATATCGAGATTCTGCATTGCTCTGAGTTGCTCGATTACCTGAACCGCCTCCCGGTAGCGTCCGCTTTGCAGGTAGGCGTAGACCAGGTAGTCCATTGCATGCAATTCTTCGCCCGTGTCCCCCTGGTGTTGTGCGGCATCTCTTGCGGCAAGATTGGAGGCAATTGAATCGTCCCATAGACCGAGCCGCGTAAAGATATGGGACGGCATGTGAAGGGCATGCGGAGCTGATGGAGCGATGTTGGCGTATGCCCTGGCTGCTGCAAGACCTCTTGCTGCCATTTCCTGGTTGTCGCACGCATGGATGAGGTAATGAGGGATTCCGGGGTGATTCGGGAATTCACGATAAAGGGGTTCAAGCAGATCGGCGGCCCGCTTCTGGTTCCGATGTTCCTTGTCAGAGGGAGGCGCGTTTGCGAGCAGGGCGAGCGCGTAAAATACCTGGGTCTCAACGTCCTTCGGGTTCGCTGCCGCAAGCTCATGCATTGCGAGCTCATAGTTCAATGCGCGCGTTCGGTACGGAACAGCAGCAGCATCGTTGAATACCAGGCTGAGCGCATGGATGAATCCTCGCTCGCGCCGGGAGACCTCTTCGAGCGTTGCGGCTTGCGTGATTTCTTTTTGAGCGGCGGAAATGCCCCCAGGAGGAAGAGGCGGCTCCCATAACTGGTGGAAGTGCGTCATCGCGATGCCCCAGTGCGCCATGGCACATTGAGGGTCCTGCGCGGCCACGCTTTGGAACGATGCTTCGGCAGTTTTGTAGGCGAAGGAGTGAAGGAGCGCGACCGCTCGGTCGAATTCCTGCTGCGTTTCAGGTTTGCAGGAAGTGTGGAACGAAACTTTGCCTAGTTTCTCGGGCGCCGGATGGTCATGTTCTTCCTGCGCAAATGAGAGCGCTGGGGAGAGCAAAGCCACCAAAATGAGGACCGCTCGTGTCATCTCAGCCTCCCGTGATCTTCAATCATGGTCCGATTCCTCGCATTTTACGATGGTGCCGCGCCGCGCGGATGCGGTTCTCGAATGCAGGTGGGGAGGGGTCCAGGCTCGCCGAGACCTCGAAAGGGACGCCCAGAACAGCTCAGGGCCGGCTCAGCACCGGCACCGTGACCTCAACGTCGGCACCCCCGTCCCGTATCATGCGTGTGACTTCTTTGCGAGGCCACAAATGAAACTGAAAAGCTTTGCCGCTCCTATTCTCTCAGTCTTGATCGCTACCGTAGTCGTTGCCCCCGGTGCACTGTGTGCCGCTCAGGCTTCCACACACTACGATCCAAACCTCGAGTCACTTGACCGCCATCCATTGCCCGCCTGGTATGCCGGCGCGAAGCTCGGCATCTTCATCCACTGGGGCTTGTATTCGGTCCCCGGCTGGGCGCCCCTGAACCATCCCGATCACGACTTCTCGTCGAACGACTACATCAAATACGATCCCTACGCCGAGTGGTACTTGAACACCATGCGCGTTCCAGGCTCGCCGACGCAGGCGTATCACAAGGAACACTACGGCGCGGACTTCAGCTACTACGACTTCGCCCCGCAATTCAATCGCGAATCGAAGCAGTGGAACCCCGATGCAATGGCCGCGATTTTCAAAGCCGCCGGCGCGCGCTACGTGGTGCTCACCAGCAAGCATCATGAAGGGTTCACGCTCTGGCCCAGCACCACATCGAACCCGAATCCTGTTTTGAAGCCGAGCCAACTGCACGCCGAGCGCGACATCGTCGGCGAACTCACCAAGGCAGTCCGCGCGCAGGACCTGCGCATGGGGCTCTATTATTCCGGCGGCTATGACTGGACCTTCAACACCGGCCCGATCGAAACCAAGGAAGACTATGAGACCGTGAAGCCGGAGACTGAAGCCTACGGCAAATACGCCAACGCCCAGATTCACGAACTGATCGAGCGCTATCACCCATCGGTTCTCTGGAACGACATTGACTGGCCGAAGACCGGCGACGCGCTGGGCGTCGAGGCCGATTACTACAACGCTGTCCCCGACGGCGTCATCGATGACCGCTTCGGCATCAAGCACGCCGACTTCACTTCACCGGAATATGCCAAGCTCGACCAGATCAGCGAAAAGAAGTGGGAGGAATGCCGCGGTCTTGGGCGCTCCTTCGGCTACAACCGGGCAGAAGGAGAAAATGAAACCATCTCTCCCGCAGAGCTCATCGCTCTGCTCGTCGATATCGTGAGCAAGAACGGCAACCTGCTCCTCGACGTTGGCCCCGAAGCCAACGGCACAATTCCGCCTGTGCAGATGGAACGCCTCAAGGCTCTAGGTGCATGGCTCGAACAGAACGGCGAAGCCATCTACGACACCACGCCATGGACGCGCGCAGTCGGAAAGTCGGCTGAAGGCGACGACCTGCGCTTTACGCGCAAAGGTGACGATCTGTACGTGACGGTGCTTGGCAAACCAAAGGCACAGACCATTACGATTCCGGATCTGCCTGCGAAACAAGGGACCGTTATCACCGAACTTGGCGATGACAACGATCTCGGGGCGAAGGTTCAAACTGGCGGAGTAAACATTGTTCTGCGCGGCGCACTCAAAGGAGACTACGCCTACGCGTTCAAGCTTGCCGGCTATGCGCGCTGATTTCCAGAATCCGCAAGCGCCCTCAGCACAGCCGTTTCCATCTGCCGGCACGCCTCGGGGAGCGCCGCCTTTACAGCTTCACTGAGCCCTTCGTGCAACTCCAATGATCTGGCTCCGATCGTCAGCAGCAGGGAAGTGCGCGAGATCGCACCATAGAGTTCCTTGCTCAGCGACAAGAGCTGCGATGCATCCAGGTGATGTGTCGCGAGTCCCGGAGCTTTCCCACCCGGTTCAACGGCAGTCAGACGTACAGAGCCAGGTGAAGCGTTCATCGCACAGTCGATAAAAATCACCGACTCAGCCTCGGCGATATCCTGTGCCAACTCCGGCGTCCATTGCTGGCTTGCGATCACCTTCACGCCATCATCAGCCTGAAATCGCTCCGACGCCCACGCAGCAAGCCAAGGCCCGGCGCCATCATCCTCGCGCAATGTATTCCCACACGCGAGAATGAGGCACCGGGCCGGTTGAGACTTCATAAATTCACAGCTATGCTATCGAATTACCCGATCGACAACCACGCCCTCGGCTGAAATCAGCGAGATTGCCAGCGGCATCTGCCCAAAGGCATGGGTCGAGCAGCTCAGGCACGGATCGAACGTCCGCACCACGGCTTCCACCCGATTGAGAATTCCCTCGGTAAATTTGCCGTCTTTGACGTAATGTTTCGCGGCCTGCAACACGCCCCGGTTCATCGCATTGTTGTTCTGGCCGGTCGCAATTACCAGATTGGCCCAGGTGATCAGTCCGTTCTCATCCACCTTGTAGTGGTGATGCAGTGTGCCGCGCGGCGCCTCGGCCTGTCCCGCGCCCTCCAGGCGGTTCACGCCTGCAGTCGCCCGCACATGTTTATCCAGAATCAATGGGTCCGACAGGATCATCTCGATCTTCTCGATGCCATAAAGCATGTCGATGAGCCGCGCGTAATGATAGTAGAAGGAGCTCTGCACCGGTCCATCGTCCGAGATCTGCTTGAACAAGCGGAGTTCTCCGTCGGCCATGGGCGTGCCCATGCTCTTCACGATGTTGAGCCGTGCGAGCGGCCCCACGCGATAACTGCCTTCGGGATAGCCGAGCGGTTTGTAGTAAGCAAATTTTGTGTAGCTGTAAGGCTCAACGGCTTCGCCGATCACCTCTGAGAACTGATTGGCAGTGATGCCGTCCGCAATAATCTCGCCGCGCGCGTCGATCAGCCGCAGCGCACCATCGGTGAATTCGATCGACTCGTCTTCATTGATGAGGCCCATGTAAAGCGAAGCGAAGTTGGCGAAAACCTCGATCTCCGGAGCGAAGCTTTCGGCGATTTGCTTGTACCAGGTCAGCGCGAGCTTAATGTTGGCATAGGCCTCGGGAATCATGCCGAGAATCTCCTCGCGCTTGGCCGAAGCCAGCGGTTCCGTCACGCCCCCCGGCACCACCCAGCCAGGATGAATGCGCTTGTTGCCCAGCAACTCGATGATGTGCTGCCCGAAACGCCGCAAGGCAACTCCCGCGCGGCCCAGTTCGGGCTTGGCCCCCACCACGCCAAAAATGTGGCGTGTCTGCGGATCAGACTCCATGCCAAGCAGCAGATCTGGTGACGAGAGATAGAAGAAGCTGAGCGCGTGGGACTGCACCATCTGCGCGAGGTTCAACATACGCCGCAGCTGTGCCGCCGTGTGCGGAATGCGTACCGACATGATCGCCTCGCAGGCCTTGGCCGAGGCAATCAGATGCGACACCGGGCAGATGCCGCAGATGCGGGCCATCAGGCTCGGCATCTCGTAAAACGGCCGGCCCTCGGAGAACTTTTCGAAGCCGCGCACCTGCGTCACGTGAAAGTTCGCGTTCACCACCTCACCCTGGTCGTTCAGGTGAATGGTGATTTTGCCGTGCCCTTCAAGGCGCGTAACGGGATCGATGGTGATGGTCTGACTCATGGGACAGGCTCCGCTTTCTATGCTCCAAAACGCGTGAGCGCCGGAACATCGAGCGGCTCACCGGTGACCAGCGCAGTCAACGCTGCGTGAAATGTATCGGCCGAGGGCGGACATCCGGGCAGGAAGACATCCACCTTCACAAATTCGTGGATCGGGCGCACCACGCGCAGCAGCTTGGGCACCACGACGCAGGGAATCTGCTGCTGCACATCGGCGTTTTCTTTGTACGCGCGGTCGAGGATGGCTTCAGGGCCGATGGGATTGCGCATCGACGGCACATTGCCCGCCACCGCGCAGTCGCCCATTGCCACCAGAAGCTTCGAATGCGCGCGAATCTTCTTGATCTTTTTCTCGTCGTCGACAGAAGCCACAGCGCCTTCGACGAGTGCGATGTCCACTTCGTCGGGGAACACTTTCGTGTCGACAATCGGGCTGTACACCACATCCACCAGCTCTGCCAGCGCGATCAAACGCTCGTCCATATCGAGGAAAGACATGTGGCAGCCGGAACAGCCGTCAAGCCACACCGTTGCCAGTTTCAGTTTGCTCATTGTGCCTCCCTCATGAGGTTCAGGTACGGCAGAAAATCGGGGTACTTCGGATGATCGGAGCCGATCTTACTCTTGTCGAAGAGAGCGCCGGTGGGGCATACCTGCACGCATTTACCGCACCGCGTGCAACTTGATTTTCCCCATTCCTCGTGCAGATCGGAGATGATCATGGAGTCGATGCCGCGGCCCATCACATCCCACACATGGGCGCCCTCAATCTCCGCGCACACCCGCACGCAGCGGGTACACATGATGCAGCGATTGTGGTCCAGAGTGAACCGCTCATGCGAGGCATCGACAGGCAGCTCGGGGTTGCGATAGGGCAGACGAACGTGGGTCACGCCCTGCTGCTGGCCGAGAGTCTGCAACTCGCAATGCCCGTTGGACACGCAGACCGAGCAGATGTGATTGCGCTCGGCAAACAATAGTTCGAGAATTGTGCGGCGGTGCTTCTGCAGCCGCTCGGTCACCGTGGAGACCTCCATCCCTTCAAAGACGCTGGTCACGCAAGCGGGGAAGAGCTTGTTGTTGCCCTTGATCTCGACCACGCACAGCCGGCATGCGCCTACGTCGCTGAGCCCGTCGAGATGACAGAGAGTGGGAATGTAGATGTCGTTTTCCTTCGCCACTTCCAAAATGGTCTGGCCGGAGCGCGCACTGATTTCCTGGCCGTCAATGAGCAGCGTTTTTACGTCCACACTGGTGCTCATGCCAACACCTCCACGGCGGATTCGGCAGCCACCGGTGCTTCCATGTTGCATACGCCTGCCGGACAGCGCTTATGCACAATGTGGTCCATGTACTCGTGTCTGAAATACTTCAGCGTGCTCAGCACGGGGTTGGGGGCTGTCTGTCCCAGACCGCACAGGCTGGTTTCTTTCACGGTGGCGCACAGATCCACAAGCAGGTCGAGATCGCCCATGGTTCCCTCGCCTTTGCAGATGCGGGTCAGAAGCGTGTGCATCTGCGCTGTACCGGCGCGGCACGGGATGCACTTGCCGCACGACTCGGTCGTGCAGAACTCGATGAAGAAGCGCGCGACGTTGACCATGCAGGACGTATCGTCCATCACGATCATGCCGCCCGAGCCCATCATCGCGCCCACTTTCAGCAGCGCGTCGTAACTGACTCCGATATCCAGCATCTCGGCGGGGAGACATCCACCGGAAGGACCGCCCGTCTGCACCGCCTTAAATGTGTGCCCATCGGGTACGCCGCCGCCGATGCCCTCGATGATTTTCCGCAGGCTGATACCCATCGGCACTTCAACCAGGCCGGTGTTGGTGATCTTGCCGGTCAGGGCGAAGACCTTCGTGCCCTTGCTTCTCTCCGAACCCATGCTTGCAAACCACTTGCCGCCTTTGCGAATAATGGGTGCGATGTTGGCGAAGGTCTCGACGTTATTGATCAGCGTCGGCTTGCCCCACAGGCCGCTCACGGCCGGGTAGGGCGGTCGCGGCTTTGGTGTTCCGCGCTTGCCTTCAATCGAGGCAATCAACGCCGTTTCTTCGCCGCATACAAAAGCTCCCGCGCCCAGACGAATTTCCACATCGAAACTGAACGGCGTGCCGCAGATATCGTTGCCCAGCAGGCCGCGTCGCCGTGCGTCGCGGAGAGCGTTTTGCAACCGGGCCACTGCCAGTGGATATTCTGCCCTGACATACATGTAGCCCTTGCTCGCGCCCACCGCGTATGCCGCGATGGCCATACCCTCGAGAACGCGCTGCGGGTCGCTTTCCAGTACGCTGCGGTCCATAAACGCGCCGGGGTCGCCCTCATCGCCGTTGCAGACCACGTACTTCATGTCGCCTGTGGCCTTGGCAACCGTGCCCCACTTCAATCCGGTTGGATAGCCGCCGCCTCCGCGTCCACGCAGCCCGCTGGCCGTAATCTGATGAATCACACCGGCGGGAGTCATGTCGGTCAAGGCCGTCAACAGGGCCTGGTAGCCGTCGCGGGCAATGTAGTCGTCGATCTTCTCCGGATCGATGTGCCCGGAGTTCTCCAGCACCACGTGCACCTGCTGATCGAAGTGCTCGCGCAGGTTGCATTGCAGCTCCGCCACCGGTTCTCCACCGAGGCTCGCAACCACCGGCTCCGCATCTTTCGCCTGCACATGCTGATAGAGCGTTTCTTCGGGACTCACCAGCACCAGCGGCCCGGCTGCGCACAATCCCATGCAGCCCGTGCGGCGCACAAAAGCTTTCTTGCCCGAGCCCTCGACCACCTTTGCCAGCTCGTCTTTCAGCTTGTCGGAGTGCTGGCTCAGGCAGCCGGTGCCCATGCAGACATTGATCTCGTGGTCGAACTTCGCATTTTCCGCGCGCACCGATGCGGCTATTTGTTCAAGCTCTTCGATGGTCATTCCACAGCCCACCTCTCCAGTTGTGCCAGCATCTGCTCGCCGGTCATCTGTCCCTGCAACTCGCCATCGGTCAGCACCACCGGCGCACGGCCACAGGCGCCCACGCAACGAGCCGTCATCAGGCTGATGTTTCCGTCCTTCGTGGTCTGCCCCTGGGGAATGCTCAGGCGCTTCTCTGCCGCGGCAACCAGCTTGTCCGTGCCCTTGATGTAGCAGGCCGTGCCGGTGCAGATGGTCATCGTGTGCTTACCGGGCGGCTTCAAGCTGAAATGGTGATAAAACGTCACCACGCCGTATGCCTGGCTCAGCGGCACGCGCAGCGACTGAGCTACAAAACGGATCGCATCGTCATCGAGAAACCCGAATGAAGACTGCACGGTGTGCAAAGTCTCGATCAGCGCGTGGCGGGCAAATCCATTTTTCCGCATGGTGCCGTTGACGATCTTCCATCGTTTGTCGTCGCTCGGAAGCGGCGGAGGGGTCAGGGCTGGCACGGTTCCTCCATTTCGCAGACCGATTGGGGAGTTGCACCATGTCTGCGTTTTCGCGGTGCGTCTAGTCTAGTTCTAAAAGGGGACCCCGCCATTCTTTGGTGACATTCATCACTGGGGGCGATATCAAATCCCATGCTATGGCACAGTGAGTCTCGAACCTTTTGAAATCCGACTGAAATGGGTTGGAATGAAGCCGGAGGCAGTTTTGCCACGGAATCCCACTGCACAGTACGAAGTTTGGACTGTTTATCCGCAAAGCGTCCGCCGACAAGAGAGCGCTGCGATAATTGAACCAGGCGTTGCAACAGCCGAATTCTTCCCGGAAAGTGCACTCGGCAGGTTGCAGCTAAGCGTCGGCAGAGTAGGAGGGGGTCGGGAATGAAGGGTGTCTTTGTCGTGGGAGCTGGGCCGGCAGGCATGTTTGCCGCCCGTCAGATCGCTCTCGCAGGATATGAAACCTTTATCTTCAATCGGGACATACGCCCCGGCGGACTGGCACAGTACGGAATCTACCCCCTCAAGACCAAGATGAAATCGGGGCTCCGCAAGCAATTCGACCAAACCCTCGCTCTCCCCAACGTCCACTACTTCGGCCATGTACAGATTGGGGCCGCCTACGACCTTTCGCTCGCCGAACTTGAGGCGTTCCGTCCCGCCGCTATCGTCTTCGCCTCAGGCGCGCAAGGCGCCAAGAGCCTCGGTCTTCCGGGCGAGGATGCCAAAGGCGTCTATGCTTCCAAAGACTTTGTCTACAACTACAACCAGCTCGAATCCCATGTACCGCGCGACTTCTCCGCGCACAAGCGCATCGCCGTCATTGGCGTCGGCAACGTAGCCATCGACGTCGCGCGTTGGCTGCTGCTCGACAAGCCCGCAAAGTACACCGAGAGCGTGGTCATTGTTGCCCGCCGTGGCCCTCTCGAAGTCAAATTCGACAAGAAGGAAATCGAGCACGTCGAGCCGCACATTTCACGCTCCGAACTCGCGGCCGAACTCGAGCGCGTGAAAGACCGCTGCGCCAAGGCCAACCAGGACGTCTCGCCGGAGAAAGTCATTGCCACGCATTTCCCGCATCTCAACGATCCGGCCTTCACTTCTGTCCGGCCGCGCCTCTCGTTCTGCTTTCTTTCTTCGCCGAAAGCCTTTGTAGCCAATGCAGAAGGGCGCGTGACCCAGATGGTCGTCGCGGAAAACGATCTCGTTCTCAAAGCCGACGGGACCACGTCTGCCCGCACCACCGACACTACGGCAACGCTCGACGTCGACACGGTTCTCTTCGCCATCGGCGACAAACACGACCCGCAGATCGGCCTGCCCATGGGCCCCGATGGCTATGCCACCAAGCCTAAGTCGAGTGAGCCCGATGCCAAGGCTGACGCCACTTCTTTCGAAGTCTGGGATCCCGCGGGCGGCCATGTTCGTCCGGGACAATTCGTGGTCGGCTGGGCGCGCAAAGCCAGTACTGGACTCGCCGGCCTCGCCCGTCACGACGGCGAATTGGGAGCGCGCCAGGCCATCGAGTTCTTGAAAAACGCCCCCGACTCGAACACGGCGACCGAGTCCGAAATCCGCGCACAGCTGATTGGAAGTGGAATTCGCATTGTGGACAAACAGGACCTTGCTTTGCTGGCCCGCGCCGAGCAGCGAAAGGGGCCGGTAGCCTCTCCTAATTCATTTCATTTCATTCAAGAAGAGGCGATCTTTGATGCAATAGATGAGGAACGTAGTGGCGAAACCGGCGCTAAAAACAACCCTGAAGTCGCGGCGGATTAGAACGACGAGTCTGGATGGATTCTCGACCGGAAACCGGCACTACAGCAGTTCCACAATTGCTGTATCCCGAAGCCACCGCTGTCGAGTGGCATTTTCCTTAAGAAAATGACACCTTTCGCGGAACTGAAAAGAGCACGTGAATTGTGGAACTGCTCTAACTCAGGGCAGGCAGTTTGTCCGAGATGCCAAAGAGGAAGATGAGCCCAATCACGCAGCTGTAAATTGCCCCGGTCCAGGCAATGGCGTGATAGAGGCCGGGATGGTGATGCCCGCTCACCCGGAACGCCCCACCCATCGAAGCTGTCATGAGCGCATTCATCGTCACCAAGCCGACTGCGAATGCCGCCAGTCCCAGCATTCCACGCGACGTACCACCAAGATTGGCCGTGAGGAAAAACAGCGCAAGCTGGCTGGGAGTCTCGGCGCCCACGCCGTGCAGCACGCCGATCAGGAAGACCGACTTGCCGTTATACATCCACTGGAAGCGCTCTGGTCGCGGCGCCCGCGGATTCCAGATACAACGTACCTTCCAGGCCATCCAAAGGATCCCGTTGATCGCAATGGCAAGCCGGCTCTCAATGCGGCTGTGCCGGTGGCCATGTGCATCCTTGCGCAGAATCCCCGCCACCACACCGATTCCCAACACGATCAACGTGAGCCCGATCAGCCGCTCCGTCCAGTGGTCGAGTCCCTCCGGCAATCCCATATGCAATTCAAGGACGGCAATGCCCAGCGCAGCCACAGTGAAGGCGTGCCCCAGGGCGTAGGTCACTCCGAGGCGCAGGCCGCTCCACCAATTGCGCTGCACCGCCGTGATGTCGGAGATGGCTGCCAGGTGATCGTAGTCGAAGCCATGGCGCAGACCCAGTAAAAGGCAGGAGCCAAGCGCAGCATCGAGTTTCCAGTCTCCGGAAAAGGGCATCACGCAGCCCAGTATAGAGCAGGCCAGGTCGGATTGGAGCGGCATCCATCACCGGAATCATGCCGCAGAGTCGCAATAAAGCTGGGCGGCGGAGCACGCACACCGCCAGCCCTGCGCGCTCAAAAGCCCGGCCGTACCTCAATATCGTAGTTGGAGTAATCGATCTTCACCACGGTTTTGCCATAGAGAAATGTGGTCGACTCCGCCCGCGCATGCGTCGCCATGGAGAAGCCATCCACCATGGCATACTGCCGCATCATGTGCGTTGCTCCGGCAAAAATAGACGGCGCCTTCGAGGCCACACCCTCCAGCCGCACGATCGTATAGTCCTTCGCATCGACCCACAGAGTCCCGACGATGAGGTTCGGCGCCTTTCTCCGCGGATTGATGGAAAGAACCAGGCATTCGCGCCCATCCTGCATCTCGGTTCCCGGCTTCAGCGTCATCTCGTAGTTCTCTGAAGTGATCCAGGAGAACTCCACATTTTCCGGCCGGTTGATGTCTCTCTCACTGTCCAGGATAGGATCGAGCCCCAGCCGCCGAATGATCGCAGACCCGCCCTGCGAGACCACCTCATAGCTTTTGCCCGTCTCCCTGCGATAAGTCGTCTTCACGGTCATGTCGGCGACAGAATGCGTTTCGTCCTGCCCTCTGTAGACGGCGTAGTGTTCTGTCACTGTGTACCCGGCAATGCGATTCACTCGCGCAAGCACCGCAGCATCCACGCTGCGAATCACGGCTGCCTGGTCGAGCTGCTGGGCCACAGCCGGAGCACGTCCGAACGCCGTCCCAAAGAAGAACGCCGCGCACCCTGCAGCTCTAAAAAATTGCCTCAGTCGCATCACCTGAACTTCTGGTCTCCAGTCTTCATGCCAACCATGATGTCATCCCGCGCGAGGTCGCCCAAGCGACCGTAGGCGAACTGACTTTTGAGCCCCTTGGAAGGCACAAATCTCCCCGCTCCGGACACCCGTCAATCCTTGGATGCCACCGGTGCGCGCGACCGCTTACGCTATTCTTGTGTGCGGTGCGAGGCGCTCTCCGTGATTGAGAATACCTGTCCAGAGCCAGAACGGCGCGGAGTGCTGGTTCGCGGTGTCGTGCAGGGCGTCGGTTTCAGGCCATTCGTGTACCGGCTTGCCTCGGAGGAGGGACTCGCGGGCTTCATCGGCAACGATACCGATGGGGTCACAATCGAGGTCGAAGGCGAATCGGAGCAAATTGAGGCTTTCCTCGCACGCTTGAGAATGGAAACCCCACCACTGGCTCGTATCGATTCCGTTGCTATCCGCGACCTTCCTGCGACCGGCCAAACCGGCTTCCGAATCGTGTCCAGCGAAGTGAAGGGGCAGGTCTCGACCGGCATCCCCGCGGACGCAGCGACCTGCGCGGACTGTCTCCGCGAACTCCTCGATCCCACAGACCGCCGCTATCGCTACCCATTCACCAACTGCACCAACTGCGGTCCACGCTTCACCATCACCCGCAGCATTCCCTATGACCGGCCGCAGACCTCCATGGCGAAGTTCGCCATGTGCGCGGCGTGCCAGGCCGAATACGATGACCCGCTCAATCGCCGCTTCCATGCCCAGCCAAACGCTTGCTGGGAGTGCGGCCCGCGTCTTTGGATGGAATCACCCGACGGCTCACCCATTCCAGCCGACGACCCTGTCTCGGTCACGATCGAGCGACTGCTCGCCGGCGGAATCGTCGCCATCAAGGGCATCGGCGGGTTTCACCTGAGTGTGGACGCGACCAATCCGGACGCAGTGCGCAGTCTGCGTGAGCGCAAACACCGCTACGGCAAGCCCCTCGCCCTCATGGTCCGCGACATGGAGGCAGCGCGCGCACTCTGTCTGCTTTCATCTGCAGAGGAAGCACAGTTGCAAACGCCCGCCCATCCGATTGTCCTGGCGCGCGCTCGCGAGAACAATGGAATCGCTCCCGAGGTTGCGCCTGGAATTCCGTGGCTCGGCATCTTTCTACCCTATGTGCCGCTCCAGCATCTTCTCTTTGCCGACGTGCGCGTGAGAGCGCTGGTGATGACCTCGGCCAACCTGAGCGAAGAGCCCATCGCGATCGACAACGACGAAGCGCGGACACGCCTGGGCAAGATTGCCGACGCTTTCCTGATGCACGACCGCGAGATTCTTCAGCGCTGCGACGATTCCGTAGTCGCGCTGGTCGATGGCGCTCCTCAGCTCATGCGCCGCGCGCGCGGGTATGTGCCTCTTGGCATCGAACTCCCATTTGACGTGCCGCCCATGCTTGCCGTGGGCGGGCACTTGAAAAGCGTGTTCACGCTGGCACGGGGACGCTTCGCCTATCAAAGCCAGCATCTCGGCGATTTGGAGAACCTTGCCGGTCTCGAATTCTTTCAGGAATCGCTCGCGCACCTGATGCGCACCTTTGAAATCGAACCGGAGGTAGTGGTGCGCGATTTGCACCCCGGTTATCTCTCCTCATCGTGGGCGAATGATTGGGCGGCTGCCAGAGGGCTCCCGGTAGTTGCCGTCCAACACCATCACGCACATATTGCGGCCTGTATGGCTGAGCACGAGCTCGAGGGGCCGGTCATCGGATTGAGCCTCGACGGCACCGGGTACGGAACCGACGGCAAGATCTGGGGCGGGGAAGTATTGATCTCCACGCTTGAGGGTTTCGAGCGTTTCGCTCATCTCAGATATGTGCCGATGCCCGGTGGCGAAGCTGCGGTCCGCGAGCCATGGCGGATGGCTGTTGGCCATCTTCACATGGCTGGCATCGACCTGAACGATCCAGCCATCGCTGAATCTCTCGGAGCCACACCAAAAGAACTTGCGTTGATGCGCCGCATGATCGAAAGAGGTTTGAACTCGCCTCTCACTTCGAGCTGTGGACGACTCTTCGATGCCGTAGCAGCGGTTGTGCTCGCGCGCCGCGAGGTGGACTACGAAGCACAGGCAGCGATTGAGCTCGAAGGCATCGCGTTGGACGAGCCGGACCTGCCAGGCTACACATGCGAATTGAAAGACGGTGATTGGAAGAACCACGAACCGATGCAGATCTGCGTTGCGATCTTATGGAGCGAATTGCTGGCTGACTTACACGCAGGAGTAAGCAAGCCTCGCATCGCAGCCCGCTTTCACGCTGGGGTCGCACACGCATTTGTCGAGGCAGCCAGTCGCGCGAGGGCATTGACCGGCATTCGCCGCGTGGCGATGAGCGGCGGTTGTTTGCACAATCGCCGCTTGGCGCGGTTGCTGCGCACTGGCCTGGAAGCCGAAGGATTCGATGTATTCCAACACCGACAAGTGAGTCCCGGCGATGGAGGGTTAAGCTACGGGCAGGCCGTGGTCGCTGCATCGATGCTTCGAAATCGGAGGGAGCAGGGGCCTTCAGGTCCTCTGAAAATGGCAGAAGACATCGAGGGTTTAGCCCCGAAGGCATCATCGTCGCGAACGAAATGGAGAGGAAGAGGCAATGAAAATACGCGAATTGCTTTGGATCGGTCTTAGAACCGCTGCGGGTGTATGCAGTCTCTTCGTCTCTATCCGCGGATTGGGTGGGGCGTACGGCATAGACTTCCGCGTCGACACGCTGGCATCGACAATTTACGTCGTGCTTCCGGTCGCGAGTTTCTTCATCTTTCTCTTCGTCAAAACGCCGGAGCTCGAGTTGATTCTGCACGCCGTCGTCGCCATCGGCTATCTGAGTACCTTTTCGATTCTCAATTGGAGAACTTGTGCCGAACTGGGCTATTGCGGGTCCGTCGCATCCACGGTTTTCGAGACCCTCAAAATCAAGCCGGTTCTCGCGGCATTTGGAGTCATCGTCTTCAGCTTTGCCGCATCTTTTGTGGACGCCCGCCGCAGCAAAACCGCAAATCACACTTCTTCGAAATAATCTGCAAAATGTGGGAATGTGGTGTGCCAAATTGCACAATTGTTCCACGTGGAACAATTTGGACTGGCCGTCCAGGCGATGGCTTCGCGCGGCAGGGCGGCCTATTTGCCGCCATGATTGTTCCACGTGGAACAATTTCGGAGGAGCGAACAGCCGTTCGCGCCGCCAGTTCCACTCAGCCGGAGAGACGCACCAACTCCTGTGCTTCGCGACGCGGGCCCAGGATCGAGATGCGCGGAATGCGCCCACGGACCATTGCCACTTCGTCGCAGCGATGCAGCCGTGGACAGGTCTGGCAATCCTTGAAAATCTTGTCCGGCAACTCCGATTTGTCTTCCACGGTGCGAAAACCAAATTTGAAAAAGAAATCGGGAATCCGCGTGAAAAGGCACACGGACTGAATGCCGTGTTCCTCTGCTTCTTCAATCAGCGCACCAAGAATGCGTCCGCCCGCGCCTTGTCCTTTGGCTTCCGGCTTGACCACGATTGACCGCACCTCCGAGAGATGCGGTCCGTAGAGATGCAGCGCGCCGCAGCCGAGAAACACGCCGCCGTCGGATTCGGCGACCGTGAAGTCGCGAA
Organism: uncultured Acidobacteriaceae bacterium; assembly: GCA_963810545.1. GTDB lineage: Bacteria > Acidobacteriota > Terriglobia > Terriglobales > Acidobacteriaceae > Telmatobacter. Next base: position 1,076,483 of record CAWENE010000003.1, read on the forward strand.
TGTTTTCGCAGATCTCCGCGAATGGACGCTTGAGCAGCGTTCCGTCGCCGGAGAGAGAGTTTACTAAATCGTAAACATTCGACGCATCCTGCAGCAGGGCCTTACGAACCAGCATGAACGGCCTCCTGCGTAAGGGAATGAACGCGTGTCAACGCCTCGTCCAGCGCTTTCGTGACGCGGTTCTGTGCCGTGCCGCCGATGACATCGTGGCAATCGAGTGTTGCTTGCAGGGTGACTGCGGCATAGAAATCCTCGGCGAATTCCTCGCCAAACTGCCGCAATTCCTCCAGAGTCAGATCGCCAAGTTCGACGCCTTTTTCAATCGCAAATCGCACGGCGTTGCCAATCTTTTCGTGCGCCGTGCGGAAGGGAACGCCCTTGTGCACGAGATAAGTTGCCGCAGCCATCGCATTCAGGTAGCCCAATTCCGATGCCTCGCGCATGCGAGCGAATTTGAATTGCAACGCGGCGGTGAAGCGCGCCACCAGCGCCAGCATTTGCGGCACAAACTCGACTGAAAATGCCGGCTCCTGGGTCTCCTGCATGTCTTTATTGTAGGCCAGCGGCAGGCCTTTCAACTGCAAAGTGACAGCCTGTGCAGCTCCGTTGATACGTCCCACCTTGGCGCGAATCAGCTCCGTCAAATCGGGATTTTTCTTTTGCGGCATCGCGCTCGATCCCGTCGAAAATGCCTCCGGCAAAATGACGAATCCAAATTCAGCAGTCGCAAACAAAGTAATCTCTTCGGCGAAGCGGCTCAGATGCAAGCCGACAAAAGTCAGCGCCTGCAGATACTCGAGAATGAAATCGCGATCGCTGGTCGCGTCCATGCTGTTGGCGGTTGGCGCGATGAATTCCAATTCGCGGGCGGCAATCGTGCGATCGAGCTTGAGCGTTGCGCCGGCGACCGCGCCCGACCCGAGCGGGCAGTAATTCAGCCGCGTTGCGCAATCCCGCAGACGCGAAGCATCGCGCAAAATCATCTCAACGTAGGTCAGCATCCAGTGCGCGACAAGCACTGGCTCGGCACGTTGCAGATGCGTATAGCTCGGCATCACTGCGTCGCCAGCGGCGCGACCTTGTTCGATCAGTGCCTCGGCCCATGCGGCGAGGGACTCAACAACGTCTTCAATCTGGTTGCGCACATAGAGACGCAGGTCGGTCGCGATCTGTTCGTTGCGGCTACGGCCCGTATGAAGCTTGAGTCCAAGCGAGCCGATGCGTTCCACCAAAGACAATTCGACGAAGTGGTGAATGTCTTCAGCGGTCGGATGGGTGCGCACCTGTTCCTTGCCCGCAGCCGTTCTATGAGCAGTAGCGATTGCGTCTAGAGCGTCGCGCAGTTCCGCGCTTTCGGCATCGGTAAGGATTCCGGCCGTGTGAAGGGCTGACGCATGCGCCTTACTGGCGGCTATCTCTTCCTCGAGAAGCCGCCAGTCAAAGACGATGGAGCGCTGCCACGCTTCGAATTGCGGATCGGCAGCCGCGCGAAAGCGGCCGGACCACATCTTTGCGGGTTGTTTGTCAGTTGCCATGGGAGGAGCCGTGTTTTTGTGCCTTTCCGAGTCGTTGCTCGCCACGCTATTTCTTCTCTCGGGCGCCGGCTAGCTGCGGCATTTCGCTGCCATTGCTGAGGGTGAGGAGGCCAGTTGCGGCGTAGGTAAGAAGCTTATCGCGGGTGTCGGTGATGTCGAGATTGCGCATGGTGAGTTGGCCGATGCGGTCGCGCGGGGAGAAGGTGGATTCGGTCTTCTCCATGCTGAGGCGCTCGGGATGGAAGGTGAGGTTGGGCGATTCAGTGTCGAGGATGGAGTAGTCGTTGCCACGGCGCAGCTCGAGGGTGACTTCGCCGGTGATGGGTTTGGCAACCCAGCGCTGGGCGGACTCGCGGAGCATGATGGCCTGGGAGTCGAACCAGCGGCCCTGATAGAGCAGGCGACCGAGCTTGCGGCCGTTGTCGCGGTACTGCTCGATGGTGTCCTCATTGTGAATGCCGGTGATGAGGCGCTCATAGGCGATGAAGAGCAAGGCGAGCCCGGGAGCCTCGTAGATGCCGCGGCTTTTGGCCTCAATAATCCTGTTCTCAATTTGGTCGGACATGCCGAGGCCGTGGCGGCCGCCGATGCGGTTGGCTTCGAGAAGAAGTTCAACGAGCGAGTCGAATTGGCGGCCGTTGAGGGCGACGGGCAAGCCCTCTTCAAAGCGGACGGCGATCTGTTCGCGCTGGATTTCGACATCGTCGCGCCACGAGGCTACGCCCATGATGGGGGCAACTATTTTGATAGAGGTAGAAAGGTGCTCAAGGTCTTTTGCTTCGTGGGTTGCGCCGAGGATGTTGGAGTCAGTGGAGTAGGCCTTCTCGGCGGACATCTTGTAGGCGAAGCCGGAAGCTTGCATAAACGCGGACATCTCGGCACGGCCGCCGAGCTCGTCGATGAATGCGGCGTCGAGCCAAGGCTTATAAATCTTAAGGCCAGGATTGACGAGCAGGCCGTAACGGTAGAAGCGCTCAATGTCGTTTCCCTTGAAAGTAGAGCCGTCGCCCCAGATATGGACGTCGTCCTCCTGCATGGCGGCGACCAGCATGGTGCCGGTGACGGCGCGGCCGATGGGAGTGGTGTTGAAGTAATGCACGCCGGCGGTGCTGATGTGGAAGGCGCCGGCCTGGAGCGCGGCGATGCCTTCGCGCACGAGGGGGCCACGGCAGTCGATAAGACGCGCCTTCTCGGCGCCGTATTCGAGGGCCGCGCGCGGGATGGCGTCGTAGTCAGTTTCGTCGGGCTGGCCCAGGTTGGCTGTGTAGGCGTAGGGGATCGCTCCCTTCTGCCTCATCCAATGCAGGGCGGCGGAGGTGTCGAGCCCGCCGGAGAAGGCGATGCCAACCTTTTGGCCGACGGGCAAGGATTCGAGAATTACGGACATGCTTGGGAGAAGCTCCTTGAGATTACGGATGACAGGTTACAGATGACGATGTGAATCTCCAATTCCTCAGGGGCTAAAGCCCGCGATCATTCTGTTCTTTTTGCGGCACGACTAAAGTCGTGCCCTGTTACAAAACTCGTGTCTGAAAACTGCCGACATTCATCGCAGTTTCAGACCGAGTACCGATCTCTGTAAACTTCGCAACGTTGGCCAAGCCGCCGAGCAGCAGCAGCAGAAGCGCTTTCTGCGTGTGGAGACGGTTTTCAGCCTGATCAAAGACGATGGACTGTGGGCCGTCGATCACGGCGTCTGTGACTTCATCGTTGCGACGCGCGGGCAAGCAGTGCATGAACACAGCTTGGGATGCAGCCTTCTGCATCAATGCATCGTTGACCTGGAACGGACGGAAGATCGGGGCACGCTTCGTCGATTCATGTTCGAATCCCATGCTGACGCACACATCGGTGTAGATCGCGTCGGCATTTTCGGCGGCAGCTTGCGGATCCTGCAGTAAACGCAGTTCACAATTGTTCGCCTGAGCGATTTCCCTCGCGATGGTCACGATTTCGATGTCGGGCGAGTAGCCGCGTGGCGTCGCGATAGTGACATTGGCGCCAAGTTGCGCGCCTGTCAGCATCAGCGAGTGACACACATTGTTACCGTCGCCGACATAAGTAAAGTTCAGACCGGAGACGCTGCCGTAATGCTCCTGTAGCGTCATGAAGTCGGCGAGCGCCTGGCACGGATGCTCAAAGTCGGAGAGCGCGTTGATGACCGGCACGCGCGCGTTGGCGGCCATCTCGGTGATGGTGTCATGGGCATAGGTGCGGAGCACAATCACGTCCACCCAACGCTCCACATTGCGCGCCACGTCGGAAATCGATTCGCGCTCGCCCAGCGGGGAATTGGTGTGGTCGACAAAGATCGCATTGCCACCCATGGTGTTGATGCCGGCCTCGAAGCTCATGCGGGTGCGCAGGCTGGCTTTTTCAAACATCATCACCATCTGCTTGGCGTCGAGGGCGTGGCGGTACTCGCGCGGATTCTTCTTCACGTCATGGCTGAGTTTGAGAATCGCACGCACTTCGCCGCTGGAAAGATCGGAGACGGAACACATATCCTCGCCGGCCATGCGCGTGGCAGCGGCGAGAATATCGGGGTCTTTTTCAACGGGAATCGCTGGCTCGCGATGTTCGATGGTTGCTCTGCTAGCCACGGGTGTGTCCTCCTGCAGATTGGGTGGTTGAGGCGTGCGATGCGTGTTCAGTGAAGATTTCGTCCAGAGCTGCGATGGCCTGATCGACATGCTCGCGCTTGAGAATGAAGGGCGGCAGGAAGCGCAGCACGGTGTCGCTGGTGCAATTGATGATGATGTGGCGTTTCAGCATTTCGGCCACTGTCAGCTTGGCGAGATCAGCCGAGTCAAGCTCGACTGCAAGCATCAGACCCTTGCCACGCACGTCCTTGATGGCGTCGTGCCGGGAGGCGAGGGTGCGAAGCTGCGCCTGGAAGTAGTCGCCGATTTCGATCGCATTGCGCAGCAGATTCTCTTTTTCGATCGCATCAATCACCGCGATCGCTACGGCGCAGGCCAGCGGTCCACCGCCGAAAGTGGTCCCGTGCATGCCGGCGTGGATGGCGCGCGCGGCCTCTTCGGTACACAGAATGGCACCGAGAGGGATGCCGCCAGCGAGGGGCTTGGCGAGTGTGGTCACATCGGGTTGGATCCCGTAATGCTGGTAGGCGCACCATTTGCCGGTGCGGCCCATGCCCGCCTGAATCTCGTCGACGATGAGCAATGCCCCGGTGGAACTCGCGAGGGCGCGCGCTTCGGCGAAGAACTCCTGCGACAGGGGACGAATGCCGCCCTCGCCTTGAATGGCCTCGACGAGAATGGCGCAGGCTTCGTTGGAGAATTTTGCGCGCAGATCGGCGACGTCGTTGAAGCGGACGAATTCGACGCCCGGAACGACGGGGCCGAACGGCTCGCGATATTTCGCCTTGTAGGTGGTCGAGACTGAGCCGAAGGTGCGGCCGTGGAAACTCTGTTCAAGCGCGAGAAACTTTGTGCCGATGTTCTTGCCTTCGCTCCGCAGCAAGCCTGCATGTGCGCGCGCAATCTTCAACGCGCCTTCCCAGGCTTCAGTGCCGGTGTTGGCGAAGAAAACGCGGTCGAGGCCGGTGCGCTCGGTCAAACGCAGGGCGAGTTCGGCCTGTCCTTCATGGAAGAACAGGTTCGAGGTGTGAATCAGCGCGCGGCTCTGGCGGGCGATGGCAGTTTCAATCGCTGGGTTCGCGTAGCCAAGTGCGTTGACGCCGATGCCGCTGAGTAAGTCGAGATAGCGGTCGCCTTGCTCATCGATGAGATGAACGCCTTCGCCGCGGACAAAGAGAATCGGATTGCGCTCATAGGTGGGGAGCAGCAGGCGTTCTTCCGCGGCGCGAATTTGATCGAGCTTGGTCATAGGAGCTCCTGGGGGAGGTTCGGATTCCTTTCTTCGGGTTAGGCAGGCCCCTCAGGGGCTAAAGCCCGGAAGGTTTTGCCACTTTTGCGGCACGGCTAAAGCCATGCCCTTTCACAAAACAGATCAATTCTCCTGCCTCCTTCATGGATGACGGGAAACTTCGGCATTCAGGCCACCATCACTTCAGTGCCGTGGGCTACGCGCGAGCTGCACAGGTCGGGCAGGGAAGCGGCAGCTTCGGCGGGCAGAATTCTTACGCGTTTGACTCCGTTCAATAGAGCTTCGCGGCACGCGCTGAGCTTTGGCAACATGCCGCCGGTAATGATCGCGCTTTTGGTCATTTCGGCGATCTGATCAATCGAGAGCCAGCGCAGCACTTCGCCATTCGATCCTTTGACGCCTGGAACGTCGGTAAGGAAGACGAGGGCGTCGGCGTGGCAGGCGGTGGCGCAGGCTGCGGCCATTTCGTCCGCGTTGATGTTGTAGTACTCACCATCGAAGCCGAGAGCCATCGACGAAATCACAGGTACGCCGTTGAGCTGCCAGATGGCCTCGATCCAGCGCGGATCGCTCGAAACAATTTCACCTACAAAGCCGAGGTCGGGTGCGGTGCGTTTCTTTCGGGCGCGAAACAAGAGGCCGTCTCCGCCGGACATGCCGACTGCGGGTTGGCCGACTGCGCCGAGCGCGGCCACCAAGCCCTTGTTCACTTTGCCGGCGAGGACCATCAAGGCTACGTCGCGGGTTTCGGCATCGGTAACACGCAAGCCGGCGATGAATTCGCTTTGCTTGCCAAGTTGCTTCAACATGCGCGTGAGTTGCACACCGCCGCCGTGCACGACGACGACCTGGTTGCCGTCGCGCACAAGATCGGCGATGGCGCGCACGCAGGCGTCGTAGAGCGAGGGATTTTCTAGGCCTGCTCCGCCAAGTTTGACTACATACTTCATTCGAGCCCCTCCGCTTCGGACTTCATTCGAGACCCTCGGCTTCGCCGTAGCCCAGCATCACATTAAGATTCTGCACGGCCTGTCCGGATGCACCTTTCAGCAGATTGTCGAGACAACTGACGATGACCGCGCGGCGACCGTCGGCGGACAACTGGAAGCCGATGTCGGCGTAGTTAGTTCGCACGGAATATTGAATCTGCGGCAAGGCCGCGTCGTAGAGGCGCACCATTGGACTGCCGGAAAAGAATCTGTGATAGGTGTGCGCGATGGATTCTCGCGTTTGCGGCTCACGAAACTGTACGTAGATGGTCGACAGGATTCCGCGCGGGATCGGCAGCAAGTGGGGTGTAAACACGATTTCATCTCCGCCGATGCCGATCTGCTCGAGGATCTCGCCAGTGTGGCGATGCGAAAAGACGGCATAGGCGGAGAGATTGTCAGCCGCATACATGTAGTGCGTTTTCGCGGTGGGCGCCTTGCCCGCGCCGCTTACGCCGCTTTTGGAATCGGCTACGATGCCGTGACGGCGATCGATGAGATCGGCAGCGACGAGCGGGCGCAGGGCAAGGATGACCGAGGTGGCGTAGCAACCGGGATTGGCGACGAGATGCGCGCCGGCGATCTGGGCGCGGTGCAGCTCGGGGAGTCCGTAGACGGATTGGGCTTGAATTTTCGTGGCAACCGGAGAGCCGTCGTCCTCGAAGGCATAGACGGCGCGGTTGGCCGCATCGTTCAAGCGCCATGCGCCGCTGAGGTCGATGACGCGCAGGCCATGTGCGAGCGCCTCGGGCACCCACTCACGAGATTGCGCGTGCGGTGTAGCAAGGAACAGAACCTGGACGCCGCGATCGGCAAGCAACTCCCACGAAAAGGGCTGGAGCTTTAACGAGCCTGCGCCGTTGTTATCGCCGAGCTGGGGGTGGATATCGATGAGCGGAATTCCGCCCCGCGCGGCGTCGTTGGCATCGACACGTCCGGCGAAGACCGGCGGCGTACCTTTGAGCCGGGGATGGTGAAGCAGGAGGCGGGCCAGTTCGGCGCCTGCGTAGCCAGTGACACCCACAACCGCAGTTTGAACTTTCTCTTTCATGACTCCAACATCGTCCTGAGGCGGGATTCGACTTCAGCAGCTTTGCGCTGGTCGGGGCAGATGACGAGCACTGTGTCATCGCCGGCCACGGTGCCGACGACATCGGGCCACTCCTCGTAGTCAAGGGCCGCGGCCACTGGTTGCGCGCCGCCCATGACCGTGCTTACGACGACCTGGTTCATTGCCTGCTTCACCCGCAGGCCGAAACTTTCGATCATTTCAGAGACGGATGGAGGCGTGTCGTCTTCTACAGCGACCGACCCTGCGTTTCCATTACTGTGTCCGTTGGGAAGGGAATAGCCGCCGGGGCCTTTGGACAAGCGCAGCTCGTGGATATCGCGCGAGAGCGTGGCTTGAGTGACCGCAAAGCCGCGGCGGCGGAGTTTGCGGCGCAATTCATCCTGGTTGGCCACGAGAGAATGGCCGATCAGTTCGCGAATCGCGTTGTGTCTTTGAAACTTCATAAACTTTTCCAAACAAAGCGAAAGCGCGGCTGCAGTCCGCGGCCGCGCTTGCATAAATATACAACTCTTCTGTATAAGTATGCAAGTAGCTTCCGCGTCTTTTTCCGAGACAAAACAGGGACTCAATTCGGAATCGAACGGGCGGTGAAGCACGGCCCGCCGAGACCTGAACCGCGCCGGTGAGAGACACTCTCGGCTCTGTTCAATCCGGTCTCCGATTCTTGAAAAGATGGCGTTGGAAGCGGAAATTTATCCGCAAAGGTCGTATATTGGTTCATGGGCATCCCCGCTCCCTCCAAATCCTCGTCTACGCATGCTGCCCCGGTAGAGCAACTAGGAAGCCATGCTCGCAGGCAGGTGCCGTCTCATCTGGAAAACAGCCTCGTCGATCCCCGTTTCGACTTTGATTCCTGCGGCGTAGGCTTTGTTGCACGACTTTCCGACGAACCTTCTCATGAAATTCTGAAGCATGCTCTCACGGCCCTGGCGCGACTGGAGCATCGCGGAGCAGTGGCCGCGGACGGAAAATCGAGCGATGGCGTCGGGATTACTGTCGTGATTCCTCGTGAATGGCTGCTTGCGAAGACGGGAGTGATCCTGCCGGATTGGAAGCCGTTGGGCGTCGGCGTGATTTTTCTTCCGGGCGAGAACAGGGAGTCGCGGGCCGAGATCGAATCCGCACTTCGAGCGCAGGGAATGGAAGCGTTACTGTGGCGTCCGGTACCGGTGCGGCCTGAGGTTTTGGGCGAAATTGCCAATTCCACGCGGCCCGCGATCTGGCATCTGATGATCACCTGCGACGAACAGGCAGGCTTCAATCGAGGACTGTTTTTGGCGCGCAAGCAATTTGAGCGGTCAGGCCTTCCGGGATATATCGCGAGCATTTCTTCCGCCACGATGGTCTACAAAGCGCTTTGCGCCGGACGTCTGCTTGCCGATTTCTATCCCGACCTAGCCGATCCGGAGTTCAAGACCGCAATTGCGCTCTTTCATCAGCGGTATGCGACCAATGTTTTGCCGTCGTGGGACCGTGCGCAGCCCTTTCGCACCCTGGCACACAACGGCGAGATCAACACGATCTGGGGCAACCGCTCGAACATGGAAGCGCGAGCCGCGACCATGGCATTGGATTTGCATCCGGTGCTGACGGAGGGCGGGTCGGATTCGACCTCGCTCGATGAAATTACAGAACTGCTGGCGCACAACGGCCGGACAGTCGGTGAGGCGCTTCGGATGCTGGTGCCTCCAGCGAACCCAGGGAACAAGTCGTCGTTCCTGCAATACTGCGGCGATTGTATTGAGCCATGGGACGGTCCGGCGGCGCTGGCTTTCACGGATGGCCGGCAAGTGGGAGCGATTCTCGATCGCAATGGGTTGCGTCCCTGCCGTTTCGCGCTGGACGATCAGGGGCTGGTGGTTGCCGGGTCCGAAGCGGGTCTGGTTGACATGGATCCTGCGCGCATTGTGCATAGCGGGCGCCTTGGGCCGGGGCAGATGATCGTCGCCGATCTCGATTTCAATCGATTTTTTGAAAATGACGAGATTCTTCGGATCTACGACACGAAGCGGCACTACCAGGACCTGATCCAGCTCGACACGCCGCTTGAGGATTCCGATGAGACGCCGGCTCCGCTGGAAGCAGCCGAGCTGAATCGTCTGCAGCGCCGGTTTGGGTTCACGCGCGAAGACGTGCGCATGATTCTGCAGCCGATGGCGGCGGAGGGCAAGGATGCCGTGTGGTCGATGGGTGACGACACGGCGGTCGCGCCGCTGGCCCGTGCGCCGCGTCCGCTCTATGCATTCTTCCGGCAGCGCTTTGCGCAGGTGACGAATCCGCCGATTGATCCGTTGCGCGAGACGGTGGTGCTGCAAATGCACACGCGTCTTGGTCCGTGGCCGCATCTCTTTGAATTGCGCGAGCCTCTGCCGGGTCTTTCGCTGCGCTCGCCAATTCTTACCCTGGGCCAGATGCATGCGCTTCGGCATGGGCATCACGGGCAAGCCGGCAAGCTGGCCCATGCGGTGCTGAAGTGCCTCTACTCACCGGAGACCACGCTGGAAGTGGCGGTCGACATCCTGGCGCGGCGTGCGGTGGAACTGGTCGCGACCGGAGCATCGTTGCTGATTCTCTCGGATCGCGATGCGTCCCCCGAGGCGATTCCGATACCCATGGCGATGGCGGCGGGCGCGGTGCATATGGCCCTGACGCGGGCCGGTGTACGCGCCGAAGTGGGTCTTGCTGCGGAAGCGGGTGATTGCCGCGAAATTCATCACGTGGCGGTGTTGCTTGGCTTGGGCGCCGGCGCAGTGTGTCCGTGGCTGGCGCTGGAAACGGCGCGCGGCCTGAATCCAGAAAAGGGTGAGGAGAACCTGCTGCACGCGCTCGAATTGGGTCTGGCGAAGGTGATGTCGAAGATGGGCATCAGTGTGCTGGACAGCTATTGCGCGGCGCATCTTTTCGACGCCATCGGAATTTCATCGGCCGTCGTGGACAAGTGCTTCACGGGTGTACCGGCGCCGATTGGCGGCTTCGGGTTCAACGAGATCGAGGCTTATGTGCGCGATCTCTGGCTCAAACAAATTACTCCCGAAGAACCGACAGACAGCGACGGTGCCGTTGTGTCGGCGACGCAGGTAAAGGAATTGCCGGACTACGGGTTTATCCGATTCCGCAAGGCCGACGAAGCTGAATCGCACGGTTGGCAACCGCAAACGGTGCGAGCCTTGCAATCGGTTGTGGGCTCGACCAAGCAGGGAGCGGCTTTGGCGCTAACGCCATTTTCAAGTTTTACAACGCAAGTGGCCGAAACGTCGCTGTCGAATCTGCGCGATCTGCTCGAGATTCGTCCGGCGGGGCCAGAACTCGCCCTCGATCAAGTGGAGGCTGCGGGGAATATTACAAAAAGCTTCATCGCCAGCGCCATGTCGTTCGGCTCGCTTTCGCCTGAGGCACACCAGACGATTACACAGGCGATGAATCTACTGGGCGCGCGCTCGAATACCGGGGAAGGCGGCGAGGATCCCGCGGTCTATGCGCCGATCGACGGTGCTCCTTCGCTGTTGAATAACAAAATCAAACAGGTCGCCAGCGCGCGCTTTGGCGTGACCGCCGAATACCTGGCCCATGCCGAGGAGTTGGAGATCAAAATTGCGCAAGGCGCGAAGCCCGGTGAGGGCGGACAGTTGCCGGGCCACAAGGTTACGGAACTGATCGCGCGGCTGCGTCACGCACAGCCCGGAATGCAGCTGATTTCGCCGCCGCCGCACCACGATATCTATTCCATTGAAGATCTGGCGCAGCTGATTTGGGACCTGAAGCGCGTGAATCCCAAAGCTGCCGTCGGCGTGAAGCTTGTTTCGGGCTGCGGCGTGGGCACCATCGCTGCGGGCGTAGCCAAGGCGTATGCGGACTACATCGTGATTGCGGGGCAATCTGGGGGCACCGGCGCGTCGCCGCTTTCGAGCATCAAGTATGCAGGCAATCCATGGGAACTTGGCCTGGCGGAAGCACAGCAGGTGCTGATCCACAATGGGCTGCGCGGGCGAGTTCGTTTGCGGACAGACGGGGGCCTGCGCACGGCACGAGACATCGTGATGGCGGCGCTGCTGGGCGCAGACGAGTTCGCGTTCGGTACGGCGGTGCTGGTCGCGCTGGGGTGCGACATGGCGCGGCAGTGCCATTTGAATACTTGCCCTACTGGAATTGCCACCCAGCGACCGGAGTTGCGCGCAAAGTTTCGCGGCAAGCCGGAGCATCTGGTTCGATTTTTCGACGAGCTTGCGGAGGATGTGCGGCAGCTGCTGGCGACGCTGGGATTGTCCTCGCTTGCGGAAGCAACGGGACGCACAGACCTGCTTGAGCAGGTGCGCTGGGACGCTGGTCTGGACCTGAAGACGCTCCTCGCGGCCACGGCTATCGCGGCGGAGACCGGTGGTCCGGTGCGATGGGAGGGCGGACGCAATGATCGTCCCGAGTCTCATGCACCGATTGACGATGCCTGGGTCGAGCCCGCTCTCGAAGCGTACAAGGCCGGAATTCCCTACCACGTTGCGTCGCGTGTTTCGAACGAGGATCGCACCCTGGGAGCACGTCTTGCCGGAGAGCTTGCGCTGTTCCGCACGCAGAATCCGACGACCACCGGCTCGAATCTCACCTTCACGTTGACGGGGATCGCAGGGCAGTCGTTTGGCGCCTTCGCGACTTCGGGGATGACACTGCGGCTGGAAGGATTGGCGAACGATTTTGTCGGCAAGGGGCTGTGCGGCGGCGAACTGGTGATCCGTGGCCAGGGACGCGCTGCGCGGGAGAGCGAAAAGCATACGCTGCTGGGCAATGTCGCGCTGTATGGAGCGACCGGCGGATGGCTCTTCGCGGCAGGACGCGCGGGCGAACGCTTTGCCGTACGGAATTCAGGAGCGCTGGCGATTGTGGAGGGCGTGGGCGATCATGGCTGCGAATATATGACCGGCGGGCTAGCGGTGGTGCTGGGGGCGACGGGGATTAATTTCGGGGCAGGGATGACCGGAGGACTCGCGTGGATCTACGACGAGGACGGAAGCTTCATGGGGCAGAACCGCTTCCACAAGGCATTTTTGTTGCCGGAATCTTATGGGGAACTCGACCACACGGCGCGGCAGTCAATTCGCGAGCTGGTTGAACTGCATGCTTCTAAGACGGCCAGTACGCGGGCGCAATGGCTGCTTGCGAACTGGGAACGCGAAGCGAAGAAATTTGTGCGTCTGAGTCCGTGCGCGCAGAGCTAAGCCGCGGTCTCTTTGCCTTGCGCTACTTTCGAAAGCCAGCCCCATTCTTCTCGGGCTACCTGCTCTTTCCCCGCGGCGCGGCAGCGCAGATGGTGAAGATATGGGACGGCAGGTCCTTCGACTCCGCTGCGCTCCGCTCAGGACGACAGAAAGGATGAGGCACGCGGCTGGCAAAAGAACAATCGTGCAATGAGCTAAGTGTGTCCTGTCCCTAAAGTTCCTGGCAGAATGCGCGAAGGAACAAAAGCAGATTCTTCGCTCACCACCCCCGAACTGAAAAGCGTTCGGGGCCCCTTTCGCTCAGAATGACAAGCTCTGTTCTGTTATGAATTTTGGAGACAGGACACTACCCGACGGCGACTTTTTTGCGACGCTTCTTCTCGTACATGGCAAGATCCGCCTGTGCGACAAGTTCCTTGAGGGAATTGAAACGGATGTCCGATGCGGTGGCGTAGCCGATGCTGAGGCTGAGCGGGAAGCGCCCCGACGGATCGGAGAACCGTGCGGCTGCCGATTGCTGCAAGCGCTGCGCTGACGCCGCCACGGCTGCGTGATCAAACTGGCCGGCCACGACAAATTCATCGCCACCGATGCGGGCGATCACGTCGGCATCGCGGAAAGTGGAATCGAGGAGGCGCGCAGTTTCAGAGAGCGATGCCGAGCCGACAGTGTGTCCCAGCTCATCGTTGATCCGTTTCAGGTTATCGAGATCAATGAAGAGGACGGAAAAGGGGGCTTCGGCTCGTTGAGCAAGGCGCAGGGATTGCCCGGCAAGAAGATTGAAGCCGCGCATGTTGTAGAGGCCGGTTAGTTCGTCGCGCAACGTCAGGTCGTGGATTTCCGTCTCCATCTTGTTGATGCGCGATACAAGATACAGCAAAAGCAGGAAGGATACGGCAGAGGCCAGGGAGGCGAGGATCGCCGTCAGGTAAGGCGAGGGCAGCAGCTGTGCACTGACCAGACGCGCCCGGCCAGCCTCGCGCAAAAACGGCAAAATCAATAGGACCGGTGTCAGAGACCTGGCAATCTTGCCGCCGATACCGGAGCCGAGGAATATCGAGAATGCTCCGCGTTCGGCTCGGCGCAGAACCGTGACGATGGTCAACATTCCCAGGCAAGCGGTGGTTGCGGTGGAAGTGAGCCCGTCTGGCGATGATCCGGGAACATGGAGCGCGCCAAAGAGCGACTCAGATAACAGGATCAGTACAAGAAGACACAGGAAGGAAGTTGCAACGTCGGCAATGCGACCGGCGATTGGGGTCACGGCGCGGATCAGGATCAGGACAACGGAAATGAGGATTAAGGCAATACCGGTGACGATGTGAGCCCGGTCGTGATGCAATGTCTCGGCATGTGCGGCAACGGCCGCGGCTAGTCCTGATGCGACGGAATGGGCTCGATCGAAAAATACGCCGATGGCGGATGCGGCTGTGAGGACGGCGAAGACCCGGCCGAAAGTCTGCCAACGCGCGGAACGATCCAAATCGGAGAAGAACAGACTCAAGGCCGAAAAGAGAGCGGCCAATGCAAATGAGACGTGCATCTCAGACAGACTCGCCGGGAACAGGTGACCGAGGGCCGCAAAAGGATGAACACAGAGTGCTACAACCGCGATTTGAATAACGAGAGCAAGACAGACCTGCTGAATGAAAAACAGCCGATGGAGCAAGTCAGGATCGGGCTGATTGGGGCCGACGGTCGAAGATCGATGGAGCATTTGGGGGAACCCGGACGAGGAAGCGCAGGGTTCGCTCATGTCTCGCTTGCCCGTCAATGATTTATAGCAAGGAAAATGTGGGCAAAGGAATGCCACTTTTGTTTCGCGCCGCATACAACGATTGGTCATGCGGCGATGAAGGCAAAGTATTTACCTGTGAAAAGAGGGGTCGTTACTTTGGAAATGAGCAACCAGTCCCGGCTTCTGCGCTGTTACACTCTCGGTTGACCTTGCTTGCAGATTGGCCGGGTCCTTGTACTGCAAAACATGACTAAATCCGCACCTCTCTCTACATTGAATGACTTATTTATTCGAGTTGCCTCGGCAGGCAATCGTCGTGCAGTGCTGTGGCAGGACGAGTTTGGCCAATGGCAGCCCATCTCGTCGAACCAGATTTATCAGCGCGTGCGTAAGCTGGCTGAGACTTTTCTGGATTGGGGCGCACTGAAGGGCGATCGTATTGCGCTGATCGGCGAGAATCGGTGGGAGTGGGCGATCACCGACTTTGCCACCCTGGCGATCGGGGCGATCGATGTGCCCATTTACCCCACACTGACAGGCGAACAGATCGCGCAACTGCTGCAGGACGCCGGCTGCCGCATCGCTGTTGTGTCGACGCGTCAACAGTTCGACAAGCTGCATGCGGTGCGCGGGCAAACGTCGCTGGAGCGGATCGTCATGATGGATTCTGCGGCGGCGCCGGCGGGGGCGATTCCGTTCAGCGAGGTGCTGGCGGGCGCGGATGCGCTTGAGGGCGAGCGCGACCCTATCTTCGATGCTTTGGTGCGGTCTACCGAGCCGAAAGACCTGGCCACTCTGATTTACACATCGGGCACAACCGGTGAGCCCAAGGGCGTCATGCTGACGCATGGCAACATTGCCTCCAACCAGAATTTTGCTGCAGCCGAATTCGACTTCAATTCGACGGATGCCTGCATTTCGTTTCTGCCGCTCTCGCATATCACGGCACGGGCGCTGGATTACGTGATGTACGGCTACGGAGCGCAGGTTGCGTATTGTTCGCAATTCGATAAACTTCCGCAGGCTATGCGCGAAGTGCATCCTACCGTCATTGTGGGCGTTCCGCGGGTATACGAGAAGATTCGCCAGGCGGTAGAGCAGAAATCCTCGGTTTCGCCGGTGAAGAAGAAGATTCTCGCGTGGGCGCTGGGGGTGGGTGCGGGAAATCGTGCAACCGTGTATGCGGGGAAAAAGCCCTCGTCCATGCGATGGAAGCTGGCCAGTAAGCTCGTCTACGCAAAGGTGCGTGAAGCCTTCGGCGGCCGGGTGCGCTATTTCGTTTCGGGCGGAGCACCTCTGGGCATCGACACCGCGAAATGGTTTGCCGATGTCGGGATTGCGGTGTGGGAGGGGTATGGGTTAACCGAGACGTCGCCGGTGATCGCACTCAATTCGCCCGTGAATCAGCGCATGGGCGCGGTGGGGAAGCCGCTGCCGAACATCGAACTGAAATTTGCGGACGACGGAGAACTCCTGGTGCGCGGCCCCTCCGTGTTTGTGGGCTACTGGCAAAAGCCGCGGGCCAATGCGGAATGTTTCGATGAAGGGGGCTGGTTCCGCACCGGCGATATCGCGCACCTGGATCAGGACGGTTTTCTGTACATTACGGACCGCAAGAAAGAGCTGCTGAAGACCTCAGGGGGCAAGCTGGTAGCGCCGCAGCCGATCGAAAACAAACTGAAGAACAGCGTGCTGGTAGCGCAGGCGGCGCTGGTAGGAGACAAGCACAAATTCATCTCGGCCCTGATCTGTCCGAACTTCGCCGCCCTGGAAGAATTGGCAGAGCGCGAGGGGATTGTTGCCGGCAATCGTTCGGAACTGGTGACCGATAGCCGTGTGGTTGCGATTTATAGCGAGATCGTCAGGGGAGTCAACGGTGGCCTCGCCAACTTCGAAACCATCAAGCGATTTCAGCTGGTGGCGGAAGAGTGGTCGCAGGAGTCGGGCGAGTTGACGCCGTCAATGAAGCTGAAGCGGCGGGTTCTTACTCAGAAATACGCGGCGGAGGTCGCCGCACTCTACGCCGACGAAGCAACCGCACGCGCCGAATAGGTGGACTGGTGTGGGTCAATTCGCGGCGCAACAGCACGCGCCTGGTCCACATGATCTGGAGGCCGCGAAAGAAGGGAGCTCCCCAGGCGCCCATGGCGAGAATTCCACCAAATAGAATGACCGCGTCGATATTGAGACGGCCGGCGCTGGACCAGTAGGCATCGGGTTCCAGATTGAGCCACAGGGCGAATTCGTCCAGGGTGAGAGCGGCGCCGACTCCATAGCTGACCGACATCAGGCGGCTGAGAAAAATCGACATGGGCGAGTGCGATCGCCCGAGATCGAGCAGCCATCCATAGCCCACCAGGAGCAGGATGAGAATGCCCCAGACTAAGTGGTGAATGTGGCGGCCGCGCACCATGACCCACTCAAAGGGCCCATGCTGGTGAATGACCAGGCTGACCAGAAGCCGCACCCCGATGAACGTAATCAGGAACGAGACCGATGCGATAAACATGCGGCGGCGTGGGCGGTCGGGGATTGTAGAGCGGATGAGAAAGCCCAGGCGGGTTAGCTGAAGGAGTACCAGGAGCAGGACTACGACCAGGCTGGCGAAAACCAGCAATAGGAGCGCTCCGGTGCCGGGCATACCTTATTGAAGCATTCCAGCGCAGGATTTCCGAAACGAAATCCGCCATCGATCCAAGTCAGGTCATCGATTAAGGTCCTTTGAAGTGAGCGCTATCACGATTCCTCTTTACAGGGGCGGAGTACACTGGTTAAGGTCGCGGGTCCGGCGCCGCTAGTCTGCGTGTTCCGCAGCAAGGGAGCGACTTCCGGCCGGCCTTTGGGAGCCGGGCCAATTCGATCAGGAGAATTTGCATGCGAGTTGCTTTGTTGACCGGTGGCGGCGATTGCCCCGGCTTGAATGCGGTGATCTACGCTGCCGTTCGAAAAGGGATTCAAACGTACGGCGACGAGTTCATCGGATTTCTCAATGGCTGGCGTGGCGTACTTGACAACACTTGGATTCCACTCACCCTCGAAAGCACCGATGGCATCCAGTTGAAGGGCGGCACCATTCTTCATTCTTCCCGCACCAACGTGAAGAAGATTCCGGGCGGCATTGAAAAGGTGCAGGAGGTTCTGAAGCTCAACAAGATTGATGCGCTGATCGCCCTCGGCGGCGACGATACGCAATCGGTCACACTGTTTTTGAGCGAAAACGGCGTGCCCAGTGTGGGTGTTCCCAAGACCATCGACAACGACATCAGCGGCACCGATGTGACATTCGGGTTCGACACCGCAGTATCGATTGCCACCGAGGCTATCGACCGTATCCACACTACGGCCGACTCGCATAATCGCGTGGTGGTCGTCGAAGTAATGGGCCGCGACGCCGGTTGGATTGCCTATGCATCCGGGATTGCCGGAGGTGCTCATGTTGTTCTGGTTCCTGAGCTCGAAATCGACATCGATCATGTTTGCGCACTGCTGAAGTACAACTACGATCACGGCAAGCACTATGGCGTTGTGGTGGTGGCGGAGGGATGCCATTTGCCCGAGGTGGGCCAGGTGACAGGGTCGACCGAGGTGGATTCTTTCGGCCACGCGCGTCTCTCCGGAATCGGAGAAGCACTCGCCGACCTTATTGAAAAGAAGACGGGCTTCGAAACGCGCTCAGTCAACCTGGGACACACGCAACGCGGTGGCGTGCCGACCGCCTATGATCGTTTACTCGGCCAGCGTTATGGTCTGCACGCGATCGACATGGTGCACCAGAAGAAATGGGGCCGAATTGCGGTTCTGAAGGGCCTGGACATTACGGATATCACCATCAAAGAAGCGATCGCTTCGAATCGGCGGCTCGATGAGCGCTTCTTCAGCGTGATTCGCGATCTGGAAGCCAAAGTCTAAGCGCACTGCATACAATCAGAGCCATCCTCCCGCGGAGGGTGGCTCTTTTTCTTTCGCCGCATTTTGCGAGGTGGCGCCGGATTTGAAAACGAAATGAAGTACCGCCTTTACAAGCCAGAAGACTTTGAGGCCGTTTACGGCATCGAGGAACTATGCTTTCAGCCTCCGATGACGTTTGGGCGCCGCTACATGCGATGGCTCGTGCAGGCTCAGAACGCGGCCACCTGGGTTGCCGAAGACGATGGCGCCCTGACGGGCTTCGCCATTATCGAATGGACACAGGCGATGCACGAGGTTAGCGCGTATATCCAGACCATTGAAGTGCTTCCTGAATTGCGCGGACAGGGAGTTGGCCGCGAGTTGCTGCAACATATGGAAGGCTCCGCGCTGGAGGTAGGAGCCTCGGCGATCTGGCTTCATGTCGATGTCGGAAATTGGGCCGCGATTCGACTTTACGAAACGTACGCCTTCGAGCGCGCCGGGAACGAGGAGAACTACTATGCGCCGGGGCGGGGAGCGTATGTCTATCGAAAGCAACTTAAAAACAGTACCTCCGACTGATTGCGCAGGCACAAAGCGCCGGGAGATTTTCGGTTGGAAGTAAAATAGGTATAACTCTCTATGTCAGTCAGCAATCCTAACCTGCCCAAGGCGCTTCTCGCGCTGCGTTCGTATTCGCGGCAGGCATTCCTGCACGATTTGCTTGCTGGCGTTACAGTCGGCCTCGTCGCCCTTCCTCTTGCCATGGCCTTCGGCATCGCCTCGGGGGTTACGCCGCAGGCTGGCCTTTATACCGCAGTCGTGGCCGGATTCCTTATCTCTGCACTGGGCGGCTCACGCACGCAAATCGGCGGCCCTACCGGCGCATTCGTGGTCATCGTTGCCGGAATCATGGCCCGTTTTGGTATGAGCGGTCTGGCCATGGTTACATTGATGGCTGGAGTCATCCTGCTGGTCATGGGCCTTACCGGGCTCGGCTCGGCAGTGCGTTTTATCCCGCGCCCGGTCGTCATCGGATTCACCAACGGCATTGCGGTGTTGATTGCCTCCACGCAGATCAAGGACTTCTTTGGCCTTCGCATTCGATCGGTTCCCAGCGAGTTC
This sequence comes from uncultured Acidobacteriaceae bacterium, assembly GCA_963810545.1. Lineage (GTDB taxonomy): Bacteria > Acidobacteriota > Terriglobia > Terriglobales > Acidobacteriaceae > Telmatobacter. Next base: position 1,095,889 of record CAWENE010000003.1, read on the forward strand.
CTGCTGCGCATGAAGGCGCTGATTTTCCATTCTGGCGGTATGAATGTGCCTGCGCTGCTGCTTGGGGCGGGAACATTGGCAATTATGCTCGGGATGCCTCGGCTCACGAAACGTGTGCCGGGCTCGATCGTCGCAGTTTTGGTGTGCACCGGTATCAGCGTCCTGTATCGCCTGCCGGTCGAAACCATCGGCACTCGGTTCGGTGGAATCCCGCGCGGCCTTCCGCCCTTTGCAATTCCGGACTTTCATGCCGAACATATCCTGCCCCTGATTCCCTCGGCCTTCACGGTCGCCCTGCTGGCGGCTCTCGAGAGCATGCTCTCCGCTGTGGTCGCGGACAGCATGACCGGCGACCGGCACAATCCCAACGTGGAGCTGGTTGCGCAGGGCATCGCCAACATGGTTTCGCCGGTCTTCGGAGGCATTCCCGCCACTGGGGCGATTGCCCGCACAGCTACCAACATTCGTTCCGGCGCGCGCTCGCCGGTTTCCGGCATGGTACACGCACTCACGCTGCTTGTGATTCTGCTCGTGGCCGCGCCGCTGGCAAGCTATATTCCGCTGACTACCTTGGCAGCAGTGCTGTTCGTGGTTGCGTACAACATGGGTGAGTGGCGCGAAATCGGCGGCATTCTACAAATGGGCTTTACGTCGGGGGCGGTTTGGCTGGTCACCTTTGCGCTCACGGTCTTTGCCGACCTGACCGTGGCTGTCAGTGTAGGCATGGCTCTCGCGGCGCTGGTGTATATCTATCGCATCGCCGAAACCACCACGGTCTCGCCGGTCACAGAGGAGTACATTCGCGACGGCCTGCCGCACACGCTGCAAGGCCGCATCATCCCGTCCTATGTCACGCTGCTGCGTATCCACGGGCCGTTTTTGTTTGGTACGACCGAGAAACTGGTCGAAGCGACGGCGAACATCGAGGCATTCACGCCAGTGGTCATCCTGCGCCTGCGCAATATGACGGCGATCGATGCGACAGGCATTCACGCCATCGAAACGTTTGCCCGGCGGCTGCGCGATTCGGGGCGAAGCCTGATTCTTTGCGGCGCGATGGAACAGCCGTCCAAGCTTCTGCTGCAGCCCCGCTTCATCGCTCATGTGGGGCAGGAAAATATTGTTCCCAACGTTCAGGCTGCGCTTGACCGCGCAAAAGCTGTGGACGAGCAGCACAGTATGCTTGCCAGCTGACGCGCGGTGTACTGCCATCGTCCCATCAAGCAACTTTCAATAGTGCCAGCTTGTCAGATCCGCTCCCGGCGGCGCTGTTTTTTGGATGCGATCGAGAATCTTCGGCAGATACTGCGTCTCGTAATGCAGGCGCGAATAGGCGTTTGGTAGAGTCGGGTCTCCGTTCCAGCAATGCTCCGCACGTGGACCGTACGCCACTTCTCCACCGTAAGGAGGATTCTTGGTGGAATCGAGAAAATCCTGCATCCGATAGACGGCGTCATTCAGAAAATAAGTATCGTCTGAGCCAACGTAGATGTGGATCTTGCCTTCGAGCTTCGGTCCAAGTTTCGACCAATCGCGTTCCAGGATTGCTTCAAGATCGAAATGTTGCCGCCAGTATTCAGCCACGGAATGATCGATCTTTCCGGTGATCTTGTCGAAGATGGGCTGCGGGTATCCGTCGTCGCCCACCGGACCGTAGACAGCTTGCCAGATATCGAATTGCTCACCGCTGCGCCCGCGGTCACCGAGGGCAAGCTCGTACGCGTTGATCTCTTCCGTGGTGATGAACGTGTGACCGAGGTAGTCGCGCATTGCAGGTTGCGCCACGCGTTTGTGTGCGCCGGTGAGGTAGAAGGCATTGTCATCATCGTAGAGATCGATGTTGGTGAAGGCGTGAAAATCGATGGGATCGGGGCAGGCGGCAAATGCTCCGTTGTAGTGATCTGGATAAAGAACCTGGACTGCTAAAGCTTCCCAGCCGCCTGTCGAGCCGCCATACACGAATCGTGCCCATCCTTGACCGATTGCGCGAAACTGTTTTTCGATGGCGGGAATCAGCTCATTCTCGATCGCATCGCCATAGGGGCCAACGTTGGCCGAGTTCACTGCGTAGGAATCGTCATAGTACGGATTGGCGTGCTGAATCTTCACGATCAATACACGCGGAAATCCCGGCGAGATCCAGCGCTGATAAAACTTGTATGCCTCTTCCTGCTGAATGCGGTTGTAACCTGCGAGATGAAAGCGCTCGCTGTAGTCCGGCTTGAGGTTTGGGTCAGGCGGGATAGTGCGAAAGTCATCGAAGTCCGTCGCAAAGTGATCGTGAAAGATCATGAGGGGAAAATGCGCGTTGGGGTGATCGTCGAATCCCTCGGGGACAAGAACGATGGCGCTCAAAAACATGGGTCGTCCCCAGAACTTTGTCAGCACCTGGCTCTGAACGCGGATGTGCCTCACATATTTGGTGTCGGCGGGTGTCACGATGGGTGGAATGACTTCGCTGAGGACGACGGGATAGTTCTCGGTCTCCGCTCCGAGGTGAATCTTGACTGACTTTGAATAGAGATTGCCCGGCGAGCTATTCCAGTGCTGGCCCTCGCCCTGGTCCATGTGCAGCTTGATGGTCTTGCCGTCCGCGCGATGAAAGGTTTCGTATTTATTGAGTACGGCCTGCACGAAGTAGTCGCCCGGCGGTACGTCTTTCAGGCTCCGAATGGGGTAGCCCCATGCAGTGTTGTCGACGAGTTGCGGGTGATCGGGCTGCCAGCCATCGACTGTGACCCCAAAGACGATTTGCGATCGCGGCGAATCGTCGATCTGGTTGCGCGGTTCGTCGCTGGGGTCCGTCGAAAGAACGAGCAGCAGGCGTCCATCGAGCGGCTGGCCACTTAGGCGGCCAGGAAAGCTGACTGAAAACGACTGGGCGAAGGCAGCGGGAGCAAAAAAGAGCAAAGCGAGTGCGATCCGTTTCATGGCAGCTACTATACAAGGCAACGCGTACTCGGATGGGTGCGCCGATTCAGACTTCGTGTCGGCGTCGGCTTGGCTTTACTTATCGTCGGATACAGCGTTCTTGATAAAGGCAGCGACGCGGTCGTGGAGTTGCACCAGACATTCGTCGCGCACATAGACCATGTGCCCGGCTTCGTACCATGAGTACTCGATGTTCTTGGCGAGCGACTGCGGAATCGGCAGATGCTTTTCTTCGTACTCCGCTCCGAAGAAGGGCGTGGCCATGTCGTAGTACCCGCCGTTCAACATGACTTTGAGCCGGGGATTGGTCTTCATGGCGTCAGCCAGGTCGCTGGAGACATTCACACCGAACGGGTTGTTATTATGCTTGAAATTCCATTGAGACCCATCGAAGTCCGGAAGCTCCGGCAAATAGGTCTGGTCTTGCCCGTATTTCAGATCGCGCCGCATGTAATCATTCAGGAGCGAAACGTAAGCGGACGAAATGGCCGCACTTTGTGGATCGTACTCCGCTTCTTCGCTCAGCGGATTGATGGTGGGACCGGTGAACCGCGTGTCATAGCGCCCAATGGTCTGATCGGTGTCATCCTGGAAGGTCTTTTCGAACTCGCCACCGCTCACACGCAGATTTGCTTTGAGCAGGTACGCGACGGGCAGGCCTGTATAGTCATGCATCTTCTCTGCGACGGACTGTTTTTCGGCGTCGGACAGGTCCGTCCCCTGGGCCAAGGCGTGCGTGAAAGGGCCAACTGCGAATTCCTCTACTTCTTTCAGGAAGGGCTCGAGCGCCGATGGCTGCTGCGGAAGTTTCTTGTGGTACCAAGCCGTTGCAGCGAAGGTTGGCAGAGCCAGGACGTAGGGCAGGTCAACACCGGGATTGGTTTTCGCAGCGTCGATGAAGGTGTTGAAGTTGAAGATCTGCGAGAGGAGAATCACGCCGTTCAGGTCGATGGACTTCTTCTCTTCGAGGATTTTCGCCAGCACGGCGGACCTCGTGGTTCCGTAGCTTTCGCCGAAGACGAATTTGGGTGAGTTCCAGCGGCTGTATTTGGTAATGAAGCGGGCGATGAAGCGAGCAAAGGCGGCGCCGTCCTCATCCACGCCCCAGAAAGCCTTTTGGGCATCTTTGCCGATGAGGCGGCCGAACCCCGTGCCTGGCGCGTCAATGAAGACGAGGTCGCTGACGTCGAGCAGGGAATTCGCGTTGTCGACCAGCTTGTACGGAGCTGCAGGCAGGTGCTGGTCTCCCGCAGTGACCACGTGCTTGGGACCGAGCGATCCCATGTGCAGCCAGACGGTGGAGCTGCCCGGGCCGCCGTTATAAAAGAACGTAACTGGCCGATCCTCGGCCTTGGCGTCTTTCTTGAAATATGCGACGTAAGACATGCGGGCGACTGGCGGAGCGTCTTTCGCATCCTTCGGCTCGGAGATTGCGAGTTCACTGCCCGGCAGGGGCTTTCCGTCCATTCCAAGCTGCCCATCCTGCGTGTCATTGGCGCCGACGGTGATGATTCCCACGGTCGCTGTGTAGAGAATGTGCTGTCCCTTTACATCCACCGAGCCTTGGGTGGTGACGTCGGCGGCCGGTACTTCGGGAGCTTTTTCCGCGGCGGGCGATTTTGTGGCAGGTGCATCTTCTGCCGCGTTCGTTGCAGCAGGCAAAAGGAGTAGGGAAGCGGCAAAAACACCTTGGATCAGGCAACGAATGCGAGGCATGGGAAATTCTCCAAATTGGGGATAGTGCGAGATCGAGGACGGTTCGAAGGGCCAGTATAGACGCTTGTGCGACGCACGGCTCCTCGAAATGTGACGGCTCGCGGGGCGTGGATTGTGGCAAACCTACTTCTGCGGCTTATCGAAGGGCTGTTTCTCAGCGATGCGGGGCCGGCTTTCGGCCTGCAGTTCCTTGCTTACCTGTTCGACTTCGCGGAAGACGCGGAGCAGGTTTCCGCCTAGAATCTTGCGGCAATCTTCGGCGGAGTAGCCTCGCTCCATCAGCGCTGCAGTGATCTTCGGCAGGTCGGCGGGAGAGTCCAGGCCCTCGGGCAACTGGCTGCTCACGCCATCGAAATCCGAACCCAACCCGACGTGATCCACCCCGGCAACTTTTGCGATGTGGTCGATATGATCGATGAGCACCGAAAGCGGCGGGCGCGGAATGCGATCGGCAAACTGGCGTTGCAGCTTCGAAATCTCAGCGTCGGACGCTTCCTTGCCGCCAGCTCTGTCGTTGTCTTTCAGCTCCTGGACGGCTTTGTCCATTTCAGGCTTGATCGCCTTCTGCGCATCGCGATAGGACTGCGAAAGAAACCCGGAGTAAAAGTTGACCTGCACCACGCCGCCCTTGGAGTTGGGCCCGCCTGAGTTAGCCACGGCGCGCAGCATGTCGTCGGTCATGTTGCGGGGTGAATCGCACAGCGCTCTTGCGGATGAATGCGAGGCGATGACGGGTGCGCGCGTGATGACCAGGGTGCGATAGAAAGTGCGGTCGGAGACGTGTGAGATGTCCACCATCATGCCGAGGCGGTTCATCTCGTAGACAACATCCTTACCGAATTCGGTGAGGCCTTCTTTGGTGTGCGGCACGCTCGTGTCATCGACGTCGCCGGAGCTGTCGGCCCATCCGTTGGAATTCGCCCAGGTAAGCGTCATGTAGCGCACGCCGAGCGCGTAGTAATCGCGCAGCAGGGCAAGGGAATCCTCAATGGAGTGGCCGCCCTCGATGCCCATCAAAGCGGCGAGCTTGTGTTCGCGGTGCGCCAGCTCAATACCTTCGGGCGACGTAACAAACATCATCCGATCCGAATGCCGGGCGATCTGCTGTTTGACTGCGTCGATGAGGATGAGCGTGCGCCGCGCGAAGTGGCCTCTGTTGGGCACGGGATCGACCCAGATGGAGAAAAACTCTGCGCCCAGATTGCCTTTTCGAGCCGTTTCCAGATTGAAGTTTCCGCCGTTCAGAGGATCGCCGAGATCGAAATTCTCATCGACGAAGCGCTGCGGTGTGTCGGCATGGGTATCGATGACGATGGCGGACTTCTGCACTGTTTCTGGGGTTTGATTTTTTGGACTCATTTTGGTGGCGGAGGAAGCTTGAGATGTCTGGAGCGGGGTCTGAGCGGGAAGCATGAAAGGGATCGCGAGAAGGGACGCGGACAGAGCGAGCGAGGCGCGGGTCTGCATAGGCTTGGCGTAAGTATAGCTTGACGCAGAGAGTGGATTGGCGGGGAAGAGAGCGGAGACTTGAAAGGACAATCGGGACCGGGCTGGGTCCGAGGCGCCCATCTTGCAATGGACGGTGAGAATTTGCGGGGAGTTGGCGTGAGGACGCCATTGCGTCTAGTGGCGCAGGAAACTCTTCATCTGATTTATCTGGATGGGCTCATCGCGTGGAGGCGTGGGCGGATCGATTACGAAAACATCGCAGGCCTTGTGCCACTGCCCAAGCTGCTGCAATCCGTTGCCGTCGATCGCGACTTTGTAAGCTTTCGTGCCGTCGACACTGGTCGCGGTCGCCATGACGCAGCCGTTGTAGGCGACGCCCTTTTCGTTAATCACGGTAACTTCCTGGCCCACTTCGATCATGGAGAGTCTCCTCATTGTGTGAATGGAACCCATAATTGCCCTCTGCTTACTTTGTTGCGCGACACGTGGTGCGAGGTTGGTTGGAGCTATCTCTTGAATTCTCGATTGACATTCAAACATTTCATTTGGAGCGTTTTTAAATATCGAGAGGCTTTTGAGAATGTGACAGTTAAGGAGCTTGGATTTTTATAACTTCGTCGGCCTATTTTTTGCGTTCATGGATTGAGTTGCATGGCGATAGAGTTAAATCGAGAAACTTCAGGAGGAACGATGGCCGATCGATTGCCACTGATTTACACCTTTTACTTTGCCGCGACTCCGGAGAAGGTTTGGGAGGGATTTACCTCGCAGGAATCGAATCGCGCGATTTTTATGGGAGCGGAACTCACAGCCGATTTCAAACCTGGCGGAGAGATTGCGTGGATGGGGCCAGGGAAAGACGGAAAGATCATTCCATATGTTCACGGAAAGGTCTTGCGTGCCGATGCGCCGAAGGTACTGCAGTACACGTTTGCAACGAGCCAGAGCGAGAGGTTCTCGCATGCAACGATCGAACTGACGCCGGAAACCGAGGCGACCAAGGTCGTAGTGACGCACGATCAGTGGGCTGAGGACGATCCGAACTACGATTTCTGCGCGGATGGGTGGCCGCGTATTCTGTCGCGGCTGAAGACGCTGATAGAGACGGGCAAGACGTTCAAACCGCACTGAGATGATTGCGGGCTGCTACAGGTCGACCGGCGTACCACCCCACTGTTCCGGATCCACGTCGGCGATGGTCTCAGTAAAGTCCCACCTGTGACCGGCAAAGTCCTCCGCGTTATATTGGCGCTCGCCGTAGACATGATCGACGGGCTCCGTAAGGATTCTGGCGCCGTGCTGGCGGGCCCGCTCGCAGTGCGCGATGGCGTCCTCAATGCGGATCTGAATGATGTGCGAGTTGTTGGGGGTGACGTTGCCTTCGGCAATGGTGATGCATCCGCTGCCGGCTCTCATCTGGATTCTGTGGTTGGCGATGCGGAGGCGCACGGTGAATCCAAAGGCGGCAGAGAGCCAATCGGCGGCGACGCTGGGATCGGGATAGATGAGGACGGGGATGACGGTGCAGGGCGGCACGGAACGATTGCTGCGCATGGCGACAATTTAACAGCATTGAACATGGGCATTGAACGGTTTTTTCTTGGCGCGGGCAGCAAGGGGCGCGGTACAATCGCGGACATTTCCGGGATACCAAGATGAAGAATTTCGGCTGAAACGCCAGGAGGTCAGTTCGAATGGCCAGGTTTGGAAAAGCTTTGTTGGTTGCCGCTGCTTTGATTGGAACGGCGACGACGATTCCCAGGGCGAGGGCCGCGACTGCCCCGTCCGATCCTTGCGCATTACTCACTGCGGCTGACGTGGGCAAGGGCATGGGGCATACCTACAATGCCCCGGAGAAGACCATTGCTCCGCGCCCCTATGCGAATACGGTGCAGGGAACGGATTGTCGTTACACCCCTTCGAACGGCGGTGGTGAGCTGCTGTTCCGGATCTATTTCGATCCTTCGGCAGCGGAGGCCACGAGCCTGTTCGCGAAGCTGAAGCTCTTTTACAGTCCGCCGACGCCGGTTCCGGGTCTGGGAGACGAGGCGTACTTCGATCCCCAACGCGGGCTCCATGTGCGCAAGGGAAATGTTCGTTTTTTTCTCAATGTTGGGGATACCACCGACAATCAACTGAAAGCCATCGCCAGCCTGATTGCCGGCCGCGTATAGCATTTGTGCTTTCCCAGGTCTCCGAGGAGACCTGGGGCACCCAGATCAAAGCTGAACAGAGGTCCGTGCCACACGCCGCTGCATTCACTCATCTGCAAGGAGACGTGGGATTAGCGGCGATGTTCGTTGGCTTCCATCGCGGCGGCCTTGATTTCCTCATTTGCCCGCGCCAGTAGATCCTTTGCCTTGGCTGCGTGTCCGCCCATATCGAACTCGTTGGCCTGCTGGGCGGCGTCAATGCGGCCCATGGCCTGGTCGATCAAGTGTTGTGCGGCTGCCAGGTTGGGATGGCGATGGGGACTGACGTTCTGTGCGACGGTGACGCCGCCGGCGACGAGGGCGAGTGAAAGCGCTGTGCCGAAGGTTAGCTTGCGAAGATTCATTCTGATTTCCTCCGGAGACAACGTATCAGAGGGATGTGAAGCTTGTGCAACTGAAAAGATTTGCACAGGGTGACCTTCGGCACGGGACCCAGCGCGGGAATCTGTTTACCGCTTTTCGAGCACGGCGACGACTTTGTATTTTTCGGATTCAATTTTGCTGCCGTCGGGACCAACGGGCCACTCGAGCTTGGCGATGTTGCCTTTGAACTCCGCCTGCACGTGTTCTACCAGAGGCATGCCGCAATTACGGCGGAGGATGTAGGTTCCTTTGGACGAATACTTGTTGATGCAGTTGACCACAGCGATTTTTCCGTCCGGTAACAGGAGGGACAGCGTGGTGCCGGTGACGTAGTAGGAGATTGAATTCGGAGTCGAGCCGGTTGCCGCGTTTTGGGGCGGGTTGTAGCAAGCGGCATTGGCCAAGTCGGCGGCGCAGTCAGGGCTGTCCGGGTTGGAGTAGCCGGGGATCAAGGCGCTGTAATCCGAGTCGCTGTTCTGGCGGTAAAGTACGGTCGCATCCAGCTTCTGCGCGAAGGCCGAGCGAAAACAGGAAGCGGAGCAGCAGATCGCGATAGCTATACCCAGACCCTTTAGCTTGCCCATCTATGTTTCCTCTATATATTAGGTGTTCTTCAAAGTCTAAACGGAGACCAAAGAAACGTCTCAGCGAGAACGGCCAATGCTCTCCGGAGGTAATGTAAAGCGCACTTGGTCCAGTTGGATTGGGGGCGACCCTCCCCCTCCGGACTCTGGGAACAAACTCCTTCTTTTCATGAGGCTGGCGACTTGCGAGTGCGCCAAAGTCATCTCAGGATTGGATTTATCCGCAGAGGCGTCTCGGCAAAGGAGTTAGTCCCTTTCAGGGTTCCACTGCTGCACCAACCCCACTCTTCATTGTGAACGAGCGATTGGAATTGATCTGCAAAGTTCAGACAGGCTTTTCGTTCCGCGTTCGTGCTCAATGGGGAAAAGGAGAGATGAGAACGGCTGCTCGGAATTTTTTCCCGGGAGACTTTACTGCTGGCGTATGCTTGGGGCTCCCCCGAAATCAAAAATCCCCAGGAGGCAAGTTCCCATGAGGTACCGCTTCAATTCAACAGCCGCTCTCTGCCTTTTCTTTGCAGGACTCACTCTCAGCCCGGCCCCGGTTGCCGTGGCACAGCACGAAGCTGGACAAACCCAAGGCCCCAGCAAATATCTCTTCCTCGAGAACGATGAGCTGAAACCCGATACGTCCTTCGCCTACGCCAAGTCGCAAGGCGAAGAGGCGTTGGCGATGCGCGCGGCCAAAGCCCCGGAACACTTCGTTGGCATGTGGGGCATTACCGGTGCGAATCATGTGCTTTTTCTGCATGGCTTCGATTCGTTCGCCGATTTGCAGAAGGGACACGAAGACACCTTCGGCCTGCCCAAGATGATCGACACGCTGAAAACGGCGGAGGCCGGGCAGGCGCCGCTGGTGGCGAGCGAGCACGACAGCATCTACTCCTACGAGAAGGAGCTGAGTTTCAACCCGAATGTCGACCTCTCCAAAATGCGTTTCATGCGGATTATTCTTTTCCACGTCCGCTCCGGCCATGATGCCGACTTTCGGCGTCTGGCAAAGTTGTTCGCCAAGGCCTATCAGACGACTCTTCCCGAAGCGCGCTGGGCCATGTTCCAGAAAATGTATGGTGTCGGCAGCGACAACGTGTACATCCTCATCACCCCCATGGAATCGCTCGCCGTCGTGGACGCGATGGTCGGCAGCGACAAGAAATTCAGCGAGGGCGTGGGCGAAGAGCAGCTTCAAACGCTCATGAAGGGTCTGGATGCGGCGGTCGAGTCTTCGGAGAGCGATCTGTTCGCATTCGATGCGCAACTCAGCTACGTGCCCGATTCGTGGATCACGTCTTCGCCGGATTTCTGGGGGAAGAAGTAGGGCGACGTCGGTCCTTCAACTGTAGACCAAGAGGCCATCCATGTGGATGGCCTCTTGGCGTTTGCGACGGCTAAGTTTGGAGGCTGAACCTAGCACCGGAATTCTCCGTTATTACGAAAGGAGGAACTACGTAGAGTCTTTCGCTGTTTGGATCATTTGGCGCAGTGCTAGAACTGGTTGCATAAATGGCCCCGACGAAAGCTTGAAAACAACAGGGGTTAAAACCCCTCAGTTTTGGCGCAGTTTTCGGCGCGACTGAAGTCGTGCCCTGACACAAAGCCATTTATGCAACCACTTCTAGAATCCGTCGAACGGTGACAAAATGATGAGGCTCGTAATCGCTGCGCTTTTGATAGCGTGCTCCGCTTCTGCGTTTTCGCAAAAACTCGAAGTAAAGATCCTTGACCGACAAGATAGTGAGACTGACTACTCATATGTTATGCCGGGCCAGTTTAGTTCCTATTCGAATGCGAGCGCCAATTGCATTGGCAGCGATACCAGCGTGAATTGCAACGGTTCAGGCACGACGAATGGTTTCAGTACACCAGCGCATCAGGTCTCCTATCACGTGCGCGGGGCAACTTTCACACTACTATTGCCGGATGGCCGAGGTGTGATCGTGAATTGCGAAAGCAAATTCGCCGAACGAATGGCGGGTCCTCAAGGGAACCATCGCAGCTGCCGAATTCCACTCGTGGGGGACATCGAAGCCGATTTTCACGGAGATAGGGCAAAACTGGAATGGGTCGTTAGCTTAGATGGGAAGAAAAAGCAGTCTGAAACATACAAGGTTTTGGCAATTCTGGACAAGCCCAAGACGAATTAGTGAAATTCGCTGTAAGTCGGTCTGTTCCTCCCCTGGTGCCTGCGGAGTGATTAGCATCTTCCAAACTCGGGCTAAGGTGCGCGCAGTGGCGTTGGGGCCGAGCGGGACCTGAACGAGATATGGGAATATATCGCAATACCCGTGTGGAAATCGTGGGCCTAATTCAAGGCGCGGGAGAGATGCCATTTTCTTCGCAGGCAACGTTGAAAGTGGAAACCATCGACAATCATCCCTCAGGGGCTAAAGCCCATCGTTTCTTATCAGCCGTTTACGGCACGGCTGAAGCCATGCCCTTTCACAGCGCGACTCTCACCATGGACTGCTAAGTCACTGAACTGGATGAGATCCATGCGGGTTTCGCAATTCCTCTGGACGTCGTCGTATTCAGGCGTAGCGAATGCGCTCGCCGCTTAGAATCAATCTAGACATGTCTGAATTTACACATTCGCATTTGCATACCGAGTACTCGTTGCTGGATGGGGCGTGCGACGTTCACAAGCTTGTGGATCGTGTGGTGCGCTGATCATTTCTCCTGGTTAACCGGAGTTCGATTTGTCAGCACTCATGGCTACACTTTTAGTGCGTGTGAGAATGGTTCGCGGAGTTGCCGTCGGCATTTACGGTCGAACGGTCAGAGCATGAACCCATAGCAACGGGACCGGAGCTCGATCCAACATTGAATAAACGTCACAGAAATTAATATTTGGCTGGATTGACACACAACCGATTGAGTTGATATCAACGCTACTAGTCCCGTTGGACAGCGATTGCTTGCGCGTCCGACAACAAGGAGAACCGCCGCGATGTTCACGCCCAAAGGAAAGTTCAGCTGGTACGAAATCATGACTAGCGATACGAAAGCCACAGGCAAGTTTTACTCGGACGTCGTGGGCTGGACGACCCAGGAGATGCCCGCCACGGACGGCCCCCCGTACACCACCTTCAACCTCGGTAACGTTGGAATCGCGGGCATGCTGCACATGGCCGGACACTCCGGCTGGATTGGTTACATCGCGGTCGATGACGTCGATGCGCACATCGAAAAGATTGTCGAAGCGGGCGGCAAACTATGGAAACCCGCCACCGACGTTCCCGGAATGCTTCGCTTCGCTGTCTTGTCTGACCCGCAGGGCGCTGCCATCGTGGTTTTCACTCCCAACCCGAGCATGCCTTCGCCGCAACGCCCTGCGCCACCGGCGCCCGGCACCATCGGCTGGCACGAGCTCTACACAACCGACCTCGAAGGCGGATTCGCCTTCTACAACAAGCTCTTTGGCTGGACCAAGGTCAGCGACATGGATATGGGGCCCATGGGCATCTACCGCATCTTCGATGAGGGCGACCACAAGGAAATGGGAGACGGCGGCATGATGACCAAAGCGCCGCATATACCCGTCTCCTGCTGGAACTTCTATTTCAACGTCGATTCAATCAATGCGGCCGTGAAGCGTGTTGCATCGGGAGGCGGGAAGATCTTGAACGGCCCGATGCAGGTACCCGGCGGGGGCTGGATCATCAACGGCCAGGATCCTCAGGGCGCCATGTTCTCTCTTGTGAGCAGTAAAGAATAGTGCCCAGGGCCATTGCGTTTACAACGCGGAGCAAGGCGCCACGTCGCTTTGCTCCGTTTTTTATCGACCATGGTTCGCGACCGTTACGACGCGCTGACGGGAGTGGGGTACCATCAAGTAGGAGCTCTGCATGCCAAAGTTGTCGAGTCTGCCTGGTTGGCCGCCTCAAGGAGGCGCTGGCCCTTTCGATACCCGGAAGGCAGCCTTTGCGAAGTCCCCGGAATTGGTGACGGTCAGGAGTGTCGACAGGATCGTCAACACGCGCGTCGACATAACCTGCATATTCGCCAAGGAAGTCGTAACTTTCCGATTCTTCGCGTCAAATAAAGGGATGGCCGAAAATGTTGCGGAGGTTCTCAGGCGCAACGCGGGTCAAAATCTTCTTGATATAGGTATGCTCCAAGTTGACGACAGCGATTAGGGACAGTCCATCGAGTTTCCCAATGGACAAACCGGAGCGAGATCGAGGCAGACGGGTGTTCGCCACCGCTCTTGCATTGGGAATTCATCCCTCAGGCGGCCGGGTGCTCTTGTGGTTCATTCGCCGATATGCAAACCTTTGACGAATTCGTCGATACGTCCAATCAGGATGTACCTGTTCGAGGATTCCTGCATCGACCGGTTCTCCCAGGGACAGACGGTCTAGTCCTGACCCACGGAGCCGGAGCAAACTGCCGTACTCTGCTTCTCACAACGCTGGCGGATGCGTTCTGCGCAGCGGGGCTCACCGTATTGCGTTGCGATCTTCCTTTCCGCCAATCCAGGCCTCATGGTCCCCCGCCTCGCGGAAGTGCAGAACGGGACCAGGAAGGACTGCGGGCGGCCATTTCGTCGATGCGACATCTGGTCACGGGAAAGATGTTTTTGGGAGGGCATTCCTATGGAGGACGGCAGGCGTCGATCTTGGCTGCGAACGAACCGGAGTTGGTCGGGCGGCTTCTCCTGCTCTCCTACCCGCTTCATCCGCCCCAGCGACCTGCAGAACTGCGCACCGCGCACTTTTCCGCTCTCCGAACACCGGCTTTGTTCATTCATGGCGCGCGAGACGGATTTGGCTCCATTGAAGAAATGGAAGCGGCCCTGAAAATGATTTCCGCTCGGACGCAGTTAATTCCGGTCCCCGGCGCAGGGCACGAACTGATGACGCCTCGAAATAGCAATGAGTTGACTGCGCAGCTTGTGCCGGCTTTCCTTTCTTTTATGAATTGACTGAACTACTCACGCGCGAAATGCTCAATCGATAGCCAACGCGCCCGCAAAAGCGATAAGTTGAGTACATTGCCGGGGTGCACGAAGAGCCTAATCGGGAGTCCGGCAAAAAATCGCCATGCCCACAAGAGCAAAGTCGCATTCCAAGGACGCAAAAGCAGTTGACCGGCAACTCGAGCGCTATCGCTCCATGCGGGATTTCCAGGTCACCTCAGAGCCGCAAGGGAGTGCGAGCGGACGGAGTCCCAAGCAGACTTCCAGCCTGCAGCCGTTTGTTGTCCAGAAGCATGCTGCGACACGCCTGCATTACGACTTCCGCCTTGGTTGGCGTGGAGTCCTCAAGAGCTGGGCTGTCACCAAAGGTCCGAGTTACTTTCCAGGCGACAAACGGCTTGCCGTGGAGGTAGAGGACCACCCGATGGAATATGGCGGCTTTGAGGGCACCATACCCAAGGGCCAATACGGTGGCGGAACCGTGATGATCTGGGATTTTGGCGAGTGGAGAGGGATTGGCGACGTCGATCGGGAGCTCGAAAAAGGAAACTTGAAAATCGAGCTGTACGGAACAAAGCTCAAGGGGAAATGGGCGCTGGTCCGCATGCACCGCAATCTCGATCGGTCAGACAAGCCAGGCTGGCTCCTCATCAAAGAGAGAGACGAGTACGTGCGAACGGAAGATGCTCCCGCAATCACCGACGAAGCTCCGAACAGTGCAGTGACGCACCGAACGATGGAGGAGATTGCCGAGAGCAAGGATCACATATGGGATTCGAAGCAGGGGCTTCTTCTCGATCCACATCACGCTGAGCAAAAGCCGCCGGTTGCACGAGCCAAGTCGAAGGCTCAGAGAAACAAAACGCTCGAGCAATCCCTTCGAGGTCTGCCGCGTGAGGCGTTTCCGGGTTTCATTCAACCCCAGCTGGCACAGCAGGCTCGCAAGGCGCCCAACGGAGACGACTGGATCCACGAGTTAAAGCTCGATGGATACCGGCTTCAGGTACACGTGCAATCAAAGAAGAGCCGTGAAGGCAAAACGCGCGCGGCGACCTTATTCACCCGTACCGGGCTGGATTGGACCGCTCGCATGCCCAACCTTGCTGCCGGTGCGGCGAAGCTGGATGTGGAAAGCTGCATCCTGGATGGCGAAGTGGTTGCGCTCGATCGCGAAGGTCGAAGTAACTTCTCCGATCTGCAAGCAGCGTTCCAGGACTCAAGGCAGGAATCACTCATCTACTTTGCGTTCGATTTGCTCCATCTGAATGGACATAATCTGCGTGAGCTTCCGCTCTCGCAACGAAAACTTATCCTCTCGGAAGTCTTTTCGAGCGTTGAAACGGGATCACATCTAAATCTGAGCGAACACATTGAAGGAAGGGGTGACGAGGTGTTCGCCAAGGCCTGTGAACTTGGCGCAGAAGGTATCGTCTCAAAGCTCGCTTCGGGAGCATACTCTTCGGGCCGGGGGCACACCTGGCTCAAAATGAAGTGCGGACTGCAGCAGGAATTCGTCGTGGGAGGATTCACCGCGCCGGAGAAAGGCGGGCGCGGCATTGGTGCGCTGTTAGTCGGTTACTATGATGGCGGCACGCTTCGCTATGCCGGACGTTGTGGCACAGGTTTTACCGAGCGAACGCATCGTTCGCTGCGCGATCGGCTGGATGCGCTTGTTCAGAAGCATTCCGATTTTGCCAAGCTTCCGACGGAGTCGCTGCGAAAGGTCATGTGGGTGAAACCGGAAATTGTCGTGCAGATTTCCTTCTCTGCCTGGACCAGGGATAACCTTTTACGCCAGGCATCCTTCAAAGGAATTCGAGAAGATCGCCCGCCCAAGGAAGTTAGACGCGAAGTGGCAATATCTAAAGAGCCAAGTGAGCAGAATTCAACGGATGCGTTTACGCCCGCAACGAGCCCCGATGGGAAAGGAAGCACACAGCGCTTGAACGGCTTTCGCATCACTCACCCGCAAAAGGTAGTGGATCAGCAAAGCGCTGTCACGAAGCAACAACTCGCCGAATATTATTTCGCGGTTGCCCAGCATATGTTGCCGCATATTTCCCATCGGCCTCTGAGCGTAGTCCGCTGTCCAGATGGAGTCGGAAAGCCATGCTTCTTTCAAAAGCACGTGGGACCCGGTTTGCCGCACGGGATAGACAAGGTTGCAATCGCGAACAGGAAATCCGGCAAGAAGGAAGAGTTTCTGACCGTGGACACGGTAGAGGGGTTGCTCGGTCTCGCCCAGCTGGGAGTTCTTGAGATTCACCCCTGGGGCTCCAGGAATGATTCGCTCGAGAAACCGGACCGAATCATCTTCGACCTGGATCCGGATGAGACGGTTCCATGGGCCGCACTCTCGTCGACCGCACAGACACTTCGAGAGCACCTAAGAAAGTTCAAGTTGACGAGCTTTTTGAAGAGCACCGGCGGAAAAGGGCTGCATGTGGTCGTTCCGATTCAGCCCAGATACGAGTGGCCAATGATCAAGCAGTTTGCCCATAGCCTTGTTCTGCAAATGGAAAAGAACAACCCTGGGCTTTACATCACAAAGATGACCAAGGCTGCCCGCACAAACAAGATCTATCTCGACTACCTTCGGAATGACCGGGAGGCGACTGCCATTGCGCCGTTTTCGACCCGTGCTCGGCCGGGGCTCCCGGTAGCGTTGCCGCTGGAATGGAAGGAACTCGAGTCATCCGCCGCGCCTCGGTTCTACTTATCCGACTTCGACCGCTGGAAGAAGCGATTGGATCGCGATCCATGGAAGGCAATGACGGCGACTAACCAGCGATTAACAGCTGAGACACTCCAAGCGCTGGGTGTGAAGTTGAAGTAACAAGCTTCTCTCAGTTGTAACCCTCGGCATAGATCTCATCGGTCACGATTGCGGGGTAGAAGCTGCTTTCATAGCGAAGACATGGCGAAGGTTTCATTTCAAAGCGGATTCTGCTTCACTGGCGCCCCTGAATGCGATAAACTCCTGACTCTACAGGGCTGAATTCTCCGAGCCAAGGAACTTGAGGGGGTCACATGGCGCGTCCCTACTGGACGGGAAATATACAAATATCGTTGGTGTCTTTTGGTGTGAGTCTATATGTGGCCACCGAAAGCAAGAGCCAGATCAGCTTTCATCAGATTAGTCGCAAAACCGGCGAGCGCATCCGCCACCAGAAAGTGCTCGAGAGCGCGGCTGAAAGCAACGAGGCGACGACCGCGGTAGAGAAGGATGAGATAGTCAAAGGCTACGAGTATCGGAAAGGCCAGTATGTCATCATCGAGCCTGCCGAGTTAGAAAACCTTCGTGTGCCGTCGAAGCACACCATTGCGGTATCGCAATTTGTCGGCGTGGAAGAACTGAACCCGGAATACGTTGAGAAGCCATACTTTGTAGTTCCAGAAAGCGACTCTGAATCCGAGGCCTTCACGGTCGTAAGGCAGGCGCTGGTTGACACAGGCAAAGCTGCAATCGGGAAAGTGTCATTCTCAGGGCGGGAGAATATTGTCGCCGTAGTGCCTGCGCGTGGGGACGACCGCGGGATGATGGCATATACGTTGCGCTTTGAGAACGAACTCCGGAACATGAGCGACTACTTTCGCGACATTAAGCCTACGGCGGTTGAGAAGGACTCCCTTGAACTAGCCGAGACGTTAATCAAGCGAATGTCGGCAAAACTCGATCTGAGCAAGTTCGAGGATGGCTACGAAGTCGCCGTGAAGGCGCTTGTCGAGGCAAAGGTGAACAATCTACCTGTTCCAATCGACGAGGCGCCCAGACCGCAATCGGCGAAGGTTGTCAATTTGATGGACGCGCTCCGCAAGAGCATCGGCCCCGATACCAGATTGGGGAAGAAACCGCCCAAGAGCGAAAAAGAGCTGCCCAGCAAGAAGATTGGGCTCGTCAAGCCGCAAGTCAGGACGGCCTCGAAACGCAAATCGGCGTAAACTCCCGATCTCCTGCAAAGGCGCGAAAGACGGACTTGGAATCCACCGGAGCCTATTCTCCGTGCGGTCCAAGTCCCTTCGTACACCATAAAATCGCCGCCAACATTGATTGTGTATCTGTGGCAGCATAGAGACACGCTGCTTCAGAGGGAACCAGAATAGACGACTTTGGGCATGCGATAAACCATGACTTCCCCAGACGCTCCAGTGATCGAGTCGCGCGTCGGCTCCGACTCCCACATTCATCCCGTCCGATTCGGTTTCGAGAACACATATGCTCGGTTGCCGGAGCGCTTCTATGCCCGAGTGACCCCGACACCGGTTGCAGCCCCGCACCTCGTCAAGTTGAACGTGGAACTCGCTCGCAGCCTGGGCCTTGATCCCAGTGCGTTGATAAGTGCGCAAGGCGTAGAGATTCTTGCCGGCAATCGAGTAGCCGAAGGATCCGAGCCGATCGCGCTTGCGTATGCAGGTCACCAGTTTGGACATTTTGTCCCGCAACTCGGCGACGGACGAGCCATCCTGCTGGGCGAAGTGATCGGACAGGATGGTGTGCGCTATGACATCCAGCTCAAAGGTTCGGGCCTGACGCCCTTCTCACGCCGCGGTGATGGCAGAGCCGTTCTTGGTCCTGTTTTGCGTGAGTACATCGTGAGTGAAGCGATGGCAGCGCTTGGAGTGCCCACCACGCGGGCACTGGCAGCGGTGACTACCGGGGAGCGTGTGCTGCGCGAGATAGCTTTGCCAGGAGCAGTGTTCACCAGGGTGGCCGCAAGCCACCTCCGCGTCGGCACCTTCGAGCACTTTGCTGTTCGGCGCGACACGGACGGCATTCGCACTCTCGCCGACTATGCGATATCCCGTCACTACCCTGAAGCGGCGCAAGCAAAGCGGCCCTATCGAGCTTTCCTGGATGCTGTCATCGCGCGCCAGGCGAAGTTGATTGCACACTGGATGTTCATTGGGTTCATCCATGGCGTGATGAACACCGACAACACTTCCATCTCAGGGGAGACGATCGATTTCGGCCCCTGCGCTTTCATGGAAGCCTATGATCCGGCAACTGTCTTCAGTTCCATCGATGCGAATGGACGGTACGCGTACGGTAATCAACCCCGGATCGCACTTTGGAACTTGACGCGCCTGGCCGAAGTGCTGCTCCCGGTACTCCAGCAGGAGGAAGGCAACGACGAGGCGGCGCTAGCGTCTGCGAATGAGGCGCTCGCCACGTTCCCTCAAACATTCGAGAGACTTCAACTCTCTGGCTTCCGCAGCAAGCTTGGCCTTTTTTCTGAGCGCGAAGGCGACCTGGCGTTGGTCCAGGATCTGCTTGACCGCATGGCCGCCAACCACTCCGACTTTACCCTGACCTTCCGCAAACTCTGCGATGCCGCAGAGAGTCCTGAAGGCGATAGGGAAGTGCGCGCACTCTTCATCGATCCTGAAGCTTATGACTTGTGGGCTATTGGATGGCGTCAGCGGCTAAGGGAAGAGTCCGTTTCGGGGGTAGACCGCGCTGGAGCGATGCGCAAGGTGAATCCCGCATTTATCCCTCGCAACCATCGGGTTGAGGCTGCACTCAATGCCGCAGTGGAACGTCAGGACTTTCAGCCATTTGAAGAATTGTTGGAGATAACATCACGGCCATTCGACGATAGGCCGGGACAAGAACGCTTCTCCTTACCAGCGAGTCCTGAGGAGAGCGTCACACGGACTTTCTGCGGGACCTGAGCATTGTCCAGACACTTATGCCAACGCGATCTAATCCTGAGCGCGCCAATTAGTCCGGAATCGCAGCTTCCTCTACCTCAGACACAACGAAAAATCTGCACAAGTCGGCTTGTCCAAAGGATGTGGTCATGGCGACATCGGATGCGTCCCGACCCGTAGCCATTAAGATGCGCCCCAGCCTGGGTTGATTATTCCGAGCATCAAAGGTCCACCAGCGGCGATCGAGATAGGCTTCGAACCATGCGCTGAAATCCATGGGCAGGCGCAATGGCACTCCGATGTCTCCCAGGTACCCGGTCGCATAGCGCGCCGGAATATTCAGCGCTCTGCAAAACGCAATGGCGAGATGCTGATAATCACGACATACGCCGACCCGTTCCGTGTAGACATCGAGAGCGGTCTTCGTAGGCCGAGCGTGCTGATAGTTGAATGACACCTTGCTGTGCACCCAATCGCAAATTGCCTGCACCCGGCTCCAGCCTGGCGCTGCATTTCCAAACAATTCAAAGGCGATGTTTGAAATCCGATCCACTTCGCAATAGCGGCTGTTCAGAAGGTACGACAGAACCTCATTCGGCAGGTCGCCGACCGGTGACTCTGCGGCAGATCGGTTCACCTCATCCGGCTGGTCCGAGTGTCGAATCAGTGTCGAGCCCGAAAGGCGCAGCAAGCCTTGAGGCGCGACAAACCGGGAGCAGCGATTTCCAAAGCCGTCAATGTAATGGGTGACCTTCAGTTCCGGCTCTGTCTTCAATTCGTCCGGCTCCAGCAGATCGCACACGCGAGAAGGATGGACACTGAGCAACGCAACCATGGCGACACTGGTTGGGATCTGGAACTGGATGTCGTATCCAAGCCGGATCAACATGGATCACCTCTTATTGCGACGGGACTCTCTAGGATTGTTCAGGTCGGGAAAACGAATGACACTCCTATCATCTCATTCACTCGGATGCCTGCGAGGGACAAGCTTCCGGAAGTCAGAAATGAGCCGCAGATTGAAGCGACGCGCGCAACGATGGTTCCGTAACCGGGATGAGCCGGTTTAGAAACCAGAGCGATTTTGCAGAAGCGACCAGGGAATCCTCACATCCTTCTTTTCCTGATAATTGCGTGGCTCATTGGGTCTTCAGGATGGCCGCTGCTTCAGCCGATGGTCGCGGCACGGGTAAAGTTGCCGGAAGCGATTTAATCACTTCGACGCTAGATGTACTCCGCTCCCGGTGATACGCTGATCAGGAGAAGGTCTCGCCGCGGTACCTGACGATGTTGAACGCGAGCGTCCTTGCACGCCATCTCAACACCTGAACATTCGCGAGCGCTCTCAAGCTGGAGTCCGTTTATTTCTTCGGTCTCGCCCAAGGGATATTGTGAAGTGAGTAGAGAGCTCCTCGCCGGAGACGATCCTGAAGCATTCTGTGCCTTTCGGAGGATCCTGAAAGATAAGAAATGAGATGGATCTGGGACAAGACAAATCGATTCCGGATGAGGCCACATTATTCGACCGAAGAGCTCAACACGCAATGCGAGTCCATTCTGTTCGCATACTTACAAAAGAGGTATGGACGGGTCGCTTTTCCGATTCGTACCGACGATCTTCGGTACCTGCTGGAACGAGATACACAACGTCTCGATCTTCACTCCGACTTCACGAAGGAAAGCGAACAAGTGGAGATCCTCGCGGAGTTCCGGCGTGGCAGAAAGCCTGTGGTACGGATCGCAGCGAAGTTGGCGGGCACTCCGGGCCTGGAAAACCGGCTCCGGGCAACCCTAGCGCATGCTTACGGCCACGTGCGGTTTCATGATTTCCTGTTTCAAACGGAGGATGCATCTTCTCTCTCGTTGTTTGAGGATTTTCCCGATGCTCTCCCCCAGACCAATCGCTGTCATCGCGATTCAATTGTTCCCCTGAACGATCGAGACTGGATGGAGTGGCAGGCCGGATTCGTTTGCGGAGCGCTGCTGATGCCGATCGGACCACTCATCCTGCAGGTCCAGCGCTTCCGCCACGCCCGAGATTTGGATCACGCTGCGCTGTCGGATCATTCCCTCGACGGCTCGGCCTTGATCCGTGAAATCGCCGAAACATTCCAGACTTCGTGGGAAGTGGCACGGGTTCGTTTGCTTCAAGAGAGAATTCTTGTTTCGGGGGATATGAGAAGCCTTTTCTAAAGCAGCGCGCAGTGCTCCATCGTGGACCTTTTTTAGGCAAACTGTCCTGAGGCAATTCGCCGCGACCCCAGGGATCAATGCGGCGCGTCCCGCGGGCACCCCCTGGGTTACTCCATTCCAGGAACCTCCCGACAAGCCGAAATTCGAACTGCGCGCAGTCGTTGTGTGAATAGGCCTTTAAAAATGGGTAGCGGAGCTGGACTTTGCGCGGTTCGCACTGGTGGGCGTGGGGCGTGCCTCGTCTATGCTGGTTGCAGCTGAAGATTCAAAGCCTCGCCGAACAGGCGTTCTCATCTATCCCAAGGAAGTGTCTCAGGAGCAAATGACATGGCGACTTCTGTGGTACCGGCTGTCCTCGCTTCGATTGGCGATAACGGAGTCTTGAATGAGCGGCTCACGCCGGAACTGTCAGAGGTGTGGATCGATCGCGATTTGAGTTGGCTTGCCTTCAATGAACGAGTGCTTGCTGAAGCGATCGATGAGCGCACGCCACTTTTGGAGCGCGCAAAATTTCTGGCGATCTTCAACTCGAATCTCGACGAGTTCTTCATGAAGCGGGTGTCCATACTGCGGGGGGGGCGGACGGAGGAACAATTTGCGCGGTTTGTTCAGCTGCGACAGAGATTGCTCCCTATGCTCCAGAAGCAGGCAGAATGCTACCATTTCGCGATTATTCCTGGCCTGGCAAAGCATGGAATCTTTCTCCGTGGATGGGACGACTTGACTGACGCGCAGCGCGAAGAGGCAGAATCCTACTTCGACGAGAGCGTTTCCCCGGCGCTGACCCCACTTGTGATCAATCCTGAGCATCCATTTCCATTTCTCTCAAATCTCTCGACGTCCCTGACCTTCCGGCTGTATGACCCCGAACGCGCCGAGCAAATGGTAGCGCGGATGAAGATTCCCAGCGGGCTGAAACAGTGGATTCCGCTGACTGCGGGGGTAGAAACCGGTAAGCGGCTGCTGATTTCACTCCACGAGTTGATTCGCGGAAATGTTCACAAGCTATACGGCGGCATGACACTCTCTGCGATGACCCTGGTCCGCATCACGCGGGACGCCGAGGTGGAGCTGGTGGAAGCTTCGGACGCGGAGATCCGCCTGCAGGTCCAGGAACAGATTCGACAGAGGCGTTATGAGCCGGTAGTGCGGCTGGAATTCGGACCGGGATCGGACAAGGGAATTCGCGACTTGCTGCGCGAGCGATTTCAACTCACCTCCGCGGACGTCTACGAAGTGGATGGAGAGGTGGACTATACAACCTTGTTCGAAATTGCCGGCCTGCCGGTGCCCGAACTTCGCGACGCGCCGTGGACTCCGCTGTTCAAGCCCTCGCTGGCGGAGCGGCCGATCTTTGCCGCAATCCAGGAAGGCGACGTGCTCGTGCATCATCCGTATGAGAGCTTTGACGCGACCGTCGAACATTTCATCAGTACGGCAGCCGACGATCCCGATACGGTAGCGATCAAGATGACCGCCTATCGGATTGGAGACGATACGCCGTTCGTCAAATCATTGGTCCGGGCGGCCGAGCACGGAAAGCAAGTCGCTTGCGTGATGGAGATCAAGGCGCGCTTCGACGAAGAGCGCAATCTGCATTGGGCCGCGGAGCTGGAGCGTGTGGGCGCTCATGTCGCGTTTGGTGTCAGTGGCCTGAAGACCCACGGCAAGACTGCGTTGGTCGTCCGAAAAGAGGGAGCGGGATTGCGTAGTTACGTCCACATTGGGACTGGAAACTACCACGTGAAAACCGCGCGGCTCTATGCGGATGTCGGATTGTTCACTTGCGACCCACAGCTGACGCGGGATGTGGTCAATCTCTTTCACTATCTCACGGGCCATGCGCAGGCCCCGGTGTGCACGTCACTGCTGGTTGCGCCGTCCACGATGCGATCTCGGCTGCTCCGGCTGATTGAAATAGAGATCGAAAACCGGAGGGCAGGGAAGCCGGCGCGAATCATCGCCAAGATGAATCAGCTTGAAGATCCGACGATGATTCAAGCGCTCTGTGACGCCTCGTCGGCCGGCGTTTCGATTGATCTCATCGTGCGGGGATTCTGCTGTCTTCGTCCGGGCATTCCGGGGCGTACGGAGAACATCCGGGTTCGCTCCATCATCGGGCGATTCCTCGAGCACTCGCGCATTTTCTACTTTGCGAATGGAAGCGAGATTCCCGTGGAGGGGAATTTCTTCATCGGGTCCGCCGATTGGATGTATCGCAACCTCTCCAAGCGAATCGAGGTAGTGACGCCTGTACGGGCGGCGTCCGCAAAGGAGAAGCTCTGGGAAGTCCTGGATATCAGCTTGCGCGATCGAAGGCAGGCCTGGGAGCTCGACGGCGAGGAACGCTACACGCAACTCCGTCCGGATGGAGACGGCGGTGGGCCCGAGGGGTCAGGAAGTCAGCAAATGTTGATGCGGATCACTCAGGAGCGCATGGGCACTTAGCAACGCAGGATCTACGGTCTTGGGCGAACCATGCCCTGAGACGCATTGTCAGGCTCGTCAATCCGCTTGAGGGATCTCCACAGAACGTATTGCTGGAGTTAAGTGTCGTCTGGTAAAAAAGTAACATGGCGATCCTCTTCACAGCTCGAGATTTTGCTTGTCCAGCTTGCGGTGCAAGACCCCAGGAAGCGTGCAGGTTGAATGGTGGTGGCCCACGATTTCAATCTCATACCGACCGCTATGATGTTGCTCAAGATCATCAGATGCGGATGTCAGACGAAAACCCGACGGCATTTAAAAAGCCGGTCCGCGCGGTGATGGAAGATCGCTTAGAGGCGGAGATGTTTTCATCGTAGCTCTGCGTTGCAACGACTAAGCAGTTCCACAATTCATTTGCCATTGTCAGTTGTGTGCGAGGTGGCGTTTTCTTATGGGAAATGCTATTCGGCAGTAGCGGCTTTGGGAGTCTCTACCGAACGGTCGTTCATCCTTGCTAGGCGTTGTAATTGGCCACAACTCGAACTACTTTTCCCTCTGCTGACAGCTCCATGAACTCTCCTGTGCGTGTCCCTTTTTGATTTGTGTAGTAGAGCACCAGGCTGTTTATTCCCCAGAGAACGTCTTCAAGGTGAAAGTGGAGCTCCGGGTAGGCTTCCAGCCCACGCTGAAAGTAAGCTCTCACATTCGTCTTTCCGACGATTTTGCCGTCGGACGTGCCCAGGAGCTGAGCGGCAACTGGCGAAGTCAACTCGATTGCGTCCTCATAGTGCATCATGATCGAGTCCAGATGATGACTGTTCCAAGCAGCGACCCAGTGGTTGGCCAGATTCCAGGCCTCTTCTCTCGTCATAGGCGACTCTCCGGATGAATGCTGGGGCGATGCTGCGGCCTCACCGAGGACGGTGGCTGAATTGTCAGGCGCGTGCGCGAAGAAGCTGGGTCGAAGGCGCGGTCTCTCTCTGCGCCAGGTAGCGATCGACGGCAGCTGCCGCTTTGCGCCCCTCGGATATGGCCCATACAACCAGCGATTGACCGCGACGCATATCGCCCGCGGCAAAGATGCCATCGATGGAGGACATGTAATCCGTGGTAGCCACATTTCCACGCGCATCGAGCGCCACGCCCAGCTGCTCGATCATGCCGTTGCGGACTGGGCCAAGGAAGCCCATCGCCAACAGGACAAGATCGACATCGAGGGTGAACTCGGAGCCGGCGATTGCCTCGAACTTCGGCGGTGGGCCGACACGGGTTGCGTGTAACTGTTGCACCTCGCCATTTTCGTTTCCGGTGAATCGGATGCTGTTGATGCTCCAGTCCCGCATGCCGCCTTCTTCGTGCGCGCTTTCTGTGCGAAGCTGAAGCGGCCAGAGAGGCCATGGTGTGGAGGCTGCGCGCTGTTCCGGAGGCTTGGGCATAATCTCGAACTGATGCACGCTCTTTGCGCCCTGACGATGACTTGTTCCGAGGCAGTCGGCCCCGGTATCGCCGCCACCAATGATCAGTACGCGCTTACCCTCGGCGCTGATGGAGGCCGCCGGGTCAATGAAGTCGCCTTCGTTGCGGCGGTTCTGCTGGGGCAGGAATTCCATTGCATAGTGGATGCCCTTGAGTTCGCGGCCGGGAATCGCAAGATTGCGGGGATGCTCGGCGCCTCCGCAGAGCAGGATTGCGTCGTAATGGCCGGTGAGCGCGTCGACTGGGACGTTCACGCCGACGTGCGCATTGGTCAGGAAGGTGATGCCTTCGGCGCGCATTTGCTCAATGCGGCGATCGATGACGCGTTTCTCAAGTTTAAAATTTGGAATCCCGTAGCGGAGTAGCCCGCCGATACGGTCGTTCTTTTCGAAGACGGTTACCGAATGCCCAGCGCGCCGCAACTGCTGTGCGGCTGCCAAACCTGCAGGCCCGCTGCCGACTACAGCGACGCGTTTGCCGGTGTTCTGCTCCGGCGGCTCGGGGTGAATCCAGCCTTCATCCCAGGCTCGCTCCACGATGCTGCGCTCGATGAGTTTGATCGAGACGGGGGGCAGATTGATGCCCAGCACGCAGGAAGCTTCGCACGGCGCGGGGCAAATGCGCCCGGTGAATTCAGGAAAATTGTTCGTCGCGTGCAAGCGCCGAACGGCGCTCTGCCAGCGGCCGTTGTAAACCAGATCATTCCAGTCAGGAATGAGATTATTCACCGGGCAACCGGTGTGACAAAAGGGAACGCCGCAATCCATGCACCGTGCGCCCTGTTCGCGCTGCTTCTCTTCAGGGAAAGGCTCGTAGATTTCGAACCAGTCGTGGACACGGTCTTCCACCTTTCGGCGGATCGGCTGTTCGCGCTCGATCTCAAGAAATCCGGTAATCTTACCCATGGTGCACCTCCGCGGTTGCCGTCACCGGAGGCGACGAAGGAATAGACGCTGGATAAGCTGACTCAACGCGGGGTACACCGAGAACGCGTTTATATTCGTGCGGGAAAACCTTGATGAAGCGCTGGCGAGCGTCGGCCCAATGTTCCAGGATCCAAGCAGCTCGCGGGCTACCAGTGAGGTCACGATGGCGTTCGAGGAGCCCTCTGACTTCGGCGACATCTTCATCGCTCACAAGCGGCTCAAGATCGACGCTGGCTTTATTGCACCGGCGCGTTGAGAAGTCCCCCTGGTCGTCGTAGACAAAGGCACGTCCGCCGCTCATACCGGCAGCGAAGTTGCGGCCGGTCGCGCCAATCACCACGACGAGACCGTTGGTCATGTACTCGCAGCCGTGATCCCCTACGCCTTCCACGACTGCTGTGGCACCGGAGTTGCGGACGGCGAATCGCTCGCCGGCGATTCCATTCAGGAAAGCTTCTCCGCTGGTCGCGCCGTACAGCACCACGTTCCCTACCAGGATGCTTTCCTCCGGCAGGAAGCTCGAAGTTTTCGGTGGATAGGCGATGATGCGTCCACCCGAGAGACCCTTGCCAACGTAGTCGTTGGCCTCGCCTTCCAGTTCGAGTGTTACGCCGGTGGGTACAAAGGCACCGAAGCTTTGGCCGGCTGAGCCGGTAAATGTGAAATGAATCGTTCCATCCGGGAGCCCCGCCGAGCCGTAACGCCGCGCTATCTCGCCGCCCAGCATGCCGCCCACCGTCCGGTGCACATTGCGGATGGCGAAGGTTCCCTCGACAGGCGTCTTTGATTCGAGGGCCGGCGTTGCTTTGGCGATGAGTGCGTGATCGAGCGCCTGATCGAGCCCATGATCCTGTGCCTGCATTTTGCGCCGAGCGACGCGTGAAGGCACCGTGGGCACGTAAAGAATTGCAGAGAGGTCGATGCCTTTCGCCTTCCAGTGCGCGTCCGCGATTGAGGCATCTAGCTTGTCCACGCGGCCTACCATTTCGTCGATGGTGCGGAACCCAAGTTTGGCCATGTGTTGACGCATCTGTTCGGCGATGAAGAAGAAAAAGTTGATGACATGCTCCGGTTGACCCTGGAAGCGCGCGCGCAGCACGGGATCTTGTGTGGCTATGCCCACCGAACACGTATTCAGGTGGCATTTGCGCATCATGATGCAGCCCATGGTAATCAGCGGCGTCGTGGCAAAACCAAATTCCTCGGCTCCGAGCAGAGCAGCGATCACCACATCGCGTCCGGTCTGAAGCTTGCCATCAGTCTGTACGCGAATGCGGCTGCGCAGGTCGTTGAGCAAAAGCACCTGCTGTGTTTCGGCAAGGCCGAGTTCCCAGGGCAAGCCCGCATGTTTGATCGAACTCAGGGGCGAAGCGCCGGTGCCGCCGTTATCGCCGGAGATGAGCACCACGTCCGCGTGCGCTTTGGAGACGCCTGCCGCCACTGTGCCCACTCCGACCTCTGAAACAAGCTTGACCGCGATGCGCGCCTGCGGATTCACGTTTTTGAGGTCGTAGATCAGTTGAGCCAAGTCTTCGATGGAATAGATGTCGTGGTGCGGAGGCGGCGAGATTAATCCCACGCCCGGAATGGAGTGGCGGGTTTTCGCGATAATGTCGTCGACCTTGTGGCCGGGCAACTGGCCGCCCTCGCCGGGCTTCGCGCCTTGCGCCATCTTGATCTGCAATTCGTCGGCATTGACGAGATAGTTCGTGGTTACGCCGAATCGGCCGCTGGCCACCTGTTTCACGGCACTGCGACGCGAATCGCCGTTAGCGTCGCGCTTGAAGCGCTCTTCGTCTTCGCCGCCTTCCCCGGTGTTCGACATGCCGCCGAGACGGTTCATGGCGATGGCCAGGGTTTCGTGCGCTTCTTTACTAATGGAACCGAAGCTCATCGCTCCGGTTGTGAACCGCTTGACGATCTCCTTCGCCGGCTCGACTTCCTCCAGAGGAATCGGTTCCTCGGCATATTTGAGTTTCAACAGCCCGCGCAAGGTGCAGAGATTACGATTCTGATCGTCGAGCAGATCCGTGTATTCCTGGAAGGTTGCAGCATTGTTCTGTCGCACGGCATGTTGCAGTTTGCTGATGGTCAGCGGGTTCAGCAGGTGGTATTCGCCGCCTTCGCGATACTGATAATGTCCGCCGACGACAAGTTCAGTCTCCGATTCGGTCAGGGGCTGGAAGGCATAGGTATGCTTCATCTGCGCTTCGCGCGCCAGTACATCGAGACCAACGCCCTCGATGCGCGAGGCTGTGCCTGCGAAGTAAGCGTCGACGAGCGCCTGATTCAGGCCGACAGCCTCGAACACCTGCGCGCCACGATAGCTTTGCAGCGTGCTGATGCCCATCTTCGAAAATGTCTTGAGCAATCCCTTGTTGATGGCTTTGATGAAGTTCTTTTCGGCGTGATTGCCCGTGATGTTATGAGGCAGGAGGCCTCGCCGTTTCAGATCGTGCAGAGACTCGATGGCGAGGTACGGATTGATGGCGCTGGCCCCGTAGCCGATGAGCAGCGCGAAGTGCATCACTTCGCGAGGCTCGCCACTCTCGATGATGAGCGCCACCTGAGTGCGAGTCTTCTCGCGGACGAGGCGATTATGAACCGCGGCCATCGCCAGCAGGCTCGGAATGGGTGCGTACGTTGGATCGACGCCGCGGTCGGAAAGAATAAGCAGCGTATAGCCGGATGCCACAGCATGAGCGGCGCGGTTGCTCAGGTCTTCGAGCGAATGCCGCAGCCCGGCTTCGCCATCCGTCGCACGAAACAGCGCTGGTAGCGTCGTCGCCAGCAGGTCGCCTGAAGAAACGCGGCGCAGCTTCTCAAGGTCGCGATTGGTGAGCAGCGGATGCGGCAGCTTCAGCGTGTGGCAATTATCGGGCGCTTCGTCCAGGATGTTGCGTTCCGTGCCGATGTAGCTGATCAGGGACATTACGAGCTCTTCGCGAATCGGATCCACAGGCGGATTGGTCACCTGCGCAAAAAGCTGCTTGAAATAGTTGAACAGCGGCTGCGGACGGTCTGAGAGGCAGGCAAGCGGCACATCGGTGCCCATCGAGCCCACTGGCTCTTCGCCCTTCGCGCCCATGGGCCCGAGGAGAATGCGCATGTCCTCTTCGCTGTAGCCGAACGCCCGCTGGCGTCGCAGCAGCGTCTCAGGATTGGAGGCGATGGTGCGCGAAGGCTCGGGCAGTTGTTCCAGCGTGACTTGCTGTTCTTCCAGCCACTTTCCATAAGGCTGCCGTGCAGCCAGTTGTTCCTTAATTTCGGCGTCCGAAATAATGCGCTTTTGCACCGTGTCAACGAGGAACATGCGGCCCGGTTGGAGACGGCCTTTCTTGCGCACGTCTTCTGCGGGCACCTCCAGCACGCCTGCTTCGGAAGCCAACACCACGAGGTCATCCTTGGTGACGATGTAGCGGCCGGGGCGCAGTCCGTTGCGATCGAGGGTTGCGCCAATCACGCGCCCATCGGTAAATGCGATTGCCGCCGGTCCATCCCACGGTTCCATCAGAGAGGCGTGGTATTCGTAGAAGGCGCGCTTGTCCTCGTTCATGTCGGGATTGCCCGACCATGCCTCGGGAATGAGCATCGCCATCACGTGGGGCAGGGAACGGCCGGATTGGTAGAGGAATTCAACCGCGTTGTCGAGTGAGGCGGAGTCGCTGCCACCCGGCACAATCACCGGATAAAGTTTGCCGATCTGATCGCCGTGCAGAGGGCTCTCCAGCACGGATTGACGCGCATTCATCCAGCTCACATTCCCGCGAATCGTATTGATCTCGCCATTGTGGGCTACATAGCGATAAGGGTGCGCCAGCTTCCAGCTTGGAAATGTGTTGGTGGAGAATCGCTGGTGCACGAGGCAGAGAGCGCTCGTCACCAGGGGATTGGCCAGCTCGAAGTAGAACTTCTCGATCTGAGGAGCCAGCATCAGCCCCTTATAGACGATGGTGCGACAGGAAAACGAGGGTACAAAAAAGTCGTCTTTGCCGTCAATCTCCGACTCGGCAATCTCGTTCTCCGTGCGGCGGCGGACGCGGTAAAGCAGCCGCTCAAATGCTTCTTCCTCAAGGTCCTTGGGGCGACCCACAAACAACTGCTCGATGTAGGGCTGAGAGGCGCGGGCTTCGCGGCCGATGGCGTCGCCATTCACCGGCGTATCGCGCCAGCCAAGGACGGTCAGGCCTTCTTCCTGCGCGATGCGTTCAAAAACGCCCTCGCATTGCAGCCGGCTGCTCTTGTCTACCGGCAGGAAACACATGGCTACCCCATAGTCCCCGGCCTCGGGTAACTGTATGCCCAGCTCGCCACACTCGCGCGCGAAAAAAACATGCGGAACCTGGATCAGGATTCCCGCTCCGTCCCCTGTCTCGGGGTCACACCCGGCAGCGCCGCGATGGGTCAGGTTAATGAGAACCTCGAGGCCCTTGCGGATAATGTCGTGGCTTTTTTCGCCGCGAATGCTGGCCACGAGCCCCATGCCGCAGGCATCGTGTTCTTGACGCGGATGGTAGAGCCCCTGCGGGTGCGGTATGCGGTGGCGACTGTTCGATCGACCCATAGGTTCCATAGCAACCTTCTTGATCTGCAAAATAGAGTCGGCGGTGTTGCTTAGACTCCGGAATACACAACTGCCCTGGCGCCCCGGACTCGGTATCGCCAAAGAAATTTTCAAGAGGTCCACCCATATGGACCGCACTGCGTCTGGGGTTTCCTGAACTTTCTACTATAAATGAAAATTTGTTGAATCGCAGACGCCGTTCAGAAGCTATTTGGAATCAATAGTCATTTGAGGAATCTAAAGCCGGCAAATCAGCAATTCCCGCTCGTAGATCATCTCTGGCGGCAAATGGTCGTGCAGGTTGATGAACAGCTCCTCGTGCGCCATCACTTCTTTCCGCCACGCCGCGCGGTCTACGGCCATCAGCTCGTCGAAGGTCTCCCGTGAGAAATTAAGACCGCTCCAATCGATGTCCTCATAGCGCGGGACCCAGCCGATCGGCGTCTCGCGCCCCTGGGTGCGGCCATGGACGCGATCGACAATCCAACGCAGGACACGCATATTCTGGCTGAATCCCGGCCATAGATAATGTCCCTCGCCGTCTTTGCGGAACCAGTTGACATGAAAGATGCGAGGCGTCACTTCGAGGTCGCGCTGCATGCGGATCCAATGGCGGAAGTAGTCGCCCATGTGATAGCCGCAGAAGGGAAGCATGGCCATCGGGTCGCGCCGCACCTGTCCCACAGCGCCGGTTGCGGCTGCGGTCGTCTCCGAGCCCATCGTTGCTCCGGCATAAACGCCGCTCGACCAATTGAACGACTGATAGACCAGCGGCAAAGTTGTTGACCGCCTGCCCCCAAAAATAATTGCGCTGATCGGCACACCTTCGGGCGACTCCCAGTCGGGATCGATCGAGGGGCACTGCGACGCGGGCGCCGTGAAGCGTCCGTTGGGATGAGCTGCCGTGCGACCAGTCTGCCGTCCAATCTCAGGGGTCCAGTGTTCACCGCGCCAGTCCAGGCATTCGGCGGGCGGCTTGTCCGTCATGCCTTCCCACCACACGCCACCGTCGGGTGTGAGCGCCACATTGGTGAAGATCGAGTTTTTTGTCAGCGTGGCCATTGCCATCGAATTGGTCTTGGCGCCGGTTCCGGGAGCCACGCCGAAGAAGCCGGCCTCGGGATTAATGGCGCGCAGATGGCCCTTGGCATCGGGCCGAATCCACGCGATGTCGTCGCCGACCGTCCAGACCTTCCAGCCCTTCATGGCCGTGGGCGGAATGAGCATGGCGAAGTTGGTTTTGCCGCAGGCCGACGGAAACGCAGCAGCCACGTAGGTCTTCTCGCCCTCGGGATTTTCGACCCCGAGGATCAGCATATGCTCGGCCATCCAGCCTTCGTCGCGCGCGATGTTGCTCGCAATGCGCAGTGCGAAACACTTCTTGCTGAGCAGGGCATTGCCGCCGTAGCCCGAGCCATAGGACCAGATTTCGCGGCTCTCGGGAAAATGGACAATGTATTTCGTCTCGTTGCAGGGCCAGGGCACATCCGATTCGCCTGGCTTGAGAGGCATGCCTACCGAATGCATGCACGGCACGACGCGCTTTTCGTCCTTGTCAATCTCAGCAAATACGGGAGCCCCGATGCGCGCCATGATGCGCATCTGTGCTACCACGTAAGCCGAATCGGTAAGTTGCACGCCAATGCCCGACATAGGCGAGCCCACCGGTCCCATGCTGAACGGCAGCACGTACATCGTTCGCCCCTGCATCGATCCGCGGAACAATTGCTTCAGCCGGCGCCGCATGGCGTAAGGGTCTTCCCAGTTGTTGGTCGGGCCAGCAGCGGTGCGCGAGAAGGAACAGATAAAGGTCCGGTCTTCGACGCGAGCCACGTCGCCAGGAACGGAACGCGCATAAAAGCAGCCGGGCCATTTCTTTTCGTTCAGGCGGACGAAAGTCCCTGTAGCGATGAGGCGCTCACAGATTGCGTCGTATTCAGCCTTCGAACCGTCCACCCAATGGATGGCGTCGGGCCGGCAGAGATCCGCCATCTTTTCCACCCACCGAATCAGGTGCTTGTTCGTCGTGGGTGGCGTGCTGTTCGAGAGAGGCTCGCGTGCAATCGCGGACGATTTCATTTGCTGGTTTCGTCTCCTGCCGAGTGACTTGCTCAACTGCGGCGGCGCCGTCGTCCCGTATCCCACGGCGAATTCCATAAAGATAACAGCAATGGGTGGGCGGATTGGACACCGCGAACCTCAGCACATTTCAAGATTTGCACTTGGCTCCTTGCAGATCCGCTTTGCATTTGGTAACAATGAAACGCTCAAGCAGGAATGGCATGGAACCGATCTCCGGGTTGGGTATAGTCAACACGAATTCCAGGATGCGCATGCGCTGCTTGTCTGTTCTTTTCGTCATTCTGGCGACGCGTTGCGCCGCGCCGCTGGGGGCGCAGTCGATTTCAGAATTGCACCGGAGCTTTGCCGATCCGCCGGATTCCGCCCGAATCATGATGCGCTGGTGGTGGTTTGGTCCTGCAGCCACGCGTGCCGAGATTACTCGCGAACTCGGACAGATGAAGGCGGCGGGAATCGGCGGTGTAGAGATCGCGAATCTTTATCCCCTGGCGCTCGACGATCCTCAAAGTGGCTTCCACAACACGCCGTTTCTTTCGGAGGAGCATCTGGCCGCACTGAGATACGCTGCTCAAGAAGCGCGGCGTCTTGGCCTCCGCGTCGATGTGACGTTGGGGAGCGGCTGGCCTTTCGGGGGCCCTCACATTCCAGTCACGCAGTCGGCAGGCAAACTGCGCGTCGACGTCGATATGGTCGCCCCTGGTGCAACGTTCGCACTGGCCCCGCCTATCGACACCGGCGAATCGTTGATTTCGGCTTTTCTAGTTCCCGATCCTGTATCAGCGAACGGACTGGCACATGCTGAGCCGCTCTCCGCCCCTGTCTCGGGTCGTTACGCATTCACTACGGCAGACCGGCGCCGCGAGCTCGTCTGCTTCGTTGCCAGCCGCACCGGGATGACGGTGAAGAGGCCGTCCATCGGAGCTGAAGGGTTTGTTCTCGATCACTATGATCGGACGGCTATTGAGAATCATCTGCATGCGGTCGGCGATCGCTTGCTGTCGGCTTTTGGTGATCACCCACCTTACGCGGTCTTCAGCGACAGCCTCGAGGACTACGGATCGGATTGGAGCCCCGCGCTGCTCGATGAATTCCAGCGCCGGCGAGGGTACGATCTTCGGCCGCATTTGCTTTCGTTGGTAATGGACACCGAACCTGAGGCTGCTGCGATTCGCCACGATTGGGGACAGACACTGACCGAGATGGCTGACGACAACTACCTCAAGCCCATGCGTGCCTGGGCAGTTGAGCATCACACGCAACTGCGCTCGCAGAGCTATGGATATCCGCCTGTGACGTTGTCGAGCAATCGCTTTGAGGATCTGCCCGAGGGCGAAGGCAAAGCCACATTCATGATGGGTCGAGAATTCTCTGACACACGCTGGGCAGCGTCGGCTGGCCACCTCTATCATCGGCCCGTTATTTCATCGGAGACCTGGACGTGGCTCCATTCGCCTGCCTTCCGCGCCACGCCGCTGGACATGAAGGCTGAGGCGGACCTGCATTTTCTGCAAGGGATCAATCAGCTTGTCGGGCATGGCTGGCCCTACTCCCTGCCGTCTGCCGGCGAGCCTGGCTGGCGTATGTATGCGGCTGGGGCTTTCAACGCGCACAACCCGTGGTTCTTCGTACTACCGGATTTGACGCGCTACCTGCAGCGGGTCAGCTTTGCCCTGCGCCAGGGCCAGCCCGCGAATGACGTAGCCCTGCTGCTGCCGAACGACGATGTATGGGCCTCCTTCAAGGCCACAATCTCGGAGGGTCGGTCGCCCACGTCGGCAGCGGGTTTTGATGAATCGGGGTCCAACGTGAGCGTCGATGAGTCGATGGACAAGTTTCTCGGCAAGCGGGTCGTGGCGCAAATTCTCGATGCGGGATTCAACCTCGACTTCATTGATGCCGATGCAATCGACTCTGTCGGGATACCGTACAAGGCGCTCATCCTCCCGGACATCGACCGGTTGCCGCCAGCAACGTACGAAAAAATCCTTACTTTTGCCCGGAAGGGCGGAGTTGTGATCGCGACGCGGCGCCTGCCGGCCTCAGCTCCCGGCTTCCTGCATGCGACAGAGCAATCCGCGCGCATCAACGAGCTCTCGCAGCAGCTCTTTCACAGCAACATTCCTTCGGCGCATTTTGTTGAGAACGATGGTGAGCTCGGTGCGGAACTTGCGAAAGATGCCAGGCCGGACATGACATTATCCCCACGCACGCCGGCGGTTGGATTCATTCATCGAAAGCTCACCGCGGGCGATTTATATTTTGTGGCTAACACATCGAACCAGGCGAAACACGTCGCCGCGCATTTTCGGGACGGCGCAAAACACGCGGAGATGTGGGACCCGTTCACCGCCAACATCATCGGCCTTCCCGATCCGGCAGATATTGCGCTCGATCTTGCGCCATACGAGTCGCGGCTCATCTTCTTTTCGAACGAAGCCAGGACAGGGGAGCCTGAACCAGCGCGGCGCGAAGCGATTCTCACTGACCTTTCGCAGCAATGGAAGGTCACTTTCGGCGACACCGGAATTACCAGCAACTTGGAAACCCTTAAGTCGTGGACTGGCGATTCGAAGACGCAGTTTTTCTCCGGCAAAGCTGTCTATGAAAAGAGCTTTGAACTTCAGCCCGGGCAGATCGCGTTCGGCACGCGGCAACTCCTCGATTTCGGCACCGCAACGACCGAGCTCCTGCCCTCGCCGCCGGGTCAGAACAACATGCGCGCCTACCTCGACCCGCCTGTCCGCGAAGTGGCCGAGGTATCTATCGACGGCAAGCGCGCCGGAGTAATCTGGCGGCCGCCTTATCGTGTCGACGTCACAGGCTTAATTCATGCCGGCTCCAACCGGCTGCGCATCGTCGTCGCTAACACGGCGATCAATGAGTTGGCCGGCCAGTCGCTGCCCGATTATCGGCTGTTGTGGGCGCGCTACGGTATGCGTTTCGTTCCCCAGGACATGGATGACCTGCACCCATTGCCATCGGGCCTGCTTGGGCCCGTCACACTGATCGAATCCAGGGCGATTCAATGAGTCCCGACTCCCAGCCTCGCGAGCGCTAAAAAACGCTTGTCCGGGATTTCCCCACTTGCGGCCAAATCCAGCCGCACGCTAGACTCCTGCCCATGACAAAAGTGCGCCTTTTCGCCGCTCTGATTTTCGCTCTGCTTCTCCTTGCTGCACCATGCACTCAAGCGCAGGACTGGGCCAAGGCGCGTCTGGATGCGTCTCCGCGTCATCACGAATACGTCGTGCTGAAACATGGTTCGCGTACCGTGCAAGCCTTCGTCGTCTATCCGGAGGTGAAGGAGAAGGCGCCGGTCGTGGTATTGATCCACGAGATCTTCGGCCTGTCCGATTGGGCGAAAGAGATGGCCGACGAGTTGGCTGCGGAAGGTTTCATCGTGGTTGCTCCCGATTTGCTGACCGGATTCGGTCCCAATGGCGGCGGGTCGAGTGAATTCGCCAATCAGGACGCGGCTGTGAAGGCAGTCTCGGGTCTTGATCCGGCCGTTGTACTAGCCGACTTGGATGCGGCCGCCGATTATGGCAAACACATCCCGGCTGGCAATGGCAAAATCGCCGTTGTGGGGTTCTGCTGGGGCGGAGGCAAGTCGTTCGCGTTTGCTGCCCATCGTAAGGACCTCTCTGCGGCTTTTGTCTTTTACGGCCCAGGCCCAGCGGATGTCTCCACCGTTGTGGCGCCGGTTTATGGGTTCTATGGAGGCAATGATGCGCGCATTGGCGCCACCGTCCCTGCCACAACCGCAGCAATGAAAGCCGCGGGCAAAGTCTACGAGCCGGTGACTTACGACGGGGCGGGGCATGGTTTCATGAGGGCCGGGGAAGATCCAACCAACACCAATCCCGCCAACAAGGTCGCGCGCGAACAGGGCTTCGCGCGGTTGGTGAAGCTGCTGCACGCGATGAAGTCTGCGCAGGCAGCGGCCTCAAGCGTGCCGAATCGTCCAGTCTCAAAGGACTCAGCCCGAGCAGATAAACTTTGCCACGAGGCGGTTCGAACGGGATCCGGTTCGTAGATCGAGTCGTTCCTTTCTTCGCAAAGTGAGATTTCTGAATCCGGTCTGACGCTGGAATCGTCGTGTCTTCTCGCATCAACCATCCGTATTGCCCTCGCCGGTACCATCATGACAATGGGTCACGCACAAGCAGAATGGAGAAGGGAACTGCGCGCGATGGTTACGCTCGCGGTCCCGGTGGTGTTGAGCGAACTGGGCTGGATGGCCCAGGGGGTAGTCGACAACATCATGGTCGGCCGTCTTGGCCCCGAAGCTATTGGTGCTGTGTCCCTGGGCAACGCGGTCTACTACACGCCTTCACTTTTTGGGATTGGCCTGCTTCTCAGTCTCGATACGCTCGTGTCGCAGGCGTTTGGCCGCCGCGATCATGATGAATGTCATCGATGGCTGGCGCAGGGCGTTTACCTCGCCTGCTTCATTACGCCGTTCCTCATGCTGCTGATCGCGGCTATGAGCTATAACTTTGCGCGGTTCGGCGTGACTCCTTCGATTGCGACTCCGGCCAGCACCTACCTGCGGATTCTCAACTGGAGCACGTTGCCGCTGCTGCTCTACGGTGGCATTCGGCGCTACCTGCAAGGGGTGGGCCAGGTACGCGTTATTACGGTCACCTATGTTTTGGCCAACCTGCTCAACTGGGGCGGCAACTGGGTGCTGATCTATGGAAAACTTGGTTTTCCCGCTCTCGGAGTCGATGGCTCGGCTATTTCCACGTGCATTGCGCGCTTTGCGATGGCAGCGGCGCTCCTCCTATTTGCCTGGCGGTACGAACGCAAGCGAGGCCATCCGCTGTTTCGTCACTGGGCTGCTCCGCAATTCGACCGTTTGCGGAAGCTGGTCCGTCTTGGCGCCCCGGCTGCCGGCCAGATTCTTCTCGAAGTCGGCGCATGGAATCTGTCGACATTCTCCGCAAGCTATCTTGACCCTGTCGCGCTCGCCACACACGCGATCGCGCTCAACTACGCGAGCATTAGCTATATGGTCCCGCTCGGCGTCTCGGCAGCAGCGGCTGTGAGCGTCGGCCATGCTGTGGGAGCGGGCGACCCGGCTCGTGCTCGTCGCGCTGGATGGCTGGCCCTGGGCCTTGGCACCAGCTTCATGCTGGTTGCAGGAGTGGTGTTTCTCATTGCGCCCCGGGCACTCATCTCGCTCTACACAAGCGACCCGCGTGTGCTTGCCGTCGGGCCGACACTGTTGTGGATTGCCGCAGCCTTTCAGGTCTTCGATGGCATTCAGACCGTCTGTACCGGCGCACTTCGCGGCTTGGGTGAAACGCGTGTACCGATGGTCGCGAATTTTATTGGGTATTGGATCCTGGGATTGCCGCTTGGGCTCACGCTCTGCTTCGTGTTCCGATGGGGAATTTATGGCACCTGGATCGGGCTGACGCTTGCGCTCGTGGTGATCGCATCGTCACTCCTCATCCGATGGCGTAACGACTCGGCTCGAGTTGCCATGACTGCTTGAATCGATTGCACTTGGGGCGTATCGCTCCCTGGGAAATATGCAACTTCGGAATCTTTGTAGAGGAACTCGCGTCCCGAAACGTGGGCCGAAAAGAGGTCGCTTTTTGAGCGCGTCAATAAATAGTTGTCGATCCAGTTACTTTGAGCGAATCGGTCGTGCCCCTTGACGGTACGAGTTAACCGGGAGGTGACTATAATCACAGAAGTAGAGTAGCGGTTCGGCTCTTACAAGAATTTATTTGAAGGGAATCCCGCCAAATGGCGACAGGAGACCTGGCCCTGGGTCAAGAGCAGGGCGCCTTAAGCGCGCAAAAGCGCGTATCCAACGATTTCAGCATTATCGTAGCAACGGTAAACGGTTCCGGCTCGCAATCCGCCAATAGCGTTCTGCTGAAGAGCATCTTCGGAATGGGAGTTCCCGTCAGCGGGAAAAACCTGTTCCCCTCAAACATCGCCGGCTTACCCACCTGGTACACCATACGCGCCAGCAAAGATGGCTATGTAGCACGCAAGCGCGGTTCGCAAATCCTGATTGCTCTCAATCCGGAAACCGCCAAGCAGGACATGCTGGAAATGGATGCCGGGGGCGCAGCTATCTACGAAGAAAGCTTCAATCTGAAGCAGTATCGCGACGACGTCGCCTGCTACCCGGTTCCATTCGACAAGATCACGGCGAGCATCTGTCCCGAACCCAAGCTGCGCAAGCTGGTCAGGAACATGGTCTACGTGGGTGTCGTCGCGCAGTTGCTCTCCCTCGATCTTGGGGTAGTCGAGAGCGGCCTGAAAAAGCAATTTGCCAAAAAGCAGAAGGTCTTCGATCTCAACTTCGGCGCAGTCAAGGCCGGCTTCGACTATGCGCAGCAGAAGCTGGTCAAGCAGGATCCCTATGTCATCGAGAAGATGAATCAGACCGCGGGCAAAATCATCATCGACGGCAATGCGGCCTGTGGCATGGGCGCAGTCTTCGCGGGTGTAACGGTGGTTGCATGGTATCCCATCACGCCGTCGACTTCGCTGATTGAGGCGACCACCGACCTGCTCAAAAAATTCCGGGTCACGCCGGAAGGCAAGGCGACGTTCGCCGTTGTTCAGGCTGAAGACGAACTCGCAGCCATCGGCATGGTGCTGGGAGCAGGCTGGGCAGGCGCGCGTTCCATGACTTCGACCTCCGGCCCCGGCATTTCTCTCATGGCGGAGTTCTCCGGCCTCGGCTACTTCGCCGAGATCCCCGGCGTCATCTTCGACGTGCAGCGCTCCGGCCCTTCGACGGGCCTGCCCACGCGCACTTCGCAGGCCGATCTGCTCTCGACAGCGTTCCTCTCGCATGGGGACACCAAGCACATCATCCTGCTTCCCGGCTCGGTGAAAGAGTGCTTCGAGTTCTCCATGGCAGCATTTGACCTGGCCGAGCGGATGCAGACCCCCGTGTTCGTGCTCACCGATCTCGATCTTGGCATGAACAACTGGATGTCTGAGCCGTTCAAATATCCCGAGAAACCACTGGATCGCGGTAAGGTGCTCACGGCTGAAGATCTGAAGCGTCTCGGCGGTTTCGCGCGCTATCGCGATGTGGATGGCGACGCCATCGGCTGGCGCACGTTGCCCGGAACGCGCCACCCGAAGGCTGCATACTTTACCCGTGGCTCTGGCCACAACGATGCGGCGGGCTACACCGAAAAGCCCGATGAGTACCAGGAAGTGATGGATCGCTTAGCCCGCAAGTTCGAAAATGCGCGCAAGCTGGTACCGGCTCCGCTCGTGGTGAAAGATAGAACCTCGAAGGTCGGGTTTATCGCGTATGGCACCACAGATTTTGCGCTCCGCGAAAGCCTCGATCAGATCAAGAAAGAATACAAGCTCGATGCGGATTACCTGCGCATCCGCGCCTATCCTTTTGC
Source organism: uncultured Acidobacteriaceae bacterium (assembly GCA_963810545.1). Taxonomy (GTDB): domain Bacteria; phylum Acidobacteriota; class Terriglobia; order Terriglobales; family Acidobacteriaceae; genus Telmatobacter. The sequence goes on from CAWENE010000003.1 coordinate 1,136,783, forward strand.
GCATGAGATCCACGACTTTGTCGCCTCGCATGAGCGCGTCTATGTGGTTGAACAGGATCGCGACGGACAACTGGCGAGCCTGCTCAAGCTCGATTTGCCGGCCGACCAGGTCGTCAAGTTGCGCAGCATTCTGTTCTATAACGGGCTGCCCATCGACGCCCGCAGCATTACTGATGAATTTGTAACGAAGGAGGGCCTCTAAATGGCGACCGCAACTCCAACCTCTACGCCAGGCCCGAAGCTCAACCACATCGGCCTGCCTGTCCTTGAATATCGTGGCGGCAAGTCCACGCTCTGCGCTGGCTGCGGCCACAACGCGATTTCCGAGCGCATTATCGACGCCATGTTCGAAATGGGCGTCGAGCCCGAGCGCGTGATGAAGATGAGCGGCATTGGCTGCTCGTCCAAAAGCCCCGCCTACTTCATGAGCCGCTCGCATAGCTTCAACAGTGTGCACGGCCGGATGCCTTCGGTCTCGACCGGCGCCATCCTCGCACAGCACCAGATGCAGATGCTGGGCGTGTCCGGCGATGGCGACACCGCTTCCATCGGTATTGGCCAATTCGTTCACCTGCTACGCCGCAATCTGCCCATGATTTACATCATCGAAGACAACGGCGTGTATGGGTTGACGAAGGGACAATTCTCCGCGACAGCCGATATCGGTTCGAAGCTCAAGACCGGCGTCATCAATGACCTTCCTGCGATTGATACCTGCGCTTTGGCTATCCAGCTCGGCGCGACTTTTGTCGGCCGCTCATTTTCCGGCGACAAGAAGCAATTGCTTGCGATGTTGAAGGCTGCCATCGCGCACAAGGGCACCGTGATGCTCGATGTCATCAGCCCTTGTGTTACCTTCAACGATCACGAAGGCTCGACCAAGAGCTACAAGTTCATGCAGGAGAACGACGAGCCCATCAACGAAATCGGCTTCGTCGCCAGCTTTGAAGACATCGATGTCGATTATGACTCCGGCCAGGTCTATGACGTCGAGATGCATGATGGCTCAAGCCTGCGCCTGCGGAAACTCCACGAGGACTACGACCCCACGGACAAGGCCAACGCTGTCCGGACGCTGATGGAAGCTGAAGAGAAGAACGAAGTCCTTACCGGTGTCTTCTACATCAACACGGAGAAGCCGACCTTCACCGACCTGCTCAACCTGGTCGACGAGCCGTTGGCTACGCTGCCGGAGTCGTTGACGCGCCCGCCGAAGTCGGCGCTCGATGCGCTCATGGCCAACCTGCAGTAGAGGCAGGGGGCCCGCTCATCGTGGTGTCAGGACTGTGCACCGTTCATCGCGGCTTTATCGCGATGAGCGGGTCTTCGGACAAGCTCGTAGATGGATTACGACGACACCATGCCCTATGGCCTGAAGGCGACCCGCTTATATCCATTTGCTGATTAACGAGCCGCCGCTCGACGCGGGTTGTCATCCTGAAGACCCTGGGCGCAGCGAAGGGGACGAAGGATCTGCGGTTGCTTTTCAGGAATCCATCCGGTCAAGTGCCCGGCGGTAATCGGCAGGTTCCACGTCGTACCATTCGCGGCTGCGTTCGGTCCAAGTCCGATTGGCGGAATCGATGAGTGCAATCTTCTTCGAGCGTCGCCAGCCTTTGAGTTCCTTCTCGCGAGCAATCGCTCTTTGCACGTCCTGGTGGCGCTCGAACCAGACCAGACGATCGCAGTTGTAGCGCGCGGTGAACCCTTCGTGCTCCCTCCATTTGTGCTGGAAAACACGTTTGAGAAGATCACCTGTTACTCCGACGTAGAGCGTATGGCTGCGGCTTGCCATGATGTACGTGCAATACGAGCCCTCGTGCATGGGCCGATCGTACGCTGAGGCGGCGGAACGGAATGTGATGAGGAACAACCGCAGATCCCTCACTGCGTTCGGGATGACAACTCCCGGTTCGCCGTCCATACACCCCAGTCAAACTCAAATGCGCTGTCATGCTGAGCGCAGCGAAGCATCTGCGGTTGCTTTTCCAAACTTCCGCATCGCCCGCAGTTCTGGCAGGAGCGCTATTTTGACGCGAACATCCATGGCGAATCAGCCCGGTCTGAAGTGATCCGGTATATCCACCGGAACCCGGTCAAACGGGGACTGGTCGCATCGCCCGAGCAGTACCGATGGAGCAGCTTCAACCACTACGCTACCGGAATCCGAGGAATCGTTGAAATCGAGTCGGAGTGGACGGCAAGAATGCGCGGCCCACTCATCGCGATAAATCCGCGATGAATGGGGCACAGATTTCCATCTTTGCGAAGCGCAGATGCGTGGCAAGATCGGTGAGTGGGCCCGCCTGCCCGCGAGCTTATGAGTCGACACCCGTCGAACCTGTTGTAGGGTGAGACTCATGCCCAATTGGAGACGGAAGATGCGGATGATCTGCCTGCCCGCCGTTCTGGTGGTGCTGGAAGCTCTTCTCGCGGCAGGTCCGGAAAATCCTTCGCGACTGAATCCCCGCGATGGTCTGACCTACCAATGGATACCCCCCGGCAGCTACTTTACCGGCTGCCTGCCGGGCGACCAGGAATGCTATGGGCTTGAGCGAAAGCGCGAGAAGATCGATATCGCCCAGGGCTTCTGGATAGGGCGAACCGAAGTGACGCAGGCTGCATACAAGCGATTGATGGGCGCCGACCCCTCGCGCTACAAAGGCGCCGACCGTCCTGTAGACAGTGTGGGCTGGAACGATGCGACGGACTATTGCAGCCGGATCGGCATGCGGCTGCCCACCGAGTCGGAGTGGGAGTGGGCCGCCTATGGCGGAACAGCCGAGCTGCCCAGAGAGCCGCTCGATACCATCGCGTGGCTCGACGCCAACAGCAACGATCGTACGCATCCTGTTGCCGCGAAGTTGTCCAATGGATACGGACTCTTTGACATGCTGGGAAACGTTTGGGAATGGGTGCAGGATGCGGGCCGAGGTCGCGGCGACCACGTTCTGAAAGGAGGTTCGTTCTATAACATCGCGCGCGATGTGCGCGTCTCTGGAAGGATGAGCTCTTCGCCCGAAATTCGCCACCGCGATATGGGGTTCCGGTGCGTCGCAAGCGTGTGGCCGGAAGGCCATTTTGCGCCGCAGTGAATCGGGAAGGAAAGGTCAGGGGAAGAGGCGAATCAGGAAGGAAAGCCGGCGAAAGCGCGAGAACTACCGGGCGGCGGCAGCTGTGATGCGCACGCCCATCTCGTTCAGCTTGGCTCGCGCCTGTGCAGCTTCCGGAGTCTGCGGATGACGCTGAATCAAGGAGCGCAATTCGTGCGTTCCGGCTTCGCGCCTAGCCGTCGCGATGAGCGCGAGGCCTTTGTGCAACTGAGCCGTCGCAGCTTTCGGACTTCCGCTGAACTGCTCAAGCACGATGTTGTAATCCTTCACGGCCTCATCGTAGTTGTGCTGTCGGTAGGCGATTTCGCCGAGATAAAACTGGGCGCTGCCTGCCATTGGGTCCATCGGGTAGTAGTGAATTACGTCCTGGAATTCGCTTGTCGCGAGCGGATATTTGGCTGCGTTAAAGTCGCTCAACGCGGCTTGGTACGTCTGCTCGAGCGGCGGGGCTTGGTTCACTGGCGGACCGGGGTTCATCATCGCTCCCGGCCCGTTGGGAGCAGGTGCAGTCCCATTCGGAATTCCCGGCGAACCACCTTGCGGAGCGCTCTGCACGTTCTGCAACTGGCTCTGCAAATCCTGAATCGACTTTTCCAGTTTGGCGATGCGCGTCTTCAGCTCGTCCACGGAGTCGTTCAACGACTGCACCTGGCCAGAGCTGGTATCGAGCTTGCCGTTCAGCGAATCGACCTGCGTATTCAGCTTCTGCTGCAGGGCATTCACAGTCCCGTTCATCTGGGTCGCCTGATCGGCGGTTTGCTGGGCCAGATTCTGCAGCACGGCGAAACGCGTGTCCATCGTAGTCTGCAGCCGCTGCACCATGTCGAGCAGCTGTTGGATCTGCGTCTGCATCTGAACCATTTCTTTCGAGACGGCATGGGCACGAACCGGCGCAAAGCAAAAAAGCAAAGCGAGCGCCGGGGCGGCAAAGAGACTGTTACGAAAAGATCGTCCTATTTGCATCTTTCACCTGCGAGTGGAACAGCTGCTGCCGGCTCATGCGTCGGCAACAGCGCCCCAGATTCTTATACCGTTAGATGCTCACCCATGGCTGACGATCTCTCAAACTTGGCGCCAAGCTTTGGGTGCCAGGTACTCTGAAATTTAGCGGCACCGTGGATGGGCGATGCCGCCGCTGGCTGTTATTGATCGAGTGAGAAGCCGGCACGGCGATTCTGCTGCCAGCATTGCTCGTTCGATTCGGTGCAGAATGGCTTTTCTTTGCCGTAGCTGACGACGCGAATGCGACTAGCCGCAATTCCTGCGGTGACAAGGGCATTCTTCGCGGCGTCGGCGCGGTTCTGGCCCAACGCCAGGTTGTATTCGTCTGAACCGCGCTCGTCGCAATAGCCGCCGATCACGATCTTGATATTCGGATGGCTTGCAAGGTAGGAAGCGTCGTGCGACAGCGTGGATTGCGCGTCGCTGCGAATGTCGTACGTATCGTAATCGAAGAAAATGTCCTGGACATTCGCCCTGAATTCTTCCTCAGCCGACATTGAGTTTGAAGGCGCTGAAACGGCTGGCGGAGCATTCACCGTCACCTGGGCTGTTGCGTCTGCTGTTCCTCCGTCGCCGCGCGCTACCAGGTGGTAGCTGGTCGACGAGGTAGGCGTCACGGTCTTCACGCCTGTGGTGGGCACATCGCCAATTCCATCAATGGTCGCGCTCGTCGCGTCAGTTGTGCGCCAGCTCAACGTCACCTGATCGCCCGCCGAAATCTGGGAGGGGGTCGCGGTAATCTGCGCAGTCGGTGCGGGTGTGGCTGGCGGCGCAGTTGCGGCGGGAGGCGGTGGCGGCTGCTTCTTCTTGCAACCAGCAACAGCAACCAAGGCGACAAGTAGTACAACTGGCGTGAAGACTCGTAAACGTCGATTCAATGCATTGCTCCTTCTGCAATTTCAAGATGACATCCCTATTTTATGCCTGTGTTCGACCAGCCGTACCGCTTCTCAGCAGTACATGAGGATGTACATGGGGCATGCGAAGAGCATCGTCTGAAATTGCGCTGTGGTTTTTTGTCGACGCCGCCCCCAATTCGCGATTGAAATGCGGGTTTGGCTTACAGAGTTGTGAGATGTCCAGTGACGATTGGTACTGGAACTGCCTTCTCGAAAAATGAAAGTGCGCGCACGCCGGGTATTCTCTGCGACCGCGCTCACTTCCAACTCCAGTTCGGCATGAAGTTGTTCCCTGAATGCGTTAACTGGTGCTGATCGGTTCCGTCGGCGAGCATCGACCAGATTTCCGTGTGGCTCCCTTGCTTCCGCTCGAAAACAATATGGCGTCCATCGGGAGCCCAGGAAGGGAAGTCATTTGTGCCGGCGTCGTGGGTGAGCTGCTGCCAACGTTTGGTCGCAATGTCCATGATGTAGATGTCCTGGCCGCCTGGTGCGCCAGGCCCATATTTGCGATTCCAGCTGAACGTAAGAAACTGGCCGCTCGAAGACCACGATGGCGACACCGCATAACCGCCGTCGGTCATCCGCTGAATATTGGCGCCATCCTGATCCATGGTGTAAATCTGCGGCAGGCCGGTACGCCCGCTCACCCACGCGAGCTGCGCATTGGTGCGCGGATTCCAAACGGGGGAAACGTCGGGGCCCTTGAAATACGTGATTCGTTTAGGGGCGGATCCGCTAGCGTCGGCAACCCATATCTCCGGATCCCCCGAACGCGACGATGAGAATGCAATCTTCGCTCCGTCTGCGGACCAGGCCGGCGACTGGTTGGAGCCGCCCGCGGTCCCGGCAGGGAAACTCACCAGCCGTCCGAGTTCCAGGGAATACATCCGGACCGACCAGCCTTCGCGGCCAAGGGTGGCAAAGGCGACGCGAGAATTGTCGGGCGAGACGCGCGGCGAGAGCGAAATGCTGCCGAGGTGGGTGACCGCGTGTTGATTGGCGCCATCGTAATCCATGACCCAGACTTCTTTCGATCCGGTGCGGGCACTGATGAAAAAGATCTTCGTTTCTGCGATGCCGTTGATCCCGCCGCCAAGCCGGGCAATGATTTCGTCCGCAAACCTGTGAGCGATGGTGCGCGCCATGTCCAGACTGGCGGCTTCGTTGTATTGCTTGCCCAGCACCTGCGGGTTCGCGGTATTGCTGGTGTCGTCGAGCCAACCGTAAACAACCAGCCTGCCGTTCGTCGCAGACAGCGCACCGAAGGCAACCATCGCGGCGCTGGCGGGGGCCGCAGACCACTGGGACAGATTTATCTCTTGCGGAGAACCGGGAGTTCCCGGGGGTGCGAAGCTTTTTGAGACCAGGTCAAAGATGCCAGCGCTGCCGAGATCGTTATAGAGTGTTGAATCGAATTCGGCTTTCAGGGACGGAGTTTGTGGATCGACGCCTACCGGCTTGAAATCAGCGGCTGCCAGACGAATTTTCGCATTCCCTAAATTGGAGCCGATGCGCACCCAATCCTGAGCAGGCGATGGAATGCAATTCAGGCTGGCGAGAAAGAATAGAGCTGGAAACAAAAACCGGGAACCAAACTTCATGCAGTGCGCAATCCTTCCTCGGTTGAATCGTGCGGGTCGTGCGCGGCGCATCGGACTGGAGGTTTTTGCCGCGTGCTTGCTCCTAGAGGAACAGCATGATGCCCAATGCCTAGCCTCTATTCTAATTGGATGCCGGGGATTGTTCTAGTATTCGCAGTAGTAGGAAACCAGCAAGGTACTTTCGTTGTAACCTGCAGGAAGCGAGCCGAAAGTGTCCACGCGCCTTGCGGCATTCACACAGGAGCCGTCCAGTGTGGAGCTGCCGCTTGATCGATCCAGGCGCACATTGCCGACCGATCCGTCGCGGGCGATCGTAAAGTCGATGTAGGCGCGCGCACCACGTGGGGTGTTGGGGTCGACCAGAGACTTGTACCAGTTTGTCGACATCTTCCGACTGATGCCTTCCACGTACCATCCAAACCGACTGCCGAAATCGCCGTTATTCACGGTCGTGGGGCCGCTCGCGAGACTCTGTTGAGCCGCACGGGGGATCGAGGACCCCGCCTGCTCACCATAGTTGGCGCGGTTGGTCGGAGGGGGCTGTTGCTGCTTTGGCGGTGTTTTGGGCGCGGTCTGGTGCTCAGTTTTCTTCTGCTTTCCTGATAGAGGGATAGCTGTCTCGTCCTCGGCCTGCTTGGCTTTCGGCGCGGGGGGTGCGGGAGCCTGGCTGGGCGTCTCCGTTGAAAGCACGTTCTGATTAACCGGCTGGTTCGACGGCAAGGGCAGGGTACTGCTCACCAGGTTCACTTGGATGGCTCCGCCCATCCCTGGACTTCCCCACATATTGTGATGAAAGAAGCCGCCGAGGATGCCATAGAAGACGATTGCCGCAACCAGCGCGAGATGCAGAACGAGAGAACCGGCGGCCGGCGCCATCACCGGTTCAGGAGTTAGCTCCTGTTCCAGGTGCTCGGTTCTTTCCAGCAGAACGCTCATCGCTTTACTCGATGCTCTTTCATGGATGGCCTGGCTCTGACGTCACTGCCCACTCGACGCGCGCCCCTTGGTGTCGAGCGGCTGCGTCACGATGGAAATATTTGTAATACCCGCTTGTTTCACTGCGTCCATCAACGACGCGAAAGCGCCAAACGGTACTCGCTCGTCGGCGCGCAGATAGATGATCTTCTTTGACGGGTCCGTTCCTGTCTGGCGAAGTTTCGCGGGCAGATCATGGAGGTTCACTGGTTTGTCGCCAAGAAAAACCTGCTGGTCTCGATCGATTACCAGGACCAGCCGCTGTTCGGTGATTTCCTTTACGGTTTTGGTTTTGGGAATCGCGACTTCAATTCCCGATTGCAACACGGGCGCGGTAATCATGAAGATCACCAGCAGCACCAGCACGACATCCACGAGAGGCGTGATGTTGATCTCCGCCAAGGATGTTCGTGTTCCGCCGGCGCTAGTTGTAAAAGCCACGATTGGCCTCTCTGGTCATGCTGTTTACGTTGAGCAACGCAACGGTTGTGCGGCTTCTACTTGAACATGCCGCGTTCAAAGTCGTGCGCAGTCTCTGTTGCCGGACCGCGCTGCGGCGCACCGGTCGCGCGGTCGGGAATCTCGTCGAAGGAGTTCAGAAGCTCGCGGCAGAAATCGTCGGTAGCCGAGGCCAGAACGCGCAGCCGCGCGGTGAACTGGTTGTAGGCAACGACGGCGGGCACCGCGACAAACAAGCCGGCTGCCGTCGTAATCAAGGCTTCGCTGATGCCAGGCGCTACTGCGCGCAAGGTTGCCGAGCCTGCGGTACCTAATCCGTGAAAGGCATCCACAACGCCCATCACTGTTCCGAAGAGACCGACAAAGGGGCTGGTCGCGGCTATCGTCGCCAGCCACGTCATCCGGCGCTCGAGGTTGGTAACCGATTCGCTGGCCGCGGTCTGCGCGGAGCGTTCCAGAGCTGTCATGTTGCGCGGAGGGCCGGACCCGCCGGTTTGACGTTTGTAAGTCTCGTACACTTCCTCGAAGACCTGCGCCAGCGGGCTCGCCTTATAGTTCTCGGCAAGAGCGGAAATCTCGTTCAGGCGCGAAGCCTTGCGGAAGGCGCGGATAAACTTTCGGCTCTCGTTTGTGGCCTTGCCAAAAGTACCAATCTTGCCCAGAATGACGGTCCAGGAATAAAGGCTGGCGAGCGCCAGGACAACAAGTACAAACAGCGCTATGGGACCGATGTTGTGCATCATGTCCATCAAGGCGCCAGCGCCCTGGGCTACGGGTGTGCTCGGGGGAGCTGCCGCGCTGTCAGCCTGCAATGCGATAGCAAGAGCAAAGGTAAAAATCGCAATTCACCTCAGTATTTACGGTATCAGACGAGATAGTACCTTCCAAGTTATCGATGTGGTCCCGGCGTCCGATTGTCTGCCCCGCGGCGGGTTTGCTGAGACCGTCAACCCATGCCGCCGTGCTATGCTGCGCTCGGGTCGAAAGAGATACAGTTACCTATTCGACCAGCTTTCAAAAAGGGTCGCAGGGAATGCTCGTCGAGTTACGCGCCGAGAACTACGCGGTGATCGATCATGCCATCGCCACATTTGGCCCAGGCCTTAACCTGCTGACCGGGGAAACCGGCGCAGGCAAGTCTATCCTTGTGGATGCTTTGGCGCTGCTGATGGGGGGAAAGGCCTCGGCAGAAGTGGTTCGCCATGGGGCCGAAAAGGCGGTGGTTGCCTGTGTCTTTGAGTCCACCTCGGGAGCGGAAGCGATCCTCGAGGAAAATGGCATTGACGCCGAAGGCACAGAGATCATTCTCCGCCGCGAGATTCTTTCAACGGGAAAGGGCCGCGTTTTTGTCAATAATCAGCCGGCAACCGTTGCTGTACTACGCCAGCTTGCGCCGGAACTGGCTCTAGTCCATGCGCAAACGGAGACACTTTCCAGCTTCGATCAGAACCAGCAGCGCCTTTTGCTCGATCGCTTTGGGGGAATTGCAACCGAGAGCGTCTCCGCGGCGCAGGCTCAATGGCGCGGCGCGCTGGCCAAACTTGAAGATTTGCTCCTAGGTGAGCAGGATCGCCTGAGGATGGTCGACCTCTGGGCCTATCAGCGCAAGGAAATCGAATCGGCCCAGCTCGTTGCCGGCGAAGATGAGGCCCTCGAAACGGAGAAGCGCGTTCTCGCCAACGCTGAAAAGCTCTATGCAGCAGCTATGGGCGCCTATGACCAGCTCTATGAGGGAAGCGCCTCCGCGGAAGGGTCGTTGCGCTCCGCATTGCGATATGTCGAGGAACTGGCACGATTCGATGTGCGATTTGTCGAATTCGCGCAACAGCTTGCCTCAGCCCGTGCGGTCCTGGGGGATGCCAGCGCAACGCTTCGCGACTATGCGGAGAAGATCAACGCGAGCCCGGAGCGCCTCTCCGAAATTGAAGACCGCCTGGCCCTGCTGGATCGGCTCAAGCGAAAGTATGGAGCGACGGTTGCCGATGTCATTGGTTTCGGGGAAGACGTATCCCGGAAGCTTGCCGAAGTGGAAGACCGCGATGAGATTCTGAAGGCACTACGCGCGGCCGTCAAAGAAACGTCCGATGCGTACAAGCTAGTTGCCGGCGCCGTTTCCGCCCAGCGCGAGACCGCTGCCGCCAGACTTGCAAAGCTTGCCGAAGCGCACATCAATGCTCTGGCGATGAAGGTCCGCTTCCAGATCGATGTCACCCCCGTCGAGCAGGAGTCGAATTGGACCGCCCATGGTTGGGACGAGGTCAGGTACCTTATCTCCACCAATCCCGGAGAGCCCCTCAAGCCGCTCCATGAGATCGCATCCGGCGGGGAGATGAGCCGCGTGATGCTGGCGCTGAAAGTAGCGGTGGAAGAGGCATCGGCCAAAGCAAGGAAGACAAATCCAACACCGCGCACATTGGTCTTTGACGAAATCGACATAGGCATTGGGGGGCGCGCCGCAGAAGCTGTCGGACAGAAGCTGAAGGCTCTAGCCCGAGGTCAGCAGGTTCTTTGCGTCACGCATCTTCCGCAGATCGCTGCATTCGCAGGTCAGCATCTTGTGGTGGAGAAGCGCGAAGACCATGGCCGCACCAAGACGCAAATTCGCGTTCTCGACGATCGCGCACGCACCCACGAAGTCGCGCGTATGCTCTCCGGAGCGAAAGTCACTGACACGAGCCTGCAGCACGCTGCGCAGATGATTGCTGCGAGCCGATGAGTCGGGAGTTGATTCTCACGTCCGTCTCGGGTGTCAGGTAGTGCGACGCAGTTATGCGTCGGCGTCATTCCGATTGCCGGGCAAGAGATCGGAGACGGTATCAAGAACAAAGGTCGGATGAAGCGGCTTTGCGAGAATATCGAACGAGCTTCCGCGTGAATGCGCATCGTTCAGAAGCTCACTGGTGCCAGGATGGCCCGAAATCAGCAGAATCCTGCAGCTCGGATAGTTTTCCTTCAAGATTCCGGCCAATTCGATCCCATTCATCTGTGGGAGCATCACATCGATAATCGCCAAATGCGGTTGCCATTGGGAAAGAACCTCAACGGCCTGCTCCGCAGAATAAACGGCTCGCGCTTGGTAACCGCGGTTGGAAAAGATTAAGTGCAGGGAGTCCGCGACCGCAGCCTCGTCATCCACAATCAGAATCTTGCGAGGTGCAGGATTCGCTGACATAAATGTTGCCCCCGGGGATCCACCGCGCAAACATCGAGCCATCCCTGTGATGGAATTCAGGGAGCTATCCGCCAAATTCTCCCATGTACGGTCCGTTTCGGCTCGCTCATCCTTCGGCTCGCTCATCCTGGGACCAGGTACGGTGACGTTGCGAATCCACCATCTCTCCTTTCGATGCAGGATTGCTGTGCAGGCGATGTACGCGCATCACGATGTAGACAGCTTTGTTAGGATATCTCGGACAGGCGCTAAACCGTTGATTTCATTGGCGAAATTGCGTGAATGAAATCGATCTTACTAAATCCGAATGGGGTGAGGTGTGGGGGCAGTGAAGGAATCGTCGAGCGAATGGGCTGGACGGATACGTCGATTGCTCAGCGATTTGCAGTTGAGTCAGGCAGGCCTCGCCGAACGACTGGGGATTTCGCCGCCCACTGTCTCACGCTGGCTGCAAGGGCGCCACGAACCGACGGCAGAGAGCTATGTCGCCCTTGGAAACCTTGCCCGCCCACCGGAAGGGGTTTACTTCTGGGAGCGAGCGGGTCTCGATGCCGGCGGCCTCATCGAAGCCGGCTTCCTGAAAGATCTCACATCGGCACAGGTCAATCTTCACGATTTCAAACTGGTCGCGGGCCGCAAGGTCTCACGGCTCGTGGGAGACAAAGCTACAGCTGTCGCAATACCACTTCTGAACGCAACCGCATACGGGGATCGCATCCCGCCCCACGAGAACGTCAGTCTTTCGCAAGTTGAGGTGGAGGAGATTCTTCTCGCACCGCTCGATTGGTGTCCACATCCTGAGAATATGATCGGCATGCACCTCGCAGGGGATTCGATGCTGCCTGCGATCACGCCTGGTTCCATCCTTTTTGTGGACACAGCCGCGAAAGACCGAGACTACCTGCATCAGCGGATCACGGTCGTCTCCCATCGAGACCTGGGATTCAAAGTCGCTCGTTTTCAGCGCATATCGGGCTCCGATTTGCTTATTTCCGCGAATTACAAATATTCGCCGGTCGACGTGAGCAACGCCTCGAAATGGAAGATCTTTGGAGAGGTCTTGTGGTGGGTGTCGCGCGACGCAGATACGCATCCATAAGCCGACGGCAGAGCGGCCGGGAGGCCGCACGACCGGTCGTCCGAGATGAACCTCAGGCCGTTTGCTTTTGACACTGACGAGTTCCGCCAGTCTTCCCGCTGAGCGGCATAGTTTCTGTTGGCCTCATTTCTCACCAAGTGTCCCCACAATGTCTAAACGCTCATTTGCCAGCGGGTGAGCTGACGGAATCGACGTTATCCGCAGTTTGGATCCCATGCTTCACTCGTCTGCGTTCTTCATAATGATCGGGAGGCCAGATTCCATTCTCCCGGCATGGTCAAGAAACTTATCCACATGGAGTCTAAGAAGCAGCGCAATAATTACCTTACAACTGACTCAGATGGAGAATGCGCAGCACCCGTGGTACTCAACGGAACCGCTCGAAGGTCCTTTTCAGGAGAGCCGGGTGAGTCCATGAACTGGCCGAAGAGGAGGTCGAGATTCTCAGCGTCCCCAATATCACCGAACTACAAATCCTAGGGAGCACGCTGGCGATTCCCGCTTTCGTCCCCGCAACCGTCTGCACCGGTTACGTAGCCGCCTGGTTTACCAATCTTCACAACTTCCGCGAGCGCTCGTTCGTCGAGCGCATCTTCTGGAGCCTGCCGCTCTCCTTCGCCGTCACGCCAATCGCCTCTTACCTCATCGGGAAATTCATATCATTGACCGCAGTTGTAGTGTTTCTTGTGGCTGCCGCGGTGATTTGCGCAGCGACGCTCGGTTGGGAAGCTCGCCAGATTCGCCGCTCCCACGGGAAGTGGAACATGGGTTGGCATCCTCTCGGCGGCAAAGCCCTAGCCTTGGCAATTCTCTGGATAGGCGTGACGATCTTGTCCCTCGTCGACATTCAGAAGGACAACAAGCTGTTTATGAATGTCGCAATGTCAGATCAGAGCGCTCGCATTAGTTGGACCGAGAGCGTCCTCCGAACCGGCATCCCGCCTGCCAACCCGATGTACATGTTCAAAAATCCCGCCCCGATGCGCAATTACTACTTCTGGTACGTCGTTTGCGCCGCCGTGGCGGCGATGGCTCATCTCCAGGTGCGCGCCGTGTTGGCTGCCGGTTGCGTGTGGTGTGGATTTGTTTTGGCCGCTTTGAGCGGGCTATGGCTGAAGCATTTCCTCTGCGCAGGGGCCCGCCTGCGAAAGCAATTTCTGTGCATCATCGGCTTATTCGCGGTCTCCGGTCTCGATATATGTGTTGTCGTCTGGAATCTTTTCTATTCCCAAAAAGCGCCGCCAACTGACCTCGATTTGTGGTCGAAGGATGCCATATTCAGCTGGATCAATACACTGTATTGGGCTCCGAATCATATTGCCGGTCTGGTATGCTGTATGCTCGCATTCCTGTTGGCATGGACGGCGGGCAAGCACCGTGAGCAGAACCGTACAGCAAGCGTGGCTTTGATTGCCTTTGCGCTGTCGAGCTCCTTCGGCCTCTCCATTTATGTGACATTCGCATTCTTCCTGGTGATGGTGGTCTGGGCTCTGTGGCAGATACTCATTGAGCACACAGCTCAAGCTGCAATGCTGCTGGCCGCTGGCGGCCTGGCGACTGCCGTTATCCTCATTCCGTATCTAGGGGAGCTGACTCACTCTTCCTCGGGAATGCACGGCCCCAGTGCCTTTGGGTTTGCCATTCGAGAAATGATCCCGCCTGGTGGCCTGCTCAGATCACGAGTCTTCCAACACCTTTCGCAGGCATATCCGTTGACCGCACTCAACATTGCCAAAGCTGCTCTTTTGCCCGCAGGTTATGCTCTCGAATTGGGCTTCTACCTGGTCGTATTCCTTATCTACCTCGTCCCTGGATGGCGCCAACGCGTGCCCTTAACTCGTGCCCAACGTTCCCTTGTGTTTATTGCCGCGGCCACACTTCCCGTCATCACATTCATACGGTCCGGGGCATTGGATTTTAACGATTTTGGATTTAGGGGAGCTCTCCTTCTACAGTTTTCGCTGCTCTTATTGGCCTCGGATATCGTCATCTGCTGGAGGTTTACTGAGCGCCAAGGTAAACCCTCGACTGACTCTGCCGCCTTCCCCTACGTGATCCCAGGCTGGCTGCGGTCTATAGCAGCTCTCTCCCTGGTCATTGGGGTTACAAGCCTCCTCTTCCAAGCGTTCTGGTCGCGTTTCGTCACTTCTTTTGCCGAATGGCGAGAGAGTGGAACTTACGACCCCAATACGCGAAGCTTTTCGCACAACGCCTATATCTCATCTCTCGGCTATGCCCAACTGGATGCAACAATCTCCCCCAGCGCAGTCGTACAGTTCAATCCGAAAACGCGGGAGCCCTTCTGGATAGCTGCAGATCAGATCGGAGTCAATCACCAGATAGCCATACTAAGCGATCAACCATGGTGCGGTTCCGAGTTGGGAGGCGATCCCCGCGGCTGCCCGGAAATGGCGGCGGCCATCGATGCTACTTTCGATGGCGAAACCGCGGACCAAGCTAGCGCCACTTGTCGTCGATACGGGATCCAGTACCTTATCGTGCGCATTTACGATCCAGCTTGGAAAGACAAGAATGGCTGGGTGTGGACACTCAAACCGGTAGTTTCCGACAACGAATTTCGCGCCCTCGATTGTGGGCATTGATCCTGTGGGCATTCTCGGAGAGTCGGAAACAAGCAATGGCAAAAGCCAGAGGCACGGTCTTCTCCCAAGGCGCTCCGGAACTTTTGTCCTTACCGGGGAAACATTCCAACGCTCAACGATGCCCGATGAGCGTGGAGCTTGAAGGTTGATGCTTGCGCTGCCGCGGATGGAGGGTTCGTTGAAGCGGGAGGAGCTTGGTTCGTTTGGCCACGAAGAACAGGGAATCGACCGGCAAGACCTCCGAATACGACGGCCCAAAAAAGGATTCTGCTCTTCATGCCATTCTCCGTTCGTAGCGCTCATTGCTGCTTCGCCATGGCCGAGACAGCCAGGGTTCCGCCCAGCCCCATGGTCTCAATTGCCGACGATGGCACCACCACCATCGATCCCTTCTCGCGCATCGCCTCAAACAGCATATTCATTCCGCGAAGGTGCAGCGCGACTGGGTTGTCGGCGTACATCTGCGACGCCCTTGCAAATTGAGCGGACACTTGCACCTCGGCATCGCCAAGAATGATGCGCGCCTGGCGCTCCCGTTCCGCTTGCGCCTGTTGCGACATGGCATTTTCGAGGGCCTGCGGAATTCGCACATCGCGAATCTCGACCGACTGCACGGTGATGCCCCACGGTGTTGTCTTCTCGTCGAGAATCTTTTGCAATTCCCGACCCAACGTCTCGCGCTCCGTAATCATCTGCGCCAGCTCATGCCGGCCAATGGATTCGCGTAGTGCAGTCTGCGAACTCAGTGCAATGGCCTCGTTGAAGTCCTCGACCTCGAGGATCGCTTTCTCGGCATTCCAGACCAGCCAGAAGACAATCGCATCTACATTTACTGGAACCGTGTCGCGCGTCAGCGTTGATTCGGCGCTCACCGTGGTCACGCGCACTCGTTGATCTACGTAGCGGCTCAGCGTGTCCACGATGGGGATGATGAGAAACACACCTGGTCCGCGCAATTTGCGATAGCGCCCGAACCGCAGAACCGCGACCCGCTCCCACTGATCGACGACCTTGATTGCGAGCAGAAGATAAACGCCTGCAACTCCCAAGGCACAAAGGTACGCCGGAGTTTTTGTGAATACCGACCCTGCCGCTCCTGCTAACAGGCAAAGGATAAGCATCAGGAAGCCGACGCCGCTTGCTCTTCCGGATGTGAAAGGATTGGATCGCACCAAATTTGGCTGGTACACGACTACCTCCTCTGACTTTGCTGACTGAATTCACGCAATGCGTGGATCAGTTCGTTCACCGTGAAGCCGGCCGACCCGGCTCTTGACACGAACTCGTTCACAAGTTGACCCAGTTGGCGCTCGCGCACATCCTTTGAAGGTTCAATTTGCCGCTCGGCGACAAACGTTCCCGTGCCTTGCTGCGTATCGAGGATCCCTCGAATCTCCATCTCGCGATACGCTCGCGAGACTGTATTGGGATTGATCGCGAGATCGACCGCTACCTTGCGGACCGTGGGCAGCTGATCTCCCGGAGACAGCGATCCGGTAGCCACAGCCGCTTGCACCTGGTCGATTAGCTGCCGGTAGACGGGCACGCCGCTATGGGCGTCGAGCCGGAAGGCAAATTCGGAAGCTTGGATCTCGGTGGTCCTGGTCATCAGAAAGATAGTGTACTAGAGAACTAGTACATTGCAAGAGAAAAATGCAAGGAGGAGTGTTTTATGAAGCTTGCTCGAGTGAACGCGGATCGGTAACCATCTGTCGACCGCATGTTGATCGCACCCAAATCGCGATGTCCGCAAATTGACCACCCACAGGTATACTGTTGAAGTGACGACCTCTGTCCTCGAATCCATCCCCAACGGTAGCGAACAGGCGGCCTCCCCGAGCCAGAAGAGGGTATTGCTGCTGAAACCGCGCGGTTTTTGCGCCGGCGTGGTGCGCGCGATCGACATCGTCAAGATCGCTCTCGAGACTTTCGGCGCGCCCATTTATGTCCGGCGGGAGATTGTGCATAACCGCTATGTCGTGAATGAACTGGCAGAAAAGGGCGCCATTTTTGTTCATGAGATCGACGATGTCCCCAACGGCCAACGAGTCATCTATTCCGCGCATGGGGTTTCACCGGCTGTGCGCGATCGCAGCAAGGGGCGCGGCCTCAAGGTCATCGACGCCACGTGCCCTCTGGTCACGAAGGTGCATATCGAGGCGGTCAAATTCGCAAAGCAGGGCTATTCGCTGGTCTTGATCGGTCATCGCGACCACGATGAAATCGAGGGCACGCTTGGGGAAGCGCCGGATGTCACGCAGGTGGTTTCGAACGTCGCTGAAGTCGAGGCACTCCAGGTTCCCGATCCCAATCGCGTGGCCTATTTGACCCAAACTACCCTGAGCCTTTCGGAGGCGCGGGATATCATTCACGCGCTCCGGCTCAAGTTCCCAAACATCGTCGGTCCGCACTCGCAGGATATTTGTTATGCAACGGAGAATCGGCAGGTGGCGGTCCGCAACGTGGCGCACGATGCGGGCTTGGTGCTTGTCGTTGGATCGACCAACAGTTCCAACTCAAATCGTCTCGTCGAAGTTTCGCGCAATCTGGGCACGGTCGGTTATCTGATTGACAACTCCCGGGCAATCGATCCGAAGTGGCTTGAGGGAGTGTCCACTGTGGCTGTCACCGCCGGGGCCTCGGCACCGGAGATCCTGGTCGAGGATGTCGTGAATTATCTGCGTCTAAACGGATTCTCCAGCGTCGAAGAAGTGGAAGTGATGCCGGAAAATGTCCGCTTCGGACTTCCGCCAGAGATCATTCAGGCGATTGGTAACCCAGGGGGCGGAGAGCCGGTTCCCGTTCGATAGTTTCGCGGCCGCTGCTGCCGTATTCCAAATTTCACCCCGCTTGCGCAGGGGTTTTTGATTTTTGGAATGGATGAGTGGCCTGCAAAGAGAACCGAGGTCTTGTCTTTCTTTTGACGACCCGGCTTTTTTTGGGGAAGACAAGAAGCAAAGTTTTTTGGAACAGCTTTCAGCAGTTAAAACAGAGGCATTTGAATTCGCATGAGTCTCTCGCAATCGAAGACATTATACGCAGTCCCGAAGTTCGGACGTATCGATGCGGATGTGGCGGAAGTCGATGCTGCGATTCTTCACTCACGCGATTACCTCCTTTCGCAGCAGCACCCCGATGGCTACTGGTGCGGCGAACTCGAAGCGGATGCGATGCTGGAGGCGGATTACGTCTTTCTCCACACGCTGCTCGAATCGGGGGACCCTGGGCGCCTCCGGCGTGCCCTCTCTGAAATCTGGCGCTATCAGAACCAAGACGGCAGCTGGAGCATCTATCCCGGCGGACCCGGCAATCTCTCGCTTTCCGTTAAGTGTTACTTCGCCGCAAAGCTCTTAGGGGTTGGCCCGGACGATCCACGCCTCGTGAAGTGTCGCAGGTGGGTGCTTGCCCATGGCGGCGTCATCGCGTGCAACACCTTCACGAAAATGTATCTCTGCGCGCTGGGTCAGTATGACTACGATGCGGTCCCAGCCATCCCACCGGAGATTGTTCTCTTTCCCAATTGGTTCTACTTCAACATCTACGAGATCTCCGCGTGGTCGCGCTCTATCCTCGTCCCCCTCGCCATCATCTATGCGAAGAAGCCCTTCAAAAAGATTCCGGCGGAGCAGGGAATCGAAGAGTTATTTGTCGGGGGGCGCGCGAATTCGATTCTCCGAGTCAGGATCGACCGCAAGCGGCTCTTCTCCTGGCGCAATGCATTTCTTCTTATCGATCGCGTATTTCATCTTGCCGAGGCTGTCCATATCCGACCGCTCCGCACTCTCGCTCTCAGGCGCGCGGAGAGATGGATGCTCGAGCGTTTAGAGATGACGGACGGCCTGGGCGCGATTTATCCGGCGATGCTGAACGCGATCATTGCGCTGCGTTGCCTTGGCTACTCCGAGGACGATCCGCAGGTCATTCGCGCGCGCGACGAATTCGAAAAGCTTGGCATTGAGCAGCCAGCGACGCCGGAAATGCCGGAGCCTACCTTCCGCATGACGCCGTGCGCCTCTCCAGTGTGGGATACGGCACAGGCTGTCTATGCGCTCGGCGAAGCAGGGGTGCCGCGCAACGATCCGCGCATGATCAAGGCCGCCGATTGGCTGCTTTCGAAGGAAGTCCGCCATATGGGCGACTGGGCTGTGAAAGTTCCAAAGACCGAGCCCGGCGGATGGTACTTCGAATACAACAACGAGTTCTATCCCGATACCGATGACACCGCGCAAGTGCTGCTCGCTCTGAACAAGGTCGACAATCCGCGCGAGCGCTATCAGATTTCTGTTGCGGAGCGAGCTGTTCGCTGGGAGTTCGCGATGCAGTGCCGCAACGGTGGCTGGGGGAGCTTCGACAAAGACAATACCAAGATGATCTTCCAGTACATTCCGTTCGCGGATCATAACGCCATGCTCGATCCGCCGACAGTGGATATTACCGGGCGCATGCTTGAGATGCTCGCGACATACGGGTACACGCGCGACGACAAACGCATCCAAAAGGCGATCGAGTTTATTCTGCGCGAGCAGGAGCCGGATGGCAGCTGGTTTGGCCGCTGGGGCGTGAATTACATTTATGGAACGTTCCTGGTACTTCGCGGCCTCGATGCCATCGGCTTCGATCATCACGAGCCGCAAGTGCAGCAGGCTGCTGAGTGGATCCGCATGGTTCAAAATCCCGATGGTGGCTGGGGCGAAACCTGCGGCAGCTACGACGATCCAGACACGCGTGGCGTCGGTCCGAGTACGCCGTCACAGACGGCCTGGGCTCTTCTGGGGTTGCTGGCCGCGGGCGACGATCGGTCCGACTCCATTGCGAAAGGAATCCGTTGGCTGCTGACGCGCCAGCGCGATGACGGCAGCTGGGACGAGTCGATCGGAGAAGGTCCGTCGCGGCAGGGCCTCATCACCGGTACCGGTTTCCCGAAAGTCTTTTACCTGGCCTACACCATGTACCGCCAGTATTTCCCGCTGCTAGCTCTCACTACCTACAAGCGAACGATGGAACGCGCGTCGTAGATTCGGCGCTGGAGGGGTTTCTCAAAGATGGCTATTCCGATCTCCCAGGTGTGGACGGTTGCCAGTTATGTGTGGAAGCAGAAGCTCAAGGGCGTCAAGCGCTATCCTACGGTGCTGATGCTCGAGCCGCTCTTCCGCTGCAACCTGGCGTGCGCCGGCTGCGGGAAGGTGCAGTATCCGCCTCACATCCTGAAGCGCATGCTGACTCCTGAAGAATGCTTTGCCGCTGTTGAAGAGTGCGGTGTGCCCATGGTGGCGATACCGGGCGGCGAGCCGCTGCTGCATCCGCAGATCGTCGACATCGTGAATGGCCTGGTCGCGCGTAAGAAGTATGTTTATATGTGCACGAACGCGCTCGAATTGAAGAAGCGCCTGCACGAATTCACGCCCTCGAAGTATTTGACGTTCTCCGTCCATCTCGACGGTCAACGTGAACACCACGACTATGCCGTCTGCCGCGAAGGCGGCTACGACATCGCGATCGAAGGAATCAAAGAGGCCGTCAAGCGCGGCTTCCGCGTCACGCCGAATTCGACTTTTTTCGATGGCACTGATCCCAACAGTGTGCGCGCCCACTTCGACGAAATGATGGCCATCGGCGTCGAGGGTATTGTGCTGTCGCCCGGTTATAGCTACGACAAGGCGCCCGACCAGACCCACTTCATGGGCCGCGCGCGCGTACGCAAGCTCTTCCGCGCCATCTTGTCCAATCGCAAGAAATCCTGGAAGTTCAATATGTCGCCGCTCTTCCTCGAGTTCCTGATGGGGGACCGGAACTATGACTGCACGCCCTGGGGTTCGCCGGCCTATAACATCTTCGGCTGGCAGAAGCCTTGCTATCTGCTCCAGGATGGGTACGCGGGCAGCTTTAAAGAGCTGATGGAAACAACCAAGTGGGAGGAATACGGCGTTGGCAGCGGCAACCCTAAATGCGCCAATTGCATGGTGAGCTGCGGCTACGAGCCGACCGCGGTCCTCGACGGCTTCCTGTCGCTGAGCGGCTTCTGGGGCATGGTCAAGGGAACGTTCAGCACTTACAAGAGCAAACACGCGATGAAGCAGCTCAATGAGTGGGGAACGCACTCGACTGCAACACTGGTCCAGATCGCCAACTCCGCTGAGGCACTCGAGGAGACCAACGCATGAGCGCCGAGGTGCTGAAATACACGCGCGAGCAGGTTGAGGCGCTGGAAATCGCTCCCGGCACTGTACACGAGGATCTGGAAGGCTGGATTCCCGACCTGGCCAGCGATGAAGACGTGCGCCAGGCTCTCGAAAAGGCCTTCGATTACCGTGGCGATGTGACTCTCACCCTCAAGTCCGGCGAAAAGTTTGAGGCCTACATCTTCAACCGCCAAACCGGCGCGACACTGGCCGATTCTTACGTCCAGTACTTCACGTCAAGTGCACCCGAGAAGCGCAAGGTGAGCTACGCCGAAATCGCCCGTCTCGAATTCAGCGGCAAAGACCGCGCCGCGGGGAAGCACTGGGAAGACTGGGTCAAGGCTTATAACGAGAAGAAGGCTGCCGGTGAGAAGAACATCGCGCTGCATCCAGACAAGCTGGATTAGGACCAGCGCCGGGAGTGACAGAGGCCGGTGTCCAAGACTTATATTGTTTTGCGATCAAGATCCGCTTCTAGACGCGCAATCTCGCGTCGTAATTGAGTGATTCTCGACCGTAGCCATATCTTTGGATCTCCAGAGTGTGCTTGCTTCATCAATGGCGCCAGGAAATCGCATATATGGTGTTGTCCTGCCTCCCGCGCGGTTGTGAATGGTGGCACACCATCATTGAGCGCAAATAGATCTGCGTCTCTGCTTGCCAGGAGCTTGACCATTTCAAGATTGCCCTGCATGCAGGCAATATGCAAAGGTGTATAACCAAGATCACCTGCCTTGCTCACATCAATGCCCTCATCAATGAGAGCTTTAGCCGCGATGAGATCACTCCATCTGACAACATAGTGAAGAGCATTATCGCCGTCACTGCCACACGCGTTTACATCAGAAAGATCAGCGTCGGCAAAATCAGATGCATCAAGCAATCTTGCGAATATTTCTTTAACTTGGTCATCCATTGAACTCGCCTCAAATTCACCCCAGCAACCTGGCTTTCATCCCCTGGTTTGCCATCGCGTCGACAGCCTTCCGGTCGAACGACACAAACGTCTCCCCACCTAAACGACGCCCCTCATAAGCAATCACGCCATCGGCAAAATCCGAGCCCGCCTCAAGCATGGACAACCCGGCCTCTACGGCAGCGCTGTCCAACACGATGTTCTGGGTCTCGCGTAGCCGAGCAATCGTGGCTGCGATATTCTCGCGCGAAACGTCATAGCGGTTGCGCAGAACCCAGGCCATCTCACACAGGGCAACATTCGTGACTGCCACGGCCTCGACACGTTCCATGATTTCGAGCGCCAGTTTGGATTGCACAGGGTCGTCGTCCAGCACAAAGCGCAAAAGCAGGTTGGTGTCGGCGACAATCTTCACCGGTTAAAACTCTCCATGACCTCTGCGGCCGCAGCGTCGCCGATGGCTTCGTTGATCTCCTCGATGGTAAGCCGAGCCCCATTGGTCTTGCCCTTCAGGAATCCTGCAAGGTCGCTGATGCTGCCCGTCTTCCGCACCGCCCGTCCCCGGAACTCGCCCCCGGGCAAAAGGTCGATCTCCAATTTTTCTCCAGGTTTAACCCCGACGTGCTGGAAGATTTCTTTCCGGAGGGTTACCTGTCCCCGCGACGTTGTGCTCACGATAGCCATAAGGTCTCCTCACTCCATCTATTGTAATGCATTTGTGCATTACCTGGCGAATCGCCCCGGCGCTCATTTGCAAACTGGACGACCCACACAGCAATTTAAGATGGCTTAGAGATTGAAAGCGATGAAGATATTCCTCACAGGCGCAACGGGATTCGTCGGTCACCATGTGGCGCTCGCGCTCGGGGCTGAAGGTGCCGACCTCCGCTTTCTAGTCCGCAAAACCAGCAACCTCAAAAATCTCGAAGGCATCTCTGGCGACACAATAGTGGGCGACCTCGCGCATCCCGAATCCTTCGCTCCGGCTCTTTCCGGGTGCGATGCCGTGATGCACGTAGCCGCTGACTATCGCCTCTGGATTCGCGATCCCGACACCATGTACCGCGCCAATGTCGATGGCACCCGCGACCTTCTGCGCCTCGCCCGCGAAGCTAAGGTCCCGCGCGTCGTCTACACTTCCAGCGTCGCCACCATGCACTTCCGCACCGACGGCATTGTCGTGAATGAAGACACGCCCGTCTCGCTCACCGACATGGTCGGTCACTACAAGCGCTCCAAATTCCTTGCGGAGCAGCAGGCTATTGCGGCTGCCCAGGACGGCCAGCAAGTCATCATTCTCAACCCCACCACGCCGATCGGCCCCAACGACGCCAAGCCCACGCCTACCGGCCGCATCTTCGTGGACTTTCTCAATCGCAAGTTTCCGGCCTATGTCGACACCGGCCTCAACCTCGTCGATGTGGCCGAAGTTGCGCGCACCCACCTAGTCGCCTTAACCAAAGGCAAGCCCGGCCGCCGCTACATCCTCGGCGGAGAAAACCTGACTCTCAAGCAGATCCTCGACAAGATGTCGGCCATCACCGGCATCCCTTCGCCCACGACAAAAATACCCTTTGCCGTCGCCGCAACCTACGCGTTCTTCGAGGAGTGGATTACGGGCCGCATTCGTGGCAAAGAGCCACGCGCTACGCTCGAAGAAGTCCGCATGGGCCGCAAGAAGATGTTTGCCTCTTCGGCCCGCGCGCAACAAGAACTCGGCTTCCGTATCGTCCCCGTTTACCCAGCCATGCGCGCCGCCATTGACTGGTTCCGCGCCAAGGGGTATGCACCATTAAGCTGAAACAGGCAGTTGGATCAAGCAGAAACAAGGGTTTCGCAAGCCGACCGAACCACGGGGAAATCGAATGCAAGACAACACCGTGTACGTCCTTATGCACGAATACGAATTGGACGGATATGACACCCTCAAGATTCTCGGCGTCTACTCTGAGCGCGCTTTAGCCGAGAGTGCTCAGGCGCGATTTGCTGGGGAAGACGGCTTCCGGGACCACCCAGACGGATTCGGAATTGTACCGCCCGTGCTTGACCGAGAAATGTGGTCCGGCGGTTTCTTCACTTATCGATATCCGCTCGAAAACTGATTATCGGAACAGAGGACGATTCCCCCCCAATGACCCGCACCGCCCTAATCGCCGCCATGCCCGCCGAACTCAAAGCTATTGTCCGCGGCTGGCAACACAAATCCCGCAACGGCGTCCACACCTGGGCTCACCGCGACGACAATCTCTACGTAGCCGCCTGCGCCGGAGCAGGTCAGGCGGCCGCGACCCGCGCCTTCGCCGAAGTCGAGAGAGACGCCCCCATCGACCTCGTCTTCTCCATCGGCTGGGCCGGAGCCCTCACCCCCGATCTCGCCCCCGGCACAGCCCACAACGTTGCCGGTGTCATCGACGTCCAGACCGGCGAGCGTTTCCGCTGCGACGCCGGAGCCGGGGAACTCTGGCTTGCCACCAGCCCCAAGGTTGCCGACGAAGCCGAAAAGCGCCGCTTGGCCTCCACCTATTCAGCCGCCCTGGTCGACATGGAAGCCGCAGCCATTGCCCGCCTCGCCCACATGCGTGGCATCCCTTTCTATGCGATCAAGGGAATAAGTGACCCACTTGACGCCAAATTGCCGGATTTCAACCGATTTTTGTCCCCAGAGGGCCAATTTCAAACCTTTCGTTTCGCCATATTTGCCGCAATACGACCTTGGTACTGGCCCTCCTTGGCGCAGATGGGCGAAAATAGCAGAAAGGCTTCCCAGAGCATCACGGAATCGCTCTCCAATTTTTTGAATGAATGAGGTCCGATCAGCCCGACGCATGGCAACCCAAACGTCAAACCCTGTGCGCCAACTGGAACATAAACTTCCCGACACGATGCGGGCCGTGGTCTATCACGGCGTCAACGACATGCGGGTCGAGACCGTGCCCGTCCCCCGCATCGGCTTGGGCGAATTGCTGGTCAAGATCGCCACCTGCGGTATATGCGGAACCGATCTCAAGAAGATTCACTTTGGCTCCCATTCCGCCCCTCGCATCTTCGGTCACGAGATGGCTGGCACCATCGTGGCCGTTGGGCCGGGTGTTTCCGGTTTCAAAATTGGCGATCGGGTCATGACCTTCCACCATGTCCCCTGCGGGGAGTGCTACTACTGTCGTAAGGGCACGCCGGCGCAGTGTCCACTCTATAAAAAGACGGGCGTCACCGCTGGTTTCGAGCCCTCCGGCGGGGGGTTTGCGGAGTATATCCGCGTGATGGACTTCGTGGTCTCGAACGGCGGCGTCGTGCGCATTCCCGACGGTGTTCCCTTTGAGCAGGCCGCCTTTGTCGAGCCAGTCAATACCGTTCTGAAAGGCGTCAAGCTTCTGAATCTCGCGCCCGATGATACGGTGCTGGTCATCGGTCAGGGACCCATCGGCCTGATGCATGCCGTCCTCTCAAGCCGAATCGCGGGCAAGGTCCTCACCTCCGACCTCTACCCCGAGCGCCATGCAATTGCAGCCAATTACGGTTTGAAACATCCAATTCACGCAGGTACTGAAAACGTAGTCGAGCGCGTGTTCGCGGAGACCGATGGACGTGGCGCCGACGCGGTAATTCTCGCTGTGGGGGGTACTGCATTGATTCGTACTGCGATGGATGCAGCCCGTCCGGGTGGTAAAGTTATGCTGTTCGCACAAACGCAACACGGCGAAGCGATCATCGACCCGGCTGCTGTTTGCGTCGACGAGAAGACGCTCCTCGGCTCCTATTCGTCCTCATTCGGCATTCTCGATGAAGTAACCGATCTGGTTTTCGGCGGCTATCGTAATGGATTTGATCTCACTCGGCTCATTTCACACCGCTACTCGATCGACGAGGCGGTAGCAGCCATTGAGGTGGCTTCTCATCCCAAGGCGGATTCGATGAAAATCATGATCGAGCCTCACCTGGGTGCGGGAGCAGAGTAGGAGGCTCCTGATGGCAACAACCATGAGGGCCGCAGTTCTCCACGGGCGCGAAGATGTTCGCATCGAAAGTGTCCCCGTCCCCAAAGCGGCTCCGGGAGAGTTGATTGTCAGGGTCGGCGCGGCCCTCACGTGCGGAACAGACTTGAAGGTTTTTCGCCGCGGATACCATGCGCGCATGATCGTGCCCCCGGCTCTGTTTGGCCACGAGCTCGCCGGCACGGTTGTCCAGGCTGGTTTTGGGGTTACAGACTTCGCTCCCGGCGATCGAGTCGTTGCGCTCAATTCCGCTCCCTGTGGCGCCTGCTACTTCTGCGAGCGTGGACAAGAAAACCTCTGTGACGACCTGCTCTTCAACAACGGGGCATACGCTGAATTCATCCGTATCCCGGCGCGCATCGTCGCGAAAAATACCCTCCATGTGCCCGATCACGTGCCACTCGAACACGCGGCGCTCACCGAACCACTGGCTTGCGCGGTCCACGGTTTTGAGGACTCCCATCCGCGTCCCGGCGACGTGGTCGCAGTCATCGGTGGAGGCCCGTTGGGTCTGATGATTCTCCATGTAGCTGCCTTGGCCGGATGCGAGGCGATCGCAATCGTTAAACACGACGGCCAGGTTGAAGCTGCAAAGCAGTTGGGAGCCGCGCACGTAGTCCAGGCCGCCTCCATTCGCAAAGCCATCAGAGAAACCCGCGCATTCACGCCTAAAGACCGCGGGGTCGACATCGCGATTGAAGCTGTTGGGGTTCCCGAATCTTGGGAAGAAGCAGTCGAGATGGTACGCAAAGGTGGAACAGTTAACTTCTTTGGGGGGTGCGCGGTGGGAACTCGTGTGAACCTCGATACCAATCGAATCCACTACAGCGATATCACTCTTCGCGCCACTTTTCACCATACCCCGGCAATCTGCCGCAAAGCGCTCGATCTCATTGCCAGCGCCCGATTCCAGGCGAGCGCGTTCATCACTGGCCGCGCCCATCTATACGAATTGAATCGCGTCTTTGAGAAGCTGATGAAGCGAAGCAGTGAGATCAAGACGGCGATCGTGCCTTGAGGTTCTTCGCGTGACGACCGCCATTCTGCCCCCGGACAACGATGCGCTGCTGCGCAGCGGCTGGGCAGCGCTGCCGGCTTCATATCGTATGCCGGAGGTTCCGCCAACGCTCGACGAGGCGCGCGCCTGGTGCAAGCAATTGGCCGAATCACACTACGAAAACTTTCATGTCGCCACGTGGTTTCTGCCCAAAGCGCTGAGGCCACATTTCCATGCGATCTATGCATACTGCCGGATCTCCGACGATCTTGGCGATGAAGTCGGCGATCGCTCCGCGGCACTGGCCCTGCTTGATTTGTGGGGCAAGGAGTTGGACGCCTGCTACCAAGGTTGCGCGCGACATCCAGTCTTTGTAGCACTTGCTGAGACCATTCGGATTTGCACTATTCCCAAGCAGCCGTTTGCTGATTTGCTCACTGCATTCCGCCAGGACCAGATTGTCTCACGTTACCGCACGATGCAGGAGGTCCTCGAGTATTGCCGCTATTCGGCGAATCCCGTGGGCCGCCTGGTGTTGTATGCCTGCGGTTACAGCGACGAAGAGCGGTTCCGCTTGTCCGACTCGACTTGTTCGGCGCTGCAACTGGCGAATTTCTGGCAAGATGTGCGCGTCGATTTTGCCAAAGGCCGCGTCTACCTTCCGCAGGAAGACATGCAACGCTTTGGCGTCACGGATGAGACAATTGCCGCCGGGGTCGCCACCGCGCCTTTCCGCGCGCTTCTCGATTATGAAGTCGATTTTGCACGTCGTCTCTTTGAAGAGGGGTTGCCCTTAATTGGCATGGTGGGCAGGGAACTTGCTGTCGACCTCGACCTCTTCAGCCGAGGTGGACTCGCGATTCTGCGCGCCATCGAGCGGCAAGACTACGATGTGCTCTGCACGCGCCCGGCCATCGCGAAACGGACCAAAATGGCCCTTGCGCTTCGCGCCGTGAGTGGCAAGTTCTTGCCCTTCCTGCGTCTGGGTCCGCATTGAACAGGGAAAGCGACTTGACGCAATCACCGGCACTGGATGAAGCCTACGCAATCTGCAGGGCCATCGCCAAACGCGAAGCGAAGAATTTTTACTACGCATTCCTGGCCCTGCCAGCGCCACGCAAAAACGCTATCTGCGCGATCTACGCCTTCATGCGCAAGGCAGACGACCTCAGCGACGATGAGACTTTACCTCACGAAGAGCGTCGTCGTCATCTCGACGCGTGGCTTGCAGCATGGCACGTGACGAGCCGGGGTGGTCCTACTTCTGATCCAGTGTTTATCGCCGTCCGCGATGCCACGCAACAATTCGATATTCCACTCGCTTTGCTCGATGAACTTGTTGCAGGGACCACCATGGATCTGAGAGCAACCTCCGACAGCGCCCCCGATACTTACGCAACTTTCGCCGATCTCTATCAATATTGCTATCTGGTTGCCTCCGTGGTGGGGCTCGTTTGCATTCACATCTTCGGCTACTCCGACCCCTCAGCTGAGAAGCTTGCCGAGGAGACGGGCATCGCTTTCCAACTCACGAACATTCTTCGCGATATTGACGAAGATGCTGCGCGCAATCGCATTTATCTCCCGCTCGAAAATCTTGCAGAGCACAGCATCTCTCTCGAGTCGCTCCTGCAAAGGAGTCCAGGCTCTCCTCCTACACGAGACGAAAGAGCCTTGCTCGCAGATGTCGCTGCACGGGCGGAGGGCTACTATCGCTCGGCTCAGGCCTTGCTTCCGCTCATTGATCGCGAAAGCCGTCCGGCGTTATGGGTCTTGATCTCGATCTATCGCGCGTTGCTCCGCCGCATTGAGCGCGCCAAATACGATGTATTTTCGCGAAGGGCATCCGTTCCGCTTCCGCAAAAACTCGCCATCTTGTCCTGGGGATTAGTGCGCGTTGCGGCAGCGCGGTTGTTCGCATAATCCAAGGCAGGACAATCACAAGTGCTGAAGAACTTGAAGCGCAGCTTGAATACATCGGTGACTGTCGTAGGCGGCGGCGTAGCCGGCATCAGTGCTGCCTGTGCTCTGGCCGAGGCCGGCTTCCGCGTACAGCTCGTCGAGCGCCGCGGCTATCTTGGTGGCCGGGCGTCATCGTATCTCCATCCGGGTATCGGTGAGGTCATCGATAACTGCCAGCACGTGCTGTTCGGCTGCTGTACCAATCTCATTGGCCTGTACGAGCGCATAGGTGTTCGAGAGAAAATTCGCTGGACCCGCGAGATGACGATGATTGAGCCGGGCGGCCGGCGTTCCGTGCTCGGACCATCCTGGCTGCCTGCTCCTTTGCATGGCTTACCGAGAATGCTGGCGGCGAAAGCCTTTGGGAGAGCTGACAAACTCGCGCTCGCCAAAGCTTTCGGCAAACTGATGCGTCCGGTCACGCAACATTCCGCAGAAACGTTGGAATCGTGGCTCAAGCAAAACGGCCAAACCCCCGGTGCAATGGAGCGCTTCTGGAGGCTTGTGATTGCCAGCGCGCTCAACGCGGATCTCGACTCGATCTCGGTCCCCGATGCGGCACACGTTATGCACGAGGTATTTCTGAAATCCCCAGGGGCGGGATCCATGGGAGTGAGCACCGTCCCGCTCAGCGAGCTTTATGGCGAGGCTGATCGCTTTCTCCAGGCCCATCACGGCTCGGTGCATTACAACTCAACCATCGATCATCCCATGTGGGATGAAGAGGCTTCGCAATGGGCGGTCGCCACGCGCGAAGGTGTGTTGCAATCCGATTTCCTCGTGCTGGCGTTGCCTTTTGAAGCAACCGCGAAACTAGTGCCTCGGATGCCTCCGACCGAGGGTGCAAACTCCCTCGCGCGACGTCTGAGCCATCGTCAACATTGGCCGATTTGCAGTGTGCACCTTTGGTTCGATCGGGAAATCACGGACTTGGATCATGCAGTGCTGCTCGACCGAGAGATTCACTGGATGTACAACAAGAGCCGCATTCAACCGTGGCGCAAGCTCCGCGGAAGTTATCTGGAATTGGTGGTGAGTGCTTCGCGATCCTTCGCGGCTCTGGATCGAAACGACGCAATCGCGCAGGCGGTGCGCGAGTTGGCTGAGTTTTTCCCTGCCACGGCTTCAGCTAAATTGGAAAAGGCCGCGCTGGTGAAGGAAATGCGTGCCACCTCCTGCGCCCCGCCGGGAGTCAGCGCCGACTCGGGTCCCGTGTCCCCCTGGCCCAATTGCGTCCTCGCTGGAGACTGGACCGCGACCGGCTGGGCCTCTACGATGGAAAGCGCTGCACGCTCGGGTCACCTGGCCGCAGAAGCATTATGTGCGGCGATCAATGCTCCTCGAACCTTTTTTATTCCCGACTTGAAACCTACAGGATTCATGCGGTTGGTGAAACAGGGAAACAGAGCCGGTCGATAAAAATCGCTGGCGGAAGCTCTCAATGCGCCAGGAAATACACTCCGACGCACACCAGCAACGCGGCAGTCCAACGGCGACGATCGACATTCTCTTTCAGGAAAAACTTCGCTGCGATGGCATTGGTCACCAGTGTCAGCGAGGCCGACGCCGGGGCCACCAGGCTCAAATCCAGATGATTCAGCGCAAAGAGCAGAGAAAAAAATGCCAAGGCGAGAAAACTTACGCCGGCAAAGAACAGCGGGCAGGTGAGCACGGCGCGAATCGCGCCCGTCAAGCCGGAGCGCGCTCGAATCACATCCAGGTCGCCGATGGACTTCATCGCAGCCGCGGTTAGAACTTCTCCAGTCGTAGAGCTCAGGATCACAGCGGCGATCATCGCCGCGGCGGTCCATGGACCCGAATTTGAAACCGGGAATGAAGCGGTCATCGCACCTGCTCCTCTTCGACGGCTGTTCCCAGTTCCGCGAGATTAGAAGCCGGCGTTGCCGGTCTTTCGGTGAGCGACGGCCCGTTCGCAACAAAGCCCACGCCAAGGGTGATAAGAACAATGCCCGCCCACCGCTGAATCGAAATAGGCTCATGGAGCCAGAAGCGCGCCAGAAAAGCCACGATCACGTTCCCAAAAGCGGTTGTGGGCAGAACAAAGGTCAAATCGGCCCACGAAAGTGCAGTGAGATAGCTGGCAAAGAAGCCGATCAGCAGCGCTATCCCCGTGGCGACCCATGGCGTGAAAACCGCCGCGATTAATGTGCCGGGATGCGCTAGCGAAATGGGAGGCAGGTTCGTCATTCCGCGCGAGAGGCAAGTGTCGCCGAGTGGTGCGCAAACCGCCACCAATCCGAGGATCAGATACTGTCGCGGCCTGAGGGTGTGATGCGCCATTTCGAGCGGTTCTATCTTCAGATGCAAGGAAAAAAGGGCGGACTCACTTCGAGCGCCGCCCTTGATCGTCTCTATTTCCGATCGGCCTACGCGCCCGCGCCCACAGGGGCCGGCGGATCGGCCTGACGGCTGCGTGCATCCTTCACCATCTTGTTGCGTTGCGCGCGAAGCTTAAGGAATGACTTAGCTTCGACATAAAGGCGAGGGACATCGCGATTGACAATGGCTTTCCAGATCACGCGCGCTGCGGCCTTAGGCCGGAAGTAGTACTCGTCGTAGAAACGATGTACCATCTCCATCACGTAGTCGGTGGGCAGGCCAGGATATTCAATGTGCGCCATCTGATGACCACCTTCGTCGCTCATTGACGTCGTATTCTTGATGAATCCATTCTCTCGCGCGTACTCGTAGAACTCCGTTCCAGGATAGGCGTGGGCGATCGAAACCTGGATCGTTTCCACGTCCAGCGACTTCGCGAACTTGATCGTGTTCTGGATGGACTCCTTGGTTTCACCTGGCAAGCCGAGAATGAAGTCGCCGTGAATAGTGAGGCCGAGGTCGTGGCAATCCTTGGCAAAGGCGCGCGCGCGTTCGACGGTCGCTCCCTTTTTAATGTTTTTCAGAATCTGCGGATCGCCGGATTCGAAACCAACAATCAACAAGCGGCATCCAGCGTCTTTCATCGCTTTGAGGGTGTCGCGGTCGGTGGTAACGCGTGATGTACAACTCCACGTCACACCAATCGGCTTGAGCTTCTCGCAGAGCTCGATGGTGCGCTGCTTCTGAATGTTAAAGGTGTCGTCGTCGAAGAAGTATTCTTTCACATGCGGAAAATTCTGCTTCGCCCAGGCAAGTTCCGCTGCGACGTCGTCTGTGGAACGCTTGCGCCACGCGTGTCCACTGAGAGTCTGAGGCCATAAGCAGAAGGTGCACTGAGCCGGGCATCCACGCGTCGAATAGAGCGCGATGAAAGGGTGCAGCAAGAACGGCACGTTGTACTTTGTCACGTCGAGATCGCGCTTGTAGACCTTCGTGGCCCAAGGCATTCCGTCCAGATCTTCCACCTGCGGACGATCCGGATTGTGCACCACTTTTCCGTCCAGCTTGTAACTGATCCCGAGAATCTCGTTGAGTGGCTTGCCTTGCGCAAACTCGACAACGGAATAATCGAATTCCCGACGGCAGATAAAGTCCAGCACCGGGCACTCGGTCAAAGCGCGGTCGGGGTCCG
The DNA here is from genome assembly GCA_963810545.1 of uncultured Acidobacteriaceae bacterium. Taxonomy (GTDB): domain Bacteria; phylum Acidobacteriota; class Terriglobia; order Terriglobales; family Acidobacteriaceae; genus Telmatobacter. The sequence goes on from CAWENE010000003.1 coordinate 1,169,287, forward strand.
TGGTTACCGGCGGCCCCACAAACGTAATGCGGATGGCAGGATTGGCCGCCTTGATGGCTTCCGCCAGCCGCTGATCGCCTTCCCAGCCCACCGTCGATGTGAAGAGAACAAGGAACTCGTATTCCTTGCAAATATTGATCGTCTCTTCCGCAGAAACATGGTGTGGGGGCGCATCTAGCAGTCGCGAGCCTTCCAGCAGACCGGCAGGATAGGTCAGCCAAACCGGGTACCAGTAGGATTCGATCTCGCGCGTGGCCGGCCAGCGCGAACTCGCGCCACCGTCAAAGTTCTCAAACGAGGGTGGATTCAGAAACAGTGTTTTCAGTGGCATAGACATCCCTTCAATTTTACCATTTTTCCCGTTTTTGCTAGTACCTAAAGGGGTTACGGTGCTATTTGGAGCTGAGCTCGTGCAGCCAGTCTTCCATGTGACCTAAAGCGCGCAGCAGGTTCAGGCGTGCTTTTTCTAACTCGAATCCTGCATCCAGCGCGTCCACAAGCTTTTCACTTTCATCGATACGCGCAAGCTGCTCAGCTTTGGGTGTGAGTTGCGGCGCCGATCCGGGACCGCTGCCGGTTCCATTGCCGAGCTCCAGCTGCGCCAGCACACTCTTTAGTTGCTCGCCGGCGATCTGTTGTTTCAGACTTGCAATCTCGGCCAGCGTATCGAGTTCGCGCAAGCTGCCAGTCAGTTCCGCAATCTGGATTTCGTTCTGCCGCTGCGCCTGCTCCGCCTCGACTTTCGCTCGCAGCGATTCAGCCACAGATTCTCTTGCTTTCGCCCCGCGTCCCACGTCGAAAAGAGGGATTTGAATCGAAAACCCAGAGGTGAAGTTATCGGTTGGAATGGGTTTCGCGTAGTACAGGTTGAAATCGTTCAGAATAGTGGTGCTGCGGCTGTAGAGGGCGCTAAAGCTCACTTGAGGAAGGTATTTGTTCATCAGGTCCCCGCGCGCCACGTGTTGTTTCGAGAGAGCAAGCAACTGCGACGACTCGATGCCAGGCAGAGTGATCGTTCCTTCGCTCGCCTTCACTGCCGGAATCTCAGGAATACTGGCGTGATCCGGTGTAATCGAGCCAACAGGCAGGCCAGTCAGCACGGCAATCTGCTCTGACAAAGTGCCCGCGCGGGTCTCAAGGTGCAGGCGCTTGAGCTTCAACTGGGAGGCGGTTAACCGGGCTTGCAACAGTTCACTAAGCGGGTCGACGCCGGCTTCGGTGCGCTGCTGTTCGATAGCCACCAACCGGCCTGCGAAGGTTTCCTGCTGGCGTGCCGCATCGAGCTCACGGTTTACCGTGTCGAGTTCGAGGTAAGCGGTGGAAGCGTCGAGCGCAACCTGCTCGTGGGCGTCCTTCAGGGCCAGGGTAGCGGCCTTGAGCCCGGAGCGCGCGGCTCGAATGTACTCATTCTGAGGAAGACTGAACACCATCGACTGCACAGTAGCATTCAAAATCGACGGTACGCCCCCGGTGAAACCAACCGCGGGAAATGCCGGGAGCCCCGAGCCGAAGGTCAGGCTGGGCACATAAGCGTCTTTGGACTGCGCCAGCGCCGCATCGACCTTTTGCACATCTGCCTCGGCCAGCCTCACTGTGGTTGAGTTCCGCTCAGCAAGATCCACGACCGTGGCCAGCGACACCTGTGCCATTCCGCTCACAGGGGCGACCGTCCCTATCGCACCGAGCACGCCGGCAACCATGACTACGCGGATTGTGTGTCTACTCGTCATCCAGTTCGTTCCGATGAAAATCTCACGTCAGAATTTCAATTCCAACGCCGGCTTGTAGTCGTGTGCCAACGCCAATGCCGCCGCCCTTTGCTCACTGGCACCTGCCTTATCACCTTGCTGCGCCAGCACACGCGCCAGGCGCACATGGGCCGCAAAGGCAGGGGCTTCTTCGGTTGTAGATGAGCTGCTCAAATACTCTTCGAGCATCTTGGCAGCCAACGGAGAATCCCGGTCGGCCTTGATCAGCACCATGGCGCCGTTGTAAAAAGCCACCCCGGCTTTTCGATCGTGTTCTGCCGCTCTCAGACCGCTTTGAAGAGCTGTATTCATCTCTGCCCAACGCTGCCGCCTGCGATAAAAGCTCGCAAGCGACATCCAAGGAGAAGCCGGATGCGGATCGACCCCCACCGCTGCTTTCAACTCGCGCTCGGCGGTCCCATAGTCCTTGCGCTCCTCAGCAATCCAACCACGCAGCTGGAGTGCGCGAGCAGGGTCTACTTTCTCCAGTAGAGCGGCCACTCCCTCTGCTTTGTCTTGGCCGCCGCCCACAACTCCCGGAGCAGAATTGTAAAACTCCCCCAAGTCCGCCAGTGCCTCCGCGTTCTGCCCGTCGAGCCGCACCGCTGTCTCCAATTCAGCACGCACCTGCTTGGCGAGTCCGAAGGCGCTTATGAATGATGCGCGCGATGCCCTCTCCCCAACTGCGCGGCCAAGCCACAAATGATATTCCGAATCCGCTCCATCCATGTTGACTGCCTGTTGGCATTCGATCGAAGCCGCATCCCAGTGTTCGAGCGTGAAGAGCACGCGGCATCGGAGGTTATGCACTTGCGCCGAAGCGGGAAGGGAATTGAGCAACGCGAGCGCTTTGTCCGCCTCGCCGGATTGCAAGGCTGCATGGGCCTCGGACAACGGGTCTGCGACAGCTTGTACACGCTGGGCAATCGCCAAGGTTGCGGCAGAGACCGCAATCAAGCCCGTCAGCAGGCCTGTTCCCAATACCTTCTTCACTGCACCCGCTTGATCGGGACGCCCACTTGCAAGGGTTGTCCCGTTGTGGTTCCAGTCGCCACAACATCGCCAGCGCTCAGGCCAGCGAGAATGGCTACTTGTGTCAGGTTGATCGCGCCCGTCGTCACCGGAGTCCGCACCAACCCGTCATTCACCACCTTGAACACGTATGGCTTGCCGTTTTCGGAGTAGAGGGATTCCCGCGGGATGGTCAGCACATCGGCTTCGCTCGCGGTCGTCACGGTCACCGTCACGTTCGTATCCGGCAGCAAGTCGCCATCCCCGCCATCGATATCGATCATCACCTCGCCCACGGTTCGTGTGGTGTAGGTAATCACTGTGATCGGGGTGCGCACGATGTGACCGTGCCACACTTCTCCCGGCTTCGCGTCCCATTTGATCTGAATCTCCTGCCCGACGGACAGACGTCCAATGTCCGGTTCATCGAAATATGCACGGACGCGCTCGTGCTCCAGATCGGCCATTTGCAAGAGCACTTTGCCTGCTTCAGCATATTCGGTGGGCCTGGCATCTACCGTATAAACCGTCCCGGTGATGGGGGCGCGGTACGACGTCTTCTCCACCACTTCGCGTGCCGCGTCCGCATTCGCTTTTGCGTCAGCGAGCGCCGCTTGCGCACGCGCAATTTCTGCGGCCGAATAGTGACCGTGCGCGCTCAGTTCGGCGGCGCGGACATTCGCCTCCACCGTATCCAATTGCTGTCGGGCAGCCGCGACCTCACTCGGCGAAGCGGCGCCGGATGCGCTGAGCTTCGTCAACGCGTTCAGATTCCGCTGCGCCTGGTCGCGATCGATACGGTCCCGCGTCAACTCTGCTGCCGAGGCTTGGCGTTGCTCCAGCGTCCCATTCTGAGTCGCGGCTTCGAGCGCTGCCTCGGCGGTCTTCACGCCGCTCTCGGCGGCGGCCAATCGCGCTCGCGCTTCGACATCGTCAAGCACCACAAGCAGCTTTCCCTTCGTCACGCGATCTCCTGGCTGCACATAGACGGCCTTAACCGTGGTCGCGATCGGAGAAGGATATTCGTATTTCATCACCGGTTCGACACGCCCATTGGTGCTGAGCGTGCTGTTCAGCGGCGCGCGTTCAACCGTTGCGATGCGGACAGGCAATCGTTCCCGTGTCAGGGCACGCGCCGAGAAGAAAACGATAACCAGGATGACCGCAACGCCCACCCAGAGCCATCCGCGGTCCAATCCCTTTCTTTCTTTAATCATCCGGTTGACCTGAGCCAGTATATAAGACTCCTCAACGCAACCCGAGGGAGCAAAAAATCCGCATTCAGGTCATCCCTTTGTCAGCTCGATGGCTCATACAATGGGGTTATGGCTTCGCTACCCCGCTACACCGATGATCATGCCAAGGCCGGACTCGACTTCAAATTTCCCCCCATCGAAACATGGAAGAATCAGTTTCCCGGCTACGAAATTTCCATCGACGATCCGGAATTGACTTCGGTCTGCCCAAAAACAGGCCTTCCTGATTTTGGGGTTCTCAATATTCGTTACATGCCGCGCCACCGCTGCCTTGAGCTCAAATCTCTCAAGGAGTACCTCTTCAGTTACCGCAACCTTGGGATCTTCCAGGAGAACATCGTTAACCAGGTACTGGAAGACCTGGTGAAAGCGTGCGATCCCGTGTGGGCCGCTGTCCGCGGCGAATTCCGGCCTCGCGGTGGCATCGCGACGACCGTCGAAGCGCGTTTTCCCCGGCCCAAGGAGTAAGCGAAGGAGCAGCCTTACTTCCGTAAAGCTGTGGACATGGCTATCTCGCACTTTGTTTGCGGCGAATGGCCCCGAGCCGGAACTGCTTAGCCTTCTTTCAGAAGTTCTATGCCGTATTTGGGCGCCAGCGCTCTCGCCTTTTCGAAAAATTCCGCCATCGACTTTTCGTCCAATTGGGGCGGGAGCGTCGTTCGCGTGGCGACGGACACTCCGACTTCGGTGAAGAAACGGTCAATTCCAGCCGGGGAACAGACGCAGATCAAACGAGCGGGCATTGAGGAGGCGTTCTGGAACCGATGCGCCGCGTTGGATGGAATATTGACGGTTTCGCCGGCACGCACGGTGGTTTTCCTGCCACGGAACGTTGCTTCGATCTCTCCGTCAAGCACAATAAACGTTTCATCGAAGTCGTGGCGATGCGGCCCGGGGCCGCCTCCCGGAGGGATATGCATGTCGATGACGCAAAAGCGGTCGTTGGTGTCCTTCCCGGAGACGGTTACGGTGTACGTATCGCCGACGAGACCCACGTGGGGCAGCTTCCCATCGCCATCAGGCTGGGCCAAGGTCAAATTGCGATTGAGATCGTCCGGCGGCAGGGGTGAGATTTCAACTCTAGTTTCGATCATGCTGTTTCTCCTCGGGATTGTGGTGATCTCGGCTGCGGGCCGAATTGTTGCGACGGCAAGTGAGTAAATGGTCGAGAATTCATTCTTCCCTCGCCGTGTCGAGTTTTCAAAGGGCGGCGGTTTCCGGCGCCAAGTTCTAGCCTGGGCGAGTGCTTGTTCCATGCAACGTCCGATCGATTCGAGCTGCCTCTTTAACGCCCGTTCGAAGCAATCGTCAAAAGGGAGCGGCGCCTGCTCCGGCAGGGCTGTGGGATAATCTCCCTGCTCACGAATTCCACTCCCCAAGCGAGACTGATTGGCCGATTCGCCCCAACCTCTCCGCGCTCCCATGAACCCCGCCTTGGGCACGTTTCTGCTGCTCCTCTGCCTGAACCTGCTCAACTACGTCGACCGCTACATTCTGCCTGGCGAAGTCTCGCTTATCCAGCGCGAATTCCACTCGACGGATCAGCAGATGGGCGCGCTGACAACGGCGCTGTTTCTCTGCTACATGTTTACCGCGCCACTCACTGGCTGGCTCGGCGATCGTTTTTCGCGCAAGCCGCTGATTATTGCAGGTGCTGTCCTGTGGAGCGTGGCCACGCTGGTCACCGCCTGGGTCCACGACTACCGGACTCTCTATATTCGCCATGCGCTGGTCGGCATTGGAGAGGCCACATTCGGGATCTTTGCCCCTACTGTGCTGGCCGATTTTTATCCCGAACGCGATCGCAATCGGATTCTCTCCATCTTCTACATCGCCATTCCCGTCGGCGCGGCTCTCGGCTATCTGGCTGGCGGACAAATGGGCCCTCTCTGGGGATGGCGCGCGCCGTTCTTCATTTGCGCGATTCCGGGGCTTGGCGTCGCTCTGCTCTATTGGTTCATCGGACGTGAGCCCACGCGCGGCGCAAGCGATCACCTGAAGGCTACGCACAATCGCGCGACATTTGCCGGCCTCTTCACCAATCCAGCTTTTCTTACCGCGACCTTCGGTCTGGCCGCCCTCACGTTTGCGATGGGCGGCATCTCGTCCTGGGTTCCGGAGTTCCTGCGCCGGTCAGCGGGCCTCTCGGTGGGCCGCGCGAGCCAGCTCGTTGGCGCCAGCACCGTACTCGATGGCATTGCCGGAACTCTCATCGGCGGCATGATCGCGCAGCGATGGCTCCGCACCAACCACCGGGCACTCTACCTGCTTTCTTTCTGGAGCGTCGCCCTCACGCTGCCCTTCGGCTTGCTTCTCTTCTTCGGACCCGCAAAATGGGCCGTACCGGCGCTCTTCGCCGCCGAGTTCTTTCTCTTCCTCAATACCGGCCCGCTCAACACCGCGATCGTGAATTCGGTGGGGGCCGAGGTCCGCGCCACCGCCGTGGGCCTGAACCTCTTCATCATTCACTGTTTTGGCGACACGTTTTCGCCCCAGATCATCGGAGCCATCAGCGACCGCACGAATCTTTCCATCGGTCTAGGCTCGACGCTGATCTTCCTCGTCATTTCCTGCGCAATTCTCTTCGCGGGATCGCGAGTCGCTCCTCCGCTTGAGGAAGACACCCCGGCTTCAGTCTATTAACTCCAGACTGCCGCGAGCATTTATTGATTATTTGGCGGCTGCACGGGCTGTGTCTGCGGCTGTTGAGGTAACTGCTGAGGGGTGCGCATGGGCACAGTTCCGTCAGGAGGGAAGCCGGGGCGCAAGGGCTGGGGCGGCTGAAGGACCTGCGGCGGGGGTTGCTGCGGGGGATCATATTGCGGATAATCGGCAGAATCGTCTTCGTTGTCTTCCTGGGATGGCCGGGGCACGCCCTGGGTATTCTTGTTCGTGCTTCGGGTGCTGAGAATGATTTGGCGCGGCACTCCCTGGCCTTGATCGCCAACCATCAGGATGTTGTAGCCGGAGCCTTGAAGGAGCTGAGCGAGGACATCACGGGCCGGGGCGGGGCCAAAGCTGCCGAAAATCCTTTCGTCTTTGGAAACGCCCTCTACAGTCGATCCAGTGGCCGTCGCCACGTCCGTCAAAATCTGCTGCAAACTTGAATTCGCGGCGTCAATGCGGAGTTCATCCCGTTTCCATGTAACCGCTGCTGGTGCTGGGTGGTCGTTGATGGGCCACGCAGGGGCGGGTGGCATGATTGGAGCGGCTTCTACGCCGGCGGGGAGTTTTTTAGCCGTGGAATGATTTGGCCGATGCGTGAGCCGTCGTGCTGAAGCAGGTGCAGGTTGGGCATGTGGCGTCTGTGCGGAAAGAAGAGCGGCGATCAGGAATCCGCCCGCAAGGAGAGCCTTTGCGATCGGCCGACCATGCAACCCCTGAGACCACAGAACGAGGCCACGATGCCAGATCGAATGGTGCATGAAATCTGCTCCCTGGGCGGATGGAAACCTAGCGACGGTTCGCTGATGTTGCACCCTACGTACTAGACTAACAGTGGCCCGGAAGCGCTCGCAAAGGTTTCGTGGGCGGGAGGGGAACGCAACTGATGCGCCTCTGCTGGAGCGGTTTAATCGCGGTGCTGTTGTGCACGGCGCCTGCTGCGGGGTTCGCCGTGACCTGCACAACACAAGCGGAGTTGCAGCCGCAGGACAGAAACGCGTTGGCTGCAATTGGCCAGCGGTTGGCAGTCGCTATTCTGCAGCAGGATTATCCGACCTTACAGGCGGAACTGCTGCCGGCCATCTCTTCGCAGTGGGATGGAATCCATGGTGAAGTCGAACTGGGAGCGCCGCTGGTGAAGGGTGGACAAGCGCAGATTCAGGCCATCTACCTTTTGGATGCCTCCTCCCAGACCGAAACCACCGATGACCAGTTTTTCTGTTCGAATGCGAATGGCTCGCTGACGGTGACGGTGAGCATGCACGCGCTTCCTCCGGGAAAATATGCGGTCGTGCTGGCAAATGCGGCCGGAGCGCCGCTGGGCGGCCAGCTTGGCCTCATCGTAGTTTGGGATCCGACTGGGGCGAACCCAAGCTGGAAGCTCGGTGGCGTCTCGGTCAGACAAGGGATCATCGACGGGCATGATGGGGTGTGGTATTGGACGCGCGCCAGAACCTTAGCTACGACAGGCGCACCCTGGAGTGCGTGGTACAGCTTCGATTTGGCGCGCTATTTACTGCTGCCGGTGGACTTTATCTCATCGCCCAATATGGAGAAATTGAACCGCGAGCAATCGCAGTTGAAAGAAGTGCCCGGGCCGTTTCCCCTCTCGCTTGGGGACGGACCGCGCGCCTGGAAGATCGATGGGATTCGCATCGACACCACCTTGCACCAGGCCGATCTAAGCGTGACTTTCGATTCCTTGGGAATGTCGGATCCTGCGGCTGCACGGACAGAGGCGATCGCGGTACTGAGCGCCTTACTGAAAGCGCATCCAGAGCTGCGAGAGAGTTTTCATGGGCTGTGGGCGGTGGCGTCGAAGGATGGAAAGTTGACGCCGGTGATGGAACTGCCAATGGCTCAGATACCGTAGAGGCAGTGAACAGTCAACAGAGAGACAGGGAAACTGAGAATCCGGGTAGAGGGAATGGAAGAATTGATTGATTTGCGATCGGACACGGTGACACGGCCTACGCCGGAAATGCGCGCGGCGATGGCTGCGGCCGAGGTGGGCGATGACGTGTACGGCGAGGACCCCACCGTCAATCTTCTGGAGAAGCGCGCGGCGGAGATTTGTGGCCGCGAAGCAGCGCTGTTTGTGCCGACCGGAACGATGGGCAATCAAATCGGCATTCGTCTGCACACAGAGCCGGGCCAGGAAGTGATCTGCGAGTCGCGCTCGCACATTTTGGATTGGGAGATGGCGACGGCGGCAGTTTTTTCCGGTTGCTTGATTCGCGCGGTTCCGACTGAATCAGGCACGCTGACATGGAAAGACATCGAGCCGGTGATCTACGGGCGCAGCTCATTTCGCGCAGCGACCGGGTTGATTGAAATTGAAAACACCGCGAATTTGGCGGGCGGACGCTGCACTCGCTTGGACGTCCTGGACGAGATATGCGGGCACGCGAAGGAGCGGAAGATCCCGCTGCATTTGGATGGCGCACGGATATTCAACGCGGTAACAGCACTGGGCGTGGATGTGAAGACGCTGACGCGTGGATTCGACACGATCATGTTTTGCCTTTCGAAGGGCCTTGGTGCCCCGGTTGGATCGATGCTGGTCGGGTCGGCAGAGCTGATGGAGAGGGCGCGGATTTATCGAAAGGCGTTAGGCGGCGGGATGCGCCAGGCAGGCGTGCTGGCGGCGGCGGGATTGATTGCGCTTGAGCAGATGCCCGCTCGTTTACACGAGGACCATGCCAATGCGCGACTGCTCGCCGAAGCGCTTTCGCACATGGAAGGCGTGGTGATCGATCCGGAGACGGTGGAGACGAACATCGTGATCTTCAAGCTTGCGGATGGCTTGAGCGCCGCGGATGTCGTTGCGCGGCTGAAGCTACGCGGGATCCTCGCGGGTACCGTTGGCTCGAATGCGATTCGCCTGGTTACGCATTACGACGTGAGTCGAGCAGCATGCGTAACGGCTGCAGAAGCGCTTACGGAAGAGATCGAAGCCCTCATGATGGTGAAAAGGTAGTGGCGGCGCTTCAAGGGCAAATTGGGGCGGACGTGACGATCGCGATCCTTTTTGGTTTGCCTGGTCAAGACGACAGTGTTTTTCGATAGACGATAAAACCGGATTTGTCCGCGACCTTGTCATACAACCTCATCGCAGTCGCATTCAATTCGTGAGTGTGCCAATACACTCGACCGCAGCCCGCAGCCTTGGCGCGCCTATAGACCTCTTGAATCAGTGCGCGCCCTACACCTTTGCCTCTCGAACCATCTTCCGTGAACAGGTCCTGCAAATAGCAGGTGGGCTGGATTGCAATCGTGCTTCGGTGAAAGATGAAATGAACAAGACCGAGTAACTGTCCGGCCTGTTCGGCGACCAGCGCATGAACGGGTTCATAGGTATCAAAGAAGCGATTCCACGTCATGTCAGTGATCGCTTCTGGTAGCGCTGTTTCATCCTCGCGGCCGTAGAACGCGTTGTAGCCATCCCAAAGCGGCTTCCATCGATCAAAGTCGTCGCTTTGAATGTCCCGGATCAGCAACCTGTCGGCCAACACTTACTCCTCACATTTACGCCAGCTAACTAATTTCGAGCACGTCGGTGCTTGCAGCTGCTGCCGCTTCGGCGCGCTCCATCAGTTTCTGGGCGATACCGAAAAACTCGGATGCCTGCGGGCTCTTGGGACCAGCGAGGGTGACAGGCAGGCCACGATCGCCCCCTTCCCGAATGGCGGGGATGAGTTCGATCGATCCGAGGAACGGAATATTGAATTGCTTGGCCGTGCGCTCGGCGCCTCCCTTCGAAAAAATGTCAATTTCGTGGTGGCAATGGGGGCAGGTGAAGTGGCTCATGTTCTCGACGATACCGAGCACTTCAACGTTGACCTGCCCAAACATCTCGAGCGCCTTGCGGGCATCCTGCAAGCTGACATCGCTGGGGGTGCTGACGACGACGGCTCCGGTGAGCGGCACAGTCTGGACAAGCGAGATCACCACGTCCCCTGTGCCCGGCGGTAAGTCGACGATGAGGTAGTCAAGTTCTCCCCATTCGACCTGCTGCAAAAACTGACGAATGATCTGGTGAAGCATGGGGCCGCGCATGACCATGGGCTTGTCGCCGGGCGAGATGTAGCCGATGGAGATGGTCTTGATGCCGTGCGCTTCGTTGGGCTGAATCTGGTTATTGGTGCCGACGAGAGGTTGTTGCGCCGAACCCATCATCAAGGGGACGTTGGGGCCGTAGATATCTGCATCGATGAGGCCGACGCGTTGCCCGAGCCTGGAAAGCGCGACGGCGAGATTGACGGCGACTGTGGTTTTTCCTACGCCGCCTTTGCCCGAGCCGACGGCGATGATCTTGGAGACGCCGGGCAATGCCACCGGCGCAGGCATGGCGTGAGAATGAGCCATTGAGTTGATTACTCCTCTGGGAAGCCAATTTCCGCTGGGGATTTTGCGGCTTCGCGATGCTGCGACCCGCCGCGGACGTCAGTCTCCGCCGATCGGGTCTACTTAGAATCTTACAGGAGGCAGGGATCGCCGATTTGCGTTGGCTTGAGTTCGGGTGCGACCTCAGCATGGACTGCGCGCGCGAGGATGGAGTGCAGCTGGCGCACGCCTTCAGTCAGTGCTGCGGGGCCCGGTTGCAGGATGCAGCTCGATGGAATCTCGTAGATGTGACCGTTCCTGGCGGCGCTTGTGGAGGCCCAGCCAGGACGCGAGCGGATGGCATCGATGTCGACCTTCATGCCGCACCAGGAGGCGAGGATGATCTCGGGATCGCGGGCGACCACGGCCGATGGATCGACGACGCGGTCCTGCGCTTTGCCACATTCGCGCAATTCGGGAAAGATGGGATTTCCGCCGGCGATTGCGACGAGTTCTTCAACCCATCCGATGCCGCTGATGAGCGGGTCTTTCCATTCCTCGAAAAAGACGCGCGGGCGGTAGGCGAATTTCTGCGCCGAAGCCTCGATCTCGCGAAGGCCGCTTTGCAAGTTTTCGATCAGCGCATGCCCTTCGTTGGGTCTACCTACCAGGCGCGCGAGCATGGAGATCATGTCGAAGATCTCAGCGATGGAGCGCTGATTGAAGTTCAGCACAGTTGCGCCGCGCAGGACGAGATTGCGCGTGATCTCGGCCTGTACATCGGAAAAAGTCAGGATTAAGTCTGGTTTCAGGTCGAGGATTGCGTCGAGGTTGGCATCGCGAAATGCCGATACCCGGGGTTTGCTTCGCGCTTCGGGAGGACGCGTTGTAAATCCGGAAACGCCGACAATGCGATCTTCCTCGCCCAGCAGGTAGAGGGTTTCCGTCGTCTCATCGGAGAGGCAGATGATGCGACGCGGAAAGACTGAGGGATATCGCGGCGATGAAATGGAGGCTGACATAGTGGGTTGCGCAAGTTCGATTGCTTGCCTTTTGAGTTAGCAGAATTACGAAGTAGAAATCGCGTCCGGGCTTTGTGCGTTAGCAGCGGCCTTCGCTTGCTTGCGCCGGGCAGCTTCGGCTTCACGGTGCTCGCGTCGCCGCAAAGCATCGCCGTAACGGCGGATCTGGTTGGCCGTTTCAGGCTGCAGGCCAGGAACTTGTTGCCGATTGCCGTTCTTGTCGATGGCCACGAAAACCAGGTAGGCACTGGCCACATGCAGCAAGGATCCAGTCTGCGGATCCTCGACCCATACCTTGACGCCCACCTCGACGGAGGTGTTGAAGGCACGATTGACGCTGGATTTGAGGATCAGCAAGTCGCCCACATGGACCGGCTGGATGAAATCGATGTGGTCCATTGCGGCAGTGACAACGTGCATCCGTGTGTGACGGTAGGCGGCCATGGCGCCGGTCAAATCAATAAAATGCATGAGGCGGCCGCCCAGAAGGTTACCGAGAGTGTTGGCATCGTTCGGAAGAATGATTTCAGTCATTTCCGATTGCGTGCTGGCGACACTACGGACGATCGAACTGGTCTCAGTGGAACTCATTGCATGCTTGCTCCATTCGTTCACCATCAATTGACCTGTTCTTCGCTACAATGGTTGTGGCGACGACTGGTCCATGGGGAGATAAGTCCAGTTTCGGCAATCCTCGCCAAATACGCAAATTCTGGTCAGGGAAAGTCTGTCCAACATGAGCAGCACAGACAAGATTGCAGGATTGCGCGAGATTCTCGCGCTGGACGCGAAGAGCAGCTTTGCCCGCTACGGCATCGCCATGGAACTGGCTGGCCGCGGCGATGCGGAAGAGGCGTTGAAGGAATTCGATATCCTGCTGGCCAACGATCCCGACTATACCGCAGCCTATTTTATGTCGGCCCAGACACTGGCAAATGCGGGAAGAAAGAACGAAGCGATCGAGCGCCTGAAGGGTGGAATCAGTTGTGCTGCCCGGACAGGGAACCGTCACGCGCTCAGCGAGATGCAGGGGATGCTTGATGAATTGGACCGGTAACTGAGTCGCTCTTCCTTTCGGTATTCGTGCATTCGAGTGACGGATTCGCTTCCCAGGAAATGTATCTTGCATCCAACGCGCCAAGCGGACGTCTATACTAGTAACATGCCGAAATATTCCATCGTCGTTCCTTTTCACAATGAAGAGGAGAACGTGACCGTTTTATATGCGCGCCTGAAGCAGGTAATGGAGCAGGTGGGCAATAGTTTTGAGCTTGTGTTGGTCGACGACGGGTCAAGCGATCGCACCTACAAACTGCTGGAAGAGATTGCCGCAGTAGACAGCCGTGTCCTGGTGGTGAAACTTCGCCGTAATTTTGGCCAGACTTCGGCGCTGGCGGCAGGTTTCGATCACGCGTCGGGCGATTTTATTTTCGCCATGGATGGCGATTTGCAGCACGATCCCAATGAAATTCCCACTTTCATCGAGAAGCTCGAAGAGGGCTATGACGTAGTGTCGGGATGGCGCAAGGAGCGCATCGACAACTTCGTGATGAGACGGATTCCGTCGCGCTGCGCGAACTGGCTGATGGCCAAGCTTTCCGGCGTCGATATTCACGATTTCGGGACAACATTCAAGGCCTATCGCCGCGAAGTCATCACCAATATTCCGCTCTACGGGGAGATGCATCGGTTCATTCCAGCACTCGCGAGCTGGTACGGCGCATCGATCTGTGAGATTCCGATCAAGAATGTGAATCGCGAGCGCGGCAAGAGCCATTACGGGATCAGCCGTACTTTTCGCGTGTTCTTCGACCTGCTGACGATTCGATTTCTGCTCAAGTACATGGGCAGACCGCTGCATTTTTTTGGCACGTTTGGGGCGCTAGGTATTTTGGGCGGAAGCTTTATTTCGGCGCTGCTCCTCGGAATGAAAATACTGAACCCGCATCAGAACGTGATGGACCTGCATGGTCCGTTGTTCGTGATTGCCGGCGTGTTGATCCTGGCTGGCATCCAGATGCTTGCTATCGGACTCTTGGGCGAGTTGCAGGTGCGTCATTATTACTCGACGCAGCAGCGAGTGCCGTATGCCATCGATCGAATCGTGCGATTGCGGACGCCGGAAGAGCCTAGCATGCTGTCGGGGGAGAAGGACAGCTTCTAAAAGCAGGGATTAGGGATTAGATAGGCTCAGGCCCCGTTTGGACAAGCTCCATGCGGGGCTTGCTGTTTCTGCTTGGGTATTCCGGTGGATTGAATGCCGGGTAAGAGCTTTGCGCTTGCAGTCGACCTACCTCAAGGTGCATCCTTGCGTTGATGAAAGCCATTCAGATTCATGCGACCGGAGGGCCCGAGGTCCTCCAGCTAGCCGAACTGCCTATTCCCGAGCCAGGAGCTGGACAAGTCCTGATTCGGGTCGAGGCGGTTGGCGTCAACTTCGTTGAGATCTATTTCCGCAAGGGTGTGTACAAGGCGACGTTGCCGATCACGCCTGGCAGCGAGGCTGCCGGTACGGTGGAGAAACTCGGGCCTGGTGTATCAGGTTTTGAAGAAGGCGATCTTGTTGCTTCCGTGAGCGTGCTGGGCAGCTACGCAGAATACGCGCTCGTGCCTGCGGCACAACTCATTAGGGTTCCATCGCGCCTCAGCCCGGAGCAAGCTGCCGCCGCCATGCTTCAGGGGATGACCGCGCACTATCTTTGTTACTCCACGTTCGAATTGAAGGCAGGCAATACAGCGCTGGTCCATGCCGGAGCCGGAGGCGTTGGACTTTTGCTGACGCAGATTGCTGCGAGGCTCGGCGCAAAAGTTATCACGACGGTGTCGACGAAAGAGAAGGCGGAGCTGTCGCGCGAGGCAGGCGCGACCGAGGTAATTCTCTACACGGAGCAAGATTTTGAGGTGGAGGTCAAGCGGATCACGGGCGGCAAAGGTGTGGACGTAGTCTACGACTCTGTCGGGAAGACGACATTCGACAAGAGCTTGAACTGTCTGCGTCCGCGCGGGATGCTGGTGCTGTTTGGCGCGTCGAGCGGGCCGGTGCCGCCGTTCGACCTGATTCAGCTGAGCGGCAAGGGATCTCTGTTTCTGACACGGCCGTCAATGTGGCACTACGTGGCGACGCGTGCGGAGCTGGAATGGCGTGCCGGGAAGATTCTGGATTGGGCAGCGACGGGCGAATTGAAACTGCGCACGGAGCACATGTATCCGTTGGCGGAGGCGTCGCAGGCGCAGATCGATCTTGAGGCTCGGAAGACAACGGGGAAGATATTGCTGGAACCGTGACGGCAGTTCACAGTTCGGAGTTCTTAGTTCGCAGTTGGGCTCTCGGTACTCAATTCATTTTGCCAGGGTACCCCAGGGCAATGGATTGATCGTGATTGACTCAATGGCAAGAATTTCCGTCGCGGCGAATGATCATGTGTTTGTGCTGACGGGTGCGGGCATCAGCGCGGACAGCGGGTTGCCCACCTTTCGCGCAGAGGATGGTCTTTGGGCGGGCTTTCGCATCGAGGATGTGTGTACACCGGATGCATGGCGGCGCGACCCGGCAGGAGTTTGGGCTTTCTACTCGGCGCGGCGTGCATCGGGACAAAAGGCGATGCCGAATCCGGCGCACATTGCGCTGGCTGAGCTTGAGAAGCAACTTGGCGACCGCTTCTTTCTTTGTACGCAGAACGTGGATGACCTTCACGAGCGGGCGGGTTCGATGCGGTTGCTGCATATGCATGGCGAGCTGGCGAAGTCGCGTTGCGAACGGGAGTGCGGGCGCGCTCCGGTTGAAGACCGCGCGATCTATCAAAACCTGGCCGAAGTGGGGCGATGCGCATGCGGAGGGCGTTTGCGGCCGCACATTGTTTTCTTCGGCGAGATACCGCTGGAGATGGAGCGGATTCAGGACGAGATTGCGAAAGCGACTTTGATGGTCGTGGTGGGCACGTCGGGGTCGGTGTATCCGGCAGCGAACTTCGTGCACTGGGCGCGGCAGAGCGGTGCGCGGACGGTCTACATTGGGCCGGAGCAGCCACTCAACGCGCAGGCGTTCGCGAATGTGGTGTTGGGCAAAGCAGGGCAAGTGATGCCTGGGCTGTTTGAGGTGCTGTAGCACGACATTGAGTCAGAGCAGGACAGCAGCCGGCCGATCCTAGCGTGCCTTGATGTATTCGGTGCGGCGGAACCGGAGTCCGGACCAGTCTTCGTCGATGGCCACGGCGCGAACGGTTTCCCATCCCAAGGATTTCAAGGTATCCCAACCGCTGTCGCGGTTGAAGTCGGACTTGTACTTCTTCGATGTTCCCTTGGGATAAATGAACCACAGGATTGCATCGCCCTTGGTCTGCTCGACGAGGGGGCGCGCAAGTTCATCGATTTCATTCTTCCGAGTGACGAACGCGAGGGCATAGTGCACATCGCTCGACGCTCGAAGACTACGATGGATGGTGATTTCACGCAGGCCGGCGAGCTCAGGAATAAAGCTCGCCGGCGCGTTCAAGACAAGTATTTCCCGCTGGTCCTTGAGGTTCAGTTTCTCGAAAACGGTCGCCATTGTTCAGATGATAGGACACCTTTTGGGGTTCGTGCTTTCCCACCCAGGCAGAGCTTGGATGGGGCACCCAGATCTTTGGCGACGGCCGGTTAGAAGTGAAAACGGTAGCGCAGCTCGGCTTGGAACATGCGCGGATCGTTGTAGTGGAAGCCGCCGATAGTGATGGAATTGTCGAGCAGAACGCGGTGATTGGTGACGTTGAGAATGTTCGCCGACACTTTCCAGTTTTCTCCGAAACCGTGACCGGCGGAGACATCGAAGGTAGTGTGTACGGGGAGATTGGCGCCTTGATAGGGGCCTTGGCCTGAGTCCGCCAGGCCGTTGGTAAAGCCGGAGCCATAGTAGACGTTGGACGCGAACCATGTGCGCAGCGGAAGGTTCGCAGTGAAGCCGACGTTCAGCGTATCGCGTTGATCGTGATCGACGGGTGTGTAGTCGGGACCTAAGGCGCAGGCGGGGTCCTCGGGGATACTGCAGGTGAAGCCGCCGATGATGTCGCCGCGCTGTTCGGCGATCTGGTTGGAGTACGCGACGTGGAACTGGCCGAAATGCGCCAACTCGGGCGAACGAAGCGTCATTTCCCACGCGCGCACCAGGGCGCCGTCTACGGCGATGGGGAAGTAGAGATTCGACTCTCCGATGTTGGAGTGATCGAGGAAGTTATTGACTCGGTTCTTGAAGGTGTCAACGTCGAGCATCCAGCCCTTCCAAGGAATTTGAATGCCGAACTGGTGCTCTTCGTCGCGCTCGGAAGGCAACGGCGAGAATGTGTTTTCACCGCCAGGAAGATTGCCGGCGTAGTTGAGGACCGAAGAGGAGACAGTCTCAAGGGGCGCGGGTTGGAAGAAGTGGCCATAGAAGCCGCGCAGGACCCAGTGCAGGCGGGGGATTTCGACAGTGGCGCCGATGCGGGGATAGATGGCGCTTTCATTGATTCCGGCGTGGTAGACGGAGAAACGTTCGCCACCGAGAAGCGTGACGTAGCGGCCGAGGCGCAGATGATCGGCAAGATAGAACTCGAACAGCGATGCGCCTGCGTTGGATTGGGTGTTGGGCGCCGAGGGCGCGGAGCCGTCATTGATGAGCACGCCGAAGAGATCATTCTCCGCCTGGTAGAAGGTGTAGACGCCGGCCGAGAAGCTGTTCGGGCCGACCTCGTCGTGCGCGTCGGCTTGTCCGCCGATGTAGTTGGAAGTCTGATGCCATGTAGTGGAAGCAGGCAGGTCATTGGGGGATGAATCGTAGTTGGATTGGTTGAAGTGATAGAAAGGGGCGAAGGAGAACAGCGTTTTGGGCGTGAAGGTGTGCATCCAGTTGGCGATGATGAACGAGTCGCGTTCGGTCTGGCCGTCGCGCAGGCCGAATGAGCAGTAGTAGCCTGAAGCGCACTCGTAGTCATTCGGATCCGGATCGTAGGGAACCTGGAAGAAGTCCTGGCGATATTGGCCGTCGAGCCGAAGCTGATCCTTTGCGGTCTGGTTTCGGATGACTGAGACGAAGGCGCTGCCGGAGTTGGTGGTGTCGTGAAAAATCTGCGGAACCGGCGTGGCCAGGCCGTAGTTGGACCGCGAGCCGGTGAGGCTGGCGTACCACGCGGTTTTTGCGGAGTGGTCGCCCAGAGAGAGTTGCGCTTCACCGGTGTAGAGATTGCCGCCGTAGACGCGCAATTCAGCTTCGCGATCACGCTCGAAGCCGTTGCGAGGTAGAACATCGAACACGCCGTAGGTGCGATCGCCAATGTCGGATGCGTAGCTGCCGCGCTGGGTTTCAAGTTGATCGATGTCCTTGGGATCGATCTGCGGGCCGACATTGGACGCGATTTTGGTGTTGGGGATGGAAACGCCGTCGATCAGCCATGAGGTCTGATGGCCGCCACGCATGTGCAGCATGTCGTGGGTCATGTACGCGCCGGGGACGTAATCGGTGATCATCTCTGTGCCGATGGTGCGGTCGGCGCCAGGAGTTTCATCGATCTCCTCTCGCGTGATGAGGGTGGTGGGCGTGACGGAGTCGGCGACGGCGCTGCTGGGCGCTGCCTCGACGTGAATGGACTCGGAGGCGCCAACGATGGAGAGCGGAATGTGCAGAAGCGGATTCGTGCCCGAGGCAAGTGCGATCGATTGCGTACTGGCAGCGAAGCCTGCAGCGGAGACTTCGAGCCGGTAGACGCCGATAGGCGCTTGCGGCAGTTCGAATTCGCCTTCGTGGTCTGTTTTCGTGTGAAGGACGAACGCAGAGTCGGCCGCCTGTAGTTTAACCTCCGCGCCAACGATGGGTCGGTGCTGCTGATCGTGAACGACACCGTGGACAGTGGCGAAAACTGTGGCGCGGGCTGATATGGATGAAGCCAGCAAAATTAGAGCGAACACGAGAAAAGAACGGCGCATGGGCGACCTCCGTTGCCGAGCGGGGATGCAGGCAAGCATCACGTGGCGTGAATATGACGATGAAACCGGCGGGAAGGGCAGGTTGAGACGCGGCCTGACAGTTGAAAAACAACCGGTAGCAGAAACAGTCGGGGAACAAACTGAGGCTGTTGCGTCTACCTCAACACAAACCGGTTTCCCAATGGATTTTCAGGTGAGTGACGGGGTCGGAGGCCCTCGGCCGACCTGTGTACGGATCAGACCATTACAGCTGGGGGCTTCGAGAGCCGTAAGCACGGGTGTCTGGACAATGGAAGCGATCGAGTTCGCAAAGTGACCGGCGAGCGCGTGAACTGGCGACGTCGTGGCAAGCGAATTGTCGGGGTACCATGGGCAGCGAGACGGGGCGGAAAGAAACGGTCCCGAGCCAGAATTGCTGCTAACCATTTGCTCGGCGGTTATCTCGCTCATCGCGCAGTGATGCGCGCCGTGGCGGCGGCAGCAGGCGGGCAAGCGCGCGTCATCGCCGGCTCCAAAGCTGGCCGGTAACGGGCCAATCCCGAAGAACACCACGAGGATGATGGAAAGCACGCGCCGCATCTGCTCATGATGGTACATCAAGAACGAGGGGACTATGGGGCGACGGTCAAGCCTGCACCGCGGGGGTAAGACCTATGTGTCAGGTATCATCGAAGCATTGCAAATCCTGGCTTGCTTTTAGAAGGGTCCGATGGCACAAATGGAGACAGCTGGCGCAGTGCAGAAGGACGATTCCGCCCATACCTCGCGCATCACTCGCCCCCTGCGCGTCGCATTGTTCGGCTTCGGTACGGTGGGGAGTTCCGTCGCGCGGATTCTGTTGGAGTCCCGGCCGGAGGGGTTGGAGTTGACCCATGTCTTCAACCGGAATGTAGCGCGCAAGCGTGTGGACTGGGCGCCTACGGATCTTCAGTGGAGCGAGGATGCGGATGCGGTGTTGGCTTCAGATGTGGACGTAGTCGTGGAGCTGGCGGGCGGGCTGGACCCGGCGGGGAATTGGGTTCGAAGAGCGCTGGAGTCCGGCAAGAGCGTTGTGACGGCGAATAAGAAACTGATTGCGTATCACGGCGTGGAGTTGGAGAGGCTTGCTGCGGCAAAAGGCGGCCACCTGAAGTATGGCGCGGCTGTTGCCGGGGGCATTCCGGTCATTCCCGGACTGGAACAGGGACTGGCGGGCGACCACATCGAGCGCATGCAAGGCATTCTCAACGGGACATGCAACTTCATCCTGAGCCGGATGGAGGCGGGCGCGGAATATGCGACGGTGCTGGCGGCGGCGCAGGCAAAGGGCTATGCGGAAGCTGATCCGACGGAGGATGTGGGCGGCTTCGACGCACGCGCCAAGCTTGCCATCCTGATGCGGCTGGCGCTCCGGGTCGTGGTCGATCCGGAGGAGATTGTTCCGCAGGCGATCACAGCGGTGACGGCGGTGGACTTCAGCTATGCGCGCGATCTGGGTTGCACGATTCGGCAGGTTGCGCGAGCCGAAGAGCGGGACGGCAATGTGGCTGCGACGGTGGGACCGATGCTGGTGGATTTGCGTTCGCCGCTAGCCTGGTCGCGCGATACGGAAAACATGGTGATTCTCACCGGCCGCTACGGCGGGGATGTGGTTTTCTCGGGCCATGGCGCGGGCGGTCATCCCACGGCGGTGGCTGTGGTCAGCGATCTGATGGCCCTGGCGCACGGCTCGCGAAGAGTGGAGGTTCCCTCTGTTCCTGCGAAGATAGGGGCGGAGTTTGAGGTTCCGCATTACATTCGGTTCCTGGTGGTCGACCGGCCGGGGATTGTGGCGGAGATTACTGGGACGCTGGCGAAGGAGCGAATCAATATTCGAGCGATCGTGCAGAAGGCCGGATACCCGGCCCATGCACTTCCATTCGTGGTGACTGTGGAACCGTGCAAGTCTTCCGCGCTGAAGCGCGCTCTGACGAGCATCGGGAAGATGGATTGCCTGCTGGAGGAGCCGTTGGATTTGCAGATGCTGGAATAAAGCAGTGATCAAGGGACTGAGGGAATAGAACACAGACTTTGGGGGTCGAAGCGTGATTGACAGCGTTTATCGATGTGAGATTTGCGGCTTGGAGAGCGACCGTCCGAGGGGATGGATCGTGATCCATTGCAGTGACGCGCAACTGACGGTCTTCAAATGGACGAAAGAGGCGGCGGATGCGCCCCACGCGCGCCACTATTGCGGCGAGGCGCATGCGCAGGTGTACATCAGCCGGTGGTTTGAATCGTATTGCGGATAAAGGGCCCGATCAAGATCCGCTCCTCGTGCGGACAGGCCCGGTGGATTCGCGGACGACCAACTCCGGGGCCATGACGATCTCCGCAGGGTATTCTTTCTCGCGGTTGGCGATGCGCTCGAGAAGCACCTGGGCGCCGCGCTTTCCCATCTCGAACAGAGGCTGGCGCACGGTGGTGAGCGAGGGCGTGGAGTAGGCGGCGGAGAGAATGTCGTCGAATCCGACCACAGAAACATCGCTGGGAACGGAGAGGCCCGCATCTTTAGGGCGCGGATGGCGCCGATGGCGGCGATGTCGTTGAAGCAGAAGATGGCGGTGAAGTCGCGGCATTTCTCGAGCAGAGCCTGCATGGGCTTGTAGCCGATCTCGGGCGCCATGGGGTGGTAGCCGGTCTTCATGGACCAGCCGGCGGCATCGATGCGGATGACGTGCGCGGGGTCGATGCGGAGGCCCATTTCGCGGGCCACGTGCTGGATGCTTTCCCAGCGGAACTCGGAATCGGGAATGGCGCGCGGGCCGCGCATGAAGGCGATGCGGCGATGGCCGAGCTCGTAGAGGTGAATCAGGGCCTGTTCGACGGCGCTGTGATGATCGAGGACGATGTTGGTGACGTTTTGAAGCGGGCTGTGGGCGGAGATGGCCACCACCGGCACTGGCACGTCGATATGGTCGGCCGGGGTGTTCAGCAGCAGAAAGCCGTCGACGGCGCGCTCCACCAGCATGCGCGGATACTGCTCGATGAGCTCGCGCTTCCAGTCGTGGCAGGCGGTGAAGTAGAAGTAATGGGCGCTGGGTCAGCTCCTCGACCACGCCGCTCATGACGCGGGTGAAGTAGCCTTCGCTGAGGTCGGGGGCCAGAACGCCAACGCTCATGGAGCGGCTTTGGCGCAGCGAGCGGGCGAAGTAGTTGGGGCGGTAATTGAGGCGCTCGGCCGCTTCGGTGACGCGGTTGCGGGTTTCCTGGGGAATGGACTTTGCCGATGGGGAGTTGTTCAGAACCAGAGAGACCGTGGTCTGCGAGAGCTCCAGATGCTCGGCCAGCATTCTCAGGTTGACGTGCCCTGGCGGCGTCGAAGTCTTTCCCTTTGCCATGTTGGAGTTGTAACACGTTTTTAAGAAAGCGGGAACTGGTTGGAGGAGTCAAATAATTCGATTTGTCAAGGGAGATGGGGCCGAGCCGCTCGAGAAGGGAGAGCCGTAAACTCGCCGATGTCTCTTGAGTCAGGGTGCGTGGATTGGTTCATACCCGGTGCGAGCGGCCACGTGTGGTCGTGGTACACAAAGGTTCCCGCCAGGCTGCCGGGCAGAGTGATGGTGGCGTCGAGGGCCGCCCCCTGGCGCCGGTATTCCATTGTGATCGCCCCGTCGGGATGCGGGAAGCTCGCCGTAAGCGAGCCGAGACTGGCCAAGGTGCGGCGCGATGCGCACGGAGGCGAAGCCGGGACTCGCTGGCTCGATTCCGGCGACCAGAGTGAGCAGGTCGTAGATGGGATGTGCCGACCAGGCGTGGGAGTCGGAGCGGGTATCGCCGGGAATCTCAGGCCAGGTGCTGAAGTGCAGCGGCAGGAGCTTGCGCCAGGGGTCGAGCGATCCAGGTATTCGTCGGCGAGGCCGGCGTGATCGAGCGCGCGGGCGAGGTAGAAGCGGAAGTAGTAGGAGGCGCTGAGCACGCCATTGGGGGTGGTTCCGGGCTCGATGGCGAGCATCTTGCGAAGCACGGCCTGCTGGCCTTCTTTGGGGATGACGTCGTAGAGAACGGCCAGGATATTGGCCTGCTGGCTGAAGACTTTCTGATCGGGGTTGTCGGCGAGGAGGCCGCGGTCCGGGGTCCAGCACTTGTCGTAGATGCCGGCGCGGACATGGGCGGCGCGGGTGTGGTAGCGGTCGGCAGCGTCGGGATCGCCGAGGTTCTTCTCGAGGTCGGCTGCATCGTCGAGAGCGCCGAGATACTCGAGCGTGGTGATGCAGGATTCGCCGTGCGCGTCGTAGGTCGGCGTTTCCTCCTTTTCCTGGACCCAGTCGATGAAGCTCCACCAGGGCAGTTTTTCGAGCAGGCCGTCGGGCTGCTCGTGAGTCGCGAACCAGCCGAGCACGTCGCGGATCCCGGGCAGGGCCTCGCGCACAGGCTCGGGATCGGGACGGTACATCCAGTAGTCGTGGAGCATGCCGATCCAGAGCAGCGAAAACGTGGGGATGGTCTGCGGCAGGGAACTGGGATAGCGGCTGCGGGTGAGGCCTTCTGGGATGCGCGAGTCGTTGAAAGCGTCGAGGGCTTGATGCGCGAGGCGGTCGTCGCCGGCGACAGTGTAGGAGATGAGCGCCTGGATGCGGGTGTCGCCGATGTATTGGAGCTGCTCGTAGTAGGGCGTGTCCATGTAGGTTTCATGGGCATCGAGGCGCGCCGTGCGCCAACTGATCTCCCAGATTTTGTCGAGGTCGGGGTCGGCGGACTTGAAGGTGGCGCGCTCTTCAAACGGATAGGCGGTGAATTGCGCGGTGAGTGAGTCGAGCGTGAGCGGATCGGCGCCGGTAGTGATGTCGAGGTCGAGATAGCGCCAGGTGCGCCACCAGAGCGGCTCGAAGGTGCGATGCGCGCCGCCGTCGGGAAGGAAGCTGTCGGTAAGGCCGAGGGCTCGCGGTCGTCAACGTCGTCGCGGTCGCCCTTTGTGCTGGTTCTTGTCGTAGAGAGCTTCGGCAGTAAGTGAGACGGATGTGCGCGCCTTTGCCGCCGGAGACGGTGAGCTGCGGGTAGGCGGTGGTGAGGGTTTTGCGGTCGAGCAGGAGATGGACGTGGCTGCCGGCAGGTACGTCGTGACTCGGCGGTGCTGTGGGCACCGCTTCTGAGATGCTCGCTTGGGAAGATCTGGTGCGGACGAGTTTCGCCGGCGCTGGTGTGGCGAGTATTCCATGTGCGGAAGGCGTCGGGAATGAGGCCCCATGGATTGTCGCCGGTGATGTCGGCCGAGTGCGCTTTGTTGACACCGGGGTAGATGCTGTCGCGCATGGGAGACGCGGCGGGAACCCATGCTGGGCTGGCGGCATTCGCGGTGTTCCAGTTCCAGTCGTAGAGCGCGGCGTCGATCTCTTCGCCCGGACCGGCCGCCATGTACGCCTGGAAGTCACCGAGCTTCGATCCAGTGGATGGTGACCATGCTCCTCCTCGACCAGCCAGCCATCGGGGGTGCTGCTGGAGTTTGCCCCGGTCGCTTCGCTTTCGAGCAGAAATGCGGTGCGATCGCTCATTTGGGCGATGGGCGCAAAGATGCCGAAATTCCAGACAGTTGCGGTGATGAGGTTTTGGCCGGAATGGAGGAAAGGCGCGAGGTCGAACCGTTCATAGCGCCAGTGCGTGAGGTCGCCACGGGCCGGGCCGTCGCCGACCCGATGGCCATTCACAAAAAGGATGAAGCGATTGTCGGCACTGACGCGGACGCGATAGCTGGCAGGGGCCGAACTTAGATTCAGATTGCGGCGGAAGTGGAGAACAAGGGGTTCGCGCAGCGGCGCTGTGGGATGGGTGATCCAAGCGGCGGTCCACGCCCTTTGGGCAGTGTCGGGCTGGAGGGGGGGCTGGGCTTGCAAAGCGAATGTGCTGAGAACGAGGGCGAATAGGGCTAGGGACTTGGGCACCATACCAGGCCTTCCGTTCGACAAACACAAGATTAGAACAGTTGTGAGGGGTCGGTACCCAGGATTATGAAAGGGCGATTGACCCAATCGTTCGATTTCTGAGTTGTATGCGCTTGATTTTGCGGCCCTGTAACCTCCTATTCATCTTGGCCCATTAGCCTACCGTTGGTGAATGAACCCGTGCCCGAGATCCGAATCGCTCAGCCTCCCATGCAACGTGAGCCAGCCCTGTCGGCTGAATCGACGGCGAGCCAGGCAGGTGCAGTAGAGTCGGGCTCTCCCATCAGGCAGTATTTGCTTTCGCGTGGAAGCTCGACGATGGCCGATCGGATCTTCCGATACCTGATGGTGTTATGCGCACTGAGCACTTTTGCGATCGTGTTGCTGATCTTGTGGCAATTGGTGCTGCGGTCGGAGTTGTCCTGGCACAAGTTTGGTTTCAGCTTCTTTTATGACGTGTTCCGGGATCCTGATACGCATGCGACGCTCTACTGGGACCCGGTGAATGCCCGCTTCAGCGCTTTGCCCTTCATCTACGGAACGCTGGTTTCGTCGTTTCTTTCGCTATTGATCGCGGTTCCTCTGGGGCTCGGGCTTGCGATCTTTCTGACGGAGATGTGCCCTCGCGTGCTTCGCGGCCCGCTGGCATTTTTGACAGAGCTGCTGGCGGCAATTCCCAGCATTATCTATGGTCTGTGGGCTGTATTTGTCCTGGTGCCGCTGGTGCGGGAATACGTGAATCCAGTATTGGCGCATCTGCTGGGATGGACAGGATTTTTCAGCGACGACAACCCAACGGGTCTGGGATTCGTGTCGGCCGGCGTGATTCTTGCCATCATGATTCTGCCGATCATTTCTTCTTTGACGCGCGAGGTGATGTCGGCAGTGCCGCACTCGCAGCGGGAAGCGGTGCTGGCGCTGGGCGCGACGCGCTGGGAGATGATCCGGATGGGTGTGCTGCGCAATGCGCGGATCGGCATCGTGGGCGCCGTGATTCTGGGACTGGGGCGTGCGCTGGGCGAGACCATGGCAGTGACAATGGTGATCGGCAATACGCCGGAGATTCACAGGTCGCTGCTTTCGAACGGGGCTACGATGGCTTCGGTAATCGCCAATGAGTTCACCGAAGCGGTTGGCGAAGTCCACCTGAGCGCGCTCATTGAGATTGCCCTGGTGCTGTTCATTGTGACGATCATCGTGAACATCATTGCCCAGCTACTGGTCTGGGCTGTGACTCGTGGGACGCCGTCCCAGGCGCATTGAGGAGACTGTGTTGAACCAACATGCATTCAAATCCCGATCGGAGCTACGCGCGTGGACCGACAACGCGGTGACCGCCTTGTCGATCCTTGCAACAGTGGTGGTGATCGCGCCCCTGTTGGCGATATTTGGGTACCTGATCTACAAGGGCGCAAGTTCATTGAATATCGCCTTTTTCACCCAGATTCCCAAACCTGTCGGCGAATCGGGCGGAGGCATGGCGAACGCCATCGTGGGCTCAGCGATTCTGCTTTTGGAGGCCAGCGCTATCGGGATTCCTATCGGCATCGGGGGCGGAGTTTTTCTGGCTGAATTCGGGCGCGGAACCAAACTGGCCAATGCGATTCGCTTTACAGCCGATGTGCTGAACGGGGTCCCTTCGATCGTCATGGGCATCGCCATCTACTCGCTGATCGTGGTTCCGGAACATCACTTTTCGGGCTTCGCAGGAGGCGTAGCGCTGGGAATCATGATGATTCCGACGGTGTCGCGGACGACAGAAGAGATGCTGCTGATGGTGCCGCATGCGGTGCGCGAGGCGGCATTGGGGCTGGGCGTGCCGAACTGGCGTTCAGTTTTGTCGATTACGTTGAAGACCGCCTCTCCCGGGATCATCACGGGATGCATGCTGGCGTTTGCGCGTGTGGCCGGCGAAACAGCACCCTTGCTGTTTACGGCGCTGGGCAACTCATTCTGGAGCACGAGCCTGAATCAGCCGATCGCTGCTCTGCCACTGCAGATTTTCGTTTTTGCCATTTCGCCTTACGACGATTGGCATCGCCTGGCCTGGGCCGGAGCGTTGGTTTTGATTTTGCTGATTACGCTCTCGGTTTCGCTGGTGCGTTACGTAACCAGCCGGGGCGTCTTGAAAGGGGCAAGCTAAGTGGGCGTTCGCATCGACGTGACGAATCTGAACGCGTGGTACGGGACCAATCACACGTTGCAGGACATTACATTAAATATTCCAGCCAACCATGCTACGGCGCTGATTGGCCCATCAGGCTGCGGGAAGAGCACATTTGTGCGATGCCTCAACCGGATGCATGAGACGAATCCCATCGCGCGCGTTACGGGATCAGTCCGCATCGGCGAGCTTGACATCTATAACGACGCCAAGCCTGTGCAGGTAAGGCGCCGCGTGGGAATGGTTTTTCAGCGGCCTAATCCGTTTCCCACGATGTCGATCTACGATAATGTGGCATCAGGATTGAAACTGAATGGATATGCCAACCGCCGGGTCCTGGATGAAATTGTGGAAAGATCGCTGAAGAACTCAGCTCTTTGGGATGAAGTGAAGGACGATCTCAAGAAGAAATCCGGCGCCAGTCTATCGGGAGGACAGCAGCAGCGTCTCTGCATCGCACGCGCACTAGCCGTAGACCCTGAGGTCCTGTTGATGGACGAGCCTGCGTCGGCACTCGATCCAGTTTCGACGTCAAAAATCGAAGACCTTATATTCCAATTGAAGACGCAGTACACTATCGTGATTGTGACGCATAACATGCAGCAGGCGGCCCGGGTCGCAGAGAAGACAGGATTCTTTCTGAATGGTCGCATGGTGGAATTCGACTCGACGCACAAGATCTTCACGAATCCCAGCGACAAACGTACTGAGGATTACATTACGGGCAGGTTCGGATGACACGCATTCGTTTTCAGCAAAGCCTCGACGAATTGAAAGAGAACCTGCTGATGATGGCAGGCCTTGCGGAACAGGCAATCCAGAGGGCAATTGAGGCATATCGTGTGCGCGACTTGTCGATCTGCGATCTCGTTAGTCGTAGCGAGAATGCGATCAATCGGCTGGAACGCGACATCGATCAAGCGGCTCTGGATCTACTTGCGATGGAGCAGCCAATGGCCATCGACTTGCGGTTCATTCTAAGCGTAATCAAGATCAATGCCGATCTGGAACGCGTGGGCGACGCGGCTAAGAGCATCAGCGATCGGGTGCGCAATATGGAGCAAATGGCGGTGGCGGATTTGCCGGTCGATATCCCCCGGATGGCCACGCTGTCGGCTGAGATGGTGCGCAAGAGCTTGCAGGCGTTCATCGAGGCCGATGCGGATATCGCACGGAATGTACTCACCATGGATGATGCTGTGGATGCCATGAATCGCGCTGCCTACAAGGCGCTCACGAAGGTGATGGAAGAGCAGAGCCATATTGCACCGCAGGCTCTGAACGCATTGATGATCAGCCGGGCCTTGGAGCGCGTGGCCGATCACGCTACCAACATTGCAGAGGACGTGATTTTCTGGGTGCAGGGCGACGATGTGCGTCATCGTAAAAGCGTGGCAGCGCAAAAAGAGAGAGACGCAAAGACGGCCATCTAGCGTTGCGTCGGGCCATCGACCGCCCACCAATCAAACAACGACATGCGCGGATAATAGAGACCTGCCCGGATAGGTTTGGCTTCGCGATAGAGGCTGCGCAGGATTACGGCATACGCCTCAAGCTGTGGCGCGAAGAGGGTGCGAAGCGCCGACAGGGCAACCGACGGGTCGAGATCTTCGGCATGCGCGGTCTTGAAGTCGATGATCCACCAGGCATCTTCCCCGTTGGACAGAGGTTCGAGCCCTGCACCAAAGACGCGATCCACGCGAATTGAACGTAACGCGTCCGCGACAATGCCTGTCCAAGCCGCTTCACTTGCGGCTTCGGCATGCGGCGACAGAATCCACTGACCGACCTGATCTTTCATAGCCTTTTGGGAAATGTCGAGAGCCTGGGCGGCGATGGGCTTGGTTTCGCTTTGCGTTAAGCCGGTGGCGCGGATCTGGGCTTGGATGTGCGGCAGCAACTTCGACAGGGCGACGTGGGTGGCGGTCCAATCATTGGTTGCGCGTAGTCGAGCTGCCTCCTCGAGCAGTTCGTGAACGGCGGTGCCGAGTGCGCGTGAAGCGATTCCCCCCTCGTGACGCCTGTATCGTTCGGGCTCGCTGCGCCGAATAGAACCCTTGTCGCGGACTGGACTGAAAACGCCCGCCAACTCCAGGGGAGTGAAATCTGGCGGAAGCCGGCGGAGCAGAGTTGGCTTGGCAGGGCTTGGCATCAGTGCAAGGCTAATGACAGAAGATGCCGCAATCGCTTCGACGACGGATTCGATTTCTCGATGCGAATCTGGTTGCGCGGATTGCCATTCTTCGAAGCGCGCGCGAATCTCATTCTCGAACGCTGGCCATGCGGTCGCGAGGAGACAATTGCTGGGCTCGCTTAGGCAGGTCTTTCCCGATGCGTTTTTGTACTCGGACCTTGCGAAGATGTGGAGTTCTTCCCGGGCACGCGTCGCAGCGACGTACAAGATGCGCCGCATTTCCTGCGATTCGCGCTCACGATACATACGGTCGACCCATTGCTTAGACAAGCCGCGCTCCGCACCCCGAGTTTGGATCGGCGCCACCAGGAACTCGGTGATTTCGCCAGAGGAACCAGGCTTTGTGAGCCCACGTTCAAGCCACGAAAGCAGTTTGCCACGCGTGTTTCCGGCACGCGCTTGCAACTCCGGAACGATCACGACTTCAAACTCAAGTCCTTTAGACTTGTGAATGGTCATTAGCTGTACGCCGCATTCTGTGCTTGCCGCCGGATCTGGCATTGCAGTAAGGTCTTTCAGAGCCGAGTCGAGGGCGGGACCAAGAAAATCTTGCGCTCCGTTGGGTAGGCGGTCGATACAGCGCCAAAGCAGGTTCAGATTGGATTGCGCCGTTTGATCTACGCAGCTGGCTCCGCCCAGGCTGCGCCAGATTTGTTCGAGCCATGTCCCAAAAGACGCAGTCGGCAATGCCGCGGACAAAGACGGCGCGGATCGGGTCGCGCGCAGCACGCGTTCGACGGAACGACGGCTTTCGGCGCCAAGAAGGTGAATTCGTTCGCCAATTAATTTTGGTACTGGCTGCTCGATCAAGTCAGGATGATCGCCGCCTGTAAGCATGTGAAGTTCGTCCAGCGCCAGTCCACACCATGGGGCACGCAAAATTCCGAGCCACGCAATGCGATCGAGAGGATTGAAGAGTGCACGACCAAGGGCCAGAGCGTCTAAGACCTCGGGGCGCTCATCTAATCGTTCCAGGTCAACGGCGCGAAAGGGAATTTCCGCCTTGCGCAGCGCGTAGGCGATGGGCTCAAGAGAATTGCGAGTTCTACCCAAGACTGCGATGCGATACTTCGCTCCGGCAGATCGCGCCTGCTCGATGCGATCCATGTAGTTGAGGATGAGCGCAACGATTTCGGCCGTTTGATTCTCGCGAGCCTTTTCCCGCTTC
Organism: uncultured Acidobacteriaceae bacterium; assembly: GCA_963810545.1. Taxonomy (GTDB): domain Bacteria; phylum Acidobacteriota; class Terriglobia; order Terriglobales; family Acidobacteriaceae; genus Telmatobacter. Next base: position 1,199,670 of record CAWENE010000003.1, read on the forward strand.
GCCATGACTTCGCGCTTTAGCTGTTGAGACTGGGGGCTGGCAGAGTCCCCCGATGCAATTTGCGGCATGAACTCCAGATGCAGAGTGAGGTTCCGAGAGGCATCGGCTTGTGGATCGCGAGCCGGTTCGGCAGCTGAGAACGTGATGCCGCTGCCATCGTTTTCCGCGAAGACGCGATCGAAGGTTTCATTCAAGTTCTGGACCAAGGTGGGCTGAGTGCGGAAATTGGCGGAAAGCCGGACGAAATCGAAGAGGAGAGGATCGCCGCCGGGAATCTCCAGACCGAATTTACGCACGCGGGGAAAGAGCTCAGCATCCGCATCGCGAAAGAAATAGATGGATTGGACTTGATCGCCAACAACAAAAACCGTGCGGTTAGCCTGATCGGGCCACGCAGCGGCCAGGCTGGCGAGCAAACGATGCTGGCGACGGCTCGTGTCCTGGAACTCATCGACAAGAAGGTGCCGGATCCCGTCGGCGAATGCAATCGCAGCGTCGTTGGGTAAACCGTCGTCGCCCTCAAGGACGTGCTGCCCGATTTGTGCAACTTCAATGAAGTCTAGCGCGCCGGTTTCGGCGAAGGCAGCATGCAGCTCAGCGGCAGCCCGGCGAAGCAATGTGAAACATGCGCGAACAATATGCCAATCTTCTTCTGTGTAGCGGGGCGGGGGAAGGATGCAGACTTCGGCGAGTGCGGCTTCGAGACCGTCTACGTTCTTCAGATCGGCGATCAGACGGGTGAGTCGGGTCTTGGCCGCTTTGCGATCCGAAGGAAAGCCGTGGCTCTTGTCGATCCGAATACGAAAGTTGCCTTCCTTGGTGAGTACGAGGTCGGCGAGACAGAGGAGCGCGCAACGGGCCTTGTCGAGCGATGCGGCACATTCGTAAGGACCGGCAGGGAATTCGGTGAGCTCGGCAAGATCCCGGTGGAGCATGCCTCCACTGTGTTTGCACGCAAAGCGTGCCAACGCAACTGCCTCTTCCCATGCGCCGGGCGCTTGATCGAGGAGCCGATTGAGATCAGCGATTCCCCGTTGCAGGGCATCTGCAAACGGCTTTTCCAGTTGGTCACGCAGGCCATCCCAATTCGGCTCGCGCTCGAGAACGAAATCGTGCATCCAGCGATCGCGCTTTCCCAACATTTCAACGAGCAAATTCTCCAGTTCGCTCCAGTTGTTATCGCGCCAAAGCAACAGATCCTCAATCGCGGTGCGCAAGACAACATTGCTCCCACCGATCTCTTTCAGCGCATTGCGCGCGGCCGTGCGATACAGATGGGAGGGCTGTTCATCAATTCTCAGGTCGGCGCCGAAACCGGAGAGTAGAGGCTGTTGAATCGCGAGTTCCCGACAAAAAGAGTCAATGGTGGAGATGCGGAGACTAGCGGGGAGGTCGGGAAGCTGCCAGCCGAGCACCTGTGACTGGCGGAGAGCGCGACGAGCCAGCGCCTCCATGGAGAACTCGTCAGGAGAGTCCGCGGGTGTTCCGGTGGTGGCCGTGACTTTCTCGAGTTCCGAGAGAATGCGATGGCGCATTTCAGCTGCGGCAGCCTTGGTGAAGGTAATAGCGACAATCTGGCTCGGATCTTCTGCTTCACCAAGCAATCGCAGGAAGCGACGGGTGAGAAGATCGGTCTTTCCCGAGCCGGCAGGCGCCTGAACCAGGATGGACCGCATGGGATTGAGCGCTCGTTCGCGCTGAGCCTGATCGGGAGGAGGAGGGATGTTGATCGCAGGCTTACTCATCGGCCGGCACACTGCCCTCGTCTTCGGATTCTGTTGGAGAGCTATTTTCGTGAATGCGGCAGAGGGTATGTAGGTTGCATCGATCGCAGGTGCCCGGATATTCGCGCGGGTCTACGTCGGCACGACCGGCAACGAAGTCGCGCGCAAGCCGTTCGATATAGCTCTTCCATTCGTCGAGTTGTTCGGCTGTAAGGGGATTTCTGGCGAGCGCAGCGGTGCCTTTCGGATCGAAGAAGAGAGTTGAATTGGCATCCTTTACGTGCCCGGCAAACTCGAGGTCTCCCGCACGAACTTTGGCATAAACTACGCCGCCGATTGGCTGATTGAGCGCGAAACCTGCATAGACCGGTAACTGCACGTCGTCGGGCCGAGGCAGTTCCCATGCTTTTGGAGTGACGTTCCCGGTCTTGTAATCGATGACCAGCGTCGATCCATCCTTGAGGCGATCGATGCGGTCGATGCGCAAATCCAATTCGATGCCGGCGATTTGGATCTTGCGCTCCGACTCAGTTTCCGAAACAGTGAAGTGAACCCGAGTCGACTCGTAAGCCAGCCACTCGCTGACGATGCGCCGGAGCCGCGTTGCTTCAAGATCAAGATAGCGGCGCGGCATTCGGTCTGCGGCTCCATCGGGCAGTTTTTCCCGAAGGACGGCTCGGACATGTTCTTCCACAAAGGAGCGCAAATCTGGAAGTGCGAGGAGGTCATCGAGAGAACATAATCCATTTGGCGGCCCGGCCCAAACGGCGTGCAACACGGCATGCAGTAAGAGACCGCGCTGGGATGCGGAAAGTCCGTATTCGGCCGGTTCCCAACCTTGGGCGTCGAGCCGGGCCGTGGCGAAGGCTTTGAACGCGCACTGCGACTGGAATGTGAGGATGGCGGAGCCGCCGCGAACTTTACCGGGCGAAAATGGAACGCGGGTTACGTCGGTGAACGAAGCCGAAAGCTGTGTTTCAGTACGAGGCGTGATTAGCTTGGGCGGAAGCGGCGGTTGCGGGGATACGGCAAAACGACCGACCAAGCGGGAAGGACGAGTTTCGGAATCCGCTCGCTGAGAGGCGTAACTAAAATTGACGACAGGTGCAGATTCGAGCAGCCGCTTGGTGATGGACTCCGCCAAGTCCCAATCATGGCGCGCCGAAGTGTGTGGCATGCGAGACTCGCGCTGCAAATATTGCGGCAAAAAGCGATCCGAGGTTCCCGATGGGGGCCAAACTTCTTCATCGACGCCGAGGAACCAAACGGCATCCGCGTCGAGGCCCGCAGATTCGGCGGGACCGGTGATCTGGATCGGCGCGTCACTAGACTCGGGAGCAAACAACGTCGCTTCGAGGATGCGCGCCAGGGACAAGAGAAACTCCCGCCAACTCATCACGGAGCCATCGAATCCCAACGAGGCGCCAAGATCGAGTGCCTGTTCCCATCTTTGCCAAGCCTGAAATTCAGCACTCGACGAGACGCGTTCGCCTGGGAGTCCTGCGCGACGCAGAAGGTTGGGAATTTGCGCGGCCCAATCAACAGGGCTCTGTCGCCGGTCCTTCAATACGCGATGAACCTCGATCAAGCCACGAAGCCAATCGAGCGAATGGCCGTCCGCTGCGATGCGTTGGCTGGCGAACGCTTGCAACGTCCATTCGGGTTGCGCAAGGTTTCGCCGGCGAATCGCCCTCATGCGTGCTTGCAGTCCATTCGATTGTCCCTGTCCTGCCAGAAAATCCGTTGCGAACAGCCAGTCCAATTCTGCTTCCGTGAGCGGACTGTCGAGCCAGCGAAGGAGGAGATAAGCGGCGCGGACAAGCGGAACATGGTCGAGAGGGATTCCGAGAGAGAATTCAAAAACAGATGGCGACCCCGGTTTGGCGCAGCGAAGAAAAGCACGTTCGATCTCGCCTCGGCGATCGGCGATGTCCTGAGAAAGTACAAGAAGGCGCGCGTTGGGATTGGCAGCAATCTGGTTCATGCACCAGCTTGCGCAGGCTTCAATCTCCGACTCTTCATCAGGAGCTGCATAAAAGTGAATGTCGCTGGCTCGCTCATCGGGCGCAGGTTCCTGCCATCTCCCCCATGCGTCGAAGAGCGCTTTATGCATGGGAAGAAGCCGATCGAAGCCAACCACCAATAGGGGAGCGCGTGGCGTGCTGTCTTGTTGAAGAAGGGAGGTCAACTCTAACGGCAGGCGTGCCTCACTGATCAGTGCGGCCTCCTGGCATTTCTTGTCGAAGACGGTTAGCCAGTCGCTGAAGACTCCCGGATCATTGTCCCAGCCGATTCGAGCGGACTCCTTCAAATAGCGTGGAGCAAATGAACAGAGCAGTTCATGCGCTCGCATGGCCATGGAGGCGAGCCGCTGGCGCGGAGCTTCGAATGCGGTGACAACGCGCTGTTCGCGGCCGATGATATCTGCCCAAAGCGCCTGCTCCTGTACGGAATTCAGGCGCATTCGCTCATCGCGCGCGTATATATCCCAGGCGGCAACAACAAAATTCGCCCACGCCTGAATGTGGGGTGCTGGCCAAGCCTTCGAGCCTTCCACACGACGACGGTGATGGTAGGCCATCTTAATTACGCGAGCCGCGCGTTCACTGGCCGCAATGACAATTCCGCCATCGCGAATCCAATTGTCGATCTGCGCTGGACGCGACGGCCCCATACCTGCGTTATACGCTGTCCGGGCTTGGGGGCGCTATCCGCGGTAGCGGCGGAAATCGCGGTTGTAAACTGAGCTGTGAGCCGCCGATGTTTTGCTATCACTCTGCTCGCTGTTGCGTTGGCCGGTTGCCATGCAGGTCACCAGAATGCCTCGGCGACTGAGGCGAGCCCTTCGTTCAAGATCTACAAGCTGCGGGGTAAAGTTGTGTCCACAAACCCCACCTCGGGCGAAGTTACCCTCGATCACGAAGCTATCCCCGGTTTTATGGATGCGATGACTATGCCGTACAAGCTGAAAGATACGAGCATCGTGAGCGAACTGCATCCTGGAGATGTGCTCACAGCCGATCTCCTCGTCTCGCAAGACGCGGATGCCGATGTCGTGCTGGACCATATTGTTGTGGTGGCGCAAGGAAAGCCGGATTACAAGCCGGCAGTGGTCTACCATGTACCGGCGCCGGGCGACCTGGTGCCTGATTTTGCGTTGCGAAATCAGAACGGGCACGAGATTCATATCAAGCAATTCCGAGGTAAGGAGTTGCTTATTACGTTCATTTACACGCGCTGCCCCCTCCCGAACTTCTGCCCGCGCGTGACGCGCAATTTCGCTGCGATCGAGAAGCAGCTATCTTCGGATCCGACACTCTATGCGGGCACACATCTCTTGAGTGTGAGCTTTGATCCGGAACACGATACGCCGGAGAGGCTGCGGGCCTACGGAGCCCAATACATCGGCAGCGATGCGAAGACCGCTTTTGTTCATTGGGATTTTGGGGTTCCGCAGAAGCCGGTTCTTGCGGAAATGGCCAGATACTTTGATCTGGGAATGACAGCCGGACCGGACGACTCGATTACGCACACACTCTCAACCACATTGGTTGGGCGCGATGGCAAGGTGGTGCGCTTTTACCCTGGGAATGATTGGACTGCGGAGCAGGTAGTGGCGGACGTGAAGCAGGCGGCCAAGGGTGAGTGATCCCTGGCGTCACGGGAATTCTGCATCGAGCGCGGGAGAGATTCATCTAACTAGCTGATACCCTAGACCTGAACATAGGACGAAACTGCAATGGCAAAAGTGACGTTGGTGTTTGCGGTTCTTTTGGCCGGCTTAGGTCTGGCTGGGTATTTCGGCACAGGCAGCCAGCATCCCACGGCCCTTATTCCGACCTGGTTTGGATTGGCGTTGGGTGTATTTGGATTTCTTGCAATCAGCCCCAACGAGTCGCGGCGCAAACTTTTCATGCATATCAATGTGACGATCGGGCTGCTCGGGTTCCTGGGGGCGGCAGCAGAAGTTGTTCGCACGTTCGTATCGACGTTGAGCCTGAATGCCGTGATGTCCGGTTCCCAGCCAGCGCCCATCAACGAGATCGCGCTTGGCTCTAAACTGGTCATGGCGTGTTTGCTGCTCGTTTACGTGATGCTTTGTGTGCGTTCGTTCATTGCTGCGAAGCGTGCGAGGCAGGTCTAACGAATGGGGACCATGCGCGGCGGCGGGATGGGGATCGGCATGCGCGCAGAGCGCACGCCCCATGGGCGAAGCGCGCGTGCCGGTCTAGCAGAACAACCAAAGCGCAAAATCAGCGTAAAGAAACTCTGGCCGCAGATCCGGACACTGGTCGCGCCGCGTAAAGGTCTGCTGTTGGCCGGGCTCTGCCTCATGACCGTGAATCGTTTTGCCGGTTTGGTATTGCCTTTCACGAGTAAGCCTCTTTTAGACCGCGTGTTGAATCAGGCTCATCCTCACCCGGAGCTGTTACCACGAATCATTGTTATCGTCTTTTCGGCAATGATCGTGCAGGCGATCACCTCGTTCTCACTCACGCAGTTGCTTTCGAAAGCAGGACAGCGGCTTATCGCCGACATGCGGCGCCAAGTGCAGAAGCACGTCGGTCTGCTCTCAGTGGCCTACTACGACGAGAACCGCACCGGCACGCTGGTTGCGCGCATTATGTCCGATGTGGAGGGTATTCGCAATCTGGTCGGCACGGGTCTGGTCGAGTTTGTTGGAGGACTTCTTACAGCCGTACTGGCCTTCATTTATCTGTTGCACCGGAGCGTTACAGTGACGCTCACCGTCTTCTCGGTGGTGGGTGCATTTGTCTTCGTTCTGCAATACGCGTTCAAGATGATCCGTCCGATCTTCCGCGAACGTGCCAAGATCAACGCCGAGGTGACAGGCCGGCTGACGGAATCGCTCGGCGGAGTTCGGGTCATCAAGGGCTATCACGCCGAAGAGCGCGAACACAGCGTTTTCTCCGAGGGCGTAGACCGGCTTTTGACCAATGTCATGAAGTCGCTGACCATGACCAGCATGCTTGGCTCGGCATCAACTACGGTGTTGGGACTGGTATCGGCACTGGTGATGTGGCTCGGCGGGCATAGCGTGCTCAACCATACATGGACTGTGGGCGACTATTTCAGCTACAACATGTTTCTTGCATTCATGATTGCGCCTGTATTTCAAATTGTGAACATCGGTACGCAGCTGACCGAAGCGTTTGCAGGACTCGACCGAACGGGCGAGATCATGTCGGAGATGGAGGAGAACCAGGTTCCCGGCAGGACGATGAAGATGCCGCCGATTCAGGGAACAGTCCGATTTGAGGACGTCGAGTTTGCGTACGAGCCTGAGAAACCGGTATTGCACGGCATCAGCTTCGTGGCCGAGCCAGGAACTGTCACGGCGCTGGTGGGTTCGTCCGGTTCGGGAAAGTCCACCATCATTAGCTTGCTCTGTGCGTTTCATACACCATCGAAGGGTCGCGTGGTGGTGGACGATGTGGACCTCGCGAAGGTGGACCTGCATACATTTAGATCCCAACTGGGCGTGGTGCTTCAGGACTCATTTCTCTTCGATGGAACGATTCGCGAGAATGTGATGTTTTCGCGGCCGGAGGCAACAGAGGATGACTTCTTATTCGCCTGCCGCACGGCGCGAGTGGATGAGTTCGCCGAGCGCTTTCCCGAAGCCTACGACACGATAGTCGGCGAGCGGGGCGTTAAGCTTTCCGGCGGCCAGCGGCAGCGTCTGTCGATCGCGCGCGCTTTGCTGGCGCAGCCACGGATCTTGATTCTCGATGAAGCGACCAGCTCGCTGGATTCTGAATCGGAAGCGATGATTCAGGCAGGACTGAACCAGCTGATGCAAGGGCGAACCACTTTTGTGATCGCACATCGTCTCTCCACCATTCGGCGCGCCGACCAGATCCTGGTCGTCGAGGGAGGCCTCATCGTCGAGCGGGGCAATCACACCGAACTATTTGCGCTCGGTGGGCGCTACTACGACCTCTATACAAGGCAGCACGGACTCGAGGCCAACCTCTTTCTCGCGCCTGGCGAGGGCGATGTAGTGCCCGCGTGAAGGCTGGTCCGCCAATTTGAACGGCACGAGATTAATTGAATTTGACGCAAATCTCATATCTTGAGAAACTGAGTCTGTAACCAAAGCGCGAAACGAAGGACCATTATGCGAGACGCAACGCCGCAAGGGACCTACAGAGTTCAAGCCCTGGACCGGGCATTCGCGGTTCTGGATTTGCTTGGAGAAAGCGAGACACCGCTGGGTCTGGCGCAAGTAGCCTCATCTTTGCAGCTCCACAAAAGCACTGCGCATCGCTTCCTCATGGTTCTCGAACGCCATCACATGGTGGAACGCACGACGAGCGGCAAATTCCGTCTTGGGCTTCGGCTTTTTGATTTTGGTAACCGTGCTATCGAACAATACGACTTGCGCGAGCGGGCCCAGCCCCACCTCAGACGCCTTGTCGCTGAGACGGAAGAGACCGCGCACTTGTGCGTTTTAGAGCAGGCGCGCGTTATTTACATCGACAAAATCGAGCCCGCCCGGTCGGTTCGCATGATTACGCGGATTGGATCCAGCAATCCTGTTCATTGCACTTCGGTGGGAAAGGCGATTTTGGCGTTCTTGCCGGAAGAGCGGATCAACGACATTCTGCGGCGGACAAAGTTTGAGCGATTTACGCAGCGGACCATCGCTTCGGCGGAGGCGCTCCGGACGGAGATCGAGAAGACACGTCGTCGCGGTTATGCTGTGGACGATGAGGAGTTCGAAGAAGGATTACGCTGCATCGCTGTGCCACTTCTGGATGCGCAGCGTTTGCCGGTCGGTGCAGTGAGTGTTTCCGGCCCGTCGTTCCGAGTTACTGCGCAGAAGCTTCCTTCGATTGCGAATCATCTCGTGCAATGTGTGCGAGGCATCTCAACCGACATGGGATTCACTTCGTCCGCGCGTAGCAGTCGCGTCGCGTGGCCCGCATAGGCTCAAGCCTGCAATTTCTCGGCAAGCGTTGGTCCGATGAGGGCGCAGCGTGCGGCTGGATTTCCCCACGCGGCTTTACCACAGGCCCGCTTGATCCATGCGAGACTGCCCTAATCTTCATTCGATCCGGCGCAAACTCCGGTGAAGGAGCATTGGCCATCAGCGCGTAACTCACGTCGTCGTGAAGTCGGAGCGCTTTCCAACAACCGCCCGGAAGAACCCCCAAGAGATGCTCACCCGCAGCCACGTCGCGCCCCAAAGCAACCTCTCTATAGGCCCGTCCGGGTAAAGAGATGAAGCAGTCAACGGCCGCGTCCACGAATCGGCGAGTCATCTGTTACACTCTTCCATGGCGAAAGAGCGAAGATCGCATCTTGGCCGCCAAGGCTCAGATGGGAGTTAATCCCATGTGATTCTTTTGCAGGGGATTTTCCTGAGGGCTAAAATGCACTTGGGGGACGTAGCTCAGTTGGTTAGAGCGCTGCCCTGTCACGGCAGAGGTCGCGGGTTCGAGCCCCGTCGTCCCCGCCATTCATTCCAAAAGAGTTCTCTGGAATGGGCGGAAACCATAGAGGGTGCAAAAGGACATAAATTTGTGTCCCTTTTGTGCCCTTTTGACGTCGATTGCCGCCCGGTCCCGCTGCTGGACTAGGCCGATCCTTGAGTTCCGCCGGCAGACATAACAAGTGACATCACGGCGTCCTGGGCCGCGTGTTTCGAAGGTGTGATCGCCTGGGTGTAGACGTCTAGCGTCGATCGCAGTGAAGAATGTCGCAACAGTTCCTGCATCACTTTGAATTCTGTCCCCACACTCCTAAGTAGCGTCGAAATACGTGTGCCGAAACGTGCGCCACCCAAAGCGTTTTTTGATGCCTAATTCGTGGGCTCTCGGCAGGATGAATTTTCTCAAGATCGCCTGACCCCAGAACGGCTTTCGACCGCGGTGGCGTTTGCTTGCGAAAACCCAATCGTCAGGTTTGCGGTAATGCTGCTGTTCTTTCCATTTCAGAAGGGTTTCTATCAGGAGCGGATGAACCGGAACTGGCTTTTGTGACGATTCGGTTTTGCAAGGACCAACAACTCCGCAGACAATCGACCGCGTTACATGGATCAACCTATCGGAAAAGTTGATGTCGCGCCACTTTAGGCCGAACAGTTCGCTCTGTCGTAATCCAGTCGACGCAGCGAGCAAGACCAATGTCCGTTCTCTGATTGCCAAACCGTCTATTAGGTTCTTGATTTCATCGGGAGTAAGTATATTTGGGGCGGCTTTGCGTTTCGCTCCCTGACGCACGAGACGAATTGGATTGTGATCGAAGAACTCATATCGGCAAGCATGATTGAACAGCACGGACATCACGCCCCGGATCTTCGCGCAACTGCCCTTCGCCAGCGGCAACCGGCGGAGCCAGGACTCAAACTCGATCGTCCGCACGTCACGAAGTTCGAGTTTTCCCCAATTCGGCAAGATCCATCGGCGCAGGTAGACCGCATAGCACATTTTCGTCGAATAGCTCCGCCAAGTGTTGCTTCGGGCCAATTCACGCTGCTCAAAATGGCTGCAGAGCTGAGCGACTGTCATGGTGACTGAAGTTGATCGCAGGTTCGCCCAGTTGACCTCAGCAATCAGGCTGGCGACCGCACTTCGGGCGGCGTCCTCGTTGGAATACTCCTCAATAGTTCCAATCACCCTTTTCCGATATATGCGCTTCCCGTTGGGGCCTTTTTCTGACCAACGGAACTGCCAAACGTCGGGACCTTCGAGGCGAGACTGAGTAGTGAGACTGCCATGTTGCATTGGTCATCCTCCTCCCGCAGCGGCGGGGCAGGGAAGATGTTCTCCTATTCGAGTCCAGTTGGTACCTCTTGGCTGGCTACCGAGAAATGGCGGAGAATTCAATTCCCGAAACGCTAAAGTGAATTGCCTTGCGGCGGCAGTGTACCTTCAACGACCCCTAAGTAGACAGAAGTTGTTTAGCGCTTTGAGGCACTGGATCGGGCGGATCGCTTAGAGATTGCACTCTTCGGCAATCGCGGAACAGCCTGAACGCCCGCCCAAAGCGTTGCAATCGTCTGCTCGATCACGAGAGTCTGGTCAGACAATCCAGGCACAACTCCTTGGATAACAAATAGTGTGGCGAGGCCAAAGATCGTAAACCACCAGGTATGGGCTATCACGATGTCATCCGTGTTTGGCAATCCTTCGTCCTTGGCAACATCAAAGAAGAGTTGCACGAAACGCGCGAACAACGGCGCACCAAGGTCGTCGATGTATTGTCCAGCGCGGACGCCGCTGCGGTTCTCAGGCCCGAAAAAGACGTTGCGGAACTGCTGTGGATGGGCAATGCAGAATTGAATCAAGCCGCGTGAAGTCGCAAAGAGGCGCTCTTTCGGTGCAAGATGTTGAGCGGCAATCGCGTCGAAGTTCTGAATCATCAGCCCGATCGTCTCGCGGCTCAGCTCGGCAAGGATATGTGATTTGTCCGGAAAGTGCTGGTAGATCACGGCGTGCGTATAGCCGATCTCTTTAGCGATCTCACGAAGCGTCACGGCTTCGTAACCGCGATCGGCGAACATTTTGCCTGCAGCCGCAAGGATTTCGCCCCGCAACTTCTCCTTGCGCTCTACCCGGCGACTTGGTGATGTGGATGACATTTTCTTAGCATATTCCATTTCGACGATTTATGCGACCAAATGTTAATTAACAACCGATGGTAAATAAACCAGCGAGTATTTTGCAGCCAATGGTTACATGTGTTCTCTAATAGCCAGGATCGCTCATTTGGATGGGCGGCCAAATGCGAGACCAACTTCATTAAGGAGCGTTTTATGTCACACTTCCCCACACCGCTTGAACAAGTCATTCAGCACAATGTGATCAAGAACAACAAAACGGGAGGCCCCGCGCTGGAAATCGGACCGATGCAGTTGCTGTGGAGGGCACTGGGAGAGAACACGGGCTACACGTTCTCCATCTACGAGATGACGGTAGTGCCGGGCATGGGCATTCCACTTCATAAGCACCCGTTTGCGGAGTTCTTCTATGTGCTGGAAGGCACGCTGTCCATTGCACACTGGAACAGTCAGGGCGCCGCTGAGTGGGACCTGTATGAAGCCGGTGAGAGCGTGCTGGTGCAGCCCAATGCGCCTCACACGTTCCTCAACAAGGGTGAGCGTCCGTGCCGCGTACTGAGTGTGTCAACGTATCATCACGAGCGAATGATGAAGGATGCTGTGCATCCGGATGGCAGAACAGACTTCCTGCCTGCTGAACTCACTCAGGCCGACTTTGAGAAGTTGACCAAGTCCATGGAAAAGAACCAGACATTTCTCGTCGCCAACCATGCTTAGGATGGGCGTCCCTTCAGTTCACATTTGAACTCAAGAGAAGCACCGCGACGCAAGGACGGGGCTACACAGATACGGTACCGCACCGTATCGCAGAAAGCCTGCCGAGCCGTATCGCGCAAGAACAACCATGAACAACAAGGAGAAACAATCATGTATTTAGTCATGGGCATTACCGGAAACGTTGGCGGCGCAACCGCGCGGCATTTGCTGAAGCAAGGCAAACAGGTGCGAGCACTTGTGCGCAGTCGCGAGAAAGCGGCGAAGTGGGCAGACCAAGGCGTGGAATTGGTAGATGGAGATTGGAACGATGCGACAGCCATCGCGTCGGCGCTCAAAGGTGTTGAGGGCGCGTTTGTTATGTTGCCCGCTGTGTGGGCACCCTCACCTGATTACAGAGAAGCAAAGGGAGTGATTGCGAACTATGTCGAGGCGCTGACCAAGGTAGTGCCCCCGCGAGTGGTAGCACTCTCGTCGATGGGCGCGAATAGAACAAGCGGGGTGGGGAATGTCACGGCCTTATCACTTTTGGAGCAAGGCTTTCGCAGCCTGCCCTCCCCGGTCGCATTCGTGCGCGCTGGCGGCTTTTTCGAAAACTTTCTTTTCGGCTTGCAGGCCGCCCAGGGCGGAACGCTACCGGTCTTCTACAATCCTACAAATCGGAAATCCACAATGGTCGCGTCAGTCGACATCGGCGCAGAGGCGGCAACGCTTCTGACCGGGCCGGCGTGGTCAGGGCGTCGCATCATCGAGCTTGGTTCGAGGGTAAGCGCGGATGAAGCGGCCGAACAATTGGGTGAGGTGCTGGCGGCCGATGTGAAAGCCTTTGCAATCCCGCGTGCTGGGTGGGCGGAAGCGTTCCAGCAGTTCGGCATCCCGAAGGGCCACACCGGACCTGCCGAAGAAATGTTTGAGAGCGTGAACGCGGGGTGGATGGACCTCGGAGTCACGGGTACGGAGCATGTAGAAGGCACGACGTCCGCGCGCGATGTGTTTGCGGCTGCAAAGAATGCAGTCAAAGCATAGTTCGGGGACAGGCTGAATCGGCCGCAGTGCCTCGGGGGCTGCGGCGCTAGCCGAATTATTGCGAAACGATCCTGACCATTCAAACCGCAAGGAGAGGAGCGATTTTAATATGAAAGCTGAAAACGTAATAGATAAAACCGCGCGGGCAGGTCGAGCAATTCAAATAGCTGCGATGGTAATAACCGCCCTTGTCGCCGTCATCTGGCTGTACTTCGGAGGGTTATATCTGATTCACGATCCGGGCGAATGGAGGATCGCCAACCAGCAGCTCGGCTACCCCCTCTATGTCATCCCTCTGATTGGCGTGACCCACATCTTTGGTGGCGTGGGCCTTCTGATTCCCAATGTACCTCGATTTACACAGTGGGTTTATGCCGGCCTCGTGATCAATCTCGCACTCGCGTTCTATTCACAACTGAATGTCGTTGGCAGTGCCTGGGATAAATCTGATCCGATTCTCGTCCTAGCGTTCGTCTTTGCTTCGTATCTATTGAGACGCTTCATGCGCGGGAACAGGTGGTCGATATGAAGAGCGCGCTCGCCTGGCAGATTTGCTTTTTTCAGGCACGCCGCGCGGCGGCCCAACTAGGTCCGGTCCGCCACTCATCCGAAGCCCGAAACGTACAACTCGTCCCTCGCTCAGAATAGGGATCTTGGCGCGCTCCTCGCCGACGATGGCCTTATTTATACCCATCCAATCCCCGGCAGTTCCCTCTAATGGAGCCGACGGTTTACCTTTCACCCTCTCGCCAAGGCAAACTCCTGCGAGAACGTCTTCGCATCAAACAATTACCTTGGAGGTAATTGCTGCACCTCGCGATCTGTTCGATAGTAGACCTGTAGCCGACCAGGATTGCCTGCGGGGCCACAGATCTCAAAGGAGAATTACATGCCGAATTATCCCGTTCATACAATCGCTTCGGCGCCGGAAAAGTCGAAACCAGCGCTTGAACAGTTGCAGAAGGCGTTTGGCGTTCTACCGAACCTTCCCGCAGTCATTGCAAATTCACCGAAACTCATCAACTCCCTCGTTGGCCTGTTTGGGCAGGTGCATAGCCCGGGCCTCAGCGAGGCGGAAAATCAGATCGTTCTGCTGACAGACGCAGTCGCGAACTCCAGCACGTATGCGGTGGCATTCCACACAACGCTTGCTCTTCAGCAAGGGATCACTTCTGAAGAAACTGCCGCAATTCGCGAGGGGCATGTACCCACGAACAAGCGATTTGCTGCACTTTCGACCTTGGCGAAAACGCTCATTGAGAAACGCGGTCATTTGAGCGACCAGGAACTCGATTCGTTCACCGCTGCCGGCTTCACGAAGGAACAGGTCCTCGAGGTTATCGCCATAGTGGCGGCCTCGACGATCACCAACTACGCTGGAACCATCGCCGATCCGCCGCTCGAAGATCCTTTCCGGCAGCATGCATGGCGAGGATTTCAGCAGAGGACGGAGACTACGGCTGCGGCTTGACTCTGTCGGTCGCGTCCAGTTCTGACGAGAGGGAGATCGAAATGGCTACGCAATCTGCCTCCACGGTTCCTCAGCTCGGGGAGTTGTTGCGCTACTGGAGACAGGAGCGCGGCAAAAGCCAGCTCGATCTCTCGCTCGATACAGGGATCTCACAGCGCCATTTGAGCTTTGTAGAAAGCGGGCGGAGCGCCCCAAGTCGGGATTTTCTATCCATTGTTTCCGATGCCTTGAGCATTCCGCTCCGCGAAAGGAATGTTCTGCTGCTTGTATCAGGATTTGCTCCTCAGTACAGCGAACAAAGTATGGATGCCGAGCAGATGGCAGTCGTAACGCAGGCCATCGACCGGATGCTTCATCAGCATGAGCCGCACCCCGCGCTCGTGCTGGACCGGTACTGGAATGTGATTCGGACCAATGAAGCCGCGCCGCAATTCTTTGGATCGTTTGTGGATCTGGAGAAAAGACCAAAGCCGCGCAACCTTCTCGACCTGATGTTCGATCCGGCGGGGATGCGGCCCTTTGTTGAGGAGTGGGAAAAGGTTGCGGCCGGTCTGCTGCAAAGGGTCCGGCGGGAAGCGGTGGGACAAGTACTGGATGCGAAACTCCAGGAGCTGCTGACGCGGTTGCGGGAGTATCCCGGTGTCGCAGAGCTAAAGCCATCACTCACTCCACAGAGTCCAGTGCTACCCATGGTGTTTCGGAGAGGCACCCAGCGCTTCTCCTATTTTTCTCTGATCACAACCGTCGGTACGCCGCAGTGCATCACTGCTCAGGAACTGCGCGTTGAGTGCATGTTTCCTACGGATGCCAGGGGGAATGAACCTCTATGAGCGCTCCTTTGCTGGTTAGCGACAGGCCCAGGCCGCGGATTACAAAGCAACCGCTCAACGTGGGCTGCCTGATCTACGAGCGGATGGATCAGATTGACTTTACGGGACCGTTTGAAGTCCTTTCACGCATGCCCGATACAACCACCCAGATCATTGGGCAAGAAGTTGCGCCTGTTCGCGACGTGCAAGGGCTTCGGCTTTCGCCCGATGTGCGCATTGCGGAAGCGGTCGTCTTTGATGTTTTGCTCGTGCCCGGCGGTCATGGGCAGCAAGCGCTGATGCACGATGAAGAAGTGCTTGACCTCATCCGCAAGCACGCTCAGGGCGAAAAGCTCCTGTTTTCGGTCTGCACCGGAGCTCTGCTGTGTGGTGCAGCGGGTGTGCTCGCGGGAAGACAAGTGACGACTCATTGGAGTGTTCGGCATCTGATACCGCATTACGGCGCAGTTGTGGCGGATGCAAGGGTGGTGGTGGACGGCAACTTCATAAGCGCTGCTGGTGTGACGGCTGGATTGGATGCGGCCCTTGTGCTGGTTTCTCTTCTGCGTGGAGACGCAGCTGCTCAGGAGATCCAACTTGCGATTGAATATGCGCCGAACCCGGTTTTCAACAGCGGCACCCCAGAGAGCGCACCGCATGAAGTGCTACAGAGCTTTCAGACAAAGTACCAGCCGATCGGGACAGCAAGGGAGGCAGAGGCGATTCGCTATGGGCAATCAATCACGCGGTTTGGTGAAAGAGCCGAAGCAGCCACACCACGTCTCAGAAACCCAACGGAATGAAGCTCTCCCCGATTTCGGGGGACCTAAGGCAGAGGTTTACAGGGCAGAGGTCGGGGGTCCGATAAGGGTCCAATAAAGGTTGCCGGGGGTACCTTGCTGCGCTTGCGACCCGAGTCGCATGACAAGCCGATCTATCGTAGCAAAGTTTTAGACCAACCGTGCTCCACAATCGACGTGAATCGTCTCACCCGTGATCGCCTCATTCTGCATAAGAAGCAGTACAGCCTGGGCAACTTCATCGGCGCCAGACGGGGAATCGGGTGTTTCTTTGTGACGTCGCTGAGCGCTCGTGCTCCGTTCTGCGGAAAGATATAGTCCCACATCGGGGTATCTGTATAACCGGGCGCTATGGCATTAAAGCGAATGGGCGCAAGTTCCAGAGCAAGAACGCGCGCCAATTGTTCAGTAGCCATCGTTGCAATGCCAGACACCCAAGCTCCAAGAACGGGGCGATCGGAAGAAGGGCCGCCAGTAAAGGTAAATGAACCGCCGGGACGCATGAGACGGTGCGCGGCACGAACCACGTCAATCGAGCCCCAGAGACGTTCATCGAATTTGTGGCGAAAGTCGCTGAGCGGATGGTCAAGCGGACCTCCTGTCTTTGCGCTGCCAGCCGCAATATAGACATGATCGACGGTTGAGAGCTCAGAAAAAAGCTCTTGAATCGCTGCGGTGTTATTGATGTCAGCGCTTTCAATTTTGGTTCCAGAAGCCTTCGCAACATCCTTCGAGCCCGGTGCAGTCTGACTTTTACGAGCGAGGTGCTGATATCCAGTATCTTCGCTGTGTCATTTATTGTGGATTCTTCTACATCACGCAGCAGGAACACTTGCCGGTAAGTATTGGGAAGCATCTCGATCGCCCGCCGCAGTAACCTGCTGATTTGCTCGCGCTCAACGACCTCGGAAGG
The DNA here is from genome assembly GCA_963810545.1 of uncultured Acidobacteriaceae bacterium. Lineage (GTDB taxonomy): Bacteria > Acidobacteriota > Terriglobia > Terriglobales > Acidobacteriaceae > Telmatobacter. The sequence goes on from CAWENE010000003.1 coordinate 1,216,716, forward strand.
AAGTTCCCGCCAATCGCGCAAGAGTGCTGACGACGCCGGCCCATTTTCACCCTGAGGTTCATCCAGAGACACGGTTCGGATAGTAGCCTGTCGTCGTAACCGGTTTCTAGCCTCGTTCAGCGCAATGCTGACAAGCCATGTACTGAACTTCGCATCGCCCCGGAAAGCCCAAAGATTTCGAAAGGCCTTGATGAATGTTTCCTGAGCGACATCTGCAGCATCCTCCTCGTTTTTCATATAGGAGAAAGACACACTGTAGACGCTCCGCTCATATGGGCGAATCAGCTGGTCATACAAGTGGATATCGCCAGCCACAATAGCGGCGATCAGCTCGGTTTCCTTTCGACCTTGAACGACGGAATTCATCCCTTGACCTGATCTGCGGAAGTCTGCCAGGGTGACCGGCCCAATGGTCCTCTCGATCGCGCGTCGAAGAAGAGCGGTGTCATCCGTAAACGTGTAAGTGGAATCAGCGCTGCAATTACCTTCAGCCTCTGGTCTCGCAAGGGCAGAATGACCGTTGCTCCAGCACAATCCATCGGTCTAAGCAACATGAGCCAGAATGACGCCGCCAGTTTGAGAACGAGAATTCATCGCGGCAGCTCTTTCCGGCTTGCGCCAGTGCCGCCGCACATATTGAGAAACTCCTTGATGGCGGTGGCAATCTCCACAACATGTGTCTCAAGGGCAAAGTGGCCTGTATTCAGGAAGCGGACTTGCGCATCAGGAATGTCCTTTCGGAATGCCTCTGCTCCCGCGGGAATGAAGAAGGGGTCGTTTTTGCCCCAGATCGCCAGCAAAGGCGGCTTCGCGTTTCGAAAATACTCTTGAAACTTCGGGTAAAGCTTCACGTTCGACGCGTAGTCCAGAAACAAATCAAGCTGAATCTCTTTGTTTCCTGGCCGTTCCATCAGGGCCGCATCCAACGTGTACGACTCCGGCGCAATGCCGTCTGGATTGGCTGCGCCATGCGTGTACTGCCAGCGGGTTGTGTCCAGAGTCAAAACGTTTTGCCGGAGCACCTCTCTGTTTTCTGCCGTGGGAGCGGACCAATATTTCCTGATCGGTCCCCACGCATCACCAAGCCCCTCTTCGTAGGCATTGCCGTTCTGCGAAATGATTGCTGTAATGCGTTCCGGGTGGCTCATTGCCAGGCGGAAGCCCGTTGGAGCTCCGTAGTCAAACACATAAATCGCATAGCGTTTAAGACCGAGCACATCTGTAAAAGCCTCCAGCGTGCGTGCTAATGCTTCGAACGAATACAGATAATTCCGCTCTTCAGGTACTTCCGTGAATCCGAATCCAGGCAGATCCGGAGCAATCACCCGGTACTGATCGGCCAGACGGGGAATGAGCTCACGGAACATAAACGACGATGCCGGGAATCCGTGAAGCAAAAGCAGCACCGGCGAATTCGGGTCGCCGGCTGCACGATAGAAAACTTCGACTCCGTCTGCTTCGACCTTATGAACGGATGTCACAGGTACAACGAACTGGGAAACTACAGGGCTCATGAAACTCCTCCTCACGCTGTGGGCGTCTGTATCGTTGTGGGCCGTACTACTTCACCGGATTACCTTCCGGCAGCTCTTCGCCGGCCTGGGGCACTCTCCAGCATCAGCCACGAAGAATGGGAGCTCCGAAGGTAGCGCGCGTCATTTCGCCGTCAACCATCAGCTCGGTCGCGTTGATGTACGACGAAT
>CAWENE010000004.1:0-630281 GCA_963810545.1 uncultured Acidobacteriaceae bacterium
GCGGGAGTAGTTCAGTGGTAGAACGTCAGCTTCCCAAGCTGAATGTCGCCGGTTCGATCCCGGTCTCCCGCTCCATGAATCAATAAAACATACGAGCGGCATCGCGACCGGATCAACAAAAATGAAGCTTGATTGATCCCCCCTGAGACCTCAGCGCTTCCTGCATAGAGACCAAGAAGGTGGGGCCGGGCTTGGATCGGGAAGGCGAAATACAAAACCTAGGTGGGGAAGAGCGATAGTTCTGAGTCGTCCTCAGGTTCGCTAAAGTTGCCGAGACCGACGCCCACCAGGCGGAATCTTTGCCGCGCATCGACGCCGACTCTTTCCAGAAGAGACAGAGCGATCCGCGTGAACTCCTCGCAAGAGGCGGGCGGTGAAGGGGGCGTCTGGCTGCGCGTAAGCACGCGAAACTCGGCTGTCTTCAATTTCAAGACGACCGTTTTGGCAGCCCTCGATTCTTTGCGCGAGGCGAGCCACGCTTTTTCCGCGAGACGCCGAATCATAGGTTCAGTCTCGGCAAGCACAACATCCTGCTCGAAGGTGTCCTCTGCGGAGATCGACTTTGTTGGCCGGTTCGGCACCACAGGATTCTCGTCAATTCCGCGCGCCAGTTCATAGAGGCGTTGACCGTAGCGGCCGAACAGAGTCTGCAGTTGTTCGAGTGTGCGGGCTCGCAACTCACCCACGGTGCGCATTCCGAGCTCTGCGAGTTTTGCCTCCGTCACCTTTCCAACACCGGGGATGCGACCCACGGACAGCGGCGTCAGAAAGCTCTCAACCTCGGCGGGTTGGATAACAAATAACCCATTCGGCTTGCGCCAGTCGGAGGCGATCTTCGCCAGGAACTTGTTGGGAGCCACACCGGCAGAGGCACTCAGGTTCAGCTCTTCGCGGATCTGCCGGCGGATGATGCTGCCCACCTTCGTGGCCGTTGCAATGCCTGCCTTGTTCTCCGTGACATCCAGATACGCCTCGTCGAGCGACAGCGGCTCGATGAGATCGGTATGGCGGAGAAAGATTTCGCGCACGGCGCGTGAGACGGCCCGGTAACGCGTGAAGTCAGGCGGGACAAACACAGCCTGCGGGCAGAGACGCTCGGCATACGTCGCGGCCATGGCCGAGCGTACGCCGAAACGCCTTGCCTCATAGGATGCTGCGCAGACCACAGAGCGCTTTCCGCGCCATGCCACGACAACCGGCCTGCCGCGCAATTCGGGATTGTCGCGCTGCTCGACGGATGCGTAGAACGCATCCATGTCTACATGAACAATCTTTCGTCCGCTCATTCTGCATCCATGGTAGGACGATCTCGCCGCTTCTCGTCCGGTTCGCCGTTGATCGCGCTATGGCCGCACTCGCAGTGAAATGGGCCTGCCGGAAACTCCGGGAAGACGAAAAACGCATTCGGGCAGGATTGACGGCGACAAACTCAGAACTAAGGGTGCGGCGGCTGTCTCGACATAAGTGGAAACTTTGCGCTAGAAACAATCTCCCACCTTTGTCTTTTCGCTTCTATGCGGGTTGGCATAAAGGGCTAACGCTTCCCGTAGCAACGCGCTTTCGGCTTAGAGGTGGTGGCGAGTTGAGATGCGCCGCCGTGCGGGTTCTGTTTATAAAACGAAGCGTGCCCATCAATTCAAGTAGATAGGGGACATAGGGCACGCGCCTCGCTTGCCGAGACGGAGTGTAAAGATCGTGCGTGAGACGACCACCCTCGACAAAGCCCGCGTCGCCACCTGCAACGGCCAGCTATTTCGGTTTACGAAGAATAACCATGAGACCCTGCGTGCCCGTCCCTATATTGTCGTTTCGGGTCCCTGTGACAGGCATGACAGCTATGATCTCCCAACCTTTCTTAGAGAGCGCGCTCATTTGATTCGTAATGTCCTCCATCCCGTCTTTAGGGTTCGGAACAGAGAATCCCAATTGGAACCACGTGTAGTCGTACGCGGTTGGCCCAGCCGCATGGACGACCTGATGATTGGAGGTCATGTAGGGACGAGCCGCGATGACGGACAGCAGCACGACGGCAATAGTAAGGAGACTTCTGGTATAGAGGTCTGGTTTCATGTACGGCAGCGTACCACATAGATTTTCGATAGCAGCAACCTAACTAGATAAGAATAGGCAAAGTTTGCATGAGCAACGCCGTCGAGCTGGCGCAGCGCGACGCGCGAGAGGTCCGGCATCTCGCGATCGTTAAGCGTTACGAACCCGACAAAGTCGACAAATTTTCCGCAGATGCTTGGCGCACTGGTCTACGGCATCGAGGACCGGCTCACCGACATCCTCGGGAGCGTCTTTCACGAACTCGAGCTGCACAACAAATGGACCGGGCAATTCTTCACTCCGTTTCATCTCTGCCAGATGATGGCCAAGATGAAGCAGATGAAATACGAGAAAAAGGGTTGGGACAGCAACAAGAACGCGAACCAAGTCGCGATCATATAGGGCCAAACAGATCAAAAAATTGAACATTCCGGCAGAAATGATCGTGAAATCTTCAAAGAATGTAGAAAAGCAGTTCTTTATCCTGTGCCGCTGGGGATACAATCTGCCCAGCATGTCCGACTCGCTGAATCAGCGCTCTGAAAAGATCATCAAGTTGCTTCTTAAAACCGGCACTGCAACGATCGAGGAAATTCTCGATGTCGCAGGATCCTCTGCACCCAGCATTCGGCGTGATCTGGCACGACTGGAAGCACGAGGTCTGATTCGCCGCACCCACGGGGGCGCAACCCTAGTTGAACCCCTGCTTTACGAGCCTTTTCGCTTCGACAGTTCATTCCTGGCGCGAGAACAACGTCACGCCACCGAGAAGCGTCGCATCGGCTTGGCGGCGGCCGAGCTTGTCCTCCCCAACGAGACCGTCGGTCTGACAGCGGGCACGACCACCACGCATGTCGGTCGCAGCCTGCGCCATCGCGAGAAGATTCAGGTTGTCACGAACGCCATCAATATAGGCATGGAGCTTTGTAACCAACCCGGTATACGCACATACGTGACCGGCGGCGTCAGCCCGTGGGCATGGTCCTTCTCGCTTACCGGCAATGCCGCGCTTACTTTCCTGGATAACGTCTATATGGACAAAGTTTTCCTGAGTGTCACGGGACTCGACCCCGACCGCGGCGCTACCACCCTCGAGACCGACGAAGCATTGGTCTACCGCAAGATGCTCAAGCAGGCGAAACAAGTGATTGTCACAGCCGATTCCAGCAAACTCGGCAACGTCAGCCCCGCCTTCATCTGCCCAGCCAGCGATATCAATATCTTGATCACAGACACGGGAGCTTCCGCCGAAGCCGTTGCCCCCTTCGAGCGCCAGGGCATTCGGGTGATCCGCGTATAAGCTGCCGAACGAGTCGCAATTTCAGGCAAGTCGCAAAAGCTACCCCGATGCCTGCAAGAGCGTCCTCGTTCTATTGTGCGGCTTGCGCCTGAAATTCCCTCGCCGCGAATTCCCGGTGCAATAAGCGAACCGCCTCCTGCACATCTGCCTCCGATACGGGAGGGCCCGAGCGCGAAGATGGCCGCTTTCGCTGCGCGCCTTCGTCATCCTGCGCGGCAGACTTGCGGGACAATGATCCATGCAGATGGGACACTCCGGTTCTGCGCAGAACCTCAACCAGGCTCGCCAGCTTCAGTCCGCCACCAGCCATCACATCCAACCGCCCAGCCGCCAGCGCACGCACTTTGGAAATCGATTCCGCACCTGTGAGCACATCCGGTTCGCCACCCGAGGTCAAGAGACAATCGACGCCGCAGCGGATTACATCCTCAAGGGCCTCAACCATGTCCGGCGTCTCATCGAAAGCCCGGTGGAAGGTCACCTTCATCGGTTTTGCCAGCGCCACCAATTCGCGGGTCCTTTCCACATCTACTCGACCATCCGGAAGCAGAACGCCAGTCGCCACGCCAGCGGCCCCAGCGGCCTTTGCCTGTGCGATCTGCCGTTTCATCTCGCCGAATTCGGCCGAGGAAAAAACAAAGTCCCCTGTACGCGGACGAATCAACACATAAACAGGGATCAAAAGCGTTTGAATGGTCTTCGCCATAAGCCCAGGGTCGGGCGTTACTCCGCCTGCGGAGAGCTGGGAACAAAGCTCGATTCGATCGGCACCGCCACTTTCGGCCGCTCGTGCAGCCTCCAGATCGGTGACGCACAGCTCAAAGAGAGGAACTTTCATCGCGAGGACACATGCTTTCCGGTAGCGCGAGCCAATCTGGCTCATCAATGGTTGAATAAGTATCGAAAATCGGCAATGGCGTTCGGGTTCCCTGGAAAGTCCCCGCTTTCGCTCTGAGCATATATCAAAGACTGCCGTAGTTGATAAATTTATGGTCATAACGCATACCATCGCTCAAACTTTTGATCGACTATGCGCATTTCGGCAGAGACCGCGCCTCTGAGGCGCAAGCTCAAGGGATCTGCGTTTCTGCCGGGATGTGAGACAAGCAGTCCGTGAAAGCTGGCGAGCAATAGGTACTATCTATTTTAAATTCTTACAGATAAAAAATAAATTGACCTCGAAGACGCCTGGATTCGCATGGAACGGCGAAGCGTCCCTCTCCAATCTTAATAGGATCCTTATGCGGCATCTGTATTACTAGGGACAAGCGGCCGATTGCGCTTGGGACAATAGATTTTCCACATGACTGATCATTTTGTCTCAATTCAGTCATTTTTTGCTTGCCAATGGCTTGACCCTGTCTTAATGTTCTTGCCACCGAGTATTCCGTGTTGCCCGCACGAGCCGGCGAGTTTGCAATGCATGTTCTCTTCCGGGCGACGCAGAGTGAAAGGAGACTTGGCCCCAGGGTATGAAGATGGCCAAGCTCACCTTGTTTTGAACCACCTTTTTGGAAGGTTGTGATGCGCAGACAGAACGGCCTATCGCGAAATTTCAAGCAACGAGCATCATCGTTCTCAGTAAAGGTTGCGATACGGTCGGTTGTTTCTGGTCCACGCCTCTTTGACTATCCCGGAGCGATCGTTTCCCGCAAGTCTTCCGCTCCATGGCTTCAGAAATCAACCATCGGTGCTCAATGAGCGCATCGACTACCACAGGATTTCAAGGAGACGCCCGATGATCGTCAATAACTTTGAGAGGTCTTTGAACCATTCGTTTGGATCGCAACGCGGCAACCCGGCACGCCCTTTCGGAAAGAAAAGTCTGAGCCACGCAATCCTCACGCTGTCGTGCATGTTCGCCCTTCTGCTTCTGTGCAGCCCTCGAATGGCGCGCGCACAGGAACTCACGGCAACGCTCACCGGCGTTGTGACGGACTCGTCAGGTGCTGTGATTCCGCATGCCTCGATCTCGATTACGCAAAATGGCGTCAACGGCGCTTCTCGCGTCGTGGAATCTGATGGCTCCGGCAACTACACCGCCACGAACCTCACCGCTGGAACCTACACCATTACCGTAACCATGACGGGTTTTGAGACTTTCAAGGCCAAGGACATCGTCCTCAACGTTTCCGACAAGCACACCGTGAATGCACAGCTCAAGGCTGGCACCGTCACTACTACCGTTACGGTGGAAGACAATCCGGTGGCGGTCGACACCGAGACCAGCGGCCAGGCTGGAACCATCTCCAGCCAGCAGGTCGAGGAACTCGAGATCAACAGCCGCAACTTCGAGCAGTTGATTACCCTGCAGCCAGGCGTCGTGAACCAACTCGGTGATGAAGCCAACTCCGGCAACACCGCCATCTCCGTCAACGGCGCGCGCACCACGGCCAACAACTGGACCGTCGACGGCGCCGACATCAACGACTCCGGATCCAACGGCACCGCGGTCAACGAGCCCAGCATGGAAGCCATTCAGGAGATCACCCTGCAGCGCGGCAACTACGACGCAGGCTTCGGGCGCTCCGGCGGCGGCCAGGTTCTGGTTGCCACCAAGAGCGGCAGCAGCTCCTTCCACGGGAATGGATACGAGTATGTCCGCACCACCGATTTCAACGCGAACGACTACCTCAACAAACAAAGCCAGATCAGCCAGGGCCAGCCCAATGTGCCCGGTGTCTACCATCAGAATGTCTACGGCTTCACCATTGGTGGGCCGATCTACATTCCCAAGGTTTACAACGAGGACAAAAAGAAGACCTTCTTCTTCTGGTCAGAGGACTGGCACAAGATCAATCAGGCCGGTTCCAGCATCAGTCTGAACACCCCGACGCCTGACCAACTGGCAGGTAACTTTACCGTTCCCGCACCCGCAGCTGGAGGCGCTCTCATCGCTCCGCCTGCACTGCCCGCCGGAGTAGCCGCGAGTTGCGAGACCTTCACCCGCAATGCAGACGGAAGCGGTCAGGGAACCATCAATGTCGCCCAGCCCGGCTGCGTCAGCAAAGACGCGCAGGTCTACGTGACCAACGTCTTCGCCCCCAACGCGAATGCCTCTGGAGTGGAAGTCGTCAACGTCCCTGCGCAGAACGATTACCGCGACGACATCGTCCGCATCGACCACTACTTCAACGACAAGGTGCACTTTTATGCGCGCGGCATGAATGACATCATGCCGGTCACCGAACCGCTCGGCCTATGGGCAGGCAACAACTTTCCCAAACTTGCCGCCGCCAGCGTCGACTCGCCCGGCAAGAACGTCGTGGGCAACCTCAGCTACGCCATCTCCCCAACCATCGTCAATGAGCTGGAGTTCGTCTACTCGCAGGGAACCTATCACTCCTCCTTCATCGGCAGTCCTTTTGCCGATTCCGCCAGCGCGCTCAGCTCGCTCTCGCCACAGACACAGAAGTATTCGGATCCCTATGGGCGCCTTCCAGGCATCGCCATCAATAACATCCAGAGCTTTTCCGCCGGCTCCACTCCATGGAAAGAGCGCAACCTGGACCGCACATACTTTGACAACCTGGCCATCTCGGCGGGCAAGAACACCCTGCGCTTCGGCTTCCAGATTCAGCAGATGTTGAAGAGTGAAAACGCCGTCGCCGGCGAAGCCAACTTCACGTTCACCCAGCAATACAACCCCTTCGCCAACTTCCTGCTCGGCAATGTCTCCACTTATAGCCAGCAGAACGAAGACACGATCCCCGATCTCAACTACTACAACCGCGAGGTTTATGCGCAGGACGACTTCAAGCTGAACAAGAAGCTGACCCTGAACCTTGGCATCCGCTGGAGCAGCTTCCCCTCGGCCACCGACAAGAACAACACCCTCACCAATTTCGATCCGCAACTGTTCAGCTCGGCAGCTGCTCCGATGATTGACCCCACGACCGGCAACTTTGTCGCCAACCAGACGCTGGCCGGGTCCGGGGCTCCCCTGATTCCGGCCACCTACGCCAATGGCATCATCTTCCCCACCGGAGCAGCCTGCGCCAAGGCCAAGACCTTCTCCACGCAGGTGCAGTGCTCGCCCTTCGGCAGCACCATCAACCCGAACGACAATGCCAATTTCGCGCCTCGCTTGGGATTTGCCTACAATCCCGACGGTCGCGGACTAACCTCGATCCGCGGCGGCTTCGGCATCTTCTACGACCGCCTGCTCAACGGAATCTACGAGCAGAACGCCTTCTACGATCCACCGGTGGTGCAGACCGTCACGGTCAACGACACCTACTTCGACACGGCCGCCGGTGCCTCTGGAGCCGTCAACCTCGGGCCTAACCTCCTCTGGACCACGGGTACGCCTACCTTCCGCGCTCCCAACTATGCCGACTGGAACTTCACCGTGGAACGCCAGGTTCTACCCACTACGGTTCTTTCCGTAGCCTGGGTAGCGAACGAGTCGCGGCACCTGTTGGGTGAGTACGACGGCAACCAGCCCACCGCGGCGGCAAGAGCGGCTGCACCGGCAGGGACCGACGTCAACTCCATCCGTCCCTACCTGGGCTACAGCTATCTGCGCACCAAGTCGCCTATCTTCACGAGCAATTACAATTCGCTGCAGGTCGACCTCAGCCATCGCTCCGGGAATCTGACCGTGAACCTGGCCTACACCTGGTCCAAGACACTGACCACTAACTCCAACGACCGCGGCACCGCAGCCACCAATACCTATAACCTGCGTGGGGATTACGGTCCGTCGACGTTCAACACTCCCCAGGTGCTTGTCTTCAACTATGTCTACACCCTGCCGTTTTACAAGAACCAGGTGGGCGCAACAGGCAGACTGTTGGGTGGGTGGGAACTCTCCGGCATCACATCACTGATCTCCGGTTCCAGCTTCTCCCTCATCCAGTCCGAAGATCCCTTCGCCACGACCTATGGTGGACGCGGTCTCGGCATCGGCATCGTCGATCCCGACAATGCCTCCCGTGTGACCCAGATTGCCCCGGTGCACATGACCAGGAAACCTGGACAGTGGTTCACGCCCGCCTCGTTTACGCAGACCGTCGGCACATTCAGCGCCTTGGCGCCGGGTTCGCTGCTTGGACCTGGAATCGATAAGTGGGATATGGCGCTGGCCAAGAACACCGCAATCGCCGAACATGTCGACTTCCAGATCAGAGTCGAAGCCTTCAACGTTTTCAACCATGCGATCTTCGGCAGCCCAACCTCGAGCGGCCTCGGTGGCACCAGCGGCATCAGCAACAATATCGACTCCTCCAACTTCGGAGCAGTCACCGCCGACCACGAACCACGTATTCTGCAGATGGGTGGAAAGATTCGCTTCTGACTTTCCGTATAACTGAACTGCATAAGGGAGGCCGGAGCGAATGCTCCGGCCTTCGCCCTTAGTAAAGTCTCGTTCCACACGAGGACCAACAGCCGCGGCGGTTACTTCGCGGCAGGTGTGCTATCTCGTTTCGGAACCTTGGACATCGCCTTCAATAGCCCTTCGTCCGCAGCCTTATTCATATTCTTGGTTTTGGTGAGTTCGGCGTCGGCCTCGGCCGTTTTTCCCATCGAGCGATAAAGCCGCGCCAGCCGCCAGTGGGCCTTCACATCCTTGGGATCAAGAGCGACAGCCTTCTTCAGCTCGCGCTGCGCATCCGCGTTGCGGCCCGCCTCGGTGTAGACAATGCCCAGATCCAGATGTCCCATGGGACTGTCGGGGTCGATCTTCACAACTTTCTCCAGCAATGGAAGCGCGTCTTCCATCCGATTCATCTGAATTCGCGAATCGGCAAGATAGAGCATGGACTGGATATGCTGCGGATCGTTGTCGAGCTCGGCTTGAAACTCCCGGGCGGCCTCCTCGGTCTGCCCTTGGGTCCACAACAGGTAGCCCAGACCAAAATGCACGCTCGGTTCTTTGGGATTGGCCTTTACAGCGGCGCGCAACTCACGCGTGGCGTCGACAGGTTCCTTCATCTCATCCAGCGCCTCACCCGCCAGCATATGAGCTTCTGCAGACTGCGGGTTTAGCGAAATGATTCGGTGAAACTCGTCGAGAACACACTGGTATTGGTTCGATAACAGGCAACTGTGCGCCAGAGTTAAAAGCAGCGGAAGATTCTGCGGATCGCGATCGACAGCCTGCTTCAGATAAGGAGTCGCTGCCACAAATTCGGCGAGCCCATAGTGCGACATGCCGATCAGAATCGCGAGCCGTTGCGCTTCGTCTGAGTCCTGCTGCTCCGTTTTGAGCAAGGGCTTGAACTGCTGGAGGGCTTCCCTGTAGGAGCCTGCTTTGAAGTACGCAAGGCCCAGGTTGAAACGCAGGCGAGGCATAGTGGGATCCAAAGCCATCGCCTTGCGGTAAGACGCAATCGCTTCGGTGTAATGCTCCTGGCGCGCTTCGAGCAGACCTAGATGGGCAAATGGTTCCGCATTCGTCGGGTATGCCTTGGCCACAGCTCTCCACGCCGCTTCAGCCTCTGTCGTCTTGCCCTGCTGCTCCAGTGCGATCGCTGCCTGCCGGGGATCGTCCTGCGACCAGGATGTCAAACCCGCAATGACCAGTATCGCGCTCATTGCCACTCTGTGTTTCAACACGTATCTCACATTCGTCTCTATCTGAATTCTCGTTTGCAGATAGAGGAAAGCGCAACCGGCGTTCTACTCACGCTGCTGATGGTGCTACAGAAAATCACAATCCCCGCGAAATTGGGTGCCCCATCCAAGCTCCGCTTGGGTGGGAAAGCACGGACCCAAAGAGCGCTTTGCGCTGTATCTCAAAGCTGTCACCCCGATCGAACCCGACCCTGAACGAAGAGAAGGAGAGTCGAAGAACCCCCGCTTCAGGAAATCACAATCCCCACGAAATTGGGTGCCCCATCCAAGCTCCGCTTGGGTGGGAAAGCACGAATCCAAAGAGCGCTTTGATCTAGCGCTGTATTTCAAAGCTGTCGCCCCGATCGAACCCGACCCTGAACGAAGAGAAGGGGAGTCGAAGAACCCCCGCTTCAGGAAATCACAATCCCCACGAAATTGGGTGCCCCATCCAAGCTCCGCTTGGGTGGGAAAGCACGAATCCAAAGAGCGCTTTGATCTAGCGCTGTATTTCAAAGCTGTCGCCCCGATCGAACCCGACCCTGAACGAAGAGAAGGGGGTCGAAGAACCCCCGGGTTCAAGAAACGCAATCCCCCCGAAATTGGGTGCCCCATCCAAGCTCCGCTTGGGTGGGAAAGCACGAATCCAAAGAGCGCTTTGATCTAGCGCTGTATTTCAAAGCTGTCGCCCCGATCGAACCCGACCCTGAACGAAGAGAAGGGGGGTCGAAGAACCCCCGGGTTCAAGAAACGCAATCCCCCCGAAATTGGGTGCCCCATCCAAGCTCCGCTTGGGTGGGAAAGCACGAACCTCAAAAGTGCGAATTCACGCGGTCAAGAGACCTTAGTCCGGTCTCGAATCTCCTCTATCGCTCGATGGAATGATTGTGAGTGCCGCTCAAGAACAGCTATCCTCGAAAGGTCAATACTTTTCTAATTTTGAGGCGTTTGATATGCCGAGATTGTTCCCGCCGTGCTTGCTCCGGGCAGCTTTCCTCAGTCTGCTGGTTCTCATGGGATGCACCTCCCAATCGCTTGCGCAGACGCGCCACCACGGAAAGATCTTCGGCGGCTATTTCGAAGAATGGGGCGTCCGTTACGCCAATTACAACATCGCCGATTTGCAGAAGAATGGCGTTGCCGATGAATTGACGCATCTCATCTACGCCTTTGGAAATGTGACTCCCACTGCATCGCCGGCCTGCGCTGTTGCCGATCCGCTGGCTGCCTACCAGGATGCAACCCTTCCCAGCGTGACCGGCCCCTACACCGCGCCGCTCTTCGGAAACTTTGGCGCGATCCAACAACTCAAGGTGCTCCATCCCAGTCTGACGGTGCTGATCTCTTTGGGCGGACAAGCCGGCAACGTAGCGGGTTTCACGAACGCCGCTGGCACCGAGGCCGGCCGCGCTGCGCTCGCCGCTTCGTGCATCGACATGTTCGTCAAGGGCAACATCGCTCCAGGCGTTTCTGCTCCCGACTTGTTCGATGGTTTCAACATCGATTGGGAGTTCCCGACGGCCGCAGACAAGCAGAACTTCACCGCCCTGCTGAAAGAGTTCCGCACGCAACTCGATGCCCTGACCAAGACGACGGGGAAGAGATACACCCTGACCTTCGACTCGCCTGCGGACCCGAAGAAGTATGTCAACATCGACCTGAAGGCTGTTGCCGCGCAAGTGGACTTCCTCACCATCGATGGATACGACTATGCGGGGTCGTGGGACAAGCAAACCAACGAGTCTTCGTCGCTCTACGACACCGTTACAGATCCAGTGTCGAGCGAAGCTGGTTCCATCGATGCGACCGTAAGAGCCTATCTGAAAGCTGGTGTGCCGGCTGCCAAATACACCATGGGCATGCCTCTGTATGCCGTCGGCTGGACAGGCGTTTCGAGCGCCAATCATGGCCTATATCAGAACGCAACCGGCGATTCACCGGTTCTTCTCGCCGACGGATCCGGCGTCTGTCCCAATCCAAGTAAGACCGCTCCATCGCCAGGGTGCGACACCATCTTGACTGCGGGTTTCCTGACTTACTCGACGATCGAGAACCTCACTAACAAAAATGGCTACATCGCTTGGTACGACTCAGCAAGAGTGGGAGCGACACTCTATAACCCGACCACCGAAACTTTCTATTCCTACGACAACCCCGCTTCGGTAAAAACAAAAACGTCCTACATCAAGAAGTACAACCTTGGCGGCACTTACGTGTGGGCACTGAATGACGACGACGCCAACGGATCGCTGACAAAAACGATTGCTGCAGGTTTGAAATAGACCAGTGGTCGATGGAGGATCGAAGAACTTCAGAGAGGTACTTTTTCTCACAAGTGATCTATCTTTTCCGTGAGGATTGCCCAGCGCTCGTAAACAGCGTCATGCTCCTTCTTCGCTACTTCTAACTCCGCCAACGCTTCTGTCAGTGCTTTCGCATCCGTCGCAACCGCGGAATCATCGACGCGCGCACGCACTGCCTGGAGCCTTGTATCCGCCGCTTCGATGCGGGCTTCGAGGCCATCGTACTCACGTTGTTCAATGTAGGAGAGCTTCTTCTTCGACGCTGTCGCGGGAGCAATCTGCGGCGCTTGCTTCGTGCCGGCGACATCGCGCTTTTCCATTGCCGATGTGCCGCCCTCGGCGCGCCATTCCTCCCACTGCCTGTAATCCGCGAACAGCTCTGCATGACCGCGGCCATCCAGCCCGACCACCGAGTTCGTCACGCGGTCCAGCAGATAGCGGTCGTGGGTCACCAGCACCAGCGCGCCGGAAAAATCGAGAAGCGCTTCTTCCAGAATCTCCAGCGTCGGAATATCGAGGTCGTTTGTCGGCTCATCGAGAATGAGAACATCGGCAGGTTCCAGCATCAGCCGCGCAATCAATACCCGCGCGCGCTCGCCTCCACTCAGCCGCTCGACCGGCTGGTTGAGTTGCTCTCCTGTGAATAGAAACCTGGCCGCATAGCTGGCGACATGCACAACTCGGTCCAGATACACAACAGAATCGGAATCCGGCGCAAGGGCCCGGCGCAGTGTGAGAGTACCGTCGATCGCGCGCATCTGCGAGAAATAGACAATGCGTAGCTTCGCCGCACGCCAAACGGTTCCCGCGCTTGCCTCGAGTTCGCCGGTCATCGTCCGCAAAAGCGTTGTCTTGCCCGAGCCGTTCGGCCCAACCAAGCCAAGCTTCATGCCGTTGTTCAGGCCGAAACGGATGCCGCGCAGGATCTCCCGGCCACCCAGCTCGACCGTGACCCCGTCCAGCTCGATGAGACGCTTGGTCTGTCGATTCGTAGCCTCGAAGGCGATTCCCGCGGTGGCCACGCGGCTGCGGGATTCGGAATCTTCGAGCCGCGCAATTAGCTCATGCGCATTGTCGATGCGCGCCTTGGCCTTGGTGGCGCGCGCCTTGGGGCCGCGGCGGAGCCATTCAATCTCCGTCCGCACGCGATTGCGCAGCCCTTCCTGCGCACGCTGCTCCGACTCGAGCCACGCCTCGCGGCCTTCGAGAAACTTCGAGTAGCTGCCCTTTAACCGCAGCAGTCCGTCGCTGTACATGCGGTTCAGCTCGACTACTTCGGTAGCGACGTTCTCAAGGAAATAGCGATCGTGCGCAACCACGATGAATGCGAAATTCGCCGCGGCCAGCAAGCCTTCGAGCCACTCAATGCCTTCAAGGTCAAGATGATTCGTTGGTTCGTCGAGGAGCAAAACGTCCGGTTTGACGACCAGGGCCTCCGCGATCGCCAGCCGCTTGCGCCAACCGCCGCTTAAGCTGGCTGCATCGGCATCCATCGTGGGGCCGGCCGATCCTGCATTATCCGCAAAGCCGGCTCGGCCCAATGTTTCGCGTAAACGCTGCTCGTGCTCATTCTCAGGCACGGCCGCATTGGCCATGGACGCTTCGACTGCGCTGCGAACCGTGATCCCGGGCAGATATTCTGAAATCTGACGCACATAGCCCACGCGGGCACGCTTGCGAAAGGCGACTTCACCCGTGTCAGGTTGCTGCTCGCCGGCAAGCATCGCCAGAAGCGTGGACTTGCCGGCTCCATTCGGCCCGATGAGACCAATCCGGTCACCCTCGTGCACAGCAAAAAATATGCCCTGAAATAGAGGTTGGGCGCCGAATCGTTTGGAAATATTCTGCGCATTCAGGATCGGCGGCATTCGTTCAGTGTACTGTCAATCTCTTGCTTCACCGAGTGGATGCATGGGTTGGCCATTTTAAGAGATGGATGATTTGGCTGAATTGTTCGATCCAGGTTTCGCTTCCACATTCAGGGCTTCTGCGGTTCCTGCTGAATCTTCAGCACCAGACAGGTGACGAACTTGTCTCCGGAGACGAGCATCTGGTGCGGCAGTCCGGCCGGCACATGCGCCACATCGCCTGCCCGCAATTCCTGGTGGACTCCACCTCCGACCGATGAACCGCGAATCTCCCCAGGAGCGATGATCTTGGCATCGGCTATGGTGCCGCCTGTGACCAGGGCCGCACGGCCTTCGAGGACGAAGAACAGGTCGGCGAAGTTTTCGTGCAACTCGGCGCCGCCGTTGCGGCTGCGCACGAGCAGATGAATGGCATGCTGCGGATATTCCTTCAGAACTTCGCCGGCGGAGCCATCGCCATGCTTGGCGAGCTTGCGCAGATAGGCTGCGCGCTCCAGAAGAATCGGCGAGGACAAATGATCGAGAGCATCCTCGCGGCGTTTTCGCTTCGCTTTGGGAGGCACCGGGAGATCTTTCTCGACCGGCAGGAGTTCCTTGAGAATCGTCTTGGAGAAGTCTTCCATTGGAATGATTCCAATTTTATTCTACGGCGGAAAGGATCGGAGTTTCGAGCCCAGCCAGCTCTCGTGCGCGCTTGAAGACGGAGAGAAACATCGGCCGCGTAAGCCGGCCTGTATTGGTGTTTTGCAATGAGGGATGGAAACTGGCGATGACGTGCAGGCCGTTGGGAAGTGTGTACTCCGCTCCATGGCGAAAGAGATAACCAGCGCGTGAGGAAATGACCGCGGTACGCTGAGCATGCGCGAGGAGCCCATCGAAAGCGATGCGGCCAAGGCAGACCACGACGCGAAGATTGCGCAAAAGCCGGATTTCTTCGTCGAGCCAGGGAGCGCAGTTGCGTAGTTCGTGAAGCGTGGGTTTGTTGTCCGGCGGCGCGCAACGCACTACGGACGTGATTTGCAAATCCGTAAGTTTCATGCCGTCGTCGCGTGATGTGGCGCGGTCCTGCGAAGCGAACCCCGCTTCATGGAGCACCGGATAGAGAAAATCGCCAGACCCATCGCCGGTGAAGGGACGACCCGTACGATTCGACCCGTGAGCGCCGGGAGCGAGGCCCAGGGCGAGCACGCGGGCGTCGGGATCGCCAAAAGAAGGAACAGGCCGGCCCCAGTACTCCCAATCCGCGTAGGCACGGCGGCGCACGCGCGCAACCTCGGCGCAATAGGTGCGCAGCCGGTCGCAACGATCGCAGGCAATGATGCGAGCATTGAGAGCGTCAAGCGCGGAGACCGAAGATGCCATAGCTAAATCTTATGGCATCGATGGCCATCTTTGTTGGAGTTGGGTTGCACTTCAAGGGCGGAGAAAGTGCCGTGAATCGACGATCGTGCAGGGACATCGAAAAGTTGGGAGATTTACCCGTCAATACTTCTGCTATGGCTTGCGGAAGAGCGATACTGGCGGTGAAAGTCGTACATTTATGAACGATTCAATCGAGCGAATTGGAGACGATGCGATGAAATCTGCGAAGTTATTGCTGCTTGCCGGCGATTTCGTTGAGGACTACGAGATCATGGTTCCTTTCCAGGCCCTGCAGATGGTCGGACATACAGTCCACGCGGTGTGTCCCGGCAAGAAAAAGGGAGAACAGGTGCGAACGGCAATCCACGATTTTGAAGGCGACCAGACCTATTCAGAAAAGCGCGGGCATAACTTCACACTGAACGCGACGTTCGATGAAGTGAAGCCGGCTGACTACGATGCGCTGGTGATTCCGGGCGGCCGTGCGCCAGAGTATTTGCGTCTGAATGCGCAGGTGCTCGATGTGATTCGGCACTTCGATAAGACAGGGAAGCCAATTGCCGCGCTCTGCCACGGCCCGCAATTGCTGGCGGCCGCGGGCGTGTTGAAAGGCCGCAAGCTGAATGCCTATCCCTCGTGTGCGCCTGAGGTAGAGCTTGCGGGCGGTACGTTTGTAAAGCTGGATTTCACCGAAGCAACGGTAGACGGGAACCTGGTGACAGGTCCGGCATGGACGGCACATCCTGCCTGGCTGGCCAAGTTTCTAGATGTGTTGGAAGCGCACCTGGCGAACAAGGCCGCGTAAGGATCAGCTCTCTGACAGCTTGTACTCGTATCCTCTCCGTGCCCCATCGCCGGGGCCCCCACGGACTGGTCTTCGTTCGTGGGGTGGATTTTCGCCTTCTTTCTGGCGAAAGGGTGGGAAAGCACGAATCTTAAAGTGCGAACTCGTGCGGTCAGAGACCTAGTCGCACCTTGCATCATTCGCACGAGTTCGCGGGAATTTCCCTGATGGCGCGCACGTCGCGTAGCGGCTGTCCAGTCGCAGCGGTCAGCGCCTCTTGAATCTCCGCGACGATCGAGAGCGCAATGGCAGCGGGCGTGTCCGCGCCGAGATCGAGGCCGGTGGGCGCGTGCATTTGCGCAAGCCAGCGATCGATTCGGTCCGCAGTCGCAGGCAAACGCAGCAGCCGCGCCGCTTCCGCGAGCAGTTCGCGCGTGCGGCGTTGCGGCCCGAGAACGCCAAGATAGGCCGGCGGTGCATCGAGCGCAAGCAGTGAAGCGAGAATGCGCGAATCCTGATCGAAACTGTGCGTCATCACAACCGCCGCATCGGAAGGGCGCAAGGACAGATGATGCGGCGCGTCTCCAGGCAAATCGAAAACCGGCAGAACCCGCAGGTCATCGACCGTGGGGAAACGCTCCCGCGTAGCGAGATGAGAGCGGCCGTCCGCAACGGCAACAAACCATCCCAGCGTCTGTGCGATTTGGACAAGCGGTTTCGCATCATCGCCTGCGCTGAAGAGCCAGAGGCCCGCGCGCGGTGCCTGGTGGTCTATAAAAACGCGCGTCGATACTCCATCAAACAGAAGGTTCTGTTCGAATGATGTGCGATTCTCGAGCGCAAGACGGGCAAGGCTCTTCAACTCGCCAGCGATTGATCCGCATCGTCCCTTGTCCACGACAAGTCGTTGCACCTCTTGCGAGTCATGGTCGTTCGCGCCAGCAACGGCTCGTTCTCCGATGTACGAACCCTCGAGAACTGTGGCAATGGCCAGCCCGGTGCGCGCTTTGAACGCGCTCTCCAAAGCGATCAACAACGGCGCCGCCATCGAGCGCCGCTCGAGCAGCAGAAACACGACGCCACCGCAACCAGAACCGTAGGGGCGCTCGTCCTCATCATCGACAGTGGAGTAGCGCTCAACCACAGGTCCGTCGGCGGTAAGCCACCACGCGCGACGCGCCACTTCAGCCTCAAGGCACCCGCCGCTCACGGTGCCGGCACGGCGGCCATCCTGTGCCAGAAGCATGCGCGCGCCCGGTTTACGATAGCTGGAGCCCTCCACAGCGACCACCGTCGCGAGAACGTAATCCACCTCGGAGTTTTCCAGTTCGCGCCAGAGCGGCAGAATCTGTCCGAGGTCGTTCATTGACTCCTATTCTCGCGCAAGTATTGTCGTTAAACCTCAACCATCTTCGATTCCAGCAAATGTTCGATGCGCACCGGCAACTCGCGGACGCGCACGCCCGTGGCGTGGTACACCGCTGCGGTGATGGCCGAGGCAACACCGGCAAGGCCGATCTCGCCCACCCCACGTGCACCATATTCGCCCATCGCGGGATCGGGATAATCAAGGAACGTCACGTCAATATCGGGCGAATCGGCGCATGTAGCCATCAGGTAATCGGCCATGTTGCCGTTGATGGGCTGACCCGATCGCTGATCGTAGACGGTCTCCTCAAGCAGGCCCATGCCCACACCCATCACCACTGCGCCGGCAATCTGATTCGCCGCGGCCTTGGGATTGATGATGCGTCCAGCGTCGATGACTGTGACCACGCGGCTCACGCGCAGGCGGGCAATTTCGGGCTCCCACTCCACCTCGACAAACTGTGCGCCATAAGAATGCAGTGAGACGCCCTTGGCCTTCGGATCCTCCCAGGACGGTTGGGTTTTACCCTCGGCGCTGAGCCCATTGAGCCGCGCCATCTTCAGAAGTTCGGCGAAATGTATGCCGCTGTCAGGATTCTGACCTTTTCCATGGAGGCGTCCGTTAGTGAACGCCACGTTTTCGACCTTCGCATTTTGGAACGGCGAACCTTCGGTGGCTACGGCAAGTCTTTTCAATTTCTGAATCGCTCCATCCGCGCCTGCGGCAATGGCATTGAGTACGGAGCCTGTGACCATGGAGCCGCCCGACATGGGCCCATCAGGCAACGCACTGTCGCCAAGAATCACATCGATGCGATCGAGAGGGATCCCGGTCTTTTCGCTCAGCACCTGGGCAAAGATGGTGTAGGTGCCGGTGCCGATGTCCTGTGTGCCGCATCGAACGCATAGCCTGCCATTCGCGCAAAATTCGACGGAGGCTGTACATGGCAGCCTCAGCGCAACCCAGCTCGCGCCAGCCAGACCCCAGCCGAGGATTTTGCCATCGCGCCGCATTGATCCAACCCCCGCAGTGCGTTTGTCCCAGCCGAACCTCTTCGCTCCGACCTCGAAGCACTCCTTCAGATGACGCGAGGAAAACGGCATGTTGTTGCTTTCGTCTTTCTCCGCATCGTTGATCAGCCGCAGCTGCAGTGGATCGATGCTCAACTCCTCGGCCAGCTCGTTCATGCCCGACTCGAGCGCATAAAGTCCAGGCACCGCGCCGGGACCGCGCATATACATCGGCGCGCCGACATGGCGGCGTACCATCCCGCTTGTGACTTCGAGGTTGGCCACGCTGTAAAGGTATGGCGTGGCCTCGCCGCAGCCTTCATTAAAGTCATCCAGCTGCGAGGTGACATTGAGATAGTCGTGCCGCAGCGCCAGCAGCTTGCCATTCTTCGAAGCGCCAAGCTTGATGCGCTGTTCGGTGCGAGGTCGATAACCGACGCTGGAAAACATCATGCGCCGATTCATGCTCAGCTTGACCGGGCGATTCAGCCGCCGCGCGGCAACCGCCGCCATGGCGGTGTGGGGCCAGGGAAAGAGCTTGCCGCCAAATCCGGAGCCGAGAAAACGCGTAACCACACGAACGTTTTCGACAGGAAGACCAAGCACCTGCGCCATCACGGCGCGATGATTGACGACACCCTGCGATGTCTCGTAGAGCGTAACGCGGTCGCCGTCCCAGACAGCCACGGAGGCGTGCAGCTCAATCGGATTGTGGGTCTCGATGGGCGTAATGTAAGTCTGGTCGACTTTGACCGGTGCCGAAGTGAAGGCCGTATCCGGATCGCCGCGCTTGGAAACAGATTTGCGCGCCCCGGTGTAGTCGTCGAGGCTCGCCCGCAGATTCGCCGCCTGCGGTTCGTATTCGACTCTCACAGCAGCGGCGCCGGCGGTCGCCTGCTCAAGCGTTTCGGCGATCACGACAGCGACGTGCTGTCCCCAATGCCGCACGACATCATCCTCGAACGCAGAGCGCACTTCGCTGTTCGTAGCGTTGTCGTCGCCGGGGACCGTGCGATAGAGCGGGCCAATATTTTCGTGATGGAGCACCAGCAACACGCCGGGCATCTGTTCTGCGGCGCTCGTGTCGATCTTGGCGATGCGCCCACTGGCGATGGAGGCGCCAACAGGCACAGCATGCGCCATGCGATCGAAGTGAAAGTCAGCCGCGTATTCGGCCGCCCCGGTGGTCTTCAACGGTCCATCAATGCGCGGTGTCGCTCTGCCAATCATTGAATCGGTCGTGCTCATGCTTGCTTTTCCTCATCGATCCTGTCTTGCTACCGGCCGCCGAATGGAGAGTCAGACCTCCAGCACCTTCGACTGCAGCAAATCCTCAATGCGAATCGGCAGTTCGCGGACGCGGACGCCTGTCGCGTGGTAAACCGCCGATGTGATCGCCGGAGCTACGCCAGCCATGCCGATTTCACCAATGCCGCGCGCGCCGTATTCGTTCACGAGCAGGTCGGGATAATCGAGAAAGGTGACGTCCAACTCGGGCAGGTCGGCGCACGTGGCGACGAGATAATCCGCGAAGTTCCCATTAATGGGCTGGCCGAACTGTTTGTCGTAGTGCGTCTCTTCAAACAGTGACATCCCCACACCCATCACCGCCGCGCCCAGAATCTGGTTGGTGCCGGCCTTCTTGTTGATGATGCGGCCACAATCGAAAATCGAAAAGATGCGACTCACCCGCAGGCGTGCGATATCGGGCTCCCACTCCACTTCGGCGAAGTGTGCGCCGAAGGAATGCAGCGAGTATTTCTGCGCCTTGGGATCTTCGAACGACGGGAACGTATGCCCAGTAGCGGAGATGCCGCCAAGATCCGCCAGGCGCAGCACTTCTTCAAAGGGAAGACCATTTGCTGCAAGATCGCTACCCGTGCGCATGGCAACGCCGACCACCTGAGGCTGTTGCTCCCTGGAGATCACGCAGCCATCGGCGATGGTGAGCGAGTCCGGGTGAGCTCCGTGGAACGGCGAGCCAGGAGTTTGCGCGGCGATGTTGAGCAATCGCGTGACCGCCTGATTCACAGCGCCGGTCGCCGCGGGCAGAATGGCGCTGGTCACCATGGAGCCGCCGGAGGTTGGCCCATCCGGAAGCGAGGAGTCCCCGAGGAACACATCGATGCGATCAAGCGGCACGCCCGTCTTCGCGTGCGCGACCTGCGCAAATAACGTATACGTGCCGGTGCCGATGTCCTGCGTCGCACAGCGCACGCAGACGCGGCCGTTGGGGCAGAGCTCGACGGTTGCGGTGCAAGGGATTCGTGCGGCGCCCCACGATGCGGAGCCGACGCCCATGCCAATGATCTTGCCATCACGGCGCATTGAGCCGACTTCCGGCGTGCGCTGCTTCCAGCCGATCTTTTCGGCGCCCGTCTCGTAGCACTCCTTCAAATGGCGCGAGGAAAAGGGAAGATTCTTGCCCTCATCGCGCTCGGCATCGTTCTTGTAACGCAGCTCTAGCGGATCCATCTTGAGCTTGATCGCGAGTTCGTCCATGGCCGACTCAAGCGCGAACAAGCCGGGCACCGCGCCCGGACCACGCATGGGCGCAGGCGCACCCAAATTGCGCCGGACCATCGCCGTCGTCACTTCGAGATTCGGGCAGCTATAGAGAAACGGAGTCTGCTCACCGCAATGCTCCACAAAATCGTCGAGCTCGGAGGTCTGTGTATAAAAATCGTGCCGGATCGCCGTAAGCTTCCCATCCTGCGTCGCGCCCAGTCGAATGCGCTGCTGCGTGCGCGGACGATGGCCGACATTGGAAAACATCATGCGCCGGTCGACGCTCAGCTTCACTGGCCGGTTCAACTGGCGCGCAGCCGCAGCCGCGAGTGTCGCCTGTGGCCACGGAGAAAGCTTGCCTCCGAAACCCGAGCCGACAAACCGCGAGATGATGCGAACATTCTCGCGCGGCACGCCGAGCACCTCGGCCATCACTGTGCGGAAACTGACGACCCCCTGCGAACTGTCGTACAACGTGACATTGTCGCCATCCCACACCGCAACCGTGCCATGCATCTCCATCGGGTTGTGTGTTTCCACCGGCGTGGAGTAAGTCTCATCGATCGTCACTGGCGCGCTAGCAAGGGCCCGATCGGGATCGCCGCGTTTCCAGCTGCTTTCGCGCTTACCCTCGAATCCCGCAGCCAGGTCCGTTTGCACGTCGGGCGGCTCAACCTCGAAGTCTGCGTGCACGGCTGCTGCGGCCGCCTTTGCCTGTTCCAGCGTTTCGGCCACTACGACTGCGATGTACTGGCCCCAATAGTAGATGTTCTCGTCCTCAAACGGAGCACGCGACTCGGCCATTGCTCCATCCTGCTGATGGGGAAATGTGCGAAAGACGTTCTGAAGGTTGCCATGGTGCAGGACCAGCAGAACCCCGGGCATCTTCTCAGCGCCACTTACATCCAGTGTCCGGATACGGCCTTTGCCGATGGTGCTCTGAACGGCAACAGCATGGACGAGATTTGGAAAGTCGTGATCGACGGCATAACGTGCAGTCCCCGTGGTCTTCAACGGTCCATCGATGCGAGGCACGGCCGCGCCAATAATGCTGGCAGCTTGGGGAAGACTTTGCGTCGCCATTCGAACCTCCTTGATGCAGAGCTTTTTCCAGTTTGATTTGCGGCCCCGCAAAACCCGCCGGGCGCGCATTCAAAATCTAGGCGGTTGCGAGCTTGAGCGTCCGTACCACGCAGCGTTTGGTCAGTTCGACCTTGAACGCGTTGTCGGTATGCGGCTTCGCCCCAGCCAGCGCGGCTTCGGCAGCTTTGCGGAAAGTGGCCGCATCCGCAGCTTTGCCCATAAGCGCAGCTTCGGCTTCATGCGAGCGCCATGGCTTGGTGCCCACTCCGCCCATGGCGACGCGCACATAACGAATGTGCCCAGCCTCAACCTTCGCGACCACAGCAGCCGACGCGAGCGCAAACTCGTAGCTGGCTCGATCTCGCAGCTTCAGATAGACCGACTTCGATCCTTCCATCGGCTTCGGCAAATCGACATAGGTGATCAACTCGCCGGGCTCCAGTGCATTCTCGATGTTGGGCGTGTCGCCGGGCAATTTGTGGAACTCCGCAATTGGAATCGCCCGCTTGCCTTTTGGTCCTTCCACGTGAATCACAGCCTCCAGAGCAGCCATCGCAACGCACATGTCGGAAGGGTGCGTGGCGATGCAGTGCTCGCTGGTGCCTAAAATCGCGTGAGTCCGATTGAATCCCTCCAGCGCGGCGCATCCTGTCCCCGGCGTGCGCTTGTTGCATCCGTAGCCACCCGGCGTTCCTGCGCTGGGCTCGCGGAAATAGGCGCAGCGCGTGCGTTGCAGCAGGTTGCCGCCAGTAGTAGCCATGTTGCGGAGTTGCGGCGAAGCCCCGGAAAGAAGAGCCTCCGACAGCACCGCGTATTTCTCCTTCACATCGGTGTTCCACGCCAGGTCGGAGTTGCGCACCAGCGCCCCGATGCGCAGTCCGCCGTCTGGCAGCGGCTCAATCTTGTCGAGCGGCAATAGATTGATATCGACCAGCGCGGTTGGCTTTTCCACGCTGAGTTTCATCAGATCGACGAGAGTCGTGCCGCCAGCAATGAACTTGCCCGAGGGCGCGCCTAGCGCTTTGTCGACGTTCGATGCCTTGACGTACTCAAATGTCTGCATGTTCGTCCTCCTCCGTCAGGCTTGCGCCCGCACGCGTTTCACCGCGGCAACAATGTTGGTGTAGGCGCCGCAGCGGCAGATATTGCCGGCCATGGCGTTCTTGATGTCCTCATCGGAGGGGCCGACCGGCTCCTTCAACAGAGCGACCGCGCTCATGATCTGGCCGCTTGTGCAGTAGCCGCATTGATAGCCGTCGTGCTCCACAAAAGCCGCCTGCATCGCGTGCAGATTGTCGGGCTGTCCAATCCCTTCAATGGTGGTGATTTCATCGCCTTCATGCATCACCGCGAAGGAGAGGCAGCTGTTCACCCGGCGGCCATTCACATGCACAGTGCATGCGCCGCATTGGCCGTGATCGCAGCCTTTTTTTGTGCCGGTAAGATGGATCCGCTCGCGCAGCGTATCAAGCAACGTGGCGCGCGTATCCAAGCCGCGCAGCGTGTAGTCCTTGCCATTGATGCGGAGAGAAACTGTCGTGGTTCCCGCAGCGTCGGTCGTCTCATCGGCCTCGGGAGCAATCACTGGAGCAGCCGCAGCTAACGGGGCAGCACCAGCCAGAAGTCCGGTCGCGCCTATGCCGGAAAGAAACGAGCGGCGGCTGAAACGCCCGCTGGCCGGCGACGAATCGGGCGGAGGCAACGGCTCCAATTCCACCGTCTGCTGGTCCGGAGCCAGCTCCTCTTGAGGCGATTGGGCGCGCAGGTGTTTGAGATGCAGAGGAAGCGTATCTGCCACAGGGGACCTCCTCGGGACGAATCCCGTGCCGCCATCCTACCCGAGTCTCTACAAGGGTAGAAAGGGTGATTCGACGAGGAACGAAGAATCATTCCCGTCGAGTGAAAAGACCGAAACGAAACGTGGAGAATCGTCGCGAATCGGTAGTTCGGTTCTTCCAGGGCCGGCTTCAAGAATCCAGGAACAGATCACCAGACCCAAGAAGCTAAACGTTGACCAATGCCTTCGCTCCCGGCGTGTACCGGTCCCCGGATACGGCATCCGGGGGAAATATTTCTCGCAAAGAATTTACCACTTCCGAAGAAAGCGTGAAATCCACCGCGGCTGCATTCTCCTCAAGATACTTTCGGCGCTTCGTTCCGGGTATCGGAACAATATCCTCGCCCTGCGCCAGCACCCAAGCCAGCGCAAGTTGACCCGCTGTCATGCCCGCCGTCTCTGCATACTGCCTGACCTTTGCAACCAGCTCTAGGTTGCGTTGGAAGTTCTCGCCCTGGAAACGGGGGCTGTTCCGGCGATAGTCGTCAGGGTCGAAGTCGTCAGGGCTCTTGATGGCGCCGGTCAGAAATCCTCGCCCCAGCGGACTGTACGCGACAAAGGCAATCCCAAGGCGCCGGCAGGTCGGCAAAATCTCCGGCTCCGGGTCTCTCGTCCACAGAGAATATTCGGTCTGCAACGCTGTAATCGGGTGAACTTGATGCGCTCGTTCAATCGTCGCCGGTGCTGCCTCCGACAATCCGAGATAGCGGACTTTGCCTTCCTCGATCAGCCGGGCCATCGCGCCCACGGTCTCTTCAATCGGCGTCTTGGGATCGACGCGGTGCTGGTAATAAAGATCGATAGTCTCGATGCCCAGCCGCTGCAGGCTTCCTTCGACCGACTTGCGTACATAGGCGGGGCTGCCATCGACGCCCCGGCGCGTCGGATCGGACGGGTCGCGCAGAATGCCGAACTTGGTCGCGACAAAGAAACGGTTGCGCCGCCCCTTGAGCGCTTTCCCAACCAGGATTTCGTTTTTGTGCGGGCCGTATACATCCGAGGTGTCGAGAAAATCGATACCCAGTTCCAGGGCGCGATCAATCGTTGCCAGGGATTCCTGGTCGTCGCGTCCACCATAGAATTCGCTCATGCCCATGCAGCCGAGGCCAATGGCCGAGACCACGGGGCCGTGCGAGCCCAACCTGCGGGTCTTCATGGTTGCTACCTCTGCTTTTTTTGATGCTCGTCAGCCGACCGGCTCAAGCGCGCAATCGACTTCCGGCTCGGCCAGGGCCGGGTTGGTAATCCGAATGCGCTCTTCAATCATCTTGTAGTTGGCAATCTTGTGCGTCAGGAGCGCGTGAGCCCGCTGCAATTCTACGATCTGTTCGGCGATCCCGGCTTGGTGGTCTTCAAGAATCTTGCGCCGTTCAAGTGACGTGGCATCGCCCAGTTCGCGCAGCTCGGCATAACGCTGCATTTCGCGAATCGGCATGCTCGTCGCTCGCATGCAATGAAGGAAGTGGAGCCAGGCCTCGTCGGCCTCGGAATAGCGCCGGTGACCGTTGCGCGCGCGTCCTACCGGCTGAATCAGCCCTACGCGCTCATAGTAGCGAAGCGTGTGCGCGGTCATTCCGCAGCGCTCTGCCATGCTTCGTATGGTGTATCCCGGGTTCTGCATAACATCACCGTACAACTTAAAGCGCGCTCGAAGTCAAGCGCTCTGCAGGCTACCGAAGCCGGACACGCCCCATAAGCAGCAAAGAACCAAGGTGCGGGGGAACGTCGGATGCCGTAACTACTGCGCCTTCAATCACATGCCGAAGTCGCCGCAATCCGGCAGCCGGGATTTGCTTAACAATTCTTAAGAAAGAAACGAGGCCAAAATGGGTGCCTGGAACGGGTGCCCGGAGAGGATCAATTGAGAACCTGTCCAGAAACTTTATCCATGCGGCCGCTTTGAAAGGGCACGGCTTCAGCCGTGCCATAGCGGGCCGAAAAATTAGCTGGGCTTTAGCCCCTGGGGGCGCTCAATGATTGCAACTTCAACATTCCTTCAGAGTTTCTGGACAGGCTCTGATGCCTATCAACCCGTATGATCGAACACGAGTGAGGCGATCGTGACCGTGGACCCAGGGGCACAGAAAGGCTCCGATATCGAGCTATACAAGAGAATGCTGGCCGTGGCTCTCGAAGAGGCGCAGTCAGGCCGTGCCGAGGGCGGGATTCCGATAGGAGCGGCCCTCTTTAGGCGAAACGGTGGGCTCATCAGCCGTGGCCACAACCGGCGTGTGCAGCAGAACGATCCCAGCATGCACGGAGAGACGGATGCCTTCCGTCGCGCGGGCCGTCAACGCAATTATCGCGACATGGTCATGGTCACAACACTGGCGCCATGCTGGTACTGCAGCGGCCTGGTAAGGCAATTCCGAATCGGAACCCTCGTGGTGGGCGAAAGCCGCACGTTTGCCGGCGGACTGGACTGGCTGCGCGAGAATGGTGTCGAAGTGATAGACCTGGATGACCGCGCCTGCCGCGAACTGCTCGAGGGTTACATCACCGAGCATCCCGAGATATGGAACGAGGATATAGGTGAAGAGTAAGTGAGTTCGAGGAAATTAGCCCCGGGTAGAGCCGTTGATCCGCATCACGGATCAACGGCGTCACCCGGGGATGAATGCAAGAGAAAGACTCGAGCCCCGTAGCGGCGACGGAACCCTCCCCCAGGGTAAGTTCTCACGCACACACTTTAGTCCCTGAGGGACGGCGCCGCACAACGGAACATCATTCAAAGATTCCTTCGCCACCAGCTCTCGAACGCTCAATCCTGTACAGTGATTCTGACTCGGAGGGACAATGCAACGACGGAAATTTCTCGCGGCTTCTCTAGCGTCTTCGGCCGCAGCCATGTTGGGGGGACCACAAATGCGTGCCGAACACACGCGCGAGTTCTATCAGCTTCGCCGCTACTTTTTACAAAGTGGTCCGCAGCAGAAGCTCACTGAAACCTATTTGAGTAGCGCGCTGATTCCAGCCATGACACGCATGGGCATGGGACCGGTGGGCGCCTTCCGCGTCGACATCGGTCCCGAGACGCCGACCTACGATGTGCTGATTCCAGCCTCGGATCTGGCCGCACTCGCCGAGGTCGATCTGCACCTCGCGCAGGATGCTGAATTCCTGAAAGCAGCAGACCCCTTCTGGAGTGCGCCCGCCACGGCGCCGGCTTTTCAGCGTGTGGAGTATTCGCTCCTCTCGGCATTTGAAGGCTGGCCGAAGCTGACCCCGCCGCCCTCAACGGCCACAAAGGCGAAGCGGATCTTCCAGCTTCGTACCTATGAAAGCCCGAGCTACAAAGACCACGTGGTTAAGGTGCAGATGTTCCACTCCGGTGAGTTTGAGATTTTCGCCAAAGCCGGATTCCACATGGTCTTCTTTGGTGACACACTGGCTGGTCCGCGCATGCCGAACCTGACCTACATGCTGAGCTTTGCCGACGGCGCCGAGTTGGATGCAAAATGGGATATCTTCCGGAACGACCCATCTTGGAAGAAGCTTTCTGCCGATCCACGATTCGCCTATGAAGCGATTGTCTCGAATATCACGAATCTGATCCTGAGCCCGCTGGAAGCTTCGCAAATCTAGGGAAGCCTCGGGTTAAAGGCTAGGAAGAATTCCCTCACGCGCTTTGTAACAGGGCACGACTTTAGTCGTGCCGAAAACAAACGACAAAGGGAGGGCTTTAGCCCCTGCGGGAGTTTTGGCTCGAAACCTAGACTTGTTCAGAGCTTTCTTCGAAAGCATTACGGCACAAACTTCAACGAATACGCCGTCGTCGGGTCAATCGGCCCATGCAGAATCCCGAGCGATTTCAGTTGCTCATAGCTGGTCTGCCACCGCGCCGCGGTCATCCGTCCGGTCTGCGCGCCGCTCGAATCTC
Source organism: uncultured Acidobacteriaceae bacterium (assembly GCA_963810545.1). Classification (GTDB taxonomy): domain Bacteria; phylum Acidobacteriota; class Terriglobia; order Terriglobales; family Acidobacteriaceae; genus Telmatobacter. Next base: position 27,912 of record CAWENE010000004.1, read on the forward strand.
CTCCGGTGATAAACCCTCCATCCCGCAAGGCCTGCGCGGTGTAGGACTCCTGCGCGGGATTCAAGGCAGGATTCAGCTTGAGCAGATATTCATTTGTCGGGCCCGGATTGCGCAGATACTCCTGCCAGCCGCGAACACTGGCCCGCACAAACTTGGCCACGACATCTGGATGCTGCGCAACGAAATCCTGCGTGGTGAACTGGACCCGGTAAGGATCGTACCCGGATGAACTGATGAGTATTGTGCGAACGTCGACGCCTGCCTGCTTAGCGAAGAACGGCTCGCTGGTTATGAAGATCTGCTGCACGTAATTGGGATCGGCCAGAAAACTGGCGATCGACAGCGTCGACGGAATCTGGCGAACCTGGTGCAGGTTGTACCGCGAGATAACGTATTTGAGCCAGGTGGCGCCAGTTTGCGCAGCGATGGTCTGGCCTTCAAGGTCCTTGAAATCGTGGATAGGCGAATTCTTGTGCACCATCACGGCCTGCGGATCGTGCTGCATCGTCGCGGCCACCGCTATGAGCGGCAGCCCATTCGAATCCCACTCCAGAATCTGGTCGCTGGACCCAAGACCAAAATCCGCTTTGCCCGTCGAAACCAATTGCGCCACGCTGCCGTATTGAGGCAAGGGAAGAAGAGTGACGTCAAGTCCCTCGGCCTTGTAGTATCCCTGCAACGCGGCAGTGAAAAAGCCCCCGTGTTCAGGCTGCGGATACCAATCGAGTTGCAACCGCACCGGTGTGAGACCGCTGTTTGGGGACGATTGCTGCGATCGGCAGCCGGTGAGAAGCAGCGCCAGTGCGAAGATAGCGATCAATGCGGCTGAAAGAAATCGTAAGTATCTCACTGCGGACCTCAGAGGAAGTAGGGTTTGAAATGAAACGTATCACGCCAACCGGTTACTGAGATGCGCTCTTTCTTCGTGCGCCGATCCGCGCAGCAAGCTCCAGCAGAGCTTCATCACGGCCGCGAACCGCGGCCAATTGCATGCCTCCTGCTTTACCGGGAATCGTGACGACCGGAACGCCGGCCACGCTGAACGGCGTGGTGTAGCGCAGCAAACGCGCGCGCGTCTGACTGTGATCGGCGCCCACGGCGAGGCGGGTAACGGGCGTGGCGGGCATCAGAAGCAATTCATGCGCAGCGAAAAGTTCGTCGGCCCGCGCATTGAAGTCGGCATGACGCTGGCGCAGCGCGGCAATCTCGCCCTCGCTGATCCGCGATCCCCACTCCAGCCGTTCGCGAATAACTGGCTGGAACCGATCGAAATGGCCGGCATGAATGCGCGCAGCTTCCCACGCCTGGATCGGCGCAAAGATCTCGAAACAGCAAGCCCACCACACGGGATCGAATCCGAATTTTCGGAGCCCAAGCGCTTCAAGTTCGTCGGCGACGACATGCAGGGAATCCACGATCGCCGGTTCGCAGTCGTCCAAGAAACTATCCTCAACAATCGCAAAGCGTGTGAAGGCTGCGCGCGGCTCGACATGCGCAGGCGCGAACAGCTGCCCAAGCAGCGGCGCGTCTTCGAGATCGCGAAAAAGCCACCCCATCGTGTCGAAGGATTGCGCCAGATGCGCTCCGCCGCGCCAGCTGCCGCGTCCCAATGACGCCCGATACCCAGCTAAACCGCACAGCGACGCCGGTGCGCGCACCGAGCCACCCGTGTCCGTGCCAATCGCAGCGACGGCCGAGCCCTCCAGTACGCTGGCCGCAGCTCCACTAGACGACCCACCGGTGAGCGCCCCGGCGTCGCCCGGCTGCACACAATCGCCGAATTCTGGATTCTCGCCGGTGATACCGTAGGCCAGCGGATGAAGATGGGTCTTGCCGGTAATGACCGCACCCGCTGCGCGCAGCCGCTCCACCAGCCATGAATCGCGCGTCGCAATTCCGTTCAGGTCGCGATAGAAGTGAACGCCGCAGCTCGTCGGCGCGCCAGCAAGATCGAAGCAATCCTTCACGGAAATGGGCAAACCCCAAAGCGCATCGCGGCCATCGCCAAAAGGGCCGCCCTCGCTGCATGAGATGGTTTCCGCACGCGCCGCTTCCGCCAAAGTCCACTTCGCATCGCGCCAGAGATACGTATTCTGACCCGCGTTCCGATTCGCACCAGCCAAAGCCTGCTCGGCCAGTTCAAAGGGCCGGACACTGCCCTCGGCGAGAGCCGTCCGGAGGCTGCGAAGCGTCCATGGGAGCGCGGTCATACTGCGATTGTAGGTGCTGATTGCCGGTACCGGATTGGGCGCGAGGCGGCTCGGTATAAAGACCGCATAAGAGAAGGGTTTTTGTGTCCTGCTCCCTCGGGACGGCATGCTAAGTTCGAGTATGGGTGTTGTTTCGAGGTCCGCGCGCCCCGTGCCCAAGCGGCTACTGCGCAGCCTGCAGAAGGACACGGAGCGCATGAAGGCGCTCATCGCTTTTACGGCCCGATCGCTCAAGACCGAGCGTCCGCGCCCATTCGGCGCATCGATCGTTCAGACAAAATCCGGCAAGACGCTTTTGCGGGCCCTCAATAATGTGGCGCGGGAATTTGATCCCAGTGCGCACGCCGAAGTCCGGGCCATCCGTCTGGCAACCAAGCGCCTCAAGCAGCTTTCCCTGGCGGGGTACACGCTCTACACCACCTGCGAGCCGTGCCCCATGTGCATGAGCACGGCGCTCTGGGCCGGCATCGACCGCGTAGTCTACGGCGCAACCATCGAAGACGCAAACCGGCATTTCAATCAGATTCAGATCCCCGCGGAAGAAGTGGCCGCGCGCAGCGATATGCGCTGCCTCGTCGAGGGCCCGATTTCGCGCGACGAATGCTATGCTCTGTTTACCCACCCGGCCATGCAGCGCGCGATCCGTCGCTGGTCGAGCCGCAAGCGCAAATGATGGACCACACGCAAGCGCTTTTTGCTCAAGAGGTCTCTTCCCATGCATGACCGGCTTGCAGAAGGATTGTCGGCGATCGTCGCCGATCCCGCGCGCGTGTTGACGGCGCCCGCCGTGCTGGAGCGCCTGTCGCATGATTTCTACTGGTATTCGCCAGTACTGCGGCCGAAGTTGGCAAACAAGAACGGAGACATCGCGGTACAGCCGGTAAATGTAGAAGAGGTGCTGGCCGTTCTTCGTCTTGCAGGTCGCAACGAAATCCCGGTGACCGTTCGTGGCGCAGGCACGGGCAATTACGGGCAGTGCGTACCCCTTCAAGGCGGCATCGTTCTCGACCTTTCGCTGATGGACAAGCTCGAGGAGATCACGTCCGATGGAGTAGCCGTATGCCAGCCCGGTCTCCGTCTCGGCGTGTTGGAAACTGAAGCACGCAAGCATGGTTGGGAACTCCGCATGTACCCGTCAACCCTGGTGAAAGCCTCGCTCGGCGGATTCCTAGCCGGAGGTTCCGGCGGAATTGGTTCGGTAGCGCACGGCGGGCTGCGCGACTTCGACACGGTGCGCGCATTTGAAGTGGTCACAATGGAAGACGAGCCGCGCGTGGTCCTTCACGAGGGCGCGGCGGTACACGAAATTCTGCATGCCTGGGGCACCAACGGCGTGCTCACCCGCATCTGGTTCGCGCTGGCGAAGGCCGAGCCGTGGACGCAATTCACCGCGGTCTTCGCTGCCTACGATGCGGCGTTTGATTTTACCGAATCAATTGCAACGGATCCGGCCTGGACAAAGAGACTGGCAACGGTCTTCGAGTGGCCCATTCCTTCGTTTTTTACGCCCATCAAGAAGCTTGTGCGCGACGGAAAATCGATGGCGCTGATCATGATTGCGAACCGGCAATTGGATGCTTTGACCGCAGCAGCGAAAGCAGCCGGCGGCGAAGTGACGTTCTCCGGCGCCTACGATGGACCGCGCACACAACCTCTCCTAAGCGATTACACATGGAATCACACCACGCTCTGGGCGATGAAGGCCGATCCTGCCTACACCTATCTTCAATGCGGTTTTTCACCGGCCGATTGCCGCGCACAATTCCGGGAGCTTCGCGAGCGCTACGGCAACGAGATTCTGTTTCACATCGAGTTTATGAAGAATGGTGAAGGTGCTGTCATTCCAGGAGCGATTCCCGTCGTCCGCTTTACGACGGAAGAGCGTCTGAACGGCATGATCGCATTCTGCCGGTCAATCGGCGTGTTTGTTGCGAACCCGCATGTGAACTACCTCGAAGACGGCGGCCGTTTTCGGCCCGACAATATTCAATTAGCGGCCAAGCAGAAATACGATCCGCGCGGTTTGCTCAATCCCGGCAAGATGATCAGCTTTCAGAAGCAGGCGGTCGCACCGTGAAAACCTGGATTCCCGACGAACGCAGTTTTGCCTACCTCACATGGAGGCAGGTCGATGCCCTGCCGCGCGAGACCACGTTGCTTGTTCTACCCACGGCCGCGATTGAGCAGCACGGTCATCACCTGCCCCTTGCGACAGACACGCTGATCAACAACTTGCTGCTCGGCAAAGCGCTGCAACTAGTGCCGCCCGAGCTGTCCATTTATGCGCTGCCCCCAGTCTGCTATGGCAAAAGCAACGAGCATCTTGGATTTCCAGGAACTCTCTCGGTGAACGCGCAGACGTTTCTTGCCGTCGTACGCGACCTGGGCGCCAGCATCGCAGCGAGCGGGTTCAAAAAGCTCGTTCTTTACAACACCCACGGTGGCAATACATCGCTCGTTGATGTGCTGGCGCGCGATTTGCGCGCGGAGTTCGGGCTCCGGACTTTCTCGCTCTTCGGATCGCCCGGCGCAACCTTTGAGGGTGTCGGCAAACAGGAGCGCACCTACGGATTTCACGCCGGCGAGATTGAAACCGCATACCTGCTGCACGGAACGCCTGAGCTTGTGCATCCGGAAGAATACACGACAAACTACATTGCGCGAGTCGACGATCCCGAGTTGCTGAAGCCAGAAGGATCGGCCGCAAACTTCGCATGGCTCACGCGGGACATTGCGCCGAGCGGCGTGCTGGGCGATCCCACCGGTGCCACTGCCGAAAACGGCGAGCGATGGGCCAGGGAAGCGGCGGCACGAATCGCCGAGATTCTGGTCGCGATGTATAACTTCAAGCCGAAATACGGGGCCTGACAAATGCCACTCATCGATTGCGGCAACGGAGTTCGCCTCGAGCGAGGCGTTCGTTGCAAACTAAGCGACGGCGTCGCGCTGGTATCCGATCATTACTATCCCGCGGGCGAGGGGCCCTGGCCCACGCTCCTGATGCGCCAGCCGTATGGCCGAGACATCGCATCCACCGTGGTCTACGCGCATCCTGTGTGGTTCGCCCGTAATGGATTCCATGTAGTAATTCAAGACGTACGCGGACGCGGCGGATCGGAAGGCGATTTCTATCCGTTTCGTCACGAAGGCCGCGACGGCGCGGAGACGATCTCGTGGCTGCGTACACATGCGGCCTGCAACGGCCGCATGGGCATGTACGGATTCTCCTATCAGGGCGCAACGCAATTGCTGGCCGCGGCAGAGCAGCCTGATGGGCTGCAGTGCATCGCGCCCCACATGACCGCCACCGATCTCTATCACGGCTGGTTTTACCACCAGGGAGCATTGCGACTGAGTTCGGCGCTCGGCTGGGGCATCCAGATGCTGCGCGAAGATGCACGGCGCAAGGGTTTGCGCGAGGCGAGCGTCAAGTTGGAGAACGCATGGACCAACATTCGCGCGCAGGCAACATATGTGCCCTACGCGGATTATCCGGCCATTACCGATCCTGCATTACCCAGCTATGTACGCGATTGGTTTGCACATCGCGAACCCGGCGAGTATTGGACCTCGCAGGACGTCAGCACCCGCATCGGCCAAATCAAAGTTCCGGCGTTGCACATCGCCGGCTGGTACGACACGTATATCGAGGGCTCGATTGCGGGCTACCTTGCGCTGCGCAAAGGCGCTGGCACGGAGTTCGCACGCGAGCATCAGTACCTTTTCGTCGGCCCATGGGTGCACATTCCCTGGGGAGATCGCGTCGGCGACGCCAACCTCGGTGAAGAGGCAAATCTCAACACCAACGAGATTCTGCTTCGCTGGTTCAATCATTGGCTGAAGGATTCGTCCGAATTCTCCATGGACGCGCGTGTCCGCTATTTTCGAATGGGCATCGACAACTGGCGAGGAGCCCACGACTGGAACGAAGAGACGTATACCCTCCATCTACACAGCGCGGGCAACGCCAATTCGCGCGAAGGGGACGGTCGTCTTTCTGACAATCCGCCGGAGAGCGACGAGCCACGCGATGTGTTTGTCTATGACCCGGAGGTGCCGGTAATAGCGCCCGGCGGTCCGCAGGCGCTAGGCGGTCCTTTCGATCAGGCGGCTCTCGAAATGGGGAACAACCTGCTGGTATACACCTCCGAGCCCGTCCAGCAACCAACTGAGGTCTTCGGCCATCCTCGCGTGAAGTTGTATGCCGCTACATCGGCAGCCCACGCAGACCTCGTCGCGAAACTCGTGCGAGTCACTGCGGCGGGCCGCGCTGAATTCCTCTGCATCGGGATCGCACGAAGCTCGCGGCTCTTTCGCGATGCGGTCTACACCGCCGATCAAGTCCACGCATGGGAGTTTTCGCTGGAGCCGATCGCATTTGTGCTCGCCGAAGGGGAGCGCGTCCGGCTGGAGATCGCCAGCTCGGCGTTTCCTCTCTGCGACCGCAATCCTTCAACCGATATCCCGCCGCAATGCGCTGACAATTGGAGCTGGGCGCGCTCGACACAGCAAATCCTTCACACGGCCGATCATCCATCGGTGCTCCATCTCCCCATCAAAGGAACTCCTGGATGGTGAAGCACGAACCGGGCGCAGTTCCTGAAATTGCGCTGCAGGGCGTGACCAAGCGCTACAGAAATGCGGCCGTCGCGCTCGAAAACATTTCACTCACCGTCGAACGCGGAGAGTTCGTGACTTTTCTCGGCCCCTCTGGCTGCGGCAAATCGACGCTGCTGAAACTCGTTTCGGGCCTCAGTCCCACGAGCAGCGGCGCCGTGCAAGTGAACGGGATGACGCCCGAGAATGCCCGTGAGATGATGAGCTTCATCTTTCAGGATGCGACGCTGTTGCCATGGCGCACAGTGGAGCGCAACGTCGGGCTGGGGCTCGAACTTGAATACGCCGCGCGCGATCTTCGGAAGGAGCGCGTAGCGCAAATGCTCCAGCTCGTGGGCCTCAGTCATGTCGCCCAGCGCTATCCGCGCCAGCTCTCGGGCGGGATGAAGATGCGCGTATCGATTGCACGCGCCCTTGTAAGCCGCCCGCGGATTCTTCTGCTCGACGAACCTTTCGCCGCGCTCGATGAGATGACGCGCGATCGACTGAATGAAGAGCTGCTCAGGCTCTATGCCGAACAGAAGTGGACTGTCCTGTTCGTCACGCACTCCGTGGCCGAAGCCGTGTTTCTCTCCTCGCGCATCGTGATCCTGGCTGCGCATCCAGGGCGCATTGCGAGCGAGGTCGAGGTCGGCCTTCCCTGGCCACGCACTGCGGAAACGCGCGAATCGACCGAGTTTGAAGAGATAGTCATGCACACGTCCCGCCTCCTTCGAGGAGTCTCAATGTCATGAAGCGACAGGGACTGCTCGCGCTCAACTCTGTTGTTGTGTTCCTATGCCTGATTGGATTGTGGCAGGCTGTAGTCTGGCTCAATCACCTCCCGCCTTACATCCTGCCCGGGCCGATGCTCGTGGCGCAGGCGCTTCACGATCGCTATCCATCGCTCTTGAACTCGCTTTGGATCACGACGGAAGAAGCGGCTGGCGGCTTGATCGGTAGCGTCGTCGTGGGGGTGGCGACTGCCATGATCTTTCGCGCAATGGCGATGGCTGCGGCAGACGCTCTATCCCTATACAATCTTGCTGCAAACGGTGCCGATCGTGGCCATCGCACCGCTGATCATCAACTGGGTCGGCGCCGGCATATTTTCAGTAACAATCGTGACATTCATCATTTGCCTCGCGCCGATCATCGCCAACACGACACAAGGCCTGGTAAGCGTGGAAGAGAACCTGATTCACTTGTTTGTCATGCACAAAGCGACACCGGCACAAATCTTGTTCAAGCTTCGGCTGCCCAACGCCACACCGAACCTCTTTACAGGAATTCGCATCTCGGCCGGCATCAGTGTGATCGGTGGCATCACCGGCGAGTTGTTCGCGGGATCAACGCGCGTAGGCGAAGGTGGCTTGGGCTACGCGATCATTTATGCGAGTAATCAGATGGAAACGAGCTACCTGTTCGCTTTGGTATTCGCCGCCACTGTACTCGGATTCGCTTTTTTCTTTATCGTGATGTTTCTCGAGTGGCTCTTTCTGCATAACTGGCATGAATCCAGCAGGCCGCAAACAACGGAATAGGAGGCGCACGAACGATGTTGCGCATGGAAACGGAAACCGGCTGGTGGCTCATCAAGCATCCGGATCACGCGGAGCTGGCCGGTGCATTCGCCGCGGCATGGGGCAATGAGATGTTTCGCAAGCCGGAGCCGCGGGAGCGCGTCTTGATGGGCATCGCCCGGCATGATGATGGATGGGCAACGCGCGACGCGCACCCGGTGATCACGCGACAGGGCAAGCCATCCGCCTTCTCAATCGAACTGGTGGGGAAATACTCCGCTTTCGAAGAAATCGACCTCGGGGATTATCTCGCAGTGCGCGATCGCGCCGTTCGCATCATGGCAGCCAGGGATACCTATGCAGCCCTGCTGATTTCGATGCATACCTACAATCTGCTGACGGCCCATGCCGACCGGTCCACGATTGCACCTGAGGGGCTCGCGCTCCTCGACGCTTTCCTCGACAGCCAGCGCAAATTTCAAGACCATCTGCGCGCTGCAATTCGAGAGGATCGATCCCTTCCGGCTTTGGCGAAGCAGGATCAAACGATCACAGAGCATTTTCGACTGCTGCAGGCCTGCGACAATCTTTCCCTGCTCACCTGTGTGGCGTATTCCTCGCCGGCTCACCTGCTGCATCCCCTGCCGCTGAATGACGGCGGAACAGCCGAAGTGAAGGTGGTGCCACTCGGTCCGCGGCATTTTCAATTGACTCCGTGGCCCTTCGAAGAACGCGAACTTCGGTTCGACTTTCCGGCGCGGCACGTTGAAGGCAAGGTCTTCAGCACATCGGCGGCGCTGGACGCAGCATTTTCCAGAGCAGAGGAGAAGAGACTGTCGGTTACGTTGTTCCAATAGCTTTGATCGATGAACGATCGGCATAAGAAAAGGGCGTCTCCCCACGGAGACGCCCCTTAAATTGTTGCGCCCGAATCAGAAACTAAAAGCAAGCGACATCTGGATCTGGCGCGGGCTGCCAATGGTGTGGGTTACAATGCCGAGGCCCGACGGGACGCTGTACAGTGAATTGCACGCTGCCCCCGAGGTGCAATCGCTGGGCAGTACCGGCTGGCCGGCCGAAGGAAATGCGTTGTAGTACTGGTTCTGCGAAACCTCGTTGCCCGGTACGTCGAAGCTCGTGGTGTTCGTGAGGTTGTAGACGTCGAAGGTGTATTTGAAGTTGTACTTTTCCTTCAGGTTGAAAACCTTCACGAGAGAAGCGTCAGCGCGTTTTTGGAATGCCTGTCGGAAGATGTTGCGCTGTCCCGTCGCGAATCCAGTCTCATAAGGATCGGAGCTGGGGATGGCGCCACCCAATCCGCCGGCTGGCAAAAGCGGCAAAGTAAAGCAAGCAGGATCAAGCGCTGCCGGGGCCCCGCCTGGGGTCCACGCGCCGGAATGCCCGGTGGTAGCCTTCTTTGCTGTGCAACCGTTGGCCAAAGGAACAATCGGGTTCGTGATGCCATCTGCGGTGGAATAGTAGATGCTGCCTATTGCGCCGGAGAAGTCGATGACGCTGTAGGGCTGGCCGCTCTGCAGTGAAGCGAGGCCTATCAGCGACCATCCGTTGACGATCTTGCCCGTAAGCGAGGACTCCCGCGCCATGTTTGGAACCTGGAAGACGTAGTTCAAATTGATCACATGCGTGCGGTCGAAGTCGGCAGAGCCGTACGCCTCACGCAGGTTCAGCGGGTTGTTTCCGTTGTAGAAGAGGCCTAGACCGCTCTGCTCATCCAACGTGTGCGAGTACGTGTAGGAGAAACCTACCTGCATGCCATGGCTCATGCGCTTGTCGACATGTGCCTGCAGCGCGTCGTAGGCATCCACACCGGCGGCCATATATGAGATCGATTCAGCCGCATAGCCAATGTAGGGAACGCGCACGTCGACATTGCCGCCCTCGTAGTTCGCCAGGTAAGGCGAACCATCATCGAGAGTCGCTCCGCCAACGTTATAGCCGTAGCTGTAGCTTTGCTGGTAGGGGCCTCCTGCCAGCGTTGGTTTCGTGGGCGATGCGATCACCGGTTGATTGAATGGCACCGGGATCACCTGATGGCGACCACGGTTGCCCACATAGCCAAGCTCGACCGCGATGTCGTTCCGCGGCTGCCACTGCAGATCGAGAGTGAAATTGAATGTGTACGGCAGCTTATTGGTCCGATCGTAGACGCCCAGCGAAATAGGCTGACCGAAGCCGTTGATAATCGTTCCTGCATTCGGCAGATAGTTGTTGAGGTCGGATGCTTTGGGATTGTTCGGCGGCGCGAGCAGCGATGTTCCGTAGGGGTTCTCGAGATTGCCTGCGGCGTCAGAACCGCCGCATGTGGGGATGTAGCCCTCGTAGAAATACTGCGTCGCAACGGGACAGCTGGAAACATTGACGAACGGCAGTTGCTGATTGACGCCGAAAGGACCGCCGGTGACCGTGCCGATGGCGTACCCGGGCGAGAAGTAGCTGAACAATTCGCCGCGGTCGTAGTACATGCCGCCGCCCGCGCGAACGACCACTTTGTTGTGGAAGAATCCCGGTTCCCACGCAGCGCCGATGCGGGGAGCAATACCCCACTGGCGGCCGGTCAGCGTTGTTGGACTCACGCCCTTGGTCCCGTTGGTATTGTTGCCGGCGATGATCAAACCGGAATTGGCAATCGTGTCCGAACCCACTTCATAGCTGTAGGTCTTCGGATCGAAGTTGAAGATGCGCCCGTATTTCTCCGTGAGACCGCCGTCCCAGTCATAGCGAACTCCTGCCGTCAGCGAGAGACCAGGCGTGATCTGCCACTTATCCTGCAGGTAAGTTCCAAGCTGGTTGGCGCGGTAGTAGCGGTTGGCATTACCTTGCAGGAACGAGCTGACATAGAAGCCCGTTGCCGAACTGCCCGGCGTTACAAAACCCTGGACCATCTGGCTGAAGTCGTCGGTTGCGATGGTGCCGGTGCCGGTGCGTTTGTCAATCGTGTTGAGTTGCGTGTAGCTGTAGCTGGCGCCGAAGCTCAGGGTATGTTTGCCGAGCATCCAGATCGCATTCCCTGAAGGCGCAATACGGTTCTGGAAGACGCCCGTGTTCGGAGCCTGTCCCTCCGCATTCGGACCGATGTTCAGGATCGCCGTCGAAGTCCCGGCAGGTTGCGAATCGCCAAGCACGTTGTAGACGGATACGCCCGGGAAATACTTCGATCCGAACGTATTGATCGACGCAGTCCCCGCGGCGCCGCCGGGGATTGCATTGGGGCCAAAGGGCTGCTCATTATCGCCCCAGATCTTCTCACGTATTACGCCCAGGGTCTCACTGGTGCTCAGGTTCGATTTGACGATGAAGCTGTTGGTTACGCTGAAAACCTGCGCGCCCGCGTCGAGATGCTCGTCGAATCCCGGAACACTGGAGTAGGAGAAGGGAGCGATCGCCGGATCGTGCTGGTAAAAGTACTTCAGCGCCAGCGTGTCTTTCGACGTGGCATTGTAGTCCAGATCGGCGACCGCCATATCTGCGGTGAAGCGGCCCGTGCCGGGGAGAAAGGCGTTGTCGATGTGAGCCGCCGTTGGTGTCTGACCGAGGGGCGCCAGTCCGTCATTAGGGATGAGCCACTTTCCAGGCTCGCCGGGAAGCGCCGGAGAGTTGAACAGAGCGAGTGCTGTCCGATCGATCTGCCCTGCGGTGATCGGCGTGCAGCCGAAGTTCGCCTGGTCTGACGGAGTGCAGAACGAGTTATTGGTGACCGTGGCCAATGCATCGGCCGATCGGTCGTCGCTCAAACCAACCGGCACGTCGAGAACCGAGTCGCCAATCTCCTGATCGGAAACATGAATGTGCTGATAGGAGATAAATGCAAACAGCTTGTCTTTGATGATTGGCCCGCCAAGGGTGCCCCCGGCGGTGTACCGGTGCAACTGTGGAACTTTGTCGTTGGCGGGAATATCGTTGTCCTGGTTAAAGAAGAAGGGAGCGGCATTTAACCAGTCGGTGCCGCGATGATAATAAGCGCCTCCGTGAAAATTATTCGTGCCCGAGGCAGTGCTCATGTCGATGTGCGCGCCGGAAGTCGAGCCCTGGGTCGCGTCATACATCGAAGCGTTGACGCGAACTTCCGAAAGCGTCTCGGGGGCAGGAGTAGGGATCGCATTGCCAATCGAGAGATACACGGAGGCCAGCGTTTGAATGACACCACCGGCGCCGTCGCTTGAGGAAACACCCGTACTGTTGATAACGCGCGCCGATGGAACCTGGCTGGTGCTCTTGCCGTTGAACAGGTTGCTGGCGTCCACCCCATTCAGAAGAAAACTGTTCGATGTGTCGCGCTGGCCGTTGGACCAGATCGGCGCGTTTCCTAAGCCGGAGTTGGCGCCCGTGCCTCCGGAAAGCTCCGCATTCACGCCAGGGGATTGCACTGCCAGCCCCGTAAAGCTGCCGGTCGCCAGCGGGACAGTGTCGATCTGCGACTTGTCCATGACATACCCATTGGTCGTGTCGACCGCGTTCATCAAGGGTGTCGCGTCGACCTCGATCGTTTGGCCCGCTGCTGCCGCCACCTTCAGTTGGGCGTTGAGCGTCGCAGTGCGGTTTCCCTGCACGGTAATGTGCGGCGTCTTCTGCGTCTCGAATCCGGTGGCCTCGTAAGTGACCGTGTACGACCCGATCGGCAGGTTCACGAATGAATACGTGCCGGCCCCGTTCGTGGTCGTCGTCCGCGTCAGCGCGGTTTGCTCATCGACGAGTGTCACCGTGGCGTTCGGAATTACGCTGCCGGATGGATCCGTCACGTCGCCGGTCATGCCGCCAAGCGTCTGCTGTGCCAAAAGGGCGGAACTGCACAGCGCTGCGGCCGCCGCGAACGTCAGCAGCCGGGGAAGCAAAGAGCAAAGCAATCTCATGGAATACCTCAAGGAAAACGGCCTCGGAAATAGAAGTTCCCACGGAGGTTTTTTGAAATCTCAAAAAACGCTCGCTTGGGCAATAGCTCTGAAGTTCTGGGTCCCGCAAAAATGGAAGAGCGAAGCTGCCCTTCGTCAACAGAAGTAGCTTCTTTTCAGGTTCGGTGCGACCTGTGGTATATCAAAAGGATAATTGCTGGCAAATAAATTTCATCTAAAGATTTACGGGTTCTCTGGGAGCTTGAGGCACCTCGATTTCAAGCCGGAAGCAGCGAGACATGCGCTTGAACAATCCGCCAGCCCTGCGGGAAGCGGACCCAGACCTGGCTCTGCCTGCCGCCCACGAGAGTCGAGCCGCTAATCCGTTCAAATTCCAGCGTAATGCTTGCAAAATCGCGGCCGAAACTTACGATATCAAGTCGCTTGACAGTGCGCGCCAAGTTCGCGGCTGGCCGGGCCTTCCGGAATGCTTCCAACTCTTCAGGGCCGTAAAGGTTTTCGGTAACCCCGAACCGCATGACCTTTGGTCCGCCCCAAAACATTTCGACCAGCTTTTCCACATCATTGGCTAAAAGCGCCTGCTCGTACTGCAGGGTAAAGCGCCTCGAGTTCTGCCACGACTGCAGGATCATTGATGGTCATCGGAAGGGAAATAGCTCTCGGGAGGGTAGGATCTGTTTGCTGAGCGCCGCGCTGATCGTATACATCGGCTCGTTGACAACCTGGCTCAGCCGCAATTTCAACGCGACACTGCAAAGCAGGTACGCATGCACCTCGCTGAATCCCCAGCGGCTCACCAGCAGCTCGATCATGCGCAGAGTCGCGGCGCGCGCTGTCTCCGCCATGTCGATTCCTGATTCGACGACAACCCATGCGTCGCTGGTCGAGTCGGCAGCGGTTCTTTCACTGGCTTCGATGATCGGTCCAGCCAGAGGCTGGCGTTTGTGCAATTGGAAACGCAGAGTCACGTCGAGCGGGCACTCAATGCCGTTGATGCACACCTCGCCGTCGCCCTGCGCCGCATGCCCATCGCCGCAGCTGAACAAGGCCCCCGCATTATAGACAGGCAAATAGAGCGCAGATCCCGCGCATAGCTCCCGTACATCGAGATTGCCTCCGAACGGCCCTGGTGGACGTGTGCGGAAAACTCCATCCCCTGCGCGTGCCACTCCCATCACGCCGAGAAAGGGCCGCACCGGCACAATCGCTGGCTCGAGGGATCGCGTTTGCTCGCCTTCGAGGAGCCAGTGAAAAAGATAAGGGTCCTTAAAGCGATCCTTCAGAAAGCCAAGACCCTCCACAACGCTGCTCCAGCCCCAACCCGCATGGCGCGTGGCCAAAACGTCGATTTGCAGAACGTCGCCGGGTTCTGCGCCTTCAATCCAGATAGGCCCGGTCAGTGCATGAATACGCGCGCGATCGATGCGAAGATACTCCGCAACCGACGTTCCGGGCGCGACCTGTCCGCCGCTCGCATCGACGCACTCAATCTGCACCTCATCGCGCGATTCAATGCGCAGGCGAGGCTTCAGCGAGCGGTCCCAAACGGAATGAGTGGGCTCAGCGGAAAGGGAATACTCGCTCATGGCTCCTTCACACGCACCGTCATTTGTACTTCGACCAGAGCATTACGCGGCAGCGCGCTTACCCCCACAGCCGCACGCACGTGGCGGCCGGCCTCTCCGAAGACACGCACCAGCAGGTCGGAGGCCCCATTGATCACCGCAGGCGAATCGGCGAATCCCGGCGCCGCATTGACGTAGCCGTTCACGGTGAGCACTTCGGCAATGGAGTCGAGCGAGCCCAGTTCCCGCTTAAGCACGGCGAGTTGGATCAGCGCGCAGGCCCGCGCTGCCGCATAGCCATCTTCGATACTGCGGTCCATGCCGGCCGTTCCTGTGATTACCCCGTCCGCCCCAGTCGAGATGACACCGGAGAGATAGACGGCTGCGCCCACGCGCTTCGCGGGGACATAGTTCCCGCCCGGCGCCGGCAGCTGCGGCAGAGCCAATCCAAGCGCTGCGAGGTTTTCTTCAGGACTAACTGCGGCTGCCATTTGCATTCGAATGTAGCATGCACGCGCGAGTTTTTCTTGGGATTTGCCGCCGCTCCACGGTAGCATGAGCCATGCCAAAATCAGAACAGAAGTGGGCAATGCCGCTGCACTACCGCGGCAGCGCGCTCTGGCGGGGGCGCCCGCAGTGATCACTCGAATTGCCAAAACTCTGTTGGTCGCGGGAATCGCGGTGTTTTACACGCTGGTCGTCTTCAACAATCTCACGGACTTTGATTCGAACTATCAATTCGTCCACCACGTGCTTTCCATGGATTCGACCTTTCCGGGCAATCACGGCATGTGGCGCGCGCTCCCCTCGCCGGCAATGCAACTCGCCTTCTATGTCTCCATCATTGCGTGGGAAATCGTCACGACGATTTTGCTCTGGTGGGGTGTCGCAAATTTGCTGCGCGTTCTGCGTCGAAATGTCGCAGCATTCCAATCCGCAAAGCGCATTCCCGTGATGGCCCTGACCCTCTCGATGCTCATGTGGCTCGTCGCCTTTCTTTCAGTTGGCGCGGAGTGGTTTCTCATGTGGCAATCGCGTACATGGAACGGCCAGGAACCGGCGTTTCGCATGTTCGCGGTGGTCGGTCTTGTGCTGCTGATTCTCCTCCAACCGGAGTCGGAGACTCAACCCTAAGGAACCCTTGAAAATGTCGATGCCTTGAAGGGGCTCGGTTTTTCAGGCGCAAGAAAACTTTGCACAGTCGGAGCTTTGTAACAGGGCACGACTTCAGTCGTGCCGCCCATACGAGAAAATCAACGCGGCTTTAGCCGCTGAGGGAATCGCCAATCCCACAACCAACCTTCTTCGGAGCTTCCCTGGAAGTTCAGCTTTCCGAGTGCACCGCAGGTTTTCGCCGGAAGGCATACCAGGCAATGCCCACCCCGATGTACGCGAGATAGATAAACGGAATTCGTGCGTGAAGAGCATCTGCCGTAGAACGGACATCAAACACGGCGATCAAAATCAGAACCACCACAGTGAGAATGCTGACCGCGGCCACCAAGTGGGAATGCTGCCCCATCGCTCGTCGCGCAAAAGGCAGGGCAAGCGCTACGAGAGCATAGGCCGTAAGAAACCCGAACACCGAAAGCGATCCAAGCAGGTCGTACATGTCGGAGCCTGTAAATGCGCGCCACTCCATTGCAAGCGTGGCCGCGAGCATCAATCCCGCTGACAACGCAATCGCGGTTCCGGGCGTGCCATGCTTCTCGCTCGTGCGTTCGAAGACACTAGGAAGCAGGCGCCCGTGCGCCATCCGCATCAGCACGCGCGCCGCCGCGGTAGTACAGGCAAGAACGCAGGCGAACATGCTGATCAGCGCGCCGAAATCAATCGCGACGCCAAGCGGGGCAATGCCCGCAATCTCAGCCAAGTGGTGCAGCGGGCTGGTGGACTCGCTCAGCTTTCCCGATTCGCCGCGAAACCCCAGTACCTCGGAGTAAGAGCACAACATGAAAAATACGCCGGCGAGAATCGCGCATTGAAGCACCGCCCGCGGAATGGTATGGAGCGGATTCCGCGCCTCGCCACCGAGCGTAGTCGCACTTTCAAATCCGACGAAGCTGAACATCGAAAGCACGAGGGCCGGCCCCAGCGACGAGAACGACGCACCTTTTAAGTGAAGCTGGTCTAGGTCGATGTGCAGGCCAAATCGAATTGGCATGACCGCAAGCACCAGCACGATCAAGCTGACCGAGCCGACCTCGATCCACAGCATCAGCTCGGCCGACAGTTTCACGTCCCGATAGGCGATGAAACCCGCAGCCGCGCAAACCATGGCGAGTGCGAGCACGCCGGGCGGCGCCCAATGAAAAAACTGCAAACTAAGAAGGTTTGTGTAATAGAGCGCGCCGCCCGCGACCGAGGCGCCTGTTGCGAGATAAGCAAGCAGCAGCCCCCAGGCCGCGACGACTCCGAAAAACGGCGGCAACGTGTCAGCGGTATAGCTGTAGAGCGAACCCGGAGAAGCGGAGAGCTTCGCGAAGCGGCTGATACAGAACCCGACCAGCAGCGTCGTTGCCGTAGCCAGCAGGTAAACAAACCACGTGGCATTCCCGGCAAGCGCAAAGACCAGGGGAATGGTCAACGATGGCGACGTAGAAGGCGCCGTTGCCGAAACTGACTGCGCCAGTGTCTCAATCGGGCCAAGGACGCCGGCATGTAGCCCATAGCTCTCGGGGGAGCTCCTCTCTGTGTACACTTCGCCTGCCGCACTCGCATGGTCGGTCACGGGTCTGCCTTCCGCAGCTTGATTGTTTCCTGGTTGTCCCAGTCTTGCCCGTTCGGAACCTTGCCGTCAAGAACCGCGCGATACACTACTGCCAATGTCAGTAGCCGCCATCATCCTCGCCGCGGGACCGAGTAGTCGCCTCGGACAGCCGAAACAACTTGTCGGTTTCGGCGGAGAATCCTTGCTGGAACGCGCCCTGCGCCTTGCCAAGGAGGCGGAGGCATCGCCGGTTCTGGTGGTGCTGGGCGCCAATTTTGCCCCCATCTGCGCGTCGATTCCGTTTGACCGGGCGATTCCGGTGTTCAACGACAAATGGGAACAAGGCATGTCGACTTCGATCCACGCAGGGTTGAACGAGGCGGACGTACGCGCCCCCGAGTCTGCAGGCGCACTGGTCATGCCCTGCGATCAGCCTCGTCTCTCATCGGGACACCTGCGCGCTCTCCTTCAGTCATTCACCGCGCAAGACAAACCCACGATCGTCGCATCGGCTTATGCCGGGATTCACGGCATCCCAGCGGTGTTTCCCCGCAGCGTGTACGGCAAGTTGCACTCCTTGCACGGCGACAAAGGTGCACGAGCATTGCTCGCAAAGCCGCCTTGTTCGCTCATTGCCCTGCCCTTCGAAGGCGGCGAAGTAGACATCGATTTGCCTTCCGACCTCGCGAATCTGAATTAGTCGTTCACCGTTCAATCGTGGCTTCAATAGACCCATGCGGTTCGTCGATGGGCACGAAGATGTGGTTTGGATTGTCCTGGCCAAAGGGGCTCAGGTCGGCGAGCAGGTGATGCAGGTTGGGCATCGTAAGCGTGATCCGTGCAATCTCCGGAGCCGCATCCAGCGCAGCTTTGCCCATGTCGAACAGAGTGTGTTGCACGCTCATGCTGTGATGCGCGGCAAATTCTTTTAGGAGCGCTGCCATAATCCGCTTCCGAACATCGGCATAATCCGGCCCATCGGATGCATAATCCCATATCACCGTCGCGCACGTGCCGAAAATCCGATCGGTGGCCGGCTTGAGTGTGGTCAGCTTGTCCTTGATGTACCCCGTAAACGCCGACTTGGTCGTTTTGAGAATCGTCAAGCCATCCACTCCCGAAGTCACCGACCATGCGCCATTCTTTTCGCGCTCCGCTACCACGGTTTGCAATTCGGGACCACCGAGCTTGAACGTCGTCGGATCGGAGCCGCCATCGACGGTCATCCGTTCCCACGATTTCTCACAGACTTCGACACTGGCCTTCGTGACCTGCGGATTGTTGCTGAGAAGATAATCGCCCAGTTCCATCGCGAATTCTTCGATGGTTTCCGCCTTCGACGCGCGGGCAACAAAGTAAACCGTGTTCTTCATCGTGTCTGTGGGCAGAATCTTGCTGTTGTCGGCCTCGGTGAAACTGGACTCAAAATCGCCCTGCAGCAGCACCTGAACCGTCCACTCGTTAAAGTCATGCTGGTCTCCGCGCCGTGTAATGCGCGACAGCCGGACCCGCGATTTACCGTACCGATTTTCGCCCAGTCGTGCCATGTCTAGCTGCCTCGATAGGTTGTGAAGCTGTTATCGCTCAAAAGCAGCGGAAGATGATAATGTTCGCGGCCATCGCACCGGAACGTGATCGCAACCTCCGGGTAGATGCTCGTCCGGCCGTTCTTCGTCAGGTGAGGACCTGTGAAAAATGTAAGACGGTACGTGCCCTCTGCGGCATTCTGCGCAAGCTCCCGGCATCGGCCATCCGCGTCCGTCATTCCGCCCGCAACATTGACCCATGTGTCGCCCCGAGATGCTTCGAGGCGAATCTCAATTCCCGCTGCCGGTTTGCCCAGCACCGCGTCCAGCACGTGCGTCGTGATCTTGCTCATTGCATCAACCACTTTCCCAAGCGAATCTGAAGAATCTGCCGCTGCTGTTCCGCAGCCTCGCGCAATTCTGCAGCCCTGTCATTTGCCAGCCTCCGCTGCAGGAGGTCGAGCATATCGTCAGCACTCTTTCCGGTTGCGCAGACGATGTAAGTAAATCCGAACCGCTCTTCGTAGAGCGCGTTTCCCGCCGCCAATTCAGAAAGAACGTGCTCCGTCGCCGACGCTGCGGCTGACTGCTCCTGTCGCGACCACGCAGCCGATTGCGCCGAAGCATGTTCTGCCTTGCGCTCACCAATCCGCGGATGACAGGCAAATGCCTCAAGCCAATCCGTCTCCTCCATCTCGCTCCAATTCCGGTCTGCCGCTTCACTCAATTCCACAATGCTCGCATACGGCCGCTGATCGACCATTGCGGAGGCCCACCGCTTCGCGCCGCAGCACGCGATCATTGCAGCGAAAGCCTCATCCGCAACCGCGCGGTTCCATTCCGCGAGCACCCGATTCATCGCGCCAATCCTTCCTTTTGGAGACCGACCAGAAATTCTTCGAGAAGATTCGCCGCCACGCATTTCCGGTAATCGGCAGTAGACCGAATATCGTCGATGGGCACAACTTCAGCAAGCAAAGCACCCCGCGCCTGCTGGATAATCTCCGGTGTAACCGCATGGCCGCAGACGACATCTTCTGCCCGATAAAGCCGTGTCGGGAAAGCCGCAAGGCTCGCCGCCGCCAAACGAATCTCGCGCACCGATCCTTCCTCGACGAGCGCGGTCCCAGCCAGCGCTACTTTGGAGATCGCCATCGCCCGGCGCGTTCCGACCTTGCGCAAATACTGGCGATGCTTGGAAAATCGCCGCGGAAGATGGATCGCATAGACAAGTTCATCGCCTGCAAGAACGGTTCGCTTGTAGCCGGTGTGAAATTCCGAGTAGGGAACGCACCTCTTACCACGCACCGATACAAGCTCGATCTCCGCGTCGTAAACCAGCAGCGCCGGCGAAGAATCGGCTGCCGGCGAACCGTTCACAAGATTGCCGCCGACCGTCGCCCGGCTTTGATTGGCAATCGACCCGATCCAACTGGCAGCCTTGGCAAGAAGCGGAAAATCATCGCCAACGGCGCTGCTGACGCGCAAATCGCGAAACGTGGCGCACGCGCCGATCACGATGTTTTCCGGAGTGGTCTCGATAAAGCGAAGGTCGGGGATTCCCCACAGGCTCAGCAACTTTTTTGCATCGAGCCTGCCCGCAGCATGCGCCACCATCAATTCGGTGCCACCGGCGATAGGCGTCCACTGACCGGGTGCGCCGGCAAGCAAATCAAGTGCAGCATCAAGGCTGCCGGGAGCGATCAATTCGTGCGCTTCGGCATTACCTCGCATGAGTCTCGCGCGCCACTGGTGCATTGGTTTCTGCCGCGGTCGAAATGACCGAATCAAAGATGCGCTTGAATCCAGTACAGCGGCAGAGATTGCCGGCTATCCCCTCGCGTATCTCCGCCATGTTCGGATGTGGGTTAATGGCCAGCAAATGCGTAGCAGCCATCAGCATCCCCGGCGTGCAAATGCCGCACTGCGCTCCTCCGCAATGCAAAAACGCCCGCTGCAGCGGATGCAATTCACCATCGCATGCCAATCCCTCGACGGTTTGAATGCACGCGCCTTGCGCCTGAAGCACCGGCACCAAACAACTGTTCACTAACTCGCCATTCATGCGCACCGAGCAGGACCCGCACTCGCCTTCGCCACAGCCCTCCTTCGTTCCGGTCAGACGCAGGTCTTCGCGCAGCACGTCGAGGAGCCGCTTCATCGGTGACACATGTACCTTGCGCGCCTCGCCGTTGACAACGAATTCGATTGCAGACCAACCGGTATTCATACCGCAGCCGCCTCTTCCACCGGCTTAGCAGCCGCGAGTCGCTGGAATAAATCTTCGGGCAACAGTGGAATCGAAGTGAACGAAACACCGATCGCGTCGCGAATCGCATTCAGAATTGCAGGTGCAGGGCCGTCATGCGGCAACTCGCCAATGCCCTTTGCACCGTATCCGCCGTGAATGAACGGAATCTCCTCAAAGTACACATGAATCGGCGGCACATCTTCGGCGGTGGGCATGATGTAGTTGGTCATCTGGTTGTTGACCATATGGCCGTTCTGTAGCAGCACCTTCTCATAGAGTGCGTAGCCGATGCCCTGCGCAATGCCGCCTTCAATCTGCCCCCCGGCAAGCACAGGGTTGAGCACGCGTCCCGCTTCCTGCACCGCCCAAAAATCTTCCACTTCAGCTGAGTAGGTCACAGTGTCGACCGCGACCTGCGCTACATGAACTGACCACGCATACGCGGGATAAGCCTCGCCACGATACTTCTGGTCATCCCAGAAAATGCCGGGAGGCGCCTCATAGCGGCACAGCGAGACGACTTCTCCCTTCGCAGCGCGATACCGTTCGCATGCCGCAAAGAAATCCTCGCGCGAAAAAATTTCAGACAGGCCGGCATGATCCTGCAAGAAGCCGACAAGCTGCAGACTAGCCCGCTCGATCAAACGGCCGACAACCATCGACGTGCGCGAAGCAACCGTGGGGCCTGAATTTGGGACGATACCGGTATCCGGCGGCGCCATGACGACGTCCTCATATTCAAGCCCAATCGCTTCCGCCGCGATCTGCGTGAGGATGGTATTGGTGCCCTGGCCGAACTCGGTACTCGATACGAGCACGCGCACTTTGCCATCCGCGGTCACATCGATTCCCGCCAGCGAATTCAGATTTCTCTCGCCGGATCCGGTAAATCCGGACCCGTGATAAAACGCGGCAATGCCCATTCCACGTTTCACGGGATTCGTCCTGTTCTCCTTCGCGAAGTGGGCGCGCTTGGCGTGATATTCGCTCTCGGCCAGCGCGCGATCCAGCAACTGGTCGAGGATGACGGGTTCGCGCATCACTTGTTCTGTCGCGGTAGTGTCGCCATCGTGAAGAAAGTTGCGCCGCCGCAGCTCGATGGGATCGATGCCAATCGCCGCGGCAATCTCATCCATGTGGCGCTCAATCGCAAAGATCGCCTGCGGTGCGCCGAATCCCCGAAACGCTCCGTAGGGTACGGTATTCGTAGCCCACGCGCGCGAGCGCACACGCACATTGGGGCACACGTAGGGCCCTGGTGAATGCAACGTCGCTCGCGAAAGCACCGTCGAGGAGAGCGTCGAATAGGCGCCGCCATCAGTGGCGATTTCAATATCCATCGCGAGTAATTTGCCGTTCGCGTCGAGTGCGGTGCGATGGCGCACCCGCGATGGATGCCGCTTGGTCGTAGCGGCCAGATCTTCCATGCGGTCGTAAACCATCTTCACCGGATGTCCGCTCTTCATCGCCAACAGGGCCGCATGCGCAGCTAATGTGGACGGGTAATCCTCTTTGCCGCCGAAAGCTCCGCCAGTCTCAGTCTGAATCACGCGGACTTTATCCTCAGGCAAATCGAAAACCGCGAGCAACGACTTGTGCACGTAGTACGGGCACTGCAGCGAGCCCCAGATCGTGACTCCGCCCTCGTCACTGTATTCAGCGATCACCCCATTGTTCTCAATATAGAGATGTTCCTGCGCACCAGTGCGGTACTCGCCTTCTACAATGTGCGTTGCGCTGGACCAGGCCGAATCGACGTCGCCTTTCTCCAGAAGAAAACTCTTCAGCACGTTGTCGGCGCCCCACACAACTACATCCTGCCGCTCGCTCTCTTCGATAGAGAACACAGGGGGCAGCGGATCGTATTCAATCTTCACTGCGGCGGCCGCTTCCCGTACCTTGTGTTTATCCGGATGAGCGAGAAGAACGATCGCTTCGTCGCAGTGATTCACTTTGCCGTCAGCGAGACAAGGCTGATCGGCAAAAATCAGTTGGATATGATTGTGCCCGGGAATATCCGCAGCAGTGACAACGGCAAATTCGCTCCAGTCGATCTTGCGATCGAAGCCGATGGAGCGAATAAGTCCGCGCGGAATCGTGCTGCGAACCGTTGCTCCATGCCACATGCCCTCGCGTTCGACGTCGTCGATGTACCGTGCGCGGCCCAGCAGTTTGTCGACCCCTTCCTTTCTCGGGACGGGGGAGCCAACGATGCGGGTTTTCGCATGCGCGCTCATGGTCGGGAAAGCCGCGATTACAGCGGTTCCACAATTGCTGTACACCGAAGCCGCTACCGCCGAGTGGCATTTTCCTTAAAGAAAATGCCACCTTGCACGGAACTGCAAGGGCACATGAATTGTGGAATCGCTTCTGCGTACAGGTTGAGGGATATCCTACAACGAAGCCGCCTGGAAGCAAAGCACTGCTCAGCTGGCAAGGTTCGCTAATGTCCGCGAAAGCACGTGAACGCCGGAGCCAATCCATTCCGGAGACGCGTATTCGTCGGGCCGATGACTGACACCACCGCGGCAGGGAATGAACAGCATGGCCACAGGCGCGATGCGCGCCATGAATAGCGAATCGTGATAGGCCCGGCTGACCATCTTCTTGTACGTCTTCCCCGCAGCGACGGCGGATTCTTCCAGCGCGGCTAGAATTGCGCGATCGCACGTAGCAGGCGGATCGGCATTCACTAACTCGGTGGTAACGGATATGCCCCGGCGGCTCGCCACTTCGTCACACGCGGTGTGAAGCGCATCGAGCACTCGGTCTCGGCGCGCACCGTCGGTATCGCGCACGTCGGTTTCAAGCCGCACACGGGACGGAATGCTGTTGACCGCGCCAGGGAAAACGTCGCAAACTCCGACCGTGCCCACCGTATCGATCGCGCCCGTCGACTTCGCCGCTTTTTCTAATGTCAGGATCAATTCAGCCGCGGCAGTCAGCGCGTCCTTCCGGCCAGGCATCAGCTTGCCGCCCGCATGGCCGCCCTCACCTTCAATCACGATGCGCATACTGGCCGGCGCCGCGATATGCGTCACCAGCCCCACGTCGACGCCCTCCTGTTCAAGCAGCGGCCCCTGCTCGATATGCAGTTCCATGAATTGATGGAAGCGCCCTTCCGGCGCCGCAACCGATTCGAGAGCGCCCTTGAATCCAGCCGCGGTCCGCAACTCCTCCAGACCCCGTCCTTCCTTGTCGCGCAGCGTCCGCGCCTGCTCAGGAGTGAGCACGCTCGTCATCATACGACTGCCCAGGCAGCCAATGCCGAACCGCGTAGGCTCCTCTGCGGTGAAGATCACGAGCTCGATGGAGCGCCGCGGCTTGAATCCAAGCTGTTGCAGAACACGAATCGCCTCAAGCCCGCCGAGCACCCCCACGCATCCGTCATAGAGTCCCGCGTTTGGGATCGCGTCTATGTGCGACCCAGTGCCTATCGGCGCAAGATCGGGTTCGCTGCCTCGCCATCGGGCAAATGTGTTGCCGATGGCGTCCTCCGAAATCAAAAGTCCCGCATCCCTGCACAGCCCCTTCACATATGCACGTGCTCGCAGGTCCGCTTCGCTGAAGACGACACGCGTTACCACGGGAGGTTCCGCTTCAGAAATTGTCGCAAGTGTCTTCAGCTCCTCAATCAGCCGATCAATCGTGAGTGCCGGGCGTGCCGTTGTCATTCAGCTCCTCCCAGCGGATGTCTGCGCCAGTCCTTGTAGATGAGGTATTTCGCGGGCCGCTTGCCGAGCGCCCCAAACCATTGCGGACAGTAGGGCGCCATCCAGATAAAGTCGCCTGCCTCGACTGGGTACCACGAGTCGCCAAGCTTGTAGATCCCTCCGCCTTCAAGTATCAATAGGCCGTGCTCCATTACGTGAATTTCGACCATGCTTAGCGCTGCTCCGGGATCGTACGTCATGGTGTTGACGGCGAAATCGTAAGCCAATCCGTCGGGCATAAGCGAACGCACGCGCAACGACTCGTCGCCCATCAGAGCGACGGGTGCGATGGATGCTTCGTTCCCCACGATAATTTCCGCCGTTGCGCCAGGCTCCGCTTGATAGCACTTCTCGATGACCGCGACACGGGCTTTGTCCAGCGAACGCACTGTGTGCGGCGTGCCCTGCGGCAGATAGGCGAACCCTCCTGCGGCAAGCACATGCTTTCGCCCGCCGGCAGTCAGCTCCAACTCTCCTTCGATCACGTAGAGAAATCGCTGTGCCGGTGCCGGTCCCAACGTGCCGCCCGCCGCAAACTCAGCTGTCATCTGCGTAAACCGCGCCCCAAGCTGGGGCCCCACGTGAACGACGAATTCCACATTCGATGCGCCGGGCAGTGGCGTGCGAATGAACGTGTCAGGCGTTTGCAGCAGATGGTCTGCCTTCAGGCTGCTCCGGGTTGCTCCCAAATGGTGCAAGGTTGACCTCTGACAGGAAGTATCGCGACTGCGTTGTTCGATTCTAGCGAATCTAGGTCTCCGACCGCTTGTTCTTGTACCGTTTCCGTGCCCCGTCCTTTCGCCTTTTTTCTGGCGAAAGGGTGGGAGACCACAGACGCAAACCATCCGCGATCCCCCGGGGAAGTCAGAACAAGAACAAACTCCGTGCCCCATCCTTTCTGTCATCCTGAGCGGAGCGCAGCGAAGTCGGGGTCCCGGCGACAGGTCTTCGTCGCAGGGGTGAGAAGTCGAAGGACCTGCTGTTCAACTCTCTGGCGAAAGGGTGGGAAAGCTCTAACCCCGCAAAAGTGCGAAAGACGCGGTCAGAGACCTCCCCGCGAGACGTTGCAGAAAGACACGCATCACCTGCAGCGCTGCTTCCACGTCTTCGGTGCGTACGGTCTCCGCGGGATTATGGCTGATGCCGCCAGGACTGCGTAGAAACAGCATGGCCGCGGGCATGCGCGACGCCATCACCATGGCATCGTGACCTGCCCCGCTGTGCATCCGCTTTGGTGGGAATCCCGCAGCTTCCATCGCGTCCACGAGATAAGCGGTCATTCGTTCGTCCATGGAAACTGCCGGCTGATCCATCTGCTGCGTGCTCTGCATCGCCAGGCCGCGGTGGTCCGTAATCGCATTGGCAGTTTCAATCAATGCGTTGACCGATCCAAGCCTGATCGCATCATGCGGATGCCGCGCGTCCAAGGTCATCGAGGCGGTCCCTGCAACAACATTGGTAGCGTTGGGCGTGACTTCGATCTTGCCAACGGTCGCCACAAGGCCCTCCGTATGTTTGGCGAGTTTTTCCACGGCAGCGATCCATTCGGCAGCACCGGCAAGCGCGTCCCGGCGAAGGTTCATCGGAGTCGTGCCGGCGTGGTTGGCCTGGCCGGCAAACTCGAGAGTCAAACGCGTCTGGCCAACGATCCCCGTGACCGCGGCAACGCTGAGATTCTCGGCTTCGAGCACAGGGCCCTGCTCGATATGGATTTCGACAAAGCCGAGCGTGTCTTCATCGATTGCAGACTCGGCAATGCGCGTCGGATCGAGGCCGTAGGCACGAATTGCGCCTTCAAGAGTGACACCTTCCGCATCCTTGAGCGCGAGCAGCGCAGGATCGAACCGCCTCGCAATGGCACGGCTGCCAAGGAACGGCACACCGAAGCGAACCCCTTCTTCCTCAGAGAACGCGATGACCTCGATCGCCAGCGGCAGATGCAGCTCCCGCACAAGATCGACGCATTCGAGCGCCAAAATAACCCCAAGCACGCCGTCGAACGCGCCGGCATCGGGAACCGTATCAATGTGCGACCCAAGGACCAATCTCTTGCCGCTCATGCCCTCGGGACGAAAGATCCCACGCAAATTCCCGCCATCGTCCAAATGGACCGTCATGCCCAGCGCTTCCATGCGCGCTCGCAAATGCGCATGCACATCGTGGGTGGGCGGCGTCAGAAAGCGGCGCGTAATGCGCCCTGGCTCCTCCGACATCGTTGCGATCTTCTGGCATTCCGCAATCGCGCGGAGAGCTCGATCCTTCATCGGCGCACCAACTCCCGGCCTCGCGGCTCACCGGCGAACTCGCCATTCCGGAAAACCAGTTCTCCGTGCATCCACGTTTCTCGCACGCGTCCGCGCAACTTCGCGCCGAGGTACGGCGAAATCTTATGGCGAAAATGTAAGTCCTCCGGCGACACCGTCCACACCTGATCCGGATCAAAGACCACGAAGTCCGCGTCTGCACCCGGCGCCAGCGCTCCCTTTCTGCCTTCGAGTCCCGCGAGACGCGCCGGCCCAGCGGCCATCCACTCGCCGACTCTCCCCAGGGCAATGCCGCGTTCCTTCATGCCCGTCCACAGAAGGGGCAGTGCCAGGCCGAGACTGGCAATCCCGCCCCACGCGAGATTCCAGCGCCCTTCTTCGCGCCGCTTCATCGCCGGCGGGCAAGGGGAGTGGTCTGTCACAACAAAGTCAATATCGCCATTCGCCAATGCCTCCCACAGTGCCCCACGATTGGCGCGATCGCGAATCGGCGGCGCACACTTGAGCTCCGTCGCCCCATCGGGAATATCCTCGGCGGCAAAGTGCAGGTACTGCGTGCAAGTTTCGACCGTAATGGGCACACCGCGCTTCCGCGCATCGGCCAGCAGCGGCAAAGCCTTCGCACTCGAAAGATGCACAATGTGAATCGGCGTATCGAATTCTTCCGCGAGCCGAATGAGAAGATCGATGGCCTCGACCTCAGCCTCGTCGGGACGCGAACCCAGGTAATTGGCATACTACGCGCCAATCCGCATGCGAGGCATTGAGCTTTTCAGTCGCCCTGTTCACTGGCCCAGCCAACTCAGCATGCGCCAGCAGCGGCAATCCCGTCCCGCGCAGTTCACCAAGCGCCGCGCGCAACTCGCTCTCATCCACCCACGCAAACCCATCGATCCCGGAATGAATGAGAAAGCATTTAAATCCCGCCACGCCCACGGCCGCAAGAGGCTTCAGCGATTCCGCATTCCCGCGAACGACCCCGCCCCACGCAGCCCAATCCACCCAGGTCTTTCCCCGGGCAGCCGCGCGCTTGGCTTCAAGCGCCTCCACATTCACCGTCTCCGGCACGCTATTCAGCGGCATGTCGACCAGCGTCGTCACACCCCCAGCCGCTGCAGCCCGCGTGGCAGTCCAGAATCCCTCCCACTCCGTGCGTCCCGGCTCGTTGATGTGCACATGCGAATCGACCAGTCCCGGCAGCAGCACCGCCTCGCCAAAATCATGCAAGCCGACCGCGGGAATAACCTCACGACCGGTCCGGATCGCCGCGAAACGCCCCTCTTCAACCACAAGGGTCGCAGGCATCAGGCCCCGCTCCGTCAGCACCCGGGTTGACCGAAAGGCCTGTGCCATACTGTCTTTAACTTTCGCTCTCGAGTACTGGAAAGAGCCGATTCTTCATGTCCAGCCTACCAAATCCAGAGTTCCTCCGACGGGCCATCGCGCTCGCAACACAGAATGTCGTCACCGGCAAGGGCGGCCCCTTTGCCGCAGTCATCGTCCATGCCGGCCAGGTAGTCGGCGAAGGTGCAAACTCCGTCACGGCAACGCATGATCCCACGGCTCACGGCGAGGTCAACGCCATCCGCGCCGCATGCAAAGCTCTGGGGGCTTTTTCGCTCGCCGGATGCGAACTCTACACCAGCTGCGAGCCCTGTCCCATGTGCCTTGCCGCTGCATACTGGGCGCGCCTCGACGCTGTTTATTTCGGTTGCAGTGCCGCCGATGCCGCCCGCGCTGGCTTCGACGATGCCTTTCTCTACGCCGAATTTCTGAAGAACCCAAAAGATCGAGAGCTCCCCTCAATCCAATTGCTCGGCGACGAAGCCTGGGCCAGCTTTGCCGCCTGGATCGAGTCCACGAACAAAATCGAATACTGAACGCCAGCCCGCCACCCAGCGCGAATCCCTTCCGCCCGCGCGCCTCCAGGCAATCGGCAGATCGACCCGATCGGCCCGCCAACACCTCACCGAACCATGTCAACGGCTCGTGAATGCTGAACAAACCAATTGCCCATCCTACGTTGCATGCATTAACGTCAAAGACTCATAAGCTTCTTGTGGGAGTTGGCGCTGCATGCCCCGATTGGTCCGTTGTTCCATCATCCAGGCCTCGAACGCCCTGCCGGCCACGGAGCCGCTGGCGGCGCAGAAGAAAGCCATGATCGAGAAGCACCTCGGCCTGATCCGCGAGGCCGCAAAAGCCGGTGCCCAGATCGTCTGTCTCCAGGAGATCTTCAACGGCCCATACTTTTGCGCCGAGCAATCCGTCAAATGGTACGAGACCACGGAAAGCGTTCCCGACGGACCCACCGTGACCCTCATGCGTTCTCTCGCTAAAGAGCTAGGCATCGCCATGGTCGTACCGGTCTACGAAATCGAGCAGGAAGGAATTTTCTACAATACGGCCGCGGTGATCCAGAAGGACGGCGCCTATCTTGGCAAATATCGCAAGACGCATATTCCGCACGTGGCACCGGGCTTTTGGGAGAAGTTTTATTTTCGGCCGGGCAATTTGGGGTACCCGGTTTTCGATCTGGGCTTCGCCAAAATCGGCGTCTATATCTGCTATGACCGTCATTTTCCTGAGGGCGCGCGCTGCCTCGGATTGAATGGAGCTGAAATCGTGTTTAACCCCTCGGCCACCGTTGCCGGGCTCAGCGAGTACTTATGGAAGCTGGAGCAGCCGGCACACGCAGCCGCGAACGGCTATTTCATTGCGGCCATCAATCGCGTTGGTACCGAGCCGCCGTGGAACATCGGCGAATTTTACGGATCGAGTTATTTCGCCAATCCCCGCGGCCAGATCGTCGCACAGGCATCGCGCGACAAAGACGAAGTCCTGACCGCAGATTTGGACCTCGACCAGATCGCCGAAGTACGGCGCACATGGCAATTCTTCCGCGACCGCAGGCCCGATCAATATGGCCCGCTCGTCGCCTCGTAGAGCAGCGAGAGAAACTCCGAGAAAATCGATGTTTTGAAAGGGCAAAGCTTTACAGGCTGCAGCAAATCTCGATGTTTTGAAACGCAGGAGTCTTACTTGCTGCAGAGAAACTCGATGTTTTGAAAGGGCACGAGTTTACTCGTGCCGTAAAGAATGCTGAATAGGTCCGGCTTTAGCCACTGAGGGATGTCTTTTCCTTCCTTCGAGGCCTTCCGGCAGGCTATTTGGCCGCGCGTAAGAGTAATGAGCAGAAGATCGCAAAGGAACCAATGAGCACCACAACTTTACCGGACGACCCACAACTGCGTGAGCGCTTCACCGAACTGAAGCCGCCGCTGACGCCGCAGGCTGCGACGATCGAGGCCAACCGATGCCTCTATTGCTTTGACGCGCCTTGCACCGTCGCCTGCCCTACGCACATCGACGTTCCCGGATTCATCAAGCGCATCGCCTCAGGCAATCTGCGCGGATCGGCCATGCGCATCCTCGACGCGAATATCCTAGGCGGTAGTTGTTCCCGCGCCTGTCCTGTCGACATACTCTGCGAAGGCGCCTGCGTGATGCATAAGCAAGGACGCCATCCTATCCGTATTGGCCAGTTGCAGCGCCATGCCATCGACGCCTTTCACGATGCGGGCGGAGATGTGCAGACTGCGCCGCGCGGGTCCCGGCATGTGCGCGTTGCCTGCATCGGCGCTGGCCCTGCGTCTCTGGCGTGCGCCGCGGAGTTATGCCGCCAGGGCGCAAAGGCGACTGTCGTCGAGCGCCGTGCCTTGCCCGGTGGCCTCAACACCTATGGCGTAGCCGAGTACAAGTTGCGTGCGGTCGAAAGCTTGCGAGAAATTGAGATGATTCGCCGCATGGGCGTTGAATTTCGCTTCGGGGCAGGCATTGAGACTGCCGAAGATCTCAAGGAACTGGAGTCGGAGTTTGACTTCATCTTTCTCGGCCTCGGCCTGGGCGCAATGCAGCAGTTGAATATTCCCGGCGAAGAATCAGAAGGCGTGATGAACGCGCTCGAGTTGATTGCCGGTTACAAGACCGGGCGCATTCGCGAATTGGCCGGAACCGTGGTCGTGGTTGGCGCGGGAAATACCGCCATTGATGCCGCCAACGCGGCGCGCCGTCTCGGAGCCGAAACCGTCTATCTGCTCTACCGCCGCGGAGAGCGCGACATCCCCGCCTTCGAGTCGGAATACGAACACTCCAAAGTGGAGGGCGTGCAGTTTTTATGGCGCCGTCAGCCCATGGCCATTCGTGCCGACGCGCACGGTGTTCTTCTTCTCGACACCGTTCAGGTGCGCGAGGTCGACAAAGAGCTGGTGCCGATTCCGGATTCCAAATTGACGATCGCTTGCCATCTCGTCGTGCCCGCCATTGGCCAATCGCCCATCACGGACTTGATGCGCGATTTCTGCCGGATCGAGGTGCGCGACGGGCAGATCGTGATCGACCGCGCGACAGGGCAAACCGGCAATCCACGCTATTTTGCAGGCGGCGACTGCACCAACGGCGGCAGAGAAGTCGTGGATGCGGTCGCCGATGGAAAACGCTCGGCGCTGGCGATGTTGAAGATCGCGGAGGCCATGTATGTCTGACATTCGCGTGCGAGGATTTGCGGGCCGCATCAACTCGCCCAATCCCTTCTGGCTTGCCTCTGCGCCGCCGACCAATTGCGGCGAACAGATCATGCGCGCCTTTGACGCGGGCTGGGGTGGGGCTGTGTGGAAGACCATCGGCGAACCGGTAACCAATGTCAGTTCGCGCTACTCCGCCACCGATTGGAACGGCCTGCGCATCATGGGCTTCAACAATATCGAGCTCATCAGCGATCGCAGCGTCGAAGACAATCTGCGCGAAATGGCCGAGGTAAAGAAGCGCTATCCCCATCACGCAGTAATTGCCTCTCTGATGGTGGCGTCGAACCGCGAGGCATGGCACGAGATAGTCATGCGCTCCGAGGGCGCTGGAGCCGACGGCCTCGAATTGAACTTCGGCTGCCCGCATGGCATGAGCGAGCGAGGCATGGGCTCGGCGGTTGGCCAGGTTCCCGAATACGCCGAAATGATCACTGCGTGGGTCAAGGAAAAAGCGCGCACCCCTGTGCTCGTCAAGCTGACCCCGAACATCACGGACATACGCACCGTGGCGCGCGCAGCCAAACGCGGCGGGGCCGACGGCCTCTCCGCAATCAACACCATCAACTCCATCACCGGCATCGATCTCGACACGCTGGTGCCGCGGCCCGATGTCGATGGCAAGAGTTCGCACGGCGGCTATTGCGGACCGGCCGTCAAGCCCATCGCGTTGAATATGGTGCAGCAGGTCATGGCTGATCCTGAGTCGGCGCTTCCGCTCTCAGGCATTGGGGGCATCGAAACGTGGCGCGACGCGGCCGAATTTATCCTGCTGGGCTGCGGAACCGTGCAGGTGTGCACCGCAGTGATGCATTACGGCTATCGCATTGTCGAGGATATGGCCGAAGGCTTGGAAAGCTGGATGCGCTCCAAGAAGTTCAATTGCATTGAAGATTTTCGCGGCCTTTCGCTCAATCGGGTGACCGATTGGAAAAATCTCAATCTCAACTACAAAATTGTCGCGCGCATCGACGAGTCGAAATGCATCGGCTGCGATCTCTGCCACATCGCGTGCTGGGACGGCGCACACCAATGCATTCATCTCGATCGCGTAACCGGCCCCGTCAACGGGCATGTGGAATTGCACCCCACCCCCGCGCAAAATGAAGCTCACAGCCGCGCTTCGATCACAGTGACACCGGTGACACGCAAAGAGCGGGCAGCCGCAAGTGCCACGCATGGGCCCTACATGACGCCGATCGAGCGCATCCCCCGAGTGGACGAAACAGAATGCGTAGGCTGCAATCTTTGCTCGCTCGTTTGCCCCGTCGACCAGTGCATCAATATGATTCGCGTCGACTCCGGCGTGCCCGCCGAAACATGGGAAGAACGCACGCACGGTTTAAGCTGCGCGGTTGAACCGCACCGTTCGTAACCATTCGTTCTTCAACCATCGAGGCTCCGTCCCCACCCTTTCGCCTTGTTCCTGGCGAAAGGATGGGAGAGCACGAACCCCAAAGACCCGGATCGCGCGGTCAAAGAGTGAGGGATTTCCGCAAAGTTCGTGTCTTGAAAGGGCACGGCTTCAGCCGTGCCGTAGAATGGCCAAAATGTTTGTCGGCTTTAGCCGCTGCGGGACGTTTTGAAATTTATTTCGAGCTTCCCGGAATCCTCCAGGAGTGGGCTTTCGCATGCAACCCGATCAAGCCGAATTTCTGCTTCAATTCTTACTTCCTCAACTCGAATCCGAGCAGATCGTCACAAAGAAGATCGTCTCTGCCGTCCCGTCCGATATGGGTGACTTCAAGCCTGATCCCAAATCCAGAAGCGCTTTCAAGCTCGCGTGGCACATCGCCGTCGTCGAAATGTGGTTTCTCGACGCTGTCCTGCATCGCCAGTTTGGCGACACTGCGACGCTGCCCGCAGAGATGAAGACGAGCCACGACGTTGCGCAATGGTATGCGCAAAACTTCGCCGAGCGCCTGGCGCCACTGCAGGCATTGTCGGGGCAGCTCCTTGCAACCCCGGTCGATTTCCTCGGCTTGCGCAATGATCCGGCGGTTGCCTACCTGAACATCGCTATCCGTCATTCTGTCCACCATCGCGGACAGCTCTCGGCGTACCTTCGTGCCATGGGCGCAAAAGTGCCGGCGATCTACGTCGAGAGTGCCGATGAACCCTATCCGCCCGTGCCGGGGACTCTTGCCGCGCAAGCAGGCGTGCCGCCTCCCGCGTTCTGATTCTCCATGCAATGCTGGAGGATCGATTAGAATCCTGCCATGTCTACCGTCCTCATCCAAAACGGCACGGTCGTCAATGCCGACTCCACGACACGCGCGGATCTGCTGATTGACGGCGGTGTAATCAAAGACGTGCGCCCGAACATTCCGCCTAACTCCGCGAGCACCATCGTTGACGCCACCGGCCTTCTGCTTCTTCCCGGCGGCATCGACGCGCACACCCATCTCGACATGCCCTTCGGCGGCACGAATTCAGCAGATGACTTCCTGACCGGCACACGAGCCGCGGCCATCGGCGGCACGACAACCATTGTCGACTTCGCCATTCAGGCACGCGGAACCAAGATGCGCACCGCGCTCGACACATGGTGGAAGAAGGCCGAGGGCAAAGCCTGCATCGATTACGGCCTGCACATGATCGTCACGGATCTCGGCGACGCTGGCCTCGAAGACATGGACGACATGGTCCGCGAGGGTGTGGCCAGTTTCAAGTTGTTCATGGCCTATCCCAATGTGCTCATGGTCGACGACGCCACGATCTTCAAAGCCATGCGGCAGACCGCCAAAAACGGCGCGCTGATCTGCATGCACGCGGAAAACGGTTCGGTGATTGACGTGATTGTCCAGCAGGCACTGGCCGAAGGGAAAAAAGCGCCAATCTATCACGCGTTGACGCGGCCAACACGCGCAGAGGCAGAGGCCGTGCACCGTGCGATTGCGCTGGCAGAGATGGCCGGAGTTCCCGTTTACATCGTGCATCTCTCCAGCGAAGACGCGCTGAATCAAGTCCGCGAAGCGCGCGACCGCGGATTGCCCGCCTTCGCCGAAACCTGCCCGCAGTATTTGTTGCTCTCGCTCGAAGACGTGGCGGACAAGGGCTGGGAAGGCGCGAAGTATGTCTTCACACCGCCGCTGCGCGAGAAGAAGAATCAGCCCAAACTCTGGGAAGGTCTGCGCAAAGACAATCTGCAGGTTGTTTCAACCGATCACTGCCCGTTTTGTTTCGAAGATCAGAAGGCGCTCGGCAAAGACGATTTTACCAAAATCCCCAATGGCGGTCCCGGCATTGAGAACCGCCTGCAACTGCTCCACCACCACGGCGTCGGTCTCGGCAATCTCACCCTCCAGCGCTTTGTGGAACTCGTCTCCACCGCGCCGGCGCGAATCTTCGGCATGTACCCGAAAAAGGGCCTACTCGCGCCAGGCAGCGACGCAGACATTGTCCTTTGGGATCCCATAGCCGCACACACCATCTCTGCCGCCACCCACCACATGCGCGTCGACTACTCGATGTTTGAAGGCTTCAAAGTCCGCGGCAACGCACGCGACGTGTATTCGCGCGGGGAGCTGATCGTTTCCAAAGGCGAATTCATCGGTAAGCCCGGCCGCGGCCAGTATCTGCGTCGCGAAGCACACGGCGCCGCCTGGAAGTAAAGCCTGGAAATAATCATCATTTCTTCTTTGTGCGCATGCCGCTAAATTCAAAAAGAGAATTGTCATCCTGAGCGGAGCGGTTTTCTTCAGCGGAGCGAAGGATCTGCTTCTCGCGATTTCGCGTGAGCACTTGTCTTCTTCAAGGAGCCCTTTGAGCGTTAACGATCCATCCTTATCCAATCAAGACCTTCGTCCCACGACGCCCGCCCAGCGCACCTGGACGATGTACAACTACATCGCGCTGTGGTTCTCCATGTCTATGGAGATCACTACCTACCAGCTCGCATCCTCCCTCATCGCCAAAGGTATGGACTGGAAACAGGCAGTAGGCACAGTGCTCCTAGGCAATCTCATCGTGCTGGTTCCCATGCTGCTGAATGCGCACGCGGGCGCGAAGTACGGCATTCCGTTTCCCGTTTTTATTCGTGCTCCTTTTGGCGTGCGCGGCGCAAACCTGCCCGCAATTCTGCGCGCCATTGTCGCCTGCGGATGGTTCGGCATCCAGTCATGGATCGGCGGAACTGCCATTCACTCCATGCTCGCAGTCATCTGGCCAGCGGCCGCGGATGTTCCGGGTTTGCTCTGGGCCTGCTTCCTCGGCTTCTGGCTGCTCAACATGATCGTCGTCTGGCGTGGCGTCGAATCAATCCGTCACCTGCAGGCGTTCGGCGCGCCCTTCATGTTCATCATGGCTGCGCTGCTGCTGATCTGGGTGCGCATCAAGGCTGGCAGCTTCGGCACCATGCTTTCGACGCCCAGCCAGTTTCATTCAACCGGCGAATTTCTCGCGGTCTTTTTCCCGTCGCTCACAGCGATGGTCGGCTACTGGGCAACACTGGCGTTGAACATCCCCGACTTCACGCGCTACTCCAAATCGCAATCCGCGCAGTCGTGGGGACAGGCCTTTGGCTTGCCGGTCGCGATGACGCTTTACACGTTTGTTGGCATCTCCGTCACCTCTGCTTCGACGGTGCTGTTCGGGCATCCCATCTGGAATCCAATCCTTCTCATCGGCGCGTTTCATCAGCCTGTGGTGGCATTCATCGCGTTGATTGCGATTCTGATTGCGACGCTGAACGTGAACATCGGAGCGAATGTTGTCTCGCCGTCCAATGATTTTTCTAATCTCTATCCGCGGCTGATCAGCTTTCGTACTGGCGGACTCATCACAGGTTTTCTTGGATTAGCGATGTGCCCCTGGAAACTGCTTGCCACGCCCGATGCGTACATTTTCGGCTGGCTTGTCGGCTATTCGGGATTGCTCGGACCGGTCGCGGGCATCATGGTTTCTGACTACTTTTTGATTCGCAAAACCGAGTTAGATGTGAACTCGCTCTATCATCGCGAGGGCATTTATCACTACACGAAAGGCATCAACCCGCGCGCGATTTGTTCCTTGGTCGTGGGAGTGTTATTGGCTCTGGTAGGTCTAGCGGTCAAGCCGCTGCATTTTCTCTATGACTACGCGTGGTTCGTCGGTTTCTTCACTGCGGGAATCATTTATGTTGCGCTGATGCGGATCGTCGCACCGGCGAGTGCCGCTTCGGTCGATCCGGCCGTCGCAGAATCCGAGGCATCCTAGCGCAGAGTCATCCAGCCGAGTTGTTCCACGCTTCCAAAATTGTTCCACGTGGAACAATTTGGACTGGCCGTCCAGGCAAATGCTTCGCGTGGCGTCTTTGAAAATTGTTCCACGTGGAACAATTGTGTTGGGGGATACACGAGTCAGGCGCGAATTGCGAAGGATTCCCGTGTTTTCTGCTAGCATGTGCGATTCACGCGGAATGCAGTACATTCTCGCAGTTGCACGATTCCAGGGCACGGAGGGGGTAGGGGTGGCTGCTTCCACTCCCCTGGGGGCCTTCCTTGAATCCTCAGCAGAAGGCAGCGGACGTGAGGCTCGTCTGTGCCTTTATTCTTTTTGAAATCGGAGTCAGCGCTCGTGCGCGGTGTTTTCACGGGCTTCTGCAACGAACACCGGTCAGAAGAGAATGCGCACTTCGGAAATCAGGTTGTGATTATAAGTATGGAAACCCGACGTCGCGATCTGCATGCCTGAAGCGAACACGGCGAAGGGATGCGTGGAGTCCCACTGCTTGCGGCGCAGCACGTAGAAAGCCGCCGGCGTCACGAAGTTTTGCATCTTTCCGTCGTGGCTGCCCGCAAAGTAGAACGTCGCGTTGTTCTCGATTTCGAACCAAAGATG
This sequence comes from uncultured Acidobacteriaceae bacterium, assembly GCA_963810545.1. Lineage (GTDB taxonomy): Bacteria > Acidobacteriota > Terriglobia > Terriglobales > Acidobacteriaceae > Telmatobacter. The sequence goes on from CAWENE010000004.1 coordinate 65,541, forward strand.
CGGGGTTGCGTGGAGTTGCGTGGATTCGTTCCAGGCGATCGAACGCCCCTGGGCAGCGATCTTGCCCGTCGGCAGAGTCCCACTCAGCGCGGATATGAGGCTCACGTGGCGCATGGTCGTCTCGCCCACCAGAGTGGGAGTGAACGAATCTGTGAGCGCACCGTTTTTGTGGCTGCCGGTCGCGAAGCAATGGCTCAGGATGGCGGCAACGTCGAAGTTTCCGTGCTCGGCGTCGCCCGAAGCAATGCGGACTTTGCCGGAAACGGTGGCATCGCCGAAGCCGTCCTGGCTTGAGCTGTTGTGCTGGATCCAGGGCGGCGGCATTGCATCGAACTCGAAGCGATGAAAAGCGATCATGCCCGCTCCGCGCGTGTTGCCATAGTTCACGGTTTCGGTCCCCGCCGTTGTGAACTCATTGGACACGGCAAGACGCACGTATTGAATCAGGCGCGGATCGGCGGCGACGAGGGGGGTGACCATCGCTGGCTGGAGCTTGGCCATGTCGGCGTTATGCGCGCGGAATTGCTCACGGAAGGACTGCTGTGCGCAGAGAGTGTTTGTACCCAGAAGGCATGCCGCTACTGCGAGTGCTGCGAGGGTGTGTGAGCTCATCACCGGATGCTGATTGTTTGTAGCAACCGGGGCGGATCTGGCTCTGTGACATGGAGCACGGGATTTTTGGCGTCATCAGTTTCCCACCCTTTCCGCAGAAAGAAACGGAAAGGATGGGGCACGGAGACTGCTCCTGTTCTGAAATCCCCTGGGACCGCGATGGTTTTGCTTCGGTGGTTTCCCACCCTTTCGCCAAGAAGAAGGCGAAAGGATGGGGCACGGAGTGTTTTGGTGCTCCGGCATTCCCGGGGTCGGCGGATATACTGCGTGCCATGCGATGGGTGTTGGTGGTTGCGTTGTGCGGTTTCGCCGCCGTGTGTACGGTATGCGCACCTGCGCAGGAGAGCGGGCCATGGCAGATGCAGAAGTCGGGCACGACGGCGGGTCTGCGCGGGATCGATTCGGTGGATGGCACGGTGGCCTGGGCGAGCGGGACAGAGGGTACTGTTCTCAAGACTGTCGACGGCGGCGCGCATTGGGAGAAGTGCGTTGTTCCGGATGCGGACAAGGATGGCGCGACGCTGGATTTTCGTGGCGTGCAGGCTTGGGATGAGCGCACCGCGATTGTGATGGCATCGGGGCCGGGAGCGAAGAGCCGGCTGTACAAGACGACGGATGGATGCAGGACGTGGATGTTGCTGTTTGCGAATCCAGATGCGCCGCAAGGCTTTTTCGACAACTTCTGGCTGAACGGCTCAGGCGGCATCTTGCTGGGCGACCCAGTGCGAGAACAGTTCGCGGTGTTTATCACGGAGAACAACGGCAAGACCTGGAAGCGGGACGAGCATGGAGGGCTCTCGATCCATGGACGCTCGCTTGCGGCGTTTGCTGCAAGCAACAGCTCCATTCCGATCGGAAATGGTCTGTTTACGCGGGCGTTCGTGACGGGAGGGAAGAGCGGCTCAATTTTTTTCAGCCGCCCTTTCACGCAGCAAGAGGAGCGGCACGGCATGATCGACCGGCTGGTGCGGAAAGAACCTCCCTGGAAGTCCAGTCCAATCCCCCTTGCTTCGGGAAGCGAAAGTGCCGGCGCGTTTTCGGTTGCCTATCGTTATCCGGTCACGATGGGGGTGTGCGCGGAGTGCACGTTCAACGACAACTCGCTCTTTGTGGCGGTGGGTGGGGACTACACCAAACCGAATGAATCGCTGGCGACTGCGGCGTGGTCCGCGGATGGTGGCGCGACCTGGACGGTCGCAACGACTCCGCCGCACGGCTACCGTTCGGCCGTCCAATGGTCGGACACGCTGAAGATTTGGGTCACTGTCGGGACGAACGGGTCGGATGTCAGCCGGGACGATGGGAAGACCTGGGAACGGCTCGACGATGGGAATTGGAATGCGCTTTCGTTGCCGTTTGTGGTTGGGCCGGATGGTCGGATTGCGAAGCTGAATGCGGCCGGGATCCCGAAGCGCTGAGTTTCGAGGATTTGGGAATGAGCGTCTGTGGTTTCCCACCCTTTCGCCAGAAAGAAGGCGAAAGGATGGGGTACGGAGTGTTTAGAGATCGGCGCCCAAGCCGTAACCAAAACGTTAAGAATCCTCTCAGCACGCCGTCGGCAATTTGGCCCCGGTTTTGCAGATTGACGTTGACGGGCACAGTAGAATGGATTAACCGGATGAATCAAACCATTCCAGCGGCTGCCAGCCAGGCATCCCGCAACCAGCGGGAACCGGACGCGCGGGCGCCCCTGGTGTGCGTAAAGAACCTGGAAAAAACCTACAAAACCGCCCGTGGCACGCTCACTCTCTTCCAAGAGTTGAATTTAGAGGTATTTCCGGGCGAGCTGGTAGCCATCGTGGGTCAATCCGGAGCAGGCAAAAGTACCCTGCTGCACATCCTCGGTGCTCTTGATACAGCAACCGCAGGAACGGTACACTGCGCCTCAACCAACGTAGCGAGTCTTGGCCCCCGGGAGGCGGCAGCCTTTCGGAACCGCGAGATCGGTTACGTTTGGCAGTTTCACTACTTACTGCCGGAGTTCACTGCTCTGGAAAACGTGGCCATGCCGCTGCTGGCGCGCGGACAAACAAGACGCGAATCGCTGGCTGTTGCATCTAATTGGCTTAGAGAGGTCGATCTGGAAGACCGCAGCGATCATCGGCCCGGAGAGCTATCGGGCGGCGAACAACAGCGAGTCGCATTGGCGCGCGCGCTGGTGGGTGGACCGCGGCTGCTGCTGGCAGATGAGCCAACCGGCGATCTGGATGAAACCACGGCGGGTCGTGTGTTCGATCTACTCGAACGGTTGCATGTTTCTCATGGTCTCACTTCGATTGTGGTGACGCACAACATGGAATTGGCCGCGCGATGTACGCGGACTCTGCGCCTGGAGGGTGGGCGCCTGACTGGTTTGGGGCAAACATCCCGAGCCGGACTCGACCCCGGAAACGCGTGACGGATGACGCAGCGTTTCGAGGGTTTCGGGAGTCTGATGTTGTAAGGGGTCTTTGACGGGAAACTGGCCCGTCCAAGGATTGACGAGGTTCGGGTGGTAGTCGTCGGTGGCAAGAAGAGCCGAAGACGTTCGGACGGAAGGCAGGTCCGGAACCATCCAAAAGAGCTGTTCGGGGCATGCAAGCGGTTTTCAATCGGGGCCTCCGGCGGCGACTTTTACTGAAGGGCGCGTGCGGGTTGGGCCGAGGCCGAAGCGGGGTCCCCAGCGACAGGTCTTCGTCGATGGGGTGCTCATCGGACGGCTACTCCTTACCGAGAGCCTGCTGCAAGGGAGAAAACAATGTTCGAACGCTATACGGAAAAGGCACGGCGCGTGATCTTTTTCGCGCGGTATGAGGCCAGCCAGTTTGGCTCGCCTTATATCGAGACTGAGCACTTGTTGCTCGGCCTTTTGCGCGAGGACAAGGCGTTAACCAACCGTTTCCTGCGCTCGCACGCATCGGTCGAGTCGATTCGCAAGCAGATCGAGGCGCACACCACCATTCGCGAAAAAGTGTCGACCAGTGTGGACTTGCCGCTCTCGAACGAATGCAAACGGGTGTTGGCGTATGCGGCGGAAGAAGCGGAGCGCCTGGGACACAAGCACATTGGCACGGAGCACTTGCTGCTTGGCTTGCTGCGCGAAGAGAAGTGCTTCGCCTCCGAGATTCTGCAGGAGCGCGGCTTGAAGCTGGCGCAGATTCGCGATGAGCTGGCCCGCGTGACGCAGGAGAAGGCTCCAGCACAGCAACGCCAGCGCGAGTCGAGTTTGCTGGCGGAGTTCAGCCGCGATTTGACGCAGGCTGCGATGGATGGGCAGCTTGATCCGCTGGTAGGCCGCGATGGGGAGCTGGAGCGCGTGGTGCAGATTCTGTGCCGGCGGACAAAGAATAACCCCGTGCTTATCGGCGAGCCGGGTGTGGGCAAGACCGCCATCGTCGAAGGTCTGGCGCAGCGCATCGCCGATGGCGAGGTGCCGAGCTTCCTCGCGGATAAGCGAGTCCTGGGGCTGGACCTGTCACTGATTGTGGCGGGCACCAAATACCGCGGCCAGTTTGAAGAGCGGCTCAAAACGATCATGAAAGAGCTGATGGAGAATCAGAACTCCATCATCTTTATCGACGAGCTGCATACGCTGGTGGGCGCGGGCTCCGCCGAAGGCTCGCTCGACGCAGCCAATATTTTGAAGCCGGCATTGTCGCGGGGTGAGATTCAGTGCATTGGTGCGACGACACCGGCGGAATACCGCAAGTCTATCGAGAAGGATCGTTCGCTCGAGCGGCGCTTCCAGGCTGTCAAGGTGCCACCACCGAACGAAGCCGACGCGATCAAAATCATCAACGGCATCAAGGACCGCTACGAGAAGTTCCATGCGGTCAGCTACACCGATGCCGCGGTCGAGTTCGCCGTGTCGCACTCGAATCGCTATATTCCCGACCGCTTTCTTCCCGATAAGGCAATCGACTTGATCGACGAGGCCGGTGCGCGCGTGAAGTTGCGCCAGACCTCGCTGCCCGAAGAGATCACCGAGGTGCAGAAGCGGATTAAGTTCATCGTGCATCGCATGGATTCGGCGATCGCGAATCACGAATTTGAGAAGGCCCGGTTCTACTCGGACGAGGAACGCAAGGAGCGCGAGAATCTGCGGGCTCTGCGCGACAAGTATCATCTCGATGATTCGGCGGCCGGCATCGTGGGCCGCGAGGACATCGAGGATGTGGTCAGCCGCTGGACGGGCGTTCCGGTCACCAGCATCAAGGAAGAGGAGACGCAGAAACTGCTGCGGGTGGAAGAAGAGCTCCACAAGCGGGTCATCTCCCAGGAGAAAGCCATCAGCGCGCTGGCGAGGGCGATTCGGCGTTCGCGGGCGGGCCTCAAGTCGCCACACCGTCCAATTGGCAGCTTCCTTTTCCTTGGACCGACAGGCGTAGGCAAAACAGAAATGGCGCGCACGCTGGCGCAGTTCCTGTTTGGCTCCGACAAGGCGCTGATCCGCTTCGATATGTCGGAGTTCATGGAAAAGCACTCGGTCTCGAAGCTGATTGGTTCGCCTCCGGGATACGTGGGCTACGAGGAAGGCGGCCAGCTGACGGAACGCGTCAAGCGCTCGCCCTACTCGGTGGTTCTGCTGGACGAAGTTGAAAAGGCGCACCCCGACGTGTTCAACCTGCTGCTGCAGGTGTTTGAAGATGGCCAATTGACCGACGGACTGGGTAATACCGTCGACTTCAAGAACACCATCCTCATCATGACGTCGAACATTGGCGCGCGGCACCTGATGAAAAAGCAGGGCCTCGGCTTCCAGAGCGATCGCGACGATTTGGTCAGCGAGAAGATCGAAGAGCTGGTCAAGAACGAGGTGAAGAAGACCTTCAACCCCGAGTTCCTGAACCGGCTTGACGAAGTGATCCTGTTCCAGTCGCTCAACGATGCCGACCTGATCCAGATTGTCGAGCTGCTCGTGCAGCAACTTAACCTCAACCTGGCGCAAAAGGCCATCACCATCTCGGTCACCGACGATGCCAAGAAGTGGATTCTCGACAAAACGCTCGTCGACCGCAGCTACGGGGCTCGCCCGTTGCGCCGCGCACTGCAACGCTACGTCGAGGACCCGTTGTCAGAGGCCTTGATCGCAGGGCACATTACGGCGCGGCCCGCGTTCCTCGAGGTCTATCTCGATGCCAACCAGCTGTTCTATCGCCCGGTCAGTGCGGACGACAGCGGCAGCGAAGAGAAGGCTGCGGGCGTCCTGCTGTTCAGCAACTAACTTCATGTACGACCAGAAAAAAGCCCTCGGTTCGCCGGGGGCTTTTCCTTTCAGCTTTTGTTTCATCGAAAGGCTCAGGACTCATCTCGCTCCGGCTCCCAGGGGTCGATCGGAACGCGGTCGAGGCGGTCTTCGAGATCGCGCCGTCGCTCCTGCTCGCGGCGTTTCTCCTGCTCCTCGCGCTCTTCGTGTCCGTCCGCCATCGCATGCCTCTCTCTCATTCTAATGAGTCGGTCAGGGCATTTTTTCTCCAGCCTCCGTCACTGCGACCGCAGAACGAGCTTGTCATACAAGCCGCCGACAATCGCCCCCACGGTTAACGTAGCCAGAACGATATAACCCGCTTCAATCACGAACAGGTCATGAGGCAGTCTCGCGATGGCATACCAACTCGTTGCGATCACGGCTCCGCAAAGCAGCACGGACATCAGAACTCCCGGAAGCACGCCCTTGCGGTGGAGACACGGCGAGGAGCCAAGCAACTCCGTAGGCGAAGAGGAGACAGATGGCTGCAGTAAGCAGGTGCGGCGATACCGACCACACAATCTGCTTGACCTGCGCATGCGTGAGTCCGACGGCGTGTATCCACCGCTCGCGGAACATATAGTGTGAATGCCAAATCATTCCCACGTACCAGGCGGCAAACGCCGCCAGAAGAACGGGGAGATGGTAGATCTGTTTCCTTCCCGCCTTCACTTCACCTGCTTTGTACGGTTCTGCTTGAATCGCCTGGGACAAGCATCCCTGGTTGCACTGCGAGCGTTCGGGCCAACACGTGCAGTCAGACAAACGCAAAGCGGGACTTCCGTCCATCACAGTCGCTGCCGCATGCCGGAGATCGATGCCGACGACGGCGGGTTGCTGGTCTTTGGGGCAGGCAACCGGCCGGCCGCCTGAATACCGCTCGTAAATCGCACGGCGCCAGAATGCGAGAAGAAGCAGAAGAAAGGAGACAACGACAAGAAAAAGCACGAGCCAGATCAGGAGAACCATGGCCCACCACCTTTCTTGCCCGAACTCTGGCCCTTCGTCGAGATTCTTTCAGTGATCTCCGTCACGATTACGGGAGACTGGAGGGATGCTTGCCTTTGTGGGTAAGATGGCGCGCCGTCAGGCGCGAAAGGACATGCCGGCGAAGCTGACTACGCTCTGCTCGTCGATATTCCATTGCTCGTATCGATGCAGAGTTCCCTGTGCACTGGGAACAGCCTTCAGAAAGGTGTAAATAGGCGACGATCCGCACCACTTCAAATCTTCGTTGTTCTCCTTGACCAATTCCCAGAAACCCCGTGCATCCGATGCATTGATGCGCTCGATCCTCTGCTTGTCCCGCTCTCTCACCCTTGCCATCTCATCCAACTCGGCGCGCGCGGCGAACTTGTCTCCGTAGCGCACGCCCATATGAGCCATGTCGATACCCAGAACCCAAAACAATCGGCTTGATTCCCGCGCGGCGATCTCCTCCATCGCACCAAGAAAACGCTTCACATCCTCGTTCTCTTCGGGGAAACCGCCTTCCTCGATGCTTTTGCCGAACGATCCGCAAAGGACAGGGAGGATGCGCACGTCGGGCCCGTAAATGGATTGCAGAAAGACGACTTGAAATTCGATCGAATGCTCCACCGCGTGACAGTAGTCCTCCATCAGAACAGCAGGCTGGCTCTCCAACGCAGACACCAGCTCGTCGTCGATTCTCGTCCTGCCAAGGGGCGTTTCGAAGGGCTTGCGCGTCAATCCGAATTTGTCAGGCTGGCCATAGTGCGAAGTTCCCAGCACCACAAAGGTGCGATCCTGCAGGTCTGGAGTCAGCCATTGATACGCTGCCTGGTAACTTTGCCATCCATGTTCCGGACTGGCATGCGGCGCGGCGATCCCGATCATTCCGTCGTGTGTCGAAGCGGCGCCGGCGCCGCCGGCCAGATATTTGCTCATCACCTCTCGCAGCGGATCGATGTCATCGGGATACGCCTTCCCCGCAAACGCGGCCTTCCGCACCGTGCTCTGCGCGAAGGACGCATGGCAGCGTTCCTTGAGCCGTGAGTAGGTCTCGTCTTCGAGAAAGCCCGCCTCACTCAGCCGATCGGCCAGAAGCTGAGCCGCATTTCCAATCGCGGAATCCCCGGCCAATCGGGAAAGCTCCGCCTGCAGTTCGAGGCTTGTCTGCACGCCATCGAAAAGGAGCAAGCAACTGACGAGGAGAGGAGGAATGACCAGGGTGGCATCGGAGTATCCGAAACAGTCGCGAATCAGGAGCCCCGGTCGCTCACGGATCGGAGAGGGCATAAAGTTCAAATCGGACCGAAGCCTGGGAAGAATCATCTTCCCACGCCGGCATTGGAGAATTTGTGGGCGACCGTCAGTCTCATCTCTCTACACGATAGTCTGGAAAGAGAGCAGGTGGCCCACTTACCGATCCAACCACGCGCTTGAGCTTCGCAAACTGGGAGTCTGTGCCCCATTCATTGCGGCTTTATCGCGATGAGTGGGCTGCGCGTCCATGCCGTACCCTCCGACTCGATTGCAACGACTCCTCGGATTCCGGCAGGGTCGTGGTTGAAGCTGCATCGGTACTGTTCGGGCGACGCGACCAGGCCCCTTTTATGGTGTTCCGGTGGATACAACTCCGCTGGGCAATTCGTGAATGCCAAGCCTGGAAATTGTGATCACTGGCCTGCCGGGGCCGCCTTCTTGTGCTCCACGAAGATGTGTGCTTGATGACAGCTCACGCACGTCCTGTCTTTCATGAATGGATCAGACTTCAGTTGTGCCACCTGATCGGTGTGACAGGTGTCGCATGTGCTTAACCCCGGTGTGCCCGCGAAGTCCTTTGCTGTCGTCTCGCCATGGCACACGGTGCATTCAACACCGTTGGCGGCATGCGGGCTGGCTTTCCATTGGTCATAGATCACCTTGTGGCAGGTGGCGCAGGTATCCCCGGCAGGAATCAGCCGATGGTAAATATGCTTGGCTTGATCCTGCTGAGCAAGGCCAGGTTGGACGGCAATAGCCGCAACGAGAAAGACGAACAGGGTGAGACCGAACATGCGAGCACAGAAACGATTCACGGGCAAATCTCCTGAGTAGGCTGTTGGAGTATCGAACCGGCGAGGGCTGCCGATCAGTGATCTCAATCACGTCTCACCGGAATGCGCTCTGCGCACTGGCCGCGAGGTCTTTTGCCAGAGGAATGGTCATAAACCTCGCTTTCTACCGCTGTCTGTCGCTGCGGTCGTGCCGATTCACGCGCTAGGATGCGCCTTTTCGCTACCACGCAGGGGCCCACTCACCCATCCAGCCCCTGCTTGAGCTTCGCGAAGAGGGAAGTCTGTGCCCCATTCATCGCGGCTTTATCGCGATGAGTGGGCCGCGCGTCCTTGCCGTACCCTCCGACTCGATTTCAACGACTCCCGGCGCTGCGCCTGCGCCTGCTATTCTCAAACGATCCAACCAGTCGAGAAGTTACAATTTCATCGCACGTCACCGCCAAAGCCTGCATGGCCCGGGTCGTGTGTACCGAGGGAGACTCCGATGAAGAGATTCGCTGCGGCCTTGTGCGCCCTGCACATCGCAATGTTTTTCCCCTCCTCGCTTTATCCACAACGAGCGACCGAACGCCCTGCATTTCGCGTTGACATCCATCCCGCTGCGGACAAACGTCCCACCTGCACCGTCACAAATCTTAGTGGCAAACCGGTGTGGGCTCTGGTTTTTGAAATCTCTTCTTCCGCGCAACCGGCAAGAAAAGCAAAGAAAGTCTGGGACACGCTCTTGGACGGCCGCCCTCCTGTCGAGCCAGGCGCCAGCATTGCGCGACCGCTCTTTGAGTTTGCCTTCAGTCCTCAACCCGACCGAATCAAAGTGATTGCAGCCGTCTGGACCGACGGCGAGACTTTTGGCGCGCCTGCATCGGTCGACTTAATCCTCAACAATCGCACCCTGCGCGCCGCCCAATACGAGGATGCAGCCGCGATTTTGCAGCAGGGTCTGAGCCAGAATTGGACTCGAGACCAGTATGAGCAAGCTTTTCGCGATAAGCCGGATACCGGGGCCGTCTACACCGTCCGCACCGCGCTTTCCGCAACCCTGCAAACCGCTCGGACGCCCGAAGATTTCACCCATACCATGCAATTCCTGCTGACGAATTTTCAGCAGTTATCGAAACAGCTTCGTAAAGTGAAACCGATCTAGTGTTCTGTCTCTAAAGTTCATAACAAAACAGAGCTTGTCATTCTGAGCGAAAGGGGCCCCGAACGCTTTTGATGGGGTCCCCAAAGAGCGGTCTTTGGTCTTTGGGGCAGAGTGCGGGGGTGGTGAGCGAAGAATCTGCTTTTGCTCTTTTCGGGAGTTTTACAAAGAACTTTAGAGACAGGACACTAGGCCCGGATCGCACCCATAGTTGACCGTGGCAGGTGGCCCACTCACCGACCCAGCCAACCGCTTGAGCCGCTTCGCCGCTCCGGACGATGACGCACTCCGCCGACCCCGTTCTTCTCGGCCAAAAAACGCCGCCGTGCCTTGCAGATCATTTCCCCGATCAGGGACATACTGGGCGTGGACTCAGTTCCGCTCCGGGCTGGCACGCCGAACCTGGATTTCACTGCGCGCGATCAAATCGCTGCCTCCCATGCCGAACCGGCCTCTAAGTCCTTTCCCCAGACGACTCTGTGCGTAAGTTCAATCACTGAGCGACTTTGCAGCGGAAGCCATTCGCTAAAGTCATGCAGCTCAGGACTTTGTGCCCAGAGTCCGGGGGAGGGCATCCCTCCTTCCGGTGCAGTGCGGGCCGGACAGGACGGGACAGGATAGGGCCAGACGAGCCGGATCGGACAGACTGGATCGGACAGGGCTGAAAGACGCTGGGAATCTCGGGTGACCTCCGGGAGCCCTGCGCACGGACATGCTTCTGCTGGGATGCTATAAAGAAATGCCATGAATCCCAGCGATCCCGGCGGCCTTGAAGGCGAAGTAGGGGAACTGCGCGCACGCGTGCAGCGGCTTGAGGATGCACTCTACCGGCAGGGCATTCTTTCTGAACGGTGGCAGGCGGCCCCGCCCACCGACGAGCATCCGCCCGTTGTTGCGGCGCCGACTGTGCCGGTTTCCGTACCCGCTGCGAGCGCGGGTCCAGGGTTTACGGGCCCGGTTCCCTCGGCCCCTGCGGTTTCCGCTCCCGGCAATGCGCCGAACTTCAGTTATCTTCAATCGGAATCGGCGAAGCCCGAGCGATCGCTTGAGAGCCGGATTGGCTCGCAGTGGTTCAATCGCATCGGCATCCTCGCCGTGCTCATCGGCATGGCCTGGTTTCTCAAGCTGGCCATTGACAATCATTGGATCGGTCCGCTGGGCCGCGTGCTGATTGGATTGATAGCCGGCGCCGCGCTGATCGCCTGGTCTGAGCGCTTTCGAGCCCACGGTTACGCTGCATTTTCTTATTCGCTCAAATCCGTCGGCAGCGGCGTTCTCTATCTGTCGTTGTGGGCTGCGTTCTCTCTCTTTCACCTGATTCCGGGATCGGTCGCCTTCGCGGCCATGATCGCGGTCACGGCCTTCAACGGCTTTCTTTCGTGGGTGCAGGATTCCGAATTGCTGGCGCTCTACGCCATCGCGGGCGGCTTTGGCACGCCGCTGCTGGTGTCGACGGGCGAGAATCATGAGATCGCGTTATTCAGCTATATGCTGCTGCTGAATCTCACGGTGCTGATCCTGGTTGCGCTGCGGCCGTGGTCGCGCCTGCTCTTCGGAGCCTTCGCTGGAACCGTGTTCTATTCGGTCGGATGGAGCTCCACCTTTTATTCAGCCGATCAGATCGGGACGACTGCATTCTTCTTTGGGTGTTTCTTCCTCCTGTTTGCTCTCGCGCCACGCATTGTTTGCATCGATCAGTCGCACGGGATAACCGATGCAGCAGTGAATACCTCGGCCTGGGACAAGCTGGCGACCATTCTTCTTCCGATCCTGAATGCATCGCTCGGGTTTCTAGCGTTCTACAGCCTGCTGGACTCGAAGCATCTGGAATCGGCCGAGCCGTGGCTTGCCGTCGTCTTCGCTGGCTTTTACCTTTTGCTGCTTCGACTACCTGCCAGCGGGCGTTGGCGGCCGAGCCCTGTGCTGGTTTCTGAACTGCATCTTGCTGCGGCCGTCGTGTTCCTCACGATTGCCATCCCGCTGAAAGCCTCGGGCCGCTGGCTGACCATCGGCTGGTTCGCGGAGGGCGCAGCGTTGCTCTGGGTGGGAAGCCGCACGCGCTCGACGCTACTGCGTGTGCTCGCGCTTTTTTGCCTGGCGCTTGCGCTGGTGGCACTGCTGACGGTGAACCCAACCACTTCAAACACGCCGATTTTCAACGCGCGCTTCGCAACCTATCTCGTCGGCATCGCGGCTTTTGCTTTTGCGGCCTGGATCGCGCAACGATCTTCGACCGAACAGAACGCCGTCCAGTTCCCGTGGACCAGCATTGCGGCGTTGGCAGTGCTCATTATGAATGGCCTCATTCTCCTCGCACTCGCCCTCGAGATTCACGCTTATTGGTGGGGGCAGCCTTGGCGTGGGCAATACGGGCTCTACGGCGCCTATCGAATGTATGCCCAGTTCAGTTACTCCGCGCTCTTCATGGCTTTCGGCGCGATATTGCTTGGGCTGGGTTTCTCGCGGAATTCATCTTTCCTGCGCTGGCAGGCACTGGTGCTGCTTGCCTTGTCGATTGGAAAAGTCTTCCTGGTGGACGTGAGCGAATTGAGCCAGGGTTATCGTATTCTCAGTTTCCTGGGCCTCGGCGCATTGCTGCTCGGCGTCAGTTTCGTTTATCAACGCGACTGGTTCAACCTGCGCGCCGGCAAAGGACAGACCGAGTGAAGTGGCTTGTTGCTTTTCTTCTGATCGCCGCGGCGGCCGATCCAACGCCGGAGATCCGGTACTTCCAATACCAGCGGTCTGTGCAACCTCCCACCGGCGCATCCGGACAGACCTGCGCTGTGCTCGATACCCAGACCTTCGTCCATGCATCTCCGGAGTTGGCCGATTTGCGTCTCTACCGCGATGCGTCGGAAGTCCCTTATGTCATCCACAGTGCGGTGCAGCATCTACCGACTCCGCGGCCGATTACACCGCTCAACCTCGGCCGGCGCAAGGGCAAGACAGTCTTCGATGCGGACATGCCGGAAGGGGAATACAGCGATCTGCAACTCAATGTGAGCGGGCGGAATTTTCTGGCGACGGTGACCGTGTTCGGCAGTCAGAATGAAACGGACGCGGCAACTCGAATTGGTTCTTATACGATTTTCGACTTCACAGGCCAGAGACTTGGGCGCAGCACCGTTCTCCATTTGCCGAAATCCAATTTTCGCGTTCTGCATTTTGAAATTGCCGGACCTATCGAGCCGGACCATGTCGAGGGTATTTCGGCGGCGCCTGCATCCGCGAGCGAACCGAAGTACTTCACCGTCAGCGACGCAATTCATTTTGTACAGAAGGGGCGCGACTCAGTCGCGGAAATTACGGTTCCCGCCCATGTACCGGTCGATCGCATTGTCTTTGTGCCGCCGGCTGAGCCCGTCAACTTCAGCCGCGACGTGAGCATTGAAGTGGCGGAGATGCCGCAAGAAAAAGACGAGACGGCTGAGCGATTGCCCGCGCCAGTCTCCGGCTATGGCAACCTTCTGCGCATTCATCGTGTGCAAGAGGGACATGCCATCGACGAAGAGCGACTGGTCGTGGATCCGCCGCAAGTATTTTTTGACACTCCGGAGAAATGGACGGTCACTGTGATCAATGGCGACGATGCGCCCCTCCGCTTCGCAAGTGTTCGGCTTGAAATGGTTCAGCGCAACCTGTGTTTTGAGGCTGCCGCCAATGCGAGTTATGTCCTCTACTATGGCGATAAGATGCTCGTTTCCCCGCGGTACGACTACTCTGCATGGTTCGCTCCGCAGGTCGAATGCGCCCGTGGCTACGCTTGGGCCGGAGAAGATCAATGCGGGTTACGAGCAGCGTCCCGACCAGCGGCCGTTCACTGAAAAACATCCGGTATTGCTTTGGCTGGCGCTGATCCTAGTGATCCTGCTGTTGGGCTTCATTGCGGTTCGTTCAGCGAAGCGCGTGGAACCTCCCGCGCAAATGCCGTAGCATAATTGGGACAGTCCCAACATTCGGACAATACCGGTCCCGAGGTCCTATATGAGCGATGTAGTTGTCAGTCCGGAATTGACGGCCGAGCAGATTTCTAAACTCACGCGCGACACAAACTACGGCACATGGTGCTTTCAGAAAACCTGGAAGCCGCTGTACATCGCCGATGCCGAAGGCCGCTGGATCACGGTTAAATCGAAGTGAAGATGGTGGGGTCCTGCGTCAAATCGATTGTTCAACGGCGCTCTTCCACACGGCCCCAATCGTCTTAGGCACATCGTTCATGCCGGCCGGCCACCGCGTTCCGGTGTTCACTGCCAATGTCGCGCCGTCGAACTATGCGGTCTTCAAAGGCCCGGCGACCCTGTACAAACTGAGGATGATGCCGGACAGCAGTGCTTTCGTGCTGACGAGCTCGAATGAGCGTGGCGGGGTTCCATCCGCAAAGATGCGCTTGCCCGTGCCCAACAGGACGGGATAGACGACGAGCAGGACGTCATCCGCAAGCCCATGTTCGAGCAGCGTCGATGTCAGCATGGAGCTACCCGAGAGGATAAGATCCGGGCCGTCCTGAGACTTGATGCGGCGAATGTCCTCGACGATGTTCGGTCCAAGGGCCTCGAACGGGCCCCATTCGAGACTTTCGGGACGGTGGGTAGCGATATATTTTGTCGCCGCATTGATGCCATCCGCCAATGGACTGCTTGGCGCCTTTGGCCAGAAGCGCGACCAGATATCGTAGGTGCGACGGCCAAGCAGCAGAGCGTAGCTCCCGCTATACGCCGCGATGATTTCGTCCCCCCCAGCGGGGGTTCGATAGGGCACGGTCCAGTCGCTGTAGGGGAAATCGCCGTCATCGGCGGAGTGCTGAATGACGCCGTCCAGCGAGATATGTTCGATGATTCTGAGCTTTCTCATTTGCGTCTCCCTGTTCTCCTGCGATGGCATTCTTCAATGAGCCGAAACATACTTCACATTTCCGTATTGCGGGTTCTTCCACAGCACGCCTCTGTATTCCATGTAGTCGGCAGTTGCTTGCGTAATTTCGCTTCCGTAATACCGTTCAACCACATGCAAGGCGAGATCGATTCCGGAACTCAGGCCTCCCGCAGTGGCGACGTTGCCATTATCGACATAGCGCAGCCCGGTGACGAAATGCACCGCGGAATACTTCTTTTGCATGTCATCCACGAACATGTGGTGGGTGGTTGCTCTTTGATGGTCCAGGAGGCCATAAGCGGCCAACATTGAGGCTCCGGTGCACACCGACATGGTTATGTCCGCCGTCTTCGAGTTATCCAGCAGCCATTTCTTCTGCGCATCGCTTCGGCCGCCCTGCGCGGGAATGACGATCACCTGGGGCCTGGGGGCGTTCTCAAAGGTGTAGTTGGGTACCACCTGAAGGCCCGCGGCAGAGATCGGCTTCTGCGAGTCCGAAACGGTGTACAGATTGAAGGGCATGACCATGTCGTCGCCCCCGCGCCAGGGCCGGCCGTCGTGCGTGTACATGACGTCGCCAAAAACCTCCCATGGCCCTGCCAGATCGATCAGTGCGGTCTGGTCGGAGACGATGAAGGCGACGTTGATCTTTCCATTGGCGGGCGGCTTGAGGATGCGCAACTGGGTAGAACCAAGTTGAGCGTTCGCCTGGTTGAAGTGACTAACCGCGGCGAACGCACCGCACAGTGCGATGAGAGCGGAAACGGTACGAATTCCTTTGGTCATCGTTGGACCTCCTGCTTGAAGAGTTTGCGAACAGGACCAGCTTACGACTACACTGGAATGTCTCAAATGACAAATATCCGGCTTTTTGAGACATATCGCGAAAGGCCTGCTTCAAGTGATTTACCGTTGCGTCCGGGCACATAAATGAAACCAAGACACATCGCAATCCTGGGATATGACGAAATCATGGGCCTCGACCTCGTGGGGCCGATGGAGGCATTTGGAAGCGCGCACCTGAACTCGCCAAAGGCAGGCAGGGAAGCTTGTTATCGGGTGACCATAGCCGCGCTGGAGGGGAAGACGTTTCGCTCCGACTTCGGGCTCACCTTCACTGCGGAGAAAAGCCTCTCTGGGATTCGCGATGTAGACACGCTGCTCATCCCCGGCGGCAAAGGTTTGCGCGAGTCGAACGGCAACCAGAAGCTTACCGCCTGGTTGCAGCAGAACGCGGGCTCGGTTCGGCGGATCGCGTCGGTTTGCACGGGAATCTATGGGCTCGCACCGTCAGGATTGTTGAACGGCCGAAACGTCGCGACGCACTGGAGGTTCGCTGCGGATCTGGCGAAGCGTTATCCCACACTGAAAGTAAATTCCGGTTCGCTTTACGTAAAGGATGGGAAGTTCTGGACCGCCGCAGGAGTGACGGCGGGCATCGATCTTTCGCTTGCCATGATCGAAGAGGACTTCGGCTCGGAGGTAGCGCTGTCGGTTGCCCGCGAACTGGTCGTGTACATGAAGAGATCTGGAGGACAGGAGCAGTATTCGGAGCCGCTGCAATTTCAAGTACAATCACGCAGTCGCTTTGCGGACCTTTTGCCGTGGATGCTGGCGCATCTGGAGCACGATCTTTCGGTGGAGGCACTTGCAGCACGAGTTTCGTTGTGCCCACGGCAGTTTTCGCGGCGCTTTACGCAAGAGTTTGGGAGTAGCCCGGCTTCGTTTGTGCGGCGACTGCGGCTGGACGAAGCGCGGCGGCGCCTCTCCGCGCCGGAGTGTACTGTGGAGGGCGTAGCCTGTTCGGTGGGATTTAGCGACGGCAATAATTTCCGGCGCGCCTTCGAACGGTCCTTCGGAATTGCTCCGAGCGCGTATCGGGGACGGTTTCCGGCGACACACTCATGACAGCGTTGAATGTGTCGGAAAGGAAAAACTCGAATATCCGGTCTTCCGGGGCCATGAGGGTAGGCGAAACCTCTGTTAGCGCCTTGTTGGACTTGCATTGAATTCATCGCGAACAAGCGTTTGCACTTCTCAACTGCTGCCAACAGGCCAAACCGCTCCTTGAAAGCCGATTATGCGCAATTGTCAGGATTACTCCCCGCAAACGCGGTTTGCGCCAGATTTCTTACTTTCGTTCACGAGTTTGGTCCGATCCCGAATGCCGAAGGCCGCATGGGCGACAAGAAGTGGCTCAGATCTGTCGCCTTCGTTTCAGAGAATTTCAAGCTCACAGCGCACAATAGAGGCTAGGCCAAAGCACGAAACCTCGGGGTAAACGGCCGCAACCTGCTAAGTCCTTTGCCGAGACATCTTTCGCCATAAGCGATTGATTAGATTAAGGTTATCGTAAGTTATTGATAAATCTAAGTCCAATGGGCAGAGATACTTAGCAAGAAACAGGGGGAGGGGGTATACCCCCGGACGGGCTGGCTCACAAGAGAACGCTCGGCGCGATGACGTAGCATGGTTGGGAAAGTCCCACCGCGAGGTCACGCATGAGCGATATCGTTGTCAGTCCTGAATTGACGGCCGAGCAGATTTCTAAACTCACGCGCGACACAAACTACGGCACATGGCGCTTTCAGAAAACCTGGAAGCCGCTGTACATCGCCGATGCCGAAGGCTGCTGGATCACGGACGGCGCAGGCAAGCGGTATCTCGATTTCAGTGCGCAGCTGATGTGCGTCAACCTGGGCCACAAGAATCCGCGCGTGGTGGAAGCCATTGCTGAGCAGGCGCGGGATCTTTGCTACGTGGCGCCGGGCTACGCGACTGCGGCACGCGCGAAGTTGAGCGCCAAGCTGCTCGAAGTTCTTCCCGCCGGGCTGGAGAAGTTTTTCTTCGCCACCAGCGGTACCGAGGCCAACGAGGCTGCGTTCAAAATCGCCCGCATGTTTACCGGCAGGACGAAGATCATCTCCCGTTATCGCTCGTACCACGGTTCGACGATGGGTTCGATTGCGGCCACAGGCGATCCGCGCAGATGGGCGATGGAGCCGGCGGGCAAGGGTGCTGGTGTTGTGTTTGCGCCGGAGACGAATTGTTACGACTGCCCCATCAAACACTCCTATCCCGGCTGCAACATCGCCTGCGCCGACTACATCGAGCACATGATCGAGAACGAGAGCGACGTTGCTGCCATCATTCTCGAGCCGGTGGTGGGAACAAACGGCGTGCTCATTCCTCCGCCAGAATATTTTCCCCGCCTGCGGGAGATCTGCGACCGCCATGGCGTGCTGATGATTGCCGATGAGGTGATGGCAGGCTGGGGGCGCACCGGCAAGTGGTTCGCGGTCGATCACTGGGGTGTGAAGCCCGACATCCTGGTCACGGCCAAAGGGATCACTTCGGCGTATGTGCCATTGGGCCTTTGCGCAACGACGAAGAAGATTGCCGATTATTTTGAGGA
The DNA here is from genome assembly GCA_963810545.1 of uncultured Acidobacteriaceae bacterium. Classification (GTDB taxonomy): domain Bacteria; phylum Acidobacteriota; class Terriglobia; order Terriglobales; family Acidobacteriaceae; genus Telmatobacter. Next base: position 83,834 of record CAWENE010000004.1, read on the forward strand.
GCACTATTTTTCGCACGGCCACACCTATGAGGCGCATCCGATCACGCTGGGACCGGCTGTGGCGACCATTGAAGAGATGCAGAGGCTGAAGCTGGTGGAGCGAGCGGCAGAGCTGGAGCCTTATGTCCGGGAAAAGCTCGAGGCGCTCAAGGCGAAGCATCCCTCGATCGGCGATGTTCGCGGTCTGGGGCTTTTCTTCGCGGTTGAACTCGTGAAGAATCGCACGACCAAGGAGCCCTTCAACACCATGCGCGACAAGGTCGAGGGCAAGCCGCTCGTGGTCGATCAGATTGCGGCGAAGATGATGGCCGATGGTGTGGCGCAGCAGGCGTGGGTGAGCCATTTCGTGATTGCGCCGCCGCTGATTGTGACCAGGGAAGAACTCGACTTCGGTATCGCGGCTCTCGACAAGCACCTTGGTATCGCCGACGCACTGGTGGCGTAGGGTTGTCCCAGGGATCAGGGATCAGGGAACAGGGATCAGAATCCCCAAGTTTTTCGCCGGGAGTAGGACAGTGCGAAGCCGATCACGCAAGCCGGCACCAGGCATGGTAGTGCTCAAAGAAGTGCCACACGACCTACTGGAGGGTCTGCCGAGAGCAGATCAAAGAGCGATATTTGAAGTCGTAGGCAAGCCCGTTCGACTGAATGAGTACGACACCGAGGGAAGAGCCGAGATTGAATTCACTGACGGTGAAGGGGTGATTCACTTTGTCCAAGTGCGCGCGGATGCAATCAGAACCCTGACCCCTGAAACCTGAACCCTGTTATCTGGGATCAGTCGAACACGACTGTCTTGTTGCCGTAGCAGAGAATACGCCGGTCCAGGTGCCAGCGGACGGCGCGGGACAGAACGAGCCGCTCGAGGTCGCGGCCACGCGCAACCAGATCGTCCACTTGGTCGCGATGCGAGATGCGTGCGACATCCTGCTCGATGATCGGACCGTCGTCGAGAACTTCAGTTACGTAATGGCTTGTTGCTCCGATGAGCTTGACGCCGCGCGTGTGGGCGGCGTGATACGGCCGCGCGCCAGTGAAGGCCGGCAAAAACGAGTGGTGCACATTGATGATGGCGGCCGGATAGTGCGCAACAAATTCCGGCGAGAGAATTTGCATATAGCGCGCTAGAACAACCAAGTCGACGGCGTTTCGCGCGAGCAGCCCTAGTTGCCGTGCTTCGGCTTCGGCGCGCGTTGCTGTGGTGACCGGGATAAATTCAAATGAGATGCCGTAGAACCCGGCCAGATTCTCGACTGCGCGATGATTCGAGACGATGAGTGGAATCTCACAGTCCAGTTCTCCGGTGCGCCAGCGATGCAGCAGGTCGGCCATGCAATGCAGGTACTGCGAGCAAAAAAGCGCAATCCGCGGGCGCTTGGAAGTTGCGCTCAATTTCCATCGCATCTCGAGGTCCGCAGCCAGTGGAGCGAACGCGCGTTCGAATGCCACGAGATCGAATCCGGAATTGCCGGCGCCGTTCAAGCCCCATTCGACGCGCATGAAGAACAGGCCCAGCTCGTGATCCTGGTGTTGATCGGCATGCAGAATGTTCGCGCCGTGCTCGTAGAGCAGCCCGGCAACGCGGGCCACGAGTCCTTTGCGATCGGGGCAATCGATGAGCAGAACGGCGGAGTCTTTCATGCCTATTCAGATTAAGCGATCGAGTCGCGCTTTCGATGCTCAACATGTTGAGCCTCGTGCGCGCCCGAAATCAGCGATGTCAAAGAGTTGGAGCGCTGGCCTGCCTGGCCGCGCGTGGTGCGGCGTTCAGTTGCAGGCGCAGGCTATCGGCAAGGTCGGCCACAAGACGCAATTTGTCGGCGATCCCGCTTGGCATTTCGCCTGCGGAGAGCGCCAATTGAGAATGCAGGAGCAACCCGGCAACGGTCGTTTTCACTTCAGCTTCGATTGCCACTGTCGCGGCCTTGCGCGCGAGGGCCTGCTCGCGCTCGCGGCGATGCAAGGCGGCGCGGATCTCCCGGATGAGCCTGGCTGCGCCCGACAGAGCGAAGTTGATCTGTAGCGGAATGGCCAGTCCCGCGTGTTCCCAGAGCGTTTCTGCGGCGGCGGGATCGCACTGGGCCAGCGATTCGTCCAGAATGATCACGCTGAACTCCTGTTTGCGCAGGGCGGCGAGCGCGGTCTTTCGCCCTTCCGCGACTTCGACGGTAACACCAATTTGCTCCGCTACAACCGCCGCACAGTTGCGCGCTCCTTCGATTCCCGTAACAATCAAAATGCTCATTTTTTGCTCCTTAGTTGGGGTCTGAGGCCGAAGTTCGCTTCGGGTGTCGATCGTGGCAATGCAGCGAGAATTGCGCCGGAGATCCGTTTTCCGCGTGAAGAGCCTCTCGGGCGGACCACATTTGCCCTCTGCCGAGTGAACTACGCGGGCACTGCGTCGGCGATGCCGTACTCTTTCAGCTTGCGGTACAGAGTGGTTTTGCCGATGCCCAGCAGTTTAGCCGCCTTCAGTTTGTCTCCATCCAGTACACGAATGGCGTCGAGAATTGCCTGGCGTTCGAGCTCGGCAATGGACTTGACTTGGACGGTGACGCTGGGCTCTTCCGCTTTTCCAGGCGCCATCGATGCGCGCAGCGCCGCGAGCCCTTCCTGCTTCAATTGGGTGGGAAGATCGCCGAGGCCGACGATTCCGCAGGTTGAGAAGGCACAGCCGTGCTCCAGGGCATTCTCGAGTTCGCGCACGTTTCCGGGCCATTCGTGCTGCATCATCGTGCGCAAAGCGTCGTCGCTGAGCGTGAACTTCTTCCCGCTCTGGCGGCCAATGCGTTCGAGGAAATGGGCGGTAAGGGGCAGGATGTCTTCGCGGCGCGTGCGCAAGGCAGGCAATCGGAGATTGACGACGTTGAGCCGGTAAAAGAGATCCTTGCGGAAGGTTCCGTTTTCAACCATAGCTGCCAGATCCCGGTTCGTGGCGGCCAGGATACGCGCTTTAATGGGAATAGTATGATTTGCCCCGACGGGCCGCACCTCTTTTTCCTGCAGGGCGCGAAGAAGCTTGGCCTGCAGATCGAGTGGAAGCTCGCCAATCTCGTCGAGGAAGACGGTTCCGGCTTCCGCGGATACCAGTAGACCGTCCTTGGAGCGGTTTGCTCCCGTAAAAGCGCCCTTGATGTGTCCGAAGAGCTCGCTCTCGATCAATGTGGGCACGAGGGAGCCGCAGTCGACCGGCAGGAATGGCTTTTCGGAGTTTGGTCCACTGTTATGAATGGTCCGGGCGACCAATTCCTTGCCCGTCCCACTCTCGCCCAGGATCAGGACAGGATGAGTGCTTTCGGCAACTTTGGAGAGAATGCGGTAGAGCTTCTCCATAGCTACCGAATGGCCAATCATGGATCCGAATCCCGAGGTGGGGCGCAAGCCCTCGCGTAACGTTCGTGCACCGGCGAGCGAAGAAAAAGTCGCAGCTGCGCGTTCGAGGACAGTCGAAAGCTCGTCCACCGCGAACGGTTTCACCAAGTAGTCTGATGCTCCGAGACGCATCGCATCAATAACGGAGTTCAAGGCTGCTGAAGTCGTCATGCCGATGATGACCACTTGAGGGCAAAGGGCGCGGATCTCGGAGACGAGCTCCGGACACTCGGCATCGCCCGGGGGCATGTTTAAGAGGAGAATGTCAACAAGATGCCGGCAGGCGAGGGTCCGCGCCGCCTGTCGGTCGCTGGTGCTTTCGGCGGCATAACCGAGAGTCCTGGCGACCTCTTCGCATGCGCTGCGGATGGTGGTATTGTCATCGACGACAAGTACGCGTACCTTCAACGAGGGTTCGATCAATTTAGGTGTAGGGTCCATTAGTCTTGAATAAATAACTGTTTGAAGCATTGTATGTGCCCTTCTGGCCGTTGGTATGTGGGATTGATCACCGATGTTCGATGTTGTTTCGAAAGCGGCCTTTATCAGACGCGTACCGGCAGTTCAATCTGGAAACAGGCTCCGCGGGGGTCGCGGTTGGCAGCGCGAATCTGCCCTCCTGCGGACTCGACAATCGATCGTGTGATGGAGAGGCCGAGGCCCCGATGCTCGGCTTGCCAGCTCTGGCCTGCGCACCCAGTCTTCGAGCGGGTTGTGTAACCGGTTTCGAAGATTCTATCCAGCGCTTTGGGGGAGATGCCGACCCCGTTGTCCTCAAAGTTCAGCAGGAGTTTTTGCGCCTGCGCGGGACCCGATGAGCACTCGCGAAGAATAAGCTGAATTCTTCCGCCGTCCGGCATTGCATCCACCGCATTCTTTACGAGGTTGACGAGCACCCGCGTCAGGTCTTCGCTGTTGAGGCGCACCGGGAGCGCGCCGCCGACGGTGTCCACCGTGAGCGTAATGGCCGGCCCCGCGAGAGCAGCCAGAAGGTTTCGATTGGTTTGCAATTCCCAGGCAAGATCGCCGATAAGTTTGGGTGGCATCTCGTCCCAGTATTTGGCGGCTTTCGAATTGTTGGCTGATGCCGCCGGCAGAATCAGGGCCGGATCTATTGGTGCAGTCTTGCCGTCGGGCGTCGTAGCCTTTTCTCCGCCTCCCAAGTCCCCTAACCGGTCGACAAGCCGCCGGCTCGCTGCGGCGACCATTCTCAATTCACTTCCATAATGTTGATGAGTCGCCGAGAGCACCCCCGGCTCGCTCAGAAGGTCGCAATAGAGACCCAAGGCGGCAACCATATTCCGCGCTTCATGCGCTACTTCTGCCAAGTTTGCGCCTGCACTGGCTTGTGCGTTGACCACGGTCAACGGTGCTTCCTCATGGATAGGCTCTCTTGCTGGGAATGTCGGTTGATTTGTCTGTTCCATCTGCAAACGCACCCTTTCCTGGTTCGCCTTGTCTTGGTTCGCCTTGGACTGCACCGGTGTACTGGTTTCGGATACCGTGCAGTTTCGATTCCCGCTCTGGCGATCTTCCTGTGAAATCTGTCCTCTTCTAATACACGCGGCGTGCCAAAGTAGGACAGTTTGGTATGTGGCCCAGAGTGTGCGGATTAGAAGGGTGAGGTGAAGATCGGCAGCCGTTCCGGAATCGACGATGGGTTTCAAATTGGGAGCCGGAAAGCCGCTTCGGTGAGCGAGATGCTTTAGATTCAAAGCGTTATCTACTTTCCCAAATTCGGGCGCGAAGATCGGCGGATTCCCACGGCGGAACGAGATCCGCGTTGCGCCGGATGCTGCTTCGCGAACTGCGAGGTTTCTTCGTCCCGTACAATCCCCCTATGCATTCGTCAGCATCTCCATCTTTCTTTCGTCCCGGCGGCCGGAAGCCCCACCAGCTGCGTCCTCTCACACTCGCACCGGGGTTTGTGCTAACTGCGGAAGGTTCAGTGCTGGTTTCGCTCGGCAATACGCGGGTACTCACCAATGCGACGATTGAGTCCGGGGTTCCAGGGTGGCTGCGCAACTCCGGCCGCGGCTGGGTCACGGCGGAGTACGCGATGTTGCCTCGTTCGACCGTGAGCCGTACGCCGCGTGAAAGTGAGCGTGGCAAAATCGGAGGACGCACGCATGAAATTCAACGGCTGATTGGCCGGAGCTTGCGCTCGGTTGTCGACATGCAGGCTCTCGGCGAGCGGACAGTCATCCTCGATTGCGACGTGATTCAGGCCGATGGGGGCACGCGTACCGCGGCGATCACCGGCGCGGCGGTTGCGCTGGCGCTGGCGCTCAATGCGCTTGTGGCGGCCGGGGCTCTGAAACAGTCGCCTATGAAGCAACTGGTCGCGGCAACGTCAGTAGGGATTGTGGGCGGCGCAATGCTGCTCGATCTCTGCTATGAGGAGGACTCGCAGGCGGAAGTGGATATGAATGTGGTGATGACGGCCGATGGGGGGCTGGTGGAAACGCAGGCGACGGCGGAGAAGGGAAGTTTTTCGCGCAGGGACCTGAATGGGCTTGTTGATCTGGCGGAGGCCGGCATCCAAGAAATCTTCGCCGCGCAGCGTGCAGTACTGGGAGCCTAGGTCTCTGACCGCGTGAATTCGCACTTTGAGGTTCGTGCTTTCCCACCCTTTCGCCAGAAAGAAAGCGAAAGAATGGGGCACGGAGATGGTGCATGCTCAAGCGGTCAGAGACCTAGAGCGCTTCCAGGACTGCTGCGGCATCAAGCTGACGGTCACGAATGCGCGGCATTCGATTTTGATTGGCCCGCCATGGTCTCTCCGTGCGGTCTAGAAGTAGGGTGACTATCTCGGGCAGGTCTCGCCGCGTCTCTCAGTGGCCTTCGGTTACCACGAGTATGGTTCCTCCTCTCTGGCATCGGCTTTCCCGGACCAACGCACCGTGCATCTAAGTTGGAGGCCGCTCGCGGGGCCGCGTTCATGAAATCCATTCATAGCGAAAGATGACCCGTTGTCGCGGATCGTTTCGATCTGCCGCTCACAGGAGACCCAACATGTCATCCAGGTTATTCAGTCTCAGTTGCCTGAGCGCGCTTCTCTGCGTGCCGGCATCGTGGGGAAGTCAGGAAAACGGCGCGGTGAACACAAGTGTGTCCGTTGTGCCGCTCCCGGTTGCTCACGTTTATATAACCAGTGCACCCGCCAAGAGCAGCGGCAACAATCAGATTGAAGGATTCACCGTCGGCCTGGACGGCCGGCTCACTCCAGTCCCCGGTTCGCCATTCCAGTTCGATGATGCCGGCATGTCTGTCAATGGCATGAAACTCTTCGCGCTGAATCGGACCACACCTGCAATCGATTCGTATTCGATTGGACTCGATGGCGCGCTGACCTATCTGACTTCGACGAACTATGCGCAAGACAATCCCGAGGATTGCGGGTCGGCCGCCTGGTTGTTTCCCGATCGCACCGGTACGGACGTGTATGCGATGGAATTCAATGGCGACTGCGCGAACAATACTTACCAGTCGTTCGCAGTGCGAAAGGCCACAGGCGGCTTGAAATATCTTGGCTACGCTAACGGAGGCGCGGGATCGTTCTTCGGTGTCTATCGCCCGGCTTCATTTCTCGGCAATAACCAGTACGCATACGAGGCGACAAATAACTCCTGTATGTATTACGAAGTTTGGGGATTCAAGCGGAACAGCAACGGCCTGCTGACCTCTTCCGGAGGTACGACCACGCTGCCGGATCCTCCCGACGGCTACAGAATTTACATTCCCACGCAGTTGGCCACCGATCCGACCAACCACCTAGCGATTGCGTTGTGGGCGGCAAATCCTCCCGGCTGTTCGACTGTCGCGCAACAAATCGGGTCCTTCACAGCAGACGCGAATGGCAACCTGACGACGACCAATATCAGCGCGAACATGCCGAGTACATTGGTTACGGGCATCAACGACATGAAGATTTCGCCGTTGGGTAATTTGCTCGCGGTGGGAGGAATCAGCGGGCTGCAGCTTTTTCATTTCAACGGGGCGAAGCCTCCGACAGAATTTACCGGCCTACTGACCACGGACACCATCAATCAAATGTTCTGGGATCATGCGGATCACCTGTACGCCATTAGTCAGACCAGCAACAAGCTTTACGTTTTTAACGTGACCGCGGCGACGTATCATGAGGCGCCCGGCTCGCCTTACACGATCAACCAGCCGCTGTCTCTTGCTGTCCAATCGCGCTGATGCAATCGCGCGGAAACGAAGCTGGAATCCGGCGGTTCCATCGGACCCGCCGGAATGCTTCACACGGGTTGAGGCGTTCAGTATTGGGAGATGAGGTCGATGTAGGATGCGTTCATTGCGTGGCATTGGCCGACCGCGTGTCCAAACTCGTTTTCGCTAACGTCCATGACATATCCGGAGATTGGTCCCACGGTGACGCGCGATCCCGCGCTGTTGCCTCGGTACTGATGTTCCTGGTCATCAGCTTCCCAACGCCATTTCAATGCGAGACAAGCCTGCTGCCGCTGAAGGACGACATGGGTCAATGCGGCCATCTGATGGCGTTCTGCCTGGCAGCGCAGCGCGAACTCGGTTCCGCAGGCAAGCAGGGCCGCGATAACGAAGAGGGCTATCGCTTCGGAATATTTTTTGAGCCAATGCAACAGTAGCTCCACGGCGAAACATGAGGATGATTGGGTGAAGCCAGTATAGCGCGAATCCAGGTTTTCTCGGCTTCGTTGGGGTCCCGGCCGCGTTGAATCTCCCCCATCGCAATGGAGTTTCAGTTGCCTCTGTCGGATCGCAAATCCTAGTTCGCGGAAACAATGGGTAACTCGATGCTGCTGGCTGCGCCGGGCGTGTGATAGATGCGCTGCGTAGCTTTCTTGTAGTCCTCCGGTTTACTCCAGAAAATATTTGGCACGAAGGTCTGAGGGTTGCGGTCGTAGAGCGGAAACCAGCTGGATTGGACCTGCACCATGATGCGATGGCCAGGCAGGAAGACGTGATTCGCAGGAGGCAGTGCGAAGCGGTACGGGAGCGGTTTGCCGGGCTCGATGGCTTTGGGCGCAGAGAAGCTTTCGCGATAGCGGCCGCGGAAGATGTCCATGGCGACAGGAAGTTGGTAACCGCCCATTTCGGCGTGATCGGCGACCTGATCGGGAAAGACGTCGATCAGCTTGACGACCCAGTCGGAGTCAGTGCCGCTGGTGGAGGCGACGAGATTTGCGATCGGTTGGCCAGTGATGTGGATCGGCTCGGTGAGCACATCGGACGTGTAGGTGAGCACATCGGTGCGGCCCGAGGCTTCGCGCTGGTCGTCGACAAGCCACTCGGGCCAGGTGAGCGGCGGATCGTAGCCGATGGGCTGGCTAGGACGGGCGCGGTAAGGTACGGGGCGGGCGGGATCAGAGATGTATGAGTCAGAATCAGCTGAGTTAGCGGAGTCAGCGGTCTTCTCAGTGCTCGCTCCCGGCGGGGTAAAAGCGAGCCTGAATCCGGGCTCGAGATAGAGCGGCTTGGTTGCCGGCCCAACCGGCCATGACGGCAGCGTCTGCCAGCGATTCATGCCGGTTTCGTAAACCGTAACCGGCGCGACCTGCATCGGCGGGACATCGTCTTTGAGGTAGTGGTCAAGAAACGGCCGCAGGACGTTTTGGCGGAACCATGTGCCGGTGTCGGAGCCGAAGCGGATTGCGCCGAGCGATGCGGCATCTTCGATCTCCTGGCCGTGGTGCCACGGTCCAAGGACCATGAAGACTTTGTCGTTGTTCATGTCGAGAGGCTTGATGGCCTTGTACACCGCGGGCGCGCCATAGATGTCTTCCTGGTCCCACAGGCTGTGTACCAGCAGGATGGGTACCTTGATTCCTTCGCGCTTGAAGTCGTCGGCCAGAACTTTGTCGACAGCCTGATCGCTCCAAAACGAATCGTAGGCCGGGTGTCCGAGGATTATTTTCCAGAAGCCCATTTGCTCCAGGCCATGCTCGCGGCCCAGTTCGCCTGCCGAGCCAGCACTCATATATTCGTCGTAGTCGTCGAAGTGCGCGGTCCACCATTTGGCGTTGGCGTTGTTGTCGCGCGTGCCCTCCTGCTCGTAGATGTAGGGCATGTTTTGCTCGCGGAAAGCGCCGTTGTGGAACCAGTCGTCGCCCATCCAGCCGTCGACCATGGGATTCATCGGGACTGCGACCTTGAGCGCGGGATGAGGATTCACGAGCGCCATCAAGGGCAGGAATCCGTCGTAGGAGATGCCGAGAATGCCGACCTTTCCGTTGGTCTCGGGGATGTTTTTGACGAGCCAGTCTATGGTGTCGTAGGTGTCGGTGGCTTCGTCGACCGGCGTGGGGTTCTGCGGCCCATGGAGGGGGCGGTTCATCACGTAGTCGCCCTCGGAGCCGTATTTGCCGCGAATGTCCTCGACGACGCGAATGTAGCCGCCTTCGACGATGACGTCGGTCGCGTTGTCGTATCCGTAAAGAGTCGGCCCGAGGTGCGCGCTGGGTACGTGCGTAGTGAGCTGGTCGGCGCTGTAGGGAGTGCGCGTCAGCAGGATCGGCGCGTGCTGTGCACCCTTGGGCACGAGGATGACAGTATGCAGCCGGACGCCGTCGCGCATCGGGATCATGGCCTCGCGCCGCGCATAGTCGAAGCCTGTCGTGGCGGGCTGCAGCTCTCGCGGTGTTTCCGTGGGGTAGTTGGGATATGTGGCGGGCTCGTTCTGTGCGAGGACGGCGAGACACGATGCGGCGAGGAACAATGTGGCGAAGGCAAGGACGGCGACAGCAGCGCGGAAGCTGTGCATGCGGAGGAACCTTTCGGGATAGAACGGATGGTTGCATTTGCAGAGTAACGCTCCTCGGTACGATGGACAAAGCGCTTCCTGTGCGGCAAGCCTGGTTCGGCGCAAACAATCACGCATCTTTTGACACGCACGGCGAATCACAACCAGCGGGAGGCCGTGCGGAAGCGCGGCCGGAATCTTCATGAGGAAAGGAAGCTCTGATGCCGAACGACGCAGCATTGCGCGAGCACCTGATCAGCCTGCTCACCGAGGGCAACGCCCACGCCACGTTCGATGCGGCCGTCAAGAGTTTGCCTGAGGAACTGCGGGGTAAGCGGCCCAAAGGCGCCGAGCATTCCCCGTGGGAGATCCTGGAGCATTTGCGGATCGCGCAACGGGACATCCTGGAGTTTTCGCGCGATGCGCGACACCCATCGCCAAAGTGGCCCGATGAGTATTGGCCGGAGCGGCCAGCGCCCCCGGATGAGAAGGCGTGGGATAAGAGCGTGCGCGCCTTTCGCAAAGACTTGAAGGCGCTCTGCGCGTTGGTCGCGGATGAGAAGGCGGATTTGTTCGCCAAGATTCCGCACGGAGACGGGCAGACGATTTTGCGCGAGGCTCTGCTGACGGCGGATCACAACGCATATCACATTGGGCAGCTGGTGCTGGTGCGGAAACTGCTGGGGGCATGGAAGTGAAAAGTCCAGTGTTCAGTTTTCAGTGGTCAGTGATCAGTTAGGGCGTGACTTCGCTCCTTTTTTGGGAGTCGTTTTTCGCTGATGGCTGAAAACTGACTACTGACAACTCACTAGTGGAGGACCGCAGCCAAGAGGAGAGTGCCTGCGAGACCCACCACGGAGAGCACCGTCTCAAGCACAGTCCAGGTGGCGAAGGTCTCCTTCATTTCCAGATTGAAGAAGGATTGAATCATCCAGAAGCCGGGATCGTTGACCTGCGAGAAGACGAGCGAGCCCGTACCCGTGGCCAGCACCAGCAATTCGGGGCGCACGCCTAAGTGGCTAACCATGGGCGCGAGCACGCCTGAAGCGACGGCCATGGCGACGGTTGCAGATCCCATAGAAACGCGCACCACGGCTGCGAGCAGCCATGCCAGAAGCAAGGGTGGCATGTTTGCCCGCAACGCCAGCGAAATGGTGGCTTGCGCGGCGCCGGAATCGCGCAGGATACCGCTCAGGCCACCTGCCGCTGCCAGGATCATGAGTACGTTGGCAATGGGCTCGAAGGACTCCGACGTGAGTCGCCGCAGCAGCTCGGCGCCGTGGTGGCGGCCGGTCTGGATGCGTGGGCCCAGCGAAGCGAGCGCTGCCAGCACGGCGATAAGGAGAGCCACGTCGGCGCTGCCGATGAAGCGGAGCGCCCGGTTGGCAAGACCGCCCGGCGTGGCGAGTGAGTCGGCCCAGCTACCGAGAAAGATCAGCGCGATTGGGAGCAGAATCGCGCACGCAGCGCGGATGGGACCGGCGGGTTTGGGTAAAGGTTCACTTTTGCTTGGCGCCTCTTCGGTTCCCACCCTTTCCGAAAAAGGAATCGGAAAGGATGGGGCACGGGAAGTTTGAGTCGCAGCTGGCTCGGTTTCACTCTGATTGGAGACTTCGAACAGGGTGGGCTCTTCGGAATCCGTGTAAGTGGCGATGCGCTTTTTCCATAAGAAGTGCGTCAGGACCCATTCGAGCACCGGGCCCGCCATGATGCCGGCAGGAATGCCGACCATGACGCCCCAGATGATGGTGCGGCCGAGATCAGCGTGATACTGCGTGGCCGCGAGCATCGCTGCCGGATGTGGTGGAATCGTGCCGTGCACGATGGAGAGTCCGGCCAGCATGGGAAGGCCGACGATGATCGGAGGGCGATGGCTGCGCCGCGCCGCAGCGGCGATGATGGGCATCATCAGCACCAGGCCAACTTCGAAAAAGACGGGCATGCCGACGAGAATGCCGAGGCCGAGAAGCGCCCAGGGCAGGCCTTTTTCGCCGCAGCGCTCGACCAGTGTACTGCCCAGTGAGGCTGCGCCGCCGGAACTCGCGAGCAGGCGGCCGAGGATGGCGCCGAGGCCGAGCACGAGGGCGATATGTCCCATCAGCCCGCCTACCCCTGCTGAAAACGACAGCGGAACCTGCGCGAGGGGCATACCGGACGCGATGCCAAGAGCGAAGGCCGAGACGGCAAGCGCGAGAGCGGGGTGAAGGCGAACCCTGGCGATCAGGGCCAGCAAAAGCAAGACCGTCCCCGCGGCACAGGCGAGCAGGAACCAGCTGGAGGGGATTGCGGGGGCCACGGGATGCACGGACGGATTATTCCATATTCAATGCATCGTGAGGGTTGGCGGGTGTGAGCGGCGGCACACTTTGTGCGCCGACCCTTCTGCTACGATAAAAACGATCGCAGTTCCCGCAACTCTGCGCTGGATGCACCTGCCCGAAGGGTCCAAAGGGGCGTCAAGCGAACCGGAAACAGGTAGCAGCGGGATTCAGACCACACGTTTCATGGCAAAGGAGAGTTGATATGCCTCTAGTTTCCATGCGGCAGCTTCTCGACGAGGCCGCCAAGGGCGGATACGGCGTCGGCGCGTTCAACGTCAACGATATGGAACAGATTCAAGCCATCATGATCGCGGCGACCCAGACTAAGTCGCCGGTGATTGTGCAGGCCAGCCGCGGAGCGCGCAAGTTTGCCGAGGATCTCTATTTGTTCAGGCTGATCCAGGCGGCCGCCGAGCTGAATCCGGGAATTCCGATTGCGATGCACCAGGACCACGGCAACAGCTTTGAGACCTGCAAGAGCGCCATTGAGCTGGGCTACACGTCGGTGATGATGGATGGGTCGCTCAAGGAAGACGGCAAGACGCCTTCGACGTTTGAAGAGAATGTGGAGGTCACGCGCAAGGTGGTTGAGTATGCGCATCCTCGCGGTGTCACGGTCGAGGGTGAGATTGGCGTGCTCGGCGGTATTGAAGACGGCCACGGCGCGGGCGGATCGGGCCTGGAGCATGTGACGGATCCGGATCAGGCGGTTGAGTTTGCCGAGCGCACCGGCGTGGACGCGCTGGCGATTGCCATCGGCACCAGCCACGGCGCTTACAAGTTCAACAAGAAGCCCGATGGTTCGGTGCTGAAGATGGATTTGCTGATCCAGATTCACAAGCGCCTGCCGCACACACACCTGGTGATGCACGGCAGTTCGTCCGTGCCCAAGGACCTGCAGGACATTATTAACAAGTATGGCGGCAAGCTGAAGGAAACCTGGGGCGTGCCGGTCGAAGAGATTCAGCTCGGCATCAAGAACGGCGTGCGCAAGATCAACGTCGACACCGACAATCGTCTGGCCATCACAGGAGCCATTCGCAAGGTGTTTGCAGAGACGCCGGACAAGTTCGATCCGCGCGACTACTTGAAGCCGGCGCGCGAGGCGATGGCGAAGGTTGTTGCGCAGCGCATGACGCAGTTCGGTCAGGCCGGCCATGCCGGGGACTACACCCAGATTCCGATTACCGAAATGGCGAAGGGGTATGCGAGCGGAAAGCTCGACACGAGGCCATCGCTGGTGGGCACGAAGTAACTTCGGCTTCCGAATCCTCGAAACAAAGGCCGTTCCGCAATTGCGAAACGGCCTTTGTTCAGTTAGTGCCGGTTGAGTGCTTTACAGCGATTCCACAATTGCCGTATCCGAAGCCGCTACAGCGGAGCGGTATTGTCCTCAATTCTGTCACCGGTTCTACCCTCACCCTGCGGGATGAAGCGGTGTTGGACGCGTGAGGAGACGATCGCCCCGCGCAAATCCTCAGGTGGCCAATTGACCTGCGATTGCGATCGATGCCGTGCGCTTCGCATCGTGCTTCCCGTCGGCCCGCTCGAGCAGCCAGTAATTGAAGCCATCGACGATAGCCATGAGCGCGGCCTGGTTCATATCGCTGCTCACGCCAGCCGTGATCCACGGTTCGTATCCGTCGGCATGGAAGCTTACGGTGACGCGCACATAGGCAGCCGAGTCGTGTGCCGAGACATCGAGTGCGGTGACACTGAAGGTGCCGAGGCGCATCTGTGTGAGCGCGGGATACCATTTTTCCAGTTCGCGCCGCATGGCCTTGGTCAGCGCATCGACGGGCCCTGCGCCCTCCGCACGTGTGGTGGTGACGGTCGTATCGCCGATCGATAGCGTCATGAAAGCCTGCACGAACCGATTGCCGATTTCGTCGGATTCGTCGAACACGCGCCAACTGCGGATGCTGAACCGATTGGGCAATGTACCGAGAACCCGCATGGTGGCCAGTCGAAATGAAATCTCGCTGGACGTGAATCCGCCCCCTTCAATCATGGCCTGATTGGCGTCGATGAGCGCCTGGGCCTGCGCGGAATCGAGAGGAACGCCAAGCGCTTCGGAAAGCAGAATGACGTTCGCTTTGCCGGATTGCCGATTGACGCCGATGGTGGGGTTGGCGCCGACGCGCGCGGGGTCGCACCAGAGATATGCTCCCGGGTTCTTGCGCTCGCTGCTGCCGTGCATGCCGGCCCAAGTGCCAAACGCTCCGGTTCCTACGATGGGGGCGCCATGCGGCGGCTCGAAGCCAAAGGCAGCATAGGCGGAGTGTGCAAGGCTAGTGAGGCCTTTCAACGATTCGGGCGGGACAAACTTGGCTTCACCGCGGAGCTGCATCGAGCCCACAACGGTGGTCAGGTTCACGTTGCCGCAGCGTTCTCCGGTGCCGAGCAATGTGCCTTGTACCTGGACGGCGCCCGCGAGGATCGCAGCCCGCGTGTTGGCGATGCCAAGGCCGCGATCGGTATGCCCGTGGAATCCGAAGCTGGCCCTGGGGAATTGTCGCGTCAATCCGCCGATCACGTCCGCCACTTCTTCGGGACTCGCGCCGCCCGTCGTATCGCAGACCACGATGCGGCTCACGTTTTGGTGGGCACACTGCTCGGTGAGTTGATGGAAATAATCGAGGCTGCGCGCATGGAAATCCGGCTCGCAGACAATGCCGTTCTCCCGCCGGCCGCAGTTGGCGTCCATCGCGTGCTCAAAGTCGACGATGACTTCGAGGCCGTTGTCCTGAAGGCACTCGATTGTCTCCCGCGCCATGCGAAGATTTTCTTCGGGCGTGGTTTCCAGGGATTTCGTCACATCAAGCAGCCGTGACTTGACGACAATCACAGCGACGGGAACGCGCTGCTTATGGCGAATGATGAATTGGACGTCGGGCCATTCCTGGACTTTTGTGCCGTGGCCCCGTGTGCGTCCAAACAGCGCGAGCTTCATCGCCCCCGTGTCGACCGACGCGAGAGACCTAGTCAGGTCTTCAACAAACAGGTTGGCGCCCGCGAAGCCAATCTCTGCAAAGTGAACTCCAAAGGAGCCCATGCGCTGCAAAAGCAGTACGGCGTTGGGCACGGAGATTTCAAGATTAGGCTGCTGCAGCCCGTCCCGAAGGCTCGTGTCGAATAGCTCGATTGTTCCTGGTTCAGGTCCGTTCATCAATGCATATCACCGGTTGCGGAAAGGCGGTTGGCAGGCCCCATGTGCGAATGATCGAACCCTTATGATAGCTCGAACGCGGGATGGCAGGCGCTGGGAGGGCTCCCGGATTGGCGTTTCGTCACATAGCTGGCGCTATCGAGGGTTCACGCGTCGGTGTGGCGGCGCCACCGAGTTCCTGGTCTTTGTATTGCAATTGGTAGAGCTTCCAGTAGAGGCCGCGTTGGGCCAGCAGTTCCTGGTGCGAACCCATCTCGCGCAATTGCCCTTTGTGCATGACAAGAATCGTGTCGGCACGCTGCACGGTAGAGAGACGATGCGCAATCAGCACGCTGGTGCGGCCTTCGACCATGCGTTCGAGAGCGCCGCGAATGCGCAATTCAGTATCGGTGTCGACGCTGGAGGTGGCCTCGTCGAGGATGAGGATGTGCGGGTTATAGGCCAGCGCGCGCGCAAAGTTGATGAGCTGTTTTTGGCCCGTGGAGAGGGAATTGCCGCGCTCGCGCACCGGTTCGTCGAAACCGCCGGGCAGGCTATCGATGAAGTCGAGGACGTTGACATCGCGGGCCGCCCGGCGCAGAGTTTCTTCCGTGATCGCGTTGTTGCTGAGGCGAATATTTTCCGCGATCGTGCCCGTGAAAAGGAAAGG
The DNA here is from genome assembly GCA_963810545.1 of uncultured Acidobacteriaceae bacterium. GTDB lineage: Bacteria > Acidobacteriota > Terriglobia > Terriglobales > Acidobacteriaceae > Telmatobacter. Next base: position 100,093 of record CAWENE010000004.1, read on the forward strand.
ATCCTGGAGAACTACGGCGAAATGCTGGCGCAGTTTGGTCAGGTCCTGCTCACGCAGGTCTACGCCGTCGACGAGAATCTGTCCGGCTGTCACGTCGTAGAAGCGCATCATGAGGCTGGTGAGCGTCGTTTTGCCTGCGCCGGTGTGTCCCACGATGGCGATGGTCTGGCCGGGCTCGATGGTGAAGGAGACATCCTTGAGAATCCACTCGATGTCGTTGATCGCTGCAAGCGCTTGGCCTGGATTTGCCGACAAGGCGGCTCGATCCACCTCGGCTTGCTGCTCCGGTTTGAGTTTTTGATACGTGAACCAGACGTGGCGGAACTCAATGCGGTTGCTGCCGTCGCCGGTGCGCGGGTTCGCGGGGCTAACGATTTCCGGCGCGGTGTCGAGCAGCTTGAAGATGCGTTCGCAGGCTGCCATGGCGGCTTGCAGGATGTTGTACTTGTCGCTCAGGTCCTGGATGGGACGCCAGAAGCGCTGCGAATACATGTTGAAGCTGGCCAGCATGCCGATGGTGACTGAGCCGGAGAGCACGCCGAATCCGCCTCGCCAGATGACAAGGGCAATGGCGATGGCGGAGAGCAATTCGACCGCGGGATAGTAGAGCGCATAGGCGAAGATTGTGTCTTTGAACGCGATCATGTGCAGGCGGTTGACGGCTTCAAAGTCGTTGTAGGCGCGCTGCTCGCGATTGAAAAGTTGCACCACGCGCATGCCGCTGACGTGCTCCTGGGTAAAGCTGTTGATGCGGGCAATGGCGGCACGGACGCGGCGGTAGCTCTCGCGCACGCTGATCGCGAAAGAGGCGCGTGACGACCAGGATGAGGGGCAGGACCGAGAAGGCCAGCAGGGCGAGCCACCAATTGATGCTCAGCATCACGATGGCCATGATCGACAAGGTGAAGAAGTCGTCGACGATCGCGAGAATGCCGCCCGTGAACATGTCGTTGATGGCGTCGACGTCCGAGGTGAGGCGTGTAACCAGCCGGCCCACGGCATGTGTATCGAAGAAGCCGACGTGCATCCGCTGCATGTGGCGGAAGATATCGCGGCGCAGATCGAACATGATTTTCTGGCCGGTCCATTGCATCAGGTAGGTCTGGATGAATTCGAAGAGATAGGCGGAGATCTGCAGAACCAGATAAATCCCCGCCAGCTGGGTGATGCCTTGCCTGGGGTCCGTGCTGAGATGACGCGTCAGCCAGTCCGCGGCTCCGAAGCCGTGCGCAGCGGGGGTGACTGCATGGCCGGAATTGGTTCCCGAAGGAAAGTAGTGGTCGATGCCCACCATGACGAGGAACGGTCCAGACACATCGCTAAGAGACTTGAGTGTGACGGCGGCCGACGAAACCGCGGCCTGCCACCAATACGGCAGCAGATAACGGCCAAGACGCCGCATCAGACGCGAGTCGTAGACCTTGCCGACCGGATCTTCGTCGGGCTTGGGCTGGTCTGGCTTGCGGGCGTCCTTGTTGGCCGGGTTGGTGGTTTTGGGGTTCTTCTCTGCCTGATCCGCCATCGGTCCCGTTGGGCTTTCACTTCTATTGTACGGGGAGCGCGATGCGGGCGGCGAGCGCCTGCAGCCGGTTCGGATCGCCACGAGAATTCTTGCATTCGCCGCTTGACCTGTCTACAACTGGAGGGTTCATAGTGGAGATGGACGATGTTGACAGTGACCAAACTCGCCCGGCGCTGCGGCGTGAGCCGTACCGCCTTGTTGTACTACGAATCGATCGGTTTGATGCCCCGTCCGCAGCGCAGCGGCGGCAACTATCGGTGTTACGGCGAAGCGGATCTGCAGCGGCTGCTGCAGATTCGTGCCTACCGGGACGCCGGCCTGAAGGTCGACGACATTCGGGCCATTCTCAAAGCAAATCCGGATCGGCCGGGAACTGGCGCGGCCGGAGTTCTGAAGCGGCGGCTGCTCGAGCTCGACGCCGAGATCGGAACTCTGCGCGCACACCAGCAGGCGATCCTCAAACTTCTCGAGCACAATGCGCTCAGAAAGGCCAAGATGATCACCAAGGAGAAGTGGGTTTCCATCATGAAGGGCTGCGGGTTCACGGGCGAGCAAATGAACCGGTGGCATGCGGAATTCGAACGCGCGGCGCCCCAGGAGCACCAGGAGTTTTTGGAGTTCCTGCACATTCCGGCGGAGGAGATCAAGAGCATCCGACAACACAGCCGCGGCGCCGCCTGATCCGCGATTCTCACCGGGGGGCGCGATAGCGTTCACGCCCCTCGCGTGTCTATCGGCGAGTAACGGCGCATATCCCACCGACCTGCCGCGCTTGGGAGGGTTATAATTTCACGCAGTCTCAAAGAATCAATTGGGGTGGGCCAAAGGAGCGGGACTCGTATGTCTCTCCGTCTGAGCGTTTTTATTTTCGCTGTTTTTTGTCTTTCGCCTCTGCTTCATGCAGACGCGAAGGCTTCTCAAATTGAAAATGCACTCAAGAATCTGCGTTCGGTTCCAACGGAACAACGTCCGGCGGCCACAATCAAGCTGGCCGGCGACATCCGCGCGCTGCCGGCAGGCACACAAAAGGTGGAAGACGCCGACTCTCTCGCACACCTGGTGACCGAAGGCGATGCGGGAAGAGAGGCGTTGCAGGCGGTCGCCGACACGTTGGCCGGCGCCTTGACTGAAACTCCAATGCCGCCTAAGAACGACAACGTCCCGATGCCGTACTACGACTTGGCAAAACTGGCGCACTATGAGCACGTGAACGCTAAGGTAGATGATCCGTCTTTCGCCAAAGCCGCGCAGATGCTGATAGACAACGATGCGGCATTGGCAAAGGCCGACTTTACCCTGAAAGATTTGAAGGGCAAGAAAGTGACGCTCTCGGAACTTCGCGGGAAGATCGTGCTGGTGAATTTTTGGGCCACTTCGTGCGTGCCCTGCCTACCGGAAATGCGGGATCTGGATGTCATCTCTCAATACTTCGGACCCCAAGGGCTGGTGGTCCTTTCTATCACCGACGAAGGTCTATTCAAGGTGGGGTCGTTCTTTGCAGGATACAAATATCACCCCGCTGTCCTTCTCGACCCGGACAGCGAAGTGCATAAACAGTTCCACGTCACCGGAATTCCAAACACGTTCCTTTTCGGTCGTGACGGCAAACTTCTGGACGTGGCGATTGACCAGCGCACGCGCCGGCAGTTCCTGGAGATGCTGTCGAAGACAGACCTCCACCAGTGATTTCCGCCGTCGCGGCAGGGCGGGAGTGCTCTAGACTCAGAACGTGAGCTTCGAGCAATTCCTCGGCAACAAGGCAACAGTGACGCACCTGCGCGAGTCGATCGCGGCGGGGCGATTTCCGCAGTCGATGATTCTCGCCGGACCGAAGGGCGCGGGCAAGTACACGCTGGCACTGATGCTGGCGCGTGCGGTGAACTGCCTGGAGCCGACCGAATCGGATGGGTTGCCGGATTATTGTGGCCATTGCAGGAACTGCCAGCGCATCGGAGATGCAGCGAATCTCGACGAGCGCGTGGCTGAGGCGGTCGCTGCCCGCGAAGAGATGCGCGATGCGGATAAGCGCGAAACCCGCATTCTTGTTCAAACGCATCCCGATGTGCTGATTGTGCCGCCGGACCCGCCGCAGCTCCTTATCAAGATGGGCCAGGTGCGGCAGGTTATTCACGTGGCCTATTATCGGCCGCCTGTCGAGGCGCGTCGCACATTCACGATCTTCACGTCGTCAGCCTTTATGAAAGAAGCAGCGAACAGTCTGCTGAAAGTGCTGGAAGAGCCGCCGGCGCACACATCGCTGATCCTGCTCACTGAGAATCCGCAGGAACTGCTGCCTACGATTCGTTCGCGCGCGACAGTGTACAGGCTCGGTGCGCTGCCCGCGACCGAATTGGAGTTGTTGCTCGCGCAGCGCCGGCCAGAGCTGAAGCCGCAGGAGCGTGCGCTGGTGGCGAGGCTTGCCGAGGGAGCGATAGGCCGCGCGCTCACCCTCGATTTGGAGACTTACTTGACCAGCCGCCAGGACGCGCTGATCGTTTTGAAGACCGCGCTGAAGGAGCCGGACTATTCGCAGCTTTTTCGTGTCACGGAGACCTATCGCGCGGGAGCCGATGGGCAGGAAAAAACGGTCAGCTTACTGCGCGGGTTGAGCAGCCTTGTGGAGGACCTGCTCCTGATGGTCGCCGGCACGCCGGCGTTGGTGCGTAATGTGGATATTCAGCCGGAGCTGGAGCGGCTGGCACAAGGGCTTACCATCGACTGGATCGACGGAGCAGCGAGGGCACTTGTCCAAGTGGAGCAGGGGATGCGCCGTAACCTGCTTCGATCGCTCTCGTTGGACGCCATGGCCGTGAGCCTGGCCGAACGCTGAACGGCTCATCCCAGGAAAAAGCAACCTGTGACCATGGGCGGGCATCTTTTCGGGTAGAATCAGGCAAACCCTTAGACCGGAAGCGGGCTGAACAGGGACTCCCTGGATTTGGCGGTCGTGTCTTTGCGGTTGTACAGCCTGGAACATGCACTTGGTTGGGAGCCTGGGTTCCGCTGCAGGATCGGGGCGGCAGGGGGCCTCTTCCATTTTTTTGATTTGACAGTATTTAGGTATCGGGCCTCACGCAACGAGGGAGGATCGTAACCATGAGCACTCAAGCCGCAGTGACCGGAATTGAAAACGAACCCAAAGCACCTACGCTGCCGCCTGCTCCGCGGAATGGAAAGAGAGCGCCGCTGCCCTTCCACTTTACGCATCATGGGATGGAAGATGAAGGGGGACAGCGGCAGGCAGAGCTTTTTTATCTGCAGAAACAGATTCAATCGCAAACCCCGATGGTGATTGTGCTGGCGGACGGCGAGCATGTGGAAGGTTGCATTGAATGGTACGATCGCCGGACGCTGAAAGTGCGCGGCCGCGACAAGGTGCTGATCTACAAATCGGCGATCAAATATATGTACAAAGTGGGCGAGACCGGGCAGTAGCGCGCGTTGGGCTTGGTGTGCGAATCCTCCGGTACGTCGAACAGGTCGGCTTTAGTGGGCGGCTTTGAACAGTCGATCGCGCATTGCAGAACCCAGACCCTCGGCTGGCGGTAGAGGACAGACGATCACCGAGCAGCCATAGGCATCGAGTGTGCGCAGACCCGCGTAGAGATTGTGTGCCAGCTCTTCGGGTGCATTCCAATTTCCCCAGGAAAAGACACGCGCGGTTGGGTGGGAGTCGAGCAGCGCGGACGAAGAGATCTCGACGGGCAGCAGAAAACCGAGACGCTCCGCTGCGTGGCGCGCGGCTTCCTCCGCGATCCGGTTCGCCAATGCGTCGAGGGGAGCATCGACCAAAACAAGCCGGGCATGGGGAGCGTAGTGGCGAATTCCGACACCTGGGGAAGGAAGCGCGCTCTCAGGGCTCGCAGGCGGCGTCGGAGCCGGAGTGTAGAAATGCACAGGTCCGGCGACGTCGCGGATTTGCGACGCTGAAATTGCGCCGGGACGATAGATCATCATCGGGGACTGGTTTGGGTCGAGCACCGTCGACTCCACGCCGTGTTGAGTTGGACCCGCATCGAGCACGGCATCGATGCGGCCGTCGAGATCGTCGAGAACGTGGTCTGCTGTGGTGGGGCTGACATGGCCAAAAGAATTCGCGCTGGGAGCGGCGATCGGGACCGCGGCCTGCTGAATGAGCTCGAAGGCTATCGGGTGCGCCGGCATGCGAACGCCCACCAACGGTCGTCCGGCTGTGACGGCGTCGGGAACCGCGGCAGAACGTGGGAGCAACAGCGTCAGCGGGCCGGGCCAGAAGCGCAGGATAAGGTCGCGCGTAGGGCCGGCGACCGCCGTCACTAAGTTGTCGAGCATCGGATTGTCCGCCACAGGGCCGGCGATGTGCACGATGATTGGGTCCCATGAGGGACGCCGCTTGGCCTCGAAGACGCGGGCTACTGCGGCAGCATCGAGAGCGTTGGCGCCAAGTCCATAAACAGTTTCCGTCGGGAATGCGACCAAGCCGCCGTTGCGCAGGATTTCGGCTGCTTGGACAATCCCGCTGCGCGACTCTGCATCATCGAGATGCGAGGGGTCCACTGAAAGGCGGAGGGTCTTCACGGATCTATTGTCGCTTGTCCGCTGCCGTATACTCACTTCTTAACTATGGCGATTGAGACCGAAATCAAATTCCGTATCGACGACGCCGCAGAATTAGCGAAGCGGCTTGAGAAAACCGGATTCCGGTTGGAGACGCCGCGCGCATTTGAAAGCAACGTGCTTTTTGACACGCCGGATCGGGCGATGCGCGCACGCACAGAGATTCTGCGCATCCGCCACTACGGCGAGCGTTGCGTGGTGACTCATAAGCGGCTGCCGGACGTGGGTCCGGGCGAGGACCGGCACAAGCACCGGATTGAGACCGAAACGACCGTGGGTAACGGCGATGTGCTCGCTGAGATCTTCGAGTCCATGGGACTGGTAGCCGTGTTCCGCTATGAAAAATGGCGTTCCGAGTGGAGCGACGGGGAAGGCCATTGTGTCGTCGACGAAACGCCCATCGGAAACTTTGCAGAGCTCGAAGGCATGCCTGCGTGGATTGACCGGGCGGCTGCGCGGCTGGGAGTTAACCCTTCAGAATATTTGACCCTGAGTTATGGACGGCTCTTTGATCTCTGGAGAGAGCAACATCACTCCTCTGTGCAGGATCTGACCTTTGCCGCCATCGGCGCCAGCAGTCGTTCGAACTGAGGGGCGGGCTGCTTTGCTGCGCAGGATGAGCAGGTGGAGGGCCGGTCGCCCGCATCTGCCGTATTCCTGCTCTGCATCATAAAGTCGTTTCATCCGGCGCCGATACTCTTCCCATGCGCTTCCTAGAAGCGCGCAATGAACGGGAGGACTGAATGAGGATGAGGGGGCAGAAGAGCGCGCGTTTCGGGTTGCGTTGGTCGGGGATAACGGCGCTCGCATTGGCAATTGTGTTTGTGCTTGCCGGCAGGGCGGCGGAGGAGCGCGCGGTGAAATCGCGCGTCGCGCCGGTCTACCCAGAGATCGCGAAACGCATGAGGATCGCCGGTGTGGTGAAACTGGCAGTCACGATCGATCCAGACGGCAAAGTTACGGATGTCAAGCCGCTGAGCGGCAATCACATGCTGTCTACGGCGGCAGAAGACGCAGTGCGTAAGTGGAGATTCGCTTCCGCGCCGGCAACATCCGTGGTGGACCTGGCCATCAATTTCGATCTCGCCCCGTAAGCCGGTCCACGATGCGTAGAATCTGGGCTCGTTTTGCGAACCGGCCAGTACCTCATTTTTCGACGCCGTGGCATTTCTTGTATTTCTTCCCCGAACCACAGGGGCAGGGATCGTTGCGGCCGACTTTCTCACCGGCGTGGCGTTGTGTCGGAGCACTCGACTCTCCCGCGCCGGCGCGGCTGGCCACGGCAAGCTCTCGTTGCTTCTTGCGGTGGAATTCCTTTTCGAGAGCGTCGATGGTTGTCGAAGCCTGACGCGTCGGCATGGTGATCTCCCGTGGCTGCATGCCATGGCCATTTCCATTGATGGGCTGCGCTGCACTCGCGACGGGTGGCGCCGGAGGAACTGCGCGGCGGGGCTCAGGCGCGGCGTTGATCGGCTGGCCGTCTGGACCGAGAATCTGCATGCGGAAGAGGAAGCGAACGGTGTCTTCCTGGAACTTCAGCATCATGGCTTCGAACATGTCAAAGGACTCGCGCTTGTAGGCCACCAGCGGATCCTGCTGTGCGTAGCCGCGCAGACCGATGCCTTCTTTAAGATGGTCCATCGAGAGCAGGTGATCTTTCCATAGCCCGTCGATGACGCTGAGCATGACCATCCGTTCGTGCTGGCGCATCGTTTCAGCGCCAAGGATCTTCTCCTTGCCTTCGTAATTCTCCTTGAGTTTTTCAAAAATGGCGTCGCCGAGTTCGTGCCGCGAGAGCTCCTGCGCGTTGACGCCGGCGACGGAAAGGCTCAATCCGAAATGGCCGATGAGCTTCTCCTCAAGGCCCTTGATGTTCCATTGGTCGGGGCGCACGTTTTCGCCTGCGAACTCATCGAGCAGCCCGCTCAGGATTCCGCCGACGTAGTCCTCCAGAATCAACTCGCGCTGTTCCACGCCTTCGAGCAGCTGGCGGCGCAAGCCATAGACAGCCTCGCGCTGCTTATTCATTACGTCGTCGTACTCGAGCAGGTGTTTGCGCGATTCAAAGTTTTGCGATTCGACTGCCTTTTGCGCTCCCTCGATGCGTTTTGAAATCATCCGTGACTCGATGGGCACGCCTTCTTCCATGCCCAGCCGCTCGAGCAGAGTCGAGACCCACTGCTTGGCGAAGATGCGCATCAGGTCATCTTCAAGGGAGAGATAGAATCGCGATGCGCCGGGGTCGCCCTGGCGGCCGGCGCGTCCGCGGAGCTGGTTGTCGATACGCCGCGATTCGTGCCGCTCGGTGCCGAGAATGAACAGACCGCCTGCAGCAATCACATCTTCGTGATCCTGTTTTGCAGCCGCAGCGTGCACCTCATTCACTTCGGCCCAATCCGGTTCTGAGACCTCGAATTCCTGGCCCTGATAGTAGAAGCGGAGGAAACCTTTCGGCGCGGTTGGATTGATGGCTCCTTCGGCGACGCTGATCGCGCGCGCACGGCCCTTCTTGACCAACTCCTGGCGCGACATGAAGTCGGCATTGCCGCCGAGCAGAATGTCGGTACCGCGGCCTGCCATATTGGTTGAAATGGTGACCATTCCGAGTCGGCCTGCCTGCGCGACGATCTCCGCTTCGCGTTCGTGGAACTTTGCGTTGAGCACGACGTGCCGCACTCCCTTGCGCTGCAGGATTCCGGAGAGAAGCTCGCTCTTCTCGATGGATGTGGTGCCCACGAGCACCGGCTGCTTGTTTTCGTGCAACTCGGCAATCTCATCCGCGACGGCTTTGTATTTTTCCTTCGCTGTCCGGAACACGACGTCGGAATTCTCGAGGCGCAGCATCGGCTTGTTGGTGGGAATCACGACGATTTCGAGTTTGTAGATCTTCTCGAATTCGGCAGCCTCGGTCTCGGCCGTACCCGTCATGCCGCTCAGTTTCTTATAGAGGCGGAAGTAATTCTGAAATGTGATGGTGGCGAGCGTCTGGTCTTCCTTGCGGATGTTGACGCCTTCCTTGGCTTCGATCGACTGATGCAGTCCGTCGCTCCAGCGGCGGCCCGGCATCAGGCGGCCGGTGAAGGTGTCGACGATGATGACTTCGCCGTCCTTGACCACGTAGTCCACGTCGCGCTTGTAGAGCGCATGGGCCTTGATGCCCGTCTCGACGTAGTGCTTCAGATCCCAGTTTTCCGCGTCGGCAATGTTGTCGATGCCAAGAGCTTTCTCAATTGTGATCCATCCATCGTCGGTGACGCCGATTGTCCGGTGCTTTTCGTCGACGACATAATCGCCGGAGAAATATTTTTCGCCTTCGCCGAGTTGAATGCCAAGCTCGGCCTGGCGCTTGTGATCGAGAGATTCGACCTCTTCTCCAAGCTGGAGGGTGGGAATGATCTTGCGCACGCGGGCATACTTGTCCGTCGTCTGATCGGTGGGTCCGGAGATAATGAGCGGTGTACGCGCTTCGTCGATAAGAATCGAATCCACTTCGTCGACGATGGCGTGATAGTGACCCCGCTGCACGCAATCGGTGATGTCGAACTTCATGTTGTCGCGCAGGTAGTCGAAGCCGAATTCGTTATTGGTGCCGTAGGTGATGTCGGCGGCATAGGCGGCTCGGCGCTGGTTATCGTCGAGATCGTGCACGATGACGCCGACGGTCAGACCGAGGAACTCGTAGATCTTGCCCATCCATTCGGCGTCGCGCTTGGCCAGGTAGTCGTTGACTGTAACCACGTGCACACCGTGACCGGCGAGGGCGTTCAGGTAGCAGGCGAGAGTGGCAACGAGGGTTTTTCCTTCGCCGGTTTTCATTTCGGCGATCTTCCCGTGATGTAGAACCATGCCGCCGATGAGCTGCACATCGAAGTGACGCATCTGCACTGTGCGCCACCCGGCCTCGCGGACCACAGCGAAAGCCTCGGGAAGAATCTCATCCAGTGCTTCTCGCTCCGCGGTTTTGATCGCTTCGGCATCGGTGATACCGGCGAGTTTGGCGGCGATGCGCGCGCGGAACTCGATGGTCTTTGCGCGCAGTTCTTCGTCTGAGAGCTTTTGTATCTCCGTCTCAAGCGCGCTGATGGCGGCGACCACGGGCAGAAGGCGCTTAATGACGCGCTCGTTTGCGGTGCCAAATACTTTGGTAAGTGCCTTATCGAAAAACACGTGAATCTCCATCTACAAGTTTAGCTGCGATTGAAGGAAGCCAGCGACTTACTGCGTGCTGGCCGACGCGGAATTTGAGGGTAGATCGCCCTCTCATTCCAGGCGCAAAACCAGCCTGTCCACCTTTTCGCCACGTCGAATACGTTTCAGCTGGCGCAGGAGATGCCTCCGCGGCGTATCTGGACCACCCTGGTCATCGTCCTCCGCATCTTCCTGATGGCGTATCTGCGCTTCCGCGATGAATGCGTGATGGGGGCGGTAGACCGCTGAAAGAAAGAGAAACGCTGAGCCTATCGCGGCGGGAGAAGACGCACCCAGCCGTACGACTCGCGATCGATTTCCTTGCCTCCTTTGCGGGGGATGGAAGATGCGTGACCAGGCGAAAACGATCGTCATCAACATCCACCACGTAAGGGGAGAACCAAGCCACAGCAGAATTGTAGGGGCCATCTTTGTATGCGCTCCTTCCCGTAGAAACATCTTCGCGAAAGGTCAGTCCCTGGACCTTGGCAATTCAAATTGCCAAAGCCGTCATCCTTGCGATCGATGGGAACTAAGCGAGGAGAGAAGGCGGAGGGCGCTGGAACGAGAAGGGAAGTAAAGGAGCAGAGGGCACGCGGCCGAGAGACAGAACGGACCGGGACGAGACGAGATTCAACGGAGTGACAAGGCCGATGAACAGGACGGGGAGGATAGCCTCCCAGGCGCCAGAATCCGCACCATGCTGAGCAGACGCGAAGAGCAATGCTGCGTTGGACTGCCGCAGGGAGCGTCGTTCAAACCGACGTGGAGTTCCGATTGCGGCGTGTACTCCCGCGCCTTGATGTCCAACCAGGAATTCGAAGACGGGATTTGCGTAAGCCGATGCAACCTGGATGCCTGCCTGGGCGCGCGCAAGGGTAGCGACAGCCATGGCGGCGACCGCCAGCCAGATCCACGCGTTCCTCTGTCGAGATGCAGACATCGTCAAACCCTATCTCTTATTGTGCCATATTTGTCGAATCGCCGGACTGTGCATATGCGGAGATAAGGCTGGGCCCTGGTTGGTCCCGGCCGAGTGCGTGCAGTTTTGGCACGTTGGCGTGCTTGGTCAAAACTTAAGCGATTGCATGGTTTGCAGAGACCAGCCGTTCCGATACTGCCTCCACAATTTGCTCCTGCACCTCGTCGATGCTGAGATTGCCTTCGATCAGGACGACGCGGTCCGGTTCACGTTTGGCAATTTCGCGATACTTCAGCCAGACGCGGCGGAAGAAGGCTTCCTGCTCCTGTTCGAAGCGGCCTTCGTCGGCGCCATTCTGTGCAGTGGCGCGATCGTTCCGGCGGCGGGCGCGTTCGAGGCTTGCCGTGAGCGAGGGCAGCAGGAGCAAGGTCAGATCCGGCTGCAGGTCGCCGCAAATGAGGCCGTGCAATGCGAGTACGGGTGCCGAGCCGATCTCGCGGCCACCGCCCTGGTAAGCCTCTGTTGAATCCGTGAAGCGATCGCAGAGCACGATTTTGCCGGCGGCAAGCGCGGGCTCAATCACTTCGGCAACGGACTGGGCGCGGTCGGCAAACATCAGGGCCATCTCCGCCATGGGCGCGATCGGCGTCGAAGCGGAATCGAGTAGCAGGGCGCGCACGCGGTCGCCGGTCGCCGTCCCGCCGGGCTGCCGCGTGAGCACGGGATTCAGCCCACGTTTCTGCATCCATGCGGCCAGCCGCTTGATCTGCGTCGTTTTGCCGGAGCCATCGAGGCCTTCGAGTGTGATGAACAGTCCGCGCGACATGGCGAGAGTCTACCACCGCCTTTAGTAAGGAGACGGGATTGCTACATTTGTGTTACAAACAGAAGGTTTTTGAAGTAACAGGAACGCGGGAGACTGCGTTCAATGGAGTAAGAAAGACCGTGAAAAATCGAATCCTCCCTCGCATGGCACTCTGCGGCTGCCTAGCCGCAACGTTATTTTCATCTGAACGCACAAGCGCACAAAACCTCACCCTTGAAGGACAGACCGGCGGCTTCATTACACCCACGGCTTACGTGGTCTATTCCGCCAAAGATAAATTCTTCTCGCATCCGGCTGTCGGATATCACTTCGTGAATGCGTCGAATGTCATCGGCAACATTCACACATTCAACATTGCGGAGGGATTTGCGAACCGCGCGGAGGTTGGCTATACGCGCAGTGAACACACCGAAGGCAACAGCGCAGCCTTCAGCAGCCTCTGGCACTACGCGGGGATGAACATCTTCAACGGCAAAGTTGTGGCGATCAAGGATGGTCAATTCGGGCCGTGGACGCCGGGGATCGGTGCGGGATTCGTGGTAAGAACGGGCGACAAATTCGTGAGCGGCGCTCTGAACCAAGAACTCACGGGATCTCTGAAGAGCTATACCAACGAGGATTTGTACGTCGCGGCGACAAAGACCTGGCTGCATCCGCCTGTGCCATTTCTTATCAATCTCGGCTGGAAGGCAACCAACGCCTCCATCTACGGAATCGGTGGGCAGGCGACGCGCTTCGGCGGACGACTCTTCGGTGGTATCGGCATTCCGCTGCCGGCGCCTTTCCACACCGCGATTGTGCCTGCAATCGGCTTCACGCAGGAGCCTCCGCAAGTGAAGAACCTTGGGGCAATTCTGGTGGGAGGTTCGGCGCATATTCCTACGACGATGGATTACGCGGTCCGTGTAACGCAGAAAGAGAATCCTCACTTTGCTTTCGACGTGGGCATCGGGCACGTTGCCGGAACGATCGGGCAGACGCCCGTGCTGGTTGGAGGAGTTCCTGTGGCGCTGATACCGGTAAATCTCGATGCGAATCATGTCTTCGGGATGGGACTGAGCCTGCGGTATTAGAAGCTTGTCGATCCCCCCTTTTTGGGACCCAACGGACAAGCTGCCAATGCCTCTCAAACTAAAGAAATAACGAGCGATTTCTCACCTGGAAGTGAACCCAAAGTAACAACTTTCGTGGCAACTTCACATAGCAACCAGGGTTCAAACTGGAGTAGTCTTACCGCGCAGTCGTTGCGCGTCTTCGATCGATTCCGCCCTTGTTCTTTGTGGAGAAAATCCGCAAGCAAGAGGGCCACAAAGTACCTGGAGGTTTTCCATGCGATTCTTTCGTTCTGCGCGTTGGATTTTGATGGCGCTCCTTCTCTGCCTCGTTCCGGCATCTTCGTACGCCGGTGTCTTTATCAGTGTCGGATTTGCCCCGCCGGTTCTGCCAGTCTACGAGCAGCCACCATGCCCCGAGCCGGGGTTGATGTGGACTCCCGGCTATTGGGCGTATGGTCCCGATGGCTACTACTGGGTTCCAGGCGCGTGGGTGCCCGCTCCCTATGAGGGCGCCCTTTGGACGCCGCCCTACTGGGGATGGTCGGGGGGGCTCTATGTCTGGCATCCGGGTTATTGGGGCTCCCACGTTGGCTACTACGGCGGCGTGAACTATGGCTTCGGGTATATGGGCGTCGGGTTTGTGGGCGGTATCTGGCGTGGCCACGATTTTGTCTACAATACCGCGGTCGTCCACGTGAATGAGAGGTTCGTCCATACCACCTACGTCGATCGCAACATCGTGGAGCGCAACACAATCGTGAATGACCGGCACGTGGCCTTCAGCGGCGGTCCCGGCGGCATCCATCATGACCCGGGGCCCGAAGAGCGCATGGCGATGAATGAGCACCACCTCGCGCCTACTTCCTATCAGACTCAACACATGAATGGGGCGATGAACGATCACAACTCGTATGCCAGAGCGAACGGCGGGCGTCCGCAGAATCTGGCAGTCGCACGGCCGCTTCCGGCCGAGAACCATCCGGCGCCTTCGTTCAACAACAATCGCGGCGCGACGCCCGGCAACAACCACGTGGGACCTATGCAGTCGTTCGGTTCGCAATCTCATTCAACCAACGAGAATCAGTATCATCCGTCGCCGCAAAACAATCAGTACCATTCTGCACCGCAAAACCAGTACCGTCCTTCGACGCCGAACCAGTATCATCCGACGCCGCAGAGCCAGCTGCAATACCACCCCGCGCCGCAGAGCCAGCCGCAATACCACCCTGCGCCGCAGAACCAGCCGCACGGCGAGTCGCATCCTGCGCCCCAGCAGAGAAACGAATCGCATCCGCAGCCCCACGATTCCCATGATCATGGAAAGGGGCGATAGGGTCTCGATTCAATTTGAGACCAGCAAGGCCCGCGGCTGCTCGCCGCGGGCCTTGCTGTGTCAGGCGGAAGCCGGTTCCATGCCTGCGATCTCCACTTCAATGCCGCCGTATTCAGGATGGTCGTTTTCGCGAATGCGATAGGCAAGATCGATACGGCTGCCCTCATGCAGGTCGAGTTCGGCAGCGCGAAATGCCATGTCCCAACCGACCGCGCGTATCGCGCCGAAGCTCACGCCGTGCGGGGCGGAAGGGCTCGCGCCTTGCGCCAGATCCAGGCGAATGTGGCGCTCCTTCATCACGCGGAGTGGCGACATCAGGTGCGCATTGCGCGCCACGAAGACAGGCTCGGGATTGCCGTGGCCGAGCGGCTCAAGCTTGCGCAACCATCCGGCAAGCACGGGTGTAATGCGATCCAGCGGGAGTTCGGCGTGAATATGCAGGATGCGTTCCGGCTCACGGGCCGCCAGCTTTTCGACCGCATAGCTGCGCAGGCGCAGTTTCAATTCCGGCAGTGCCGTTGCGGGCAGGGCAAATCCAACCGCAAACGCGTGGCCCCCGAATCGAGTGAACAGATCGGCGCAAGACTCGATCGCGTCGAGCAGCGGAAAGCCGTCGACCGAGCGACCCGAGCCGTGTGCGATGCCGTCTTCCACGCAAATTACGATCGCCGGCTTGGCGGTGCGCTCCACAACGCGCGAAGCCAGAATGCCGATGACGCCGCGATGCCATCCATCGCCATCGAGAACCAGGAGCCGCTCGGCCGCTAGTTCAAGTTCGTTCGCCAGTCGCGCTTCGATAGTCTTTAAGACGAACGCTTCGGTATCGCGTCGCTCGCGATTCAGCCGCTCAAGCTTTGCGGCGAGTTCCTGCGCGCGGCCGAGATCGCGCGTGGTAAAAAGCTCGATCACTTCGGAAGCCACGTCCATGCGGCCGGCAGCGTTGATGCGCGGCGCCAGGCGAAACGCCACATCGAAACCGGTGAGCTGCTTTGCCGCGGGGTCAAGCTGGGCGGCGGCGAAGAGCGCTCGCAGACCGACGCCCATCGGACGCCGCAGTTCGCGCAGGCCCAATGCGGCAATGGTCCGATTCTCTCCGCGCAAGGGAACAGCATCGGCGATGGTGGCGATGGCTGCCATCTTCAAAAAGCTGGGCAGCGTCTTCTCGCGGGTGCGGATGGGGTCATGGCGATCGAGCAAAGCCTGGGCCAGCTTGAGTGCGATGGCTGCGCCGCATAGCGATTTTTCCGGATAGCAGCAGCCCGGCTGATTTGGATTCAGAATTGCGAGCGCCTTTGGCACAGCATCGTGCGCATCCAGCAGATGATGGTCCGTGATAATGAGGTCCATGCCGAGCCGCTGTGCGGTTTCGGCCTCAGCAAACGCGCGCATCCCGGTGTCGACCGTGATCACCAAACGAATGCCCTCGGCACAGGCTGCCTCAAGTACGCTCGACTGCATTCCGTACCCCTCGCGGATGCGATGCGGCACATGAAAACGGACAACGCCGCCGAGCATTTCGATGGCAGTCTTCAGCAGCACCACAGCAGTCGTGCCATCCACGTCGTAATCGCCATAGAGAAGCACCGGCTCGCGACTGGCAATGGCCCGCTCCAGCCGCTTGACGGCTGCGGCCATGCCGAGCATCAGCAACGGGTCATGCAAATGCGCGGCTTCGGGATTCAAAAATACGAAGGCTTCGCTCGGTTGAGTGATGCCGCGAGAGACGAGCAACTCAGCGAGAACGTGCGGCAGTCGTGCCGTTTTGGCCAGCGTCTCAGCTTCGTGGGGATGGGGCGGATCGATGACCCAACGTTGGCGAGGTCCGCGCCGCGCCGTCTCTGCACTGCTCGGCGGTACGGTTGCAATGCCCACTCGCTCTACTCGTCTTCGTCGTCGTGATGATGTTCGTCGATCACGATGTCCTGGAAGTTCTCAATGTCTTCGAGGAGCGATTGAAACCGTTCGTACCACTCGGTTGTGGTTTCGTGGAGGAACGCCATGCCCTGATAGACGAATCCGAGCTGGATATAACCCACCATGCCCGCATACTTGCGCAGCCACTGGGCCTCCACCAGCTCCGTGGCTTCCTCATCGGGGAAGTTCATCTCCCCCGCTTCTTCAATGAGCGATTCGAGTTCTTCGCGCTCCAATGACATTTCGCTGAAGGTGATGAAGGGCGCGCCGACGTGTTTGGCCATCTCCACAAAGTCCTTCCACGCGTCGGGATTGTTCTGGCTCTCCCAGAGGATGGATGGGATGTCCTCGGTGACATAGCCGGGCAGGCGGCGCAGGCCGTGCCCTTCTATAAAGGCCACCATGTCGTCTTTCAGCGAAAGCAGATTATCCGTGCTCATAGTCAAGCACACATTCTCTCAGATACAGGTGGGCTATTTAGGCCAATTGTGGAAAGTGTTCGAAGAGTTTGGCAAAAGGGCCAAAAGCCTTACTCTGAAGATAGTCATTCCCAGGAGGTTCGCCGCTTGCCCGTATTCGACCATCACGTCTTTGTCTGCCATAACATGCGTCCGGAAGGCGCACCGCGCCCATCATGCACAAGCGACGGCAAAAGTGAACTGCACACCCAGTTGCAGCAGTTGTCGAAAGCTGCGGGGCTGGGCGCGACGGTGCGCATTAACAAGTCAGGCTGTCTCGATCAATGCGAGCACGGTCCGACCGTGGTGGTCTATCCGGAAGCGGTCTGGTACGGCAATGTGCGGCCCGAGGACGCGGCGGAAATCGTGAGTGAGCACCTGGTGGGTGGGCGGCCAGTGGAGCGGCTGCGGATCGCCGACGGGTGCCTGAACACAAAGACCTGCCCGCATCGTAGCTAAGAATGCACGATTTCGGCACACACTTCTCCGGTGTGACGAGATTGATTCTGGGTTTACCGCACGATTCGCTGATCGCTAACGCCAGCCGAGCCGATAAGCAGAGCGCGGAGAACTCTGATGAAGCGTGCAATCTACTTGTTCGTGCTTGTGTCGGTACTCGGTTTTGCGAATCGTGCGTGGGCCGTGTCGCCGGACGGCGAAGCGTCCGCTGTCTTCTTCGTCCAATTCAACCTGAGTGTGGGCGCAACTCTCCCTGCGGGCTCGATCATCCTCTGTAAAGCGGAGCTTGTGCCGGGCTCAAGCGAATTCGATAGAGCAGCGGGCGGACGTTGGCCTATACCTCACCGGCAGGTGACGAACGCTACTGTCCTCCTCGGCTCCGCTGCGGAGTGTGCTCTGGAGATTCCATTTTCCTGGACCGGCAATGCTGATCCAGGCGAGATCGCGATGCACTATGAAATCGATGCCATCGCGCGACCGGGTACATTGCCCGTGGTTCTCGCCAAGGGGGTGCGCATGGGAATTCGGCCCGCAGCGAGTTTTGTACGCCTCGGCTCCAATAGGGTTCGCTGAGCCCCGAGGTCGAGAGGCCTCAAGCAATTGTCGATTCTCTCGTCGCTCCCAAGAACGCGCATTCGGACGAAGATGTACACCCACCGGGCCAATGCGGTATTCTCATAACTTAGCCCATGATTTTTTCGCGCGAATACATTGGGTATCTGGCCCGCCGCACGGTCAAGCACCTCATCGACGCCAAACTGATCTCCACCAGCAATTTGAAGGGGACGGAGGCGCGTGTCACCGACGGCTTGATCGAGGAGCTTTCCCTGGAGGATCGGATCAACGAGGAGGTGCGCGTCATTCTCGATGCCTACTCCGACGAGATGCGCAAGAGCGGTGCCCAATATGCCGAGATGTTCAAAAAGGTGAAGACCGAGCTTGCGAAAAAATACAAGGCGGTGCTATGAGGATCAGCCGCGACAAGCTCAACAAGCTGGCCCACACCGTGGCCGATACGCTCGCCGAGATCGACGAGGTAGGTTTCAACGAGGATCGCAACACCATCCGCCAGGAAGCGCGTAAGGCACTTGAAACGCTCCTTAACCAGGAGGCGGGAATCGATACAGCGGCGCGGCTCAAGATTGCGTCGCAGCGGAAGATCATCCTCGAAGGGTCGCAGGAGTGGGACATTCTCTATCGCAAGTACTACAACGACGAGGTGCGCAAGCTCGGCATTTAGACCTTTTCCTGCCTGCTGCGCTCTTTGGCAGCCCATCGGAATTTTGTTACATTAAGCAAGTGGTTCGCCGCGGCGGACCATCCCCTTCAGTTGTGGCGCTATCGTCTAGGGGTTAGGACGTGAGATTCTCAATCTTAAAACACGGGTTCGATTCCCGTTAGCGCTACCAGTCAAGCTCCACTAAAGCTCGCTGAGTGAGCGGGCTTCCTTTTTGCTCGTCGCGCCAACCCTGAGAGGCTTTTCCATCTCATCGCATTTCCATCCCAACTTATTGCGACGGCATCCCGGTAACGTCGAAACCTGTGCCCACTGGACTCTAGGATAGGTAACTAACGCGCAATAGCTCGAAACGATTGACTGGTGGATGATAAGAACATCAAGGGACATTCGAGCATAGGCTCCAGTAAGATTCCCTCTCAAGAGTCTAGCTGTGCTGTTCCGGGCTAAGAATATTCGGGTGAGGGAGATATAGAGATGCGCGAACTAATGCTCAAAGTACATTTCAAGCTCCGTTCTTTGATCGCAGGGGATGAAGGTCAGGATCTTGTCGAGTATGCCCTGGTCGTAGCGCTACTGGCCTTCGGATGCGTGGCCGGAATGCAGAGCCTTGCCTCCGGGATCAACATTACATTCAATTCGGTTAGCAGTGACCTTGCGGTCAGCTTGTAACTCTAATTGCTTTTGAATTGTCGATAGAGCGCAGCCCTTTCGGCGCAAGGCCGGGCTCGCCGGCTCGGGTTGGTACTTGCCGGGCAGATTGCTACATAGCTAGAATGCGGCATGGTTTCAGAGGCGAAGCTTTCGCACACGGCCGCGATCATTCTGCAGGCAATCGGCAGCGGGTGTGTCTACGGATTCAGCATCATGGAAATGACCGGCCTGCCCAGCGGCACCGTGTATCCGGCGACGCGGCGCCTGGAACGCGATCAGTTGATTAGCTCGCGTTGGGAACGGCAATCCATCGCCGACGCTGAGCAAAGGCCGGCTCGCAAATACTACAAACTCACTTCGGCAGGTCGGACAACGCTTGACGCGTCGCGCAAGCGATACCCCTTGCTCGAACGGATGATTCCGTCTGAGAAGGCCAAGTCTTGATAAGCACGGCGCTTCGATTGGCACGCGGCGGCATGAATCGAGGCATTCTGCGTTGCGCCTCCAGGAGGTGCCGCGAGAGCGGCGCGCCGATTGGCTGCGCGAATGGAGTGCGGAACTGTGGGAGCACGATAACCATGCAGGTGGTGCGTCGCACGTTGGCACAGTCCTCCATCCGAAAGATCCGGTCGAATCAGGCCATCAGTATTAAAGGGAACGAAGACCAGTGTCCATGATCTCCGAGATCATGGACAAGCAGCGGGAATGCGAATTTAGACCGGCCGGCGGCCTGCCCAATCTAGTTATTGATGGATTTGGTGGACCTGGTCGGGATCGAACCGACGACCTCTTCCATGCCATGGAAGCGCGCTCCCAAACTGCGCCACAGGCCCACATGCTGCAGGGATGCAACTTTTCTATTCTCTCTGCTGGGGTGGGATTCGTCAATGCGGCGAGGCAGCGCAAGCGAGCATGGACGCCAGTCCTGTGACGATCAACGCCAGGCCCTCGGCAAAGCGGGCGTCATGATTGGAAAACATCTCGGCGCCCGCTGCCGCAGCGAGAGGATAGAGGTCCTTGTTGACGCGCCGCTCTCGTGCCGCCAGATCGTATTGTGGATTTGGTTCGTCCGGCCCAACTTGTGTCGCCTGCTCTTCAATCACAAATCCAATCGTGTAGCTATACAGAGCGCCGAGCCCCACCACCGCTTGACGCAATGTGAATCCCTCACGGGTGAGCCTGCGGAGGTTCGCCTCCATCGGCGCGTAGAGTTCCGCATCCGTCAGATACGTGCCGCTGAACATCTTGGCGCCTTCGCGGTAGCGAAGTAAGGTTTTGCGCAGCGCCTGGGCACAAGCGCCTGCCCATTCCCGCCAGTCCTGCAGGGATTCCAATGCTGCACTTTCCTGGTAGGACTCGCGAAAAACCTGCGTCGCCATCTCATCCAGCAAATCCTGCTTATCCTTAAAGTGCCAGTAGATGGCGGGAGCTTTCACGTGCAATCGCGCAGCCAAGCGACGCAAGGTCAATCCCTCAAGCCCCGCTTCGTTCAATACCGCAAAAGCCTGCTGGAGGATCAGTTGCCGATCGAGTGCCATCGAAAAAATAGTAGCACTCGCCATTTAACGATGTTAAGCTCAACTTAACTTAGTTAAGGAGGATCGTTCCCCATGAAAGCTGCTGTCGTCACAGTCCTCGGTCAACCCCCTCAGTATCAGGAGTTTGCTGAACCCGTTCCTGCCGATAACGAAGTTCTCATCAAGGTCAGCGCGGCCGGACTCCACCCCATCGTGAAGGCAATCGCCAGCGGCGCCCACTACTCCGCCAGCGGTGAAGTCCCCATGATCCCCGGCATCGATGGCGTAGGAACACGCCCGGACGGAGCCCGCGTCTATTTCGGTTCTGCGCGAAAACCCTGGGGAACCATGGCAGAACACTGTGCAGCACCAGCATCCATGTGCCTGCCGCTCCCCGACGGCATCGGCGATGTGGAGGCGGCGGCAATTGCCAACCCCGGCATGTCCGCATGGCTCTCTATAAAGGAGCGAGCAGAACTGAAGCCAGGCGAAACCATTCTGATCCTTGGCGCCACCGGTGTCGCGGGTCAACTCGCTATCCAGGCAGCGCGTCACCTGGGAGCGAAACGTGTGATTGCCGCCGGACGCAATGTGGATACCCTTGCAAAAGAAAATGTGGACGCAGTCGTAGCTTTAGGTCAGCCGGAAGACGCCGTCCGCGCCGCCTTCGTAGCCGAAGCGGAGAAGGGAATCGACGTGGTGATCGACTATTTGTGGGGGCGTCCCACGGAACTGCTTCTCGAAGCATTGGCAAAGACATTCAAGCCCAGCTCGACGAATTCCACACGGCTCGTAGAGGTAGGACAGAGCGCTGGTCCCACCATTACGCTGCCCGGCGCCGTGCTGCGCAGCGTGGACCTGAAGCTTCTCGGCAGCGGGTTTGGTTCGGTGCCGCTCGATACGATCTTCACCGCGATTCCCACTTTGTTTGAGATGGCGGCCACCGGCAAAGTTTCGCGTCGACGTCGAGCCCGTACCTCTCGCCGACGTCGAAACAGCCTGGGATCGTGTCGAGAAAGGCCGCCGCATCGTTTTCACGATATGAATTGTTGATCGAGGAGTAACGCCGGGGTTGGACACAAACCAGGCATAACCCAATGAATGGACCCTGGGGCGTTTTCGGGAAGAAATCCGGAAAACCGCACTTAATCCACTGTCAATGAGCGGGTTGGTCTGTATGCAAGAAGCATGGCTTCAAGTGAGAAGCTGGACATCAAACGGATATTCTAGTTTTCGTGATGAAGGTATTGATTTCCGGAGCGGGGATTGCGGGACCGACATTGGCCTATTGGCTGGCGCATCACGGATTTGAGCCCACCATCGTAGAAACCTCGCCACACTTGCGTACAGGCGGCTATGTCATCGACTTCTGGGGGGCGGGGTTCGAGATTGCCGACCGCATGGGCCTGTTGCCGGAGATCCGCAGCAAGGGATACATGCTGCGTGAAGTGAGCGTTGTAAACGGCGATGGTAAAAAAGTAAGCGGCTTCCCGGCGGAGGCGTTTTCCCGGATGACGCACGGCCGCTATGTCAGCCTGCCGCGCGGGGAGCTCGCCGCATCTATCTTCGGCAGGATCGATGGACAGGTCGAAACCATATTCGGAGACAGTGTGGACCGGATTGAGCAGACTGGAAATGGCGTCCACGTTGTCTTCGCAAGCGGCGGCACGCGGCAGTTTGATCTCGTGGTGGGAGCGGACGGGCTTCACTCGCGGGTCCGCGGTTTAGTCTTTGGACCGGAAAATCAGTTTGAGAAGTATTTAGGCTTTAAGGCCGCCGCCTTCGGGACCAGGGGCTATCGGCCACGCGACGAACTGGCTTACATGATGTACACGCAAGTGGGCCAGCAAGTTGGACGGTTCGCAATGCGCGACGATTACACCATGTTCCTGTTTACGTTTGCGGATGAAGATCCTGAAAGTCCCGGCGACGTTCAGAATCAGAAGGTGTTGTTGCGCAGGCGCTTCGAAGCCAGCGGATGGGAATGCGCACAGATCCTGGCTGCGCTAGACCGGGCCGATGATTTCTATTTCGACCGTGTGAGCCAGATACGAATGGATGCGAGTCAGGGATTGTGGACGCGCGGGCGGGTGACATTGATTGGCGATGCCGCTTCATGCGTCTCATTGTTGGCTGGGCAAGGGACGGCGTTGGCCATGGTTGGAGCTTATATTCTTGCCGGGGAACTCAGCCGATGTGGAGGCGATTATGCCGCAGCTTTCCGTCGTTACCAAGAGTTGTTCGGGCCGTTCGTTCTGGCAAAGCAAAAGTCAGCACTTCGATTCGCCGGTTCATTTGCGCCAAAATCGAAACTCAAGCTATTCCTCCGCAATCAGCTCTTCAGGCTCATGGCAATTCGCTGGATCGCCGACTTGGCTGTAGGGCGCGATCTCGCCGACCATATCACTCTGCCGGCCTACCGATGACGCACCGCGAATGGAGCTAAAATCATATTGTGACGCCGCACCCATCATGGAATGAGAGCTACGCTTCTGGACAGTTGCCGTGGGACACCGGGCAACCAGAGCCTCTGCTCGTCGAGTTCGTCACTTCTGGCGGTGTCGCGCCGGCTCCTACGCTTGAGATCGGCGCCGGTACCGGCACGAATGCAATTTGGCTGGCCGAACACGGTTTCGACGTATTCGGAGTCGATGTTTCCCCGCTCGCCGTCGAAAGAGCCCACGCCAAAATGGAGGGACGCACCCTGCGCTGCCGCTTTGCTGCATTGGACTTTCTGGCTGCGCCTCCGCCCGGCGGTCCATTCCAGTTCGTGTTCGACCGCGGTTGCTTTCATGTTTTCGATGAACCTGACGAGAGACAGCGATTCGCGGCACAAGTTGCTGCCGCACTGGCACCGCGTGGCTTCTGGCTCAGCATGATCGGCAGCACCGAAGGTCCGCCGCGCGAGTTCGGTCCGCCGCGGCGTTCGGCACACGAGATCGCCCTTGCCATCGAGCCTGTGCTGGAGATCGTCGAACTGCGATCGGCCGAGTTTCGCGGTCACGGTGCAAAGGCGTGGTTTTGCCTGTCACGCCGACGCACGATACCGCCGCAGCCCTCCACGCTCGACGATTGAGGCTCGGGGGGAATGCGTTTCCCATTCTCGATGAGTGCCAAATCGCCGAGTCACTCACTGACGACGATCACTCCTGCAAAAGTCGGCTTATCGAACGGAACCCAAATCTGCAGCGACGTTCCGGGTGAGTCACCCGCAATACGGAAGTTACCCCTCGGACAATATGCCTTTCACCTCCATCGCGCGATCCACGGTTACTTCCGGAACCCGCCTTTCTCCGGAAATCCCTCCCCATAGGCCCGTGACCGGGAACACTTCGGGGGTGTACCGGTGTCTAAGAGAATAGAGGGCGCGGGACTTCCGGTTGTTGCTACCGTTGTTCCGCCTCCCTCTTTTGCAGGTTTTGCGAAGTTTCTTCCGGCGGCGCGGATGTATCGAAACAGGACAGCCGCGAACGATGCAGGACAGTCGCAGACGCCGAAGGCCGGTCATCAAACCGGGCACAGAGTCGAAAGATGCCAACTGTGTGCCTTTTGCAGTATTGTGGGAGGACTGATTGCAGGCGGACCTCACCATGGGAAATCTTGCCAGCGCGCTGACGCTCCAGTCCGAAGAAGCGGCTCTTGTAGCAGAGTTGCGTGCCGGATCGGAAGAGGCTTTTGCCTGGCTGATTGCCCGGTACCATCAGCCGATTTACTCCCTGCTGGCTCGCACCGTCCATGACCGGGCCGATGCTGCCGATCTGACCCAGGACGTTTTTGTCAAAGTATTCCGCGGCGTCTCGGGCTTTCACGGAGAATCGTCGCTGCGCACCTGGATTTACCGAATTGCGTTGCGCGAGGCATCGAATCAGCGCCGCTGGTGGCTGCGCCACAAACAACAGGAAGTCCCGATAGAGATTGAGATCGCAGAGAACGATTCGGGGATTCCCGTAAAGCTGAAAGACACGCTGGTCGATTCTGGCGAATCGCCGTATGAGATTGCAGTCCATGAGGAAAACCGGGCGCGCGTCGAAGCGGCACTGCGCCAGGTGCCCGAGCCGTTCCGGACCACTCTCATTCTGCGTGACATCGAAGGATTTGTTTACGAAGAAGTTGCAGAGATCCAGGGCGTGAACCTGGGAACCGTGAAGTCACGCCTGGTGCGTGGCCGCGCCTGTCTCAAGACGCTGCTGATGGCGACGCCAAAGACCAAGGATTTGCCAACCCGCGAGGGCCTTGAATTGCCCTTGGGAGAGGAGGCGCGATGAGCAGTTGTACCGCCATGCAGGCGAAGTTTTCCGATTATCTGGACAGTCGGATGACCGGGCGGGAGATGCAGCGCATTGCCGCCCACCTTGACCGCTGCCCCGGATGCGCCCGGGAATGGAAAACCTTGCGGCAAAATCAAGCCGCGCTCGCATCCCTCGGTTCGGTCGTGGAACCGGAAGATCTGGTGCTTCGCATCCGTGTCGCGGTCAGCCGGGAGCGGGCGCGCCGGAACAAAAGCGCTTTTGCGGGCCTCTCGCTTGTGTGGAGGAATACCGTAGGACCCTTCCTGTTGCAGGCGGCCGCAGGTTTTGCCAGCGCCGTCCTCCTGCTGGGCACCGTCACCGTGCTGGTTGGAATGTTTACCCAGCCCGAAAGTGCGCAGGCCACCAAGGATGTTCCTCTTGGCAACGCGACTGCGCCTCGCCTGCTCTCGCTGGGCGGTTCCGGCAGCGGGGATGAGATCGGCGCCAACGCCGGTCAAGTGGTCGTCGAGGCCTACATCAATAGTGAAGGAACGGTATACGACTACCGCATTGTCTCCGGTCCAGACGACGCTGCAACCCGGGGGCAGGTCGAGAATATGCTTTTGTTGAGCCGCTTTGAGCCGGCCCGTTTCTTCGGCCAGCCGGTGCGGGGCCTGGCTGTGCTCTCCTTCTCCGGTGTGTCTGTCCGCGGATAATCCCTTCTCTTCCTCCGATTCGCAATCTACCTGGCCGAAGTTCCTAGCGCGCTGGAAAGCGCGGCCTCGCGGGACCCGGCTCGCCTCTGCTCCTGCCAAGGCATGAGTCCCATTTCGTCCATAGCGCAAATTTTTTCGTTCGCTAATGCGATCCTCCATAAAGCCGATAAGGGCTCTGAGAGTCTGCGGCTCTTCTCGCTGATGGCCTGTTGGGGCAACCACAGGGCGATGGTTGTCGATCTTTGGGCGAGGGATGCGGACCGTAGCGCGGTAATGGAGAAACGATCAAGTGAAGAAACTGAGTTTGAAAGCGAAACTGTGGATCAATTGCGGCGCCCTGCTTCTGATTTTGCTATTGGTTGGAGGCATGGCGCTTAAAACCGCCATCAACACCCAAACATTGGCAGCGACGGTCAAATTCAATGCCCATAAGC
This sequence comes from uncultured Acidobacteriaceae bacterium, assembly GCA_963810545.1. Classification (GTDB taxonomy): domain Bacteria; phylum Acidobacteriota; class Terriglobia; order Terriglobales; family Acidobacteriaceae; genus Telmatobacter. The sequence continues at coordinate 126,153 of CAWENE010000004.1, forward strand.
AGAACCTGACCGCCGAAATTCAGCTTGCGATCGAGAAAGAAAAAGTTGGCGGCCGCGATGCGCTCCTTCATGACGACAACAAGTATTTGACGGCGGCGCGCGCAGAGTTTCAGCAGAAGATGGACGAGCTCCAGCCGCTGCTGACCTCCCCGACCAGCCATCAACTCTTCGCGGCGATTCGAGAACAGAATGCAAAGTACAACCGCCTGGTGGATCAAGAAATTCAAAAACACCAAGCGGGAGACCAGCCCGGCGCACTCGAGATCTTCAATGGCGAAGAAGCGAAGCAAGTGCGGGCCGACCTGAAGAAAAGCACCGACGATCTGATTGCCTGGTATGGCAATCTCGCCGACGAAGCCTCGAACGCGCAGATTGCCGGGAACAAGTCCGCGGTGTCTGTGATCCCAATCGAAACCTGCGTCGGATTCGTGATCGGGATTGGCATAGCTATTCTTGTCATTCGTTCCCTCGTTGCCTCGATTACGGCAATCGTTTCAGTCATGGAGTCAATTTCCCGGCACAATCTGTGTATTCCCGACATTGAAGTCACTACCGAGGACGAGTTAGGTCAGGCTGGGCGCGCATTGAACGCCATGAAAGCCAACCTCTCGCGCATGGTGCGGTCGATCACGCAATCCGCCGAGCAATTGGCCGGCGCTACGGAAGAGATTGCCCAAGGCGCCAGGCAGAACTCAGCCAGTGCGCACAGCGAAGCGGAGCAAGCGTTTCAGGTGGCCTCCGCAATGCAGGAGATGTCTGCGACAGTCCGCGAAGTTGCCGATCATGCGCAACATGCTTCCGTCGCCTCCGAACAGTCGGCATCCTCGGCCCGCAAGGGCGGTGAAATGGCGGATGAAACTCTGAGCACAATGAACAGCATCGCCTCATCGACCAGCAATGCGGCGGGCCGTATCCTGGAATTAGGCAAGAGCTCGGAGCAAATCGGCAACATTGTCGCTGTAATCACCGACATTGCGGGCCAAACCAACCTGCTCGCGTTGAATGCGGCCATTGAAGCTGCGCGAGCCGGGGAGCAAGGGCGCGGGTTTGCCGTCGTGGCCGGCGAAGTCCGGCGCCTGGCAGAACGCACCGCATCGGCGACCCAGGAAATTGCCGGAATGATTCAGACCATCCAGACCGAAACCAAAGTGGCAGTCGCGGCCATTGAGGAAGGTCAACGCGAAGTCGAAGTTGGCGTGAGAAAAACAGGGGAAACCGGCCAAGCCCTGAAAGAAATCATCGGGATGTCCGACCAGTTGGGTAACATGGTCGCCCAGATTGCCACGGCCGCGTCCCAGCAGAATGGCGCGGCGGAACAGATAACCTCCAGTATTTCTCAGATTTCCGGCCTTACACAGACATCCTCGACCAATGCAGATCAAACGGCCGCGGCTTGCGGGCACCTTTCAGAACTCGCTTCGGAGCTGCATAGGCTGGTGAACGAATTCTGCGTAGAAGAATCGGTTGGGCCCGCCGGCGAACGTCCCACGGACACTCGATTCGGCTCAGGAAGCGTTTTGTCCGTCAATCGAGCCAGACCGAAGGCAGCCTAAATTCCACTCCCGTTTGACCCTGCCTGCGCGTCTAACTAGACTTGCAGACAGGGATTCATTGATGCGGTTTCCGTTCCTTCGCTCTTATTCCGTCCCGGCAGCGGTCCTCTTCTGTCTCGGGGTTGCGCTTCTGCCGAGGCCCGGCTCTTCCCAGTCTGCCGAAAGCAGTTCTTCCGCTCGCCAAAGCTCCTCTTCGGCCTCCTCCGCGATTCAGCGGGAAAAAGCCCCCACGTTTCTCGTAGATCCCGCGGGACCCACAATTTCTCTGATCTCCTCCGAGCCCGTCTTCTTTATGGCTGCGGCTCTCAATGCCTGCGGCTATGACGAAGGTCTGGAAGACAGTGCGCCCGTGCGGAAACGTGTCCGCGAAGACATCAACCAGGCCCTTGCCAAGAGTGAAGATGCTCGCGCCAAGCGGGACAAGGTGTGCCTCTTCATTGCCCAGCATCGGATGACGGGATCGGAAAGGGACATTTCCCAATACATCTCACTGTCGCTCTACCTGACTCCGCCGCCGGAACTTGAAACGAGCGTCGAATTACCGGAAATGCCTCCCGATTCAACCCAGGTGGTCGAAATCGTCCCGCTTCTCCGCGACTTTGCGGCTGCTGTCGATCTTCACGGAATCTGGCTGACCATCCACCATATTTACGATGAGGAAATCGACCGCCTGCACGATCCACTGTCAAAGATGATCGTCGGGACCAATCTCTATCTCAAGATGCCCGCCTCCACTTACGATGGGCGGCGCTTCGTCGTCGTGATGGAACCTCTCCTCTCGCCCAAGCTTGTCAATGCGCGCATTTACGGAACGGAATACGTGGTGGTGGTTTCTCCGGTCAACGGCGTGATTCCCATGACCGATGTGCGTCACACCTATCTCCACTACGTGATTGAACCGTTGCTCTACACACGCGCCAACGCGATCGACAGGACGCAGCCGATCCTGAAGGAAATTCGCGACGCTCCTCTCGAATTCCGCTTCCGCTCGGACACCGTGGCTCTAACCGTCGAGTGCCTCATCAAGGCGATCGAAGCGCGCACCATGGATACAGGTGTGCCCCCATACAAGATTCCGGCAGGCGTTGAGCGGTCGGATTTGCCGCGCTATGAGCACGAGCGTCAGGTCTACCAGGAAAAAGTCGACGCAATTAAATTGGCAACTGTGAAACACGACATGACGCAGGGATTCGTGCTGACGCAATACTTTTACGAGCAGTTAATCCAATTTGAGAAAGACCCTGCCAGTCTCCACGACACCATCGGCGAGATGGTGTACAGCATGGACGTGGACCAGCAGGTGCATCGGGCGCGCCAGATCGAATTCGATGCGCAAGCCGACGGCGATGTCTTGCAGCGGAGCAAGCCGCGCGTGCTCACCGGACTCGACCTGGCCGAGGCGCGCCTCGCAGGGGGAGACGTCGCGACGGCCAGCGCCCTGGCACGCCAATCGCTCACGGTGCACGACGACACACTCCAATCGGTGGCCGATTCTGCCCGGGCAAATTTTGTCCTCGCGCGGGCCGCGATCATGACCGGCCATCCCGAAGAGGCGATTGATCGCTTTCAGAAGACGATCGCCACCAGCAAAGAACCTCGCCTGTTGGCCTGGTCGCACATTTATTTAGGCCGCATGTTGGATCTCGATTGCAAGCGCGATCAGGCTCTTGCGGAATATAACCAGGCCCTGGCCGCGCGCGACGGAGAGCAGGATACCCGCCTGGCCGCCGAGCGCGGGGTTAAGACTGCCTATGCGGTGAACGGCCACAGTTGCGAAGATGCCGAAGACGATTCCAGCCCAGATTCCCCGGGAAAACCAGGCGCTCCGGGAGGTAGTCAACAGGGAACGCCCAAACCGCAGTAATCTGCTCCCGGGATTCTTGCCGGTGATCTTGGGCGTCGAATCGATGACAATTGTCCACAACGAAGGACTTGCGCGCGAAATCAAGGGACGCATACTGAACCCGCTGAACGGATCGAGGAAACCTTGGAAATAGCTTTGGCCGCATTGGAGACCGCACTGGGACATGGCTTTGCCAGTCCCGAGCTGCTCCTGCGCGCGCTGACGCACCGATCGCTTGCCAACCAGCGGCTTCTGGAAGACGGCGGGAACGGCGCCGAATCCGAAGGAGACAATGAGCGTCTGGAATTCCTGGGAGACGCTGTTTTAGGGCTTGTGGTCGGCGAAGCATTATTCCTTCTCCATCCGGAGTGGAGCGAAGGCGAACTCACCCGCGTGCGCGCCCAGTTAGTCAGCCGTCAGCATATGGCCGAGGTCGCCGCGCAAATCGACTTGGGCGATCATCTCCGCCTGAGCCGCGGAGAGGATCGCAGCGGACTCCGTCGCAAGAGCACGGTGCTTTCGAACACCATGGAGGCAGTGATAGGCGCGCTCTTTCTTGATGGCGGGCTGGAGCCGGTCAGAGAATTCACGCAACGCTATGTGATCGGCGATGCCGTCGAGCAGCTGGCTCAGGAACTGCGTTCCGGAGCCGCGCTTGGGAACTACAAATCGGCTTTGCAGGAGCGTCTTCAGGCTGCGCGCGCCGGCACCCCGGTGTACAAAGTCAAAAGTGAAAGCGGTCCCGATCATCACAAGCGCTTTTTGGTTGAGGTCCGGTTGAAGCCAGTTCAGGGCGAGCCCGGCAAGGCTTTGGCGCGCGGCATTGGAACCACGAAGAAGGACGCGGAGCAGGACGCGGCGCGGCGAGCGCTTGCCCGGTTGACGGCAGCCGAGGTCGCGAAAGACGCCTCAACCGGACAAAAGGAGGAACAGGCGAAGCAATGAGCTCCCCGGCTCAGATTGCCGATCTGTCCAAGCCCGTGTCGCATTTGCGCTTGCATCTGCCCACCGTGCCGGAGGCGTTTGCTTCCTTGCTTCGCACGGTCGTGGTCGCTCTGTTTCTGCTGACGTTTATTCTGCAACCCTTTCTCATTCCCTCCGAAAGCATGGAGCACACCCTGCTCGTGGGCGACTTTCTGCTGGTCAACAAGCAGGTCTTTGCGCCCGGAGGCTCGCATCAGGCATTGATTCGCTGGTTGATGCCGTATCGCGATGTAGAGCGCGGAGACATTGTCGTATTCCACCATCCCGATCCCCCCTACTTGGTGAAGCGCGTTGTCGGCGTTCCCGGCGACCGTATTCGCATTGAAGATGGCAGAGTCACGGTGAATGGGGTGACGCTCGACGAGCCTTATGCTGCTTTCGAACCGGCGGCGCCCAACCCCTTCCGCGATAACTTCCCCGCCAGGATCTACACAGATCCGAATATCGACCCAACGTGGTGGAGGCAACTGCAGAGTCTCACCCGTGACGGAGAACTCGTCGTGCCCCCCGGCCAGTTCTTCATGCTGGGTGACAATCGCAATCACAGCAAGGACTCACGCTTCTGGGGATTCGTCCCGCGCGAAGCAATCATTGCCCGTCCACTCGTCATTTACTTCTCCGTGCGGCGGCCTTCGACGACGGATATACAACAGGCCTCGGATGATAGACTTGGGCACGACAGGGAACTGACGGCGCGCCTGACAGGCTTTGCGCGCTGGACGCGGATTTTCCGAGTGGTGCATTAAGAGCAGTGGACAGATTTCAGTGGTCAGATGTCAGTATCAGATTGGCGTTGCGAACTCACACTGATTCATCCGACCCGAGAAAACGTCCCTGATTTTTTTGGCGAAAGGCGCAAAGTTCCACCCAATCACTGATCACCGATCACTGACCTCTGACCACTGAAATCTGAAATTTGATTTACTATGACGAGAAAAAATAGCGCGCCAGCCAGGATTCAGGCCGAAGACCAGCCCGCAGCAATTCAGGAAAAGGTTGAGGAGACGCCGTTCGAGGCGGTCGCCAGCATCTGTTCTGTGCTGGTCGTGGGGTTGTTCATTCTCACTTTTCTTGCGCAGAACTTCGTGATCCCCTCCGGTTCGATGGAAAAGACGTTGCTGGTCGGAGACCACCTCGTAGTCGACCGCATCACCCTGGCTCCGCCCGCAAAATGGATGCCCCTAGTGCGCTATCGCGAGCCGCGGCGCGGGGATGTCATTGTGTTCCTCAAGCCGGGATATCCCGATCTCTACCTCGTGAAGCGCTTGATCGCAGTGCCTGGCGACCATCTGCAGTTGCGCAACGGCATTGTCATCATCAATGGTGTCGCCCAGGCCCAGCCTCACGCCGAGCCAACCACGCCCGAGAATCATTCCGATTTTCTCGACGAGTTTCCATCGGTCCCGCCCGTGGCGCAGGCTGACGCCACACCCGAATCATGGGCCGTCGATTTTCCGAATTACGTGAAGGACGGCGACCTCGTGGTGCCTCCCCGCAAGTTTTTCATGATGGGCGATAACCGGCACGACAGCCTCGACTCGCGTTATTGGGGTTTCGTTCCGCGCGAGAACATTCTGGGACGGCCGCTTTTCAACTACTGGTCCTTCGTTACACCCGAGCGCCAGTACGAAGAGACAGGCCTGTCGAACAATATCGCTTGGATGGCGCATGTCGCTCTGCATTTCTTTACCGAGACTCGCTGGAGCCGGACGCTGCACATCATTCGCTGAAGAAGATCGAGCGAAGGAAGCATTCACGCACAGATGACAGAAGAGAATGAGCGCGGCGGGCGTAAGAGAACTCGACTCATTCTTGCCCTCGTCGCGGTCATTGTCTTGCTTGCCATTTTGATCGTGCCTCCTCTGGTGAGCATCGGCCGATACAAGAGCCGCATCACGCAACTCATCGCGGCTTCGCTGGGCCGGCCTGTGCGTCTGTCGTCGGTGGAACTCCGGCTGCTTCCTCGGCCGGAATTCGTCATTACCGATCTCACCGTGGAAGAGGATCCGGCGTTTGGCGCGGAGCCGATGCTGCATGCCAACACAGTGGTTGCTGCCATTCGGCTTCTGTCGCTTTGGCGAGGGCGCCTCGAGGTGAGCTCTCTCAGTGTCGACGAGGCGAGCCTGAACCTGGTCCGCGACAGCGCCGGCCGCTGGAACCTGGATCCCTTTTTTCGCACCGCAACAGCCCGCAACGCCGATGCAGCACAAGGCATGGCGCCACCCCTTCCGTATCTTGAAGCGACTAACTCCCGAATCAACATTAAAAAGGGAATTGAAAAACTGCCCTTTTCACTGGTGAATTCGGATATTTCTTTTTGGCAGGAGAATGTCGGCGACTGGCGAGTGCGGCTGCGTGGTCAACCCGCGCGCACCGACGTGAGTCTCGATCTGGCTGACACCGGTATCGTGCGATTGGAGGCGAGGATGCGCCGCGCTGCCGATCTCAACCAAATGCCGATTCATGTCGAATTGGACTGGCGCGAGGCGCAACTTGGTCAGCTCAGCCGGCTGATCGTCGGTTCCGACCCCGGTTGGCGCGGCGATCTGACGGGACAAATGCAACTCGACGGCACCGTGGAAACCGCGCAGGTGAAGACCCGCCTCACGGCCACCGGCGTTCATCGTGCGGAATTTGCTCCCGCCGAAGCGCTCGACTTCGATGCGAATTGCAGCCTTGTCTATCGCTATGTCGGCAGTACTGTCGAGAAACTTTCCTGCGATTCGCCGCTGGGGGATGGGCACATCACGCTTGCGGGCGACCTGCCGGGGAACGCTCCGCCGACGGCTCTCGGTGGAAGTGCAGCATATCCCTGTGAGCGCCGGCCTGGGTGTGCTGCGAACCCTTCGAAGCGGCTTTAACCCGGCACTTGAGGCAAGCGGCACCGTGAGCGGCAAAATCACCTACGACGCCGATGTTTTGAACCCGCATACGGCGCAGGCAGCTCCGAGCCGCGCCCATCTCCCAAAAAAGCGCGGCGAAAAGGTTCTTACCCCGGCGCTGCATGGTCCCCTGACCGGGAGTCTTTCGGTTGACGACGTGAAATTCAACGGTGGCGGGCTAAGCCAGCCCATTCTGATCCCGAAAACAACGATGCAACCGGCCAGCGTCGCACCGGGAAATGCGCAAGCCCTCACAACCACGATTTTGGTTCCGGCCGGTGGATCGACTCCGCTTTCTGTCGCAGTTCGATTCGCAAGGTCCGGGTACGAGGTGAGCGTTCATGGACCAGCCTCCTTGCCGCGCATCCGCGAGCTCGCTCATGTGGTGGGCATCGGAGATATCTCCGCATTGGATGGCATGGCAGGCGATCCGGCAACGGTAGATTTGAGCGCCGAGGGCCCCTGGATCTCGCCGCCAAAAGCTCCTGAGACAGTGCCCGCCGACATCGCGAGAAGTCTAGCCAATGCACTGACACTGAAAGATGGGGACTCAGACCAGCTCACAGGAACCATCACGATCCGTAACGCCAATTGGAAAACAGGGGCGCTGGCCACCCACGTTGAGATCGCGCAGGCCGTGCTGCACCTCGGCGGAGGAGCGATCGTATGGGATCCGGTTGAGTTCTCCGACGGGCCAGTGAAGGGAACTGCGAGTCTTCAAGTGCCTTTGACTTGCGAAGCTGGTCAAGAATGTCTGCCCCAACTAGATCTGCATTTTGACGAACTCGATGCGGCCGATTTGCAGGCCGCGCTACTCGGTGCGCAACAAAAGAGCACGGGGCTCTCCGCGTTGATCGACAGATTTAGTTCATCGAACGCGCCTGCCTGGCCCCGCATCAATGCGACGGCCGAAGCGGATTCCATCAAGTTGGGACCGGTAACAATGGAGGATGCGTCGATTTCGTTACGTGTGCTGCCCACCGGCGCGGAGTTCACGAACATCGAAGGAGATCTTCTGGGCGGCAAGGTGCACGCAACGGGAAAGCTGGCGCAGGGCGTTAAGCCGGCCTATGTGTTTGAAGGAGAGCTTGAGAAGCTGAGGGGCCCCGCGGTATGCGAATTAATGGCGCTGCGTTGCTCCGGCGGTACGATTGATGGCAAAGGAAAAGTTGAACTCGCCGGGTTCACCGACAGCGATCTTGCCGCGTCGGCGAAGGGCACCCTCCACTTCGAGTGGCGTCATGGAGCGATCGAAGAGAATCCCGGTGCGGAGATCCAGATCCCCAAAGCGCTCTCGCATTTCGACCGCTGGACGGCAGACGCCACAATCGCCAACAACGCGGTTGAGCTCGCGCCAAGCGACGCACAACAGGGCACGCGCAAGGTCGATGTGAGCGCGACCGTAACATTTGCGAATCCGCCGGTCGTTACCTTCGCAGGTCCGAAGCCGGTCCAATCGGCAAAGCGATAATCATATTTTCCAGCCCGTTACAATATAGGTATGGGCTCATCCATTGCCGCTTCCCCCGTTCAGGTTTCCTGCAAAGGCATTCTCTTCGACATGGACGGTATTCTCATCTCGTCCCTCGGCTCAGTCGAACGAAGTTGGACGAAGTGGGCTCAGATGCGCGGCGTCGATCCGGTACACGCAATCCGGATTGCCCACGGCTGCCGCAGCATCGAAACGGTCGCCCAGCTTCGTCCCGACCTCGATCCAGAAACGGAAAATGCGCTCATCGAAGGGCTTGAGATTGAAGATACGGACGGCGTGAATGTCCTGCCCGGGGTCCTCGATCTGCTCGCGTCGTTGCCGCCTGATCGCTGGACCGTCGTGACCAGCGCCACTGAGCCCCTGGCGCGTGTGCGGCTGGCCGCCGGAGGTATCCCAGTTCCCGAACGCATCGTCACGGCAGAGAGTGTCGCGCAAGGCAAACCTCATCCCGCCCCTTATCTCGCAGGAGCCGCACTTCTCGGTTTTTCTCCCAGCGAGTGTCTTGTATTCGAAGACGCAGCATCGGGAACCAAATCCGGCCGCGCCGCCGGCTGCACCGTGATTGCTACCACCTTCTCCCATCCAATCGAGACATTGCGGGCGGCTCATTACCTTATTCCCGACTTGACGGGTGTGACCGCCGAAGTGAGTGCCGATAGAAATACCATCGCCCTCAAATTCACGCCACTATCTTTCTGATCGAAAAAGCGTCGCTCTAGCTTGCCGAAGCACTTCGCCGAGCCTCTTACTCGTTGGCCTCAACCCGTCGCCCATGCGTATCCTGCAGCGGCCGCGAGTTCATGGGGAAAATCGCCGTGAAGGCGCGCAACTGCGAGCGGCTCACACTGAGCACATCCTCAAAAATGAACCAGCGCACTCCCTCCGTGCACGGCGGTGCAGTCAGAGAGCCCATGTAGGTCCAGTAGCCCCGATCTGCTGGCAGGAATCCTCCGGGATTGATCAGGTCGTCGACCTTTTCGGTCTCCCCCGTGCGCGTCGGCAGATGGGGCCACAGAGCTGCCATTACGGTGTTGGCATCGCCCCGATCCATGGTGAACCGCACCGCGACCACGGCAATTTTGCCGTCCGCGCTTTTGTGCACGAGGTGCACCACCATGTCGGTCAGCTTGCCTTTCACCGCTTCCTCACTGGGATGGTGAAAATGAAACTGCTGCAGATCGTAGCGCACCCCGTCGTAAACGATGTAGCTTCCCGGATCGACGTAGACCCGCACGGTGTTGCCCGTGTTCTCCAGCTTCACTGGACCTGCGATGTAGTGAAACTCGATGGGCGGCAGATTCTTGTTCAGGTGCGCGCCACGAATGTCGATCGGCGATTGCTCGTGGCCCTGAGAGCAGGCTTTATACGCCGGGTCCAACTTCCCCCATCCGAACGGCCCGGTCTTTCCCTGGTAGCTCCAGGGCGCGGTGGCCTGCGCGGCCGCAATTGTGCCCGCGCAAAAAACCAGCACGGCAACTTGATGAAAACGCATGAAGATCTCCTCTTCCAAAGGACGAGCATCAATCCCGTGAAATTCTACGGTATCGACGTTGCAGAACCCAAAAATGGGACCCTTCGGTTGGAAGGGTCCCATTCTTTTTGCAATCGGAGGAGGGCGCTATTTGGCCGCGGCCGCGACTCCTGCCTGCTCGGCCAACTGGGCAGCCTTGTCCGTAGCTTCCCAGGTGAATTCCGGTTCGGTTCGGCCGAAATGCCCATAAGCCGCCGTCTTCTGGTAGATCGGCCGGCGGAGGTTCAGGCTCTCAATGATTCCCTTGGGCGTGAGTGAGAAGTTCTTGCGGACCAATTCTGTCAACTTGGAGGGGCTGAGCTTCGAGGTGCCGAAGGCATCGACAAGCACGCTTACCGGCTCGGCTACACCGATGGCGTATGCCAGCTGCACTTCGACTTTTTCCGCCAGTCCCGCCGCCACAATGTTCTTGGCGATGTAACGCGCAACGTACGCCGCCGAGCGATCGACCTTGGTCGGATCCTTGCCGCTGAAAGCGCCACCTCCGTGCCGGCCCATGCCACCGTAGCTGTCCACAATGATCTTTCGTCCAGTCAGGCCTGTATCACCCATGGGGCCGCCGATCACAAAACGCCCCGTCGGATTGATGTGATACTTCGTGTGCTCATCGAGCCACTTCGCTGGCAGCACGGCTTGGATGACGTGCTTCAAAATGTCCGCATGCAACTCATCGTTGCCGACAGTCTCGGCGTGCTGGCTTGAAATCACCACTGCGTCGATACGCGCCGGCTTGCCGTTCTCGTCGTATTCAACGGTTACCTGGCTTTTGCCATCGGGCCGCAGATAGGGCAGCTTGCCGTTCTTGCGCATGGTGCTCAACTGCCGCGTGAGCTTGTGGGCCAGCGAGATCGGAGCCGGCATCAATTCAGGCGTTTCGTTCGACGCATAGCCGAACATCATGCCCTGGTCGCCCGCGCCCCCGGTATCCACGCCTTGTGCAATATCGCCCGACTGCTTGTTGATGGTCGAGATCACTGCGCATGTGTTCGAGTCGAACCCATACGATGCGTTGTCATAGCCGATCGAAGCCACAACGCCCCGCACCAGCGACTGGAAATCCACATACGCCTTTGTTGTGATCTCGCCCGCGATGACCACCAGTCCTGTGGCTGTCAGCGTCTCCGCTGCCACGCGGCTGTAGGGGTCCTGTTCAAGACACGCGTCGAGAATGGCGTCGGATACCTGGTCTGCAATTTTGTCGGGATGACCTTCGGTCACGGATTCAGAAGTAAATAAGAAACGGTCGCTCAACTTGACATTCCTCTCCTAAAACGACATCTCACTAATTGGCTCGGCGCGAGTTCCTTCGGTCGAAACCGTCCAGTACGCTCAGCCATGGCGATACCTCCCGCTTCGGGGAGCAACGCCCACACCGGGCTTGGATCTGGGTGCGCCTTTCTATGGTAATCGCGCCGAGCAACTGGGAGCAAAGGTTGTCAGTAAATGGAGAAGATCGGGTGCCCAATCAGGAATAGTGCGAGGTGAAACGTTTTGCAGTGTTCGGCGCGTGACTCGACACAGAGGAAGGTTCGAAGCCGCGGATGAATCAGAGGAATTTCAGGGCCAGCTATCGCTGCAGCAGAGCAATCCCGTGCAGGATGAGCGCGTGGGTCTTCGCAGAAACGCTTTGTACCGGAAGCAGGGTGCTCCACCAACCGGCGCGGATGCCGTAGTAGCGCACAGAGAGGAACCCCGCAACCATCGCAGCCACCATCAGTACGATAGCCCCCGCCCAGCGAAGGCGCATCTCAGCGGCTTCGCGCCGTGCCATGCGGACCCTGCCTACATTGGAAGCGAATTCTGCCCAGCCCGTGTCGGGTTCACTCGCCGCTCCGGACTCAGTCGAGGCCTTGACAAATCGGTCGGTCCAGTTCTGGACATCCTCCAGACCCACTGCACCGACGTAGCCGCGCACGATTCCCTTGCTCAGGATTCCACCAGGCAGCAGCCGATATCTGTCTTGCTCGAGCGCAACCAAGTGGCGCTGGCTGATCTTTGTAACCTCGGTGATGTCTTCTAGCGCGATCCCTCGGGACAACCGTTCAGCGCGTAGATCTTCTCCGAAACTGCCCATAAGTAACCAACGGAAGGAATTAGCCCTCTTGGATTTCCACAACCACGATAAACCCCGAATATCGCCGAGTCAAAACTTTTCGAGGTCTTCCCCTTTATTTTCACGAACCTGAAGTAACCAGACCGCTCTAACCGCTATTGGCTAACTGTACACGGAAATTTGGCCCCCGAAGTGATGTTTCGCACCTCGGTAACGCGCGGCCGTACCAGGCATTCGGGGAAATACCCATATTTACCAGCAACTTCTTGCCATCCTCGCCGTTGCTGGTAGGCTTGAAAAGAGGGTATCAGAAAGCACACTCCTTGACACCAATACCCTCCCACAAAATGAACAAACTGGTTTTCGCCAACTTACTGCATCGGCCCATGCGCTCGATAATCAGCGTGCTCGCGGTGGCGATTGAAGTCGTCATGATTCTCTCCATCGTCGGCATCTTCATGGGGATGCTGAATGATCAAAAGGCGCGCACCAACGGAATTGGGGCTGACATCATGGTCCGCCCATCCAACGCCAGCTATATGAACGGTGTTGGGGGGGCTCCGATGTCGGTGAAGATCGTCGATGTGCTCCGCCGGTTGCCGCATGTAGCCGTGGTTTCTCCGGCAATTTATAGTCTCTCCACTTCGCCGACGGTTGAAGTGATCTACGGCATCGACTATCCAAGCTTCAACGCACTGAAGCCGTTTGTTTTCCTCTCCGGAGGCCCCTTCCAAGGGCCAAACGACGTGATTGTCGACGATGTGTTCGCCCAGGGCGATGGCGGACACAGCGTCGGTCAAACGATCAAGGTGATGAACGATCATGTCTTCCGAATCTCGGGAATCGTGGAGCATGGAAAGGGCGGACGCAAGCTGATTCCCATCGATACCATGGGCGCGCTTCTGGGGTCGGAAGGCAAGGCCTCGCTCTTCTATATCAAGTGCGACGATCCCGCCAACATCGATGCTGTGATCCAGGAGATTCACTCCATCCGGGGTATGCAGAATTACAGCGTGCAATCGATGGATGAATGGCTTTCTATGATGACCCCCGAAAAGTTGCCGGGATTCAACATTGCACTCGACATCGTGACAGGTATCGCGGTCATTGTCGGATTTCTTGTGATCTTCCAATCGATGTACACCGCGGTTCTTGAGCGGACGCGCGAGATCGGCATATTGAAGTCCCTCGGCGCTTCCAAAATGACGATCGTGACCGTGGTGATCAACGAGACAATTGTCTTAGCCGTTGTCGGCGTGATGATAGGAATATGCGGAACCTATGGTGTCCGCATTCTCTTGGGCCGTGTATTTCCCACCCAACACTTTGAAATCACCGCCCATTGGATCTTGCAGGGTGCAGTGATCGCCTTCATCGGCTCAATCTGCGGTGCGCTCTATCCGGCCTGGATGGCCGCGCGCAAGGATCCCATCGACGCGCTCGCCTACGAGTAAAATCTTCTGCCGCGTGGAAGAGAAGCAGCCCCCTCAAGGCTTCGCGCATTTTCGAAAGAGTCCAGGGTGAATGGGAGAGCAACCGGGATGTGAGTCCGCGTCCCGGCGACCCCTACCCCGCGTCAAGCATGCCCCCCCCACCCCGTAGGAGGGTTTGCACATCCAGCGATGACCAGCGTGCACCAACCGCCGCGCAGATTGCAGAACATTGCGCAAGTCGGTGCAGACGCTCCCAACCGCGCGGTGCGCGCAATCTACTGCAAGCCGGCCCTATTCCTCGCAAATCCCCACTAACACCCGTGTTCCCCAACACACGCCGCCTCGAACACAAAGCTCGATCTATTGCGCAACCCGCATGAACACTGGTGATGGCCAATACAATTGTTCCACGTGGAACAATTTTGAAGCGTGGAACAACCCAAGCGGCTTTGCCGCGCGAAGCCATTACCTGGGCGGCCAGTCCAAATTGTTCCACGTGGAACAATTTCGAGCCGTGGAACACTCCCAGCGGTCCCTATGCAGCCGCGCCGCCACGCGAAGCCATTGCCTGGACGGCTAGTCCTTGCCTGGACGGCCAGTCCCGGGTAGTCCCCAGTCCTCCCGATATACTCAGGGACAACCACCTCTCCTTATCCATTTCTGTAGCATTCAGTTCTCCGGAGAAAAGCACTTGCCGACTGGGACAAAACGCTGGCTTGGTGCTGTCTGGGTGGGCCTCATTTGCGGCTTCGCAGTCCTGCACGCGCTCCACCTGCGCGCCGATTTCCCCAACCACTCGCCCTGGATGCACGACTGGGCAAAATACACAGATGAAGGCTGGTACGGAAATGCGGCGGTACGGGCGTACCTGTTCGGCCACTGGTATCTTGCGAAGGATTTCAATCCGGCCATAGCGCTGCCTGTCTGGCCATTTCTCGAGTGGCTCCTCTTCTTCGTTACCGGCGTCTCCGTGGAAGCAGCGCGCGGACTTGCCATCGCCTTGTTTTTCACGAATCTGTTGTTGAGCTATGGGCTGCTACGCAAAGCGGGCACACCCTGGGAAGGGTTTCTTGCGCTGACGCTGCTAGTGACCAGCCCTTTTCTCTATTGCTTCAGCCGGCTTGCCATCCTGGAACCGCTGCTGACGACACTGACGCTCATCGCGCTGAATCTTGCCGTCCGCATTGCGGAGCGCCGGCGGCCTGTCTGGCGTGCGGTGGCAATCGGTCTCCTGTTCACGTTGATGATGCTGACCAAGACAACAGCCATTTTCCTCTCGCCTGCGCTGGCGTGGGCGATGCTTCTCCCTTTGCGCGAGAACCGCCGACTCGCACTGCGATGCGCGGCCGCGGCTGCAGCAACGAGTGCATTGACATACGGGATATGGATGGCGCTCGTCGCACATGCCGGTTTGTTGGCTGACTACAAATATCTGTTCTACATCAACAACTATCCCAAGCCCGCCGACAAGGGTTGGCTGCTCATGAGCCTGTGGTGGTCGTTTCATGGCGGGCTTTGGGTCGACCATATTCTCATTCCACTCGCAGGGATCATCTTTGTGGGCGCACTCGTCGGAGGCCGATCGACGTGGGGCCGCGGACTTCTCACGGATCCGGTCTTCGGTGCTTCAGTCGCGGCTATTGGGGGCTATATCTTCTTCATGACCATGCAGAATCACCCCCAACCCCGATATTTCGCTGTGGTGGCGTTCTTCTGCATTTTTGTGGTGGCGCGAGGGGCGGCAACGCTTCTCAACGAGACGGGCGGTCTGAGGCAACTCGGATGGGCTGTGACCGCTTTGGCTGCGATCGCTGCGATCGTCAACGGAGCGTGGACGCTCAGCTACGCGTGGCATCCGGAGTACACACTCGTACCGGCGGCACAAGGGCTCGCTCGATACATCGACCAGCATCCGAACGGAAGGCGGCTCCTGGTCGGAACGAGCGGCGACGAAATCACGCTGATCGCGCATGTGCCGAGCCTGTGCGACGACTTCGGCACGGTGCCGCTCCACGACAAGATTGCGCTCTACCAGCCGGGATGGTTCGCCACCTGGAACGACCTTGATCCAGGAACGCTGGCTGACCTGCACACGCATTATTCCCTGGAGCAGGCTGCCACATTCCGAGCGATGGACGATCCGGAGCGCAACCGTCTGGTGCTTTTCAAGCTGCATCCGTTGCCCAACGGCAAGGTACGCGATCAGGTGGATCAGAATCTGCAAATCCAACTACCCGAAGATCGGCTCGACATTCCGATCGAATGATGCGGAACTTAAAACGGAATGCGGAATGTAAGAACGGTATAGTGATTGGCGGTGTGGAAGCGGGTCATCGCAATCTGCTCTCCGGCGCCGAAAGTCAATCCCAGTCGTCCCGGCTTGCCGTTCGCATCGTGCAATAGCGGAATGCGGCCGACGATCAAACCTGGGGTCGCAAAGCTCTGCGTCTTGCCATCGTTCGCCCCGCCTTTGAAGAACGTCGTGTTGGCCTCGATCTCCGGCCAGAAGAAGCGCGCGATGCCCGTTTTCGCCAGCCGGTACTGCGCGACATTGTTCCAGATCACGCTTCGCCCCAGACCCTGCACATTGGTTACGGGAAGCGTTCCGCCTGCCGTCGAAGTCAGGTCGAAATTCCCCCAGCCTTTGCCGACCGCCAGCGTGGGCGTGACCACGGCACAGCAACTGCCATTTGCGTTTTTGCCGGTAGGAACCGAGGCTCCCAGGAACGCGGTCACAATTGCATTGCCGCGCTCCTCGTTGCGAGCGAAGATGCGCTCCTTCAACAGAAACGACACGTCGCCGAACCCATCCGACTCGCCATTCGATCGGTCGAAAAATGGAGGCAGATTGAAGAGTAGTTCCGTGTGGTTTTCCGGAATCAACTCCAGCCCTTTGCCATTGTCGTAGTTCCAGATGTGATAGCCGCTGTTGTTGTAGTAGTGCGTAAAGTCGGTTCGCAGTTCCTGCTCAAGCCTTGGCGTGACTGTGACTAGCGGCGTAATCCAGTGCGGCTGCTGGTTCTGCGTCGCCGTCACCCGTGCCTGCCATCGGCCAATAAACGTGTCCGGTTCCGGCTGCGGAGCGGGCTGCCGGCCGCTTGGCAACATGCTTTGTTGCGATGGCTCCATGTCAGGTTGGGGCTGAGCGACAAAGCCTGCTGTCGTCGTGGGAGGCGGGTCTATTTCCGCAATCAGAAATTGCCGCTCGATTTTCGGGACGGAAGCGCGGGCCTCCGGCGGGTCGGTCCAGCTTTGGCCGTTTAGCAAGGTTGAGGCAGAAAACAAGACAGACAAGGGAAGAAGGATCGCAGGGAATTTCAATCGTTTCTCCTCGAATCAATATGACTTTATGCAGTTTACAACGAGGAGATCGATACCGGGCCCGATCTGCAGTGAACATGGCTGATGGATCGCTGAGCGGCTTCGAATCGGAGGCGAAAGTCAAAAACAGGGTCTATGGCCGGGCGATCATCACTTCCGTGGCTTTAATCAGGGCGAAAGCAGAATCGCCCGGCTTCAAAGCCAGTTCGTGGGCTGCATCGGCGGTGATGATGGCGGTGACGCGCTGGCCTCCGACTGCCAGCACGACTTTGGCGAGCAAGCCGTCGATGACAACCTCGACCACAGTGCCCAATAGCTGATTGCGTCCGCTGATGCGCGGGGAAGGGCCTTTTGCGAAGGCGGGCAAGAACTCATCGAGCGACTCGAGCGGTATCCGGTGATGTCCGCCGGGAGTCTTGACGGTGCGGATGCGGCCGGCAAGGATCCAATGCTTCAGCGCGGGATAGCTGATCCCGAGTTTTGTAGCGGCTTCGCGGGGGGTGAGCAACGGCGATGGCTTCATGGAGCGGGGAATCTCCTTCGCAAGTACTGTATACGCCGACGCTCGAATTCAAGGTGGAAAGTTGCGCATCGTCGCGCGCCTATTGAGGTTGGAGGCTTGTGACTGCAATCACTCGACAGTACTTGACCCGGATGATAGCCTTCCGGTGGCTTTTTCAGGGCGTTCTTGAGGTCGCGATTCTTCAAAACCATTCTGAATACGGCTTCAAACCACATTCCAGGGAGGACATGTGACTGCAACGTACTGGGTGTATTTTTTTCTGGCCGTGAGCGTTCTTTCGCTCTTTGTGGCCTTTCTGTTCGGAGGCCGGGTCATCGGCTCGGACAAGGGGATGCCGGAGATGCAGAAGATCGCTTCGGCAATCAAGGCAGGCTATGAGGCATTTCTGAAGCGCCGGTACAGGACCATGGCGACCTTCCTGGGCCTGCTGCTTCCCACATTCGCTTGCGGCGCAGCCGGAACACGCGGGCGGAGGCGAAGCCAACCTGGTGCTGCCGGATTTGTCGACCGTGAATTTTCTCGGCATGAACGGACATGCCCTTCTGTCGATCGGATTGCTGTTCTGCGTCGGCGGCCTGTTGTTCGGCCTGGTGATCTATGTGCAGTTGAAGAACCTGCCGGTTCATCGCACGCATGCGCGAAATCTCCGAGCTGATCTATGAGACATGCAAGACGTACCTGGTGACGCAGGGCAAGTTCATTCTTCTGCTCTGGGTTTTCATCGCGGTCATTATCTCGCTGTACTTCGGCTGTTCTGGCGCCGGTGCCGGGAAAATCGATTGCGGTTACGTTGCCGATCATTTTGTTGTTTTCGCTTGTCGGCATCGCGGGCAGCTACGGGGTGGCGTGGTTCGGAATTCGCGTCAACACATTTGCGAACTCGCGGACGGCATTCGCGGGATTGCGCGGCAAGCCGTATCCATGCTTTGCGATTCCGCTGAAGGCCGGCATGAGCATCGGCATGATGCTGATCTCGGTCGAGCTGCTCATCATGCTTTGCATTCTTTTGTTCATCCCGCGCGATTATGCCGGCCCATGCTTCATCGGCTTCGCGATTGGCGAATCGCTGGGCGCCGCGGCGCTGCGTATTGCCGGCGGCATCTTCACCAAGATCGCCGACATCGGCGCCGACTTGATGAAGATCGTCTTCAAGATCAAGGAAGACGATGCGCGCAACCCCGGCGTGATCGCGGACTGCACGGGTGACAACGCGGGCGACTCGGTTGGCCCGAGCGCCGACGGCTTTGAAACCTACGGCGTGACCGGCGTGGCCCTGATCACGTTCATCTTGCTGGCGGTCAAGACTCCCGAGACGCAAGTGCAACTGCTGGTATGGATCTTCGTCATGCGCGTGGCCATGCTGGTCTCGAGCGCCGGCGCGTACTTCCTGAATGGCGCAATCGCTCACGCGAAATACGCTAACGCCGACGAAATGGACTTTGAGACGCCGTTGACCTCGCTGGTATGGATCACGTCCATCATTTCCATCATCCTCACCTTCATCGTCTCGTACCTGATGATTCCCACTCTCGGCGACGGAACGCTGTGGTGGAAGCTGGCTTCGATCATCTCGTGCGGAACTCTGGCGGGCGCGATCATTCCCGAACTGGTGAAGGTTTTCACTTCAACCAAATCGAGCCACGTGCAAGAAGTCGTCACATCCGCGCAAGGAAGGCGGAGCTTCGCTGGGGATCCTGTCGGGATTCGTGGCCGGCAATTTTTCGGCCTACTGGCTGGGACTCAGCATGGTCGCGCTCATGAGCCTGGGCTATTACTTCAGTACGGGCCAGTCCATGGCTGGACCTGATGCTGGCTCCGGCCGTCTTCGCGTTTGGCCTGGTCGCGTTCGGCTTCCTGGGCATGGGCCCGGTCACGATTGCCGTGGATTCCTACGGGCCGGTCACCGACAATGCGCAGTCCGTCTACGAGTTGTCGCTGATCGAAAATGTTCCCGGCATCGAAGCTGAGTTGAAGAAGGACTTCAACATCGACGTGAAGTTCGAACGCGCAAAGCATCTGCTCGAAGCCAACGATGGAGCCGGCAACACCTTCAAGGCTTCGGCCAAGCCGGTGCTGATCGGCACAGCCGTGGTGGGCGCAACCACGATGATTTTCTCGATCATCATGGCCCTGACCGGCGGACTGACGCATGACGTCGCGAACCTCTCTCTGCTGCACGCGCCATTCCTGCTCGGGTTGATCACGCGGCGGGGCAATGATCTACTGGTTCACCGGCGCTTCCACGCAGGCGGTCACCACCGGCGCATACCGCGCGGTCGAGTTCATCAAGGCGAACATCAAACTGGAAGGCGTGGAGAAGGCCTCGGTCACCGACAGCAAGAAGGTGGTGGAGATCTGCACCAAGTACGCGCAGAAGGGAATGTTCAACATCTTTCTCGCCGTCTTCTTCGCTACGCTTGCGTTCGCGTTCATTGAGCCGTTCTTCTTTATCGGCTACCTGATCTCGATTGCGATCTTCGGCCTGTACCAGGCGATCTTCATGGCCAATGCCGGCGGCGCATGGGACAACGCGAAGAAGGTTGTCGAGGTCGACCTGAAACAGAAGGGGACGCCTCTGCACGACGCAACCGTGATCGGAGACACCGTCGGCGATCCGTTCAAAGACACCTCGTCGGTGGCATTGAACCCGGTCATCAAGTTCACGACCTTGTTCGGATTGCTTGCTGTCGAGCTGGCGGTGACGCTCAGCGCGAAGCAACCCGGTGCTCGCACACGTCGCTGGCAGTCGCATTCTTCCTGGTGTCGGTGTTCTTCGTGCACAAATCGTTCTATGGAATGAGGATTGAAACCAAGGAAAGCAACTGATTCCTGTCTTGTAAATCGAGAGAAAACGCCGCCTGGAAATGGGCGGCGTTTTCTTTGCACTGAATGGTTAGGGTGGCACCAATCGAGTGAGGGCGCGCGTTCCCGGTGCGCGATGGCGCGGTTGAATTGCTAAAAGCTTTATTTGTTAAGTAGTGAATGGCTCCGGGCGTAGATTACGCGGAGCCCTTTTTCTTTCATGTGCCACAGACCTCTCCTTCGGCAAACTGATAGGATGGCACCGCAAATCAATTTCCAGTGCGTGGGCTTGTGCGCAATCGATTGTGCAGGAGCATCCATGCGGAGTGTGTCATGCGGGATCGGCTGGTAGTGCGTGTTGCTTTGGTTTTGCTCGTAATTGCGACTTCGGTGGACGCGATGGCGCAGAAGTTTCAAGAACCGACCAAAGAAGAGCTGCAGATGACATCGGATCCGAAGGCACCGGGCGCGTCCGCGGTGTTCCTGTATCGCGAAGAGGTGAGCGATAACGCGAATCACTACATCAGGGAGTACGCGCGGATCAAGGTACTGACAGAGGCCGGGAAGGAGTGGGCTACCGTCGAGGTACCCTATGTCGCTGGCAGCAGCGACATGCCCATCATCGAGGGTCGCACAATCCATTCCGACGGCACGGTTGTTCCTCTCACCGGCAAAGCGTCAGACCTGCTGGTTTTCAAGAATCACAACAACCATGTGAACGCTGCTGTCTTCAACCTGCCCAGTGTCGAGGTGGGCAGCATTCTGGAGTACAAGTGGACCATCCCTCTGACTGGCGGAAAGGTCTCCGGCGTCCTTGATGATGAAGAGCAGGTCCTCTCGGGCATGCTGGCCGGTTCGATACCTGTGTGGGAGGTGCAACGGCCGATTTATGTCCACAAGGAGCACTTTTATTGGAACCCCCACACGAGCATCGTGACGACCGATGGGATTGATCCCGTCGAATACTATGTGGATGGAGAACGGGCCCCATATCTGCTCTTCACGGAGCGGCTACCTGCGGGTTTCGCAACCACCCGCAGTCCCAGGTACGACTACACGCTGGACATCCACGATGTGCCCGCCTTCGACCGCGAAGCCAACGCTCCTCCGGAGGAAGCCTTCCACTACCGGGTGCGCTTTTTCCGCACGCCTTACCTCAACGCCGGGATGTATTGGGATAACGAGCTGAAGCGCTGGTCCAGGCAACTTGACCAGTACGCTGCGCAGACCTCGACGATCCACGATGCGGCAAGTCAGCTCACTGCCGGCGCTGATTCTCCCGATGCCAAAGCGCGCAAGCTCTACGACGCGGTGCAGGCCCTCGACAACACCGATTTCACCCGCGTCAAGGGCGCGGCTGAACGGAAGCAACTGCACTTGAGAGCGGAGTTGAAGAAGGCCGAAGAGGTGTGGACCGAAAAGAGCGGTTCAGGCAACGACATTGCAGCGCTCTATCTGGCGCTTGCCAGGGCCGCGGGCCTGCAGGCGGATGGTTTGAAGGTCGCTGATCGCAGCCGGGAGATCTTCGATCCAGGCTATCTCTGACTCCATCAACTCGACGATCTCCTCGTCGTTCTTCATATCGACGGGAAGGACATCTATCTCGATCCCGGCCAGAAGTTCTGTCCGTTCGGGCAGCTTGCCTGGAATGACACGCTCGCCGGCGGGCTTCAGCAGAATGCCGGGAGTGCCGTTTATACGCCGCCGAATCTGATCAAGGACGCCATCACGGCCCATGCCGCCGATCTCGCGCTCGACGCGCGTGGAGCGGTCACCGGCACTGTCAAAGTTATGATGAATGGTCCCCAGGCGTTGCTCTGGCGTCAACTCAACCTCACTGCCGACCCGGACGAGGTCAAAAAGCAGTTCAACGAATCCCTGCAAAGCCTCCTTCCCCAGGGAGTTTCAGGCGAAGTGAGCACATTTCAAGGGCTTGATACGTCGGCCGGATTTCTCTCGGCGGTCGTTAAGGTTTCAGGGCAATTGGGCAATGCAACCGGGAAGCGGCTGTTGCTTCCCGGCTTTTTCTTTTCTGCCGGCGCACACGCTCAGTTCGTAGCGGAGGAGAAGCGGACTGCCGCTGTCGACCTGCACTTTGCCGAGCAGGTGATCGACGATGCGGTCTACCACCTGCCGGCCGGCTACACGGTCGAAGCCGCGCCACAGCCGGTTCAATTGCCTTGGCCAGAACATGCGATGCTTGTGGTAAAGACAGCCCCGGGCCCCGCTGTCGTCGATATCAAGCACATCTTCGCCCGCGGCTTTGTGTTGCTCGATCCGAAAGAGTATTCCGCGCTGCGCGACTACTACCAGAAGATGGCGGTCAACGATCAACAACAAGTAGTGTTCGTATCCGGGGGAACAACAGCAGGGAATTGAATCGATTGAATTACCGTCGGATTGCCGGAGCAGAGTATGGCAGCCGGAACAGACGTTGGCGATCCGTACCCGATTGTCCACAACTCCCACAGCCAAAGCCAAATTTGCACCCGTTTTGCTTCTTGTTCGCTCTTCTTGAGGGGCATAGGCTTGTTTGATTGAGAGGCATCGCGAATTGAGTCGCGAATGCACTGGATTTTGGGCAGTTTTGGACGCTCCGAACCGCGTCGGGCAAGGCTGTTTGCGCTTTCCACAGCAAAATTGGCCGTGTTTTTCGAGTCTGCGCTGGATTCTTCAAGCCGGTACTGGAAGTGCGAAGAAAATACCAGATGTTGTGGTTTGCTGTTGACTTGCACCACAGACAGCGGTATTTTTTCATCTACGGTTGTGAACGGACAGTAAAGAAAACCCAGCGGAGAGGCTCCCAGTCCAATCCGTTGAGGGCCGAGAATTTGCGGCGTATATCTCTCTTAGCCCCGTTTCCCGTGCGTTGCCAAGGAAGTCCCCCGAACCAGGGCCTATGCACTGGCGGAGGCAGGGTTTTTATTCGAATTTTGCTGACTGAGAGGATCTTTTAATGAATGAAACTCATCTTCACACCTCCGCCGCATCCCACCAGGCAGTGACCGGCGCTGCGCCCAGCGTCGATGGGCTGAAGATTGCCCGGCGTTTCTCGCGCGAAGGCGTCTCCCCTTACGACGAAGTGCAGTGGGAGAAGCGCACGGCGCTGATCACCGACAACAAAGGGAATACGATTTTTGAACAGAAGGACGTCGAGGTGCCGCTTGACTGGTCGATGACGGCGACCAATATTGTGGCCTCGAAGTACCTGCATGGTCAGCTTGGCACGCCGGAGCGCGAAACAGGCGTACGGCAACTGGTGGGGCGCGTGGCTGAGACCATCCGCGATTGGGGGATTGCCGGCGGATATTTTGCCTCGGCGCAGGAAGCCGCAGTTTTCCATGACGAGCTGGCGGTTATGCTGCTCACGCAGAGAGTGGCGTTCAACTCGCCGGTGTGGTTCAACGTGGGCTGCGATCGCCTGGAGCCGAATGCGGACGGACAGAACTGGCACTGGGATGCGCCAACGGGGGGCGTCGTGTTCTCCGGCACCGGGTATCGGAATCCACAGTGCTCCGCCTGCTTCATCAATGCGGTGGATGATTCGCTGGATTCGATCCTGACGCTCGCGAAAACCGAGGGCATGCTGTTCAAGTGGGGCTCGGGCACCGGAACGAACCTGTCGACCATTCGCGGCTCAGCGGAACTGCTGTCCGGCGGCGGCTCGGCATCGGGCCCGCTCAGCTTCATGCGCGGCTTCGACGCATTTGCGGGCGTGATCAAGTCCGGCGGAAAGACGCGCCGCGCAGCCAAGATGGTCATCCTGAATGTGGACCATCCCGACATCGTCGATTTCATCGAGTGCAAGGCGAAGGAAGAGGCGAAGGCTTTCACACTGATCAAGGCGGGATATGACGGTTCGGGGCCTGACTCGGAAGCGTATTCGTCCATCTTCTTCCAGAACGCCAATAACTCGGTGCGTGTGAGCGACGAGTTTATGCGCGCCTACGAGAGCGATGGCGACTTCACCACTTATACGGTGAAGGGGCACGAGCCGGTGAAGACGTACAAGGCTCGGGACATCATGCACAGGATTGCCGAAGCTACGTGGCTCTGCGGCGATCCGGGCATGCAGTTCGACACCACGATCAATCGCTGGCACACGAGCAAGAACACGGCGCGCATCAATGCGTCGAATCCCTGCTCGGAGTACATGTTCCTGGATAACTCGGCGTGCAACCTGGCCAGCTTTAACCTGCTCAAGTTCATCACGCCTTCCGGCACGTTCGATATCACCGCGTATCGGCACGCGATTTCTGTTGTGATTACGGCGATGGAGATCCTGGTCGATAACTCGGGTTATCCCACGGAGTCGATCGCGAAGAACTCGCATGACTATCGGCCGCTCGGCCTGGGCTACGCCAATCTCGGCGCGCTGCTGATGGCGTTCGGCCTGCCCTATGATTCGGCTGCAGGACGCGATCTAGCCGCAGCGCTCACGGCGATTATGTGCGGCCAGGCGTACCTGCAATCGTCAATGATTGCGGCGCAGTGCCCACCGTTGGCTTCAGCCACGCCGCTCACAGCGCGGGTGGAACGGAACGGCGGCGCGTGTCCAGGGTTCTACGTGAACCGCGAGCCGTTTCTCGACGTGATTCGGATGCATCGCGCCGAGGTAAACAACATCGGCAAATCGCGCCAGAGCGGCGAGCCTTTTATGGTGCCGCAGCTGGAAGCGCTGATTGAAGCGAGCCGCGAGTGCTGGGATATGGCGCTGATCTTTGGCGAGCGCTATGGCTATCGCAACTCGCAGACCACGGTATTGGCGCCCACAGGCACCATCGGCTTCATGATGGATTGCGATACGACGGGGATTGAGCCCGATCTCGCGCTCGTGAAGTACAAGAAGCTGGTGGGCGGCGGCATGATCAAGATCGTGAACAACACGGTGCCTGCAGCGCTGTTCAAGCTGGGCTACGACAATGACGCGGTGAACGCAATCGTCAGCTATATTGACGCCACGGGCACCATTGAAGGCGCGCCGGGCATCAAGCCGGAACACTTGGCCGTGTTCGATTGCAGTTTCAAACCCGCGAAGGGAACGCGCTCGATTCATTACATGGGCCACATCAAGATGATGGCCGCGGCGCAACCGTTCTTGTCGGGTGCTATTTCAAAGACGGTGAACCTGCCGCACGAAGCCAGCGTGGAAGACGTGGCGGAAGCCTACGCCGAGAGCTGGCGTCAGGGCATCAAGGCCGTTGCCATTTATCGCGATGGCTCCAAAGGCACGCAACCGCTGAATACGAGCCTTGATGCGAAGCGCGAGCCATCGGCCATCGATGTGGCAGGGGGCCGGATCTTGTCGCAACTGGCAGCGGGACACACCGCTGCTGAGAGCGATGTGAAGACGCTCGAAGCCAAGATTGGCGAGCGGCTTGAGGTGACTGCGAAGCAGGTGGTTGCTGCCGCGGGCGCGTTCCAGAAGGCGATGGAGGAGATTGCCGGGACGGCGAACTTGCCGTTGCTGAACCCGGCGATGGGCTTTGAGGCGACGCGTGAACCGGCGCAGGATTTGAACGCGCCGCCTCGTGCGGTGCGGCACCGTTTGCCAGGAGAGCGCGCCTCGGTGACGCACAAGTTCTCGATTGCGGGCCATGAGGGTTATATCACTGTAGGCCTCTACCCAACCGGCCAGCCGGGCGAGATCTTTATCAAGATGGCAAAGGAAGGTTCGACGGTGTCGGGCCTGATGGATGCCTTCGCGACCTCAATCTCACTGGCCCTGCAACATGGAGTGCCGCTGCGTGTGTTGTGTGAGAAGTTCGCGCATACGCGCTTTGAGCCTTCGGGCTGGACCGGCAACGAGCAAATTGGCTATGCGAAGAGCCTGATGGATTACATCTTCCGCTGGCTCAATCTGCGGTTTCTCTCCGGCGAGCAGCTAACCCTGTTTGCAGGACTTTCGCCGCAGGCAGCTCCTCTGCCAGCGTCGCCGACAATCTTGCCTGAGACGGAGACTGAAGTAGAGGGGATCAGCCAGGCACAGCTCAACCGGCTGGCTGCGGAAGTGGCCCGCAAATTGAGTCCTGGAGGGATGGGAGCCACTTCTGCGCCCAGCGGCGGCATTGCACCCGAGAGCGGTGTAGGTCAACCGACTCTTCCTGGACTTACTTCGGAGAAGATTGCTTCGAGCACCATGCCGGTACCGCACGGACTCAACATGCAGGATCGCGGTATTTATCATGCAGCGGACGCCATGCGCGACATGTACGAGATGGGCGATGCGCCTAGCTGTTCAACTTGCGGCGCCATCATGGTCCGCAACGGAAGCTGCTACCGCTGCATGAGCTGCGGATCGACCAGCGGGTGCAGTTAACCCATTGTCAAAAGAAATTGCTATGGTGGTGAGGATGGTGGTTTTGGTTCGGCCCGCAATTAATCGTGTGCTTGGGGACTCGGCTTATGGCCGGGTCCCATCCGTCTCGTCAAGTGCAAGGGGACTCTTGAGGGAAACATCTTCCCGTTGTCGAGCTATTTAATGAATCCTCGATCCCGGACATCGAGTCGCGCAATCAAATTCTTCAAACAGATGAATATCTGTTGTACATCGGGTTCCCGATCGCGCGGTCTGGATGTGGGACAGGCGTCATGGCTTTGGGGCTCCCAGCTTCTTCGACCGTGTAACGCTGAGTTTCATCGCCTATGATCCGTGTAGAACAATACCCGCGGCTTCCAAAGTTCGAATTGTTTGGAAGAGCCTACGGCGTATGGGAACCTCGATGATCGAAGTTTCGAACTGCGTAATTTGCGATGGGACAATCCGCTATCTCAGACGTGCTATGGTCGCGCCTTTTCTGGCCAAACGGATTTGGGATCAGGACCCATTTTGCGTCGACCTGGTGGAATGCAAATCCTGCGGGTTCATCTTCTACAACCCTCGGCTCGATGATGCCGATTTGCGACGACTTTATCAGGATTATCGTTTGGATGAGTATCAGCAAATGCGCTTTTCATTTGAACCTTGGTACACGAAGGAATTCAACGCCGACCTGGCGTCCACTGCATCCTATGAGGTTCGACGTTTAAGGCTCGCCCCAATCCTTCGACAACACATCGGTAACCGGAAGATCAGGCGCGTTCTCGATCATGGCGGAGATCGAGGCGATCTAGTCGTCGGTTTGCTGGAAGGAGCGCAGCCCTACGTCTACGACATTTCGGGCGTGGAAGCCGCACAGGGTGTGATTTCGACGCAAGATCCGGCTGATTGCCGGGCGGACCTTATCATAAACAGCAACGTCTTGGAGCATGTTGGATTTCCCCGTCAAGTCGTAACCGAAATCTTCAACGCGTCGCCCGATGGAGGTTTCGTGTATCTAGAGGTGCCCTGCGAGTCTCCTTTCGGTTTATCAAGACTCGCGAGACGCGTGGCGCAAATTGGCATTGTCGCGATCACGCGCCCATCAACTGCACGGCGTATTCTTCATCCTTCGAGTCTTTATATGATGCATGAGCATATTAACTATTTCAGCGAGCTTCCGTTGACTGCGCTCGTGCGTGCATGCGGCGGCAAGGTGATTTCGGCAGGGCGGTATGCGTCGTCGGGCAGAGCCGGAAACGCCGATATGGTTTGGTGCCTTGGGACAAACCAGCGAAATCGGACATGACTTTTCCGTCGAGAGAAATCACAACGCGGTCTCCCGAATTGGATGGCATTCGCGGATTGGCAATTCTTGGTGTCATGTGCTCCCATGGCGTTGGCGTTAGCGGCCTGTTTCGTCGCACCCCCAATTCTCTAGTTGAGAACTTCTTCGCATATTTCACCATACCGCTATGGGGTGGAGTAGACCTGTTCTTTGTGCTTTCAGGTTTTCTGATTACAGGCATCCTTGTGCGGACAAAAACTGACGAGAATTATTTCCGGGCATTCTATGCTCGTCGAGCGTTACGAATTTTTCCGATTTACTACCTGTGCCTCTTGCTGAGTCTCGTTGTGGGACACTATTCACCGGAGATCGCCAACGAACTGCCCGCATGGAATTCGTGGAAGGCGGCATACTTTTTATATCTCCAGAATTGGCCAGTTTTCTGGCACGGTCAAAAAACAATGGGAGGCATTTGGGGGGCATACTGGAGTCTCGCCGTGGAAGAGCAATTCTATTTCTTGTGGCCTCTCGTCGTCCTGCACTTTTCCGAGCGGATGATCGCTCGCCTCTGCGTATTCGGACTGTTCATAGCGCTTCCCTTGCGGATCCTGCTTTACCATCTCTACTTCGGAGACAACTTCGGTCTCGTACAACTTACGTCGAGCAGGGTTGATGGCCTTTTCCTGGGCGCATTTATTTCGATATATATGGTCGTACATAAAGCACCTATTCCAAAGAATTGGATTGCCCTATCCGCATTCTTTGGTATGTCGATCTTGGGATATATAGGGCTCTTCCATGCACACGAGTTCGTATCAACGGGGAAATGGATGACAACGATTGGCATCACGGCATTCGCGCTGCTTTCTGCGGCGCTCGTTGCGCTCTCACAACACCACTCACCTCTTCTGCAGCGCGTTCTCACCCCAAAATCGCTGCGCATCATCGGGAAATACAGCTACGGCATGTATATTTATCACTTGCTCCTGCTCCTTCCTGTCCGTGCCTATCTCCTGAGCGATGCGGCTTCTTGGATTCATCTGAACTTCTTAGAGAAGATACTCTTTATGGTTTCAGAGATAACGTTGATCTTTTTCGCCGCAAAGCTGAGCTACGATCAACTCGAAATTCGATTTCTTAAATTGAAGAGGCACTTCAATCCCGCTAAGGTGACCATGTGCTAAACTCGTGGTCGAAATGATCGCTATCTTTCCCGTCGGCGACTATCGGAGCGCTTCTTTGATCAACAGGCTAGTCGCATGAGCAGGAAACTGATCACCATTCTCACTCCCTGCTACAACGAAGAGCTCAATGTGCGCGAGGTACACCGGAGGTTGATGGCGGTGGCCGACGGTCTGCCCGAATACCGGTTTGAGCACTTGTTCATCGACAATGCGTCGACCGACGGCACCGTTTCAGTGCTTCGGGCGATCGCAGCGAAAGACTCAAGCGTCAAGGTGATGGCACAATCAACGGCACACCATAACAGCTATGTTGGCTGCCATTCGCGAACGATTTTCACGCCTGCCATTCAAACATCAAGCGGAGACCCAGTCGATCGATCAATTGATAATCTGCGAGCGCTCGAGAATGTGCAGTATCCCATTCCGACCGGCGCCTTGTGAGGTTCGAGCACTGGGCCTGATCAGCGGTGCAGCCCAATTTCAGGCGGCCCCGATCTGATCCATGTGCACCAGCCCCCGTTTCAAAGCGACGTTGATCGCCTCTGTGCGTCCGGTGACATTGAGCTTTTCGAGAATGTGCGTCACGTGCACCTTGACAGTCGATTCGCTGATATCGAGGGCCGAGCCGATTTCCTTGTTGCTCATGCCGGTGGTCAGCGCGCGTATAACCTGCGTCTCCCGGCGGGTCAGTCCGCGGTCCTGAACTCGCTTTCCAAGCTGGGCCGCCACTGAGGGCGGAATCCATCTCTTCCCTTGCGCCACCGCGAGGATGCATTCGATGAGCTCAGAGAGAGATGTACTTTTCAACAGATATCCGAACGCGCCTGCCCTTAGCGCCCGGTAAATGTCTTCCTCGCCCACGCAGGTTGTGAACACGACCAGACGCGCCGCGGGGTTCTTGGCACAAATCGATTTGACGGTCTCAATTCCGTCCATCAGCGGCAATTTCAACTCCAGGAGAGCGAGGTCGGGAGACTGGGCAACAAATTGATCCACGGCTTCCCGCCCGCTCGACGCCTCGGCGATAACTTTCATGTCGGACCTGCGGTTAATCAGTGCCGCCAGTCCCTCACGTACGATCGGATGCTCATCAACGACTAGCACCCTGTATGGCTCGCGGGTAGATTCTGCGAGTCCGCAGCCATGATCCGTAATTCCATTTGAAATTGACACAATACTCCTCCCCGCAAGTGGCAAGGGTTCCCTAGGCGGCGGCGCACTGGGCCCGTCGCCGCAAGGTGAACGGAGTGGAAGTTCGGATTCACTGCATGTGCGCCTGTGCACATGCAAAGAACGAAGACGTTACTGCCCTCTGATTTTCAATAACGCCATACCGGTTTGAACGGCTTTGAGAAGGGCGTCATCTCCGAAGGGCTTGCGAAGAAAAGCGATGGCTCCTGCCTGTGCGACTTCGCTTTCTACCTCTGGTTCGTCGCGCGCCGAAATGAATACCACCGGCAGCCGGTTGGCTTCTGCCGCCAGCCGCCGATGCAATTCGAATCCGCTCATGCCCGGCAGACCAATATCGAGAATGATGCAGCAGATGCCGTGATGGTAGCCCTCGTCAAGGTAGTCCTCAGCCGACTCAAAGCTCTTCGCCCTGAGTCCAGCGGACTTGAGGAGCCTTTCAAGAGATCTGCGTATCAATCGATCATCATCGACGATGGCAATCAATCCCGTCTCGGTCTCAGTCATGACCCTACCTCTGGCCCGCCAATCACTGTCAATTGGAGCTTTGCTCCGGTGCTGGCACCGCAGGGCTGTGGAGCACCGGAAATTAGCTGGCCCATTTGCTTCACTTGCCTTACACGATTGAAGGTATCCCCGGCACGGCGGCACGTCTATGGGACCTTGGTCCCATAAAGCCGGGATCAATTGGAAGGAAGGCCGAGTTTCCCCGCCATGTGAATCAGGTCGGCCAATGATTTCGCCTCCATCTTCTGCATCACCTGCCCGCGATGAACCTTGATGGTCTTTTCGCTGGCGCCCAGTTCCGCACCGATTTGCTTGTTCAACAAACCGCTGGTCACCCGAGGAAAGACTTCTCGCTCGCGGGGGGTCAACAAGGCATAGCGCTCCTGCAGCGCGCGCAATTCCGCGGTGTGTTGCTTTGTGATGCCATCCTGGTCGATCGCGCGCTGGATTGCCTCCAGCAGTTCCTGCTCCCGGTAAGGTTTGGTGAGGAACTCGACTGCCCCGGCCTTCATAGCGCGAACCGACATCGGGATGTCGCCATGGCCGGTGACAAAGATAATGGGAAGAGCAATCTTCCGGGCCGCAAGCTCGGCCTGAAGATCGAGTCCGCTGAGCCCCGGAAGCCGGACGTCGAGGATCAGGCAACCCGGCGCGTCAGGGCGTTTGCTGTGGAGAAACTCCAGCGCCGTTCCGAATGTGCGGGCCTCGAGGCCCACTGAGCGCAGCAGTCGTTTAACCGACAGACAGACCGAAGGCTCGTCGTCCACGACATACACGATTGGAGGCGATTCTTTCATATCGGTACTATGCCGCTGCTGGTAAAGAGAACCGAAAGGTTGCGCCTTGAACGGCGGGATCCTGGCTGGCCCACAAGCGGCCTTGATGCGCCTCGATGATCGACCGGCAGATGGACAAGCCCATGCCCATTCCGTTGGGTTTGGTGGTGAAAAATGTATCGAAGATATGATCGATATTCCGGGGATCGAGCCCTGTCCCGGAATCCTGAATGGTCACCTCCAGGCCCGATTCGCGCGCGTCGGAGCGGATGACGAGGGCCCGCGGGCGGTCCGGAACTGCACTCATCGCCTCAATTCCATTCATGATCAGATTCAACACCACCTGCTGCAACTGGACCCGGTCGCCCCGCACCGGCGGAAGGGCAGGGCGCAGTTCCATTTCCAGCGAGACGTGTTGCTTTTCCAAAACTCCGGGAATGATATCCAGCACCTCCTGGATTACCAGGTTGATATCGACCGGGCTCCTCTGCGGAGCGCCTTTTTTCACCAGAGCCCGGATGTGGGAAATGATTTCTCCCGCCCGGGTTCCCGCCTCCGCAATCTCGGTCAGAGCCTGTTGCACGTCGTCAATATCCGGAGCCGGGCTGGCGAGAATCCGGCGGCACGCGTTGGCGTTGGTGACGATTGCCGACAGCGGCTGGTTGACCTCGTGGGCGATGGAGGCCGTCATCTCCCCCAGGGTGGACACTCTGACCACCCGCGCCAGTTCTGCCTGGGCGGCCTGAACCGCGTCCTCCGCCCTCCGGCTTTCGGTCAAATCCCGCGTAATCTTGGCAAAACCAACCAGCTTTCCCTTGGGGTCGTGCAACGCGGTGAGTATCACGTTGGCCTGGAAGCGCGATCCGTCTTTGCGGACCCGCCATCCGTCTTCTTCGAACCTGCCCGCTGCTGTAGCTTTTCGAAGGGCCATGGCTGGCTTGCCCTTGCGCAGATCTTCGTCGCCATAGAAACAGGAGTAATGCTGTCCGATAATCTCCTCGGCCAAATATCCCTTGATGCGCTCCGCTCCACGGTTCCAGCTGGAGACGAACCCTTCCGCGTCCAGCATGAAAATCGCGTAGTCGGCGATGCCTTCGACCAACAGGCGAAATCGCTCTTCGCTTCGGCGCAGTTCTTCGGCCGCCTCCCTGCGCTCGGTAACATCCAGGCTCAGCCCGATCATCCGGAAGGGCGAACCCTTGTTGTCGCAATGGGTCCGTCCCTCGGCCAGGACCCAGCGCATCGAGCCATCCGGCCGCTGAATCCGATACTCGGTATCGAGTTCTCCACCCGGCCGAAGCGCTTCGCCAATCGCGAGTTTCACGGTCGGCCGATCCTCGGGATACACCAGCCTCAGGAAAAACGACTCGTCGAGCTCTTGCTCGCCCGGCTGCAAGCCGAAGATGCGAAACGTCTGATCGGACCACTCCAGCCGGTCGGAGCGGGTGTCCCAGTCCCACACCCCCATCCCGGAGGCCTCCTGCGCCAGGCGCAGTCGTTCTTCGCTATCTCTAAGATCTTGCTCGATGCGCCTGCGCTGTTCGATCTCGAAGACCAGATCCCGGTTGGCCTTCTTCAACTCCGCGGTGCGCTCCTCGACCCGCAATTCCAACTCCGATTTGGCCAGCTTCAGCTCCTCTTCCACTCGGATGCGTTCCGCGATTTCGATCCGCAGCGCCGTGGGGCTCGGCAGCGCGACCGCGTGCGGAACCAGTTTCACCAGCAATACCGCAGTGGCCAGGGAAGCAATTGCCGTGACGGCCTTGATCCCTCCTGCCACCCAGTAATCGCCATGCCAAAGGTCCCACACTTCCATGGCGTGGGTGGCGCCGCAGGCAAGAATGAAAACGCCAAAACAGACAAACATCCAGTTGAATGGCAGATCGGTCCGCTTGCGGACAAAATAGGCGAGCGTGAATGGAATCGACAGGTACGCAAGCGTGATCAGTGAATCGGAGATCACATGCAGCCACACCAGCCCCGGAACCCACATATAGCAATATCCATGAGGCATGAAGGGGCCAGACGAGAACCAAGCATCCAGAGATTGCATGGTGCACCTCGCAGCTTCTCGCGCAATCAACCGGCAAAGAGAGGGGGAAACAGTTGATGCAAAAGAAAGACCTACCCCTGCACCAAGGGCCGAAAAATCTCATGCACTACGTGCCGGTTTGGTTGGGTCACCGCGAGAATGTGACTCAGGGAAGAAGGCCCGAAGAGAGCCGTAACCACTGTATCAGGATGATTGTACGGCGTTCGCAGTGAAAGTAATAATTTTCATTTTAGTCAGACAAGGACAGATGGCCGCGGTGCCGATGACGTAAACACCCGCTTACAAATCGCATCAATAACGTGCGGATGGGAGAATGCGCGAATGGATCAGTCACAGCGGCAGGAACAACGTCAGCGCACAACCATTCCGTCCGCAGGCATCGTTGCTCCGTGCCGAAATTCGGCATCAACTCCATGCCGGTCGGCTACATGCCGTTACCTTCTCGACCGATGGACTTCTACACGCGGTCCAATCGGACGCACCCACGGATGGGCATAGGGATGCACATAGCCAAACCGGTTCCCCCACACCCGGACCCACGGACGGCGGTCGATGAGAATCGTGTGGGCCGGCCACACGAATCCCGAACCAAGCCACCAGCCCCACGTCCCGAAGGTTGCTCCAATCGTGATCGCGGGGCCGAAACGAATCGCAGTCGTCACGACGACGCCGGGACGCGGGGGAGCAAAGACGACGTATGGGTCGTACCAGGGCACGTAAATCACTGCTGGATTCAGAGGCAGCACCTCAATATAACCGCCCGAATCCACGACATTCACATACCCATTCGGCGCCAGATAGCCATACTGTCTGGCCAGCCGGCGCATCCGCTGCACCGCGTCCATCACTTCCGGTCGCTGGTTCAGAACAGCATTGCCGAGCTGCTCGGTCCATGCCTGATCCTGCGCCATCATGCGTAGCACCGAAGGGAACGGCAGCAATCCCAGCACGCTGGGATCCCATTGCAGATGATCAGCCTGGATGGCCGATGCCAGCGCATCGCCCTTGAGGTAGCTGTGCTGATCGGCCCAGGACGCAGCATCGGGAATCTCGGTCCAGTAAGTCGAGGCAGTAAGAATCTGCGCCAGCAGCGGGTCTGGATAGAGCGCGATCCGCGCTACCAACTGGTCCAATTGGGGCGGAGCAAGGGGCGCCGGCTGGGCAAGTGTGTTTCTTTGAAAGCTCAGGGCCATTAGCGGCACAAAGGCGATGAACAACAAATGACGAAAGCCGGCGAGTTTCATTGTGCCTCCTTTATTGTGTCTCCATGGATGGTTCGCCCGGATCACCGAGGCCAATCATGCATTTGCGCGTTCGGCCGTGAAAAGCCCGGCGGTGATCAGGCCGATCTCATTGCTCGGCCTCTTCTGCTTGCGGTTCTTCCTTGCTGCCGACAATCCAAAACACGACCCCGCGGGCGAAAGATGCTCCGGCCAGCGCCGCGATGGTGCTTGGGGATGTTTGATAGAGGACGATGAATCTGCGAACCAAGGCAAACAAGGCAAACAAGGCAATCAGCACGACCGCGCGCACATGGACGATGGCGCGGATGCTTGACGACCAGCAGCGTGTGTTTGAATTCAAGTGCAATGATGCATCGCGCGGATCAGAACGCGCCCGGATGTTTGGAACTTCGCGCCGCAACATCTCACTTGCCGGTTTCCGGTCCGGTCAGCTTGCTTCGTATTCTGTTGATCTCTGTCATGCTCCTCTCGTAATCATCCAAAGCCGAGATGATATCGGAGAGTTGCCGTGCGGTCTCCGCATTCTTCTCGAGATATTGCTTATACGCGTCGGAAACAGGTCGATCCTTGTTCTGGTCCAGATAGTTCATTGCGGCCGTAGTATTAGCCTGTAACTCCTTCACCAAGGGTAAGGTTCGTTCGACGGCCTGCTCCTGTAACTCAGAACCGGATCTCTGAACTTTGGTTAACTTATCCACGATGAGCGCCATATTATCCACATGCCCCTTGATTTTGGCGAGCTTCAACGTGTGAGTAAGCCAATTCTGGTCGCTCACGATGAGGATTTGCATATCTTGGGCGTCGATGGCCAGTTCACGCGCTTCGTCGCTGGCTTGTTCGAGAAGCGTCGCTAGCTCCTGGCTGTCGCTTCTCGCCACCCCTGCAATCAGAGGCGAGTGAAACGTGAACAGAACCATCGGCGCCCATATGACCGCGCTCCGAATTTGCGCACACGCAGCTCTCATGCCCCATCTTCCTTCGTGCCGGTTTGACGTTAGATCGCCTGGAGACGGACGGGCACGGTGATCCTGGCAATGCCGCTAAACAGCATGCTCACGCCCACCAGCGTGCCCACCGCCCACAAGGAGCTCGATGGCCAGTGAAAGAGAATGAGGCTGGCAACCAACAGCGACACCACCCCATCCACCAGGAACCAGGCTGATCCGGGGAGCCTTCGCAGGAGGGAGAAAACCACCAACTCGAACAGCCCCTCAACAGCAATGTAGAAGGCCAGCACGAGCGTCAGCGCAACCACTCCGGCGACCGGCAGCGCCAGCATGTAAAAAGCTGCGGCCAGGTACACAATCCCGATGAGAATCTGCCATAGAATTGCGCCTGCCCTGCGCTGCGACCATGCGTACACCAGGTGCGCAACCCCACCGAAGAGAACCAGGCATCCGAAGTAGACACTGGCGGCCACGCCGGCAAAGAACGGCACGGCGATAGCCAAGAGCCCCGCAACAATCAGCAGGATGCCGAGAGCGATGGACCACCCTCTTTCCGAGCGAGCATACGTGACCATGGTATTCATGGCTTCCTCCTTGTATCGCGTCGATGGCGATACGCATGTGTTTCGGTGCCGGCGGCCGGCCCGTGTCGGCCGGCTCGGCTCATCCAATGACGATCAGGCGCGTGGCGGGAACTTCTCGAACATCTTGTCCACTGACTTATTGAGCTTCTTGGTGTCCTTTTCCGGCTTCTCAGAGAGTTGATCCTGGGCTTCGCCGCGCCACACCAGGTTCTCTGAATTGGTGTCGTAGAGATCTACGACCAGGGTGCCGACCGGAATTCTGTCGATGGTCGTAGTTGCCATGCCCGTACCCCAGCCGTGCCAACCCCAGCGTGGTCCTAGCCCCGCGTAAAAGGTGTCGTATTCGGTCTTGTTCCTTTTGACGGCTACTGCGGTCACGGTCAGGTCGCCCCCGGCGTCTACCTCGCGCAATCCTTTCGCTTGAAGCGCCTGGTCCACCGCCTCGCGAACCCGTTGTTCGAAAAGTGGATCCGCAGCGTGAAGATGTCCCCACGAGTAGGTGTGGTACTGGTTGAAGTTAGCGGAGTGGTCAAAGTCCGTCACCACCTTATCTGCCATTGCTGGAATCGAGAAGAGCACGATGGCAAGAGCCGCCGTCCATAAGGTCCCTCGATGGAGTTTCATTCTGAACGCTCCTTTGGTTGCGCTTGTGTTGATCCTGATTCCATTTCTGTGCTTCCGGAAGGCAAGGCGACTACAGACAGTTTTCGCCCCAGCCGTCTGCCGATATCTCGTCGAGCGACGGTCAGACGGCACGACCAATTACTTCGTACTGCCGGCTAACTGCCGGGTGCTTCAATCTTGTCCTGGAGCCGTTCCAGCTTGCTCCTCTCGCGGCCATACTGGTTAACCGCCGATATCATATCTGCAAGTTCATGCGAGGTATCCGCATTTTGCTGAAGATATTCAACGTAGTCAGGCGTCGTGGGGCGTACATGATTCTGATTCAGATGCTCGATGGCCGCGGTGGTATTAGCCGCGATTTCCTTGAGCATGGGTACCATGCGATCGATGGCCTGCTGCTGCCACGGAGACGCCTCCTCGCGTTCTTCCTGCAGCTTGGCCACGATTCTTCCCATGTTGTTCACGTGATCCTTGATCTGGTTCAGCATCATGGCATGCGACTCCCAACTCAAATCGTTGTGGAGCAGCGAAGTCATTTCATCCGTATCGCGGGCCAACTCCGCCGCCTCAGTGTTTGCGGCATCCAGTTGGGCTGCGACCTCAGCGTTGGGCAGGTTCCGCGTCACCGACCAGAGGGCGGGTGGCAGCAGTGTCGTTGAAGCGAAGAGGGTGACTACCAATAGACGATGGACTACTCCTGGTGAAACTGACATGTCAATCTCCTTTCTCCATGTTTCCAATCCGCGCGTTTGCGTAGTTGGTTATTAGCGCCGCTCCTGCGCCGATTGCCGGTTGAACAGCGGCGAAAGTTCATCTTTCAGCTTGGCGAACAGCGAGGTCGTATCGCCATTGCTTTTCAATTCCTTATCAAGCTGAGCAATGCTGGTATTCAGTGCCGAGTATTCCGACGCACTGGCGGCATAGCCTAGTTCCTGGCAGCGATGAAGCTGATCTTTTGCCGTCGCCAGCAGCGTCTGCGCTGCGTTCTTGTCTTTCTGCCGCTGTTCTTCCGCAGCTGCGATGGCGGCGCGCGCAAGGACAAGAGGGATTGGCGTAACCTTGTCAACCGCGACCAGAGTATTGAGCGCCGTTCCCAACACATTGCTTGAATCGTCGTTCTTCCCTTGATCGAGTAATCGCGCCGCCTCCTGGAGGGCCAGAGGATAAGTGGCCAACGGCAGATTGTAAGTGCGAGTGCGGATTTCGCTCTCCAGCGAATACAGCAGGAGACGGGCGGTCGGGTAATCCTTGTTTTTTACCGCTTCGGAAACGCTGTGATCCAACGTCTGGACAGCTTTCTCGTCGAGCGGCGCGGCATCAATCACTTCGACCTCCGACGCCACCGGGATCAGCGCCGCCTTGGCATTACGAGCAAGAAGGATATTGATCTTTCCGGTAGCCGCTTCGATCGCGGCAAGCGCATCGTCCTTCTTGTTCTGTGAAATTGCCTTGATTGCATTCTGGGTTTGATTGATCGCCGCGATGGCATCCTGATCGAGTGCTTGATTCGCTTGTTCCTGGGCACTCTGCCGTTCCTTTTCGACTTCAGGACGGGTCTGCTTTTCCGCATTCTGCCGCTGCTGGTCGAAATTTGCCTGTGATTCGGGCTGCGCATTACCCACCCGCGTGGCCTGCGGGGCGTTGGCCGTATTCTCTCCGGACTTGCAGCCTCCAGCCAAGACCAGCGAGGCCACCATGAACATCGTTATCGCCCGTGCGAAAAGGTAGAACGCTCGTTTCATAACTCCCTCGCTTTCCTCTCGATTGACTCAGCGCGGCACTAATGTCCGTCTCGCTACACAGTCACCAGAGGCCAATGGCTGAGCGACTGGTCTGCGATGTTAGCCGCATTGACTCATGCAAACAATTGGTCGCTAGGATGAGCCTCGATTGAATATGAGTACCTATTTACATTTCTATCCAGAAGCGCATGGAAAAGTAAGACCTTCGTATTAGAGAGCAATCGAAGAAAACCCTTGGAGTCGCTACTAAGTCGAAGGTAGTAGAAGGTCCTACTCAGCGAGCCGTAGTTATCCCTAGGCCACCCTCCCGATCGCATTTCTATCCTCCCGTGCAATTGCATTTGCGCAGCACGCCGGTTAGCATCTCGCAATGAAAGTGAGGATCACATCTGATGACGACGGCTGTTCCCGTTCAGCTCACTCCTCCCATAGCCAGTGGGGATCACGTTCGCGGTCCGGGGTCCGCCGTGGTGACCCTGCTTGAATATGGCGACTACAAATGTCCTCGCTGCAACGAAGCGCGTTTCGTGGTCAGGCGCCTCGAGGCGGTCCTCGGCGATCAGATGCGCTTCGTCTTTCGCAATTACCCCTTGTCCAGCTTGGAAGTCAATTCGCAGCATGCCGCGGAGGCGGCGGAGGCGTCCGGCGCGCAGAACAAATTCTGGGAGATGCACAACCTTCTCTTTAATCAACGACACGCTCTGTCGGACAAGCACCTAAGGGTCTACGCTACCCAGTGCGGTCTCGACATGGAGCGGTTTAATCGGGACATGGCGTTGCACACGTTCGACTTTCGGGTGAGGGAAGACATACTCAGCGGACATCGAGATGGGGCCATCGACACTCCAACGTTTTTAATTAACGATCGCCGTCATCCTGGGCCGTATGACTACGAGACGCTCTTATCCGCGATGAAAGAGTTCCTTTGAAAACCCACTTCTCTGGAATCGTCACACGTTGGGTGGAAACTCCAGCGACGACTCGGCCTTCTTCGTCGCTCCTCACACTTTGTCGATAGGCGATTCTCCAACCATGGAAGCGAACAACAAAAGAAAGGAGATCATCATGCCGACCGAAACCGAACCGACGACCGCAACATCACAAAAGACCGACGAAGGCGATAAGTCTTCGCAGCGCACCGGGCTGACGCAGCAAACTCGCCCGGGTGCGATCGCGAGAAATCTCCGGCCGAGTGCGCTGGGGCTTCCGCTTTCTCCATTCGAGATGTTTCGTATGACTCCATTTTCTCTTTTCCGCCGAATGGCAGACGAGCTTGATCGCGCGCTTCAACCGCTCGCGCCGGAAGCAGAGATAAACCAAGCCATTGCCTGGATCCCGACCGTCGAGATTTCCGAACGCGATGGCAAGTTCAACATCCTTGCCGAACTTCCTGGATTGTCACCGAACGAAGTTCGCGTCGAGGCGGAAGACGATGCGCTCGTCATCCAGGGGGAGCGCAAGATGGAACGCGAGTCCACCGAGGGAGGAGTGCGCCGGAGTGAACGGCAATTCGGATTCTTTTACCGCCGCATCCCCTTGCCGGAGGGCGCCGACCCGGAACAAGCCAAGGCCAGTTTTCATGACGGAGTACTGGAGATCTCGATGCCCGCCCCGAAGCCGCAGTCGAATCGCCGTCAGATTCAGATTGAGTTCGACAGCAAATCGTCTTCGGCAGAAACGAAGCCGGCAGCGACGGACACGAAACAAGCGGCGTAAAGGAAAGGTCGCCTGTTGCCCTGACCAGTCGCCCGAGCCGGGTTCTGTCTTACCCTGATGCTCCGTGTCGATACGGGCATCACAGCACGTTTTTTTGAAAACCGCCGCGTGCTCTTTGGAGCATGCCGGCATAAGAAGGAGAGAATTCAGATGCCAACCGCAACCATGACTCGTACGGATCGAGAGATTCAGACCGATGTGCTCTCCGAACTACGGTGGGACCACAGCATCCAAGCCAATGAAATTGGCGTGGCAGTCAAAGATGGCGTTGTCACCCTCACCGGGACGGTGGATACCTACCTGAGAAAGTGGAAGGCCGAAGAGGCCGCCCATCGGGTAAACGGAGTGGTCGCCGTAGCCAACGACATCAATGTACGCACCATCGGAGACCGCACCGACGCCGACATTGCGGCCGCCGCGGTCCACGCGCTGAAGTGGAATTCAAGTGTCCCAGCCGACAAGATTCAGGTAACCGTCGACAAGGGCTGGGTGACGCTCGAGGGCGAAGTGGAGTGGCAATACCAGAAGTTGGAGGCGGGGCGCGCCGTGCGGGGACTTTGGGGCGTAAAAGGCGTGAGCAACTTGATCGTCGTGAAACCGGCCGCTTCGCCAAGCGACTTGAAGAAGAAGATCGAGGATGCGCTGATCCGCACTGCGCAGGTGGATGCCAGCAACATTACCGTTGAGATACTGGGAAGCAAAGCCATTCTTAAAGGCCGGGTGCGCTCCTGGGCGGAAAGGACGGAGGCGGAAAGGCAGGCGTGGCTGGCTCCGGGAATCACCTCAGTTGACAACCAGATCACGCTGTTCTAGACATTTCTGGCCATT
The DNA here is from genome assembly GCA_963810545.1 of uncultured Acidobacteriaceae bacterium. Lineage (GTDB taxonomy): Bacteria > Acidobacteriota > Terriglobia > Terriglobales > Acidobacteriaceae > Telmatobacter. The sequence continues at coordinate 167,549 of CAWENE010000004.1, forward strand.
GAACGATGGCCGGTCTGGCTGGAGCACACAGCATGGAACAATGCGTAACGACCAACGATGAATCGTCCGCCGGTGGTCGCTACGCATCTCTTAGCGGAGGCGCAGCTTACCGCTGGCCCACCCATCATTTTCATTTCAGCAGTCCCGCACATTCCTTATGCAGACAAATCTCTGACAACAACGTATCAGCTTGGTCACCGAGTGTCCCGTCCACTGGATGACGTACTCTCCGATTCGGCTCCATCGCACTTCGGGGTGTCGTGAGACATATAAGGGATCCGCGGTTGCTCTTCTAAACCTAAGGTCGTACGAAGAGGTCCTACCAAAGACTTGGGTATTTCTATCTGCTGTGAGGAATTGTGCGCGGTTCGTCCGGGTGCTAGCGTCGACATATATAGAAATGAGCCCGGAACTTGCTGGAACAATTCCTCGCGAGGGGGAACACCGCTTCAGTGGAAATTCCTAGGAGACTATCGACCACAGGTGAAAGCCCGTTGTACGACTTGCGGTTTAGAAGGACGCAATCACGCCAACCAGGTCCGTAGCATGGCACCATTGATGGCGACAATCTGACGTCTACTGTGGCTCAAGTTGGAAGGATCGGTTTCGTTCCGACTCCCGTACGACAGCTCGTCTCCGGCCAGTCAATAACTCCTGCGCGCTGATACTCCCGCAGATCAGGCCGGTGTCCCGGTCTGCCACCGGCATCCTTATTACGCCATTCATTGCCATCTCCTCTGCAACGGCCCGGCAGGTCTCATCTGTGTAAGCGAGCACTTCGGGTAGTTCGCCACCTGGCTCGACAGTCTCAGCTGACATCTCCGTCATCACGTCTCCCACACAAACCATCTCCAGTGGGTCGACGCCATATTCGCGCGACAGATGGAACCCCCGGCGACTCAGCTTCTCAGTGAGAATAGATCGAGGCATGACCAGCGATGTAACCAGGTACGAGGCTGTACATGCGAGTGTCAGCGGTAGTATCGCCGGCAACGCATGGGTTAACTCGAGCGAGAAAAGGATCGCCGTAAGCGGCACGCCCAGCGCTCCCGAGAGCATCGCACCCATCCCCATCAACGCCCAGAGAGCTTGGGTCTCGCCCGGCATATGCGCCAATCGTGCAACCGCTTCACCCAGCGCCGCGCCGATCATCAACAAGGGAGCCAATACGCCTCCCGATGTGCCGGAACTCAGCGAAAATGCCCACATCAGCGACTTAGCCACGATCAGCCCGAGCAACATCGAAACGGGAGCATTCCCGCGCAGCAATTCTGCGATATTGTCGTACCCAACGCCTAACCCACGCGGGAAAAAGAACCCGCCTATGCCGATGCCGATGCCGCCTATTGCCGGCCACCACATCCAGTGCACCTTCAGGTGACCACAAACGTGCTCGAACCCATCTTCGAGGCTGTACATCAAACGGCTCAAACCAGCCGAAGCGATGCCAACAAGTATTCCAAGTGGACAGGCGACAAGAAGCGGCAAACCCATCGGAAGGGACGAGTGGAGCTCGACCGGAAACAGTGGCCCCGCTCCGAGCCAAATGACACGCAGTGCCGCGGCGACAACACTTGCAATCGCGACCGGCACCAGCGAACGCGGACGCCACTCGAACAGCAGCAATTCGACCGCCAGCAGAATTGCCGCGATCGGTGCCGCAAACGTCGCAGACATACCGGCCGCCGCGCCGGCCACCAGCAACGTCGTTCGTTCAGCATCCGTAAGGCGGAGCCACTGGGCGACAAGTGAGCCGAAGGCGCCACCTGTCATGATGATCGGCCCTTCTGCGCCGAAGGGCCCACCGGAGCCAATCGCGATGGCCGCCGAAAGAGGTTTAAGCAGCGCTACTTTGGGGTCCACACGCGCGCCCCGGAGCAGGATCGCCTCAATCGCTTCTGGAATCCCGTGCCCCCGTATCTTGTCCGATCCGTAGCGAGCTATGAATCCTACCAGCAGTCCGCCTAGAACCGGTACAAAAAGCATGATCCATGAAGAAAGCGGAGATCCTGCAGGCCCTACCAAAGCCAAGCTCAGACGATGGTAGTAAAAGAGGTTTGTCGCCAGAGCGATGGCTCGCAACAAGAGGACAGCTAAACCTGCTGCACCAGCGCCGATAAACAGCGCCACAGCCGTCAGAAGCCATACTCGCCGATCCACAGTAAAGTCGCGCAAAGCGGACGGTCGCGACTTCATCGAGCCTCCGCGTAATGTGATTTGTGCGCATTGAAAGAGATATGCTTCAACGCCTTTGTCAGCCGAGGCGCCAGCTCATTCAATTCCTTCGCATGGTCGGCGGCGAGCCGGCCAAGAAGCAGCCTGCCCTTGCGAGTGACACGCAGGATCGCGCGCCTTTTGTCATTTACATCCGCCGTACGCTCCAGGAGCCCTTCGCGCTCTGAGCGATCGACAAGTTCCACAGCACTATTGTGTTTCAGCCCAAGCCGCTCCGCCGCATACGAAATCGTTACCGCCGTATTCTGTGGAGCGCCAGCCACCTGGAGAAGAAGTTGATGCTGCTGGGGCTGCAACCCCGCTTCCAGAGCAGCGGTTTCGCTGAAAAGCAGAAAGCGTCGCAATTGGTAGCGGAACTCAGCTAATGTCTTGAGAAGTATCACCAGATCTGCCGGTTGATCGTCCATGTATATATCGTGACACGATACTAATAGCCGCGCAAGTCCCGACTGTATGACTTTGGGTTAACCTGATTCAATTCCCGCGAGGCCGCGGGACAACATGCCTGGCAAATGAGGTTTCAAGAATTCGTGAAGTTCGATCGGATTATTGCAATTCCGGCATCGGGGAGTCAGTTCGATAAGGACCTCCCGTTCGGGTGTAGTCGATGCAACTGCGGGCTTAGCGCTCCTGTGCTAGACTTCATCAGCTTCGCGGGATGTTTGATTTGATTTACAAGCTTCTTTTCTGGACCAACTTCACTGTGGGCGTGGCGCCTGGGGCTGTCTTATCTTGGATCGGTGCAATTGCAATGGGCATCATTGGGGAGTTTGCTGGCGCCATCTACACTACCGTGCTGAATCGCCCACTTGGGACCGAGATCGAACGCATCAATTTCTAGTTCCCGTCATTTCTAGTTCCCGTCATTTCATGTGAAACTTGAATCTCACAAATCGCTGCTGCAACTTGCGCGCTACATTCTTGTGGGCGGATTCAACACGGTATTTGGCTATGGTGTATTCGCACTTCTGAACTGGTCATTCGCCGGGCTTGGATCGTACAGCTACATGTACGCGGCGGTGCTGGCGAATCTCATCGCAATCACTGTGGCTTTTCTCGGATACAAGTGGTTCGTTTTTCGGACCCGCGGGAACTACCTGCGGGAATGGATTCGCTGTTTGGGCGTATACGGCAGCAGCTCACTCATCGGCCTGGCGGGGCTTCCAATTCTGGTTCCGATTCTTCGTCCCCATCTGCGCAACCCTGCGCACGCGTCGTACATTGCCGCGGCGATGTTGACTGTCGTTACAGTGGTATTTAGTTTTGTGGGCCACAAGAATATTTCGTTTCGGCAGGAGCTGAGCGCCGAGAAAGAGAAAGTACCGACTGGGACGCCCGACTCCTAAGAAATCAGATTCCGAATCGTCCGCTACAACGTTTCAGACTTCCGCGCGCACCAGCAGGCAAGTGATGTTGTCGTGCCCGCCGGCTCCTTTGGCTGCTTCGACAAGACTGGAACAGAGTTCTTCGAGCGGCACGTCCTTCGAGAGCAGCGATGCAATGACTTCATCAGAAAGCTCCCGTGTCAGCCCGTCCGTGCAGAGAAGAAACAGGTCCTGCGGCTCCGCTTCCATCTCGAACACGTCGGGAGTGACCTGGCCCTGCGTGCCCAATGCCCTCGTAATGACGTTCTTGTAAGGGGAACGCAGCGCCTCGGCCCGGGTCATCCGTCCCATCCTTACCTGCTCTTCTACAAGGGAGTGGTCAAGGGTCAGCAGTTGGAGGCTTCCGTTGCGCAACCGATAGCAACGGCTATCGCCGATATTCAAGACCCAGACGCGATTCTCTTTTGCCGCGAGCGCGACCAGCGTGGTGCCCATCCCGCTAAGCTGTTTATCTTGCTGGGCTCGGGAGAAAATAGCGTCGTTTGCAGCCAGAATGGCTTCTTCGACAGGCCTGGGCATGGACGCGGATCCATTTTGACCATGCCCCGCAAGAAGATGGAGAACCTCGTCCACGGCCACGGAACTCGCAATTTCGCCGGCAGCGGCGCCGCCCATTCCGTCGCAGACAAGATAGATCCCATCCTCGACGGAGAATCCGAACGCATCCTCGTTGGAGGGACGCTTTCGGCCGCGATCTGAAACTGCTGCAGCCAAGTAATGGAGAACCGCTGTGGCCAAGCAATTATCTCCCGCAGCCCAGTTTACATGGGAGCGACAAAGGCTGAAAACAAGACCACTGCTCCCTGTCTATTGCTTCGATGTCCCGGGTTCGTGAAGAGATGGCGGAGCCGCGGGCAACTCGTAGACCTGGATGGCTCCGCCATTCAGAATGGCGACGCGCTTGCCGGACGGCGAAATCGCCACATTGCCTCCGCCATCGAGCACAGGGCTCGCCTGTGCCTTCAGCAGCAGTGTACCCACTGCCGAATCATACACTTCCACTAACTGGCCCTTAATGTCCTGAACGTCCAGAGGATGCGCGAAATCCTCGACTGAATGGTCGAGCGTCAGGGTTTCTCTCGCCAATCGAGAGCCGTTCGGCGACCTCACTAAAATGGGCCAGATCTGCGTGGGCGGCGAAGCGGCTTCCCAGAGCTTTTGGCCCTGGGTCGACAGAGCGATCAACCGACGTCCATTCTGGAAGACGCAGGTGTTGACCAGCGCCTCAGTCGGCGAAATGAACTCGACCGGTGGTTGACAGGAGGAATCGAGTTTCCCCACGACCTTGCTGCCGCCGCTAAAGAATTTCAGGTTCAAAACCCATTCCCGTCCGTTGCCGCGAAGCGTTTCCAGGTAGCCATCCGAGTTGATGGGCAAATGTACGGTGGCGCGCACTCGGCTCACGAGCATCACCTGGCCTGACTTTCGCTCCAAAATCCGCAACACCACATCGCGGCGCTCGTTTCCACTTTGATCATCGGTTGTGACATCGGCCTCCGCCGTGGAAGGGCTCGTGACCTGCCCATTTTGCGGTTTTACAGTCGAAGGCTCCTCTGAATTGGTGACCAGAAACTGCTGAGCGGGATCCATTTCCAGCGAAAGCAATGGACCGGGAAACTGCAGCAGCGGTTTCAACTCGAGCTTGGCGTTGCCTTCCTTGAGAGTGTCCTCGTCGCGCAGAAGAAAGTGGCCATCGTGCAGCATCCACAAATAGCGGTCATGGTCGTGAAGCGTCCACAAAGCCTCGGATTCGAGTGTTCCCTGCGGCAATGTCAAAACTTCCGCGCGTATCTGGCGCTCCTCACTCCCCGCAATGGCGCGATGGATCAAACCCGGAGCTCGGAATGTGAAGAGAAGCCTGCCTTCATCGAGGAAATCGAGCGAGACGAGGCTCTCACGCTGCCCCTCGTAGTAGGGTCCAGGAGAATAAAAACCGAGAGGCTCGACAGGAATTGAGAATGCCGGAAGCTGGGAGGCAGATCCCTTTTTCTGGGCCGCATCGTCTGCGACAGGTTTGCGATGGTGCAACAACGAAAGCCCGGCTGCCGAAAGATAAGGACACGTCGGCGATGCCAGAACGGCAAAGGCAAGGCCCGTGAGCAACGATTTCGCGGCCTTCCCCAGCCCGTTCGCCATCGATGAATATTCTCTCCGATCCAGCAGGTTTTGAGCAGTGAGACCGGAGCTTTCCCGTATGCGAGAGTAAACATAGAGATGACAAGCGCGATCAAATCCGGGCATCGCCTCAACTTCTTGGGTTACGGCGCCTGCGCGCTTGCGGGAACTTTGTGGGGCACGGGCTTCTTTTTCGGCAGAATCGCACTCAACGAGATGAACGTCGAGTCGATGGTGCTCTACCGGTTTCTCTTCGCCTCGCTGGGCATGCTGCCGGTGGCTTTGATCCACCGGGTTCGCCTCTCTGCAAGCGAAACCCGTTTGCTCCTCATCTCCGCGTTCTTCGGCATTCCTGTTCAATTCCTGATTCAGTTTCACGGTCTCGCATTGACTACGGTGAGCCATGCATCGTTGATGGTTGGTTCGATGCCTGTGTTGCTGGGGGTGGCTGCTGCGCTCTTCGCAGGAGAGCGGCTCGACGGCATCGGGTGGGGAGCGCTGGTGGCCTCGACATTGGGAGCCGCGCTCATTGTTTTGGGCGGGCACAAGGGCCACGCTACGCACGGGGGACCCTCTCTCGAAGGCGATTTGCTCGTTGTGCTCTCGCTCTGTACTGCCCTGGCATGGATTCTGCTGAGCAAAAAACTGATGCTCACCCATAGCCCGCCGGTGGTCAGCGCTTACACAGTTCTGTCGGGCACGCTGATGCTGATGATTCTCATCCTGGGCCCCTTGCTTGCCAATCCCTGGCTCGCCCATAAGGTTCAACCCCCGCCTTTCGCCGGGGTCAGCCTGTCGGCGTGGGTCGCGCTTGCCATTGGCGGCCTGGCTTGCACAGCTACGACGACGTTTCTCTGGAACTGGGGTATTCATCATGTTCCTGCATCGCGCGCGGGTGTTTTTCTCAATATCGAGCCGGCCCTCGGATCAATCCTGGGTGTCAAGCTGCTCGGAGAGCACCTGGGGCCATTTGCCTGGGCCGGGGGGGCGCTCATCCTGATTGCCGCCGTCATTTTGACAACCCGAGGCAATGAGATCCAACCCGAAATAGTTCTCGAATAGCCCTTTCGTTCGGTTATGAGACCAAGGTCGCAATGCGAGTCCACTGAAGCAGTATTGCTGGTCGCGATGATCCGATAAAGAATCAGTATTCAAGAGGGGAATCTGTGACTAGCGTTGCCACACATCGCAGCGAGGCCATCGGTGTCCAGGCGATGGACGACCAGCATGGGATCCTGATGGATACCTTGAATGCGCTTCGGCAGCAGTTGGCGCGAGGGAACGGCAGCGCGCGGCTGAGCGAGCAAATGGCGCGGCTGATTGAGTTCACCGATATGCACTTCGGCTGTGAAGAGAGTCTCTTGCGCCGCTATGGATTCCCGGGGCTTGAACAGCACCGCGCCGCGCACCAGCAGCTGATGGAGCAAATCCGGCTGGCTGTCGGTCGGGCGGATCGTGGCGATGACGTCGAACTGCATCGAATGCTCGGGTTCGTCCGTGGCCAATATGTGGAACACGTCGAAGGGCCCGATCGCGAGTACAGCCGGTGGCTGAACGAACGTGGCGTTTACTGAAAGCACCGGTTTTTCTCCCCGTAAACACCAAGTTGCACTCGTATCCCTCCATCGGGCTATTCAATCCCTGCGAAAAGCTGCCGATGATTAAAGTGCCGGCACTCCTCCGGCGCACGAGGGAAGTATGGCGCTCCTGAATTGGAATGCGAAGCTCTCTGTTGGCGTGGAATCGATCGACAATCAGCACAAAATTCTGGTCGACACGTTGAACGAGCTGCACCGCGCGGTCATGCAGGGCGAGACACGAAATTCCACAGCACCATTGCTTCGGAGCCTCCTGGCCTATACGCGCGATCATCACACCGCGGAGGAGCAGATGATGGCCAATGTGAATTATCCTGAACTGAAGCAGCATCGCTTGCTGCATCGAGAACTCGCGCAGATGCTGCAGGGGTTCTTAGCAAGCATCGATCGAGGGGAAGCCGCGATCAATGTCGATTCTCTCTATGCCCTGCGCGACGGGTTGACCAACCACATTCAACGCGTTGACGGCGGCTATCGGTCATGGTTCGCGGAGCATAAGTTTCCGCCGGGGATTAGGGCCGCGCAAGGTCAGACCTCGAACGAGAGCTGCTTCGAAGCAAAGAGCGGTGTCGGCCTCGGTTCCGAAGCAAGATCGTAAATGAGCCGTTCCAGAACAATGCGCTTGTCGGGGGGCGAGGACCGCAATTCAAAGTCCGCGCGTGCAATCAGACGAAGGGCACGCGTCAGCTCCCTGCGGCTTTTGTAGCGGCGCGCCTGTCGAATCAGCTCGTCGGCAGCGAACGGCGGCATACGAAAGCCCTGCCACAGCGCCTGCCAGATGGCGCGTGAATCGCGCACATTCTTCTCGAGGATCACCAGCATCTGACGGAACGTCCGCGCCATCATGTAGAGATGGCCAATCGCCGCATCCTCACCCGCATCGGAGCTGTTGAGCAACCCTTGCAACAGAGCCAGGGCACGGGCGCGATTGCGCAAGCTGATCGCATCGGTCAATTCGTACAACGAGCGCTGCTTGGCAGCAAGCACCATCGTCTCGACGTCACCGAGCGTGATGCGGCCCCGGCCCGAGGTATAGAGCAACAACTTTTCGAGTTCCGAAGAAATCAGCATCATATCGGCACCCAGAGCGTCGACTAGCTCCCGCGCGGCGTCCGGATCTATGCGCGTTTCTGCTTCCTGCGCCGTTGACCCAACCCATCGCATCGCGTCGTCGTCGCTCACACGGGCCAGTTCGACGATGCTGCAATGCTCGCCCAGTGTTTCGGTGAGCCGCTCGAAGCGATTCTTATCTTCCATCTCCATACGGCGCGCGTCACTTGAAATCCGCAGAAAATCGGCGACGAATACCAGCAATGCCTGAGGATTGGGTGAGCGGAAGTAGCGGTCGAGCGCCGCGAATTCTTCCTTTTTGGCGCCACGTGTGTAGAGCTGCCGCACGTTGCGTATGAAGACCAGCTGAAAAGGAGCCATCAACGACGGCGTCTGGGCACGATCGAGTACTTCAAAAATCGTGCTTGAGGCAAGATCTAAATCCGAAAGACAAAAATCTCGGAGGTCTGGCGGGACGAACGCTTTCAAGAGAGCGGCGCGGCAGCGATCCAGCAGGAAAACTTCGTCGCCGGCGAGAACATAGCCCGCACGCAGCGGCCCGTTGCCGGCAGCGGCAGCCTCAATCTCCGCGACGAATCGGCTCATGGCGCTGAAACCCGCGCCCCAGCGCGAGCTGTTCATCGAAAACTCCGCAATGTCACTCGATCGCGTTCCATCATCTTGAGAGTGCGGCTCCAGAATACCGCGCGGTGATCGCGGCGGACAATCCCGAAGGACCAGAGTTTGCGCTGCGCAGTCCTTGTACCTGCAACTCACGAAGCGCGAAGGGGTAACCGAATCTATACCGGGGGTTAACTAAAGAGTAAGTAACGCGGTTACCATCGGAATTGCTGTGTACTGTTGTAATACCTTCGTGTTTTCCACTGCAAAGAAAGATTTGAAATTCATTGCGGTGCGCGTAACTCACAGCTAGACTGAATTCAGCCTGAGGTTATTTGGCTATCAATATTCCCTCCCCCTCATGGCCCAAGGCGGCGCGGCGATATTCTTCGTAGCGCCGCCTTTTTACGTCTACAACCCCTCGAGCACATCCGCCACCAACGCCCGCGCAAAATCACGCGAGAGCCTTTGGACGGCCGCGGGGCTCTCGTCGAAATAGAGAGGCAGATCGGTTGTCGACTGGTATTGCTGACGAAAAACATAGTTCTTGTTTTCGTAGAGAACCTGTCCATCCCTGCCAGTCAGTTTCACGGCGACCACCAAGGTGACGAGATAGCTGGACGACTGTTGCGTCGATGTGTTGTACGTCAGTGGAGCCACCGTCTCCTGCAGGATGGTTCCGTGCAGCACTACATCCGGATCATGACTGGGGTTGGGTGTGACGCGTAAGCGGGAGCGCGCGGCAAACTCCCGAATCACCGCCTCGGTCATCACCGTTTCGGTGTGGTACGTATCGGTGCGAGTGGCAAAGACAGGCACGGCGAGTGTGTGCGCTTCGGGCGGAAGGTGAGTGGCCGCTCCCAGCGTGTGATAACCACATCCGGTGAGTGCCGGCAGGCCGACAGCGAACAAGAAAAAGGCACGCACACGCATGAATTCATCTTATTGCACACACCACTGTCGAGCGCGCGGCTAGATCGAGGCGACGGCCATCATGCCGAGACCTTCCGGCGGCAGTTTAAACCCGCCAGTGGCGGATGGCCCGTCCGCATGGCCACGCGAAAGGCGGCTTTTGCTGGTGCGGCCGGTTTCCATACAAGCGAGTGTAGCGTGACTCTGCGGGACGCATTCCGGGTACCATGAGGCACATGAGCTGGATTGGATGGGCGATACTTTCCGCCATCTTCGCCGCGGCTACCGCGCTGTTGGCAAAGGTCGGTGTGGCGCATGTGGACTCGAACCTGGCTACAGCATTGCGAACGAGTGTCGTGGTTGTCTTTGCCTGGGGCATTGCGCTGGCCCTGGGCAAACACGGCGAGATCCGTTTGCTCGATAAGCGGACCGTGCTCTTCCTGGCGCTCTCGGGTCTGGCGACGGGCCTTTCCTGGCTTTGCTATTTCCGCGCGCTCCAACTCGGGCCCGCATCGCGCGTTGCACCTCTGGACAAGCTCAGTGTGCCGCTGGTGATGATTTTCGCGTGGTTGCTGCTGGGCGAGAAACTGACCGCACCTGCCGTGCTGGGCGGTGTGCTGATCACTGCGGGCGCCATCGTCATGGTGCTCGGCTGAGTTCGGCCTTCTCGCCGGGCCTCTTCCCTATACTGAACGGAGCGTCCGCTTCGCAAAAGGAGTCGCTTGACGAACCCGGTCCAGCCCGAGTCTCGACCTGCCGTTCGCCGCATTGTTCTCACAGGCTTCATGGGTTCGGGCAAAACCACCGTCGGTCCGCTCGTGGCGGCTCGCCTCAGCTGGCAGTTTGTGGATGTGGACGACGTGATCGAAGCCGAAACCGCTGCCACCATTGCGGCACTCTTCGCTCGAGAGGGAGAAGCTTTGTTTCGCGATCGGGAGCACGCGACCATTGCTCGACTCCTCGAAGGAGACAGAATGGTGCTCGCTCTCGGCGGAGGCGCCATTGAACGGAAGGAAACACGCGATCTGCTGGCGGCGACCGCAGGCACGCTTCTTGTTCATCTGGAAGTCGAGCTAGCTACGACGTTGGCCCGTTGCCGAGGCACCGAACATGCCCGGCCAGTCTTGGCCGATCAAGCGAACCTCGCCAGCCGCTACGAACGGCGCCTTCCCTTCTACCGGACGGCCCACGTCTCCATTCCGGTCGACCTGCTGACTCCGGAAGAGGTTGCGATTGCGATTTTGAAAGCATCGGACATCTAGATCGGAACCCGAGCAACAGCGCCCATTTTGACAGCATCGGACTTCTAAGAGCGTAGCCCGAGCCACAGTGCCCGATTGGAATTTATGCAGGGATGGTTCTTTGGATGAAGTGGCCGCTTGAGAGGAGTACATCCGGTACCTCTGCTCGGATTCCGCTGTAGCGCGCCGCGGCCAGCAACCGACAGTCCCCCTTGTTATCATCAAAACAGGCGCTTCCCGACGGCCTGTTCTCCGGCCATTTCCATGACTCCTGCTTCCCAAGCCTCCAGCCCGGTACCGCTCTCAGCGCGCGTTGGCCCTGTGCCTGACGAACGTGGCGAATCGCATGCCAGGCATGCCTTGCGTGCCGGAACCACGGCGACGCTGATCCACGACTTCCGCGAGTTGTTCAAGGTGCGCGTCACCGGCATGGTACTGGTCACCGGATGGGCGGGCTTTTACCTGGGCTCAATGCAGTCCGGCATTTCAACTCTGCAGCGTGGATTGATCGACACGCTGTTCGGTATCGGCCTCGTGTCGGCCGGAGCCGGGGCGCTCAATCAGGCCCTGGAGCGCTCGACGGACGCGCGGATGGTTCGGACCGCCGATCGGCCGTTGCCTTCGGGACGCATTTCTCTTGCGCAGGGAATTCTGGCCGGAATCGCTGCACTCGCACTCGGATCGTCCTGGTTGCTGCTGCATACCAACCTGCTCACTGTCTCGCTTGCACTTCTGACAGCGTTCACTTACGTGGCTGTCTATACGCCGCTGAAACGCGTCACGACGCTGGCGACGTTTGTTGGGGCTTTTCCCGGCGCAATGGGCCCCTTGTTGGGGTGGACTGCGGCGCGCGGGCGGATCGAATGGCCCGCCGTCGCCCTCTTCGCGATTCTCTTCGTATGGCAGTTTCCACACTTCATGGCCATCGCCTGGCTCTATCGGCACGACTATGCGCGTGCAGGAATTCGCATGTTGCCGGTTGTGCAGCCCGACGGCTGGTCCACCGTGGTCGAAGCCCTGTTTTACGCAGTGCTGATGATCCCGGTCAGCCTGGCTCCCTGGTGGCTTGGTCTTGCCGGTCCGTTGTATGCCGTGATCGCGACGGCGCTGGGATTTTTTTACCTGGGCTATACGATTCGGTTCAGCCGCATTCTGCGTACGTCCTCCGATACCGAGAGCCGCATGCTGGCGCGCGACCTGCTGAAAGTCAGCGTCATCTACCTGCCCTTGTTGCTCACCACACTCATGCTCTGCGCCAGCACAAAGCGATAGACAAGAATATGACGACCGTCGCTCCCGCATCGAATCCGAAATCGAGCACGCGCCCGGCAATTGCAGCAATTCTTTTGGTCAGCGCCGCCGCTTCGCTTTTTCTCTTCTGGCTCATCTATGTCCATCCCGCCGCGGCAGCCAGCACCTCCTACGCATTCCTGCCCGCTCTTAACGCCGTGCTTAACGGTCTTGCCGCGACGGCGCTTCTCATAGGATTTACATTCATCCGCGCTCGCCGCATCGCCGCACACCGCGCTGCCATGATCACGGCCTTTGCCTTTTCGACGCTGTTTCTGATCAGCTACATCCTCCATCATGCTCTGCATGGCGATGTGCGGTACCCGGCCCACGCAGCCTTTCGCACGTTCTACCTCAGCCTTTTGGCGAGCCACATCATTCTCGCTGTCGTTGCATTGCCGCTGGTCCTCACTACGTTTTTCTTCTCGCTCTCAGGGCGCTTCCCGCAACACCGCAAGATCGCTCGCTGGACATTTCCGCTCTGGCTCTACGTCTCCGTCACCGGCGTGATCACCTACGTCCTGCTTCGGCTTGCGCAGGGATCGTGATCGTTATGTCCGCGCAAGGCCCACGGCTGGGCACTCCCGGTCATTCGGATGATGGAACACGGCAGCTGCTGCAATGGGGAGGATCGATGGTGGGCGCCGGTTTGGCCGCGGCGCTGCTGCTTGTAACCGTGCTGGGCGGGTTTTCCCGCACCGGCGCCAGCAGCAACACCGGCTGGTTCGCGCTCATCGTCGCACTCATGTGCATCCCATTTGGCAGCCTTCTGCTCGCACTCGGAGTGGCCAAGTGGCTGCGGAACCGCTCCCTCGCACGACGAGGCTGACGGTCTGCTATCCATACGGGATGCCGGCCCGTAATCCCGGTTGTCCCCGTGATGCCAAATGGACGAATCGGGGAGAGACTCGATGCGAACGTGCATTGCTTGGGACGCCGGTGATTCTGCGCAACATTGACGCTCTGCGAATGACCACGGTGACCATGCGGGGTTGCCTGGCATGGAAGAGGAGTGACAGACCGGCACCTACAGCGGTTCCACAATTGCTGTACACCGAAGCCGCTACCGCCGAGTGGCATTTTTCTTAAGAAAATGCCACCTCGCACGGAACTGCAAGGGCACATGATTGCGGAGTCGCTCTGGAAACCTGGCGATTAACTCAATATTTCGCGCCACTCACACAGGGACTCGACATGGGCAGCACTGCCGTCGCGCAGCCACCCGTCCAGTTGAGCGGGCTCCTTCAGTTGCTGGCCGCGTTTGCGTGGCACGGCCACAAAGCGGCAGTCGAGTTCGGGCAGGCCGGTCATATCACCCCAGAGCTTCTCGAACTGCGCAACCGGGAAAATATCTTCCTGTCCCTTGCCCCAGCGCTTCTTGACGTCTTTGAGGGTGATGTAGGTGGGCATGCGCGCGGCCACGGACGCGAACTGCCTGGTCGACACGCTGCCGCGTCGGAAAGACGATCGCGGGTGAGGCCGAATACCGCGAGCAAACGATCGATATCGATCCAATACGTAGCGCTGTTGTAGTAGCGAAGACGGCTCTCCATTTCTTCGCTGGGCAGCGCCAGACCTTCAATCAAGCGTGCGCGGCCATCGACACGCGCCAGGCCGCCACCGCGGTCCTCAAGATGCCGGGCGATCACTTCGGTGGTAAGCGCCGCGCCGCGATGGATGTGATAGCCGAGAACGGCCGGGTCGGCATCAGCCGCCACCGTGTCGATGTTGTGCACCATCAGATAGTTCAGCTGGGGGCGCATCTCGATAAGACTGCAGCAGGGTGCCATTGCGCAGCAGGTTGGCGATCTCGTACCAGTGGCCCACCGGGTGCAGGCACTGCATGGGAACATTGTCGGTGTAGTCGGAGGCTTCGCCCGCGGTCTTTGGCCCACTGAATCAGCGCCGCATGCATGCCTTCGCGAACCTTTTGCGCCTGCGCATCCAGCAACTGCTGCGGCATGTCTTCCCAGGCGAAGCGGAGATCGCGCTCCATCGGAATCATGCGCAAGCCAATGGTGCGTCCCGGGCGAAAGCAGGAGCGGACCGGGATAGCTCGTAATTGTGCTCCTTGGCGAGATGAGCGGCGATCGCTTCATGAGTCAGATAGCTGGTTGTGATGACGTGTGGAAGCGGAGTGCCGCACTCCCGGCTGACGCGCAGACTTTTGGCCAGGTGGACTTCGATGAAGTTGCGATATCGTCCGCCAAGCCTGCAGAAACGGATTCAGAGCTTTCACGACTCCGGCGCCTCGGGTCCAGCGCGTGCCCACGCCTCCCGCCAGAGACACCACGGCGACGCGGCCCTCGGCAAGCGCGTCGAAGCCCGTCGCTGCGATGACGATCATCGACGCTGATCCGCCGCGGCATCCTCAATGAGGCTGGTTGCGGGCAGGCGGTTTTGCGCCAGGCCGATGCGGCCGGAGCGAAGATCCTGGCGGATCTGTTCGTGCTGCAGTGCGGTCGAATCCGTAGCTGTCGAGAAGGGTTCGGAGGGATCGCGGCTCGGTCCCCTTCGATTGTGCAGGCTCGCCGGCAGCATGTGATCGAAGAGAGTTTGAATCATGCCCGCGTAGTCTGCCTTGGAACGGCATGCCGCGGTGAAGCGCTCGAGTTCGGCACGGCGCACGGGAGACAGCCGAGGTATTTCGGTGCGGATGAGCGGAGGTACCTGCAGCGTGTAATAGCCGGCGGGCATCAAGGCATCGTCGCCCGGAATGCAGCGCAGCCTGTGTACCGTGCTCGTTGATCGCGAAATCGTAGACCACCGGCTCCATGGCGAATGGAACGCTGCGCTCCATTTGGCGCCGGGTCTCGCTCATGATGGCCTGCATGCGAACCTGCGCTTGCGCCTTGCGCTCAGGGCTGAACAGGAATCCCATGCCACCGCCGCTCATGCCCCCCAGCATCCAGAAACCCCAGAAATCGTCGCCGAACTCCTTGCGTGCGCGGTCGATCAGCGTGCTGCGTGTAAAGATTGGCGGCCCAGGGAATGATGGTTTGGATGGGGCCGTCGAAGTTACGCTGCAAGCAGCCGCCGAGCGCGCGGATGTCGCCCCGCTCAAGATGGCCGGTGATTTCGTCGAGGATTTCGATAGCCTGGCGGCGGCCGAGCCACTCGGTTTCACTGCGCAGGAGGTATTTCTCGGTGACCATTTCAAGAATGGGACCGACATCTTGCGCCATGCCGCCGTGAACTAGCACCAGGCTTTGTCTGAAGTCTCTCGCGTGCTTGGCGGGGTATTTCTGCGTCAGTGAAGACCTTGTGATCAGGAAGGAGGCGGCCGCGGCTGATGCCGAACTCGGGATCGCCTTCTTCTGCGCGAACGCCTTGAATGAGTTTGATACCAGGCCACACGCCGCCTGAATCCTGCCAACCGCCGCCGCTCCCCCTAGCCACTCGCCGAGGATGGCTCGTGCGGCTACCAGTCTGCGGTCGTGTTCCTCCATTCCGCCAGTGAGCGAATGGATCTGGCCGGTTGCGCGCATGCAAACGGCGATGATGCAGGCCAGCAGGCTGGTGGAGACAGCCAGCCGGGAGCCTTTCGGAATATCGTTCACGCTGGTGACGATTTCGATGCCAGTAGCCAGGCCTTCCCGTGAGGCGCTCGAGCAGGGCGGACAGGGGCTGGGTTGCCCCCTCGATCCCTGGAGGAACGATGCCGCTGGCGATTACACCCGCCTTGAGCAGGCCGAGGTAGTCGCGGGGAAAGTCAAAGACCTCGGCAATGGAAGAAACGTCGGCGGAAGCTTGCAGATCGACGCTGGTCAAGCGGATGACGGGTTGGTCAATCACGCGGAACCACGCTTCGACTGGAGGCCGGGGATGCGCATAGCGGCTGACTCGCCGCACGGACAGCGAGATCGATGGATACATTGATGACCCGCGCGCCTTCAGGGAAATCCATGCCGAGGAAGAAAATGTCGCTCCATCCGCTGTGCGTCAGGTCCATGCGGACGGGTGTAGCCTCACGCAGAATCGGGAAAACCGGATCGCCGTCAAGAAGTTCGGGACGAAGGCGCAGCGGATAGTCGTCTGTGTGGCCGGCGCGGAACATCCACTGGTTGCCGCGCACGCTGCGCACGCTGCGGCGCACCTGGTCGGCGAGCGTCTGGAACCCGAGCGCACGATAGCTTGCAGCCAACGCACTGGAGATGGAGGCGCTGGCGCCCTGTTCGGCTTGCGCGGCGAGAAAAACCTCGATAGCTTCCTCGAAGCGGCGTTCCAGCAAATTCTCAAAACCGGCAAAGGGGATGAGTGTTATCGCGGCGGCGTGGCAACAGATCTGGAATGTGAAAGCGATGGATGGCGTAAAGGAAGAAGAGCGCCCGTACGCGCTCGTAAAGGTTGTCGCAACCGCGGCGGAATCTTTCAAGCGCCTTGCATTCGGCGAGGAGTTCGTCGATGGTGAGGCCCCGGCACAAACATCCAGCGACACATCACGCTCATCCCCACGGCTGGTGATCACGCGGATGAAGCGGCTCACGAGGCAGTGCCTCCGCCGCTTCCCGCCAGTTCCCGGTCGGCCAGGAGTTCGACCATTTGCGATAGCACTTCGCTGCGGTCGCGGCCGTTCAGAGCAAGCGCGAGCTGAGCGATCAAAAGGCCGTAAGGTGAACCCAGATCGTAGCGGCGGCCTTCGTCTTCGACGGCGAGATATTGTTCCTGCCGTGCGAGTTCGGTGAGCGCATCCGACTAATGTGACGGGCGCACCAGTGGATTCTGCCAATTTGCTGCCAAGAATGTCCATCACCGCCGGCGTGAACACATGGATGCCGAAAAAACAGAGATAGTATCCGGCGCGAATGCCAGGGATCAGCAGGCGTTGTTCCGCCTCGGTTGGCGTCGGCTTTTCGATGACCGTTTCAACGCGATAGAGGTCGCTACGCGGCGGGACGCGCCGTCCGCCGACGGTTCCGTAGTGCTGCAGCAGGCTCTCGCGCGTAGGTTGCACTCCGCTTACTGAACAGCGTTCCTTCTCAGCCAGCTCCACCAGCCGCTGCGCGGAAGGAACTTGATTACGTGCTGACATAAAGGTGATCGCCCACCATATGCAGGAAAGGATCGTCTTTGGTAAATGAACGGGCGCAATGAAGGGCGTGACCGTAGCCGCGGGGTTCCGTTTGGGGAATGAACTGGACCGACGTGCCGTGCGGCCCCGCAGCTTGCTGCATAGGAGGATTCATCGCCCGGCCAGACGACAACTGCAATCTCTTCGGCTCCGGCCATAATCGATTGGTCGATCAGAATGCAGAGCAATGATTTCTTTTGCCTTCGCCGTCGATAAGAGTCTGCAGAGGCAATGCGCGCTGAGATCGCGCGGCGGCAGTAATGACAGCTTTCTTGACTAGCAAAGGGGCTCCTGAGGGCACTTGGCCGGGGGTGCCATTCTTTCAGCATTCACGTACTGCAATCTTAATCCTGTCAGCAGCACTCGAAATGTGATCGTGAAAATGACTTGCCGCGCCCAACGAAGTCGAGAAA
Organism: uncultured Acidobacteriaceae bacterium; assembly: GCA_963810545.1. Lineage (GTDB taxonomy): Bacteria > Acidobacteriota > Terriglobia > Terriglobales > Acidobacteriaceae > Telmatobacter. The sequence goes on from CAWENE010000004.1 coordinate 185,480, forward strand.
GCGAACGAAGTATTTCCAGCCGAGACCCAGCGACGGAACCAAGTTGCGTCCGAGCGGCGCTAGAGGAGCCGAGCGATAGAGGTCTGGGCCGACCAAACCGGATTCCATCTTTACCGAGAACGCCTCGACTTCGATGACGAATTCGTGTACCTCGACGTCATTGGCGCCCCTTTTCGAGACTGCTAGCTCGATCGGTCTCACGGGACGCGGCCCTGGGCTTGGTATCGATCCGGCCGGTGTTTTTGCCATTCAACACCTCTATCAACGTTGCACAGATCGGGCCCGAAACAGTCGCCTAAGGTGGACCTCCGCGCTACGCGGCGCCGTGAATGAATTTGTCGATGTATTTACGTCTCCGGGCTTCCGTGTCGCGACCGACGTAGATGCGGACCACCATGTGCTGGCTCAACGGCGAATGATTTGATCCATCTTACGTGCCGTTTTTGGCTCCTGAGACGGAAATGCGGCACACATGTAGCCCTCGTGGACGCTGCTTAGGATTGGCTCTAGGGTGAATCTGGGAACGGGAGACTGATGGGGGTTCAGTTTGCCAGGAATGTAACCCTCAAAGAGTTGGTACGGTAGTGTCTCAGTTCAAACTGAGACACCACCGTTGGTACCGGATCGGAGCGGGTTCAATGGGGTAAGATTTATACTCCTCCAGACAGTGAGGAATTCAAAAGAAGGAGTCCTTTGCGAAGTTCGCTGCCGAGCGAACCGTGCTCCCTTCTCGGTTCTGACCTACTGACGGACCGAATTAGCAGGGCTTGGCGGTTTGTGACAGCTCAAATTGGCAGTGACACTCATAATTAGCAGAGGACAGGAGAGGCTCGAAATGGCCAAATCGGTGAACAAAGTTATCCTTCTGGGCAATGTGGGTAAGGACCCGGAAATGCGCTCGACGGGTGGTGGCACCCTGGTAGCTAACTTCACCCTTGCCACAAGCGATCGCCAAAAAGACCCGCAGGGCAACTGGCAGGACCGCACAGAATGGCATAATCTCGTCGCCTTTACCCGGCTCGCTGAAATCGTGCGCGATTACGTCAAGAAGGGCTCGAAGCTCTACGTCGAGGGCAAGATTCAAACCCGCAGCTGGGACGACAAGGAGACCGGCGCGAAGCGCTACCGCACCGAAATCATCGTGAATGACATCTCGCTGCTTTCGGGCCGCGATGAAGGCAGCGCGGGAGGATACAGCCGCGCATCCAGCTCCGCAAGCTCGTCTGCGAATATGGATCAGCGCGCGCCCGCAGGAACCGATGAGTACGCGCAACAGGCTGAGATCTCCGACGACGATATTCCCTTTTGACAAGTGCGGCGCTGCTCAGTTGGCTGAGTTGCACTATTTCCGCAAAGCGCAATCAGGGATTGTCTCACTCATTCCGTCCCGCAGCAGGTCTCTTGCTGCGCAGCGATCACTTCCTACCCTTCATGGAATGGTCACCCGCGCATTGTGCGCGCCGGCTCTACGCAAAACGCCGCCAAACCATTGCGCGTCACCGCGTGCTGCCAGCGCCGATCTTTCGCAGCCAGACACTTACCGCACTGATCGGGCAAGAGCCTCGTAGCAATCGGCGTCGAGTTTATAGGGAACATCCTGCGCGATGATCGCAAGCGCCTGTTCGATTGCCATACCTGGTCGATAAGGGCGATCTTCTGTCAGTGCACCGTACACATCGGCAACTGCAATAATGCGCGCTTCCAGCGGCAGCCGGTCGGCCTTCAGGCGATCGGGGTACCCGCTTCCGTCGAGCTTTTCATGGTGTGCACCCGCAATCACGGCCAACTCAGCGAAGGGCCCTATCCGCACAAGGATCTCGCGCGTCAGCACTGGATGCTCCTGAACGATTCGCCATTCTTCGGAATTCAGCTTGCTTGGCTTATCAAGGATCGAGTTTGGGACACGAAGCTTGCCGATGTCGTGGAGAAGTGCGGCGCGATGAACAAGGCTTTTTCTTTTCTCGTTCAATCCCAACTCATCGGCGATTTTACTGGCCGCATCGGTCACGCCCAACGAGTGCCGGTAAGTGAAGGAAGATTTCGCGTCGACCACATCCGCAAAGGCTTCGCAGATGAGGTCGATGCCGGCGGCCGGCAACTCTTCGACGGACTGGGGCGCTAAATCGATTGCTGCTTGTCGCGTTTCGGGCTCGGGCGTAATCGCCAAAGCATCGGCCCAGAGGGTTCCTTGCTGGTGAAGTGCTTCGGCGATGCGGACGAGCTCGGGATCGAACCAACGGCCGCCACGTTCCCGCAGAACCTCGATCGCCTTTCCAGTGCCTTGTTCGGAGGCAAACACATCGAGGTGCTGCGCTACGGCCAGAATGCGCGACTCAATCGGAATCGCGCTTCCGATGCGCCGCTCCGGGTAGCCGCTTCCGTCCCAATGTTCGTCCAGTCCGCGCACCGCCTCCGCGGCAGTATCGCCCAGTCCCAGCTTGCGCAGAATGTGTGCGCCGCGATCGCAACGAAGGCTGATCATGGCCTGATTGTTTTTGTGCTGGGTGAGACCGATACGGAGAATGCCGACAGTGCGCTCGAGCAGTCCCGCATCCGGCAGCACCGTGCTCCACAGTAACTGCAGCGTGGAGAGTTTGGGCTGGCTTGGCTTCGTCCAATCCTCCAGCTTGACGCCGGCTTTTACACGCCGCTCATCGCCGCCGCCAATGATCTCGCAAAGGCGCGCGGCGTTGCTGCTGCAGCCCACATCTTTCAAGAGCAGCGCATAGTAGAGCGTGGCAAGCTGGTCGGGCGAAAATCCCAACTTCGTGGCCAGACGCATCCCCAGCAGGCAGCTCCGCAGCGCGTGGCCGGGTACAGCACCTTCGGTCAGGTCCAACGCGAGCGATAACGCCGAAAGAATCTCGGCAAGAGATATGCCTTGTTTGGAAGCGGAAAGATCAGCTATCCGGAGTGAAGTTGCAGAACTTGCCATCATTCCCTCACGTGTCTAAAGTTAGTCGGCCTTGACTCTATGGGAATCGATCCTTGTGTTGCGGAAGTTACCAGAACGGGTCACCAAGGAAACTCCCCCGAAGGTGTAGTTTCTGGTAAGCCGCACATTCTGCAAGGACTGCTTATGGGGATTCTGGCTTGGGAATGTAGATTCGCGGTCCCCCTGGGGAGCTTCCACTCGGGCGTTTTCAAAACCACAGGCACTTATCCAATCGGCGGGAAGGGGAGCGGCGATCCGATCTCTTGTGGTTCGATCGCCGCAACCCAGGTGCGGATACTTTGGCGGAGGGCCTCGACCTGGACCGCCATAGAGTGCGGGGTACGGCTCGAGCCTCCGCAGTGCCGCTCGAAGCAAAGATGCGGCCCCGACTAGGTTACCCCGCTGGCGATGGTGAAACGCAGCCGTCACTTGAATCAGCGCTTGCAGGAAAGTCTTTTCCGGCTCGTCGCACTTCAGCCAGATCGCCTCCCAGTGCTCGTGCGCGGTAAAAAACTCCTGGTCGCGGTAGCAGCGAAGTCCCTCGGCGAGGGCACCCGTTTTCCAGTCAAGCGGCATGGCCTAATTATGATCGGTCCGGGTCGCGATTTTTTTCGCAGCAGCATAGGACGAACACGTCGAGCACGATCAAAATTCTTCCTGAGAATGTGACTTCTGTACACCGTGGCTGTCTCACAAAAACAAATAAGGCGCCGATGGGCGCCCTATCTGTAATTCTCACCTTCGTCGATGGAGCTCTATCGGTGTCCACCAGAATGGCCTTCGGGGTGACCGCCTCCTCCGTGATAGCCCGGCAGGGCGTGTTCATGCCCGGCATCGTGACCGGCATTGCCCACGTGACCGCGCCCGTCCCGGGCCTCATTTCCGTGAAAATGGTTGAATGGCTCGGCACCATGCTCGGGCAGAGGTCCGTGGTAGCCGTGATGCGGGTCGTAACGGTTGTCCACGTGACCGTAGAAGCCGGGATGGCCATGAAACCACGGCCCGGCTCCAATAAATAAGCCGCCAAGGAACCAATCGGGGCCGTAGTAGCCGTACGGTGCGCAGTCATAGGGAGGGTAATCGAAGTAACCATAGGGACACACCGGCGGGGCCCCAATGCTGACCGCGATCTGGGCACGCGCCGGAGATGCGGAACTGAACAACGCCACGGTTAGAGCTGTGAGTGCAAGGACTTTACCGAGCGACATAATCTCTCCTTTGATTCCGTTAGAGCCGCAAATGGGGGCGGCGGTTGTCCTCTCGAAAACGCTTGTCTCGACCGACTGCATACGAATTTACGCTTTCGGGGTCTGGAATTATGGAACCGGGGTCGTGGTCAAAGCGTATTCGACGTCCAACTGGTTATCTGGCGAATTACGGCAACGGCGGAAGTAGGGGCAGCCAGACTCAAAATTAAACTGCAGAGGCGTGTGCGATGTCTACCCCTTCACGTGATTTTCGGTTGAGTTCAAACCCTCGACTGGCGGTGGTCCTTGGGCTGGCTGTTGGCTGCGTCATGGCAACAATGTCTGTAATGGCCGAGGAGGGCGTGCAAGAGGGCCAACAGAGTGTGTCCGCGGTCAGCATGGGGAATGGCGCGATGGCACACATGGCCGGGCACATGTACATGACCACGCTGCGTCCCGCGAAGCCAGGCGATCGACAGAAGGCGGACGCAATCGTTGCGGCGGCAAAAGAGGCCATGGAGCCCTACCAGGATTACCGCAAGGCCTTGGCCGACGGATACGAAATCTTTCTGCCCAATATTCCGCAGCCGCAATATCACTTCACCAAATACGAATACGGACGCGAGGCACGATCGCATTTCGATCCGCTGAAGCCGACCTCACTGCTCTACAAGAAGACTCCCGACGGAGGATACAAGCTGGTTGGCGCGATGTACACCGATCGGGTGGATGCCAATGAGGACGAGCTGAATGATCGAATTCCACTCAGCATTGCGCGATGGCACCAGCACACCAATTTCTGCAAAGCGCCGGCAGGGGAGAAGGCCGCCTACTTTGGTCCCGACGCAAAGTTCGGATTGCTGGGTTCCATCACGACAAGAGAATCCTGCGAAGCGGCGGGCGGCGAGTTTTTTCCGCACATCTTTGGATGGATGGTGCACGTGTATCCGTATGAGAACGACCCAAAGAAGATCTGGTCGACAGACGATGACGACCAGGGACACGACAATATGGATCACTCCATGATGCCGGGGATGAAGATGAATTAGTGGAGAGCTGGGATTTGCGATTCAGACTTTTAGGCCCCGAACACATAGGACGGGTTACATCAGCGGTGCGGGTGGCCCAGGTCTGGAAAAGCTCATACCTGGTCAACTTGAGGGTGCCCCATGTCTCCCGGTTTTGGAGACATGGGGTATCTCTGATGCCGGGAGTGTGATTTTGCAGCTCCGTTGTCGGTGACGGGGCTGCCTGCTTCGCTTCGGCGCTAGCGATATTACGACGCGGCGCCCGCAGCCGGGGAAGAGTTCACACTTAGCTGGGAGGATCTGGGTTTCGACTGGTCGGGGCGGAGGGATTCGAACCCCCGACCCTCTGCTCCCAAAGCAGATGCGCTACCAGACTGCGCTACGCCCCGACTCTTGTCTTGATTGTATCGCGAACGGTTTCTCTGTCGAAGCCCGCGACCCGCACTCACAGCCGCACTTACTGCCCCGCCTTACTGTTTGACGAGCCACGCCAGAAGCCACACAAGGACCACCACTGGAATGGCAAAGATGGCGCCAAGCGATGCTGCGAGCAGGAGCAGGAAAGTCCAGTCCCGCCACGTATGGCGCCGTGGCTCGCCGAGGTGGCGGCGCATCAGCTGGTAGTTGCGGCGATTCGCCTTCCAGGCTATGTCGAAGATGTCGCCGAAGAAGGGAATTGAGCCCACGAGCACGCCGATACCGATGTTCGCAGCCATCCGCATCAGCGCTACATAAGGTACGCCTCGTATCCAGGCAGCCAGTGGGATGACGAGGGAGAGCAACCCCGCGACCACGTCGCCCAGGCCCGGAACGAGGCCGATGATTCCATCAAGTCCGAAACGGATGTTCGTGCCGGGCACGCGGAAGGCTTCGTCCAGCAGAAACTCAAGCCGCTGAAGTGTCTGATCGCGAAAAATCCAGGCGCCTTTTGCCCAGCGCTCCGGCTCGAGCATTATTGGATTCGAGGCCGGCGGCGAGACCTTTTTCGGTGTTGGAGGGGCGTCGAATGGGATCATGGAGCGGTGCTCGCCTCGGGCATCTTTATCTGATTCGATGCTACAATCGAAAGGGAATTACGGCGGCTATAGTTCAGCGGCAGAACGCCTGACTGTGGCTCAGGATGTCGTGGGTTCGATCCCCACTAGCCGCCCCAATAGAAAACAAATAGCCTATCGATCGATGACCTCTCCAAAGTGCAATGAATATCTGGACATTGCCCAATTGAAATCCGGTGAGCGCCGGATTTGGTTGCTCCTTCTGGAATGGGAGGGGCCCAGAGCCAACACCGACTCATCTGCTTCACTCAATTCGAACCCGACGATGCTGATCCAGCCTCAGATGTCTCCGACCGGTATCCGCCGGCATTGGGCAACAGCCTGTACCCATCGCGGGTGCGGATGTGATATTTCTGAAGGTCTTTGCCCACCAGCTTCACTTTGATCGAACGCCATCCGCGATTCGGATTGGGCTGCGGATAGTAACTCAAGGTGTAGAGGTGGACGAGATCTTCGCGGATTGAAGCAAAGGCCTGCTTCTCCTGCCGCCAGTCCCTCGCAAAATATGCTTTCCCCCCGGAAGCTCTGCTGACGCGCTCAAACGCTGCGGCGCAAATTGGATCCTCCTGAGCCTGGCGCGTGCTGATGATGTAGATCATCGTGCCTGTGGATTGAGCCAGTTCCGCAACATCCTCCGGTGGAACCGAGCTTGCATTGTCAGGTCCGTTTGAAAACACCACGATCGCCTTGCGTCCTTTCAGAGGCGAAGCGTCCTTCACGGTCAGCAGAAGGCTGTTATAGAGAGCGGCGTCATCCCCGGCCACTGAATTACGCACTCCGCTGATCACCCGGTATGGATCGGAACTCAATGTGGTCGCACGCGAAAGGTTTCTACTGTATGAGTAGAACGCGATCTTCGTTTCGTCGCCCATAGAACGGATAAAGTCAGCAATTGCATCCTGAGCAAAGACGAAGCTGCGATACATGTAGTTACTTGTATCGAAGAGGACGAAGAGACTTGATTCGGCCACCCGGGAAATCGAAACGGCTCCGGGATCACCAGGAGCCGGCGACGCGGCCGGCTCTGCGTGCGCCTCTCGTTCTCCAGCGTGGAGATCCTTGTCCCGTCGAGCAGTTCCCACGAGGCCGCGCCCTGCTTCTCTGCTCTCTTCGAACGTGGATACCTTTTGCGGAATCTTGTCCTCGGTAATCACGAAGTCTTCCGGGCGAAGACCTGTTACGTAGTTTCCTTTACTGTCGGTGACTGCCACATTCAACTGCACCAGCACGACGTTGACGCGGAGGTTCATTGGAACCTCCTGAGCAGCACGTGGTGATCCAGCGCCTTGCAGAAAGAACAGGCAGGCGAAGATTCCAAGACTCGTGAATGATTTTCCTGTCATGATCCATCCCGTGAAATATGTTATTGACGGGCGACGGTCGTCACGCCAATCACGTTGATTTTTCCGCTCCGAAATTCTGCGCCGGTTTCCAGCATCGCTCGGGAAAGCGCCGGCCAATCATCGATGTTGCTTGCAAAGATATTGGTGACCATATGGCGTGTGAGCGCGGGAACAAGAAGGTTGAGCATCACGGGGGAGTACCCTCGCTCATCGGCAAGTCGCGCCCAGTAGAGATTGTTCGATTCCCACGACTCGGCGAGAAGTTTGCTTGCGTAGCCTCCATAAATAGGCGGAGGCTTCATGTTGAAAAGCGAGCAGGAATTCGAAAGCATGAGAGTCGGATGCGGCACGCCAAAGTCCGTCGATATCCGCTCCGGGCTTACCGCAGCTGGATTCCGAAGTGCAAGTTCCTCCAACTCGCGGCCTGCTTTTCCTAAGGCTGAACTCTGCTGTGCATACCTCTTGCGAAATTCGGTCGCGAGAAAGAGCGATTCCGCCGGGAGCAGCGTCAAAGCCGTCTCGTCTTCATCATCCAGAGCGGCCTCGGCACGTTCGAGTTGATTTGGATCCATTTGCTCCGAAAGGATCGCAAACACCTTCGACCGCATGTCCCGATCCTTCGCTGCGGCTTTCAGCAATTCCTCTCCAGCACGCTGGTAGAGCGTTGCCGCGTGCATTTCATCCTTGTTTACCTGCCACCAGCGAGGCAACACAGCATCTGCCAAAAGTGCCGGTACCACTTCCTCCCAGATCAGAGCCTGGTTGTTCTTCGGCGCTATGAGTTCACTCTCGGTGGACGCAAGCGCATAGGGCAAACTCTCCAGCGATCCCATCAAATAGGCTCCGCCGCCTGCTGTTGCGCCCACGCCGATTAGCGCGGGGTCAGCCCAGGTCTTCCGGACACCCAGGATCGTGATGGAAGAGAAATCATGGGAGCGCACGAAGAGCGGATTGTGATGGAGGACCTCCGCCCCCGGCGGTTCGTAATAGGCGTAGTTGAGCCCCACAAGCGTGTCTCGCAGGAATGGCGCAAGTTGACCGCGCGCAGCTTCAAGCTGTTCTACCGAAGCCCGGGCTTGAATCACTTTAGCCAGGTCGGTACGTATCTGCAGTTCTGCGTGACGGGTTGAGTAGACGACAGGCGACCAGGCCGCACGCTCGTCTCCTGTGAAGATGGGCCGCGGCATCTCAAACTCCCGCAATTGCTCGGCGAGCGGTAGCATTGCGCTCACGTCCGCCGCTCCGTGCTCCTCCTCGCCCAGGCCGTCGTAGAGGGCAAACAGCGTATCGAGAGAAACCAGCCGTTGGTCGTCCAGCACAATGCGAACTCTCGCGGCCAACTCCGCACGGACACGACGTCCTTCCTGCGAGTCCTGCGGAGGTCCTGCAAGCAGTTCCACGATCTCGTCCTGGGAAAGATCCGGACGATTGGCAACAGCCACCAGCACGGATTGAAGGGAATGGCGGCTCGCTTCAAAGAGCTGCGTCGACGAACCGACCTCCATGAACGGTTGCACAACTTTCTGCCACGACGCGTTCTGCTTCTCGACAGGGATCTGCCCCTGGCGCGCGAAGATCTGCCATAGTCCAATATTTGCCTGAAAAGCGCCCAGGGCGTTGCTTCTCAAGGTTGGGGTCTTGATTCCTTCTACCTGGTCTGCGGCGGAGACAAACATGCGAATCGAGGTATCGTCCAGTGCCGGAAACTCGGCAAAAATCGAAAACCAACGGCCAAACTGAGGCAGCTTTTCAGCAAGCAGCCGATCGGTCTCATCAGACAAACGTTGTCGATCCGTTCTTCCCGAGTCGATTGCACTCAATAGCAGGAACACCTGCAATGGGCTGCTCGCCGTGTCGGATTTCCCTGTTGCAACCAGGTTCCTGAGCAGCTGGTCCGGGCCGTCGCAGCAATTACCAGGCCGTCCATGCATCCCCTTGCTCCGCGTGAAAACCTCCTGCCACAGCGCGTTTCCTCCGGGTATCACAGGCTGTCCGGAAGCATTCCATTTCAATGATGTGAGCAGGATCAGCAGAGAGGAGTTTCTAGAAAAGACGCCGGCCGTCGAGTCGGTCTTCGGGGCGGTCGATAGATAAGCGCCATAAAGGTCCAGCAGTCGAGTGCCCTCCGCAAGGTGAGCCTTCCCGGCCTCATTCAGATGTGCGACGGCGTCGAAATATGCTGCCAGCCATCCGTGATCCTTGGTGAGGAGGTGGCTGACAAACTCCCCCGGCGAAGCGGGCGACGCATCTGCAAGCACCTGCCATTCCCGTTCAGAGCCGCCGGGCACAACCACTGCACCCGAGTGAATTCGAATCGTGCTTCCGTAAAGGTCGAAGACCGAGGCTAGCGATGCAAGTTTCCTCAGTCCCGGCGACTGTCTCAGCGTCGATCGGGTTTCCTCATCGCATCGCGAGAGCGCCCAGTACAAACGATCGATGGACTGATCGTTGAGCAAAACGCTCAACAGATCGGATGCGCTCCCCCGGTTCCCAGTACTGTCTGAAGTCCAGCTCTTTTCGGAAAACATGATTGGCACTCGCGTCGCGGGAAACGCATATGTGAACGGTTCATGTTCCCGCAGTGCCTGTTCGAGCGCAGTGATAGGGAAGCCGGAGTCAAGCGTTAGAAAAGCTCGTTCAGGCTCGGCCGTGATGAGTGCCCCATTTTTTTGGCCGCACACTCCCTCAAATTTGTAACCAAGAACATGAATTAGAGAGTCGACATCCCCGCAACTGCTGACATTGATCATCCCGTGCGCATCGGATAGCCCTTGAATCTCGCGAGCCAAGCGAACATAACGGTTGAGCAGCACGAGGAACTCATTTTGCCGGCCAACTTCGAATCCGTACAGGGATACATTGTGGGCCAGCATCGGCATCACGTCGCTGGGGGAAATCTGTTGGCTGATCCCTGCCATGCGCAGGAAAGAACGGAGGGGGCCCGGTATGACAACCGTCTCCACCATGCTTGGTCGCAATCGGCTATCCGATGGACCTGCAGAACGACGATCCGTTGAGCGAGACTCACTCCCTGCCGGAGCGCCGGCTTGCCCGGAGCAACAGGTGCCCAGAGACAAGGTGCAGGCCACGCAGATGATCGCTAAGCCAAGCGGGAATTTCATCGGGACACCTCTCCAAGCCGGCCCGTCCCAGCCGCTTCACGCCCTGGCTCCGTTCACGCGAATCCGAGGAGGGGCGTGATGATAAGGAGCGTGATGAACTCTGACTGCGAGGCTGCCAACCTATTTCCTCGATACGAAATTGCGCATTCAATAGTGCAGATACCATAAGCTCTGCACAATCTTCCTCTGGGGAACGCCCCAAGCTACCGACTTGAACTAGTTCTCTTCGCAGGCCCGTATTCTAACCGGTGAGGGAAGCCTCGCGAACCGGTGCACCATCATCGCAAAACTTCATACGCCCGGCAAGTCCCAATCCCTTGCATGATGTTCTTGGGGCCCCAGGCCCGCTGAAGGGACAACGCGGCAGTATCGAGCGCACTGCAGAATTCGAACATCTGCGAAGCAATCCCTTCTCGCTGGTTCTATTGAATACTCGGCATGCAGTCCTGGTGATCAATGCATAAAGACGAACGACCGCGAAGGACCGGATCGATACGCGGCACTCTTATGCTTGGTCGGATTTTTCGATTTATTCACACGGTTCAAGCGGATCGAGCTCATCCTGCTTCGGCGTTCCTTCTTGTGCAAGTTTCTTCTGCACCTTCCGGCTACGCAGTCCGGTGTCGGCGAAACAATCGAAAGCGGGTCATCGATGCCGTCGTTTTCGATGATGATGAAAGCCCTGTAATAAATGCGACGAGTGGGCCAACCGTGACACTCCGAGAAATTCATGGAACGGACTGACGGATGTTCCGTTCGGCCGTCGACGAACTACGAAAAACGGAGCGTCCTGATTCAGGATGACCTGAGATCTTCCTGCCCTTTCATCCTCGCCCCCCGGCAGTTGGCAGACAAAACAGATCGGCGGCCACTTGATCGAGGAGGATGCGCTTGATTTTGTTGGGGGAGAATCCGAACAATGATAGAGCCAAGCCGTGCATCGTTCGAGATCGATCATTCAGTCTGCGATAGCGCGCATGCCTGCCGAAATGACTGGAGCAAAGGACGCGCGTAACTCTCGGCTCGGCTTCATCGCTCTTCAAACAGAAACAACTTTACAGAGCCTATTCTCGGGGATAGACCCTGTTGCTTTGCCTCACCTTTGCTCAGGGTGAAACCTCTTCACTTTCCGTCATATCCGCTTCTTGAGCCAAACACCCACTGTCACGTCAAACCGAGCGCCCCTCGGCAAAAAAGACCTTCAGTTTCTCCTTCGGGATCTTTCTGATAATGGGCTCTTTAAGTGGATGCTTGAGGAGAGTTGACCGTGTGAATGAATGAATCTGGGAAAAATCCTTGACACGCTCTTTTGGCGCGAGTACGATGCGGCAGTTAACGCTAAAGTAGCCGTTGCAGCTGCTTAGCGTTAACGGTTCAGTCATCGTTGGCGGCGAAGACGGAGACACACTAGCCTTTCAACTCCCAGCCGGAGACACCACCGTCTGGGGTTCGCCCCCAATTGCCAAATGTGCTGGTTAAACAAAGTCAGGTGAAGGAGACACTATGGGATGGTCAGTCACGAGGCACTGGAGCAAGCACCGGTTCCCGATGACGCTATTGATGCTTTTGAGTGCTGCGGTATTGCTGTCCCAAGCCGCAATGGCTCAACTAGCTACGGCGAGCATCAATGGAGTCGTCAAGGACCCGACCGGCGCTGCGATCGCAAACGCGCAGATTGAGCTCAAGAACGTCAACACGGCGGTCATGAGAACCACCGCCACCAACACCGATGGAATTTATGTCTTCCCCAACGTCGCGCCAGGTACTTACACCATGCGGGCGTCTGCCGCAGGATTTAATACGGTGACCCAACCGGAGACAACCCTCGAGGTGAATCAGACCGCAACGTTCGACTTCCATCTCAAGATAGGCACAGCGCAGGACACCGTTACCGTGAACGCCACTGCGGCGGGAGTGGAGACTTCCACTTCGGAACTAGGGACAGTCGTCGAGCCAACGGAAGTCAACGATCTGCCGTTGAACGGGCGCAATTTTACCCAATTGCTGACGATCACCGCGGGCGTCGCGAACATCAATCGTGACCAGAACTCAAACGGAGGGGGAAATTGGGCGGGTAACTCGCTCGGAAGTTTCACCTATCCGGCAGTGAACGGCGCTCGTAACCGCAGCAATCTTTTCATGCTGGACGGGGCAAACGACCTGGACACCATGGAGTCGAAGTACAATTATGCGCCGATCGTGGACGCCATTCAGGAATTCAAGACTCAAGGCCACAACGATCTTGCCGAATACGGCGGAGTCGCCGGCGGCATCGTGAGTGTGGTCACCAAGTCCGGGACCAACCAGTTCCACGGCGCTCTGTGGGAGTTTCTGCGCAACTCGGCGATGGATTCTCGCGGATATTTCGAACAAAGCTTGGCGCCCCTGCGGCAAAATCAGTATGGCGCCTCCGTCGGCGGGCCGGTCTGGATTCCGAAGGTGTACAACGGCAAGAACAGGACCTTCTTCTATGCGGCCTGGGAGAGCTGGCGGTTCCGTTCCGCGAATGAGACAGGAGTCCTGGGACCAACGGATGCGGAACGCAGCGGCGATTTCAGCGCCCTGGGCACGCCCATTTACGATCCGGCGACGACGACTTACGACGCCACCACCGGAACGTATTCGCGGACTCAATTTCCTGGCAACATCATCCCCAGCAACCGGATCAATCCGATCTCGGCGCTGTTCCAGACCCTCATCCCGCGCGCCGGAGCGTTGGTCAACGGAAGCAACATCTACTCTTCCGGACCACAGCAGACCAACCAGGATTCGGGAACGCTTCGCGCCGATCAGAATTTCGGCAACAATAATCAGCTCACGTTTCGCTACAGCCAATTCAATCAGCAGGAGGCGAACGCGACGGACATTATCGGGCTGAACAACACCCACGTTTTGGGCCACAACTATATCGGGCACTGGACGCATACCTTTAGTCCGACAGCTTTCTCGGATGTGTACTTCGGCAGAAACTATGGAGACACCATCACCGGCAATTCGTTCCCTGGTGAAAACTCTGCGTTTCTATCTCAGTTGCAAACCCTTGGGATGTCGAAGTACTGGATGACCCTGGACAACACGCTCTACGCGCCGCAGTGGGGTGCGGACGGATACATCGGACTGACCGGTTCACAGTTGCAGGAAACCGGGCTTGCGGATACGTGGCAGTTCGGCGGCTCCTTTACCAAGATCCTCGGCAGACACACCCTCAAAGCCGGGGGCGATTTCCAGACCAACAACTTCCGTTCGCCGATCGCATACTCCGGGGCCTTTTTCGGAACTGCGCAAACCGCGGGTCTCGGGGGGAATGTGCAAGGGGTAGGGGGAGACGCGTGGGCATCCATGCTGCTTGGCGTTCCACGTGAAGCCAACTACCGGAACATCCTTGAAGTCAATCACGGTGGCTGGATCGATGGGGTATTCGTGCAGGATCAGATCAAAGCGACAAGCCGCCTCACCGTCAATCTCGGCTTCCGCAACGACATGGTGTGGACACCGATTTACGGGAACGGCAACGGCAATAGCTTTTACACAGGCAATGCCGATCCTGTCACCGGCCAATACGAACTCAACGCGCTGCCGCCGAACTGTTCGGCAACGCAGGGCGCGCCCTGTATTCCGACCGGAACCTACACGGCATCGAGTACACCTGCACCAGGCGGGTTACCCGCGCACGCCTATGTTGACCCCAACTCCGATCACCGCGTGATGAATAACTCGCTGCACGATTGGGCAGGCCGCTTCGGCGTGGACTACCGCCTCACGGACAAGATGGTGATCCGCACCAGCTACACCCGCTTCTACGACGCCTGGGCCACGGAGGTCCAGCTTTCGCAGAATTTCGGCGGAAACTGGCCGGCGGTCGCCACCATCGACAACAACGGTCTGAACACCAACATTCCAACCGCATCGGTCAACGATCCGCTGGGATTCGGCAGCGGCGGATCGGTGGTCTATCCAATCAACGACTTCAGCCAGGTCAGCCAGTGGATGGTCGATCCAAAATTCAGGACCCCATACATGGATCAGTGGAACATTGGCGTCCAACGCGAGTTGCCTGCCAATACCGTTCTCGATGCCAACTACGTCGGCTCCGTGGGCAGGCACCTGGACTGGGGACCGATCATGAACGTCCCACAACCGGGGCCTGGCGATGTGCAATCCCGGCGACCGTATCCCTATATGCTCCAGCAGTGGTTCGATCAGAGCGTGGGCGACAGCCGCTATAACTCGCTGCAGGTCACCCTCAACAAGCGCACCAGTCATGGCGTGACCTTCCTCGTGGCCTACACGCTGTCCCATTCGGATGACGATGGCTGCGGGTTGGGCTACGCGGTCTGTCACTCCACCAATCCTTACAACCGCGCCGGCGACTATGGCACCTCGGACCTCAATGAGGAGAATGCCTTTTCGGCGGCTTTCACTCTGCAATCGCCGTATGGCCATTCTTCCGACAAGTTGGTTTCCGCTCTCGCGGGTGGATGGGCCCTCAACGGCATAGGTCAGATCGGTTCGGGCTGGCCTTTCACCATAACCAACAGCGGCGATCCGGAGAACGTCGGCACCATCAGCGAGGAACGAGTGAACGTCTCCGGCAGCACGTCCGGTCCCCGTACGCCGGCGCAGTGGTTCAATACCAGCGCCTTTTCGGTGCAGCCAGCCTATACCTACGGCAACGAGAAGCGGAACAAACTGCTTTCGGATGGGACCAAAAACCTCGACCTTTCTATCTTCCGAACCTTCCATGTCGGGCTCGGAGAACAAAGGTTCTTTGAATTCCGGGCTGAATCCTTCAACCTCTTCAACAGAGTGATGTTTGCCATTCCGAACACCTCTCTTGGAGGAGCGAACTTTGGGACGGTGACGAGCCAGCAGAACCAGCCGCGTCAGTTGCAGATGAGCCTGAAGTTCTACTATTAGCCGGAATTGCGGCTTGTACCTGCAATGGTGTCACTGTCGCGCGCAGTGTTGCGGCAGTGGCGCCATTGCTTTCAAAGCTCCGGTCTATGCTAAAAGATGACGGTGAAGAGGAATGCGTCCAGCGTTAATCCCACTGCTTTCCTCTTTTGTGCTGGCTCAAGGCGTGCTGGCCCAGGCCGTCTCGCACTCCATCCGGTTCGAGGACATCGCTCAAAAAGCGGGCGTCCATTTTACGACCGAGAATGATCCTACCCCGGAGAAGCACCAGCCGGAGACAATGCCTGCGGGCGTTGCGTTGTTCGATTACGACGGTGACGGCCTGCTTGATATTTACCTGGTCAACGGTGCCGAGATGCCGTCGCTGGTCAAGACGGGTCCTAAATATTACAACCGCCTGTTTCATAACAACGGCGATGGAACGTTCACAGATGTTACGGAGCGCGCCGGCGTCGCCGGAGCAGGTTATGGGATGGGTGTGGCCGTAGGCGATTACGACAACGACGGCTGGCCTGACCTGTTTCTGGCCAACGTCAATGGCAATCAGCTCTTTCATAACAATGGCAACGGTACGTTCACCGACGTTACCGCGAAAGCGGGTTTGGGTGGCGCCACACATAACGGCCGCAAAATGTGGTCGATCGCGGCAGGCTGGTTCGACTACAACAACGATGGGTTGCTCGACCTGTTCGTCGCGAATTATGTCGAGTGGGATCCGCGCTATGAGCCTGCCTGCATGGGCCTGAACGGCCGCGGTTACTGCCACCCCAGCAGCTTTGCCCCGTTGCCGAATACTCTCTATCGCAACAACGGCGATGGCACGTTTACCGATGTTTCAGCCGAGACCGGAATTTCCGCCGTCCTGGGCAAGGGAATGGGCGTTGTGTTTGCCGACTATGACGGTGACGGCTTTCCCGACGTGTTTGTGGCCAACGACAACAGTCCGAACCTTCTGTTCCACAACCTGGGAGGAAAAAGATTTGAAGAGGTGGGACTCCAGGCAGGCGTCGCATACACCGACGAAGGGAATGTGGTGGCTAGTATGGGCGCCGATTTCCGGGATGTGAACAACGATGGGCTGCCGGATATCTGGCACACAGCCATCGAAAACGAAACCTTTCCCTTGTATATGAACCAGGGCAATGGGCTCTTTCTAAGTGCCGGCCAGACAAGCCGTCTGGCCGGTCTCACCAGGCCGATGTCAGGCTGGTCAAATGGAATAGTCGATCTCGACAACGATGGTTGGAAGGACCTGGTGGTAGCACGCGGCAATGTGATGGACAATATCGAGGAGATCTCCAGGCATTTCACTTACGCTGAGCCGAACTCCGTTTTTCGGAATCTCGGGAACGGTCGGTTTGAAGATGTGAGCGCTGGAGCCGGGACCGACTTCACGCGGCCGGCGCCTAACCGTGGGCTGGCCTATGGAGATCTGGACAACGACGGCCGAATGGATATCGTGGTGACGTCTCTGGGTGGCCCCGTTCGCATCTTCCGCAACGTCACCGAAACGCACAATCACTGGCTCCTGCTGAAGCTCGTCGGAACAAAAAGCAATCGGATGGGACTTGGCGCACAAATTCGAATAACCACCGACGATGGGAGAAAGCTCTACAACGAGGCGACTACGAGCACGGGCTATGCCGCGTCCAGTGACCCCCGCGTGCATTTTGGCTTGGGCAGCTCGCGCCTGATTCGAGAAATTGAAATCCGCTGGCCTTCGGGTACGCGGCAGTTGTTGCATGACGTGACTCCGGATCGCGTGCTTGTAGTGACCGAGCCGCGTAGTGGCGGTTAGCGATTGTGCAGCCGAGGTGAAATTATATTGACGGTGGATCCATCATGAACCGGTCGCTCGTTTGCGGCGCATTCTTGCTGTTTGTCAGCGCACGAGTCCTGGCCCAGTTGCCGGATGCCTGCAAACCGCCGGCATCGGCGGCACACGCGCCGGTCGGCACCCCACCGGCAAGGGTCTACGACGCGGAAGGTGCATGGTTCGCCGAAAAGGGTGACCTGAAATGTGCCGTCGCGGCTTTCAAGCAGGCCCTGCGGCTGGAGCCCAAGTCGGCGGAGGCCCATTTCGATCTCGGGCTCGTCCGCCAAAGCCAGCAGCAGCCCGCTGCGGCCATCGATGAGTTCCGGCTGGCCCTGCAGTATGATCCCGGGTTGCTGCAGGCGCGTTGTGCGCTAGGCGCGCTGCTGACGGCCCCCGCCGAAGCGGAAAGCGAATTCCGCAAGGCGCTCGAACAGAATCCGAATCTGGTCTGCGCATTGGATGGTTTGGCGCAGGTTCTGTTGAACGGAGGACGTTACGAAGCCGCCCTCGCATATTGGCGCCAGGCACTCGAGATTCAGCCCAACGACGTGGATTTACAGCTCGCCCTGGCAACCGGCATTTATAAGGCCGCCAAGGCGAAGCAGGCTGCTGGACTGCCGGCTGACGAAGGCGCCGGAGTGGCCGATGCCATTCAGCTTTTCGCCGGGTTCCTCAAGAGCCATCCCGACATGACTTCCGCACACTTTACCCTTGGCAATATCTACGCGAACGAGGGGCGCTATCGAGAGGCTGCGGATGAATACCGGGAAGTCGCCCGTCTGAATCCACACGATACAGTTGCGTTGATCGCGCAAGTGAAGGCGCTCTTGAACGTAACCGCATACACGGAAGCGCTCGCGCCGGCAAAGGATTACGTACATCAGAAACCGAACGATGCGTCGGGGCACATCCTGCTCGGTATGGTGTATCGAGGGTTGGGCGATTACACGAAGGCTGAGCCGGAGCTTGAGCTCGGTGCCGCCAGGGAGCCCGACGATTTCGAGGCGCACTATCAACTTGGATTCGTATTGGCACACTTAGGCCAGCAGCAACAGGCTCTCCCTGAACTGCGCAAGGCAGTTGCGCTGAAGCCAGGAGAGAGATCGGCGCAGTTTCAACTAGCGGCTGTCCTGCGCGAGCTTGGCCAGAAGCAGGAAGCGGATCAGATCGTCGAACAGGTCCGAAAGACAACGGGCAACGAGTTCCTGAAGAGCCAGGTGACAGCCGAGGGCATCAAGGCGAACGATCTGCTGCAAGCCGGGAAGCCGGAGGAAGCGGCAGAGATTTATCGCCGGATGCTTGAGGAGGACCCCAAGAATGCCTGGACCGCCTACAACCTGGCACTGGCTCTGGAGGCCATGCACGATCCGAAAGGCGCGGAGGACGCTCTTCTGAGGGCACTGAGCATCGACTCCAACCTGGCCAAGGTCCAGGGAGAGTTGGGGCAACTGAAGTTGGC
The DNA here is from genome assembly GCA_963810545.1 of uncultured Acidobacteriaceae bacterium. Taxonomy (GTDB): domain Bacteria; phylum Acidobacteriota; class Terriglobia; order Terriglobales; family Acidobacteriaceae; genus Telmatobacter. Next base: position 204,339 of record CAWENE010000004.1, read on the forward strand.
GGCAGGCGACCTGGAATCCGCGCGGAAATGGCTGGAATCCGCGCTTGAATTGGACCCCCAGTTTGTGGAAGCGCGCGGGAATCTGGCGATGGTTCACGCCAAGCAGGGCGACTTTGCATCGGCAGAGAAGCTTCTTCGTCAGGCCCTTGAAGATGATCCGAAATACAGGGAAGGCCATCTTAACCTCGGACTGATTCTTGCCCAGCAAGGGAGATTCCCTGATGCCGAGCAAGAGCTGGATAAAGCCGTCGCGTTAGCGCCGCAGGATCCCGCCACGTTGTCGATAGTGGGAAAAGCGAAGGCCCAAATGGGCAAGATGAGCGAAGGAGTCGCGCTCCTTCGAAAGGTGACCCAGCTGGCCCCCGACCTGGCTGCGGCCCATCTGGACCTGGCGCTTGCGCTCGCCGACAGTTATGACCTGCCCGGTGCGCTGGTGGAGACAAACGAGGCTGTTCGCCTTGCTCCGCAGTCGGGGGTCGCGCATTTCAATCGCGGCAGAGTGCTGTTCGACCTGGGGCGCGGCACTGAAGCAAAGCCGGAGTTCGAAGCGGCTTATCGATTGGTTCCACAGTTGGCGGAGCCACGATATTTCCTCGCGCTCATCGACAAACAGGAGGGCAATTTACCGCTTGCGGCCAGTCTGCTGGAAGAAACCGTCAAGCTGGATCCCCGCAACGTGATGGCCTGGTACTTGCTTGGCCAATGCCTCGAGCAGCAGTCCCAGACCGCGAAAGCGATTGAGGCCTGGCGCCAGGCGATTGCCATCGATCCGAAATTCAGCCAGGCGCTCTTCGGGTTGGCGCGCGCATTGCGGTCCACCGATCGCGCCGAGTCCCAGCAGTTCATGGCACGCTACACCGCCATACAGAAAGAGCGGCAGATCCTGGACAACGTCGATACGCTGGCGAACAACGGCGTCGTTGCGGCGTCCGCTCACGATTGGCCGGAAGCGACCCGGCAATTGAAGGAAGCGATCGCAGAATGCGGTGACTGCGCGGCCAAAGCCGGCCTTCATAAGAAGCTGGGCCTGATCGACTGCCAGGCGGGCGACCTCGACAATGGTGAAAAGGAACTACTGGCCGCGAATGCGCTCAAGCCCGCTGATCCAGAAATTCAGCGAGCTCTCAAGCTGATCGCACAAGCAAAAAACCAGCACTCCGAGTCTGCAACAGGGAAGGCGTATTAGTGGTGGCGACGAGCAGGCTTGTTGCGTTTGTCACAACATTTGCAGTGATGTGCTGGCTGTTGGTTACAGCACCGAACGCCTTTCCCCAGATGGCCTCGGGGAATGCGACCGATCAGCCTATGCGCCCTCTTCCGCCAGGCATGAAGGCGCCGGTTGTGGATTTTCGCGATGTCGCGGCGCAAGCGGGACTCACGGCGGAAGTGATCTCCGGAGATATCGATCAAACCTACATCGTCGAAAACACCGGCACCGGCGTGGCTATATTCGATTACGACAACGACGGCCTTCCGGATATCTTTCTTCTGCAGGGCGACCGGTTGCACAATTCGGGTCCGCCTCTGACGCCGCATCTTTACCACAACCTCGGCGGACTTCGCTTTGAGGATGTCACGGCCAAAGCCGGGATCGGCCATCTCGGCTGGTCGCAGGGAGTATGCGCCGGTGATCCCGACAATGAAGGCCGCGTGTCTCTCTTCGTCACGCAATGGGGACATAACGTGTTCCTGCACAACATGGGAAACGGTACGTTCCGTGACGAGACAAAGGCGCGCGGACTCGACCGCCCGGGATCGCGATGGAGCACCGGATGCGCGTTTATCGATTACGATCGCGACGGCTACCTCGATCTTGTCGTAGCCAACTATGTCGACTTCAAGGCCCAGGATTCGCCGCCGCCGCGTACCCAGAGCGGCTGCAATTGGAAAGGCATGCCCGTCCCCTGCGGCCCGCGAGGCCTCAAGGGAGAAACCATGACCCTCTATCACAACGATGGGCACGGCCAATTCGTCGATGTCACTAAACAGGCCGGCATCGAGACCCCGCGTGAGTATTACGGCTTCACAGTCCTGACTGGAGATTTCGATAACGACGGCTGGCCCGACATCTTTATCACCTGCGACTCGACGCCCAGTCTGTTCTTTCACAACAAACGCAATGGCACCTTTGAAGAAACAGGTCTCACGAGCGGACTCGCGGTGAACGAGGACGGCCGCGAGCAGGCGGGCATGGGCGCCACGGCAGCAGATTATGACGGCGATGGACGCCTGGATATCTTCAAGACAAATTTCTCAAATGACACGAATACGCTGTATCGAAACCTTGGCGATGGGACCTTCGACGATGTCACAAGCGCAGCAGGCCTCGCTGTGCACACCCAGTATGTGAAATGGGGGACGGCCTTCCTGGACTTCGACAACGACGGATGGAAGGACCTTTTCATCGCCGACGGCCATGTGTACCCATTTGTTGAGAAATACAACCTTGGAGAAGAGTTTAAGCAGCCGCGGCAGTTGTTCTGGAATCGCGGCGACGGGCAGTTCTTCGATATGTCGTCGACTGGCGGCCCGGGAATCACGGCCAAACATTCGTCGCGCGGAATCGCAGTGGGCGACCTCGATAACGACGGCTCCGAGGAGATTGTCGTCGTCAATCTCTTCGAGCCACCATCCTTGCTGAAGAACTTCGGACCGAAGGGCAATGCGCTGCTGGTCCGCGCTGTCACGGCCTCTGGCCGGGACGCGATCGGCGCGCGATTGACGCTGACTGCCGGCGGACGCAAGCAGATCGACGAGGTCCGTAGTGGCGGCTACCACATCTCGCAGGGAGACTTCCGCGTGCACTTCGGCATGGGGCATGCCACAAAAGCGGATCTGACAATTCGGTGGCCCCAGGGCGACGTGGAGACGGTGGCGGGAGTGGATGCCAATCAGTGGATCGTCGTTCGCGAAGGCAAAGGGATCGTTGAGCGCCATCCATTTGCAAAGTGATGCCCATGACCAACAGAGCGCCCGATTTTAAACCGGAGATAGAAGCATGAGCAAGCCCATTAGCCGTCGAGAGCTTCTGAGAGACATCGGAGCAGCGGGCGCAACAACTCTTCTAGCTGTGGGTTCCACAAGGCAGCAACTGCCCGCGGAAGTGTTGGCTGCGGAAGGACAGACCGGGCAACCTTCCTCTCATCCGCCGCCGCAATCGACGCTCAGTAAAGGACCCTCTTCGCCTCTATCCAACCTTTCGCGTAAACCGCGAGCGGAAGATCTTGTGGAGATCCGCACGGGCGAGATGGTCGTCGCCTTCGATCGGAGATATGGTTCGATCTCTTCCATCACTCGCAAAGGCGATTCGCTGCGGACAAACTTTATTGGCAACGAGTCCAACACGCCCGGCGTCGACGTTTCAAACTCGCGCTGGACGGGAGACCTCGTGACCGCTGTCTGGGACGTTACGGATACGAATCCGGCGCACCGTCATTGGACGCCGCGTTCGGGCTTTGTCCTGAAGGGTAAATGGAGGCCCGAACTGACCGGAAGGTCGGCGGACACACGCCGGGTCGATTTCGATGGCAAGACCTTCGCTGTAAATTACGGGGGCTCCTCAGCAAATGAGAATGGCATCCGGAGCTTTAGTCTCGCCATGAAATTTCGCGGTGCCGACGACGGCTCCCTGCTTTGGAACGTCGAATTGCAGAACGTTACCGATCATGTATTGGAGTTGGGTGACCTGGGGTTCCCGCTCATGGTGAACGACGACCAGGGCGAGTATTATGTCGATCCGCAAACCGGGCAGCCATTTCCTCCCGACGAGACGGAGGCTCCTTTGCGAGATCCCGCCGATTCTTTCGCTGTGATTCGGGATCAATACCCGCGCATCGCCAGGCAATACTTCGAACAGAAAGTGATCTCGCACTACTTTGCAGGCGGCCACAGCTCCTATGTGCTCATGCAGCGTGCCCGAGGGGATGCGCCATTCCTTCTCCTTCATGCGGTGGAGGGCGGGGCGATCGAGTGTGTCTATCGCGACGACAGCTCATTCGGTGAACGGGCATATTGGTGGGACGGCCCGAACATCCTGGCGGTCCACTCCTGGGCAACAAGGAATCTGCGCGGCTGGAACAAGAATCCCTGGATTAACGGGCATACCTCATTGGTCCTGCAACCGGGGGAGAAGTGGTCCTGCCAACTGCGCTTTGCGTTTGTAGATAGTTACGACGGGATTCGTGATGAGTTATACAGAGCCGGCAATCTCGGCATTCGGGTTCTGCCGTCCATGGTAGTTCAGGAGAACACCGACGCTTATGTGGAACTGAAAACGAAGTCCGAAATCGACAAGATCGATCTTCTCTCCGACAACATCACGGTCAAGGAACGCAAGCAGGCTGGGGACAAAACATTATTGACGCTCTCTTTCAAAGGAAGAGGCCAAAAGAGTCTGAAGCTGCGCTACGGCAGCCGTTGGACCAATGTGCACTTTTACTGCGTCGAGGACATAGCCGGGCTGCTCAAAGCAAGGGGAAATTTCATCGTGGAACGAGAGTTCTACGAGAACCCCGACGATCCCTTTCACCGGAACCATATGTTTCTCCCTTTCGACCATAGGATTGGCAGCACTTTCCTCGATTCGGATGAAGTATCGGAGGTGGGTGGAAGCGACGCCGAGTTCGGATTCTCAGAGCCTCTCTTCCTGGCTGAAAAAAATGTTTACTACCCTTCGCCGAAGGAAGTGGCGACTCTGGAAACCTATGTCGCAGATTGTTTGTTCAAGTACATTCAGGATCCTGAGACCTATGACGTGCGCGCCTCCCTCTATTGGAAGCTCCGATATCCCTCCAGTCCGTGGAGCCATTGGAACGAGGAGCGCGCGGCGGCGACCTATAGAGCCTATAACTACGCCCATGTCGCAAACATCTATCACGCGCTCTACCGAATCGGGAAGTACTACGATCTGTTGAAGCATCGAAGCGCGCTGGACTATTTGAAGATGGCCTTCCATACCAGTGTTCTCATGTTCCGCACCGGTCCCTGGGCGCACATAGGGGTCATGGGCGGCTCTAACAGCCTGCATATCATGGAAGATCTGGAAAAAGAAGGACTGCATGCAGAGCGTGATGAGTTATTCAACGAAATCAAGAAATGCAACGAGGTCTTCGTCAAGGATCCATATCCTTATTCGTCGGAGTATCCCGTGGATACCACGGCGCAGGAGCAAGTCTATTTTTTTACCCGCTACTTCGGGAATACGGAAAAGAATCGTCGCACGCTGCAAGTGATGCGGGCGCTTCGTGGCGGAAACCAGCCGGTCTGGTTTCAGTATGGCAACGACAACAAGGGCGACCTGACCTGTTGGTACACCGAATCGACCAATGGGTGGGCGTTGCTGCGCGCATTCGAAGATGATGGAGATCGCGACACCTTGATCAAGGGATTCGCGGGGGTGATGAGCGTGGCTGTCGACTTGCTCCCTGATGGCATGTGCTTTGCGCATTTCCTTTCTACTCCCGGTATCTTCGACTTCACTCCGCCAAGGACACTCGATGGGGGGATTGCGCAGTTCGGCTTCCTCAAAGCAGCGAAAGCCTATGTGATTCAGGACGACTCTTTTGGGTGGATCGGGTGCGGCTGCCGTGTCGAATTTTCGACGGCTGAGATCCGCGCATACCCTCAAGATGGTTTAAGAAAACGACTGAGATTTGCGCCGCAGAAAATCGATCTGGATGTTGCACAAGGCGAGATCGACTGGGCCACCCTCGCGGATGCGGGAAGTCGGATGGAACTCAGCCTGAGCGACTCGACTGGTGTTGTGAAGAAGGCCGAGCTCGAGATCAGGGGCCTGTCAAATGGCGACTACATGGTTCGTTTCGGGAGTTCGGCGAATCGCGTGTCCGTGTCCGAGACTCTGAGGTTATCCGTGCCCATCGTCGACGCGAAACTGATCAGGGTCGAAAAGCTGTAAACAGCATCTAAACGCCTCGGTGACCACGTGCGCCGCCGCATGCCGAAGCGTTTGCGGATCGGTCCAACCCTCAACTTGCCGGGAAGCGTTGGCTTGAGGCGCGAACAACAATGCGCGGAGTGATCAGTTCAGTCCTTGGCCGCAGAGGGTCTTTCTTTCGAGCGATCTTAAGCGCAAGATCTGCCGCAAACTTTCCTATGCTTTCACTTCCTTGATCGACCGAAGACAAGGGAACACGCAGGAAGTCGGAGTAGGAAAGGTTGCCGCATCCCACCACCGCGATATCTTGGGGAATTCGTAAGCCGGCATCGAGTATCGCCCGCATGACACCGAGAGCCGAGGGATCGTTAAAGCAGAACACTCCGTCCGGTTGAGGTCCTGTCGCGAGCAGTTTCTTGGCTGCCTCGTAGCCGCCATTTTCACCACGATGGTCGCCAGACGTTCCGAGAGAAACAATGTGGCCCGGCAACGGAGTCATGTTGTGGGAGGCCAGAACCCGTCTGTAGCCTTCAAGACGGCCAATGGCAGTGCTGACTTCCGGACCCCGGATATGCGCAATTCGCCGGCATCCCTGCTCGATCAGATGCGCCGTCGCCAACGCGCCAACCGCTTCGTCATCGACCCCAACAAAGTTCGTCTCAACTCCTTGGAAGCGTCGATCGATCAGGATATAAGGCGTTTTGTGCTCCTCGATCATGCGAAAGCAGTCGACCGACCATTGCGCCGAAGCAATCAAGATGACGTCGACCCGCCTTGCTAGCAATTGCCTGATCTCTTGCTCTTCGAGATCCGGATCCTCGTCAGAAGAGGAGATCAATAAACTGTACCCGTGCTTCCGCGTCTCCGCCGAGATCACTTTGGCTATTTCGGCGAAGAATGGATGCAACAGGTCTGGAACGACGAGACCGAGAGTCCATGTGCGGCCGGAGACGAGCGAGCGGGCGGCGATGTTCGGCTGATAATTGAGCTCCCGCATCCGCTTTAAGACGCGCCGGCGCGTTTCGGCCGCTATATCAGGGTGATCCCGTAAAACCTTCGAAATCGTGACAACGGAAAGACCCAAATCGTTAGCGATGTCTTTCAACCGTGCTGCCATAATACAAATTTATCCTATTTCGCATTCCTTCGAAGCCCATGACTGAAGCGATTTATCTATGGCTGAGCAAGAAATCGGCTTCCTGCACGATTTTCCTCAGAACCTGCTTGACAAGTCTTCGATCCCAAACCTACGATGTTAGCGTTTCAGTTATCGATTACTCTAAGGCCTTCCGGAGCTCGCAAGTCCATGCAATCGCAGCCTCAAACAGCCTATTTACATGCCGAAGCCGTCGATCCAAAACGAGTCCCTTCTCGAACCTTGAAGAGTGGTGCCCGCATACCCGCAATCGGCTTCGGAACTTTCGGATCCGATCACGCTTCTCATGAAACCGTAGCCAAAGCGGTAAGTTACGCTGTCTCAATTGGTTATCGGCATTTCGATTGCGCCTCGGTGTATGGCAATGAACATCAAATCGGCGAGGCCTTCAGGCAGCTTTTTCAGAATGGGCTGCGCCGCGACGAGCTTTGGATCACCTCCAAGTTGTGGAACGACAAGCACGGGGAACACGATGTGCTCGCCTCCTGCGAAAAATCGTTGGCCGACCTGCAGGTTGACTATCTCGATCTCTATCTCGTCCATTGGCCCTTTCCGAATCATCACCCCCCGGGGTGTGATGTCGCAGCGCGTAATCCAAATGCGGTGCCCTACATTCACCAGAACTACATGCGCACGTGGCGCAAGATGGAAGAGCTGGTCGATCGAGGGTTGGTTCACCACATCGGAACCTCGAACATGACCATCCCCAAGATGAACCTGCTCCTGCGGGATGCGCGCGTCAATCCAGCCGTGAATGAGATGGAACTTCACCCCCACTTTCAGCAGCCGGAGTTCTTCCGTTACTTGATAGAGAAGGGGATACAGCCAATCGGATATTCGCCGATTGGATCGCCGGCGCGCCCTGAGCGAGATCGGACGCCCGAGGATACTTCGCCGACGGAAGACCCCGCGATTCGAGCAATCGCGGCGAGACTCGGCATACACCCTGCCGTTGTGTGCCTCAAGTGGGCAGTCCAGCGCGGACAGATTCCCATCCCATTTTCAACGAACCCAAAGAACATCCTGAGTAACCTGCTCGGTGTGGTTGGCGAACCGCTTACCGGGGGGGATATGGACGCAATCGAGAAGCTGGACCGCAACTGCCGGCTTATCAAAGGGCAGGTTTTCCTTTGGAAGGACAATCAGTCCTGGGAAGACCTCTGGGATGTGAACGGCGTCATTACTCCCGCATAGCCTCCCGCGGCCGAGAGGGCGAGCCTACTCCTGAAAGCTTCGCTCTCTCGGAATTTTCGAAGCTCGCCGGCTTCGGAGCAAGTCACGTCGCGTCGAAAGCGAGATACAGGAATGCGACGCAAAAGGAGATAGGCTAAATGTCAAGGAGTATGAAGGCGGCGTTTCTTCCGGGGAACAGCACCGTCGAAATGAGGGATGTCCCTGTCCCAGAGCCGGGGCACGGAGAGGTGCTCATCGCAGTCAAGGCTTCAACCATTTGCGGATCGGATATCCGTGCCATCTATCGCGAGCACCTTGGTAAGGGACCGGAAGGATATCAGGGCGTGATTGCCGGTCACGAACCCTGTGGTGAGATTGTTGAAACCGGCCCAGGCTGCCGGCGATTCAAGAACGGCGATCGAGTGATCGTGTATCACATCTCAGGTTGTGGTGTGTGCAACGACTGTCGGCGCGGATACATGATCTCGTGTACCAGCGCCGAGTATCGCCGCGCCTATGGGTGGCAGCGCGATGGCGGCATGGCCGAATATCTGCTCGCCGAAGAAAAAGACCTGATTCTTCTCCCCGATTCGCTCACATACCTCGATGGCGCACAAGTCGCCTGCGGATTCGGCACCGTCTACGAAGCTCTCCAAAAAATTGGGATCGATGGCAACGACGCGGTGCTCATCACGGGTCTCGGCCCGGTTGGCCTCGCGGCCGGCGCGCTTTGCCGCAAACTGGGCGCCGAGAAGATCATCGGCATCGACATCTCGCCGGAACGCCGTGACCTCGCTCTGCAGTTGGGTCTCTGCGATTCGGTGCTCAGTGCGGAGCCGGACAACGTCAACCAGGTACGCGAACTGACCGGCGGCCAAGGAGTCGAGCGGGCAATCGACTGTTCCGCCAACGCGGAGGCCCGCGCTACCGCTATTCGAGCAACCCGTAAGTGGGGAAAGATTGTTATGGTTGGCGAAGGGGGCACCGTGACGTTCAATCCTTCTCCTGACATCATTCACGACCAGAAGACGATCTACGGTTCATGGGTGACATCGACTTGGCTGATGGAAGAACTGGTTGAGCGGCTGGTGCGATGGAATCTGCATCCCGAAGATATCGTCACGCACCGTTTTCCCCTTGAGAAGGCAGACGAAGCGTACCAATTAATGGCCTCGGGGCGCTGTGGCAAGGTTGCAGTCTGTCCGGTTGGGGAGTAGCGCATGCACCTTCCTCCTGTCGCCGACAATCCTGAACAGTCCCGGTCGCAGAGCCTTATTCCGCGCCAGGGAAAGTTTGCTTTCTTCCTTGTAACCGGGTTGTTCTTTTTATGGGCGATCCCGAATAACCTGAATGATGTTCTTATCCGCCAATTCATGAAGTCATTCGAGATTACGCGCCTGCAAGCGGGTCTCGTCCAGTCGGCTTTCTATCTCGGGTACTTCGTCTTCTCCATTCCCGCGGCTCTTGTCATGCGCCGCTTCGGCTATAAGACGGGTCTGGTCTCCGGCTTGATTCTCTACGCCAGCGGTACCTTCCTGTTTTTCCCCGCGGCGTCGGCGCGAAGCTATCCCCTGTTCCTTATGGCGCTCTTTGTCATCGCCAGCGGTCTCGGATTCCTCGAGACTGGAGCGAATCCCCTCATTGCGCAGCTCGGCGAACCGGAGAGCTCGGTAAGAAGACTTAATTTCTCACAGGCTTTCAATCCGATTGGATCGATTTGCGGAGCGATGATCGGCACCTTGTTCATCTTCTCGGGAATCGAACCTCATGCGGGTCAGATCGCGCAGATGAAAGCCCGGGGCGTCTACGATGCCTATCTGCAGCACGAAACAGCAAGAGTGCTCGCGCCGTATATGGTGCTCGGCGTCCTCGTGCTTGTCTGGGCATTGCTCATCCTTAGGACCCACTTTCCCGCGGTCGCAGGTGGGCCTTCCACATCCGCGGAGACGAGAGACGGCGGATACATCCGGCTATTGCGGTATCCGAGCTTCCTGTTTGCCGTGGTCGCCCAATTCTGCTATGTCGGCGCGCAGGTCGGCACTTGGAGTTACTTTATCCAGTACGCGCAGGACTACACGCATGTCTCCGAGAAGACAGCCGGGTATTTGCTGACCGCGACCTTGGCTGCATTCGCCGTGGGGAGATTCGCTTCAAGCCACTGGATGAAGCGGATAAGTCCCGCCAGAATGCTCGGCTTCTTCGCGCTGACCAACATCTTGCTGTTGATCGTCGGGATTGGCTTCCCGGGATGGGCTGGCATGATCGCGATCTTGCTTACAAGTTTCTTCATGTCGTTGATGTTCCCCACCATCTTTGCTCTCGGTATCAAGGATCTCGGACCGCACACCAAAGAGGGGGCTTCGCTCATCGTCATGTCCATCATCGGAGGAGCGGTTTTCACGCCTCTTATGGGAATCGCATTTCAATTCACGAAAAGCATGGCATTGAGCATGTGCGTTCCATTGTTGTGTTACGTCGTTGTCGCCACTTACGCCTTTTTGGGATTGCGCTTTGTCGCTTCTCCAAAATCTGCCGAACGCCGCAGTGAGGTTCAATGTGATTGAAGACAATTCTGAGAAGTCCGGTACATGGGAATCCAGGCTGAGCCGATTACTTCCGCTGTGGGGCCATCGCAATTGGATCGTCATTGCCGATGCAGCTTATCCAGCACAGTCAAACCCGGGAATTGAAACGATCGCGACCGGAGCTGAACACCTCGAGGTGCTCAAGACAACGCTTGACGCGATTGGCAACGGCAAACACGTGAAAGCGAAAATCTATTTGGATGCGGAGTTCAAGCTTGTTTCCGAGCAGGATGCGCCTGGGGTGACTATCTATCGTCAAAAGTTGGTCCGCCTCATCGGCGGTCGCGATACCGAGACAATTTGCCACGACGAAATCATCGCGAAACTGGACCAAAGCGGCAAGCTCTTCCGCATTCTAATTCTCAAATCGAACTTGACAATCCCGTACACGTCGGTCTTCTTGGAGCTGGATTGCAGGTATTGGAATAACGATGCAGAAGAGCGCTTGAGGCGTTCGATGGAAAGGCCCCGGGCCCGGCGAAATGGAGAGGTGGCGAAGTAGCCCGCTACCTTCGAACAATAAATTGTGAGGTGCTCGTCTGTTATGTCGATTAATCGGCGTCAATTGCTTCGACTTGTTGGCGGAACCTGCTCTGCGGTCGCTATGGCGAGAATCAATCGCGCGCGTGCTGCGGAAAAGGACCTATTCCAGCCGACACGCGCTTCGCTGCAGTCCTATGCAGTGCCCGAGTGGTTTCGTGACGCCAAGTTCGGTATTTGGTCTCACTGGGGGCCGCAATCGGCCATTGAAGATGGAGATTGGTACGCACGACTCATGTATGTCGAGGGTTCGGAGCAGTACAGGTACCATCTCACCAATTTTGGTCATCCTTCTAAGGTCGGCTACAAGGACGTTGTCGGCATCTGGAAGGCGGACAAATGGGATCCCGATCGTCTCATGAGCCTCTACAAAAAGGCGGGCGCCAAGTACTTTGTCAGCATGGGCGTGCATCACGATAACTTCGATCTCTGGGATTCGAAATACACGCGCTGGAATTCAGTCAATATGGGTCCCAAAAAAGATGTGGTTGGCATGTGGCGGAATGCCGCGTTGAAGCAGGGCCTGCGATTCGGCGTCAGCGAGCACCTCTGGATCAGTTACAAGTGGTTCGCCGTCAGTCACGGAGCGGACAAAACCGGCGCGCTGGCCCACGTGCCTTACGACGGGGTCGATCCAAACTACGCCGATCTCTATCACGACGCTGACTGCGCGCGCTTTGTTGACAAGCTCGATTGGAATGACGACGGCATTCCGGAGACCTGGAAGAGGCATTACCTCGATCGCATGACGGATCTGATCGATAAGTATCAGCCGGACCTGCTCTATACGGATGGGCATCTGCCGTTTGAAGAATACGGAATGCGCATGGTTTCCCATCTCTACAACCTGAGCGCTGAGCGGCACGCGGGAAACGCCGAGGCGGTGTATACCAGCAAGGAAAACAGCGATTGTGCCATCGGTACTTGCCTGCTTGATCATGAGCGCGGCGTGGCCGACGGGATCGCCGCGAATCCATGGCAAACGGATACCTGCATCGGACAGTGGCACTACAAGCGAGGTCAAAAATACAAAACGGCCAAGAAGGTGATCGACCTGCTGGTCGACATCGTCAGCAAGAATGGCAACCTGCTTCTGAATTTCCCGCTGCCAAACTCCGGCGAACTTGATTCCAACGAGATGAGAGTGCTCGAAGGGATCACCGACTGGATGGAAGTGAACGGCGAAGGGATCTACGGCACGCGCCCCTGGAAGATCTATGGCGAAGGCCCGTCGACGCTCCAGAAAATAGAAGCTGGGAACTTCAACGAAGACAAGCAAAAGGATTTGACCGCCGAGGATATTCGGTTCACCAAGAAGGCCAGCACGATCTATGCCTTCGTGATGGGCAAGCCGGAAATCGTCGTGGTCAATGCGCTGGGTCTATGGAGCCCCCAGAATCCGGGCAAGATTCAAAGAGTCCGGATTCTCGGCCATGAAGGGGATACGCAGTGGATACAGGACGACGAATCGCTGCGTGTCAAAGTACCATCGTCGGTCGCGTCAGAGATAGGTCTTGCCTTGAAGGTCGATTTGAGTTGAGGTCGGTTTGCATCCTGCGTGCAAAATCAATGAAGTGGTCGCGCAGGGTCCTCAGATCGTGAAGCCCCGTTTTGCAAACGAAGGTCTGAAGCTCTTAGCGAGGTGTAAGCCGTTGAGGGATGCGCGATTTTTTTGAACGATTGTTTCCTGAGGCACGGCCGGATGTTCCGGAATGCGATTCGGGCCGGCCTCTAGTTCGATCATGATATGGTTCGATCCTGATATCGTTCAAAAGATGAATGCTTGCGAAGGAGCATGAACATGTATTGCGGAGCTGATCGGATTTCCCGTCGCCGGTTTTCTCTCGGACTCGTCGCTGCACCGCTCGCCGCGGCCCTCGGGGTTAGTACCTCTGCCGAGCCGGCGGACGCCGACGAACCGGTTCATCCCCCAAAATGGATCGCTGATGTGGATGTGCCTCCTTTCGGGTTGACGGAATCTTTTCAACGCAACATGTTTGCCATGCCCATCGCTCCGTTTGGCTTGGGAGAAGTACAATTGCACGACGGCCCGTTGAAACAGGCATTGGAGTGGAATCGCAACTACCTGATGCGCCTCTCGGTGGATCGGCTCGTTCACAACTTTCGAATCAACGCCGGGCTGCCGTCATCGGCGCAACCCCTTGGCGGATGGGAAGCGCCCCGCGTGGAACTCCGCGGACATTTTGTCGGACATTATCTGTCGGCATGCGGTTTGATGTATGCGTCGAGTGGCGATCTCGAGATCAGGGCAAAAGGTGATCAGATCGTCAGCGTCCTGGCAGCTTGCCAACAAAAGCTTGGATCAACTGGCTATCTCAGTGCATTCCCGGTGGAATTGTTCGATCGCCTGGACGCCTTGAAAAATGTGTGGGCGCCGTTCTACACCCTTCACAAAATCATGGCTGGATTGCTCGATATGCATACTTATGCAAACAATCCAGAATCTCTCGAAGTCGTTGTGGGAGTGGCGCGTTGGGTCGACGGCTGGACGGCCTCGAAAACACCGGAACATATGCAGGCGATTCTCGATAATGAATTCGGCGGTATGAATGAAGTTTTATATAACCTCGCCAGTGTCACTGGGGATGATCGATGGGCAGTCGTAGGCGACCGCTTTACCAAAATAAAATTCTTTAACCCACTCGCTGTCAGGAAAGATGAGCTGCGCGGGCTGCACGCAAATACGCATATGCCGGAGGTAGTCGGCGCGGCGAAACGCTATGAGCTATCCCAAGACCCCCGCTATCGCAACCTGGCGGAGTTCTTCTGGGAAACGGTGGTCGAATCGCGAACCTACGCGACTGGAGGCTCCGGCAATAAAGAACACTGGGAAACTTATCCCAACCGCCTTGGAGTGGAATTTGAGGAGGCGAGCGACCATCAGGAATGCTGCTGCGCGTACAACATGATGAAGCTCACTCGGCATCTCTACACGTGGTCCGGACAGCCAAAGTATATCGACTATTACGAGCGGAATCTGTTCAATCATCGGCTTGGCACTATCCAGCCTGAAACTGGATTGACATCGTACTTCCTTTCCATGACGCCCGGTGCGTGGAAGACGGTTGCAACAGAGGACGATAGTTTCTGGTGCTGCAATGGAACTGCTCTCGAGGAGTTCTCCAAGTTGAACGACACGATCTACTTTCACGACGATCACGGTGTCTACGTCAATCTCTACGTGAGTTCAGACCTGCATTGGAAAGCGCGAGACATCCGGCTGACACAGACGACCGAGTTTCCCCTCGAACCGAGAACAAGCATTATCGTCGACGAATCGATTGCAGAACCGTGGTTCTTGAATTTGAGAATTCCTTCCTGGACCTCCCAGGATGTTGCTATCTCAATCAATGGCGAGCCTCTCGAAGGAATCGCTGCTCCGGGTAGCTACTTCAGCGTCAAACGTGTCTGGAAACGTGGCGACCGTGTGGATGTTCATTTGCCGATGCAATTGCGGATTGAAGTAATACCCGACAATCCCTCATGGAAGGCCTTTACTTACGGGCCTCTCGTTCTGGCTGGACAGTTTCCGGCGACCGGACTCAATGACGAGCTTCTACACAAGAAACAGGGACCAATGGTCGACAAGAGCCCGATCAAGGTGCCCCTTATCGAAGGTGACAATGCCGTTCTGCTGGCAAAGACAAAGCCAGAGGCGGCGCCACTTACATTCTCGCTCGATGCTGCCGGACAGACCGTAACCCTGAAGCCGCTGTATCAAAGCTGGGACCGATTTGCGGTTTACTGGAAGACGGCGTAAATGGCCGCTTGTAAGGCGCTCGCTCTGAGCATCCCAGGGATCGGAATCGCGAGTTTTTGAGCTAGGCGCATCGTGATCGATCAGTGAATGTTACACAGAAGACCAAAACCGTATTGCAGTTTTGCGCCGCGGTGTTGCTCCTGCTGGAGATTCACCGACGATGGAGTCTACCGAGTTTTGAGGAAAGCTGGCTCCATTCCTAATGGGTGTCCACCGACAGAATGCATTTGATAGCAGTTGCGACCTCTGGCTTTGGCCTGGTAGAGCGCCGCATCCGAGTTTCGCAAGAGTGTTTTGACGTCGCTTCCGCTCTCAGGATAGGTTGCGATACCAACGCTCACGGAGACTTCCACGCCTATCCCTTGCAGCACCATGGGTTCAGATATTTTTGCAACCAGATGTGAAGCGATCTTCTGGGCCTCCTCAGATCCATTTAGGCCCGTGAGAAGCACAGTGAACTCATCGCCACCCATGCGCGCAACAGTGTCGGTCGATCGCAATGATTCTTGGAGACGAGTACCAATCGTACAGAGTACCTGGTCACCCATGGCATGCCCCATGGTGTCATTGATGTGCTTGAAATTGTCGACATCGATCATCAAGATGGCCAGTGAGTTTGCCTTCCGCTTGATCTCATCCAGAGCCTGTTCAAGCCGTTCGAGCAGAACGTTTCTTGCCGGGAGCCCCGTAAGGCCGTCGTGCTCGGCCATATGGCGGAACCGCGCCTCACTTCGACGGATGATCTCGGTTTGCTGATGGACCTGGCGACGAAGGATTCCAACCCAGCCGAGAATCGCCATCATGGTCAAAGCAACGAGCCCCAGAACCTGGAGAGCATGTTCGCTATTCCACCACGAAGGAGAGCTGACGACACCCACATCTTCAGGCGACCTCAATAAGATTTGGAATGATTCGATGTGTGCAATGCCTTCCTGTCGGATGGCCTGGCGTTCATCCACTTTCCCGATGAACACACCCGTGACTGCCACCATGCTTCCGTCAATCCACGAGGAGCTCAGTTGTTTCGCATCTTTTAGCGCGTCTGCGGGCAACACGGCGGGGAACACAATTCCATCGGAGGAGAGAAGCAATGTCGAGCCGTTCGGCCCTCGGTTTTTTCCCACCAGCTTGCCTTGAATGCGGACGAGTTCTCCGTTGCGGTCCGTGTCAAATGAGTTTGCCTCTGAGACATCCGTATGCGCGGCTGATGAAACTCTGCTCGCATGGTTGTTGCCGATGGCGAAGGCATTTGCTGCTGAGATTTCGATTGGCACCTCTGGTCCGCCGCCTTCGACGCGTCTCAGCGTCGCCGCGGTCATGCTGGGGAGATAATCCTTCCTCTCCAGAAAGCCAACGACATCGATCAGGTCTCCTTCTTTGAGGGGAGTGCTATCGGCGGTCTGGATACAGAGCCCCGCGGTCTTGTCGACGATGCATACGGTTTGCTGGGGCCACGAGAGTGTCACGCGACCGCGGACATGAATCCGATGCGCGCTGGCAGGGTGCGGCGAGTATTGCAACAAACTGCTCAGAGCAAGAGTCGGCAGTGAAAATGGATCGGCAGGTGCGGGTGTCCTTACGGAGAGGGTCTTCAATCCTGGAAATAGAAGACGAACTCCGGTCAACTGACGTCTCGCATTGACCAATGGTGCGGCTACGCCCTGGATGGCGACCTCAGAATCGACCAGCGCTGAATAATTTGCTCCGTCCTCTTTATCCGTCGTTGCCGAAATCGTGCCGTCTGGTGTGGCCATCGTGAGCACAACGTGCATTCCGTCGAATTCCACCGAGCGCACAACTCCTTCCAAAGCTACCCAATAGGAATCTTTTCCGCCGGCGAGGAGCTGCGAAACCGTGACCTCAGCGGCGGGCGGGAGCGCTTGCGACCCAGGAAGAACGCGGATACTCGAATGTGAGACGATGGGCGAAAATCCGCCCGGATCGGTTTCGCCGGTAACCTCAACGAGCGAACCCGCGTGGATCGGAAGGACAGGCGCGAAACCAGGCGCGACGAAAACATCGCCCGTACTATCCGCGATGAAGAGCGCTCTGTGGCCTTCCTGATAGGGGTCGTAGAACGTAACCACGCCGCGCAATCGAACCGGATAGCCAAGCGATGCCTGATCGGGGGTTAGATCATGAACCTGACGAGCCGTCGTGAGAAGTGGCAATTGGCGGGAAGGAATATCGGAAGCTAGGCAGATCGATTCGGCCGAGACAGATGCCATCAGTGCGACGCATGCCAAGATCGTCCAGCGGCCCACCGAAAGCGGACCCACCGCCATGCTTCCCGTCGCTCTCAGATACTGCTTCATCGCAACCTGTCTTGTTAATGGTTGAAGACCTGCCACACTGCTGTAGGCACGCCACACCTTGAATCCCGGCAGTTCATGGACTTTCGTATCTATCGGCAGAAGAGGTTAAAGATATCAATCCCGCGACAATCCGCTGTGCCGTTCCCCCTCGCAATTGTGCGTGATTTGGTCCGGTCCAATGCCGCTATCGACCGGATGGACCTTCTTTAAGCCCGGTTCCATTTCGCTATATTTATGGCATTCAATTACTTAGCGCAATTTGCCGCTTCAATGGATCAAACGTTTGTTTCATGGAGGGCTCGCAGCGCAGCCGTGCGCGCGTAGGTTACTTAAAGCTCCTGATCGGTCCTCGACTCAACTGCGCGAGCGGGAAGTCGAGGACATGCGCGAAGTGCTTCTGAACGATCTTGGTTCCAATTACCGGCAGCCGGCCTGAAAACAGAGGTTCTTGCTGAAGAACGGAATCACGTGGTTCTGGAAGCGGTCAGCGACCGCGCTGGTGTGCGTACCAGGGTAAACTTCAAAGCTGTTTGCAATTCCGTAGCTATCCAGAATGTCATGCAGCTTGCCGGCATCGACGCGCAAGCCGTCCTGATCTCCGACGTCCATGGCGATGGCGCGATACTGTTTCAGATTTCCGATGTATTGATCGACGAACGCGAGTGGTGCGTTGGCTGCCCATTTCGCGAGGACGTCCGGTTGCGGAGCGCCGTCTTTCATCGGCAGGTCGAGATAGAGCGGTGGATTCTTCGGATCGGGGGACCATGCCGCTGCAGTGGCAAGCTGAGCGCGGGCGAAGAAGGGTAGCTTTGCCGAGTCCTCTTCTGTCTTTACTGCCTCGAGGGTCTTTTCGAGTTCCGGATTAGCGGGGCCGGCAGGCCGGGCGGACATGCAGCATGGGCTCATGATGTACAGACTGCCGAACACGTCCGGATGCTTCATGCCAATGCGGCTGGCGCCGTAGCCGCCCATCGAGTGGCCGACAAGGCCGCGGCTTTCGCGATTTGGAATCGTGCGATAATGCGCGTCGATATAAGCGACCACGTCGTGCGCGATGAACTTTTCGAAATCGCCGGTAGTCACCGAACTCGAATACATCGAACCGTTGTGCATGGTCTTCGAATCGGGCAGAACCACAATGAATTCCTTTGCGCCCTGGGCAAAAGCTCCCTCAATGACCTGCGGGACATGAATTTCATGGGTCCATTGTTCGGCGCCGATCGAGTACCCATGCAGCGCATAAACGACGGGGTAATGGCGATGCTTCTCCTTCGCATAACTGGGAGGCAGGAAGACAAACGTGTCGCGATCGACGGCATCGCCTTCCAAATTGCCTTCGAGTGCCGTGCCGTGAATTTTGATGTGTTCCACTGTGACCGGCTTCGCTCCCGGAACAACCGGCGGGACGATCGTCTGAACCTGCGCGGAGAGCACAGGAGCAAATGAGAACGTAGTCCCCAACACCATTGCCCAAACCAAACTGATAGTCTTCATCCCCGTCCTCCCTTGGAAACTGGTTGCCGTCACACGACGCGAATTGCCACCACTGCCATTGCCAATTCAGTTACGATCATCCTGGAAAAGCCTGGGAGCGAAATCGTTCAAGTCTCTTCGCCATGTGAGCCACTCGTGCGCGGTGCCGGGCGAAGAAAAGTAGACATACTTGATGCCCGCCTTGTCCAGCATCGCGCGAAAGGATCCGATGGCTCCCGGAAATGGATGGGGCTCCTGCGTTCCCATGCCGAGCCAGAGCAGCTTCACCTTCTGGTTGAATGCCGCTCCATCTTTGAATATTCCATTGAACGCGGTTGCTGGATCTAGCGGGTCAGTGCTCAGGCCATTCATTGTGCCGCTGAATCCGGCCATGTAGGCGAAGGTGTCCAGATGGTCCGTCGCAACGTGCAATGCCTGGTTCGCTCCCATCGAAAGGCCGGCCATTGCCCTGTGCTCGCGGTCCGGGATCGTTCGGAAACTGGAGTCGATCATGGGAATGATCTCTTTGATCATCACGTCCTCGAACGCGCCAATATCCGCGGAGGGCCCCGAGACCGGCGGACCGAACGGCCCGGCCGGCACCGATGCGTAGCCGTTGTCCATGACGATGATCATGGGCACGGCCTTCTTCTCCGCGATCAAATTATCCAGAATTAGATTGGCGTGACCCTGGAAGATCCAGCCGGTCGCATCCTCGCCCATGCCGTGCTGGAGGTAGAGAACCGGATAGCGAGCGCCGCTGTTGGTATCGTAGTCAGGCGGTGTATACACAAAGCAGCGCCGCCACCGGCCGGTGATCTTCGAGTGGTACATGCGAATGCGCACATCGCCGTGCGGAACATTCGTGGCCAGGTAATAATCCACGCCATCTTCGGGCACTTCGAGGCCGCTCGTGTCCTTTCCTGTGCCGAAGTACGTATGGCTGCCCGGATCGTTCATGCGGACCCCATTGACGTCGAGCGCATAGTAATGGAAGCCCTCAACCAGCGGAGGTGTGACCACGCTCCACGCGCCGTCACTGCCGCGCGTCATGGGGAACCGCTTGCCCGTAATGTCCACGTCCACCGACTGGGCGTCTGGCGACTTGAACTGGAATGCCACGCTATGGTCTGGCAGGACCCGCGGATACGTCGCGCCCATCACATTTGTCGCAGCAGGGCTGGCGTCCTCTACCGACGAGGCACGCACGCCCTCCGGTGACCGCCGCCATGCAAAATAGGCATCCAGCGCCTTAAGCCCTTCGGGGTTCGGGAGAGGCCCCGTGTGCGCTGTTCCTGAGAAGTACATCAGCTCGGGATGCTGATCGCTGAACGCAGGCCACTGGGGCATGCCCTTGCCATTCGGGTCGCCGTACTTGGCGAAATTTGTCCAGTAGGTCATCATCGCGTCCGAGATAACCAGGTCGGTGGCGCTGGGCTTTCCCGAGGGCCCGCCTGTCGGATGACCGAACACATATTCCACTTCCAAGCCGTGCGGCGAACCGTGGCCGGCCTGCGGCGAGTCAGCCGGATAGTCCGGGTGCTGGTCGAAGTAGTAATAGTAGGCCTTGGACTTTCCTAGACTCGTTTGCATCCGCGCCCACGTCCAGGTATGCCAGCCAAAAGCTGCATCCCGGGTAAGATCGCGCGCGGTCTTCGGCACGGTGTTCTCATCGGTCGGATAGACTTTGAGAAGGCTGTCGGCAAAGCTGCCATAGCGGGCGCGTACCCCGGCGATATACGCCTCGGGCGTACGCGCCGGCCCGAAGGTTGCCCCCTCATCGGAGTTATAGCCAACCAGGATAGGCGTATCGTTGAACTGCTTCTTTTCGTAAATGCTGTATTGATCGTCTGGAATCACCCACCCGTCAACGTTAGGCCACGCTGCCCCGCGATTCGTTTGCCCCGCCGCTATGAGCGTTTCTCCAGGAAGCTTGCGAAGATCGGCGATGGATTTCGCCCCTAAGTTGAGTGCAAGATCTTCACCGGATCGTTCCGCAAGGGCGAGGGGCCGCATGTTCTCGCCCGGTGCGCCTCCCGCGCGAGGATGCCCAAAGGAGCCGCCACTCTCCGAAATCGCCCCTTGTATCAAACCCTTCGTCAACGGCGAAGCGCACAGTTCACTCACGGCGATGCCTCCGGCCGACTCGCCGAAGATGGTGACTTTGTGCGGATCGCCGCCAAATGCGCCAATGTTCTTCTGAATCCATTGCAGAGCGGCGATCATGTCGAGCAGGCCATAATTCCCCGAGACGTGCTGTGGCGATTCCGCGCTCAATCCCGGATGCGCGAGGAAACCGAGCGGCCCCAGGCGGTAAGCGATGCTGACCAGTACAACGCCTTTCTGGGCCAGCTTCTCTCCGCTGTACGTCGGAACCGAGGTTCCTCCGACGCTGAACCCGCCGCCGTAAATCCACACCAGAACCGGAATACGGGCGGAGGCTGACTTGGCCGGGCTCCAGACATTCAGATAGAGGCAGTCCTCGCTCATCGTTATTCCAGGGATGGTCTGCAAACACTGCGGCGCGAACTTCTCCGCGCTCCGTACGCCGTCCCAATGAAGAGCCGGCTGCGGTGCGCGCCAGCGCAAATCTCCCAATGGCGGCGCCGCGAACGGAACCCCTCGATAGACCGATAGTCCATCTTCGACTTTGCCTCGCAGCAGGCCTTGTTCAACTCTCGCTTTCGGAACGGCGGCCGAACTCATCCCTGAAACTGTGGCGATGGCAATGGCCAGTAAGACTGCTCTCATTTCGATTTCCTTTCATCGGTTGCCTGGAAGCGCTTCGATCCGCCATCGCAGGCGGCATCCGTCCTGCGCACGCTGAGACACGCGCGCTACTGGATCGAGTACGAATAGATGTTGACGCTGAATGGAGGCACATCGATCGTGTCGGGTACCGCACCAAGCTCATGTTCCTCAACTGCCACCTCCGGTGTCTTTCCTACCGCGACCACGGCATCCACCTTGGAGGGAGCCATCTGCCAAAGGGTCCCCCGACTTGCCAGCTTCACACCCTCGACGGCCAACTTCATGCTCTGTTGGGCGTCCGATGGGTTGAGCACTGCGATCGTGAGCGTCTTGCGATCTTCGCTGAGCGCGGAGCTCACATCCAATGGATAGGTGTCGCTGCCCGGATTGACTGCGGGCTGGTCGCCCCCGGCGGGATAGATGGGCTTTGGCTGCGGCGAGTCGCCGGAGACTTCGACCGGGATAGTGCCGAAGTGATCGCGGTACATCTTGAACAAGAGGCCCGTCGGATTCAACTCGGCCTCTGTCCTCGTCTCGCTCATCATGGCTGTGGCGAAAGTGAAAGCGCCGAGTTGGAATAGATCCGAGTGCCGGAACATTTCATGGAAGGCCCAGGCATAGGCGGGAACCACTTTGTAAGAGTCCCGGCCACCGCTCATATAGGCCCATTCGTCGATGGCAATCGGCACCGGCTTCGCCCTGAGTGCGGGAATGAGCTTCAGGTATTCCTGGTAGTGCTCGTACTTCACGCGCACTTGTGTTGCCGGAGCGCGTTCCCATTCGATCAGCGGCTGGGGACCAATGTTGACCTTCTTCTCAAGCTTCAGGTCGGTGTGCATGTCGCTCGACGAGTAGTAATGCTCGCTGAGCATGTCGATATTGTCCAGGCAGTGGGCGAGCATGTGACCGCTCCAGTCCGCCGTGGAGAGATAATCCGGCACAAACTTGCCGCCGATCCGTTTGGACTGGTTGGCTCCGGTCATCACATCGGGCATGGCTCCCCCGGCAATCAACGTGATCGATGGATCGACCTTCCGCATGGCCTTGGCGAACATGTCATGCTTCAGTTCGTATTGCTCGATCGACATGGACCCCATCTGGTAGTCGCCCCAGGGCTCATTGCCAATGCCCCATAACTTGACGTTATAGGGCTTCGGATGACCATTCGCCGCGCGCCATTTGCCCATCGGCGTGGTGACAGCGCCGTTGGTGTACTCCACCAGCTCTTTTGCAGACCAGGCGTCGCCGAAACCCGCATTGACCGTGATGTATGGATCGACCCCGAGCAGACGGCAGAGCGTGAGAAACTCATCGGTGCCCACATCGTTCGGCTGAACAGCATGCCAGACTGGGTCATAGATGGGCGGCCGCTTGTCCATCTCCCCGACAGCATTGCGCCACTCGTAGGCGGAGACGAAATTTCCGCCAGGGAAACGATAGACGCCGGAGTGCAGTTGCTTGAGTGCGGCAATCACCTCCGCGCGGAAGCCCTCGACGTTGTCGGCGGGCATCAGAGACACTGCGCCGATATGAAATGAGCCTGTCCCGGTTCCGGTGATTTCGAGCTGTGCATCTTCACTGTCGCTCTGAGCGCGGAAGTGCAAGGGAAATTTACGATACGCGAAACCGAGCGCGGGAATGGTCAGTGTCTGATGATCGTCGGCTTCCTTGCCCCATGTCAGGGTGACCTTCACAACCGCGCCGGGACTGCCGGCCAGAACGATACGGCCGATGTATGCCCTCCCCTTACGGACGGCTAGACCCGCTTGCCGGACTCCATGCGCCTCGGCTCCGTTGAGCTTGATGAGCGGCGTGTGGTCGCCCGTGTAGGGCTCCTTCGTATCCACCGTTACGACTTCGTCTCCGCCAACCGGCGTCCAATGGCGCAGCGGGCCGCGCCGCCTCCACGCGGGAACCGCCGGCTGCTCGGGAGGTTTCGTTGTGACCGGGTAGTAGAACTTCCGGTCTTCCAGCATCTCCGCCCACACGTTCTCGTTCACGATGTTTCCGCCGTGCTCCAGGAACTGCCCGTACACGTATTTCGAGATCGGCGCTCCGGTCTTCGACGCATTGATGGTGACATTCACCGGAGAGGTCTGCGCTGCAGACACGATCGAGAATAAGAGGACTGCCGGCAACAATGACAATCTCTTCAACCCGAGTGAACTCATTCCCGTTTGCATGATGGATAGCTCCGTAGCAGAACACAGTCCGCTGCATGGTCGATGGCGCGGAGTTTATTTTTGCGTAGATCGCGGTCGATCCTGTCGTTCTCGAAGTCGGGCTGCCACGCGCAGATCCTGTTAAGGCTCCAGCGACAAGACCGTCACCGACTTTGGCTCAATCGTCAATGCTAGCCTGCCGCCCGTTACATTTGCGGAGACTGGCTTCGGTACAACGGTGTTGGGTGCTGCAAATGTGTTCACGCTGTCGACCGCGGCGGCGGTCAGTGTCTCTCCCTTTGCCGACTTGATGGTCATGCCGGTGACATTCGCATCGATTTCAACCGGCTTTTCAGGATCGAGGTTTGTGATTTCGAGCCAAAGTTCGCCTGATGCGTCCTTGGCAGCGAGTGCATCCACGCGCGGCAGGCTGATGCTGCCCTGTGTGTATGAGCCCGCATCAAAGGCGACTGGAACAAAGGTCGCGTCCTGGAACGGCACGTACATTTTGAATATGTAGTAGGTCGGGGTAAGAACCATTTTCTCCTTCTCCGTCAGGATCATGGCCTGCAGCACGTTGATCATCTGCGCGATGTTCGCCATGCGCACGCGGTCCGCATGCCGCGCGAAGATATTCAGGTTCAGCGCTGCCAGAATCGCGTCCCTCAGACTGTTTTGCTGGACGAGGAAGTCCTTGTTCGTGCCGGGCAGCGGTGCATGCCACGCTCCCCATTCGTCCACCACCAGTGCGACTTTTTTCTGCGGGTCGTACTTATCCATCACGGCTTCCTGCTTGCGCAGAAACTCATCCATGAACAGCGTGGACTTCAGCGTTTTTGCGTAGTCCTCAACGCCAAAGCCGGTTGAAGGCGTCGAAGGCGGCCAGCCGTTGGGTGTCGTGTACCAATGCACCGAGAGGCCGTCGAAATTCCAACTCCAGTCGTGATGCTGCCAGGCCTTCATCATGGCCTCGGTCCAGTCAGTCTCGGGAAAACCTGGGCCCACAACGATCTTGAGCATAGAATCCGGGCCCTGCTGCGAAGGATTGTCATTGTGGACGAAACGGCTGTAGATCTTCAGCTGGCTCGAGTAGTAGTCCGCAGTCATGTCGCCGCCGCAACTCCAACTCTCATTGCCGATGCCCATGAAGCCGACCTTGTAAGGGGAAGGATGACCGTTGGCGGCACGTTCCTTCGCGAGTGCCGTGGGTGCGGCCGCGGTCATGTACTCCATCCATTCGGCCGCTTCCTCTGGGGTCCCGGATCCCACATTGACCGAAACGTAGGCCTGGCTACCTATCTGCTGGATGAAATCCATGAATTCGTCGGTGCCGAAGGCATTGGAGTCGACCACGTCGCCCCACGCGGCGTTGAGTGTCGCCGGCCGCTTTTCTGCGGGTCCGATTCCTTTGCGCCAATGGTATTCATCGGCGAAGCAGCCCCCCGGCCAGCGGACATCGGGCACCTTCAGCTCGCGAAGGGCGGTAACAATGTCGTTGCGGATCCCGCGCGTGTTGGGGATTGAGGAATCCTTGCCAACCCAGATGCCCTCATAGAGTCCATGTCCGAGGTTTTCGGCGAACTGGCCGAAGAGGTTGCGATTGATCTTCGCTCCACCCTTCGATGCGTCGATAGAAAGATGAGCAGCTTCTTCGGCAACCACGGGTACGATTGAAACCAGAAGCAGAAGAGAGATCCGAAGGACAAACCGGGTACGACCGAACATCATGACAACTCCCAGAGAGGATGCTGCGGATCGAGTGCCAAGGATTCCCGCGACTCCCCACTGGAAGTAGGATGGACTAGGAGGCGTCGATTCGCGAAAACGTTCTCTGGAAGTCGAACTATACAGAACCGCTCCGGCAGGGAGCAAGCTAAAATAAATCGGTTTATTTGTAAGGATTTCTTTCGGATCGGGACGTGGTAGGTTCGCCCGGCCGAGCGCGGTAAACGTTTGAAACAGGGAATCAGTTTTGAATCTGGGGAGTGAGAATGCGGACGAAGTGGATGATAATGACGACTCTTCTGTGTGCCAGTCTCTGTTGCGCGCAGGAATCGGGCGACTACAAGCCTGCAACCACGAACGTGCTGGATGCGAAGTATCCGCGGGTCAACAGCGAAGGGCGCGCGCAGTTTCGCGTGAAGGCTCCGGATGCAAGCAAGGTGAAACTCAACTTCTGGAGCGATCCGAAGCTCGACATGGAGAAGCAGGCCGACGGCTACTGGACAGTCACGACGCCGCCGCTGGTGCCGGGATTCCATTACTACACGCTCGTCGTCGACGGTGCGGAAGTGGCCGATCCATCCAGCCATTCCTTCTTCGGCGGCAGTAGAGACGCGAGCGGCATTGAGATCCCCGAAGCCGGTTCGACCTACTATTCGGCACAGGACGTTCCTCATGGCGAGGTGCGCGAGATCTGGTACCACTCCGGCGTGACCGGAACATGGCGGCATGCGCTGGTATATACGCCGCCGGGCTACGACACGCAAACAAAGATGCGGTATCCGGTGCTCTATCTGCAGCACGGCGGCGGCGAGGATGAGACGGGATGGACCCGGCAAGCCCATGCCAATTTCATCCTCGATAATCTGATCGCAAGCGGAAATACGAAGCCGATGATCGTCGTGATGGCGAACGGTTATGCGCGCCGTGCAGGGCAAACTCCACCCGATCTGGCGGGGAAGCCATTCGGCTCGTCGGAAGCGATGAAGGCGATGCAGGAGATGGCGCAGGCGTTTGAAGACGACATGACGCAGGCACTAATTCCCTATATCGACGGGCACTTCAGGACAATTGCGGACCGCGACCATCGCGCCATGGCGGGCCTCTCGATGGGAGGAATGCAGACATTTCAGGTGACATTCGACCATCTGGAACTTTTCTCTTACATCGGAGGTTTCAGTGGCGCGGCAGGACAACTGGTGCTGGGAAACCGTTCGCTCGATCCGAAGACGGACTTTCATGGAGCACTCGCCGATCCCGCGGCCTTTGCCAAAAGAGTACATCTGCTGTGGCTGGGCGTCGGCACCGAAGAGCCTGCCATGATGCACGCCGGTATTGAGCGGCTGCATACCTCGCTGTTGGATGCGAATATCAAACATGTGTTTTACGAGTCGCCGGGCACTGCGCATGAGTGGCAGACATGGCGCCGCGATCTGAAAGACTTCGCGCCAAGACTCTTTCAATAAATGACCAGTCAGGGTTGATCTACGATGGATCGAATGCGCATGCCGCATCCGACGGCGCTGCTATGAGTCGTTCCATGAAGGAATGAGGTTCGTACGCATGATTTCGAGAGTTATTCTGCCCACCATTGTTGCCGTTGGTTGTTCTCTTATTCCGTATTGCCACGCAACTGAACAGAGTGTTTCAGAAACCGCCGCCAAGCCGCTTCCGCTCGTGAGCCCCATTTTCGGCGACAACATGGTTTTGCAGCGCGGTAAGACAAATACGATCTGGGGCTGGTCTGACCCAGGCGATCATGTCCAGGTGCAGATAGCGGAGCAGACGGCATCCGCGGTTGCCGGAGCCGACCGCCGCTGGCAGGTCAAGATTCAGCCGCCTCCCGCCGGCGGCCCCTACACTTTGAGTATTACCGGCCACAACACTGTAGTACTTCACAATGTTCTGGTAGGCGACGTCTGGCTCTGCGGCGGGCAGTCGAACATGGGCCTTCCGCTTCGGTTCACTCGTAACGGACCGGAAGAAGCGAACGCGGCCAACGATCCGGAGATCCGGTTTTTCTCCGTGGCGGGGCATCCTGCCTACCGGCGTACCGAAGTCGTGGATGGCTCCTGGAAAGTTGTCACTCCGGAGACAGCCGGCTGGATGTCTGCGGTTGGGTATTATTTCGCTCGCAAAGTCCAGAGCGAGATCCACGTTCCCATTGGTCTGGTCGTGGATGCCGTCGGTGGAACTCCCGCGGAAACCTGGACAAGCGCGGATGCGCTCGGCCCACTCCATGACTTCGACATTCCGTTGGCAGAGCTCAACAGAATGGCCGCCGAAGGTGCGCCCGAATACGGCAACTACGTCATGCACTGGTATGACGAATACGACGTCGGCCTCAAAGGAAATTGGGCGGCTCCTGAACTCGACGACTCGAGCTGGAAGTCCGTAGACATTCCTGGCGGATTCGCCGAGTTGGGCGTGCCGGACACCCCGGCACTGGCGTGGTTCAGGAAAGAGATTGTGTTACCCGATCCGCTTCCTCCTGGGCGCGCCATGGTTTTCCTGGGATCCATTGAGCGCATGGATACGGTGTATATTAACGGGACCTCCGTCGGTGGAAGTGCATGGGTTGAAAACCCGCGCGTCTACCCCGTTCCCGAGGGAGTTCTGAAAGCTGGCCGAAACACCGTTGCGATTCGTGTTCTCAAGACGAAGCCGGTTGGCGGATTCCTGGGTAAGCCGGAAGAACTTCACTTGATGCTGGGTGACAAGTCGATCGTCCCGCTGGCAGGGAAGTGGAAGGGCAGGCTCAGCGTGGATGCTCGCCCTCCGCATCCCTTGCCCATTGCCTACGAGAACTGGCCTGTGATGCCGACCGTCCTTTACGAAGGAATGTTGGCTCCCATTGCGCCGCTTTCGATCGCCGGCGCTCTTTGGTATCAGGGGGAACAGAATTCGGAAAGAGGCTATCAGTACCGCAGAATTCTCCCCGTAATGATCGCCGACTGGCGAAAGCTCTTCGCACAAGGCGATTTTCCTTTTTACATCGTCAGCCTGCCGGCATTTAAGCCGCGCAGTCCGACGCCGGTGGATGGCGACGAGTGGGCCGAGACGCGCGAGTCGCAGGCGCTCACTGCGGCCAGCGTTCCTGGTTCCTGCCTTGCAGTCACCATCGACACCGGGAGATCCGGATAATATCCATTCCAAAGACAAGCAGCCTGTGGGGGAGCGCCTGGCACTTTGCGCTCTGGCGAATTACTACGGCGAGAAAATCGCGTATGCCGGTCCTACTTTGAAATCGGTCGATCGGCTTCCAGGCTCGATCCGGTTGCACTTCGCGCATGCGGACGGGGGCCTCGTAGTAAAAGGACCGAAGCTGGAAGAATTCTCCATCGCCGGAGAAGACCGGAAATGGTACTGGGCCGATGCTCGCATTGTGGGCGATACGGTTGTCGTTTCATCTCCCTCGGTGCCCAATCCCAAAGAGGTCCGCTATGCCTGGCAGTCGAATCCGGCAGCGACGCTGCTCAACGGAGCAGGATTGCCGGCGGCTCCCTTCCGCACCGATAGTTGGCCCGGCCTCACGGAGAGTCACAGACCCTACTGACTGTGTGGATAACAGATTTATTCTTCATTGCGGGGGACCATGAAACGCAGAACATTTCTATGCTCAACCGGTATCACAGCACTGGGCGCACTGCTTCCCAGGATGTCCTTCGCAACCGACGCACTCGATGCGTCCACTGAAAAACAAGCCTTCGAGTGGATCACTCCGGAGCTGACCTTCACGTACGAGGTATCCGAACAAAGATTGCGCCAGGGAACCGTGCTGCCCAGCGGGATGCCCCAGGGGAAGATGCCTCCGATGATTTCCTCCGGCGTTGAGGCCGCGATTCAATGCAGTGGGGAGAACTCTCCCGATTCGGGGATGAAGCTGGGCGTTGGTCAGCCGGGCGCTCGTCTCATCTTTAAGGGAAAGCAAGAGGAGACGACCGGCAAGGGACGCCGGCTGATCCTGAGCCATGCTGATCCAGCGCTCGGCATCAACGTGGATTCCTTCTACGACTCCTTCAATGGAGTTCCGATCGTCCGCAGATGGACGCGAGTCACGAATACGGGGAACGCGCCTGTTGGGATCGAGTATGTAAGTTCGGCGATGCTGCACTCGCTGGCCGATGCACAGAACTACGAACACGAGTTGGTTCTTCACTTGGCATTCAACAGTTGGATGGCTGAAGCTCAGTGGCACTCGCTTCGTCCCTCCGAATTGGGGTTTGTCGAAAACGGCCGGACCAGTTGGTCTGAGGCGTCGGCCGGAAGTATCGGAAGTTGGTCGACAGAAAAGTATCTCCCCATGGCGATGGTGGAAAACACACGCATGGGCCTGATTTGGTTTTGGCAGATTGAGCACAATGGGTCCTGGTATTGGGAGATCTCCAATTTTTCGGCACGGGGCATCCACGCCGACGACGTCTACGCCTACATCGGAGGGCCCGACGATCTGCATTCCGCGGCGTGGAAACTTCTGAATCCGGGGGCAGCATACGAGACTGTTCCTGTCGCCGTCGGCTGCCTGCAGGGCGGATTCAGCGATGCCGTAGGGGCATTGACGCGCTATCGACGCATCGCATGCGAGAGACCGCATAAAGACAACGCCCGGTGCTCCGTCATCTTCAACGATTACATGAACTGCCTCTGGGGCAACCCAACCGAAGAGAAGGAATTGCCTCTTATCGCGGCTGCCGCAAAAGCGGGCTGCGAATACTTCGTCATCGATGCCGGATGGTATGCCGACTTGCACGAGGACTGGAGCCCGACCATCGGCGCTTGGCAGCCATCCGCCTCCCGATGGCCGCGTGGCCTTAAGTTTCTGCTCGATCAAATCCGTCAGGTTGGAATGATTCCGGGATTGTGGCTCGAACCCGAAGTAGCCGGAGCAAAGTCGGAACTCGCTCGAAAGCCGGATAACTGGTTCCTCGTGCGCCATGGCAAAAGAGTGTTGAAGAACTCCCGCTTCCTGCTCGACTTCCGTAACCCCGAAGTGCGGACCTATCTGGACGAGGTACTGGCCAGGCTAGTGAACGAATACGGTGTCGGTTATATCAAGATGGACTACAACGTCGACTCGCTGCAGGGAACCGAGCTGAACGCCGAGAGCTTCGGCCAAGGCTTGCTCGAACATAACCGCGCCCTGCTGGCCTGGTTGGAAAGCATTCTGAACCGCTACCCCGACCTGATCGTGGAAAACTGCGGCAGCGGCGGAGGGCGCATGGATTACGCAATGCTTAGCCGCCTCCAGATTCAGTCCATGACCGACCAGGAGAACTACCTGAAGCTTCCGGCAATTCTGGTGGGCGCATCTGCCGCGGTCTTGCCTGAGCAACTCGCAATCTGGTCCTATCCACTGGCAAACGCGGATGCGGATCAAGCCAGCTTCAACATGGTCACGGCCATGATGTGCCGCATTCACCAGAGCGGCCGCCTCGATACGATCGCTGCGAACGGACTACTTCAGGTGACCAACGGTATCAAGATCTACAAGGAAGTAATTCGCGACCATATATCTCGCGCCGTGCCCTCTTACCCCCTCGGGATGCCGGACATAACGGATCGGAAAGCGCCCATCGCTCTCGGCATGAACGCTCCGGGTTGGACTGCGTTGGCCGTATGGCGTTTGGAAGGGGCCGATACGATCGAACTCCCCGTTGATGCCGCCCAAGCCGAGATCGTATATCCAATCGACCTTGGGATCGAGCTTCGTGTGGTTCCGGGAAAGCTGATCGTTCGATATCCGAGGCCAAATATGGGCTGCATCCTCAGCGCACGATAGGAAGATGAGCGCAGATTCACCTAAAGTGCATTGAATAGTTATGGGATTCTCGGTTGACTAGGACGATTTTGAACGAGCGCGTAGAAAGGTTGAATCCGATGATGTGTCGCTTTTCCAAGAACAGGTCTCTGCCGTTGGCGTCACCTGTTGTCTCTCCGGCCAATTCCATCCTGTTCGTATTGGTTCTGATCTTTTCGACGCACAGCGCCAGGGGGCAGATGCCCGGCCAGAACAGGCCGGAGTTGGCGCCTGTTGCTGCGCAGCAGTCTGAGCACGGATTCCATGCCACGATTGGAGCCGAGGCGCTCGACGTCACGGTTTGCAGCGATTCGGTGATCCACGTGTTGGCGAAGCCCGATGCGGCAGCGCAGAACGGACCGAAGCCCTGGATGCTCGATGCAAGCCAGGCCTGCCCAGGTGTTCCATTTCGTTTGCGCAGGATGCAAAATCGGCGACTCTCAAAACGGACAAGCTCGAGGTAAATCTGGATCTCGAACGCGGCAATCTCTCTTTTCATGCCACAAGTGGAGACTTGCTCTTGCGTGAAGGAAACAGTTTGCCGCGAACTTACGAGCCGGTGCAAATGAACGGTGAGAGCACGTATCGGGTCACCGATCGCTTCTCTCCATCGCCGACAGAGGCGCTCTATGGACTTGGGCAGCACCAGAGCGGCATGTTCAACTACCGCGGTTCGACCGTCGAATTAGGCCAGAACAATACCGACGTCGCGATTCCGCTGCTGGTCTCAAGTCTTGGCTACGCGCTGATGTGGAACACCGCCGCCCTCACCTATGTCGACAATCGTTTCCCCTCTGAGCTCAAGTTCAGCGCTGCGGCTGGCCATTCAATTGACTACTACTTCATGTATGGTCCGGAGATGGATTCGATCATCCACGAATACCGGAGCATGACTGGACACACGCCGATGCTGCCCAAGTGGGCCTACGGCTTCTTTCAATCGAAGGACAGATATGTATCTCTCGACGAAATTCTCCGCATTGCGCAGCGCTACCGCGATGAGCATATTCCTCTGGATGCGATGGTGCAGGACTGGTTCTGGTGGAAAACGGAGGGAGATCCGGAATTCAACACAAACTACCACGATGTGCCGAAGGACTTGGAAGCCCTGCACAAGGAGAATGTGCATGCCATGATTTCCGTTTGGGGCCTCCTCGATCCTGCGTCAGAAACATTCAAGACGCTTGATGCGAAGAATCTCCTGATCCCCGGGGCGCATGTCTACGATCCAAGCAGCCAGGAGGCGCGCGATATCTATTGGAATCGGTTGCCCGGCAAACTTCTCGCACAGGGATGGGACGCGTTCTGGCTCGATAGCGCGGAGCCGGAAGAGTTTTGGCCGCACATGGGCGATGCGATCTTACGCAACCGGCAGATTGCGATCGGTAACGGCGCTGAGTATACAAACGTGTTTCCGTTGCTCCATACACTTGGCGTGCAGGATCATTGGAAGGAAACAACCGACCGCAAGCGTGTCTTTCTGCTCACCCGATCGGCATTTCTAGGGCAGCAGCGTGTGGGAGCGACTGTCTGGTCTGGTGACGTGTACACAAGTTACTGGGCGCTATCGCACCAAGTACCTGCCGGACTGAATTTCGCACTCAGCGGGTATCCGTATTGGACAACAGATATCGGAGGCTACTGGCCAGCATTTCCCGGTGCGGTCGAACAGCCTGCTTACCAGGAACTCTATGCGCGCTGGTTTGAGTTCGGAACATTCTGTCCTATTTTCCGCACTCACGGCCACCGGCCGAATAACGAGCTCTGGACCTACGACAAGGTTGAGCCAACATTGATTCGCTTCGACAAACTCCGGTACCGTCTCATGCCGTATATCTACTCGCTTGCGTGGAAGGTCACAAGCGAGGACTACACGATCCAGCGCCCGCTGGTCATGGATTGGCGCACGGACCAGAAGACCTGGAATATCGGCGATGAGTTCATGTTCGGACCCGCAATCCTGGTCAATCCGGTTCTGAAAGCCGACGTCACTCATCGCAGCGTCTATCTGCCCCAATCGCCGAAGTGGTATGACTTCTGGACCGGAGACTCGACCTCGGGGGGTAAAGAGATCGAGGCCGATGCGCCACTGGATCGCATGCCGCTCTACGTCCGCGCCGGGTCCATTCTTCCCATGGGACCGGAAATCGAGTACGCCGCGCAAAATCCCGGCGGCCCGATCGAACTTCGCATCTATCGCGGAGCCGACGGGGAATTCAATCTATACGACGATTCGGGCGACAGCTATGACTATCAGCGGGGGCAACATTCTGTGATTCCAATTCGTTGGAACGACAGCGCTGACGTCCTCACGATCGGGACACGCGAAGGCTCGTATCCTGGAATGATCGAGAAGCGCTTGTTTCGCATCGTCCTCGTCGGAAGCGCCCATGGAATTGGCGGCGAACTGACCGGCAAAGCCGACAAGGAGATCACGTATGACGGTAAGGAAATTCGCACGACCATTCGATAGCCGGAGTGCCTTACGGCGAGGCTCGTGCGACAAGATTGCCGTTGACGCCGGACGCTAGCTTCGATCCTGTGAAGCGACGAAACTGCGTGGACCGGCATGAACCGGTTCATATCGAACGGCGGTATTCTTTAGACTGTTCAGCGTGCATGGTCTAAGGGACTCGTGGCATTTATGGCAAATGTGGTAACGTGGAATCGGTAAGTTACGGGCGGCAAAAGAGGTTCAAGAGGTCGATCCCCACGAGCCGCCCCAGGTATCTACGGACCCGACAGCCAAACACCCGACAGCCGAGTCTCCGTGATCATTGATATTGACGAGAATACAGTAGAAAGAACTGCACTTGCTCCGCCGCCCAAGTGGCTTTATTCGTTCGTCCCCAAGCGCGGCCTGAGCAACGGACACCTCCAGACGCTTGTAGGCAACTACTTTCCGCGTCCGCTCTTTCGTGTCGCTTCTCGGGCAGAGACTGTTGAAGTGGATCCGTCTGATGGAAGCAGGGTCCTTTGCCATTGTTCGTGGCAGCCTGAGGCGGTTCGCTCTGCGTGCCTGACCATTGTGTTGGTTCACGGTCTGGAAGGCTCGTCCGATTCTCAATACATCCAGGGCCTGGCAGCACGCGCATGGGAGGCGGGATGTAACGTCATCCGCATGAACATGCGCAACTGTGGCGACACGGACCATCTCACGCCCACGTTGTATCACTCGGGTCTTTCGGGCGATGTAGGCGCTGTAGTCGAGCACTTTACGAAGACTCATAGCTTAAAATTGGTCTCTCTCGTCGGCTATTCGATGGGTGGCAATCTGGTCCTCAAGCTGGCTGGGGAATGGGGAAATCGCGCTCCACTCTGTGCGGTTGCGGCAGTCTGCCCTGCGGTCGACTTGGCTGCCGGTTCCGATGCTTTGCATGAGCCGGTCAATCGCGGTTACGAATGGCATTTCTTGCGCGGACTCAAGCGGCGCTATCGGCGAAAGGCCGCTCTCTATCCCGATATTTACGACACCCGCGGACTGGGTCCGATCCGATCCGTTCGCCAGTTCGATGACAAAATAGTTGCCCGCTATTGCGGCTTTCGCGATGCGGATGATTACTATTTCCGTGCTGCAAGCGCACGCGTCATCGATCGAATCGCGGTCCCCACATTGATTCTCCATGCTCTCGACGATCCATTTATCCGGCTCCTGCCTGAGACCCGGGCTGCGATTCTGGCGAATCCGCACATCACGCTCGTTGAGACACGTTACGGCGGCCACTGCGCCTTTCTTTGTGGCGATCGCGGCAATGAAATCCACTGGGCTGAGGCCACAGTGACACGCTACCTGCTTCACGTGGCCGGCGAACGCAGTGGAGGCTGACTGGGAGGTCGAGCTTGGGGGTGACGCCCCCCTCATCGATGCATGCTGGCCCGGCTTCATCGATTTGCGAGAGTTCCCCGAAAAGGCGAGTGAATTGACGGAGGTTCTGCAACTTCCCGCGCTCGGCCCAGCATTGCTGATCCTCAATTCTTCGCAGTCTCCGCTCTTTACGGCGAAGTGCGATCTCTGGCCAGTGACAGAGATTGATCCGCTCGAATTCGACGCACCGCAGGCATTTGCAGTGCAGGGCATGGCCGTCTACGTCGACTTGATACCTTGCGCTCGACAGCTCTGGTCCGATCCAGACACCGCGATTGCGTGGTCTACGAAACTTTGCACCTGCCTCAAGAGCGCGCCGCTGCACTGCTGTCGCGTCGACCTGATTATTCGTCGCGCGATACTATCGCCGGACCTTCATGACGGAATCGGAATCACGGCCTACCTCGCGGCTTGTGGCGCCACGATCGAGGCTGCCCGCGCTCACCTTGGATCGGTTTTAGATGTCTTTGCGAATTCCATCCTGTAGTCGACTTACAGGTGAATCCATCCCGCATGAATCAGAGCAAGAGATCCCGACGCGACGACGATCCAAAGCAGAATCCCCTGCATCAGTGGCCGAACGCCGACCTCTCGCAGCGTCGTCTTCGAGATTCCAGTTCCAATCAGAAAGAGCGTGACAGTGAGGCCGATCGCTCCGAGATGCTTGAGGCTTGGGTAGAAAGCCTGGAAGGTGTGCATGTATGTATTGGCCACCGCGGCAAGACAAAAGAAGAGAATGAACCAAGGCCAGTGGATGCGCGCCTTGCTCTTATTTGCTAGCGAAGTTCCGATCGACACGGGCACGATCCACAGAGCGCGGGCAAGTTTGACGGTGGTACCCACGGCTAGTGCAACCGCTCCAAACTTTGCTGTCGCACCGACCACGGAGCTGGTGTCGTGGATGGCGAGCGCTGACCAAAGGCCGAACTGCGTTTGCGTCATGTGCAGGAAAGATCCGATCGCGGGAAACGCCAGCAGGGCGACCGAATTCAGCACAAATACCGTTCCCAAAGAAACGGCGATCTCTTCTTCGCTAGCGCCTGAGATGGGTGCAATGGCGGCAATCGCGCTGCCGCCGCAGATGGCTGTGCCGGCAGAGATCAGAAACGAGATTCTTTGCTTCACCTCAAAAAGCTTTCCTAATCCCCAACCGAGCAGCATGGCAAAGGTGATACTAGCCGCGGTGTAGACGAACCCGGATCGGCCCGCCTGTATCACCTGGTGCAGGTCCATGCCGAATCCGAGACCGACGACCGAAACCTGCAGAAGGAGCTTTGACAAGTGTTTGGCTTCGAGATGATAGGGGTGAACGAAAGAGAATCCGTAGACCAGGCCCATCACCAGCGCGAGTGGAGGCGACAAGAATCCGCTCGCGGCAAGAATGAGGCCTGCGAAAAAGAGGTTCTTTGACACAATCCAAGTATTCCGGACTCGCGATCCGTCGTCCAAGCAGAAGCGTTTATGTCCTATTTGAGATTCTTATGGGCCGGCACGCGGCCCGGTTGCGCGGCCCTATTCGATATTCTGTGCGGGCCTGCTTGCGCAAAAAGGAATTTGCGAAACTCGCTGGCGAGTCCGTGCGGCTCTGCGCCGGACGCGTATACGATCGAGAAGTCACGCGTGATACGCAATCCTGCAACCTCCACAATCTTGAAATGTGTGCCAAGTCGCAGGTCTTTGGCGATGGCCCATCGCGAAATTAACCCCACGCCGAGTCCCGCTTCAACGGCGGACTTGATGGCTTCGGTCGAATCGAGTTCCATCACAATATGTAGGGAGTTCAATTTCAGGCCACACCGCTCCAGCGCCAGCTCGACTTCGCGGCGCGTGCCTGAGCCGTGCTCCCGCATCAGCAGAGGCGCGGTTGCAATCGCGGAGGCAGGAATAGATTCCAGTTCAGCCCATTCGTGCGCGGCGGGCACAATCAAAACCAGTTCATCCCTCAAAAACGGCTCCAGCTTCACGCCGCGGCTTCGTGCAGGGCCTTCGATCATGCCGAGTGCAATCTTCCGGCTTTCGACTGCCGCAACAATCTGTTCGGTATTCGCGCTAACCAGAGTCGGATGAACGCGCGGATGCTCCCGTGTGAATATGCCCAGAAGGCGAGGCAATACATATTGGGCAATCGTTGTGGAAGCGCCAAGAGCCAGCTGCCCGGCGAACTCTTTGCTCAATGCAGCAATCTCCTGTTCCGCCTCAACGAAGAGCGCATGCGCCTGTTGCGAGCACCGCAGCAGAATCCCACCAGCCTCGGTCAAAGCAATATGCGCACCGGTGCGATCGAAGAGTTGCACGCCGATGTCTTCTTCAAGCGCCTTGATCTGTAGGCTCACAGCGGGTTGTGTGAGATAGAGCTCTTCCGCCGCCTTGCGGAAACTGAGCTGCTCCGCAACGGCACGGAAGACAACCAGGCGGAAATTGTCGAGGCTCGCCATGGGACGATTAGAACACTGGCGCGCGCCACAAGAACAGGATTCTGTCATTTCGCAACGATGACGCGGAGCCTTAACTTCCGTGATGAATTAAAGGAGACCGATCGCAATAACTACGAGTCCTGCGTGATCTCTCCGGTTCCGGTCGAAACCCCGTAAGCCACTAAGTCCGGGAAGGCTCGGCGGCAGCCTCTCGAGAGCACAAGCAGCATTTTCCGATGATTGGGCAAGACCCGGTACCAAGGTGTAAGTCCGCCGGACACCGCTGCTTGTATAACTTCCTCATTTTCATTCAAACTTCTTGAGCAACATGCTTCGGGAACTCGTGTTTCACTGGACAGACGTAAACATTCAGCGTAGTCGAGGAGACCTCAGACCCTCCTGCGCGAAAGATGGAGAAAACCCAATGTCTCTTGGCTCAAGAATCCGCAGTTTGTTTTTTGCTGCTTCGGTCATGGCGCCCCTGCTTACTTTGCCGGCCACGCAGGCTCACGCGGGCGTCTTTATTTCCGTCAACGTTGCGCCTCCAGTCCTGCCCGTGTACGTGCAGCCTCCGTTGCCGGCGCCAGGCTACATCTGGACGCCCGGGTATTGGGCGTATGGCGATGCAGGCTACTACTGGGTTCCTGGAGTTTGGGTTCACCCGCCAAGAATCGGCGTTCTTTGGACTCCCGGTTACTGGGGCTATGTGGGCGCGGCGTATGTATTCCATCCCGGCTACTGGGGTCCCCACATCGGGTTCTACGGTGGAGTCAACTACGGATTCGGCTATGGCGGCATCGGTTTCTGCGGCGGTGAATGGCGCGGCGGAATCTTTGCCTACAACAGTGCCGTGGCAAACTTTGGCAGCGTTCATGTAACCAACGTCTATGTCGATCGCACTGTAGTTGAACGGAACACCATCGTGAACGTGAACCACGTAAGCTACAACGGCGGTGGCGGCATCGGGGTTCGTCCTTCGCCCATGGAGATGCAGGCTGAGCACGAGCAGCATTTCCAGCCGACCTCAAACCAGATGCAGCACGAGAACCTCGCGTCCCGGGACCGCTCCCAGCTTGCATCCGTGAACAACGGCCGTCCCGGAACCATGGCGGCGTCGAATATCAACTCGTATCACCAGGTCGCACAGCAACACTCTCAGTCGCAGCCCATCTCGGCGGCAGACCGCACCGCGGGCGCCCACTATAACCCCAACAACCGGGAAGCCAACCAGGACCAGCGCATCGCTCAAGGCCTGCGCAGCGGGCAGATGACCTCCGGCGAAGCGGCCCGCGCTGACCGCACCCAGTCGCGAATCGATCAGCAGGTCCATAACGACCGCGTAGCCAACGGCGGCACGCTCACCAATCAAGAGCGGCAACAGATCAATGGCGAGCAGAACGCCGCGAGCCGCCAAATCTACAACGAGAAGCACAACGGAAATACGATTGCGCCGAACGAAGTAAACAACCGTGAAGCCAACCAGCAGATGCGCACCGCCCAGGGCCTGCGCAGTGGACAGATGACATCAGGCGAAGCTGCGCGTACCAATCGAAATCAGGCAGCACTCGACCAGAGGGTTCGCAACGAACGCACTGCCAACGGGGGCGCCCTTACCCAGCAACAACGGAACCAGGCAAACCGCCAGGAGAACAGAAACAGCCGTCAGATCTATAACGAGAAGCACAACGACAGGACAGCAAAAACCGGCCCCAAAGGCCGGTAACTGCGAACAGAACAAAAGAGAATCAGCGGGAAAGAACGGCTGGCAGAAATGCCGGCCGTTCGGTTGTAGCCTGCGCATAAATGATATCTGAGGTAAACGATCCACTCGTTTTCAGTTCAAAGCGAACAAGGACATACTCAGCACGCGCTTGAATACCTGGACGGTAACGAAGTGGCTGCCAGGCTACAGCGGTTCCACAATGCTGTACACCGAAGCAGCTACTGCCGAGTGGCATTTGTCTTAAGAAAATGCCACCTTTCGCGGAACGGAATAGGGCAAGTGAATTGTGGAACTGCTCTGATCCCATTCCTAAAACATCGGCCGCAGTCCAGCATCAACTGCAGCAATGCTCCCGCGGATCCAACGGCGATTCGATGCCCGATCCGTTATCCGGTACGTCATCAGTAGGACGGCCGACTCATCTCTGGGCCGCTGCGCGGATACGCAAAATGGTAAGCTATAGGAAAAACGGGCGAGTAGCTCAACTGGATAGAGCACCGGCCTTCTAAGCCGGGGGTTGTGGGTTCAAGCCCCGCCTCGCCTACCAAACTGATTCCAAAGGGGTTTGCCTTGGAATGGCAGCCCCTTTTTTATTGAAGAATCTGGCGACTGTGGGGGATTTTGTGGGGACCCTTAAGGTGCCTCAGGGGTAAAAGGGGCTAATAGAGACCGTGTGCGCAGAAGCTTGCTCACTGTGTTCCGCTTGGCTCACTGACGCGTGGGGGAGGAACTACAGTAGGTAACCACAGGCTGATTAGTCGGTGGAGAGGTGAACGCGAGCTTCTAGTCGGAAAGGGAAGGGCCCGCTTAGCTCGAGTACCCGCCTAGCTCGAGTAAGGGACTTCGCTCATTGACGCCTGTGCGGTAGATCTGTCGAGAACGTCCGGCAAGCGCCCAGATACAGTGTGCGCCAAGCGACCATTGCAAAGGTTCCATACAGTGGAATCACGACGCCCGGGCTCCGTCTCAGTTCACGAAAGACTAAG
Source organism: uncultured Acidobacteriaceae bacterium (assembly GCA_963810545.1). GTDB lineage: Bacteria > Acidobacteriota > Terriglobia > Terriglobales > Acidobacteriaceae > Telmatobacter. Next base: position 244,675 of record CAWENE010000004.1, read on the forward strand.
CGATCGCGCCATGCCCTCCTGGAATTGCTGCTATTTTTAATGCAGGCGGTTTCGTGGGCTGATTTCTGCCACTGGCAACATTGAATTATCCAGGGTCAGCCTTCCTCCAAAGGTTACGTCTCCATTCTCAGAACATAGACAGCTTAATTACATTCGCGATAGCTTTCTCGGAAGCTGGATGGGCAATCTTCGCTCAAACAAATCTGAATAATAAGCATTTACAGCTAGGCATCGGTTCACCTGCAAGTGCTGAACGTGTAGCTCAAAATGGGTGCAAGAATGCGATGCGTCAAGCGAATCAAGCAGGCTTGGAACTGGGCTAAATTCTAGCTTTTGCCGGTAATCCAAGGTTTGCTGTAGTGCGTCGACCACTGGACCAGTCCGGCATTCATGAAGCGCCAGGTCTGAGCTCGCCTGTCGACTTCGATCAGCATATAGGCGTTGGGATCGTAGCGCGTGGCGGCCATGACATAGTGCTGTGGCCCAAATGTATGGGCGAAGTCAATCCACTTATGCCAATGGCCGGTAACGACGAGTTGGATCGAGTCCTGATACTTGCGTAGGATTGGATGAAGGCCATAGTCTTTTACTTCGGTTGGCGCACAATCCCAGAGCGGAAAGTGCGTAAAGACAAAGACCGGCTTGTGTTCCTGCAGTTGGGCTTCGAGCCAATTCAGCTGCGCTTCTCCGAACGATCCTCTGTCGAGGTCGTACTCTCGGGACGACGGGTTCCAGGTCTCCCCGATGGCGTTGTTCAGGAGGATGAACTTATAGCCCTTGTGCTCGACGGAGTACCAGGGTTTGAGCTTGAACTTAGCTTCGAATAACTCGTGACTCATCTCCCGCGAGACGTGCGGAACATCGTAGTCGTGATTGCCGAAGGCGATGTGGATCGGCATGCGAAAGGCGTTTGTGATCTCGCGCGCATAGTCGAGCCGGGTCTTGTTGTCGAAGTAAAACTTGTAATCCATCGAAGGATAGTCGTGAAAGTAGTCTCCGATGAGAAAGGCCTGCTCGATAGGAGGATCAAGACTGTTGATCAGGTCACGCGCAGCGGTCAGGCGTTGGCTGGTGTGAAAGTTGGCTGGTGTGAAATATGCTCTCCGTATCCTCGGGGCTGTTCTGGGGGCCGCGATAGAACGGATCAATGATGTGCGAGTCGGCGATGACTGCAAAGTAGAAGTAGCGATCGGAAGGAGTGACTCGTGCTTCGCTAGCCCACAAGCTGCGGACAAGCGAATCGCCGAGCGATCCAGATGCAAGTAGGCTGAATTGACGTCTGTCGAGCATGGTTCCTTCAGTATTCTCCGGACTGCTTAGAAGACAAAGCGTCCTGCCAATTGTAGTGTGCGACCGCCTCGGTCAGCAGTCAGGTCACCGAAGTTGGAGTTTCCGAAAGAGAAGCCGGAAGGACTTGTGCCTCCACCCGTGGCGAGGAAGTTCGTGGTGTTGGTTGAGTTACATGCTTCCATCCGAATCTCGAAGGTGGACTTTTCCCAGAGAGAGAAGTCTTTGCCAAGAGAAGCGTCGTAATTGCGATAGGCAGGGCCAACCACGGTATTGCGGCGCAGATCTCCGACCGTGCCTGCCGCAGCCTGGGTGAAGGCATTCACGTTAAACCAGTGGACGGAGTTGTTGTTGGGATCGACTTTGCGCGGGCCGTTGTTGGCGTCCTGTCCGGAGACAGCGTCAGGCCGCTGCCGGCAATTTCCGCAGATAAAGCCGTTGTGCGCGCTGTCGTAGTTTTGGTTGACCGTGTACCACGGTCCGCTCTCGACCGTCAGGATGCCACCGGTCTGCCATCCGCCGAGAATTGCATCGGCTGTACGATTGAGATTGGCGCCGAACTCCCGTCCTCGGCCAAAGGGTAGCTGGTAGACAAACCCAGTCACCCAGCGGTCGGTGATATTCCAGTCGGAGTTGCCTCGTTGCAGTGTGAGCTGCTGGTAAGGATAGCTGGCGCGGCCATTGTTGCCGACGCTCAGGCCGGAGTTGGTGATGTCGTCGACGTCATGGCTCCAGGTATAGGCGCTGATCATCGAGAGCCCGTTCTCAAACTGACTCTGGAATTTAATGCCGAGTGCATGGTATGTACCGAAGCCCTGGTTCGACGAACCCTGGATCGCACTGCCTGTCGTCAGGTCCCCGTTCGCATCCACGCTCGGAAAAGGCTGACGGTCCGCATAGGGGATTGAGTTGTCCACCTCGGGAGTGGGCAAATTCCAATCCTGGTTGGTGAACATCGCAGTCGTCTTCGACCCGAGATAGGAGATATCCAGCGAACTGCTCCTTGTCAGTTGCCGTTGCACGGTTGCGTTCCACTGCTGGAAGTACGGCGTGCGGATATTCGGAGCGTAGGCGAACAGCGTCGGATCGCCAGGATTGGTGAGTGCATAGGGCGGGAACCCCGTATCCATGGTCACGGTGCTGGTGGTTGTGGGATTCGAGTTCGGGACCTGGAAACTATCCTGCAGCAGGAATGGAGTCGAGAAGCCTGGGCTGGGCTCGCCGAATGGGCCCAGCTGCTCGGGACCATAGTAGAGGCCATAGCCCGCGCGGAATACGGTTGCCGGCGTCACGAGATAGTTGAATCCGAAGCGCGGACCAAAATCATGATGATCGGGTTGAATGCCAAAGTAGCGATTGGAGTTGGTATTGAGAATCAGGATGCCGTGCCCTTCAGTTCAGATTGAGTTTCAGTGTTGGTAATAACCACCGCCGCGTCTTTGACGGTTGCGCCGGAGACATCTGTGACTGCCACGAGAATGCCACCGGTATCTTGCTGGGCTTGCGCGCAAATCCCCATCAAGAGCGCGATGCACAGAGCCCATGCATACCACCAATTTTGTCGAGTGCGTTTAACTGGCACAATGTCCTCCTCGGAGTTTCTCAGTTGGTTTTGGGCCCAGTGGAGCTGACTCGTGTGGCGCACCCGCGGCTACCGCAGCTGCTTGGAAGTACCGTTCACCCGGTTTTCACAAAGCGCGCGGTGTTGGTTGTTTGGTTGCGAAAGAGAGTCGGGAACGCATCGATCATGGTGGGGGCAGGTGCAATCCAACAAGGTGTTTTCACGGTGGAACGGGCGGAGTAACGTGCGAAGGAGGGAAGGAACCCTTCGAAGCGGAGAAGTTAGCCGGAGGGACGGGTCTCGGGCGCTGAACCGGCGCAGGACTGGGATTTTCAACTGTCTTTAAACCTGTACATCCATAATGAAGGTGTCATTTTGTTGGGCTTATCTTGCGGCCAGCGGGCGAATTGTCATCATTCCCTAGTCCATTCCGGCGGGCCGCCGGAGGTTTATGAGAGCGGCTGTTCATACGGCTGTAACAGAAGCTCCGCCTTTGGCGGAGAACGCACAACTGCTGAAAGACCCGCGGTGGCAACTTGCATACGCCACAGCAACTCCTACGAGTGTCACGAGGCAAAGAACGAATAGCTTTCGCAGCATGTCTCCAATTCCTTTCGTTCGTCGGTTGCTTGCGCTTCGCTCCGAGGGCATTCCAGCCGGGAAATAAAACGAACGCGCAGGTCAGTCGGGAGGCCAGGACCCTCGGACGCACCCCGATGGAGCACGGAATCCGATGGAAATCATGGGCCGGTATTCGCGGCAATCTCTCTTCGCGGGCCGAACTGTCAGCGGGGGGAACAGTACAGGCTGCTCATCGCAGAACGATGCAGCGTTTTCGGAGCAAGTGAGAGCTGTTCAGGAAGTGAAACGTGGGGGAGGGGGACGAAAGGAGAAGTAGTAAAGCTCCGGAAGGACAGTCTTGCGCCGGCGCGCTTCGGGGACGAGCGGACCGGGCTGCCGGGCCCGCAGCGCAGAACAGGGGAAGCACGGGGTCCACACACGGGCAGATGCCGCAGTGGCGCCCGTTGTCCCGCGGCCGACGTGAGCACGATCCGCGAGCCGGAGGTGCGCTCGGGCCGCTCTTTTTCGGTGAGCAGCTTGGCGGGTGCCATCACGCGGAAGGCACAGCCCTGCTGCGGCGTCATCTTGTAGGCTGTGCCCCACAAAACGACGGCGAGGCCCAACGTCAGCCCACACAAGGTAAGCAGTGTGACTTTTCGGCGGCTTCGTTCTGGAGGGACCATCAAGGGAAGGGCGCCGTTCGACAGCGTGGTGCATGAGCGCGACGGATGCAGGGTCAGTATGCAACGCCGCGAATGAATAAGCTGTTAAGCCGAGAATGCAGGATTGTGAACAGAAGCGCATTCCAGCGGATAGCGGCACTTTCGTGAGATCCGGTTGCTCATTGGAGCATCTGCTGTGCCGGTGATCATAGATCTCCGCCAGGCTTATGTGTCAGCTTTTCAATCAAGATCGAGTGCTCAGCCGATCGTGGTTTCGCTCAAGGTGTTCGGCTTGTGTTGAAAAGTTCGGCTTCAATTCGTTTCGTTGCGATGAGGCTGCTGATTGCCTTGTCTCTGCCAGTTGCGCTCTTTGCCATTTATCTGTTGGCGTTTCGCCCCTTTGCGTTGCACTGGGGTTCCACGCCAGAGGAAGGGGCTCGCGCAATGCCGGGAGACTCTCTGGTTCGGTCACCATACTTCTGTGCAACGCGAGCCATCACAATTGAGGGCAGGCCCGAGGATATCTGGCCCTGGCTGGTGCAGATGGGATATGACCGCGCCGGCTTCTATGGGTACGACCTTATTGAGAACATTGGCAGCAAGTCAGGAATCCATAGCGCAGAATCGATCGTCCCCGCATTGGAGCACCCGAAAACGGGAGACGTGCTCCCGATCAGCGCGGTTGCTTCTCTGATATTCGACTCGATCCAGCCTGACAAGTATCTTATTTGGCGGAGCGCTGCCACTCCGATCGATGGCAGCTTCACGTGGGCTCTTTATCCGGTCGGCGAAAACCGAACGCGGTTGATATCCCGCATTCGGCTTCGCTACCATTGGACGGACCGGCGGCTTCTGCTCGACCTCTTCACTGACTTCGCTGACCACGTTGCGGTACCGCAGATACTGCTGGGAATCAAAGATCGGGTAGAAGGACGGCCTCCTCAGTCCCTCGCGCGAGAATGTGGCGAGATCATGGTCCGGGTTCTGGCCCTGGCGGAGTTCGCCACTTCCGTGTTGCTCCTCCTCGGCGCGCGCCGCTGGCGCCGCGCCTGGTGCCTGGGCCTCGCGGCAGGGCTTGCATTGCTGTTCGTTTTATATGCACACGCGCCGATGTGGACGGGGGCTGCACTGGTCTGTGGAATCTTCGCAGCCATGCTCGGTTCGTCGTGGAGGGGATCTGAAAAGTCCCAACGCATGTGACTGTGCGGCCGGCCCGGCGAAGAGCTGCTCGGAGTTGATTTATTCGGTCAGCGAGGGGCATTAAGAGAGGCTTCACCACGATGCACGTTATTGAACGGTCATCTCCCTGTTATCACCAGTTGAGAACCGCATGAGGCGTTTGGTGCTGGTTTGTCGGGACCAAGCACACCTCTCGGAGCGGGCCCTCATCCTTCATTCTTCGCGCAGCAGGACTACCGGATTGACCGACAGTGCGCGCTGTGCGGGAATCCATGTAGCCACAAGCCCGAGGAAAGCCATCGCGACCACCACACCGGCCAGGACCAGCGGATCGCGCGGCGTAGCCTGATAGACGATAAATGCCAGAACGCGCGTTGCCAGAATTCCGAGTCCCAGCCCGACAGCCGAGCCGAGCGCCAGTTGTTTGACTGCCCGCCCAAGCGCTGCTCGCAGTACCTCTTTGCGCTGCGCGCCCAGCGCCACGCGAATCCCCAACTCCTTGAGCCGCTTGCTCACCGAATAAGCAGCCATACCGAAGATTCCTGAAATGGATAGCATCACTCCGATGCCTCCAAGAACGCCGAGCGCAATTGTGGCCATTTCTGGGCCAAACAGCACCGTCACTAATTCGTCGGATCTCTTTTCGACTTCAACGGGGATCCCGGCGTCTACCCGATGCAACGCGCGCCTGATCTCTTCGGCAAGCAGTTGTGGATCGCGACCGGAGCGAATCACCATCCACTGCGGGCCGACAGGCCACTGCGTAAGGGAAAGAAACATGGCGGGGTGAGGATCCTCGGTCAGCGAGCCATACTTGCCATCTTCGGCAATACCCACCACCTCTACGTGCGTTCCATCCGGCATCTTGAAATGGCGCCCGATCGCAACGACCTCTGATCCAAAGAGCTTCCGCGCAAATTCGCGATTCACGATCGCAACTCGGGGTGAATTCTTGTCGTCGCTCTTCGTGAGGCTTCTTCCCGCCACCAGAACTGTTCCTTCGGTCCGAAGGTACGCAGGAGAGACGCGGAACGTATAAGGAGCAGCGGCTACATGTGAAGCGCTAAGGTTGGTCGTTGTATCGGTGAAGACATTTGTTGCGTTGGTATCGCTCAACAGCAGAGCATCGGTCAATGCTGCCGAGTCCACGCCGGGAATTGCTTCAACCGCGTCGAGCATGCGCCTTTGTGTTGGGCCCTCCCGATCCCCACTTAAGCCGACCATGCGAAGATCGACGAGCATCGAGTGGATTGGGTCAAAACCGAAAGGGCCGTGCAGCGAACGAATCAATCCGCGAACGGCCACCAGGGATGATGTTACGAGCACCGCGCAAAGCGAAATCTGTACCACAAGCAATACATCTCGAGCGGAGAACCGTTTCATGGTCCTCGCCGTCAATCCTGCCTTCACGACCTCGTAAGGACTGGTACGGAGCACCTGAGCGATTGGGACGGCTCCAAATAGACATCCACTGAGAAGAGTCACTAGCAGTGCGCCGGAATACACGCCTGCATCAGGAGTCACGGGCGTGTGCATGGGGAAATTACCAAAGGGCTGCCAGTCGCTCAGCCATCGCAATAGCGTCACGCTGCCCGCTACCCCTACGGCGCCGCCGAGGAGCGAGATCAACAGAGCCTCAGTGAAGAGACTGCGCAGGATGCGCGTTCGTTTCGATCCAAGGGCCAGGCGAAGGGCCAATTCGCGCGAACGGTCCGCAACGCGAGCGGCGAACAGGCCACCAAGGTTGGCGCATGCTGCGAGCAAAATCAAAGTCGCCAAGAGCATCAATCCCGCGACAAAGGCCGTCACAGGACGGGAGATCTCCTTGCCCAGGAGACTGGGACGCCCCAGGTCAAAACTCACCGCGCGTTCGCTACGCGGATAAGTTCTCACGAGCCATGTTCCGATCGAATTCAAGTCGGCAACCGCTTGGGCTCGAGTCACCCCGGGCTTGAGGTGTCCGAGTACCTGCAGGAGTCCGCGGCTTCCACGATCGCTCAAGTCGTTCACGCCTTCCACCTGTTCCTTGTTCACCTCAGGCACGAAGAAATTGGGCGAGTAAAACACCAGGGTCCCACGGAACGTGGGCGGCGCCACACCTATGATTGTGAACGGATGTTTGTTTACCAGGACGATGCGACCGATCACACCGCGGTCATCCTGGAATTGCGAATGCCAGTAGGCATAGCTCAATACCATGAAGGGAGCACTGTTCGGCCCATGTTCGTCGGAAGCGTGGAAAAAGCGGCCAAGATAGGGGTGGATTCGCAGCGAATCAAAGTAGTTTCCCGTTGCCTCAAGGCCCCAAGTTGTAACCGGACCCCGACCCGCATCAAGCCCCACTTGCGAAATTGTATAAGCGGCCAAATCCGCAAAGCTGCGATTTCGTTCACGCATATCGAGGTAGTCGGGATACGACTGGCTCGTGTCCGAATCGCTTGCGCGTTCGATCGAATAGAGGTTTCGTGACTCAGGAACGTTAAGGGGCCGAAGAATCAGGCCATTCATCACGCCGAACATGACGGCGTTCGCGCCGATCGCCATTGCGAGGGTCAGGACGGCTGTAGCTGCAAACCCCGGAGACTTTCTCAGTTGCCGCCCCGCTAATCGAATGTCGGCCCACATCGACTCGAGGGTTGGCCACAGCCAGATTTCTCGGCTGCGCTCTTCAATCATCGCCAGGTTGCCGAATGCAATGCGCGCTTGCCGCTGCGCCTCGATCGGACTCAGGCCCTCGCCAATCAAATGCTCGACACGTTCTTCAAGGTGAAGGCGCATTTCTTCTGAGAGTTCGTCAAAGAGCTTGCGGCGGCGGAAACTGTCGGGGATCCAGTTCATCGGAACCTCCCGCTGGCTAGGCGGACGACTTGCCCGGATTCAAGACTAGAGTGATAGCCCCAAACATCCGTTCGAAGCTGGAAATCTGCTTCTCCAAGTGGCAAAGACCCAGCGCTGTGATCTGATAGGTTCTCACCCGGCTATTCGTCGAGGATAAGCCCCACTCTGTCTTGACCAGCTTCGCCTTGAGCAGCCGCTGCAGCGCCAGGTAAAGGGAACCCTCTTCCACCTGCAGCAGGTTGTTGGATCGCTGCTGGATGTGCTGGACCAAGGCACATCCATGGGCAGGTTGTCGCCGAAGCGATTCGAGGATCCTCATCTCGAGGGCCTCGGGGAACAAATCACGCGAGAGAGTCTCATTCATGGGCTAAATCCCGGCAGGCCTAGAGTAAACAGGTGTACAAACGGATTGTCAAGCAGATTCTTTATCCGTAGAACTGTCTTGTCGCAGGCATTTACTGCCTCACCTGCAAAAAGGCGACTCCCTTGAGGGGGCATATGTAGGTCTCGTCGCCAATCTTCACTGGGCCATATTCAACAACAATGTCGGCGCTGACAAAGTCATTACCCGGTTCAAGATCTGCTAGAAGAACAAGATGAAGGATCGCACCAAACAAGCCGAAGCATCGCACCATCTGGCGGATCGATCGCAATTTCCCCATCGACCTTCCATGGAGCCGACCGACGTGAGCCACACATCACCAGTTCGGCTCTCTTTCTCGCAGATTCACGCAACCTCGCACCCGAGAAATCTGTCTAGGTGGGTAGGAGTCATTCCGGATGGCATTCCCCTTTTTCCGGACATGAGTTTGAACCTTCACGCCGCAAGAACCTGCGTTGATCGTGAGCCGACGTAATTGTTAGGTCGCCTCAAGTCGAAGGAGATCCTGAGATGTCCATTCCGCCCAAAGTCGGCGCAACGAACGGCCTCGGCCGGACCGAGATCATTCCTGTCACCTTCGGTGTGCGCTGGTGAGCCCGCTCTCCCGGCCAATGCTTTCAGGGTGCTGAGACACCAAAGCGAAGCGTCCGCCCCGCGTTTATTCGGTCACGGAGACCGGCGAGCCCGCGTTTGCCTTGCGCCCATCGATACCCTCATGGTTCGGTGGTCTCGTTCCGATTGAGTTGGCCTCCACTAAAGAAATGGTGTCGCACCATGCTTCTGGCGAGCAGCAAAACGTGACGGCTAAGATCGCTATGAACAGAAACCTTGCAAACCCAAGGCGCCGTGTATTCTTTTCTTCTGAATTCAACTTCTTCCAATTCGTAGCCATGAGTTGCTGTCCTGCCGACCAGTCTCGAGGCCTCGGAAAGCTTCCAATGCAGGTCGGATGACTGCCTTCCGCTTCGTTCTCGGGACCTTCGCGGACTTCCGCCAAATATGGTCGGGTGACCTCACCCTGCGCGAGCGCGATGCCCACCACTAATATGTCTTCAACGAGAGGGCGCTCGGGAAGCCGGCACGAGCTGCGCCAGAGAAAATCGTGTTGGAGTTCTTCGGCGCTGGGCTGCTTGAAACTGTAGACCTCGCAACCCTCCGGGTTGACGCCTGACATGACGTGGCGGATGCCGCCATCCTTTCCGGCGCCACCATCCTTGAAAGATCAGCAACAGTGCGTAGCGGTTGGATGCGTAGTGCAGTTGCTGGAGCGAGCTCAATTTCTCCATGTGTTCGAGGAGAAGCTCCTCATACTCCTTCTTCGAAGTGTAATAGGGATCGACAATCGTCCGCCACTTGCTGAGGTCGACCTTTTCCCCGGCGGTACGCGGAAATTCTTTGAATTAATATTCATCTTCCTCACCGTGTCGTTACGAACATCTTCGTCAGGAGATACGGAGACGGGCAAAGACGGGGATCTTCACCAGATCCATGACCACGCCGAATGCGATCGCAGCGGCAAACTCACTGGCAATGATTGCAATGGACAACGGCGCCATTGCAATACCCAATAGCGCGAGCGTTGAAATGATAAGAACGTCGGCCGCGGAAGAGAGCACCAGCCAGATGCTGGGGCGCAATCCCCATAAGTGCTGGCGCCCGCGGATCACATAGGTCGTGGCTTGGCTGCCGAACACAATTGCAACCACGGACAGGGTCTGGAGCGCTTCTATGCTTAGGTGCAACTCGAATTTGCCGACTGCCAGAATGGTCGTGGAGAAGGCAAGGAAACAGACTCCCAAAATCACGCCGGCGACGGTGATTCGGCCGATGTGCCACGAATTCGGCATCTTCGATGGCCGCACCCTGTCTGTCGTCAGCGACATCGCAAGGAAATCGCCGGTGATCATCACAATGACCATCAGCATGGGAGTCAGCACCGCATGCCCGGTCATGATCAGGCCGACGGTCAGCAGGAGTACTTGCAGGAATTTCTTCATTACCGAGTTCAGCGTGTAGGTGAGAATTCGCTGAAACGTAACCCGGCCTTCTTTTACCGCGGCCACAATGCCGCCCAGGCCGGCTTCAGTCAATACCACACCGGCCGCCGATTTAGCCACATCCGTTGCGGTCGAAACGGCGATGCCGATCTGCGCCTGACGAAGCGCAGGGGCATCATTGGCACCGTCCCCACACATCCCGACTGTATGCCCATTCTTCTGGAATGCTTTGACGAGGTCATACTTGCCTTCAGGAAGAATGCCTGCGAAGACCGCGAAGTCCGCTGGCTCGATGCTTTCGGGAAGCTTTCCTGGCGGACAGACGGCACCATCTAACCCGACGTCATGAGCGACGATTGCTGCCGTGACCGGAGCATCGCCCGTGACCATGACCGTGCCCACGCCGAGGTTATGCAATTCCGAGATGAGAGAGGCGGAATCTGCCCGCGGTGGGTCGCTGAGAGCGATCATACCAATGATCTGAAGGGAAGCCGAGGGTCCCGCGGCTACCGCCAGAACCCTGAAGCCTTGCTTCTCAAGTTCGTCCACAATCGCGGTTGCAGCGGGCGATGGAGCAGTAAGAGCTACAACTGCGGTGAACGCTCCTTTGACGATGCGCTGTGTGCCTCCCGTTGCCTCTGTCGCGGTTGCTTCCGAAGTTTTCTTACCAGGATCGAACGGCAAAAACGTCGCAACTTTCGGCAAATCGGAAGCCGGCTTATGCGAAGCGGCAAGACGAATCGCTTCATCGACAGGATCTTGACCACCTTCGGAACTTGCCAAAGCTGCCAACCCCAAAACGTGAGCTTCGTCGAAACCCGGCAAAGGCCGAATGCTGGTCACTGAAAGCGCATTGAGGGTTAGAGTTCCGGTTTTATCCGAGCACAAGACATCGATTGACGCAGCCTCATCCACTGCTGAGAGTCGCGTAGGCAATACGCCCAGCTTCGCCAGAGAGCGAGCTCCAACCGCGGCGGCAAGCGTGAATGTCGCGGGCAATGCAACGGGAATGGCGGCGAGGATTGACGTGAGCAACAGAGGAACTATCTCGCTCCACGGCATCGCATGGGTATAAGCATATGCAACCATGGCGAGAATTACGAATCCATTGAAGATGGCCAGATTGCGTACGATCTTGAGCACTGTTTTCTGTTGTGTGCTCACGACGTGCGCAGTGCGGACCAGTTCCGCCGTTCGGCCAAACTTGGTGCGAGCGCCCGTAGCGGTTACGACAGCCGTTGCCTCACCGCGTCTTACCAGGGCTCCGGCGAACGTATCGACGCCCGGGCCGGCTTCAATGGGCAGTGATTCACCTGTAAGCATTGATTGATCGAGCTGAACTGATCCTCCGGTCAGATGTACGTCAGCGGCGACCACGCCGCCAAGCGATAGCTTCACCAGATCGCCACATACCAGTTCTGCTGCCGGCACAGTCTTCCATGCGCCATCGCGCTCAACTGAGGCATTGAGGGCGAGACGCGATTTCAATGCAGTCAGGGTGGCCTGAGCTCGACTTTCCCGGAAGTAGGCAAGCGCCGCGTTGAATACGAGCAGCGCCGCGATGATATCAGCCTCGTAATACTTATGTAGCGCAAGCTCAAGCACAATTGAGGCCTCAAGCAACCAAGGAACGGGCGCCCAGAATTTTTCCAATGCATTGCGCAGTGGATGAGCCGAAGTATCCGGCATTGCGTTGAGGCCGTCTTTTTCAAGACGAGCGCGTGCCTCGTCGCTCGTGAGCCCTTTCGACGGGAGGTCCTCAACCGGCTTTGCCGGCTGAGTGGGTGGTGCGGAGGCGACAACCGTCGATGATGCACTCATAATTGGCCACCTCTATTCAGGTTTTTGCTACCAGCATTCCGATGCGCGCCCGAATGGAATCTTCGCGCGGCTCTCAAGGCTTGGCAGAACGAAGAAGCAACAGCGGACACTGCACTAGCTTTACGACCTTTTCCGCAATCGATCCGAAGACGGGCGGATGCCAGCCGGAAATGCCATGAGTGGAGATCACGACCATGTCGACATGCTCACGATCAATGACCTCCATAATGTTCCCCGCCACATCGTTGCCTACTTCGACACTCGAACTCGACTTGACTCCCTTGGCCGAAAGAACTGCATGGCACTTCGTTAGATGGCGTTCTGCGTAAGTTCTCGCCTCCTTGACGAATTCGGCCTCGGGAATCATGTCAGGGAAGGTGGTAGCTGGAAAGAAGGGGATCACGTTCAGAAGATAGAGTTCAGCATCAAAATGCACTGCAAGATCGGCTGCCATCTCCAGCGCCGCCTGCGAAGAAGGGCTGAAGTCAATGGGCAATAGGATCTTCGTGGGGATGGACGGGAAAGCGCGAGCTTCGGGCATGATGGTCTCCGGGCCGAACCATGGTAGCGGCTTTAGTCTGATTCTCTTCCGAGAATCAGCGCAGAAGCTGTGCTCGATTGCACATTCGCCTGATGCGTAGTGCAATTCTTCTACGACCTTACCAAAAGCAGAGACGAGCAAAGACCGTAATCTTTGCTAAATCCAAGGGCCAGTCCAACTGCAATGGCCGCAGCGAGCTCGCAGCCGGTAACCATAAGCGGGCCTAACTTCGAATAATGAGTACATGGGTCAAGCTGACTCTTTTAGGAAGACGACTGCACGGTCAGCGTTCCACTAACGATTGGTCTCCTTGGATTGGTTATTTCTGTGCACTGAGAAGCGTTTGTTGATGGCGCACATCCTAGGAGCGTGCTTACTGACGGAATCAAGGTCGTCTATCACGGTAATCAGAATAATGGTCATCTCGCGGCAAATCCTCAGCGAGCCAATCAAACGGTTGTCCACCTCTAGTGGGCAGCGGAGCTGAGGTCTATCTTGCCGCGGAACCTTGTATAGACGAAGACAACGTAACCGACGGCGAGGGCCATGCCGAAGAGCCACCAGGCGAGACCGACGGCTAGAGTGTGCGGACCTGAAATGGCTTTGACGAGGGTGATGTCGCGGTCGGGGCCGTTGGAGGCCGGGAGCAGCGTGGGATAAAGTCCCCAGCAGGCACCGGCGAGCATGAAGAAGAGATAGAGGCAGGAGCATAGAAAAGCTTTGACGGGCTGAGCGTTGCGATTGAGGAGCCAGATGCCAGTCATGGAGGCGATGACGCCGACGGGGACGATGAAGGTGATGGGATAGCGATAGTAGTTGTTTAGGCTGGCTGGGCGAACAGCGATGGTGGCGATGAGGCTGACTACGGTGAGCGCCGCAAGCAGGAGCCAGAGCGGCGTGACGATGCGGTGAGCACGCTGGGAGAGGTTGCCGGAGGTTTTGATGGTGAGCCAGAGAGCGCCATGGAGTGTGAGGGCAACGAGGGCAAGCAGACCGCCGATGACGGTGTACCAGTCGAGGATGCCCGGAGCGGGGCCGGGCTGCCAGTTGGTCCAGAGGGGCAGGAAGAAGTAGCCGTCGGCTTGAAGCGGGACGCCGCGGAGCACGTTGGCGAGGGCGGCTCCGTAAAAGATGGCGAGCAGTGCAGAGGACAGACCAAAGACGCCGTCGAGCAAGGCGCGCCAGACGCCGACGTCGATATGGTTGCGGAGTTCGACCGTGATGCCGCGAAGGACAAGGAGCCAAAGCACGATCATGAGCGGAAGATAAAAGCCACTGAAGGCGGAGGCGTAAAGGAGCGGGAAGGCGAAGTAGAGCGTGCCGCCGCCAGCGAGAAGCCAGACTTCATTGCCGTCCCAGACGGGGCCGATGCTGGCGAGGGTGGTGCGGCGGTCTAGCTCGGTGCGGCAGAGAAAGAGATGGAGTACACCGACGCCGAGGTCGAAGCCGTCGAGCACAACATAACCGACGATCATTATGGCAACCAGCCAGAACCAGGTGAAACCCATCATGGGGAAACTCCTTGTGTGAAGGCCCTATGGAGAGCGGCGATGATTAGTCCGCGTGAACTGCTTTTACAGTTTGGGGCTCGGGACCAAGGCTGATTTCGCGGTAAATGAGGACGGTGAAAAGCAGGCCGAGGAGCGTGTACAGGCCCATGAAACCGATGAGCGTGAAGAGTCCGTTGCTGGCGGAAACAGTGTTGGAGAATCCCTCGCTGGTGCGCATAAGACCGTAGATGAGCCAGGGCTGACGGCCAAGCTCGGCAGTCATCCAGCCGGCGGTGTTGGCGATGTAAGGGAGCGGAAAGCTGAGCAGCAACGCCCAGAGAGCCCAGCGAGATTTGTAGAGCAGGCCGCGCCAGAGGAGAAAGGCGGAGACGACCATCAGAAGGGCAAACCAGGTCCCGAGACCAGCCATGATGTGGTAGGCGTAGTAGAGGAGCGGCAATGCGGTAGGCCATTGGTCGTGGGGGATTTGGTCGAGGCCTTTCACTTCCGCCTTAGTGGTGCCATAGATGAGAAAGCTGAGCAGGTCGTTGACGACGATAGGATTGTCGATCTGGCCAGTTTCTTCGTTGGGTTGACCCATTAGTACAACACCCGCGCCAGTCTCAGTTTTGAAGAGTCCTTCCATGGCTGCAATGGCGGCGGGCTGATTGCGGGCGACATATTTGCCGTGCAGATCACCGGTAGGAAAAATGATGAGGATCGAAGAGATGAGGCCGGCGATGACGCCAACCTTGAGGAAGATCCGCCCGTAATCCTGCAGCCGCCTGTCCAAAAGATAAAAGGCGCCCACGGCGGCCATAACGAAGGAGCCGGTGATCACCGCGCCGGTCATGTTGTGTGCGTATTGCAGCAGGCCCCATGGGTTGAGAAGAAGCTGCCAAAAACTGAGGACCTCAAACTGACCGTTGGGAAGACGGTCATAGGCGACGGGATGCTGCATCCATGCGTCGGTGACGATGATGAAGAAGCCGGATATCCAGGAGCCGAGAAAGACCATAACGGCAGAGAACCAGTGCATGAGTTTGGAAAGGCGCTTTTCGCCGTAGAGAAAGAGACCGAGAAATGCCGACTCGAGAAAGAAGCTGAATACGCCTTCCATGGCCAGGGGCTGACCGATTACGCCGCCGGAGAGACGGGAGAAGCGCGCCCAGTTCGTGCCGAACTCGAACTCCATGGGAATGCCGGTGACCACGCCGAAGACAAAATTGATTCCGAAAATTCGTCCCCAGAAGCGGGCGGCACGGTCCCACTTCTCGCTGCCGGTTTTCAGGGCCACGGACTTGAGCACCACGATGAGCAGGGCGAGGCCCATGGTGAGTTGGGGAAAGAGATAGTGGAAGGTGATGGTGAAGGCGAAGTGCAGGCGGTGAATCAGTTCACCGGTCATGGGGGATCTCCTGTTGCAGCCCACTGCGCCCGAGTGAGAAAGGCGCTAGCAATCATACGTCGAGCTTTTCCGTCCAGACAATTTCATTGATATAAAACAGAATTCCCAGATTGCTGCACTCGCTCGGGGCCAGTATACGTCTCGCTGCCTGTGCGGGAACCCCTCTTGCACCCATATGGTTCGGTGAGCATAAGTCTGGTGTCTTTCTCTCAGCTGTCTCACCGAGGTGTTTGATCGGCGGGTTCGTAGACGGATGTCTTGCCCCGCGAATCCGCATCGAACGCAGTGTCAAAGGCATTTACGTATTTTGGTTCGCGTTTTTTGTAACGGATGGGCCATTCCGTGACTTTCTTCCTATGAAAGTGCCATCCAAGGACATTTCGCCCAATGAGATCACGCCTCTATCTATTTTTGGATCTTTTTCTTCTGTTCAGTATGGGCGGATTGACCGTCTCTGCGCAGGAACCGCTTACGCTCCGACAAGCTATCAATGAAGCCCTGGAGCAAAGCCCCGAAGCTGCAATCGCACGCGCCGACGATCAGGAAGCCAAGTCCTCAGCCACTATGGCGCGTACCCAACTGCTCCCGCAACTCAACTTCACGGAGGATATTTCGCGCGGCAACGACCCGGTCTATGCTTTCGGGACGCGGCTGCAGCAGCGGCAATTCACGCAGGCCGATTTTGCATTGAACGCTTTAAATCGTCCCCAACCGATCGGCAACTTTACAACGCGCTTCTCCGGCTCTTGGATGGCATTCGACTCGTTCAAGACACAGAGAGAGATCCACCGCGCCGATCTTTTCAAGAAAAGCGCCTCGTCATCGGCCAAGGCAACTGATCAGCAGATCGTCTTCCGCGTTGTGGCTGCGTACCAGTCTGTGCTCTACGCACAACGGGAGATCGACGTCGCCCAACATGAGCAAGAGACCGCCGCGGCGTTGTTGACGTCTGTGGACGATCACGTGAAGGCGGGCCTTGCGGTGGAGTCGGATCGGATGTCGGCCGAGGTGAATGTGGCCGCTCGCAAAGAGGAACTCATCGCGGCCGAGGGAGACCTCGAGCTGGCGTGGGCTCACTTGCGCGAGGCCACGGGTTCCCCGGACCTCAAAACATCCGAGTTGAAGCCGATTGGGCCTCATTCATTTCCGCGGCTGCCGTTGGAACAGGAGATGGCTACCGCCGCAAAGACGCGCTCCGATTTGATGGCCCTGGGACAGGCTCAATCGGCGCAGGCAGACGCCGTCGGAGCGGCCAAATCGGACTTCGGCCCTCGCGTGAGCGCCTATGGCAACTGGGAAGAAGATCGCGCGTCATTTGCAGCCTCAGGTGGGAACAACTGGGTCGCCGGTGTTCAGATCAGCGTCGACATTCTGCCTGTCGCCAAGCGCGCTCAGCTTGCGCGGGAGAGCGCCGCGAAACAGAAGATCGATGCACAACTGGCTGCCTCACAACAGCACGTGCGCCTCGAAGTAAGCCAAGCTCACATTCATCGACAGACAGCGACACTCTCGCTTGAAACAGCGCAGGCCGCGATGGATCAATCGGCCGAAAGCCTTCGCATCCTCAAGAACCGCTACGGCGCGGGTCTGGCAACAATCACCGACCTTCTGAGGGCTGAGGATGCCGAGCGGCAGAGCCAGTCGAATTACTGGCATTCCGTTTATGGCAACGCCATGGCTTATGCTGAACTGCTTTTTGCTACAGGGACGCTGACTCCCGATGCGGCGGAGGATTTGCAATGAAGGTTCTTTTGTATAGTTGTTTGCTCGCCGCTTCTTCGGCGATGTCGGCCGGGTGCCATTCGGGCGAGTCCGCCCCGGCTGTGTCCACGCAAACCGTGCAGGCGCGGGTGGTGGAGAGCCGGCAGCAACAGGCACCCGTACTCGTCCGCACCACAGGAACCCTGCACGCGCGGGAGTCGGCGATCGTTTCCGCGCAGGTCGTCGGGCGCATCCAGCAAGTGCTGGTGCGAGAGGGCGACAACGTTCGGGCTGAGCAGACTCTGGCGTTGCTGGACGACGCCACGCTGCGCGCTGCTGCGCACCAGGCGGAGGCCGCACTCATGGCTGCACAAAGCCAACAGGCCGCCGCACAAACCGACGCCGATCTTGCATCAAGCACGCTCGAACGCTACAAGCAACTGCAGGCGCAGAAGAGCGTGAGCCCGCAGGAATTGGATGAGGTAGCGCGGCGGGCGGAAGCCTCGGCCGAGCGGGTTGAAGCATTGCGTGCTCTTAGCGAGGCGGCAAAGGCGCAGGATAGCGGCGCGCGCGCCATGCTGGGCTACACACGTCTGCGCGCGCCTTTCGCAGGCGTGGTAACGGCGCGGTTGGCCGATCCGGGAACTCTGGCTTCCCCGGGCATGCCGCTGCTGCAACTGGATAGCGTCGGGCCGCTGCAATTGGAGGTAAAGGTCGATGAGTCGGCAATTGGCACGGTACGCAAGGGGATGAAGGTTTCTGTCTCAATCGACGGCGCGCCGACGGCGAATGTCACGGGCACGGTGGCGGAAATTGTTCCAGCCGCCGATCCGGCAAGCCACAGTTTCACGGTCAAGATCGCTCTGGCTTCCTCGGGCAAGTTGCACGCCGGAATGTATGGCACGGCAGCGTTTGCCGCCGGCACGCGCCAGTCGATTCTTATTCCGCGCTCCGCTGTGGCGCTGCGCGGATCGCTGGCCTGCGTCTACGTCCTCGACGACAACGGTATTGCGCAACTTCGTTACCTCACACTGGGCGCGGCACAGGAGATCAGCGTCGAAGTGCTGTCGGGCATTTCGGTTGGCGAAAAACTGGTGGACAATCCCGCCGACCGCGATCTGGCTGGCAAGCGCATCGAGGCCCAGCAATGAAACAGAAAACTGAGTTGGCTGGGTTGGGCGTGGCCGGGCGGCTGGCGCACGCTTTCCTCAACTCCAAGCTGACGCCGCTCTTCATTGCAGCATCGCTGGCACTCGGAATCCTCTCGGTCGCCATCATTCCGCGCGAAGAAGAGCCGCAGATTCTGGTTCCGATGCTGGACATCACCACCGCCATGCCGGGCGCATCCCCTGCGGAAGTGGAAGAGCGTGTGACCCTGCCGATCGAGAATCTGGTGCATCAGATCTCGGGCGTCGAGTACGTGTACTCCACATCGGCCCCCGGACAGAGCCTGGTAATCGTGCGTTTTCTGGTGGGCACAGCGCAGGAAGACGCGCTGATCAAGGTCTATAGCAAGCTCTACTCGAACTTCGATCGCATGCCACCGGGAGTCTCGCAGCCGCTGATCAAGGCACGCTCCATCGACGATGTTCCGATCCTGGCCTTGACGCTGTGGGGCGAGCATTACAACGGCTATCAGCTTCGCGCCATCGCCGCCGAGATGCAACACAATTTCGAGCAGATTTCAGATGTATCGGAGACTACGATCATTGGCGGTCTTCCGCACACCATGCGTGTGGTACTTAGCACTGAGAAGCTCAATGCCTACGGCATATCGCCCATGTCCATTGTCGGGCATCTTCAAGCCGCAAATGCAACGGTGCAGGCGGGGAATTTCGCCGAAAACAACCAGGAAGTCCGGGTCGACGCCGGCAACCTCTTCACCCGCCGAGAGGACTTGGAAGCGGTCGTGCTGGGCGTGGTTCGCGGGCAGCCGGTGTACATGAGGGACGTTGCCGAGAAGATAGTCGCCGGCGCCGCGGATCCGGCCAACTATGTGGTCTACGGCACGACGAACTCGGGTGCATCGGCGGCACGCCAGTACCCGGCGGTGACCATCACCGTGGCCAAGCGGAAAGGCACCAACGCCACAGATATCGCCAATGCTGTTCTCAAGAGCGTCCACCGCATGCAGGGCGTGACCATACCGAACGACATGACGGTGACCACTACACGGAATTACGGAGAAACGGCAAAGGACAAGTCAGACGAACTGCTTGAGCACCTTCTGCTGGCCACGTTGTCTGTCACCTTGCTGGTAGCGCTTTTCCTGGGATGGCGAGAGTCGGGTGTGGTGCTGCTGGCCATTCCAGTCACGCTTGCGCTCACGATGTCGGTGTTCTACTTCCTCGGCTACACCATCAATCGCGTAACGCTCTTCGCTTTGATCTTCAGCATCGGCATTCTTGTCGATGACGCTATCGTTGTCGTCGAAAACATGGTACGTCACTTCCGGCTCAAGGAAAACCATGGCAGGTCGATGAGTGAAGTCGCGGTAGAGGCTGTCGCGGAAGTGGGCAACCCGACCATTCTGGCCACATTCGCCGTGATCGCGGCCGTCCTGCCCATGGCCTTTGTCCGCGGACTCATGGGGCCGTACATGCGGCCCATTCCCGTGGGCGCGTCGGCCGCCATGCTCTTCTCGCTGCTCGTTGCATTTGTGGTTTCGCCCTGGGCTGCCCTCCGACTTGTTGGCAGGCATCTTGAAGGCGCCAAAATACTGGAACCGGACCCGGAAAACTGGCGGACCAGGCTCTATCGCCGCATCATGACGCCGCTGATCCATTCAGTGCGCAATCGCGTCCTGTTTTTTATTGGGGTAGTGGCACTGTTTGTGGTTTCGGTGGCGCTTGTTCCTCTCGGCTTGGTTCGCGTAAAAATGTTGCCGTTCGACAACAAGAGCGAGCTGCAGGTGGTCATCAATATGCCTGACGGAACGCCCCTCGAACAAACTGCGCGGGTCGCTCAGTCATTGGGGGAAGAACTCGCACGGCAGCCGGATGTACTGAACTACCAGACTTACACCGGAACGTCCGGTCCCTATAACTTCAACGGGCTGGTGCGGCACTACTATATGCGTCGACAGCCGAATCAGGCCGACATCCAGGTCAACCTGCTGTCGGCCAAGCAACGCGGCGTGCAGAGCCATGCGATCGCAAAACGGCTTCGTCCGGTACTGGACGCGATCGGCAACGCGTATGGCGCGAGGATCGAGGTCAGTGAAGTTCCACCGGGGCCGCCCGTCGTACAGACGCTGGTAGCTGAGGTTTACGGTCCAGATCTGGCTGGTCAAACTCAAGTTGCCCGACAGATCAAGTCGATCTTTCAGCACACTCCGGGCGTTGTTGACACCGACTGGTACGTCGAAGATCCAGAGCCTAGGTTGATCATGCGCGTGGATGAGGTCAAGGCGGCCGAGCACGGCATCGCTGTCTCCGACGTGGCCCGCGTCCTGGCGCTCGCCATCTCGGGAACCCAAGTCGGCCTGATTCACGATCAGGCCGCACGAGAGCCAGTGCCCGCGATCGTCGAACTTGACCGCGCGGACCGCTCCTCGGAGCAGGGCCTTGAGAATATCCGCCTGACTGGGGCGAATGGCGACATGGTTTCCCTTCGCGAGTTAGTCGTCGTCGAACGAAAAACCATCGAACCCAGCATTTATCACAAGAATCTGCGTCGTGTTGTTTATGTCACGGGAGACGTGGCTGGAGCGGAGGAAAGCCCGGTCTACGCCATCATGAAAATGAACAAGGACCTCGACCATCTCACGCTTCCGGCCGGATACACGCTGGCGCGCTACAACGCGTCGATGCCGGACTCGACAGACCACTACTCGATGAAGTGGGACGGCGAATGGCACATCACCATCGAGGTCTTTCGGGACATGGGACTGGCGTTCGCCGCCGTGCTCGTTCTCATCTACGTTCTTGTGGTCGGCTGGTTCCGATCCTTCATCGTACCGCTGATAATCATGGCGCCCATTCCGCTCACGTTGGTGGGCATTATGCCGGCGCACGCGATGCTGGGCGCATTCTTCACGGCGACGTCGATGATCGGCTTTATTGCAGGCGCCGGCATCATCGTGCGGAACTCAATTATTCTGGTCGACTTCATTGAACTCAGGATTCGCGAGGGAATGCCGCTGGCTGAAGCGGTGATCGATGCCGGTGCGGTTCGTTTTCGGCCAATGCTGCTGACCGCAGCAGCAGTTGTCGTGGGCGCAAGCGTGATTCTCACTGACCCCATATTTCAGGGACTCGCTTTGTCTCTCATTGCCGGAGCCGTTGCTTCGACTTTCCTATCATGGCCGACCATTCCAGTGCTTTACTTCATGGTTCACTCCCGGCGCCAAGCCGGGGCCCCAACGACGGGTCCTCGTCGTTGGGGTTGAAGTCCGGACCTGGACCTCAACCTGAAACCGAACAAGGAGAATCCATATGACAGTCGAACGCGGCGTGCGCCTCATGGGAGGTGTCATGGTGCTGTTATCACTTGCGCTTGCTCATTTCGTTTCACTCTATTGGCTCTGGCTGACGGTATTCGTCGGGCTAAATCTATTTCAGTCGGCATTCACCAACTGGTGCCCAGCTATGTCCATGTTGCGCGTTATGGGTTTTGCTGACACCAATTGAAGTCCATCGATTTGAGGTCACGATGCACGATAGGCGATTCAATGCTTCCCTGGCTTACCGGCTCGACGATCCTGCGCGGCTGCTCTGGCTCCCTCCAGACGAGGTGATCACTGTGCTTGGCGTTCAATGTGGCGATGTGGTTGCCGATATCGGCGCCGGCACGGGGTATTTCACTCTGCCTCTGGCGCGCGCCGTCGGGCTGCGCGGCAAGCTCTGGGCCGTTGATTCTCAGACAGAGATGCTATCGCTGCTGCAACAGAAGCTCGATGCCGCTACCATTTCCAACGTCGAACCGGTCCATGCAGAGGCTGACAGAACTGAGCTTCCGAATGCCGCATGCGCTCTCGTCTTCCTCGCCAACGTCTGGCATGAATTTGAGGATCGCGATGCTGTTCTCCGCGAAACTCGACGCATTCTTGCCCCCGGTGGGCGCGTCGCTATCCTCGATTGGCGTCCGGATGTCGAGCCCGTTCACTGTCCGCCTCTGGAGCATCGTCTCGCACTATCAGACGCCCTAAGAGAGATGCGGCTCTCCGGTTTCGAGAAGCTTAGTTCAGCCGAAGTTGGTAAGTACTCCTGGTTCGTTCAAGGGGAGAAACAACAATGACCGCGCGAAAGAGCATTACCAGACCGCGTAACCCTCGGCATATTCGCGGTGAGCGGGTCAAAGATGAGGTCTACCGCCAAATGTTCCGGCTGGAGGAATGCCGCCCGGGCGCCGAGATGGGGCTCGCGTTGGCTCTGTTGCGCGCATGGCTAGCCGCTGACTTCAAACCGGATCGAAGCAAGGAGCGAGAATGGCTGAAGAAGGTTTCCCCGATTTGTCTTCAGATGATTGAGCATGCAATACAGACGGGCAGCACTCCGCCTTCTGGGGTGCAATGAATGCCCTTTTTTACTTGCTCCGCTCCGCGCCGAACAGGGGAGTTTCGGGAGATCCTTCTACCAGCCAAGCACGCTGCGGAATACACTGGTATAGCTCTCGATAACCCCATCCGATGCGACCTGAACTGATCCAAGCCACGGCACTGTTACGCCGAAACACTCCTGAGGCTGTCGAGCAAGCAATTGGTCTGCTCCAGAACACGGTCTATTCCTTCAGTATGAAGGTCTGCGGACATCCGGAAGATGCGGAGGACACCATGCAGGAGGTGCTCTCCCGCTCTCTCGGACACTTGGCCAAGATCCGTGATCCGCAGGCTCTTGCGGTCTGGCTTTATACCGTCACACGAAACCGGTGCTGGCGCATGCGCCGCAAGCCTGCCCAAGCTCCAGCAAAAATGTTCTCGCTCGACGAGTTGATGCCTGACGATGAGGAACTGGAGCGACTACTGCAGGATGCCGCGGTGGGACCGGAAGGAAATCTCCTCGCAGCCGAGCAGTACCATCTGCTGCACCAGGCGATTCTGCGCGTCCCGCCACCCTTGCGCATTGTTCTCGTGCTCCACGATATGGAAGAGTTGGCCACCCAGCAGGTTGCGCAGGTTCTCTCACTTCAGCAGGGAACGGTTCGGATTCGGCTTCATCGGGCACGTTTAAGCGTGCGCAGGGAGATGAACCAACTCCTGCGGGAAGATCCTGAAGAGCAGAATGATGCAAAACCCTCCGTGAAGAAGCGAAAGGTTGCCAAGACCAAAAACGGGCAACGTCCTGCGGAATGCCGCGATTTGTTCGCCAACCTCTCCGAATACCTGGATGGCAGAGTAGAACCGCTTACCTGTGAACAGATGCGCGAACATATCGAGGCATGCCCATCCTGCGTGGCATTTCTGCGCGACTTGCGCGCCGCCATCGATCGCTGCCGGTCCCTGGAGATTCCCTGTGACGCGGGTGTCGCCACTCGATTGCGCGCCATTCTTACACGCGAGTATCTGCGCATGTTGGTCATGCCCGTCGAAGAAAAGACATCCCCGATTCTGTAACGAATCGTCGCCCTCGTGACTTTCTTCTATCGGAAGAGGAAAACCATGATGGAAGTAACCATTACTCATCTCGACAAGGTCAGATTTGCCATTCATTCGCGGTCACACTCCATTATTTGCGACCAGCCGGCAGAGAATGGTGGAGAAGACTCCGGCATGACGCCTCCGGAATTGCTGCTTGCGTCTCTGGGGTCTTGCGCGGCATTCTACGCGGCCCAATATCTGAAGACGCGCAATCTTGCGGAGACAGGCGTGGATGTCTCCGTCGAGGCCGAAAAACTCAAGGGCCCCTGGCGACTGGGCAACTTCCAAATCCACGTCGACAGTCCTGTCTACCTCACAACCGAGCAACGTGAAGGCTTGATGCGCTCCGTCGAGCACTGCCTAGTGAAGAACACGCTCCTCAATCCTCCGCAGATCGAGGTCGAACTAAGAGTTCCCGATCTGCCGGGCAAAGGCATCTGAAACCAATGAGCGGATACGATGATGACCAGCTGGGGATGGTCCAGAATCATACTTCGTGCAAATTGAGAATGAGTGATGAAATGTTGAATCGCGTTGCCTCTCGATTTCACACTTTGGGAGAGCCCTATCGTCTTCGGATCCTCCAGATGTTGATGAGAAGGGAAATGACGGTTGGCGAAGTGGTACAGGCACTCGATGGAAACCAGCCAAACGTCTCCAGGCACTTGCAAATCCTCTATGGAGCCGGCATTGTGCGACGCAGACGCGAGGGGATCGGCGTTGTCTATTCGCTTAAGGGCGCCAATGTGTCCAGGTTGTGCGAGCTAGTCCATCAAAATGAGACTGGTAGAGCAGACATCCCGTTCGAGTAACTCTCCAAGGATCAAAGTATCAGGCCGCGATTTCCTCAATATACTGGCTTCGGAGTCCCACATGAGAATCAGATCGATCGCCATAATGAGCGTAGTCGCTTCGACCCCGGGTCCCATTTTCTTCTAAGACAACGAAACCTACGACCGGGGGCTTGCTCCGGAATCTCCGGCGGTCTTACCATGACCGGGAGTTGGCTCCGACTCGTCGCCGGACGGCTTTTCTGCACGATTTACCTGCACGATTTACCAAAGACGCTCCCGGAAATATTGGAATGAGCCGGTCGGGCAACGTGAAGTATACGCCGAGGTCCGCCGAGAACACTGTGAGCTTGGAGAGGAAATGTGCGAGGGCCATGGCGTTCGTGCTTTTCTGGGCTGCGGAGTAGGCATTCAGTGAAGTCCAGTAGGTAAATAAGAGGAATTCGCTCGGCACTTGGCTGCTGGAATTGCGCAGAAGGTCGACCCCAAGAAATCCGGGGACCGTTCGGCGAGCGAGCTGTGCATATAGGCCGTTTGTGCGCAGAGTGTCGATGAAAAATGCTTCACGCACCCCGCCAGCTTCCTCGAAGAGTTTCCAGAGATCGATCGCTCGCACGATTGGTAAGAGTCATCAACCCCCACCTGGGTGCAGAGAATGTGACTGACTTATCCGTTTCAGGGCGGTAACTGGCTACGGTCGCGAATGCGCCGCTTTCTTTCGATTTCTTCAATCTCGGGAATTTGCGTATACATCTAACACGGCGTCTTTCGTCATGGAGGATTGCAGATGACAGACAATACTTCGACAGCGCTTATCACGGGTGGAACGAGCGGAATCGGTCTCGCGACAGCCAAGAAACTCGCTCAGCTTGGTATTGGTTGTGGGGCGAAATGCGGAGCGCGGGAAGAAGGCAGTCGACCAAATTCGGACCGCAGGAGGCAAAGCGGATTTCATTTCTTCCGAGCTTCTAGATGCAGACAGCGTTCGCGAAGTGGCCAGAAAAGCGATCGAACTCGGAAGTGGCCACGTCGATATTCTGATCAACAATGCCGGCATCTACCCTTTCGGGCCCACGCATGAAATGACGGAAGAGCAGTTTGACCGCGTCTTTTCAACAAATGTGAAGGCGCCCTATTTCCTGGTTGCAGTGCTTGCCCCCTGATGGCCGAGAGAGGCAAAGGGGCAATCGTGAATCTATCGACGATGGCTGCCGATTACGGAGCACCCGGGATGAGCCTCTACGGTTCGAGCAAGGGCGCCATCAATCTGTTGACGAAAACCTGGGCTGCCGAATATGGACCGAAGGGTGTTCGCGTCAACGCAGTGAGTCCCGGACCCACACGCACGGAGGGTACGGAGGCGATGGGCGAGGGCCTCGAACAGCTAGCCGCCCAGACGCCCGCAGGACGCCCGGCAGAAGCCGAGGAAATTGCAGAAGCAATTGTCTTCCTGGCGACAGACCGCGCCAGCTTCATTCACGGCGCAAAACTCGCCGTGGATGGAGGCCGCACAGCCATCTGAGACTGTGGGGGATTTTGGGGGACCCCCAAGGCAAAACGCGAGTAAATCAGGGTAACTGCTGATCATTGACTGACGTATAAGTTATTGAGCCATAGTATAGTTAGGCAAAACTGAGTAAAAGGGGGAAAAGCCCGGAAGGGCCTTCTAAGCCGGGGGTTGTGGGTTCAAGCCCCGCCTCGCCTACCACTAGATCGATACCCCATTAAAATTCGTGGACGTATCGACATTCGAAACCTCCGATTTGGCCTTCAATCCCCCGGCCGAAATTTGTGAAAAACGCGAAAAACGGAGGAAGATTCTGTTTCAGGTTTCCTGTCGAATGTGTCCAACGCGCGGGACTGCGATCAGCGTGATGGCTACCAGGCAGATAGAAGCTGCGGTGTACCCCAGGTGGCCGTGGCGGAGATCTTCAGCTATTAGCTTGATAGCTAGAAACACCAGAACCGCAAATCCGAGCCGGGTAAGCTCCAGACGACGCCAGTGCGCGCCAATGAAGGCGAGCCCGAGTGCAACTGCGCAAAGCGCTAACGTGCGGACGAGTGCCAGGTGGTGTGCTGCAGGATTCACGAAGAGAGATGCGAGGACGGTCAGGCCCTGGAGCAGCAGTGCGGTAACTCCAAGAATCCCCAAACATGCGGAAACGAGATGCAAGGTCTTCGGTTGCCATGGTTGGTTCCTGTCAGAGTTCACGGTTACATAGCAAATGACCGCGCATGCTGAAACCAGATCGATGCCCCAAGGAGGTGCCTCTTTGGGTATTTCGGTTGCCACTCGCAAAACATAACCCGGCAAACCCGATGCCACTCCAGCTGTCAGCAAATAAACGGTGCCGTGAAACTCCAGAACCAATCGACGCATGCGTGAACCAGCGAGAGTTGCGCCGACCGCGGCCATGCTCAAACTCGCGGGCAACCATGACGCTGGAATACAAAACCAATTTCCTGCCAGAAAAAGTGCGGCGCTCCACGAAGCGAAAACGGTCGCATTGAATGGCTCGCGCATGCACTCGATTGGCTTGAAGACCGCTACATAGCCGGCAAAGGACAAAGCAAGGCAAAGAACTCCAACAATAATTCTGCTCGTCGGTGGCCCGAACAGCAGAAAACTGTACGCCATCATCACAAACACAACAGTGGTCTGCAAGGTCTCAAAAGCTGTGATCTTCCCTCGGCGCAGAATGCTCCGGGTAGAGATGCTTGTCGCAAAGATCGAGAAGAGCGCGATTCCCGGAAGGAGCAGCCAGAATGCTGCGACAGAAGGATAATCCAGCCGGGTGCTAAACGGGGAGGAGTAAATGAAGAGAAGTACCCACACGGCAAGATCGGCTGCGAAAGCAACAAATATTCGAGCGCCCGAAGCGTGTTCCCGGCTCATCGCATACTCGCTGAAGGCAACCATGAGCAACAAAACGCCGATGAAGGGTAGCGTCACATGTGTCGCAATTGCCAGAACCAGCGCGAGCGAGCTCGCAGTGATATTGGCAATTCGAAGCAGATGTACTTGATCTGGCTTGCGCGCTAACACAAAAGCCGCGCTTGCGAACAAGCCGACTGCACACGCTGCAGTCGACGCCGGCAATACTTTGAACCGCATCGTCAGCTCCCATAGCATGGGAGCCAGGATCAAGGACGAAGCACAAGCGTAAACCGAGCTCGCGAACCAGGCTCCAGCGCGTGTCCGCGCACCCCAGGCCAGCCACATGACCGCGTATGCGATTGCGACGGCGGCCACTATGGGTTTCGGGATCAATTCCGATTCAGCAATCGCACGGAGCAGATAAGCGCCTGCGATGCCGAGCATGGCCCGGCCCACAACGGCAAAAGCTCCGCTCCCTCCTGCTATCGATTTTGTTGGACCCAGGGACGCGGCTGGAACCGCGGGTGGTTCAACCGTAGCTGAAAATGGAAGCGGAAGCGAAGAGTGCTCAAGCGCAGTGACCCGCTGTTCAAGCTCATCGAGCCGGGAGATAAGTCGACTTAGTGATTCGGGGAGATCTTCCATCATTCCACCCGATCGTTGCACAAGCCTTATGCTTCTTAGTCTCCCGGCGCCGGCGCATGTAAGCTCTGTTCAGGCCATGGAGGCAACAGCTTCACCAGAATCCACAGGAAGACAAGCGGCAGGATCGTCAACCCAATTGCCACCAGCAAACCTTCGCGAGTCACGAGGGTCATCTTGTAAGTCGTGTACCCCAGAAAGCTCTTCGAAAACAGCTGTCCGCCGATCACCACGTTCCAGCGCATGGCAAAGATGCCGATCATTGCCAGCGAGCCCGCAGTGGCGTAGATGCGTTTGCGCACGACCTCGGGCAGCTTCACCACTTGGGTTACAACGAGCAGAATCAATGGGGTGAGCGTTCCCAAAAAAATCTGAATGACGATATGCGAGAAGTAGAGCCGCGTGTGAACCATGAAGTTGAGGCTGCGGAAGGACTCGTCGGCTTCATAGATGCGATGAATCAGATCCAGCATTTCCAGACTGAAATCGATGATGAATATGTAGAACAGATACATCGCGATGGTATCTACACAACGCATATCGATTGCTTTGCCGCGCAGTTTGGTCAATGACATATAAAGCAGCATCACCGCTGCAACCCCCGACACCATGGCCGAGAAGATGAACACCACAGGCATGAGCGGCGACGACCACCAGGGGTTAGCCTTAATGGACCCGAAGATGAACCCTACATAACCATGGAGCAGAAACGCTGAAGGGATGCCGATGAGCGTGACCACCCATCCCACTCTTTCGTCAATTGCCAGCGATCGTGGGCTGACGTTACTCGACCCCAGTGTCATCACCTTATAAACCAGACTGAGCAGGCCTTTTGATTGTTGTGAAAGGATGACGATGTCGCGGCGGTAGTCCAGCCAGATCTCGAGTACCAGGACAGCCATCAGATACCACAGATAAACGTAGCCAAACATCGCCATTGCCGAGGTGCTGTGCGGCGTGAAATACATCTCCGGCGATCGCTCGGGGTGACCCAGGTGCAGTTGCAGAGGCAGGGGCGCATCCAGCAAAAACGCCAAAGCCGTGAGGAGTGCAAGCCGGTAGGTGGGTTTCACCGCTTCGACTCGAAAGACACGCTCGAGCGACGCCAGGATGAACGCACCCGCCACGAGTCCAGTAATGAACGGATAGAGAACGATCAACACGCTCCATTGAAGCTCAATCTCGTTGGGATACATGAAACCTTCAACACCGTTCATACGTTCACCTGTGTTCCTATCCGGATTGCGTCCGACAGGCTGTGCTAACGAACCGATCCATCCAGCTCGTTGTAGTAGACCTTCGCGCCGGTAGCCATTTGCGGTTTCAATACCTGTACACTGTGCGTCTTCAAAAACGCGTGGATCGGATCGTCAGGGTTCTTCAAATCGGCGAGTTGACGTGCCCCAGTCGGGCAGGCTTCGCAACATGCAGTCGTCAACCCCTTGGTAATCCGGTGGTAGCACAGCGTGCACTTATCCGCGACTCGCTTCTCCGGATGAATGTAGCGGCATCCATAAGGGCACGCCTGCACGCAATAGGCGCAGCCCAGGCAATACTTCTGGTCGACCAGAACCACCCCGTCCGGGCTCACGAAGGTCGCTCCCACGGGGCATACCTGCGTACACGGCGAATCTGCACAGTGGTTACACATTTTGGGAACAAAGAAATACTTGCCGCCGTCTTTTGCGGCTACCGGAAATCCATCCTTGCCACCATTGGGCGAGATGACCTCGGGACTCGTCATGTTTTCGTCTGTCACGTGGTAGCGCTCAACCCAGGTGCGAAAGTATCCGTCCGGGACGGCGTTTTCGCTTTGGCATGCCCGCACACAGTTTCCGCAGCCGATGCACTTGGGAATGTCGATCAACATACTCCACCAGTGCTCCGGCATCTTGTAATTCGGCGAGGACTCCGGTGTGCCGGCCAAAACCGACTCCCACGCGACAGCGGCGGCGGGCAAAAGAATCAACATGTGGCGGCGGCTGATCTTCACTTCGCACCTCCTCCGTCGATGGCCGGGCTATGGGGATTGTGGCAGGTCTCGCAGGGAACCCCATTCGAGTGATCGGCCGGATCAACCTGCGGAAACCCTGCCGGCTTGGCGGCACTCGCCGTATGGCAGCGGGCGCATAGGACTGCTGTATCCGGCTTGGTCGGCGTCATCGATGCGGGATCACTTGCGTGGCTGGCCAGCGCGCCGTGACAGGCTTCGCAGTTTACGTGGGCATGCTTGCCCTTTGTCTTTACCTCGACGATGTCCGTATGACAGTCTTCACACGCCTTATGGCCAGCGAATCTGATCGGATGGGCAGCGATTTCGCCAATCGCCGCCGCGCGATAGTGCCCGTACTGGCCGAAGGATTTCGGCACCACGTAGCCGCGGATCAGAAGAAACACGAGAAAGGCCAGAACAAAGAGTCCAGCGAATCGGAAGAGGTGCCCCGCATCCTTGAATACGCCCATCGACTTGGACTCCTAAGGGCGCGCCAGAAGCATTCAACATCACGTCAAAGTGATCTGGAACACCCGTGCGACGGAATCTAGAGGTAAGTGACCATAGCTGTATGTGAGTTCCGACACTAGACGATGTGATGCGAGACACTATCCTGCACGAAGTTTTGATGGGGCTGCAAGTCGGTCGAAATTGCGTTGAGCGGAATCTGAGACGAAGCTGGAGTCGAGTTCACGTTTGGGGGTCAAATGAACATTCTGCTCATCCCTTTGCACCGCAAGCGCTGAAGGACGGATCGGGCGTATTTGTCGTGAGGTGAGCCGCATCGGCGAGTTCCAACTTGAAGGAGAAGCAACTGCCGCGGCCCAACTCGCTTTCAATCGTCAACTCCGTGCCGTGGCGTTCCGCAATCCATTTTGCGAGAGCGAGGCCCAAACCGGAGCCTGCGGCCGTCCTATCCGACGTTGCACGATAAAAGCGATCAAAGACTCGAGACAGGTGCTCCGGCGCAATCCCAACGCCCGTATCTTTGACGTGGAAAGCAACATGCTTCCCATCGACCGCCGCGCAAAGCTCTACGGAGCCTCCAGGAGGCGTATATTTGCAGGCGTTTTCCAGAAGAATTGAAAGCAGCCGCAACACGCCGGTTTCGTCTCCCAAAACGAAGACGTCGTCGCAAGGCATCGCCATATTGAATTCGAGCATTGCTTGACGCATCGCCCCATTCCATGTTTCGGCTATCGAGCGAACGAGAGAATGAATATTGACAGGAGCAAGCGGTAATGTATCAGCTCCTCCGTCGGCGCGCGCGAGCGAAAGGAGGTTCTCCACAAGGCTCGTCATCCGCACAGTCTCCTCCTGCATCCGGATCAGAGTTTCGCGATACTCTTCTGCGGTGCGAGGTCGATAGAGGGCAACCTCAAGCTCGGTGCGCAAGAGCGCGATCGGGGTCCGCAATTCATGAGAGGCGTTGCCCGTGAACGATCGCACGCTTGCGAATGCTTTGTCGATGCGCTCAAGCATCTGATTGAGCGTTCTGGACAAGTCCGAGATTTCATCTTGCGCTCGCGAAACGGGAAGCCGAATGTCGAGATTCCGGTCGTTGATGCGGCGAGCCTCTGCTGCAAGTGCCGCCACCGGCAGAAGCGCCTTCCGGCTCATGGCATGACCTCCCGCCCCAGCAAGCAGGATCACGATCGGCATCAAAAGCAAGAGGCTGGTGCGAAAACTCGAAAGCAGGACGATGGATTTGTCCAGCGCGATGCCCGTTTGCACCGAGAAATGCTTCCCATTCGCTTCAATTGGATACCCGAGTGCTCTTATCGTGTGAATTCCTTGGCGGAATTCGATAATCTTGCCGCCCCTTGGCAGGTCGCGGGGTGCAGGCAGATCGGGGTTCGCGGCGCTCATCCGCTTGGAACGAAAGATCCAGTCTCCTCGGTCGTCGCGTATCTGAAGGTACTTTCCGTCATCCTTCAGGTTATAGCTTGCAGCAAGATCGTCGCTGAGTTGTTCAAGACTTCGGCCCGGGTCTTCCTGACTAAGAAGCACTCGAACATCATCCGCGCGCTCCTGCAGGCCGTGATATTCGGTTTCTTCCAGGGCGCGCTGCAGCATCCAGAAACTGGCAAGGCACAAAATCACGGCAGCCGAGGCGAACATCGCGAAGTACCATAACGTGAGCCGAAGACGAATTGGCATTGAATTCATTGCATGAATCTCACTTCTGAAGCGCTGCGCCCTTGAAGACATATCCGGTGCCACGCACAGTTCCGATCAGCTTGGTTCGAAAAGGAGTATCAATCTTGACGCGCAGCGAATTCACCAGGACATCCAGAGCACCCGCGCCGACTGCATGCTCCCGGCCCCATACAGACTCCATCAGTGTTTGTCGCGGTACGCACTGACCCATGCGGCGTACAAGGCAAGCCAGCAACTGAAACTCGTGCCGGGTCAGGCTGATGTTCTGCATCTCGCGCGTCACCGTACGCCGTGTCAGATCAACCGCGACCTCCGCTGCTCGAATCGTGCCATCGTTTTCCCTGGAGGGACGCCGAGTGATGCAATGCAATCGCGCCACCAGTTCGGCAAAGGAGAAAGGCTTCGTCAGATAATCGTCCGCGCCCAGCTCAAGTCCACGAATAATGTCATCTTCGGAATCGCGGGCGGTCAACATTAACACTGGAGTCATCCGCGCGCGCGCATGCAGGGCCGTAATCAGGCCATAACCGTCCATTCGCGGCAAGCCGATATCGAGAACGATCGAATCGAACTCATGCGCCATCGCGAGTTCCAAACCGGTTTCCCCGTCAGCTGCAGTAAGCACGGTAAACCCCTGCTCGTAGAGACCCTTGCGCAACAGGTCCAACATGCGCGGCTCGTCTTCGATCACCAGGGTTCGCATCGCTCTACGCTAACGCCGCTTTGAATAAAGCAAGATGAAAAAGAGTGCCTTTCCGCGCGATATTGGCGCCCGGAAACGATCGGTCAAGCTCGATTTGTGTCGC
Source organism: uncultured Acidobacteriaceae bacterium (assembly GCA_963810545.1). Classification (GTDB taxonomy): domain Bacteria; phylum Acidobacteriota; class Terriglobia; order Terriglobales; family Acidobacteriaceae; genus Telmatobacter. Next base: position 277,950 of record CAWENE010000004.1, read on the forward strand.
CAATCACAGAAAAATCAGTGGCTTGCTCAGGATTTGTGACGCAGATCACGCATGTGGCCAACCTTAGGTAATATTCACCGCGTTGTTAACACCTCTCCACGAATCGCTCCTACGCTGCCCACAGGTTCATCAGAAAAGCCTCAATCCTGTTTGAGTCTTCGGCGCAAAGCCGAGATTAGGAGTGCCATGCGTAAGTTGATTCTCTGCCTTTCGATGCTTGTCGTTTGTCTCGCTGGGTCGATTCCGGCCCTCAGCCAGTCCAATAAAGGAATCATCAGTGGGGTCGTCAAAGACTCTGCGGGTGCGGTGCTGCAAGGCGCGAAGATCGAACTGCAGCCACAAGGGCGACCGATCAGTTCCAACGAGTTGGGCGAGTTCTCAATCTCAGAAGTGGGCCCGGGCACATACGTCCTGACTGTCTCCTACGTAGGTTTCGCACCCTTCACGCGCAGCGTTACAGTTGTCGCGGGTCAAACCGTGCAGATCGACGCCATCCTCAGGGTGGCGAATGGAAACGACGAAGTGATCGTCACTGCCGATCGCCCGCGCGGTGAGGCCGAAGCGATCAATCGCACGCTCGCCGCGGAGAACATCCTGCAGGTGCTGCCTGCCGACGTGATTGTCTCCCTGCCGAACGCAAACATCGCGGACGCATTGGGCCGCATGGCCTCTGTCACGATCGAGCGAGACGAGGGTGAAGGCAAATACGTTCAGATTCGCGGCACCGAGCCGCGCTTGAGCAACACCATGATCGACGGTGTGACAGTGCCATCGCCGGAAACCGGTGTACGTCAAATCAAGCTCGACACCATCGCCTCCGATCTCGTGGAATCGGTTGAAATCAACAAAACCTTGCAAGCCAATATCGATGCCGACGGCATCGGTGGCTCCGTCAACCTGGTCACCAAGACCGCCGGCGAAGAGCCCACGGCCACTCTTTACGGGGTAGGCGGATACACGCCGATTATTGGCGGGCGCACAGTCGACCAGATGGGCGGGACCGTAGGCAAGCGCTTAGGCGCAGACAAAAAGCTGGGCCTGTTGGTCGGTGGAACCTACGATTTCAATGGGCGCGGCATCAATGATATCGAACCCTCCCCCACCGCAAGCAGCGCGACGCCACACTATGACAGCATGGATCTGCGCGACTACATCTATTACCGCACCCGTTGGGGCGCCACTGCCAGCATCGACTACAAAATGAGAGAAGGCTCCAACATCTCTCTGCGCGGGCTCTTTTCAACGTTCCGCAACTGGGGCAACAAGTGGGTCTACACACTCAACGATGGCGATGTCCCGGGTTACAGCCAGGATTGGCGCCGCCCCAACATGGCCGTGGGCAGCCTCGCGTTACAAGGTAAACATGTCTTCAACGCTTCCACCATCAACTGGAGTATCTCGGCTGGCCGTTCGAGGTCGCTCAGCGGCAGCGGCAGCATCAAGTATTCGTGGGTCGGAGATCCGGATATCAACTGCACTAACGTTCCCGGTGTGAGCGTGAATCGTCCGGGGTGGAGTTCTGGATGCTTTGGAACAGGCGCGGACAACGCTGAAGACCCGAACAACTACAAGTTGAAGTCCTTCGCACCGCCCACGATTGGGCAAAGTGCCCAAGTAGACCTTCAGGCTTCTGCTTCGTATGCCAGGTTCTATCACATAGGGCACCGCTACGGAACATTCGAATTCGGCGCGAAGATTCGCAACGCCCACAAATTCGACGATACCTACGACGAAACATTCAAGCCGAACGGAACCACGCGTGTCTCGGCGCATCCTGAGTGGGACAGCGATTTCACCGATTCCAACTACTACGACAAGACTTACCACATAGGTCCGGTCACGGACTATAACAAGGTGGAAAGCTACGTAAACAGTAACAAGGGCCTCTTCAGCCTAAGCGGCGGCCCCGGAGTGAATGCCAATAACTACGACTTCGTCGAGCGGATTCCTGCAGGATACCTGATGAATACGATCGAACTTGCGAGCCGGCTTCGACTTGTCACTGGGATACGCTTTGAAGCCACCCACCTGACGACCCTGAGCTTCGATCCTAATCTGACTCCCGCGCCAACTACGCTTACTTATAAGGCCGGCGGAGACTACCTCGATGTGTTGCCCAGTGCCTCACTAAGGTTTGCGGTCGACAAGGACTCGGACCTGCGCCTTGTCTACGGCCGCGGACTTGCGCGGCCCGATCCTCAAGATGTCACCGCCGCCGTCGGCCAGCCTGACATCTCGACGACCCCGGCTACCGTCAGCATCGGAAATCCCAACCTGAAAGCCGAATATGCCAACGATTACGACATCCTGTACGAGCGGTCCTTCAATAATGCGGGCTTGCTCCAGGCTGGCTATTTCTACAAGGACCTGTCGAACCCGATCGTTACACGGCAGACACTGACCAACAACTACCAGTACAACCCCGGCGCGCCAACCTTTGTCTCTGAGCCAGCGAATGCGGGCAGCGCGCATGTGCAAGGCGTCGAAATCGGATTCGAGCAGCGTTTCTCGTATCTCCCTGGAGTCCTTCACGGAGCAGGTCTATCGGCCAACTACAGCTATACCTCCTCCCAGGCCAATGGGGTCGACCCACTCCGCACCGATAGCCCGGCCCTGCTTCGTCAGGCTCCCAACAGCTGGAACATCAGCCCGACATTCGACACGCGCAATTTCTCGTTGCGCGTAGGTATGACCTTCGACGACAAGATGATTTACGCGTATCAATACGAGAATCTGGCCTACGCGAGCGACAGCAGCGGTAATCCAATTCTCGGGAGCAATGGCCAGCAGGAGACAACGGCTAACCCTCAAGTTAATGGCACAGCAGGTCCGGCTGGCGATAACTACCTCTACTCCCACTTCCAGTTCGATACGCAGGCCAGCTATAAGTTGCCCTGGGGTTTCCAGGTGTACGCCTACGGCCTGAACCTGAACAACGAAGTGTTTGGCTTCTATAACGGCAGTCCCCAATATGTCGTCCAGCGCGAGTACTATCACCCGACCTATGCGGGTGGCCTTCGCTGGACCTCCCACCGCGAATAGCGCATTCCAAACGAGAATCAGGAAGCGCCGAACATCACCCGCCTCGCTCACAGATGAACGAGCGAGGCGGACAGAATTCTGCATCTCGAAAAGAGAAAAGAGGAAGAGGAATATCGGTGAAGTTCACTCATGCAGACACAAGCTGGAAATTCCGCCGCCAAAAGTCCGGCCGCATATTAGCTGAACTGCTGTTCGCCTTCGTGTTTGGTCTTCTCTCAGTCTCTGCGACATCGCAGACACCGTCTCCGGCAATGCGCCTTGCAAAGACACTCGTGCTTCCCGGCGTGCAGGGAAAGCTCGACCACTTTGCCATTGACCTTGCGGGCAATCGCCTGTTCCTTGCCGCCACCGGCAACCATTCCGTGGAGGTCATTGACCTGACGACCGGCAAGGTGCTGCAAAGCATTGATGGCCTGGTCAAGCCTCACGGACTCGCTTGGGATATATCGACCGGAAGCCTTTACGTCACAGATGGTGCGCTCGCCGAGCTGAGAGCGTACAAAGGATCGCCGTTTGCTCTCGCTGGGACAATCAAACTTTCCGCCGACGCGGACGACGTGGTGTTCGACGCTCCCAGCCACATGCTCTTTGTGGGACACGGGGGCAGCGATGCAGCCAATCCGGCAAAAGTCGCTGTCGTCGATACAGATCGCTTCGCATTGCTTGCTAACATCGCCGTGGCTTCTCATCCGGAAGGGCTGGACCTCGATCGAAAGACCCAGCGCCTCTTCGTAAACATCGCCGGCTCAAACGAAGTTGCAGTGATTGATACGGCTGCGAGCGCACTATCTTCTCAATGGAAGCTGACGAAATCCGCCGAGAATGTACCAATCGCATTCGATCTGGATCAGCAGTTGGTTTTTGTTGCTTGCCGCACTCCCGGAGCGCTTGTCGCGTTCAATGCCTCCACTGGCAAAGAGATAACCAGCTTGCCCGCGGCCGAAAAGGCGGACGATCTGTTTTACGACCCAGCGCTCCGCCGGGTTTATTTGATAGGCGGAGTCGGCGAGGTCGACTCGTTTCAAGTAGGCGACGATGGCACGGTGCACCCGCTCAGCGTGCTGCAAACGACGCCTGGCGCGAAGACCGCATTGTTTGTGCCGTCGCAGAATCTGCTCTATCTCGGCGTTCCGGGCGCCGCTGGCCATCCTGTCGAAATCCGGGAGTATTCGACTGCTGAAGTCGAGGATGAAAAATGAAGGCAGCGAATCCAGGCCGGCTCCTCGTCGTCGCTTACTGCATCGCTCTAGGCTGCGGGTGCCTTGTTCATGCTCAGGCTGTGAGTGTTTCTCAGGCAAAGCATGAGTCGGAGCAGGGTGCGATGCTGGAATTCGTCGTCGTTATAACCCGCCATGGAGTGCGCTCCCCCACCGGCAAAACGGATCTGCTCAATCAGTACTCCCGCGCGCCGTGGCCAACGTGGGGCGTTCCTCCGGGTTACTTAACCGAACATGGCGCCCGGTTGATGACGCTCTTTGGCGCGTACGATCGGGAACAACTGGCCGCCGAGGGCCTGCTCGCACCTGGCGGTTGTGCCGATGCAGAGCACATACGGATCATCGCCGATTCAGATCAACGCACGCGTGAAACAGGCAAAGCGCTGGCCGCGGGCCTGGCGCCAGGGTGTGCGATCGAGGTGAGCGCTCTACCAGAAGGAACCCCCGATCCGCTCTTTCATGCGCTTGGAGCGGGCGTCGGCCATCCGGACAAGTCTCTGGCGAGGGCGGCTATTGCGGGACGCATTGGAGGCAACCCGCAATCCTTGACTGAAGCGTATCGCCTCCAACTCACAGCGCTCGAAACAGTGCTGCATGGCTGCAACCTTGGCCCGAACTGCACGAATGCCGCACAGCCGCCGCCTCAGTCGATCTTCGATATCCCCTCTTCAATCGCAATCGGGAAGGGCGGGCATCTGGTCGAATTGCACACACCTCTCGGCGTTGCGTCGACAATGGCTGAGAATATGCTACTGGAATATGCCGATGGCATGGCCACATCCAATGTCGGCTGGGGTCGTGTCGACCTTCAGAAGCTGCGCGACCTGCTGCAGCTTCACACGGTCAATGAGGACATCGCGGCACGCACCAAATACGTAGCGCAAGTGGAATCTTCGAATCTGCTTTTTCATGTTCTTCAGTCGATGGAGCAAGCGGTTCAACAACATCCGGTGACCGGCGCACTTACCAAGCCGAGCGATCGTCTACTAATTCTGGTCGGTCACGATACGAACATTGCAAACATCAGTGGAGTACTCGACCTCTCCTGGATCGTGGACGGGCGTCGGGACGATACCCCGCCAGGCGGGGCATTGGTATTTGAATTGTGGAAGAGTCAAAGCACTGCGGCCCGCTCCGTGCGTACCTACTACATGGCGCAGACGCTCGATCAGATGCGGAATTCGATCCCGTTGAGCCTTGCCGAACCCCCCGAACGCGTGCCGGTGTTTCTGCCCCATTGCGGTCAAGCCGACGGTGCCTGTCGGTGGGAAGATTTTCGCCAGGCTCTTCGCGAAGGCATAGATTCTGCGTTTGTAAAGTGATTTGCACTAATTCCAGCTCCGCCGCTTGCCATCGCAACATCCGATTCCTTGACCCGCCGCCGGCCCGTTAGGCAGCTAGATTCGCGAACCGTGCTGATACCCGCGTAAATAAGCCTCGCGATACTCTCTGACATACTGCTCCCTGGTCATCCCCTCATGGACACCGTGTTCTGGCGGCATTTTGAAATGCTCCTTATCTTCCGCCGTAAAAGTATCGCCATGGTTGCGATCGTGGCGACCCTCGGTCCAACCATCGTGATATCCCCAGCGAGCTGCAAATGCGGGCGCAGCTTGAGAGTCGTGATAATAGAGGCTGTAGCCTGGGTCGGGCGATGGCACAGGTTCCTGTCCGGAGGTTCCTGACTGAGCTACAACACATGTAGAACACGCAATCCAGAATGCGGTAGCCAAATACGCGCAAGCCTTCCTTCGAGATCCGTTTGGCCATGTCGACTTTCTGCTGAGTGATCGTTTGTTTGTGGGGGAAATAATCTTCATGCGGTAACTCCTCAAACCTCGACTAGGCAACACCTAGCACGTAGTCATAGACAGCTTCAACTTTCCTCGCCGTCATCTGGATTGTGAAATGCGAGAGTACTCGTTCGCGGCCTCGAGCGCCCATCTCTTTCGCAGTCTGCGGATTTTTGAGAAGGAAGTCGATAGCCTCTGCCATCGCGGCCGCATCTCCCATTGGAACCAACAAGCCTGTAACCCCGTCCTCGACAATCTCTGGAACTCCGCCGCCATTAGTGGCCACGACTGGTTTTTGTTCAGCCATTCCTTCGATGATTACTTGACCGAACGGTTCGCCGGAGGTAGACGCATGAACCACAATATCCAGCTGAGCGATGCGCTGTGAGACATTCTCGACGAATCCGGCAAATTCGACTGTCTCGGCAACACCTAGTCGTTCGCATAACTCATGAAGTTGTTCTTCATACTCGCGTTCCGCAAACAATGGTGCTCCAATGATCTGAAACCTCACAGTCGGGTGCCGGGAATGCAGCAATGAAGCTGCTTCAATAAAAATATGCTGTCCCTTCCATGGACTGATTCGGCCAATGAGACCAATGCAGATTCCCTGCTTTGTCCTGGCATCCTGCGCGACCAGATCGTCGATTTCACAGCCGTCGTGTACCACATCAGTAAACACCGTTGTGTCGCTTCTCGATGCGATGGCCAATCCGCTGCGCTTGCCCAACAGATGGAGAGTACCCAGCGTTGCAGTTGAATTGGCAATAACAAAATCCGGTACAGTACGGCACAAAAAGCGAAAAACCTTCACGACGGAGAATGGCAAATAGTCAGTCTCAATTCTGTCCCTCACGTGCCAGATGACTGGAATTCCCGCAAATCTTCCTGCAATTCCTCCAATGACATCGGACTTCAGGGAATTTGTGTGGACCAGCTCGGCCCGCGCGCTTTTGGCAAACCGTGTGACTCTGAAGACATGCCGTATCGTCTGCCACGCCGACTTGAATCTCAGCAACGATTTCCATCCTAGCGTATCCTTTCCAATCTTTGCCACGCGTGACTCCAGTTTCAGCACATGAGTTTCGGCATAGGGGCGAATTCTCTCAACCAGCGGCCCGTCTGAGAAAAGTAGGACCATTGGCGCAACCTTGCTCGAATCAATATTGCGAATCAGATTGAGAAGAGCAATCTCGCCACCTCCGATCTCCGCGGTGTGGTCGATGTAAAGTACTCTTCGAATCTTCTGCGTTCCGATATTTTGCATCCGCCTCACATCCCCTCTTAGATGCGCCGCATCTCACTCATGATGACTCAATTCCAAAACCATTGTGCGTTTAGTTTCTTGAATTTTGATTTGGATTTACAAAAAACTCGTGACAACTTCGAATTCTCGTGCTAATAATCTAAGTGAGCACTTTGGCTCGAAACTGTCCTTCAACATAACATCGTGAAGCGGCAGCCAGTCAGACAATATCAGCCGACCAACCCCATCGGCTTCTAATTTTGCCCCAGCTCGCCACGGAATCAAAAAAGGTTCCTCTCTGAACGACAGTAGGTTTTTCTGCGTCAGTCGTGAAGATCGACCGAATCAATTTTTCTCTGGTGCGATTGCGGACATCCAGGTAGTTGCCTTTAAACAAAACAATTATCTCTATCGCGCAGGGTGCGTCCCGACCACGGTGAGTGTGTGTCCTTGGCCCTTCGCGTTGCATCTCAAAGCCGAAGGATCAAGTGATCCTGGCGTAGCCATCAAATCGTTTAGGGTTCATGGAGCAGCCGCCCAATGGCAGGTACCGAAAAATATTCCTTGTCTTCTTCCGAAGGATTAACAAAGAGACCGATTATCGGAGAGATAGATAGCATGCATGCCCTATCAACAGATCTAGCAGGAGTGCAGCCCACGCGCGTCTTTGCGGAGGCATTCTTTCGCCATCGTGTCATTTTCACTTCAGTCTTCCTTAGTGTCCTTTTGTTAACCTTCTTAGTTACTATCCTCTCAAAAAATCGTTTCTCGTCAGAAACCAAGTTCTTGCTCGAGAATAATCGCAGCAATGCGGTCATCACGGCAGATCGAAACTCTACTGCGACTGTGGAGCAAGTGACCGAGCAACAAGTCAATTCAGAACTCGAAATCCTCGGCAGCGATGATGTCGTTGGTTCAGTTGCCGATCCGGGTTGGAAACAATTAAAGCCATCTGAACAGATTGGTGATGCGCTGAAGGCGCACGAGTTGCGTCTAGCGAAATTCCGTAAAAACCTGAGAATTCAGCCCGGACGAAAGTCCAACATCATCACTGTTTCTTACTCCGCTTCGTCGCCTGAAGAAGCCACAAGTACGCTGGCGCAGTTATCGAACGCCTACCTTTCTCATCGCAAGTTGCTGTCTCGCCCCAACGGGACTTTTACATTTTTCAATGAGGAAGCAGATCGCTATCGTGCCATCTGGGAGAAGGCCAACAACCAGATGAGCGATTTCCAGAAGGAACATCAGGTCGTTTCTGTCCCGCAGAAAGAGGAGGCGCTTAGCAAGACAATCGCCGCTGACGAAGAAGATCTGCGCACGAATCAAGCGGAACTCTCCGAGATGGATGGGCGGCTTCATGCGAGCGCTGCTGCCGAAGATGAAGTTCCGAAGCGTCATCAAACAGTGAGCCGAGTTGTCAGCGGCCAAACGTCGACCGAGCAATTAAGAGCGCTGTTGGTGCAATTACAAAACAAGCGCGCTGAGTTGCTTACACGGTTCCAGCCAACTGACCGGCTGGTGGCCGAAGTGGATAAGCAGATTGGAAATACGGCCGCCTCTTTGAGCTCCTTGATGTCTCAGCGCGGCGTTGAGGATACAACCGACGTCAACCCGGCTTGGCAGCAGGTTCAAAGCTCATTAGTGGAGAATCGCATCGAGAAGAATGCGCTGAGCGCCAAGTCCGCCAAGCTGGCTGAGAACATCGCCGATCTTCGGGGACAGCTTAAGGATGTGGAGAGCCTTGAGGTTCCATTCAATGCCCTGGAGGAGGCTGTTGACCAGGCCCGAAGTAATTTCGAGCTCTTTTCAGAGAAACGCGACCAGGCGCAAATCGAAGATGCGATGGACGAGCGAAAGATCATCAATGTAGGAATCGCAGAGAGCCCGACTTCGACGTTCCATCCCTCATCGCCACGCCCGGCCTTCAACGCCGCCATCGGTCTGCTATCAGCCATATTCCTCGCCGCCGGTGCGGTCTACATGGCAGAAATGGCGCGAAGCACATTCGCGACTCCCCACGAACTTGAATCCTTTTCCCAGTTTCCTGTGTTGGCCACGGTTCCAGTGGCTTCGCGCCGGATAGAACGAAACCATCGGCGCATGGGTTCCCAGGTTCTCCCCCTTTTCGCGGCAGATGCTTCGCACCCGGCGACGATTAGGGTTCCGGCGATGCAGAACTTCGATAGTCCGAATCACGCTTGACCCAGAGAACACATTCATCGGCGCAGACGCGCGGACAGCACACGGAGCTTTCAGATCATGATCTCGATTACGCAGGATGCAGTTACATCCTCGTTCCAAGGAATCATCTACAAAGTGTTCCAGGAGGGCTTGGCGGCAAACCCCGATCGTGGGATTGCCATTGCGTTCGTTGCCGCCCATCCCGGCGCCGGAACGACATTCCTTGTAACACGTCTCACAAATGCATTGCAAAGGGGATCCGTAGACCCCGCTGTCTTATTGGACTGCCGGAGCATTGCCGCCACTGACGATGAAGCGTTCTATATCCCGACCGAAAAATCGCAGGAACCGGATTCCGAAACATCGGCATCAGGTCTTGCTTTGCCAAGGGGAGACTGGCGCGCCAACAGAACTTATCGAAAGCAGTTCCTTGACAGTCTGCGCGCCCGTTTCAGCTATATCTTGCTTGACTGTCCGTCCCTCAAAGAGAGCAAAGACATCCTCGGTCTGACAAGACTCGTGGATGGCTTTGTCCTGGTGGTCGAGGCTAACAAAACCTCAAAGGGACAGCTCGCTCATCTTGAGCGCACTGTCGGGACCGCCGGAGGGAACATTCTCGGCTCCCTGCTGAATAAGCGTACGTATCCGGTTCCAGGCTGGCTCGCATAACGGTTCGTACCAAGAGGTGATGAATGGATTCGAAAAAGTATCTTTGCTTACTTTTGCTGCTCGCTGGCACCGCGAGCCTGCCTCTCTTGGCACAGCCGGAACTGCGTCAACGACTCCGCTATTTACTGCGGCCGGGAGACATCCTGCAGCTGCAATATCGGCTTACACCAGAGTTCAATCAATCCGTAACTGTGCAGCCTGACGGTTACATCGCCATCAACGTCGGAGGCGAAATCCAGGTTGCAGGCCTCGACACGACGCAAGCCCACGATCTGATCGTTGCGAAAGAAAGCTCTCGACTCAAAGATCCGGAATTGACTCTTGTTCTTGAAGAATTTACCCGGCCCTATGTCGTCGTCGCGGGCGAGGTCTCGAAGCCCGGTCAGATCGAGATTCGCGACCAGATGTCGGCTCTCTCCGCCATCATGATGGCCGGCGGTTTCACCAACGGAGCCAAATCGGGGCAGGTCATCGTATTCCGCAAGTTTAACGATAATCTCGCCGAAGTCCGTCAGTTGAATTTGACTCACGTTACAAAGACTCGGCAGCTTGAGCATGATTTGGCTTTGCAACCCGGTGACATTGTGTACGTTCCCCATGACCGGATATCGAGGCTTCAGCACTACATGCAGTTAACCAATCTCGGCTTCTATGCAAGCCCCACCGACTTTGCGAAGTAGAGCAGCAAAGGCTGCGAACAAGGCTTCGCTTCTTAGTCACTAGAGTCTTCAGGAGGTCCGAGCTTGGCAACATCAACTATGTCAGCATCGACGGCGTTCGCACAGTCTGCCGTGACTAAGCTGCTGATCATCGGTGTGAATGCTGCGACAGGAATTATCTCCGCAAGGGCGCTTGCTCCCGCAGGAAGGGGAGAGCTGAGCGCGATGATCCTCTGCTATAGCTTCCTGGCATCCGCCTTGACTCTTGGCTTGCCGAGCGCGTTGACTTATCAGCTTCGAAAGAGACCCGAAGAAGCATCGGACCTGCTGGGGGCCGGGATTCTCCTCTGCATGCTCATAAGTAGCTTTTCTGCGATTGCCGGATTTTTCCTTCTGCCATTTTGGATTCCCCAATATTCGCCGACCGTTTTGTTGTATGCACGCATGTTTCTTCTGAATACACCGATCGCATTGTTTTTTGTTGTCGGGCGAGCAGCAATTGAGAGCAGAGGCGGATTCCGAGTTTCAAATCTATCTCTCATTGGGCCTCCTCTCGCTACACTTGTCGGCCTCGTATCCCTGAAACTCGCAGGATCGCTCACACCGGTCACGGCGGCATGGTGCTACGTTCTTCCAGGCTTGCCCATTTTCATTTGGATGTTCGTGCATATTCAACGCATGTTTGCGCCACGTCTTCACTCTGTACGGAAGTCAGCGCGTCTCCTGTCTTCCTACGGGATTCGTAGTTACGGGATTGATCTTTGCGGCACGATGTCGCTCTATGTCGATCAGGCTCTCGTGGTGCGCCTTTTGACCCCCGATCTCATGGGGATCTACGTCGTCGCGCTGAGTCTTTCTCGACTCCTGAATGCCTTTCATACCTCAGTCGTAATGGTGCTCTTTCCCCGGGCAGTTGCGCGCCCCCCTCTTGAAATCATTGCGATGACTGGCCGGGCAATGCGTATTACTACCGCGCTGACTGCCATTTGCGGTTTGGGAATTGTCCTGGCCGGGCCAAGGCTTTTGGTCCTTCTCTATGGCGCCGACTATCGAGGGGCCACGAGCATCTTGCGAATTCTTGTGCTCGAAGTAGTGCTGACAGGCGCAACCCAAGTGCTGTCCCAGGCGTTCATGGCGCTGGGACGTCCCGGCGTGATTACTACGTTACAGGCGATCGGCCTGTCTCTGACAATTCCATTGATGCTGATTCTGATTCCGAGGCTCGGACTTACCGGTGCTGCACTCGCACTGCTTATCTCAACCTGCGCGCGTCTCACCTTTGTCTTAGTTAGTTTCCCCGTTGTTCTGAAATTGCCCGTGCCCGATCTTTTGGTGCGGAGAGAGGATCTCACGAATATAGGCCAACAAGTCGGCCGCTGGCTGTCAGTCCGCCGCGCTGCGGAAGCAACGAGCGAGATCTAACCGCCGTAGGGCAATACGGGTGCCGATTGTCGATCGTCAGCACTCATTGTTCCAACGCAAGTACGAACACCCCCATTTGTACCGCGGAGCGTCTATGTCAATTCGTCGTTCAATTCTCAGCATACCGTCCGGCGTGGACGGAATGCTTACACTCGCTATCCTGGTGTCGGTCGTCTGCTACGCCAACCACCAATCAATTCTTCAAAGTGGGCTCGCGGGCTTTCTAGGGATTCGAATCACATTACTGAATGCTATTTTCTCTCTGGTCTTTGTTGTTCTCTGGCAAAGGTGTCTCGGAATCATCGGTCTCTATCGTTCAGATCTGGCTGACGCAACATCGGTGTTGCTGCGCCTTACCGCCGCATGCACGGTCATGACGGGCTTCGTGGCTGCCTATCTGAAGTTGAGGGTGGCCACCGAACCCATCCGAATGGTCGCCGTTGAATTCTTTGTCATCTCATTCAGTTATGAGCTGGCTCGTGTGCTCCTGACCAATCCCCAAACCTGGCAACCCAAGGAACCTGCGCTGGTCATTATTCTTGGAAGCGGTCCGCGCGCAAGCAAAGCCTGGAGAGAGCTGAGAGTTACCTATCATGGCAGAAAGAAGCTCCTGGGATTCTTTGATGATCGGGATCAAGCGGAGATGGCGCCTGATATCGCCAGCAGGTACCTTGGGTCACTCAACGAGCTATCGGAATACCTCCTCAAGAATGTAGTCGACGAACTTATCGTGGCCACTCCCTTGCGCTCCTGCTATGACTTGACCCAGCGAGCTGTTTCAATTGCTGAGGCCGCTGGAGTAAGGGTCTCCTGTCTGAATGAGATGTTCAATCTCTCCCTGGGTTCACGGATGCGCCGGCGCGCATCTCTGTTTGTCGAACTGGTCCCCGCGGATCAGGCAAGCCTGACTGCAGAGAAGATCAAGCGTTTGGTTGACCTTTTTGGTGCCTCTCTCGCACTGGTCCTTACGGCGCCAGTGTTTCTGGCCGCTGCAATCGCCATCAAAGTGACCAGCCGCGGCCCAGTCTTCTTTGTTCAGGAGCGCTATGGGTTCGGCCGTCGTCGCTTTTCCATGTATAAGTTCCGCAGCATGGTGCAGGATGCGCCCCAACTCATGGCGCAGCTTGAAGCGCAGAACGAAGCACGTGGACCGATCTTCAAGATGGCGAACGATCCAAGGATCACTCGGGTTGGGCGCTTTCTGCGCCGCTCCTCGATTGATGAACTGCCACAGCTCCTCAACGTAATCAAGGGGGATATGTCTCTCGTTGGGCCGCGTCCCATGAGCGTTCGAGACGTTTCTCTCTTTACTGAAGCGCAATTGATGCGAAGATTCAGCGTCAGGCCAGGCATCACCGGAAGTTGGCAGGTGTCGGCGCGTTCCACTCTCGATTTCGATCAATGGGTTCTACTCGATTGTTCGTATATCGAGAATTGGTCGCTCGCATTAGACCTTAGCATTTTAGCTCGAACTATTCCCGCCGTTCTGAAAAGATCGGGCGCTGTCTAAAGGCAAGAGGAGAATTCATGCGTACTGCCGTTGTTCACGACTATTTCACGCAATTGGGAGGAGCGGAAGTTGTCGCGCAGGAACTGGTGCGAATGCTGCCGTCGGCAGATTTGTACTCGACTGTCGCCCTTCCCGAATGCATGCCGGCGGAGCTGAAGAATGTTCCGGTCCAGACCTCATGGATGCAACGCCTCCCGAAGTTGAGAGATTACTATCGGCTCTATTTTCTTCTTTATCCTTTCGGTGTTAGTTCGCTCGATCTATCGAAATATGATCTGGTCATTTCCAGTTCATCGGGCTACGCAAAAGGAGTGCGCACAAATCGAGATGCAATCCACGTTTGCTATTGTCACACCCCCATGCGCTGGGCCTGGAGTTTCGATAGCTACTCGGCTCGCGAATCCATGGGTCCGCTCAAACGCGCTCTCTTCCCCCATCTGATTCGCTTTCTGCGCGAGTGGGATACAGGCGCATCGCGCCAGCCCGACCATTTCGTCGCTAACTCAAAGACCGTCGCCAAGAGGATCGAGCGCTCTTACGGCCGAACGGCGGAAGTAATCCACCCTCCAATTGACCTCAATCGCTTTCGCCCGTGCCAGGAGCAGGAAGATTATTATCTCGTGCTTTCGAGGCTCGTCTCGTACAAGAACATTGATCTGGCAGTGCGAGCCTGCACTGACCTGAATCGGAGATTGCTGATTATCGGCGGCGGACCCGATCGCGATCGTCTGAAGTCCTTCGCGGGACCGAGCGTGACCTTCCTCGGGAGACTTTCGGACGCGGAGGTAGAGCACTACGCTTCTCGCTGCAGAGCGCTCCTCTTTCCGGGCGAAGAAGACTTTGGCATGGCGCCCCTGGAGATTGCTGCGGCCGGCCGCCCCACCATCGCTTACCGCGCCGGCGGCGCTGTTGAAACAATCCTGGAGGACATCACCGGGGTCTTCTTTGACCAGCAGACGCCATCTGATTTGGCCGCAGCCATTCTGCGCTTCGAAAGGATGGATTGGCGTGCTGAGGTTCTCTCGGCACATGCAAGCAAATTCGGCATCGACGTTTTTCAGAACTCCTTTCGGCGTTTTCTCAACCGGGTAGGATGCTCGGTTGCCGAGCATCAAACCTCGGCGATCCTCGCACCTGCCGGCCATCCCCTGGCAGTATCTCTGGAGGATGTCGACGGGAGGCTACCTGCATGAGTGCGATCGTCGGCTTGGCGACGAACAGAATCGAGTGCTCGATCAGTCCCAGGCCAGTCGAGCCGAAGGCGGAATCAGCGTTTCTGATTTGGTTTGCGTCCATCGGCGGTTCACTTGCTCTCGCCGCGCTTTTCGCTGCCCACCAAGGCACGTTATTGAGAATCGCCGTGCCGGCGGTTGCTACTGCTATTGCGGCAGCGCTCTATTTCCGTCGCCCCATTGGCTACATCCACTTCACTCTATGGACGTGGTTCGTCACGCCCTTAATCCGTCGTGTCATCGATTGGCGTTTCGGCTACGAAGATCAGAACCTTGTGCTGCTCGCACCATTCTTGGTCACCGCGATTGCGGGTCTTACCGTCCTGCGAGAAGGCCGTAATGCCAGAGGACTTCAGCTCACTCCCTACCTGCTCTGTGCGGCAGGGATCCTGTACGGTTTCTTGGTGGGCATCATCCGGTGGGAACTCCACTCTTCTGCCGCTGAGTCGCTCGGTTCCATTGTCTATGGCCTTCTCTTGTGGCTGGCGCCTTTGCTCTTCGGCTTGCACCTTCATCTGGGTTGGCGGAGTTATGAAGCGCAGAAATCCGCAATCTTAAACAGCTTCAAATGGGGTGTTTTCATTCTTGGAGTCTACGGAATTTATCAGTACATCGCCGCGCCGCAATGGGACTGCGCCTGGCTTGACGGCGTCATGGTTGGCGATGTGAACACCTCTTTCGGGAGACCCTCTCCATATGAAATTCGCGTGTGGAGCACATCCAACTCGCCAGGAGCATTTGCAAGCATCATGCTCGCGGGCTTGGTGCTGCTCATCGGAATGAAATCCAGATTCAAACTTGCCTGCGCGGGGGCAGGCTATCTCTCATTTCTGCTTTGCCAAGTTCGAACTGCGTGGCTGGCCTGGGTGCTTTCCATCGCGGTCATGGCTATAACCTCGAGAGGACCTACGTTGCGTCGATTCCTACTGAGCCTCTTTCTCTTGCCGATATGCTTGGCGCCGCTTATGTTCAATCCTCAAATACAACAAGCGGTGCAGGACAGGTTCGTCACGATGCAGGATGTCGGCCACGACGAAAGCTTTGAAGACCGCACCGCAATGTATCGGCTGGTAACTCTTGAACTATTACATGAGCCGGCTGGAAGAGGTCTACTAAACAACAACATATCTGTCGATGAGATGGCGCTGGACAGCGGCCTGTTGCAAACGTTTTTGATGTTAGGAATGATCGGCGCGGCTTTATTCACAGCTGGAATCCTCATCGCCATTTTTTCGATGGGCGGTTGGAAAAAGTCTGCGCGTGCAAACGAGTTAAGTCCCGAAAGAATTGCCTACCGCGCCATTTTTATCGCGGTGCTCGCCGAATCTGTTGGCGGCAATGTGTTTGTCAGCATTACCGGGTTGATCTTCTGGGCTTGCTTCGCACTATGGGCGAGCGCTATCCAGATGGAAACCGAAGAACAACGTTCATTTCATCGCTACACTCGCGCTGCGAGTTGTTAGAGGGGAGAAGCATGCACATAAAGAATGTAAGCTCACCTCGTCCTGTGCGCGTGCTCCACGCAGTGGGTCATCTTCTGCGCGGAGGAATCGAAAAATGGCTCTATCAGACGCTTCCTCCACAGCTTTCATCCGACTGCGAGCACCACATCCTCGTGAGAACAACAGAGGACGAACCCTTCACGGCGGCATTCCGGGAAGCCGGTATTCCGGTATTAGTATGCCCCAACTATACGAATCCGTTCCAATATGCAGCTGATTTCAAGAAGCTCGTACGAATCAACGGACCATATGACATTTTGCATGTGCACGGCAGCAGTTTTAGCGGACTGCTTGCGCTTTCCCTGGCCAAGAGTGTCGGCATCCCGAAAACTATCGTTCATAGCCATAACGATGTGCGGCCTCATTTACAGGAGAGAGGCCTCCTTTACGGTGCCTACGCGAGGTTTATCCTGGGGGCGTATCGGGCCCTTGCCGATTTTGGTCTAGCCGCAAGCGTGCGCGCAGCAGAATCGATGTTCGGAGAAAACTGGCGAAACGATAGACGATGGGAGCTCCTCTACTACGGAGTCGACTCTAGGCCCTTTGCCCATCCGAAGGGCTCGAGCCTGCGCGCGGAGTTGGGTATAGCAGCAGACGCTTTTGTGATCGGCCACGTCGGGAGATTTCATGAGCAAAAAAACCACTCATTTCTTATTGACATTGTAGATGCCACGCGCGCCCTCCGTCCGGAAGTACATTGTGTTCTGGTTGGAGACGGCCCGCTTCGCAAGGAAATCGAAATTGAGATTGAGCGTCGCGGACTTACTTCGTATTTCACTTTTGTTCCCGACACAATGTTCGTTTCCGAATACATGATGGGTGCAATGGATTGCTTCGTCTTTCCTTCCAAATATGAGGGCCTTGGCCTGGTTGTTGTCGAGGCCCAAGCTGCAGGCTTGCCCTGTCTGATTTCCGACCGAGTACCTATCGAAGCAATCGTGAATAACAGGTTCGTACGGGTACTCCCAATCGAGCGCCGCGCCGACGAGTGGGGACGTGTCGCGTTAGAAATAGCGAAGTTCAAGTCTTTAGATCATGTTGCTGCAGCAGATTGCGTGAGGAATAGCCGCTTCGGCCTGGAGCGTTGTGTGGCTAGGCTCTATGAGCTCTACTTGACCCTTTCCCGAAGATCCCGTACGTCCCAAGTAAGGAGGGAATTACTCACTTGATAACACCACTGAATATCTTTATCTCTCACGCGTCGGACTGTTTGACCGATTGTGAGCCTCACGGCGACGGCCTGGTCGCTGACTACTTTATTCGAAACCTCATGGCTCGAGGACATAACATTCACGTCGCTGTGAACAAGTGCGTGTTGAGGGAGCAGTACGCTTCAAATGTTCAACTCCACTTGATCGAGACAGGGAAGAATCTGGAGAGCGCAATTTCGCGCTTACGCTTTGTGATGGGAGTGCGAGCCTTGCTTGCGCGACTTTCCCAGGATCTCAAATTTGACGTGGTCCATCAATTGAATCCAGTAGTTACCGGGCTGAGCCTTGGTCTCTGGGGTACTGGTATTCCGATCGTGCTGGGACCGTACGTTCCTGCGTGGAGAAGAATGGCAGGAGACGGCAAGCCTGAGCATCGCAATCCCAAAGAATGGCTAATGTGGTTACTTAAAGTGAATATTTGGCAACTGCAACATCGAATCGCGAGTGGAATTATTGTTTCCACTCCAGCTGCGCTAGACAAGATGAGAGACCCATCTGTGTTTCAGTCAAAGATTCATGTCATCCCAATCGGCGTCAACTCGACGGCTTTTACACCGTCACCGCTGCCGGACAAGCTATCCATTCTCTTTATCAATCCCTCGCGTCGCAAAGGTGTATTTGTGATGCTCGAAGCGTTCCGGATAGTGCTCAAAGCAATCCCCGAGGCTGTGTTGGTCATCGCAGGCACAAGTCCTGAAGCCGAATCTGTGAAGCAGATGGCGGCTAAGCTCGATATGTTGTCCAGCATTGTGTTTCGAGGCGCTTTCAAACGAGAAGAGGTCCCCATCATCATGCGAGATTGCACACTCTTGTGCGTCCCATCCTTTGGGGAGCCGTTTGGTCAAGTCACACTCGAAGCAATGGCATGCGGAAGGCCCATTGTTGGTACCGACGCGGGAGGTCTTTCCTATCTCATTTCAGAGCGAGGGGGAATTAAAGCTCCACCCGGTAATAGCGAACAACTCGCGGACGCCCTTCTGCGGATCTTGAACGATCCGGCGATGGCTCGTTCCATGGGAGAACATAACCGGCGGACTGTCGAAGAGCAATATGCCTGGCCGTCGGTCATTTCTCGGCTCGAGGACGCATATTCCGCGGTGCTGATGCAGCCGGTGAATGCCAAGCTGCCCGTCGGGTCGAGCCATCCAGACTCCACGATTCTGAGACCCCAACCTGCCTCCCAAGAGACTCATATTTCGGGAACCTAGAACGACACTACCGGAGTAGAAAATGGATTCCAAGGAACGAATTCTGTCGCTCGACGGGTTGCGCGCATTGTCGATTCTGTTGGTAATCGCCTCCCACGCGAGTTGCGCGCGCGGATTTCCGGGTGCTTCGAAATTCGCAGCCAGTTCGATTCCATACTATGTCGGCAACCTTGGTGTTCGCATCTTCTTTGTCATATCCGGGTTTCTCATTACAAGGTTGCTGCTCAAAGAAGAGGAAAAGTCCGGTTCAATCAGCCTAAGTGCATTCTTTCAACGCCGTGTGTTTCGCATCGCGCCTGTCTTTTTCACTTACATACTGATAATTGCACTTCTCGACGTCCTTGGCGTGTTGGACGTGCCGTGGAAGTCTCTTCTAATTGCAGGAACATTCACGGCAGATGTGTTTCGTCCCGATTGGTATTTAGGCCATTTTTGGTCTCTATCGGTCGAGGAACAGTTCTACCTGCTTTGGCCGTTCTTGGTTTATTGGCTGCCCTTGCGAAGAAGGTGGCAAGTCGCCATCGCGGCTTTTGTCCTCGCAGCGACCGTAGGAGCGTTTCTATCCTCTGTTGGAAGTGCTCAGGCAGCCGAAGGAGTCTCCAGCTTTGCCACGATTGCGATGGGCTGTCTGCTGGCGTTAGCTCGAAGCAGCGAAGACGATCGGGGATTCTACAAGCTCTTGACCTCACCCTTTACCGTAGTAGGCTGTTTGCTGCTGGCAATCAGTGCAATGTTCATGCCGCGCGGAGTTCGCCTCGAGTTGCTTACGATCTCCATGAGCATTCTGATCGCCTCAGCTGTTGGTTATCTCACGCAAAGACAAGCTGTGGGTTCGTCCATCTTGAATTGGGGCCCTATTGCGTACATCGGACGATTGAGTTACTCCCTGTACATCTGGCAGGAGCTCTTCCTGCGGATCGGCGACTTCGACCACGGCCTTCGATTCCCGGTCAACATCGGCGCGGTCGTCGTCACTGCTATGTGCTCCTATTATCTCGTCGAGCAGCCGTCTATTCGACTTCGCCAGGGTTTCTCGGCTCGAAGTCGAAAGGCACACTCCATTAAGTTGGCGCCATTGGATGCAGAATCGAGATTGTAGATAGCATCGAGCCAGAAAGAGTCAGGCGGGATTTCGTTGATGAGATTCAGAAATCAATTGCAACGCGCACGCAAAGCTGACGCTCAGCGAGCGTTGGGGAACACATGAGCACAAATCGACGGCTTGACTATTTGGATTCGATAAGGGCGCTTGCTGCGCTGGGCGTTGTCTACTTGCACTCCTCACTCGCGCTGTCTTCCCTCGCGCATGGTCCCGAGGCGCGAGTCATCTATTTTTTGACTCACTTCGTCGATACTGGAAAGATCGGAGTCATCGCCTTTTTCCTGGTTAGCGGTTTTGTCATTCCGATGAGTTTAAAGGCCGGACCGCCGGAATCTCATCCTGTGCGCGACTTTCTTATCGGCCGTTTCTTTAGGCTGTATCCGGCCTACTGGCTCTCGATTGTTCTTGCGTTCCTGCTGCTCTTTCATGGATCTCTCGGCGAGTGTTCACTGAAGCGACTCCTTCTTAACGTCACCATGTTTCAAGGATTCTTCGGTGGAACTCCCATCAATATGGTGGGGCTCTACTGGACGCTGCAGATCGAATGGATGTTCTACATCCTCTGCATTGTTCTCTTCGTCATTAATTGGATATCAAAACCACAGAAAGTCCTCCTTGCCTATTCAGTCTGCCTCATCGGCGCATGTGCACTTGCCGTTCTCCGTTATGCATCGCATCGAGCCTATCCGGTAGCTGCTCCGTTGAGTCTATCGGTCATGCTGGCAGGTACCCTTTGGCGCATGGAAAGAGTGGATGGACTGCCGGAAGCGCGGCGATACGTTCGCATCGCCATCTCATCACTCGTCCTCATAATCCCCTTTATTTCCTTATTGGCGTATAACTTTAACGAGGGCTTCGATGAGACATGGTATCGCTACACCTTATGTTATTGGATCGCAATCGGAAGCTTCTTTCTCCTGACTCTCCCGGTACGGATTACATGGAAACCATTGGTGCTGATCGGAAGAGCGAGCTTCAGCCTTTACCTCTTCAACGACTTTGTTCGCCTTGCGTTGGAGCACCTTGTGCCGTACCAGAGAATTGCGCGCGTATCTCTACACCTATGGCTGCTGATCGAGATGATTGCTTCCTGTGCTGTATCGTATTTGATTTACACGTATCTCGAATCTCCATGTATCTCTCTCGGAAGACGCCTTAAGAAAGGACTCCGTCAACCAACCCCGAATAAGGCCAAGGGCGGAGTTGAATTGGCCCTTGAGCCGGTCAACGAATAGGCGGCCACCCCGCTTACTTCAACCGAAGAACGACGATTCTTTCGGATGTTGTTAACGGGATGCTCTCGCTAGGCGTGATCTTGGTCGCGTCTAACATGCCATCGGAGTTGAACTGATAAGCCTCCGCTGTTCTAAAAGTCCGGCGTGAAGAGAAAGTCACTCGCATCGGAGCGGAAGGAGTATCCCGCTTCTTATTCAAATCGTAATTCTGCGCTTCGATCCAAATTGCCAGATTGTACGAGCCATCACGCTTGGCGGTCAGCAGGTGATGGACATTGCTTGTGGCGCCGTCGAGTGAAAACTCGAGTGGTGCCGAATTGAAAGACGGCCCGGGGTCGGCGAAGAGTCCAATCAGATTCTTGAGCGCAGAGTAAGCCGGCTTAGGTGATCCGTCGACGTGCGCAAGCCCAAAATATCCTTCGCTGCCCTTGGCGGTGTTGTTCTCGTCGATCAACTCGTAAAAATAGGTCCGCTTGATTCCGTGCAGCATCTGTTCCAGCACCAGCCGCGGCGCGTACTCTCCTTCGATCCGTTCGGGAATACTATCGTCACCAGCATCGGTATCGTAGCCCGTCTCGGTCGTGATGATTGGCTTGCCAGGCCATGCAGAAGAGGCAAGATTCATATTGTAGGAGATACTGCCGTAGCCATTCGCGCCCCAGCCGGCCGTTCCCGGATTTCGACCTGCGAAATAGTTGTGCATGTTGGCAAAGTCAAAATCGGACCCTATGCCCGAAAGCGGAGCTAAGTCCTGCGGCCGAATCACAGAAGGACCAATCACAGGGTACTGAGCCGTCTCCGGATCTGACTTCACAGCGTGATAAAGCCTCGGCATAAACGTATTGAGGGTCTGAGCCCAATTTGAATCGCGGCTGTTATCCCACTCATTGGGCGCCTCGTAGCCCTCGAACGCTCCCGGCACACGCTTCGGCCAATTCACAAGAACCGCATCGCTCTCCGCAGGGTCGGCCATGAAGATACTTCGGATACCCAGCTTGCCCAAGGCAATGTGCCGGTCATAGTAAGGTTGCCAGGTGGTATCGATGAGGCCATCGCGCGTGTGGCGGACGCCGAGATTCTTGAGAAGACTCTCGATCAACGGGAAGTTACCGTATACGGTATCTCCAAAATGGAGATGGATGTTAACGCCTATACTATCTACCACCGAATCGGACATGATAGCCGATTCGCAACTGGCTGATTCGGAGCAACAACTTAGACCAAGAACTACTGTGAGCAAGACCATGACAGCCCAGACGACTCTGCTCCGATGAGCTCCCACCCCATAGCTACGCCGTCGATAGGTCATAGTGTGATGATATCAATCCTTGCCGCGAACGTTTACTGATTGCGGTTAGTGTTTCGGCGAAGATCAAGTGATCCCGGACAAACGTTGACGGGCAAGGTAACGCTGTGGGGAAGGTGAAATGCCTGCTTCTAGGTTTGTAAGGACACGCGTTCTGTTTAAGTATCCTCGTGGGCAATCCTGTCCGGGTCGATCCCGTTCGTCGGGAGAAACACTTCAAACGTCGTTCCGCTGCGGCCCGCACGTTCAGAAGAACGAAAGCGAATCGTGCCCCCGTGCTTGAGGACAAGAGACTTCGAAACCCATAACCCCAGGCCTGAGCCTTTGAGATCCTTCGTGGTAAAGAATGGGTCGAACATCTTTCTCTGCACGTGTGCTGGAATCCCGCATCCTCGATCGTGAATTGAGACGCGTACGCCTTCTCGGTTGTCGCGGCGAATCGCTCTGACGCGAATTGCAACCGCTGTTTCCGGCGCAGATGCTTCGGCTGCATTTCGCACCAGGTTGCCGAACACCTGGCTGAGTTGTCCTGGGAACCCATAGATAGACGACGTGGGCTTTCTGTCGTAAACCAAGCGAACCCGCCGTGAAGCAGCAGCCCTTTCGAAAAGTGCGACGATATCGGCGACCAGGTTGCCGACGTCTATGGCGACCGGGACCTGCGTATCGCGATGGAAGGAGAGTGCCTGCTTGGTGATACGCGCAATGCGCGCCAATTCCACATCGGCGTGACGCAGAAGATCCTGCGTATCGTCGATCGACGTAGACCTGCCCGCAAGGTAGATGAGATTCGTAAGCGCCTCAAGCGGATTGTTGATTTCGTGAGCGATCGCATTGGCGAGCTTCCCGGTCGCGGCCAGTTTCTCGGCCGTGCGCAGAGCATACTCGGCGAGTTTACGATCGGTGAAGTCTGTCAGGATGAGAATCTTTTCTCCACCCGCGCCTTCCGCGCTTACTTTGCTCACCGAAAGCTGAAGAGTTCTCCCATCAATAGCAAATTCAGCGCTATGGCGTCTATGCCCGTTGAGGTGGAAAGGCCTGTCGTTTCCGATCAATTCTCGAAACCAACTGGCTGCGTCTACACCCGTCCTTGGCTGAAACATCGGACCGCAGATTTCGGAGAATGCGTTGTTCCATCGAAGGAGATGGTTCCCGGCATCGACAACCGCGAGACCCTCGCCGAGCGCGTCGAAAGTCGATTGCCACTGCTCCGCCGACCGGCGGGCCATGATTTCTGCCGTGCGAAGCCGCAATAGCGAACGGACTGTGGCAACCAGTACCAGGCGATCGATCGGGTGCGTCAGATATCCGTCCGCCCCTCCGTCGAGCGCACGCACGCGGTCCTCGCTCGAGACGAACGACGCAGAAATCTGTAGCACAGAGATCGAGGCTGTTCGTGGATCCTTCTTGATCCGCTGGCACACCTCGTAGCCCGAGATATCCGGCAGGTGCACATCGAGGATGATCAAGTCGGGCAGCGTTTGCGCCTTTTCAAGCGCACCGGCGCCGCTACCGGTCTGCGTGCAATGAAAGCCTGCAGCGTCAAGAACGCGGCACAAAACGTAACGGTTTTCTTCACGGTCGTCGGCGATCAGGATGCGCGGACGTTGGCCGTCAGGCACCCTGCTCTCGCACGACGATTTCAGGAGCAAGTCCAACCGATTTCACCCAATCCAGGAATGGTTGCGCTGAAAGGCGAGTCGTAACATCTTCCTTGCGAATGATTCTGGCATCCAAGGACTCCAGTTGCCCCTTTTCAACGTCAGAGAGCACCTTAGAGGTATAGATAAGCACTGGTAGCCTTTCGGTTGCCGGGCGCGCTCGCAATTCTCGCAGAATTTCGAATCCGTTCATGTCCGGCATAAGAAGGTCCAGTATGACCGCGTCGGGCAGGCTCTCGTTGAGCAGTTTCATCGCCTCCGATCCGTTTCCAGCTTCTCGAATGTCAAGCCAGGGCTGATCCAGCAGGTCGCGTAGAATGTAGCGCGAAACCTCATTATCGTCGACCAGCAACAGCCGCCGAGTGCCAGTCTGCATCGTGAGCCGCCGTAGTTCGCCAAGCAGAATATCTTGCTCTAACGGTTTGGGAAGAAAGAGGTTAGCGCCCGACTGCATCGCGGTTGCAGGGTCGCTCAGGGCGCTCGTCACAATCACAGGAAGCTGCGGTAATTTTTCCTTCAGCCGGGCGATGAAGCCCCACGACTGATCGTCTCCTATATAGATATCGGCCACCACTGCAGTCGGGGTGTGGCGGGCAGTCCATATCTCTGCCTGCGCCACGGTCAACGCAAGGATTGGTTGAAACTCGGAATTTCGCAGAAACGCTTCGAAGCCGTGTGCTGTTTCCTCGTCATCCTCGAGAAACAGAACGGGAGCGCGATGAAATTCGGGGGCAGGCAATGGTGCCGATTCATCCTGTGGCACCGACTCTCCCACGTAAACTGCGGGTATCTTCACGAAAAAAGTCGAACCGTTGCCCAGTTCGCTTTCAAGCCAGATTTTCCCTCCCAGCAGCATCGCCAGGTTTCGACAGAGCGGAAGCCCAAGGCCCGTGCCCCGATGCTTATCCTGCAGCGGGTTCTCTATTTGGCTGAATTCGGTGAAGACAGTTTCGTGGTGTTCCGGCGCGATGCCAATCCCCGAATCGGCAACGGTGAAAAGCACATATTGCTTATCGGCCAGAGTTGCCGAAACACGGACTTGTCCCTTCGGAGTGAATTTCAGCGCATTCGAAATCAGGTTCCTTAGAATCTGAGAAACCTTCCCCTCGTCCGTGTGAAGCGGCACAAGCCCGCCCGCGTCCTCAAACACCAGGTCCACTGAGCTGTTGTCCGCCAGCAGCGGCTTCAACATTCCCTTCAATGCGCTGAACAGTTCATGCACCTCAAAGCGCTTCGATCGGATCCGAATTTTTCCCGCCTCGACCTTCGCCAAGTCAAGTAGGTCGTTCACCATCTCCTGCAAATCGCGCGCGGAAGATTCGATGTAGCGCACCTGCTTCATCTGTTCGGCTGTCAGATCCCCGTCCAGCTTGTCCATCAGCAATCGCGCCAGGGACACGATCGAATTCAGTGGGGTTCTGAACTCATGCGAGACATTGGAAAGGAATTTGGTCTTCAGCTCTGAGGCTCGTCGCAGATAATCCGCGCGCTCATCCAACTCTGCATACAGCGCCACCACGCCGCGGTTCGTATCTTCCAGTTCGCGGTTCAGAAGCTCCAGTTCTTCCTGTCGCGCCCGCAGCTCCTGCAATGTCTTCAGCAGTTCCTGGTTCTGCCTCTCAATCTCCTCGTAGGGACCGTCTCGTGCCCGATCCTGCATTTTGCGATGGAGAGCGAACGCTGTCCGTGGTGTCCAGGTCGTAAAGTGGCTTGGAATATGCTTAGCCATACGCACCGTCGTGCCGGAGGGCTCAGCTTCAATCTCAAACTCATCCATCAACCGCTTCGTTCCGAGAATCCCCATCCCCAGCCCGGTCGATGACCGATACCGTCCTTCAAGGATTTCATCCAAATTAGAGATTCCCGGGCCCGAATCCGATATCGTCACTTCCAACCGCTGTGGCGGCTCCAGTTTCAGAGCAAACGTGACTTTTCCGTTGCGCGCATAACGAAAAGCATTCCGCGCCATCTCCGATGTTGCGGTCGCGAGCCGTATCTGGTCCTGGTTATCGAGCCCCAGCTCCGCCGCAACTTCCCGCGCCCGCTGCCGCGCCTGCACCACGTCGCGTTCGGTGATCAGCGAGATATAAACAATGGGCTCGGTCATAGGTTCACGCAGCTTTGACCACGACTACGCTCGCATCATCCCGCTGCCGCCTGAAATCGCGAAGCAGCGCTCCGCCGATGACCGCCGGATGCCGAGTGACTAACCCCGCATACGCCGTGAGATCCCACTTCGATTGCAGTCCATCTGAATGCAGCACAAGCACCGCATCCCTCGGCCAATCGCAACGGAATTCCTGGATCCTCGACATATTCATTCCAAGGGTGCCATTGTGCGACACGAAACTTCGCGACCCCCCGCCACTGAATAACGAACAGGAGATATTGCCCACGCCGGCGAAGATCAAAATTCCCTCCTTGGGCCGAATTTCTGCAATCGCGGCGACTGCCCCACGCGTCTTGCGTAGCGCGTCATGGACATACTGCAGAATCTGTCCGGGCGCCAATTCTACTCGCTGATGAAAGGTCGCGATTGCTTCCTTCGCAGCTTCTGCGGCCTCCCACCCATGGCCGAGACCATCAGCCAGAAAAGCCAGCGTTCGTCCATGCGCCGAGTAGGAACTCCACCCGTCCCCGCAGAATCGTTCTCCCGGATAGGGCAGCGCGATCCCCGCGATTTGCAATTCTTCGGCCTGCACTTCCTGCCCCACCTCCAGCATGACGATCGTGCCAGTCTTGCTGGTAAAAATCTCCAGCGCCGTCGCGATCCTTTTCATCGCTCCCAGTCCGGCGCCCATCGTCCCCGCCGTCGAGTATCCATCACTCATCGCCCGCGTCACATCCGCGATGCCCGGACCCTTGTCCATTGCCAGGATTCGCGCCGTCGGTCCCTTGCCGTCATTGGTCCCGACCAGCACCACCTGCCCGCCCCCTCCATGAATCAGCACGTTGCGCGAGGCTTCAGTCGCCAGCAGGGCAAGCTCACCTGCTCTCGTCTCGTCGAATCGAAGCTTTTGCGCCGCAAACTGCGCCGCGCGGCGTACCTCGCCGACAGAACTGGCATCGGTAATGGGAACCCACTCCGTGAAAGCTATCTCCATCGCGCGACCGTGACCTTCGTGCCTTTACCCACCTCAGTTTCGATGCTGAATTCATTCACCAGGCGCTTGCTTCCTCCCAAGCCCAGACCCATACCGGATCCTGACGTGAATCCGTCCTTCAAGGCCTGTTCAATGTCGGGAATGCCCGGACCCTGGTCTTCAAAACTCAGGCGCAGTCCCGATTTGGCCGCGACGTTGAGGACCTCGATCGTCATCGACCCGCCCTTGCCATGATCCAGCGCATTGCGCGCCAGTTCGCTCGCCGCCGTCACAAGTTTGGTTTGATCCACCAGGCTGAAGCGCAGCTCTACCGCCCATTGCCTCACCTTTTGCCGGGCGAGCACAACGTCATTTGAGGTCTTCAGCGGAAGAACTTCACGCTTCAGTACGCTCATCGCTTGATCCTGAGTTCGTTGCGGCTGCGTTTCCAAACAACAACTCCATTCCCGCTTCGACGCTCAGTGCCGTCCGCACTCCGGGAAGTGACATTCCCAGCTCGACCAGCGTGATGGCGACTGCCGGCTGCATCCCCACAACGACCGTTTCGGCTCCCAACACCCTTGACATCGCTGCGATATTCGCCAGCATCCGTCCGATGAACGAGTCCACGATCTCCAGCGACGAGATATCGATCAGCACACCCGTCGATCCCCATTCCGAGATCCGCTGCGTCACGTCGTCCTGCAGCTGCATGGCAAGCTTGTCGTGCATATCCACCTGGATCGTGATCAGCAGCAGCGTCCCCATCCGCAGAACAGGAATCCGTTCCATTTACTCCTCCCGTTTCGCGAGCAGATGGCTGATCGGGTTCACCGGTGCCGAAGCCAGGCGCGTCACCGTCCGTCCGCTCCGCGCCAGCGCCAGCGCGAAGGCATCCGACAGCTTTGCCTTCGTCACCACGTCTTCCAGGTTGATGCCAAGATGCACGATGGTCTGCGCAATCTGTGGCCGCACTCCGCTGATGATGCACTCGGCGCCCATGAGCCGCGCGGCCGTGATCGTCTTCAGCAGATGCTGCGCCACCAGCGTATCCACCGTGGGAACGCCGGTGATGTCGATAATCGCGTATTTGGAATTGGTTGCGACCACAGTCTGCAGCAGGTTTTCCATCACCACCTGCGTCCGCGCGCTGTCCAGCGTGCCAATGATCGGCAGCGCCAGGATCCCGTCCCACAGCTTCACCACCGGCGTCGAAAGCTCGAGCAGTTCTTGCTGCTGGCGCGAAATCAGTTCCTCTCGTGCGGTCAGAAAGGCTTCCGTCGTGATCAGCGCCAGCCGATCGAGCAACTCGGTCGCTGCCCAGATCGTGTCCAGCAGCCTATCCTGGTTCTTGTCCAGCGATTCGCGAATCGACGCGAAAAGCGGTTGTTTCAGTGACAGCACAAACGTCGCCACTTCTATCGAAGAGAATCCCTGCCGCGCGCGCGAGGCGGAAATGTCCTCCAGCAACTCCCGGGCTGCGCTCCATCCGGATGCTGAAACGTCGGTCGGCCCGCTCGTCTTCACTCCCTGAACGATCGCACTGAGGAGCGTGCGGCATTGCTCATCGAGCTCCGTCTTGCTCATCAAATCGGAACGCTGCACCGACTTCGACATATCGCGGATCCACTCCGCACGAATCCGGTCTTCGTTTTTGAAGATAATCTCCGCTAATTCACTCATTGCTTACTCCGCAAGCCTTTTCAAGGCTCGTCATGGTGGAAGTGTGGATGTCAACAGGGGCCCGGAGTTGGACAGCACATGCTGTGCGAAGGGAACTCAGTCGAAAGACAGGGGTACGCCCCTGATAGGAAGCAAACACGGCGGTTTAGGATGTCTCGCGCTTCTCCAATTTTGCCAGTGCCTCCTGAAAAGCGGCTTTTCCTTCCCACTTGCCGACGAAGCAATTCACCTTAAATAGTTTGCACATTCCACGTTGCTCTTCACCGAGCACCGACCAGACAATGAGCGGAATCTGCGCCAGGGCAGGCGTGCTGTGCCACCAGCGCAGCAGCTCGTACCCGCTGTCGTACCCAAGATCCAAATCCAACACGATGCCGTCGGGAAGCGGACCTTCCCCTTTCAGCCCCTTTTCGAGATAGGATTTCGCCGCATCCAGCGTGGTCCGCGCCTCGACTTCGGCGATTCCTACCGAGCGGGCTGCGTCTGCCGCAATCTGAATATCCTTCGGCTCGTTTTCAACCAGTAACAATCGCTTGAGGGGTAACACGTGAAGACTCCTTAGAAGGGAAGTTGCGGAGTCTCAGCAGTGTAACCCACACATTTCACTCGGTAAAGTGCGTTTACAGGTAATTGATAAAATAGGACTTGCGATGTGATCTAAATCACAAATGCCCGGAAAGTCTGGACGCAGCGCCCCCGCCGGGCCTCCCGAACCAACATCGAAAACCTTGCGTCCGCCCAAAAAACAAACGGCCGGGGAGAGGCCGAAATAGCCTCTCCTCCTGCCGTATCTGTCGAACAGGAGTTCGATGAACGATTGTCCGATCAGGGACTGGGTTTATGAAGGACGATTCAACCGTCAACCGTTCGGAATGAGTCTTCCTGCCCCGAAACTCGCTTCGATCTGGCTGAAGATCGTGGGCAGGGTATATCCTCCAACTCCACATGAGGAAGCCGCTGAGCCGTCGGAGAAAAAATGCGAGCTGTCGGCTGGCCAACCCGACGACATATATTTCATTGTCGTGCAGGGCGAAAGATGCGCCATCGAACCGGAGCTGTCCGATCCACAACCGCTCGAAGGGGACTGGTAGGCAATCGTGTAAACGGTCGTTCCCAAGCTCGTTGCGTTCTGTGCGGCGCCGATCGCCTGCTGGCACTGATCTATAGAGGAGCCATAATTCGTTCCGTTGCTGCTCACATAAGTACTGCACTGCGTCGGATTGGACGTACTCCACGTCTGGCAGATTTTCGTGCTGTCGGCATCGCCATCGCTCATGATAATCATGACCATCTTTGAGTTCGTTCCGTTCGCGGCTGTCATCAATGCTTCTTGTGCTTCGTTGATGGCGCCGGCGTAGTAGGTTCCATCCCCGCCCGGCGTCTGCATGCCGGTGCACGGGGTGCCTGTAGTCCCTCCGGTCGCGATCACGATGTTTGACGAAGTGCTCAGGTTGTTCTGTTGCGTGCTGGAGTTGTATGAACCGTAGTAATCGTCGCTAAAACTGGAGATCTGATAGGTTCCCGATGTTCCCGTTGGAGTCGTATAACCGTGATACCCCGTCCAGTTAGACGGTGCGGGCCACGTATAGGGCACGATTGTCGCTGTGCCGCTCCCGCTGCCGGAGCATTTAGTCAGGTTCGTATCTGTGCTGGCCTCGACGTTGGGAAATGTAAACAAACTGACCTTGTTGTACGCGATGCAGTTACCAGTCGTCGGACTGACTTCGGCGCATTGGGGCAATTTTTCGAGCAGGGTCTGCACCCCGAGGTACGCACATTGGACCTTGGACACCGTGTAGCTTACGGTGCCCCCGCACTTTGTCGGGTCATTCTGCCCCATCGAGGCGGTCGTATCCACCACGATCGCCACGTCCAGAGGCTCCATCGACCCATTGAGGGTGGCTGAGGAGGTCGAATTCATGGTGAGCGAATTGGCCGTTTTAAGTCCAAAGGCCTTCAGCCCTTGAATGAAAAAGGTCGGAATCGTCGTAGTTTCCACTACCTGAATCACGTTGTAACCCGTGGCAGACGCATTGCAGGCGGTTGGGACATAGGCCTTGCCTAGCACGCAACGCAAATATGCTGTCGTCGTAACCGTGTTAAGGCCAGGGGCGGTATTGATCCCAGCCTTCGTGATGGTCGTGGTCGTCCCCCCTGTTCCTGTCGTGATCAATACGCAGTTATTGCTCGCGCTCCCATTCGCGCTGAACTTGCAGACCGCGTTTTGCACCGCATTGAGGCTATTGCTACTGTTCGCCATGGCGTTCACGCCGGCCAGGGCTGCGGCATCGGCTGAAGCTTGCAACTGGCGATAGGCCACCCATCCGCGCCCCAGATCGATCGTCAATCCCGCTGCGCCGATAAACACGATCATGAGCAGGGCCATCCATGGCAGAACCTGCCCTTTCTCGTCCTTCAGAGATATGGTTTTCGCAAAGCTTTTCATTGAACGATCTCCGAAATCTGCGAACCAAGATAGAAAGTTTTGAATGAACTCCCGTATACCGCGAGGCCGCTCGTAGAAATGACGGAAACATTGACCGTTGCGCCTTGGATAAGGTACGAAGTGTTGGTGCTGGTGTTATAGGGGCAGCTTGTCGGTATCTGCGTTCCGTTCTGGGTGATACTAATCGTCGGGCTGGCAGACAAGCCGGGCGCGTTCTGGATTGCGCTGTAAGCGCTCGCGCATGGATCCGAAGCCTGACGCGCTACCGCGAGAAAACGGCCAGCGTTGCTGACGGTCTCGGTAAGCTGTATCTGCTGAAACAGCAGAAGTGAGAAGGAGAAGATCCCCGTCATGATGAACATCACCAGGGGTAGCACGACCGCCATCTCAACCAGCGAACTGCCTTCGGAGCCGAAAACGCACAGACCGCGCAGACGCGCAAGCAGCAGCTGGCGCCTGTGCGAAGCCCCGGCCTTCTTGTTCATGGAATGATTTACGGGACAGACTTCTTGCTTTTGCGCGCTGTCACGGCAAAGATTGTTCATGCGGACACCCACGATCTGACAGTCTCTCTCGCGAAGGCACGGCGTACCGCTGTTCTGGCGTCCCCTCGCCACGGCGAACCCTCAAATCCGTTGAGAAAGAGAGCAGGCACCAGATGCCTTCGATTGGTCCCTGAAGGGTAACTTAGATTGAGAGAGTAATCCAGAGATGAATTACCAATCAGCTCATTATTTTCATTACTTTAGGGCAATAAAGTAACCTATTGATTCCGGCCCTCAATCTCGCGCCTCGATCTAGGCGCTCAGATAACCTCTCCTTTTTCAGTTACATACACGGAGATTTTCTTGCCAATGAGGGGCTTGGCTTGGCGAATTCAGGTGACTGGCGTGACTACAGCGAAGCAGAGTGGATGGATCCCGGAGCCGCAGAGTTCAAGCCGACGCGACCATCGGGAAGCGGCGACCTTGCTCGAAACTCAAAAGGACAGAGTTCCTCTGATTTCGCTCTAGTATCGAATGGGCCCGGATGGGTTCGGAGCGCCGCAGACAAAAAAGAAAACGGCCGGGAGATCCTCCCGGCCGCGCGAAAACTACCGTGTTCCGTCTTCGACGTCAACAGCCTACGTGTTCGGAATCAGCCTCCCTTTAGAAAAACTGCTCACGATCCCGCTGAAGATCGTGGGAAGGTCGGCCCCTGTCTTCCCGCACAGAGCTGCCGATCCCGCTTCGGGATAAAAGTCTGCGGGAGTGCTCGCCATCTGCTGCATGGTTTGGCAAGGCGCGATGCCTGGCTGAGGTCCGGAATTATCGGTTGTGCAGCCCGTGGCTTCCGAGCCATAAGCAATCGTATAAACCGTGGTTCCCATCTTTGTGACGTTAATGGCAGCAGCGATCGCCTGTTGGCATTCATTCACCTTCGATCCGTAGTCGAATATGTTCGGGTCACCGGGCGCGGCCGGGTTCGCAATACTGGGGCTGTTGGCCGCACCATCGCTCAGGATGATCATGACCTTCTGGACGCTGGTATCGCCGTTCACCTGCGCCTCCAGCGCTGCCTGGGCCTGCTCGATCGCGCCCGCGTAGTAGGTTTGCTCTCCACCCTTCGCCTGCATTCCTGCGCAACTGCCGCCCCCCGTCGCACCCACGATCGGCGAAGACGAGTTCAAGCCGTATCCTGGCAGGTTGGGATCGGTCGATGTTTTTCCTGTGTTGAACGTGTCGCTGAATCCGGCAATCTCATAGGTGGCGCCGCTGATCGGAGCGGTCCAGCTGTTCCATTTAGTCGCTCCATCCGAAGATAAGGGCTCTGGGTTGTAGATGTACGGCACAATCGTCGGCGCCTTCGGTGTCCCCTTGGCGGTGGAGCAGGTGTCCGCCCCCGTGGTGGTGGCATCTACAGCCGGAAACGTAAACAGACCAACATAGTTGTTCTTCGTGCAGGCACCCGAGACGGGATCCGTTTGAGCGCAAGTCGGAACCTGAGCCAGCAGCGTCTGGGCCCCTTGTATGGCGCACTCAATTGGGGTCGTGCCGCATGTTGACTTAACGCCTCTTCCAAATGGAGTGCTCATCGATGCTGTCGTGTCGATCATCATCGCGACGGCCACGGGCGGCGTTGAGCCCGAGATCGTCGCCGAAGACGTCGCATTCAAAGTCAGCGTTTTGGCGGTGTTCAATCCAAAAGCGGCAAGCGCCTGGATGAAATACGTGGGAACAGTGGCCGTCTGCGTCACCTGGACGACATTCATACCACCCACCGGCCCCGCGCCGCAGGGAACAGTGATATACGAAAACCCGCAAACGGACTTTAATAACGGCGTCACCGCGACGACAGGGAGATTGGGCGTCCCGTTGTTTCCGAGAACACTGCATTTCGTCGTCTTGGAAGTAGTGTCCGTATTGGAGCTGTAGGCGCAAACTGCCGCATATACAGTTGCTTGGGTGGCTCCGCCTTGACCCATGGCGTAGGCGCCTGCCAGCGCCGCCGCATCCGTAGATCCCTGCAGTTCGCGGTAGGCCACATACGCATGTCCCAGATCGACGGTCAAACCCGCCATGCCCAAAAACAGCACCGTCAGGAGCACCATCCACGGCAGCACCTGGCCATCCTCCTCTTGGAGCAGACGCAACAGAGAGAATCCACGCTTCATTGGACCACCTCCGTTACCTGGGAAACAAGATTGACGCTTCCGAAGCCTTGTCCGCTTCCCCAGATGTTCACAACACTCAGCGTGATCGGGTAAGTGGCTTGAACCTGCACATTCTTTCCTTGGGCACCATTCAGATCGTCATTCGCGCCCGTGGTTCCCGAGCCGGGGCACGTCCCTGAAGGCTCAGTGGTCCCATTGATCGTAACCACGACGCCCTTGTTGAGTGTGGTCTGACTGAGTCCCGGCGCCCCGTTATAGATTGCGTTCATGACGTCGGCACAAGGGTCGTGGCTGCCCCGGTCGACCGCCAGTTGACGCCCAGCTGCGGCCACCGCTTCCGCCAACTGCAGCTTCTGATACAGCGCCATCGAGAACGAGAAGATGCCCGTCATGATCAGCATGATCAGCGGCAAGGTCACTGCCATCTCAACCAGCGCATTTCCTTCAGAATCCGCATGGATGAATCTACGCACCCGAGCAACCAAGGAATTTTTCATTTGTCTATCTCCACAAGATCCTCTTGAAAGGGATTCGACTCTCTGGCTAGAACTCATGTTCACTCACTCGAACTTTCATAATCGAAAACTCCGAACTTTAGAGCACAAAATCCCGTTGCCTCCCAGAAGCAAGTCGGCCCCGACCGCGCCCGGCAAACCTTAGAATTGATAAATCTCGATAGGGCTACGAGAGACTTAGAGTAGTTCAGCCTAACTACGCTCTCAATCCCTTTTTGGTTTGAAGTAAGGGGTTTGTGGTAACGGGCTTGTGATTACCAGATACACAAGATAAGTCCTTTATTATTTGGGAAATCCATCCAGGTCGCTTCGCAATGCCGCGGCACAGTGGCAAACATTGCCCAGAATTGCCCCCTTCAGCCCCGAGCCCTCATCCATTTGCGGGCATGTTCCGGTTTTCCTCAAACGTTGCTGCAAGTCGTGCCCGGCCGCGTGTATGATGCGGGCGCCGCGCTCCCTGATCAATGCCCGCGCGGAAACGCATTTCCAGTGAGAAGACCGAGCCGGATTAATCGGCGGACGCGACGCGAGGTTCCCTGAATTCACGCATCTCAAGTTTCCGCACTTCTAACTGAAAATGCTTCACCCCCCTGGAGGATCTAGCGATGGCGACATTGACAGCAGTACATCCGGGAAAGCTCAGCGACCAGGTGAGCTTTCGCCCGCGTTATGGCAACTACATTGGCGGCAAGTGGGTCGAGCCCGCTTCCGGCCAGTATTTTGAAAACGTCACACCCGTCACCGGAAAAACCTTCTGCGAGATTCCGCGATCGAATGCCCAGGACATCGAGCGCGCCCTCGATGCCGCCCACGCGGCCCGCGAAAAATGGGGACACACGAGTCCAACGCAGCGCGCCATCATCCTGAACCAGATCGCCCAGCGCATGGAGGACAACCTCGACATCCTCGCGCTCGCTGAAACCTGGGACAACGGCAAGCCGATTCGCGAAACCACCGCGGCGGACCTGCCTCTCGCCATCGACCACTGGCGTTACTTCGCTGGCTGCATTCGCGCCCAGGAAGGCACCATCTCCGAAATCGATCGCGACACCGTGGCATACCACTTCCACGAGCCGCTGGGGGTCGTCGGCCAGATCATCCCCTGGAATTTCCCGATCCTGATGGCCACCTGGAAACTCGCCCCGGCCCTCGCCGCCGGGAACTGCGTGGTTCTCAAGCCGGCAGAGCAAACACCCGCCAGCATTCTCGTCTGGGCCGAACTGGTCGGCGATCTGCTGCCTCCCGGCGTCCTCAACATCGTGAACGGCTTCGGTCTCGAAGCGGGCAAGCCTCTCGCCTCCAGCTCGCGCGTTGCCAAGATCGCCTTCACCGGCGAAACCACAACCGGCCGCCTCATCATGCAGTACGCCAGCCAGAACCTCATCCCCGTCACACTCGAACTCGGCGGCAAATCGCCCAACATCTTCTTCGCGGACGTCTGCCAGGAAGACGACGACTTCTTCGACAAGGCAATCGAAGGCTTCGTGATGTTCGCACTCAACCAGGGCGAAGTTTGCACCTGCCCGAGCCGCGCGCTCATTCAGGAAAGCATCTACGACAAATTCATGGAGCGGGCCCTCAAGCGTGTCGCCGCCATCAAACAGGCCAACCCTCTCGAACCCGACACCATGCTCGGCGCGCAGGTCTCCAATGAGCAGTTAGAAAAAATTCTGAGTTACATCGACATCGGTCACAAAGAGGGAGCCGAGTTACTCACCGGAGGCAAGCGAGCCCAACTCGGCGGCGACTTAGATGGCGGTTATTATGTCGAACCCACTGTCTTCAAGGGCCACAACCGCATGCGCATCTTCCAGGAAGAAATCTTCGGACCCGTCGTCTCCGTCACCACATTCAAGAACGAATCCGATGCCCTCGAAATCGCCAACGACACCCTCTACGGCCTCGGCGCCGGTCTCTGGACCCGCGACGTCAATCGCTGCCATCGCCTGGGACGCGGCATTCAAGCCGGACGCGTGTGGATCAACTGCTACCACGCCTATCCCGCACACGCGGCATTCGGCGGATACAAGCAATCGGGCATCGGCCGCGAAACCCACAGCATGATGCTCGACCACTATCAACAAACCAAGAACCTGCTGGTCAGTTACAGCCCCAAGAAGCTCGGCTTCTTCTAACCACCTGCGGTGGGGCAGAAGCTCGCTCTTCGCTCGCGTGGCGTCATTGCTCCGTTCGGATGCCCCATCCTTGCGACGTTGTTGACCTTGTCGCAAGGATGGGAAACTGTCGCGCTCCACAACGTCCTGTCGTCCTGATTCCCAATCTCCCCGTTGCGGTGTCATCCTGAACGGAGCACGCTAAGGGGCCCCATAAACGACGAAGTCGCTTGTGGGGTAAGCGGAGTGAAGGATCTGCTGTTCACACGGAATGAGCGTGCCCCATCCTTGGGACGTCTTTGTTCTTGTTGCAAGGATGGGAAACTGTCGCGCTCCACAACGTCCTGTCGTCCTGATTCCCAATCTCCCCGTTGCGGTGTCATCCTGAACGGAGCACGCTAAGGGGCCCCATAAACGACGAAGTCGCTTGTGGGGTAAGCGGAGTGAAGGAACTGCTGTTCACACTGAATCGATAGGTAGGCTCTAATGTCCGATCTACCCAAGCAAGTTCTCGCCACCGATCTCGCCATTCACCTCATCCGCGTGCTTCGCGAGAAGCACGGTCCGCTCATGTTCCATCAGTCGGGAGGCTGCTGCGATGGCAGCTCCCCGATGTGCTACCCGCGCGGCGAATTCATCATCGGCGACGCGGACGTGCAGCTCGGCGAGGTGGACGGCGAGCCCTTCTACATGAGCCGCAGCCAATTCGAATATTGGAAACACACCCAGCTCACATTGGATGTAGTTCCAGGCCGCGGCGGCATGTTTTCACTCGACGGCCCCGAAGGATTGCGCTTCCTCATTCGCTCTCGCGTCTTCGACGACGCGGAAATCGGCGAATTGCGCGCCGCCGGCCGCATCTGACGGTCCGGCAGGCGCTTCATGCGGCTCAGTCGATCACCCCATCGCTGATGCGCGCGCAATCCATGCGCAGCGCACCGTTGTCGTTGAAAACCAGACCATTAAATCGATAGATTCCTCCCACTGCGACCGGAACCGCCGTTTGCAAACGGGCGTTCTTGTCCACATAGACGGTGATGATGTCAGGTGAATCGAGATGCGTGCTCTGTCCCCATTGCAGCGCCAATTGTGGGAATAGATCGTAAGAGGCGAGTGAGATCGTATATTCGGTGAAGTTACCATTCGTCGAGATCGCTTGAACCGCGCCGTTCACTGTTTGTGGCAGCAGCGTAATGGTAGTTACTGGAAGATAGTTGTTCGAATACAAAGGTTGATGGGTCGTGACCTCGACAGCTTGTCCCCAAGTGAATCTCGACGCATCGAATTCTGCGGTGAAGGGTAACTCCCCGAGGTTTGTAAACGCAGACGAGATGCCGAACTGGGCCCCAGTCAAACTGAATGGTGTCATACCGAGGTATTGTGGAGAGCCTATTCCAATGCGTGCCCATGCAAGGACAGGCGCGGTTAGGGAATTCGCGGATAACAGCGGACCGCTAAATAGACTCAGATTGGAAGTATTCGTGTCATAGACAGAGATGCGCGTTGCAGCCAACAATCCATGTTGGAGAGTTACATCCATATCTACGGGCTGCCCAGCCACCAAACTGGAAGCGTCGTGGATCCCTTGGAAGACCGTGCTTGCAGTAGAATTCACCTGCCATTGCGGCGCCGATGCGACTTCAGTTGTGCCCGATGAACCGTTGATGCTCAGATTAGGACCATCGATCGAACTTACGGTAAAACTCTCGTCGCCGTTTACCGCTTGAACGATTCCCTGAAGATTGTTGATTGCCCCGACGCTCTTCGCTGGCTGCGTCAGATTGAAAGTGGGCGCTACGGCGAAGTCGGCGATCCCTTTGTCGCAGACACCCTCGGAAGACGACGGCCGAGCAAACATATTGAGCAGAATGGTTGTGGACTCCGAGCCTATTTCAATGGGGTTAGGAAGGCTAATGGCTACTTTCTTGGGCCTGACGTTTCCCGTGGATAAACCAATCCCATTGAGCCCGCCCTGTTGAGACACCATTACGCAGTCGAGTATGGAAAAGCCGACCGAAGCGATGGCGGACGTGTAGGTGCCTTGCGGGACATTCGCTGTCAGCAGAGGCTCATTCTCTCCGTTGAGATGAATGAATTCTGTATAAATTGGCGAGGTGATGACTGGGACCTCTTTTCCGGTGTTACTGACAAGAGAAAGTCCGGTTAGTCCCATCGTGAACTGAGTAAGACGATCGTCGGCTGTGCTTGTCGCCAGAACAGTAACCGCAGTTGTGCTGCCGTGGAGCGAAGAGCCTGCGCCGCTGCCACACGCGGCAAGATAGATGAGGATGGGCGAAAGAGTAAGCGGCAGGAGTAAGTGAGAGTGCAAAAAGCTGTGCCGGTCATTACCGGGAGTCATAGAGTCTCCTCGTGAATCGACATTTCGTTTCAGGAAACAGTTATGGCCGGCCCATAAGTGTCTGCGTTGGTTGTGCTGGTTGGACGAACCATCTTAATAACCGTTAGTGACGCACCCAATCTTTTTGTCTTGCCGCGCTAAGAAAATGAGACTTGACGCCGCTGAAACAGCTCTGTGCCGATGATCGGAGACTTTCATATAATCTCTGCGTGAGAGATGTCGTCATTGTTTCCGCCATCCGTACGCCGGTTGGAAAATTTCAAGGCTCGCTGCAATCGTTCTCCGCGCCGCAACTGGGCGCGCTCGTCGTCCGCGAAGCCCTGCGCCGCGCCGGCCTCGAGCAGGCTTCAGGGGCGGCAACAGACCTCGCGGAAGTCACAGCACTCAAGCTCGAAATATCGGAGTGCATCATGGGCTGCGTCCTCCAGGCCGGCCTCGGCCAGAACCCCGCACGCCAGGCCGCCATCTACGCCGGCATCCCACCCGAAGCAAGTGCTCTCACCGTGAATCAAGTCTGCGGCTCGGGTCTCCGCGCCGTCTCGCTTGCCGCCCAATCCATCCAGACTAGCCGACGCGGAAATCATCGTAGCCGGCGGCATGGAGTCCATGACCAATGCGCCCTACTTGCCTGCCTCAGGCCCGTTCCGGCTATCGCATGGGCAACGGCGCTCTCATCGACTCCATGATCTACGACGGGCTCTGGGACGTCTACAACGACTTCCATATGGGCACGGCCGCCGAGATGGTCGCCGCCAAATACGGCATCTCCCGCGAGGATCAGGACGCCTTCGCCGCCGAGTCGCACAGCCGCGCCGCCGCTGCCACCGCCCAGGGTGCATTTCGCGACGAGATTCTTCTCCATCGAAATTCCCACCCGCAAAAAAGGGAGCGCCCGCCACGCAGTTTGCCGCCGACGAATCAATTCGTCCCGGGACAACCGTGGAAACCCTTGCGCGCCTCAAGCCCGCATTCCAAGAAGGCGGCACGGTGACCGCGGGCAACGCTCCCGGCATCAGCGATGGCGCCGCTGCCGTCGTGGTCATGAGCGCCGAGCGGGCAAGGGAACTGGGGCTCAAGCCAATGGCGGTCATCCGCGCACAAACTACCAGCGGTCGCGAGCCGGCATGGTTTAGCCTCGCGCCCATCGACAGTGTGCGCAAGGTCGTTGCCAAGGCAGGATGGACTCTCCCCGACGTGGACCTCTTCGAATTGAACGAAGCCTTCAGCGTGCAGGCTCTCGCCGTCAATCGCGAACTCGGCCTCGATCCCGCAAAGGTCAACATCCACGGCGGAGCGGTCGCCCTCGGTCATCCCATCGGCGCCAGCGGCGCACGCGTGCTCGTCACGCTCCTCCACGCCATGCAGCGCTACAGCAAGAACCGAGGAATCGCCGCCCTCTGCCTCGGCGGTGGCAATGCGGTTGCTCTGGCTGTTGAACGGGTCTAGGGCCTCATCCAACCGGTTTACTGCCGCCAGCGGAACTGTCCGATATCGAACAGTTGCCCCTGCAACCGGTCAATTCCCGGCCCAAATCCTGACCCATTCGTCACAATTAAGTTCTTTATTTGGTTCAACAGCCGAGCACCCCCCTTTGGCACGGCAAGTGCTCCTTCCTTGCTGACATGGATATCGCACGCCCAGATATTAAGCTGAAAAAGAAACGCCAGATGTTCGTGTACGCTGGCGTCGCTGTGGTCGTCATTGCGATCGCGGTGGTAGTCGTTGCCAGGCTCAAGCCGGCCGCCCCTCCCGTCGACCGCTCCGCCATTTGGACGGATACGGTGAAGCGCGGACCGATGATTCGCCAGGTCCGCGGGTCCACAGGCACCTTGGTTCCGCGCGAAGACAGCATCCTTCTCATTCCGGCCCTCACCGACGCAACTGTTGTCCGCATCCGTGTTTTACCGGGCGCCAAAGTCAACCCGAACGACATCCTGCTCGATCTCACTGATCCGCAGCTGAACCAGCAGTTGCTCAGCGCCAAGCTGGCCCTGCAGCAGGCGCAGGCCGACTACAAGTCCCTGCAGTCCACGTTGCAAAGCACGTTGATGGACAAGAGAACCACAGCAGCCCAGATCGATGCCGATTACTCCACCGACAAAAGGCAGGCCGATACCGATGCCCAGCTCTGTAAACTCGGCGTCGTCTCCGGTCTCGTCTGCGGCGCTTCCCAAAATAAATTCGAGCAGCTGGCGGAGCAGAAAAAGATCTCCGCCGAGCAGCTCGATGTGAACGAGAAAGCCATCCAGGTGCAGCTTTCTTCGGCCCAATCCAAAATCGATCAGGCCAAGACTCTTGTCGATCTCTACGAAAAGCAAACTGCAGCCCTCGAAGTAAAAGCTGGCATCGCGGGCGAAGTCGCAGCCCTCCCCACTCCCATGTCAGTCGGAACACACGTCACCGCCGGAACTCCCGTGGCAGAAGTCATTCAGCTCGACAAGCTGAAGGCCGCTCTCCAGATCGCGGAAACCCAGGCCCACGATATCCAACTCGGCCAACCGGCTTCCATCGACACACATAACGGAGTTGTTGCCGGTCACGTTTCGCGCATCGACCCGACGGTATTGAACGGAACCCGCACCGTTGACGTACAACTCGATGGGCCTCTGCCTCCAGGTGCCGTTCCGAACCTGAGCGTGGATGGCACCATCGATCTCGAACGCATGACGGACGTACTCCGCGTGGGCCGTCCGGCGTTGGGCAACGAGAACTCCACGTTGAGCCTCTTCAAGGTCGATCCGGATGGAAAAACTGCAGAACGGGTTCCGGTCAAAGTGGGCCGCGCATCCGTGAACGAGATTCAGGTACTCGAAGGACTCAAGGAAGGCGACACCGTCATTCTTTCGGACATGTCGCGCTACGACAATGTTGATCGCGTCCGTCTGGAATAGGGGCAGAAAGCAAGGATTGAAATTGGGCCACGACCGGTCTCATAGATGAAGGTGGATCATGAAACCGGTTCCAGAAGGGAAACCAGGACAATGAAAGCCGGCATGGCGCTCAGTCGATTCGCAGGACCGATTATGCTTGCTTGCGCGCTCTCGACGATCTTCCCCGTACGCAACGCAGCGCAGGCCCAGACGCCGAAATGCGTCACCCAGGCTGCTTCGACATTGACCGTGCGCATGACTGGAATTCGAAACGCGAAGGGGAATCTCCACGTGAAACTGAGCCACGATTCGAAG
This sequence comes from uncultured Acidobacteriaceae bacterium, assembly GCA_963810545.1. Lineage (GTDB taxonomy): Bacteria > Acidobacteriota > Terriglobia > Terriglobales > Acidobacteriaceae > Telmatobacter. Next base: position 320,184 of record CAWENE010000004.1, read on the forward strand.
CCTGTCCAGATGCGCGAGGTCGAGATCGACGCTAAGACGCTCACTGCTCAAGCGGTGTTCGACAGACTTCCGTATGGAGTTTATGCGGTGTCCCTGTTTCACGACGAAAACAAGAACGGCTTATTGGACTCTAATTTTTTGAGAATTCCGAAAGAGGGCTACGGCTTTTCTAACAATCCCTCCAAACGATTTGGCCTGCCCAAGTACGAGGAGACGACGTTCATGTTGTGTCAGCCGCAGTATACGACGGAGATCAAACTTGTTTACTGGTAGGGGACGTGATGTTTCAAGCCGCGGCCGCAAGGAACATGCGTAACCGACAACCGACAACTGTTCAATGACTGCTGAAACGAGGGGGACTGATGGCAAACGACAAGCTGATTGAAATCGAAGACCTCACCAAAGTCTTCTACACCGACGAAGTGGAGACGCACGCGCTCTCCGGCATTCACCTCACCATCTCGCGCGGCGAGTATCTGGCGATGTCCGGCCCCTCAGGCTGCGGCAAATCCACGCTGTTATCCATCCTGGGCTTGCTCGACACACCCACCGGTGGCCGCTATCTGCTCAACAACAAGCCGGTCGAAAATCTCAGCTTCAGCGAGCGCTCGCGCATTCGCAACCAGGAAATTGGTTTCATCTTCCAGAGCTTCAACCTCATCGGCGACCTCACCGTTGAGGAAAACGTCGAGCTGCCGCTCACCTATCGCGCTGGCATGCCGTCCGCCGAGCGCAAAAAGCGCGTCAAGGAAGCTCTCGAACGCGTCAACATGGCCCACCGTATGCGGCACTATCCCGCCCAGCTCTCCGGCGGTCAGCAACAGCGTGTCGCTGTGGCCCGTGCCTTGGCGGGTTCGCCCTCCATCCTCCTGGCTGACGAGCCTACCGGCAACCTCGACTCAAAGAACGGTGAAGCCGTGATGCATCTGCTCGCCGACCTGCACCGCGAGGGTTCGACCATCTGCATGGTGACCCACGATCCGCGCTTCGCAAAACATGCGCAGCGTGAAGTTCACCTGTTCGACGGAAAAGTTGTCTCGGAAGACGAGCTCAAAAAGCTCACGGAAGAAGTCGAGGCGTAAAGAACGAGAGGCGAGAACGCTGCGCACGATGGAGAAGCTTGGCGCACTCCTCCCATTGGCTCGGATCTTGAGCCGGCACGGCGGATGGAATCGTTGGATTGCTCGCGCCGGGCGGGGCCCGCGCGTCCTTGACCGAGGCGCGGTTGGGCGATGTTGCCACTCACAAGATAAGCCGTGAATATCGGGCGAGATAGCACCATCCATTGAATCCATGCACGCGTTCCGGAGCGACGAGCTCATCCTCCTTTTTGGGGCCTGGTAACGGAGAAGAATAGCGATGAGTCAACTATTGCAGGATATGCGCTACGCGTTTCGCCAACTGCGCAAGTCCCCGGGCTTCACCCTGACCGCGGTGATCACGCTCGCTCTCGGCATCGGTGCGAATACCGCGATCTTTACGCTGGTCCAGGGCATTCTGCTCCGCTCCTTGCCGGTTTCCGATCCGGCGCAGCTCTATCGCATCGGCGACACGGACGATTGCTGCGTGAATGGAGGATTTAACAGCAAAGTCGGCGACTTTTCCATCTTCTCGTATGACCTTTATCAGGTGATGCGCAACGCGGCTCCGGAATTCGAACAGCTCGCCGCGGTGCAGGCAGGCCAGAACAGTTACTACATAAGACGCGGCGAGACCGAACCGCGCAATCTCCGCATCGAATACGTAACCGGCAATTACTTTTCAACCCTTGGGATCGCCGCATACACCGGTCGCCCTCTCGAAGCCAATGACGACAAGCCTGGCGCCCCACCCGTCGTCGAATTAAGCTACGCCTCGTGGCAGAGTGACTTCGCTGGCGACCCCTCGATCGTCGGTTCCACGATCTTCATTCAGACTCGTCCCTTCACGGTTGCCGGCATCGCGCCTCCCGGCTTCTTCGGCGATCGCGTCACAGACCGGCCTGCGGCTGTATGGATTCCGCTCAACAACGAGCCCCTTATCGAGGGCACGAATTCCATCCTGCACCACGCCGACACCAACTGGCTGTATCCCATCGGTCGCCTTCGCGCGGGCGCCAACGTTGCCGCCCTCAATTCGAAGCTGTCCGCGGCGCTCCGGCAGTTCCTCTATACGCGCCCTGTCTATATCGAATACGGCGCTCAATCTGAAATCCCCAAGCAGCATGTCGTTCTCTCGCCGGGCGGCGGTGGCATTCAGAATCTGCAGCAGGAGACTCAGAAGGGCCTGACTATGCTGATGGTCCTGTCCACCGTCGTTCTGCTTATCGCCTGCGCCAATATTGCCAATCTCCTCCTTGCGCGGGGCACGTCCCGCCGCGCGGACGTAGCCGTGCGCATGGCCATGGGTGCCGCACGTACTCGCCTGGTGCGCCAGATGTTTACAGAGAGCGTGCTGCTCGCCTGCATCGGCGGCCTCGCTGGCCTCGTCGTGGCGTATATGGGGTCAAGCACCATCCTCACACTGGCATTTCCTGACGCGCGCAACCTTCCCATTCAGGCCAGTCCCTCCCTGCCCATCCTTGGATTTGCATTCCTCGTTTCGCTCGTGACCGGCATCCTCTTCGGTATCGCTCCGGCGTGGTTGTCCTCGCATGCGCAACCGGCTGAAGTGCTGCGCGGCGTCAATCGCTCGACCCGCGACCGGTCCTCACTGCCGCAAAAAGCTCTGGTCGTATTTCAAGCCGCCCTTTCAGTCGTTCTGCTTGCCGGCGCCATTCTCATGACACGCTCGCTGGGCAATCTCCAACACCAGAATTTCGGCATCCAGACTGAGAACCGCTACGTCTTCCACCTCGATCCCGCAGGCGCCGGATACACAGTCGACCGGCTTCCTGGCCTCTATCGCCAACTTCAGGATCGCTTCTCTGCATTGCCCGGCGTGGCCTCTGCTTCGCTCGCAATGTACAGTCCGTTGGAAGGCGATAACTGGAGTGAAGGCGTCTTCGTCCAGGGTCATCCTCTGCCTCGCCCCAACGACGAAAGCTGGGCCACATGGGATCGCGTCAGTCCAACCTTTCTTGACACCATCGGCGTCCCCGTCCTGCGCGGTCGCGGCATCACCGACCAGGACACTGCCGCCACGCAGCCCGTCGCCGTCGTCAATCAGTCCTTCGTTAAACGCTTCTTCCCGAATGAAGACCCCATCGGCAAACACTTCGGCGTCGACGCTCCAAAATTCTCAGGCGCCTTCGAAATCGTTGGCGTGATTCCCGATTTCAAAATGAACGACCCTCGTGCCGACGCACATCGCCTGTTCCTGCGCCCGCTTTCCCAGCACTACACCGGGTACACCGACGAGGCCGACGTCACAGGCGAAACCCGCTCCATGTTCATCGACGCGGTCATCCTCCGCTTCAAGGGCCCGCAGCAGGACGTGGAGCAGACCGTACATCGTACACTGGCTTCGATCGACCCCAACCTCACCATTACCAACTTGCGTCCCTACGATGAGCAGGTCGCCGACAATTTCAATCAGGAACGTCTGATTGCGCAGCTCAGCACTCTGTTCGGCGTTCTTGCGCTCATTCTCGCGTGCGTCGGTCTCTATGGCGTGATGTCCTACTATGTCGCCCGGCGTACCGGTGAGATCGGTATCCGCATGGCCCTGGGAGCGACACGTTCCAGCGTAGTCTTGATGGTCCTGCGCGTCGAGGTCTGGCAAATTCTTATCGGTCTTGCCCTCGGCATCCCTGCATCGCTCTACGCGGGGTACCTGATGAAGAGCCTTCTCTACGATGTAGGCAGTTACGACCCGATCGCATTGGCCGGCGCGCCGCTCATGCTGGTTCTCTGCGCCGCTGCAGCAGCCATCGTCCCGGCCCGCCGCGCCGCAACCATCGAGCCCATGCAGGCACTGAGGTCCGAATAGCCATGAGACAAGACCAACGCACCGGAGAAGAATCGCGATGAATCCGCTGGCTCAAAACATTCGCTTCGCATGGCGCCAATTGCGCAAGTCGCCCGGCTTTACGCTGACTGTCGTGGTCACGCTTGCACTCGGCATCGGCGCCAATGCCGCGGTCTTTACGCTCTTCGATGAAGTGCTCCTCCGCATGCTGCCCGTCCAGCGGCCCAAAGAACTCGTTCGCTTCGAATGGACCGGCAGCTTCTCCGGCTCGTCCAGCAGCTTCGGCGGCGACATGCACAACTTCTTCTCCTATCCGATGTACAAAGACCTGCGGGACCAGCACCAGGTCTTCGAAGGCATTGCAGCAGCTGACCGCGCCAATGTCGGTGTTTCATGGCGCAACACAGCCGAGAATAAAGACGCGGAAGTCGTCACCGGCAATTACTTTCCGCTTCTCGGTCTCAAGCCCGCGCTTGGACGCCTGCTCACGCCGCAGGATGATACCGCGAAGAATGCGAATCCGGTGCTCGTCCTCAGCTACAGCTATTGGAAAGCACGTTTCGGCGCCTCGCCCGATATCCCCGGCCAGACGGTGCTGATCAACGGCCATCCCTTCACCGTTCTGGGCGTGGCTCCGCAAAACTTCGACACGGCGATTGGCGGTTATCGACCGGGCGTGTTCCTGCCCATCAGCATGGCAGAGGTTGCCATGCCCTGGGCGATCCCGCGCGATGATCTGAACAGTCACCAGTCCATCTGGCTCACGCTGATCGCCCGTCTCAAGCCGGGAGTCACCAAGCCGCAGGCCGAAGCCAGCCTGGGACCGGTGTGGCATGCGCTGCGTGCGCATGAGTTGACCCTCTACAAGACCACCACAGCGCATTTCCGCAAAGAGTTCCTCGACAACTCGCATCTCAAAGTGCTCGACGATTCCACCGGGTATTCGCCCGGACGCATGGAACTCAGGACGCCGCTCATCATCCTGATGAGCATGGCTGGCCTGCTCGTAGCCATGTGCGTCATCAATGTCGCCACCCTGTTGCTGCTGCGCGCCGCTGGCCGAGCCCGCGAAATGTCGATGCGTTATGCGCTGGGCGCAAAGCGCGGCCGCATCGTCGCCCAATTGCTCGTTGAAGGCGGGCTACTCGGAATCGCCGGCGCTGCCGCTGGGCTGGCGCTGGCGCCCGTGATAGTCACTGCGCTTGTGCGCCTCATGACGGGCGCCGATCCGGGCAACGAGCCCTATTCGACGGCTATCGACTCACGCATTCTTTTCTTCACTCTCGCCGTTGCGCTGATCTCGAGCCTGCTCTTCAGCATTGCGCCAGTGCTGCACTTTCTTCGTCCCGATCTCGCCGGCGCTCTGCGCCAAAACGCAGGCACTGCCTCCAAAGGCTCGCTGCGTTTCCGCAAGATTGCCGTCGGCTTCCAAATTGCAATCAGCGTCATGCTCCTTGCAGGAGGCGGTCTCTTTGTGCGCTCACTCGATAAACTGCGCCATCAGGCCGTCGGCTTTGAGACCACCAGGCTGCTCACGTTTTCGCTCGATCCCTCCAGCTCCGGCTATGGAGAAGACCGTGCTCCGCAGATTGTCGCTAACGCAATCGGATCATTGCGCGCGATTCCCGGCGTCGTCTCTGTGGGCGCCACCAACGATCCTGAGCTGGCTGGAAACTCCGAGCACTCTTCCTTCACTCTCCAGGGGTACACGCCTGCCGAAGACGAGGTTCTGCACTTCGAAGATGTCCGCCTGACGCCCGACTACTTCGCTGCCTTGCGGCAGCCCATTCTGGCCGGCAGGGAATTCACCCCAGCGGACGCCAAGGGCCAGACGCCGGTCGCTATCGTCAATCTGAGCCTTGCGCAGCGCTACTACGGCTCCGCGCAGAAAGCTCTGGGCCGCGTTCTCGCCCAGGGCCGCGGCCCCGATGTCAAACCGGATACAACCATCATCGGCGTGGTTGGCGACGTAATGCATGAAAACCTGCGCACTGACATGGGACCTGCGGTTTACCGGCCCTACCTGCAGGACAAACATCCGCTCGGCGTGCAGATATACGCGCGAACAACAGCGGAGCCCGCTACCGTGAAAGGCGCAATTCGGCAGACGATTCAACGCCTCGATCAGACTCTGGTTGTCGATGGCCTTAGAACCATGGACGAGCAAATCGATGACAACGCCTCCGACAATCGCGCCCTCGCCTTTCTCTCCATCGGCTTTTCGGCGCTGGCCATGATCCTCGCCGCTGTCGGCTTTTACGGCGTCCTCGCCTACTCCACCGAACAGCGCACCCGCGAAATCGGTGTCCGTCTGGCCCTTGGCTCGCCGCGATCCGACGTCGTTCTCCTCATCTCGCGTGAGATGCTCATCATCGCGTCCATCGCCACGGTCGTCGCGTTGCCATCCACCGTCGCCTTGGCGCGTTTATTCAGCAGCCAACTCTACGGCGTCTCCGCATTCGATCCAATCACGCTCATGGGAGCAGTGCTACTGACCGCTCTCATGGTCGCGCTTGCCGCGGCTCTTCCAGCCCGCCGCGCCGCCGGCGTCGAGCCCATGCAGGCGTTGCGTACCGAATAGCTCTTAGGAACAAGGAGGGTCTGAGATGCAAACGATGCTTCGCAATCTGCAGTACGCGTTGCGCCAACTGCGCAAGTCTCCGGTCTTTACCATCACGGCCGTGCTCACGCTCGCCCTCGGCATCGGCGCAACCACGGCCATCTACACCGTGGTCTACGCAACATTGCTCGCGCCCATGCCCTATCCGCAACCTGACCAGCTCGTCATGGTCTGGTCGAAGATTCAGGGCTTTCGCAACCAGGTCTCCGCCGGCGATTTTCTTGACTGGCAGCAACAGAACAAATCGTTCCAGGAGCTTAAGGCGTTCACCGGCACAAGCTTCAACATGGCCGGCAAGGAGCAACCTGAGATGGTGCGCGCCGGCGTGAGCTCACCGGGCATGTACAACATGTTGGGGAATCGATTCACGCTCGGCCGTGACATTCTCCCCGAAGAAGGCGTCGACGGCAAAGATCGCGTCGTCGTTCTCTTGAATAAGACTTGGAGAAAACTTGGAGCCGACCCAAACATCGTCGGCAAACAGATCAAGCTCGACCAGAAGCCCTACACCGTCATCGGGGTGCTCGCCGGCGGTCAGGCCGACCGGCTCGATCAGGATCTGATCGTGCCGCTGACCATCAAGCCCGAGCAGAAGAATCACGACTTCCATTGGCTCCTCGTCATGGGCCGGCTCAAGCCGGGCGTCACCCTCCAGCAGGCACAGGCCGATATGAATGCGGTTGCCGCTCATATCGCCCAGGCCAATCCGCGTTCCAACAAAGGCTGGGGTGCGACGGTCGAGCCCCTGCAGAACGATTTTCTCGGCGACAATGTGAAACACACCCTCTGGCTTCTGCTCGGCGCCGTCGGTTGCGTTCTTTTGATCGCGTGTGTGAACGTCGCCAATCTTCTCCTCGCCAAAGGCACGTCGCGCCAGCGTGAAATCGCGGTTCGCTCGGCCCTGGGCGCCTCGCGCACCAACGTCTTTATTCAATTCGTCACCGAAAGCCTCGCGCTTGCATTCTTGGGCGGCGCCGTCGGAGTGGGACTCGGCTATGCCATGCTGCGTGGTTTCATCGCTGCCATGCCCCCCGATACGCTCCCTACCGAGGCCGATCTCCGGCTCAGTTTGCCCGTCCTCGCAGTAACGCTCGCCGCCACCACTCTCGCGGGACTCCTCTTCGGCTGTGCACCCGCTTGGTACGCCTCGCGCTTCGATCCCGCCGAAGCCCTGAAAGAAGGCGGGCGCTCCGGATCGGGCAAGGTTCGCCATCGCGTGCGGCAGACGCTGGTTGTCGGGGAATTCACGCTCGCTCTCGCATTGCTTGCCGGTGCGGGCCTGGCCATGCACAGCTTCTGGAATCTCGCTCATGTCGACCTCGGCGTTCAAACGGATCACGTCCTGACCTTCGCCCTGCCCATGAATAAGGGCATGGATTACGGGTCCGCTCAGATCGTGGGCTATTACCAGCAGATCATGCGCAGCATCGAGTCCACCACCGGCGTCGAAAGCGCGTCCGCAGCGACTGGCATGCCGCTCGAATGGCCTGGCTTCGGTATGGCCTTTACCATCAAAGGCCAGTCCGACTTTTCCGATCCGTCGCAGAGGCCCGATGCAGGATTCGGCATGGTCACCCCGGACTACTTCAAAACCTTCGGCGTTCAACTCGTGAAGGGCCGCTTCTTCACCGAAGGGGACAACGCGGGGAATCTGCACGTCGCAGTTGTGAACGAACAGCTCGTTCGTCATTACATGCCCGGCAAGAACCCCCTTGGCCAGGTTCTCAATGTAGATCAGCTCGTTCCCGGCGTGCAAAAGCTCGGACCGTCACAGCCCTGGGTGATTGTCGGCGTGTATCACGACGTCCGTGGAGGCTCCTTCCAGCGCCAACACGAGGAGATCCTGGTTCCGTTCTACCAGAGCCCCTGGCCGTACATTGAAGTGGGCGTCCGCACCGCGCTCGCCCCGGAGGCGATGACGAAGACCATTGCTGCCGCGGTTCATTCCGTCGATCCCACACTGGCCCTTTCGGAGGTGAAAACGCTGGATCAGATCCGTGATCGGGATCTCTCCGGCGAGCGCTTCTCGCTTGTGCTCTATGCGAGCTTTGCCCTCATCGCACTGGTGCTGGCGGCGATTGGTATCTATGGCGTCATGGCCTTTGCCGTAGGCCAGCGCGAGCACGAGATTGGCCTGCGCATGGCCCTCGGGGCCAGCCGCGATCGTGTCGTGCGCATGGTGCTGCGCGAAGGCGCCATCCTCGCCTGCATCGGAATGCTCCTGGGACTCGTGGGCGCGTTCTTCGTGGGTCGCGCTATGAAGAGCACGCTCTATAACGTGGGTGAAATCGACCTTGCGGCCTTTTTCTCGGTGGCCGCCATCTTGTTTGTGGCGGCAATGGTCGCCTCTTACTTCCCAGCGCGGCGGGCTGCCGCCGTCGAACCCATGCGCGCGTTGCGCACAGAGTAAGGTCGAAGAAGAAGTTCGGATTTGAGATCGGAGTAACCGTCATGATCGAACTGAAGAATGTCGAACGCAGTTACAGAACCGGCCACACCGAAACCTGGGTGTTGCGCCGCGTCGGCCTCACCATTCGCGAAGGCGAATTCGTCACCGTCATGGGTCCGTCCGGGGCAGGGAAGTCGTCGCTGCTGAATGTCCTCGCCCTGCTCGACGACGGCTGGCTGGGCGAGTACTGGTTTGGCGAAACACCCGTGCACAAGCTCAATCGCAAGCAGCGCGCCGACCTTGCCCGCCAGCGCATCGGCATGGTCTTCCAGAGTTATCACCTGCTCGACGACCTCACCGTCGCCGAGAACATCGACCTGCCGCTCTCCTACAAGAACCTCCCATCGAAGGAACGCGCCGGCATGGTCGCCGACATTCTCGACCGCTTCCAGATCGTCGCCAAGAAGGACCTGTTTCCCAACCAGCTCTCCGGCGGCCAGCAGCAACTGGTGGGCATCGCGCGCGCCGTGGTCCACGCGCCTTCGCTGCTGCTGGCCGACGAGCCGACCGGCAACCTGCACTCCACGCAGGCCCGCGAAATCATGGAGCTCTTCTGCGAACTCAACCGCCAGGGCACAACCATCGTGCAGGTCACGCACTCGGAAGAGAACGCGCGCTACGGCAAGCGCATCCTCGAACTGCGCGACGGCTGGCTCACGCGCGACGAAGCGGTACAGCAACCCCGACGGAGGTCGGCGCTCAGTGAATTCTTCTCAGGGGAAATACAAAATGAACGCTCCGATCATTCGCTTCTGCACGCGCATGCAATCTGTTGCCGCGATTCTTCTCTTGCAGGTCAACATGGCCCTGGCTGCCGCGCCTGCGCAATCGCAGGCCACGCCCGCGGACGCGCAAACAACGCAGCCCGCGCCGGAAGCTCCGACGCCCGCGCGACTGGCTCGCAAGCGCCCGCTCCCACCTTGGCGCAACAGCATGCAGCAGACAGCAGCAGGCCGTCGCTCGCTCCACAAACGCCATTTCACGTGCCAATGCCCCACTCGCACAATCCGCTTGCGCCCTACCGGCCCAGCACCGCGCCTCCGCTGGACCTCACCAACTCGCCGCGCCTGCAGAATCTTATTCGCGACGGAAAGATCTATATTTCGCTGCGCGACGCCATCGCCCTTGCCATCGAGAACAACCTCGATCTGGCCTACTTCCGCTATAACTTCCCCATCGCTCAGACCGACATTCAGCGCACCAAAGCGGGCGCGCCGGCCAACGGCGTCAACACCGCGATCGTCCAGTCCACCCAGGGCGGGTTTAGCGGCTTCCGGCGGCGGCGGCGGCGGCTCATCCGGGTCAGGCTTCGCCGCCGGCAATGGCGGCATCGTCACCTCGACCCTCGGCGCCGGAACCGCCGTTCCGTCCTTCGATCCCTACCTCACCTTCCAGGGCTACGTCGATCACACCGTCATCCAGGAGGCCAACAGTTCCCTGGTCGGCACGCCGATTCTCAAGACCAACACGATCGAGGTCTTCTCGAACTACTCCCAATCGTTTCCCATGGGCACGAACGTCAATGTCAACTACATCGGTCAGCGTGTCGCCAACAACACGCCATACAACGCCATCAATCCCGAGCTCTATGCCAAGTTTGCGGTGAGCATTACCCAGCCCTTTCTGGCCGGCTTCGGACTCTCCACCAACGAGCGCTACATCCGCATCGCCAAGCGCAACGCCTCAGATCACTCGACCTTGCTTTCCAAGCCCAGGTCATCGCCACCGTGACCCAGATCGAGAATATCTACTGGGACCTCGTGAATGCCTACGAGGACGAGCAGATCAAGGAGCGCTCCCTCGGCTTCGCCAACCAGACTCTCTCCGACGATCAGAAGCAGCTCGACCTGAAGGCCATCCCCGCCATGCAGGTCATGACGGATCAGTCCGCCGTGGCCACCGCCGAAGGCAACCTTACGGTTGCGCGCGCCAGCCTGCGTCTGAACGAGCTCCTGATGAAGAACGCGCTCACCAAGACCGACGATCCGGCCATCGACGAGATGCCGGTCATTCCCCTCGACCTGCATGCCGCAGCCGACCCGAACGCCGCCAAATCCATCGACGACCTCATTGCCGAGGCCGAGAAGAACCGGCCCGAGGTTGCCATCTATAAGATGACCGGCCGAGGTGCAGAAGCAGGCACTGAAGGACATCAATAGCGAGCTTTTGCCGACCCTCAACATGTATGGTCTACTACGCGGGCGCGGGCACTGCCGGACCGAAGAACCCATACTGCGACCTCGGCAAGCAGTCAGTGCTGCACCACGGATCTGCCCATCGGGCTTCCCCGGCATGTTTGCAGAACACCTTCAACTACTCGTCGCCGGAATACCAGTTCGGCATGACCCTCAACATCAATCTGCGCAACCGCCAGGCCAAGGCCGATCAGTTCCGTGCCGTGCTGGCATACCGCCAGAGCCAGATCTCTTCCGAGCAGCAGAAGAAGAACATTCTGCTTCGACGTGCGCAACTCGAAGTTCGCCCTTGAACAGGCGCAGGCCCGCGTCGATGCTGCGCAGAAAGCCCGCGACCTGGCCCAGCGGACCTTCGACATCACCAAGCAGGAGCAGCAGCTGGGCGCCAAGTCAAGCGTCGATACGCTGAACGCGGAAAACGCACTCGCCCAGGCCGAGTCCGCTCTCGACGCCGCACAAACAGCCTACGAAAAAGCCAAGGTGGATATCGACCGCTGCCATCGGTGACAACGTTGGAGCGGACAGGAGTCTCGATCGACGATGCGAAATCGGGCGTCGTCACCCGCGCGCCGTAAAGCTGTTCTCCAATGGCTGTGCGGAGGAAGCGCGACACCGAGTGGCTGCATCACTAGAGTATGTTTCACAAATCTCACTTTGTAACAGGGCACGACTTTAGTCGTGCCGAAAACGCCCGGTGAAAGTAGGGGTTTTAACCCCTGTGGGACTCAAGCGGGGGCATTCGTTCTAAGAAAAAGGCGCCTTGCACGAGAGTTACAATGCCACATACATATTGGAGAACAGCTCAATATCACCGAGAGAGTTCATGACCGACCCTCGTAAGCAAGCTCGAATCCGGGTTCTGGTCGCCGACGATCAGCCGCACATCCTCGAAGCCGTGGAGCTGCTTGCTCCAGCCGCAAGGCATCCATGTGGACTGCGTGCGCTCGCCGCAGCTGCTGCTGGAGGCGCTGGGCCAGAGCGACTACGACGTCCTGCTCATCGACCTGAACTACACGCGCGACACCACCTCCGGGCCAGGAGGGCCTGGATCTGCTGGCGCGCATCCAGGAGATCGATCCGCGGCTGCCCGGTCATCGTGATGACCGCCTGGGGCAACATCGATCTGGCCGTCGAAAGCATCAAGCGCGGCGCGCGCGACTTCATTCAGAAGCCATGGGAGAACGAGCGCCTGCTCTCGCTCGATCCGCGTCCACGCCGAGCTGCACCAGGCCCTGCGCCGCGCCCGCCAACTGGAGCTCGAAAACCGCTTGCTGCGCGCCGAAGGCATGCCGGAGTTCGTCGCCGGCGCTCCCTCCATGCAGCCGGTCCTGGAACTGATCGCGCAGGTCGGCCCCTCCGACGCCAACGTGCTCATCACCGGCGAACACGGCACCGGCAAGGAGATCGTCGCCAAGCTGCTCCATGCCGCCTCGCCGCGCTCGCGCATGGCGCTGGTCGCGGTGAACGCCGGCGGATTGCCGGAAGGCACCTTCGAAAGCGAGATCTTCGGCCACGTGAAAGGCGCATTCACCGACGCGCGCACCGATCGCATGGGCCGGTTTCGAACTGGCCAACGGCGGCACGCTCTTTCTCGACGAAATCGCCAACGTCCCCATGCGCCAGCAGGCCAAGCTGCTGCGCGTGCTTGAGACCGGCGAACTGGAGCGCGTTGGCTCCTCGCAAACCCGTCGCGTCGATGTGCGCGTGCTCTCCGCCACCAATGCGCAGCTGCACGAAGAAGCCAAGGCCGGCAACTTTCGCGAAGACCTGCTCTTCCGCATCAATACGGTCGAAATCCATCTGCCCGCGCTGCGCGACCGGCGCGAAGATATCCCGCTGCTCGCGCACACATTTTCTCCATCGCAATCGCACCCGCTATCGCAAGCAGGTCAGCGGCTTTTCTGCCCGCCGCCATGCAGCAGATGATGCAGTACCGTGGCCGGGCAATGTGCGCGAGCTCGAGCACGCAGTCGAGCGAGCCGTGCTGCTTTGCCGCGGCGAGGAAATCGAGCCGGCCAATCTCGCCATGGCTCCTGGCGCGACCCAGTGCTCCGTCCTTCGACAACATGAGCATCGACGAGGTCGAGGCGCTGCTCATCCGCAAGGTGCTGCGCCGCTGCGACGGCAACATCTCGCAGGCCGCCGAGGCGCTCGGGCTGAGCCGCGCCGCGCTTTACCGCCGCATCGAAAAATATGGCCTATGAGAGCGAGCTGAGAACACGGCGCATGCGCAGGCGCCGCCGCTCGGCGGTTCGCCGGGCGTGGTTCTATTGCCTGCTTCTTTCGCTTCCTACGCTGATCTTTGCCGGAATCCTTCTCTACCAGCACAACGTCTCCGCCGCGCCGGCAATTCTGGTTGCGACCTGCCTGCTCATCTACCTGCTCTTCATCGCTGCCGCCCTGATTGAAGGCCTCGTCCGCCCGCTGCAAACGCTCTCCAACGTGGTGTCGTCGCTGCGCGAGGGCGACTACTCCTTTCGCGCCCGCGGCGCCGGTTCCCACGATGCTCTCGGCGAGCTGGCCGCGGAGATCAATGCGCTCGCCGACCTGCTGCAAAAGCAGCGCGTGCGTTCCCTCGAAGCCACTGCGTTGCTGGCGCGCATTCTTGAAGTGATGCATGCGCCGATCTTCGCCTTCGATCGCGAAAACGTGCTGCAGCTGGTCAACGAAGCCGGCGTCCAGCTGCTCGGCCTGCCGCACGCACGCTGCTTCGGCCGCACGTCCAGGGAATTGGGACTTGAAGACCTGCTCGCGTCGCCCGATCAGAGCATTCACTCGTTCGGTTCCAAGCCCAACCGCTGGTTGTTGCGCAAAGCCGCCTTTCGCCAGGACGGCGCGCCGCATATTCTGCTGCTCCTGGCTGACGTGAGCCAGCCTTTGCAGGAAGAAGAGCAGGCCGCGTGGAAGCGCCTCATCCGCGTGCTGGGTCACGAGCTCTCAAATTCGCTCGCCCCCATCAAGTCCATCGCCGGCAGCCTGCTGGCGCGCGTGGATCAGATCCAGGGCGACACCGACACAGTCCGCGATTTCCGCCGCGGCCTGGGCGTGGTCGAGAGCCGCGCCGACTCCCTGCATCGCTTTGTGCAGTCGTACCGCCTCCTCGCGCAGTTGCCGCCGCCGCACCTCAAGCCGGTGCAGATTGCGCCATTGCTCGAGCGCGTCGCTCTGCTCGAACAGCGTGTCCCCGTTCAGCTCACGATGGGCCCCCCCGCGACACTGCATGCCGATCCCGACCAACTGGAGCAGATGTTCATCAATCTGCTGGCCAACGCCGTCGACGCCTCGCTGGCCAATGGCGCAAATCCGGTGCGCATCGGCTGGCACCTCGCGGAGTCGGCGATCGAGGTTATCATTGAAGACAGCGGTCTGGGCATCGCCAACACCGAGAACTTGTTTGTGCCGTTCTACACAACCAAGCCCACCGGCAGCGGTGTAGGCCTCGCCCTGGCGCAGCAGATTGCGCGTGCCCACGGCGGAGAAATTCGCCTTGTCAATCGGGAAGACAACGAGGGAGCCCGTGCCACCGTAAGGCTGCCCTTAGCTTGATTTTGTTAGGATGTATCGCGATTACGAATCTCCGTGCCCCATCCATTCTGTCATCCTGAGCGACCCTGACCCTGAGCGCAGAGAAGGGGAAGGGGAGTCGAAGGACCTGCTTCTTTGTCTCTGGCAAATGGGTGGGAAAGCTCCAAACCCAAAGAAGGAAATCACACGGTCTGAGCTCTACCCAACCCGTGGCATCATCGACCGGCGCGCATCGATTTCCATCGCCACCACACGGTTGCGTCCGCTGTTCTTGGCTTTGTAAAGCGCCTCATCGGCCTCACGAATCAGCTCTTCGTGTCCCGCCGGGAAGCCCGAAGCCACACCAAAGCTCGCCGTCAAGGGAATCACCGTCTCGCCCTCTCTTACACAGGCTTCCTGAATGGCAACCCTCAACTCATCGGCGCGTTGCCGGGCATGCATGAATCCGGAACCCGGCAGGATGAGCAGAAACTCTTCTCCCCCATAGCGACCGACCCAATCGTAGGTTCGAACCATGCGATGGAAGATCGCGCTGGCCTCTTTCAGCACCCGGTCGCCTGCTGGGTGGCCAAAGGTATCGTTGATCCGCTTGAAGTAGTCGAGATCGGCCAGAATGATACTCACCGGGAGGCCCTCACGGCGCGACCGGTCGACCTCGATCCGCAAACGCTCAACGATAATGCGGTGATTCCATAACCCTGTCAGGTCATCGTGCTCGGCGTAGTGGCGCATCTGCTCCTTGGTGCGCATTAGTTCGCCCTTTTCTTTCTCGAGATCGATCGTGCGCAGCTTCACCGCGGCTTCCAGGTGCTTCTTCTGCATGACCAGTGCGCCCACTCGATGCCGCCACGTACCCACCAGCACAACCAACGCCATCAGTCCCAGCGTAATCTGCAGTTCACGGGATTGCCACCAGCGCGGAATGATCCGGAACGAATAGGTCGCGGTCGGCGAAATCAAGTGTCCCGTCTGGTCCACTTCGGCCACTTGGAACTGATAGTCTCCCGGCGCAAGATGCTGGAAGTGGACGTCCATGTCGCGCGTCTCTTCCCACTCCGACCCTTGTCCGCCGAGGAGTCGATAGCGAATCCCCGCATCCTGAGTCCTGCGGAATGAAAGCAGCGCCATCGAGATGTCCAGGGAATAACTGGAACTCCATCGCACCGCCGATCCGTTGCCCAGCATCGTCGATCCATACATCACCTGGGTGAAAGCAGGAGCCTGCGGCATCCCTGTCGGCGCATCCTGGGGAGTAATCAAATGACTCAGCCCCCCCGACGTCCCAATCCAGATGCTGTGATCCGAATCCTCCGCAAGAGCGAAGCTGTCCGTATCGTTCCAGATCAGGCCGTCGTCCTGCGTATAGCTACGCCACGCGTGGCCGTCGAAAACCGTCAGTCCCGCATCTTGCCCCACCCAGAGCCATCCCCGTTGGTCCACCATCAACGAGACCACTTGCTCTGACAGCAGGGGCGGCCGCCCGATGTGCTTCACCTCGGTCACACGATAGCCATCCACTTTCAGCCGCATCAGTTCTTGCGAAGAGCCTGCAGCCCAAACATACCCATCGTGGTCGATTGCAATCGTGTCTGGATTGGCGCCCGACGAGGCCAGGTCGATGCGGTGCCAGCCCTTGTCGTCGCGCAGGAAGAGCCCCTGGTCCGCGGCGGCCCAGATGCGCTTTTTCCCATCGAGACTGAGGCTCGAAAAGCGCTGATGCACATTGCCGAATGCGGGGTCTTCCACCAGGCTGGGCTCACTGTGCGCCCAATTCGAATCCAATTTGTAAAGACCGGTATCGGTCGCCGCCCATACCTCCTGCTGATTGTCGATAAGTACGCTGTAAATCTCGGGAAGCTTCCACTGCCGCCCTGCCAGCGAGTTCGGATCGATCCGGACCAGCGCGCCAGCCGCGCTGCCCACCCAGATCGCTCCATCCGCGGATTCATTCAACGCGCCGGCGCGATCCGTCACGATACCGGCCTGCCGCCAGATTTTGGGATTCGGTTGCCCCGCCGCAATCCAGTCCAGGCCGGACTCGGTGCCGATCCATAACCGGCCTTTCCGGTCGCGCAGCGCCGCCCAAACCAGGTCGTCGCTCAGGCCATCCGCCGCTGTGTACCCTTCCCACCGGTCCTGGCCCACCCAGCGCTTCAGTCCATGCCCCACCACACTGATCCAGACCGATCCCTCACGATCCACAAAGAGATCCTGGACTTCAAATCGAGAAAGCCCGTTGTGCTCCGTCACCATGCGCCAATGCCCGTGCTCCCACATCCCAAGCGACGGCCCTTGCGGAGTCAGAATTCTGCCTTGGGCATCTTCGACAAGCGTGGGATACGCCTCCGATGCGAGTGAACCGGGAAGATCGTGCTGCTCAAACCGAAGCTTCGCCGGATCGATCTCTCCCGCGTGCACGTCGCCCCTGATCCAGATGTGGCCGCTGCGCGTCAGCAGCAGGTTGCTCCATTCCTCTTTTGGGAGACCAAGCGTAGAGCCAAGCCGGCTGGTCTTTCCATTGTCCCGCCGGCAAAGATCTGAATCGCAGCCGTACCAGAGCGCCCCGTCAGGTCCGAACAGCACGCTCACGGGACTTCCATCGAGATGCAATGGTTCTGCAATCCATTGTTCCGTCTTCGAACGCCGTAGCAGAATCGCTCCAGCTTTTGTCAGGGCAATTACTTCGTCGACCTTGTTCGAAGCAAAAATCGTCCCGGCCCGTGGCAGATATTGGACCCCGGGAGTCGAAGGTTGCACCTGCGCAAACCGGCCGTCTTTCTGCTCGAAGAAAAAGCCCGTCGAGGTCGCTACCCACAGAGTCCCGTCCATCCCGACATAGAGATCCTGGATCATCCGCTCGGGAAGGCCCTGGGACACTCCAAAACTCTGAAATTGGCTGCCGTCGTAGCGGTAGAGCCCGTTCTGCGTCCCTACCCATAGAAACCCGGTTCGATCTTGTGCCAGGCTTTGGATATTCAGATTGCCCAGTCCCTGGGTGTACTCGCGAAAACTGTAGCGCTGGGCCTGGGAGGTCATCGCCACGCAGAGTGTTGCGAGGCCGCTGATCAGCAGCCGGAGTCTTACCCCAGGTTTGAGTGACCTACGCAATAACTTCCCCTCTGACTGCCTTGCTCGCATGGCGGCCGTTGTGCAGGGTGCCCGCTCTGGCCAAACAGACGCGTCCGATTCCTTCATCGGCGCTGCTCGATTGGTCATCGCTGCGCAATTACCAGTGGGATTACTATAGAGATTACTCTCGGGATAGGAAATCACACAAAAGTCGATAGCCGTGGTTCATTGGTGCTGTGTGTTCTTAGAGTTAGAGTCGAATTACCGATGTGCATCCAAGGCCGAATTTGCCGGATTCTGGCAGCCTTTTTGCCTCAAAAGTAGGTCAACCTTGACAGAAGAACAGATCCCGGTCCCTTGAAGTTGAATACTCAATCGTTTTTCCGGACGGACGCGAATAATCCCAGCCTTGGGCTGGAGCCCGCTTTCAGACCTGGAAGGCCGCGCGAGAGCACGAAGCGTTCACCCTTGTGGAAATCGAGGCTGGTCCAATCCCACAGTGCGTTCTTCACTCAACAAGGGGAGCGAATAGGCATTTAATCGCAAACGAGAGCGGTTTCAGGAAAAGCGGACACATCTCCCGGAATGTCTTGACTGCCCAATTCCGACTCAGTCTCCTGCTGCGTCAGGAAAAATGCGTCCACCTGGCCGAGGACTTCCGCACCGGTCCGCGCCTGATAAATGGCAGCCCGCAGCTTCGCCCCGCCCGGCACGCCGTGGGTAAACCACGATGCAAATTGCTTCATCTTGCCCGCAGTTTCGCCCCTGCGAGCAGCCTTCCCCGGGGTCCCCAACAACGGGTCCTTGTTGTTGGGGTGGTTGGGTAACGCCTGGCTCGCCTCAGCCTCCGCCAGCAGCATCTGGAAATAAGTCCGGATCAAGCGATACCGATCCTCTACCGTCGGGCGCTCATAGCTGCCGGTAGCGGTATATTGGGCGATCTGCCTGAAAATCCAAGGGTTTGCCGGAGCTGCGCGCCCAATCATCACGCCATCGCACCCGGTCTGCGCCACCATGGCAGCCGCGTCTTCCGGCGTGCGAATATCGCCATTCCCGGTCACCGGAATTCCCACCGCCTGCTTCACGGCGGCAATCCACTCCCACTGCGCCTGCCCGCTGTAGCCCTGCTCGCGGGTCCGCGCATGCAGCGCCACGCCGTTTAGCCCCTCGGCCTCCGCCATCCGCGCCAGCTCCACGCAAACTATCTGCGCCTCGTTCCACCCCATCCGGAACTTCACGGTGAAGGGAATCGTCACCGCCGAGCGAATCGCTCGAAATATCTCGCAAATCTTGGGCAGATCCCTCAGCAACCCCGAACCGCCATTGCACCCCACCACTCGCTTGGCTGGACACCCCAGGTTCAAATCGATCAAATCGAACCCCGTGTCCTGCACGATCCGAGCCGCATCCGCCAACGTCTCGGCATTCGAACCAAACAGCTGTGCCCCAATGGGGTGCTCATCGTCATAGAAAGTCAGATACCGCCGCCGCTTCGACTCCCGCATCCGCGAAAGCCCATCGGCGGAGGTAAACTCCGTCATCAGCAGCCCGCACCCCGACTGCGCATTCGTCACCGCGGCTTCAATTTCCATCTCGCTGGGTGCCCCAGGTCTCGAGTCTGAGACCTGGGAGACCAGTTCGATTCCGCCGGCGAACGATGGCTGACTCGTAAACAAGCTCGCGTGCCGAATAAACCGCCGAAAGACGGTATCCGTCACCCCAGCCATAGGCGCCAGCACAGTCGCCGGTGCCACCAGAACCGACCCGAGGCGCATCTTCGCCGGCACCCGCGTCCCCGCCGGCATCTCGTGCTCCCTGGGGTTGTCCCAGTTCTTCTTCACCGTGAATCCCTTGCCAGCCATAAACGCCTCTAGCTGTCAGCCGCTTTCCCAAACAAACGTGGGCCCCCGCCGCAGCGGAGGCCCACTCATTCCATCAGCCGCAACAAGCTATTTCGCAGCCGTTGCCTTCGCGGCCGTAGCCTCCCCCGCCTTGGCATATTTCCGACGGAAGCGCTCCACGCGCCCAGCCGTATCCACCAGCCTCTGTTTGCCGGTAAAGAACGGATGGCATACCGAGCAGATTTCCACGTGAATGTCGCCCTTGTGGGTCGAACGGGTCTCAAAGTTGTTTCCGCAGGCGCACAGCACACGCACCGCGTCGTAATTGGGATGAATCTTTTCCTTGGGCATCTCGAAGACAGACCTTTCCTGCAGTTCTTTCTATTGTAAGTTGATTCCGGACCAGGCGCAAACGATGCAATCCCCGTACCTGTTCCTCGTCACTGACAGCTGCCAACTGGCAGCTGTCTACTGTTCCGAAGGAACAAAGACTGCCGCAGAGACGTATTTCAAGACAAATGAACGCCACGACCAAACCCCTGCTCGCCACGATTTCCTCACCTCTCGCCTCTTCAACCTCATCGGCGGGATCGAGGGTCTCGACCCGCAGCTACCGCCCGTGGTCATTCCGTGGATCGTGCAGCACCCGCGCTACCTGCCCGGTTTTCTGCGCCTCGCCCGCACCCTGAAGCAGTCGCACCGCGTCCGTGCCCGCGCCCTTGCCGACGGCGTGCGCGTGCCGCCCTTCCTCGTTCTCAGCGTCACGTCCAAATGCAATTTGCGCTGCACAGGCTGCTACGCCGGAGCCATCGGTACCGTCACCTCCGCCCCCGCGCAGCCCGGACTCAGCCTCCGCGATTGGTACTCCGTAGTCGATGAAGCCGTCCGCCTGGGCGTGATGGCCTTCATGATCGCCGGCGGCGAACCATTCCTCCTGCCCGGCATTGTGAATCTGTTCCGTGACCACCCCGACCGCCTCTTCCTCGTCTTCACCAACGGCACCGCCCTGCAGCCCAGCGACTACGCGATCCTCAAGAGCTGCTCCAACACCGTCATCGTCGTCAGCCTCGAAGGCGATCGCGATCTGACTGATATGCGCCGAGGCCGCGGCGTCTACGAGAAAGCCCTCGGCTCCCTCGACCGCCTCCAGCAGGCTGGCGTTCTCACCGGCATCGCCGTCACCATTGCGCCCGCAAACATCGAGTATTGGACCGACCCGCACAACATCGACCAGCTCATCGACCACAGCGGCCCGCTCGCCATGTTCATCGAGCAAATCCCCACCGGGCCCATGACCAGCCAGGTCCCCACCGGCAGTTGCGCAAGCGGCGCCGCGCTCACCGAAGACCAGCGCACCCGCTTCCGCAAGACCGTCGTCGAATATCGCGCTCGCAGAACCGGAGGCGCCTACATCATCCACTCCCCCGGCGATGAAGAGGCCCTCGGCGGCTGCGTCTCCGCAGGTCGCGGTTTCGCACACGTCAATCCCAGTGGCGACGTCACCGCCTGCCCCGTCTCTCCGCTCGCCACCCACAACGTCAGAACTTCCAACTTGCGCGAAGCCCTGGCCAGCCCGCTCTTTTCCATGATCCGCGAAAACTCCCACCTGCTCGAGACAGAGGGCCATCCCTGCGGCCTCTCAGCCCACGCAGAAGAATTGGAAACCATGACCAAGGATCTGGGCGCCTACCGCACCAGCGAGGCGGAACCGCAAGCGGGCAAGAAACAATGGCCCATCACAATCCACTGACAGTCCCACGGTTTCAGTTCCCACATTCCCTAGGGCTGTGACCGCGTGTATCTGTACCATCTCCGTGCCCCATCCATTCGCTTTTTCTCTGGCGAATGGGTGGGATGGCATGAACCTCGAAGTGCGAATTTATGCGGGTCAGAGACCTAGTCCCTAAGTCCCTCGGCTTGAGCGATTCCCGCCTCCACCAAAGGCGCCATCACCGCGTACCCCGCAGGCAGTGGATGCACTCCATCGCGACTGAGCGCTGCCGGCAAACCATCCCGCGCATCCTTCATCGCCGAATGGAAGTCGACATACACGTATCCATGATCAGCCGCATACGCCTTCATCCACGTATTCACCGCATCGATCTTCGGCGCAGGTGTCAATCCCGGCTGCCACGGATAATCGAACGCCGGCGTAATCGAACACAACACAACACGAATTCCGTTGGCATGTGCCAGGTCCGCCATCGACGCCAGGTTGTCCTCAATCTCTTCCAGCGTCTCCGGCCCCGTGTTGCCGGCAATATCGTTCGTCCCCGCCAGAATCACCACCACCTTCGGCTGCAGCGCAATCACATCCTGCCGAAACCGCACCAGCATCTGCGGCGTCGTCTGCCCGCTGATACCGCGGTTGATATAAGGCTTGCCGGGAAACGACTGATCCAGATGCCACCCCTCCGTAATCGAATCGCCCATGAACACCACGCGATTCTCGCCCGCCGCCGGCGGTCCCAGCTTCACATCTGCCTCCTTGAACCGCGCCAGCCAGCCAAAATCCGTCAGCATCTGCTGATCGTGTTTGCGCCAGTAGTCATTATCGGGATGTGTCGCGGGCTTCGGCTCAGGCGTCGCGGCCGGCGCTGCCTGACTTGGCGCCGGAGCCTTCGTTTCGGGAACATTCCCAGGCTCCTGCGATCGCGCACTAAGGTTCACAACAGGCACAACAAAAACGACTGCCAACACGGTCAACCGGGCCACTCGATTCACTGCGAAATCTCCTCCTTGGCACTCGATGAAAGGCGTGATTCAACTGCGCATCCGATTATAGGTGGCCGTCATCGGCGCCTTGCCGTCGCTGCCGGAAAATGGAGTTACGACGCCTTGTGCCGTCCCTTTGAGAAACGCTTGATGATGTCAAAACCGAACCTCACTCAGGACAATTTGTACTGCAGAAAAATCAGATCGAGATATCGCCCGAATTTGTAGCCGACCTCCCGCATATGCGCCGTTTCCTCGAAGCCCATCTTCGCAAGAAAGTTGAGCGAAGCAGTATTGTCGGCATCGACTCCTGCAACCAGCATGTGCTTGCCGAGACTTCTCGCATGCGCAATCAGTTCTCTCAGCAGCACGGATCCGATGCCGCGGCGCCTTGCCTCGGGACAAAGATGAATCGTCGCTTCCACAGTGAATCGATAGCCTGGCCACGAGCGGAAATCGCCAAAGCTTCCAAACCCCAGGATCTTCCCGTCTTCCTCCGCCACCATCACCGGATACCCCTTCTCGCATTGAGCCTTCCACCATTCCTCTCGCTCCTGAGGCGACGCAGGCGTGTCACGAAAAATCGCAGTAGTATGGATGAGCACCTCGTTGTAAATCTCCGTGACCGCTTCAATGTCTGCGTGCTGTAAAGGCCGGATCGTCATGGGAAGAGTCTCCTCCCTTTCTCTCTTTGTCTACTAAGATAGACAAAAATCTACTATATTGGAACACGTGAAGAAGAAAAAAAGCCGCGCAGCCCCCGCAATTGCGGTGAATCCGCCCGTTCCGGAGGAAGAAGTCACCCGTACCCTTGCGGCGCGCGTCCAGCAGGAACGAAAGCGCCGCAACTGGACCATGCAGGATCTGGCAGATCGCTCCGGCATCTCCCGCGCCATGATCAGCAAAATTGAACGTTGCGAGTCGAGCCCCACCGCCGTGGTCCTCGGCCGCCTCAGCGGGGCATTCGGTCTATCCATGTCGGAGCTGCTGTTATCGGGTGAGGCGAGTGAACGGCGCCTCAGCCGAAAGGCCGAACAACAAATCTGGAAGGACCCCGCAACCGGCTATACCCGCCGCGCAATCTCCCCGCGCGCCGGCATGCCTCTCCAGTTAGTCGAAGTCTGTCTACCGGCCCGGACCAAAGTCCAGTTTCCTGCTGTCTCCTATAGCGCACTTCATCAGCAAATCTGGTTGCTGCAAGGAAAGCTCATCTTCCATGAAGGCTCGGAGCGGCACGAACTCAATCCAGGCGATTGCCTCCAGCTCGCAGGGGCACAGGACTGCGCATTCGAGAACCTTTCACGATCGGCATGCCGCTATGTTGTCGCTCTCATCGTGGGAAAATAACGAATCGGCTACCCGAGACCCATCCTCGGCTTGATCCCGCCTGCTGGTTGCATTGCCGTGCGAGGAAAATTGTTGAACCGCCCCAGCCACGCGAAGCGATTGCCTGGACGGCCAGTCCTGCCTGGGCGGCTAGTCCCTTTTCCACATAAGCAGCCCTGATCCGCACCGGAGCGCACATCCGCCCGATGCGCTACGCTTTGAAAGAGCATGAGCACATGTCCCATCTGCGGCGGCGTCGGTCTGATTGAGGAAGTCTCCGCCACCGGCCTCTGGGTCTCCCGCGCCTGCGAGTGCCAGCAGATGGAGCGCGAACAGAACCGCCTTGCTGCCGCCCACATCCCGCAGCGCTACCGCGAATGCACCCTCGACGACTATGAGATCTACCACGAATCTGACCGCTCGCTGGGACGGGCCTTGCAAACCGCACGCAAATTTGTCGAGGCCTACCCAGTCGATACGGCAGGGAAGGGCCTGCTCTTCACCGGCTCCATCGGCGTCGGCAAAACTCACCTCGCCGTCGGTGTCCTGCGCCGCTTGGTGCAGGAACGCGGTGTCCGCGGCCTTTTTTGCGACTACCGCGAGCTGCTCAAGAAGATCCAAAACAGCTACAACCCGCAAGTCAGCACCACGGAGCTGGAACTACTCAAGCCCGTCTTTGCGGCGGAGGTTCTTGTCCTGGACGACTTGGGCGCTCAGAAGCCAAGTGAGTGGATGTGGGATACAGTCGCTCTGATCCTGAACACGCGCTACAACGACAAACAGTCCACCCTCATCACCACGAATTACCCTGATTTGCCGGCAGGCGGCGGCGAAAAAACCGATGCCGAGCGCGCTGCACGTGAACAAACCCTCGGCGACCGCATCGGCGACCGCATGCGGTCGCGTCTCTCGGAAATGTGTGTGCAGGTTCAAATGACGGGGAAGGACTTTCGCCAGACAGAAGTGCGCCGCGCCAGGTTCGGCTAAGCCCAACTGGGGAAGAAGGTTTTAGAGGAACCCTCAACTCACTCTCCCCGTATCTCTTTCGAGGACAAAGATCGTGCGCAAGACCCTCGAATTCATCGGACTCCTGGCTTTGGCCGCCCTGTTTTGGTTCACCTGGAGCGCTCTCTACAGCACCAACCGCCTTCCCGACCGTGTCCCGACCCACTTCAACGCCGCTGGCACACCTGACTCCTGGGGCTCGCCGAACGGAATGATCCTGATGCCGGTAGTGGCGACAGTGCTCTACCTGCTGGTGTCCCTGGTCAGCCGGTACCCGGAGTCATTCCACTACCCGGTGCGCACCACGCCCCAGAACATCGCCCGTTTGCAAACCGTGACCCTCAACATGGTCCTTTGGCTCAAGGTCGAAATTGTCTGCCTGTTCGCTCTGCTCCAATGGGTCTGGATTCAGGCAGCGCGCAGCGGAAATGGCCATCTGTTTCCAGTCATCCTGCCGTTCTTCATCGTGGCCGTCTTTGGCACCATCGGCTGGAGCGTCGTCGCCATGTTGCGCACCGCGCGCTGAGACTCGAACAAGACTGCGCCGCAGTCAAGCCGAGGCCCAACTGTGCGAGTGAGCACGCCCCAGTCCTGCTCAAACTCGAATCTCGTACGATGTTTTCGGTTTTTTACCGCGCGCGGCGACCCGTCCAGCGGGATTAGTCCCGCGTCCCCGGCGGATCTAGAAGATCCAAACGCTGACGAGCACGATCACCATCGCGGCAATCGTCATCACCTGGTAGATCATGTCGCCCCGCTGACGTGGCTGCTTCGTCACGCTGTGGTGCACCGCCACCTGGGGCATTGCGGATTGAGGATAGGACTGCATGATGCGTCTGGCCTTCCCTGATTCACACTTCCCTGATTCACACTTCCATGGGCTACATCTGTAAATACTCCGCGGCTGGATAAAAAGTTCCGCGCAGTTTACCTACTTATGCCCACTTTCATACAACTTTGAAAATCACTCAAAAGATGTACAAGAACAAGACACCGATTCTTTGTTTGGTGCCCTTATTTCTCTACTTCGGCAATCATCGCTGAAATTCAACGCTGATTTGCATATCGGCAAACCGTGAGGGATTCCTTCAGTAACGGGCGTATCGCAGTTCTCCCATTGGCGCAAATTCAGTCAATGCGGCTGAGTGCCGTTTTCCTCAAGAAAACGGCGCCTTGTTCGATCTTGGCGACTTCACGTGAATGGGAGAACTGCTCTACAGCAAAACCAGGGTCGATGTATCCCGGAGCCACGACACTCAAGTCGACGCGACCCCAAGAGCGGCGACCTGGCAGGATTTCAAGAGGACACAGCTACCCTGGTTTTGCTTTAAAATCCCCTCGTGGAGACAGGTCCCGAAATCGAACTCGTTCCTCACGTCGAAACCCGCGAACGCAACTGGCTTCCGCTGGCCATCGCCGCCGGCGTTGTGATCGTGATTGCGGTCGCCGTCATCGTCCTGCTCGAGCATGGACGAAAGCCCGCAGCCGTCACGCCTGTCTCGGCGGCTCCCGATCCGTACGCTGCCAGCCTTCCCATCTCCGGCCTGGTCATGAGCGAGTCCGCCAACCTCGCCGGCGGCAGAGTCACCTACGTCGACGGCCACATCGCGAACAAGGGGAACCGCACCGTCACCGGTATCACCGTCCAGGTCCTCTTTCGCGACCCCGCCAAAGAGGTCACGCAAAACGAGACCCTGCCCCTCAAGCTGATCCGTACCCGCGATCCCTATATCGATCTCGAGCCGGTTTCCGCCGCCCCGCTCCAACCCGGCGACCAACACGACTTCCGGCTCATCTTCGACGCCGTCTCCCCGGACTGGGACGGCGCCTATCCCGAGATTCGCATCGTCGGTGTCGTTTCTAAGTAATTCATGAGAGCCGCGCACCTTTACTTAGTAGAACTTACTTTGAATTGTAAAAATTACACCCACCAGGGCACAGCAGCATCTCCGCGCCACCGTCCTTCTGTCCGCTCTCCCCGCATAAGTCGCTGATCGCATTCAGGTTACTTTCTGGTTATCTTGGTTACGCAACCCCTACCACTTTTGGCATGGCTCTTGCTGTATAGAGGGCGAGCCGAATGAGAAGCTCTCGCGGTTTCCCCGCGAATGCAACATCAAAGAGGCATAAAACAAAATGACAAAGCGATTCGGAATTCGTAAGCTTTCCCCCGGCCAGTGTGCTGTTGTTTTACTGGCTTCTGCATTGGTTGTCCCGGCAGTCGCGCAGCAGACACAGCCCTCGAGTGATGCGCAGAACACGCCGCCCGCAGCGACGTCGCAACAGCCATCCTCTCCTTCCAATTCCAATGCAATGCCCTCCGACAAAGAAGGATTCTGGGGCCACGTGAATCCCTTCGCCCGCAAGAAGTGGGTGAAGAAGCGCCTCGATCCGATCAATGACCGCCTCACCGAGCTCGATCAGGTGAACGCC
Organism: uncultured Acidobacteriaceae bacterium; assembly: GCA_963810545.1. Lineage (GTDB taxonomy): Bacteria > Acidobacteriota > Terriglobia > Terriglobales > Acidobacteriaceae > Telmatobacter. The sequence goes on from CAWENE010000004.1 coordinate 347,250, forward strand.
AAGAACGCATCCGACATCAAGGACGTGGACGCCCGCGCGCAGGCTGGCATCCAGCACGCGCAGTCGACCGCCGATGCCGCCAACCAGGCAGCCACAGCGGCTGGAACCCAGGCTCAGAACGCCAGCAATGTGGCCCAGGGCGCTTCCGGTCATGTCGATAAGCTGAACACGACGGTCAACGGTCTGGATCAGTATCACCAGATCAGTGACGTCGACGTTCCCCTGCACAGCGCAGTTTTGTCCAAGGACGCGAAGGCCCAGCTTGACACTCTCGCCTCCAGCCTCGCTGGTCACCAGGGCTACATCGTAGAGATTGAAGCACGCGCTCCGGGCGCCGGAGCGGTCGGTATCCAGAACTCGCAACGGCTGGCTGAGTCAGTCGAGCGCTATCTGGTCACAGAACATCAGATTCCCGTCTACCGCATGCACTTTGTGGCACTCGGCAATGCCCCGATCGAAACCGCTGGCGCAGATTCCAATGCCAAGCCGGCGCGGATCAGGTCAGGCAGCGTGCACATCCGGTTGATGGAAAACAGTTTGGCGGCCCAGGACTCCACGTCTCCCCATGGCATGTAGTCCACGTTAGGTGCGGAGCGGCGTAAGCCGCAAAGCCACCCCCTGAGGCTCCTTAACCGCGCCGACGGCTCCCCGGCCGTCTGGCCGCCAAAAAAGCTCTCGCAACACGAGAGAACCAAGGCAACTTGGCCCCCGCCGAAAACGGGGGCCGTTTTTTGTGGACCGGCCCCTTCAACTCCGCTCAGGGCAAGCTGTCCAAGGCAGCCGCGCCTTCGGCGCACGTTCTTCCGCCCTCTACAAACCTGGTGTGTGCCCCATCCAAGCTTCGCTTGGGTGGGAACGTACCACTCCTTCACACCCACCGCCGCAGTGTGTCATCCTGAGAACCCGCGCGTCTGGGGTAAGCGGGGCGAAGGATCTGCTGTGGTCCTTGGTGCCAGATCCTCACGAATGCCACGACCGTGACAACTCACCGGGAAGCCCCTCCCCGGAGGGAAGGCCCATGTCTCCAAAACCGGGAGACATAGGGCACCCAGACGCTGGTCAGATATGAGCATCCAGACCCCGGGCCCCCTGCCTTTTGTCTTGAGCGCGGCGTCGATCTGAAGAAAATGGGTGCCCCAGGTCTCGCCTTTGAGACCTGGGAAAGCTACGAACCTCTTCTTGCCCCCCGCACGGATGGCCCGTATCGACTCTCGCACGAATCCCGATGCAGATCCTCAAAGTGTGCCATTCAATATTCATTTTATTTGAATATTGAATAGACCAGGCTACAATACACATATGTTGCGCCCCCTCGATCTCGTGGTCCTCCTCAAACTCTCCCTTGAAAAAGGCGACCGCCCCACCTATCTCCGCCTGGCAAACGAACTCCATCTCTATCCTTCGGAGGTCTATTCTTCGGTCAAGCGTGCGCGCGCATCTCATCTTGTCCAAAGCCTCGACCACAAGGAGGACCGCCTGAATCGTTCAGCCCTGCTCGAATTCCTGCTGCACGGCGTGCGGTATGTGTTCCCCGCGGACAAGGGCCCCCTGACGCGAGGAATGCCGACCAGTTATGCGGCTCCGCCCCTGAGCAAATCGATTGCGGCCGCTGGCGAACCCCCTCCTGTTTGGCCCTACGCCGAAGGGCGGGTGCGCGGCTACAGTTTTTCTCCGCTTCACAAGAACGTGCCTCTAGCCGCCCTCGAGGACAAAAAGCTGTATGAACTGCTGGCGCTCGTCGACGCCGTGCGCGATGGACGAGCACGCGAAAGGGAACTGGCAGGCCGAGAACTCACGCGTCGGCTGGAGGTATCCTCGCATGCCAAATCCAAATCCAAATCTTGACCTGTTGGAGCTGGTGGCACTCAGGCTACGTCCGGTGCTCCCGGAAATCGTCTTTGTCGGAGGCTGCGCAACTGGCCTGCTGATTGATGACCCGGGCGCCGCGCCGGTGCGCGGAACGTATGATGTCGATGTCATCGCCGAACTCGCGTCGTACACAGAGTACACGTTGTTTTCCGAACGGCTCCGGACTCTCGGGTTTCGCGAAGATACCACCGAAGGAGCGCCTCTTTGCCGCTGGAAGCATGGGAGCCAGATTCTCGATGTAATGCCAATTGATGCCACCGTTCTCGGGTTTTCCAACCGATGGTATCCCGAGGCTCTCCGCACCGCATCGCAGGTTCGGCTGTCCAAAGGAATCCTAGTGCGGGCGATCATCGCTCCGTACTTTTTGGGGACCAAACTTGAAGCTTTCCGTGGCCGTGGGCAGGGGGATTACTTCGCCAGCCATGATTTGGAAGATTTCGTCGCCGTCGTGGACGGCCGCTCCTCTCTTCTCCCGGAACTCGAAGAAGCATCGCCCGAGTTGCGAGCCTACATTGGCAGCGCTCTCCGTGCTCTTCTGAGTGAACCACGTTTTCTCGACGCGCTTCCCGGCTATCTCCTGCCCGACGATGCAAGTCAGGCGCGGATTGGACAGCTGATAAGAAAATTGCGCAGGCTGAGCGAATCGCGCTAGTCGCTCCACCCTATCCCCGTTCATTGCCTTTGGCGCATTAATTCCCTCCATTCCGCTACCCTGAATTCATCCCCAAAAAACTGAACTCGCAGAGTGAGCCGCGCTCCCCTGGAGTTGGTTTTTGCGTATGCTCGAACTACCGAGGACGGCACTGTGGGCGGCCGAAGGGATTAACGTCAACCGCCAGACATATTTAGCCGCAACCCATTCATTTTAAATGGGTTACCGTAAGTAATTGATAGTCATAAACCCCGCAGAATCATATATTTCCCCAAAAACGAGGGGAGGGGGGTCAAGGAGAAACACTGGCCCTGCCCGCAACCGCGACCGATACTACAGCTCTTTCAATTCCGCCCGACGCCGCATCGTCGCCCGCCCTGCCCAGCCTCAGAATCGACGAGCAGAAGAAAGAAGCGGCCTTGGCGGCACGCATCGACAAATTCCGCACCAACAAACACCTGGCCGATCGGGAAGCGCGTGCCGAGGTGCTGGCCCGCATGATGGCCGACCACGAGATCACCATCGAGGACATCTTCGCCCTTCCGGAAGGCAGCATGGAAATCCCCACCCCCAGAAAACGCAACGAAGAACCGCTGCGCGATCTCTGCTCCGCCGGCGGTTCCTGAGTCGATGCGTTCCGCGCTGCCGGGGGAGTTGGTCTCGCAAAGGACGGTTGATCAAAGGATGGTTGAAACCGGCACGGCGAGAGCCCTCTCAGCCGGACTCCTGTTGCACTACCGGCATCATGCCGGGACCAGTTCCATTCCAAAGAGCGCGGCAGTCGGGCGGGCACATTGAAGTTTCCTCCTCGGAGTGCCGATGGTGCAAATGCATAGGCAGGCCGGAATTGCGACCGAGACGGGCCAGACAGAGTAAGCCAATTGGAATTCAAGATTTTAGTCGCGAATAGCAAGAACCGCAAAGCGCGCGACTTGCTGCACGTTCCTCAGATTCGCGGCGCCAAATGGTGGAAGACGACTCTACTTATTCGCTGCATTCTCCTAGTCGGCGCCTCTCTCCTTCTGTTCCCGCTGCATTCCGCGGCTGGTTCCGGCCCAACGGAAACCACGGCCGGATCCACAAAAAAGCCTCCGGAACGAACGCACGTTCTCACCACCGCGCGCGAGGCGCATAGCCTTACCGACGAGGAGGCCCAGCGCGGCCTTCCGGTCCATCTGCGCGGGGTCGTGACCTATTTCGATCCGGACTTCGGTTCCGGACAGCCGGCCATTTTTATTCACGATGCGACCGGTGGCATCTTTATAAAACTGATTTGCAAGATGACTTGCACCCCGGCCGATCGGCTCTTTGTGGGAGCCTTGCTGGATGTGCGCGGAGTGAGCGCTCCGGGCGGCTTCGGTCCCGTCGTGGGCAACCCGGAGTTTCAGATCCTCGGTCGCGCTCCGCTTCCCCCAACCCGCCGCGCGTGAGCTTTGCCACCCTCAAAACAGGTGCGGAAGACGCCCAGTGGGTGGAGGTAGAGGGCTCAGTGCATCGCGTCGTCGAATATACCCGCAGCGTAACGCTGGGCCTGGAGATGCGGGATGGACCGATCAACGTGACCATCCCCAGGGACCCGACGGCAACCTACGCCAACCTGGTTGATGCGCAGGTGAGGATTCATGCCAACGCCGCGCCCACCACGAATTCAGACGGCCGGATGATCGGTGTGCGTCTGCAGGCGCCAAATCTTGCCTCCGTGCAGGTGATTGAACCGGCTCCGAGCAGTCCCTATGCGCTTCCTGCGATTCCGATCGATGGACTTTTGCGTTGGGGGCATCTCGCAACCCCCTTCCATCGCGTCCACCTGCGCGGCAATGTGACGCTTGCAATGGCCCGGGGCCTCGCTCTGCATTCGCGACGCGACACACGCCATCTGTGCGCAAACAAGCCAGACGAACTGGGTAGCCGTGGGCGACTTGGTTGACATCGCCGGATTTGTTGAAACCAACAATAACGCCCCCTTTTTGACGGATGCGGTCTTCCGCATCGCAGGGAAGAACGACCCGATTGCTCCCCAACCAACCACCGCCGGCGCGATTCTGCATGGAGGATTCGACTCCAAGCTGATTCAGATCGATGGTCTGCTGATCGGCCAGGATTTGGCCTCTTCCGACGCGACGCTGTTGCTCTCCTCCGGCGACGCGGTCTTCCCCGCGGTGATGCCCAAGAGCCTGGCAGGGCCCGAAATAAGCGCGTGGAAGATAGGGAGCCGGGTGCGCGTCACGGGGATTTGTTCCGTCCAGATCGATACCCAGAGCCATGTCCAGGACGGCATTGGGGTCACAAAATCGTTTCGGGTTCTACTTCGCTCGCCTGCCGACGTAACCATCTTGCGGCGACCCTCCTGGTGGACGCCGGCTCATGCGGTTCTTCTGCTGACTCTGGCGCTGATCGGCACGCTGACGGTGCTTGGCTGGGTGGTGGTGCTCCGGAAGCGAATCGAGCAGCAAGCGAATCTCCTCCGCGAAAGTGAACAACTGTTTCGTCACATGGCTCTGCACGACGCGTTGACCGGATTGGCAACCCGCCTTCTGCTGCAGGACCGATTGGATGTCGCCTTGGAAAGCGCCAAGCGAAGGCGGACAGGGCTTGCGGTCCTGATGGTGGACCTGGATAAGTTCAAAGAGGTTAACGACACCTACGGCCATGCGGCCGGCGACCAGGTTCTGCGCGTCACTGCTAGTCGTCTCTCCCAGTCAGTGCGCAAATCGGATACGGTTGCCAGGCTGGGAGGGGACGAGTTCGTCGTGCTTCTTCAAGATCTGACCGATCTGAGTGCGGCGGGGAGGATGGCGGCAATGATCGTCGAATCGCTCGCTGTTCCAATTCCGGTAGATGGAATCGAAGTGCCGGTCTCCGCCAGCATCGGGGTCTGCGCAATTGCGGCCGACGTGATCGCTGCGACCGACCTGTTGAAGAACGCGGACGCCGCGCTTTACGATGCCAAGACCAGTGGCCGCAATCGCTTTCAGATTTACAGTCCCAATCCTGCTCCCATCCTGACAGCCTGACTGCATCCCATGTCCGAAGCAACTGGCATTCAGTTCTCGGGAGGGGGACATGGGGCGTTTTTTGTCTGGGCTCGAAGCCAAGTCGCGGACTTGCGCTGAGAGCACGTCTCACCCGCTAAAATCGTCAACGTATGGAGCCCATCCTTCAAACGCCGGACGGCGAGGACTCGCTTCTCGCAGGCAGCCGGTTTCTCCGCGCCTGTCTGCGCCGGCCCGTCGATCGCACGCCCGTCTGGTTTCTGCGCCAGGCCGGCCGCTACATGCAGGAGTATCGCGACGTCCGCAAGCACCACACGCTGGTTGAAATCTGCAAGCAGCCGGAGCTGGCCGCCGAGGTCACCATCACCGCCGCTGAAAAGCTGGGCGTCGATGCGGCCATCATCTTTGCCGACCTGCTGCTGCCGCTGGAGCCGATGGGCCTGCCCTTCGAGTTCCAGGCCGGCGAAGGGCCGGTGGTCCACCATCCCGTCCGCACCGCCGAGGATGTGCGCGCCCTGCGCACCGACCGCGCCGATGATCTGGCCTACGTGGCCCGCGCCATCCAGAAAGTCGCCGCGCACTTCCGCGACCGGCTCGGCATCATCGGCTTCTGCGGCGCGCCTTACACGCTGGCCAGCTACATGATCGAGGGCGGCGGCTCGCGCAATTACATCCACACCAAGCAGATGATGTACGGCGACACCGCTGTCATGGCGCCTGCTTCTGGACAAGATCGTCGCTCGTGCTGACGGAGTATTGCCGCCTCCAGGTGCAGGCCGGCGCTGACGTCATCCAGATCTTCGACAGCTGGGTCGGCTCGCTCGGTCTCAGCCGACTATCGCGACTATGCCTTCGAGGCATCCAAGCGCCTGGTCCGCGCCGTGCAGGAGATGGGCGTGCCGGTCATTTATTTCGGCGTTGAGACCGCCGGCCTGCTCAGCGCGATGGCCTCAACCGGCGCGGACGTCATCGGCCTCGATTGGCGGCAGCCGCTCGATGAAGGCTGGCGCGCCGTCGGGCACGGCCACGCGGTGCAGGGCAATCTCGATCCCATCACGCTCTTTGCGCCGCTTGAAGTTCTGGAGCTGCGCGTCAAAGAGATTCTTGCGTGCCGCCAACGGCCGCCCCGGCCACATCTTCAATCTCGGCCACGGCATTGTTCCCGACACGCCGGTGGAAAACGTGCAGGCCGTGGTCAAGATGGTCCGCGAGTTCAAGCTGCCGGAGGCCGCGCATGCCTAAACAAGCCGTCCTCCTCCTGGCCCACGGAACCCCGGAGACCGTCGAGCAGATTCCCGAGTATCTGCGCAACGTGGTCAGCGGCCGGCCGCTGCCGCAGGAGTCGTCGAGGAGATTCAGCACCGCTACTCGCTCATCGGCCGCAGCCCGCTGACTGAGATCACCATGGAGCAAGGCCGACTGGTTGAAGCGGAACTGGCGCGCCAGGGCGAGCCAGTTCCGCGTCTACGTGGGCATGCGCAACTGGCGCCCTTACATTCCCGACGTGGTGCGGCAGATGCGCGCCGACGGCGTGGAAGAGGCTGCGCGTCATCTGCCTGGCGCCGCAGAACTCCCGCACCAGCGTCGGCCTCTACCGGCGCGCAGTGGAGGCCGAAGCGGCTGCGCTGCGCATCGATTTCACCGAGAGGCTGGGCGCAGCATCCGCTGCTGGCCGAGGCCTTTGCCGAGCGGCTGCGCCCGGCCTGCAGCCAAGCTGAGCGACGAAGCCGGCGCGCCGGTTCCGGTGCTGTTCACGGCCCACAGCGTGCCCAGCCGCACGGTCCAGCCTCCAGCGCCGCCGAAGCGGGCCAGCCGCGCCTATGGCCCGCCGGCAGGCGCCGATCCCTACGCCGAGGAGGCCAGGCACACCGCCGAGCTGGTCGCCGAGCGCGTTCCCGAGATTCCCCGGTGGTGGTTTGCTTTCCAGAGCCAGGGCGCCAGCGGCGGTCCATGGATCGGCCCACCGTCGAGGAAACCCTGGACGCGATCGCCGCTGAGGGCGTCAAAACCCTGATCCTGCAGCCCATTGGATTTCTTTGCGACCACGTCGAGATTCTCTACGACGTGGATATCCTCTTCCGCGCCTATGCAGCCAAAATCGGCATCCGGCTGGAGCGGCCGGAATCGCTGAATGCCTCGCCGACGCTGGCCAAAGCAGTTGCCGACCTGGCCCGTCAGGGACTCAAACGGCTGCAGGCCTGAGGTTCACGCTAAGCTTAGGTTTCCACAAGATTTTTGTGGCTGGAGGGCTGTTACCCCCTCCGTTGTATTTACAGTGGACTGGCAACATGTCAGCCTACCCCCAGGCCGATCCAAGGGGTCAGATTGTCCGAAACAACCATTTCAACTCCGGCTTCGGAGCCGACAACCTGCGTTTGCCGGGTCTGCGGTAACCCGCACATGCGCCGCCTGGCGCGCTGCGGCCTCTTCCAGAGAGCGATCTTGCCCTTGTTCGGTTTCTACCCATGGGAATGTTTTGCCTGCCGCAAAGTCCGCTTTCTGCGCGTGCGCGGCAAGCGAGTTCTCAGACGGATTTGGGACGACGACCTCTTTATTCCTGCAGGCGAAACCGAACTTCCCGTCTTCTCAGCAGAAGTCCCCGCCGAACAGAGCGAATTCGAGCAAGACCCGACCAGCTCCCAATGGGCCGAGTAATTCCAGCGGCCGAATTCATAGGTCCCGTCGGCACCGCTACACTTTGACAAGTCTGATCACCTCCTGAAGGGAGAGACCGCCTTGATTCGATTTCTTCTCGCACTCAAATAGAAGTCAGGCGGAGATGGAATGATGATGCGACCGTCGTCTATTGCCGCAGCAATTGCTTCGCAATGAACAGCAGGTTGGCAGGCCGTTCCGCGAGCCGCCGCATAAAATACGGATACCACTCGCGACCGAAGGGAATATAGACGCGCACGTTGTAGCCCTCGGCAACAAGTTTGCGCTGCAGGTCGCGTCGCACACCGTAGAGCATCTGGAATTCGAAGCGGCTGGGGGCGATGTCCCGCTTTTTGGCGAAAGATTTGGCCGTCGCGATCATCGCTTCGTCATGCGTCGCCAGGCCGTGATAGACAGGACTTTCAAGAAGCATCGCACTCAGCTTGATGTAATTGGCATCCACGTCGGCCTTGCGCGGAAACGCAACTTCGGCGGGCTCCTTGTATGCACCCTTGCAGAGCCTTACCCGAATGCCATCGCCGATCAGCTGCTCGATGTCGGCTTCCGAGCGGTAGAGGTATGCCTGGATCACGATTCCGATTGCCCCGCGCAGATCTGGCCGCGCATTGACCCTGCGCACAATATCCAGCGTCACCTGCGTCAGCGGCGAGTCTTCCATGTCGATGCGCACAAAATTACCCGTGTATTTCGCATGCTCTGCGAGGTTGGTTGCAATCGCCTCGGCAAGTTCCGGATCGACGGCAAGTCCCATCTGCGTCAGCTTCACACTGATGTTGGCGTCCAGGTGGCGCTCACGGATCGAGTCGAGGAGTTCATGATAAACGTCGGCGGCTTTGTGCGCTTCTGCGGCGGAGGACACGCTTTCGCCGAGCGAATCGAGCGTGACAAACATCCCCTGTTTGTTGACCGACTCGGCGACGCGCAATGCATCCGCGAGATCCATTCCGGCGACAAAGCGCCCACTGAGTTTGTTGCCAATGCGGGAGCGCTCACAAAAACTGCGCAGCGATCGATTCCGGGAAAGTGCAATAAAGGCGGTACGCAAAAGAGGCATCAGGCGACTCTGCCGGCGCAAGCCGTTGGTTGCGGCGGCGCGATCCGGACAAACTAGTTTCGCACAAGGAGCCACAATCCCACGGGCTCGCGCAGCACCAAAGGAACGTGCCCGCCACCCGATGCGTATCCTCGACAATGTTGTTAGGAGGTCGTGCCCAGGGATGCTTTGCTCGATACTTCGCTTCTTTTGCGCCGCGCTGGTGATGCTCACGCCGGCCTGCCTTGCGCAATCGCTTCCCTCGACCCCAGGCGAGACACTCAGCGGAAAACCGATTGTTCTCGCCGATTCGATACGCGGCCACACCGCCATCCTTGTTGCGGGCTTCAGCCGCGAAGGGGGCGCCGGCACCGGGGATTGGATCAAGTCCATTCACGCCGACCCTGCGTTCGCGAAGGCCGCAGTGTACCAGGTGGCCATGCTTGCGGGTGCTCCGGGGTTTATCCGTGGGATGATCCGCAGTGGGATGAAGAAAGGGCTTTCGCCAGAGGCGCAGGACAGATTCGTGGTTTTGACCGATGACGAGAAGTTGTGGCGGACTTACTTCGGCGTGACTACGGACACGGAACCCTACGTCGTTCTTCTTGACTCAGAGGGGAAGGTGCTATGGCGCGGCCACGGCGCAGCTGGAAATCTTGAACCGCAATTGAGGGCCGCGATGCACTAATCTCTGCGGGGCCCGACTCCGCGGTAGAAACACTCCACTGCTCCGCGAAGATGCCTTTGAGCCGCGTCTGCAGGCTTCGCGATTCCGAAATCGTGCCTAGTAGCTTTTGCTCATGTCCTGCCGGCCTCCAGCATCTTCGGCTTGGAGGCCGTCGCGGAACGGAAGCCGATTTGTCGGGTGGGTTTCTCGGGCGGCTTCATCAGCGCGTGGATTGCGTCGATAATCTCTTCGATTGCCTCTTCGTGCGTTTCCAACCGGCGTTCCAGCTGGGCAAATTTGGCGGCGATCGCTTTGTGCGACGCGAGCGTCTCACGCAGGTGCACGAAGGCGCGTACCACGAAGATGCTCATCTCCACAGCACGCGGGGAGTTGAGTACGCTGGCTGCCATGATGGCTCCGTGCTCGGTGAAGGCATTGGGCAGGTAACGTCGTCCGCCACGGGCGCTGTTTGAGATCACAGATTGTGATCTCAAAACTTCGCTTTCTTTGGCTGTGAGCTGAAAGACGAAGTCTCGGGGGAAACGTGCCTCGTTCCGCTTGACTGCTTGATTGAGAACCCGGACTTCGACCCCATACAGCACCGCCAATTCGGAGTCGAGCAAGACCTTCTGGCCGCGAACCAGACGAATCTGGTTCTCAATCGGTTTCGGTACGAGGGCGCCTCTCCTGGGCATTCTGCCTCCTGTTTGAGATCACAGAATGTGATCTCAAACTTTACTCCACCTCAAACAGCGCGCACCCATGGGCCGCCAGTTCCACATGCAGTGTCTTTGCACGGGGAATGTGCTTCTGATTCCAAATGTCGAAAACCGCGTGCGGCTTTTCGGTCAGGTGAAATACCAGCCAGGGAAGGTCGGAAGTCGTTGCCTGATCCTGCAGGTTGAAGACCGCAAGATATTGATGCCCCCGTGTCCGCGCATACCAGTAACGCTGCGGGAATGAGTCCGTGTTGCCGTCCTTGATCGGCATCAGCCCCTGGCCGCTCTCAATGGCGTGTTGATTGATTTCAAGCGCGTCTTTATTGGTGATGAGCGAGCGCGTGAAGTCATCGAGCTTGGTCAGGTTAGTTCCCAGAATCAGCGGCGACCGTGAGATGACCCAGAGCGTGAACTCGGTGCGCTGCTCATCCTGCGTGTAGCGCGACTGCCGTGGGTCGCCCCATCCTGGATGAGGCATGAGCGCGCCTTCGGGGAGCATGTCTTCATCGGGCCAGGCTCCCGGTTTGACGTAAGGCGCCCATTCTGCGAGTCGATCGAAGGCGTCGCGCACGCCAAAGGGAAACTCGCTCTCGCCGGGCTTGTGGGGAGCGGACCAAACATCCCAATGGTCGTCGGAGATGCGCCACATCTGCGCATATTTTGCGACCTCGGCCGCGTGGTCGAGCGCCGTGGGTCCCGGAGACAGGCTGAGCAGGATCGGGCGTCCAGTTTTCTTGATGGCTTCGGCGATCTGGCGAATTTCGGTGGGGCGGTAGGGATGATCGGAGATGCAGTCGACCTTGATGTAGTCGAGGCCCCATGAGGCGTAGAGCTTCAGCATGGAGTCGTAGTAGGCTTGTCCGGCTTCGTTGTCGCGCACACCCCAGTTGCCTTCGTCCCATGGGCACGGGGCGTCTTTATCGGCAGCATCGGCGGCGTGAAAGCCGGAAGCGCCAATGGGGAGATTCTGATCGACGACGCCGCGCGGAATACCGCGCACGATGTGGATGCCGAACTTGAGGCCTTGCGCGTGCACCCAGTCGGCCAGAGGCTTGAAGCCGGCTCCGTTGGCCGCGGAAGGAAACCGTTTGGTCACGGGAATGAGAAGTCCGTTCGCATCCCAGACGTATTTGCGTGCGGCGACGGTGTCGGCGAAAGGGTCTTGCATGTACCAGCCTTCGTCGATCACGGAGTAGTCCCAGCCGTACTGCTTCAAATCGGCGAGGACGGTCGTATTGGCACGGTAATCCGATTCGTCGATGGTCAGGCCGTAGGCGTCCCAGCTATTCCAGCCCATCGGCGGGGTGGCCGCGAGCTTCTCGGCGGGCGCCGAGCCCAGGCCCCAACCCCGGCCAAAAAGCAGGAGGAAAAGAATTAGAGCGCAAACGAAAGTACGTTGAAACATGCGGAAACGTATACCACATTTGGGCCGGTATTTGGCGGTCGGAGAGGGAGTTGGAGGTGCATTCTCAAAGACGTGGCTGTGAATCAAGTGATGCGCCTCACGCTCAAATGGGCCTATAATGCTGTCGAATCAAATTAACAGCTGCCAGATGCCGCCCCGACACCTGCAACTGAGGAGAGTGTCATGTTGAAGCCATTCCTGCTTATTTCCGCAGTGGCCTTGTTCTCGATCGCTCCGTCAACTGTTTCGGCAGCTCCGCCGCAAGATGCGGCCACAAAAGGTTCCGCGAAGGTGACCGCTGACTCGCAAGCCAAAGCCAAGAAGCTTTACGCGCGCGATTGCGCGCTGTGCCACGGCGAATCGGGGGACGGCAAAACCGATCTCGCGAAGGACATGCAACTCACGATGGTCGACTGGACCGATCCCAAAACGCTCGCGGATAGACAGGATCAGGAACTCTTCAAGATCATCCGCAACGGCAAGGACAAGATGCCTGCCGAAGACACCGGCAGGGCCAAGGATGATGAGGTCTGGAATTTGGTAGTTTATATTCGCAGCCTCGGCAAGGCTCAGCCGGCTGCGCCTGCGACGCCTACAACCGCGACCACCGCTCCGGCTCCTGGCAATTAGGCCTGAGAAGCTCTGACCACTTGTTCTCGCACCATCTCCGTGCCCCATCCTTTCGACTTCTTTCCGGCGAAAGGGTGGGAGAGCATGCCCGCCTGCGGCCAACATGGGCGGCTAGTCCTCGTGCGATAAGCTGATCCGGGGGTGTTGTCGATGCGATTGCGCGCGTTGGGCCGTATGGTTTTCAGCGGATGCCTGCTTTTTCTGGGGCTGGCGCTGGAGCAGACGTTTGCTGCCGGCCAGGAAGTCCCGACGAATGCGGCCCTGCCCGTCATTCATGTCGACAACGGACCGAATTCCGAAGCGGCGCAAAAGGCGCATTACGTCGTGCTGGTTTCGCTTGACGGCTTTCGCTGGGACTACGCCAAGCGCGATGGCGCAATCCATTTGCTGGCTCTTGGGAAACAAGGCGTGTGGGCGCCCGAAGGCATGTTGCCGAGTTTTCCATCGCTGACATTCCCCAATCACTTCACCATCGTGACGGGCCTGTATCCGGAGCATCACGGCCTCGTCGCTAACGGCTTCTACGATCCGGCGAAGCAGGCGCGCTATGCGATCAACGACCCGGCTGCGGTGACCGATGGAAGCTGGTATAGCGGCACACCGTTGTGGAGTCTCGCCGAGAGCCAGGGAATGCGCTCGGCGTGTTTCTTCTGGCCCGGCTCGGAGGCGAAGATTGCGGGCTTCCGGCCGACCTACTATTTACGCTTCGACAACAAGATTGACGACGGCGCGCGCATCGCGCAGGTGCTTGCCTGGCTGCGATTGCCGCCCGCCGATCGGCCGCATTTCATCACACTTTATTACGCTGAGCCGGATCACGAAGGGCACGAATTCGGGCCCGATGCGCCAGAGACAAAAGCCGCTGTCGTCAAAGTGGACAAGCTTGTCGGCAAGCTGAAAGAAGGGCTCGACGCGACCGGTCTGCCCATCGATTTGGTAGTCGTGAGCGATCACGGCATGGCGAAAGTGCAGGGCGGCTGGATCACGCTGGATCAGTTCGCCGACCTCACGGGTTTCGAAACGGCAGGCTCGCTTGTGTACGGGAAGACCGAGGAAGACTCAGCGCGTGTTTATAACCAGCTGAAAAAAGCATCGTCGCAGTTCGTTGTGTATCGGCGCAAGGATGTGCCTGGAGAACTCAACTTCCGCAATAATCCACGCGAGGGGGATCCGGTCGTGATTGCAACCGGTCCGTTCATCATTCGTGCGCACGGACCGCCCGCGGGCAAGCAGGAATCGGCTCCACCGGTCGGCATGCACGGCTACGACCCGCGCAAGATGCCGGAGATGAAAGCGAGTTTTTATGCCGCGGGCGCGGACATTCTTCCCGGCCACACCGTGAGGCCATTTGAGAATGTCAACTTGTATCCATGGCTCGCCCATTTGCTCGGACTGACTCCTCCGAAATCAGATGGAAGCCTGAACGTGCTGGCTGGAACACTGCGCGACGGTGGCGGAGAGCCCGCGAATTAGCAGGAATCGCTGACTAATGAACGTCAGGTTGGGAACGTTATGTCAGGCAACATAGTCTTAGGGATTGACGGCGGTGGCACGCGTACGCGCGCTTCCATTGTCGAGGACGAGAAGGTTCTCGCCTTTGCCGAGAACGGGTCGATCAAGCGCTTGCGCGTGGGCGTCGAGGTTGCAGATACCAACCTGCGCGCACTCCTCAAAGAAGTATTTGCGCAATCGGGGATGAAAGGCGTGCGTGCTGCTTCGGTAGGCGTCGCCAGTTCCAAGATGCCGGGCGTGGCGGAATGGATCCAGGGGGTGCTGCAGGAATTCGGCGTGAAACGCATTGAAATTGTCGGCGATGAAGTCATCGCGCTCGACGGGGCTTTCAAGGGTGGTCCGGGCATTCTGCAGATTGCCGGTACGGGTTCGAATTGCATTGGCAGAGCTCCGGACGGGAGCCGCGAGAGTGCCGGCGGATGGAGTTCGCGGCTGGGCGATGAAGGCTCGGGCTATTGGATTGGGCTGCATGCGGTTCGACGCGCCTTGAAGGCTTATGACCGCGAAGAACCGACCCGCGTTCTTTATACAGTCGGACGCATCTGGGGAACGACCACAATTGATGAGCTGGTGAATGTGGGCGACGGCACACCGGGGCCGGACTTTGCGGCATTAGCGCCGAGCATCAGCAAGCTGGCCGAAGAAGGCGATCTCGTTGCAGCAGGGGTGATGGCGCAGGCTGCTTCAGACCTTGTGGATTCTGTCTTGCTTGTCCGCGCGAAGTTGCGACGCAAACATCAGCTTACCGCAGAGGTTCCTGTGGCGTGGATCGGCAGTGTGATTGGCAAGGCGCGGCTTGTGCGCGAACCGTTCTTCGCCGGATTGCGGGCTGCGGCTCCCGAGATGCCAATCTGCGAGAGAGAGGTCGCGGGCATTGAAGGGGCGATCTGGCGGGCGCAACGGCTGGCAGAAAAGTCCAGCTAAGAAACAGAAATTGGCCGGCCGCCGACCACTGATCCGACGAGATGTCCCGCTGCGTTCACGGCGGCAAGGTCGGCGGATTGACCGACTGCGATGGAACCGGTCTTACCTGCGAGGCCCGTCATCGCCGCTGGATTGGCCGTCATCAGGCGTACGCCTTGCTCTGCAGTCGCGCCGGTGAACCGGACAAAATTCGCCAGCGCGCGATCGAGTGTGAGTACACTGCCGGCCAGTACACCGTTGGCTGTGGCACAGCCATTCTCCACCTGAACAGCAAAGCCGCCCAGCTGATACTCGCCATCGGGCATGCCCGCGGCGCTCATCGCATCGGTCACGAGGAGGCCGCGCGCGGGACCCTTGGCGCGCCACCAGAGCTTCACCATTTCAGGCGCGTTGTGGATGCCGTCGCAGATGATTTCGGCGAAAAGAGAATCCGTGGTGAGCACGGTGCCGAGAATGCCGGGCTCGCGATGATCGAGCACACGCATGGCGTTGAAGGTGTGCGTGGCGCTCACTGCGCCAGCGTCAATTGCTGCATGTGTTTCGGCTGCCGTTGCGTTCGAGTGGCCGACGGAGATGCGCACGCCGCGCGATGTGGCGTGGGCCGCGAGTTCGGTGGCGCCCGGCAGTTCAGGAGCGAGCGTCATCAAGCGTACGTTGCCTTCGGCTGCGTCGTAGAGCCTGTCAAAGGTTGCAATGTCCGGCGCGAGCAGATGAGCAGCCGGCTGCACGCCGCGTTTTGCGTGCGAGAGAAAAGGCCCTTCCAGATGGATGCCAATGGGACGTGCGCAACCGGCGACGGGTGGTTGTGCGATCAACTTTGCGAGCCCGGCGACCGCTTTCAGGGTGGCATCGAGCGCCGCGGTGACTGTAGTGGCGAGAAAACTGCCTGTCCCCCGTGTCGCCAGAAAGGTGCCGATGGCGCCGATCGCGGCTGGTGTCGCTTCCATCACGTCGTGCCCGGCGGCGCCGTGGAAGTGCACGTCGAAAAACGCCGGAGCGAGTAATGCGCCGGGAAAATCCAGAACCTGCGCACCGGTTGGTGCGGCAGTGGACTCCTGGCTTGCGATGGATTGAATGTGTCCGTCTTCGACTGTGACGATTGGACGATGGATGAAGCTGCTCCCATCCCAGAGTCTTTCCGCGATGACTACCAAACCCATACGGTTCATTATTGCAGGCGGCAACGGAGAGGCAGGTAGATCGGCCCTGTCAGTCTGCTTCGTGAGTTGGTTGTAACATTTGTGTGACATGGGACGAGGACGCCCCTGCTATCGTTTTAGCCATGTTCATCAAAGCTCCGATGATCCTCTTCCCCGTGGCTGTGGTGCTGATTGCCGGCCAACTCGTCGCCCAAACGCGTGATCTGCCAACCAGCAAGCAACTGATCGAGCCCGTTCCGGGCGCTCCGCAAAAGATCAACAGTCTGCCGATGTCGATTGCGGTTTCTCCGGACAAGCGCTATGTAGTCACCGTGAATGCCGGGTTTGGCACGGCGGAATCGAACTACGATCAATCGCTCGCGGTTCTGGATACACAGACGGGCCAGATTACGGATTTTCCCGATGCGCGCACGCTCGTCCGAATGAAGCAGACGCTGTATTCCGGACTCGCTTTCAGCCACGATGGCACGCACATCTACGCGAGCATCGGTTCGTTGACGGATCCACAAGGCACGGGCAAGGACGATACAGGCAGCGGCATTGTCGTGTATGGATTCGCAGCCGGCAAAGTGACGCCGGAGCGGATCATTCGCCTGCCGCTCGAAAAGCTCGCGCCCGGACACGTCACGCGACTTATCGGCGAGAAGGATGGCGACCAGGGCGTGCCGTTTCCAGCAGCTATCGAGGTGATCGGTTCGGTAGCTGCGGAGAAACTGCTGGTGGCGGAAAACTACTCCGATGATGTGCTGCTACTGGACGCGGCGAGCGGCGCAATCGAGCATCGCTTCGATCTGGCGGAGAGCGATGCTGTGCCGTCGACCTATCCAGGCGCGCTGGCGCTGTCGCAGGACGGGCATCACGCCTTTGTCGCGCTATGGAATGCGTCGGAGATCGTGGAACTGGATCTGAGAAAGAACGAAGTAGGCCGCAAGCTGGCGCTACTGAAGCCCGCGAATCCGGTTGCGGCGAGCACGCATCCATGCGCCTTTGCGCTCGCGCCGGATGGCAAGACGCTGTATGTCGCGCTGGCAAATCGCGATTCTGTTGCGGCAATAAATGTGGGTGGAGATCAGTTCGCTGTGAAGGGCTACTTTGACACCCGGTTGCCGGGACAAAGTTATTTTGGCGCGGAACCGCTTGCAGTGGCATTGAACGGCGATGGAAGCAGACTGTACGTCGCCAATATGGCAAGCGACGCCGTTGCGGTGATCGATCCGCGCAAGCTGACGGCGAAGGCTGGGCGCGAAGGAATGGTGGAGCCGATTGGATTCGTTCCCACCGAGTGGCTCCCGTTTTCGCTGGCGTTTCTGTCCTCGTCTGACGGCGGAAAACTCTACGTCGCGACTGGAAAGGGAAAGGGAACCGGACCCAACAACATGCCGCAGCCGGTGACGGAGAGCTCCCAGAGTATTCATATGCGAAGGCCGTCAACTTATATCGGGACGCTGCTGTATGGGTCGCTGGCTGCGATTGATGAAGCGAGCATCGAGAAGAATCTGCCGGAGTGGACAGATGAAGTAATGCGCTCGAATCGCATGAAGGCGGCGGCGGAGAAGATTCAATTTGCGGGATCGCCGGAGAGCCGCATCAAGCACGTCATCTACATCATTAAAGAAAACCGCACCTACGACCAGGTGCTCGGCGATTTGCAGCAGAACGGTAAGCCGGTGGGCAACGGCGACCCGAGCATCACCATGTATGGCGCGGCTGTGACGCCGAACATTCACAAACTGGCGCTGCAGTTCGGCGTACTCGACAACTTTTTTGATTCGGGCGAAGTCTCCGGCGATGGCCATGTTTGGTCGAACGCTGCGATCGGATCAGATTATTTGGAGAAGACGTGGCAGCAGTCGTATCGCGGGGGCCAGCGCTTCTACGACTTTGAAGGCGTCGTGGCCGCAGGGTATCCGCTGCTGCAAAAGATTCCCGACGTGAATGAGCCGACGAGCGGTTACTTGTGGGGCGATCTCGCAGCGCACGGCAAAACGTATTACCACTTCGGCGAATTTATCTCGTCGGTTTTTTGCGATGAGGCCGCTGCGAGCAATCCGCAACTGGGGCCAATGTTGAAGGGGCGCAGCTGCGCGCGCAAGGCTGTGGCACCCGGTGAGAATCTGCCTGCGGAATGGGGCGGTGGGGTGAACAAGTGGCCGTGGCCGATTCCGATGATTGCGGCGAACACGGCAACCAAGCCGGAACTTGTGGGGCATTTTGCCCGGGAGGCGCCGGACTTCAACTTACAAATTCCAGACCAGGTGCGCGTCGATATTTTCATACGCCATCTGCAGGGTTGGGTCACCGACAAGCAACAGGGCAAAGACACCATGCCGGACTTCGTCATGCTGCGCCTGGGCAACGACCACACGGCCGGAACGCGCCCCGGTGGGCCGACGCCGAAGGCTTCAGTTGCCGACAACGACCTGGCAGTGGGCCGCGCTGTGGAAGCAATTTCGCATTCGCCGTTCTGGGACGACACGGCGTTTTTCATTCTGGAAGACGACGCGCAGGATGGCGGCGATCATGTGGATGCGCACCGCAGCTATGCACTGGTCATCAGCAAATACGCCCCTCATGGACCCGATGCCGGGGCATTTGTCGACAGCCATTTCTATTCGACGGTGAGCGTGGTGCGGACGATGGAGTCGTTGCTGGGGCTGCCGCCGATGAACAACAACGATGCTTTCAGTCAGCTGATTTCGAGCGAATTTACTGGTCCCGGCGATCAGGTGCCGTTTGTTGCCGACACGTCCAATCGCGACAACAACCTGATCTACACCGCGAATGAGAAGCGTGCGCCAGGAGCGAGTGAAAGCATGAAGATGGATTTCCGCCATGCGGATCGCGCCGACGCACAAAAGCTGAACGTGATCCTGTGGAAGGATGCCATGGGCGATGCGCCGGTGCCGACGCTGTTGACACAGCACAAAGCGAAAGTGCGTCGGGATGACGACGATTAAATCCCGCTAGTTCGAGCGAACTTCAATTTCTAGAAAATCCTTCGCCGTCCTCCTGATTCTGCCCGTGTATGGTTGTATGCGGCAGAATTCTCGATGTCCGGAGGGATATGTGTGCGCATTGAATCGTAGAAACTTTCTTAGGGCGGCCGGAGCCGCGTCGGCGAGCACGATGATCGGAACAAGGCTCCATGCGCTCGCAGCACTCCTGGAAGCACCGGCTCGGCCGGTCTCCGCGAATGACCATATCCAGATTGCGTTGATCGGGGCGGGTGGACAGGGACAGTACGATACCAAGATCGCGGTGCAGGTGCCGGGCGTGAAACTGGTGGCCGCGGCCGACTGCTATAACGGACGTCTCGTGCGGTGCAAGGAGGTCTGGGGCGACGACGTTTTCACCACGCGCGATTACAACGAGATCCTGGCGCGGAAGGACATCGATGCGGTGATCATCGGCACGCCCGATCACTGGCACAAGCAGGCGGCGGTGGATGCGATGAAGGCGGGCAAGGATGTCTACTGCGAAAAGCCGATGATCCATCTCTACTCCGATGGGCCGGAGATGATTGAGACTTCGCGTACGACGGGGCGGATTCTGCAGGTCGGCAGCCAGCGCGTGAGTTCCATCCTTTATGCGAAGGCCAAGGAACTGCTGGCTGCGGGCGCAATTGGCCAGCTCAACATGGTGACCGCGCGGTGGGATCGCAACTCGTCGATGGGCGCGTGGAACTACACGGTTCCGCCGGACGCGTCGCCGGAGACTTGCGACTGGCCGCGGTTTCTTGGGACTGCGCCGAAGATTCCTTTCAATGCGGAGCACTTTTTTCAGTGGCGGAAGTGGAAGGCCTACGGCAGCGGTGTGGCTGGCGACCTGTTTGTGCATCTTTTCAGCGGTACGCACTTTATCACCGGTTCGCATGGACCCACGCGCGGCATGGCTACCGGTGGCCTGCGCTTCTGGAAGGATGGCCGCGATGTGCCGGACGTGATGCTGGGCCTCTTCGATTACCGCGAGGGATTCAACTTGAGCCTGCACGTCAATTTTGTCGATGGCGGCGAGGAGAGCGAAGGGCTCCTGTTTACCGGGTCGGAGGGCACGATGGAAATTGGCGGGAACGCGGTCACTGTCAACCGCGTGCCGCTTGCGAGCGCCCCCGGCTACACCATCGGCAGCTTTCCCGAGGCGATGCAGAAAGAGATTATCGAGGCCTACGACAAGAAATATCCGCCTCATTCGGGAAAAGAGTCTCTGGGCGGGGAAGAGAAATATGAAGCGCCGGAGGGCTACAGCGACAGCTACGATCACTTCAAGAATTTCTTCGCATCGGTTCGGTCGCGGCAGCCGGTGGTGGAGGATGCGGTGTTTGGTTACAGCGCCGCCGGGGCAGCTTTGCTGAGCAATCTCAGTATGGAGAAGGGCTCCGTGGTGGGGTGGGATCCGGACGCGATGAAGCTGCTGTAACCACCCCAGCGACGAAGACCTGTCGCTGGGGATCCCGGACATGACGCGTCGCCGTTTAGACTCGTGTGGATGGCAAAGCGCATCGGGGTGCATCTTGGCACGGCGGGCGGGGCATCGAATGCCGTGCAGCGCGCACGCGAGGTCGGCGCGAACACCTTTCAGATGTTTTCGTCGAGCCCACGCATGTGGCGCGCGCCCGAGGTGGATCCGAAGCAATGCGAACGAATGCGCGCACAGCGGGCCGCGCTTGACGTCAGCCCGTTGGTGATTCACACCAGCTACCTGGTCAACGTGTGCAGCCAGACGAAGGAATTTCGCGACAAAAGCGTGGTTGCGTTTCGCGGCGAGATCGAGCGGGCGCTTGCCTTTGGCGCCGACTATCTCGTGCTGCACCCTGGTTCCTGGAAGGGGATGACGCGCCACGAGGGCCTCAAGCTGGCTGCTGAGTCGATTGAAAAGGCGATCGATGGGGTGCCATGGCAAGGAACCACGTTCACCATTCTCATCGAGAATACGGCGGGTTCAGAATGCTCGTTAGGCGGCAGCTTTGACCAGGTGGCTGAGTTGGTGGCGTTGCTCCAGGCGCATGCGCCTGTGGCCGTCTGCCTGGATACCTGCCACACGCATGTTTCCGGCTACGACATCGTGAGCGATCAGGGTTACGCAGATACGATGAAGCAGATTGCCGCGACGGTGGGATGCAAAGCGGTGCGCGTGTGGCACTGCAACGATGCGAAGGCTGCGCGCGGGTCGAAGCTCGACCGGCATGAGCACATTGGACAGGGAACTATCGGCGTGGAGCTCTTTCGCCGGTTGCTGAACGACAAGCGCTTCGCCCATTGCGCCTTCATTGCGGAGACTCCGGTGGATGAAGAGGGGGACGAGGAGCGGAACGTGCGGGTGCTGAAGAGCCTGATTCAATCCTCGTAAACATCTCGGCGGTGGCCCACCTGTAGCACCAGCACTACCACGCGCAGGTCTTCAATGCGGCAAATCAAGCGGTAGTCCTCCACGCGGTACCGCCAAAGTCCGGCTAGGTTCCGGCGCAGTGGTTTTCCGAACCGCCTGGGGTCTTCCGCCACAGCGATACGTGAGCGCAGGTAGCGAAGAATCGCTTGTTGAACTCTTTCGTCGAGTTTGCGGAGCTCACGCCTTGCGCGATCGTCGAACTCAACCGCCCAGATTCTATTTCCGCTTGGCGGATCGCCCGAGGTCCGAGCCATTTTCCAAATCCTCTAGGGTCCAGCGTCGGGCGGGGTGCTCCAGGCGATAAAGCGCAGTGTATGTATCTTCGATCTCGTCTAAATGCGTTTGCAGGGCTTCGCGGACGTAGAAGCTCTTGGGGCGTCCGGTGAGAGCCGCAAGTTTTTCCAGGCGCGTTTCGATCTCGCCGGGGAGACGAACTGCCAACATAGGTGCTTCCTCGCTCACATCCAGAACCCATTATACTTGTATGACAAGTATAATGCAAGCACGAAGGGCAGCCACGCTGGGATAGAGCCGTCGTTCTCCGTTTACACTGAAGGGTGATGGCGGAAGAAAAAGAACAGCGATACGACCCAGCGGTGATTGAGGCCAAGTGGCAGGCGCGCTGGGCTGCAGACCCCGCGCTCTACGCGGCCGAACCTCCTTCTTGCGGTAAGCCGAAATACTACGTGCTGGAGATGCTGCCTTATCCCAGTGGGCAGCTGCACATGGGGCATGTGCGCAACTACTCCATTGGCGATGCGCTGGCCCGCCATATGTGGATGCGCGGCTACAACGTGCTGCATCCCATGGGATGGGACGCCTTCGGGCTGCCGGCCGAGAACGCGGCGCTCAAGAATAATGTTCCTCCGCGTGAGTGGACGCTCAACAACATTGCCGGCATGAAGCGGCAGTTTGAGCGCCTCGGCATGGGGTTTGACTGGGCCACCGAAATCACCACCTGCCTGCCAGACTACTACCGGTGGAACCAGTGGTTCTTTCTGCGCATGTACGAGCGAGGACTCGCCTATCGCAAGAAGAGCAAGGTGAACTGGTGCCCTGAGTGCGCCACGGTGTTGGCGAATGAGCAGGTGATCGACGGCCGTTGCTGGCGCCACGAAGACACGATTGTGGAGCAACGCGACCTGGTGCAGTGGTTTTTCCGCATCACTGCCTACGCTCAGGAATTGCTGGACGGCCTGGACAAGCTGGACGGCTGGCCGGAGAAAGTGCGCACCATGCAGCGTAACTGGATCGGCCGCAGCGAAGGGACGGAGGTCGACTTTTTCCTGGCAGAAAAAATCGACCGGGGACATGGGGTGAGTCCACCCATCGACGAAGGCCTGTCGATGGGGGCCCCAGCCGGGGAGCAGCGATCAGAAAGACCAAGGATTCGCGTTTTTACTACGCGTGTCGATACGATTTTTGGGGCAACGAGCTTGCAGCTTGCCCCCGAGCATCCGTTGGTGACGACTTTAGCGGCAGAAGACGCGGGCCTGAGGGCCCAGGTAAACCAGCTGATCGAAGAGCAGAAGCTTGCGCGGGAGACCGGGGATATTGGCGAGATCGAAAAACACGGTGTGCCCACGGGTCATTTTGCCATCAATCCTTATAGCGGCGAGATGGTGCCGATTTGGGTTGCCAACTACGTGCTGAGCGACTATGGGACCGGCGCAATTATGAGCGTGCCGGCGCACGATGAGCGCGATTTTGAGTTTGCGACCAAGTATGCGATTCCGATACGGCGCGTAATCGGACGTGCCGATGCGAACGCCCAGGAGCCCGAATTGCCGTTTACCACAAAGGACGGCGTGGTGATCAATTCCGGCGAATTTAACGGGCTGTGCTATGAAGAAGCGGTGAAGCGTTTCCAGGCGGCAGCGGTGGCCGGTGGTTTTGGTGAGCCGAAGGTGACCTTCCGCCTGAAGGACTGGGGCGTGAGCCGGCAGCGGTATTGGGGCACGCCGATTCCCATGGTCTATTGTCTGTCTCATTGCGAGGGCGACGGGCCGGTTCCGGTGCCGGACGACCAGTTGCCTGTACTGCTGCCCGAGAAGATCGAAATTACACAGCAGGGCGGGTCACCGTTGGCGCGTGTGCCTTCGTTCGTCGATGTTGTCTGTCCAAAATGTGGAGGCCCAGCCAAGCGCGAGACCGACACGATGGACACCTTTGTCGATTCGAGCTGGTATTTCTATCGCTACACCGACGCGAAGAACGCGACTGCGCCGTTCGATTCTGCGCAGGCGGCCTATTGGTTTCCAATCGACCAATACATTGGCGGGGTGGAGCACGCGATTCTGCACCTCATTTATTCGCGTTTTTGGACCAGGGTCATGCGCGATCTGGGCATGGTGCGGGACGATGAACCGGTGCGGCATCAGTTCTCGCAAGGCATGGTGATCAAAGACGGCGCGAAGATGTCGAAGTCGAAGGGGAATGTGGTTTCGCCCGATGATATGGTGGCTCGCTTCGGTGCGGATTCCGCGCGCATGTACTCGCTGTTCGCGGCGCCGCCGGATCGCGATCTCGATTGGCAGGAGGACGGTGTTGCGGGGGTGAGCCGTTTTCTGGCCCGCGTTTGGAGGCTGGCGAATAAGTACACGCCGGTGGCCCGCGCAGCGAAGAGCGAAACCGTTGTTGCGCCGAGTGGTGTGTCGCTGAAGCTGCTGCGCAAGCTGCACCAGACCATCGCGAAAATCACGCTGGATTTTGAAGGGCGCTGGCATTTCAACACGTGTGTTGCAGCCATCATGGAATTCGTCAATGAGCTGCAGGCTGCCGATGCGCAGCTTGCCGCGGGTGAAGTTCCGGCGCCAGTGATGCACGAACTGCTGCGCTCGCTGGTGTTGCTTCTGGCGCCGTTTGCGCCGTATCTTGCGGCGGAACTCTGGGAGGAGCTTGGCGAGGAAGGCGCCGTATTGCGTGCTCCGTGGCCGGTGAGCAACCCGGAGTTGGCGAGGGAAGATGAGATTGAGATTCCTGTGCAGATCAACGGGAAGCTCGCGACACTGGTGCGCGTGAGCGCGGAAGCCAGCCCCAAGGAGATCGAAGCTGCCGCCTTAGCCAACGAAAAGGTCCAGGCGCGCACCACGGGGAAGACCATTGCGAAGGTCATTGTCGTGCCTGGCAGAACCGTGAATCTGGTTGTCAAGTGAAAGCGGGCCTCCCGATGGCGCAGCCGGTGCGGGCGACCCAGAAACTTGTCGATCAGATGGGTTGGGTCTTACGTCGCCCTTCTCTGACGGCCATTGAAATTGCGTGGCGCTGGCTGTTCGGTGCGCCCTTTCTCTGGGTTTGTTATTGGCAGGCGAAGAAGATCCTGACTGTGCTGCCGCCTTCTTACACAGGGCTCTCGAACCTGGATACGCAGAATCCCTGGGTCGCCGTAGTGCAACTGGCCGATGTGTGGTCCCGCTACGCACCCTATGTTGCGCATGCGCTCCAGTGGCTTGTTCCGGCGGCTGCGATCGCGTGGATCGTTGCTTCTGGAATGGGGCGCGGACTTGTGCTCAAGCTACTCGAGCCGGGGCTCCGCTTCAGGCCGCTGGCGATGATGGCGCTGCAGGCGGGATGGCTCGTGCTGCTGGGCCTTGTTTTCTGGGGATGGTTCCACTCGATCCAATGGGTGGCTGCGACACATATCACCGCCGACGGCGAAGCCGACCTGGTGGGTTATTCGATCTGGGCAATCTTTCTTTCGCTGGGATTCTTCACGCTGTGGGCGCTGATCAGCTGGCCGTTTACAGTCGCGCCTATGCTGGTGCTGCTGGAAAAGCGAAGCGCGGCCTCTGCGCTTGTGGCGAGCTTCGGACTGGGTCGCCCGTTTACCAGTAAGCTGATGGAGATCAACCTGGTGATGGGCATTGTGAAGCTGGCGCTTATCGTGCTGGCCATGGTGTTTTCCGCGGCGCCGCTGCCCTTCAGCGATGAACTGGGCCCGGACGCCATGCATTTTGTGTGGGTCGGATCGACGCTCTTCTACCTGTTTGCGAGCGACTATTTTCATGTTGTCCGCCTGAAGAGCTTCATCGAATTCTGGCGAACTTTTCGTGGATGAGATCGAAATCGCATCGCGATCAAATTGCGGCGCCGCTCCCGGGTACCTTTGGTGATGCGATGGCATGTAACTTGATTGCGAGCCGCGTTTATCCGTGATTCAATCGCCTTCATAGCCGCACAACGACATAGCAGCCCCGTCGTGAGACTTATTTCAAGGGAGCATCGATGGGTTGGTATTTCGCATTCTTTTTCCTTTCGGGGTTCTGCAGCATTCTCTACGAGCTTGTTTGGCTCCGCTTGACGATGGCGCAGTATGGGGTCACGACCGCACTTGTCTCGATCACGCTTTCCATGTTCATGCTCGGGTTGGGCGCTGGGTCCTGGGGCGCCGGAGTCCTCGTTCGGCGTGGTGGCGCCAAAGGTCGTGTCCCGCTTCGCTTGTATGCCCTGGCCGAATTCCTGATTGGCTGTTCGTCTCTTGCGGTACCAGGTGAATTGATCCTTGGGCACCGCGTTCTTGAAACGTTTGCGGGAAACTCCACGATGTCTTCCGGGACATATTATCTTGTCTCGGGTGCGCTGGTGGCTCTGACACTGCTTCCATGGTGTGTCTGCATGGGCGCCACGTACCCATTGGCAATGGCTGCGATGGAGGGCAACCCAAAGATTGAATCGCGCCGTTCTTTCAGCTATCTCTATTTATCGAACGTGGTGGGTGCATTCGCCGGCGCCATCGTGCCGCTGGCTCTGATCGAGAATTACGGGTTTCATGGCACTCTGCGGATCGGATCGTTGCTGAACGCGTTGATTGCGCTTTCAGCTTTCGGACTGTCTCTTCGCGCGATAGGACGTGATGGAGCTGCGGCGCTCAAGATCGAAAACGCGGTGGTGAATGCACCGAGCGCAGAAAAGGGCGTGCTGGTCCTGCTCTTTCTGACTGGACTGACGACGATGGGCATGGAAGTGATCTGGATTCGTCTCTTCACTCCATATATCGGCCCGTTGGTTTACTCCTTCGCCTTGATCCTGGCGACTTACCTTGTCGCCACCTTCATCGGTTCAATTCTGTACCGGAATGCAAGCCGAAAGAGCGATCCGAGTAATCCCCTGGCATGGGTTGTTTTGGCGCTTGTTGGCCTGTTACCCCTGATTACATCCGATCCGCGATTCCCGCTCAATCAACTGCAGCGTGTTGGGGTTGGTATCTCTCCTTTCGCGATTCTGATTGGCTTTCTCACGCCAATGCTTGTAGACCGCTGGTCGGCGGGCGATCCTGACCGCGCGGGGCGCGCGTATGCGGTGAATGTTCTGGGCTGCATTCTCGGACCGTTGCTCACGGGATTTATCTTGTTGCCGCTGGTTGGCGAGCATGTCTCGATGCTGCTTTATGTAATGCCGTGGATGTTGATGGCTTTCACGTTGCGCAGGAACAAACAGGTTCGCGTTGGAGAACAATTCGCGGCCTATGCGATCGTTTTTTCCGCCCTGCTTGTTTTCTTCCTCACGAAGGACTACGAAACGATCTACCCGCAACGTGAAGTGCTGCGGGACAGCACAGCCACGGTCATTGCAACGGGCGTCGGGATGCACAGACACCTCATTACCAATGGAACCGGGATGACAAGTCTTACCCCGATCACGAAAATGATGGCGCACCTGACGCTTGCCTCCCTAGATCATCAGCCTCGCAGTGCGCTGGTCATCTGTTTTGGAATGGGCACGACGTACCGATCGGTGGTGTCCTGGGGAATTTCCGCAACGGCTGCTGAATTGGTGCCCAGTGTTCCGCGACTCTACCCATATTTCCACCAGGATGCAGAGCGAATTTTGCAATCGCCGCAGTCGCATCTGGTCATCGACGATGGCCGGCGGTTCATGGAACGCACCGCCGATAAGTTCGACGTCATCATCGTCGATCCGCCGCCGCCCATTGAGGCAGCGGCGTCCAGCTTGCTCTATTCCGACGAATTCTATGCGGTGGCGAAACAGAGGCTGGAGCCAAGTGGCATTCTCGCGCAATGGCTTCCAAGCGGCGATAAGGAAGTACAGGCATCGGTGGCAAGGGCGCTCCAGGACTCGTTTCCATATGTGACCGTGTACAAATCCATTGAGGGGTGGGGATGGCATTTTCTGGCCAGCATGAGCCCAATCCCTGTGCGCAGTGCCTCTGAGCTGGTAGCTCGCATGCCGTCGGCTGCGGTAACCGACATGATGGAATGGGGGCCTGCTGCGACGCCTGACGAGGAGTTTCAGCTCGTGCTTTCGAAAAAAATGACGACCGAGCAGCTCATCGGGCTGTCCCCGCTCACGCCCGCAATGAAGGACGACCGACCCATCAACGAGTATTTCCTTTTGCGTCGTCTTGCCGCTCAAAAACGAGGATCAGAGACGCAGTAATCGCCCCGTCCGTGGTTGCGATTGCTCAGGAAGACTCACGTTTCAAGCCGCATGCCGGAATGCTCAATCGATCCTACTTCGTAGAGGGAATCCTGCCGGCGGCGACTGCGGGATTGGCAAAGCTGTCAGAACACTTTCAGCCGGATGATGAAGTATTTTTTGGGGTCCTCGCGAATGGCCTTGACCAGTTGCTGGCTCTGGTCCAGGGTCTGATCGAGGTGATTGTAGACGGAGCGGTTCTGCACCAGTTGGCCGATGGTTCCTTTGCCCTCATCGACGGTGGTCAGAATCGAATCGAGCCGTGAGATGGTATCGTCGAGCTTCTGCGCAAAGGCTGGGTCTCTTGCCAGCTTCCCGATCGAGCCTTTGCCTTTGTTGATCCCGTCCATCAGATTATTCGCGCTGGTGACGGTCGTATTCAGGTTGTTGTAGAGGGATTCGTCCTTCAGCAACTTGCCGATCGTGCCCTGTCCCTGATCGAGCGAAGCCGTAATGCGATTCACGTTGTCGATCGCGGAGGTGGCCTTGGTATAGAGCGTATCGTCGTTGATCAGTTTGCCGATGGTGCCCTGACCGTCGCCGATTTCATCGGTAATCTTCTCAAGATGATCGGTGATACGCGCGATTTTAGCGTAATAGGCCGGATCGTTAATCAGCTCGCCGACAGTGCCCTTCTTGGAATTGATAGAGTCCATCAGGATGTCGATTTTGCGTATCAGCGTGGAGATATCCTGGATAGAGTCCTGGCTGGAGCTGATCACGGACTGAATGTTGGGCGATTGGGTCGCGCGCAGTTCGGCATTGTTGCCCGGGGGCGGCCCGAAGGCATGGGTCGAGTCGATGTCGAGGTAACTATCCCCCAATACGCCCGCTTGCGCGATGGCCGTGGTGGAGTTCACATGGATGTCGCGCAAATAGGCTTCGCCGATGCGCATGGTGACTTCGACGGGGGTCGGATTCCGCTCGGGAACCACACCGATGTGCTGAACATTGCCGATGGTTACGCCTTCCAGCGTCACCGGCGCCCCGTCCTTGAGTCCTGAAGCATTTGCAAAGTAGGTGCGGAGTTTCAGCTTGGGTGCAAAGATGCCGCCGGTGGAGCCGGACATAAGGAAGATGAGCCCGACGAGCACGGCCACGGCCACAAGGACCAACGCGCCAACTCGAAGTTGTGACCACTGGATCTCTTTGCGGCTTGGCACGGCACTCCCCTGATTATTTTGAGCCGGGACCTATCGCCCTCAACGTCTTGAGGATAGCAGACAGAAAGGCTAGAGCGGTTCCACAATGGCTGTACTCCGGAGCCGCTCGCGCCGGGTGGTATTTTTCCTTAAAGAAAATGCCACTTTTCGTGGAACTGAAAGAGGCACCTCAATTGTGAAACTGCTCTAGCGTCTGTCTTCGATGACTACGCTGGCCATCGCCAGATCTGCGGTATGGGTGAGCGAAAGGGCGGTGTGGGCCACGCCAAGGGCGGCTGCAATTTCAGCTGCGCGCCCGTGAAACCGCAGCGTCGGCTTGCCGCCGGGTTCGCGGACCACCTCGATCTCGAGCCAATGGACGCCCCGGCTGATTCCTGTTCCGAGGGCTTTTGCGCCTGCCTCCTTGGCTGCAAAGCGCGCCGCCAGGCTTTCGGCAGCTTTTCGTTTGCGCAGACAATAGGCCTGCTCCGCCGCAGTGAAAACGCGGTCGAGAAACCGCTGACCAAACCGCACCATCGATTGGTGAATACGACTAATCTCGACCATGTCGATTCCGCTGCCAACGATCATCGTGAATGCCGCGTCCTGAAATCGGGTTCCGGATATTTCGTCCTGTATATCAAGCTAAACCATCCGTCCCAGGGAGCAGCCGACGCCCCGGCGGTCACTGGCGCGAGAGGCTCGACTGACTTCCAACAGAGGTGGGCGAACAGCGATCGATAGCGATGGGATGGATGTGTCAAAGACGGGCAAGCGAAGTGCCACTCTCGCACATACATCATGCTGTGCATCCTAGCTCCGATGAACTTAATCGTGAGAGAGCTCGCTTCATTCGGTGACAAACGGAATGAATCTGTCGCCCCCTGGGCCATGCAGATGAGGGCCATCTCTCTCGAGGAGCCGTGCCGCCTGGTACACACGCTGACCGGTGCGATTTTGGGATGCGGGGGCTGGGTTCTGAGCCGGGCCAGCAACGATTCAGGCGCGGTGAACGTGCTGTTCGAGTTTGAGCGGCAGGCTTGTGTCGATATCTATACGATCCTGATTGCTTCGGGCATCGAGCTCAGCCGCAGCGGCCACATCCGTTTCACGGAACTCTGCCAGTGCACCCGCCTCAATCACCGGGACTGCGGTGGAGAGATTGCCAGCATCGACCTCGAAATTCAGACCTATCCCGTTGCGACTTCCGATCCGACGCAATCATCGGGACTTGAGTAGCGGCTCTCCCGCACTGTCGAAGAGGATCCAGCCAGACCGGTCTGGAAGATGCCACCCGTTCAACGAACGGCGTGTTCTGTCCCGCAGCCGCGAAAGGCGGCGGTATTCGGGAGGGGCCGCTTTCAGGCGTTCCCCGAAATTTGGTCGTTTGCCATGGCTCAAGGCCAGTCGATTCCGGAAGCCGGCTGGAAAGAAAATACCTCGGTCCCGAAGTCCAGACGGTTGCGGGGCAAGGATCGAGAGCCTCGACAGTTCCAGGTCGGGGAAGTGCTCCCGCCCCTGGGCGGCGTTCGGTTCTGGACTCCGCAGGTGAGCGCCGGCGATCTGGGTTCAGGGCCTAGATGCTCGATTCCTTCAGTCGCCGCGTCAGAGTGAAGAGACGCAGGCCCATCGGAAGGCAGGCTGCTGATAGCAAGGCGGTTGATTAGAGCAGTTCCACAATTCACGTGCCCTTTTCAGTTCCGCGAAAGGTGGCATTTTCTTAAAGGATAATGCCACTCGGCAGCGGTGGCTTGGGGGTACAGCAATTGTGAAACCGCTGTAGCCTTTGGCCGTCCGTTCCCCTTGCATAGACAGTTGGAGCCGGCTGAAAGCAACAGAAAAGGGCGATCGACAACCTGATTCAAAGCGGAAAGGAAGCCGCGGGATGAACCGGGGGCAGTATACGATTGGGGACAGCGCGAGTCGATGTCCGCGATAGATTGAGGCAGTTTTCCAATCGCCTACTGTCACATCACTGCGGTAACCTCAGCTGTTCCATTCTGGATTCAATCCGGCGTTTTTTGAGTAACATACATGTACAGCAGGCGTATCGTGTTAGCTACAAGCCGTATTACATATTTTTGCGGATTGAGTGCCAAGAACCTGCCGCATCAGCGTGCGGTCGGCACTATCGTGCATGCCTGCTGGAATGTATCCGGCCCGCAGATTATGGCCAGTCGACCTTCTCTCTTAATGTGTCCAGACCCCCTGGGGGGCGGCGCGATAACGAGAAATGATCCAGAGTTGAATGGAGGAGCGGTGAAGACGCGGTCCTAAATCGCAGGTTTCGGACAGGCGCAGGCAATCGATTGCATCAGAGCCGCACAGGCATGGAGACAAGCGGATCCCAACGGACAAAGGAAACGGAACGCGACACATCGCCATCGATGTGGTCCGCGCTTGCCGTGCTCGCGCTGGCTATGGCCGCGGGAGGCATTACGGCGCGCCTCGAGGCGGGTCCGCGTTTCGATTGGCTCCTTTTGATGACCGCGATGGGTTCCACCGCGGCCGTAGCCATGCGGTTGTTGGCCGACAATTCTTCTGAACGCGAGGCAGCAGGTCGATATGGAGGCGATCCATTTAAGGATCTTCTCGATTCTGCGGGGCCCATCATCGTCTCTATCGGACTCGACGGCCGTCTGACGTTTGTGAATCCGACGGGCGAGAGGTTGTTGGGATACCGCGCAGCGGAGCTGATCAACAAGTCACGCACCGTAGAGCTTCTCGCGCCTGGTGAGGGCGCCCGCCTGATCGCGGAGCTGCAGAAGGTCTGCGGCATCGACAAGGATGATGAGACGACGCCTGCAGGCCGTCTGGCCGCGTACTCCGAGGTTGTTCGTGCCATGCTTCCAAGCCAGGTGCCCAGCTTCGAGACACACTTGCGGCGAAGAAATGGAGAGCTGTTTCCCGTCAAGCTGCATCTCTCCGCGCTGCGCAACCAGGATGGTGAACCGGCCGGACTTGTCGCCGTGGCTCTGGATCAGAGCACAACGATACGGAAAGACCAGTGGAAGCGCGAAGCACGTGAGCGCTACCGCGATGTGTTCGAAAACTCGAGCGAGATGGTTGCAACGCTCGACCTGGCCGGCAGATTCCTTTACGTCAATCCAGCGTGGAAACGTTGTTTTGGCAAAGAGCAGGCCGAGGATAGCGAGGTTGAGTTCTTCGAACAAGTCTTCAGTCCCGACTGCCGGGCCGAAGCAGGCTCGTTGTTGCGCCGCGTGATGAGTGGCGAAACGATCGACCGCGCGCCGATTCGCAACGAAACTGCTGACGGGCACTTGCAGGAACTCGAGCTGAGCTTGCACCAACGGCGCAGGGCAGGGAAGCCGATGGCCGTGCAATGCCTGGTTCGCGATGTTACGCAGCAAAAGCAGCGGGAGCATCGGCTCGCTTTGCAGTTGCTGGTCACACAGATTGTGGGCGAAAACGTCTCGTCCGAGATGGCCGCGATGCGTGTGCTTGAGGCGCTGTGCGTCTCCCAGGGTTGGGACGTCGCGGTGAAATGGGAGATCAACGCGGAAGAAAACAAGCTTGAATTCAGCACCGCGTGGGGTGTACCGGGGAAAGAAACGGAAGCACTGATCCAGGAAAGCGTGAGTACGACGCTGACACCGGGAGGCAGCCTTCCCGGCCGAGCCTGGTCGGAGGGCCGCCTGGTTTGGTTAGGGGATCTTGCCAAGGCTCCCGGCGATCCACGCGTCAAGAGTGCGATGCGGCACAAGATGGTGTCGGGATGGGCCACGCCAGTGCAGGTAGGCAATAACGTGCTCGCCGTTCTCGAGTTCTACTGCCACCTGCGACTGCGTGAGGATCGTGAGACCACGGCTGCCATGGAGACAGTGGCCGCTTCGCTCGGCCAGATGCTCGCGAGAACGCGCGAGCGGGAACGCGCCGAAGAGCTGAGTCGGCAACAGAAGATTCTGCTGCACTCGGTAGCAGACGGCATTTGCGGCGTCGATCGGAACGGGCTGGTGCGTTTTGCCAATCCAGCCGCGACCCGGCTGCTGGGAGCGCCGGCAGCCAGCCTGATCGGCAAGCAGGTACACGAACTTGTGCACGGAGCCGCCCCTGCCAGCAAGAAATGCGGCGATGACTGCACCCTGTTGAAGGCTGCGAATGGACGCGTCCCTTCGACTGGCGAAGATACGATCTACCGCGCCAATGGAGGCGGCTTCCCTGCGGAGTACTTCCTGAACCCGATCCTCGACATGGGCAGGTATTCGGGCTCGGTGCTGAGCTTCCGCGACATCAGCCAGCGCTACGCTCTCGACCGGTTGAAGGATGAATTTGTTTCTACCGTGAGCCATGAGTTGCGTACTCCGCTCACTTCCATCCGCGGCGCCCTCGGCTTGCTGTCTTCCGGCATTCTTGGCGATATCAGCGACAAGGCGACCAACCTGCTGCGCATCGCTTTGAGCAACTCCGATCGCCTGGTACGGCTGATCAATGACATTCTCGACCTGGAGCGTGCTCAGAGCGGACGCGAGCCGCTTGTTTTCCGCCCCGTGCAAATGGCCGATCTGGTAAGGCAATCGATGGATGGCATGCAGTTGATGGCGGAATCGGCAGGAGTCCTGCTGATTCACGATAAGACCCAGGTGGAGATCACCGCGGACGCGGACCGGTTGGTCCAGGTTCTTACCAACCTGCTTTCCAACGCCATCAAGTTTTCGCCACCCAATTCGGCAGTCTCGATCATGCTGCGCCCCGGCTCCAGCGGCATGACGCTCTCCGTCATCGACCAGGGCCGTGGCATTCCGGCCGACAAGCTGGAGGCCATTTTCGGCCGCTTCCAGCAGGTCGACGCGTCTGATTCGCGGCAGAAGGGCGGCAGCGGGCTTGGACTCGCCATTTGCCGCGCGATTGTTTCGCAGCACAATGGACGCATCTGGGCGGAGCGCAATCCTATCCGAGGTTCGACGTTCCGTGTCTTTCTGCCCTATCATCCGGCCGCGGCAACGAAGACCAAGAGCGCGTCCAATGACTCCCCGGGCCAGGGCGTGGTGTTGCTGGCGAGCGACAATGGCGCTACGAAGCCGCTGATTGGTGCACATCTCGCCGAGCAGGGCTATCGCATTCTCGAAACTGCCACAGTCGAGCAGACATTGGTTGCGGCACACGACGGGGTGGAAGCAATCGTGCTTGACACCGGGACGACTGGGATCAATGGATGGGAGTTGCTTCCGCTGTTGCGCAAGTCGGCCCCGGAGGCTCACACACCGGTCATCGTGTTGAGCCTGGATACACAGCAGAACGCTCCCGAGATGATTCGCAACGGAAGCGGGCGATCGGCCAATGCAAAAGCCATGATGTCCGAGCTGGTTCGTGCGCTTGGAGCCAACACGGAAATGGCGCGGGTTCTCGTCGTCGAAGAGAGCGAACAGATGGCTCTGCTTGTAGGCGAGGCCTTTTCGGGTGACAACACGACAGTGAGGATGGCACGGAGCCGCGAGCAGGCGATGGATGAATGCCTCGCATTCCATCCGCATCTGCTTGTCTTTAACGTGGGCATGCCTGACAATGAGTCGCTGAGCCTGGTGGCGTGGCTGCGGGAACGGGAGATCCTGACACATCTTATTCTGGTTGCTTATTCGGGGCGGGGATTGACCTCAGCCGGCGCCCAGTTTGGGATGGAACCTACGACCTTGCTGAAGCGGGCGCGGGTGCAGCCGGAGCAGCTTGAACAATTGGTTCTCACTATATTGCGTGGCTCGCGTCATATTGAATCGGCGACCGAAGTTGCCGATGTATCCGGTGTGTCCAGCGCCTGACCTCAAGGCCTGCTCACCCTGTGTTCCGGGCGCATGCCAAAGGCGTCCCGATAGATTATTACCTTAACCGGAGGGGTGTTGGCGCCCTTCCGGCAGCTGAGCCACCAGGACCCTCGGTCGGCTATGGAGTGAACGACAATGCCGCACCGCATCCTCATCATCGACGATGAAGATGATATTCGCGAAGTAGCAGCGATGAGTCTTGAGACGATAGCCGGTTGGGAAGTGATGGTTGCCAACTCGGGGGCCCAGGGCCTCACCCGGGCTGCGACTTATAAGCCCGATGCCATTCTGCTGGATGTGATGATGCCGGGAATGGACGGCCCCACCACGTTTCGCGAGTTGCGGAAGAATCCCGTAACGGCGAAGATTCCGGTTCTGTTTCTTACAGCCAAGGTGCAGGCCACGGACCGGCGCCGCTTTGCCGATCTCGGGATTCACGCGGTTCTCGTGAAGCCTTTCGATCCGCTCACGCTTTCTACGCAGATCGCGAGCGCCCTGGGCTGGAAGTAGAGGGTCTATTGATGGGAATGTCCAATCCATCAGCGCTCGCCGAGGCAATGAACCGGCTGTGGTCGCAATTCTTGCCGCAGATCGAAGAGCGAGTGTCTACCTTGGAAGACGCTGCAGCGGCACTCGCTGAAGGATCTTTGACCGCCTCGCAGTGCGAGGAGGCAGGTTCGGCAGCGCACAAGCTTGCTGGGGTCTTGGGCACGTTTGGCCTCGATCAGGGTACAGAGCTGGCGCGCGAAGCGGAACAGCTTTACTCAAGCGGGCCATCCGCACCGTCCCTGTTGAACGGGCGTCCTGCCGCACTCGCTTCGGAGCTCAGGGTCATACTCGCAAAGAGGGGGAACTAGGACGCTCCAGCAATTACACTCGACCATGGTGAATCCCCACAACTCATCAGGCGGCCAACTTGACCTCGTCTTTGAGGAGAGCTCTGCACGCCGTATCTGGCCTGTCCGCGCATTGGTTGAGCAGGTGCGGGGCACCGTTGAAAAGAGATTCTTTGATGTATGGGTTGAGGGCGAAATCTCAAATTTTCGGCCCGCGCCCTCGGGCCACATTTACTTCAGCCTGAAAGATGCCGAAGCGCAGCTCCCGGTGGTGTTGTTTCGCCGCCAGGCGGTTCTGCTTCGTTTCCGTCCGCAGGACGGCTTACATGTCCTGGTGCGTGGCAGAGTCAGCATCTACGAACAACGCGGCCAGCTGCAGCTGGTGGCCGAAGTTCTGGAACCGGTCGGTGCGGGCTCTCTGCAACTCGCGTTTGAGCAGCTCAAGGATAGGCTCAAGGCCGAGGGGCTCTTTGACGCGGAGCGCAAGCGTCCCTTGCCTGCTTTCCCGCGTTCCATCGGCATCGTCACTTCCCCCACAGGCGCGGTCATCCGCGATTTTCTGAATATCGTCGCGCGGCGGCATTCCGGGCTCAACGTGCTGCTGTATCCCGTTTCCGTACAAGGCGAATCTGCGCCGATTGAAATCGAAGCGGCTTTGGCTCAGCTCAATGGTTCGTGCCTGGTCGACGTGATTGTGGTGGCCCGTGGCGGAGGATCGCTCGAAGACCTGGCAGCCTTCAACCACGAGCGTGTGGCGCGCGCCATCGCCACATCGCAGTTGCCGGTTGTCTCCGCGATAGGCCACGAAACGGACTTCACGATCGCCGATTTTGTTGCAGATCTTCGCGCGCCTACCCCTTCCGCCGCGGCCGAGCTGATTACCGAAGCCCAGCACAAAGTTGCCGAGCGCGTTGCGAGCCTGGACGTGCGCCTCGAACGGGCTGCCCGATTTCAGCTTCTCCACGCGCGCCAAAAGGTTGATAGTCTTCACGCGGAACGTGTCGAGTGGCGCATGACTTCGCTGTTGAACCGGCTCGGACAGCGGTTGGACGACTGCAGCCTTCGTCTGGAAACAGACCTCCGCGATGGGTTGAACCAGTTTCAGCGCAGGGTCGCCGAACTCGCTGGGATCGTCATCCGGCATGATCCACGCCGATCGCTAGGAGAAACGCGGGAACGGTTGGCTTTGAACTGCACCCGACTTGACCGCACGCTTGAGCGATTCGTTCGCGATCTGGGCACCCATCTTCACGCAACCGACGCGCGCCTTCACGCTCTTTCGCCGCTCGAGGTTCTGCATCGTGGCTATGCTCTGGTTCAGAACGCCGACGGGGTCCTCGTTCGTTCCGCTGCTCAGGTCGTCCCCGGAGACCTGATCAGGACGCGCCTGAGTGACGGCTTCTTTTCGAGCCGGGTAGAACCAGAGACTACGGCTCATGCCCCATCGAAGAGTCGATCCAGAAAAGATGATGCGAGGAAAAAGTGAGACGATGAGCACATCAACGGCACGCAAGCTTTTCGGAACCGATGGAATTCGCGGCATTGCAGGCGAGCCGCCCCTTGACCCAGCCACTGTCTTCGCAAGCGGCCTGGCAATTGGCCATTCTTTACGCAAGGCCGCTTCGAAGCCAAAGGTCATTCTTGGCCGGGACACACGCGAGTCGAGCGTGTGGATCGCATCCACCATTGCCGCAGGCTTGCGCGAAACTGGTGCGGCCGTCGAAAGCGCTGGAGTGGTCCCGACACCCGCGGTGGCTTTCCTGGCACACACCCATGGATTCGACACGGGCATCGTGATCTCTGCTTCCCACAATCCATGGCGCGACAATGGGATTAAGCTCTTTGGCGCTGACGGGTTCAAACTCCCGGACGCGCTCGAACTTGCGATCGAAGATGAGATTCTTCACCACGCGGCTACGACCGTCGCGCCGGATCCGTCAAGGCTCCCCCCGATCGACGACAACCCAGATCTTCAGGCTGACTACATCCAATTTCTCATTGATTCCGTTCCAGGGCTGCAACTCAAGGGCCTGGGCGTCGTCGCTGATTGCGCCAATGGCGCCGCTGCAGCCATTGCGCCGACGCTCTTCCTTCGGCTCGGCGGAAATGTGGCGCTTCTCAACATCGCCCCGAACGGTCGCAACATTAACGACGGCTGCGGAGCGCTTCATCCCACCTGGGTCGCGAGTGAAGTGATCAGCCGCCGCGCGGAGATTGGAGTCACATTCGATGGCGATGCCGACCGATGCATGCTGGCCGACGCGAAGGGGAACGTGGTCAATGGCGACGCCATCCTGTTGCTGGCAGCCCGAGACCTGCAGTCTCGGGGCTTATTGACCGGGGATTTGGTTGTGGCCACCACCATGTCGAATATGGGGCTTGAGGCGGCGCTCAAGCGCTCTGGGATCCGCATGCTGCGCGCTCCGGTCGGTGATCGATATGTCCTCGAGCAGATGCTCGAAAACGACGCCGCCCTGGGGGGAGAGCAGTCTGGCCACATTCTGTTTCCGCATCTCGCCACAACGGGCGACGGTCTGCTGACGGCGCTTGTCGTCCTCGATCTGATCGCCAGAACCGGCAACCGCCTTGATGAGCTGACCTCCGACCTGAAGGTGTTTCCGCAGGTAATCATCAACGTAAAGGTTCGCGAGAAGAGGCCGCTGGAATCGATACCGGCAGTGGCCGAACGCATTCGTGCCGCAGAGGACGAGTTGCGGGACTCCGGACGAGTTGTTATTCGCTATAGCGGCACCGAGCCACTGGCCCGCGTCATGATCGAGGCTGAGAGCGAAGAGGCGATGCGTCGCCATGCTGAGTCGATTGCCGAAGCGATCGGCAAGGAACTGGGGGCATAGGAGACGTTACCTTAACCGATTCGCAGGTAAAGATCGATCTCAAAAGATCGGATGTCTCAGTTATCTTGCTAGTTAGATTGCGGCGCTTTGGAAGCCGCTGGCGAGTATAGCGTCCGGGATTGGTTCCCATGCTGTCGCGGCCTTTGGTTAGGTTGGACTCAGGGTGGTGATTCAGCGATCTACTCTGGAGTGCGAGGAATGGCGCGGTCGCCTCGGGGAATCTCTCTGTGATGGAAGGTCAAGAATGACAAAGGCGCGCAGAGATGGTCTCTACCTGGTTTTGCTCGGCAGCGCTATATTCCTCATGATCGGATCCGCATTGGAGAATGCTGTTCCTGTCACGACTGTGGATTTCAGGGTCGTCTATTACAGCGCACGGTGCCTTCTGGAAGGAAGAGACCCCTACAACGAGTCGGACTTAGATTACATATACCGCACGCAAGGCGGGGCAACGGCAAAGGACAGTCCTCAAATTCGCAGAAGCGAGAGACGGTATAACTATTTGCCAACCGCTTTTCCCATTACTATTCCATTCGCGATTTTTCCGTTTGGGCCGGCGCACCTGCTGTGGCTTGCATTCACCGCGGGCAGTGTGGTTCTCGCGTCGTACCTCATGTGGGATATGGGAGCGCAATTCGCGCCAATTCTCGCTGGAGCCCTGGTCTGTCTATCCCTCGCCAATAGTGAACTGTTTCTGATTCTGGGCAATCCGGCGGGCATTGCGGTAAGTCTCTGCGTCATAGCCGTATGGTGTTTTGTTCGCAGGAGGCTCGAGTATGTCGGGATGCTCTGTTTTGCTGTGAGTCTGATGCTTAAGCCACATGACTCAGGCCTGATCTGGCTCTATTTTCTTCTGGCCGGAGGAGTTTTCCGAAGGCGCGCGTGGCAGGTCCTTATGCTCGCGGTAATCCTGAGCATCCCTGCAGTTCTGTGGGTTTACCATGTTGCTCCCCGTTGGCCCCATGAACTGCAATCGATCCTTGCAGCGTATTCATCGCATGGGGATGTGAATGATCCCGGACCGTCCTCCATGGCTTCTCACGGCATTGGAATGGTCATTAGTCTTCAAGCGGTAATTAGCGTCTTCCGCGACGATCCGCGATTCTACAATCCCGTGACTTATCTCGTGTGCGGAGCGCTTCTACTTGTTTGGCTGGTTAAGGTGTTGCGTTCGCCGAACGGGTCAAATACGGCTTGGTTCGCTTTAGCGCCCATTGCGGCGCTTTCGATGTTGCCCATCTATCACAGGAATTACGACGCCAGACTTCTTCTCCTTACGATTCCTGCGTGCGCCATACTGTGGAAGGACGGTGGCGCAGTGGCGTGGTTTGCTTTGCTCGTGGATGCAGTTGGCATCTTGCTTACTGGAGGCGTGCCGTGGGCCATTTTCTTTGCTTTTCTGAAGCACGCGCACTTACCGTCAGCAATCTCTTCTGGAATGCCTCTTATAGTTATGCAGGTCTTCCCGGCGCCCCTCGCAGTGCTATGCGTAGGGATTTGTTTTCTATGGGTATTCGTGCGACGCTCCGCGGCCGGCGTAGAGACGTAGGCCGAAGACGCGCGAACGGTGTGAATGCTGAACTACGAATTGCGGGAACAGAGGGCCAGTATGATCAAAGCGCGAACTGACGGCCTGTATCTGATGATACTGG
The DNA here is from genome assembly GCA_963810545.1 of uncultured Acidobacteriaceae bacterium. Lineage (GTDB taxonomy): Bacteria > Acidobacteriota > Terriglobia > Terriglobales > Acidobacteriaceae > Telmatobacter. Next base: position 387,572 of record CAWENE010000004.1, read on the forward strand.
GAACCGCGGTGTTTCTCCTGCTTGGATTTGCACTGGAAAATGCCGCTCCTGTATCGACAGAGGACTTCCGGTTGATGTACTACAGTGCACGGTGCCTGCTCGACCATCACGATCCCTATAATCCGGACGAGTTACAACAGACTTATCGGGCGGAAGGTGGAGAGACCCCGCATGATACGGCGAGAATTCGAACCAGTGAGACGCAATACATCTATCTGCCACCCGCATTTTCGATCACAATACCATTTGCGATGCTACCCTTTTGGGCGGCACAGATTCTGTGGCTGCTGGCGACGGCAGGAAGCTTGATCCTCGGTGCGTTTTTGATGTGGGAGGTCAGTGCACAGTATGCACCCCTTCTTTCCGGGGCTCTAATTGGGGTGACTCTTGCGAATTGCGAGCTATTTCTCGCTATAGGCGGCCCGGGCGGGATCGCGATCGGCCTATGCATCGCAGCCGCTTGGTGTTTCGTTCGAGAGCGGTTTATTATTTTGGCGGTTTTTGGACTGGCGATCAGCCTGATGTTGAAACCTCACGATTCGGGATTGGTCTGGCTCTACTTCTTTTTGGCTGGCGGGACATTTCGAAGGCGAGCTATCCAGGCGCTACTTGTAGTTTTTGCATTGAGTTTGCCAGCTCTCGCATGGATTTCATATGTTGTTCCCAATTGGGTGCATGGATTACTGACCATTCTGGCGGCCAACTCCGGGCACGGAGGACTGAATGACCCTGGTTTTGCTTCCGCAGCTGGGCACGGCATCGCGATGATCATCAGCCTCCAAACAATATTCAGCTATTTCAGAGACGATCCGAGCTTTTACAATCCCCTGAGTTATGTTGTTTGCGGCGTACTCCTGGTGGTATGGGTCATTGGGACAGTGCGTGCGCGCAATACACCCAAAACGGCTTGGTTTGCCATCGCCCCAATCGCGGCTCTTTCGATGCTCCCCGTCTATCACAGACTGGACGACGCGAAGCTCCTGTTACTGACTGTTCCCGCTTGTTCGATGCTCTGGACCAAGGGCGGGGCGACTGCGCGCATCGCAGTTTTTCTAAATACTGCCCAGATCGTTTTGACCTCGGCGATTCCTTGGGCGATTTTCTTCGTGCTCACAAGGCATCTTCGCCTTGAGGGCACGGCATTCGGTCTCAAAATGTTTACTGCTGTGCAGGTACTCCCTGCGCCATTCATCCTACTTATCACAAGTGCCTTTTTTTTGTATGTCTATGTTGGCAATGTGAAAAGGACCAACCAGGAATAAAGGTTGAAGCAGGGATAGAATCCCGACCAATGGTGAGCTAGATGCTACCGAAGGCAAAGAGTTCAAGAAGTCCTTTCTCCACTCGATTAAGCCTGCGCCAACGTGGGGAGCAAGGTATACCAAATGCGAGGCGGGATGGTCTATGCTTTTTGCTGCTGGGATGTGCGGTTCTGGTCCTATTCGGACCTTTGCTGGAGAGCGTATCCCCATGGGCGATGATCGACTTCAAGATGCCGTACTACGGCTCCAAGTGTCTTCTGAAGGGCTGTGATCCATACAATGGACCCGATGTACTTCGCATTTCTCGTGCTGAGGGAGGAGACCAGCTACTTGAAAAAGTAAAGTTCAGCCCCTATGGCACTAGTCTCGTCTATTTGCCTACGCTTTTTGTGTTCACTTCTCCACTCGCCTTACTCCCGATTGGATCAGCGCAACTAATTTGGATATCGCTCGAAGTTGGCGGCCTGATGGTTTGCTCATTCTCGATGTGGAGCCTGGCGGCGGAGCTCGCGCCCATTCTGTCGGGTTGCCTGATTGGTTTCATGCTGTCTAACAGTGAGTTGCTTGCGATCCTGGGCAATCCAGCCGGCATCGCAATTAGCTTATGCACTGTTTCGGTTTGGTGTCTTGTGGAGAGGAGGCACGAGTACGTAGGTGTCCTATGTCTAGCTGGCGGCCTTATGGTAAAGCCGCACGACGTGGGACTGGTCTGGCTGTATTTCCTGCTTGCAGGCAGATTATATCGAAAGCGCGCGCTTCAAAGCCTCGTTGTCTCGCTAGTTCTCGGTCTGCCGGCGGTTCTCTGGGTTACGCACTTGGCACCTAGTTGGCTCTCGGAACTCCGCTCCACACTGCAATCAATTTCGGCCCATGGAGCCCTGAACGACCCGGGGCCCTCTTCAAGTGGGGCACATAGCCTCGGAATGATGGTTAACCTGCAAACAATCGTCAGCTACATTCGCGACGACCCGAGCTTCTACAATTCGGTCACGTATGCGATTTGTGGGGTTCTATTACTCGTGTGGATGCGTGTTACGCTTCGGTCGCATCCATCTCCCGCCAAGACATGGCTCGCGCTTGCGGCGATTTCTGCTCTGACGATGCTTCCCGTCTATCATCGCCAAGTTGACACGAAGCTCTTGTTGTTGACAGTGCCAGCTTGCGCGCTGCTGTATGCAGAAGGTGGACGGACCGGACGGTTTGCTGCGTTGATCACGAGCGCGGCCTTCGTATTGACCGGAGACATTCCTTGGGCAATTACACTTCGAATCATCGGTTTAATTCATCTGCCCGTCACGCCCACCTTAGAAAAGATCCTGGTTGCAGGGCAAATCCTCCCAATACCACTCATTTTGCTTACTGTTTGTTTGTTCTATTTATGGGTGTATGCGCATTGGGGATCCGAAGAAGCGGTGATTTGAAGCGCGAGAGGTGTTCGGAACGTTCGCTCCAGGCCCAGACAATCACTCGTTGCAGGAAAAGATCAAAGGCTTGCCGTCATTCAACACTCTTTCCATGCGTCATGTTTTTGAGAAGTTGTACTTGCAGATACACCACAATGCCCTAACCCCGTCGCGCCAGCCGATTTTCTTTCCCTCCGCATAAGTACGGCCGTTGTACGAAATACCTACCTCGTAGATTCGTACCTTTGCCTTGGCGATCTTGGCAGTGATTTCTGGCTCGAAACCGAAGCGGTTCTCCTCAATTCGAATCGCCTGAATTACCTCGCGACGAAACGCCTTATATCCGGTCTCCATGTCGGTGAGATTCAAATCGGTAGCCATGTTCGAGCACATGGTGAGAAAGCTGTTTCCAACCGAGTGCCAGAAATACAGGACGCGGTGGGCCCCGGCGCTTCCTAGAAACCGCGAACCAAAGACCACATCTGCTTTGCCGGACAAGATCGGAGCAAGCAACAAGCAGTATTCCGTGGGATCGTATTCCAGGTCGGCGTCCTGAATGACGACGATCCTGGAAGTGGCGTGCGCGATGCCGGTACGCAGCGCGGCGCCCTTGCCCTGATTCACTTCATGGCGATATAGCTTGATTCGCGGATCGTTCGTCGCCAATAACTGCAATCGATCCCAGGTGCCATCGGTTGAGGAGTCATCCACAATCACCAACTCCTGCACCGGGCGTTGCGCGAGAACGACGCTGACAACGTCGGCCACGGTAGCAGCCTCGTTGTAGACCGGCATCACCGCAGTGAGACAAGGTTCAATATCGAGGTTTGATGCCATTGTGGACATCGTAACATCCGGCGGGGTTGAGACAAGGACGCAGATTTGACGACGAATTACATCTGTACCTTGGGTGCTAGAGGTCCCGCCAATTTGGACCAAAGCCCAGGTCTGCGATAAGAGGGACAGACAGTCTCACAACGCCTTCCATCTCCCCTCGGACCAGCTGTTCTACTTCTTCGGTCTCGTCGGCGGGTACTTCGAAGAGTAACTCGTCGTGGACCTGCAAGACCATGCGCGTTCTGAGTCGTCGCTCCAAGAGCTTGCGGTCCAGCGCAATCATGGCGAGCTTGATGAGGTCGGCGGCCGTGCCCTGGAGGGGCGTATTAATGGCGGTGCGTTCTGCGAAGCCGCGCTGGTTTGGATTTCTGCTTTCGATGTCCGGAATCGGCCGCATTCGTCCGAACATCGTGCGGACGCTGCCTTCACGTCGCGCGGCCTCAAGGGTTTTTTCGATGAATACCTTCACTCCTTGATAACGCGCGAAGTAGCGGTCAATATAGGCGCGCGCCTCAGTCTGAGGGATTCCCAACTGCGCGGCCAGCCCGAAGGGCGAAATACCGTACACGATGCCGAAGTTAACAGCTTTTGCGCGGTTGCGCGTTTCCTTGTCCATCGAAGCGGCGGGAACACCGAAGACCTCGCTTGCGGTCAGCGTATGAATATCTTCGTTATTGGCATAGGCTCGCACCAGGAGCGGATCGCCGCTGAAATGAGCCAGGAGTCTCAGCTCGATTTGGGAGTAATCGGCGGAGAGCAATTGCATCCCCGGCGCTGCGATGAAGGCAGCGCGAATCTCGCGGCCCAGTTCTGTTCGAATTGGTATGTTTTGTAGGTTCGGATTGACCGAAGAGAGTCTTCCGGTTGTGGTGGCTGCTGCCTGGAAAGTGGTATGGACGCGCGCCTCCTCGTCGGCTTGCAGCGGCAATGCATCAATGTAGTTCGATTTCAACTTGGCCAGGTGCCGGAACTCAAGAACCAATCGCGGAACCTCGTGTACTTCTGCCAGTTGTTCCAGCACGTCCTGGGCTGTTGAGACGACCTTACCTTTTCCACGGACCACTGGAGCAGGCAGGCCCATATGCGTGAAGAGAACCTCTCCAAGTTGCTTAGGTGAGCTGATGTTGAATCGGCGTCCCGCGAGTTCGAAAATTCGTTCGCCCACCCGTTCCAATTCGACGGCAAACCGCTTCGAGAGGCCATGCAGAGCACTGACATCGATGCGCACGCCTGCTCGCTCCATCCGATAGAGCACCGGCGCCAGGGGGAGATCGATGTCGGTATACACACGTGCCACTTCGGTTCGCTCGGCTTCTGCCCTGAGGGCTGGAACCAGCGCATCGATCGCCGCAGCTGCTGCCGGGAGTGTGGAGGACTGGCCCTGGCCGTGACGGGCTGCAACGTCAGCGAGGGTCTGCGTTGTATGTGTCGGGTTCAACGCGTAAGAAAGCAGCATCGCGTCATCGATTACGCCTGCCGGCTCAACGTCGAACCCGCGAAGCACATGGAGAGCCAGCTTCAGGTCATGGACTCGCTTCGGCACACTTGCATCTTGCAGTAATGCGCGCAGTTCCTGCGTCAAAGGCAGCTGAAGCGCGATGCCAGGTTCGGCGGAGACGCCAATATTGCACCGGGTCTTTTCCTCCGCCTTCTCGATCGCATCCAGCAGCGAAAGGGATTGTTGGGCGTTTTCGTCGGTTTCCTCCTCCAGGGGCTCAGCGGCATCGAGCGCGAACGCGAAACCATGCGCACGCGCCGCTTTGTAGAAGGCAGCAAGTTGCTCCGTATCCGGATTCTCGATGAGCTGAATTGGAGCTGCGGTGGGGGAGGGCACAAGCTCCCGCAACATCGAGGTGAATTCGAGCTCAGTGAAGAGTTCGCGGCAAGCTTCGATATCCGGCGGCAGCGTCGTCATCGCATCGAGATTCAGTTCGAGGGGCACATGGCAGTCAATGGTGACTAGTTCTTTCGAAAGCAATACAGCATCCCTGTTCTGTTCGAGGCTCTCGCGGTAACTCTTCCGCTTGACCTCGCTCGCCCTGTCCAAGACAGCTTCCACGCTGCCGAATTGAACGATCAACTCGACGCTCCCCTTGTCGCCAATGCCCGGCGCGCCAGGTATATTGTCGACCGAATCGCCGCGCAGGGCCATGACATCCACTACTTTCTCCGGTGGAACGCCCAGCGTTTCAAGCACCTTGGCCGGATCGAGGATAAGGTTATCCTTTTGCGGGTTGAGTACCTTCACTTGGGACGTGACAAGCTGCATCATGTCTTTGTCGCCGGAGACGATGAAGACTTCGTGCTCACGTTCGGCTGCTTCGCGCGCTAATGTACCGATCACGTCGTCGGCTTCGAACCCCGTTGCTTCGAGAACAGGGATCCGTAGCGCTTCAAGGGAGCGGCGGATGTACGGGATCTGGCGCCGCAGATCTTCCGGCATGGCTTCCCGGTGGGCTTTGTATCCCTCATAACTCACGTCTTCGAAGGTTTTCGTGCTCGAGTTCCACTTGCGCAACATACCGATCGCGCGAGCTCGCTCGTCCCGAAAGACTTCGCCACTGACGTCAAACACGGCGGCAAAGTAGCGCGGGGAGAAGTCCTGCCGCAGTTTCTTGATCATGTTGACGAAAACGTAGGTTGCGGCTGTGGGCAATCCCGACCGGGTCGACATCGGTCGACTTCGCTGCATCGCATGGTATGCGCGAAAGATGAACGACATCGCATCGAGCAGAAAGACGGGCGGCTTGGCTTCGTTTGGCACGCTACAGAGTCTATCAGGTTAGAAACGAAGGTCCTTCCGGGTGACGGTGGCGACGCTAACAATGCTGAAAGGCTCGCGACGTTGACGGATGAAATGCCGAAAGTACTGCACCGTCCGTGTTTCTCTTGCCGCCTTGTTCGATGGTCAGATACCGTGATGCTATGACTCTTCAATCAATCGAGCAGAAAGCTTCTTCTGAAGGATTTGAAGGCGTCGGAGATGAAGCTCGATTGGCGCGCGTCGTTAAGCGGCTCTTTGGCCGCCACCTGATGGATATGGCAATCCTGGTGCTGCTTCCGTTGGTTCTGTCCGGTTTACGCGACAGAGAGCACGTGCTTGGCGACCCGGATATCTGGTGGCATCTTGCGAATGCGCGCATCCTTTGCGAGTCACACCATTTTATCCGCGTCGAGCCGTATTCGTTTACGGTCGCGGGGCAACGTTGGGTCGATCCGGAATGGCTGTCGGAGCTTCCGTTTTGGTTTGGCTTCAAGGCCTTCGGATTAGTTGGGATCTATCTTGTGGCTTGGTTGGGCGTCTGTGCGAATGTCTTGCTCGTTTACTGGCGGAGTTACCTCCGCATGCGGCATGCCGGCGTCGCCCTGTGGATGTCTGCCCTTGGATTTGTATTGATGTGGGTCAATACGAATGCGCGGACAATCCTTCTTGCCTATATAGTCATGTCAGTGGAACTTTGGATTCTGGAGGCCGCGGAGCGAGGCCGCCCCCAAAAGCTATGGCTCCTGCCGCCGCTCTTCTGTATCTGGATCAATCTCCACGGAAGCTGGCTCATCGGATTTGGGCTGTTCGTTCTTTACAGCGTCTGCGGACTGTTCCGCGTCAGCGCCGGCATCTTCCAGCAGGAAAAAATCTCCAGTGAACAGCGCAATCGACTCTTAGTCACCCTGGTTGCGAGTCTGGCGCTCCTTTTTGTCAACCCTTACGGTTGGCGGTTGGTCTGGAACCCATTGGACATGGCCTTCAACCAGTCGCTCAACATTGCCAATGTGCTGGAATGGCAGCCGCTGAATCTAAGCTGGAATGTTGGCAAAGCAGCAGTCATTGTTATAAGTCTGACCATCCTCGCGAATGTGATTCACAGCCGGAAATGGAAGATCTACGAACTCGCGTTCATTTTCTTCGCGTGGTATGCGGCTTTCGACCATGCACGATTTACTTTCCTTGCCGCTGTCATAACCATCCCCATGCTCGCCGCTGATATGAAGCGGAGCTTTTTCCCTATCTCGAACCCAAAGACAATCCCGCTGATGAATGGCCTGGTGGCCGCCGGCGTTGTCGGTGTAATCGCCTGGTACTTCCCGACCAATGCTCTGCTGCAGAAAGGGCTGGTTGAAGGGTTTCCTCTCCAGACCATCGCATCCGTTCAGCCTTCCTGGCGCACGCTCAACGAAGAGCATATTGGCGGCATGATGGATTTCAATTTCAAGTCTACGTTTATCGACACGCGATGGGATACATTCGAGCACCACGGCGTTTTTAACGACTATCTCGACACCTTTCGTCTCCGGAACGCACTGCCGCTTTTGGATAAGTATCGGATTGATCATGCGCTGCTTCGGAAAGATGAACCTCTTTCCTATGTTCTTGAGCGCACTCCCGGATGGAGTGTGGTGCGAACTGAGGGCGACGGGCAGAATCAGTACGAACTTTTTGCGAACGCAGGCGGGGCCGGAAAGCGTTAAAGATCGATCGGAGATTTGCCAAGGGATAGGTTGATACCGCAAACGGCAAATCGCAAAGTCAGGACTCCGAGCACCCGAAATCGGCAGGAATGGGTTGGCGCGGTTACGTTGGCTCGTTGCCCGATCGAGCAAGAGTCCGACTAGAGTACACCCACAGATAGAAAATAGCGGTCACCAGCAAGATGAGTGGGGCCGGACGAGTGATCACGGCGGTCGCAATCTTTCCAGCGATTCCGTCTGCCGGTGAATACATGTGCTGGGTCAAGTGCATCAGGATAGCGAGTGGAAGATCGCCGGTGAAGAACACGCCCGCGGTGCTGATGAGAAGGGCCAGCCATGCCATAGCTCCGCCTTCAGCCCACAGCAGCGCGCAAGCCGGAATCGAGAGGAGCAGAAGCTTCGCATCATACGAGCGGTGATAGGTGACCAACATAGATAGAGCGGCAACCGACACAAGCGCGAAGAGCGCGTTTTCCGAGGACGGCCCTGAACGGAGCACGACGATCAACCACGCAAGCAAAATGGCTCCGCAAACGGCGTAGGTCACCGGGTTATAGAAGTGGGGATCGTCGCGGAAAATGCCGAGGAAAGTTTGCAAATCGATGATCATGTCTGGACTGCCGACACCAATCGATGTTGGTCCCGGCTCATTAATCCCGCCGTGTGCTGAAATCGTCGCGAGATTCGATTGAAGCTCCGGCACCCAGTGCGGTGCGACGTGCGTGGCCCACATGGCCCCGACCAGTCCCAGCGCGAGTGCCAACGCTCCCGCTTGAAGCGCACGTGATCTTTGAACGCGACCGGCGAGCAGGAAATAAAGCCAGATGAGGCCGACGTCATGGGGCTTGATTGCGAGGCTCGAGGCGAGGCAGATGATCCCAAGGAAAACGAACCTTTCTTTCAACAGGCACCAGACGGCGATGACGCAGAGCCCCACGACCAGGCCCGCGGTATTGCCACCGGAGAAAATGATCTCGCAATTTGCAAGGACAATGAATGTGAGGAGAAGGGAAACGCCCGGTACGTAGTCTTCTCCGAGACGCCACACCAGGAATGCGGCAAGCAAGAAACTTCCCACAATCAAAAACAGCCAGATCGCCTGTGCCCACGCCAACGGCAATAAGGTCAGGGGAGCAACGAAGAGGGATGTGGTGGGCAGGTTAACGTACAGACCGATGGACTGCATTCGCTCAACGGACTCCGAGGGGGTTTGAAATCCCTCGGCCTGGTAGACACGCCGTAGCTGGTTTACCTGGTAGGGGTCGCAGCCCTGCATTAAACATTTCGTGCCGAAATAGATCCCTGGGAAACCCATGACCCCGCCACGCACTCCACGCTCCAGGGAAATGCCCCACGTGAGCGAGATTCCAGCGCCTACAAGCAGCAGGAGGAGACTCGTTCGATGGATCCACCTCTTGCTTGATCCCATTGCCTTTTATCTCAGGAGCGGTGCGCGAGTGGGGCGTAGTAGTTCTGCGTGATTTTCCTGCCCGCTGGATCGAATCGGGCAATATGGCGGATGTTCCATTTGTGCGCGATGAAATTGGCGGTGGTCAGCAATACGCCGATCCCGTACTCGACGCTGCGCTTGAAGTTAATCGAAGAAGCTTCTTCGAAGTATTTGGTGGGACAGGATATTTCGCCAATCCGGAAACGAAACATGACGGCCTGCGCAATCATCTGGTTGTCGAAGACAAAATCGTCCGAATTTTCCAGCAGTGGAAGTGTCTCGAGAAGCTCTCTCGAAAAGGCCCTGAAGCCGGTGTGATACTCGGACAACTTCACGCCCAAAAACAGGTTTTGAAACGCAGTGAGAAAGCGGTTGGAAACGTATTTGTAACGCGGCATTCCGCCTTTCAAGGCGCCGCCTCCGAGGATGCGAGAAGCCAGGACCATGTCATAGACGCCGCTTGCGATCATTCCAGCCATTGCCGGGACAAGCGATGGAGTGTATTGATAGTCCGGATGGACCATCACAACGATGTCAGCGCCCGCGGCAAGAGCTTCGCGATAGCAAGTTTGCTGGTTGCGCCCATACCCGTAGTTGCTGTCGTGGATGAATGTCTGTACGCCAAGTTGCCGCGAAAGGGCAGCGGTTTGATCCTTGCTGGAGTCGTCGACCAAGATTTTGATGTCGACGATGTCGGACAGCTCCCTCACGGTCTTTTCCAGCGTCTTTTCGGCATTGTATGCCGGCATCACCACCGCGATGCGCTTTCCGTTGATCATCGCCTCTCCATGGAGATATTTCTATTCTCATCCCTGAGAGCAGCTAAAAGCCGGTCGCGCGCAAGCGGTAATCTAGCTAGGCAAGAGCGGACATAGCCTGCATTGGGCAGGGCTTACTGTCCCAGCGAAGCTGTGTCCGATTCCATTTTTCTATATTATTCGCGGAAACGATCCTCGGCACTAGAGCAGTTCCACAATTCGCGTGCCCTTTTCAGTTCCGCGAAAGGTGTCATTTTCTTGAGGAAAATGCCACTCGGCAGCGGTGGCTTCGGGGCACAGCAATTGTGGAACTGCTGTAGCTAACCTTGGCAGCGAGCGGTCTCCTGAATCGGCGAATGCATTTTTTCCGAACGATTGGACTGTCTATTCATGCCGTGCACAATCTGCCTGGGCGACGGCCGCGAATCAAGGACCGGACCTGGGCTGCTCAGCGCGCAGCGATATGACCGACTTCGAAGTGTCGAAGTGAGTTGGAAGAGGGATTGAGGCGGCGCAGATCAACCTCATGCGATATTGGAAAGCCGGAAGCATCTTGCTTCGTTGCGCAAGGCCGAACCTTAGGGGGGCAGAGGCATGAGCCCCCCCTATCCAATAGCTCAATAAGTGAATCCAACTAATCTACATAAGTAACTGCAGAAACTGTGGTTGCACGTCTTGCAGTCGTCCATCGGGCCGGTTACGACAACTTGCTGAAGAGAGACGCAAATTAATTGGGCAACCTGCTGCTGAGCATCAATAGCTAAGCGATGCGAAGCAGTAGCGCCAAATCCGAATTATGCCGCTCTCGGTTCATGTCTCAATCTTGACGGCCCACTCAAGGCGATTGTTCCCGGAATACTCCGAGACTCAATCCACTAGAACGAAGTGCCAAGATCGCTTCTTATTGCATTGAACGCGGCCTTGATCTCAGTCGAAAGGCCCTTCATAGAAGTGACTGCACCAAGTGCAATCAGCGCCACAACGAGCGCATATTCGACTAGATCTTATCCTTCTTCCCTATTTAAGAGAGTTGCGAAGTAAATATGGAGTTTGGGGAACACTATCTTCACCGCTCTCTAAATATTCAGTCGGTCCTTTGGCAGTTACCACGGGACCAACACTAATTACAGGGAAGTTGCCAGATCGCTGCTGATCACGTTGAATGCCGTGTTGATTTCAGTGGACAAGCCCTTCATGGCGGCAACTGCACCGAAAGCAATCAAGGCAACAACGAGCGCATATTCCACGAGGTCCTGACCTTCTTCCCGATTCATCAGGGCCTGCAACTTCAAGTAGGTTTTGAGCATCATTTCATTCATCTCCAGTTCTCCTAAGCATTCTTTGTTCCAGCTACACGCTGGCCTAGCTATCTCATAGCAAATCCATTGCCACTCGATCAGGGTACGTTCCACTCATTAAAACTCAATAACTTACGAGGAGTCAAGGACAATTAGATGTAAACTGCAGTATACAGTTGCTGATGAAGTCGCCGCACTCGTATACATCACACTAAAGTGTCAACTCAGAAAATCGGGCAACATACAGATTCGTCAACGATTTCGCAACGACTGGCATTGAGGTCAGGCACGAAGCGCCTTAGTCTATCCACAACGCGTGAGGCCGATCGCAGCAGTATCAAAGTAACGTCCAAGAATGCGCTCATATGCTTATTCACCCTATCGGATTCTGACACTTGAACGAATTCCAAGAGCTCGGCATGGGACGCAGCAGTTATGCGAGTCTATCCTGGATTGAAGGTCGAGATTTCGACAATATCTCCTGGCTGGGCGATGTTCTCGGGGATGCTGCCTGCAGCGAGCTCGATCACAGAGTGGGCTCGGAGACAAGCTGACAAGCGCCACGGCGGTACGTTTCTACGGATCTTTCTTATCCGATATTTCCGATCGAGGTATACCAAGTCGATCGAAAACTGCATACCGAAGGTATGGACCGCTTCGCATGGGACGATCCAGAGTCCTTCTCCGGCAGCAAGCCCTTTGCGGCCCAGCAGGCCGCGTGATCGTCTAGGCCCACTATCAGCAAGCTCAACGTCCGAAGCAATTTGAGTATTGCGCGTGATGTTTTTGACCCGCAGCCTCGAAGCCGTTTCGGAAACACGTTTTGGTGCAAACCACTCGCGTAGCGACATTAAATTGATCACCTCTTCTATCGATCTTCGTGGATCCAAACAGCTTGGGCGCCTGGATGTTTCGCACGGCCGCGAAGCGAGACCGACAATCAAAAGAAAAATCAGGACTAAAGAACAAGCCCTGTCCGCGGGGGACAGGGCCTGCACAACAAAGGCATTCTTCTCGAGCAATCGGATGGATCACGGTCGAAGCTATTGAGGAGACGAACCACCCATACTGGCACCGCTTCCACCACCACCTCCTCCACCACCGCTGTAGCCACCGCCATCCGACAAGGGCGTCTCAGGTTTCATGGTCTCGATGAGTTGCTCCACTGGCATCGTCGCCGGCGCGGCCGGAGGGACGACTGCCGTCGTGTCGGGTGTGTACATGGGTGTATTCGAGTTGGGTGGCAGGAACGGCTGTGGACGTTTTGGCGACGCAATATCGGTTCCAGCCGGCACAGGTGCGACGATCTCGGGCGTAACGATAACAATGAGCTCGGTATTATTCTTCGTCCGCGACATGCTCTGGAAGAACTTGCCAAGGATCGGAATGTCACCGAGGAACGGGATCTTCTGGAAGGTTTCGTTTTCCGTATTGTCCAGCAGGCCGCCGATGGCAAAGCTCTGGCGATCGCCGAGTTCGACCTCAGTCTTGACTCGGCGCACCGTAATTGCCGGCTCCACGAATCCTGAGATTGAAACCGCATCGCCGAAATCCAGCGCGCTAACTTCCGGGGCAACCTGCAGACGAATCGTGCCGCGAGGTGTGATTGTGGGAATGAAGGTCAGCCGGATGCCATATTCCTTGAATGAGATTGTGACTGCGCCACCTCCTCCAACCCCGGCGCTTTGGACCATTGGAAAGGGATATTCGCCGCCGGCGAGAAAGCTGGCTTGTTTTCCATTCTGGGCCAGGATGTTGGGTTCGGCGAGCGTTTCGGCTAATCCTCGTTGCTCCATGGCTTCGATCGTTGTACCAATGTTCAGCCCGGGATAGAAGGCGAAGAGGTTCAGTTCGTTCGAGACGCTCAGAGTGGCAGCTGCGCCGGGGTTCGCCGTCACCGATGGAGGCGAGAACTGTCCCGAAGTCACCGTGCCAATCGTGTTGCCGAATCCGGTGCTGAATATGTTCATGCCCATTTGCCGTTCTTTGGTGCGATCGATGCTTGCAAAGCGCACTTTCAGGAGAATCTGCCGCTCCGGCTCAGGAACTTTCACGTTCAATAGGTTGATGACTTTTCCAGCTGTGCCCGCAATCAGAACGGCCCGGCTTGAACTGCTCAAGTCGGCCACGGTGCCACGAAGGTAGACGTTGCCCCCTTCCGTAGTCACGTTAAGTTCCTGGCCCGGTAGTTCGGTGCGCAGTTGGCGCCGCACTGCTTCCAACTGATCGTGAGTGGCGAAGGTGCTTGGACGAACAGTGACATTGAAGAACTGACGACCACCGCCTGTGTCCCACAGAATCAGCGTGGTTTCTCCGGCCAATTTACCGTTCACGAGGACCTGTGTCGGACTGACGGCGCTGGCCTCGGCATAGTCACCCAATCCAACTACGATGCGGGTGATGGGCCGCGCGAGATCGAGGACGACAGCCTTGCCGACGGTGACAGATAGGTCGTTTGCAGAGTCCTGGCTGGATGGTCCAATCGGCTGCATCGGTGTGGGAGCCGCAGCAGGCTGCGCGGGAGGCGCAGAATTCTGAGGCGCCGGCGGGGCCACCTGAGCAGCAGGTGTTCCACTCTGAGCGGCCTCGGCTGCCGCCTGACTTCGGATGGTCATCGGGGCGCATACAACGAACGCCAAAATAATTAAACTGGCAATGCTAACGCCGGTTCTCACTTTCACTGTTGCCCCCCGGGAGAAACAAATTTCTCTTCAGATTTTTGCGCACCGTTAATCACCGTAATCGTGAATGGTGGTGGTGCAGCCGCCTTCGCCCTCTTTGGCGCGGGCGCCGCGGTTGTTGGCTTCTTCGGCGATACTCCGCCCGTAAAAAGGTTGGTCATCGCGGTCTCTGGAACGGCCACGGTCGTGGTATCAAGCGGGTTCCGCAAAACCAACTGGATCTTCATCTGGTTGCTGGCCAACGCCAGGATTTGCGCCTGTTCAGGCGTGACGAGAAGGTTGACCACCTGCACTTGCTGCGGTTTGCCTTCGGCGTCCTTCTGGATGTCAGTGCCGGCCGACAAAACTTCGATGTTCTGCAGGATCGTTTTCGTTTGCGTGTCTTGACCATTGCCCTGGCCTGGCGGGACACCCGAAACCAGTACATCGACCCGCATACCCGGAGTCACAAAGCCGGCCACACCGACGACCTCATCTACTTTGATGGCGCAGGCGCGCATGCCTTCCTTGATTGTCGCTGCGAGTCCGCCGCCGGATCCTATCGGGGCCAAGCGGTTATCGAGGATCGGTTCTCCCGAATAAATATTTGAAATCACCCCGCGGCCGATCGCGTTTTTCTTGTCAAGAATGGCGCCTGGCGGGACTTGTCCAACAAGCTGGATGCTTGTCAGGTCGGTAGGGGCGAGGATCATCCCGATTTTGATGTCTTTGGCAGCGGCAACGACAGTCGTTGACGCCTGCGGCTTGGCGACATTCATACGCGCCCCCACCAGATGCCAGACGATGTATGTGCTGATCGCTGCGATCACGAAAGCACTGAGGAGGATGATCAACAATCTTCGGTTCATTCAGAGATCCTGTCTTCGTTAACTTTATGGTTTGGCATCGGCCCCGTTCTCCCAGCGTCGGCGAACGCATAGGAAACGGCGGGCGAGTCCGCCGAGTTAGGGAGTCACTTGGTTGGGCTCCAAATGAGGATTAATGACGATGAAGTATAGCATCACTGCAGGAGCGCTTCGTCAACAAAAAAAAGAACCTTTAACCTATAGTACCCCTGCTGTCACCTAGCTTTTTCCCATAAGAAACGCGCCTAGTTTTCCTTGCATCGGTTAGGTCTGGAGCTCGCCTGTTGAAGCTTCGGCGTTAGTCATAAACCAGGCTCAAAGTCATAAACCAGGCTCAATTTGAGCGCAGGCAGCCCGACTTCTCCATTCCGGACGTTGTTACTGCAAGCTGATCTGTGCAACTACTATGAGCAATGCCAATAACCCTGTCCAGTTACTTTCGGATTCGGTGTGGCCTCTCCAAGCTTTCTCTAACTTGTCACTGTCTTCCCATGGCAAGAGCCTTCCCTGCAAACTGAGTTTTGGTCTTGCGTTATGGATCAAAACTGCCGATGGGGTCAGGGCCGGTTCAAGTAGAAACTCCATGAGAGTTTGCCAAGTCCAATCAAAATCGTCCACAGTTCCTTTTACCGCGCAGGTAACAAAAGGCATCTGCATTTGTTCTATGTATCCGGTCACAAAGAGTCTCTCTCCATGTAAAGTAGGATCAAGCCAAGCAGGAGAGGAATCCGATCCCGATATGGGGACTCCCCCGATTTCACTTTTTGCGGTACCGCCGCGAGGACACCAGAGACCGTATTCCTTTGTGGTATCGGTCCTGGTGCACATTCTCGTTGTCGGCATTGTGGCTTACGGCTTTCTTTTCGCTCCTCGCATTAACATGCGATCCGCCGCAGAACGCTACACGCTCCGGCAAGTCGACATTACTCTTCCCGATCCGGTAAGAAGGCAGAATTCAGCTAATAGCGGTATGTATCCCGGTCAAAACTCGACCGCGCACACCACGTCTGCCCATGACCTTCCGGCCGCGCCCACGTCGAGTCCTCTCCAGGTTCCAAAGCTGCACCTTGCCGAGAGGACGATCGTTCAGCCTGATATTCCGCCGAATCAACTCATTACCAAAGCGAAGCTTCCGTCCTTGCTGCTTTGGTCAGCGCAGCGGCCGAAGCTTCAACTCATCACTCCGCCGCAACCGCAAAAGCTGGCCATCAACAATACGCGGCCAGTTCTAACGCGCCCGACGCCTGAGACCCACGTTTCGGATGTTCCGATAACATCGACACCGTTTTCAACGTCGATGCCGATGCCATCGCCGAGCTCATCGACACCCGTCGTTGTGTCGGGGGCCACTGTTGCGGATCTGCTGCCTGAGACCACGTCCAAGTCCTCCATCCAGCCGAGTTCGGCGGCCATGCTATCTATCTCGGAGGAGGAGATGGCCAAGGGAACCATCGCCTTGCCGGCAGTAAATCAGACAGGGCCGGGCAGTGAGTCCGGCGCCATGCGGCCGGGTAAAGCGGGTAATTCTTCCCAGTCCGGCACCGGCGATCCTAAAAGCAATGGCGCCGAAAGAGGCCTTCAGCAAAGTCAAGGCGCATCTGGAAACTCGCCCGGCCCGGCAGGCACGCGCAACGGCGCCAATGCTGGAAACGGAGGAAACTCCGGCAACGCGAGCGGTAACTCCGGCTCTGGAAACGGAGGCGGCGGGCAGGGAACCGAGCCGACGTTTACGCGGATTACTCTGCCGCAAAACGGTCAGTATGGTGTTGTCGTTGTCGGGTCTTCCATGGCAGAGGAATTCCCCGAGACCTCGAGGCTGTGGGGGGGGCGGCTTGTCTATTCGGTGTATCTTAAGGTCGGTTTAGCGAGGAGCTGGATTCTGCAATACTCGCTTCCGTCTACTAAGAGCGAACCAGTTACCGCAGGGAACGTGAATCACATCGATGCTCCGTGGCCGACTTACATCGTTCGGCCCAGCGACAGCCCCGTCAATGTGAATGCAGATGCCTTGATGGTTCACGGATTTGTGAATGAAACCGGACATTTTGAATCGCTGGCGCTTGTTTTTCCGCCGGAGTTCACTCAGACTCGGCTTTTGCTGCAGGCGCTACAGCAGTGGAAATTCAGACCGGCGAAGCACAATGGGCAAATTGCGCGGGTGGAGGTGCTCTTGATCATTCCGGAAGATGCGGATTAGAGCGGCTGATACCGAGAGTTCGGTTTACTTCTCAATTTTTTAATCGGAGTCCGTGCCAAGGTCGTTATCGAGACTAAGGTTGGATTATCTTCCTGCGAAGCGCAGCTCGGCATTGCTGTCCTTCAGACGTTCAAGGAAGCGTTCGAGCATCTTCTTGTCTGCGCCATTTTCGCGCATCGATTCGCCGCTGTTCGGATCGACCGCCTTGGAGAGAACGAAGGCAAGGCCCAATCCGTCGCTGCCCCAGCGGACGACCCGCGACTGAACCGCTATCGAATCATCGAGGTTCTTCCCGGCGCTATCTGTTCGTTGCAGTGTCATGAGAACCATGGTCCCTGGGAACCACCGCTCTTCAGTGAGCACGTAGAAGCCGCTAGAACTAATGTCGGCGATTTGATAAGCGCGAGGTGTGCTGCCGGTCCAGTAATAGGCAACGAGTCCCGGCAGTGGCTGACGGGGTGCACGTCGACGATCGGATGAGAGCCAGTTTTGGATCCAGCTTAAGAGTGAACCTCGCTTTCCGGCCCTTAAACCTAGGTTATCCATAGAGTCTTTCCCCTGATCTGTAGTTTGCTTATCTGTCGAGCCAATCTGCAATGGGGCATGGGTAGAGGAGCCGTTGCCGGAATGCTTTTCCTTCGTTGCAGCGACGCTCTGGGGCGTCGACATGGAAGCAATGGAGCCCGACAGCCTCTCTAAGCGCCGCTCCATCTCATCTGCCACGCAAATCACCATCTGATCTCCCGGCTGCGTTTGCGAGGAATAGATGGTGTGCGCCGGCAAAACCAGAGCGCTTGCTGCCTCGTCCTTCAATGGCTCGACAGTGGAAGTCAGAAAGGACTCGATTTCCTGAATAACTCGATAGTTACTGTCGAGGTAGACCAAATCGACCGGGGAGTGGACGTGCGCTGGAAGAATGCCACGATAAGGAATCATCCACAGGCCGCTATCCGGTTTGACGCTAACTCTATCAATTAGTTCTCTCACATAACCTGGGGCAGCATCGGCTACAGTAACTCCTAAACTCAGGAAGCTCTCGCGCGTCTGATTGTATACGCAGTATCTTTGACCTTCCATATCTCCTCACCCTTTCCGCGCGACCGCAGGGCGTGCTGCTCTTAACTAATCTTTGTTCCCAGTGATTGAATTCAATTTACTCAACGGTTGAATGTCAATGACTTCTAAAGCTACCGGCCGGATTCCGTTTCCAAGAGTCATATCTAGATGGAACAGTCTAAAATTCTCCTGCTTCAAGGAAACGGAACTTCCGGCCGGCGATGCGAACGGAAGATTCGCCGACTGAACTGCCGTCCAGCCACGTTCTGTGCTCGTGTCGTCTCCGCTACTTGACGCGGGTGCGACGGCGCTGAATCAGGATCACCAGCACGAGAACAAAAAGTACGCCGGCAGCAATCCGAATGATTGTCGCTGAGTCCATTACGATTCCCCCTTTCGCTTGTTCGGATCCATCTGGGTCACATGGTGCGAAGTGTTGCAGGCTCCACAGGATCTTCGATGAGTAGTGAGCTACTTAACCTTCGTGCGCCGGCGCTGAATCAGAATGACCAGCACAAGAACAAAGAGCACGCCGGCAGCAATCCGGATAATTGTCGCAGTGTCCATCGCGTTACCCCCTTTCCATGTTTGGATCCGTCCCACTCACATGGTGCGAAATAATGCAGGTTTTGTTTTCCACGGTTTTCAATCGTGGTTACTTAACACGGCTGCGGCGGCGCTGGACTAAGAAGCCCAGAACCAGAACGAAAAGCACTCCGGAAACCACTCGGATGATTGTCGCGCTGTCCATTGCAATCCCCCCTTCTTTTAGTGACCAAATAGAGATTTGAACGAATCTGCCATGAGGATCACGGCAGGTCCGAGAACCACAACGAACAGAGAGGGGAAGATAAATAGAACAAGCGGAAAGAGAAGTTTGACCGATAGCTTTGCTGCCTTCTCTTCAACTTCCTGCACGCGCTTCGTTCGCAGCGTGTCAGAATGAACTCGCAACGTCTTCGCAATGCTTGTACCGAACTGCTCCGACTGAACGAGCATCGAAACCAAGTTACGGACAATATCGAGGCCGGTGCGATCGGCCAGGTGCTTCCAGGCTTCCGAGCGAGCGCTACCTGCCCTTTGTTCCAGTGCGACGACGCTTAACTCATCGCTCAGGATCGGCTGTGATACTTTGAGCTCCTCCGCAGTGCGAGCAGTAGCCTGGTCAAGACTGAGGCCGGCCTCGACGCAGATGACGAGCATATCGAGCACATCCGGCAAGCCGCGCCGAATCTTCGTCTGGCGGTTCGAGATCTGTCTTCCCAGCCAGAAGTCCGGCGCGAGAAATCCCAGACCCAGGCAGGCGATGTAGATAAAGAACGGATTCTGCCGGGCAAAGCCTGTCACCATCGCAACCAGGCAGAGAAACAGGGGCGTAATCACCTTTGCGCCGTAGAAGATCTTCATCGCGGAATCTTCGCGGAACCCGGCGCGGATCAAACGCGTCTGGATCACAGAAACTTCCGCTTCGCTTCGGGGAATGACTTTTTCGAACCGCTCGACCACACCTTCCAGCACTTCGCGGGTGTCCAGGATGGTGGTCTTCAGGGTCTTCTGTTGCTTTACCTGTGGATTGATCGCGGAGCTGATGCGCGCCTGAATGGTTTCGCGATAGAAGATGAGGACGCCGCCGCTCAAGACCAGCAGGAACACCGCAAAAAATGATGCTATTGCAACTCCCATAAGTCCCCTTTACACGTCCATGTTGACGATCTTGCGAATAATGAGTCCGCCCACCACGATCATGCCGCCCGCTGCGTAGAGAAGTTTGATTCCGATCTCGCGAGTCCACAGCAGGCTCATCATGTCCGGATTCACGAAGTACAGGGCACATCCGAGGAAAATCGGCAGAAAGGTAAGGATCAATCCTGTCAGCCGGCCCTGTGCGGTGTGAGTCATGACTTGCCGTTTGAGTCGAAATCTCTCGCGAATGACTTCGGCGGCCTTTTCCAGCACTTCGGCCAAGTTACCGCCGCTCTCTTTCTGAATCAGGATTCCCGTGACAACAATTCTGAGGTCCTGGACCGGCATGCGATTGGTCATGTTTTCCAACGCGGTCTTCAGTTCCAGGCCGTAGTTCTGTTCATCGAAGCAGACGCGGAATTCAGTCCCGACAGGATCGGGACATTCGCGAGTGACCAGGCCCAGAGCAGAATTCAAGCTGTGTCCAACGCGAAGCGCGCTGCAGACCAGATCCAATGCCTCCGGCAACCCCTCTTCAAACTTGCTCATGCGCTTGCTGCGCTTGAACATCACGTAGCCGATGGGCCCAAATCCGGTTACTGCGCCGATCAGCACTCCGAAAAGAATGGCGCCGGTGCGCCAGTAGACGAGGTATCCCGGGATCGCAAACGCTACGAAGCACATCATCATCAGGCCGCCGACAGTCCATTTCAGGTCGGCCTGATAAAGCAAACGGCGCAGACGCGGCGTGAGCTCGACTTTGCGCAGAGCCTTGTCGATCCAAGGGATTGTGCTCAGCAATTCATTTTTGCGGACGTCGATCAGCAAGTCGGACATATCGCCCTTTGACTTGCCCGTGGCCAATGCTGAATCAAGCCGGGCCAGCATTTCCTTGTCTTGCTTTGTGGCGCCAGTGCCGCTTGCAGCGGCCAGCAAAGCGACTACCGCGAAGACTGCGATAAATACGACTACGACGATCAGACCCATCGCTGCTTAGCCCCCTTTCTGCTTAATTGACTTCGGTGACCCGCTCGAACAAGCTTGGTGGCAGGAAAATACCCGCGGTCCGCAGTTGCTCGAGGAATCGCGGACGAATGCCGCTCGGCTTGAACAAGCCAAGCACCTTTCCATTCGGCCCGATTCCTTTCTTTTGGAACGTGAAGATTTCCTGCATGCTGATGACGTTCTCTTCCATGCCGGTAATTTCGTGGATGCTTACGCATTTGCGCGAACCGTCGCTCAAACGTGTGCACTGCACAACGATGGTGAGCGCGGAGGCGATCTGTTGCCGCACGGTCTTTTCCGGAAGGCTCAGGTTGCTCATCGCCACCATCGACTCAAGACGGGTGAGGGCATCGCGTGCCGTGTTGGCATGGACCGTGGTCATTGAACCTTCGTGGCCTGTATTCATGGCCTGCAACATGTCGAATGCTTCCTCGCCGCGGACCTCGCCGATGACGATGCGGTCGGGACGCATACGAAGGCTGTTGATGAGCAGTTGCCGCTGCCGGATCGCTCCCTGGCCTTCAACGTTCGGCGGGCGCGTTTCCAGGCGCACGATGTTCTCCTGCGCCAGCTGCAATTCGGCTGCGTCTTCGATGGTGATGATGCGCTCGTTCTGCGGAATGTACTGGGAAAGGATGTTAAGGAAGGTGGTTTTACCGGCGCCGGTGCCGCCGGAGATCAAAATGCTCAAGCGTGCGCGCACCGCCGAGGAAAGCAATTCCATCATCTCGGCCGAGATGCTCTTGAGCTGCACAAGCTGGTTGGCGGCAAGTGGGCCGGTACCGAAACGGCGAATCGACAGCGAGGGGCCGTCGAGTGCAAGGGGCGGAATGATGGCATTCACGCGCGATCCGTCCGGCAGGCGGGCGTCCACCATGGGCGACGATTCATCGACTCTGCGTCCAACGCGCGACACGATTCTGTCAATGATCTGGAGCAGATGGCGATCGTCGCGGAATGCTGCATCCGCGCGAGTAAGCAAGCCGCCGCGCTCGATGAAGACATGGTCCTTGTCGTTGACGAGAATATCGGAGATCTTCTGGTCTTTCAGCAATGGCTCGAGCGGCCCGAGTCCAAAAACTTCGTCCAGCAAATCAGTCTGGATCTTTTCCTGCTCGTCAAAACTCAGCGGCACCCGGCGGTCGCTGATGATTTCACTGATGATGCTCGATACTGCCTGACGCGCCTGGTTGGAATTGACGCGCGATAGTTTCTCCAGATCCAGTTTCGAGATCAGAGTGCGATGTACTTCCGATTTAAAATTCTCAAGATTTAGATGTTCCACTTTGCGACCTTCCAATTCACGGGATTTTAAATGACCCCATCGTTCAACCGAATAGACTGAAACCTTTTTTCTTTTCAGGCTTCGCCGGCATTCCGCACGCCGTCCTAGCCATGTCCTGAATAGCCCGGGCGATCATCGAATCCTCCAGGGCGAGGGGTGTGGCCTCATTCTGCATGCGCCGCACCGTCACGTAGTCGCTGGGAATCTTCCATTGCACCGGGCGGGTCAGCGCTTTCGAAATGTGTTCCTCGTCCACCCCGCCTGAACGCGGCATAAAGCGGTTGAGCACAATCTCGAGATTGGATCCGCCGTTCTTGAAGTATTCCGAGATGACGCGGTGCGAATTGCGCAGTTCGGGAATTCCGGCCTGCATGACGAGATAGACTGTGTCCGCCTGATCCACCAGCGTGGTCCCGCTTAAATCAAACCGCGAACCTGCATCGACCACCACATAGTCATAGGCCGTTCGGGCAACAGCAACCAGCCGCTCCATCGCTTCGTTGCTGACTTCCACCTGAGGAAACTTGCCGGGGGCCGCGAGCACAAACAAACCTGAACTGTGTTTGGTGAGAAGCTTCGACAGAAAGTTCTGATCCATCCGGGTGTAATTCTGCAGAGCATCCACGGTGGAAAACTGAGGGCTGATGCCGAGATTCAGCGCAGCATCGCCAAGGGGCAGGTCCAGATCGATCAACACCGCGCTCTGCGCGCACTCCTGCACCAGCGACACCGCAAAGTTGCAAGCCACGGTGGTAACGCCAGAGCCGCCTTTGCCGCCCAGAAAAACCAATACCTTTCCGCCCGGCTTGTTGGAAGTCATGCGGGTGGCTGGGCGGCGCGAGGAAGCTCGCGACAACGCCTCGTTCAGCGGCCCCAGCGCCACCGGCTGCGAGAGAAATTCGCGCGCCCCGGAACGCATGCAGCTCATCAGCAGGTTGGGGTCGTTGTTCATCGAGAAGACCATGACCGTCACGGCCGGATTGGCGGAGATCTCTTCGACCAGCTCGAGGGCATAGCGCTGATCGCCGTCCAAGTCGATGATGTAAACATCGAAATTCTGTTCCATCATGCGTGGAACATCATTCGTCTTCGAGGGATACGCTGGGAACTCCCGCACCGTCGAACTGCCCGAGCCAGCCAGAGCGTTGGCGACAATCCTCCTGCGATTTTCATTCGGGCCAATTAAGGCAATCGACAAATCGCTTGCGCCCGCCGCTATTTCTAAATCTTCAAAGTGATTCTGCATTACCGGTCCGAGACTCCTAGCTGCTTGCGGCGTTGATCGGGTTTAACTCGCATCTCGATTCTTCTTCTCTCTTGCATATTGCAAATCTATTGTCTCAACCCGCTAAGGCAAAAAAAGAAACCAGTGTCCCGACTGCAATGGCCGGCGCATACGGCATCTTCCGTGCATCGGGGTTCGAGAGCGTATGCCTTTTTTCCGAATGCCCTTCACTCTTTCTCCACCCGAACACCAAATCGCCCGTGCCGGAAAAGAGCTCTCCAACAAACCCGCCCAAGACCGCCCAGACGATCGCCATCACGCCACCCACGATTCCCGTCAGCACCAATGCCACAAACATCTGCTTAGGCCCGACCCATGCGCCAATCGCCGCGCAAAGCTTCACATCTCCCATTCCCATGCCGCCCATGAAGGCGAGGAAGCCGAACAGCAACAATCCCAGCCCCATGCCTTCAAGACTCTGGCCGATTCCGATTCCGTGCCAACCCATGGGAACGCCTGACACAACGACGCCCGCTACCAAAAAGGGCAGCACCAGCCAATTCGGAATGCGGCGGCTGCGTAAATCGGTGAAGGTCGACACAGCAAGAACGAGAACAGTCGGCCACCAAGCGATCGAGTGCAACTCTGACCCCCTCATTCCTCAGTGTGAATACGGAAAACTTCTCTATATAAGCAATTGTCCCTCCAAATCATGATAAGTCAAGGTGTATTAATTCAATGCGATACACTGAAGTTGTAACAACTTGGTGTACACGGTTGTATACGCCGGACAGTGGCGGGTGAAGCAGAAGGGTTACACCCCCAGGCTACGCGAAATCGTGTTTCTTGAGTTAAAAGCCGACCCCTAACTTCCCCGGAACTCTGGATATCCCGATGCAGCCCAGTTACTGGCTTTGGTTGAAGCTTGGCCCGTGCAACACTTGATTCCCCTCACCTCGGCGGACACGAAATCTCCTACCACCCCGCGATTCGGAACGGCCGGCAATTGTTGGTGCGACCTCCTGCGTGGAGTTGCCGCCCTAATCGCTGAGAGATAGGGTAAGTGTAATGGTCCACGGGTCATAGGCGGGATTCGAGGCCCGGCTTCCGGTTACTTAGGTCAGGAACATGCAATCTCCGTAGCTGAAGAATCGATAACTTTTTGTGACTGCATGAGCGTAGGCGCTTAAGACTCCTTCACGACTGGCAAATGCGCTCACCAGAATGAGTAAGCTGGATTGGGGCAGATGGAAGTTCGTCAACAAGCCATTCACAATACGAAACTGAAATCCAGGCTGAATGAAAATCTCGGTTTCTCCGCTGTTTGCCTCCAGCGGGCCGCCGCCCGTCTCGAATGCAGCCGCTTCCAGCGTGCGAACCACAGTTGTGCCGACGGCGATGATCCGGCGGTCTTCTCGTTTTGCACGGTTCACAGACTCTGCTGTTGCCTGGGAGATTGTGTAGCGCTCCCGGTGCAGACGCACTTCGTCGACCCGGTCGACGCGCAGAGGAGCAAATGTTCCCAGACCCACGTGCAAAGTGACCCGCGCAATTTCCACTCCTTTAGCCGCAATTGCGTCGAGCACAGCACGGGTGAAATGCAATCCCGCGGTGGGTGCAGCCACCGAACCGCGCTCCCGCGCGAAAACGGTCTGATAGCGTTCGCGATCTTCCACCGCATCTTCGCGTCGAATGTAGGGAGGCAGCGGAATGTGCCCGATCTGTTCGAGCGCTGCATAGAAGTCCTTCACCGGCGCGAAGCGGAGCAGTCGCTCCCCGTACCCGCCATGCTCCACCACTTCAGCTTCGAGGGCAATTTGACCTGAAGGCGACTCGAAAACCAGCTGCTCACCGAAGCCAACCTTCCTGCCGGGCCGGACCAGCGCACGCCATTCACCCGCGCCTGCCGGTTCGATGAGCATGACTTCAATGAGCCCGGTGGGTTTCTCTCGCTCTCGACGCAAGGTCCGTCGGGCGTACAGGCGCGCGGGAATCACGCGGGTGTCGTTGAGCACCAGCAGATCGCCAGGATGCAGGAGTGTAGGGAATTCGCTGAACTGGGCGTCCCGAAAGCTTCCACTGAGACGGTCCATCACCAGCATGCGGCTTTGTCCGCGTTCTGCTGGAGGATGCTGTGCGATCAGCTCCGCGGGCAGATCGAAATCGAAATCCGCAATCCGCAGGCCGCTCCCCGAAAGGTTCATGACGCAACTTTTCCAAAGCGTGCAAGCGCGCGCAGGCGCGCTCTCTCGATCGCCGCATTCAACTCTTCGCGTTTCGTCTCGAAGTTCGCCGGCGGCAAATCTGCAGGGACCTTGGTCCAGTTCGCCCAGCTCACGCAGATTCGCGTAAAGGGCCTGGGAATCAGGAAGCGATCCCACGAGTTGAGAACCCAGGCTCTCTGCGGCTGAAGATGAAATGCTCCTATAGGTGCGCCCGTGATCTGCGCCAATTTGACAGGCCCCATTTTGGTTCGGTAAATCGGTCCGCGCGGCCCGTCCGCGGTGAAGATCGCCGTACGTCCAGACTCGATGACGTGTGCCAGACCCAGCAGACCTTCGCGCGCGCCGCGGGAACTGGAGCCGCGCACGGCATCGAAGCCAAACATCCTGAGAGTCCGCGTGATGAGTTCGCCGTCGAAGCTGTGGCTGATCAGGATCACAGCGCCCGATCTACGAAAATAAAACGCGCAGGGAAGCACGCATTGGTGCCAGAAGCAGTAGATCTCCGGGCCGGCCTTTTTCCCTTCGCGGACCGGGACGACGCCGGGCTCGGCGATTACTTCGAAGCGCCAGGTGCGGCCGACTACGCTGAGCAGAGCCCACACAATGCGCGGAACGATGGCCAGAACAAGACGCTGACCCAAGGTGAATTTGGGGCTCTCTTCGGTGATCACTGCCTCGATTCTAGCTGCGTATTTTGGCGGGGACATCGAACCTTCGCTAGCTGTAGCGCAGCCAGCGTATGAGCTCCGGCAACGTCGCGCGCTTTCCATACATAAGAATGCCCACGCGATAGAGCCGTGCGGAGAACCACAACACCAGCCACACACTCAAGATCAGCAGGCCGATCGAAACTGCAAGCTGCCACGTGGGTGGGATCTCCGAAGCCATGCGCAGAAACATGATGACCGGCGCGGTTGGTGGAAAGAACGAGGCTGCCACGGACCAGAAGGAGTTCGAGTCGTTGATGACCAGCAGGATCAGGGCAAAGCTTAGCCAGGTCGGCGCTGCCGCCAAGGGCATGTACATCTGGAGCTCCTGTTCCGTCTCGCACGTAGCGGCAAGGCCGGCAAACAGGGAACTGTACAGCAGGTAGCCGAGCACAAAGTACACCGGAAACAGAACCGCTTCCGTCCAGGTGAAGTGCACCGCAAATTCGCCGGTCATGAGGGCTGCCGCAAGGGGCGAGATGAGAATCACCGCGCCAGCTGCGAGCCAAATGGCAATCTGCGTCAATCCCACGGCGCCTACGCCGATCAGTTTTCCCGCCAGCATATCGCCGGGCTTCGCAATCGCCAGCATGACTTCAAAGATGCGCGATGTCTTCTCCTGAATGATTGAACGGGCCACGTTCATGCCATAAATCATCGTGGTCATCGACAGCAGAAAGGCCATTACGTAGCCCTTCCAGAGCGAGGCCTCGGCGTTGGTCTTCACGAGGCTTCCGTCCTTTTTCACCTGGAGCGTGTTCAGCGCGACGCCGTCCACGAGCCTGTCCGCATCCCCCTGGTTCATTCCGCCGCCCATTAATTGTTCATCCAGCACCGCATGCGTCAACGCCGATTTCAGCCGCGCCGCGGTAATGAAATCTCCCGAGGACTGCGAGATGAACGCGCCGACGGGTGCTTTCCCCGGCGCCGCATCCACCCAAAGCAGTCCATCCAGCTGCTCGGATTGCACCTG
The DNA here is from genome assembly GCA_963810545.1 of uncultured Acidobacteriaceae bacterium. Classification (GTDB taxonomy): domain Bacteria; phylum Acidobacteriota; class Terriglobia; order Terriglobales; family Acidobacteriaceae; genus Telmatobacter. The sequence goes on from CAWENE010000004.1 coordinate 414,929, forward strand.
CTTCACAAGTTGCGCGCGTTTCTCCGGCGTCGGCTGCGTAATCACATCGACTCGTGCCTTGGCTTCTTTATCGCCCACGAGCTGATTGCGGATCTCGTTTGCCAGCGCCGGATCGGAAGCCACAACGGCCATATGCCGGTTCGCGCCCAGGCCGAGGCTGGATAGATACCCGACGCCGAGAATCAGCGCAAACACTCCGGGCAGGCCAATGGTCGTCATCCGGAAAGCTCGTCCCCGCACTTGCTCCAAATATTCGCGTCTTGCGATGAGCAGAATGTTACGCATCCGCTTTGCCTCCCACTGTCCAGATGAAAATCTCTTCGAGCGATGGCTCGACAAGTTCATAGCGGTAGATCGTGGCGCCCGCCGAAGCTTCCTGCAACAACTTTTGCGCGTTGCCGTGCGGCTTGAGCCGAATCTCTGCGTGTCCGGAAAAGTTTTTTGCCTCGGCAATTTCAGGGCTGTTCAGAAACTCCGCACTGCCTTCAAACTCGACCACCACGTGATTCCGCTCGTAGCGTGACTTGATCTCCCTCATCGTCCCCGCGAGAACCGCTACTCCTTTATCGATGAGGCAAATCGAATCGCAGAGCTTCTCCACCTGGTCCATGCGGTGGGTCGAAAACACAATCGCTTTGCCTTGATCTTTCAGTTCGAGAAGCGTTTTCTCCAGCAGCTTCGCGTTCACCGGATCGAGTCCGCTGAAGGGCTCATCCATCACGATCAGTCCTGGGTCGTGCAGCAGCGATCCGATGAACTGGATCTTCTGCTGCATGCCTTTGGAAAGCTCTTCGGTTTTCTTGCCGAGCGTCTCGTCAATCTCCAGCCGCTTGGCCCAATCCGCGGCCCGTTTACGCGCTTCGGATGCCGTGAGTCCGTGCAATTCGCCAAAGAAGACAAGCTGCTCCAGCACTTTCATCTTCTTGTAGAGGCCGCGTTCTTCCGGCAGATAGCCTACGCGCTCCAGGCTTTTCCGTTCGAATGGTCTTCCAAAGAGACTCACGTGCCCCGAGTCGGGCAACGTGATGCCCATCATCATGCGAATCGAGCTGGTTTTGCCTGCACCGTTAGGCCCCAGGAGGCCGAACATCTGGCCGGCTTCAATCGAGAGACTCAATTCGCGTACGGCAACTTTGTTCTCGTAGGTTTTGGTCACGCGAACGAGTTCGACAACGGGCATCCAATCTCCTGCGACTTGATGTAATCGAATTGGGGAGAGACCATAGGCAGTGGTCCGCGAGAAGTGTAGCAAAGGCGAGTCACGCCAGGCGGCGCGTCGCATCAAGCGACGATGATTGCGCAGGGTCCAATTCGACCAGTCCGGCCTGTCGCCATCAGCTGTGCTTGTTATAGGCCGGAGGCCCCGCCATCACCAGCGCGCTGCTCTTCTCGCCGTGAATATAACGGCAGCACCAGAATGTTTCATGCATCTGCGCCTCGCCCGCTGCGGAGAGTTCCATGTATTGAATCCGGCCGAAGAGGAAGAGGGTTTCCTCCCAGCGCTCTACCTTCTTCAACACTTCGGGGGTCTTGCAGATCGTTCCCAGATCTTCACGGTTTAGAGCCCAAATGCCCGTGGCTTCACCGGGGAGGAGAACAATCGGTTCCGGCTCGTCTCCCGCTTCCACTTTCTCGAACTCCGGTACCTTGGCTAGATTGGTTTCATCGACCGCGATCTTCACCTGGTCCACTGAAGAGACGATGCGCGCCGGGCTGCGTCCGCGATTCGAAGCCATCACTTTGAAGCTGTTTTCCATGGTGAGAAACGGTTCCACAGTCACCACGATCCACGGTCTTTCCGAACTCGCAATCGCCTGGGCGAGCGCGAGCGCGGCATTGGCAGTGTCCATCGCCACCTTGGTGACGGCGCCACCCGATTCGAGGTGTTTATCGATACTTTTCAATGTGCGCAGCGCCAGCATGATGCCGACGTAGCCGAGCACGGCTAGCACGATGGTCGCCCCCCAGGTGAGTTGCTGCCGCCATCCCCACTCCACCGGGGGCGGAGCCGGCGGGTTCACGATAATCTGCGGCTGGTTGTTTGTCGGGTTTTCTTCCGATGCCGGATTCGTGGCAGTACTGCCGTCGCTTGGCGTGGCGGGCTTATGCGGGGTTCGCGTAACGGAACCATCAGGGTTCAAATGGGAAGGCTCGGTGTCGCTGGTATCCTGTGCCGCGATTGCCGCGCCTGCGTGCATCAACGCAAACAGCGCAATCAGTACCGCCCATCGCCTTGACATGATGTAGGCACTATAGCAGTTCACTGACGGTCATTCCGCGAGCGATTGGCAATGCCGGCTATGTACTTCCGAGCTACCTCGGCACGGCATAAGGGGATGAGGAAGGGAATTCTGAACCACATGATGGATGGATTCCAGGGCTGAATTTGAACGGGCGAAATCGCGGGAACCTATGCGGAAGCCGATTCCGAGCCGATGCTCTCCGGTTCGAAAATAACGTCGGGTTCGGCGAGGCGGATCAGGCGATGCAGATAAGCGCGCGAGATGCCCAGGCTGCGGGCCGCAAGGGTCTTGTTGCCGTTATTGTCGCGTACAGCGTCGATGGCGAGTTTCACTTTATAATCGCGAAGCAGATGCTCGAACGTGCACTCGGGATTGTATTCGCTGATGTCGATGACCTTGTCGGCGTGCATGTTCAACGGAAGGTCTTCAGGACGGATCGTCAAACCTGGAGCAAGAATGATGGCCCGTTGAATGGTGTTCTCTAACTCGCGAACATTACCCGGCCACGGATAGCTCTGCAGGATGGTCATAGCCTCCGTCGAAATCGTCTGCATCGGCTTTTGGAACATCTCCGCGTAATGCTTTAGATAGTGCGTGGCAATCTGAGGAATATCTTCGGCATGATCGGCCAGCGCGGGCGAGACGATCTTCATCACGTTGATGCGGTAGTAAAGATCCTGCCGGAATTTTCCTTCCGCGACGAGTTTTGCCAGATCCTGGTGCGTGGCGAAGATCAGGCGCGCCTTCAGCGGAATCAGCTTGCTGCTGCCCAACCGGCTGAATTCCATCTGCTGCAGCACGCGCAGCAGTTTTACCTGGGTGTAGAGGCTCAGATCGCCAATTTCATCGAGGAAGAGCGTTCCGTCGCGCGCCTGCTCGAAATAGCCCTCCCGCGCTCCCACCGTCCCGGTAAATGCGCCCTTTTCGTGTCCAAACAACTCGGCTTCAATCAGCGTCTCCGGAATTGCTCCGCAAGAGACGGCCACAAATGGTTTCTCTAATCGTGAGCCAAGATTGTGAATGGCTCGAGCGATCAGCTCTTTGCCGGTGCCGCTCTCCCCGGTGACCAGCACAGAGGCATTCAGGTTCGCCACACGATGAACGAGCTGATATACCTGCCGAATCTGGGGGCTTGAACCAATCAAGCGGTCGCAGTTTGTAACCGCTTCAGTGCGCTGATGGACTGTTTGCAATTGCCGCTTGAGCAAGGAGTTTTCACTCGCCCTGCAGAGCATGGCCTTCAGTTCGCGAATCGACGGGGGGCGGCGGCAATAGCCGTAAGCGCCGAGCCGAACCAGTTCAACCGCAGTCGAACGCAGGCCATCGTCGGCCATGACCACCGCAGGAATCTCCTGGGCGATGATGCGCCGGGAGCATTCGACCCGCTCTTTCATCAAGCCATTGCTTGAGTTGAGATCCAGAATCAGTACGTCGCACTCTCCGGAAGCAACCAGGCGCAGAATTTCCCCTTCGCTCGTCGCTAACGCAACCTGGAAGTCCTTACCCAGGGCAGAAGCGAGAAGGGTTTGCAGCGCACGATCTTCTGAAAGCAGGCCAATCCGGATCATAGGTAATTTGTCTCTTTCCCGGTTGCGCCGGAATCAAAATCGGCGCCGTTCAAAGCACACCCGACATGCCAGACTCTACGGCGGTCCCTCGGAATCGAAGAGTCTGCCAGGATGCTTCTTCGGGGATATTGTTCAAGTTAAGCGTCTTTCGTTAACTTTTAGAAGGCACCACGTGAACGTGATTTTCGCCGCCTGGTACCGTTCGGTCAATACCCCACCAGTGACTAGAGGTGACACGGAGGTAACCCGATGAGCTGAGGCCGCTCCGTTCTGGGAATAGCATTCGATCATCTCCGGATCACCGGTGGGCAGCCTTTGCCTTTACCCGTCTTTCCCTTGGCCTAAAGTGACGCGGACCGTTGAGACCTGGTTCAAAGTCGGGCTCGTCTTATCTGGCACGCACTTCCAGATTTAGAAGGACGTTTGAATGAGCTTGATGCGCCGGCGCGGAGTCCTTTTTTCCCCCGTTGTGACGCAATGATCCCGATTGGGCAGGCCCCATCTTTCCCCGACGTTACCATGGTTGGTCCGAGGACTGGTTTTCCGCCTTAGCCTCTTACCAATCCAGTAAACACCCGGATACTGTAGTCCATATGGACGCCACTGCAGCCGAACCCACCGTTGCCCCCGAGGGCGCGGCCCAAGAAACACCCGCGCCGTGGGTTCGCCTCTATTCCCGGCACCTGATGAATATGGCCATCCTGGTGATGCTGCCGATGGTGGCGGCCCCCACCTTGAACCGCTCGCGAACCCTCTTCGTCGACCCCGATATCTGGTGGCACCTTGCGAACGCGCGCATCCTCGTCACCGCTCATCACTTCATCCACACGGACCCCTATTCTTTCACTGTGGTCGGCCAGCCTTGGATCAACTGGGAATGGCTTTCGGAGCTGGCCTATTGGTTCAGCTACCAGGCCCTGGGTTTGCGCGGGATCTATGTCGTTACCTGGTTCGCCCTCGCCGCCAACATCCTCTTCGTCTACTGGCGTGGCTATCGGCTGGGCCGGAGTGCCGACGCGGCTCTGTGGTCGTCCGCCATTGCCTTCGTGCTGATGACCGTGAACTCCGGTCCCCGCATGATCGAGTTCGCTTACCTCGCCATGTCTGCTGAACTGGCGATCCTTGAAGCCGCGGATCGGGGCAACAAGCGCTGGCTCTGGCTATTGCCTCCTCTCTTTTGCCTCTGGATCAACCTGCATGGCATGTGGTTTGCAGGCCTGGTTTTGCTCGGGATTTACATTGCCAGCGGCATGGTTCCCGCGAGTGTGGGAGTCTTTGAGCAGAGAGCCTTCACCCCCTCCGACCGTAATCGGCTCCTGGCCATCTTCGGGGCCTGCGTCGTCGCACTGTTTGCGAACCCCTACGGCTGGCACCTGATGTGGAACCCGCTCGACATGATGATGAATCAGAAGCTGAGCGTCTCCACCATCGCGGAATGGCAGCCTCTGAATCTATCCAACATGGAAGGCAAGGGCGTTGTCGTCGCTATCGCCGCGATGGTTATAGCCAATTGCATTCGGGGGCGAAAATGGAAGATCTACGAGATGGTCTTCGTCTTTCTCGCCTGGTATGCCGCTGTCGCGCATGTGCGTTTTTGCTACTTTGCGGCCGTGCTTACCGCGCCCATGCTGGCAAGAGACCTCGCCCGCAGTTTCAGCAGCGAATCGGATACGAAAACCATTCCCGTGATGAACGGCCTGATGACTGCCGGAGCGCTTGGCGTGATGCTGTACATGTTTCCGACCGAGGCGGCTCTCCAGAAAATGGTGGAAATGATGTTTCCTGTTCAGACTATTGCAGCCATTCAACCTTCTTGGCGGACGTTTGATCAGGACTATCTGGGAGGCAGAATGGCATTCCAATCCAAACCCAGCTTTATCGACACACGTTTCGACAGCTTCGAGCATGTTGGGGTCATGAGCGATTACCGCAGCTTGATTCAGGCTCACGACGCGTTTGAGTTGCTGGACAAGTACCGTGTCGATCACGCCCTGGTGAAGGACGATCTCCCGATTACCTACTTGCTCGAGCACACTCCCGGCTGGCGGGTTGAACGGCGCGAAAGAGCTTGGCAAGGCGAGTACGTTTTACTCGCCAAAGATCTCACTGTGGCGACCGGCCGGTGAACACGAACTTCCATCCCGGACGTTTTCCTGACCGTAGCCTGCTCCGCGGGACGGTGTGACCCATGGATGCTACGCCTGCTCCTGAAAGGCCCGTTGAAGTCGTCCGTCCGAAAGGCCTAGCGAGATTCTTCGCGCCGGTTGCCAATCCTCATTTCTTCAACCGTCACCTGATGAATATTGCACTCCTGATCATTGTGCCGATTGCTATCTCCGAGACTTTGAACGCGAATCTGAGCCTGGTGCAGGATCCGGACATTTGGTGGCATCTCGCGGATGCGAGGCTCCTCTGTACAACGCATCACTTTATCCGGATTGAACCTTATTCCTTCAGTGTCGCGGGAGAGCGGTGGGTCAATCCGGAGTGGCTTTCCGAGCTTCCGTATTGGTTCGGTTTTCAGGCGTTCGGGCTGCGCGGCATCTACCTGGTCACATGGCTTGTTCTTTGCGCCAACTGTCTGCTCGTGTATTGGCGCTGCTTTCGCCTGACGCGAAGCGCCGACGCGGCTTTCTGGTCAACATGCCTTGGATTCGTGCTCATGACCGTGAATTCGGGTCCACGGACAATTGCCATGGGTTACGTGGCCTTGTCGGCAGAATTGCTGATTTTGGAATCGTCCAAGAGTGGAAATCGCCGGATGTTGTGGCTGCTGCCGCCGCTGTTCTGCTTGTGGATCAATCTGCACGGGTCCTGGCTCATCGGCTTGGCTGTGCTCGCGCTGTATATCGCCTGCGGGTTGTTTCGAGTTCGCATGGGGGAGTTGGAACAGGACCCGCTTCCGGCTGGCGATCGAAATCGCCTTCTACTCGTGTTTGCGGCCTGCGTCGGCGCGCTGATGATCAATCCCTACGGTTGGCGGCTGGTTTGGAATCCCTTCGACATGATGCTGAACCAAAACTTGAATATCGCCGCCGTGAAAGAGTGGCGTCCGTTGCAGTTGGGGACCCTGGAAGCTACGGGCGTTGTGGCGATGATTGCACTCATGGTTCTGGCCAATCTCCGGCGCGGGCGCAAATGGAAAATCTATGATTTGGCACTCGTCTTCTTTGCCTGGTACGCGGCGTTTGACCACATCCGATTTTCCTTTCTTGCCGCAGTGATCGTGGCTCCTGCACTGGCCATTGACCTGGCGCGGAGTTTCACTTCGGAGCAGGATGCGAAGACGATCCCGGCGATGAATGGCCTGATCGCCGCCGGTGCGTTATGCTTCAGCGCCTTCATGTTTCCGTCGGAATCAGCATTGCAGAAGAAGCTGGCGCTGGCATTTCCGGTCCAGATCATTCATTCGTTGCAGCCCACGTGGCGAACATTCGATTTCGACTATGTAGGCGGCATGATGGCGTTCGAATCCAAGCCTCCCTTGATCGATTCTCGCCTCGACATCTTCGAGCATCACAAGGTGTTGCAGCACTACTTGTCGGCGATGAACCTTGTGAATTCATTCGAAGTCCTTGACTATTACCGGATTGATCACGTGCTCGTGCAGGAACGGCAGCCCATCTCTTATTTGCTTAGGCATACAGCCGGCTGGAAGCTAGTCGGGACGGAGAAGGCTATGCAGGACAGTTACGTGCTGTTCGCCCGAGACCCCGTCGTAGCAGGGCCACAGGGTTCGGGCTCGAAAACTCCGGTCGAAGTAACTCATTAATCCAGCATTTGTCCGAGCGGCAGGCCGCAAACCCGTCAGGGCCAGCTCATTTGGATCGTGGGGGACTCCAAGGTTTTTTAGTCGAGATTGATGACCATCCGTGTGTGATGTTCGTCACAGGATGCCTTCCGCGAAAGTGAAATGATGGCGCGGGATCATTAGCCGGTTTCTGATTACTCCAGATTTCCCCACTCCTGATCTGCATGGAGTTCCTGCTTGAAACTCGACCCCTCCGCCTTTGTCGCCGACAAGGAATTGCTTGACGCGCTCGAGACACGATCCACCTTGATCGTCTGCGAAGAGAGCTGCGTTCTCTTCAACCAGGGCGATCCGCCGACCGGCTTGTACGTCCTTCGCTCCGGGTCGGCCACTTTGAGTATGACGTCGCAGACCGGCGAAACCATTCTGCGCATCTCAGTGTCTCCCGGCGCCCTCCTCGGTTTACCCGGATTCATCGTCGATCAACCGTACTCACTCTCCGGAGAAGCCTCCAAGGGCGCCGAACTCGGCTTTGTGAGCCGCGAGGATTTTTCAGATTTGATGCTAAACAACCCTGCGCTCTCGCTCAAAGTGCTGAGTGTCCTGGCTGCCGAAGTGCGCAGCGCACGCAGCGCCATCTCCGGATCCTGAACCGTCCTGTTTTCCACGTCACGCGCAGTCACTTCGAACGAAATCCGACAGGCCGATGCATTAGCATCCAGGGTGTGCCCGGTCTGGATACCCCGGTAATGTATGTGCGCGGCGTCGGTCCGCGCGTAGCCGAAATGTTGGCGGCCAAAAACATTCAGACGGCCGAGGACCTGCTCTACCACCTGCCCTTTCGCTACGAAGATCGGCAGAATCCACGTAGCATCGACGAGCTGAAGCCGGGCGAAACCGCCAGCATCATCGGGGAAGTCCGCGGCGCCATCCTTATGCGAACCCGGCGCATGCCGCTCTTCGAGCTGACCGTCGGCCAGGGCCGATTCGCACTTAAGTGCATCTGGTTTCATGCGACGTATCTTGAAGGCAAGTTCCATGCCGGCCAGACTGTCGCCGTGTATGGCAAGGTCGAGCCATCGCGTTCCACCGCCAATCTCAAAATGATCCAGCCGCAATGGGAGCTCCTTCCCGATGCGGGTGACGATGCCGAAACGCGCCTGCTTGAGGTCGGCCGCATTACTCCGGTGTACGAATCGCTGGGCGGCAGCCGTCTCGCCTCGCGATGGCAGCGCAAGGTGATCTTTCATTTGCTCGAAGGCATGGGCGGAGCCGTTCCCGAGAGTCTGCCGCAAGCCATGCTCGCTCGGCTCGATATGCCGAACCGCGAGAAGGCTCTGCGCGAGGTGCACTTTCCCCCCGAAGGAACGTCGCTCGCCCAGTTACAGTCCTGCGGCACACCGGCCCACCGGCGTCTCATCTTTGAGGAGCTGTTCTTTCTCGAACTCGGCCTCGAACTCAAGCGCCGCCGCGTGCGCGAACGCGCGGGGATCAGCTTCGCCACCACCGACAAGGTGCGCGAGGCCATCCGCGAAGTATTGCCTTTTCATCCCACCGCAGCACAAAAGCGTACCCTCGGCGAAATCGTCGCGGACATGCGGCAGCCTAGCCCCATGCGCCGGCTGCTGCAGGGCGACGTCGGCTCCGGCAAGACCATCGTGGCCTTCCAGGCCATGCTTGTGGCCATGGAAAACGGCTACCAGGCTGCGCTCATGGCGCCCACTGAAATTCTGGCCACCCAACACTATCTTGCGGCGCGCAAGCTGCTCGAGCGCTCTTCGCGGCGCTATCGCATCGTGCTGCTCACCGGCTCCCTCGATGAGGATCGCAAGCGCGCCAACCGGGGCCTCATCAATCGCGGCGAAGCACAATTGGTCATCGGGACACATGCGCTGATCGAAGAGAAAGTAGAATTCGACCGGTTGGGGCTGGTGGTTGTCGATGAACAGCATCGCTTTGGGGTCCTGCAGCGTTTCAAACTAATGAAGAAGCCGAATCAGCCGGAGCCGGATGTGCTCGTGATGACGGCTACTCCGATCCCTCGGACCCTCGCACTCTCCCTTTATGGCGACCTGGACGTGAGCGTGCTCGATGAACTGCCTCCGGGCCGCACCCCCATCGTCACGAGACGCGTTCCGGGTGAGCGCTCTGAAGAGGTCTGGGACTTCGTGCGCAAGCAGGTGGCGAAAGGTCGCCAGGCCTACGTCGTTTATCCCGTAATTGAAGGAACGCGGGACGATCAGCCCGAGCTGGATTTCTCAAACGATCCGGCGGATGCCACGATCGAGACCCCGAGCCCATCCCCAAAAACAGCCGTCCGCAGAGGAGCCGCGAACCTCTTTCCCGACGCCGCCTACACTTCTCGAAATGGTGCTCCAAAAAACAAAACAGCGGAGCTGAAGTCAGCCGTCGAAATGCACGAGAAACTCCGCACCGGTCCGCTTTCGGGATTGCGCCTTGGCTTATTGCACGGACGCCTCGACGCGGATGAGAAAGACGTCATCATGCGCCGATTTCAGCGTGGCGAGATCGATGTGCTCGTCGCCACAACCGTGGTTGAAGTAGGCGTCGACGTTCCCAATGCAACCGTGATGGTGGTGGAGCACGCCGAGCGTTTCGGCCTCGCGCAGCTGCATCAGTTACGGGGACGCGTCGGCCGCGGCGCTGCGAAAAGCTATTGCGTTCTGATCACCGGCGAACGCGTTTCGCCGCTCGCCGAAGAGCGTCTCAACGCCATGGTTCGTTCTCAGGATGGATTTGAGTTGGCCGAGCTAGACCTTTCGATGCGTGGCCCAGGGGAGTTCTTCGGCACCCGTCAGGCCGGGCTTCCCGACTTCCGCGTTGCCGATCTGCTGCGCGACCGCCAACTGCTTGAACTCGCCAAGCGGGAAGCCGATCGCTTCGCCAATGCCAGGCCCATTCCCGATGCGGAAAAGGGCAGGGAAGCCGAGGGCACGGATGTCGAACGGGCGCGTGTATGGGCGCGCCTCAAGGAAGCGTGGCAAAGGCGTTACGGCCTCGTCGAAGCTGGCTGAAGGCTTGAGCAGGAAGCCCGGCTGCAGGGTAGGATGGATGAAAAGAGGCTCCCTAAAAACTGCTGCCCACCATGGGTGAGATTGTTATCGCACCGATGGTGGGCCTTCCCCTGAAGCTTGCTCTATCTACGGTCCCCGCACATCTAAGGTTCTGTAAACTTCTAACGTGCTTTAAGAGTAGATAACCTAATTTAAGTTAAATAATCTGAATACAGAGCCTTACTCGACGCGGGCGCTCGCCAGCGCCGGAATCTTCTGCAACACGGGAGTTAAACCAAGGGTCAGCAACAACACCATCGGTCCTGCAATGACCAGCCACGCTGCCAGCGTGTGCATAGCCGCGCCGCCCAGCGTGTACCGCTGACCCGACGAGAACATCCAACCGCCCAACCGGACAAACGGCAGCATCAGAGTCAGCTGTACCGGCATCGCCGCATAATTTGCCACTTGCATTGCAGGCACGTTCAACCGCAAAGCAACGGCGATCACGGTGCAAAGAGCAGTGGGAATCCCGATGACAGGCAAACAGCCGATGGCGAATCCAAGTGCGAGAGTCAATGCCAGCTTCTGGGGCGAAATCCCTGCCCGCAAGCAAACTGTGAGTTGACTCTTCGAAGCTGTTAGCCATCTGTTCATATTTGTTTTCAACCTACCGTCTTTGTGCCAACGGCGGGTTGTTCCAGGGTGAATCTTTCGTGAAGGAATCAACTCCATCACTCGCACCGAGCATACTTCTGAATGGATCGAAATAGCTGTACCACCTTTGGCGCATAGGGCTGTCCGAAGGTGTAATAGAGAACGCGCCCTCCCGGTTTTCGAAACCAGAACCGGCCCATCGGGCCTCAGCCCACTGCATGCAGCAGCCTGCGTTCACGCATCGAAGCCAGCACCTGTTCGACCTTCCAGTCCAGGGCCTCCGTGCCGTCGATGGTGAGGTCGGCGTTTTTCGCCGAGGGGCGCACGTAACGCAGGCTGGATGGCCGGACCGTTGCCTCATACTGCAGCCGCACCGATGCCTCGTTCCGCCCGCGCTGTTCGATATCCCGCTTGAGCCGCCGTTCAAAACACACCTCATCCGGTGTATCGACGTAAATGCGCAATTGGTACAGGGGCAATAGCTCCGGATAGTACAGCGCAAACAGCCCCTCCACGATCAGGAACTCCCCTGCGCTGACCGGCTCGGTCTCTTCCGGAACTCGAATATAGGTAGAAAAATCGTAGATTGGCCGTTCGATCGCCTTACCCTGCGCCAGTGCAGCCACCTGGGCTGCCAGAAGTGGGCTCTCGATCAACTCCGGGGCGTCAAAGTTGTGGAGTACCCGTTCCTTGAAGGGTAGATGTGAGAGGTCGCGATAGTAGTGATCCAGAGGAAAATGGATCCCGCCCAAGGTGCGCGCCAGTTCAAGGGCCAGAGTCGTCTTGCCCGACCCCGAAGCGCCTGCAATTCCCAAGACCACCGGCGGAAACGGCAGCCGCGCCGTCTGGTCGCCGCTCCCGGCAGGGGTTTCGCTCACGCTTCGGCTTCCATCAGGGTCGAAATCCAGACCACCAGCCGTTCCACCACGCCCGCGAGCCGACGCTCCACCAGCCTGCCGGTCTCGAAGACCTCTTCGTGGCTCAAGGGCCGCGCATTCAGGCCGGCCGCCTTGTTGGTGACGCACGAGATGCCAAGCACCTCAATGCCCATATGCCGCGCAACGATCGTCTCCGGCACGGTCGACATCCCAACCAAGGTCGCTCCCAGGGTTTTGAAGGCACGAATCTCCGCCGGCGTTTCGAAGCTTGGCCCGCTTACGGCTACGTACACGCCTTCTCCTATGCCGATACCCTCGTCGTGCGCCGCTTGCTTTGCCAGATCGCGCAAGCGCGTCGAGTACGCCTCCGTCATATCGAAGAAGCGGAGTCCAGCATTTTTCTTTTTCGCGAATCGCGGCTCGTTCGGGCCCACCAGAGGATTCCATCCCATCATGTTGATGTGATCGGTCAACATCACCAGCTGGCCCAGTTCGTAGCTTTCGTCGATTCCTCCTGCCGCATTCGTCAGGATCACAGCTTCAATGCCCAGTGCGCCCAGGACACGCATTGGGAAGGTTACCTGCGCCGGCGAGTAGCCCTCGTAAAAATGCACGCGGCCCTGCAGGACGATGACCGGCGTGCCGCCTATCCGGCCTGCTACGACCTGGCCCGAATGTCCTTCAACGGTCGATTGCGGAAAATGGGGAATGTCGCGATAAGGAACAATGATCGATTCGGTCACACCGCTGGCCACCGCGCCGAGCCCCGATCCAAGAACGACTCCCACCTTCGGCGTCAGCCCGCCTAGCTTCTTTTGCAAGAACTGTGCTGCCTCTGCAACTGCTTCGAAATAGGTCATAAGTTAATCCTGCGCGTCCTATGAGTGCGTATCTGTAAATTTTACAAGCTTGCACGGACTCCATTCCCTCGCCGGTTCGAAGTAAAGTAGGAAACGTAACCGTGTTGCGTTGTACGCGCAGTACGGAAGGGAGGCGCTCCTGAGATGTGCAGGAATATCAAGATTCTTTTTAACTTCGATCCGCCCGTTACAGAGGAAGAGATTCGCGCGGCTTCGCTTCAATTCGTGCGCAAGATCAGCGGCTTCACCCACCCGTCAAAAGCCAACGAAGACGCCTTCGCGCTTGCCGTCGATGAGGTGACCGCCGTCTCAACTCGCCTCTTGCATTCGCTCGCGACCAATGCGCCTCCACGCAACCGCGAAGAAGAAGCCGCAAAAGCAAAGGCGCGCGGTGAGGCGCGTTTTCGTGGCTGAATCTCCGCGCGACAAGGCCGCCTCAATGGGCCATTTGGAGAGGATGCGCGAATGAAACAGATTGTTGCCGTGATTTTCGGACTGGGCTTGTTGTGCAACGCACTGTTGTTTGTGCCGCAGGCGCTTGCCGTTTGGCGGAAGAAGACCGATGAAGGTATCTCGCTCATCACCTTCGGCGGATTCAGCATCCTGCAGGCCATCGGCATTGTCCATGGTCTCTATCAGCAGGACCTATCGCTGATTCTGGGCATGGCCGCCAGCCTGGCGAGTTGCGGCACGGTCACGTTTTTGACGCTCTTTTATCGGATCCGGCGTTTGCGCGGTGCTGCCCGCCGTTAGCCCCCTGGGCCGTCACTTCATGTGCGAGAAATCCTGGGAAATCTTGTAGTGTCCCGGTCCGCCGGTAATTGCGATGGGGATCACAGCACCTGCCTTGCGCTTCTTCATGAAGGGATCGAGTGGCTTCAAGAGCACGGATTTGAAGCCGGTTACCGCATGAGAGATCTCCGATTGCATCGCCAGATTGCCAGTCAGATGCGCACTCTCATCATGGAAGTTGAACGTACCGTTGAGAGTGGCCTGCGCACCTGGAATAAGAAACGTCAGATGCGGCGACGAGGCGATGCCGTTACGGATTTCCACGGGGCCCTTCAACGACGAGAGGGCATCGGTTGTTCCGTCTTGCGCGGTATCGTCGTTGGTTTTCTTTTTCTGCGCGCGCTGGCTGAAATCCGAAAGACTCTTCTCGGTCGCTTCATCGGTAGCTCGCTCGGCGGGGACATCAAACGCTCCCTTGACATAGAGCCGCTGCAGAAAACCAGCGGCCCCTTTGTCCGTAGGCCCGACGTACGCATGAGCGCGCAGCCACACCGGCCCGGCAATCGGGACTTTGGCGTGAACGAACGGACGCAGTACATCCTGTGTGCGGCCCTTCGCGACAGAGACATCGATGTTGGTGATCTTCGGTGACCCAACGATACCGCCGCTGGCGACGACCAGGGTCTCCCCGCTTTTCGCCGCAACTTGCTTGAGCACTACCTCTCCAGTGAGGCCATTCACTGTGCACTGAACTTCTCCGTACACGGCCGTGGGCATTCCACGGCCCACGGCGAAGTCGGCAGTCTCTGAGCTTGCGATGGCTTCTATCGCCGCAAGACTGCCATGGAATTGCCCGGACGAATCCAGTGCCCCACGGAGGTCTCCTATGTCACTGAGCTTGACCGAGGTGAAGGTAAATTTTCCGGTAACGGGCGTTTGGCCCAGGTTTTGTGCGTTCAGCGGGCCAAAACTGCCGGTGGATTGAATGACGCCCCATGGCTGCGCGTTCTGCATATTTACCGCATAGGTATTTGCCCGTCCTTTCTGAAAATTGCGAAGCTCCAACTCCAGAATCGGAAACGAAAAGCGCATTCCATTGGTCCGCATGATGTCGAGAAGGCTGTTGTGAATTTTCAACTGATCGATCAGAGTGTCCGGTCCACTGAAATCCGACGCGCTTCCCGGTGGGAAATCTTCATGATTGGCGCGGCTTCCGATTGCCGGCACAACGATGTGCAGGGCCGTGATATCCACCAGCGCTACGCGCTCGCGCAGCATGAGCAGGTCACTCCATCGACCTTGCACAATCAACTTATCGACGGACCCCAGAGGAGGAAGATCGGGCGCCGACTTGCGGCGAAGCGTGATCCCGGTTGCCACGAACCCCGGATGTGGGAAGTACGTGCGGTGATAACTCGATATCTGCAGTTGGCTGGCAAGCACATCCTCGAGCAATGGCTTCACGATCCTATAACGATATGGCCAATGTGCATTCGCGAAATAGACGCCGAGCGCCAGCAGTCCGACCAAGGCGGCCGCGCAAGCGATCCAGCGAATCGCGGCTTTACGCGGCGCCGCAGGCCCGGCTTGAGGCGCCGGGCGTGCATCCGATGCGACGTGCGAACTTGCCATAAAACCGCGACCAATCTTCTCTTGGAGTTCTCAGTGCGTGGCGACGAATGATTTGGCCATCGTTCCCGATGCAGGCGCATAACTCGCTTCAATGGGCTGTTCGCGCCGGGACCGAACGCGTCCGCATGCTTCTGGAGTATTCGCCATCTGCTTCACGAAGGTGCTGTAGCCGGGCCAACCCGGCCGCAACGTTGACCAATAACTCGATCGCGTCAGCAGCGGCTTGCGCTGATCGATCAATTGGTTGGTAAGAATCTTCACTCCGCACTGGAGGTTGTTTTTTGGTTGCAGAATTGTTTTGTCGGGATCGTGCTCATCCAAATGCCTGTCGCCGTCCCAGTCGAAATCGCAGCCATAGCGATCCGCGTCTTCATAGGTTAACTGGAGCAGGCCCTCGCTGCGCACCATGCGGTGACTCACGCTGTCGACCACGGCGACTTCCGGCTCCGTGTGGCGCACATCGGCGGTCGTTCGGAGTCCAGCTTCTGCTCCTGCCAGAGCCTGAAAAAAGTATGCCCAGTACGCGCGCTTTTCGGCAATGGGGAGCGAGCTGAATCGAGGACAGAAATTCTTGACGTCTTTCGACACCTTCGACGAAAGCAGATCGGACGGCAACGCGTCCTCAATGATTTTGTCCCACTCCGGATTCCATGTCTCGTCATCGCCTAGTTCCGCCTTCTGTTCCGCCATCGGCGTCGGAGGCGCCGGTTTCTCTTGCGCCTGAGGCGGTGTCACCGGCGATTGAGAGTGGTCGAGCCGGCTGCTCTGGGTGAGAAGGATGGCCGCCAAACCGATTGAAAACCAGCTTGTCTTTCTCATTCGTCTTTCGCTGCCTTTCCCCCTGGAGATTCCCACGTCCCCAAATGTGTGTGATGCAGATTGAATGGTATTTGTTAAGCCACTGATAATGCAGAGCTTGTTGGCCAATTTTGCAGGCAACCTAAGTCCAACTGTAAGAATCGCCGCCTTTGCGCGTCAGCATGTTCGAACGCACGAATCGAATGCGTTCCAAGGAGGAATCATGCGAATCATTCAACCCGCGCTTTGCCCGTGCGACGACTCGTGCGAGTGCGGCCCCATTTGCCCTTGCCCCAAACGCCGCGACTAACGCGGCATTCTTTCATCCAACAAAGGCAGGAGGTCAAACTCCTGCCGCTTCCTCTTCATGACTGAGAAAACATTCGAATCACTCCTCGATCTGCGCCGTCGCTTCCTCATCTTTCTTGAGCGCCGCGTGGAAGATCGCGCAATGGCAGAAGATATTCTGCAGGCCGCATATGTGCGCGCGCTGGAAGCGCAGGGTCGGTTGCGCGAGGAGGAGTCGGCGGTCGCCTGGTTCTATCGCATTCTGCGTAACGCGGTCATCGACCACTATCGCCGGCGCACCACAGAGGGATCTGCCCTCGAGCGCTGGGCACGCGAGTTGGATTCGGCCCTTGCTCCCAATCCCCATTTGCAGGAGACGACGTGCCAATGCATCGCCGGAGCGCTTGAAGTGATCGCGCCGGGCTATGCGGATCTGGTGCGCGAAGTCGATCTCGGGGAAGGGAGCTTGGCCGACTATGCGAGCGCGCGGGGCCTCACGCAGGGCAACGCGGCGGTGCGTGCGCATCGTGCGCGTGCTGCTTTACGCAAGCAGCTTATCCGTTGTTGCGGAACATGCTCTGAGCACGGATGCTTGGAATGCACCTGTCAGGCTTCGGCCGCGATTCAGCGGGGCTCGGGGTTATCCCAGAAACATACCCGCAATCGACGCTGAAATCAGGTTCGCCATCGTCCCCGCCAGCATCGCCCGCACACCCAGCCGCGCCAGGTCGTTGCGCCGCTCTGGCACCAGCGCGCCAATTCCGCCAATCTGCATGCCGATCGATCCGAGATTCGCAAACCCGCACAGCGCAAACGTGGCGATGGTAAAGGAGCGCGGATCGAGCGTGGCCTTGTGGGTTCCAAGCGCGATGTAAGCGATCACTTCGTTGAGCGCCATGCGCGTGCCAAGCAGGTTGCCGATGATCCCGCAGTCGCGCCACGGCACGCCGATAAGCCACGCCACCGGTGCGAAGACAAATCCGAGAATTTCACCGAGACTCCCAGGAATCCACTGCAGGCCATTGTGGATGTGCACCCAGCCGAGCAGATTGTCGAGCAACGCCACCAGCGCGAGAAAGCTGATGAGCATGATCGCCACATTCATCGCGAGCTTGCCGCCATCGATCGTGCCCCGCGCGATCGCGCCGATCAAATTCTCTTCCTTGTGTTCTTCATTCTCCGGAATGACCACGCGTCCTTCAGTCGCTGGAACGTCAGTCTCCGGCACGAGCATCTTCGCCATCAAAATTGTGCCCGGGGAGGTCATGATCACTGCGGACAGCAGGTGCCGCGCTTCGATGCCCTGCGCAATATACATGGCCATGATGCCGCCTGACACGTGCGCCATGCCGCTGGTCATGATTGTCATCAACTCACTGCGTGTGGCTTTGGCAAGAAACGGACGAATCGTCAACGGGGCCTCTGTCTGCCCCATGAAGATTGACGCCGCTACATTCATGCTCTCGGCGCCGGAGATGCGCATCGTCTTCAGCATCACCCACGCGAGGCCGCGAATGATGATCTGCATCAGACCGATGTGATAGAGCACCGCGAAAAATGCAGAGATGAAAATGATCGTTGGCAGAACCTGGAAGGCGAAGATCGATCCGAGAGAAGTATTCGGCGTGCCCAGCGCTCCAAATAACACTTTCGTTCCCGCCTGCGTGCAGGCCAGCATGCTGTTGACTACATCGCCCGCCCATGCCATCGCGCGTTGCCCAAAATCGAAGCGCAGGACGAGAAACGCGAAGAGCAATTGCAGGCTAAGGCCCCACGCCACGGTGCGCCAGCGGATGCGTCCGCGATTGGTCGAGCCCAGCCACGCCGCCAGCAACACGGCCAATATCCCCAGCACCCCCGTAAAACGAGCCAATGCGTCTCTCCAGAAAAAACAAGGATTGCTTTCGACTACCTTATCGCATTCCGTGGCTCGTCATGTTCTATATTCGGGCTCGCTCGGAGTGCTTGCCCGTTCCAACTGGCTAAACACTCGATACAGACGCGAGATACTGTTCAGCGGACTCTCTTGTGAAAATCCGATCGACGAGCGGAACAGGTGTCGGAGGGTTCTCCACGATGGTCACGGCTTTTCTGATGAAGGCAGACGGCTCCGCCAGCATTTTTTCGTTGGTCGCATAGAGCGTTGCAAAAGGCTGTCCCTTCTCGACGCGTGCCCCGCGCTTCGCATGGAACTCAATGCCCGCATGCGGATCGACAGGCTCGCCGGCCTTTTCGCGCCCCGCACCCAGCCGCTGCACCGCCCATCCCAACGCGGTCGTATCCATCTCCGCCACGTAGCCGCTCTGCCATGCGTTCAGCACTTCGGTCGCGCCGGGCCTGTGAAAACCTCTGAGATCCTCGAAGACCGACACGTCGCCTCCCTGCGCATCCACCATCTTGAAGAAGATACTCAACGCAGTTCCGTCGGCAAGCGCAGCCTCGGCTAATTTGTAGCCGGTCTCCGGCGTGTGGGCCCTCCCGCCCAGGTGAATCATCCAGCCCGCGAGCTGGAGCGACAACTCGCGCAAATCTTCGCTGGCCGCGGGCTGCTCGCCGCGGAGCAGCTCCACACACTCTGCGATCTCAATCCAGTTGCCCGCCGCCCGTCCCAACGGCTGGCTCATATCGGTCATCAGCGCCGCAGTGCGCGTTCCCTCCGCTTCGGCGGTGGCCACCATCAATGCGGCAAGATAATCGGCATCTTCCCGATTCCGCAGAAACGCCCCTGAGCCGGTCTTTACGTCGAGAACCAGCGCGTTCAAACCCGCGGCCAGCTTCTTGCTTAGAATCGACGCGCAGATCAATCCTGGATTCTCCACCGTACCAGTCCGGTCGCGGAGCGCGTACAGGATCCGATCGGCCGGAACCAGTGTCGGTGTCTGGCTCACAATCGACGCGCCGCAGCGCGTGAGCACTGCTTCGAACGCAGCTAACGTGAGCGCTGTGCGATAGCCGGGAATCGCCTCCAGCTTGTCGAGAGTGCCACCCGTATGGCCCAGCGCTCGCCCGCTGATCATCGGCACTGCAAGCCCACACGCAGCCGCCAGCGGAGCGACGAGGAAACTCGTTTTGTCTCCCACGCCGCCGGTCGAATGCTTATCCACCGCAATTTTGCCGAGATTTCCGGGATTGAATTTCTCCCCGGAGTCGCGCATGGCGATCGTCAAAGCCCGCGTTTCTTCAAGCGAAAGGCCGCGCAGCCATGCAGCCATCAGCCACGCGGCAAGCTGCTCAACCGGGATCGATTCATTGGCCGCACCGGCAACCAGAAAGCCAAGCTCGCCCGCGCTGAGCGCTCCGCCGTCGCGCTTCTTCCGGATCAGATCGATCGTGTGCAAGGGCGAATTTTCGCAATTGCCGGGGTTCTCTTGGTCCGATATGGGTGTAGCACGCATGGTCCCCCCTTTTAGATAGGATTTCTCGCCAGGTGCGCAGAAGCTCCCTATTCCCTGGTCCTTGTTCCATGGTTTTTCAGCTTCATCTCAAACGCCAAAGGCATCACTTGGGAGAAGGGCATGACTCGCACTCCATCCGCGGCGGGGAAAATCACCGGCGCTTCCGGCTCAATAAACTCCGCGAGCACCTGCCGGCACGCGCCGCACGGGGGGCTTGCCGCGTCGTTCAGGTTTGCAATCGCCACCGCATTCACGCGCACTCCAGGGCCGAACTGCGAAACGGCATGCACCAGGGCCGCACGCTCGGCGCAGATGGTCAGCCCGTAGCTCACGTTCTCAACGTTGGTTCCAGTGACGATTTCGCCGTTGGTGAGCCGCAACGCCGCTCCTACGCGGAAGCCCGAATAGGGCGAATAGGATTTACGGGCCGCCTCGCGCGCCATCCGCAGCAGGTTTTCAAGTGAGGCATCGTCCAGGTTCGTCGATTCCATTCGGGTCCCCACGCTTCCATCAGAATTCGAAACTTGAGGCTAAAGCAAGACCACTCTCCGTGTATACCTGGGGCGTGTTCCTCGGGCTTTGCTGCGGTTCGCCGTTTGCAATAATTCGGAACCGGAGAGCTTTCCGATGGAGTGTTTCTCAAGTTAGAACCCAACCATCCGATAAGGCCATTGGGAGATTCCGCGCTGGCTTCCTTCGCCGGCAAGCGGATACACGGATGCGATGGATGAATTGACGAGAGAATTCCTGATTGAAAGCCAGGAAGGGCTGGACCGCATGGAACGCTGTCTGACCGACCTGGAGGAGCGGCCGAACGATGCCGCCCTGCTGGCGGATATTTTCCGTTCGGTGCATACGATCAAAGGAACCACCGGCTTCCTCGGCTTTAAACGCCTCGAAAAGCTCGCCCATTCCGGCGAAAACTTGCTGGGCATGCTGCGCGAGGGCAAGCTCACTGTCAGCGCACCGATCATCACCGGTTGCCTCCACCTCCTTGATGGCCTTCGTTCGATTCTCAAAACGATCGAAGCCGAGGACAAAGAAGGCGATGGTTCTGACGCGGCGTTGATCGAAACTCTCGATCAGTTACAGTTGCCGGCGAAGGTGGAGGAGCCAAGACATGCGGCGCGCGTTCGCGGCTCCTCGGTCAAGGCGCACAGCGCGCGCAAGCAGACCAACGCGGAGGAGCCTTCTGCCGAGCCACCGGTTCCGGAATCAGAAGATATCCTTGGGACGGCGCCTGCGCCTCCGCTCCCGCCCGCTCCAACCGTTTCACCGGCGACGCTCGAGACTCCTGAAACCGAGACCACGCGCACTCGGTTGGCGTCTGGGACATCCGCCGCAGAAAGCACGCTGCGCGTCGATGTAACCCTGCTCAACCGGATGATGAATCTTGTCGGCGAATTGGTTCTTACCCGCAACCAGGTGCTGCAGGCAACCTCGACCGATCCGAAGATGACGCTGCTGTCGCGCCGTCTCGACATGGTCACTGCCGATCTGCGTGAGTCGGTCATGAAGGCCCGGATGCAGCCGGTCTCGAACGTTTTCTCGAAGATGCCGCGCATCGTGCGCGACCTGGCGCAATCCCTGCATCGCCGCGTGCGCCTGCAAATGGAAGGCCAGGACACGGAGCTCGACAAGAGTCTTCTCGAAGCGATCAAGGACCCGCTTACGCATGCTGTGCGCAACTCCCTCGATCACGGCATCGAGCTGCCTGAAGTGCGTGCGGCGGCGGGCAAGGATCCCGAAGGGACTCTCCGCCTGCGCGCCATGCAGGAAGGAAGCCACGTCATCATCGAAGTCTCGGACGACGGCGCGGGGATCGCGGTTGAAAAGGTGCGTGCGAAAGCCGTGGAGCGAGGACTCATCTCCGCCGACCGGGCCGCCCTTCAGCCCGAGCGTGAGCTGCTCCAGCTGATCTTCCTGCCCGGCTTTTCCACCGCCACCGCCGTCACGAATGTGAGCGGACGCGGTGTAGGCATGGATGTCGTCCGCACCAACGTGGAAAAAATCGGCGGCAAGGTCGAGATCGACTCCCGCGTCGGCAAAGGCACTACGCTTCGCTTGCGTATTCCGCTGACGCTGGCAATTATTCCAGCACTGATTGTGCGCAGCGTCGGGCAAAGTTTTGCCTTGCCGCAGGGCGCACTCTCGGAGCTCGTCCATGTTTCGCCCGAACAGGCCGCAACGACCATCGAGTGGATTGAGAGTGCGCCGCTTTACCGGTTGCGCGGGAAACTTCTCCCTCTGGTGTTTCTCGATCGACTGCTGGTCCCGGCTGCGTCGGACAGCAAAGCTCGGGACCGCGATAGCTTCATCGCGATTCTCGATGCCGATGGCCGCCGTTTTGGTCTGGTCGTGGACGGTCTTGCAGATCCGGAAGAGATCGTCGTCAAGCCTCTATCGGTCGCGTTGAAGGGGATCGGCCTCTATTCGGGCGCCACGGTTCTCGGCAGCGGCGATCTGGCGCTCATCCTGGATCCAGGGGCGATCGCGCTGAAAGCCGGTGTCACCATGAGCGCCGAAGAGGAAGGAACGCGGTCGTCCGAAGAAGAGACGGTAGATGCCAGCAAGGGTTCGGAATACCTGCTCGTTGAGGCCGCGGGACGTAAGGCAGCGGTGCCGCTCGAGGATGTGTTGCGCATCGAACAGATGCTCGTCTCGCGTGTTGAGTATGTGGGCGTGCGTCCGGTTATCAACTTCGAGGGCCAGTTGCTCCCGGTAGACGATACCGGCGGCGTGTTGTCTGCCTCGGAAGGCAATCCAGAGGCTCAGATTGTGGTAGTGGTCTGCCGCGACGGCAACCGGCATGTCGGCATCGCGGTCTCGCATGTGCTCGACGTGGCCACCGGCGCCGAACTCTATGAAGCAGGCACTACGCTGCGCACCCAGGGCGTAACGCTTCTCAAGGAATGTGTCACAGGGGTCGTTAATCTTGGCGGCATCGCCGACCTGGTTACGGAAGAATCCGATTCAAACCAGTGGAGCCCGGCTGCGGAGGCAATGCAATGAGCAATCAGGCAGCGATGCGGCGTAGAGACAAATCCGCATCGGCAGTGGTGGAAATATGTTCCGTGCGTCTTGGCGAGTCGCTCTATGGAATGCCGATAAGTCACATCCTCGAGATCGTCGGCGCGGCGCGGCCGCAGCCCGTGCCTCTGGCTCCAAGCTTTGTGGGTGGGTTGGTTCATTACCGCGGGGATGTTCTCACCGCAGTGAGCCTTCGGCAGTTGCTGCGCTTACCGCCTCTCGATGGCCCTCAGGACATTCTCGTTCTTGAGAGTCCCGGCGGATGCTTCGGCCTCCTTGTGGATTCCGTCGGTGAAGTTCTCACGGTGCCGGCGGCAGATTTCGAACCCAACCCTTCGACTCTGGACGAGACCAGAAGAGACCTGATTGCCGGGGCCTACAAACTACAGAATGCGCTGATGGTCATGCTCGATCCGGAGCGTCTGGATCCTGTACGGCTGGGCGTAGCCGAGACAGCCTAGGGCTGCGGAGAGAAATATGCGAGCACTGATCGTCGACGACTCGCGCTTTGTACGCGGCTACGTGCGCAGTCTGCTGGAGGAGAGGGGAATCGACTGCGAGGAAGCGGCCGACGGCCAGGCAGCGCTGGATCTTGTCCTGGGGGGAGCGCCTTTCGATGTTGCGCTTGTCGATTGGAATATGCCGGTCATGAACGGAATCGACATGTTGACCGAATTACGGGCGCGGGGCTTTTCGGGAATCAAAGTCATGATGGTCACCACCGAAGCCGAGAACGATTTCATTATTCGAGCTCTCGATGCTGGAGCCGACGAATACCTGATGAAGCCGTTTGATGGCGAAGCGCTCACGGAAAAGCTCGCCATGCTCGGTTTGGCGGAGGGTTAATCGATGCCCTCAGACCGGCGCAGGCGCATCCTCATTGTGGATGATTCTGCCGTCATGCGGAACCTGCTGCGTTCGGTCATTCGCATCGGACCCGAATTCGAAGTCATTGGTACTGCCGCGAACGGCGAATCCGCATTGGGCCTGCTCGAGAATCTTCATCCCGATCTGATCCTGCTCGATGTCGAGATGCCTGTCATGGATGGACTGGCGACTCTGCGCAAGCTCCGTAGCCGTGGACTCCGGATGCCGGTCATCATGTGCAGCTCACTGACCCAGCGCGGCGGGCGCGTCACCATCGAGGCCCTTGCCAGCGGCGCTTCGGACTACGTCGCCAAACCGGCAGGCCAAACCAGTGCGGCGGAGGCTGTGAAGGCGCTCGCGCGGGAGCTTTTACCCAAGATCTCCGCGCTTACCCAGACGGCACATTCGGCGCCGTTTTCCCCTCTTGCTCCGCCTCCTCCGCAACCCCCCGATGCATCGCCAATTCCCCGCAATCAGGCCATCATGGCGCGCCCCTCGGTTCTCGTGATCGGCGTATCGACCGGTGGCCCTGCCGCGCTCGACCTTCTTCTGCCGGCATTGCCCGCGAGCTTCCCACTGCCAGTCCTCGTCGTTCAGCACATGCCCGAGCTGTTTACGCGCTTACTTGCAGAGCGTCTCAGCCAGCGTTGCTCGCTTCTGGTGGGCGAAGCAATCGAAGGAGATGCGGTACGTCCCGGTACCATTTTCATTGCGCGCGGGAACTGGCATCTCGAAATTGTTGGCGCGTCCCGATCCGGTCAACCCTCGACCATGCACCTGACCCAGGCGCCGCCAGAGAATCATTGCCGCCCTGCGGTCGATGTACTTTTTCGCACTGCTGCGGCACACTACGGGTCCAGCGTGCTCGCGGTTGTGCTCACCGGCATGGGTTCAGACGGACTCGCAGGCTCTCGTCTTATACGCGCGCAGGGTGGCACCGTACTGGCGCAAGACCAGGCAACCAGCGTGATTTGGGGAATGCCGGGCGCGGTTGTCCGCGCCGGACTGGCGCAGCGCATTCTCTCCCTTCCGGACATGGCTCCGGAAATCCTTCGGCTCTCCACCCGCGCCCAGGGCGGACGCAATGAGATGCGCGAGACGGTGGCCCTGTGATCACTACATCCGCGACCGTTGACTATAGCTTTCTCCGCGCGATTGTCGGCAGGCTGTCGCAGAATGTCCTCGATCCCTCGCGCGACTACCTCTTTGAGACACGTCTGACCCGGCTCTTGCGGAACGAGGGCATGACGCACCTTGAGGAGCTTATCGAGCACTTGCGCATCCGGAAGAATCCCGCGCTGGAGCGGGCCATTGCCGAAGCGATGACGATCAACGAGACCAGCTTCTTCCGCGACGGGCGCCCATTCGAGCTGCTTCGTACGGAATTGTTGCCGGCGCTCATTGAGGGCCGCCGCCTCACGCGCACCCTCCGCTTCTGGAGCGCGGCGTGCTCCACCGGTCAGGAGGGCTACTCACTGGCCATGCTTCTTCGGGAGAATTTTCCTTCGCTTGCGGGATGGAACATCCACATCGAGGGCACCGACATCTGTAACGAAGTCGTCGAACGGGCACGTCAGGGTCTTTACCACCGCATCGAGATCAACCGCGGTCTTCCCGCGCGTCACGTGGTGCGCTACTTCGACCACATCGGGGAGGACTGGGTCGCCAAAGCCGAAATCCGCCAGCTTTGCAACTTTCGCATAGCGAACCTGTGCCAACCACCGCTACCCTTTCATGAGCGTTTCGATGTCATCTTTCTGCGCAACGTCATGATTTACTTTGCGCAGGATACTCGTCGGACGTTAATGGCCGGCATTCACAAGCTCCTGGCTCCCGATGGTGTGCTCTTCCTCGGATCGGCTGAACAGCCTTCCAACCCAACGCTCTGGAACCCTGTTCTCGCTGGCGGAACCTGCCATTTCCGGCCCAGACCCGCTATTTGAGCCCTCCAAACATGCCCAAAGTAACACGGTCCTCCCACAGAAGCAGCAGGAATTCTGATACCAAAGGGGCATTTACAGGAGTAGAATCCGTCGTGAATCGGTTGTTTGCATGCCCGGCCCTTTTGTCCTGCGCCATGCAGTAGAAGTCGCAAAACTCAGCGGACGCCTGATTTCCCCCAGTTTTGAGACCGGAGTTTTCCATGACTTTTGCCAATGGTTCGTCCCTCAAGCACTCGCCTCAGGATCGGCGTCGCAGCGAACGCAGGAATTCGCCTGAACTTGCCGCCTATTTGTGGATTGGAACGCTCCCGAAGCAGGCAGGCATTCGCGATATCAGCTCCACCGGCGTTTATTTATTGACGCGCGAGCGCTGGGCTCCCGGGGATCTGGTTTCGATGACGCTGCAGAGGAAGGGGCCCCTCGAGGGAAATTTCGAACGTCGAGTCGCGGTCCAAGCTCGGGCCGTGCGCTGGGGCGAGGACGGGATCGGCATGTCTTTCGAGTTGCCGACGGGGATGGACCTTCGTTTGTGGGAGAGCCCGCTGAAGAGCGCCGCCGAGCAGACAGAGCCCGAAGACATTTTGCGAGAATTCCGCATGGCAACCGCTCTCGCGTTTTTGAGCCGGATTTCTCCTGACGCGGTCGACGAAGTGGGGCGCCTGGTTCGTGAAGGTCTGAGCAATTTTCGGGTTGCCAGCGCGATGGCTATCCTTCTCACTGCGGAAAAGATGGTTTCCTTCTCTTCGAACCCGGAGAGGTTGCGCGCTCCCGCTTCCATCGTTTCGCGCATCGTGTCAGACGGTTCCTGGGCGGATGCGGAACCGACGCAGCATCTGTGGGCCGGTCTGCTGGCGACTTCCTGCACACTCAATGGGCGCGATGAATCGAATTTGACATTTGTGAACCTGCTTTGCCAGCTCACTTACTCCCACGTCCGGATCCTGAGCGCGGCTTGCACCAAGGCAACTAAATTCATGGCGGGACTGGAACGGATCTCGTCTCGTCCTATCACCTTGTCCGCCCGGGATATGACGCACATGACAGGCTCGCGCGATCTGATCCGGATTCACCGGGACCTCGAATATCTCTCGGAACTCGGCCTGCTCACGACAAACGTGCGGTCGCAATCGTTCTCTCCCCTCGAGACAACCGATATTGCGCCTACCAGCCTCGGCCTCCAGCTTTTCGCTCGCTGCAGCGGACATCGAGGCGCGGCCCAGGAGTTCTACGGTGTTTCCCGTTCGAGACTCCCCGGCCTTCCGGGAGAACCGGAACTGGTGGCTTCGGACGAGGCGCCGCAATAAGGAACCAACGCACTTTTCAGGAGACAAAAACGAAGTGCGCCGAACGCAAAGAGATGCGCCAAGGCGACCGGCGCACCTTCCTACCCTTCTCCAAGCAATCGCTGCACTTCTCGATGGAGGATAGCTGTAATCTCGGCTTCGGGCTGTTCGGGGCCAAATCTCATTGGCGACCCGACATGCACTTCGATCCTTCCTGAACGAAACCATCCCCCTCCTCGCGTCTTCAATTCGCCAAGTCCGCGAATCGCCACCGGCAACACGGCAGCTTGTGCCTCTTTCACAAGGAGTCCAATCCCGGGACGAAAGCGTGCAAGCTCTCCCGCCGCCGAACGAGTTCCTTCGGGAAAAACCATCACATTGAATCCACGATCCAGCGCTTCCCCTGCATGAGCAAAGCTGCGCTGAAAATCTCTACGCCGCGGCAAAGGAAACACGTTGTAAAGAGCAGTCAGCAGTAGATACGCCGGAAATCCGAACAGCATGAATCGATTTTTCCCGGACTCCGGGTTGCGGAAATGCCGGTAGTCCTCGAGCATTTCACCGGACATCGCCACGGCCATGCGCCTCCGCATCGCGGCGGGGAATGCGTACTCGATCAGCGGCCCATCAAAGGCTGTCACGTGATTGCCGATCACCAGCATCGGTTCCGAGTCGGTCAAGACAGGCCTTCCCACGACCCGCGGATTGGCGAGGAACCAAATCAACGGCTGTGCGACTGTCTCCAGAAATGCGGCCCTGATCCATCGCACTGGCGCCCACCACGGCCACCGCGGATAGATGTATCTTTCGCGCGGCTTCTCTCTATCGCCTGTAGCTTGTGTCGAGGCCGCCGCTGGAGCCGAAGGCCTAACTGCCGTGTCCGCTGACTTTCGATCGTCTTGGTGAGAGGCAGGAACATCTTGAAGATTGGCCTCGCGCCCACGATTTGCTGCTCGATTTTCCTTTATCCCGGTGATTTCGTTTCCGACCAACTTGCGCAACTCTCCAAGCGTCCTTACCTCGTCCAGCGCATTAGGTGCGGGCAATTGCCCGAACCGTTCCTCCAAGGCCGCTGCCAGTTGCACTCGCCCAAGGCTGTCCAGATGCAAATCTTCACTCAGGAGCACATCGTCGCCGCCGCTGGAAGGCGCCTCGCCCGTGGTGGATGCAATCAGCGCCAGTAGCCAGTCTCCATTGGCATGAAATTCCTTACCGGCAGTGGCACTCTTTCCATTTGTCACTCCGTTCGTTTGCGCCACCCACGAAGCTACTGTTTTGCGCCTTACCTTGCCCGTTGACGTCCGTGGCAGATCCGGTTCCGGCCACACCACCCATCGCCGCACTCGCTGAAACTCGGCCAGCTTCTCATTCGCGCGCGCTACGGCATTCGCCGCCGTGTTTGACGTTCCGCGCATCGCGATTACCGCAAAGGCTTCGGGACCGGTCGCAGTTTCCACCGGCACCACCGCGCAGCCGGCTACTCCGGGCACTTGCTCAATTGCCTCCTCCAGATCCTCGGGATGAATGTTGACCCCGGCCGCAGTCACGATCACCTCGCTCTTGCGTCCCAGGAACCTCAACTCGCCTGACGCCTGCTCTTCGGCGAGATCGCCCGTAGCCAGCCACTCGCTGTCGCGCTTTTGTAAGCCCCCGCCGCTCCACGTCGCAGCCGAAATCATCGGCCCGCGTACCAGGACCTCTCCATCCGGCCCCAGCTTTACCTCGCGCCCCGGCAAAGGCTTGCCGATCGTCCCGGCTGCCACGTGGAAGGGGTGATTCAGTGTGATGATCGCCGCGGTCTCCGTCATGCCGTAGCCCTGCACAACAACAAGTCCGAGCGTGTTCCAGAACTGTTCGAGCGGACCCGGCAGCGCACCTCCACCGGAAATCAGCGCCCAGAACTTCAATCCCAATGCCCGATGTACGTCGAGAAACACCCACCAGCGCTTCCATGGTTTCATGCCCTTGGCTGCTGCGACACGCTCTGCCAGCCCTGGGTGCGTTGTCTCCAGGTGAGACTTGAGCAGCGCCATCACGCGTGGCACCGCCGCCAGCACACTGATGCGCTCGCGTTTAATCGTCTCCGCCAGCCTCGGCGCCACCAGACGGTTTTCGAAATGCACTTCGGCCGCGAAGATTGCCGGTACCCATAGCCCCATCGTCTGTCCAAAGACATGACTCAACGGCAACGTATGCAAAAAGCGCAAAGGATGCACCAGCCGCTCATAGCGCATGTAAGGGATTGCGCCCCGCTCGATGGGATCTACGCTGGCCAGCACATTGCCATGCGTATGCACAATGCCCTTGGGCTCGCCGGTTGTTCCCGAGGTAAAGAGAATTTGCAGCGGCGTCGCATGATTCAGCCCAGCAACCGGGCCCGCTTCGCGCGCAGGTAGAGAGGTAAGCCAATTCTCGAATGCCAGCTTGGGCCAGTTGCACAGATTTCTGACCAGCTCGGCATCGCCCACAACCAGTTTCGGCTTCACGTCGGCTGCCACCCGCTTTGCGAACTCTTTGCTGCCATACGCATCCAGCGGCACCGCAATCGCTCCGCGGAGCATGATTCCATAAAAAGCCGCGACCCACTCGGCGCTATTCTCCGCCCACAACACCACGCGGTCGCCCGGACCAATGCCGCTCTGCTCGAGAAATGCCGCAAACCGCCCCGCCAGTCGCGCCATCTCGCCGTAGGTCGCCACGCGCCGCCGAATTCCCTCCATGCGGACCACGGCGATCCCGCGATCGTAGCGGCGAAAATCGTCCAACAGTGTAGCCAGGTGCTCGCGCATTCCTTCTCCGGCAATCGGATGCCAGCAGCGTGCCGTGCTGCTTTCCTGAATCTATGCCTTTGTGATTAAAGTGAATGCGTGAAGGATGCACCGTCTATGCCGGTGAGCACGCTTTATCCGGTCGGCAAAAAGATCTGGACAAAAAAGTCTCGAACTGACTCGCGCAAACGACTGGAAGTATCCCGGTTCCTCTGATCCTTGATTTCCGGGGATCTCCGAGGATCGCCGGCCTTCTTCGCTTCCTCTTCGCTGCCTGGCGCGCTATGCTCTCAAGAGGCATGTCCCCACGCCGCCATTCCGACCCCGACCCCAATCAGCCCGAAGCGCCCTCTGCGTCGAGTCTGGGTGGGTTGGGAGACGATCCATTCTCCTGCTTCCACCCCGTAACGGCCGAGTGGTTCCGTGCGGTCTTTGACGCCCCCACTGCCCCGCAGCGCTTGGGCTGGCCCGTCATCGCACGCGGCGAAAGCGCCCTCATCCTTGCTCCAACCGGAACAGGTAAAACCCTTACCGCCTTCTTATGGTGCCTCGACCGCCTGATGCTCCATCCGCGACCCGAAGGCGCGGAGAGCGGCTGCAAGATCGTTTACGTGTCGCCCCTCAAAGCTCTCGCCGTCGATGTGGAGCGGAATCTCCGTTCGCCCCTGGCCGGCATAGCCAACATGGCCCGCCGCCGGGGCGTTCCGTTTCACGAGCCCCTCATCAGTGTTCGCACCGGGGATACTCCCCAGCGGGAGCGCGCCCGTTTCCGCCGCCATCCCGCCGACATTCTCATCACGACCCCCGAATCGCTCTACCTGATGCTGACGTCTGGCGCCGCCGATGCCCTCCGCACCGTCGACACCGTCATCATCGATGAGATCCACGCCCTGGTTCCTACCAAGCGCGGCGCCCACTTGGCCCTCTCGCTTGAGCGCCTCGAAGCCCTGATTCAAAGCCGAAGGGCCCCCGCGGGCAGGTCTTCGTCCGTGGGGTACAAGAAGCCTCTCCAGCGCATTGGGCTGTCCGCCACACAGCGTCCGCTCGAGGAAGTAGCCCGCTTTCTGGGTGGTGTGGAAATCTCTGTGGAAAAAGCCGTGACCCCAAATTCCACAACGTCGCCCCAGCGCGCAGCATCAATTGGTTACGCGAGCGAATCTCAAGTACCAGGTGAGCTCTCTCCGTTCGTAGAGCCGGGACTGGACGTACCTGACTCGACATCTCTTCGTTATCGGCCAGTCACCATCGTCAATGCTAGTTCTCTCAAGCAGTTAAGGCTGCGTATTGAAGTACCAGTTGAAGATATGGCGCGCCTCAATGCCATGGAGGAGTTGCCCAGCGGGCCCGCTTCCCAGATGCCCCGCCGCGTCTCCATCTGGAACGCCATTCACCCTCGACTTCTCGAGTTGATTCGGGAGAGGAATTCCACAATCCTCTTCGTGAACAGCCGCCAGGTTGCCGAGCGGCTCGCAGGTGCGCTCAACGATCTGGCAGGCGAACCCATCGCCCGCGCTCACCACGGTTCCCTCGCTGCTGCCCAGCGGTCGGTCATCGAAGAGCAGCTCAAAGCCGGCCAGATCAAAGCCCTCTGTGCCACTTCGACACTGGAGCTAGGCATCGACATGGGAGCCGTCGATCTCGTCATCCAGATCGAAGCGCCGCCATCGGTCGCCAGCGGCATGCAACGCATAGGCCGGGCCGGCCACTCGGTCGACGCTGTCAGCGAGGGGATTCTCTTTCCCAAGTACCGGGCCGACCTGGTTGCCTGCGCTGCCGTGACCCGGGCCATGCACGAGGGCCACATCGAGTCGACCCGTTTCCCGCGCAATCCTCTCGACGTCCTCTGCCAGCAGGTCGTCGCCATCTGCGCCCACCCGCCTGGCGCTGCGCCGCCTGCCCGTGCCCAAAAGCTCCGTGCCCCATCCTTTCGCCTTCTTTCCGGCGAAAGGGTGGGAAACCAAAAAACTCAACCAGCATCCGTCTCTCAGAATCAGGAATCAGACCCGAAGCCCGAAGTCTCAGTGGATTTTCTGTATGATCTCGTCCGCCGCGCCGCCCCCTTCGGCGGCCTTTCCCGCTCCAGCTTCGAAGGTGTCCTCGACCTTCTCAGCGGCCGCTATCCCTCCGACGAGTTCGCCGAACTCCGCCCGCGCCTCACCTGGGACCGCATTCGCAACGTGGTCACGGCCCGCGATGGAGCAGCCCGCCTGGCCATCCTGAACGCCGGAACGATCCCCGACCGCGGCCTCTACGGTGTCTTTCTTGCCCACACCGAAGGCAAATCCATCCGCGTCGGCGAACTCGACGAAGAGATGGTCTTCGAGTCCCACCCCAATGAGACCTTCATCCTGGGTGCCTCTACCTGGCGCATTGAGGACATCACCCACGACCGGGTCCTCGTCGTTCCCGCTCCCGGCGAGCCCGGCAAAATGCCATTCTGGAAGGGCGATGGTCCCGGCCGTCCGCTGGAATTCGGTCGCCGCATTGGCGCCCTCGTCCGCGAACTCCGCGGCCTGCCCAAGCCCGCAGCCCTGACTCGTCTCGTCGCCGAGCACGACCTCGACCCCAATGCCGCCGAAAATCTTCTCCAGTTTCTCGCCGACCAGGAAGCCTCCACCGGACAGGTCCCCGACGACCGGACCATCGTCATCGAGCGCGTCCGCGACGAGCTCGGCGACTGGCGTGTCTGTGTCCTCACCCCCTTCGGCAGCCGCATTCACATTCCCTGGGCCATGGCGGTCAGCGCCCGCATCCGCGCCACCGGCGGCCCTGAAGTCGAAACCCTCTGGGGCGACGACGGCTTCGTTCTCCGTTTTCCCGATACGGACGAGCCGCCCGATCCCGACTGGTTCCTCATCGAATCCGCCGAAGCCATGCGCCTCGTCCTGCGTCAGCTCGGGACAACGGCGCTTTTCGCCGGACGCTTTCGCGAGGCTGCCGGTCGCGCGCTACTGTTGCCACGTCGCCGTGCTGATCAGCGTTCGCCGCTGTGGCAATTGCGCAAACGCTCCTACGATCTGCTGAGCGTCGCCTCGCGCTACCCATCGTTTCCACTGCTTCTCGAGGCCTATCGCGAGTGCCTGCGGGACTTCTTCGACATGCCCGCGCTGCTTGAAACCCTTCGTGCCATCGAACAACGTCAGCTACGCGTGCACATTGTTGAAACCCGCAAGCCCTCGCCCTTTGCCTCGTCGCTGCTTTTCAGCTATGTCGCCAATTTCCTCTACGACGGCGACGCCCCGCTGGCCGAGCGTCGCGCGCAGGCTCTGACCATCGACCAGGACCAGCTACGCGAACTCCTCGGCGAAGCCGACCTGCGCGAGTTGCTCGATCCAGATGCGATTGCCGAAGTGGAAGAAACGGCGCAATGCTTGCCGGAGAACTACCGCGCCCGCAGCGCCGATGGCATCCACGATCTCTGCCTGCGCCTCGGCGATTTATCCAGGGCAGAAATTGCGCGTCGCGTAGTGGATTCATCCGTCCTCGAATCCATCGACCGTCTGGTTCGGGCGCGCCGCCTGCTTGAACTGCGCGTCGCTGGCGAGCGTCGCCTCGTTGCCGCCGAAGATGCAGCCCGCTATCGTGATGCATTGGGCATTCCTCTGCCGCCGGGCCTGCCGGTCGCATTGCTCGAGCCTGTCGTCCACCCAGTCCTTGAACTCGTCCGTCGCTACGCGCGCACCCATGGCCCGTTCACACTCAGTGAACCAGCCGATCGCTTTGCGCTCGATCCCGCAGTTGTCGAAAACGCATTGCGGTCTCTTGCAGTAGAAGGCCGCGTACTCGAAGGCGGCTTTCGCCCCACAGGGCTTCATCGGGAGTGGTGCGATGCGGAAATTCTGCGCCAGATTCGCCGCAAATCTCTCGCCAAGCTGCGCCGCGAAGTCGAGCCCGTCGAGCAGCACACCCTCGCCCGCTTCCTCACCCATTGGCAGGGGCTGCTTGCGCCCCGCCGGAGCGCCCATGCCCATCTCGACGCGCTCCTCGATGCCATCGAAAATCTGCAGGGCGCGCCGATTCCTGCATCGCTCCTTGAATCGTCCATTCTGCCTGCGCGTGTTTCGGGATACGACCCAGCCGGGCTCGATACACTTGTCGCTGCCGGTGAAGTCGCGTGGGCGGGCGTTGAGCCCATCGGTGAACGCGATGGCCGCATCGCTCTTTTCCTCGCCGACAAACTTCCGTTATTAGCCCAATCACGGCCTGTTACCGAGCCGTTGAGCGAGAAGGAAGCCAAGCTACTCGCGGTCCTCGAATCCACCGGCGCCAGCTTCTTCGATCCGTTGCATCAGGCAGTAGGCGGCGGCTATCCAGGCGAAACCATCGATGCGCTTTGGAGCCTGGTCTGGCGCGGCCTCGTCACGAATGATTCGCTGCACGCTCTCCGCGCCTACACTCTGCGTCCGGAGAGCGCCCGCGCCCCGCGCCGCCTGCAAACCGGAATGGTCTTCCGTTCCCGGCGGACCACGCCGCCCAACGCACAGGGACGCTGGTCCCTGCTTCCCATCAACGCGAGGCGACGAGCTTCGGAGGAATTCCGTGCCCCATCCTTTCGCCTTCCTCCTGGCGAAAGGGTGGGCAGCCACAAACCTGACCCACCCTCCGCGGAAGGTCCCCGCACGACCGTGAGTGCCCCAGGTCTCAATTTTGAGACCTGGGAAAGCAAGAACCCATCTCAGCCCATGCGTGAGGCCGGCCCGACCTCGACCGAAGCCAGCCACGCCCTTGTCCTGCAACTCCTCAGCCGCTACGGCATTTTGACGCGCGAATCCGTTGCGGCAGAAAATGTTCCCGGTGGCTTCAGCGCCGTCTATGACGTGCTCAAGGCCCTCGAAGAATCAGGTCGCATTCGGCGTGGCTATTTTGTTGCCGGACTCGGTGCGACGCAATTCGCCCTTCCCGCCGCCATCGATCTCCTCCGTCAGCTGCGAACCGAGCCACCAGCCGAGAAGCCGGAGTTCGTACAACTAGCTGCCACCGATCCCGCCAATCCCTACGGCTCGGTCCTGCGCTGGCCGGATCTGCCCACAATGGACGATGATTCTGAAACTGCACCAAGGGTTCTCACTCGCGCCGCCTACGCCGAAGTCATCCTGCGCAACGGCCAGCTCGTCGCCTGGCTGCGCCGTAACAATCCGAATATCCTGATCTTCCTACCCACAGATGAGCCGGAGCGCTCGCAAGCCGCTGCCGGTCTCGCTCATTTTCTCTGCGATCGCGGCCAACAGCGGATGCAGGGCGGCCGTCACCTCGGCGTGCTGATCACCACCATCAACGGCCAGCCCGTCACCGCCCATTTCATGGCCCGTTTTCTCATGGACGCCGGCTTCTACTCCGGGCCGCTCGGTATGCACCTCCGCCGTATTCCGCTGCCGCTTTCCCCACCGCCGATGCACGAGGTCCAATAGAAGAATGCCTGAAGGCGATACCATCTTTCGCACCGCGCGTGCATTGGGCCGTGCCCTCGTGGGCCGCCCCATCACCGGTTTCCGTTCCAATTACCCGCTGATCACGCGCTTTCACGACGACACCCCGATAACCGGCCAGCAGGTCGACCGCGTCGAATCGCGTGGCAAGTGGCTTCTGATTTATTTCTCCGGTGGGGGCATTCTCGTGACTCACATGCTCATGAGCGGCAGCTGGCACATCTACCGCATCGGCGAGCCATGGCAGCAACCCGGCAGAAATATGCGCATCGTGCTTGAGAACAGCGAATGTCAGGCGGTGGGCTTCCGCGTGCCCGTCGCGCAAATGCATACTGTGCAATCGCTCGTGCGCGACCGCCGCATTCCGCAGCCAGCCGGCGACGTGCTCAATCCAGATTTTGACGCTGAAGCCACGTCTCAGCGCATGCTCGCGTGTGCCCATGAAGAAATCGGCGACGTCCTGCTTCATCAGGAAGTTCTCGCCGGCGTGGGCAACGTCTTCAAGTCCGAGGTCTGTTTCGTCACCGGTATCAATCCCTTTTGCAGAGTCGCGGATCTCAGCGCGGAACAAGTCTCTACACTGATCGCTACGTCAAAAAAGCTGGTGGCGTCCAATGTCCTCGAAGATTCCGGCGACATGATCGTGACGTATCGTGGCCAGCATCGCCGCACCACCCACCAATCCAATCCTGGCGAGAGTCTCTGGGTCTATAGCCGCAACGGCGATCCCTGCCGTCGCTGCGGCGAACGCATTCGCCGGCGTATTCAGGGCCCGGACGCGCGCGTCACCTTCTGGTGCCAGCAATGCCAGCCCATGCCCGATGGCCGCGACATCGATGGTTAGTGCGTTGCGTGTGCAGCGACTGGATCTTCAACAATGCTGAAAGAAGCCTTGATCGGTGTGCCGCTCTTCAACATGTTCCACACCGGGCAAAGTCGCTCTTCAGAAGCCTTGAGGGCTCGTGCGACACTCTCCGGCGCCACGCCCGAGCCTTTCACGAGGAACTCAAGCGAGATCTCCGTTAAAACAGTGGGATGTTCGTGCCGGCGGAGGGCGCGAGCCTCGACTTCCAGTCCGGTGAAGGATTGATTCGACTTCTTCAACAGTAGGCTCACCGTACTTGCACTGCAGCCCGCGAGGCTCGCGAGCAGCATCTGGAGCGGCGTGAGGCCCTCTGCAGCGTCTTCCGGTTGCCGCGGATAGTCCATCACCACCTGGTGCTTGTCACTGCCGGCAACTACACGCATTCCGCCTTGATGAACTGCATGAATGGAGAGCACGTTTGTCATGAGCTCACTCTCTCTGGAAAAAATTCCGTGAGCAGTCTAAGTCAGTTTTCTGGCGGTGTCTGTGATCTCCCGTCGGCTACTTCATAATCAGGAATGTGCGTCCTGAGATTGAAGGGCGCAGCCCCGCTCTAGTTGCTCGGCTTCCCGATCCCGAAGATCTTTTGAAAGATATTGCGATGGTCTGGCGGATGGTCGCACAGATCCGTCGGTGCGGTGCCGTCGAGGAACGCCGCATCGTAGGAGTCCGGACAAGCCGCATCGCTCAACAGGTTGGTTGCCTTGTCCAGGCTCACCACCTCGATGCCGTCGGGAGCAGAGAATTCGTGAGTGTCGGAGTACTGCGGCAGTTGCACCGCCTTTTTCATGAATTCCGCCCACAGCGGTCCCGCCGCGTCCGCGCCTTGCAGCTTGATGTCGGTGTAGTCGTCGTTGCCGACCCAGACAATGCACAGCAGATTGCTCGTGAATCCTGCAAACCACGCGTCGTGGCTTGTGCCTGTTTTTCCGGCGGCAGGCGAAACGAACCCCCGGTTCCGCACTCCGGCGCCCGTCCCTTCGCCGCGCAGCACATCCTCCATCATGCTCGTCGTCAAAAACGCCACACGCGGGTCGAGGACCTGTTTCGACGTCGGCGCATAGTCCTGGATCACGTCGCCCGAAGGTGCGCGCACGCTCGCCAGTAACCAGGGATCGAGATGCAGTCCGTTGTTTGCGAACACAGTGTAGGCGCCTGCCATATCCAGAGGCGTTGCGTCATAGGAACCGATCGCCATGGAAGGTGTGCCACGGGCGCTCTTGATGCCCGCCTCGCGCGCCAATGCCGCTACGCGATCGAAGCCCACCATCGAAGCCAGGCCGATCGTTGCGTTGTTCAGCGACCGCTGCAGCGCATAACGCGCTGTCACCTGGTCGTGATATTGCCCGTGCATATTGCGCGGGGTGTATTCATACTGCGTGCCCTCGCCGTAGGTCGTCTGCTGGTCGTTGAGCATCGTCACGGGCGAAAACAGGTGATCCTGTCCCGGCAGCATGGTGCCTTCGGCCGCCGTGGCAAACGCGCTCGCGTACACAAATGGCTTGAAGATGGAACCTGTCGGCCGATGGGCCACCGCGTGATTTAACTGCGAAGTTCCGTAACTGCGCCCACCCACCAGCGCCAGCACCTGTCCGGTATGCGGATTCAGCGCAATCAAAGCCACCTGCGGATAAATGTTGTCGTACGGTTGTTTCAGCTTTCTTGCGCGCGCATGCAAGCGATCTACCTGCGCATCGATCATGGGAACGGTTGAATCCACCGCAGCCGTCGCGATCTGCTGCAGGTCGGGATCGAGCGAAGTGTAGATGCGCAATCCTTCGCCGTTGAAGTCGCGATCGCCGAGTCTCTGTACCAGGTCATCCCGCACCAGGTCGACAAAGTAAGGCGCCTCACTGGCATCCACGCTGCCCGGCGTCAGATGGAGAGGTTCCTCCTTCGCTTCCTCGGCTTGGTCTTTGGTAATGGCTCCAATCTCGACCATCGAATCGAGCACCAGGTTGCGGCGCTCCATCGACCGCTCCGGATGCCGGAATGGGCTGAGACGATTCGGGCTCTGAATCACGCCAGCCAGAGTCGCGCACTCGGCAAGGTCGAGTTGCCGCACATCTTTGCCGAAGTAGGCCTGCGCCGCTTCGCCGAAGCCATTGATCGAAAAACTGCCCCGCTGCCCGAGGTTGATCTGGTTCGCGTACATCTCGAAAATCTGCTTTTTGCTGAAGCGATGTTCGAGCTGAAACGTAATAATGATCTCTTTCAGCTTGCGCTTGATCCGCCGCTCAGGCGTCAGAAAGAATCCGCGCGCCAACTGCATAGTGAGCGTCGACCCACCCTCAACATAATGATGTCCAGGCGTCAGATCGTTACGAATCGCGCCCAGGATGCGGATGTAATCCACGCCGCCATGATCGAAAAAGCGCCGGTCTTCAATCGCCACCACCGCATGCACAAGGTTCGGTGGCAGCTCGTCGTACGTCACCAACCGCCGCTTCACGCGATTGGCATCGCTCAGGCCGGTGATCAACAGCGGCTCCAGTTCGTAGCTCGCCAGCGCCTGCCCGTGATTGTCGGTGATCGATTC
This sequence comes from uncultured Acidobacteriaceae bacterium, assembly GCA_963810545.1. Lineage (GTDB taxonomy): Bacteria > Acidobacteriota > Terriglobia > Terriglobales > Acidobacteriaceae > Telmatobacter. The sequence goes on from CAWENE010000004.1 coordinate 453,466, forward strand.
GACCTTGCCCCCGCTCACGTGAATCGTTGCCGAATCCTCGGAGTGGTACGACTGCGGCCCGGGTCGGACCGTGATGTCGCGGCCGTCCTCACTGTAGGTCCCGAGCGGCGACTTTTTTGCGGCTTCATCGTTGGTATACCCGGCCTCGCGCAACTCATTCGAGATCAGGGCAATCCCAAGTTTCTGCCCCGGCCGCACCTCGCGAGGCGCCGCATAAATCTTGGCCGTCTGGGCAAACAGCGGCTGCTTCAGGCGTTCATCCACTATCCCTTCGTACTTCAGGTAATAGAAACTGCACATGCCCACCATCAATACAGTCGCGACTCCGACTCCGACCAGGGCGACGCGCAGCGCCAGCATGGTCCAGGGGTATTTCCCCGAGGGCATCGCCAGCTTGATCTTCAACGCCATCGTCACTCCTTGGACAGCCTTCAGCTTCAAGCTCTCAGCTTGCAGCCCTAACGACCTGCGAAAGCACAACCCTCAACCAGCATTAACCGTTCGCTACCGGCAACGCTGGGTGCCCCAGGTCTCGATTCTGAGACCTGGGAAAGCAAGACCCCCAACCGAGGATGCTACCCCGGCTTGCTGTCGAAACAGCTACAGGGCGGTCCCCCCCAGCAAATCATCTTCTTGTATCTGGCGCTTCAGGTGTGCCACTATGTCGCCCAACGCCACATCCAAACTGGTTGCTTGTGCGCGCGTCACAAGCTCCACCTGCCCACCGGCCGCCTTCTTGCCCACGTTGATCCGATAAGGAATCCCTACCAGGTCGGCATCTTTGAATTTGACGCCCGCACGCTCGTCTCGGTCATCCAACAGCACATCGAGCCCAGCCGCCTCAAGCTCTGTTGCCAGCTTTTCGCCGGTCTCGCGCAATGCAGCATCGGACACATTGGTCACCGTCACGACAACAGTGAAGGGCGCAATCGACTCCGGCAGCCAAAAGCCATTCTGGTCATTCGACTGCTCAACGGCAGCCGTAAGAATGCGCTCGATGCCGATGCCATAGCTGCCCATAATCGGCATCACTTCCTTGCCGTTCGGGTCCAGCACCCGCGTCCCCATCGATTCGGAATACTCGTAGCCGAGTTTGAAAATATGTCCGACCTCGACCGCCTTGCCCACGACGAGTTTGCCCCCGCAACCATCGACCGGGCATGCTTCGCCTTCGTTCACACTGCGAATGTCCGCGCTCAGCGTCCACGAGAAATCGCGACCCGGCGCCACGTTGCGCAAGTGGTAGTCGAGTTTGTTTGCGCCCGCGACGAGGTTCTTCCGGCCCTCAAGCGACTTGTCGAGGATCACTGCGAGTCCATCGCCCAGCGGCTTGTCGTCGTGCTTCAATCCAACCGGTCCAAGAAATCCCGCAGGCCCGTTGAAGTATTTTGTCAGCTCCTCAGTCTGCATGGTGCGCAACTCCGCCGCGCCGATTGCGCCCAGAAGCTTCGTCTCGTTCACCTGGTGGTCGCCGCGCAAGAATGTGGCGACGCCATGCCATGTGTCCGGCTTGCCATCTTTCCCCGCGGTCCCTCGCTTCAGAGTCATGTAGGCCACGCACTTGATATCGCTCGCCGGCGAAATCTTGAAGAACTCCGCCACATCGGAAATTGCTCCGCATCCCGGCGTGTGCACGAGCTCGGGCTTGCCATCTCCGGTTGGCTCCATCTCCACAACCGGCTCCAGTCGCGATGTCGCCTTTTCCAGATTCGCCGCGTAGCCGCACACCGGACAGCTCGCAATCAGGTCCTCGCCCGCATCGGTGTACACCATGAACTCCTGCGATTGCGATCCGCCCATCGCGCCCGAATCTGCCTCGACCGCGACGAATTTCAATCCGCAGCGCGTAAAAATCCTGCGATACACCCCATCGTGCAGGTCAAAGCTTCGGTCCAGTCCCGCCTTGTCGATATCGAACGAATACGAGTCCTTCATGAGGAACTGCCGCACCCGCAGCAATCCCCCCTTCGGCCGCGGCTCGTCGCGATACTTGGTCTGAATCTGGTACCAGATCTGCGGCAGCTGCTTGTAACTCCGCAGTTCGTTGCGCGCAATCGACGTCATGATCTCTTCGTGCGTCATGCCCAGGCAAAGTTCGGCGCCCTTGCGGTCCTTCAGGCGAAACATGTTGTCGCCCATGCCGGTCCAGCGCCCGCTTTCGACCCACGGTTCTTTGGGGAGAATGCCCGGCAGCAGAAACTCCTGCCCGATCTTGTCCATCTCCTCGCGCACGATGCCGATGATCTTGTTCAGCGACCGCTGGCCGAGAAACAGGTAGTTGTAAATGCCCGCGCCAAGCTGCCGGATATACCCGGCCCGGAGGAGGAATTTATGGCTGGCCACTTCGGCTTCCGACGGGGCCTCGCGCAGAGTAGGAATAAAGAGCTTCGACCAACGATGCATAGATGAAAAAGTACGTGCTTTCCCGTCCGTTTGCGTGCGGCGCATTTGAGCTTCGGGCCGCCGAGTGGAACACGGACGCAGGGCGTTCGGATGAACCAGTACCCATTCTAAATGTTCGAAGTCTTCCGGGTGCCGCGGTGGCGCGTCTGCCGTGCCTCCCAATGCAACCCACGTTGCCACTGAAGTTGACGCCATCCCCAGCCCCTCCTCTTCTTTCCTGAAAAACAAGGAGCAAGGCGAATGCCGTCTTCGTGCGACTAAAAACAAAGATCCTATGCGTCTCGCCGAAGCGTGGGTCGTGTCAGCGGCGACACGCAAGTGGAAGGAATGACACGCTATGGGCGCGGCCTGGCGGAAGTCCCTGGCTCATCACAGACAACCCCTCCGGCGCCGCTTACACTGCGGTTGCCGGGGAGGCGCCTCCATGCGAATCGCGCTCCTGCTTGTCATCCTGATCGCCGCATCTATTCTTGCTGTCGCCGCTGGTGCTCCCGAAACGTATCGAAAGCACCTGGATCAGCCCACCGTTATCCAGGGCTACCTTTGCGCCAGGGACTACGCATGGTTTTTCAAGGATGGCCGCCTGAGTCGTTGCTTCGTTTCGCGCGACTTCGACGTTGGAGAAACACGCGTCCCCGAGGGATCCATTGTCGATCTTTGGCCAAATGGTGGGCTCCACTACGTGACGATGAAGCACGACACGTTGGTGAGCGGCGTTCGATGTTCCGGCGGTGGACTGCTCGGTCCGGCTGAAGGCGCAATCACTGTGCTCTTTCTCAGCGGAAAACTCAAGCTCTGCTACCTGGCCGGAGATCAGACGGTCCAGGGTGTTCCCTGCGCCAGTGGTGGCTTCTGGAAGGCCACCACTGGCCACGATCAGGCAGTCGAGTTCTACGAAGATGGGAAGCTTAAGAGCTGCCGCCTGAGCCGGAATTTCGGAGGCCACAAACGCGGCGACAGCTTTCTGCAAGGGCCGTGACAGCTCTTCAGTTGAGCCTTTCTCGCTTGCTCCCTTGTTCCCTCACTCTTTCTAAATCAACTCCACGCCCCACAAATCGTGCAGGTGCACCACGCCTTCAACCTTACCCTTGGAATCCACCACCACAAGCGACGTAATCTTCCGTTCCTCCAGAATCGCCAGCGCTTTCGCCGCTAATTCTTCCGCCGCAATCGTCCGTGGTTTCGCATTCATGGCTTCACCGGCTGTCCTGCTCAACGCTGCACCGCCTTCACGCTCAAGCAACCGCCGCAAATCGCCATCGGAAATCACGCCGCGCAGCTTTCCCGATTCCTGCACCGTCGTCATGCCCAGCTTCTTTGACGACATCTCGAAGATCACGTCGGTCATCGGTGTCGCCGGCGTCACGATTGGCACCTCATCCCCCGCATGCATCAGCTCGCGAACCTTGGCTAACTGCTTGCCCAGCTTGCCGCCGGGGTGCAACTCTGCGAAATCTTCGGCCCTAAAGCCCTTCCTTAAACTCACTGCAATCGCCAGAGCATCACCCAGAGCCAGCATGCACGTCGTCGAAGCTGTCGGCGCAAGATTCAGTCCGCAGGCCTCGCGCTCCACACCGCAATCCAGCGCCACATCGCTTGCCTCTGCCAGCGTCGATTGCAGATTGCAGCAGAAGCTGACTAACGCATCCCCCTTGCGCTTCAGTGTGGCCAGCAGCCGCAGAATCTCCTCGGTCTCCCCGCTCGCCGAGAGCGCAATCACCACGTCGCCCGGCATCAGTACGCCGAGGTCTCCATGCACCGCCTCGGCAGGATGCAGGAACAGCGCCGGCGAGCCCGTTGAGCTCAGCGTTGCCGCAATCTTCTGCGCGATAATGCCGCTCTTGCCCATCCCCGTGACCACCACGCGACCGTTGCTCTCGCCGCAGCGCACGATCAGGTCCACTGCGCGCTCAAACGGCTCGGCCATCGCCCCTTCGAGGCGCGCCGCCAACCCCTCGAGCGCCTTCGCTTCCGTGCGCACCAGTTCTGCCGGTTTAAGACACTCTTCCTTTTTATCGGGAGTCATCGGCTTCTGATGGTAAATCACCCCACTGGCAGACGAAGAGCTGACTTCCGCAGCCGGCTACAGCGGTTCCACAATTGCTGTACACCGAAGCCGCTACTGCCGAGTGGCATTTTTCTTAAGAAAATGCCACCTTGCACGAAACCGCAAAGCCACATGAATTGTGGAATCGCTCTAACCACCCTGTCCACTGCCCCCTGTTCACTGAACACTGTTCCTACTCGTACAATAAAGACAAGAGGTCGCGTCCCCGTGAAGCGCAACACCATCGTCCTTTCCGTCGTTCTTCTTCTTCTGGCTGCCTTCGCCTGGGCAGGGTGGGCCAACTGGGAGTACCGCAAACAGGCCGCCGAAAAGCGTCTTGCTTTGGCCGCCAAGGCCGAGCTGGTCGCGGACGGCACAGGCGCAGGCGACATCCCGCATTTCGTCTCGCCCCTTATGAATCATCCCGCGCCCGATTTCACGCTCGAAGACCTAAGCGGCAAAAAAGTCTCGCTGGCCAGCTACAGAGGCAAGGCCGTGCTCATCAATTTCTGGGCAACCTGGTGCGGTCCCTGCAAAATCGAAACTCCCTGGCTCGTCGAGTTGCGCAACCAATATGCGTCGAAGGGGTTTGAGATCCTCGGCGTGTCTCTGGACGATCTTGACCCCGACGACAAGAAAATGCTCGCTGGCGAAAAACGCGACATCGCGAAGTTCGCCGCGCAGGAACACATGCAGTATCCGGTCCTCATCGATGGCGGCTCGATCGATAAACCATACGGCGGGCTTGACGCGTTGCCCACGTCGTTCTTTGTCGACCGCAATGGAAAGGTCGTCGCCACCCAACTCGGACTGACATCCAAAGACGACATCGAAGGCAATATTCATAAGGCGCTCGGCGAATGATCCAGGAAACAAATCCGACCCAACCAGCGAGAATGGGTGCCCCATGTACGGGGTCCCCACGGACAGGTCTTCGTTCGTGGGGTGGAGGTCTCGCTTTTGAGACCTGGGAAAGCACGACATTCAATTCGTTGAAGCGCAATCTAGTGCTTCAATTTGAGAAAACCCTCGTCCCAATCGTTCTCCTCCTTTCGGCCATCGCTGCGCCCGCCCAATCCCCGCTCGCCGACTCTCCCAGCCGCTCGATCCTCCACGGCGCCGCCGTCGAATATCTTTTCCCCGAGCAGATCACCGTGCCCGCGGGCCAACCCAGCCCCGTCGTGCTCCACTTCCGCATCGCTGCGGGATTCCACATCAACTCCCACTCGCCCAAAGAGGACTACTTGATTCCGACGACGTTTTCGGTTCCTGAGAATTCGGGCGTACGTATCGAGTCCGCGAGCTATCCCGACGGAACCGACTTCACGCTGCCCCTCGACCCGAACACAAAACTCAGCGTCTATACCGGCGAATTCGCAATCCAGGCGCGCATTGTGACCCTGCGCGGCAACCGCCTCGTCGAAGCGAGCCTGCACTACCAGGCCTGCGACAAAAATGCCTGCATGCCCCCCAAGACCATCACCGTCCCCATCGACGTGATTGGGAAGTAGGCTGTGCTTGCATTCTCTGCCTGCATTGCCTACAATACATGCATGCAGTACACCATCCGCAACATCCCCGACCATCTCGATGAAGCCTTGCGCTCGTCTGCCCATAAGCAGGGCAAGAGCCTCAATGAAGTGGCCGTCGAAGCCTTGGCTCGTGGGGCCGGCGTGAACCAGCGCCCAACACGTCAGCGCGATCTCGGCGATATGGCAGGAACCTGGCGAAAGGATTCTGCCTTCGACAACGCATTGGCAGCGCAAGACACGATCGACGAGGCAATGTGGCGGTGATCATGCGTTCATGGCGAGCTTGCCCAAGCTTGTGGGTCGCGGCGTGAGGCTGGCGCTCGACACCAACCGCTACACCGACCTCTGCCGAGGCGATGCGTCCGTCGTCGAAACAGTTGAGCTAGCCGACGAAGTCTGGCTGCCTTTCATTGTCGTGGGAGAACTGCGGGCCGGATTTGCCGTGGGCAGTCAGGGACCGCGCAACGAAGCTGTGTTGCGGCGATTCCTTTTAAAACCTGGTGTTCGGATTCTCTACGCGGACGACCAGACGACGCACCATTACGCGAACGTGTACCGGCAACTCCGCAAGCAGGGAACTCCCATCCCGACGAACGATATGTGGATCGCGGCGCTTGTTCTGGAACACTCGCTGGTGCTGTGCGCACGCGACGCGCACTTTGATGCCTTGCCGCAACTGACGCGTGTTTAGGATCTCCCACCCGACCGCGCGGGTGGGGGCAGGCTCCGTTCTCGATTGTGAAGCTCTGGGAGTTCTTCGAGCAAGGAATGCCCTTGCCCGTTGCGGACTGATAGGGATTCCATCGGAAAGCGAGAATACAGATGTTAGATTTCCTAGTTGGCATGGGGCGGTATTTCTTGGTCGGCTTCGGTGTCTTAGGGGCATTAATCGGTTACCTGTATTTTTGTGATCGAGTCTATAAGGTCTGGCCGCGGGTGGGCCTGGCTCTTGGCGGAGTTTTAGTTGTAGGGTTCGTTGCGCTTTCCGCGGGGGTTGGAGCGACAATCTATCTCGGCTCTCGCGTCGGGGTAATAGTGATGGTGCCTGTATACGCAGCGAGTTTCGTCGTTTGGGTGGTGTACGTGTTTAAGAAGGGATGAACAGAATGGTGCGAGAAGAATATAGGGGCTTCTTTATTGCTGCGGGAACAAACGAGTTGCAAAATGACCTCGGATGGAGCCCGAAACTCATAATCGAAAAACATTATGGGGATAGCGTTGTCGAAACGGAGATTCTCTCTGCCAAAGGTGTTTTTAGAACTAAAGACGAGGCTGTCAGTGCAGCACTGGCCCATGGCCGCAAAGCAATTGATGGTGGGTTCCAGGCCAGCAGGTAAGTGAAGCTGCTCACGTCCGGCTCTTGGGACCGGGAATGCACAACACTTATGCGAGCGACTAGCGAGCGTCTCCCCCACCGGAGGTGGCTTTCTCGATCTTCGCCCACGAATCCTTCAGCGATAGCGTCCGATTGAAAACCAATTTCCCCGCAGCAGAATCCCGATCGACACAGAAGTAGCCCACGCGCTCAAACTGGAATCGGTCCTCAGGCTTCGCCTCCGCCAGAGACGGCTCAAGTTTTGCTCCCGTCAGAATCTCCAGTGAGTGAGGGTTGAGATTGCTGAGAACATCCTCGCCTTCTCCCACATCGTACGGATCAGCCTTGGTGAAGAGCCTGTCGTAGAGGCGGATCTCCGCGGAGATGGCGTGCGCACTCGATACCCAGTGAATGGTGGATTTGACCTTGCGCCCGTCGGGAGAGTTGCCGCCGCGACTGGCCGGATCATAGGTGCAGGTCACCTCAACAACGTTGCCCGTCGCATCTTTCACCACGCTCCGCGCAGTCACAAAGTAGGCATTGCGCAGCCGCACCTCCTTACCAGGTGAGAGCCGGTAGTACTTCGGCGGAGGCGCCTCGCGAAAATCGTCCTGCTCAATATAGATCTCACGCGAAAACGGCACCTGGCGCGTCCCCGCAGAAGGATCCTCGGGATTGTTCGCGACCTCGACGAATTCGCTTTGGCCTTCCGGATAGTTATCGATCACAACCTTGAGCGGATGCAGCACAGCCATGGCACGCCGCGCGCGATGGTTCAAATCATCGCGCTGAAAGTGCTCGAGCAGCTCGATGTCCTGCACGACATTGGTGCGGGATGCGCCGAGAGACGTGACGAGGGCGCGGATGGCCTCAGCGGTGAAGCCGCGGCGGCGCAGGCCGGAGAGCGTGGGCATGCGCGGATCGTCCCATCCAGAGACGCGCCGCTCCTGTACGAGTTGCAGCAGCTTCCGCTTCGAGAGCACGGTGTAAGTGAAGTTGAGGCGGTCGAACTCGATTTGCTGCGAGGGAAATATCCCCAGGTTATCGATAAACCAGCGATAGAGCGGCTGGTGGTCGGCGAATTCAAGCGAGCACATGGAGTGCGTGACGTGCTCAATCGAATCCGACTGACCATGCGCGTAGTCGTACATCGGGTAGATGCACCATTCGTCGCCGGTGCGGTGATGCGTGGCATGCAGGATGCGGTACATCACCGGGTCGCGCATGTTGAGGTTCGGTGACGCCATGTCGATCTTGGCCCGCAGCACGCGGCTGCCGTCGAGAAATTCGCCGTTCTTCATGCGCACGAACAGGTCAAGGTTTTCGTCAACGGAACGGGTGCGATAGGGACTGTCCTTGCCGGGCTCGGTGAGCGTCCCGCGATGCTGGCGAATCTCATCGGCCGTGAGATCGTCCACATAAGCCTTGCCGGCCTTGATCAGCTGAAGCGCCCACTCGTAGAGCTGGCCAAAATAGTCTGACGCGTAGCAAAGCCGTTCCCACTCGAAGCCGAGCCAGCGTATGTCCTCCATGATGGCATCGACGTATTCCTGCTCTTCCTTCTCGGGATTGGTGTCGTCGAAACGCAGGTTGGTTTTGCCGCCGAACTCGTCGGCGAGGCCGAAGTCGATGCTGATGGCCTTGGCGTGGCCGATGTGCAGGTAGCCGTTGGGCTCGGGTGGAAAGCGCGTCTGGATGACGGCATCGCCGAACTTTTTGGTGCGCACATCTTCGGCGATTTGATCGCGGAGAAAGTTGGAGGGAGTGGGAGTGTTGTGACTTCGAGCGTCCGGGCTTTCCGGATTTGCAGTGGCCATGGCTGTAATTCATTATCCCACCGGAGGGCTTTGACTAAGCGCGGCTCAAGCTCCCGCTTTCACGCGGCTGCTTTGCCGCCCGGGATGGGCTGGGCCACCAAACGAACCCCGAGCGCCGCACAGACGCGGCTGATGGTATCAAAACGTGGCGCACTATCGGGTCGAAGGGCTTTATAGAGAGCTTCACGCGTAATTCCGGCGGCCTTGGCGATCTCCGTCATGCCGCGCGCTCGGGCAATGTCTCCCAGCGCCGAAGCCAGAAGAGCCGCGTCATTCGCTTCCAGAATTCCGGTCAAATAGACCGCAATGCTCTCTTCGTTGTCGAGGTACCGCGCGGCATCGAATTCAGGCAGGTTTTTCACGTTGACGGTTTATCTCATCGGAAAACATGACATAAGTGTAATCGTTCGATTACAAGCTGTCAACCAGAAGCCCACCCAAAGTTTCCGCTCAGCCTAGCGACTCGAGGCTTTTTTCCGCCTGCCGAATCCGTGCCAGACAAACCTCGCGCCCCAGCACGATCATGGTTTCAAACAGCGGCGGCGCGTTCTTCCGCCCGCACACAGCGACCCGGATCGGTTGAAACATCGGTCCGGCCTTGAGTCCCAGCGATGCAGCAGCCTCACGCAGTGCCTTATCGAGGGAGTCGTGATCGAAAGGCGTCTCAGCCAGAACCTTCTGCGCGGTCTCAAGCACGCGCCGTGTCATAGCAGCATCGCTTTTTTGCGGAATCAGCTCCGCCGGATCGTACGGCGCAAGCTGATCGACGAAAAAGAAGTCCGCCGCCGTCGCCGCCTCACCCAAAAGCCGGATGCGCTCACGAATCAACGGCGTCACCGCCAGCAGCTTCTCCGCGGAAGCATGCAGGCCCGCCTTCTCAAAGAACGGCTCGAGCTCGCGGCTCAACTTATCCACAGGCAACGCGCGCAGATGCTCGCCATTGAGCCACACAGCTTTGGGATCGAAGGGGTCGTCTTCTTTGAAGTTGACAACCGCATTGGCGCGATTCACGCCCTCAATCGTGAACGCCGCCGTCAACTCGTCGAGCGTCATGAACTCTCGATCGTTTTTGGGCGACCAGCCCAGCAGGCAAAGAAAGTTGATGAAAGCCTGGGGCAGAAATCCGGCATCGCGATACGTCGTTACGCTGACCACCGGCCCATGTTTCCGTTTTGATAGCTTCGCCCCATCCGGCGCAACCAGCAGCGGAAGATGCGCAAACTGCGGTGTCCCCACGCCGAGCGCCGCTCCCAACGCTTCGAAGATCAGCAGGTGCTTGAAGGTATTCGTCAGGTGATCCTGCCCGCGGATGATGTGGCTGATCCGCAGATCGGCATCGTCGACGCATGAGGCCAGGTGATACGTCGGCATGGCGTCTGAACGCAGCAGGGCGAAGTCTTCCACCTCATCGGCGAGTTTCGACTGCGCGCCGTAAACGCCATCCACAAATTGCAAAGTTCTGTCCTTACCCCGCGGCACGCGATAGCGAAGCGCAAACGCCTCTCCTGCAGCGGCGCGGCGGTCGCTCTCTGCGCGCGACAAATCCCGCATGCCTGGGTTGTACAACCACGCGCCCTGCGCAGAGGATGCCTCTCCTTCGGACGAGTGCGCCGGCGTGAAGTCGCGATAGGCAAGGCCTTTCTCGAAGATCGCTTCGGCCTGCCGCCGGTGCAGGGCCAGTCGTTCAGATTGTTTGTACTCTTCGTCCCACGATAGGCCCAGCCAGCGTAGTCCTTCGAAAATTGACTGCACACTGGCCTCGGTGTTGCGCTCCACATCCGTGTCATCCAGGCGCAGCACCATCGTTCCGTGATTGTGGCGTGTGTAGAGCCAGTTGAAAATGAACGTGCGCGCGCTGCCGACATGGAGAAAGCCGGTGGGCGAGGGCGCAAAGCGAACGCGGGGAGGAGTGAAGCGAGAGAGGTTTTCTTCAGCCATCGATGAGGGTGTTCCTCCTCGATGCTAAAGCATCGTCTCAGATGGAGTCGATTGTTCTCCGAACTTACACTTGCGGAGGCGGGGGCGGATACGGATAGCCCATCTGCGGCGGAGGCACCGGCGCTACCTTCCAATCGGCGAACGCCAGTACATAGATCAGCACCAGGTTGCCGAGAGGAATCACGTTCAACAGCGACAGCCAGGGAGAAAATCCAGCCTTCTTGCAGATAAACCAGAAGGGGACAACGATGATCGCCATGCCTATCAAGATGATGATGGGCATCACCGCCAGAAACGTCATCGCAATCTTGCGAATCTGTTCCGGATCCATCTGATTTTGAAACAGCATGAGTGCGAGGTGCATAAACACCCTCCAACATTGGGATGGAAGCTCCCCGCCACACTAAGGCGAATCGCCGGAAACTGCAATCAAATTCTTGTTATCGATGAACTGCCTGCAGGGTTACTCCAAAGGCACGCCCTCAAGCGACAACAATCGCCCCACCGGGTACTCCCCAACACGGTTCGCCAGGCCCCACGGCGAGCGGTCGTAGAAAAACTCGAGCCGCGCCTCCGGGCTTGCTGCAAAACGAGGATCCGTCTGCACGCGGCGCTCAAATTCCGCCTTGAGAGCCGGATCCTTTTCCATATTCTCGCGGGCCAACTTCTCCAGCACATACGCTTCGCCGTACTCGCGCTGCTCAAAGATCGGATCGAAAAATCCCCATCGTAGCGCCGAGTCAGGCGCCTCCGGCTCAAGCCAATGAATCGCCACCTTCGACAACCGCTGATCGAGCGCAACAACGACTGAGCCCGCGGGGAAGGTCAGACTCTCCGTGGTCAGCGTGCATGTGCCAAACCGCCCCGGCTCCGCGCCCGCGCCTTCACCATGAAAGATCGGGTGGCGCCCTTCAAAGGGAGGTCCCTGCCACTCCATTCCAGTGCATCGGTAGTGTTCAACCTTGCCTGTCCACGCCGAGGTGGTGCGGCGCATCGCCACATCGTGCGCAGCCAGCACGTCAATGACGTGCGTCCACTGCGGAGGAATGATGTAGGCGGCCGGAGGCGTGGTGGACAATGCAACCTTAGCTTCGGACGAAAGCGGCAGCGTCACATTCCATGGCTCATGCGAATAACTCACCCACATGGTCCCGGAGGCCTCGCTTAGCGCCCGCTTGAACTGATATCCGCGAAACAGGATTGGCGTCGTCTGTTCGGTCCATCCAATAGACAGCGGGAAGGTGGCATTGCCCAGCGCATGCGTACCCAGCTTCTCCGCATCCGCATCAGCCTCACGATTTAAAGCGATCAGCTTCGCCGTATCGCGATTCATAATCTCCAGCAGCGCCCGCAGAATTTCGTAGTTTCCCGTGACCCGTGTCTTGTAATCCTTCAGCATGTGCAACTCAACCAGCAGCCCCGGCCGATTCTCGAGAATCATCTGTCCCGTCGAAAAACGCGGCGGATTGGAGATGTTTGTCAGTCCCTTTGCCGGGTCGGTGTCGTCGTTCAGGTCGATCAGCGTCGGAAACGCAAGATGTCCAGCCGCATTCACCTGTCGCTCCAACTCCGGCGTCACATTTTCGCGAATCCACTTCGCCGTCTCCGGAGCCACGTCTGGCGTCGCATCCGCATTGAAGGTCACGTCATACTGAAAATCCGCGCCATCCGTCACGTGATCGTCGACAAAAAAGTCCGGCATCCAGCGATGGAACATCTTGAGAAATGCCCGCGTTTCCGGCGCATCCGCTTTCATATAGTCGCGGTTTAAATTGATGTTGCTTCCATTGCCGCGCCAGCCAATGACCTCGGGCCCATTCTGGTTGATTCGGTTGTAGGCCGACCGCCGCTCGTGTCCATCGATGTTGTACACAGGAATGAAAACAAAGACCACATGATCTAAGAGCTTCGCTCTGTCTTTGTTTTGGACCAGATCACGGAGTAGCGCTAAACACGAATCCTTCCCATCCATCTCGCCCGCGTGAATCGAATTCTGCACCAGCAGAATGGCGCGCCCCGAGGCGTGAATCGCCGCCGGATCGAAGACGCCATCCTTTGACGCGATCACGATCTTCAGGTCGCGTCCTTCGCCCGTCTTGCCGAAGTTCTCAATCTTCACCTGCCCTGGCGCAGCCGCCGCGATCCGTTCAAGGTACGCAACCGTCTCCGCATAATCCGGCGTCGTGCGGTAGCCGCTGATTTCGGTCGGTGTGCGCCAATCGGAAGTGTTTTGCGCAGAGAGCGCGAGCGGCAGGGAACTGACCAATAGAACAAGGGAGACTGTCTTGGAGCGCAGAATCATAGAAGAGTGGCCTCGTATGTGGTTATCGGGGAACGAACCATGCTTGTTTTGGCGGGTTGGAAATCATGCTAACATTCCCGCACATGGCTACGGTTTCGCACATCTCACTGCAGGAATATCTCAGCACCAGCTATAAGCCTGACTGCGAATATGTGGACGGCGATGTGAGAGAGCGCAATGTAGGCAAGTACCAGCACGCACGGGTGCAGGCGCTGCTGGCCGGCTGGTTTGGAAACCACGAGAAAGGGTGGAGAATCATCGGCGGCGTGGCTCAGCGCGTTCGCGTATCTGCAAGCCGGGTTCGGGTACCCGATCTGGTCGTCCTTACCGCCGGAGCACAGCCCGATGTCCTGAATGACCCACCACTGCTCGTTATCGAGATTCTCTCTCCAGACGATAGCTACTCCGACACGCAAGAGCGAGCGAGGGACTATCGCGAGATGGGCGTGGAGACGGTGTGGATCATCGATCCAAAGACGCGCACGGGCCGCATGTGCCGTGGCGCCGAATGGCTGGAAGCTTCGCGCCTGGAAGTAAAGGGAACTCCTCTCTACGTGAATCTTCCTGACATCTTCAGCCAGTTGACATCGGCCTAGGCAGAAGTGAATTCCTTTCGGCTATTCCTTTGGTTTCGAATCGCGCCGTAAATGCTCGCCTAAGGTGAACCCGATCGCGAAGACGACTGCAAAGTCAATTGCACCCCGCGCAATTTTGCCTGAAAGACTCGATCCTGATGGGGCTTTCACCCAGGCCCAGAGCATGGCAAGAACGAAACTAATCACAAAAATGATGATCAGATAGGAACAGAAGGAGACGGCCAATGACTATAACTTCCGCATGACTTCTCCACTGTTCAGCGCCTCTACGTAATGTCCTCTGTGTCGTACACTGGCGGCTCGCCGCGCTTCTTAGGCACCCCATGCACCGAAGCCAGCAGGTCATCCACAACGTCTTCAAGCTGCTTCTGGCTCTCGATCACCGCGCTCATGCTTTTCAGCTCATCGGTGTCAGTCACCCGCTCCACCAGCGCCACGGCATGGCATTGCGCCACATGGTCGAGGTTCATTCCCTCAGGCGTCTTGGCCTTGATGCTCACCTGGTCCACTTCCACTCCAAGCAGGTCAGCAACCCGCGCGCGCATCTCGCCGGCCACCGGGCCGATTTTCGGCGCAGTCAGCACCAGCGTCGTGTCCACATTCACGATGCGATAACCCGCATGCTGCAGTTCTTCCAGCGCCAGTTTGAGGAAGATCGAAGAGTCCGCATCCTTCCAGCGCGCATCGCCCGGCGGAAAAAAGCTCCCGATATCGCCGGCGGCGATTGCTCCCAGCAGGGCATCTGTAATCGCATGCAGCAGTACGTCGCCGTCGGAGTGTCCGGCCAGTCCTTCGGGATGGTCCAGCGTCATGCCGCCAACGCGCAGCGGTATGCCCGCCTTGAATGCGTGCGAGTCCCAGCCAAATCCAATCCGTGTGTCCATGGTCTCCGTGCCCGCGCTTCGATTCAGCCGTGGGAAGCCGTCTCCCAGCCAGCCAGACTCAGCGGGCTCGCTGCCGGAGATAAAACTCGGCCAGTTCCAGGTCGCCCGGCTGCGTAATCTTCAGATTAACCTGAGAGCCGTGCACCACGGCCACTGAAAGTCCGGCCCGCTCCACCACCGAAGCTTCATCCGTCCCCACAAAGCCGTCCGCCGTGGCCTCGGCAAAGGCCCTCTGCAATAGATTAAAGCGAAAACCCTGCGGAGTTTGCGCTTGCACGATGGATTCCCGTGGGAGAGTCGCGGTAATCAAGGCGCCGTGCGCCGTGCGTTCCACCTGCTTGATGGTGTCTACCGCCGGCAGCCCCACAATCGCCGCTCCATGCTCGCTTACCGCATCGATCGTGCGCTCAATGGTTGCCGCGTCAATCAGCGGGCGCACCGCGTCATGCACCAGCACTATGTCATCGGGCCCCGCCGGCACCGCTGCCAGCGCGTGCGCCACGGACTCCTGCCGGTTGTCGCCGCCTTCCACCACGTGGACCTTTCCGGCAAATCCGTACTCGGCGATCTGAGCCTCCACCCGCTCCATCTCGGGCTTGCGCACGGCCACGTAAATCCCCGTTACCCGCTCTACCGCAGCGAAGGCTCGCAACGAATGAATCAGAATTGGAATTCCGTCCAGTGCCAGAAACTGCTTCGGCGGGGTCCCCAACGACGGGTCTTTGTCGGTGGGGTGCTTGGGCTGCGGCCCGGCCATGCGCGTACCCAATCCCGCCGCGGGAAGAAGAACAAATACTTGCATAACTGGTGGAGTATACAACGGCGTAGCGGGTGCCGGATAATCGCGGCCGCGCCGTGGCCGCATTGCTGCGGAAGTGCCTATTGCGCCGGTTCCTCCAGGTAGATCATCTCGTTCGTCTCGCGAAATCCCATCGCGTCGTAAACCCGCCGTCCCGCATCGGACGCATGGAGAGCCACCACGCGCAACTTCCTGCGCCGCGCCTCGGCCAGTGCTTCTTTCACCAGGGAACGCGCGAGCCCCTGGCTGCGAAACTCCGGTTCGACCCAGAAATTCAGCAGGTAGCCGCGATGCTCGCTCGCCGGATCCCACGGATGCGGCGGCCACTCCAACTCGAAAAACCCGCCCGATGCCACGGCCCGCTCTCCATCCAGAACAATCCATCCCACATACTTTCCAGTCGCCAGCATCCGCTCCACCCAGGGCACAAAGCTGTGCCTCATCTCGTCCAGGGTCGCATTGTCGCTTTTGCCCATCTCCGCGAACATCGCGCGCCGATGGGCGGCAATCAACCCGGCATCGGCGGGCGTGGCATTTCGAGTCGCGAGCATGATGCGTAGTATAGGCATTCGGGATCGCAGGCAGCCGCGCACTTCTCGCGCGCCACGCTGCTAAGCCAGCTATCATCCTTTCGTGCACGCTTCACTTCCGCTCGATACGACCCTGCTGCACCCCGGCACGCGTCTCGCCGTCGGTCTATCCGGCGGTGCGGATTCCGTCGCCCTCCTTCGCGCTCTCGCCGACCGGAGCGGGGAACTGGGCCTGGTGCTGCACGCCGCCCATCTGCACCACGGTCTGCGGGGCGACGAAGCAGATGGCGACCTCGCCTTCGCGAAAACCCTCGCGGAGCAGCTCAACATTCCGTTTCATCACACGCACGTCGACACCGCTGCCGAAGCCCAGGGCAACTCCGAATCCATCGAGGAAGCCGCGCGCCGCCTGCGCTACTCGTGGTTCCAGCAACTCATGTCCAAAGGTCCGCCCCACGCAGTGGCGCTCGATGCAATCGCTACCGCGCATACCCTCGACGATCAGGCGGAAACCGTCCTTGCCAAGTTTCTCCGCGGAGCATGGACCGAAGGCCTCTCCGGCATTCATCCCGTCCTCGCATTTCCAGAGGGTCGCGTCGTTCGTCCGCTGCTAGCCGTTTCCCGCGCCGAGATCGAAGCCTATCTTCGCGCGCTCGGTCAGTCCTGGCGCGATGACTCCACGAACCGCCATCT
Organism: uncultured Acidobacteriaceae bacterium; assembly: GCA_963810545.1. Taxonomy (GTDB): domain Bacteria; phylum Acidobacteriota; class Terriglobia; order Terriglobales; family Acidobacteriaceae; genus Telmatobacter. The sequence continues at coordinate 470,322 of CAWENE010000004.1, forward strand.
CACCTTCACGCGCAATCGCATTCGCCACGAGCTGCTCCCGCTTCTGGAAACTTGGAATCCGAGCCTCCGTGAGCATTTAGCGCACATGGCCGAGTTGGCCCGCGACGAAGAGGCCTGGTGGCAGGCGGAGTTGGCCCGCCTCACCCCGCAGTTGATACTCCCCGGGCGCCCGGTTCGCGGAGGGGGCCGAGCCGCAGCCGACGGGCTCGCAATTGACATCGCGCCCCTGGCGGCGTTGCCTCCCGCTTTGCAGCGCAGGCTTCTCCGTCAAGCCGCCGAGCAAACTGGTACGGCACTTGATTTTGCAGCGACCGAATCGCTGCGAGGTCTCGCCCTGACGGGCCGCGCCGGCCAAAAGCTCGAGCTCGCGCAGGGCCTCCGCGCCGAACGTTCCCACCGCGAGCTGCACCTCAGCGCACAAGCTGCGGGTTCTGCTGAGTCAAAGAGTACGAAAGTTGCAGCCGAATACTTCGCCACAATTCCCTGTGACGTGGAGGCTCCGGCCTTCGGCATTCGTCTTCGCATTGAGGCTAGGGCCGTCTCCGGAGGTCCTCCTGACTCACCCCAATCGGCCCGTTTGCGCTCATGGAAACCCGGGGACCGGGTTCGAGTGAAGCACTCCGGTGGTCCAAGGAAAGTGAAGGAAGTGCTTGAGCGGATGAAAGTTACAGGAAGCGGCCGCGCCGTCTGGCCAGTTCTCGAAATCGATGGGCGCATCGTCTGGATGAAAGGGATCGAACTCGAGCCGGAGCCGGGAATTGAGATCGTCGTCACGCCTCTCAGTTCCGCGACAGGCAATTCGGCTTCCGGATAAGCCCCGCCCCAGAATGACAAGGCCAGAATGACAAGGAAGGTACCTGTCTGAAAACCGTTCAAAAACCGGCCAGTCTTCTCTTCCGAGCTTGGCCGTTTTCTCCTGCTTCGGAGTACAATCGTTGATACTGCTCATCCCCGCGGGAGCTATTCGTGTATCCCGTTTCGAGCTCTAGCACTTTCTGTGACTTCGTAGCCGGTGCCGGCGTCTAAAAGGGATGGGTAGGCGGTGATGGAGGTCGCACGAGCGACTTCTCCCCCCGCCGGGAAAGAGGGATCCTGGTGAATTCGACCGTCAAGACGATCATGTTCTGGGTCTTTATCCTCATCTGTCTGATGTTGCTGTGGGGCGTTGTCCAACGCGGCACCAACATGGGTGGCAAAGACACAGAGGTCTCGTATTCCGACCTGCTGGACAGGATCGACGCGGGGCAAGTGCAAGATGTGACTCTCCAGGGTACGGAGCTCCATGGCCATATGAAGGTCAATCCGAAGGATCAGTTCCACACCACGATCCCGGCGAGCACCGACACCCTGATCAACAAGCTCCATGCGGCTAAAGTGTCCTTCAATTTGAAAGACCCGCAGAACAATATCCTGCTGCCGCTTCTGTTCAACATCGGTCCGTTTGTTTTGCTGGGCGCTATCTGGTTCTTCATGCTCCGGCAAATGCAATCGGGTGGCAACAAAGCCTTGTCGTTCGGCAAGAGCCGCGCGCGCCTGCTCTCGATGCAGCAAAAGAAGGTTACGTTTAAGGATGTGGCCGGCGTCGATGAAGCCAAGGAAGAGCTGAAGGAGATCATCGAGTATCTGCGCGAGCCGCAGAAGTTCCAGAAGCTCGGCGGACGCATCCCCAAGGGCGTGCTGCTCGTCGGACCTCCGGGAACGGGCAAGACTTTGCTCGCCCGCGCGGTGGCTGGCGAGGCGAACGTGCCGTTCTTCTCCATCTCCGGTTCCGACTTCGTCGAGATGTTCGTAGGCGTCGGCGCAAGCCGCGTCCGCGACCTCTTCGAACAGGGCAAGAAGAACGCGCCCTGCATCATCTTCATCGACGAAATCGACGCAGTCGGCCGTCATCGCGGCGCCGGCCTCGGAGGCGGACATGACGAGCGCGAGCAGACCCTGAATCAACTGCTCGTCGAGATGGACGGCTTTGAATCGAACGACGGTGTCATTCTTGTCGCTGCCACCAACCGTCCCGATGTGCTCGATCCCGCGCTCCTGCGTCCCGGCCGCTTCGACCGCCGCGTGGTTGTGGGATTGCCCGATGTCCGTGGCCGCGAAGAAGTCCTCCGCGTGCACGTCAAGAAAGTGCCTGTCGGCGACGACGTCAACCTGAATGTGCTTGCTCGCGGAACACCCGGCTTCAGCGGCGCCGACTTGGCCAACATGGTCAACGAGGCCGCGCTCAATGCCGCGCGCGTCAACCGCAAGCAGGTCCTGATGTATGACTTTGAGCTGGCGAAAGACAAAGTGCTCATGGGCGCCGAGCGCAAGTCCATGCTCCTTTCCGACGCAGAGAAGCGGGTCACTGCCTACCACGAGGCCGGGCATGCCATGGTCTCGTTCTTTCGCGACAACTCGGATCCCATCCACAAGGTCACCATCATTCCGCGTGGCATGGCTCTTGGCGTCACCATCTATCTGCCCGACGATCGCCACAACTACACGCGCGAGTATCTTGAGACGCGCCTCGCAACGGCCTACGGTGGCCGCGTGGCTGAGGAGATTTTCCTCAACCAGATGTCCACCGGTGCCGGCAGCGATATCGAGACCGCAACTGATCTCGCCCGCCGCATGGTCTGCGAGTACGGCATGAGCCGTCTCGGCCCCCTGACTTTCGGCAAAAAGGAAGAGCAGATATTCCTGGGCCGCGAAATTGCTCAGCACCGCGACTTCAGCGAGGAAACTGCTCGCCAGATCGACCTCGAAGTACGGCGGCTGATCGACGACGCGTACCAGTCGGCGCATTCGATCCTCGAAGCTCACCAGGACGCGATGCATCGTATCGCCGCGGCCCTCCTCGAGCGCGAGACCATCGACGCTGAAGAAGTGAGGTTGCTGATCGAGGGCAAGGAACTGCCGCCGGTCCGCTCCATTCTTGCTTCTCCAAGCGACGGCACCGGCACCGGAACTCCGCAGCAGGTCCTCAAGCCCGAGACCCGCCCCGGTTCAGGCGGCTATCCGGAAGGTTCGCCTTCACCGGCATAAGCACCTGCGGTGGGGCCAATCGCGGCTTGCGCCGCTAAGCAATGCTTCAACAAAAGGCCACTCTCCGGAGCGGCCTTTTTCTGTTGCGAAGAAATCTTAGTGTCAATAGCAAAAACAAAAGGCGCCGTGCCCATCCTTTCGCCTTCTCTCGGGCGAAAGGATGGGAAACCACGACTTTCTATTCGACCGTTTATAAGGAGGTCTTTTCTGTTGCGAAGAAATCTTAGTGTCAATAGCAAAAAAAGGCGTCGTGCCCCATCCTTTCGCCTTCTCTCGGGCGAAAGGGTGGGAAACCACGACTCTCTATTCGACCGTTTATAGGGAGGGCACTCTGTGCGTTTTTGAGAGAACTTGCTATCGTTTTCTCAAGCCTTGGCAAGCGGTGGCGCGGCTTACGCCGCCAACAGGCGATATTTAAAACCGAAGGCAGCCCGTCGGGAACAACCTCAATTTGGTGTCCCAAGCTCCTTGACCCCTTATGTCACATCCGCCATGCTTAGGTCATGCCCGTAAGAACCACCGTTAACATCCCCGCTCCTCTGCATGACGAGCTGCGGCGGCGAGCCGAGAGTTCGGGAACCTCGATCCGCTCTCTCATTGTGCGCGCACTTGAAGAGACCTATGCGAGTAACCGTAAAGGGAAGAAGGTTACCGGCCCTTTGGTGAAAGGGAAGGGGAATCTAGGGCCGCGTTTCCCAGTCGACGAGACCCCGCATGACCTCATTCTTTCCTGATGTCAACGTATGGCTGGCATTGTCGGTTGACGAGCATCCGCACAGTTTCAAGACAACCGCGCACCGCCTCAGAAAATCCGGTAGGCCATGCCCACGCTCACGCCATACGGCTTCACGCTTCCATTAATCCAGTTCGGCCAAATCTGATACTCGAAGTCCGCGGCCCGCAAACTTAGCCGATGGCCCAGGGGCATATCGACGCCTCCGCCCAGAGCAACATCCGTGAAATGGCCGTAGGCAAAGTTATATTGGAAATTCATCTTCCCGTAGCCGATCAGCGCCTTCGCATAGGGCCTGAACCGCCGCGTCTCATGAATCGGCACCTTCGGCCCAATCAGGTAATTGTCTTCGTAAATATTCTCGTATTGGTTGAAGCGCAGCCAACGGCCCTCCGCCTCAAACTGGATCCAATGTCTCACCCGAAGATCCACATACGTGCCGAGACCGATAAGCGGCGTCGACGATTGCTCGGCGACGCCGGTGCCATCGTAGTCCGGTTGAAAAATGGACCCCATGCCGCCCGCACTGAGCGAGAGCGGCGATCGGGTGGCGGATGCAACAACTTGTGCATGAGCCTTTCCTGCCCAGGCACACAGCACGCAGCAAATCAAAACAGCGGCGCTTTTCTTCATGGGGACGGCGTTATCCAATTCTGGTGAAGCACTCAACTCGCGTGGCTTCGTTTTAAAATCCAGCAGTTTGGTTGGAAGCCGGGCAACACGACTCTCCAGCCCGGCTCATGAAAGCGACAGCTGAGCCTATTGAGGCGCAGGCGTCGGAGCGTTGGCCGTCGGCTGGGGTCCGGTCGGCGGCGGATCACCGCTGGCTGGCGGTGCCGCTTGGGTCGGTGGGACAGTCGCTGGCTGGTCCGCCCCAGGTTGTGCGGCGGCAGGCGCTGTACCTGCTGGAGCTGAACCCGGAGCGGCCGGCTGGCTTGCGTTCGCTGCCTCATACCGCTGTAACTTGAAATAAATGGGAGTGACCTCGAGCGGCATCTTGTCGCGCGGATTCATCGGCGCATAGATCTTGGCGTTCAGCATATGCACCTTGTCGTCCCATGGGTCGGTCTTCAGCCAGCTTCCCAACGGCGATGCGGGAATCTGCGTCAGGTCGTCCCAGTTGATCTTCGGCGCCTCGTGCGCCAGGTCCGCCATCCAGGGTGTCCCGTCCGGCTTCAGCAACGAGTCGCCCAGCATCGGAGTATTGAGAGCCCTCAGGTTCTTGCCCCGATCTGCAAGCTGTTCCCAGAACAATCCCGCATCGGGAAGCTTGTCCTTATACATCGATGCCTGCAGATACTCCATGCCCTTTTTCGCTGCGGTGGCATCGTCGATTTCGCTGTGGTTCATTTCGATCCGGCGGAACGTCGCTTCGTCAGGGAAGAGCAGCCGATCGTTGAACGCATAACGCGTATCAATGTGATGACCCATCGCGATATGCGCCAGTTCCACCGAAATCACCGAAGCAATCGCTGCTTCGCTGTGCGGCAAGCTGTCGATCAGTCCCTTGCTCAAGAGAATTGTGTTGCCCACAGTGGTTGCTTCGACTGTCGTCGTCAGCAACACGCGGCAATGCACGGGGCTCGACAGAGGAATATTACTTGGCACGGCCAGGTTGATCACGATCTGATCCAGGACCTGGTTCTCAAAGCCATTGGGCGTGAGCGGAGCTACCAGGCCCGCCTCTTCCAGGCGATCGATCACGTTGTTCTCCGCCTGTGTCAGCCAATCGCGCGACGCCTGCAGCGGACTCACATCCTGCGAGTCGTCGCTCTTGTCTACTGCGTCTTCGATCTTCATGCTGACGTTTTCGCTGTCACGCGTAGGCAGCTTGAGCGCGTAGCCCCAGAAGTGAGTCTGCGCTTTCAGGCCGATCGGCTTGTTGCTGTCGCCGCGGTTCGATTCCTCCACATAGATCGCAACCGGCAGCCAGATTCCCGGCTGTACATTCATGCGCCAGCTATCGAAATGGAAGTAATACCGCGAATCGTCCTCGGACGACGGCCCAGTGTACGTTCCGTTGAAGCGCACCACGTTGCCGTCCTGATCTTCAATCCAGATGCGGCCGTAGAAGCGTCCCATGCCGTTGACCTTGGGATGCACATCGAAGACCCATGTGCGAACCTGCCCCAGAAACTCGCGCCGCACATAGCTGAACACGTAGTGCTGCTGATCGAATCCCGTCGGGTCAAGGAACATCATCTGCATGAAGCCGGTTGGATTGTAGGTGAATCGCTTATCCAGACCCAGAGATTTGGTCAGCCCCGTGATCGCCGAAAAGGAGCCCTTAAAGAATCCCTTTTTGGCGGAATTACGCGGCTCATACGTCTTGTCGAAAAATCCCTTGCCGAAATCGACGCGGCTCAGCGTGTACTGGTCGTCCACCGGAACTTGATAAAGCTTCACATCGGGCCGTGTGTCCTGAATATAGGTCTCCACCAGGGGCGTCTTCTCCTGGATAGCCTTGATCAACACCTTTTCCTGCCCAATTGCCTTCTCCACCAGCGCGTTCTGCTCCGGCGTCAGTTGGTGCGCCTGCTCGTACTTGGGGGCTTTCTTTGCATACGCGCAAGTTACACCCAGCGTCAGAGCGAGCAAGCTGAGAGAAATCTTCCGAAACATCATTCGTGAGCTCCTAGTATCTTTGCTACCGTTCTCTGGCTCCAGACGCCATGCGGGGGAATCCGAGGTCGTCCTGTGCCAATTCCAGTTCGTTTGTCTCTTCATCAAGCCAATTGGAAAGTAATCGTGATGTTGGTCGTCAGATCAACCGCCTGCCCATTCCGGGTAGCCGGGCGAAAGCGAATTTGCTCGGCGACACGCCGCGCTTCCTCATCGAGTCCGTGGCCCAATCCATGCACGACACCTTCCACCACGACATGACCGGCGGCGGTGAATGTGACGCGCAGAATTACATCGCCCTGCACCTTCAGCTGCTTCGCTTCGCTGGTGTATTGCGCGGGCGGCTTCGAAATCACTTCAAGATTGGTTGACGCAGGCGTCGCTTTCATCATCGCTGGCGTCGCAGCCGCCTGCACTTGCGGAATTCCCGCGGACCCGACCTTGCCGCCGAATCCCTGCGTCGTTCCCGTTGCTCCAGGGAGCCCTGCCGATGCTACGTGCCCGTAGATGCCACTATTCGAGCCTGACTTGGTTCCATTCCCGATTCCAGCCGATCCGACTACACCATGCGGCGCGATGGAAGGTCCGTGCATGCCGCCATAAGGATTCCCAATGGCCGCCACAGTCGCAGGCTTGGTTGCATTCGGATTGGGAGTCACGCCAAACGTATCGCCCAGGTGCACCGGCGCCGTCGAAGGCTTCTGCTGCGGAGTCTGCGCGGGCATCGCTGCCGCCAGCGCTGCCTTGGGCTGCGGCGCCAGCGTAATCGCCGGCTTCACAAGCTTGATCTCCGGCATTTTCAGCTTTGTTTCCATCTCAATCGGCTTCAGCACCGGCTTTTCAATCTTGGGCAGATTGATCTTCGGTGCTTCCAGCTTCACTTCCAAAGGCTTCGGCGGCTCTGGCAGCTTGGGCGGCGGAGTCACCTTCACCTTGGGCGGAGGCGGAGGCGTGGTAGGAAAAATGAGCTCGGTATTTTCGAAATGGTGCTGCTGGATGACACGCTTGGCCATCATGCCCACATACAGAACGGTGGCCAGGATCATCATGTTGATGACTGCGGCAGTAATGAACGAACCCGACCGGCCCTCGGGCTCGGGAAGCAAGCCAAAGCTGATGCGTTCTTGATAATGGTTCATCGGCATGTCTCTAATCCTTAAAAAATGATGACGGGGATTACGGGCGCTTTGAACTTCATTGACCTTCCAGGAGCATCGACCGTGCCGGTCTCATTGCCGACCCGATTGCCAGTCTTGATCTCTCCCGGCCTGTTTCTCCACGGTTCATTTCTGCTATCCCATGCGCCTGCGGGAAAAAGTTCCACCGAGCGGTATGGGCAGACAAACTCGATTGATACTCCCATGGCAAGTCTTTGCTATTGGAGGGGGAAAAGAAGATTGACCCGAGAGGTTTATCCTCGTTCGCCATTACCCTGGACATCCAAATGCTCCCAATCACGTCCCAGGCAAGAGAAAACGAATCCCAAACTGCCCCAAAGATGGAAGGGAACCGATTCTGGATGCCCCGGTGCCGCGTCTGTAAGAGGATTCACTTCACGCAACTGGGTTGTCAGGGCGTCAGGATGCGTTATTTGGCGTGCCGCTCGCGCGGTCTTCGGGCCAGTTCACACACATCTATTGCGGCCCTGCCTATGTAATAGACTTACCCTAAACCAAAGTGTTCGTGAAAGGACAGTATTTTTGTGAAGATTCTGGTTACCGGCGGTGCCGGGTACGTCGGTGGCACCGTCGCCTCGCTGCTAGCCTCCAAAGGCCACAATCCCATTGTATTCGATAATTTGTGCCATAGCCGCCGCGAGGAGGTACCCCCAGGCATCGAATTCGTCCTGGGAGATTTGGCTGACCGGTCCAAGCTTGAGAATCTTTTCGTTTCTGCCACCGATTCCGGCGCCCCTTTCGATGCTGTCCTCCACTTCGCCGCTCTCATTGAGGCAGGCGATTCCATGCGGAACCCCAGCCTCTATTTCCGCAACAATACCGCCTCGACCCTCTCTCTACTTGAAGCTGTCCTGGCCAAGGGGCCCAGCCGCCTGGTCTTTTCTTCCACGGCTGCCGTTTACGGCGAGCCCGAGTCGGTTCCCATCGAGGAGAATGCACGTCTCAACCCCACGAATGTCTATGGCGAGTCCAAGCTGATGGTCGAGCACATGCTCACCTGGTTCAACCGCATTCACGGCCTCCGTTACGCCTCACTGCGTTACTTCAACGTGGCAGGCGCTCCCGAAGGCCCATCGGGAATAACCCGCGGCGAAGCTCACGAGCCGGAGTCGCACCTGATCCCGCTCATCCTCGACGTCGCCCTCGGCCGCCGCGCTTCGATCAACATCTACGGCGACGACTACGCCACCCCGGACGGCACCTGCATCCGCGACTATATCCATGTTTCAGACCTAGCCGACGCCCATCTGCTCGCTCTCGGCGCGCTCGAATCGCACGACCGGCTCATCTTCAACCTCGGCAACGGCCAGGGGTTCAGCGTGCGTCAGGTTATCGAATCCGCCCGCCGCGTGACCGGCCATCCCATTCCGGCCGAAGTCCTTCCGCGGCGATCCGGCGATCCGGCTCTCCTCGTTGCCAGCTCAGCAAAGGCGATTCGCGAGCTGGGATGGCAACCGCGCTACGCCCAGCTCGACGACATCGTCCGCACCGCCTGGCTCTGGCATCAGAGACGTTACGCCAAGTAGCCCAAGCTGTGAGCTGGCGCCACATCCGTCCTCGGCAGTCGATTCAAGAAGTTTCTTGGCTTCTGCGAATGACCTTGGTACTTCTTCTTACCGGTTTCCACTTGGAAATGCTCTGCCATGTGCATCATTCTCGGACAGAGGCCCTCTTGACAAAGCGGGTGTTCTCGCACGCTCGAGGAGCTCCGTTTGTCCCATCCCAGGCTATTCACTCCAGGATATTCGGAAAGCTTTCGTTGCATTGGACCAGCCTGTGAGGACTCGTGCTGCGAGCAGTGGGCTGTTCACATCGACCAGACGACATTCGAAAAGTATCAGGCCCTGCCTGCCGGTCCGCTGCGCACAATCATCGACGAGAAAGTCCTGCGCACGCCTGAGGAACCCACCGCGCCCGGGGGACCAGCGGCAGCTTTCGCACAGGTCCGGATGAACCCCGACGGCAAATGTCCTTTGCTTTCCGCGGATGGCCTTTGCCGGATTCAGATCGAGCATGGGGATGCGTATCTTTCCCACATGTGCGCCACGTATCCACGCGCAGTTTACGTGATTGAGGACGTCACAGAGAAGGCGCTTTCGCTTTCCTGTCCGGAAGCTGCACGGCTCGTGCTTCTCAATCCGCACCTACCCATCGATGCCGGTCCCCACGCCGGATCGGCCGCACGCCGCCATGCCACATCGGCCAGCGATCCGTGGCTCCCTCATTTCTGGCCCATCCGCGATTTTGCGCTGGCACTGGTGCGCAATCGGGCTCTCCCTTTGTGGCAGCGACTGTTTCTGCTTGGCCTCTTCAGCCGGCGCCTCGATGCCGTTGCGCCCGGCGATTTCAGCGTAGAGGTCCCAAAGCTCTTGGCCGGTTTCACCGCCGCTGCCGCCTCGGGAAGCCTGGTGCCTGCGATGGAGACTCTGCCGACTGACCACGTACAGCAGTTGGATGTGGTGCTGCGGCTGGCGGGAATGCTGCTGCATCGCTCCAATATCCGTCCGCGCTTTACCGAATGCATTCAGGCTTTCACCCAGGGCATCGGAAATGGTCCGGGAGCCACATTGGAATCTCTCACGGCCCATTACGCATGGGCGCACGACCGTTTCTACGCGCCGTTTTTTCAGAAGCACCCGCACATCCTGGAAAATTATCTCGTCAACGTCATCTTCCGATGCCGATTTCCGTTCGGAAGCGACTGGGCACGGAACGGCGCCGCGCCCTCAATGAGCCGGGAGTTTGCCGTGCTCACCGCCCAGTTTACTTTGATGAAAGGCCTGCTGATCGGTGTCGCCGGTTTCCATCGCGAGCAGTTCTCCGCGGATCACGTGGTTCATACCGTCCAGGCAGCCAGCAAGCACTTCGAGCATCATAGCGACTTCCTCAAAGACGCCCACGCTTTGCTGGTGGAGAGCGAGATGGACGGCGCAAGAGGATTGGGGATTCTACTCAGAAATGTTGAATCGACGGCACACCCGTCCGATGCCCCGTCGATTCAACCTCCGATGCATGCCCCGGCTCATACTGCAAGTCCGGCGGCGGAGTCCCCAGTGTCATTCGCGCGCAACGGCACTGCATGAATTCAGGCGCGGGGAGTAAGGCTCAGCGGGGAGCCACCTGGAGATTGTTCGTCACGGAGAAGATACCGGGGACGCTGTTCGCGCGGACTCCGGCAGTGTCCTTGTCACTCTCGCTGTCCACCACACCTTCAAGAGTGACGTGGCCGTTATTGACAAGGATGCGGATGGGCTTTTGCACTCCCAGGGCGTATTTCTCGAGCGATGGAAATCCGTAGATGGCGCGATACAGCGCCAGGCGCAACCGATCGTCCGCCGGAGCGACCGGCAGGACCTCGATCTTGTTCACAACATGGTCGACACCTTCGATATGCTTCACGGCGTTTTCAGCGTCCGATTTGGTAACCGGCCGGACTACTTGTCCGAGCAGCGTGACAGTGTCGCCATTCACCTGAAATGCGATGTTGTCGAAGACGCCGAACCACGGAAGCATCAAGAGTTCGTGGCGGACTTCTTTTGCGATGCGTGCCTCAGCGGGGCTTAAGGGGGCAGCCTGGCTTAAGGCGAAAGGTGCGAGAACAAATGACAGAATCACGAGACACATCAAGTTGCGTTTCATGGCCACTCCTTGCAGAAAACTGTTGCCGAATGAATCGACGTCCCGTTAGATGCACCTAAGTGGAAGGACGACGGCCGTCGAATGTGGATAAGTGAGAATTCTGCGCCTCAAACAAAGCCGGTTCGCAATTGAGCGTTGCTGTGAAAGCGAGGGTTCTCCTATTAGCGCAGCGTTCGGACTTCAATTCCCGACGGCAAGCGCTGCAAGCTCACTGCGAACGCGTTCAAGCACCGATGGCCAATCGCCAAACCTGGGCTGCCGGAATAGACGCATCGTCGGATACCAGGGGCTGTCTTCGCGCTCCATCAGCCAACGCCAGTCGGGTGCGAAGGGAAGCAGCGTCCACGTTGTTTTCCCCAGTGCTCCGGCAAGATGCGCCACCGCCGTGTCGACCGTGATGACCAGGTCCAGCTTGGCAATCAGTGCCGCCGTATCGGCCATGTCCCCGATCGCAGTTCGAAGATCGATCAATTGCGCGTCAACCTCGTCCAGTTGCGATGCGGCCGGTCCCATTTGCAGCGAGAAGAAGCACGCGCCTTCAAGACCAAGCATGGATGCGAAACCGCGCAGAGGAATGGATCGAATCCAATCTTCCGGGAACAGGGGATTGCCGCTCCACACAAGGCCCACACGAAGGCCTTCGCTGGGCCAGTCAAGACGCGCAGCATTTTTCCGCGCGTCCGCCGGAACGCTGAGATAAGGAACCAGAGCAGGGATCGAGTCAATTGACGTTCCGAAGGCCAGCGGCAGGCTCATCAGCGGGCAATGCCATTCGAAGGGCGGGACTAGATCTCCGGTTGCGACCAGGGTCTCGATGCCGGGCAGCTCCTCAGCCAGGCGCAGCAGACTCTTTGGAACATCGAGGATGACCGCCCCGCCGGCCGCCTGAACCATGGGTACATAGCGGAGGAACTGCAGCGTATCGCCCAACCCCTGTTCCGCGTGAAGAAGAATGCGCGCACCGTTCAGCGATTCCCCTCGCCAGATCGGCTGCGGAAAGATGCGCGTCGCATTTTTCTTGCGCCTGGTGCGGATCTCATAATCAAGCCACCCTGCGGCGAGGTCTCCGGTAAGCAATTCCACAAGGCTTCGATTCCACTTTGCTTCGACGTTGTCCGGGTTCAGGCTCAACGCTTGTTCGTAGCTGCGGAGCGATTCCTCCAGCCTTCGCTGGCTCCGCCGCGTGTTTCCCAGATTGTTATAGGCCTCGGAGTTGTCGGGCTTCAGCGCCAGCGCGCGTTCGTGGCACGCAGCGGATTCGTCCAGCTTTCCCTGGTCCCGAAAGACAATGCCCAGGTTGTTTTGCGCATCGGCGTAATCTGGCTTAAGCGCGAGTGCGCGCGCATAGCATCCCTGTGCTTCGTCGAACTTGCCCAGGTCGCGAAAGACCACACCGAGGTTGTTATGCGCTTCGGCGAGATTGGGTTGAAGCGCGATCGCACGCTCGTAGCAGGCCCTCGCTTCATCGAGTCTTCCACCGGTGCAAAACAGGTTGCCGAGATTGTTGAGGGCCTCGAAGAAATCCGGATTTAAGGAAAGAGCGCGTTGGTAGCTGACTCTTGCTTCTTCCGGCTTGCCTTCCCGCACCAGCAGCATACCCAAGTTGTTGTGGGTTTCGGCCGAGTCGGGCTTGAGTGCGAGCGCTTGTTCGAAGTGCGGCCTCGCCTCATGGAGCTTGTTCTGATCGAGGAAGATTTTGGCCAGGTTGAAGTGCGCTTCCTCGCTCTTCGGATTGAGCTGCAGAACCTGTCGGTATGCAGCGATTGCCTCATCCGCTCTTCCCCGGTCCTGCAGCACGGCGCCAAGGCTCGCATGGTAGTCGGCATCGTTGGGGCTGATGGCAATCGCGCGTCGCATCATACTCGCCGCCGCATCGAAGTTGCCGACCTGATGCGCGATCAGCCCCAGGCCATAGAGGCTCTTCGCATGCTTGATGTCAATCGCCAGAACCTGCAGGTAAAGCTGCTTCGCTTCCTCCAGCCTGCCGGCCTGATGCTCCCGAATTGCGCTTGCCAGCAAGCGGTGAACGGCCGGCTCCCTGGAACTGGTCTTGTGTGCCAAAGGTTTCCTCGAATCAATCCGTTCGGCTGGCGAACTGCCTGGCGCAGCCCGGGCCTCACTCACAAGACCATGTTCTCGCAAGTGGCTCGCATTCCTAAACGCTATTCGGAGAAGTGTCACATCAATAGTGCCCTGTCTCTAAAGTCCATAACAAAACTGAGCTTGTCATTCTGAGCGAAAGGGGCCCCGAACGCTTTTCATGGGGTCCCCAAAGAGCGGTCTTTGCTCTTTGGGGCAGAGTTCGGGGGTGGTGAGCGAAGAATCTGCTTTTGCTTTTTCGGGAGTTTTACAAAGAACTTTAGAGACAGGACACTAGCAACAGGATTAGCCTCGAACGGCCAAGCTCCCGATTCTTCGAAGCAAACATGACAAGAACTTCATTTCCATTTCTATGGATATTGAGCCGTGACCGGCCGATAGGGCATTTGGAGGAAATCTATGAACGTGTCAGCCATCAATCCCGCGGCTCACTCAACGGGTGTGTCCCAGGCCCAATCCGCAACTCCTGCCCCAGCCTCTTCGAAATCCTCACCCGCATCTTTGCCCACCGACACCGTCACCCTGAGCCCAGCCGCTCAAAAGGCTACGCAGGCTGGCGATGTCGATCATGACGGCGACTCCCACTAACGAATTGAACGTTCCAGGCCGGAATTGAATCCACTCCGCCTCACGGCCGCGTCTTTGGCGGAGTCCCGCTGGGCGGCGGCGTTGCCGGCTTCTGCGGCGTCGTACCGGGCGCAGGGTTTGCCGGCGGCTTCGGCTTTCTCCTCACGGGCTTCTTCGCCGGAGCGGGGCATACCGGCGCAGGCGGCGGAGCAGGGCACTTGAACGCCGCCTGCTTCTGCACCGTCACGCGCAGGTCCACGAGTTGCTTCTCCTGCGACCCTGCCGCCGTTTCCATGCTGTCATCCAGGGCCAGGCGCGCCGTATTCAGATTGACCAGAGCCTGCCGCAGCGCATTCGCCTGGTCGTCGGGAGCGGCCATCCGCGCCGCCTCCACCACCCGCAGCAGTACGTCGTACAGCGCGTCCACATGGCGCGCGACCGGGAGTGTCTTGCTCAGGGCTCCCGGCGCCACGTCCGCATCCTTCAGCAGTGGACCGATGTGCATCTGCATGTCTTGCTGAATCGAGTTAATGTCCGCGCTGGCCTCGTCGCGCACCGAGCCCCGCTTCCAGCGCTCCACCCTCAACCCTGCAAGCGTCTGCTGCACCGTATTGAGAGAGGGCTGCAGAATCGTGGATGCGGATGGAATCACCGGGCGCGACGCAGCAGGCGCCGCAGCAGGTGCGGCATCAGTGGGCGGCGAGGTCGACGATGCTGTCGGAAGAGCCTGACTCTGTGCCTCTGCGAATCGGGCCGGTGCCGCGCAGAAAATCAAAGGCGAGAAAAGGACCGCGACGACGAATGCTGTATTGGTTTTGCGCATGGAATGTATTTACCCGTTATCTCTGCCCGAGACAGCAGAATAGCCGATGACTCCGCGCACTTTCCAGTGGCCGGCCAACTCTCGACGTTATTAGGCCGAGCCAGCTGCGGAACTGGAATCCTGTTCTGTTTTGCACACACCACTTGGCGTGCGCCTGGAACGAGAGCATACTGCCTTCAGAGCCAGTTTCACGGGCGCATTCATGGGCAGGTTCTTGGGGCACGGCCTTGATCCGTGCCAACTCCCGTACTTTCTGCGCTCTCGCACCACGCGTCGCTAACGATGCTTCGATGACTCCAAACTTGGCGTTCGAGCGATCGCGAGTTTTGAACCGGATTGGTTCCACGCACGTCTACATTGCTATACGCGCCGCCTTCCCCAAAGTCGTCGGCCCATAGGTGTCCCCGGAGGAGTCATTCATGCAGCCTGCAGCCCTCACGCTTCCCCAAACTTTGGGGCAACTGCGCACCAGCCCTCATTTTGCTGAAGCCTGCCTGAAAACGCGCAGTGTCAAAGACGAATTGCGCCGCAACCTCATAGCCCGTCTGCGTTCACGCGAGCCGCTTTTCCCCGGCATCGTCGGTTATGACGATTCGGTCGTGCCGCAAATCGTCAACGCTGTGCTCTCCAAGCAGAACTTCATCCTGCTCGGCTTGCG
Source organism: uncultured Acidobacteriaceae bacterium (assembly GCA_963810545.1). GTDB lineage: Bacteria > Acidobacteriota > Terriglobia > Terriglobales > Acidobacteriaceae > Telmatobacter. Next base: position 485,666 of record CAWENE010000004.1, read on the forward strand.
CGGACAGGCGAAGAGCCGCATCCTGCGTGCTCTCACCGCGCTGCTTGACGAACGCCTCCCGTACATCGCCGGTTGCGAAATCCGCGACAACCCCTACCTGCCGATTTGCAAGCGCTGCCGCGACCTCGTCGCGGAGCAGGGAGACGCCACGCCCGTCGCGTATCTCTCCCGCGATGACCGCTACGTTGAAAAACTCGCCACTCCGGATGTCACGGTCGCTGACCTCATCGGCGACCTCGATCCCATCAAGGCCGCACGGGGCGCCCAGGACCTTTCCAGCGAACTCACCATGCACTATGGCCTACTCCCGCGCGCCAACCGGGGGATCTTCGCCATCAACGAGCTGCCCGACCTCGCCGGAAAAATTCAGGTCGCTCTCTTCAACATCATGCAGGAAGGCGACGTGCAGATTAAGGGCTACCCGGTGCGCCTCCCCCTCGATCTTGCCCTCGTCTTCAGCGCCAACCCCGAGGACTACACGGCGCGCGGCAAAATCGTGACTCCCCTCAAAGACCGCATCGGCTCCGAGATTCGCACCCACTATCCGGAAACTCTCGAAGAGGGAATTGCCATCACCGCCCAGGAAGCATGGTCCGAGCGCGGCGCAACCTCCATCGAAATTCCTCAGTATGTTCGAGAGGTCGTCGAGCAGGTCGCTTTCTCGGCGCGCGCCGACAAGAAAGTCGACAAGCGCAGCGGCGTCAGCCAGCGCCTGCCCATCTCCACATTGGAGTTGATGGTTTCCAGCGCCGAGCGACGCGCACTCATTCACAACGAGTCAATGGTTCTGCCGCGCATCAGCGACCTTTACGCCGCTCTGCCCGGCATCACCGGCAAGCTTGAGCTCGAATACGAGGGCGAGATGCGCGGCGCCGACACAGTCGTTCACGAACTCATTCACACCGCGGTCGGCAAAATCTTCGATCGCTATTTTTCCGGCGTCGACACTCTTCAGATCGAGCAGTGGTTCAAGCTCGGCGGCACCGTGAAGCTCGACGACAATCAGGCCACGCCGGCCGCGCTTGCCGACCTGAAGCAGATTCACGGCCTCCTCGACAAGCTCTCGCCGCTCGGAATCAGCGCCTCCGATGCGCCGCAGAAAGCCGTTGCGGCCGCGGAGTTTCTGCTCGAAGGTATGGTCGCCCACCGCAAACTCAGCCGCAGTGAAGAGCGTGTCTTCACGGCGCAGGAGAAGACCGGCCGTACCCCGGAGCGGCCCGACGTCGAACGCGAATTCGAGGAATGGGAACGCGGCCGCCGCGGTCGTCCTGGGCGTGGCGGGTATAACTGACATTGCGAAGCAATGTCATCCTGAGCGGAGCGAAGGATCTGCTGTTAGCTTTTCTCGGGCAGCACGAACTCGGGTGCCCTAGGTCTCGATGCCGGGGTCCCCGGCGACAGGTCTTCGTCGCTGGGGTGGTTTGAGACCTGGGAAAGCACGGAACCAACAGAGGAATCTCATGAAGGGCGTTCGCTACACCAAATACAACGGTGACCTGGCCTCCGAAATGGATCTCGAAAGCCTGCTCCAGGCGCTCTCCGACTTCTTTCTCGACTCCGGTTTCAACGATCCCTACTCGGACTTCGGGGAGATGGACAACTCGCTCGAAGCCCTCCGCGAAGCCTTGCGCCAGATCCTCGAATCCGGCGAATTCTTCGACGAGGACACGCAGCGCCAGATCAACGAAATGTCCGCCGCAGGCACGCTCGACGAGCTGATCGACAAGCTCATTGAACGGATGCAGCAGGAGAGTTACATCTCGACTTCCGACCGCCCCGATCCGACGCAAGCTTCGCAGGCGGGCGGCGAAATTGGCGACGTCGAAGGTGAGGTCCGCTTCGAAGTCACCGACAAGAGTCTTGATTTTCTCGGATTCAAGACACTGCGCGACCTGCTCGGCTCGCTCGGCAAATCGAGCCTCGGCCGCCATGACACGCGCCACTGGGCCACGGGCATCGAGGCCACAGGTGCGCCGCGCCGTTACGAATTCGGCGACACGCTCAATCTCGACACCATCGCCACACTCAACTCCGCCATCGCGCGCGAAGGCATCGGCCTGCCGCTGAATCTTGAGTACGACGATCTCCACGTCCATCAATGCGAGTATCAAAGCTCCTGTGCCACCGTGGTCATGCTCGATTGCTCGCACTCCATGATCCTCTATGGAGAAGACCGCTTCACGCCGGCGAAAAAGGTCGCCATGGCGCTCTCGCATCTCATCCGCACGCAGTATCCCGGTGACTCCCTCAACCTCGTCCTCTTCCACGACTCTGCCGAAGAGCTGCCCGTTTCGCAGCTGGCGCGCGTCAAGGTCGGCCCGTTCTACACCAACACCCGCGAGGGCCTGCGCGTCTCGCAGCGGATCCTTGCCCGCCAGCGCAAGGACATGAAGCAGATTGTCATGATTACCGATGGCAAGCCATCCGCACTCACGATGCCCGATGGCCGCATTTACAAAAACGCCTACGGCCTCGATCCGCTGGTCGTCAGCGAGACGCTGGAAGAAGTGGCGCGCTGCAAGCGGGCCAACATCATGATCAATACCTTCATGCTGACCAACGACCAAAGCCTGGTGCAATTCGTGCACAAGGTCTCGGAGATGTGCCGCGGCAAAGCCTACTTCACCACGCCGCACACGCTTGGCGAGTATTTACTGATGGACTACATGAATCGCAAATCGAAGACCATCCACTGAGGGGACTACGCGTCCGGCGGATTGCGGGCCTGTGGGCCCGCCAGAGGTATACCCCCTCCCCTCATTTCCTGCTAAAGATCTCTTCCCATTGGACTTAGCTTTATCAATTACTTACGTTAACTTTTATCTAATCAATCGCTTATGGCGAAAGATTTCTCGACAAAGGACTTAGCCGATTTCCGCCGTCAGCCCCTCAGCTTTCGCGGTTTGGGCTAGCGTCTATTGTGCGCTGGGAGATGGTAATTCTCTGCAACGAAGCGCTCGGGTCTTGATCGGGTTTCGTCGCCAGAGCCTTTCGGCATTCGAGGTGGAATGCCGAAGTAGTGAGCGAATTCAGGGACCTGGCGCAAAGAAGGCTTTTGGGGGCGAGTGATCTACCGGCTGCTCGGGCTTGTGCTCTCCCAAGTCTCAAAATCGAGACCCTGGGGCACCCGGCGTCGCCCCGATCCCTTCAGCGCGGAATTGGGGCACTCGACTGCGGGAATTCGCACTACAATCCACGCTAGGGAAGCGGGGACACTTGGGAAACTTTGCGAATCACGAAGTTATCATTATCAGCAAAATAGAGGTTCCCCTCCGCGTCAAGCGTTGGATTGTATGGATTTTCCAGGAGCGCGTTCACTGCCGGACCTCCGTCTCCCGAGTACCCACTGTTCCCCACGCCATTCGTATAGCTTCCTGCCACGGTGGACATGATCCCATTGGCGGAAATGGCACGAATCAGATTATTTCCATTGTCGGCCAAAAAAATGTCGCCATTGGGATCCACTGTTAAACCCAACGGCTTATTAATCAAGGCCGCACTCGCCGGACCACCATCTCCCGCCAGACCACAGGTCCCCGCGTATGGATTTGAAGGTGCCCCTACCAGCGAAGTGATGATGCCGGTTGAGGCAGTCACTTTACGAATCGCACAGTTAGTCGTATCTGCAATGTAAATATTCCCGACCTTATCTACTGCTACGCCGTCGGCAAACCCAAGATTTGCATTGACTGCAGGCCCGCCGTCGCCCGTATATCCATAGGCACCGGATCCAGCCACGACCGTGAGAAGCCCAGTAGAAACGGTGACCTTCATGATCTGTGTACCAGCGGTCTGATAGCTCGGAAAGTAGTAGTTCCCCGATGTGTCCATGGCAATCGATTGCGCATTACAAATAGGCGTCTTGGTGGCTTTGCTGCCGCTTACTGTTGGACTGCAGATATCCACGTCTCCAGGGCCGGCTCCAGCGCCATTTCCCGCAACAGTTTTAATGATGTGGGTTTTCTTATCGATCTCACGAATCACGTTGTTATTGGAGTCCACAACGAAGAGGTTGCCGGTGGTTGGACTAACGGCAACCGCGATTGGCGAATTAAATCTGGCGTCGATCGCATCGCCGCCATCCCCAGAGAAGCCGCCGGCGCGACTGCCCGCATACACCGCGATGACACCACCACTGTCTACCTTGTAGATTTGCCCAGCCGCAGTGTCGACAACGAAGTAATTGCCTGCCTTGTCGAAGGCAACATAGTTCGGGGAATAGAGTTCGGCCTCAGTCGCTGGGCCGCCCATCCCCACTCTGCCGTGATAGCCGTTTCCGGCTACCGTTGTAATGGTGCCAGGTTGCGCGAATGTCGCCGGAACCAGCGAAATCGCCAGCAATGCGAGCATTGAGAGTTTCAGTAATCTTGCATTCATCGGGTCGCTCCTTAGCGGCTAAGAATAGGCGGCGTTAAGCCTGCCTCGCGCAGTTGAACTATGCCAGTAAGACAAGTGGAATTTGTTTGACATCCTCGCAGACCGGTGGAATTTCTAGAAAGCCAATCGCGTACACCGTATTTGACCCTGCTCTCTGCGCACAACTACCAAACGGTATATTCCATAAATTAGGCCGCCTGCATGGGAGGCTGTGGCAGAGTCATAATGAGCCGGACCATTTCGCTCTGACGGCTTGTCCCCGTCTTGCCCAGCATGCTCTTCACCTGCTGGCGAACGGTGCCGACGGAGACGCGGCGCAGACAGGCAATTTCCTGCGGTGAGTAACCCATCAAAAGACCATTTGCGACTTCGGTCTCCGTTGGTGTGAAATCGTAGAGTGCGCGGAGCGCGTCATCCGGGAAATTGGAAGGCTTTTCAGGATCGGTGACCAAGAGGAGCAGGTCGCCTCCGGAGCGCTGCTTTTGGCCTTCAGGGAGCGGCGTAGCAGTCAACTGGAGCGGCCGATTCCCTGAAGCGCGGCGCAATGAAATAAAGCGGCTGGGATGAGATCCGGAGAGCGAGAACGAAGGCGAAGCCACGTCAAGAAATAGCTTCCTCAACGCACCGGTCGATTTCGGTTCGCAAGCAGTCAGCCGGCTGTTATCCAAGGCTAGACCATCGCCGGCGAGGATTAAGCCTTCGGCCGCGGCGTTCCAATGCAGGACACGTCCGCTTCGGGTGAGCACAAAGGTCGCCGTGGGGCTGGCATTCGCCATAGCCTCTGCGCTAGCGAGGTTTTGCTGGGTCACGCCGAAAACCCGGCGAATTTCGAGCGCAGTCTGGACATGCGGAATGAGGAGCTCGAGCAGTCTTTTGGAGTCGCTCTCCATCGGCCCCTCGTCCGGGGTACGCCAGATGCTGATGACGTCCAACCGACGGACCGAAAGAGAGAATACGGCGATCGTGACGTGTCGGAATGCCCAGTGAACGAGGAAATCACGATAAATCTCTGTTCGCAAGAGGCCGTCCCCCGGCAATAATTCCTCTTCCGTGAAAACACCTATTCGGGCCTGGCGAATCACGGCGGTCCGAAATGGATCGTTTCTCGAGAAATTCTTGTTGTATTCGCAAACGACGGTCGGGTCATTCAGCTTTCCGCCTTGAGCCAAGGCGGCGAGTCCGCGGCTGGTGTCTGCTGAGAGAAAGTAGCTATTTCTAGATCGAGTATGCTCGCTGACGAGCGCAAGAAATCGCTGCCATTGCTCCTGCTGGAGTGGCGCCGAATACAGAACCTGCAAAAGCTCTGAAAAAGCCTCAAGAGAGACCATAGACTCTTGGGGGATGGATGCAAGAATCAACCAAGCATTCTGGGATTGTCAATCCGCAAAAGACGGCCATATCGATAGCGATCAGGAAGATTATTACTTAGTAAATAAGGTCGGGGCCAGTTACTCCCCGAATGTTATGAGCGCGCGAGAAATCGAGGAATACAAGTGGCATAAAGTCGTCGAATCCGACGTTTCGCAGCTCCACACAGCATTTCGACGTGCAGGACTTAATAACATACCAATAGCCAAAGGACAAACATGCTGGATCACGTTTTTCTTACGGTGAGCAACGTGGAGCGATCGGTCGCGTTCTACACGGCGGCCCTGGCTCCGCTCGGCATCGAGCGGCTCTTCGACTACGACGGCGCCAAGGGACCGCCGGGCCATCCCGATCTGAAAGGGTTCGGAGCCGACGGCCGCATCTTCTTCTGGCTGCGCGAAGGTGTGGCCGACAGCCGCGCCGCCCACATTGGCTTTGTTGCGCATAGCCGCGAGCAAGTGAACGCGGCCTATGCTGGTGCCATCGCGGCGGGCGCTACCGATAACGGTCCACCGGACCTTCGAGCCTATTACGATCCCCGCTACTATGCCGCCAACGTCCTCGATCCCGATGGCTATAGTCTGGAGTTCGTTTACAAGAGTTGGCAGCACGCATAGCCAGGCCATTTCGTGAAAACGCAGATCCTTCGCTCCGCTTACCCCACGCACGCCGACGCGTCCGCGGGGCCCCGAGCCGCTCCGCTCAGGATGACACCGTGTCGGTGAGGTTTGACGCGGAGGACGACAGGATGCAGTCTTTGAGAACCGGCTTGTCCGCATCTGTCTAGGTGCGCTGCACCCATTGGCTTCGCCACGCCGGCGCGTCGAAAGGATCGGCGAAATACTGTGTCTCGTGCACGACCTTACCGCTGCGAAACTCCATGATGCTCACTGTGTAGGCTGGTCGCCCCTGGTAGGTGATCGTGTATTCCGTAATCCAGAGGTCACCTTTTCCGAGGATCCGCCTGACGTTGAAACCGGAGGGCTTGCCGGGATGATGACTTCGCAAGGCCTGCAAATTGCTTCGTCCGAGGATGCGCTCGCCTGACTGGGGATAATCGCAGATTGCATCGGCATCGTAAATATCGTGCTCTGCGTTGACATCGCCGGCTGCCGACGCGCGCCAATGCGCGTTGAGAGATTCACGTATCTCGTCCTCTTGCATGGAGTCCCTCCAAGATGGGGTTGGGGATTGGTTTGGGGATGCGGCTCGGCTCTCAGGTTACTTTGACGCGGGAACAAAAACAGAGGTCCCCACGAACGGCATACGTTCGTGGGGAAGAGTAACAGCTCATCCATCCGTAAGGCGACTACAGCAGCCGAAAAGGCGACTACAGCGGCCGCAGGATGAAACGCTGATTGCGCGTGGCCCCTACCATCCAAAACCAGGGAATGGATTGAAGACGATGGAGGCAAAGGTTCCCGCCAATTCGTTGGTGCCAATTCCCTGACCCACGGTGACGAACAACTCATTTGTTGCTCCATTGTTTGTGGTTCCGCCACCGAAGGCAACTCCCCAGAGGTTGTTAAGGATAATTTTTCTCCCGAACCGGTCTCTGATCGTGCCCACAAACCTGCCGCTCACCGGATCGAATCCGTTGATGGTGCCGTCGACGGAGTTGTTTGAAACGAGCAGCGTGTTGCTGAGCGGCCCAAAATTGCTGGGAGCGAGGGCAATGCCCCAGGCCTGATTGAGCGGCAGTCCTTGAATCAGTGTCTTGACGAAGGTGCCATCCTCCTTGAAGACGTCCACGTAGCCCCCGGCGCCGACGTTTGGTACGGCATACGTGACGTAGACCATGCCGTTGATATCCTGGACGCCGAATACGGAGAACGTCGATGGGATTGCGGGGTCTCCAAACGATTGCATCAGGTGGAAGTTGCCGTCGAACATATCGATGTGATTGTTAGTCGCGTCCGCCGCGTAGAGGAAATTCCCCGAAGCGTTGCTGGTGATGGCCAAGCCTGTGTAACTCGCCTTGCTGGCCGAGTTATCCACGACCAGGGTCGCGAGGTTCTTGTTCGTGCCCGGCCAGGCGCTTATCGTGCCATCGAGCGTAGCAAAGATGAAAGACGAGGCCACGCCCGAAACCAGGAAATCCGTCTTCGATGCGTTGGCAACGATGCCCGTCGGAGTGCCGGGGCCGTTTGTGCCTGTCGGCTCGACCGGTCCGTTTCCGGCGGTGGGAATCACGACCCAGAGTTTCGATTGTGTTCCGGCTGCGTTATAGATGGTCGACCAGCCGGTGTCGTTGTCGGCGATCCACCAAGGCGAACCGGCGCTGCGCGCCAATCCCCAGGGATTGGCCAGCAATGGATCGATGGTCGGGGCATGCGAATCGAGTTGATTCGAAACTAAGTTGGTAAGTTGATACTGGGCGTGGGCCAAGGCCGGAACCAAAAGAAGAACGAGGCCTAGGCACGGGGCGACTGCGATCCTGCGAACCAGCATATTTCACTCTCCAGGGGAAATTCAGGAGCAGAGGGGGGCCCGGTCGGAGCGACAGGCACGGAACCTTCTCTGGCCTCTAAGCACGTGATCGTAGGCCGAGTCCCGCACGGAGGTTGTCATCCGTTTGTCACCGGTTTGCTAATTTCTCGTGTTTGGAAAAGCTGTGTCGCGCCTACGACGATGGCCGGCCGATGTTCCTACGCTCTTTTGCGAAGGAGGTCCGCTATATCGTCCATCTTCTGGTCCAGCATCGTCATTTTGTGCGAGACTCCCTGGATTTCAGATTCGGCACGCTTGTTCACGTCGAAATCGAGCTCAGCGCGCAGACGATCCCTTGTGTCCTGCCGATTCTGACTCATCATGATGACAGGAGCCTGTACGGCGGCCAGCATCGAAAGGAACAGGTTCAGCAGAATGAATGGGTAGGGATCCCAGGCATTCTTATCGAGGAAGACATTGACCGCTGTGTAGATGGCAAGGACGACCGAGAAGGCGATGATGAAGGTCCACGAGCCGCCGAACCGGGCGACGCCGTCGGCGATTCGCTCGCCGGTGGTCTCTTCTTTTTCGATCACTTCATTGGGATTGCGGGCGGCGCGTCCGCGCACCAATCCCTGGGCGGCATGGAGCTGGCGGCCGAGCGTGGTGAGCAGATCCATGCCCGCCATCGGTTTTTTAGTGAGCAGGACCTCAATGTCCTCCCTTGTAACCTCCAGGCACAGGGATTCCACAAGCGCGAGGGCGTTGGTCTGGTGGGGTGTCATCTCGAGCATGGAAGCGAAACCGCAGAACTCGCCGCTTCCCGGCTGGTCAACGACCACTTCCTGCTGGTCTTCGTCGACAGTGAATACACTCACCTGGCCCGAGATGACGACGTAGGCGGCGGAGCCGGGGTCGCCCACTTTGTAGATGCGCTCGCGGGCTGCGAACTTTTTGAGATCCACCTGACTTGCCAGCACCGCTGCCTCTTCATCGTCGAGCAGGCTGAAGAGGGGAACCTTCTTGAGCACTTCCGATTTACACGCCATGAGTCGTCTCCATGTGATCAAAGTTATCGATCGTAGCCAATCGTTGAGAATGCGTTACTGCGTTCCACTTTGGCGGGACGCGGGAACCCACACGTCGGGGAAATCCACCGCAAAGCCGATCTGGCCGCCGATCTGCGGGCTGGCCACGTATTTGCCGCCGAGCATGCCGAAACAGAAACTCAGGCCATTGCGAAGCGCATACTGACCGCCAGCCATGGCCTGCAATTGGCTTTTGCCCAGGTTATCGTTCTCGGCATAACCTCCGTAGAGCTCGCCTCCGAGTGTGAGCCGGCTGTTGAAATCGTGCAGCAGAGAGAGGCCGCCGGTGTAAACCTGGCCACGGGTGTTTTGTAGTCCGATCACGCCGGTGCTGGTGTTGCCGGCGAACAAGATTCCCAAGTTTCCAGTCAGTCTGGTTTTTTCCGAAAAGGACTTCTGTCCGATGAAGTTGAGCCAATAGTCGGTTAATCCTGAGCCTAGCTGATTTTGGGCGTCTCCCGTGGGGAATTCCGTGTAGAAACTGGCCCCCAGAGAGGGAAGCCGCGAGCCCTTGGACTCGTTATGAAAGGTCCACTTGATTCCCATATTTGTGTCCCCCATGCCGCTGGAGGGCTGGTTTCCCGCCGTTCGCTGGATGCTGAGATAGGGGACATCTACATCGAGCTCCAGATTGTGGGGCAGCCCGTAGTTGAGCTTGAAATTGGCGGTGTTTTGGCGGACGTTGGGGTACTGAAGCTGGAGGGCGTCGTACTCATTGAAGAACTCGAAGTGCCACTTTCCTCGTTCGGTGACCCCGGTGTCATCGGTATAGAAGGGCAATTGAGCGTGCAGCGGCGTGCAGAAGCTCAGCACGCAGGCCAGCGAGAAGAGTAGCTGAACGCGAATCGTAAAAGGCATCGGGTGAGCAACAAGAATAACGGCCCAGGAGAGTTCCGCCAACTTCTTGTTGCTGACGAAAGCAAGAATTAACAGTCCTCTTATCTTGCTCGGCTCGGTGAGCCTTTCCCGGCTCCCCATCGGCAAGGCCCACAGGAAAGGGTCTTTTGTCTGGCTAGCTGCGACGGGTGTTTTCATGCGAAGAGGCGTAGCTAACCTGTCCACCAGCGGAGAATCCCGATCGGCGCCCCTCTGTACTGGGGTTGCCTACACGTGCTGCACAGCCTGCGCCAAATGGCTCAAGCTCGACTTCGCATCCCCGTACAACATCGACGTGCACGCCTTGAAGAACAGCGGATTCTCGAGACCCGAAAACCCACGCCCCTGGCCGCGTTTCAAGACAATTACGCTTTTCGCGCGATCGACTTCGATGATGGGCATGCCCGCGATCAGCGACTTCGGATTATCGCGCGCGTCCGGATTTACCACATCGTTGGCGCCAATCACCACGGCTACATCTGTCGTCGGAAGCTCCGGATTGATCTGCTCCATCTCGTAGAGCGCCGAGTAGGGAACATTCGCTTCGGCCAACAGCACATTCATGTGCCCCGGCATGCGCCCCGCCACAGGGTGAATTGCATACTTCACCGTGACGCCGCGGCCTTCGAGCAACTCCGCCAGTTCGCGCACAGCGTGTTGCGCCTGCGCCGTCGCGAGGCCATAGCCCGGCACAAACACCACGCGATTGGCGAAGGCCAGTTGCATCGCCGCATCATCCAGGCTGATTTCGCGCATCACGCCGCCGACGTTGGCCGTGGCTTCCGCCACCACCGCGCCGAATCCGCCAAACAAGACATTCGTGATCGACCGGTTCATCGCCTTGCACATCAGCACCGACAATATGAATCCCGAAAATCCATCCAGCGTTCCGGCAATGATCAGCACGTTGTTGCCGAGCACAAATCCGGTAGCCGCCGAAGCCAGGCCGGCATAGGAATTCAAAAGGGACATGACCACCGGCATGTCCGCCGACCCGATCGGGATCACCAGCATGACGCCGAACACGAACGCAATGCCCAGCATGGAATAAAACACAACAGGCGATTCGGGATGAATCCAGAAAGAAACAAAGCACCCCGCCATTCCCAGAAATATGGCCAGGTTCACGAAGTTCTGTCCTCGGAACTGGATCGGCTTGCCATGAATGATGCCCTGTAGCTTGCCGCAGGCGATGAGCGACCCGGTCGTGGTCAGGGAGCCGAGCATGATCTCAAAACCCAATGCGCCGCGCGTCACAACCGTCATCTCGCTGCCGTGTACCAGGAATTCCCCAATGCCGACCAGTGCGGCCGCAAAGGCGCCGAAGGCGTGCGACAACGCAGTTCGTTGCGGCATCGCGGTCATCGGAACCCAGATGGCCATCCACGCGCCGAGGATCGAGCCCACCGCGAGCCCGGCGATGATCCAGACCCAAGTCACGATGTGCGCGCCGATCAGCGTGCCCACAATCGCAGCGAACATCCCGCCTTCGGCGAGGAACATCCCGCGCCGCGCGGTCTCCGGGTGCGACATGCCTTTGAGCGCAAAGATGAAAAGAATCGACGCAATCAGGTAAGTGGCTTCCATGAAGTAAGAGGTCAGTGTCATTTGGCCTCCTCTTTCTTCGCCGCCGTCCGGCTCTTGAACATTTTCAACATGCGATCCGTGAGGCCGAATCCGCCTACCACGTTGGTGGTTGCCGTAGTCACCGCGATGAAGCCCAGGATATGCGCCTGCAGCGGATATCCTTTCGCTCCCGCCAGTACCAGCGAGCCAATAAGTGAAATGCCGGAGATCGCGTTTGTTGCCGACATCAGAGGCGTGTGCAACAGCGGCGGCACACGGCTGATGACCTGGTAGCCGAGAAAGGCCGCCAGCGCGAAAACATACACCGAAGCAATAAGAACTGCTGGATTCATGTCTCTTTCTTTCCTAGATTCGCTGGCGTCTTCCTATACTCCACATCCCTTAACTCCCCACCGCTGTGTCATCCTGAGAACCCGCGCGCTTGGGCCCCTGTTGACGACGCGAGTCGTCAATGGGTAAGCGGGGGCGAAGGATCTGCTTTTCGCGCAATCAATTCGCTACAGCCTGAGCCGCTTCTAACAACTTCGCCACTCGCGGATTCACCGGTTTTCCTTGGTGCGCGACGCAGGCCCCCGCGAGCACTTCATCGCTCAGGTCCACGTGCAATTCGCCCTTCTTCAAAACCAGTCCCAGAAAATTCAGAATGTTCTTCGCGTAGAGCTGGCTGGCGTGCACTGGCACTTCCGCGGGCAGATTCATCGGAGCCATCAGTGTCACGCCGCCAATGCTCTGCGTCACTCCCGGCCTGGTCAGCTCGCAATTGCCGCCCGCCGGCGCAGCAAGATCGACAAGCACCGAGCCCGGCCGCATCGCCTCCACCGCCGCACGGCGAAGCAACAAAGGAGCCGGTCTTCCCGGCACCTGCGCGGTGGTCACAATCACGTCCGAGTGGGCTGCGGTTCTCGTAATCAGATCGCGTCCGCGCTCGAGAGCCTCTTCGGTTAGCTCCGCCGCGTAGCCTCCACCGCCCTCAGTATTGATGCCGCCCAGATCGACATCCAGAAACTTCGCGCCCAAAGACCGCACCTGTTCGCCTGCCGCCGCGCGCACATCGTAGGCTTCAACCACCGCACCCAACCGCCGCGCCGTGGCAATGGCCTGCAGTCCTGCCACGCCCGCGCCAATCACAAACACCCTTGCCGGAGCCAACGTTCCCGCCGCGGTCATCAGCATCGGAAACAGCCGTGGCAGCACGCCCGCCGCATCGATGACCGCCTTGTATCCCGCGACGGTCGCCATCGACGACAGCGCGTCCATGGTTTGGGCTCTGCTGATGCGCGGCACCAGCTCCATGCTGAAAAGCGTCGCGGGCCGCGCCATTGCCGCACTCAGGGCCAACGGCGCCTCAAGCGGCTTCAGGAATCCAATCATCACGGTGCCGGGTTTCAGCAGCGCCTGGTCGCGAGGCCCCGGCGCGTTCACCACAGGCAATATCTCGGCACTCGCCAGGATAGCGTCCCGATCCGTCACCGTCGCCCCGGCTTCGGCATACGCAGCGTCGGAGGCGCCCGCCGACCACCCCGCGCCGCTCTCCACAGTTACCGCCAGCCCCTGTGCCAGCAGACCCTTCAGGCTCTCCGGCAACAGAGCCACCCGCGTCTCACCGGCGGCCGATTCCTTCAGAATGCCCAGTTCCAAATTGCCTCCACACCGCTAGGGATCAGGCAATGCGTTCGCATTCACGCGTCCCCTGAAGTGGTTTTATTGGTCGCGACGAGTATATAGGTCAAGGACTTTCGCCGATTGTGATATTCGGCACTTTCTGCGCCGGGCCACCGGCTGGATCGACCCCCGAGTCAAAAGAACCGCACCCTCGAGCAGCAGAAATTCGCTTGACACGTACATTCACGCGCAAGCAAGGTAACGCTACCCCAGGGCCAGTTTGCGGCGCCCGCCCTATTTTCCCAGTAATGGCGACAAAGGGCGCTCTTGCAGCGAGGTCGGACGCCTCATGGCAGCTCCTTTGACGTCTCAAGCCCCGACAGGATCGACCGCGCGGATCGGCCGCGTCATCTTCGCCGCCTCGACCGGGACCCTCATCGAGTGGTACGACTTCTTCATCTTCGGCTCTCTCACGACGGTCCTCGCCGTCAAGTTTTATCCTCCCGGCAACGACACCTTTGCGCTGATCGCCTACCTCGCGACCTTTGCGGTCGGATTCGTCGCGCGTCCCTTTGGCGCCCTGGTCTTCGGCCGCATCGGCGACTTCCTCGGCCGCCGCATCGCCTTCATTGTCACCCTGGCAGTCATGGGCTTCTCCACCGCAGCCATCGGCCTCCTGCCCACCTTTAAAACCGCCGGCTGGTTCTCGCCCATGATTCTCATCCTTATTCGCGTGCTGCAAGGCCTCGCCCTTGGCGGCGAATACGGCGGCGCCGCGGTCTTTGTTGCCGAGCATGTCCCCGACAGCAAGCGTGGCTACTACACAAGCTTTATCCAGCTCACGGCAAGCTTTGGCTTCGTGCTCTCGCTCGCCGCCATCATCGCTACCCAGCAAAGCATGAATCCAGCCGCGTTCCAAGGCTGGGGCTGGCGGCTTCCGTTCCTGTTCTCCACAATTCTTCTTGCCGTCTCGCTCTATGTCCGCATTCGCATGCGCGAGTCGCCCATCTTCCAGCACCTCAAGTCCAACGGCATGCGCTCCACGAAACCTCTCACCGATGCCTTCGGCAACTGGACCAACCTCAAGCAGGTACTCATCTCGCTCTTCGGGGCTACGGCCGGCCAGGGAGTGGTCTGGTATACAGCTGCGTTCTATTCGCTCTTTTACCTGCAGACCATTCTGCGGCTGAATTCTCATACGGCTCACATCGTGGTCGCCATCGCTACGGCCTGCGGCATTCCTTTCTATACGGTCTTCGGAGCACTTTCCGACCGCATCGGTCGCAAGAAGATCATGATGAGCGCCATGCTCCTCGCCGCCATCAGCTACATCCCCATCTATCACGCCATGCAGAAAGCAGCGGGGAACAACGTGGTCACCGTCGGCTCCGTCAAGGACCGTGTCACCGGAGCAATCCGCCTCACCCCGCTCACCACGGACGCCACAGGCAAGCTGGTGCCGGCCCATGAAGCCGATCACGCCAACCTGCCTGCTCTCGGGATTCTGATTTGGCTTCAGGTCTCACTCGCCTGCATGAGCTATGGCCCCATTGCGGCCTATCTGGTCGAAGCTTTTCCCGCCAAGATCCGCTACACATCGCTTTCGCTGCCTTACCACATCGGCAACGGAATCTTCGGTGGTTTATTGCCCCTCATTGGCCTCAGTCTTTCTGCTTCCACGGGCAACATCTACGCGGGGCTCTACTACCCGATCGCGGTCGCCGCGCTTTGCTTCATCTGCGGAGTTGTCCTGCTGAAAGAGACGCGCGGCACGCTTATCTGGGAAGAGATCGGACGGTCTGCTCCCTCCGCGCCCACCGCTGTCGCTCTCGAAACTCCGGCCCCCTGACCTTCGCCGCACAATGGGCAATAATAGGAAGAGTGCCTTTCACACTGGCTCATGCTGCGGCCGCATACCCGCTCCGGCGAACTCGCCTGGTTCTGTCGGCGCTAATCATTGGTACGTTCACTCCGGATTTCGAATTCTTTCTCAGGTTCGCGCCCCGAGGTCCCTTTAGTCACACCCCGCGGGGCCTCTTCCTTTTTTGCCTGCCTGTGGGGCTCGCCGTTTATTGGCTTTTTCACGCGGTGGTCAAAGAGCCATTGGCCGCGCTGATGCCTCGCGCCGCGCGCGAGAGGGTTCCCGCCGACCCGTATCCCCTCTCGCTCCGGAAGCCCTTGCAGTTGGCGCTTGTTTTGGTGTCCATCCTGGTCGGAGCCGTGACCCATCTGCTGTGGGACGGCTTCACCCATACCGACCACTGGCCTGCGCGCCACTGGCCGTTCCTCATGCAAGCCCTCCCGCTTCCCCTGGTCGGAGGCGTGCATGTGCATACACTCCTCCAGTACGCGAGTTCGGTCTTCGGCTGCCTGGCTGTCTTTTTCTGGTTCCGGCACTGGGCGCGAACGGCGCCCATTCAACACGAGCCGGCCGGAAGCACCGTGCCGCCGGCGCAGGTACGGATCGCGCGCATCGCAATTCCCGCAATCGCTCTCGTCGGGGCAGCGATCCGATTTCAAATCGGCACGGACCATGGGCCAACTCATCGTGGGGCCGAATTCTGGCTGGGGGAGTTCGTCGTTACGGCCATCAGCCTGGCGTGGCTTGAACTAATGGCATGGGGCCTAACCCTGCCGCTCCCTGCGGTTGATGACAACGCACGGCAAGCCGCGGACTCCGACTGAAAGCGAAACCAGAGCATCCAAGTTTGGAGCTGGATTCCTCTCCTGCGGCGAGTTTTGCGCGACCCGCATTTCCCGGTCCAC
Organism: uncultured Acidobacteriaceae bacterium; assembly: GCA_963810545.1. GTDB lineage: Bacteria > Acidobacteriota > Terriglobia > Terriglobales > Acidobacteriaceae > Telmatobacter. The sequence goes on from CAWENE010000004.1 coordinate 501,760, forward strand.
TCTCCTCACTTGCCGCCTATACCCCCGGCTCGATAAAGTGACTCCCACGCGAACTTTCACTGGGGCGCTACCCCCTACGCCCGTGCGCGCAGCCATTCTCCATACAAAGGATCATCATGCCTTCGATTCCCGAATCGTCGCTCGCCAGCCAGGATCTGGACTCCACGCTGCGCGAAAATCGCGTCTTTCCGCCTCCGGAAGAATTCAGCCGCAAGGCCTACATCAAGAGCCTGGAGGAGTACGAAGCCCTTTATAAGCAATCGATTGAAGACCCTGAGTCGTTCTGGGCCGGCGCAGCGAAAGAACTCCATTGGTTCAAGCCCTGGGACAAGGTATTGGACTGGAATCTCCCCTGGGCGAAGTGGTTTGTGGGCGGCAAAATCAACCTCAGCTATAACTGCGTCGATCGCCACGCTCAGGGCCCGCGGCGCGACAAAACTGCCATCCTCTGGGAAGGCGAGCCGGGCGAAGTCCGCCGCCTGACCTACTCCGAATTGCACGCCGAAGTCCAGAAGTTCGCCAACGCCCTTAAAGCACTCGGCATCAAGAAGGGCGATCGCGTCGCCGTCTACATGGGGATGACGCCCGAGCTGGCCATCGCCATCCTCGCCTGTGCCCGCATCGGCGCTGTGCACTCGGTCATCTTCGGAGGATTCGCCGCCACTGCCATCGCAGACCGCGTCAACGACTCCAGCTGCGTCGCCATCATCACCCAGGACTCGAGCTATCGCCGCGGTGGAGAAATCCAACTTAAGCGTACAGTCGATGAGGCGCTGCCCGCGTGCCACACTGTCCAGCACGTCATCGTCTACAAACGCACCGGCTCACCCGTCGACATGGTCACGGGCCGCGACCGCTGGTGGCACGACCTGGTTGCCAACGCGCCTACCGAGTGCCCGGCCGAGCCCCTTGACTCCGAGGATCCGCTGTACATCCTCTACACCTCCGGCACCACCGGCAAACCCAAGGGCCTGGTCCACACCACAGGCGGCTATTCGGTCCAGACCTACCTCACCACCAAATACGTCTTCGATCTTCACGACGAGGACATCTACTGGTGCACGGCCGACATCGGCTGGGTCACCGGTCATTCCTACGTTGTGTATGGGCCGCTGCAAAACGGCGCTACCGTTCTGATGTATGAAGGCGCGCCCAACTATCCTGACTTTTCGCGATTCTGGAAGATTATCGACGACCACAAGGTCACCGTCTTCTATACCGCGCCCACGGCCATTCGCGCCTTCATGAAGTGGGGCGAACAGCACGTCGCGAAGCACGATCTCCGATCGCTTCGACTCCTTGGAACAGTAGGAGAACCGATCAATCCCGAAGCCTGGATGTGGTACCGCGAGAAGATCGGTCACAACCGCTGCCCCATCGTCGACACCTGGTGGCAGACCGAGACGGGCGCCATCATGATCGCGCCGATTCCCGGCGCCGTGCCCACCAAGCCAGGCTCGGCCACGCGTCCTTTCTTCGGTATTCAGCCCGAAGTCGTCACCAAGCCCGATGCCAACGGAAACTTCCACGCCGTGCCCGCCGGCTCTGGTGGTTTGCTGATCGTTCGCAAGCCCTGGCCCTCCATGGCGCGCACGGTTTATGGCGATCCTGAGCGCTATCAGAAGACCTATTGGTCCGATGTGCCCGGCTGCTACTTCACCGGCGATGGCGCGCGCATGGACGCCGACGGCTACTTCTGGCTCATGGGCCGCGTCGACGACGTCATCAACGTCAGCGGTCACCGCCTCGGCACGATGGAAGTCGAGTCGGCTCTCGTCGCCCATCCCAAAGTCGCAGAAGCTGCTGTCGTCGGTCGTCCCGATGAATTGAAGGGCCAGGCCATCGCTGCATTCGTTTCGCTCGAAAGCGGCAACGAGCCCTCGAACGAACTGAAAGACGAGCTGCGCAAGTGGGTCTCGAAAGAGATCGGCTCACTTGCCCGCCCTGACGACATCCGCTTCACCGAAGCACTCCCCAAAACCCGCAGCGGCAAAATCATGCGCCGCCTTCTGCGCGAGCTGGCCACCCACGGCGAAATCAAGGGCGACACTACTACGCTCGAAGACTTCACCGTGATCGCCAAACTCCGCGAAGCCGACGAGGGCTGACAAAACTGTGATCCTGTCGTCCACGGTGTTCCATCTGCTAACACCAGTGTCATCCTGAGAACCCGCGCGTCTGGGGCCCTGATCGCACATGAGTGCGATTGGGGTAAGCGGGTCGAAGGATCTGCTTTTCGCAATGCTTCAACCCGCACGAAAGGATCGACCATGTCAGCTGCCAGAAAGGAAGTCATCCGCGCCTTCATCGAGGACGTCCTCAACCAGGGCCGCTTCGACCGCATGAACGATCTTGTCCTCGAGAATTTCATCGAACTCGACCCGCTGCCCGGCCAGCAACAGGGCAGGGAAGGACTCAAGGCCGTCCTCATGCAGTTTCGCTCCGCCTTCCCTGATATCCGCTGGCGCATCGAGGAGATGGTCTCCGAAGGCGAGAAGGTCGTCACGCGTTTCACCTGGAATGGAACCCATCGCGACACATTTCTCGGCATCCCTGCGACAGGCAGGCACGTCGAGGTGAAAGGCGTAGTGATCGATCGCCTCGAAGCAGGCAAAATGGCCGACAGCCGCATTCTCATGGACACCCTGGGATTGCTGCAGCAACTCGGCGCGCTTCCCACTCCCCCCTCCGCAGGCTGAGCACCGCTCGCGCCGTTCGCGAGTGACAGCGGCGCCCGCGCCACCGATCGTGCGTGCGCGAAATTTTCAAACCAACGACTGCCTGCGCGCGGAGATGCCCTGCCAGAGGAGCGTCTCACGCACTTCCTGAACCTGTGAGGCGTTTCCTGTCATCCAACGCAAGTCTGGAGGAAGCGCATGGGCCGGCGTTTTGCGGAACTCGCCTTCACGCCCCTCGTGAAGGGGCAACAGCAGCAACACGGGAGCCGGCATCTCTACGAACGGGGCGAGGGCGCGCCCGGTCTAGTCGACCGCCTCGGTCCGGACGAACAGGGCTTCATCCAGGAGCGCGACGGCTTTTACATGGCCTCCGTCTCCGAAACCGGTTGGCCCTACATCCAATTTCGCGGCGGTGCGCCAGGATTCTTGCGTGTAGTGGATGACCAGACTCTCGGCTTTGCCGACCTGCGCGGGAATCGGCAGTACATCAGCACCGCCAACTTGCAGCACGATGATCGCGTCGCATTGTTTCTGATGGATTATCCAACGAAGAGCCGATTGAAGATCCTGGGGCACGCCAAAATCCATGAAGGAGATGCGGAGGCCGAAGCACTCATCGAGAAACTGCGTGTACCGGAAGAGAAGACGCCTCCCGAGCGAGCCATCCTGATTCGTGTCGAGGGCTTCGATTGGAACTGCCCGCAGCACATCACGCCGCGCTACACGGAAGCAGAGCTGACCGAAATACTGGCGCCCCTGCGCCTGCGCCTTGAAACGCTGGAAGCAGAGAACCGGCGCCTGCGAGCTCTCGCCGCCAAGTGACCGGCGAAAACCGGGCAGGCCGTACCTGTGAGAAGGATCGCACTTCCGGAACGCAAATCGCCGCTCAGAGAACCGTCTTTACCTTCGGGATCCGCAGGGCCGCCTGCACGGTTGCCCAGCTCAGAAGCGTCGTACCAAGGAACACAAAGACAAACTTGAGGCTCGCATGAATCGGCCGATCCAGAACCAGCCGCTGCAGCCACAAAACGTAGATGTAGTGCACGAGGTACATCCCGTAGGCGCAGCGGGTGAGGGAGTTCATCCATGGTCGCGACTTCATCTCCACGCCTCGGAATAGCGCCAGGAAGCCGAAGCAACTGGCCACGCAGCTTAGCACCCAAAGCAGCGCCCACAGGGCTCCTTGTCCAAGAGGCGAGAGTCGATGCACCACCGGCCATTGCGGCACGAACCAGAGCGCGTTATAGGCCAGCACACATCCGGCAATCCAATAGGGCCAGCGCCGTGCCAAGCTTCCGTCGCGCGCCAGAAGACCTTGAGCAAATCCGGGCGCCCCCACGAGATATCCAAACGTGAACCAGAGAGAGTAAAGCGCAATGCGCGATATCTGAAATGCAAAGGGGAAACTGGTCCAGGCGCTGAACCCGTAGCGTGAAAGCAGCGGAAGGTACGCCAGCGCGGCCAAAACATACACGACCACAAAAGTCAGCAACGGCCGCGTTTGCAATCGAGTCATCAACTGTCCAGCCTTCGGAATCCAACGCTGCACGGGCCACACAATCAAGGCGAGCGCCACATCAAACAAGAACAGCGTCCAAATGAACCACGGAGGCCCCGCATAAAACCCCCGCGCAGCCAGCCGCTCATAGAAATCCACAAAACCGTGGTTGTTTACGGACAGTTGCCACGACGCGTAGTAAGCAATCGGCATCAGGATCACAAGGGCAAAGACGAATGGTATTCCCAGCCGCCGCCCCCGATCGCGAATAAACTGGACAGTGCCATGCTTCTTGATCGCCGCATAAACAAAGAGCCCCGAGATAAAAAACATCAACGACATGAAAAACACATCGTTGAAGTTCTCCGCATAGTCAAAGAAGGCCCACCGCGTGACATCAACCACGGGAGCGTTTGAGCGAAAACTGTCCTGCTTATCAAAATGAGCCCAGCTCGTATACGCGAGGCAGCTGTGATGAGCAAGCACCATCAGCGTCAAAGTCGTGCGCAGATAGTCGATGGAGAGATCGCGGTCACGCGGCTGTTTGATCCTGGCGAGATTCGGGTCCGGAGTTGCGAGTGTAACCATATAGCCCTCGATTCAGGCAATGGGCCTTAACGCTGTACCGGCATCCGCTCCGGCTGGATTGTCGACGACTTCTTCAATGGCAAGACTCCGCCACTCATCCATTCGGAGATGAAATACCCCGCCGGCAACAGTGACAACCACAATACGGGATAACGGTATCGAACATCCGAAACCACTACGTAATACATCAGCGGATAAACCGCCAATACTGTCAGCACAAAAACGGCCACCGCCTGGCGCCGGAACACCATTAGTGCCAGCCCGACGATCGAAAGCCCAGTGACGATCCATATCGCGTAGTCGATGCCATGCTGCTGGTGCATCCACCGCTCGTTGTAATCGGCGAGCCCAAAATTGTTGCTGAACGCATATCCCGGAGGAATCACTTCGGCCGGCGGAAACCAGAACTCGACAATTCGCCGCGCCGTGAGCTTCAGGAACATTGCGGGATGAGCGCGCATCCATGCTTTGGCGTCGGCTATGCGGTTCCTGTCGTATTGGACCTCGCCGACTCTTTGCAAATACTGCGCTTCGGGTGTACTCGAATTCGGGTGATGAGTTTGGTAGCATCCATTCATCAAATCCCTGATCATGCTCGATTGCGCACAGTCGTTATTCGAGGCATAGAGCGTCATTCCGAGGTTGGTTCTCACCACAAACGAACCCAACTCCACGTAGTTCCTTCCGCCCCATCCCAGGATAAAAACACTCATCACGGCGACGACGATCGCACAGTATCTCAGCGCGTAGCGCAGGCGTTGTTTCGATCGCCAGAGCCAGGAACCCCAGCCATGGCAGCAGGACAAGAAGGGAAGATGGGTTAAACAAAAACAAAAGTCCTGCGATAACGCCGTTGAATATCGCGGAGTTTGTCCATCGTCTGTTGGGGTATGCGTATCGCGAAGTGAAGATACAAAACATCAACAGCCCCACGACTGTAAAATTCGTGTCCCAGCCCGGAATGTTTTCCATCGCGGCAAGCCATAGCGCTGAGGCAAAAATCCCGGGAATCCGGCATTCCGTAAAACACCTCGGACACGCGCGGCAACTGTGCCGCCACGACCGCGTTCGCCAGAATACTCATCAAAATGGCTGCGCCGAAAACAAGCCAGGGAATCCGAAGAATCTTGATCAGGATGGCCAGCAGCAACGGATACAGAGGTGGATTGGCTGCCGTTGGTCCCGTCGCAATCGAGCCAAAAGGATCTGCAAACGTGCCCTGTCTGGCAAGATGATCCGCGAGCCTCCACATCTCATCACCCAGCCTTGCCGGAGCATAGGACTGCGACCATGCGCCAATCAGCCCAGCCGCAATCATCAGGCCGAGCGAAATTTCGCTCTGGTGCTGTCGTATCGATTCCAGCAACCGTTTCAATGCATGCTCCGCGGGACGAATTGTCCCTATCTTAGAGCAGTTCTCCAATCGCCGCAGGGTTTCCGGCATCGACGAAGGCGCCCTTTTCTTGAATGGGCGTTCGGCATGTGTGGTGTCGCTCTATATCCATTGGAGAACGCTATGACCCCCTCAATCTGGAATTCGGAGCGCGAATCGTCATGCCGAGTCCTCGTTCCGGAACTTAAGCACTCACGAATTACGCCGTTGTGTTTTGCGGATTGGCGAGATTCTTCTTGGTCACGGCCCCGCGGATTTGATTCGCCACAATGATCCACGGCACCGCGAGGGAGAAAACCAAGCGCGCCAGCAGCACCTGAGGCTTCAGGGTTCGGGTGAAAAGCCAATCCTGGTGGAAGGCGAAATGCAGAGCCAGCACCAGCACGACTGCCAAAGGAATCCATGTCCAGGGCAGCGCCGCCACCGACGCAACTTCCGCGAGGCATCGCGCCGCATTGCGCAATAGCCGTGACCAACGCACACCGAGAATCCCATCGCTTACGGCGTAGCGGGCCAGTTGCCTGCACGCCGACAGGAACGAATTACGCGGACGATAAAGCGCCTTCGCGTTGCGCGGAAAAGTAGGCGGCGCAACCCGCCGCGCCTCCAAGTCAAACAACGTGTCTTCGCCGAAGAACACCGTCTCTGGAAATCCACCCAGACGTCGCCATAATTCTTTCGTAAATGCCATCGACCGCGCAGTGCAGGACTTTGTCGGTGCAGTCGCATCGAGCTTTACGCCAAAGAAGGGAGCAGAAGCCAAGTCCCACACGGTCGGATCTGTCTGGTCAAGGCTTGCTCCGCCCAGTGAGTATTCCGCATCTCCGCTCGCCAGGGGTGCGGTCAGTTCCGCGAGCCAATCCGGCGCGTAGGTGCATCCAGCATCCGCACACGCAATCAGCTGCGAGTGGGCGGAAGCAATCGCCACATTGCGTCCCTTCGAAATGGGCCCGGATGTGAATTTCAAGCTGCAGGTTTCATCGCGGATTGCATGCAGAGCCGGGTGACTCGCTGCCTTATCGCGCAGCCATTCCCATGTGCCATCGGAGGACCCGCCATCGACGATGATAATTTCAGCTGCCGGCGGGTTCTGGCGGATGAGGCTGCCGATGAGTCTTGGAATGTTCTCCGCTTCGTTGAGAACGGTGGCAATCACACTGACAGCCTGCATGGCGGAAGTATAGCTTTGCGCCCGGCAGGCTCAGTATGCTCTCTCTGTTCAGAACTTGTACGTCACGCCCGCCGAGGCGCGCGCGTTGAAGTGCCGATGTGGTGAGTCGCCGGGCTGATATGGCGTCAGTGTGAAGGACGAGCCGATGTCGTCGCCGTACGCACGCAGGCCCAGGTGTGGACCGAGTTTGTAATCGAGACCGATGCCGATACCGCCGGCAAATGACTCGCTGGGCCGGATCGAAACACCTCCCGTATGCGCGGCGCCGAGCAATCCATGAAGGAAAAGACTCGTTCGCTCATAGAGTGCTGCGTGGAATTCCGGCCCTGCCAGGTATAGATCGACAGATGCGGCTTGCGGGTTTGTTTCCGTGACTGTCCAGGCGTAGTGGCCGCCTTCTGCGGTCACGCCGAAATACTTGCCCCAATCGCGCGTGAGCGACAGACTCACGCCCTGCAAGCCGCTCTTCGACTGGTTCACCTGGTTCAAGCTCGTATAACCCCAGCCCACAAAGGCCGTGTATTTATACTCCGGTCCCGTCTGCAGGCTGGGTGTTTTTTCGGGAGCGATCTGGCAGTGGGCCGCAAGCGGCATCAGTGCAGCCGCAAACGCGGCCAAAATCCAAAAGAATAGCTTCCTCGTCAATGTCAGATTCTCCTCGCTCCCATGGTGGCGCCTCGCGATTGCGCAGGTCGAATTCCTGAATGCGCGGGTGCCGTAACTTGAATCCGGTACGTTCATAGACTATCGTTTACCCCCCTGTTCTACGAAGCGGACCGGCGAAGCGCGATCAGCGCGGCTGCACCACCACCGGCCCTGAAAGATGCAAGACGTCCGCGGAAGTGTCATTCACTGTGACGGCTGTGCCGCTCGGAAGATAGCGGGCCAGCACGCCGGGCTGGGTCCAATCGAGTTCCCAGCCGTCTTCGATCGCCACGACGGTGTACTGCCCAGGAACTACATCGCGCAGCGAAAAGCTTCCATCGGAGTCCGATTGATCGCGTCGCGCGAGCGTCTCGAGATTGCCCGTCTGCTTCGGAACCAGCACGATCATCGCACCGCCAAAGCCCTTGCCGTCTTTTTGAGCGATCCCATCGATCCGCGTTCTGCCTTCCCCCAGCATCACGATCACATTCATCGGACGGTCGCGCACTGTCAGCGCATTCCCTGCATGGGCAGCGCCGCCGCCCGTTTCCACCGCCAGCACCGGCATGATCGCGCCGTCGCCGACCAGGATCACAGTCCATGTTCCCGGCGCTACCGAATCGAAATGGAATCGGCCGTTGCGCGCAACCGTCGCCAGACTCGCATGGCTCTGCGCACCCTCCTGTGGTTGAAGAAGAATATGTGCTTCGTCCGGCGGCACTTCGCCGTCCGGCATGCGCAGTACGCCAGTCACGGCGGCTGTCTGGTTTCCCGAGTCTGGATCGATATGTTCGCTTTGGGTCGCGTCGAGTTCCACAATGTGCGGCGGATCGCCCGCGGTCACTTCGTAGTGGCCGGGCGCGATGCCGTTGAATTCGGCCGAGCCTCTCTTGAGCGCATCGACCCAACCAACACTCTCCGCCGCGATTTGGGTTCCAAAAACAAGCTGCTGCAATTCTGGCCGGGCAAGCCTCCCATCCACTCGGCGCGTCGCATCCACGACGATCCGCAAGGCAGGAACCGCGTGCAGAGCGATGTCGGCTTCCACGCGGCTGCCCTTCGCCAGCGAAATCGGTGTTGCCGATGCTTCATCCGTGGTCGAATCGAAATAAGTAATTGGATAAGCCACGTCGAGCTGCGCATTCGCCTCGCTGCCTCCCTTGCCCGAATTGCCATTCGCACGGCGCATCGCATACCAGGGCTGCGCGGAGACGGCCACCAGGTAATCCCCATCGGCGAGGTTGCCGAACTCGTAAGAGCCGGTGTCGTCTGTAACCGCGGAATCCGACTGAACGATTCGCTCGTCCTGCGCGTGGTGGCGCGGTTTCTCAAACAGCATCACGCGCGCGCCTTCCACCGGATCTCCTCCGTCACCCGACACAACTCCGTGGAGCACTGCGCCGGGAACAAGAAAGAAGATCAGGTGGGTTGTGTCCTGGTCCGGCCCTGTAACGATCGCCGTGTTATATCCGTCATGATCATCGTAGGAGGCGGTTCGATAGCCCCGCTTCGATGCGGTCAGGGGATATTTCGCCGCGGGCAGCCCCGCGATCGCGAAGTGTCCCTCCGCATCCGAAACAACCGAAGCAATCGCGTGATTGTCGTCCTCGGCAAGCGCAGAGACCACAGCCCGCTGCACCGGCTCTCCGGTCGCAGTATTGAGCACGGTTCCGGCTATGCGGTAGCCGCCCGCATGGGTCGCGGTCGAATTCTTCTGCTGCGCTGAAAGCGAGGCACACAGAACACTCAGCAAAAGAAGCGCAAAGTGCATCGCGCCCGACCGAGACCCCCGACCGGTCAAAAGATGCGCGCATCTTCGCGTCATTGGTTCGGAACCTCGAGGACCAGACTGGCGTCCGCCGATGGACCCAGATCGATGGCCTGTCCCGCATTCGGCAGAGCATTCAATGTTGCGCGATCGTGATACGCAAGCGCGACCGGCTTATCGAAGACGTAGACGTGATAGCTCCCCGGCGTCAGTCCCTCCCAAATTGCCTTGCCCCCGGTCGAGGGGCGCAGCGTTTGTGTGATCACGTCCTCCGTGGTGTCGAAATCCGGCACCACGTACACCGTATAAAAAGGCTCTTCTCCATTGCCGGATCCCGCAGCTGTTGCCGGTAGTGTGAGCGTGAGGCGCGCACAATCGTCGCGAAGGTTCAGAGTCACCGGTGGTGATGAGCCGGAAATCCCCAATGTCAACGGCTCCCGCGCCAGGTTCGAACCGCCGGCTGTAAGTGAACTTTCGCACACATGCTTGTCCGCCAGATTTGTATGCACCCAGTAGGTTCCGGGCTGTGCAAACGACGTGTTCAGCGGGCCGGCAAACGAGCCGATCGCGAACGTACTCACCATGCCATCCCCGATCCATCCGCCTGTCTGGCTTACGGTAAGAAAAACCGAATCTCCGCCGTCCGCGCCTGGGCTCGGGCCATTTGTCTGTGTGCTGGTCCTTGCCAGGTTCACTGCAACCAGGTTGCTGTGTGCGTTGGCGAGCGCAATCCTCAGATTTGTTACGGCGTGCCCGGCAACAGAGAACTCGACCGCGCCAGTGAAGGGTCCTTCATCGCGCAATGCCGTAGCCGTCCGCCCGCGCCGCACAACCAATGTCGGCCGGCCCGCGGTAACGACAAGGACATAATTCCCGTCCGGCAAAAGCGCTTGGACCGTGCGTGTCGCCTGATCGTACTGCGCCACGTAGGGAAGCTGATGTCCCTGGCTATCCGTCATCACCGCAGAAAAGGTTGTGCCGGGCTGGTCGGGCGTGAACTCCTGGGCCGTTCTGCCGCCGGGGAGATACGCCGTTGCCACGACAGCATGGAAGGGCTCGAGCGTGAGGGCCAGGTTAGCTTCTGCCTGTTCTCCGCCGTGCAAATGAATCTTTGCCGCACCGGCCAGGTCGCGAGCTTCGGGGTAAAACTGACTCGCGTATCCGCCGCGGTCCATAGTGTGTGCGCTATTCCGATAAACCAGAGCGTCCGGCTCGCTCTCCATTGCCGGCGCGCTGTACAAAACATATGTGCCGTCGGCGAGGCCGCCGAAGCGATACGCGCCATCCGCATTGGTCCGTGTCGTCGTTGCTCCGGGTAAGACAAGCTGCCAGATAAGCCGCCCGCTCTGGACGGTTTGCCGCAGCAGGGTGATTTCGATCCCCTGCGCCGTGTCGCCCGTCGATAGCTGGACCTGTCCGTGAATCGAATTGGCTGGGGCCATTTTGAAAACCACATCGGGCATTTCCGGAACTACGATCACGGTATGCGCGAAATCGCGTGTGTCGCCGCCCGCAGCTGCTGAAGCCTCAGCCGTTTCGTCCAGAAATCCCGGCTTGATGATTTCAAACTGTTGCGGCCCAAGGGGGATGTCCGGCAGTTCATAGCGCCCCTCCCCGTCAGTCAATGCGCCTGCGCTGCGGTCCCCTGTCAGGCGAACCAGCGCGCGGGGCAACGGCTCGCCCGACGCGGAGTTCAAGACCACGCCGTGCACAATGACTCGCGTATGGGACGCGGGCATGGGTTCAGTGGCCGGCGGGTCCGGCTCTTGCGCCGGCAATAGGGCAGCGAAGAGCAACAGCAACCAAAGCCACTGCGCAGCTCGTCCGAATCGCAGAGTGCAGCGAGCGGCAGCCGGGCAGTCATGGCTGCGGAGTCTCAGAATGAGTCGAAGGCCCACCCTCTATTTTGACGCGTGCCGCTGGGAAGGGAATCCAGCCGGCGGACAAATTCGCTTCAGATGGTATGGTCAGCCGCGCTCAAGGTACCAGGGAATGTTGATGACGATGATGCGCCGGTTCCCGCGCAGCAGCAGAATGACTTTCAGCAAATCGGCACGCCGGTTGTGCAGCAGGCTCTCCCACCAGTGGCGCACCACCAGTTCCGGCACCAGCACGCAGACCTTGTGATAGTCCGTCTCGCGCTCCACTGAGAGAACGTAGTCGACTACCGGCTGCAGCACATAGCGGTAGGGGGACTTCAGAGTAATCAGCTTCGGGACGCACTTCCCAGCCTGACGCAACGGGCTCGCGATCTTCTCCTCCCACTCAGCGCAGAATTGATCCGTCTCTTCCGTGATCTGCACGTGGACGCAGCGAATGTCGTCCGACATCGACAGCGCAAACGACAAGGCCTTCTCTGATATCCGGCTCCAACGATCGATCGGCACCACGACTACCGGCTTCGTCACTTCCGCGGCGACAATCGGCCGCTGGAGATCGGTTTCGCGGTTCACGCGGCGATAATGCCTGTTTACGGCCCGCATCGCGACGATCATGAAGGCCACCAGCATCGCCGTGATCCATGCGCCTTCGACAAACTTCGCCACCAGCACCACCAGCGTCGTGATGCCCGTCGCAATTGCGCCCAGGCCATTCATCGTCATGCGGAATGGCGACCCACCCCGCTTCCACCAGTGCACCACCATGCCGGCCTGCGATAGCGTGAAAGCCAGGAATGCGCCGATAGCATAGAGGGGAATCAGCCGGTCGGTGACGCCGTCAAAGATAATCAGCAGAAGTGCCGTCAGCGCGACCAGAACGTAGATGCCCCACGAATAGAGCAACCGGCGACCGCGCAGGAGAAAGACATGGGGCAGATAATTGTTTCCGGCAATCGCGCGCGTCAGGCGCGGAAAATCCGCAAACGCGGTGTTCGCCGAGAGGGACAGCACCAGCAGCACCGCGCCGATGGTCAGGTAATAAAACCATCCGTGACCCATCACGGCGCGCGTCAGCATCGACAGCACGCTTTCATAGTGCGGGCCGCCGGGGTCCGTCGCGCCCACTCCATAAGCGCGGCAGAGGAAGGCGATGCCGATGAGTAGAATCGCGAGTAGAGCGATGATAATGGTCAGCGTGATCTTGGCGTTCTTGCGCCGGTCGTCGCGGAATGCCATTACGCCGTTGCTTACCGCTTCCACGCCCGCCATCGCCGTGCAGCCGGAGGAAAACACCTTGAGCATGAGCCAGAAGCCCAATACCTCGGTGGCTTTTGGAAGAACGGGCAGCGGCGTGACTGGATGCGGATTGCCTGCCGCCACATGAACCATGCCAACGGCAATGACGATCAGCAGCGTGCCCGCAAAAAGATAAGTAGGAATCATGAACACGACGCCGGTGTCGTGGACGCCGCGCATGTTGATGATGGTCAAAATCGCCAGCACGCCCAGGCACAGCGGCAGCGTGTGCGGCTGCAAGCTGGGCACCGCCGAGATCAGCGCACCCACACCGGCCGAGACGCCCACCGCCGCGGTGAGGATGTAGTCGATCATCAATGCAGCAGCGGCCAGCAGGCCGGCGTTCGGCCCCAGATTCTCCGTGGCGACGGTGTAGGAGCCGCCGCCGTTCGGGTAGGCCTCGATCGTCTGCCGGTAGCTGAAATACACAATTCCCAGCAGCACGACGATTGCTGTGCTGACCGGAACGATGTACTGGACCCCGGCCACTCCCAGCGGTATCAGCAGGGTCAGCGCAGCTTCAGGACCGTAGGCGGCCGAGCTCAGTGCGTCGAGGCCGAAAATCGGGATGCCCGCGATGGGCCCGATCTGCTCGGCGCGTTCTTCGCTGTTAGCCAGGGGCCGGCCAAACAGAAAATCAACAATGCGAGTGGAAATGGCCATGAAAAGTGGGTGACGACGAGGGAAGCGTCGGGGAAGCCCGTCGAGGGCATTGTCTCACGTTGGCAGACGGGGAAATATTTGGCCGGAAAGACTAGAGCAGTTCCACAATTCACGTGCCCTTTTCAGTTCCGCAAAAGGCGGCATTTCCTTAAGGAAAATGCCACTCGGCCGGCGGTGGCTTCGGGTACAGCAATGCCACCTGGCAGTTTGCGGCTGATAATTGCTTCAGATTGTCTTGGTTACACCAACCGACTCCGAGGAACGCCGGTGTAGACCGATCGTCGATAGGACCGGCGCGAAGCGCCAGGATCGTGGCCACCCTTCCTTGCATACAGAAGGAGACCCAAGACCTTGAAATCTCCCTCATCCGTTTGTGAGTCCCACGAAAGTTATCGGCTCTCGTGACCTATGTTTGATGGTAATTCTGGGCAGCTATCGATAAGATGACACAGTATCTTAGAAAGACGTCGCTACGGCGCCCGTATTCCCCTCAACAAGAAGCGCCAAAGGAGCACAACTTGAGTACCTTGAAGCAGATGGTCCCGGTCAGTGTAAAAACAACTGTCAAGAGCCTGCCAGGTATCAAGACTTGGTTCGAGCGCAAAAAGCTCATGGAGCGCTACGACGCTATTGTGAACGAAGTGTACAACCCTCAACTGATCCAGAGAGTCGAGGACGTGCACATCGCCGAGATCGAGATCAATCGCAACTGCAATATCAATTGCGTCATGTGCAACACCTCCTTGTCGACGCGGCCGCAGTTCAACATGGATATGGAGTTGTTCGAGCACGCCGTGAAATACACCAAGGATCAATGGGGCGGCCATACGGCGCTGCATACCATCGGCGAACCCTTGATGAACAAGAATCTGCCTCAGTATTTCGATATCCTGCGCAAGAACGGCGTGAAAATCCACCTATCGACAAATGCTCTGATCCTTCATAAACATCTCGACCTCATCATTGATTATTCCGACATTATCTATGAGTTTCGATTCTCGATCGACGGCGCATCGAAGGAGACCTACGAGAAGATTCGTCTCGGTGGAAAATGGGACCGCCTGATCGAGAACATGGAGATGTTCCGCGAGAAAACGAAAGACACCAAACCGTTCAAGCGCGTGAAAATCGGCTCGATCGTCAGCCAGGATGTCCAGAACGAAATGGGACACCACCTGCAGTTCTGGAGCCGCTATGTACCCATGGACCAGATCGATTTGAACCTAGTCAGCGGGCTTTCGCCGGATAACCGATACTTCCTGACGCGCAGTATTTTGAAGAAGCACATTCAACCCTGGCCCCCCTGCTACATGCTGTTCTCGTCGGTTCTGCACATACTCAACGACGGCCGCGCGACCCCGTGCTGCCGCGACTATCAAGGCGATCTGACCTATGGCAATATTCGCGACAGCACGCCGCAAGAGTTGATCAATTGCGAAAACGTTTTGGAACTGCGGCGCCAGCACCTGGAAAATCGAATTCCGGAGAAATCGCCGTGCGCCAGCTGCTTCTGCGTCAACCCGATCGTGGCAGCGCTTTTCAAGCTATTTGTTGCAGAGCTGGTTCAGCGGTTCGCGGACAATTGGGATGCGCCCAAGATGCAGGGCCGCTTCAACGAGTTCTTTGCGATGTTTATGGAAGGCATTCCGGATCGCGAGCTCTTCTCCACACTCGTGCGCGGATAGCCGATCGAACATGCTTATGGCTGCGCTCTCGGTTGCCCCTGCGTTTGGACGGCTCGACAGAATTGGGGTGTGCTGCGCCTGCGTCGGGATTCAGGCGCTCCGAGTCCCGAAGCTAGACGACCTCATAGCCACGAACAGAGGAACGGTTTGTGCAGGTATCTAGCTCGACCCTTGAGAATCCCCACCGTCAGACTATTGATCTTGGCGGAAGTGATGTGAAGGCGTGTTCCGAAAGACGGATGCCGGTCACGATGGCCCTCGTGTTTCTGCCATGGGCCGCAGTCGTGCTCTTTACCGCGGGCGGATGGGCCACTCTCAACTTCATCGCTTACACCTTCGTAGTTGTTGCCATCGGCTACAGCATCGGGATGGCGGCGTTGTCCGCCTCTGCCCGAACTGAAGCTTTTCTTCTCGTTCCAGGCATCGGTATCCTGGCAATCTCCGCCGTGAGCGCGTTCTGGCTCAGGTTGGGGCTGCCGCTGGTTTGGCTTCCGGCACTTTGGCTTGCACTGGCTGCGGCTGGGGCACTCGGTCTCTGGCGCGATCGCACCCAATGGGTGAAAAGCACCGTCGCCCATGGCTTCACGCTTGCCCTTTTTTCCGCTCTGATCTGCGCCGTGTACTTTCTCCCCTCAGCGAGCGGTGATCTTGTTCAACGCCGCGACGGAAGCTTCCACTGGAGAAATTGGGAGACCCAGCATTTCCATGCAATCGCCGCGAGCATCAAGAACGGCGGCAGCCCCCCGAGATCCCCTGGGACGGACACGACCGAACTTCTTTATCACTTCGGGTCTTTAGCCCCAGCTGCAGCTATTTCCCGACTTGATGGTCTCGACCTGGGGGACGCGGTCGCCCGGGTCACGCGCGGCGCTTCGCTCTGGGCCCTCGTGCTGTCCTGTTTTTCACTGGGGACGCTGCTGTCACTCAAGGCCACTGGCACAAAGTTCGGCGGCATCCTGTCTCTCGCCGGGCTTTTCTTCTATGGTTCATTGCTCGCCACCATCGACGACGTGCTCGTCAACTCCCGGCATCATCTGATTGCACGCCTCCTTCTCAAGAGATCCGACGGCGGAATGTTTGTCGATGGGGGGCCGTTCGACCATTTCCTGAGCGGACATTCCTTACTTCATGGCCTCGGGGCGATTACTGCCATCCTCGGCATTTGCCTTGTTGCGAGAGAACGCGAATCGGCAATCACTTGGCGCACCGTGATCCTGCTGCTCTTGCCCGCATTCGTGGTCCCCGTGAACTCGGTAGCCGCCTTGTATTGTTTGGGCGTCGTTGCGATCCTCTTGTTCTGGGGGCGCCTGCGGGGAAGATCGTCCTTGGTGTCCATCTTTTTCATGGGCTGCCTCTTTTTTGCAGCTTGGAAAATCATGGGTTATAGCCAGGCCCCGGATGCATCGGCAACGATGCTCAATGCGCACATCACCTGGCAATGGTGGACGCTCGTGATGTGGTTGATAGCCGGCCTGGGATTCCGAATCGTCGGCTTTCGCTGGATCACACGGCGCTTGAAGGAACCCGTCTCTGCCCTGATGCTTGCTACCGTGTTGGGGCTTCTTTTCTTTTCTCTCGCCCTGCATCTTCGCGATAACAATGAACACTACGGCATCTATTTCCTGCAGAGCCTCTTCAGCATCTTTGCGTTTTCCCGGGTCGGTCCTCGAAGTTGGTATGGCGTCGAACGTGTCCGCTTGGTCGAGCAGTGGCTCGGAATTGCGATCAAAAGCATGATCCTGCTGTGTTCCTGCGGCGTGCTGATCGGCGCCGCGGCGTTCGCACTGCACCGCGAAGCAGGGATCCCGGATTTTCGCCTCAAGATACTCCTGGCCTGCTTGTTGCTGGCGCTCCTGTACGGCTTCTCGGTGCTGATGAAGCGCAGCAGCCGCTTTGCATCGATCGGCTCCGCTGTGCTCATGAGCCTGTTCATGGTCGGGTTTCTCGCCTGGATACCTGTTTGGTACGGTTCCACGGGGGGCGCACTGAAAGCCGACATCACGTATAAGCCGGGAGTCGTTCATGGGCTCCGGCGTCTGGGCGGATTGATGGCAACGGGTGAGCGCTTTGCGACAAACAAGCATTCTCTGGAGGGGGACAGCCTACAGCCACCCAGTGAGCACTCTTACGGCTACTCAGCACTGTCCGAGCGCCCCGTGCTTCTCGAAGGATACCTGGCGCGAGGCGAAAAGTTTCTCCCGTGGTTTACTCCCATGCTTCGCGACAACGATTTGCTCTTCACGACCACCGATCCGGAAACGTTGCGCCATATCGCCGAGACCTGGCACGTCCGATGGCTTGTTGCCCGCCCCGGAACAGACATAGCCCTGCCAAGGCCATTGCCGCCTTGGCTCGTGGAACAGCAGGATTCCGGCGATCTCAAAATCTACCGCATCGACTGATGCGAAAAACGACAACGCCAAAATAGCGGCGGCGCGCCGAATCACATTGCCGGCCCAGGCAGTTTGCAGCAGTCGCCCGCTGCCGCCGGCTCATTTGCCCCCGCGTCCAGCGCAACCTTCCAGCTGCCGTCCGTCTGCTTGCGCCAAATCGTGATGTAGCGGCCCGATGTCGCCACAGGGTTCCCATTCGCATCTTTGCTGTGGCCATCAAAATGACCCCAGGTGTAGCCCATATCGCCGGAAGGTCCCATCACGGCATCGGTCGGCGTCCACGTAAGCTGATAATCTTTTGGCGACCATTTCGTGGATTTGGCAATCGCCACCTTCCCCACGACCGGCGCCACGCCATTTCCCAGCGCCACACCGTCTCCGGCAAACCAATCCGCGAAAGCCGCGCCACCGCGCTCGGCCACATCTTTCGCAAAACGCGCCTCCAGGTCAAAAAGCAGCATCTTGCCCGCATTCATGGTGGAATCGACCAGCGGATTGGGCGTGGTCAATTGCGTCCCCGGCTCCGGGAGCTGACCCCTGAGAGGCGCGCCGCCGGCAAGCCCCAACACCAACAATCCAAACCAAATCGCCTTCAATCCTCTGCCCACGGCTTTTTTCTCCTCTGCTTCCTGTTCGCCATCCTACCTCAGCCGAGCTGCGTCCGAGCGTTCGCCGTCCGCGCAGGACCTTGCCCGTTACTTTCCGTCTACTCCTTCAGGCTTTTGCAATCTTGCGGATTGCTATACTTAAGTGACAGAATGACGCGGTCGGCAGTGGGGTAGGCAAGAGGGCGAGCTGAACAGTTTTTTGCTGCTTTCATCCTGCCGCCACAATCGCGAAACCCCGATGCGCCAGGTGTTTCGTCTCGGACGCCCGGCCTTGAACGGGGGAAGGAAGTTCATGGGAACACTGCTGGAGTCGATTCACTCGCCGGCGGACGTGAAGAAACTCAACTACGCGCAGTTGACCGAACTGGCCGAAGAGATTCGCGTCTTTCTCATTCAGACGCTCTCCAAGACCGGTGGCCACCTTGGCCCCAATCTCGGCGTCGTTGAGCTCACCCTTGCCCTCCACATGGTCTTTGATACCCCGGCCGACAAGCTCGTCTTCGATGTCAGCCACCAGGCCTACATTCACAAGATCCTCACCGGCCGTCGGGAGCGCTTTGAAACCATTCGGCAGCCAGGCGGCCTGAACGGATTCATGCTGCGCACCGAGTGCGAGCACGACTGCTACGGTGCAGGCCACGCAGGCACCGCCCTTTCCGCCGCCCTTGGCATGGCCGTGGCGCGCGATCTAGCCGGCGGTCATGAGCACGTGATTGCCGTGGCGGGCGACGCCGCCTTCACCAACGGCATCTCGTTTGAAGCCCTCAACAACATCGCAGAACAGACCAAGCGCCTCATCGTCGTCCTGAATGACAACGAGTGGTCGATCGATCGCAATGTCGGCGCCATCGCGCGCTACTTCCACAGGATTGTGACCAACGAACACTATCGAAACTTCCACGAGTCGGCGGCGCGCCTGGTCGAAAAGTTCGGCGGCAAAACGGCGATGACCGTGGTCCGCCGCGCCGAAGAAGCTGCGAAAAGCATGCTCTGGCCGTCCATTCTTTTTGAGGAATTCGGCCTGCAGTATTTCGGACCCATCGATGGCCACAATCTGCCGCTGCTGGTCGAGACATTCAACTTTCTCAAGAAAGAAGACCGCCCCGTCCTGTTGCACATCCTCACGGAAAAGGGCCGCGGTTTTCAGCCCGCGCTCGACGGGCAAAAGAAATTTCATGGTCTTGGGCCCTACGATCCCGAGACCGGCAAGACCACGGCGGGCCAGACGACCTACTCCGAGTCCTTCGCGAAAACGCTGGTGCAACTAGCTGACGCCGATTCCCGCGTCGTTGCCATCACAGCCGCCATGCCCAACGGCACGGGTCTCGATCTTTTCCGCCCGCATCATCCCAAGCGCTACTTCGACGTCGGTATCGCCGAGGAGCACGCGGTCATCTTTGCCGCAGGCATGGCCACGCGCGGCTTCCGTCCCGTCTGCGCCATCTACTCCACGTTTCTTCAGCGCGCTTTCGATCCCATCGTGCACGACGTGGCGCTGCAAAAGTTGCCCGTTGTCTTCTGCATGGACCGCGCCGGCCTCTCCGGCGATGATGGCCCCACGCATCACGGCCTCTTTGACATCGCCTATCTGCGCGGCGTACCCGAGATGGTGCTGATGGCGCCGAAGGATGAAGACGAGCTCGCCGACATGATGAAGACCGCGCTTACGCTTCCCGGTCCCAGTGCCATTCGCTATCCGCGGGGCGCCGTTGCCGGAGTAGAGCGGAAAGCTGCGCCTGAAGTGCTGCCGGTAGGCAAAGCTGAGGTGCTCGTCGACGGCTCCGATGTTGCCATCCTCGGTCTCGGACCGATGGTCGCGCTGGCGCAGGAACTTGGGAGCCGTCTCGATCGCGAAGGATTCTCTGCCGCCATCATTAATCCGCGCTTCGTCAAACCTCTCGATCGCGAGACCCTCGAGATCTACTCCCGCCGCGTTGCCGTCTTCGTCACATTCGAGGATCACGTCAAGATGGGCGGCTTTGGTTCTGCCGTGATCGAGGCTCTCGATGAGATGGGAGCATCGGTTCCGGTGGTGCGCATTGGCTGGCCCGACAACTTCATCGAGCACGGCAAAGTCGACGCGCTTCGCGCGAAGTATGGGCTCACCGTCGACGCGGCCCTCGCCGAGGTTCTGCCGCTGCTCGCGCGCCGCCAGCGGCGGACGTTGGTCGCGAGTTAGCATCTCCGACAGAACGATCCATGAATAAAATGATGACCGCGTTCGGCGGGGCGCTGGTCCCAACCGGCGTTCGGCTTCTGTTGGCCTCGGTGATCGCTGTGTTATCGGCTGTGGCCGGGTTCTTCGCTGCATTCGAGACTATCCTTTCAATATGAGACTGCGATCTTCCAAGGATGGGGAAGCGCGCACAGAAACTCGGGCCCGCTAGCCAGTGCTTCCGCCAGCATATTGAATCTTTGATAAAGACTCGTGAACTCGACGTCCCGATGCCCAGGGTATCTCGCCCAAAGGGCCAGCCGCGCCTCGACGGCAAGTCACTGTGCGACAATCCTCATCAGACCGATTTGCCTATGCGACACATCTGCTTCTTTCAGGCTTTGATCTGCGGATGGATCTCAGCCACTGTTCCAGCCTGGTCGCAAGCGCCTCTGCCGCCCAATCCCAATCCCATTCCTGCTCCTACCCTTGTGCTTGCGGGAGGAACCCTTGTTGATGTGACCAACTGGGGCCGCTCGGCTCGAGATCAAGCAGATTCCATTGTCGTTATCAGTGAAGGAAAAATCGTCGCGGCCGGTTCGCGCGCCGATGTGCCCATTCCAAAAGGCGTACGGGTCATCGACTGCACAGGGAAATACCTGATCCCCGGCCTCATCGATGGTTTTGCCGGCATGAACTCGCAAGGCCAAGCCAATGCCTTCCTCTATATGGGCGTCACCACCGTCGTCGCCAGTGCCGACGCGCGCCGCGGTCACATTGATCGCTCCGCCAGCCCCAGCCCGCATCTTTACCTGCTCGACTCCATCGGCAGCACGGATGACTGGAGCCTGCTCATCGGCCAGCCGGAATGGGCTCCCAAGCTCCGCGAAGGGGCGCATCCCGTTGAGCTCAGTCCCGAAGACACCGCCCGCCAGTTGAATGACACTGCTCGTCTCGGCACACGCGTCGTGTTGCTGGGTGGCGATCTCACCGCCCCCAATACGCAGTGGATCATCGCGCACGCCCATCAAATGGGCCTCGCCACCTATGGCGAATTCATCTCCACTCCGTATACCGTTGGCATTGAAGCCGGCATCGATGCGCTGCTTCACATGAGCCGCTACGAGCTTGGGCTGGTTCCTGACGAATTGCAACGGCCGCTCGTCGACGACCCCTACGGCCCCGCTGCTACTACCGCCTACGACTACACGATGCACCTGCCCACCAACGATCAGCACGTCCGCAACTATGCACAATTCATCGCCACCCGTCACGCTGCGCTGATGCCGACCTTCAGCATCTACTTTCTCCGCCTGCCCGGGCATCGCAACCTGTGGCTCGAACCAGCGGCTGCGCTGCTCGACCCAGCCGGCCTCTTCGATCCACCCGATCGGACCACGGGTGAACTGACCTATCCTCTCGCGCCTTGGACGCGTCACTTGCCGGCCGCAGCACAACGTTGGATGGAAGAGAGTCAGCAAAAAAAAGCCGATCAGGCTGCACTGCGTCTTTGGGAGATCAACGAAACGATCTTCGCTTCGTATCCGCACTACCTGGCTGCATCCGGCGCGCCCGTGATGGGCTCCATGCCGGGAATCTCCGAACATATCGAGATGGAAATGCTGGTGCGCCTCGGGCTCTCGCCGCGCGAAGCGCTGGCCGCTGCCACCAACAACTACTCCCTGCAATTCGGATGGAACGAGCTCGGCCTGATCGCCCCCGGCCGCCGGGCGGATATCCTCGTCCTCGACTCGGATCCCACCACGAATGTCTGGAATATCCGTCGCATCTCAACGCTGATCGTCGACGGCAACGTATTGGATCGCGACGCTCTCCTTCACGCAAGGAGATAAGCCAGGCGCATGTACGTTACTGCCGCGCCCCAATCCACGAACCGCTGCCCAAAGGCTGACGTAAGATAAGATGACGGCCTCGTGCACGTTCCGGGCCGTCAGCAGACATGACCGAATCCCCGGCTCGATTGGATCAGAAGCGACAGCAGCACAACAAACTCCTCATCCTGATTGCTGCCTACAAGGGGCTTCAAGCGCTTCTCTTCGTCGGCGTCGGCATTGGTGCGTTCCGTCTTCTCCATCAAGACATCGACGATCTGCTTAGTCAGGTCGCCCTGGCCCTGCGCTTCAATCCCGAATCTCACTTCATTAACTTCCTTCTCGACAAAGCTGCACTCGTCAACGACCCCATGTTGCGCAGGATTGGAGCCGTAGCGTTCGCCTACGCCGCCCTGAGCCTTGCGGAGGGAATCGGGCTCTATCTCGAGAAAGCCTGGGGCGAGTTGCTGACTCTTGGTATCACCGCTTCGTTTCTGCCGTGGGAGATTTTTGAGATATTTCGGCGGTTGACCTGGATGCGGGTCGGCTTGCTCATCATCAATGTGCTGGTCTTTTTGTATCTAATGAAGCTTGTTGCGAGCCGCAAGCAGCCGATCGAAAGCCGCCAATCGAGCTAACTTCGCTTTTTGTTCTCCTATATACCTTTCCCGTCCGCTTGAAAAGGGCCCGATTCCTCGCTGAACCAAATCTCTAAACACAACATCTTGGGGTAATCGCAGCCTGCGCGCCCACATATCCGATTTTGTCTTGCGGAGCTGCCCCATTCCAGGTGCAACTGTTACTTTTTCGCACAGTTTCCCCAATTTCATGTTGGACCCCGTCCCGATGTGGGCTATGATCCTCGAAAGTGGTCAAAAATGGAGTCTGGTGGGAAGAAGGGGCCAAGGAAGACCTAATAAACCCCAAACTTCTTCACTGTACACCCGTTTGAGCGGCTTCAGCATAGGTACGAATCAGCCTGAACACCCTTAGACGGCATCGGGACCGCTGTGTCTTTAAGCTGCGGGAATGGCGGTAGGGCAATGTTTCGCGGAAGTCATGAGGCAAAAGTCGATGACAAGGGACGCCTGAAGGTGCCCTCTGCCTTTAAGGCCCTGATGGACGCCGCCAACGTGACCCAGTTTTTTGTCACCAGTACTAACGGCAAGTGGGCGGAGATTTGGCCCTTGCCGGAGTGGGAAAAGGTTGAGCAGCGCCTGGCGAAAGTCAGCGCCCTCGACGATGCGGTGGAGGAATTCCTGACCGTGGTGAACTTCTACGGCCAGCAAGTGGAGATGGACAACCAGGGCCGGGTGCTGTTGCCGCAGGCTCTGCGGACCAAAGCAGCACTCGACGGAGAAGTCAAGGTGATGGGCCAGACGAGATTTCTTGCCGTTCACAACCGCGAAGCGCTGGAAAAGGCTCTGCAACCCGGCGGCATGTCTCCGGAACGCAAGCAACGGGTCTCGGCATATATCACCGAGATTGATTGAAGTTTTTCAGGGTCGCCGGCGGCAGATCTTGGTCGCTGAGGTGATTCAACCCCTCAGGGGGAGCGCATGACGAATCAAGGCAAACGCCATGTGCCAGTTCTTTTAAAAGATGCGATTGAGTTTCTTCATGTGCGGCCCGGCACTACGGTAGCCGATTGCACGCTGGGCATGGCTGGTCACGCGGCGGAAATTGTTCGCAGGCTCGGCCCTGAAGGCCACTTCATCGGCTTCGATCGGGATCCCGAAGCCCTGGCTCTTGCGAGAGAACAGCTCGACAAGATTGCAGACGAGCTCGGCAGCCAGGCGCCAAAGATGACGCTGATCGGCGAAGCCTTCAGTTCGATTGCGCGACACGTCGAACCGGCTGGTTTGGATGGCATTCTGGCCGACTTCGGCATCAGCAGCCTGCAACTCGGCGAGGCGCACAGGGGATTCAGTTTTTCGGCAGACGGCGTTCTTGACATGCGTATGGATACGCGCCAGGGACCGACTGCCGCACAAGTGGTGAATGAGGCGAACGAGCGTGAGCTTGCAGACCTCATTTACGAATACGGAGAGGAAAGGAGGTCGCGGAGAATCGCCAGAGCCATTGTTCGCGGGCGGCCGGTGACAACGACAGGGCAGCTTGCCCGCATCGTCGCCACAGCCGCCCCGGCAATGAAACAGGACAGAATTCACCCGGCGACACGCACCTTTCAAGCTCTTCGTATTTATGTGAATCGTGAGTTGGACGAAATTCGGGCGCTCCTCGAGGCCGCACCAAAGTTGCTTAAGCCCTCCGGACGACTGGTCGTCATCAGCTTTCACTCGTTGGAAGATCGCATCGCGAAAGACAGTCTGCGCGAAGGCGCCCATAAAGGAATTTGGGAAATATTAACCAAGAAGCCGGTCACACCGGACGAAGAAGAAATAGAAAAGAATCCGCGCTCCCGAAGCGCAAAACTGAGAGCAGCAAAAAGGCAGGGAACAGGGACTAGGGAACAGGGAACAGGAACACATCGGCGAGCTAAATAATTTCGTGAGCACGAACCACCTGTTCCCTAATCCCTGTTCCCTATTCCCTGCGACGCAAGGAGCCACCATGGCGGCATGCACTACTTATTTCGACCTGGGCCAAACGCAGAACCGGCCTGCACAAGTCGCTAATCATAACGCGGAACTGTTCGCGCAGCAGCCCCTGCGCCGCCGCGGCGTTCGTACGCCCGAGATCATGTTCACCAGGCACTTTGACAACACACGTCTCGTCAAAGCTTCCGATCCGGTGCGTGTGCGCCAGATGCGCATCTTCTCCGCTACAGTTGCGGTCCTGTTCACTCTTGTCATGGTGTATGGCTTGCAGCACTTCAGCGCTATCGAAGGCTCCTATCGAGTGGAGTCGGAAAAGCAGCAGCTCGATCAACTGCGCGAAGAGAATCGCCAGCTCCGCCTGAGCGAAGCCCAGCTCTCGCAGCCCGCCCGCATTGATGGCCTCGCCCATCAAATGGGATTGGCCGCGCCTGATCCGGGCCAGGTCGTCCACGCCACAGCGCACGCCGACAGCAGCGCCCCGGTGTACGCGCAAATCACACCTCCTCTCGCACCCACACGCTAGACCCGATAAACTAAATGGCGAGTACAGTCTCCCCCGTCATGCAGTCAGCACCCCTCCGCGCCAACCGCGCGCGCAGCGCGACAACTCGAACCGCGCTGATGAACCAAAGACGCTTTTGGCTCGTCTGCCTTTTTTTCTTCTTTTGGGCGATGGCCATCACTTCGCGTCTCTTCTGGCTGCAGCTCATTCGCCATAATGACTATGTCGAACGCGCGCAGAAGCAGCAGCAGCGCACCTTTGAGGTAGCTCCGCGCCGGGGTATCCTCTACGACCGCAACATGCGCGAGCTGGCCATGACCGTGCAGGTCGACTCCATCTATGCCGTCCCCAATGAAATTGACGACAAGGACAAAGCCGCCTACGCGCGGACCCTTGCAAGCCTGACACACATCGACCCCGCCGACGCGCAGACAACCGAACAGCAGATAGCCAAGCGTCTCGACGACGGCCGCGGCTTCGCCTGGGTCGCGCGACGCGTCAAACCCGAAGTCTCTACGCGCGTTCGCGCCCTCAACCTAAAAGGCATTTATTTCCAGAAGGAATTTCAGCGCTTCTATCCAAACGGCGACATCGCTGCCCAGGCGATCGGTTACGTCGGCATCGACGACAACGGCCTCGGCGGCCTCGAGCAGAAATTCGATGCCCGCCTGCATGGCACACCCGGCCGCGTTTTAACCGCCATCGACGCGCGCCGTCATGTACTTGGCTCGATCGAACACGAGCCGGACCCCGGCCAGAATCTCCAACTCACCATCGACGAAAATATTCAGTTCATGGCCGAGACCGCGCTCGACCATGTGATGCAGAAAGAGCGCGCCGACAACGGAACCATCGTCGTGCAGGACGTGCACACCGGCCAGATCCTCGCGCTTGCCATGCGCCCCACCTTCAACCCCAACGACTTCCGGCACACCACATCCAAGCTGCTCAAAGACCATGCCGTCAGCGACGTCTACGAACCCGGCTCTGTTTTCAAGCTGGTCACGTATTCCTCCGCGCTCGACGCCCACGTCGCCAAACCCGACGACATGATCGATTGCCAGGGGGGCCAGATCACCCTCGCGGGACGCGTCATTCACGACGACAAAAGCGATCGAGGCATGCACGTCGTCTCCGTTGCCACTGCACTTGCGCGCTCCAGCGATGTGGCCGCCGTCAAGCTCGCTCTCAAGGTAGGCCAGGATCGCTTCTATCAATATGTGCGCGATTTCGGGTTTGGCGCGCGCACCGGCATGGAACTCCCTGGCGAAACCCGCGGCCTTTTGCGTCCACCCAGTCGGTGGAGCGGCTCCTCCATCGGCTCTATTGCGATTGGCCAGGAAGTCGGCGTCACGCCGATCCAGCTTGTGTCGATGGTCTCCACCATCGCCAACGGCGGCACGTATCTTCCGCCTCGGATTCTGGTACCTGGCCAGATCACAAGTTCACGGGGTTCGGCCTCACAGCAGGTGCCGCAAGCAGCGCTAGCGGCCGAGCCCTTCAGACCGAGTGAGGAAATGCCCAATCCCCTCCCTCCCGGCGCGCACCGCGTGATCTCCGAGATGGCCGCCGCGCAGATGCGCAAAATGATGGAAGGCGTCGTCCTCTACGGCACGGGCAAGGAAGCGCAGCTCAATGGCTACTCATCGGGCGGCAAGACCGGCACTGCGCAAAAGGTCGATCCGGCCACGCACCTCTATTCGAAGACGATGCACATCGCATCCTTCGCCGGCATCGCGCCTGTCAACAATCCCGCCATCGCCGTCGCCGTTGTGATCGACAATCCGAAAGTCGGATCGTACTACGGCACCGCCGTCTCCGCGCCTGTCTTCGCGGAGGTCGCCCAGCAGGTTCTCGAATATCTGGGTGTGCCGCACGATATCGAAGTGCAGCAACCACACACTCCCGCGAAGAAAGACCAAAATGTCGAGCTAGCCGAAGATGATTCCGGGGCCGATCAGGACAACGTGAACTGCGCTCTTCGCCGCCGTGAACGATCTGCCGGCCGACGACCCGTTGCGTACGCCCCCAGCGCAAACGAATACGCAGTCGTCCACGTCTTCGCCGAGTTCCACCCCCGATGCGAAACAAGAATCAAGCACGACGCAAAGTGCTGCCACGTCCACTTCATCGCAGACCGCAACCAAGTCGTCGCTCGCTCAACCTGCCAAATCATTCGTCCAAAAGGCTGCCGCACCGCAGACGCTCACGATCAATGACGGGAAGAAACTCACCGTCCCGACGCTCATCGGTCTGCCCGTGCGCAGGGTAATTGAAGCTGCAGCTGCCGCGGGTCTCGACGTCGAAATCGTGGGCAGCGGCACCGCGCGCGAACAAGCTCCTGCCCCCGGCACGCAGGTCCCCGTCGGCACGAAAATCGTCGTCCACTGCGGCCGCTAACGCCGAGCTCCTCCTCTGATTGTCATCCTGAGCGTAGCCGCTCGCGCAGCGAACGGCGCAGTCGAAGGACCTGCGGTTGCTCTTGCTTTTGTATTTATTGGAGTCTTTGTACTACTGCCTCAAACAGAAAGTTCTGACCCAGAGACGCAAGCTTCTTTTTGGAGAGAGTCAATCCCCACTCAGGCAGGCTCTTCTTTCCGGGTCCATAATCTCTGCTTTCGAAAATGGGGTCAGCCTTACTTCCATCGCCAGAGCAAATCAAATAAATGACCGGATTCTCATCATTGATAAACTGAACCAGCGCTAGTAACAGAGATGGATTGACTTTGAACTTCTCTTTAGGAAGAAAGACGTACGGCGTGCTCTTTCCCGCTTCAAGTCGGAACGACTTCACCTGCACGTCAAAATGATTGCCACTCTGTGTTCGGACAACAAGATCGATACCATGATCGTCCACCTCGCTCGTGAATACATCGCAGCCCCAGAGTACAAATTCCATCTTGACAAGATATTCCGCGAGTTTTCCGAGTTGAAGCCGGTTTAGCCGGCTCCAGTCATTTCTCACTGGAACTCCTTTTGGCATAGTTGTCCCTCCACCGGATCGACACGCAAGCATTGTAATTCGCACTGATCGAGTTAGTAGTTGCGATTATGCACACTACAATGGTCGGTAGCATGTTCTGGAACGATCTCATCGCAGAAGTCATTGCTGTCGGCGCGTCCAGCGACTCCGCCGACCCCATCACCGGCATCGAATACGACTCCCGCCGCATCAAGCCAGGCTCCGTCTTCGTTGCCATGAAGGGCGGCACCACCGACGGCAATCGCTACATCGAAAAAGCCCTTGCCGCTGGCGCTCTCGGCATCGTCACCGACTCCGCTCCCACCTTCGATCATCTGCTTGTCTACAATCCGGAAATCCCCGTCCTCGAAGTCGAGCATGGCCGTCGCGCCCTTGCCGAAGCCTCCGCGGCTTTCTTCGGCCACCCGGAGAAACAACTCGCCGCCACCGGCATCACCGGTACCAACGGCAAAACCACCACCGCCTTCCTGATCGAATCGCTCCTCAACATCGCTGCGCGAAAAACGGTTCTCATCGGCACCATCGAGTACCACATCGCCGGCGAAGTCCGCCCCTCGCTCCACACCACGCCCGAGTCGAGAGATTTGTTTGAGCTGATGGCTGAAGGCGTCCAGCG
Organism: uncultured Acidobacteriaceae bacterium; assembly: GCA_963810545.1. Lineage (GTDB taxonomy): Bacteria > Acidobacteriota > Terriglobia > Terriglobales > Acidobacteriaceae > Telmatobacter. Next base: position 530,675 of record CAWENE010000004.1, read on the forward strand.
TGGCGCAACCGAGCTCGTCACCGAAGTTTCCAGCCACGCCCTCGATCAAGGCCGCGCCGCAGGCATCCAATTTGATGTGGCCGTCTTCACCAACCTAACCCGCGACCATCTCGATTATCACCAGACGATGGAGAAGTATTTCGCGGCCAAGAAGCTTCTCTTTGACGGCTCGGTCTATCCAGCCCCACGCGTCGCCGTCATCAACGCTCACGACGAGCGCAGCAAACAACTCTCTGCCGCTGCTCGCCGGGCCGGGGCGGAGGTCCGGACTTATGGGATAACGGCGGGCGATTGGCGTGCCGCCAGCTACCGGCTTACTCCCGGCGGCGCTGTGATTCAACTCGAAACGCCCGCAGGCTCCGCTGAACTCGCATCCCGCCTCGCGGGCGAAGTGAACATTCTCAACCTTCTCGCAGCCATCGCAGCCGTTCATGCGCGCGGAATTGCATTCTCCGATCTGGTCGCCGCGATTCCGCGGCTCAAACCAGTTCCGGGCCGCTTCCAGCCCGTCGACGCAGGCCAGCCTTTCACCGTTATCGTCGACTACGCGCATACCGACGACGCGCTCCGCAATCTCACTGCTCTTGCGCGACAAATCACCACGCCCTCCGGCGGTCGCGTCCTCACTGTCTTCGGCTGTGGCGGCGATCGCGATCGCACCAAGCGCCCCAGGATGGGCCTGGCTGCAGGGGAGGGAAGCGACTTCGTCGTCGCCACCAGCGACAATCCGCGCTCAGAAGATCCGCTTGCCATCCTCGCTGAAATCGAGCCGGGCCTCAAAGCCAGCAACGTCCGTTACACCATCGAGCCCGACCGCACCACGGCGATCCGCCTGGCACTCGCTGAAGCCAAGCCGCACGACATCGTCCTCATCGCCGGCAAGGGCCACGAGAAAGAACAAATTCTTGCCGATCGCACCATCCCGTTCGATGACGCAGAAGTTGCACTTTCCATGCTGCCCGAATTCGGTTACGGTAAAGTGCGATGAAGCTCACCCTTGCGGAAGCGGCCATTGGAGCAGGCGCGGTGCTCGAAGCGCCCACCAGCTTCGTTCAACCCGGCACTCTCCCGGTCACCGGCTATTCCATCGACTCGCGCACCATCGCCGAGGGGGACCTGTTCTTCGCTGTGCGCGGTGAGCACTTCGACGGCCACGATTTCGTCGCGACCGCTGCCGTACGCGGCGCGATTGCCGCCGTTGTCTCGCGTGCCAAAGTTGCCGGCCTGCCTGACGCCGCGCTCGCCATCCCGTTGCTCATGGCCGAAGATCCGCTCGCGGCCATGCAGTCTCTCGCCGCGCACGTTCGTCGCCAGTGGGGCAAACGTGTCGTCGCCGTTACAGGCTCGGCGGGCAAGACCACCACCAAAGAAGCCATTGCCGTTGCACTGACTGCAAAATTCAACGTACTCAAATCCAAAGGAAATCTGAACAACGCCTTCGGCTTGCCGCTGCAACTGCTCCGCCTCGAGCCCGAACATGAATATGCCGTCGTCGAGATGGGTATGAATCACCTTGGTGAAATTGCGGCCCTCGCACGCATCGCCGCGCCCGACTGGGGCGTCGTCACCAACGTTGGCACGGCGCACATTGAGAACTTCGCCGAAGGCCAGGTGGGCATCGCGCGCGCCAAATACGAGCTCATCGCCGCGTTGCCCGCGAGCGGCGTAGCGTTTCTCAATTGCAGCGATCCTTTTGTTTCGCAATTCGGCCGCGACTTTCCCGGCCGCGTCGTGTATTTCGGAAGCGGCCCGTGCGCCGATCCGCAAATCCTCGAACAGCACGAAGACGCAGCCGGCCTCCACGTCCGCTATCGCGCGCGCGATCACGAAGGAGATTTCACGCTCCACCTGCTCGGCGCCCACAACGCCCAAAATGCGATGGCCGGGCTCGCAGTCGCACTCGAAGCCGGAGTCGATCTCGATGCGGCAATCGAAGCTCTTGAATCGCTCACCCCGGGCGACAAGCGCGGCGAAGTCCTGAAGATCAACGGCGCGACGATCCTGAACGACAGTTACAACTCAAACCCTGAAGCGCTCCGCTCCATGATCCGGACGTTGGCCTCACAAGAGGCAGAACGCCGCATCCTCATCGCGGGTGAAATGCTGGAGCTGGGCCTCTACGCGCCCGATCTCCACACACAATGCGGCAAAGCAGCTGCCGAGGCTGGGCTCGACCTGGTGGTCGGCGTACGCGGCAACGCGGAGCACCTTGCCACCGCAGCCTGCGCCGCGGGCGTGGAAGCGATCTTCCTGCCCGACGCCGCTGCTGCCGGACAATGGCTCAAGCAGAATTTGCGCGAGGGCGACGCGGTCCTGGTGAAAGGCTCGCGCGGTGTTCATCTCGAGCAGGCTATCGAAGCAATCAATCCGCGATCCAAATCCCCGGAGACCCCCAAATCCCTGGAGACAAATTGATCCGCATCAAATTCGTCGTCCTCATTGCCTTTTTCGTTTCGCTCGTCTGCGCGACGCGTGTGTCTGCCGCGGTCCCTTCGTCATGGACCACGTCATTTCCGCCCTTTCGTATTGCCGGGAATCTTTACTACGTCGGGAGCGAAGATCTCGCTTCCTACCTCATCGTCACCCCCAAAGGCGACATCCTCATCAACAGCAATCTCGAATCGTCTCCGCCGCAGATACGCAAGAGCGTCGAGGCCCTCGGCTTCCATTTCAGCGATATCAAGATCCTGCTCATCAGCCACGGCCATTATGACCACTGCGCGGGCAGTGCGGAGATTCTGCGCGAAACCCACGCCAAATATGAAGTCATGGCGCCCGATGTGTCTGTCGTCGAATCCGGCGGCCGTACCGACTTCCACTACGCCAACGACAAGTCGATGCACTTCCCGCCCACGCACGTCGACCGCATCCTGCAGGACGGCGACACGGTCTCTCTCGGCGGCACCGTTCTCACCGGCCACCTTACCGGTGGCCACACCAAAGGCACGACCACCTGGACCCTCGACGAGCCCGAAGCAGGCCGCATTCTCCACGTCGTCATCGTTGGCAGCCCCAATGTTAATCCGGGTTACAAGCTGGTCCGAAATTCTACTTATCCGCAAATTGGCGCTGACTACCGCCATCAATTTGAAGTTCTCAAGACCCTTCCTTGTGATATCTTCCTCGGTGCGCACGGCGGCTACTTCGACCTTGCTGAGAAGTATCCCCGCTTCAAGGCCGGCGACAAAAGCGCTTTCATCGACCCCGCAGGCTACAAGGCCTACATTGCAGATCGCGAGCACGCCTTCGAAACCGAGTTAAAGAAACAATCCGGCAAGTAGCACAACATCTGGGGTCACGGCGTTGCTGCGTCGCTTGCGGCAAGGCCGAGCGATCAGGTGGAAGCTGTACGCTTGGTAGCCGCCTCTGGCGAAGTCGAGTTCGTATTCCTCTTGCTCGATCGTACAGAACTCAGTTGGAGGGATCGGCAGAGGCTGGGCTTTGCGAATCATACAATGGTTAGAGGAGTCTTTAATTGCCGGCGGAGAAAGACATAGATCTCATCGTTTCACGCCGCTTCTTCGCAAACAAGAGGGAGGGTTTGCTCGTGGAGGTGGGTGCAGCTCGACCGGACTACCTGTCCATCGGGGCGACATTCCGGGAACTGGGGTGGAAGGTAATCTCGATCGAGCCAAACCCGGACTTTTGTAAGATGCATCGCGAGCTGGGCAACGACGTTTTACAGTACGCCTGCAGCGACGTAAACGAGAACGATGTCGACTTTTTCGTGGTTAAGTCAGGTGCAAGTCAGTATCTTGGCGGCGTGGTGTCATTCGAGAGTTTCTCGTCGTTGGGCATCAAAGGTTCTTTTGCAGAGGATTTTGATAAGCGCGGACAGGGGGCAGAGATCGAGACCATCAAAGTGAAAGTCCGCAGGCTCGATACCATCCTCAATGAACACTACCCTGCCGTCAAAGAGCTGGATGCCTTGGCTGTCGATGTCGAGGGATGGGAACTGTCAGTAATGCGTGGTTTAGAGGAACCTGCTTATCAGCCGAGGATTGTAATTCTAGAGAATCTCTTTCGCTCACGCGCTTACCGCACCTTCATGCGGAAAAGGGGCTATGCGCTCTGGCGGCGTCTCAAGCCGAATGAGGTTTATGTTCGCTCCGACGTTGCCCTTAGTTTTCTAGAGAGACTTGAGGGCTGGCTCACAGTGATTTTTTCTTTCTAGGGCGCTTTCAGGGTTCCAACCTTCTCAGTTTCGAATATTTCGAACCCGAGTGCCCGAAGGGACCCTGGACCTCTGGTCGTCAAAGGACGGCTCGCGCATGAATCGTGCCTTCTTGCCCGGAGCATCCGGCGAACCGGATTTACTTCGTGAGCGGCATTCGCAAATCGCCGCCCGTCATCTCTTTCGGTAGACCGAGTTTCAGCAGATTTAACAGGGTGGGTGAGATGTCACGCAAGGAGCCATCGGTGCGCAGCCGGTAATGGCTTGCTTCTTCGCTGACGTAAATCATTGGTACCGGGTTGGTGGTGTGCGCCGTGTGCGGACCACCGGTGACGGGATCGACCATCAGCTCGGCATTCCCATGATCGGCGGTGATGAGCCAGCTCCCGTTCTTCTCTTTAATGGCTTTGTAGATGCGGCCCAGCTGTGCATCGACTGCTTCGCATGCCTTGATGGTGGGCTCAAGCTTACCGGAGTGTCCCACCATGTCCGCGTTGGCAAAGTTGGCGACGACAAGATCGAATGCCGTATCGTTGATGGCCTTCACGATGGTGTCGCCGATGGCTTCGGCTTTCATCTCCGGAGCCAGATCATAGGTGGCCACCTTCAGCGACGGAATCATGATGCGCTCTTCGCCGGGGAAAGGTATTTCGATGCCGCCATTGAAGAAGTAAGTGACGTGCGCGAATTTCTCCGTCTCGGCCACGCGCAGGTTGCGCAGATGATGTGCCGAAAGAACGTTCGCGAGAATGTTGTCCATCGATTCCGGCAAAATCACCATCGGGAGCTCGTAGAGCTTGTCGTACTGCGTCATGCACAAATAGTGGAGATTTTTCGGAATCTCGCTGCGGGGAATAGTCTCGTCGAGAGCTTCCCATCCTTCAAGGTCGCGTCCGCCCTTCTTGTTCAAGCCGCTCTCGCGGGCCAGCACGCGGGTGATCTGGCGCGCGCGGTCGGCACGGAAATTGAAATTGAGGCACACGTCCTCGTCGCGGATCTGGCCGACAGGCTTGCCCGCACCATCGACCACAACAAACGGAATGAGAAATTCGTCGGTCACGCCATTGTTGTAGCTCTCTTTGATGCGCGCCACGGGATCGGGATAAGCGCCGCCTTCGGCTTTGCCGACAACCATCGCGTCAAAGGCCTTGCGTTCACGCTCCCAGCGCTTGTCGCGATCCATGGCATAGTAGCGGCCATTGATGCTGGCCACCTTGCCGACACCGTACTCACGCATTTTTTGCTCGAGGGCGGCGATGTAGCCTGCGCCCGACGTGGGCCCAGTGTCGCGGCCGTCCATAAAGGCGTGCACGAAGACGCGCTCGAGGCCGTATTCCTTCGCCGTGCGCAGCAACGCGTAGAGATGCTCCTGATGGGAGTGCACGCCTCCGTCGGAAACGAGCCCGAAGAGATGGAGTTGTCTTCCGCCTTCGCGCGCGCGCTGCATCGCCCTCACAATTTCAGGATTCTTGCGGAATTCGCCGGAGGCAATCAGGGCATCGATGCGGGTGATGTCCATCTGCACGATACGCCCTGCGCCAATGTTGAGGTGGCCCACTTCGCTGTTGCCCATCTGTCCGTCGGGCAGGCCGACGAAGTGCTCCGAGGCGCGAATCAGCGTATTGGGAAATTCGCGCAGCAGCTTGTCGTAGGCGGGTTTGCGGGCAAGAGCGATGGCGTTGTTGGCAGTTTCGGCGCGGTAGCCCCATCCGTCGAGGATGGTTAGAACGAGAGGATGCTTGGGCACGAAGAAGAACCTCGAAGTAAAGCGTGGATTTTCTTCTCAAGGATAAACTGCCGGGGAGAGGGCAGTTGTGTCGGGTGGCACAACTGGGTCATGCACTGATCTTGAACCATACACGAACTTGTCATCCTGAGCGGAGCGCAGCGGAGTCGAAGGACCTGCGGTTGCTTTTGGCGAGTTCAGCGAAGACTCAATGCCGCGGAATCTTTGAGCACTGCGCCGGTTTGTCGGTCGCGCTTTGGCAGTTTCTCCAGGTGCCGACGATATCCCCTACCCGCCTGGTCCGATGCGAAGCCGCTGCCGCAGTCCGGGCATCGTTCATCTCGTTGCTGGTCGATCTCCCGATTGGAAGCCATGATGCCCACCTTTCATTTGCCGAAAAGCAACCGCAGGTCCTTCGACTCCGCTGCGCTCCGCTCAGGATGACAGCCTTATTGGAAGCGGAGAAGAGTGCGCAAATGCAAAGGAGGGGACCGAATCCCCTCCCTTCGTTTGGTTCGAACGACGAACGCCCTTACTCGTCGTCGTAGTTCAAGCTTTCAAGGCCGAGAAACACCGCGCCCGCGCCAAGCTCCTCTTCAATGCGGAGAAGCTGGTTGTATTTGGCGATGCGATCTGTGCGGCTCACTGAACCGGTCTTGATCTGACCGACACCTGTGGCAACAGCGAGGTCGGCGATGAAGGTGTCTTCGGTTTCGCCCGAACGGTGCGACATGACCGAGGTGTAGCCATAGCGGCGGCCGAGCTCGATGCAGTCCAGTGTCTCGGTGACGGTGCCGATCTGATTTACTTTGATCAGAATCGAATTGCCCACTCCCTGTTCAATGCCGCGCTGTAGGCGCTTCACATTGGTGACGAAGATATCGTCGCCGACGAGTTGAATGCGGCTACCGAGCTTGTCGGTGAGGATCTTCCAGCCTTCCCAGTCATCCTCGGCCAATCCGTCTTCGAGCGAGACAATGGGGTACTGGCGGATCCAGTTGTCGTAGAAGTTGACCATCTCCTCGCTCGACAGCTCGCGTTTGTCGCTCTTCTTGAAGACGTACTTGTTCTTGTCCTTGTCGTAGAATTCGCTCGACGCCGGATCGAGCGCGATGGCGATCTGCTCGCCGGGCTTGTATCCCGCGGACTCGATGGCTTCGAGAATCAGTTCGATGGCCTCGGCGTTCGATTTGAGGGAAGGAGCAAAGCCACCCTCGTCGCCGACGGCCGTGTTGTAGCCCTTTTTCTTCAACACACCCTTCAGTGTATGAAAGGTTTCCGCAGCCCAGCGCAGCGCGTCAGAAAAGCGCTCCGCGCCCACCGGCATAATCATGAATTCCTGAAAATCGACGTTCGAGTCAGCGTGCGCGCCACCGTTGAGCACGTTGAGCATCGGCGTGGGAAGAATGCTGGCATTGATGCCGCCGAGGTAGCGATAGAGAGGAATTTCCAGAGTCTGCGCAACGGCGCGCGTTGCGGCCATCGACACGGCAAGAATGGCATTGGCGCCGAGCTTGCTTTTGTTCGGCGTTCCATCCAGCGCAATCATGGTCTGATCGATCAGCCGCTGGTTGCCGGCGTCCATGCCTTCGAGTTCGGGCGCAATCACGGTTTCAACATTGGCCACGGCCTGCAGAACACCTTTGCCCAGGAAGTGGCTTTTGTCGCCATCGCGGAGTTCCACTGCCTCATGCTCGCCGGTGGAGGCGCCTGAAGGAACAATTGCGCGGCCCATGGCGCCGCTTTCGAGAATCACATCTGCTTCCACGGTGGGATTGCCGCGCGAGTCAAGAACTTCGCGCGCGCGAATGGCAACGATTTCAGTCATATCAGTCCTCACAATGCGGTGCAGCAGCCGGTCGTTCAGTTTGGGACGGCGATCCACGGCAAGGACTTCACCGGCGGCGCTCTGAATCGTTTTCAGAAGCCCCTGCATGGTCAAGAGTTTCCTCCCCGTCCCGTTTCAACACATGTCCATCGTCGATTCATCCGTACGAGCGCAATCACCAGGCATAGGCGAGGTCGCAAGAATTCGAGGAGGGTTAACAATCCTGGAAATGCCGGAAAAATGCGAAGATGTATCCGTACGGATTCTAACAAACCAAGACACGTCAGGTTGTGTGGCGGGCGTCACACCAGCGTGGCGCGCAACAGGAGCAGCAAAGTGAACGACAGGTGCATGAATTGATACGTGCCGTTGGAGGAACCTGCCCAGCGCGATGCGACGACGTCCTCTTTTCCCCCTGTAGCATGAAATGAAGGCGAACTTTGCGGTTCGTGGCTCGCGCAAAGCCCGTGTGAGAACTTTTCGTCGTGAACAGGGTCTAATCAAAAGGGAAGTCCTGTTTACGAGAAGGAGATTTGGATGAATCGGCCCGTTCTCGTTGTCGCATTCGTTGCTGTCGCCACCGCGAGTCTGCTGGCGCAGGCGTCCAGCCAAAACAGCCCCTACCAGGGAACCTCCAACCCTCCGCCCGACGACACGATCATCACCGACTCGGCCGAGCAACCGCCGGCCAAGCCGCCCGCCGGCCACCCTCTGAATGCTCCGGACAGCTCCGCGGTTCCTGCGAGCTCGATTCCCGCTGCATCCGTGCAGCCAGCCCCCAGGAATTCCGGAGCCAATGGGCAGATGGGCGTTACCTCCGACAGCGGCATCGGTCAGCCGGCATCCTCGGCCAACCTTGCCTCCCGCCCGGCGTTGTACGATCCCGATGGCGACATCGTTCATCCCGCTCCGCTAGGACCCGGCGAGCTGCGCGAAGGGACGATGATTCGCGTCCGGCTTCTGAACGACTTATCGAGTTCGCTTTCGGAGCAGGGCCAGACCTTCCGCAGCCGGGTTGCCACCGACGTTCTCTCCGGCGGCAATGTCGTCATCCCCACAGGCTCTGAAATCTCCGGCAAAGTAGTTGAGGTTTCCACCGGCCATTTCGGCGGACACGGCACGTTGATGCTCCGTCCGGAGACGGTGACTCTTCCCAATGGCGAAAGTTTCCGGCTGCATGCGATGGTTGCGAGCGCTCCTGGAACCCATACACGCGTGGATGGGGAAGGCACGATTACCGCGGATTCGCGCAAGCTGCGCGCGGGCATTGAATATGGCGGCGCGGTTGGTGTCGGCGCGGTGGCCGGAGCCTATCTTGGCGGCCCTGTGGGCGCACTGGCCGGCAGCATCGTCGGCGCGGGCATAGTGACCACACATCTGCTGGTGAGCCATCCGCAGGCGCATCTCGATACTGGCGATGTACTGATGCTGACACTGACCGAGCGCATGCACCTGGTGCCGGTCGCCAACAGCGGAAGTTAGGTCCGGAATTGAAGCGGCCGCCGCGGAGCTTACTTAAGAAACTTGAGTTCGACGCGCACTGTTGGCGGTCTCTTCGGCAGCGTTAGCGCGCTTTCGGGTGTCTCCGCATTCTCGATGGAGTGCATCGGCTCCGGAGCCATCCAGGTCACACGCCACGCGCCGTCTGTCGCGGGCCTGTCCTTGCTCGGCATGTCGTGGACGGACCCGTCGGGACGATAATACCTCTGGTGGGCGGTGCGGCCGCCAGCATCCCAAACTAGAAACAAGCTTGGCCAACGGTGATGATGCATCGGCTCCTTGGTGCCCGGAGGCACCTTAACCTCCAACACCCTGACAAAGGCATTCTCAAACAGCACGCGATGACTGTTCGGTGCTGCCTGGACGGCATCGAATCCGTCGGGAAAACCGGATTGGTTCTGCGCGGCAACATGCGCATGCACGGCGAACAGAGCAGCGAAGGTCAACAGAATTACCGCCGCAGCAACGACGCGTTTTCGCTGGTTGAGAAAGCGACTGGCTTGATTCATGTTTCGTACTCTATTCGAGACCTAAGGAAATCGCCAGTTGTGAGACGGCAATAGGCCCAGGAGAAGAGAGGAAACCGTCTTGGCTGTTACACTCCCCACTGCGGAACACGAGGGGGCAGCCGTGGTCGACATTGAAACTGTAGCCGTCATCGGCGCCGGGACGATGGGTTCCGGCATTGCGCATGTTTTTGCGCGTTCGGGATTTCAAGTGCTCCTCTGCGATGTGGAGCAGCGCTTCCTCGATCGCGCCCTGGGCCACATTCGTACTAATCTCGGCCGCGAGGTCTCCAAAGGCAAGCTGGACGCCGCGGAGGTTGAACCGGCGCTCGCTCGCATCACGGCAACCGTCGACCGCGAAGCTCTAAGCAACGCTGAATTCGTTGTAGAAGCCGCCCCGGAACGCTTCGAATTGAAGGCCGAGCTCTTTCGTGCGCTCGACCGCATTCTGCCTGAGAGCGCGATTCTCGCGAGCAATACTTCGTCCATTTCAATCACGAGGCTTGGCGCGCTCACAAGCCGCCCGGCGCAGGTGATCGGCATGCACTTCTTCAACCCTGTCCCCGTAATGGCTCTGGTGGAAGTGGTGCGCGGCCTCGCGACCAGCGACTCGACTTACGCCACCGTGCACGAGCTTTCAGTTCTGGTTGGCAAGACTCCCGTCGAGGTGAGCGACGCACCGGGCTTCGTATCCAATCGCGTGCTGATGCCGCTCATCAACGAGGCGGCCTTCGCAGTGATGGAGGGCGTGGCCGCACCCGAGGCGATTGACCAGGTCTTCAAACTCGGCATGGCCCACCCCATGGGGCCGCTTACGCTGGCGGACTTCATCGGGCTCGACGTCTGCGTCGATATTTTGCGCGTGCTGCAGGAGGGCTTCGGCGACCCCAAATATCGCCCTTGCCCGCTCCTGGTGCGCATGGTCGACGCCGGCTGGCTGGGGCGAAAATCCGGGCGCGGATTTTTTACTTATACTAAGTGATTTATTTTCAGTTCGATAAACATTCCTTACCTAAAGTAAGGAATTGCGTTATAATCCTTATAAGAGGCGCCATGGCTATTGCAGCAGTTACTTCCAAAGGACAGATTACGATCCCGATTGAGGTGAGGGTAAAGCTTGGCATCAAGCCTGGGGATCGCGTGCGCTTCGTTGAGAATGAAAAGGGCGAAATCATCCTGAAACCGAAGACCGGCTCCATCATGGACGTGCGGGGCATGTGGAAATGGACTGGCAAACCCGCGACGATCGAAGAGATGAACGAAGTGATCGCAAAGGGCTGGTCTGGCCAGCTGACTTTCGAGGATTGACCGGCAGAGGATGACCGGACTCGATACCAATGTGCTAGTCCGCTATATCGTACGGGACGACCTGGCTCAGGCCGAACGTGCTGACTCTGCCCTCAACGAATGTACAGCAGAGGAACCCGGATACATCACGATAGTGTCTCTGGCGGAGATGGTTTGGGTGCTTCGCAGCTATTACCGGATGCCGAAAACCGCTTTGATTACGTGTATCGAGCGCTTGTTCAATGCGGAGAATCTGGTCATGGAGGGCGCTCAAGCAATTCGCCAGGCGCTTGATCGTTTCGCTCGGGCAAAATGCGATTTAACAGACTGCATCATTGAGCGCAGCGGACACTTAGCCGGTTGCCCGCACACGGTCACTTTCGATGAGAACGCGGCGAAAACTTCGGGAATGAAACTGCTGTAGCGCGGAGATTTGCCTACCCGCTCTTCGCCATCAGCTTCCGGATCGGCTCATTGTCCGCATACACTCGCCACTCGGCAATCAAGCGATCTTCCACAAAAGCACGCACGGCAATTGGCGTCCGTCATGCATCCGCCGGCGCGATCTTGCCTCCGCGCGCATACGTTCCCTGGGCGATCCCCATCAAAATGATAACGGGGCCGTTCGTGTAAGTTTCATCGATAGCCAGCGTGTAATCGGGAACCATCTGGAAATAGCCGGTCCAGCCTTTACGCATGTTTTCGCGGCCCTCGGCGACGTTGCCGAGGGAATCCACGAAGCGATGCCCCGCAGTCATTAAGGCCGCCAGCGCGTCCACGTCCTGGCGATTGATGGCGCGCACGAATGCGTTGGTCACAGATTGGGGCAGATTGGCAGCTGTTTCCACGAATCGTCCTCCATACTGGATTGTAAGCATCGCGGTTTGTGACCCGGCGCATGTGTGCGGGAGGGAACCGTTCCCTTCCAAACTACGTATTTGCATGCAGGTCCAGATTCGCCGTCCGCTGTGAATCACAGTACTTTTTTCGAACGAGGCAGGTCGAACCGTCATGCAAGCCTTTTCCGATACGCTCGGTCAGGTCTTTCGAGCCATCGCAGCCAACAAGCTGCGCAGCTTTCTCACCATGTTCGGCATCGCATGGGGAGTCGGTTCGTTGCTTGTTCTCGTGGGACTCGGCGAAGGTTTTCGCAGCGGCCAGCACCGGCAGTTGGCAACTTTCGGCAATGACGTCGTAATGATGTGGAATGCCACCATCCCCGCTCTCGCCAATCAGCACACGGGCATGCGTCCATACCAGTTCACGCCGGGTGACGAAGCCGCCCTGCGCGCCCTGCCCGAAGTACGCGCTGTCACTGGTTTCCTCAATCGCAACGATCTCTATGAAGTCAGCGCCTATGCCAACTCCTCCGGCCAGGTGGTGGGCGTCGAGCCGAACTATGCTGAAGTTCGTTTTGTCCCCCTTGCCGAGGGCCGCTTCATCGACCAGTCCGATCTGGTTGATCGTCGCCGGGTCGTCGTGCTCGGCTACAAAAGCGCAATGCTTCTGTTTCCCGGGCGTCCGATGCTGGGCGAGACGATCAACATCAACGACGTCAGCTTCACCGTTGTCGGCCGCGTAGAAACGATCAGCCGCGGCAACAACGACGGTGACAATCAGAAGGTCTACATTCCTGTGACCACAATGCAGGAACTCTTCGCCATGAAGGGCGAAAATGTTCCACATGATGCGTTGACATCCATCCAGTACCAGCCCACCACCAAGGGCGACGCTACAGCGGCCGTACCTGCCGTACATCGCGTCATCGCTGAGCGGCACGGCTTCGACCCCTCGCTCAAGGACGCATTCGAGGAATGGGACACCATCCAGGAAGAGCATATGATCGGCGCGATCTTCAATGCCATGGACATATTTCTTGGCGGCGTTGGCATTGTCACGCTGGCTTTGGGCGCGGTGGGCATCATCAACATCATGCTCGTCTCGGTCACGGAGCGCACCCGGGAGATCGGTGTCCTCAAGGCCATCGGAGCCACAAAACGCGCCATCCTGGCCCAGTTCTTCTGGGAGGGTTTGCTGCTCACCGCAGTGAGCGGGCTCATCGGCATTGCCGTTTCTGCGGGCGGCATGTGGGTTCTTCAGGAAACGCTCACCGGCAAGGTGCCGGGCTTCGATCCGCCGCGCCTGGTGCCCTGGTCGGCTGCAATGGCCTTGGTTTGTCTGGTGCTTTGCGGGGTGATCGCGGGCCTTTATCCGGCGAGCAAGGCGGCCGCGATGGATCCGATTGAAGCGCTACGGAGAGAGTGAGAAAGACAGTTGTCAGTGATCAGTTGTCAGTAGTCAGCCTCTTCTTCGGCGTGCAGTTCGGGCCGTTTCTGCTGAAAGCTGACCACTGACAACTGACAACCCGGGAGGCTTCATGCTGAAAGACATTCTCGCTCAGGCGTGGGAAGCGATGGTGTACAACCGCCGGCGCACCGCCATCACCATGGTCGGCATGGCCTGGGGAATCGCGACTGTGGTGCTGCTGGTGGCCTATGGCGCCGGTTTCAGCAATGCTATCGAAGCGATTTTTGCCAAGTTTGGGACCAACACCATCATCTTCTGGGGAAACCGCACCAGCGAGCAGGCCGGCGGCGATAAAGCAGGGCAACGCGTGCGCTTCACGCTCGACGACGTCGATCGCGTCTCCAACAGCGTTCCCGGCATTCTGCATATTTCGCCATTGGCGACCAAGAGCGTTCCCGTGCAGAACGACCTCCATACCTACACCTGGAATGTCAACGGGGTCCGCCCCTCCTATCAGGAGATATGGAAGCTGAACCTCGAGCAGGGCCGATTCTTCGATGGAGCCGACGACCAGCAGCGCGCCCACGTCTGCATCCTCGGATCGGAGAACAAAACAAAGCTCTTCTCCGGGGGCTGGGCGCTGGGGGAAAACATCCGTTTAAACGGCGAAATTTTTACTGTTATCGGCGTCATGAAGCCCAAAATGCAGGAGGGCGACAACGACGACAGCAATCGAAATATCTATATTCCGTTCAATACCATGAGCGACCTCGTGGACACACACTATCTGGACAGCATCTGGCTCGATTATCGCGGCGATAACGAACTGGTGGAGAAAGCCCTGCGCGAGACCATGGGCGCAGCGCATCGCTTCCGCCCCTCCGATCACAACGCGATGGGCGTAGCCAACCTGATGACCCAGGTCAAGGTGTTTCGCCTCCTGTCGATTGCCCTGTCGATTTTGCTCACTCTTGTCGGCGCTTTGACTCTGGGCATAGCCGGGATCGGCCTGATGAACATCATGCTGGTGGCCGTGCAGCAGCGCACACGCGAAATCGGCATTGAAAAGGCGCTCGGTGCGCAGAAACACCATATCCTCATCCAGTTTCTCGCAGAGGCACTGGCTATCACGGTTGTCGGCGGCGTGGCCGGCATTGCGCTGGCCTATGCGGTCTCTGCCCTGGTGGGCCGCATTACCTTTTACAGCGCCCTGGCAAAGAATGCCGAATCGGCCGACATCCGTCTCCTCATCTCGCCCACGTCGGTCGTCGTGGCCACCATGATCCTGATCATCACGGGGCTGGTGAGCGGCATGATCCCCGCCATCCGCGCCGCCAACCTCGATCCCATTGAGGCGCTGCGGTACGAGTGACGCGGCTATCAGCTATTAGCTTTCAGCTCTTCGTGCCAAAGCCAGAACGTTTGCGAAAACGTAGGGGATGGTGGTCGGGAACCGGAATCGGTAGGTACCGCCTCCGGGTCGCAAATTGACGGCTGCAGGTTGATAGCTGAAAGCTGTACTTTACACCGGTGGAATTGCGTCGACAACAGGAATCCCGTCGGGCGGTGTGAAGTGGAATGTACTTTCCGGAATGGACACATTGGTCGCTTCGCCGGTGAAAGTGAAGCGCGTCGTAGCGCCATCGGTCTCTTCGATCTCGATCGCAACGATGGCGCCTGTCGCGGGTGCGACCGCGATCGAGATGCTGCGTACTCGATTCTCCTGACCTTTGAGCTGACCGATCAGCGTGTACTCACCGTGCCCGGTGGGAGCGGCTGCAAGATGAAGGCCGGTCAGCTCCTTTTCAAGCTGGGTGTGGCCGAGGAGAAAACGCAGCGGTGAGCGCAGATCGTCGAGTTCCTTGGCGGGAATGCGCTGCACCTGAGTCGCGCCACGCACGTAGAACCAGGCGAATTTGCCGTCGATCAGAAACAGCTTGCCGGCGGGGGTGGTGTAGTCCCAGCGCATCCGACCCGGCTTGAGCAGGAGCAGCGTGCCGCTCTCGGAGCGCGACATGCCCAGGCCTTCGTAGCTCTCAGTAAAGTTGGCCCGCAGCGAATGAAGCCGGTTGTAGTGGCTGTCAACGAGTTGCGCGACCTCGTGAAAATCTCGCGACGGAATTGGCTGTTGCGCGTTCAGAGCGATGCCCGTCCCCACCGTAACCGCCAGCATCAGGAGCGCGCACCACGTGAAAAAGTATCCGGCGCGGCGCACCTGATTGCAGTCGCTGTTCAATAGCGAGTCAAACGGACAACCGATCTGATCCCTGTTCCCTGATCCCTGTTCCCTCAAGGTCATTGCACCATCTGGGTGCAATTGGTGCCGCCGGTCGGGTCGGCTTTCATGGCGCCGCCCGCTTCAAGGCAGAAGCCGCGGTCGCCGGTTTTCCCAGGCGTCGCCGGAACCGCATAGGCCGTGTAACTGGTGATCCGGTCGCCGTTATTGATGGTCACCTTGGTGCAGTTGGTGATGGTGAAGATGTAGCCCGACTTAATGCCTGTGGCGAGCTCGCCGTTGATCATGCCCGCCGCTGTCGCGCTTGATTGACCTGCGGTCGGATCTCCGCCCAGAGCCGGCAGGCTGCACGCATACCCGTTGGTTGGATAGGTGGATTCGTACATCGACTCGGCCTGCTCGATGGTTTGCAGCGACTTTTGGGCTGAGAGCTCGTTGGCATGCTTGCGGATTTTGCCCGCAGTCGGAATGGCCACCAACATCAGAATGAGAATGATGGAGATGACGATCAGCAGCTCCATCAACGTAAAACCGTTGGGCAACGTGAAACCATTCGGCCGGCGAACACCGCGCCGCATGCCACAAATCGAGAACTTGCGCTTCATTAGAATCCCAGAGCCTCTGATGCGGGCCGACACACCAACCCCATCCGACAAAATGCTACAACTTATGGACGCGGAAGGGAAATGGGACGCTCGGAAAAGCAGCCTCCAGCTTTTAGCCGCTAGCTTTGAGCCCTTTTGTGCCAAGCGGAAATCCTGCTGCTTTCACTCTCAAGAGTGGGCTTAAGAAAATATCGAGCAGCACGCACGCAGCTAGAAGCTGAAAGCTAGCAGCTAGAGGCTGCTTTCAACACACCAACTGTTTGCGCGTGAGCTTGACGCCGTCGAGGCGGCCAAGCAATGTAATTGCAATGCGATTGGGATCGAAGAGGCGCTGCGCCATCGTCTGCACCTGCTCGGCCTGTACGGCGTCAATGCGCGCGATGATCTCATCCACGGTGAAGAATTGCTGGAAGTACATCTCCTGGCGCGCCAAATTGGCCATCCGCGAATTCGAGCTTTCGAGCCCCATCAGGATATTGCCCTTCACCTGGTCCTTTGCGCGCGTCAGCTCTTCTTCGCTCAAGAGCTCTTCTTTGAGCTTGCGCAGCTCGATCAGGATCAGGTCGACCACTTCGAGAGCCTTGCCCACCGACGTGCCTGCATAGATGCAAAGTGTGCCTGTATCACGGTAGGGATTAAGGTCCGAGTAGATGGAGTAGACCATGCCACGTTCTTCGCGAATGGTCTGGAAGAGGCGCGAACTCATGCCGCCGCCAAGTACGGTGTTGAGGATGAGCGTCACGTACCGGTTCTCGTCGGTGATCGAGGGCGAAGGCACGCCAAGGCAGATCTGCACCTGCTCGAGGGCCTTCTTGTTGCGCAACACGATGCGGGCGCTGGCTTCGGGCGCCTGCTCTTCGCGTACAGCCGCGCCCAGTCGCAGATCGGCGAATTTCTGCGAGACCGCCTCGACGAACTGTTCGTGTTCGAGGTTGCCGGCTGCGGAGAAGATCATGTTGCTGCCCAGAAAACGCCCGTTGTGATAGTCGAAAAGCTTGCTTTGATCGAGTTTTCCCACCGTAGCCGTCGTCCCCAGAATCGGCTTGCCGAGGGGGTGGTCCTTCCAGAAATTCTGCGTGAAGAGCTCGTGCACCAGCACGTCGGGATTATCTTCGTCGATCTTGATTTCTTCCAGAATCACGCCGCGCTCGCGTTCAATGTCGCCCGAAGCGAAGGTCGGGTTGAGCACCAGGTCGGCCAGCACATCGAGGGCAATCGGCACATGTTCGGCAAGCGATTTAACGTTGAAGCAGATCGTTTCCTTGCCGGTGAAGGCGTCGAGATTGCCGCCAATCGAATCCATTTCGCGTGCAATGCTCAGCGCGGAGCGGGAGCGCGTTCCCTTGAAGACCATGTGTTCGACAAAATGCGAAATTCCGTTGGTTTCCGCAGCCTCGCAGCGGGACCCGGATTTGATCCATACGCCCATGGCGACGGAGCGCAGATGTTCCATGCGCTCGGTCAGAACAATCAGGCCGTTCGGCAATACAGTGCGTTTAAGGTTTCTTTCGGTGGTCATGGTCTTCGTTTCGAAATCTAATGTGGAACAGCGGAACTTCTAAGGCACCCGTGTGCCAGCCTGAGAATGTGAAACCGGAAACTGCGAAAGCGAGTCCTGGAGCGAGTCAGGGTACCAAGGCTACATGCAAGGGAAGAAATGCTCTATGCTGAGCCCAGCCGTGAGCGCAGATTCCAATGAACTACTTCGATTAGACACCAACCGCCCGGCGGAGGGAAGCGGTGCGGCACTCTTCGGGTTAGATGCGAAAACGCTGGGCCGACGCATGGTGGAGATCGGGGAGCCGGCCTGGCGCGGCCGTCAGTTGGCGGAAGCAATGTACCGTCAATGGGTTGCGGAGCTGGACCAGGTGACGACGCTGCCCAAGCCCCTGCGCAACAGGCTGGTCAATGTAGGTTGGACGATTGGTCGCCCGCGCATCACGCAGGCATTTGTCTCAAATGATGGTACGGAGCGTTACCTTGTGGAAGGGCAGGTGCAGGGCGCTCAAACGGTTGAAGCGGTCTGGATGCCTGACGGCGATGGCGGTGAAGCAGGCGACGGCAGTGGGGCGAACTTGCTGAAGCGCTCAGGAAGCAAGAGCGAGAAGGAATGGGAGCGCTCGACGATCTGCGTTTCGAGCCAGGTGGGATGCGCCGTGAATTGCCAGTTCTGCTTGACCGCAAAATTGGGGCTGCAACGGAATCTCACTGCAGGCGAAATTGCCGGGCAGGTCGTCGCCGTTATCGACAGGCACGGCGTAGAGATTGGCAAGGATCGCGTGAACCTGGTTTTCATGGGCATGGGGGAGCCCCTGTTGAACTACGACAACTGGATGGCCGCTGTGCGGCTGCTCGTGCAAGAGGTCGGCATCAGTCCTCAGCGCATGACCGTGTCCACATCAGGCGTTGTACCGGGGATTCTGCGACTTGCCGAGGAACCCCGCGAACTCCGGCCCAAGCTGGCCATCAGCCTGAACGCGCCGAACGATGAGATTCGCAGCGAGGTGATGCCGATCAATCGGAAGTGGGCCATCGACGCGGTAGTCGATGCGGTGCGAAAGATCCGGCTGCGTCCCCGCGAGCGCGTCACCTTTGAATATGTTCTGCTCGGTGGGGTGAACGACCAGCCCGAACACGCGCAGCAAGTGGCGCGTCTAGTCCGGCGAAGCGGCCTGGCGGCGAAGATAAACCTGATTGCGTGGAACCCCGGCCCGGGAATTGAGTACCAGATGCCCCAGGACGAGGCCGTGGAACGTTTCGAGGGAATGCTCGCGGCGGAAGGTGTACCCGTCTATGTCCGTCGTCCGCGCGGACGCGACATTTATGCCGCGTGCGGGCAGTTGAAGAGGACCGTCGAGGCCGGGAACACGGAGTAGGGTACGGATCGGTCGCGAACTCTGACGCCCAAAAGAAAAGCAGCCAGTCGCCTCGGGTGAGGACACTGGCCGCTGCATGCTTAGGCAGATCTGGGAGAAAAGAGAGGTGCTGCTCAGGCACGCTCCCTACTTAGATCTGATGCTGCCCCTTAAGAAAGGTTGTCCGGCCTATCGTCGTGAGAAACATTTGGGGAAAAGAGGGGGGCTTTATCCTTATTTGCAATTGACTCTACGAGAGTTTTCGCTCCTCGTGAATCGAATGCCCTGCTTCCAACAGAGCGGACGTGACCCGATTTGCATTGTGGCGCACGACAAGCTCTTCACTGGCGAAATCTCCCACAATGCACCGCACACCCAGGGCCTCGATACGATCGATATCCGCCGCAATGGGGGACGCATTTTCTTTCGCATAGCGCGCCAGGGTCTGTGGGGAAAACGGCGCGGTGTTCACGATCGCATAGTCGAAAATGGGTGCACGCGTGTGCTCGTAGATACGCTGAATGTGTTCCGATGCGGTGAGCCCGAGGCTCTCATTTGCCTGCGTCATGAGATTGCAGATAAAGACGCGCGTGCCATGCGCCGTGGCCAACGCAGTGGGAATCCCCTGCACCAGCAGGTTGGTGATGAGCGAGGTGTAGAGCGAGCCCGGCCCGACCGTGATGAGGTCGGCACGCTCGATGGCTTCCAAGGTCTCCGGCAGGGCCGAAGCGTCCGGTGGATCGAGCATCAATTCAGCGATGCGCCGGCGGCTGGCAGTGATATTGGTTTCCCCCCGCACGAGCGAGCCATCATCCATGCGCGCCACAATCGTGGCGTTGGCTGTGGTCACGGGATAGATGCGTCCGCGCGTGGCGAGGATCTTTGAGGCTAACTGGATCGCATGGGCAAAATCGCCCGTGATCTCAGTGAGCGCGACCACGAAAAGATTGCCGAAGTTGTGCCCGCCCAGCCCGTTGCTTCCGCTGAATCGATGTGCGAACAGCTGCACCAGCAAGTCTTCTTCCTCGCTGAGCGCAACCATGCAGTTGCGCAGGTCGCCAGGGGGCAGCATGTTGAAGTCTTTGCGCAGGCGGCCGGAGGAGCCGCCATCATCGGTCACCGTGACAACCGCGGAAAGGTCGGCGATCCGGGAGGGTTCGGGGCTGGCCAGGCCGGGCACGCTCACGTGGCGTCGCAGCCCGCGCAAAAGTGTGGAGAGACCGGTGCCACCGCCAATGGCCACCACTCGTAAGGGACGCATCGCGGTTTCAGGTGCGGTGCTGCTTAGCTGGGATGGGTCCGGGTTGTGAAGAACGGTTTTTGACGACGGCACAAAAATCACAGAATTCTTTACGGTATTTCAGGATACAGCAACTCTGTGAACCTGGGATCGTCCACCATATTTTGGAAATCGTTATCGGAGCGGGCCTGGAGCCTATTCTTCGGATTCAACTCAATCGCCTTGGCAAGGTTGTCCAGGCACCCTTGTATCCGACCGGTGATCGAATCGATCAGGGCCAGACCATAATAGGCATAATCCGCCTGCGGGTAGTCTGAGATAATCCCGCGCAACTGATCACCCGCTTCTTCGAAGTAGCCACCGTTCAACTGCGAGACGGCATAGTCGTAGCGCTCCTCGGGAGTGTTGAAGGCTAAACCATGCTTATTGATCTGGCGCTGGCAGGTTTGGATGTACATACGGCAGCGCTCGATGATCTCGAACGGCGCGGTGGGGACAATCTTTTCAAAGGCAGCCAGTGCCTTGTCGAATTTGCCTTGCTGCACTAATTGCACCGCAGCCTGGTAGTGCTGAAAGGCGGCAGTGCTGGCAGCGGACGAATGACCACCGGCTTTGGCGGCCACTGTAGGAACTTTCTTGCGGCCTGTTGCCGCGGATCGGGCCTCTTGCGTCATTGATTCGCCATAGGCGCATCTCCAGGAACTACGACTTGGTCCGGATTCCTCCGGCTTTGACCGTGCGCCTGGGTATGCGCGACTTCCGGCATCTCCAGGTCTCCATCTTTACCGCCCAATCTTGGCAAGACTGTCGCTTCTTTTTGGTCGCGACCCTTCAAGTGCGCAGACGACTCGGACGTACTGCCCTGGGAAATGCTACTTGAGCAACTTTTATACCCAGAAGATCGCAGTACGTCAAATGGACGGGTGTGAAGTGGATAATCAACGGTCCGCACCATGAGCCGGTTTGCGATAGATCGCCGGGTTGAGCGAAGGGTCGTTATACATCTTCAGTTGCCTATAGAGTTTAAACCGGCGGGTTCCGGCAAGCGTTTCGCGCCATAGCCCGTCAAGGCATGCGGCCAGGTCGGCGCGCTGTTCCCCAAGAATGTTGAGTCGATCCCGATTGCGCTCGGAGTGTCCTTCCGCCGCGCCCGGCCGTTCGCATTCCTCACACGTGTGGTAGATCTTCAGCGCCAGGATCGACAGCCGGTCGATCATCAGGCCGGGTGACTCGGAATGCAGAACTGCGGCGGGATTGGGTAATCCCTGCGGAGCGAGCCAATCCACCAGGACGCGGTCAAGATCTTCGGCAAGGTCATTGCGTTGCTGGTTGGTCGTGTCGATCCGGCGTTTCACATCCGCCAGTGCCGCATCGGTTGCACCCGGAGCGCGTGCCTCGTCCTCGATGTGCCAGAGATCGAAGTTGGCTCGATGCTGCCGCGCGACCTTGGCGAGAAAAGCCTTTTCCAGTTCTGAACCTTCAATCCGTCCCCCCGTTGCAGGAGAGGGAATCGTCCCCGCCTCCTTACCGTTCGGCGGGTTGTGCCACGCGCGAGTGAGCTGGTCGTGCAGATCGACGATCGCTTTGGATGCAAGCAAGACTAGAATTCCTTCAAAAGGGAAAATGCGCGCAAAAGAGAAAATGAGCGATTTGCAGGTTCTAGGATAGAACTGTCCTCCCCCCTGAGGCCAATATCTGGAGGCGCCATGTCGGAAGCTACGCAGCGAGTTCTCTGCATTGCAAGCTACGAAAAGGGGCAGGATTTTCTCCGTCAGTGTGCGGAACTCGGCGTAAAGCCCACACTTCTCACGGTCGAAAAGCTGCGCGACGCCGATTGGCCGCGCGACATCCTGGAGGAGATCGCGACCGCCCCGGCGGAACTGAGCCGTGAGCAAATTCTCAACACGGTCTCTTGGATGGCGCGCGGCCGTCGATACGATCGAGTGGTGGCACTGGATGAGTTCGACCAGGAAACGGCCGCGTTGGTCCGCGAACACATGCGCCTTCCCGGCATGAATCTGAGCACGGCAAACTGCTACCGGGACAAGCTGGCCATGCGCACCAGTGCCCGCCAAATGGGCTTTCTGGTGCCGGAATTCTCAGGGATTTTTTTCTACGACGATCTCCGCGCCTATATGGAGCGTGTTCCGTCGCCGTGGCTGCTGAAGCCCCGGGCTGAGGCGTCGGCCTTGGGGATTCGCAAAATTGAAGACCCCGAGAAGCTGTGGCGCACTTTGGAGGATCTGGGCGACGAACAAAGCCGCTTCCTGCTGGAGCAGTTTGTCTCCGGCGACATCTTCCACGTCGATTCGATCGTCAGCGAATCGAAGGTGGTCTTCTCGGTTGCACACCAGTATGGGCGTCCGCCCATGCAGGTGATGCATGAAGGCGGCGTGTTTACGACGCGCACCGTGGACCGCAACAGCGATGACTGGAAGAAGCTGACAGAGCTGAATGCAAAGTTGGCGCCGGCGCTCGGAATGGTTCGCGGCGTCACGCATGCCGAATATATTCGTGCCTATGCGGATGGCCGATTCTACTTCCTCGAGATCGCGGCACGCGTCGGCGGTGCGTTTATCGCCGACCTGGTCGAGACCGCAACGGGCATCAATCTCTGGCGCGAATGGGCCAAGCTGGAAGTCGCCGATCTGCGCGGCGAGCCCTACGTTTGCCCGGAGGCAAGAGCCGATTATGCAGGCAGCGTCTTGTGCCTCGCAAAAACGGCGGAGCCGGACACATCTGCCTTCAATGCGCCCGAGGTCGTGGTGCGCTTGAAGAAACACCATCACGCCGGGCTCATCGTTCGCTCTCCGCAAGCGGCGCGGGTGGCGCAGTTGCTGGACGAATACAGCCTCGCATTCGCCGAGAAGTTCATGGCCAAGATGCCGCCTCCGCCAAAACCCACCTCATAAATGAATTCGGCGCCCGAGGTAAATGGGAAAGGGAATCTGGCCCTCTTCGTTTTCGCACACCGGCTCCCTTTACAATGGCCGGGGAGCAAGAATGGAAACGAAGGGCCTGTATCCTCATCGCCGCTGGAATCCATTGCGGCAGGCATGGGTGTTGGTTTCACCGCATCGCACCCAAAGACCATGGCAAGGGGAAGTGGGAGAAAAGGCCGCTCCCTCCGGCGTGACCTACGATCCGGAATGCTATCTCTGCCCCGGCAACAAGCGCGCAGGCGGAGCAGTCAATCCGCCGTATGACTCGACCTTCACGTTCGTCAACGATTACGCCGCGTTGATGCCGGAAATCCCGGCTGCAGTGACGCCATCGACCTCGCCTCTTCTCGTCGCCGAGCCCGCGCGCGGATTGTGCAAGGTGCTCTGCTTCCATCCCGACCACAGTCTTACGCTGGCCCGGATGAAGGAGCCGGAGATCCGGCGCGTGGTGGACGCGTGGACGAAGGAATACGAAGAAATGCGTGGCATCGACTGGATCGAGTATGTTCAGATTTTCGAAAATCGCGGCGCCATGATGGGCGCAAGCAATCCACACCCACATGGCCAGATCTGGTCGACGGGATTTGTTCCCGACGAACCGGCCGCCGAAACCAAAGCGCAGCGCGAGTTCTTCGATCATGCGGGTCGCTGTCTGCTGTGCACCTATCTTGCCACCGAGCGCGCCTCGGGTGAACGCATTGTGATGGAAAACGACCACTTCGCCGTCGTGGTTCCGTGGTGGGCGGTGTGGCCGTTCGAAGTGCTGGTGCTGAGTAAGCGTCACATCGGGGCAATGCCGGAGTTCACCGCCGTCGAGCGTGACGCGCTTGCCAACGTGCTGAAGCGGCTCACCACGCGCTATGACAATCTTTTCGAAACCAGCTTTCCTTATACGATGGGCTTTCATCAGACCCCGACCGGTGCCGGCGCGGAACATCCCGAGTGGCATTTCCACGCGCACTTCTATCCGCCGCTGCTGCGTTCCGCCACGGTACGCAAATTCATGGTGGGTTTTGAAATGCTGGGAATGCCGCAACGCGACATCACGCCGGAGAGCGCGGCGGAGCGGTTGCGGGCGTCCTCCGAGCAGCATTTTTGGCCGGGAGATTAAAGCGAAATCTGAGTTCCGCTATAGCGGTTCAAGTCAGCTTGCGCACGCGAACATGCAGGAACAACGGCGCGACCAGGGTATCGGCGACTACAGGCTGCGCATCGGCAAGTGCATTGCTTGCCGTGGGCTCGCCGAGTTTTTCGATCGAGAGCCCTGCGCCGCAAATCAAGTCAACCCAGCTGCTCAATGTGCGATGAAACATGGGCGCGAGAAATGGCTTGGTCCTCGCGCGTTCCTTGGCTGGCAAAGTCGAGAACATCCACTCATTCAACTGGCCATTCATCGGTTCGAAGTAGCCGCCAATCTCGATACCGCTGACCTTGCCCCGCGCATCGCGCAACACGCGGCGATGCGGCGGTGAGAAACAGGGGTGAATGAGGGAGAACTGAAAGAAGCCTCCCGGACGCAGCACGCGTGCCGCTTCCTTCAAGGCCGCGCCATGGTCGGCCATGTCCATCAGCGACATGAAGGCGGTTGCGAAATCGAAGGTTTCGCTGGCAAAAGGAAGGTCCATCCCGTTGGCCACCTGGTAGAGAATGCCGAGCGGAGCGGCTTTTTCCGTGGACTTCGCATGACGGATAAAGGTGGGCGCAATATCAATGGCCTGCATCCGCGCGCCCAATCGCGCCAGCTTGCGCGTGTTCGCTCCTTCGCCGCACCCGATGTCGACTCCGGAGAGGCCCCTCACATCGGGGAGCATGGCCAGGAACGAAGGGGTATTCAGGGCGTCGCGATAGACGTCGTAACCGGCGCGGACAAAGCGCGTCCAATTCTCCGCATTGGCTTCCCAGAATCTGGCAACTTCGGCCGATCTCATGGTCTTCCCCAGATGAGGATACTCGCTCGCTTGCAAGGAGGTCACAAGGCAAACTGGTGGGGACTGCGGCTTCGAGTATGGTGAGCTCGCTGGGACTTGAACCCAGGACCCACGCCTTAAAAGGGCGTTGCTCTACCAACTGAGCTACGAGCTCCCAAGCCGCTTTCTCAAAGTTACCACAGTGGTTGAGATGGTCCCACAGCCGCGGCCGGTGGGCTATTGCGGACTGGACATTCCACGAAACAGCAGCTCCTAGCTTTCACGGAAGGCATTTTAGAAGTTTTTCGGTCGATTCCAACTGAAAATTAAGAAATTCAAGTTTATGTATTGACTTTATTAATAAACTAGGATATTTTCCCACTTGTAGTTGAAAAAAGTGGAGTGATCGTCATGGCGTCCGATCCAAAATCAGCTTCCGATTGGCAGGATTTGCTCCGGATCGCCCAGGGCTCCCCGTTGGTCATCGAGCGCGTCCGCATCCCGGAGAAGGGAATCGCCGTCGAAGGGGCATTCACCCTCCCCGAGCTGGCGCGCCTCAGTCTGGAAGACCAGGTCTTCATCACGGCTTTCCTTCGCTCCCATGGCTCCATCAAGGAGATGGAGCAGATCTTCGGGGTCAGCTATCCGACCATCAAGTCGCGCTTGAATCGCATCGCCGGCCTTCTCGAATTCGTGGACACCAACCCCTCTCCATCCCGCGCGGAGGTGCTGGAGCGGCTGAAGAACGGCGAGATTTCCGCCGCTGACGCGATCCGTGAACTGGAGGCAATGAAGTGATTCCAAGCCTTGCTGTCGTTCGCATCCATCCGGCGCACAGCCGTGGTTTTCGCCTTTGGCTGCCGCTCTTTCTGCTCTGGATCCCCGTAGTTCTGCTGTCGCCCCTGATCCTCGTGGTTCTGTTGGTCGTCTGTCTTGCAACTCGGATCAGCTTCTGGCGCGCGATTGCTGTTTTCTGGGGCATCCTCTGCAGCTTGCCGGGAACAAACATTCATGTAAGAGCAGACGGAACCCAGGTTCAGGTTCGAGTCATTTAGGGCGGTTCCTTTTGAGGTCCTTATGAACACTGATCGTCAAACTATTTTGTCGCTGGTTGCCATGGGCCGCATTACGCCGCGCGAGGCTGAACGCCTGCTCGCGGTCTGGCCCGAGGGAGATGAAACCATTCTGCGTCTTGCGCTCTGTCTAGCATGCGCGGCATTGGCATTGCCCGGATTGAAAGACATATTCAACGAGATCACGCGCGCGCTTGTCGCGTTGATGCCGGGACTGCTTGCCGCCGCGCATCACACACTTGCCTGCATCACGAGTTGGTTGGGAGGAATTTTATGAACGAGAATCGCCGTCAAATCCTGGAGATGCTGGCCGCGGGGAAGATCACCGCCGACGAGGCCGAGAAACTGCTTGCCGCACTGGAGCCGGAGATGCGAGCGCCGGTGCGCGAATTCTCAAGCGGAGCCAACGGCGCCAAGGGTGATCCGCCCAAGTCACACGCAAAGTATCTGCGTGTCCTGGTCGAGGCGGACGAATCGATGACCGGGATGAAAGGCCCAACTACGGTCAACGTACGCGTGCCGATGCAGTTGCTGCGCGCCGGCGTGCGGCTGGCCAGCCTGATTCCGCAACAGGCTCACGACCAGTTTGACGAAGCTTTGAGCCGTCACGGTGTGCCCATCACGCTCTCGCAGATCAAGCCCGAGAATCTCGAGGAACTCATCGACCATCTCGAAGACCTGACTGTCGATGTGGATGGCAAGGATGGGAATTCGACCAAGGTGAAGGTCTTTTGCGAGTAGAGGCGGAATAGAGCCAACAAGCGGACCGGCAATTGCCGGGCGAGAGCAAGTCGACCACAGCAAAGCGCGTGTGAATGGTGTGCAGCATGGGTGCTGCTCAAACGGGGCGAGTGCGCCCAGAAAAGGAGAATATGCGATGACTACGACGACGATGCGGAAACCCCACGGCGACCGGCCGATCGAAGGCTTGATGGCGAAGTGGTACGCGAACAATACGGGCGAGATGATGAAGGAGTACGTCGATCTTGCGCGGAGGATAGCAGCCGAGTTACCGAAGGGCAGTAGTGTGCTCGAGGTGGCGCCGGGGCCTGGCTACTTTTGCATTGAGCTGGCGAAACTGGGACCGTATGCGATCACGGGAATGGACCTGAGCCGCACGTTTGTGAAGATGGCTGCAGCGAAGGCGGCAGCAGCCGGCGTGAAGGCGGAGTTCGTGGAAGGATCGGCATCGAACATGCCGTTCCCAAAGGAGAGCTTCGATTTTCTGCTTTGCCGCGCCGCGTTCAAGAACTTTGCCAAACCGGTGGCTGCACTCGAGGAGATGTGCCGCGTGCTCAAGCCCGGAGGGCGAGGGCTCCTGATCGATCTCAGCCGGGATGCACGGCCCGAAGATGTAAGCAACGCGCTGGACAAGATGGAATTATCGACGGTGAACCGGTTCCTGACCAAGATGGCGTTCAGGACCATGCTCATCCGGAATGCTTATACGCGATCAGAGTTTGAGCAGATGTTTGCGCAGACAAAGTTCGCGGACGTGGAGATCGCCGGAGACGGAATGGGCTTCGAGATCACGATGAGAAAGTAGAATCTTTCCGGCCTTGCGCGGTCGAAGCATGGCAGGACGTTACGGTGCTGATTTCGCGACCTGAACAACATGTTCAGCGATTTCCAAACTGCGCGGGGAAAATGTTTAAGAAGTGGTTCCAACCTTTCTCGTGCCCTCTTCCACCTTCAGTGTCAGGAAGGCCGGAATGCACGAGGGTCATCAGCGAACCTTCTCCGTTTTCCTGAAACGTCACAGTGACCGTCGACTCCTCCCCCAGGGTGCTGCGTGACATCCATGTATGTTGAATGCGGCCCGGTCGCTCGACCTGGGTGAATCGCCCGTAGTGAGAATTCCCCTTGATGAGCCAGTAAAAGAACCCATCCACGTGCGGATTCAAGAGCAGCTTCTCCGCCATATTCCAGGGATTGCCTGGAATCTTTGGATCGAGCCACGCGTCGAACACCTCTCCCGGAGGAGCAGCGATGGTTCGTTCAACCTTAACTTCAATGGTCTTCTTGGATTCATTCATCTCGTCTTCTCCTTCTTCTTTTTGTCTCTGAAATGCTGCTCAAACTGATCGAGGCGTTGGTTCCAGAACCGCTCGTACTCATGTACCCATCCCGCTACCTCCCGGAGCGGCTCAGCTCGCAAGGAGATCAGGACCTCTCGGCCCTGCTTCTTGCGTTCAATGAGTCCAGCTCTCTCAAGCATCTTGAGGTGCTTCGTCACTGCGTTTAAAGCAGTGTCGAACGGCTCCGCGACGTCCAGGAATCGAGCGGGTCCGTTTGCCAGATTCCCAATAATTGCGCGCCGGGTGGGGTGAGAAATGGCTGTCAGAACATCTGTCAGCTGATCCATAAAGACATTACACCATAGGGTGTAATGTTTGGCAACTGCTTTCGGCGCAAGCATTCATAGCGCGCGTCTTTTTAGGTTCGAGGAGTGAGCCGGGTTCTACACTTTCCGCAACGGTTTGTGCATCGGCACCACCTGCACGGTCACGTCGCGGATTTGCGAAAGGAATTTGTTCAGCACCGACCCGCGCAGCAGGATGTCGAAGCGCGAGCGCACCGGCTGGCCGAAGATCACGTGCGAGATGCTCTCCTGCTGCGCAAAACGGATCAGCGCGTCGGACACATTCTTGTCGGTGAGGACCACCACCTGCGCGCCGAGGTCCCGCGCCATGCGCTGGTACTCTTCAATCCTTTGAAAGGCCTCCGGGTCGCCGTGACCTTTGTCTTCATCGGGCCGGGCGACATACACGGCGTACCAGTTCGTAGCCAGGCGGCCGGCCACGCGCGCGCCCACGCGAATCAGTCGCTCGGTGCCGGGCCGCGAGCTCAGGCAGACCATCACCTTGTCGGGAACAGGGGCCTGTTCCAGTCCCTGGGTGCGGCGATAATCGGAGGCACGCTTGCTCACCTGCTCCGCAGTGGCGCGCAGTGAAAGCTCGCGCAGAAGATTCAGATTTCCCTTGCGGAAGAAGTTGGCCAGCGATTGCTCGACCTTTTCGGGTGCATAGATTTTGCCTTCACGCAGCCGAGAGCGCAGCTCTTCCACCGTGATGTCGACGTTGACCACTTCATCGGCGCGCTTGAAAAAGTTATCGGGAACCGTTTCGCGGATGACCGTATTCGCGGATCGATTCACAGCGTCGTTCAGAGTTTCAAGGTGCTGGATATTGACGGCGGTCATCACGTTGATCCCGGCGTCGAGCAGCTCGAGAACGTCTTCGTAGCGCTTGCGGTTCTTGCTTCCGGGCACGTTGGTGTGCGCCAGTTCGTCCACAATCACGGTGTCGGGATGGCGGGCGATGATCGCGTCCACATCCATCTCTTTCAGTTCCACGCCACGATAGGGAATCACTCGCTGCGGCACAATCTCGAGATCGCGAATCTGTTCCGTTGTCTCCTTCCGTCCGTGCGCCTCCACCAAGCCAATCACAACATCCACGCCCTGTTTGCGCTTCAGCAGGGCGTCATTCAGCATGTGATAGGTTTTGCCCACGCCGGGAGCGGCTCCAATATAGATTCGGAGCTTGGCTGGTTCCTGTTGCCGCTCGAGCACGATCTCTGACATAGTTAGGCCCTAGCCCACCTCAACCGGATGCTGAATCGTTTCGACCACGGCCACAGGAAGCGTGAAGCGAAATGTTGTTCCGTGCGCCAGGCGGCTTTCAACGGCGATCTGCCCGCCCAGCGACTCAACCAGCCGGCGCACCAGCGCGAGCCCCAGTCCTGTTCCCGAATCGGAGAAAGCATTAAAGCGGTCGAACAGCTTGCCCAGGCGATCGGCTTCAATGCCGCGGCCGGTATCGCGCACGGTGAATTGGACGAAGTTCTTGACCTCTTCCGCCGCCAGCAGAATTTCGCCTTCAGGAGGCGTGTAGCGGATCGCATTCGACATCAGGTTGTCAAAGATGGAGCGGACGGCGCGCCGGTCTGCTTGCACAAAGGAGAGATCGGCGAAGGCGCTCACTTCCACGCGGATATGTTTTTCCGATGCTTCTTCGCAAAAACGGTCACGCGCCTCGTTGAGCAAGGGCAGCGGGCGCAGACGATCGAGATGAAGCTCGCGTTTTCCGGTGTCAAGCTCGGCCACTTCAATCAGGTCGGCCATCAAGTCGTTCAGCTTCTCCGATTCGTTGCTGGCGGCGGCCACGAGTTCGGCTTGCAGCGGTTCGAGCTGGCCGCCGAAGCCCTGACTCAGCGCATAAAGACCCCGGCGCAATTGCAGCAGCGGGTCCCGCAGCTTGCGACTGGCAACGGCGATGAACTGCGTTTTAAAGCGGTCCACGTCCTGCAAGCTGGTCACGTCTTCGAGCGTCGTGACGGTGCCAAGTAAACGGCCTTCGGAGTCGCGCATCGGCGTGGTGCGCAAGCGATAGCTGCGTTCCTGCTTGCCGATGCGCATCGGCAACAAGGCCGCATCCCCTTCGGCCGCCACCGCCTTCTGCATCGACACCGCATCGCGAATGGCGCTCAGGATCTTCTCGCCGCCTGGCGTCGTCGTCAGTGCCATGCGATCGGCGGCAGCTTCACCCAGGATTTCGGCCGCGGCCTGATTCACCTTCAGTACGTGCCCCTTGGCATCGGTCACAATGATCGGCTCAAAGATAGATTGCAGCACGGCATCGGAGAGTTGAAATTCCATCTGCCGCCGGCCGGCCTCGCTATCGCGCAGATCCCGCAGGCGCACGGCAATGCGGTTCAATTCGCTGGCGATTATGCCGAAGTCGTCATGGCTGTTCCACTCGACGCGGTGTTCAAGATTCCCTTGAGCAATGCTTTTCGCATCGCGAGCCAGCATGTGAATCGGCCGAAGAACCAGGACGATGGTTCCCACGCAGGCCACCACCGCAGCCGCGGCAAGAGCTAAACCAAGACGCCACTCGCCCGACGCAATCAGCGCGTGCCGCGCAGCGATGGCGAGACTCACGGTAAACGTGGCGAGCAGAACGCAGCCAAGGATCAGACGTTGGCTAAGATTCAGCATGGACCGGGCTCCGGGCCGGAATCGTGACTCATTTCATAATGGGGGATACCCCCTCATCGCGCAAAATCCGAGGCGGCATTGGTTGGCCGGGGGCAGCGCAGGGCTTCAGGGGATCTGACAGACAGAAAGTTCGCTATTGTGCCAGCGGCATTCAAGCCCCGGGGGCTGAGGGTAGGAAACGAGAGCCCAATTCACGCCGAACTCCGATTTCAGCCGCTCAAAATCCGCCAGCTTGAAGTGCGTCCAGCCCGCCTGTGCAGTCACCTGCCGGTCCCAGGCAGGGCCCAGCTCGGGGACTTGCGTCACCACCGCTGTGTCTTTGATGGCGTCGGCGAGCTGGCTGCGCTCGGCCAGGGCGCGAAAGCTGTGGTAATCCTCGCCGGGTGTGGCAAGATAATTCGGGTCCATCGCGAAATAGGCATCCGTGGGCGTGTTTTTTCGAATCCACCGAAAGGCTTGCAACCATGCATTGCTCGAGCGAACGCCTGGTAGCTCGAGGTGCGGGCTGCTGGCGAACATCGCGCGTTGCGAAGCAAACATCCCCACATTGATGACTAGTAAATAAGTGGCCCATCGCCAGGTCGACGACTTGAGCAGGCTCTTTGACAACAGGCAGCCCGCTACGAGCGCCATGAAAAAGTAAATCAGATGGAGGTAGCGCATTGGCTGCATCGGCGTCATGCGCACCAATCCCGGCGACCCGAGGACCACCATGGCGGCGACCTGCTGGAAGACGCCGTAGGCGAAGACAGCCAAGGCAAATCGCGACAGCTGCGTTTCTCCGCGTTTCTCCGCAATGCGCCAAAGAAGCCAGAAAAGGAAGAGCGGAGCAATGGCGCCGAGCCACTCGTACCACGTCCATCGATAGAGAAAGAAGTAGGAGCGCGTCTCCAGCGCCTTGCGCCAGATCGGGGTCGGGGACTCAAAGATCCAGCCCAGCGGAACTGCGGCGGCGAGCGAATCGCGCAGGGAGCGGAGCCACACGTGCACCGGCTCCAATGTCGCCACAGTGAGAAAAACACAAAACGAAATACCCAGCACGGCCATGATCGGGTGCAGCACAACGCTCAGCAGCAAGAGCGGCACGGCCTGCCAATGCTTCCCGCTCATGATGCGCGAAACGGCGATCAGGATGATCGCGGTGGAAAGATTGCGCGGGTGCAAGTGCTGGTCGGCGAGGTAGAGAGCCGTGCCCGCAACCGGCAGCGTCAGCATGGCAGCCACCATGGCCACGCCACCCCATTGCACGAGCTCGTCCGCAAATAGGCAGCGCGCAATGCTCCAGCACCCGACCATGATCAGCACGATCGTAGCGAACTGCAACAGAAATTCCGTAAAGGATACGGGAATGTGTGTGATCTGGATGAATCCAGCAATCCACTTGTCGAACATGGTGGCTTGGAGCTGTACTCGGAAAAACTCGGCGTCGTGCGGATAAAGTGCCGGATTCAGATCGCCTTTGACCGCCGAAAGATAAACGCCGTCGTCTTCAATGCCAGGGTGGTAGCCCATGACGATCACAGCGAGGATCGAGAAAGCAAGAATGAGCCAGACGTTGCGGTTGCGCAGAATTTCCACCTTTTCCAGTCCTACACCTCATTTGCGGGTCACGCTGACGGGGGAAAGTCTGCAATCCGCTTGCGTTTAGGGCGGGAGGAATAGCCAAGAGACCCTTTGCGTAAACTGGAGACTCTTCGCACCATCCCGCAGAATCAACTTGGGTAACCAAGCTGACCCCTCCGCAAGGGCTGGAAAAGCTTTCAGCAAACTATAATCCGAATTGTAGAGGACGCAGGCGGACCCTGTCTGCAATCCAGTTGAGATTGATAATTACCTATGTCTCAGCGGCTGCTCCATTGCGAGTTAGATGATTAGACGGACTTTGCCCGTTGCTGTTTACGCGCGTCGGCCTTGTTGCGACGCCAAGGGTTGACATCATGAAACTTAAAACCATGCGGGCGGTCGATTATTGGATCGGTATCCCACTCTGCTTTCTCGGCACACAGCTGGTGCGCCTGCTCGGCGCCCGGAAAGGTCCTGAAAAGCCGACCCGCATCCTATTCATCGAATTGTCGGAGATGGGCAGCACGGTGATCGCTAATCCTGCGCTTGAAAAAGCCAAAAACGCCCTCGGTGCCGAGATCTTCTTCCTCATTTTCAAGCGCAATGTAGAATGCCTCCACCTTCTGCCGACCGTTCCCGAAGATCGCATCGTCACTATCCGCGAGACGAGCGTCTTCGCACTGGCCATCGACACGTTCCGGTTCCTCCGCTGGGTGCGCAAGGCAAACATCGACACAGTCGTGGACATGGAGCTGTTCTCCCGCTACTCTGGACTGCTCACTGGGCTCTCCCGAGCGCGCCGCCGTGTGGGTTTTCATCGCTTCCACGCCGAGGGTCTTTATCGCGGGGAAATGCTCACCCATCGCGTGAATTACAACGGCCATATTCACATGGCAAAGAACTTCGTCTGCATGATTAATGCGCTGCTGGCGCCGCAGCCTGAGATTCCTTACTCCAAGACCTATGTCTCCGATGAGGAGATCCGCGTCCCTCTCCAGCCCGTGTCGGTAGAGGAGAAGGAATTCGTCCACGGTCTCATTCGCAAGGTGTATCCGGAATACCGCCCCGTCTATCACCGCGTGGTTCTTATCAACCCCAATAGCTCCGAGTTGTTGCCTCAGCGGCGCTGGAACCGTGAGAACTACAGCGAGTTAGCCAAGAGGATCGTCAGTGAGTGGGAGGACGTGCTGGTTCTCATCACCGGCTCTCCGGCAGAGCGAGAAGAGGCTCTCCGCATGCAGGAGAAGGTCAGCCATCCCCGCTTCCGCAGCTTCGCCGGGATGCACAAGCTGACGGTGATCACGGCGCTCTACAACGTTGCCGAGATCCTGGTATCGAACGACAGCGGTCCCGCGCATTTCTCGGCCATCACGCCCATCCGCTCCATCGTGCTGTTTGGACCCGAAACGCCGAAACTCTATGGCAGCCTTGGCAACACCGAGGCCATCTGGGCAGAGCTTTCCTGCTCTCCTTGCGTGACCGCCGCAAATCAGAAAAACTCCGCCTGCAACGACGCTGTCTGCATGCGCCTCATCACGCCTGAGCGCGTGCTTGCATCGGTGCGCGGGGTCCTGAATGGAACCACAGAGAGACACGACCTGGTCCCCATCGCCGCAATGCGCTCGTAGAAACTGAAATTAGTGCTGGATCACAGCGCCGGTAGCAGAGTCCGCATCAGCAAAAATCCCGCCACTCCAAGAAAGAAAACCAGCGCCATGCGGATCCCGGGCTCCCGATTCACCTCGGGCACCAGGTCGCTCGCACCCACATAGAGCGCCACTCCAGCCGAGATAGGCAACCCGTACGGCATCCACGAGGGCGCCAGTTCAATCACCAGCACGCCGGCCAGCGTGGCCGCAGCCAGTGCCACTGCGGAATAGAACGCCACCGTCCGGCTTCGCCCGCTGGCAAGCATCACGCTCGCCATCGTAAAACCCTCCGGCGCCTTGTGCAGAAAGATCGCCAGAAAGATCAGCCAGCCCAGCGCATTGTTCACCACAAAGCCCGACCCGATCGCCACGCCATCGAAGAGCGCATGAACGCTGAGTCCGCCGAGCACCGAATAGCCGGTCCCATGCGAGACAAATTCGTCGTGATGCGTCTCTTCGCCGTAGTGAAAATGCGCGTTGATGGTGTGCTCCAGCAGATGCACCACGCAGTAGCCGGCCATGATCAGAATCGGCCCCAGACGCGGGCTCAACCGCAGGCTCTCCGGCGTCATCTCCAGCAACGCCGTCGCCATCAGAAATCCCGCGCCCAGCGCCACAAAATAGCGCAGGTAGCGTTCCACCCCCTTGGCGCGCACCAGCACCAGCCCGCCCGCCACATCGGCCAGCGCGGCGAGAATCCCGAGCAGAATGGAGAGTTTGAGCATCCTTATCCGCTGTGCCGAATGTGCAGCACGTCGCCGTCGTGCACGACGTATTCCTTTCCTTCAAGCCGCAACGTACCTTGAGAGCGCGCAGCCGCTTCGCTTCCGGCAGCCAGCAAATTGTCCCAGCGAATCGTTTCGGCGCGGATGAAATGATGCTCCAGATCCGAGTGAATTGCCCCTGCGGCCTGCGGCGCTTTCGAGCCGGCAGGCACAGTCCAGGCGCGGCACTCGTCCTCACCCGCGGTAAAGAAGCTGATCAGCCCCAGCAGTTCGTAACTCTTCCGGATCAGCCGGACCAATCCGCTTTCATGAAGCCCGTAGCTCGATAGAAACTCCGCCGCCTCGGCTTCGTCCATCTCGGCGAGCTCTGCCTCCACTTTTCCACAGATGGCCGTGGCGCCGGCATTGGGACGATTCGCCACTTCTGCCAGTTTGAATCGCTCCACTGCCCCATCTAGATCATTTCCCAACTCGGTACTCTCTCCAATATTAAGCACATACAGGACAGGCTTTTGCGAGAGAAACATGAAGCCTTTGATCAGCTTTTTTTCCTCGGAGGTCATCTCCAGTTCGCGTAACGGCTGCTCTCTCTCCAGTGCTTCTTTTGAGCGCAAAAGTAACGCCTGTTCCCGCTCAAGTTCCCCCGTGCGCCCTTTCTTCAAATCCTTCTCCACGCGCTCCAGCCGCTTTTCAACCTGGGTGAGATCGCTCACCATCAGGTCGAACTCGACGTTTTTCACATCGCGCAGCGGATCGATCGGCCCCACGTGCGGAATCGAGTCGTCTTCAAAAGCGCGCAGCACATGAATCAGCGCGTCCACTTGCCGGAGGCTGGTCAGGAACGCCGTCTCTTTCAGCGCCTCCTGCCCGATCGCGGCCACATCGACATACTCGACGCTCGCATACGTCGTCTTCTTCGGCGAATAAAGTTCGGAGAGCTTGTCCAGCCGTTCGTCCGGCACGCGCGCCACGCCAATGTGCGCCTCGCGCGGATTCGAATACCCGCGCTCTTCCAATTTGGCCTTGGTCAGGATTTTGAACAGCGAAGTTTTACCCACCTGCGGCAGGCCGATAATGCCAGTCTTCATTTGTCTTCCATCGCGGTCCCCTTCAGGATGAACAGCGGTCAAGGACCTTTTCGATGATACAAGACGCGTCCGGAATCGAACTGCGCGCGGCGCAGCTCCGTTCGCTCACGATGCGACTGAAGATTACCAAGGTGGACCAGTCAGTTCATCGTTCACTGGCACGTTTTGTTCCCACTTTGCCCACGCGGGAGCCAAAGCGAACTTAGTTCGGCACACGGGTGAAAGCTGACCACACCACTTGCTATAACAAACAAATGCGCCTCCACGATTTCGCACCCCGGCCCGCGCACTTGAAATGGCTCCTCGATTCTGACCCGTCCATCCGTTGGCAGGTCATGAGGGACCTCACCGATGAAGCACCCGACGCGGTAGCAGCCGAGCGGTCGCGCGTGGCGACCGAAGGCTGGGGAGCCCAGCTGCTCGCCCGCCAATCGTCTGCCGGCCACTGGGGTGGGGAGCGGCATTGGGACCTGATTGCCACGTGGAGTCTCGTCGTCTTGAAAGACCTCGGTCTCGACCCGGCCAGCAAGCAGGCTCGCAGAATGATCGACCGCGTCGACAAGCGGCTGGTGTTCGAGCCGCTCAGCAACCGGCCTTTCCTCGACGGCGAAACGGAGCCCTGCATCAACGGCAGAATTCTCGGCATCGGTGCGTATTTCAAAGAACCGAATGACGCACTGGCCCAGCAACTCCTGGACGAGCAGCTTGAAGATGGCGGCTGGAACTGCGAAGCACCGCCGTTCTCGTCGCCGAAGCGCCCTCCCAGCCGGCGGTCCTCGTTCCATACCACCATCTGCGTGCTCGAAGGACTGCTTGCATACGAACGAGCAAAATTCGCACGAGGAGGGCGCAAAGCGGGGCGTAAATTGGGGGCCGTCACGAAGGCACGCAAGAGGGCCGAAAACTACCTGCTCGATCGCCGCATGTTTCGCTCGCTTCGGACCGGCGAAGTCATCGATCAACGCTGGCTGCGCTTCTCGTACCCCACATTCTGGCACTACGACGTCCTGCGCGGGCTCGACTATCTGCGGGATGCGGGAATCAAACCCGACAGCCGTGCCCGTGAGGCGATCGAAACCGTGATGGAGCGCCGCCACCAGAACGGGCGCTGGCCGCTCAACTGGGTTCATCCCGAACAAATTCCGTTGGAGATGGAGACCGGCGTCGGCAGAGCAAGCCGCTGGAACACGCTGCGCGCTCTCCGAGTACTGCGTTGGTACAACAACTCAAGTTGGTAGGCCTTAGGTTGCTTGTGTTGTGGCTTGGGTGAGAAACCTGCGGCGAATCCCCAATGAGGAGAAGATTGCCGCCTGACTGGAAGTGGCTACGGAACGAGGTTACCTCGGGGTTGCTTACTCTTCGACCGCGAGGCGATGGGAATCGGCATCTAACGAGTAAAGGATATTGAGCCTGCCCATGCCTCCTAAAAGAATGACGCGACGGGAACTCCTGAAGATTGGCGCGGCATCCGGCGCAGCGGGATTCGCCGGATCGTTGTTCCCCGGATGCGGGGGACACGCGGGTCTTCCAATGAATCCTGGAACCGGAACCGGATCCAGCGCCTGCGCCAGAGTGACCGACATCGACCACGTCGTGATCCTGATCCAGGAAAACCGCTCATTCGATCACTATTTTGGAAGTTATCGCGGGGTGCGCGGATTCTCGGATCAGAGTGCTGCGTTCCAGCAGGCCTATCCTGGGAACACCTCGAACGCACCGGCCGGTGTGCTCTTGCCATTTCACATGGATACCTCGCAGGTGAATGCGGCCTGTACACACGACATCACGCACGACTGGATACCTCAGCATCAAAGCTGGAACAATGGCGCGATGAATGGCTTCGTGACTTCGCGTGTCGCCGTCAACGCCAATGACGCAGTGCTCTCCATGGGCTATTACACGCGCGCCGATCTGCCTTACTACTACGCCGTCGCCGACGCTTTTACCCTCTGCGACAACTATTTCTGTTCAGTGATCGGTCCGACGGATCCCAATCGCATCTACTCGATGGCAGCTTCGATCGATCCGGATGGAAAGAATGGCGGCCCACTCCTGCAAACGCTGGTGACCAACCGGTCTTCGTTCTTTGGCAAGCTTACTTACACGACGATGCCCGAGCAGTTGCAGACGCGTGGCATTTCCTGGAAAGTCTATACGTCACCCGATCAAAACATCCTGAATGGAATTTTTTCCGACAATATCCTTTCCTACTTCCAGAATTTCCGGGATCCTACATCGACGCTCTATCACAACGCATTCGCACCCCAGTTTCCAACCGACTTTGTGTCGGACGCGTTGACGGACAACTTGCCGCAGGTTTCGTGGATCATTGCTTCGGTCATCGATTCGGATCATCCTCCGTCGCCGTCTCTGTTGGGAGAAAACACACTGTCAGCGATTGTCGCGGCTTTGACAGCAAATCCCGCGACATGGGCAAAGACGGCTCTGTTCGTAACCTACGATGAAAACGGCGGGTTCTTCGATCACGTTCCCCCAACCACGGCGCCTCCAGGAACTCCCGGAGAATATGTGACCGCGTCCGCTGTTCCAGATCCAACCGTGGCCGGCGCCATCACCGGGCCCATAGGCCTGGGCTTCCGTGTGCCGATGCTTGTGATTTCGCCGTTCAGCCGCGGGGGTTTCGTATCTTCAGCCTTGTTCGATCACACCTCGGTCCTTCGCTTTCTGGAAACACGGTTTGGCGCCGAGGTTCCCAACCTCTCAGCCTGGCGCCGCGCTACAGTAGGAGACATGACGGCTGCCTTCAACTTCTCGAAGACCGACACATCCATCCCCTCATTGCCCTCAACGACTGCAGCTCTTCCCGCAATCCTCACCGAGTGCGCCGACAACCTGCTCGGCACGACGCCGTACGTACTCCCGGCCCCTCAAGCTCAACCGACGCAGGAAGCGGGAAGCGCGGTTCGACCGAGCGGCGCTTGTTAGGAAAGCGGAGAGTGCTTGAGGACGGGTACGGAAGATAAATCCATAAGTATGCGGGTAGTTTCGCGGTCTGCCGGCTTAGAAGCCCCCAAAACATCCTCTCGCCTGCGCAAAAGCACTTATGAGATCGCCATTCCTGAACTAAGAGTGCCCACAATGCTATGTGCATAAGCGATACGTCCTACCGTGCTAAATATGGTCCCTTGGTATAGAACTCTGAATAGCCCCGTGCGCAATTTCGAGCAAACCCGAACGGAATTCCAGGAGATACTCGCCAAGCCCATTCGTGAACTCGGACTCAAACTCGAGGGCTCTCCGCTGGAGCGATTTGTTCAGCAGCTTTATCGCGAGCTCGAAGCCAAGGGGATCCACAAGTTTCGCCCGCATTGTTATCTCACCGATGAATGGGGGTGTCCCTCGGGCGAGCCCGTCATCGGCATTCCGTTCTATCTGGCTAACCCGGACCTGGCGCAGCTGGAGCGCGAGATGAACGACCTGGAAGACGCTCGCGAGATCATGATGTACATGCGTCATGAGGCCGGACACGCATTCAATTACGCGTACCAGCTCTACAAGTCGGCTGAATGGCACGATCTCTTCGGTCCGTTTCGGCGTGCTTACCGCGATAATTACCGTCCCATTCCGTTCTCGCGGAAGTTTGTTCGCCACATGGCTGGGTGGTACGCGCAGAAGCATCCAGATGAAGATTTCGCAGAGACATTTGCGGTCTGGCTCACGCCCCGTTCGCAATGGCGAAAGCGCTATGAAGGCTGGGGTGCGCTGACCAAGCTTCAATACGTCGATCGCATGGCGCGAAAATTCGGGGATGTCGAACCCATCCGGCGTCGCGGCCGCACCGACGTCACGGTCGACGACATGGAATCGACTGTGGGCGAGTTCTATCGACTCAGCCTGCCTGAGGAGATTCCAGTCGAGGAACTCGCGCTGGACACCGACCTGGCCGATATCTTCAATGTCTCCAGCCGGCGACATAAAGGCGTACGACCAGCCCACGAGATGTTGCATCAGCATCGCAAGCCGATTGTCGACAAGGTCGCGTATTGGAGCGGGGTCCAACGTCCGGTCGTCAAGCGACTCGTGGAATCCATTTGCAAACGCGTGGAGGACCTCGGTCTGCGCGTGGACGTTCGACGCGAGTCCGATTACCTGACCGAGTTCACCGTGTACACAACCGCACTCTCAATGAATTACCTGATCCGTGGGAAGTTTATTCATCCCTGAGGCGTGCCGGCAGCTGCCGGCTCTCGGATTGGAGGACGATTGACTGGACCGAAATTGAAAGTTACCGTGCTGTACGATTTGTGGGAAGAAGAACCTGCTGAAGTCGAGGAAGAGGTTCCTGTACCGCGCAAGCGCAAGGGGCAAAAGAAACGCAAGAAGAAGCCGGTGAAGCACGACCGCGAAGAGATCTTCGAAGCCCTGGAGAAGCTCGGCCATGAGCCTTCGTATTATGTTCTCGATGGACGCCCACAATCACTGATCGGACTCGCCAAATGTGGCGCCGATCTCATTTTTAACCTCACAGAATCGTATGCGGGCGATGACACCAAGGAGATGCACGTTACGGCATTCCTGGATTTGCTCGATATCCCCTACACTGGCGCGGGACCGCACGCGCACATTCTTGCCCAGGACAAATCGATCGCCAAAAAGATGTTCGCTTTTTATGGGATTCAGTCGCCCTACTTCGCGACCGCCTATCGCGGCACCATCGACCATGCGCATGACATCTCGTTTCCACTTATCGTGAAACCCACCTCCGAAGATGGATCCATCGGCATCGATGCCGCTGCCTTAGTGACCAGCGTGAAAGAGTTGATGGAGCGTGTCTCCTATATACAGAAGGAATTCGATTCTCCCGCGCTGATCGAGGAGTACATTGAAGGACGCGAAATCTACGCCTCCATCCTCGGCAGTTACGATAGCGCCCATGCGCTTCCGCTGGTGGAACTTGACCTTTCGAAGCTTCCCAAGGGCGTGCCCAGAATCGCCAGCCAGGATGTGAAATTCGAGAAAGACACGGAAGCCTATAAGCTGACGAAATCCGCCATCGCCGAAGACCTCGATGAAGAAACCGTAACCAGGCTCACCGAAACCGCCCTCAAGGCCTATCGCGCCGTCAAGCTGCGCGATTATGGCCGTATCGACATGCGCGTATCGAGCAAAGGCGAGGTGTATGTCATCGAAGCGAATCCGAACCCGTGGCTCTCCAGCGGACAGGAGTTTGCCATGGCCGCGCGGAAATCCGGCCTCTCCTATACCCAAATGATTGGGGAGATCGTGGACCTTGCGATGGCGCGGCAGAATTAAGAGATGGCACTCAGTTCAGAGTGGCGGCGCATGGGGGTCTTAAAAGTAAAGGTGATCCTCCGCGGAGACATCCGCTGCCGGGTGCCTTTGCTGCGATGAAGAAGATTCGGGCGGAGGGGCGCCTGTTGCACTTCGCCTTTACCGCCAACGCATTCTGCATGTCCTGTCGGCGCATTTAGTCCGATGTGCACTTTTGTCTTTATCGGAGCGGCTCCTGGACGCTGGTCAATAAATCGCCGTCATCAGCGCCGCAGTAATGTCCATGGGCCAGTGCGCGACAATCAAGGGCGCGAGGCGGCGGGTTCGCAGGTAGATCAGCATGAACACAAGAACGCCTGGAAGAAACGCGAGGAATCGGAAGGCAACGTATCGCCAATCCGGAATGAAGGGAAGCGCGCAATGCTGGGCGGCCCAAAAGAAGCCGACAAGAAGGAAAGCAATCCAGGTGCGGCCGGTGAGTGCCTGCAGGCGCGGCAACGCGTACGCCTGGTAGGTAGCCTCTTCCGTGGGTGACCAGATCAACCACCAGACAGTGAGGCTATACACGATCGCCCACACCGGCAATCCGTGGCCGTGGACCAGGTAGGAAGTTGGATCCTGATGCGAGGAACCATACAACAACTTCCGCGCAACATAGCTTCCACCGATAAAGAATGGGAAGACCAGAACAAAATAACCAAGCCCCAGGAAAACATCCCGGCCATAACGCAAGCGCATCGGTCCCAAGAGATCGCGAAGCCGGATACCTTCACGCCGTGTGAAATAGCGCAATCCAAAAAGGCACCCAATGTCCACCAGAGTGCCGTAAACATTCCACCAGTCGCCCGCGGCTCGCCATGGCGCGTGACGATGCATCGCAAGCAGGATGAGTGCCACCACGGCTTGCGAAACAATCAGAAGCAGTGACCGTGCGGAAACCAGCAAAAGAGGTCCAGCCCATGGAATGCGGCCGGTTGCTGCGCGTGCCTTGATCGAAGCGAGCGAATTTAGCTGGGCGAAGTTTTCCCGATTGGTTTCGATTACCTGCGCCATCGGAGGCATCCTCTCGCGCGCAATCGTACTCCCAGGGGCGTGGACACCGATGTGACGCCGTATCGGGGCGCCGGCGCCCACGTAGCGGCGGTTTATTCGATCGGTAGCGGTGCGTAGCGCAGAATCACGACGCCCGACTTGAGAGGCCGCGCTTCCAGCAGCTTCAGGCGCTGCCGCGGAAGGTCGCGACCGAACAGAGGCGTGCCTCGGCCCAACACGGCAGGCGCCAGCGCCAGACGGAACTCATCGAACAGTCCGGCCTTGGTGAGCGTCGCCGAGAGCGCTGCGCTGCCGAAAACCAGGATGTCCTTTTCGATTTCCTGCTTCAGCTTCGGGGCCTCCACTGCTGTGCCACCCCGAATGATCCTTGTATTGTTCCAGTCCGCCTCTTCCAGGGTCCGTGAGACGACGGCCTTTGGCACGTTGTTCATGAGATCTGCTACCTCCCCGTGCGCCGTCTTCCAATAGGCAGCCATGCCTTCGTATGTAATGCGGCCGAACAACAACATTCCCGCGGAACGCAGTTGCTCGACAGAGTAAGTCTCGAGTTCCTGGTCCCAGACGTATTTGTGCCATTCAAGATCCCACTTCCTTGCGCCTTCGAAGTAGCCGTCGAGCGAGATCAGATTCCACTGGATCAATCGGGCCATGGATGAACTCCTGAGGTCGAAATCTTTCGGAAACAGGGCCCAAAGCAGAAGAACTGTTTTCAGATTCGAGTTGATTCGCTGCGAGCGACCAGCACCACCGTCGCAATTCCCAGCAGAAGGACGACCAATTCCACGTGCTCGCTGCGGTTGTGCAGCTTATTGAAGTCCGCAACCAAAGGATCTGTGGGATTCCGGACGTCGATCGCTCCGCCCGCGGCCATCCGATCCCGCTCCATTGCCGGGATGATGCCGTATTGCGAATATGCTGTGAAGGCCAGCATCAGCACCAGCAGGATCATGGGAGCCAGCACCGCGCGCGGGTTGTAAATAGCCCATGCGGGAGCCAGCGCCAGCAGCGCGAGCGCTACGAGGCCGGAGACGAGTCCGACTCCATGCAGTATCCGCAACAGCTCCCCCACGATTGTTCCCGCGACGTGCGTATTCGCTTGCAACGTGCCGAATGTGACCGCGGCGACCACAGGGAAGAAAGTCTCACCACCCAGCCAGACAATCAAGGCGAGATAAAGCAGCGTGCGAAGCAAGGTCTTCATGGGGCAAGAATACAAGCAGTCGGCGACTGCACGGTATTTTCGTTAGGGGAGCGGGGACGAAAACTTGCAGAGAATAGCGCGTTTGGAACTACGACGGTTTCGGTCGTATGTATCAGCTATCACAATTGTTCCACGTGGAACAATTTGAGATGTTCCACGTGGAACAATTCCGGCCGATGAAGCCGAGACGATTGCCTGCTTCCGGCACCGAATGCCGACAATTGAGCCGCTGCATACGTTTTTTGGATCCTCTGATGAGTCGAGAAGAGGCTCATCGACATTTCGTCTGCGAGCAGAATCCACTTAAACTAGCCGTAGGAGTTTTTCTTTGTGGTTTGTGCGGGTTGCGGCAAAAGTTGCATCCAAGGGATTAGCTGCTGCCAGCAGATACCCATGCGCTTCAATTCCGGACCTGGGAAATATAAGAGCCCTGCCGATCGGCAGGGCTCTTTTTGCTGCCAGGAGAGTGCTGTAGTCGTTCTTAAGTTATGGCGCGAGCCTACGCCGATTCGCTCTTCCGCCAAAGATTACTGATGGTTTTTGTGAGTACGGTCGTACCGCAAATGGCGGGAGCCTGCGTGCATCGAGATCTACAGTTGAATCCATCCGAAACCGATCCCATGAAAGTTGTACCTGCCACGGGGTATTCAGGTCCGCCTTCATTGCAGTTAAAAGCTATAATTCAACAGCTCAATGGCAACTAGCAGCATTCAAGCGCAGCCACGCCGGCAGCGATCGCCCTTGGTTCGCCTGTCTTTCGAATCGATTGCCAGCCATTCGGCCAAGTATCGTCCTGACGTTGATGGTCTTCGGGCCGTTGCGGTGCTGGCGGTGCTTTTCTTTCATACAGAGTTTGCCCCCTTCCGCAGCGGATTCGTCGGGGTAGATA
This sequence comes from uncultured Acidobacteriaceae bacterium, assembly GCA_963810545.1. Taxonomy (GTDB): domain Bacteria; phylum Acidobacteriota; class Terriglobia; order Terriglobales; family Acidobacteriaceae; genus Telmatobacter. The sequence goes on from CAWENE010000004.1 coordinate 575,224, forward strand.
TCTTCTATGTCATCTCGGGGTATCTCATCACTTCGATATTGGTCAGGGAACTACGCGAAGGCAAGTTTTCGATCCTATCCTTCTATGAGCGAAGAATGCGCCGGATCTTTCCGGCTCTTTACACTGTATTGCTTTTTTGTATAGTCGGCGGCACGATTCTGTTCGATCCGAAAGAGATGACCGCTTTCGGAAAAACGCTGCTCTCGACGACGCTGTTTGTCAGCAACTTCTATTTTTGGCACAGCGCGCAGCCGCTGGGCTATTTCGATACGACCGCCGGTCCACAGGTGCTGTTACATACCTGGTCACTTTCGGTGGAGGAACAGTTCTATCTTTTCTTTCCGGTGACCCTTTTCCTGCTCTATCGGTGGACGAAGGGAAGGGTCAATGCGCTGTTGATCGCCCTCACCGTAGCCTCGTTTGGCCTGAACATCTGGGCGACTCAGCATCGACCGGTTGTGGCCTTTTACTGGATTATGCCGCGAGCCTGGGAATTGTTAGCGGGGGCGCTGCTCGCGACGAAGGCCGTACCTCTCTTGCGAAACCGTATAGTCCGGGAGATTGCGGGTCTCGTGGGGCTGGGGATGATCGTCATTGCTCTCGGCGTTCCGATCGCGAGTAAGTCATTTCCTGGTTACTTCGTTCTCCTGCCTTGCATCGGTGCGTGGCTGGTTATGTATGCCGGGGAAGCCGGACCCTGTTTAGTGAGAAGTGTATTGAGTTTTCGGCCGCTGGTTTTCATTGGAGTTATTTCCTATTCGCTCTACTTATGGCATTGGCCGATCATCGTGTTCAGCCGGCACCTTCCCATCAAAATACCGAATAATGCGGAAACCCTTTTGTGCTGCTGTCGTCCATCGCGTTGGCATTTCTTTCCTTCGAATACATTGAGCGACCGTTTCGCGGCGGAAGTTCTCCCTTCAGCCGAAAGCAGTCGTTTGCTTTTGGTATGGCCGCAAGCATGGCTACGGTTGTTTTTGGATTGGCGGCGTATCGATCGCACGGTTTGTGGCAGCGATACGATCCGCAGACAAGACAAATCGTGGCAGCCAATCTCGAACGGATGAATGAATTCGATGAATCCTGCTCAAATTGGAAGACGGACGTCCGCAGTCTCGGAGACATCAAGTTCTGCAGCCTTGGCAGCCAAATCCCGCACAAGATCATGTTCTGGGGAGATTCTCATGTTGAACAGATGTATCCAGTGATCGAACAGCTTTACAACAACGGAGAGCTTGCGGAACCGAGGCGTGATTACGGCGATCGCGAATGGATGCCTGCCGGATGAACATCTGAATACAGTGGTAAGCGAAGAGTATCACTGCGATTCGTTCTCCAAATTTGCCGAGCTGCGGGCAGAGAAGGACGATATCGATACGGTCTTTATCGGTTTCAGCACATGGGAGACTCTTAGGGATGATGTGACTTGTCTGTCGTCTGATGGAAACTGTGTGACGCTTCTCTCCCGGGATCAACTCCGCAGTCGCTTTCTCTCCGATCTATCGGGTGAGATACGTACTCTTCGTGATTCAGGAAAGAACGTAGTCGTCGGGCTTCCTTTTCCGATGTACGACACGCGAATTCCGGAGCTGGATATCAGCAATTCGGTGTTCGGCCGATTCGGTTTCTCGGCAAGTGCCCGTGAGCTTACATCGCCCTCGTTTCGCGAGGAAATCAGAGCCGCGGCGGTCAGCGCGGGTGCGGAGATCTTCGATCCCAGGTTGAGTCTGTGCCAGGGAGAGAATTGTCTTACCCAGGTGCGAGGTGTATCGATCTATAAGGACGCCGACCATCTGGCAGGAAGTCAGGTCGGCATTCTCGAGAGCAATCTGCGGGAGGTTCTGCAGGGTGCGATGGGGAATTGAGCCTCGCGTTGAATTACTGACACGGATAAAAATGGGCGCCGGAGTAAGTGCGGATTGAAGCTCGGTTGATCCTGGTTTGTTGCTTTCCCAGGTCCCAACAACAGGGACCTGGGACGCCCAGGTTTGTACGGATGGATGCTCTGTCAAAGAAGGTTTGTGGTTTCCCACCCAAGCGGAGCTTGGATGGGAAACCCATTTCAGTGGGGATTGAAGGATTGCGAAGAGGACCTGGCTAGGAGTTGCGCTTCAAGGCGCGCTTCAGGACTACTTCCAAGGCTGGTTTTACTTCTGCGTATTCTTCCGGCGTCAGGGTGCCGTTCAGCTTTTCGCTTTCCAGTGCGAAGAGCTCTTCCTTCAGTGCATTCAGCAGGGCTGCGTTTTTAGCGGCTGGCGTTGCGGGGCTGGCGAAGGCTGGTGTGGGCACTGTTGCGGGATGTGGCGCGGCGTGGGCCGTAGGGGCTGATGGGGCGAGTCCGGGTGCAGTGAATCCCGATACGGCGAGCCCCGGTGCAGCGGCGTAGGCAGGGGTGGCGCCTCCTGCCGGCTTGCGGAGGAGGAAGGCTGCGGTTGCGGCTAAGAGCAGACCGAGGCCACCGAGGATCCACCACTTGTATTTGGTGAGGGGATCGGGCGTGTTGATGGGTTCGCCGATGCCGCCGCCCGGTGTGTTGCCGGGTGCGCCTGCGGATTGCGTTGCGCCCTCGCCTTGCTGCGGGCCGCCTTGCGCTTCGCGGGGCATGGAGCCTGTTCCCGAGACGGTGAACTCTAGAGCCTTGCCGGGCGTGACGTTTTTGGCAACGTAGGTCTGGATGCCGGGGTCCTGCGTGATGGGCTGGAAGGCGACGCCGGAGCCGGAAGCGAAGGTCATGCTCTTGGGCAGGAGAACACCAATGCTTTGCGTGAGCTGCGAGACCTGGGGATGGAAGGTGAATTTTCCGTCGCTGTAAGGGACGGTGTACTCGATTTGAAAGAGTGTGTCCTTGTCGCCTTCGTCGGGCTGGATGGGAAAGTTGAAAGCGTAGTGGCCCTTGGCGCCGGTGGGGTCGAGCTTGACGCTGGTGGGGAGACCGGTTGGCCGCTGCGCGGCGACGCCGGCGATGGTGGCTTCGGGGGGAGAACAATTTCGAAGGAGCGCGGTGTCCACTGGGTGCGCGGCGGCATGCTGGTGTTGTGGACGAAGTAGCGCTCGGTGACCCGGAGCTGGCCGTTATCGCCTTCGAATTCAAAAACATCGGCTTCGGTGGAGACGCCTTCGACTTTGGCGGCCACGTCATAGACGGGGATGTCGCCGGGAGCATCGCCTTGCGGCGCGGCGATGAAGTAGCCGGCGCCCTGATGGGTGACGCGAATGAGATAGGGGCCGCTGCCGGGCTCGTTGAGGGAGTAGAAGCCCTTCGCATCGGTGGTGGCGTGGGCCACTTCGCCCATGCCGGCTTGCACGTCGACGAGGACTACGGTATCGCCTGCGGCGGGTTTGCCGGTGGTCTTGTCGATGACGGTGCCGGTTACAGTGGCGGCTTGCGCCAGGGTGGCGGCAAAAAGGAGTGCGGCCGCTGAGATGAGTGGTGAGGCGTTCATGATGTCCTATTCGTGCGAATGTTCAGTTTCGTGCTTTCCCACCCAAGCAGAGCTTGGATGAGGCACCCATTTTCGTGCTGATTTTGAGATTCCGAGTGCATGCGATCAGGCTTGCTGGAGGAATTCGATTTCGGCGAGGAGTTGCGCGGTTTCGTTTTCGAGCAGTGCACGCTGGGCGACGAAGTCTTCTTCTGGATATTTGCCGGCACGGTATTCGAAGTTCAGGTCGCGGAGATTTTCGTAGAGCTGATCTTTGCGTTCGAGAAGATATTCGAGGCGCGTTTTTTCGTGTTGATTGGCGAAGACGTTGTCGGGCCAGAAGGTATAAATGCCGAGCGCCAGGGCGAGCAAGATGCCGGCGATGAGGCCTTGCGATTCAGTCATGGTCAAATGCCTCCGTCGATGCCCGAGCCGGTTTCGCGGCGGATCTTTTCACGCAGGGCATCCATGGTGGGGTTAGAAAGCTCGGCAGGCTGTGTGCGGCCTACGGACCAGTGGCGCACCAACAATATGGTTCCGAGAAGGGCTGCGGCGAAGACGGCAAAGGGCGCGATCCAGGCGACGAGGTCGAAGCCATGTGTGGTGGGCGCTGCGAGCACCGTAGCGCCATATTTGGCGGCGAAGCTGGTGAGTATTTGCTCATCGGTTGCTCCCGAGGCGATGGCTGCGCTAAGCTCGTCACGCATGTGGCCGGACTCGGGGCAGCCGACGTGATTGCATTCGCCGAGAAGCTGCGCACAGCCGCAGGTGCACATGAGGCGATGGCCGAGGTCGTTGAAGCGGGAGCTGGCGTCGGTGGCGGCGGTGGAGAAGCATACGGCTATGGCTAAGAGTAGGGCTTGGGTGATTTTCAGGTAGAAGGACGCGTTGGGGTTCGTTGCTTTCCCAGGCCTCAAAAGCGAGACCTGGGGCACCCATTTTCTTGCTGATTTCAACTTTGCAACCGCGGGTCCTTCGACTTCGCTCAGGAGGCCAGGCTTACTTTGCGGAGTTGCCATCAGTCGCCTCCTCGGAGTGCAGGCTCGCTTACGGTGCGGGCGGCCGGGACGCGGAGGGATGCTGTGGCTGGGGAGAGGCTGGGTACGAGTGCGATGAAGGTGCCGAAGACGATAAAGACTACTCCTGCCCAGATCCAGCCGACGAGCGGGTTGAGGAAAGCTTTAATGATGGGCTGGCCGCTGTCGGGGTTGGTGCCTTCGTAGACGACGTACAAATCCCAGCCGGGAACGGAGTGGATGGCGACCATGGTTTGCGGCTGCTCGCTGGCGAGATAGACGCGCTTCTCGGGCGACATCTGGAATAGCTTTTTTCCGTTCTTGTAGACATCGAGCAGCGCGTACTCGGAGTTGTAGTTGGCGTTCGAGTCCTGGGTGAAGCCGACGCACTCGAGTGTGTAGGGGCCGATGGGCAGCTTGCCGTGCAGCGCGAGTTCGCGCTCTTCATTGCGATTGAAGGCGGAGCCGCAGAGTCCAACGACGACGATGACGACGCCGATGTGAATGATGTATCCGCCGTAGCGGCGGGTGTTGCGGCGGATAAGCAGGAAGATTGCCGAGAAGAGATTGCGATGGGTTTGCTTCGCAATGACGGCGCCGCCACGGAGAAACTCCGAAAGGATGGCGGTGAAGACAGCGGCGGACATGGAGAAGCCCACCAGAGCATAAAAATTGCCGGCATCGAAGGCGCCGTTTTTCCACGGCGATACGCCCACCGCGATGCAGACGATGGCGGTGGCCCAGAGGGCAATGGTGGGCAGAACGAAATTGCGGCGCACGGATCGCAGGGAAGTGGCGCGCCAGGGAAGCAGCGGGCCGACGCCGGTGAGGAAGAGCAGGAACAATCCAATGGGGATGGCGACGCGGTTATAAAACGGCGCGCCGACCGTGACTTTGCTGCCCTGGACGTACTCGCTCAGGATGGGGAAGAGTGTTCCCCAGAGAATGACGAAGCAGGCGACGAGCAAGACGAGATTGTTGAACAGGAAACTGGACTCGCGGCTGACGAGCGACTCGAGGTGCTGATCGCTCTTGAGGTGATTGCGCTGCAGAACATACGTGAAGATGCAGACCGCGAGCACGATCAGCATGAAGGTGTAGAACCAGCTTCCAATGGAAGACTGCGCGAAGGCGTGCACTGAACTGACGAGACCGGCGCGCGTGAGCAGAGTGCCGAGCAGCGTGAGCAGGAAGGTGGAGAAGATGAGCCAGACATTCCAGCTCTTCATCATGCCTTTGCGCTCCTGCATCATGACGGAGTGGAGGAAGGCGGTGCCGGTGAGCCAAGGCATGAAGCTCGCGTTTTCGACCGGGTCCCAGCCCCAATAGCCGCCCCAGCCGAGCACGGCGTAGGCCCAGTGCATGCCGAGGAAGATGCCGCAGGTGAGAAAGAGCCAGGTGACGAGTGTCCAGACGCGGGTGATCTTGATCCATTTTTCACCGGGGTAGCGCATCATGAGCGCGCCGAGGGCGAAGGCGAAGGGGACGGTGAATCCGACGTAGCCGAGGTACAGCATCGGCGGATGGATGACCATCTCAGGATATTGAAGAAGCGGATTGAGACCGTTGCCGTCGTCGGGGATGGCGCCTTTCAGGAGCGAGAACGGCGGCGCGGCGAAGTTGACGACGGCGAGAAAAAAGACCTGGACCCCGGCGAGGATGGTTCCTGCGTAGGCATAGAGCTTAACGTCGGTTTTGTGGGTGAGACGGAGCACGAAGCCATACGTGCCGAGCAGCCAGGCCCAGAGGAGCAGCGAGCCTTCCTGACCGCTCCAAAGCGCTGCGAATTTGTAGGGGGCGGGGAGGGCGCGATTGGAGTGCTCGAGGATGTAGGTGATGGAGAAGTCGTTGGTGAAGACGGAATAGACGAGGGCGAATGCGGCGACGGTGATCGCGTAGAAGCCGGCGATTCCAGCGCGGCGCGCGGTGTCGGCCAGGCGCTCGGGCGAAATGCGCGCGGCCTGACCGGTGGCGATCAGGCGCAAGGCGAGAGCGCCTGCCAATAGATTGTAGGCGGCCAGCGCCAGCGCGATAAGAAGGGCAAAACTGCCGAGGGTTGCCATTGAAACTCCAACCTCATTCTCGCATTTGAAAAGGGGGCGAGAGGACCGACTGAGGCAATTCTCTCTTTATGATAGGCCTTCGGCGTGTGATCTATCTCACACCATTGGACGGGGAAGGTGATTGGAATGTGTGAAACAGGGAATAGGGAATAGATCAGCGTTCGATGGAGTTCTTCGCTCTCCCACCCAAGCGGAGCTTGGATGGGGGACCCGGCGTCAGGGATCAGTCAGCATCCTCATCGTCGCCGGCATCCTCCGACGACTCCTCGCCGCTCGTTTGCTCTGACCCCCTGCCGGGGTTTCTTCGGTGAAGGAGGTAAATGACAAGTGCAGTGAGACCGCCGCTCGGAACGAGGTATTTCAGAACGTCTTTCCAGTTTTCCTTAAGCCAATCGCCCAAGGCCAGGAGTCTCGGCTTTACGCTCACTTGGACCACCGCATCGTAAGAATCAACTTCTACCTGAGCAGGCGTCCCGTTCGGTAATTTGAGATCGAAAACCATGTCTGCGGTAATGTGAAGCTTTTTTGCTTGCCCTCCATTTGCAACCGGCCTTACGGTCCAATCCCACTCTGCGTAACCGTCGGCAGGCACAAGTTGAACTCCTTGGTGATTACTGCGTTCCGCCGGTTTGATGTCGAACGTCGATGGGTTGTCGGGCTCACTGAGTGCTGCGAACATCGAGCTCACAACCTTGAGTGATCCACCGCCTGTTGCAGGGAAATTTTTCTCTTGCTCCGCACCAGCACTGGCACCATAGATCCTGACGGTCACAGTCTCAGCGTCATCTACCCGCATTGCAGATGGAACGATGTAGTCGATCCTTCCGTTGACCGCCTTGCGTATAGCGTCCAGATAGAGGTCCTGAATCTTTGTTCCAGCAGCATCTGGCCCGAGGGACTTAGCAGTGGGGCGAAATGTATGGCTTATTCTTGACGGCGGTGAAGCGCCGTGTCCACCGAGCTGACCATTCACGAGCCCAACAACAGCTGCCAGCCCGCCCAACGATCCCATGATCGGAAGAAAGACCGGCACGATCTGCAAAGACTCAAGCAAACCGGCCGGCTCGACGGATTTTTTTGATCGCATGATGAGGCGCATTTTATCAGCGAATCATGTTGTTTGGGTTGCGTCACCGGCGCCCGTGCGGATGGAGCGCGGTTGGTTTGGGTTCGTTGCTTTCCCACCCAAGCGAAGCTTGGATGGAGACCCGGCCCGGTTTCGAGGATAGAATTCACCCATGCCGACATTGTGGGTGGAAGATGGCTTTCGGTTCTTCTTTTACTCAAATGAGGGATTGCCGCGTGAGCCGGTGCACGTGCATGTTGAGAAGGGCGGCGCGGAGGCTAAGTTCTGGCTGCTGCCGGAGGTGAGGGTGGCCTACAATGATGGCTACGATGCTCGTACGCTGCGCCGGTTGGTGGCGATCGTGGAGGCGAACCGGGCACGGATCGAGGAGGCGTGGCATGAGTTCTTCGGTTAGCGCGAAATCGGTTCGATTCGATGCGGACTCGATGTGGGTCGAGTTGATCGACGGGCGGACCCTCGGAGTTCCTCTTGCATGGTTTCCCCGCTTGTTGCGCGCCGCCCCCGAGGAACTGGCGCAGGTGCGGCTCACCAGCCGCGGATTGCACTGGGACGCACTCGACGAGGATGTCTCGGTGGCGGGGTTGCTGGCTGGGCTGGGGGATTTGCGGGCTGATACGAGCTTTGCGGCGTAAGGTATCGCGCGCGGAGGGGATCGTTGCTTTCCCACCCAAGCGGAGCTTGGATGGGGCACCCGGCATGTTTTCGTCGCCAGGAGCGAAAAATGGAAATTCCGGTCAAGATTATGAAGAAACCGAACGAACTGAACGCGCGCGACGCTTTTATTACCATCCTGAGGTCTCTCACGGATATAGGAGACTGGGAGTCTGAATCGCCCGATGAGGTAAATCGAAGCACTCCTGACGTTGACTTCGTTCTGTCCTCCAGCAGCAATAAAAATGACAAGATTGCGGTCGAGCATACAAAGGTTGAATCTTTCGATGGGCAGATTGGGTATGTGAACAGGTCGTACGATATCGTCGATTCGATCAATGCTGGCTGTAGAAAGCGACTTCCCCACGATCGTTTTTATATTCTCGCCGTTCCTCCAATAATAGTGGACTCCCTTGTGAGGAAACGTAGCAGGGAGCTGTTTGTAAGCGAACTCTCCTCCTGGGTAGTGGAGACCGCCCCGAAGCTGCTATTGGTGGACAGTTGGATACAGACTGAACATGAAGGGCATAAGATAACACTTAGGTGTGGTGGGGACCACGAACGGTTGAATGGAAACGTCTGGCGCATACCTCAACAACCAGAGAACCAGAAAGCTCTACAAAGCGATAGGCTTGGGCGGGCAGTTAGAGATAAGCTTCCTAAACTTACCCAGTACAAGGAGCGGGGTTTCAAAACCGCTCTCCTGCTTGAAGACGTTGCCGGTACTCTGTACGGCAGTACACTGAGAGACCGTGAGATTAGTTTAGAGGAAGTTGACTATATCGTCGTTTTTGTATCGAAGGAAGAACGGATGATTGTCGGTAATGTGTTGAAGGAGAAGTCTGTTTGGTATTCGTTCGTCCCTGGTAATAGGAGATTCCAATTCCCTATAGAACCTCAGCACAAGTCTGCAACCCGCGTCTTTGTTGAATAAACTATAAGCGTGAAGGTAGGCGGCCCACTCTTGAGTTCAGCAACCAATTGAGGGTACCCCGTACTTGAAGCGCCGTTAGCTTCAAGGTGGGATCGCGCAAATCTCGGCAACAAGATGAGCCCGGTTTGCGAAGTTATCCTGAACTCGCACTACACTGGAAATGCCGAATCTTCCCGCTGTTTCCTCGGAGGGAACGAAGCTGGGGCCCCCCCCTACCCCCCAATATTTGCAGTTATCCACAGCGATTTTGCAAAGTATTTCGATCCTTCCTGATCGGCTCTTCAACAAACTCCACTAACATGCGCGCAGCGCGGCTAACTCCGCTATCTCCGCTAACTCATCCACTAAATACTTCGCAAATCCCACACAACACTTGTGTCAATTCTCACAATTGTTCCACGTGGAACAATTTGCGACGTGCGCCACGCGAAGCCATTGCCTGGACAGCGAACTTGGACGGCTAGTCCCCGAAGAGGAATTCCTTGTCGCGCAACTCCTTGATGCTGTCGCGGAGTTTGGCGGCTTTTTCGAATTCGAATTTGCGGGCGGCTTCGCGCATTTCGGTTTCGAGCTTCGATATATATTGGTCGACTTCGGCCTGGGTGGTGAACTCGGGGAGGCTGTCGGCGGCATCGATTTCTGTTTCGCCGTATTCGGCTTTGAGAATCTGCGCCAGGCCCATGTCCATGGTGTTGATGATGGATTGCGGTGTAATGCCGTGCTCCTCGTTGTAGGCGGTCTGGATGACGCGGCGGCGATCGGTTTCGCCGATTGCATGCTTCATGGAATCCGTCATGCGATCGGCGTAGAGGATGGCGCGGCCTTCCAAATGTCTCGCGGCGCGGCCCATGGTTTGGATGAGCGAGCCGGTGGAGCGGAGGAAGCCTTCCTTGTCGGCGTCGAGGATGGCGACGAGCGAAACTTCGGGCAGGTCGAGGCCTTCGCGCAGTAGATTGATGCCGATCAACACATCGAACTCCCCTTTGCGCAGGCCGGCGAGAAGTTTGACGCGCTCGAGGGTTTCGATCTCCGAGTGCATGTAGCGGCAGCGGACGCCGACTTCGGTGTAGTAGCCGGCGAGGTCCTCGGCCATGCGCTTGGTGAGGGTGGTGACGAGGACACGCTCGTTGCGCTTGGCACGGTCGCGGATCTCGGCGAGCAGGTCATCGATTTGGCCTTTGACGGGGCGTATCTCAACTTGCGGATCCACCAGACCTGTCGGCCGGATAACCTGTTCGACGACGACGCCGGCAGAACGCGTGAGCTCATAGGGGCCGGGCGTGGCGGAGACGTAGATCGTCTGGTGAATGCGGTTCTCGAACTCCTCGAATTTAAGAGGGCGGTTGTCGACGGCCGATGGCAAACGGAAGCCGTAGTCGACCAGATTTTGTTTGCGGCTGCGATCGCCGAACCACATGCCGTGGACCTGCGGAATGGTGGCGTGGCTTTCGTCGACAAAGAGCAGGAAGTCGCGCGGGAAGTAGTCGAGGAGCGTCGGTGGCGGCTCGCCGGGCAGGCGGCCGGAGAAGTGGCGCGAGTAGTTCTCGATGCCGTGGCAATAGCCCATGGACTTGATCATTTCGAGATCGAAGCGGGTGCGCTGATGGATGCGTTGCGCTTCGACCATGCGGCCTTCGGCTTCGAGTTTGGGGACCCACTCGTTAAGCTCGGCAACGATGGAGTCGATGGCCTGCGACTTGCGTTCGGGCTGGACGACATAGTGCGACTTCGGGTAGATGGGCAGGCGCGCATATTTTTGTTTCACGCTGCCGAAGAGGGGATCGATTTGAGAGAGGCTTTCGATCTCGTCGCCGAACAACTCTATGCGGTAGGCGGACTCGTCGTAGGTGGGGAAGACTTCGATGACGTCGCCACGCACGCGAAAAGTACCGCGGCGGAAGTCGACGTCGTTGCGCTCGTAGAGGATTTCGACGAGGCGGCGGGTGATGTCTTTGCGGCTGATCTTCTGGCCTTTTTCGAGCAGAAGCAGCATGCCGTAATACGCTTCGGGCGAACCGAGGCCGTAGATGCAGGAGACGGAGCTGACGATGATGGCGTCGCGGCGTTCGAAGAGGGAGCGCGTGGCTGACAGACGGAGTTTGTCGAGCTCTTCGTTGATGGTGGCTTCCTTTTCGATGTAAAGGTCGCCGGCCGGGATGTAGGCCTCGGGTTGGTAGTAGTCGTAGTAGCTCACGAAGTACTCGACCGCGTTGCCGGGGAAGAACTGCTTGAACTCGTGATAGAGCTGGGCGGCGAGAGTTTTGTTGTGGGCGAGGATGAGCGCGGGGCGATTGGACTGCTCGATGACCTTGGCCATGGTGAAGGTCTTGCCGGAGCCGGTGACGCCGAGCAGGACCTGATGCTTTTCACCGGCGGCGAGACCCTGCATCAGCTCGTCGATGGCGCGGGGTTGATCGCCGCGGGGTTTATAGGTGGTGACGAGCTGGAAGTCCATCCTGGGATTATAGCGGAAGAGCGAAGAAGAGGCGAAAGCGACGCTGTGCTTACCCACCCTTTCGCCAGGAAGAAAGCGAAAGGATGGGGCACGGAGGTTCGAGTGGATGGACACAACTGCTCTTGTGGCGGCGTGTTTATGCGGGGACACTGTGGCCGTTGCATTGAAGGACGCCGAGGAATTTGTTCCAGGGGCCGACCGCTTCGCGATATTGGTGGGCGAGGATGCGGGTGATCTGGTGGAGGTGGGTCAGGTCGTGGACCGTCCATGTGGCGATGAGTTGCGATAGCGTGACGGTACCTAAGGCTGGATGGCGGCCGCACATCTTGAGATCGTGGGGGCCAATGTGCAGGGAGTTCAGCTCGACAAGATTCTTGGAGCGCAAACGCTTGAATTCATCAAGCAGCTCGGAGATGGATCTTTCTGTTGCCATTTGCAGGTGAGCCGAACGATCCACGGGCTGAAATGTCTGGGTCTCGCCGTGATGCAGAATGATTCGGGCGCGGACCATCCAATCGGACAGTTCGCCGTGGATGAGATGGGCGATGACGGCGTTAGGCGTCCAGGTGTTGTCGCCTTCATTGCAGATAGTCCAAGGCGCCGGCAGATTTCGTAGGAGGGCATTCAATGCTGCTGGTGTGCGGGAGAGAATTGCGATGCTGTTTTGGAGATCAAAGTCCATCGGGGCCTCGAGAGAAATGTGAGAGTTCCTTTGAGTGATCTTAATCTTGCATCATCTGCCGGCGGACAGACTGATTGTGGCGGGTGTTTCTTTGGCCGCAACCGAGGTGACGGCTCGGTCATTTTGTAATTTATTTGATATTCATCCGTTTGCAACTTCGCAATGAGGGTGCGCCTCTAGTGTCCTCGCAGATGGAGGCAACTATGCGCAAAACCACTCCCCTTGTTGCGTTTCTGGCGGCTGCACTTTCGACAGCTGCCGTAGCCCAAAACAATTTTGACGACTGGCGGTCCAGCAATATTCGGCACGTTCTGCTGATCAGCATTGACGGCATGCACGCTGTGGATTTTCAAAACTGCGCCAACGGCATCGCGGGCGTGAATGACGGGAGTCCCTACTGCCCGAACCTTGCGTCGCTGGCCACGACTGGTGTGAATTACGTGGGCGCGAGCACTTCGAAGCCGTCGGACTCTTTTCCTGGTCTGATGTCGATTATCACGGGGGCGACGCCGCGCACGATGGGTGTTTATTACGATGTGGCCTACGACCGGTCCTTGGATGGACCGCAGGTTCAGACGGGCAACTCGAATGGCCCTGGGACGTGCACCCCGAACACCGCGCCAACGGGCTTTACTACGGAGTATGAAGAGGGAATCGACAAGAACCAGGCGCTGCTGAATGGTGGGGCGCCAGGCGCTGGTCTGACGGATGGGGGCGTCGCCTCGCTCGATACCGACGAAAATGGACCGCGACCCGGCCAAGGGTTGCGCGCCGGTTTATCCGTGGAATTTTGTGCGGACCAACACGATTTTCGGCGTGATCCACAAGGCAGGAGGGTACACGGCGTGGTCGGACAAGCACCCGGCGTACTCATCCGTGGCGGGACCTGACGGGATCGGGGTGCTCGACGATTTTTATGCGCCGGAGATCAACTCGAACGTAGTGAATTTGCCCGGAGTGACGACGCCATCGGGGATTTCCTGTGCGACTGTTCCGGATGGATCTGCCGATCTGACGGCGTGGACCAACAGCTTTCAGAACATTCAGTGCTACGACACGCTGAAGGTGAATGCCATTCTGAATGAAATTGGAGGCAAGACGCACAATGGTGCGCCGGCGAAGACGCCGACGATTTACGGGATGAACTTTCAGGCAGTGAGCGTGGGAGAGAAGCTGATCGAATCGTCGACCAAAGGTGGCTACCTGGATGCGGCGGGAACGCCAGGGCCGTCGCTGCTGAGCGAGATTCAGTTTGTGGACGAGGCGATCGGGGAGATGGTGACCAAGATCAAGGATCGCGGTCAATACGAAAACACGCTGATCATCATCACGGCGAAGCACGGGCAGTCACCGATCGATCCAAATGCTTACAGTGCGGTTCCGGGAAAGACGAAGAACGGATTGTCGCCGGCGACGCTGATCTCAAACGATCTGCATGCCGCAATGCCGCTCTCGGAAGACCCGAACAACAGCAACGGCATTGGCTCCACGGAAGATGATGTTTCGCTGCTTTGGCTGACCAATCCTTCGTACACGGGGGCGGCGGTTACACTGCTCGAGGCCAATCGCGGTGAAACGGGGATCGGGCAGATTTATTATGGCCCGTCGGTGGCGCTGAACTATAACCGGCCGGGACTTGGAGCGGGTCTCGATCCGCGGACGCCGGACATTATTGTGACGCCGAATGTGGGCGTGACGTATACGGGAAGCGCTTCGAAGCTGATGGAGCACGGTGGGTTTGCGCACGATGATACCAACGTGATGCTGCTGCTTTCGAATCCGGCGTTCCGGCCGCATACGGTGTTCAGCGAGGTCGGCACGTTGCAAGTGGCGCCGACGATTCTGCGCGCCCTTGGCCTCAATCCAAGCAGTCTGGATGGCGTGCGATTGGAGGGGACAGCGGCATTGCCGGATGTGAATTTGAACTTCGGTCACTAATCAACCCGGCTTCCCCGTTTTGCAGGTATTCAACGCGCGGCGTCCTAACTTAGGCGTCGCGCGTTTTTGTGTGCACGTCAGGGAGAAGCTGTCGAGGTTATAAGATGGTCGCCTGGGACTCAAACTGCGTTATTCCTGATGTTGGCGCTCGTGTGCGGGCCTCGCGATACGGAGGAATGTTCATTGCGAATGACTACAGGCTTGATTGTTTGCGCGGTTGTATTGGCTGTTCTGGGTGTTTTGGGCGCGAAGATGCGGGCGCAGGGGAAGCGCACGCCGACGACTGATGGAATCGGGTATGGCGTTGCCGATGGGCAATCGCTAACGATGGATTACTACGCGCCGAAGGGTGAGTTGTCAGGTAGCGAGAAGCTGTATCCGATTGCGATCATCATCCATGGCGGCGGGTATCACGGTGGGGACGCAAAGAGCGGCAGCGAGGCTTATGTAGCGGACTTTCTGACGCCTGCGGGTTATGCGGTTTTTTCGGTGAATTACCGATTGGCGCCGAAGTATCCGTATCCATACATGGTGCTCGATGTGCAGCGTGCGGTGCGCTATATCCGGCATCATGCGCAGGAATGGAATGCCGATCCGGACAGGATTGCGTTGGTGGGCGGGTCGGCGGGTGGGTTTTTGAGCAACATGGTGGGGTTGTTGAATGCGCCGGGCGATCAGAAGGCTTCCGACCCTGTCGACCGCGAAAGCGCAAACGCGCAGGCGGTCGTGAGTTTGTATGCGCAGAGCAGTTTCGAGTTTGTTCCGCTGAATGCGGACGTGCATCGGTTGCTTGATCCGTTGATCGCGGAGAAGGGCGAGAAGGAAGCGATTCGGGAGGCGTCGCCGATTACGTATGTGAACAAGGACGATCCGCCGTTTCTTGAGATTCTTGGCGACCAGGACGAGTACATTCCTTTTGCGGAGGCGACGAATTTGCAGGATGCGCTCCATAAGGTCGGTGTGCGTTGCGACATTATCCGCATTCCGGGAGGGAAACACGGGACAAGCGGATGGAACAAGCTGCCGGGGGTGCCCGACTGGGAGCGGGAGATGACAGAGTGGCTGAATGCGCGGCTGCATCATGAAGGGCCGGTGGGAGAAGGGATCAGGCTGCGCGCGTCACACCTTGAGCCGTGATTCGCGGACCCGGCCATCCAGTTTTCCCAGGACTCAAACCACCCCAGCGACGAAGACCTGTCGCCGGGGACCCCGGCATCCAGACCTGGGGCACCCATTTCCTTGCTCATTGCGGCGTTGTCAAACCTGTCAAACTCAGATTCTTCGCCTTGGTACGATGCGAGACCCAGGGTGGCACCATGGTGGGGTGCTGGGTGAACTTCGTCGAACGTCATTTCAGCATGGAGAGCACGTTGGCGCGGATGGTTGGACTGGAGGCGGTTCCGGTAATGGTGAGCGGAATCCCCCGATTTGTGTTGGTGGCCGTGGGTTTGGCATTGGGATGGAGAAAGCCTCCGATATAGCCGGAGACGGTATTGATGGCTTGATTGGTGACGGCGCCGACGGCATTGTTCGAACTCAAGGTGGCGACCATTTTGAAGTCGAGAGCACCTGAGGGGGCGAAGGTGCCGCTGCCGGTGGCTGTTCCGATCTGAGGCAGATTGGCATCGATGGCGTTGAATGCGGTGATCTGCGGCGATGAACTCACCGTTGTGCGAATCAATTGGATCTGCGTACCGCCGCCGCTTTTGAAGAGATTGAGGCCCTGGATTCTCGAGCCGATATCGAATCCGGCGAGCGTGGTGTTGTCGATCTCGATGGGGCCGCTGATTGTGGTTGCCGCTGCCGGGCCGGTGACGGCGAGATTGGCGGTGAGTGTTCCGCCTTTGAGTTGCGAGCCGCTGGGCAATTCCACACCGAAAACAGGTAACAGCTGTTCAACCTGATCGATAGGGAGATTAGGCGCAGAGAGGTGCAGATCGAGAACGATGGCTTTCGGGGTCATGCGGTAGCTGCCGGTGACGTGGGCGGCGACCTGACCCGAGTGGATAGAGATACTCGTGACCTGGCCAGTTTCTGTGGCGAGATTGTCGGCAATTGTGAAATCGATGTCGACCGGCTTCGGTGCAGGGGCGCCTGTGCGCGCGAGATGGAGGCGGGATGCCTGGACCTTGCCTTTGCTGGTGACGGTGGTTCCGTCAGACATAGTGTCGGCATCGACGTCGAGCACCATGGAGATGCCTGCGCCCTGCTCGATGATGCCGGATGCCACCGGATCAAATTGTTTGAGAGCGAGAGTCGCATGGAAAGGTGTGGCGGCTGCGTTCGATTGGTTCAGCGGGCCGGCGTCGCCATTCAGACTGAGGGAACCGGAGGCCGGGAGTGTTGCGCCGAGCTGGAAGGGGAAGGACTTTAGAAAAGAGAACTGCTGGACGGTGACGTTGATGCCGGAATAGGCGAATGGTTTGCGCTCGGCGGGGATTGAGGAAACTGACGCGCTGCCGCTTGTGATTTTTAATTCGCCGACAGTGAGATCGGGCAACGTGCTGACCTGCTGCGGGGATTTGGTGCTGGATGCGCCACCGATGCTGGAGAAGTTCCAGCGGCCGTTGGCTGCGTGGAGGAGATTGATGGAGGGTGTGTCGAGGGCCAGGTTTGTGATGCGCACCTGACGATGGAGAACAAGGGGCAGGACTTCAACGCCGATTTGCAATGATTTTGCTTGAAGGAAGGGCGTGGTGCTGAAGGCGGGATCGTCAGCGATGGAGATGTTTTCCGCATCGATGCTGCCTTTGAGGAGTGAGAGAGTGAGGTGACCGAGGGTGATTTGCCGGCCAAGCGCAGCGGAGAGCTGGTTCTCGATGGTCGGGCGAAAGTCGTCGACGTTGAGGAGGAAGGGAACCAGGAGAATCACGAGGACGAACAAGGCGACGATGCCGGCCACGATCTTGAGCCAATGCTTTTGCATGCGGGCCTCCGAGTGAAGTTTGGGTTCGCTCGCATTGTAACGCTCGGACAGGTGACAGATGACAGGTAACAGGTGACAGGTGACAGATGACAGATGGCAGGGAATAGGGAATAGAGAATAGGGAATGTGCTTTCCCAGGTCTGAAAATCCAGATCTCCACCCCACGAACGAAAACCTGTCCGTGGGGGCCCCGGACCTGGGGCACCCATTGTTTTGCTTGATTCAGCTTTCTTTTGACTCAGCTTCTGGGGATTCGCTCACCAGGGCAGGGGTTGGCCGAGGTGGAAATAGCCGCCGGTGGGGCCGGTGTCGGGCAGGGTGGCGAGTTCGGCGCTGGTCTTGCCGCCTTCGCTCAATTCCATGGGCGCCTGGTCGCCGCCCATGTCGGTCTTGACCCAGCCGGGGTGCGCGGAATTGACCTTGATTTTGGTGTCGCGGAGTTCATAGGCGAGATGGACTGTGAAGGCATTCAGCGCGGTCTTTGAGGCGTCGTAGGCGAAGGACTTGGCGTTGTAGATGGGTGACTTCGGATCGGCCTGCAGGGTGAGCGAACCTAGGATGCTGGACAAGTTGACGATGCGCCCTGCTGGGCTCTTCTTAATGAGCGGCAGGAGCTTTTTGGTAAGGGCCACGGGGGCGAAGAAATTGGTTTCGAAAACTTTGTCGAGGACGTCAAGTGGAACATCCGATGCCGAGTGCTCGGGACCGGTGCCGGGAAATTTGCCCGCGGCAAGGCCGGCGTTGTTAATGAGGATGTCGAGGCGGCCATACTTCGAGTTGAAGTAGTCGTAGGCGGCCTGATGATCGGCTGGATTGGTGATGTCGAATTTGAGCACGTCGGCATCGACGCCTGCTGCGCGGAGTTTGGCGACAGCTTCTTCGCCTTGCTTCTGGTCGCGCGATCCGATGACGACCTTCGTGTCGGGAGATTTGAGGTCAAGCGCGGTCTGAAAACCGAGTCCGCGATTTCCGCCTGTGATGAATGCAATTTTCTGAGCCATAAGGGAACCTTCTCCTGTGACCCTTTGGATTCAGGCAGGTGCGAGAAAGGTGCAGGGAATCGACATCTAGATTAGGAGACATTCTTTTGCACCGTCCCGGCGGTTGCAGTGTGTCGATGCATCAGCGTATCGTCCAACCAAGGTCCAAGCCATTGATGCGCCTTTCCGATTCCCCAGAAAAGGACGCGGCGGCTGCGGCTAAGAACGAACAGGCCGAGTTCGCTCATTCGGCGTTGGAGAATCTTTTCGATGTTTCTCCCGACGCGATTTTTGTCACGGACGCCACCGGCGTAATTCGTGGTGCGAACCCGCGGGCGGCGGAACTGTTTGGATACACGCAGGTCGAGCTGTTCGGCCAGCCCATCGAGAACCTGGTTCCAGAACGGTTTCGCAGAGGCCATCCCAGTCATCGTGAAAACTACAATGCGCACCCGCGCGCGCGACAGATGGGAGCGGCGCTGAATCTCTTTGGTCTGCGCAAGGACGGGACTGAGTTTCCGGTAGACATCATGCTGAAGCCAATGGAGACGGCGTCGGGGCCGATTGTGCTGAGCTTTGTGCGCGATGTGACCGAACAGCGTATCGCAATGGAAGCGTTACGGCGAGCCGACCTGCAGCTTCGCTCCATTGTCGAGAACGTGAGCGATTACGCTATCTACCTGCTGGACAAAGATGGCCATATTGCGACGTGGAATCCGGGCGCGGAGCGCATCAAGGGCTATCCGGCGAGTGAGGTGCTGGGGCTGCATTTTTCGCGCTTCTTTGTTCAGGAAGACGTGGAGCGCGGCAAGCCGACAGAACTTTTGCGGTTGGCGGCGGCGCGTGGGCGCGTAGAACAGGAAGGATGGCGCGTACGCAAGGATGGGTCGCGCTTCTGGGCCGACGTAGTGGTTTCGGCGATTCGCGATGCGAGCGGGGAATTGATCGGATACGCGAAGGTGACGCGGGACTTCACGGACCGCAAACGCGCCGAGGAAGCGGTGATGCTGCAGTTGAGCGGCGCTCTGCTGGCCAACATGGACGTGCGGAAATTGCTGGAGGCGATTTCGGCGAGTCTGCGCGAGGTGGTTCCGCACGATGCGGCGACGCTGGGATTGTATGAAGCGACGACTGGAACATTGATGGTGCAGTTTCTGGGCGCAGACGAGGGCAGCGTCCGTCGTGGAGATGTGCGACTGCCTGTGGAAGGTTCGCCGTCGGGATTGGCATTTCACAAGGGCGAGCCGGTGGTGCTGGATCGTATGCAGGAGTCGAAATTTGCGCAGGAATCGATGCGGCATCTGACCAGTCTGGGGATGCAAGCGGGGTGCTGGGTTCCCTTGGTGCATCGCGGCGAGGCAATCGGTGTGCTGGCGGTGGCAAGCCGTCTCGAGGGCGCATTCGGGCAGCGCGAGGCGGAGATGCTTTCCGAGATTGCGGGCCACGTTGCGATGGCGGTGAGCAATGCCGTGGCTTATCGGCAGATTGCGGAGTTACGCGACAAGCTGAGCCAGGAGAAGCAATATCTCGAAGACGAGATCAACCTTGAGAACCGGTTTGAGGACATCGTGGGCGAAAGCGCGGGGCTGCGGCACGTTCTCAAGGAGATTGAGACGGTAGCGCCGACCGATGCGACGGTGTTGATTCAAGGAGAGACGGGAACGGGGAAAGAATTACTGGCGCGTGCGATCCATCGGCTGAGCGGGCGGAGCGAGCACACGTTCATCAAGCTGAACTGCGCGGCGATTCCTGCGGGACTGCTGGAGAGCGAGTTGTTCGGTCACGAGAAGGGCGCATTTACGGGAGCGATTGCGCGGAAGATGGGCCGATTGGAACTGGCACATGAGGGGACGCTGTTTCTGGATGAAGTGGGCGAGATGCCGCTGGATTTGCAACCGAAGTTGCTGCGCGCGCTGCAGGAGCGGGAGATTGAACGGCTGGGCGGGACTCGACCGATCAGTGTGAATGTGCGCTTGATTGCGGCGACGAATCGCGATCTCGCGCAGATGGTGGCGGAGAAGCAATTTCGCAGCGACCTTTTCTATCGTCTGAAAGTGTTTCCGATTTTTGCGCCCCCGCTGCGGGAGCGCGCCAGCGATATTCCTGTGCTGGTGCGGCACTTTGTGGCTACACATAGCAGGCGGATGGGCAAGGTGATCGATACGATACCCGAGGAGACAATGCGGGCGTTGACCAAGTGGAGTTGGCCGGGGAATATCCGCGAGCTTGGAGAACCTGCTGGAACGCGCGGTGATTTTGACGCGTGGATCGGTGTTGTATGTACCCCTGGGGGAACTCGAGGTTGCGGAGGGGGATGCCGCTGAATCGGAGAGTCCGACGCTTCATGCGGCGGAGCGGGAGCATATTCTGCGCGTGCTGCGGGAAACGAAGGGCCAGATCGGCGGCGCGGATGGCGCGGCCGAGCGCCTGGGTCTGAAACGTACGACATTAAATTCGAAATTGAAGAAGCTTGGCATCGAGCGAAGTGACTATATGTAGTCCGGGTGACGAAATGTCGTCTTCGTCCCGTCGTCACTTGAGTGTTTGTTCCTTCCTGTGGGTTTTGCAGGCAAATAGATAACTCCCTTTCTTCTCAGCAGCGAACCGGAATTGCGCGGCGCGTGGCAGAGTTTGGCACGGCAGTTGCCCTATAGGGGTCATGCTGCGAATCACCATTAACGATACAGAGAGCGGAATGGGACTCGTGCTTGAAGGACGGATCGCAGGGCCGTGGGTGCAGGAGCTGGAACGGGTCTGGGTGGAAATGGCTCCACGGCTCGGTTCGAAAAAGCTGTCAATTGATTTGAGAAATGTGACGTACGCAGATGCGGGTGGCAAGCGCGTTCTGAGAAATATCTTCTCCCAATCAGGCGCCGAGCTCGTTGCCAATTCACTGGGGATTCAGGATCTGGCCGGAGAAGTGGCCGGTAAATAGATCGCAACAGCTTTGCCGAGGAGGTTCGGAATGTTCACGATGCGTGATGGAGTTGAGAGTGTTGGTGGCGGGGCGCAATATCCGGCGCAGTGCCAAATGCAGTTTCCCGGGGAGCTGTTCAAGAAGTTTTCGCCCGCAGCTTTGAAAGATTTGTCATCGCTGGGCGCTTCGTCTTCGTATCCGGCAAACTTCGTGATGTTTTCGGAGAAAGAGGAGTCGCACGGGATCTACATCGTGCTCGATGGCGAAGTGAAGCTCTCGATCAATTCGAGCGATGGACGCAGACTGAGCCTGCGCATTGCGCGGAAGGGCGACATTCTCGGGCTCGCCTCGTCGCTGTCGGGGAGCCCGTATGAGACGACGGCGGAGACGGTTTATCCGGCGAGGTTGGTTCCAATCGGGCGGCGCGAGTTTATTGGATTCATGATGCGTCATGCCGAGGCTTATCAGGTATTCAGCGAAGAGTTGACGCGCGAATTCACGATGGCTTGCGAGCAGTTGCGGACGGTAGGGCTGTCGTCTTCCGCACCTGAGAAGCTGGCGCGCCTATTGCTCGACTGGAGCGAGAACGGGCAGACGTTCGAATCGGGGACCAAGTTCCGGTTCTCGATGACACACGAGGAGATTGGCGAATTCATTGGCGCCTCGCGCGAGACGGTGACAAGGACGCTGAGCGTCTTCAAGCATGAGCGGTTGGTGGCATTCAATGGTTCCATCCTGACGATTCCCAGCAAAGCTGCGCTGGCGAGTTATGCGGGATGCTAGAGCGGTTCCGCAATTAACGGGCCCTTTCAAGTGTCGTGCGAGGCGGCATTTTCTTAAGGAAAATGCCACTTGAGGGCAGTGCTTTCGGGGTACATCAATTGTGGAATCGCTGTAGTGTCCCGTCTCTGAAGTTCCTGGCAGAACGCCCGAAGGAACAAAAGCAGATTCTTCGCTCACCACCCCCGAACTGAAAAGCGTTCGGGGGTCCCTCTCGCTCAGAATGACAAGCTCTGTCTTGTTATGAAATCCAGAGACAGGAGATTAGAGACAGGAGATTAGAGACAGGAGATTAGAGAAACAGAAGCTTATTCGATCATTCATATTTACTTTTTCTTTACCGGGCCCGTTCATTCATACATAGAGCAGTTAACTTTCTTAAACCGCGGCGGGGGAAATCAACTCCGCCGTGGAATCCCTAAAGCCCTCCCTCAAGTCTCAAGCACGAATGCCTCCACGATAGAATGTCAACCAACGTTCCGTGGAGGCATTTATGTTGCGAAGATTTCTCGCCGCTGTCGTCGTGGTGTTGTCTCTTTCGTATGCTGTGCCACTGATGGCGCAGGGTGCGCCGCCGCAGGGCGGGGCCGATCAGCCCTACGCCGTCGAGTACTACTACAAGGTGCAGTGGGGCCATCAGCAGGAGTTTCTAGATCTCTTTCTGAAAAATCATTACCCGCTGCTGAAGAGGATTGTGGCGACGGGGCGGATGCTGTCGGTGAAGATCGATGCGCCTGCGTATCACACGACGGAAGATGGGCGGTGGGATTATCGCGTGACGATCCGGTTCAAGAATTCGACGGTGGCGACGACTTCGAATCCCGATGAAGAGGCGATCATCAAGGAACTTTGGCCGGATCAGGAGAAGTACAAGAAGGAAGAGCAGCGGCGGTTTGAGATTCTCGCGGCGCATTGGGACTTGCCGGTGACGGAGATAACGCCGGCGCGATAGCTCGCGCAGTTCTTAGTTCTAAGTTCGTAGTTCACAGTTCCTTAGTCTTCGCGGTGACGCCAGCGGTGGACGAGGTCTTCGGCGGCGGCGGGCCAGTTGGGGAATTCGAATTCGAAGCCGGCGTCGAGCAGGCGGGTAGGGACGACGCGGCGGCTTTTCAGGACCAGCTCAGTCTCGGTGCGCAGGAAGAATGCGCCGATAGCGAGGAATGGGCGTGGGGATGGGCAGGCCGTTTGGGACGTCCCAGGCTTCGCGCAAAATCGCCATGAATTCGCGGTTGGGGAGCGGGTTGGGTGAGGCGATGTTGATGGGGCCTGCAAGGTCATCGCGCGCGATGAGGAAGTCGACGGCGCGGGCGAAGTCGGCGTCGTGGATCCACGAGACGAATTGGCGGCCGTTGCCTTGCCTGCCTCCGAGGCCGACCCGGGCTAAATTCGAAAAAATTGTGAAGGCATTGCCGGGAATCGCGCTGAAGAGAATGGCGGAGCGCATGGCCACTTTGCGGGTGCGCGGCGTGGGGGTTTCAAAGAATGCGGTCTCCCAGTCTTTGGCGACGCGGATAGAGAAGTTCCACGTGTCCGGTGCGCGACGCGTCTTCGAGAGGAGCTCGTTGCCGCCGAGTTCGCCGGTCGCATCGTCCATTGGCCTGTCGAGGGCGTGGCGATAGATAGTGGCGGTGGACGCGTTGAGCCAGACTTTCGGCGGATCGGCAAGATTGGCGATGACGCGATTGAGCAGGCGTGTGGTTTGGATGCGCGAATCGTAGATGGCCTGGCGATTGGCGGGATGGTAACGGCAGTTGACGCTGCGGCCGGCGAGGTTGATGCAGACGTCGGCGCCTTCGAGGTGCTCGGTCCACGGGCCGATGGTTGAGCCGTCCCAGTGAACGGTTTGCCAGGGGGCGGTGTAAGGGCCGCGTGTGAGCACCGTGACGTAATGGCCGCGCTCTTGAAAGTACGTCGCGAGCACCTGGCCCATCTGGCCGCTGCCGCCGGGTATTACTATGCGCAGCTTGCGCGCATGGGCGGCTGGAACAATCTGCATTTCCTTAGAGCAGTTCCACAATTCACGTGCCCTTTTCGGTTCCGTGAAAGGTGGCATTTTCTTAAGGAAAATGCCACTCTGCAGCGGTGGCTTCGGGATACAGCAATTGTGAAACTGCTGTAGCGTACAGCGCAGGTCAGGCGCGTGGCATGGGTGGCGGAGGCGGTGGGGGAGGGTAATAGCCAGCGGCGTAGAGCTGGCGGTGGCGATAGTTCTGGATCGCAGTGACGATGAGAGCGGCAATTCCGCCCAGGATCATGAGTGGAATCAGGAGAAGCCAGCCCGGCTCGATGACGCGGTTTCCGGTGACTGAAGCCGAGTCGGCCGCTCGCACGGCGCCGAACATGGCGACCATATCGTTGCCGACTGAGGCGTTTTCACCGAGGTGAATGGTGCCGAAGAAATTCACCACATCGTGGGCGATGGTGGCGTTGTCGTCGATGCGGACGTTGCCGAAGAAGTTGACAACGTCGTGATTGGAATGAGTGGCGATGTGAACATCGCCGAAGAACGCGACAACGTCGTGATCGACAGTTCCTTTCGCGTCGACGCTGCAGAAGAAGCAAACGGCGTCGTGGACCGATTCGCCGGGGGGCACGACGATGTCGGCGCCGAATTGGACGCGATCTCTATCGGCCCTAGCGGGGGTGGCGAGGATCGCGAGGGCTGGGAACAGCGTGATGCAGGCGAGGATGGGACGGAGGTTCATTTGCATCTCCTTTGGCTGGTACGAGCCTGAGGGGAGAAAAGTTCCGGACAAGAACTGAAAACTGGGCGACCTGGAACCTGCGCGATTGCGCAATCAGTTTACGCCGAAAAAGCCTGTGGTTGAGGGGGGTGCTTTCCCATGTCCCCCAAAGAGGACATGGGGTCCGCATTTTCTGGAGGTGGGTGGATTCGCGCTTTCCCACCCAAGCGGAGCCGGGGCACCCACTGGAGGCGGTGCGGCAGGGTTTGCGCTACTGTCGTGCACTAATTTTCGAAGGGCGCAGGGCGGCTGTCCAGTCGATTGGCGAATCGACGAGAACGTCGGGCGGGATGGCTTCGAGACTGCCGGGGGCGAGGCCGAAGGTGCATCCGACGCACCAGGCTCCGGCGTTGCGCGCGGTTTGCACATCGACCTGGCTGTCGCCGATCATGACGGTTTGTTCGGGGCGGGCGTCGGCCTCTTGCATGAGAGCGAAGAGGCCTTCGGGGTCGGGTTTTTTGGTGGAAAAGCTGTTGCCGCCGTAGATATTGAGGAAGTAGGGGGCAAGGCCGAGGGCTTCGCAGATGGCGCGGGCTGGGCGGACAGGTTTGTTGGTGAGCACGGCCATGGCGCGGTGCGGAGCATCGGGCTGGGCATGCGTTTGGGCCTCAGATTGGGCCCCAGAGTCATCGTGGACAGTGCGCAGGGCGGCGAGGGCTTCGAGGACGCCTTCGTAGGCGTAGGTGTAGTCGAGCTTGTGCTCGCGATAGTAGTCGAGGAAGAAGGCGTAGCCCTTGGCGAGGGTCTCTTCGTCGGGGTCGATGCCATCGTCGGTGGCGAAGGCGCGGCGGACCAATAGCAGCGCGCCGTTCCCGATGTAGCTGGCGATGACTTCGTCGGGAAGGGGTGGGCGGCCGAATTGGGTCAGCGTGGCGTTGATGCTGTTGCACAAGTCCTGCGCGGAGTCGATCAGGGTGCCGTCGAGGTCGAAGACGAGGAGTTTGAGGGATTCGACGGGGATCGGACGGAAGACGCGGATCATGAAAACAGTGTACAGAGGTCAGTGAACAGGGGGCAGTGGGCTAGAGAAGCAGTGAAGTAGCGAAACAGTAGAGCAGTGAGCAGCATGTGGAGAATTTCTGGATCAGGAGTAACGGGTGCCGTCGATTTCTACCATGGGGCACCAGCGGCAGAATCGAATGCTGCGGCGCGGGGCTTGACTGGAGTAGTCGGGCTGGGCCCAGAGGTGAAAGCCGAGGAAGCAGCAAAGATTCCGCAAGGTTCCCGCTTCGTGGGACCGATGGGGCCAGAACCGCTGCAAGTAGGCGGCGAGTCGTGCGTCAGGGGAATCGGCGATCACTTCAGCATTTTTCTCGGACATGGGCTGCTCCTGCGCGTGGCTTGCCAAAAGCGCCTGCGGCATGCGCGTTACTCTACTTTGTTAGACACCGGACGCGGCAGGAATGTTCACGAAATTGCGTTGCGCCCTGGAAGCAGTGGCGATTGAGCTTCGCGGACCGACGGCGTATTTTTTCGAGATGGGGGATTCGATCGGATGCTGAGGATGGATCGAGGTTGCGTTGCCGGGGTTTTGTTGGCGCTGATTTCCGGCCTTGGGGTGCGTGGCACAGGGATATCGCATTGTGCTGAATGTGGGCGACCAGTGGAGCGATTTGCAGCGGCACACCTGAAGCGGAGTATTCGGTGAAGTATCCCGACCCGTTTTACTTCATCAAATAGCCCGCGCGTTTGTGCTGTCGTGGCCAGATTGCAGTCAGCGACAAGCAGCGTTATGCGCCCCGGATACATCGAGAAACGTGATGCTTGCAGGAGCAAGAGAGACGTGGCCCGCAGGCTGCGCCGCGCCATGCATTGCGGGCAGATCGCCATCCGGCGTGAGGGCGAGTTCGACCCCGTTGAGCTGGACTGTAGAACTCATCAGATCGTTCGAGGTGAGGCTGTAGCGCATCGATTTGGCGGGAAGATCGATTTCGTGCGCACCTGTTTTGTCAGCGTTAATGGCGAGAATGGCCACTCCTCCGGGCTTGGCGTGCAGGCAGTGAGCGTAGAGATAGAGGCCTGGCGCGTGGGATTCGCCGGCGTTTAGAACCGTCGCGCCCATCAGGCGTCGCCAGAGGACGGCCGCCCAGTAATTGGGGCGTGGATTGAGGGTGGACTCATCGATGAGCGCGTAATCACTGGCGTTGAGCGTGTTGTGCATGACTACTTGCACGCCACGCTTGGCCAGGATGCCGAGCTGGTTGAGATAACGGAACGTATCAATGAAGTCCGATGCCCATGGGTCGCCGCCGCACGCGGTCTCTCCTGTTTCCGTGAGCCAGAGCGGCTTGCCGGGAGCAAAACGATCGCGCAGTGACGCATAGAATTCCTCATCGAGATTGGTGCGCATGAGCCAATCCTCGGAGAGAGCGGCTTCGGGTGTGATGCCCATGACGCCTGCGCCCATGCGTGCGCAGCGCTGCGACAGGCCTCCATAGAAGTGATAGGAGAACCCGTCGAGCAATCCGGGACCCTGTTCTTTGAGCATATCTTCCGAGCGAAGGAGCTGGATGCCGGGCATTGAACCGAAGGAATTTGCTTCGCCGATAGAACCGGGGCCGAGGATTTCAATGTCTGGCGCGGCTTTCTCGATGAAGGCATGGAACGCGCGGAAGTCGCGGCCATAAGCCGCAGCGTCGTAGCCTTTCGGCGCGCCGCCCATGGAGGCGAATGTGGGCTCATTGAACATTTCGGCGGCGGCGATGCTGCCTCCGATGGAGCGTGTGTAAATCAATAGCTTCTGCGCTTCGATGGGGCTCCATACTCCGTTCGCATCGCGGACGCCGGGACTGATGGCGAAAGACGTGACCAGTTTTGCGTCGACGGCATGCGAGAAATCGATGACGCTATGCCACTGGGCGCGGGTGAGGACACCGTTAAATCCGGTGGGCGGTTTTGCGGGCGCGGGGGCGTCGGAATCCTGAAAGTAAGTTGAGTTGGCCCAGGTGCCGCTGACGCGCATGTACGCCGGCGCTAGAGCCGCGGCGAGCCTGCGCAGTTTGGGATTGGACAGGTCGATGGGCGAACGGTAGCGATAGAGATTGGCCGGCATACTGCCGGGTGTGGTTTGTGGCGTGTCGGTGGGGGCATCGGTTTGGGCTTTGTAGGGGGCCCAGAAGCGGCCTCCGGTCACTTCGAGCATTTCAATGTTGTAGGACTGATAGCGCTCATCGACGGAGCCGATGGCGGGCATGGTTTTGGGCGTGAGCGCGATTTGCTGTGCGGGGGCGTGAAGGGTTGCCGACAACGCAACGGCGGATACAAATGCAATTACAGTTCGGCGTGGATTAACGCGAATGTCATTCTTCATTCGGATTCCTGACCGGTCGCTCCGGCAGCGTCCGCGATTGAACGGGGGCGATTGGCGGAACCCGACCACTTTAGTCTGTCGGGATTTGATTTGCCAAACGGAAGTCGTGAAAACGTTGAAACTGATCGCGTCGGTGGGGGCCGCTTCATTCGAGCGCTCAAGGCGACGGCGGCCGATTTGCATTCGCGTTTTCCCACCCTCGACCACCCCACGAACATGGACCCCGTTCGCGGGGACCCCGGGGAGCTTGGATGGGGCACCACGTTCGTGCTGATTGAAGCTTTTTGGACCGCGGATCCTTCGATGAACTCCCTCGAGGAGAACCCGTCGAGCGGGAATAGGGTACAGACGAAGGAACAGTTTTCGACGTGTGGAAGCCTCGGTGTAGGATGGGCGCATGAAAAACTGGGTTCTCTTTCTGTTTGCGGTCGCGGTTGCACCGCTTGCGTGGAGTGCGGAGAAGCTTACCGCTCCGCAATTGATTGAGTTGGCAAAGGCGCATGACGCGGGGTTGCGCGCGGGGATCGAAGCTACCTTCGATGCGAAGAAACTGGAGGCCGGTACAGCGTGGGCTGGGCATGGGTCGCAGTTTTTCTTTGCGGTGGATTCAGAGGCCGCGCCATTGCTGGTGATTGACGACTTTGCGCCGAAGCCGTTGGAGGAAATCCCGGGCACGCATCTGTGGTACAGCGTTGCCGATGTGGAGCCTGCGGGGCGATTGCACCAGTTTCATTATTTGGTGAAGGGGGAAAGGTTTGGCGGGAGCCTCGACGTGCCTGCGTTTGGGCCGCTGTCGTATTTGGAGGAGGGTGTGCCGTCGGGAACGCTTTCCGAAAAGATCGTCCACACGAGCAAGATCTATGACGGGATGAAGAGCGAGTACTGGATTTATGTTCCCGCGGAGTACGACGCGAAGACGCCTGCGGCGCTGATGGTGTTTCAGGATGGCGGCGGATACATCGATCGTGAAGGGAACAATCCAACACTGAACGTGATTGACAATCTGATTGCGCAGAAAAAGATTCCCGTGATGATCTGCGTGTTCATCAATCCGGGAGACATTGCGGATGCGGCGGGGACGCCGACGTATAACTTCGTCAAAACTTACGGCGATAAGTGGCAGCGCACGCTGAAGGATTCAATGCGCTCAACGCTGTATGACACGGTGAGCGACCGGTATGCGCGGTTTTTGCGCGATGAGATTTTGGCCGATGTGGGCGCGAAGTACAACTTGCGCAAGGATGCTTACAGCCACGCGATTACCGGGCTTTCGTCGGGCGGGATTTGCAGTTTCAATGCGGCCTGGCAGATGCCGGACGAGTTCAGCCGCGTAATTTCGTGGATCGGGAGCTTCACTTCCATTCAGTGGAAGGAGGATCCGGCGAACCCTGATGGCGGGCAGGATTATCCCGAGAAGATTTTGCGGGAAGCGAAGCGCAATATTCGCGTGTGGCTGCAGGATGGGGCGAACGACATGGAAAATCCAAAGTACGGAAGCTGGCCGCTGGCGAATCTACGGATGGCGAATTCGCTGAAGACGCGCGGGTATGATTTTCATTTCGCCTTCGGCAAGGGGACACACAACTCGGGACAGGGGGCGGCGGAGTTTCCCGAGGAGATGGTGTGGCTTTGGCGGGATTACGATGCGGCAAAGGCGGAGCAGGAGTTTGTGGGTGATCCTGAGGAGAAGGACGAGCCTTATTTTCGGGTGGAGATGGTTGGTAGGGACTAGGGACCGAGGGAATAGGGACTAGGAAAAGCAAAGGCAGGATTTTGGGAAAAAGGCAGGCGAGGCCCTCCCAGAAGACTTAAAGACCTCGCCTGAGGAACAACTTTTAAGCGGCCGATGTTACGGCGGCTGATTTGGGTTCGTGCTTTCCCATGTCTCAAAATGGAGACTTGGGGCACCCATATTGTGCTGATCGATGCATTGTGAAAAGCAACCGCGCGGCCTTCGACTCCCTTGGGTCGCTCAAGATGACAGCGGTTGGTTTGGTCTTGTGCTTTCCCACCCTAGCGAAGCTGGGATGGGGCACCCATTTTTGTTGTGATTGAAACTTTCCGAAGCGTTTCTTACGAAATGCGAACTTAGTGGATGCGGATGTCGCCGGAGCCGGTTTCGAGGCGGACGGCGGGACCGCCGCCGTTTACTTTGCCGGTGATGTGGTGACGATCGAAGGAGCCCTGGACCACCATTTCTGGATCGGACTTGACACTGCCGGAACCGGTGGAAGCGTCAAGCGTGAAGCCGGCGTTTCCGGGCCAAAGCTCGATATTGCCGGAGCCGGTTTGAAGCTTCGAATCCATCGAGGGCACACCGTGGAACTTGATATCGCCGGAACCGGTGTGGGCGTGCAGACCGCCGTGGATATCCTGCAGTTCAATGTTGCCGGAGCCGGTTTCGGCCTTCACTTCGCCTTCGCCGGCTTGCTCCGCGACGATATCGCCGGAGCCGGTATTGACAGAGAAACCGCCATGAAGCCCTTCGGCGTGAATGTTGCCGGAGCCCGTGGAGAGCTTGGCGTTGTCTCCTACTCCTTCGACATTGACGTCTCCCGATCCTGAGTCAGCGGAAAGGAATGAAGAGGCAGGCGCCTGAATTTCGTAATCGATGCTGATATTGTGCCAGCTCTCTTCGTGGCGCCTTCCGATGCGAACGATATTGCCGGTTTGCTCAATGGGAGGATTGGCTGCGATCTCGTGGACACGCGCATCGTTATTTCCGTTCCAGTTGTTGGAGCGGACTTTGCCGAAGATGTGGATCTGGCTGTCGGAGCCGCGGGTGATGTGGACGTTGCCGGAGCCGGTAGAGACGGTGAGATCCACGCGGCCAGTGACGGAGAGGTTGCGCTCGAAGGTGGCCTCGGAGGCGAGGGCCGGGAGCGCTGCCGCCATGAGGACCGCGGTTGCTGTCGCTGTTGCGAAGAAAAATTTCATCGTGTTCCTCGATTCAAAGACAGTTCAGAGTTCTGAGTTCGAAGTTGGTCAATTCGTATTAGCGGCAATGCCGATTCGGCGAGAGACCGCCCATGAGCCCGACGCTCGTAGAGGAGTGCATTCCACATGCCAATGTTGGCCCATCCCAAAGTCAATGAATTCAGCGATCCTCCAGGCCTGAGCGCTTTCCCATCGAAGGTGTTCTGTTCGTTTGTGAACACTTCTGTACGGCAGCGAACAAGGTCTTGCTACTGCTGCAACACAACCTGGTCGCCTTCTTTCAGGCCGCTGGCTATCTCGGTTACCGAGCCGTTGGAGAGGCCAACTTTTACCGGAATTTTGCGGAAGCCCTCCTTCTGGCTCTTGTCAGGAATCTGGACGAAGGCGTTTTTCTGGTTGTCGTAGGTGACCGCGTTCTCAGGCACGGTGAGCACCTTCTTGTGCTCGTCCAGGAGGATCTCGGCGTTGGCGGTCATGTTGGCTTTAAGCTCGCCGCCGGGATTGTCGATGGAGACGCGGACCTCGAAGGTGGTGACGTTGTCCTTCTCGACGCCGAGGGGGGCGATCTTGGTGACCTTGCCGTTGAAGACGCGATCGCGGAAGCTCTCAACCTTGATGCGTGCCGGCTGGTTCATGTAGACGTGGGCGATGTCGGCCTCGTCGACCTTGCCCTGAACGTAGACCTGGGTGGTGTCGCCTTCGGTCATGACCAGGGTTGCTGTGGAACCCAGCACGAGAATGGAACTCACGGCGTCGCCGATTTCGACGTCGCGGGAGAGGATGACGCCGTCCATGGGAGCGACGATGGTGGTGTAGCTGAGCTGCTCCTCAAGCTGCTTGAGGCTGGCCTGGCTTTGCAGCACCTGGGCGCGTGCTTGTTTCAGCTTGGCTGTGTCGACGCCAATTTGTGCTTTGGCCCCGTCGCGCTTGTTAAGGGCGGCGAGGTAATCGCGGTTGGCGTTGTCGAGGGCCTGCTGGCTTACGACGCCTTCTTTCTGCATTTCGAGATTGCGGTCGAGGGTGGTTTTGTACATCGGCAGGTCGGGGGCGGCGGCGTTGACCTTGTCCTGCTCGATGTTGGCCTCGTAGGTGCCGACGTTGGCTTCGGCGGCGGCCAGCTGCGCGCGCTGGGCATCGACCTGCGCGGCGATTTCCTGCTGGTCGAGCTGAGCCAGTTGCTGGCCCTTGTGGACGTGGTTATTGATGTCGACGAACAGCTTTTCCACGATGCCGGAGGCCTTGGACTTGACCTCAACCTTGGTGATTGGCTGGATCTTGCCGGTGGCTACGACGGAACGGGCGACGTCGCCCCGCTGGACCTTGGCGATGCGGTTGGGATCGATTTGCGTCCCCTTTACCAAGCGGGCCGCCATGATTCCCAGCACCAACACAACTACGAGGGCGGCCGAGCCCATCCAGATCCAGAACGCTTTTCCCTTTTGCGACGCAGCCACTTGAGCCTCCCGGAGCGTTTTGAGAGAGCGACTCAGAAAAATGCTCGAGCTCCCCGTATGAATAGAAGAAGAATGAAGCCAACCTTTGGAATTGAAGAGATTCCATTGGTCAGACGGATGCGGTACCCCGGCTGTCACCCCGCACGGCTATGGGCAGGTGCGACTAACGCTGTGAACCTCGACATGAATACGCAGAGACTCGCTGGGAAGTTCCACTTTCCAGCCTGGGCCTCCAGGGCAACCGTACCGATGCTATTCTCACAGGCGAGATGCACGGTCTGCCGCTGCTGCAATTCGTCGCCGTAGCCTTACTGATTCTGGCCAACGCTTTTTTCGTGGCTGCGGAATTTGCGCTGGTGAGTGTGCGCGACACGCGGATCGAGCAGATGGTGGCCGCGGGCGTTCCGGGCGCCCGGGCGGTGCGGCGATTGCAGCACGACCTGGACGAGTTTTTGCCGGCAGTGCAGCTGGGCGTCACGCTGTGTTCGCTGGCCCTGGGCTGGATTGGCGAACCACTCGCCGCCAATATTTTTCTAGGCTGGCTCGCATTGCTTCCGCCGATTCCCGTTCATGCGCTGGTCTATGCGCATATGGGCGCGGTTGCGGTGAGCTTTGCCTGCATTACTTATTTGCAGGTGCTGGTGGGCGAGTTGGTGCCGAAGTCGCTGGCGTTGCGGCGGGCTGAGGCGCTGGCGGTGGCAGTGGCTCCGCCGATGCTTTTGTTTATGGCCCTGGCGCGGCCGGCGGTGCGTTTCCTGCGGAATTCGGCGGCCTTGGTTCTGCGCGGTTTCGATGTGCCGATGACGGAGCGCTCCGCGGTTCATTCGCCGGAGGAGCTGAAGCTGATTGCGACGGCGGCGCGGCGCATGGGTGTGCTGCCGAAGTTCCAGGAGACGATTGTCCACCGGGCGCTGGAACTCGACGATGTGCCGATTCGGGAGATCATGACGCCGCGGCAGAAGATATTCTCGTTGCCTTCGGACATGCCGGTCGAGGAGGCGAGCGCGCTGGTGATCGATCACATGCATTCGCGGGTGCCGGTTTATGACGAGGCACGCGGCCCCGAGCACATCGTCGGGGTGGTGTATTCGAAGGACCTGGCGCGGCTGATATTTTTCCGGCCTTCGGCGCAACGGGCTCCTGTGCGACCGGTAACGGGCGATCATGCCGGGCTGGCTTCGGGTCCGGCTGTGGGACTGGGTACGGGTGTGGCCTCGATGCCGGCGATTGTGGAGCTGCGTTTGAGCCAGGTGATGCGCGATGTGCTGGTGGTGCCGGAGACGAAGACGGTGCTGGACCTGATTCGAGATTTTCAGCAGCGGCGTCGGCAGATGGCGATTGTGGTGGACGAATACGGGTCGACGGTGGGGCTGGTGACGGCTGAGGACGCGATTGAGCAGTTGACTGGGGAGCTGGAGGACGAATTCGACGATCCGGCGCGGCCGGTGCTGACGACGGCGAGCGGGGCGCTACTGCTGGATGGTGGGGTGAATCTGCGCGACCTGGAGACGCAGATGCAGTGGAGTTTGCCCCGTGAAGGCGGCGTGGAGACGCTGGCCGGGTTCATTTTGATGCGGCTGGGCAGGATTCCAAAGGGTGGAGAGAGCGTGGAGTTTGGGGATCGAAGGCTCACGGTGGTGGAGATGGAGGGCCGGCGGATCAGCAAGGTGCGCGTGGAGCCAGTTGAGGACCGGAGCCGGGCCGTCGATTTGACAACGTAGGCGATGCACGGACACTCGGCGCGCGGATGATTTCTTTATAAGTATATTAGGTTCATTTATTTAGAATATACATTACCTTCGTGCAAGGCAAGCATGATTACTTTGGAATAGAGGGGGTGCCATTCGTGCTAAGCTTTGCCACTAGAGCAAAACCGGAGAAGGAAAAGTATGAGACAGGATGTGTATAGCGTCGCATACGACGAGGCCAACGCCGAACTCCAGGAGATTACGAAGAGATTCGAAGAGTTGAAGCGGCGAAAACAATCACTTGAATCGGTTGTGGGGGTACTCGGACCGGTCCTGGGGATCCAAGGAGCGAGTCCGGATGCGGCCCCATCCGCCGAGGTATTGCCGATGGGACTGGTGGCCTCGTCAGAACCGGCAAATTACACATTTAATCAGGTTCCAGTGCCTTTGCCGGAAACGGAAGACGTGGACCCCTTCCAGCGGCGGGTCAGGAGCGCTCTGAAGTTCACCAGCAACAATGGCCGCTTACACCGGGGGCTGCAGTCGGTGTCTTAAGGGCGCCGGCGCCGCTTGAGAAGAGACCACGGATTCGCGGGATGAATCTCAATTGCGCACGCGGATTCTTACAAAGAACGTGCGGATTTCAGGCAGAGTGAGCTCACTTGGGCGCGAGTAAGATTACCTTTGTACTTTTAGTTTCATTACTTTCCATCAAATTCGAAGTTCGTTTCGTGCTAGTCTACGCCCCTGGAGTAACCATGACACAAGAGACTTACCGTTTTGCTTACGAAGAGGCGAATGCGGAACTCCGGGAGATTCTCGGGCAGTTCGACCTACTGCAGGCCCGCAAGGCACAGATCGAGCAAGTAGTGGAAGCGCTCAAGGCGTTGCTCGTGGAAGGACCGATGGCGGAAACCACCGCGGCTCATGTTCCTGATGCGGCTCCCTACGCGCTACAGCAAGCTGTGGAAGCTTCCGCGGAAGCGAAGCCAGAAATCGCGCAGGAATCGTTTCCTGACCCGACGCTTCAGCCGGAGCCGGCATTCAACGCGGACAACGCTGAACCAGCTTATGCGGGAGAACAGTCATCTGACCCATTCCAGCGCAGGATTGACAATGCCTTGCGGCACGGTCTCGGGACGCGGGAATCGCGGATTCTGCCTCGCGCGCTGAATGGCTTGCTGTCCCGGGCATAAGTCTGAGCATCGGGGCCAAGTGGCGCGGTGCGCGTGGCGTGGTGGGCCTGCGAATGAGCAGCCTGCCGACGAGACGGCAAATACGGCCCAGAGATTGGGACAGAACTGAAGATCGATCGGATCCGGTAATCAAGTGATCGGCCGATTTGGAGGAAAGATGAACAAAGAGGTGTATCGTTTCGCTTTCGATGAAGCGAACGCAGAGCTCACCCAGATTGTTGGAGAGTTTGAACAGCTCCGCATGAGGAAAGAGCGAGTAGAGAAGGTTGTTGAGGCTCTGAAGCCGCTAGCCGGATCGGATCAGCAGGGCGCAGGCGGGGAGAAGAAAGAATCGCCTTCTTATTCTTACTAGATTCAATAGATAACAGCAATTTTGTCTTGTCCAGGCCGGCTGCAAATTCTGCAGCCGTCGCGGATGCCAATCGCCAATTCGTCGCTCGACGAATCATTACCCGTTAAAGGCGGATCAGCATTCTCCGCAGGAAATCTGAGATTGTCGTTTTTCGGCGAGGGAGGCTTCCTGCTGAGCGATCATCACTTCTCATCCGGGCCGAGACCTTATTTGAAAGAGCGGTTTTCGTCTGCAAAGCCTGTTGCCGAGGAAAGCGGAAGAATTCGCTCGCGACCGAGGCGCATTCTTGTCGCTTGGAAAGCTTGAGGCGGTCTTGCCGAAGTGAAGATCCAGGTGGACGGGGTTGTACGTGGCGCTTTTAGATCGGTTCTACAATTCATATGTCCCTGCCAGTCCGGTGAAATGCGGCATTTTCTCAAAGAGAATGACAAGGACAAGACGATGGCGGCTTCGGCGTGGGCGCAGAAGTGGGACCGAGCGATGACACGCTTCGGGTCTTTACGACGAATCCCGATGGCAAACTGATTGGGCCGGTGTGGAATCGTGAATTGAAGGATGGGCTGGATGGCCCGACGGTCTTACTCCTGCAGCAGCTACGTTGGGCGGTAGAGAAGGCATATCCCAGCCAAACTCCCAATCAACCTACCCCGAAGAAACCGTGAAACATTCCCCGCGCGCCTCTTTCTGAGACAGACGAGCACTCGCAAAGCAAACGCATTCTGTTGAAATTCTCATCAAATGGAAGGTAATGGGGGTATTGGTTACCCAACCCCTCATTCGTTACGCAAGGCGAGTGACCATTTACTGAATGTTTGGTGCGATCCGGGGGATGAATATCATAGCTTCGGGCCTGCACAGTAGAAGTCGTGAAGATACACTTCATCTTACGATTCCCACAGATTGACTGCGTGTTAGACTACGCGCCTGGAGCGAGCATGAGACAAGAAGTTTATCGCGTCGCATTTGATGAAGCGAGCGCGGAGTTGAGCGAGATTCTGTCGAAGTTTGAACAACTGCGACTTAGAAAAGACCGGATTGAGAAGGTTGTGGACGCGCTCAAACCCCTGGTTGCGAGTGAATCGTTAGCTCCCTCTGCAGAACGAATCGCCGCTCCAGTCGAGAGACAACCGGGCGAGCCGTTGAGTCATTCTCCTAATGATCCGAGTCAAGCGGTCAACGCCAAATCCGATTCCTTATCCGATGCAGCAGCCGGCAAGCGACCCGTTCTCGCGTCGCATAGAGACCTCGGTCGGGCAGGGTGGCTCTGCGAAAGACGTGAGTGAATATACGCGGCTCTTTAACACCGGTGTGACGCGCGGCAGCTAGAGAAATCTCGAAGACGCTCTGATCCAGCGCATTCTCTCTCGACCGCGATGAGAGTGCGCTGGATTCTGTTTTAGGGCCGCGTGCGCGGGTCCTGTGATTGATGGTGAAGGCGAGCGATGACGCAGACCCCGAGCCGTCCTGCCCTCGCACTTCTGGTTGGCCTGGCGGGGAATGTCTATCGTTTCCTGCTGATTCATCTTGTGCGGCGATCCGATCCACAGATGCTGGGGGACAGTTCGACTGCCGCGGATGTGAGCGCGTTGCCGCATCCATACGGACTCGACGTGCCTCCGGTGCGCATACACCCACTAATTCGCTGTAAGGCAACTGGAGGACCCCTATAGTCGCACGATTTCGGCGTGCGGCTCATTTTCAGATTCGATCGTGAGGAGGCCGATCGTGACCGGCAGCTCGAAGCGACGTGGACCGCAGGAGCCCGGATTGAAGTAGAGCACCCCTTTTTTGCGGTCAATCGTTGGCCGATGTGTGTGGCCGTAGAGGACGACTGAGAATTTTGCGGCGGCGGGATCGAGATGCAGCGTGCTGAGATCGTGAAGCAGGTAGAGGTAGTGACCCTCAAAAAGGAGCACATCGGTTTCGGGCAGGCGACTGCACGGGCTCTCGCTGTCGACGTTGCCGCGAATTGCATGGATGGGGGCTATTCTTTCCAGTGTCTTGAGTATAGAAGCTCCGCCGACGTCACCCAGATGCAAGATGTGATCAACACCGGCCAGCGCGGGAAGCACTTCAGGGCGCAGGAGTCCGTGGGTGTCGCTGACGACGCCAATCTTCATCTGATGAAGAGGACGCGCGACCAGAGACCCTTCCTGGGTTTTACCTCGCGCGCTTTGCGTTCGAGATATGGATCCTCTATCTGACGCAGGCTTCCGGGATCCTTTGGGTCTTCCATTGCGATGCAATAAAGGTCAGTCCAATTCCCCTGCCAGTGCCATCCGCGGCCGGAGCCGACGGTGTTGCGCTCGATGTGGGTTGCGGCGTGTTCGGCCGAGAGAACGGAGTTGCAGAAGACGCAACGCGGCGACGCTCCGGAACGAAAACAGCCGCCACATGGGCACGCATCCAGATACGGCTCCCATTCGGGATCGATCACCTGGTGTGGCGCCGAAGGCGAAGGAAGCTTTACGAGAATACTGTCGGAGTAGTTGAAGGTCGCGAGTTTGCCGCAGGAATCGCAATAAGCATAGGAAAAGTCACCGAACCCGGCGTGGAGAAGGGTATAGCGGAAGATTTGGAAACAGTGCTCGCAATCGCCCTTGTGCAACGCAAACATGCCCCCATGATAGCCCTATTTCGAGGCGTGTACGAGGGTCAAGCTGGTCGCGAAGCGTCGCCGAGGAAATTGAAACCGAGGACGGCGCCGGCGACCGCGCGGCCGGGAAGAGCGCAAGGTGGGGCAAGGCAAGCAAATGCAGGCGGGCATTGTTAAGTATGACCCGCCAAACTGGCGCCGGCGCGTACGCGGCTCGCGTGGCCGGCCCGATCGCTGAATTTGTCGGCAACGCCTGATGCCATTCACGTTTTTGGTAACCTTGTCATTTGTCCTTGGCCGGCGCTACTCTGAGGTTGCTCCCAGCGATCCTTCATTCAACAAGCTGAAGTAGGGCAAGAGGCTGAAACAGGGTGCCCGAAAATTGCGATAAGGAAGTACCCCAAATAAAAGAAGGACACGCTGCAACAAACTGGCGGCACGCGGTCGCGGCTTACACTGAACCGCAGGTGCTGCGGGTGCTTGCACTCGGATTTGCCAGCGGCTTGCCATTCCTCCTGACCTACTCAACTCTTTCAGCATGGCTCTCGACAGTTGGCGTGCGGCGCGCAGCGATCGGCACCTTCGCCCTGGTTGCCACGCCCTACGCATTCAAGTTTCTGTGGGCGCCGCTGATCGACCGCGTACCACCACCGCTGCCTTTGGGGCGGCGGCGCGGTTGGGGAATCACCATCCAGATTCTTCTGATCGGCGCAATTCTCGGTTTGGGATTATGCAATCCAAAGCACAACCTGCCTTTGATGGCTGCCTTTGCGGTACTTGTCGCATTTCTATCTGCGAGCCAGGATATCGTGATCGAAGCTTGGCGTGTGGAGAGCATGAACCGAGATCAGCAGGCTCCCGGAGCGGCCATGGATCAGTCCGGCTATCGGATCGCCATGCTGGTTTCCGGGGCAGGCGGCCTGCTCATCGCAGCCTACGCAGGGTGGTTCGCGGCCTATGCCACAATGGCTGCGCTGCTCGGCGTGGGAGTCCTGGCGTTTTTGTCAGGTCCCGAACCGAAGGTGTCCGCGGAAACTTCATATGCCGCGGGATCGGGATGGCAAGCGATTCGCCACGCATTTGCCTCGGCCGTGATCGGTCCCTTTCGCGATTTTATGCATCGGCCGCTTTGGCCCATCATCCTGATACCATCTTTGGATACAAGCTGGGCGAAGCAATGGCGGGAGTGATGTCAACGCCACTCTATATATCGCTGGGGTTTTCGCTCCCGGAGATTGCCGCCGCTTCGAAGGTGTTCGGATTTTTCTCGATTGTGGCAGGGGTTCTGATTGGGTGGTGTGGTGACGACCAGGTACGGAATCCTCCGGTCGCTGATTTTGTGCGGAATTTTGCAGTCGATCGGGAACCTGTTTTTTGTTCTGCAGGCCGTAGGTGGGCATCGGATCGGCTACCTTGCTTTATGTGTGACTGCGGAGAATCTCACAGGTGGAATGGCCGGGACCGCGTTGGTGACCTATCTTTCCAGTCTATGCTCACCCGCTTTTACGGCGACTCAGTACGCGCTGCTCGGCTCGCTTGCTCAGCTTGGCCGCGCCGTGGTGGCCTCCTCAGGAGGAGTTTTGTCGGAGAAGATCGGCTGGGTACGGTTCTTCCTGCTTACCAGCGTCATCGGATTGCCCGTCCTGCTTCTTTTCCTTTGGACCAAACCCAGCGACGACTTCAAGAACAGCCAACTCAAACCAGCGCCTGATAGCGCAGATGGCAGGTTGGAAGACCCAACCCCGCTTTAGAGATTCCGGAACCGTTCTGTGGTGGATCAAGTATGCGAACACTGAGGCAAAGCGAGTTTGTTTTGGCGTGCGGGGTTTTGTGTGTGGGAATCTGGGGCGTGCCGTGCGGTGCTCATGGTCAAGATCCCGCCGGCCATTTGGTGCCGGGCGCGGGTCAGCAGTTGATGGCGCTGGCGAATCAGGCGCGGGCGCAGGCCGGAGCAGGAAGTCTGAAGTGGGATGACGGATTGGCGGCGGCGGCGCGAGATCATTGCTTGCGCATGGCGGCGGAAGGGCCGATAGCGCACCGCTACGGCGGAGAAGACGATCTTTCCACGCGGGCCGGGAATGCGGGAGCGCGCTTCGATTTCATTGAAGAGAATGTTGCAATTGGTCCCACGCCGGCGGAGATTCACGACGAGTGGATGCATTCGCCGGGGCATCGCTCGAATCTGCTGAACCCGCAAGTGGATCGGGTGGGGATCGCGGTGGTGGCGGCGCGCGGGGTGTTGTATGCGACGGCGGATTATGCGCGCGGAGTCAAGACGCTCACGCAGGCACAAGTGGAGGCGCGCGTCGCGAGCTTGATTCACGAAAACGGCTTGACGATTTTAGCGGACAACGCGCTGGCGCGTGAGGCCTGCGCGACCGACCATGGAGTTCCGGTAGTGCAGGGTTCGCTGCGGCCGGGGTTCATCATGCGCTGGCAGGATTCGGGGATGGATCAGTTGCCCGCGCAGTTGACCGAAAAGATGGCGTCGCACGCGTATCATCGGGCTGCGGTGGGGAGTTGTCCGGCGCAGGGTATTGAGGGCGCATTTACTGCGTATCGGGTGGCGGTGCTGCTGTATTGATTGACTTGTGGCAATAAACCCTACGTTTCCTGAAGAGACTCAGTCCCCCACTTGATCTGCGGCACGCGGACGGAAGCCATGCCGGCGGCGGTCGCGGCCTCGATCCCGAGTCGGTGTCTTCAAAGACCAGGCAACTCCTAGGTTCTACGCCAAGGCGCCCGGCGGCGAGCAGGAAGCAGTCAGGCGCCGGCTTGCCGTGCGCGTAGTCTTCGGCGCAGACGAGGGTATCGAATTTGTCGAGGAGACCGAGCGCTGTGAGCGAACCGACCACTGAATCGTGTCGGCTGCCGGAGACAACCGCCAACGGAATGTGGCCATGCTGCGCGAGCACGTGTTCGAGGACCTCGGGGACGGCTTTGAGCTGCGGCAGCTGTGCGTGATACAAGGCCTCTTTGCGTGCGGCGAGGGCATCCACCGGCATCTTGAGCCCCTGCAACTCATTCAGGTCGGCAATGATTTTGCGGACCGGCTTGCCGCCCCATGAGTAGAAGAGGTCTTCGTCGTAGGTGCAGTTCCACTCGGCGAGAGCCATCTTCCAGGCGATGTAATGGAGCGGCATCGAGTCGGCGATGGTGCCGTCGCAGTCAAAGAGGTAGGCGTGGAAAACTCCAGGGGGCAGTTCAAGCTTCATGCGAGTTGTGGGACTCCTAGAGGATGGTTCGAAATCTGGATACAGCGGCTGGATCGTTTCTGCAGGACCGTCTGTGCGACGTCTAGGTGGGACAGTTTCAATTTTACCGAGTTGTCGCGACTTCCGGAAGGGGCGACGCAGGTCCGCCTTCGCCGGGCTTGGTCGGCTCCATTTGCAGAGCGTTGTTGAAGCGGTTGAAGTAGTTGAAGAGGCCAATGGCGCAGAGCAGCTCGACGATTTCGCCTTCGGAGTAGAAGCTGCGCAGCTCGGCGAACTGCTCGTCGGTGACAGCGTGGGCGTCGCGAGTGACGGTTTCGGCCAGGCGGAGGGCGGCTTTCTCGGCGGGCGTAAAGTCGTCGCGTGGGACCAGTCGGCAAGATGAGCCAGCTGATCGTCGCTCCAGCCGAGGCCGCGGGCCAGGATGGTGTGGCTGGCCAGGCAATAGGGCGTCTCGTTCACTTGGCTGGTGCGGACGATGATCAGCTCTTTCAGCTTGGTGGACACCGTGCCGGTGTTGAGGACCGCGCCGAAATGCGCCTGCATGGTGGCGAAGATTTCAGGCCGGTGCGCCATCACGCGGAACATGTTGGGCACGTTGCCGCGCTGGGCAAAGGCCTTGTCGTAGAGGGCAGCCAAGTCAGGGGTCACTTCGCTGCGGTCAAGGCGGGAAATGCGGGACATTTGGGCCCTCCTCAAGGGTCGTTTTCATGGTACCCGGCGCCTCGCTGAACCGGCGATGCAGACAGGCGCGAGCGACCAGTTTTTGACGCAGCGGCACGTCGTCTGCTACCTTGGTAAAGGATAAATCAAGCGCCAGACACTCCTCAGTAGCTCAATGGCAGAGCATTCGGCTGTTAACCGAAGGGTTGTAGGTTCGAGTCCTACCTGAGGAGCCAATAAAATCAACAACTTAGAGCAGTAGAAAGCAGCAGAAAGACACGAAATTGGCCCGATTGTAGTCAATTTTGTCGTCACTCACTTTCAAAACGGATGCTAACCCATAGCAACCGATCTCAGTTGTGGCTCCTCTCGATAGATCGACTCCAAACCTCCAGCCTCACGTCCTGAACCACGCCTTCGCGTGGCATCGGGACTCCTGAAATTTGATCGAGTTTTGCCTTCGCCTGAACCTTCAGTCGCGCGCCCACACAGGCGCGCTCACCGACAGGACAGGAGTCCCGAATGGCAACTTATCAGAGAGGAAAATATTGGTGGTACAGGTTTCGCTTCGCCGGCGAACGAATCGACGAACCGACAAAATCGACATCGCGAACCGTCGCGAAAGACGCTGAGCGGCAACACCGGAAAACACTCGAAGCTGGCTACAACAACTTTAAAGAGGTTCGGCAGAACCGTGTCCGGATTCTTGAGGAGATTATCGACGAATACCTCACGGGCTATCGGCTCCGCTACCGGTCGGCGACTTTTGCCGAGTATGCGCTTGGACACGTCAGCCGTCTTCTCGGCACGAAGATCGTCGCCGACATCACCGAGATTTCGGTTCTCCGTTACCAGGAGGACCGACTGCGTGAGAAGGCAGCGCCAAAGTCGATCAATGAAGAGGTCCGGTTTCTTCTGAAGATGCTGGGCGACCCCGGCGAGGTGATCCGAGCGCACCTGAAGAAGACCAGGCAGCTCAAGCTGGCCGTTCACAAAAGCATCGGCAAAGCCTTCGACAACGAAGAAACGGAGAGTCTCGCAGCCAAAGCAAAGAGCTCACACAGCCCCCATATGTACCCGGCGTTCATGCTGGCCCGCAACGGAGGTCTGCGAGATACCGAGATCAAGACGCTCACCTGGGGCCAGATCAACCTCGTCGCGAAAACTGTCCAGGTAGGTAGAGCAAAGAGCGAAGCCGGAGAAGGGCGAATCGTTCCTATGAACTCCGAGGTCTACCAGGCGCTCACCGACCATCGCGCATGGTATCGCAAGCGGTTTGGCGAGATCAGCGACGAGTGGTACGTCTTCCCCTGGGGTAAACCCAGGCCCTCGGATCCGGCGCGGCACATTACCTCATTCAAAACGGCCTGGAAGACCACCCGCAACAACGCAAAAGTGAAAGGCCGGTGGCACGATAACCGGCACACGCTCATCACAGAACTGGCCGAAAGTGGCGCCGGCGACGAAACCATCATGGAGATCGCCGGGCACGTCGATCGTCAGATGCTTCGTCATTACAGCCATATCCGGATGAAGGCGAAGCGGGAGGCGGTGGAGTCCGTAATCGCCTCTCGAAAGGGAAACTCCCCATTGGGCTCTGCCTCGAAGGCGAGATCCTCCGAATAGCAAAGCGGGGTGTACGGGTCGAATTGACCGAGATCAGACCTCGGGTTACCTTCTCGGTCAGTTCGACCACCTCTCAGTCAGTTCGATCAAAGGATGCAACACAAGGAGAACAAAATGGAATCATTCCTGAATGAAATCCAGGTTTCAGAAAAGATCCAAGTCAGCTTGGCATGTTTAAGAAGGTGGCGCCTCCGCGGAGAAGGACCGCAGTACGTGAAAGTGGGACCGCTCGTGCGTTACCGCCCGGAAGCGATTGAGCAATGGGTGGATGCCTTGCCGACTGGCGGCAACGGCCGGAGACCAGGGTCAGTCCGCATATCGCGCAATCGACTTGCTCAAACAGCTTAGTCGCTGGCGCAGTTGGAATCGTGCACCGAACACAGCGCGGTTAATCCATACCCGCAGATGGAAATTTGACCGAGTTTTGATACTGCCTCATGCTGTCTCCGCATTGGAGGAGGCCCACGTGAAGTGGCAGGTAACCTATCTGATCATGGCGGTATTGCTAACGGTTCTCGAAGGAATCGTGACGGTCTACTTCGGCAAGGCGATCTCGATTGCGTGGACGGGCGATCTCCCGGCGCGCGGGCTCCTGGTCTTCCTTGCCGCATTGGAAGCCACTTCGCTAGCGAATGTATGGGTTCAATGCGGCTCCGGCCTGCACGTCTGGTCGCAGAGCGCGAATGCCAGATTAATGCAGAAC
The DNA here is from genome assembly GCA_963810545.1 of uncultured Acidobacteriaceae bacterium. GTDB lineage: Bacteria > Acidobacteriota > Terriglobia > Terriglobales > Acidobacteriaceae > Telmatobacter. The sequence continues at coordinate 619,556 of CAWENE010000004.1, forward strand.
GTGACGCCCACCGGGGCTGAGGAGCGAGGACAAAGCGATGTTTGATTCAATCGACGATCTCGGGTTCAAACTCGCTGCCACCGGCTACTTCATCGATCCGGTAATGACTCAGGTGGTCTTTCTCGCTGCGAAGCTGCAAAAGCCGCTGCTTCTCGAAGGGCCCGCAGGGTCAGGCAAAACGCAATTGGCCGTTTCTGTTGCCGCCGCAGCCGGCACTCACATCGAGCGGCTTCAATGCTATCGCGGCGTGACCGAGGACAAGGCAATCGGCCGTTTCGACGAGGGCCTGCAGCGTCTCTACATGGAGTTCTCGAAAGGTCAGCACGAGAACTGGCAGGCGGTTCAGGCGAACCTCAAGGGGCGGGATTTCTTCCGTCCGGGTCCGCTAATGCGCGCGCTCGAATGCGACAGGCCCTGTGTGCTGCTCATCGACGAGTTGGATAAAGTCGACGATGGTTTTGAAGCCATGCTTTTAGAAATTCTATCGGCCTGGCAGCTCTCGATTCCAGAGTTCGGCACAGTTGTGGCAAAGACCATACCGTTTGTCGTGCTCACCAGCAACGAAGAACGAAGACTGGGCGACCCAATCAGAAGGCGTAGCCTCTACGTGCGGGTCGAGCATCCGACGCCGGAGCGCGAAGCCGAGATCATTGCCAGCCGCACGCCGAAGGCCGATGAGAGCTTCCATCGCGAGATGGCCGGAATAGCGCTCTCCTTCCGCAACTACTCACTGGAAAAGCCGCCATCGGTCTCGGAGATGATCGACTTCGCCAATGCACTGCAACTCCTCGGGACCGACCACGTAACAGCGGAGCATCGTGACGTCCTGCTTCCTTTTTTGGCGAAGACCGAGAAGGACCGTCGACATCTCCTGTTGCGGGAAGGGTTCAAGAGCCTGCTCGACGACGGAGCCAGGTTCGCGCAGAGTCTCGCGCTCCGAGGAGGATCAGCATCATGATTCGGTGCGTACTCATACTGCTGCTATTTCCCAGTCTCGCCGTTGGCCAAACGGATCCTTTACCGGCGGCGCGGATCGTAAAGCAGTATGCGGTGCACTATCGCGTGCCGCCGGAGTTGATCGCCGCATTCATCGACGTCGAATCGCGTTGGAACCCGCGAGCGGTCTCCGCAAAGGGGGCGATGGGAATAATGCAGCTCATGCCCGCTACGGCAAAGCGATTTGGCGCTTTCGAGCCCTTTGATGTGGAACAAAACATTGCCGCGGGCACTCGCTACGTGACGACGTTGATGTGGGAGTTCCACGGGGATCTGCGCCTTGTCGCCGCGGCCTACTACGCCGGCGACCGCAATATTGCACGGAAGCAACTCGATTATCGCAACCCGGACGTTGTTGCCTACGTGCAAGCGGTGCGAAGGCAGTACATGCTTCGCAAGTATCCGGCCGTTCGGCCGTTAAGGAGGTCAACCCCATGAAATTTCGCTGGCTCATCCCTGTGGCAGTCCTGCTTCCCCTTCGTCTCGGCGCGAGTGACACACCAGTTGGAGCACGTGTCGCCACTGTCACGATCAATCCGAGAGATGTCACGGTCCTTCATCTCAGGCCAGAGTTTGAATCGACCATCCGCATGCCAGAGGAGATCACATCCGTAATCCTCGGCAGCCCGGGGGAGTTCAAGGCAGAACATAACGAAGGCGAGCCGGAGTATGTCTACGTCAAACCGATCGTAAAAGAGGCTGCGCAGTCGAACCTTCTCATCGCAACTAAATCAGGCCAGCATGTGACGCTGGAACTGGTCAGCGAAGGCTCAAGTGCCACGAATCCAACGCAGCCGGTGGATTTTCTGATCGAATACAGAGCGACGCGGAGCTTCCTCATTTCCGCCGATCCTGAATCGCTGGCGATCCGAAGCGCGCCGACTAAGGAACTCGCGCGGGGCGTGAGTGGCGGGACCGCTGGTTTGCGTTCGGCGCCGCTGTCGAGCCTCGACGAGGTATTCAAGCTGCAAGAGAGTGTGAACGCTCCGAAGTGGACGAAATGGGAGGACAAGCAGATCGAGACATCGATTGGCGATATGCGGCAGTTCAGCAATCAGACCATGATCTCCTACTCCATCCTGAACAGCTCGAATGAGCCTATCGAGATTGTCCCTCCGCAAATCCAGATCACAGGCCGCAAGGCGACCAAGAAGAAAAAGAAGGAAGGCAAAGGCATTATCTCGGACCAGCTCGAGATCCGGGACTATCGATTAAGCACAACGCGGCTCGAACCCGGAGAGCGAGCTGACGGCGTGGTCGTCTTTGACCGGCCGAACTTCAAAGAATCGACAGAAAAGTTATTTCTGCAAATCGCCCAGGCGGATCAAGTGGACCGTCCTATCTTGATTCATCTGCCATTCACTCCGCCCATTTCTGCCAACGGCAATTAGAAGGGAGCCATCGAAGCTATGACCATCAATGACAACAACAGGAACGGAAACGTGGGTCTAAACACTCCGGTCATCGAATCGCCAGATCCAACCTCCTCGCGGGGACCGGTTGGCACGCCAGGACCTACCGACGGCTCGGAGAAAACTGAGCCCGTCACCAGGTTCGCAACGCGAACTGCCGCCAAGGGAGCCGAAGGAATCAGCAAGGGCAAACTGATGCTCCTCGGAGGCGGACTCGCAGTGGCTGTTCTCTTCTTTGTTTTCACGGCGGTCGTTGGCAAGGCGCCGAAGAGACTGGCGGCAACAAAGTCGCAGTCGCAGCAGGCTCGGCAGGAGCAGTCGCCGCCCTCCAAGGGGAGTGTCACGCCTCTCATGGATACGGTGCGCACGCCGGCTTCGGACAACAGTAGCGGGCAGCTGGGACCGGGGGATATTCGGCGGACGCGAACAGCAGACAATGGCTCAATCGGGAAGCCGTTCGCAGGCAAGCCTGTTGCTGCCACCTCTCTGGGCAATGTGCCCACTTTTGCCGACACCCAGCAGAAGTGGGAGGATCCGGCACCTTACGGCGGAGGCTCCACAGCAGAAACGCCGTCGACGCAGCAGAATAGTCTCAAGGAGCCCTCTCTGATCTTCGTGCGGAGTGTGGCGCAAGGCCCGGTGTTGGCGCCACAGAGGGTGAGCGCGGATGATGACGGCACTCCGCGGCTGGAATTGACACCGGGTACGCGGATTCAGGCAAAGCTTGAGACGCAGGTTTCGAGCGCGGTGTCAGCTCCTGTAGTAGCCGTGGTCGAATACACATACGCGATCGGCAACAGAATCATCGTTCCCGCGGGAGCGCGGGTGTACGGCCAACTGCAGCAGGCCGACCGAAGCGGGTTGGTCAGCATGAAATTCGACGAAATTGAACTTCTCGATGGAGCCCGCGAGAAGATTGACGCCGTCGGAACCGGCCTCGACCTCGGCCCCATCAAAGGAAACGTGTACGGGAAGAATACGGGCAAGAACTTTCTGGTGCGGGCAGCATCGGGTCTCGGTTCGGTGCTGGCAGAAGTGGCTGGGAACAACACCAGCGCCGCATTCTCTGAGGATGACATGCTTCGCGAGCGGCTTTCGGAGAACATCGGCACGGCCGGAGATTCGGAGGTGATGAGCCTCAATGCCAACAGCCGCGTGGTAGTCTCAGTTCCGGCCGACACGAAGATATACGTCGTGTTTACCAAACACGAACAGACACCTTCCGAACTTCACAGAGGTAAGCCCGACGGTTCAGTAGATTGTCCGCTCGCCGCACGACTCTCTTCTTCGCCCTGGCCCAGTGCCGGGGCGTTCTTGTGTTTGGCCATCATATTCAACTGGCGAGTTGCCTTGCGGCTCATCGGTTGTTGCGTCGCGTGCCTAAGAAATGCGCCTATAATGCGCCCTTCCCTTGGATCCACTTCACGTTCGGGTCAAGGTCGGTCCAAGTGACCCAGTACGCAGTTGGGCAATCTTTGCTCCCGATGCCCCAAAGTGAAATTGGGCAAAGATCGGTCCCGTTGACCCAATCCGCTAATGAGCAAACAACGGTCCCATTGACCCAGTTTGCAGAATGAGTCATTTTTGTTCCCGATGACCCAATTCCGAATTGAGCAAAGATCGGTCCCGTTGACCCACTTCGCGATTGGGGCAAGAAACATCCCGATTACCCAGTGTGCAAATTGAGGAATTTTTGTTCCCGATTACCCAATTCCGGATTGGGTAAAGATCCTTCCAAATGACCCAATGTGCGACTTGGGTAATCGTCGTTCCCGAGTGGACATGAGAATGATCGCACCGAGAGTTTCAGAGACCCAACCGTTTTGCCGATTAGGCCAGATGAACCAGCCAGGTCTCTGAGCTAGGAAGGAATCAAGCGGGACCGTCCACAACGCCTGCATATATAGGTGTGCTCCCAGTTCCAATGCAGGCGAGGGTAGACTTCGCGATTGTAGCGAGTAATTCTGCGAAGGCTGAACACCATGCCTGCAAGCGATGCTACACCGAGGAATAGGAACACAGTGACGGCACTTGGCCGTAGTGCGCTTGTCATCGGGTGTTGATAGATAGAACTGACACCCACGACCGTCCACACAAAGAAAATAACGATTGCCGGTCCCCAAAGAAGAAAAGGCCGGAGGTAACCCCGTGGACGGGGCGGTGCAACCGCCCGTGCAGAGAAAGATTGGGTCGTCCCCGAATGGAATCTAGTGGAATAGGTGTGTGTTCCTTGTTGGTAGAGGACGGGCGCAGCCACGATGTTCGCGGTACCGCATTGGTCGCATTGATACGGATTCAGCTGCGAAATGGATGCCATGCCGTTGTCCATGAGCTGGCGACAGCTTGCGACACCGGGCTCCTCGATTGAGATTTTAGCTCGATTTCCTCAAATCAATCCAACGCACCGGAGGGCAGAAGCTCTGACCGGCATCTCTCGATCCGCTGAACCTACTCATGCGATTGGAGATAGAACGACGATCCATCCTGGTCCAGCCGGATCATTTGACCGAAATTCCAATCCGCCCCATTCTCTGGCTCGACACGGATGCTGAGAGCAGCCGGGTCCAGGAGAGAAAACCTATGAGAACCGCACTAGCCTTCTGGCGGCGCTCCCAAGTGTCCGCTCCCACCTCCACGCACGTTTTTCATCGGCCCGGCGAGATCAATTGGTTGCACGTCGCCATCAAGATGGGACTCAGTTTGATCCTCGCTGGCAATCTGCTCGCACCCTTCGCGGCGAGAGCGCAGAACCTCGGAACCTCACCACAATTCGGCCAGGCTGTGCAAGGTCAGCAAGCGACGACCGTCGAAGGCACCGTCCTCAACATCGTGAACTGGGGCTGCAATGTCATTGCGCCAGTGATCGCAGTCGCGTGCCTCGGCATCGCGGGATGGCACTTCAAATCCGGTCGCGGCTACATGGGCTGGGGTGTGAGCGGCGTCGCCCTCATGGTGATCTCCGGTCTCGGACGCATGGCGGAGGGGTTCATCACTCAAGCGCAAGGCATTCAGTAGTAAAGGCGGAGAGTGATGCAGACGCCACAGTTCCTCCTCGATCTCCTCCAGTTGCTGCTCGATCTCGCGGTGCCGGCGGCGTTCTGCACGCTGGCTGCCGCGGGAGTGAGCTTACGACATGAAGGCGGGATCAACTTCCACGTAAACGGCCGGGCGGGAAAGTGGATTCTGTGGACCATCGTTCTTCTGACCCTTCCGCAACTGTTGTCGTGGGTCGCCGCGCAGGGCATCAACATACCGTCCGCAAGCGGATCGGTGAGTACGAGTTGGTTGGCCAGCATGGAAACGGTATTCAAGAATTTCGTGAACCAAATCGTGGTCGCCAAGCTGGTGCCAGTTCTTGCGGCGTACTTCGTGCTGAAGGCAACACTTGACGGGGCTGCAGGCGAGAATCCGCTCGGCTCGATCGTTGCAGCACTCTTCCTGATGTCGCTCTCGGCAACAATGCAGCTCTTTCAAGGATGGAACTCAGGGAGCCAGTACGCGATGACCGATATGCTCGCTTCCCTGTGGAACTACATCGCCGGACAGATTCTGCCGGCTGCGGCGGGACTAGCCTGTGTCGGAGCAGTGATCAACTTTGTCCGGCACAGACCCTGGACCAGGCTTGTCTTCGCCGCGATCTCTTTTCTTAGCGTGAGTGGGCTTCTGTCGCTGTTTCGAGCGATGGCGGCGTGAGGAGCAAGGTTATGAGTCTTGATGGGGCCATCACGAACCTCGCATCCTGGGCCGGCAACACCATGATGCCCACGATGGCGGGACTGTTCTTTGCGGGAGCCGTGTATCGCTACAGCAAGGGTGGCCCTTTCGAGCAGCCGTTGTATGGGGGCTTCGCCTCATTAATGTGCTCCGGGATTTTGCGTGCTCTGGAAGGGTTTGTACAACACGCGGGCGCTACGAATGCTGATGCGTTCTGGATGGCCACGATGAGCCTGGTGAATTGGACTGCCAACGTGATCCTGCCAATGTTCGCGCTTACGCAATTGGCAGCGATGGCAATGCACATGGCTGGAGTGGTCTCGGAGATCTACCCGGGTTCGACCTGGATCAGAAAGTTCGTCGCAGCGATCGGGCGCGCTCATGGTTTCGGGAATGGTGCGGCTGGCCGAATCGATGGTGACGCAAGCGCACGGAATCGGAGGGTAATGTCATGAGTCTCGATATGACGCCTGTTCACCGCAACCTCCACACCAAGGTGACGTTTCTTGGCCTCGAGTTTGAGGACCTGATTCTAGTGCTCGCATTGGCGGCAGTGATGAACCTCCTTGCTCACTTCGTGAATGGGAATGCGCATGTGTTTGGAATTCCGTTGAACGTCTTCATGGAGTTCATCGTGCCGGCGTTGGCCGTGCCGTTCCTGATTTTGTTCAAGTATGGGAGGCCCCGGGGTTATCTCACCGACCTCGTGCGTTCATTCTTTGCTCCGAAGGCCTGGTGCGCGCTTGAACGAGATTCGGAACTGACTCAACCTTACGTGGTCGAAGAGGAGGAATGAGAATGCAGGCATCGATCACAACCGAGAGGAGCGGGACGGTCGTCGCTGTTCTCGACGCGGAAGCGGCACGCGTTACGTTCGCGTGCGTCATGTTCGCAGCACGCTTTCATGAGGAGATCGCTCCACTCGCACGGATCGTTGAGCAGCAATTGCAGATCGAGGCGAATGGAACTCTAAAGGGAGACATTAGTTATGCCGGTAACCCAAGCAGAACACGATAGAAAGCTCAAAGTACCGGCGGTGTGCGAGTTGCTGCCCCTGCGCGATCTCCCCCTCGGAGACAACATCATGGTCCGTACGAATGGGGCCTTCGTCGCTGGTTACGAGTTGCGAGGAATTCTCGCGTACTTTGCGACGGATGGAGATCGAAATCAGAACAAGTCGATGCTTGAGGCGCTCTTTCGAAGTGTGCCCGATGTGAGCATGCGCGTTCAGTTCCGTTACGAGATCTCTGAGCATCTCGGAGATCTTCTGAATAGTTACATTCACGAACAACGGACTGAGCAGTCGGAGGTGATGGCGCTTGATTCTCATCGGCTCCGGATGTGGCGGCAGAAAGAGAACAGTGGATTCTTCTTCGAAAATCGGCTTCATGTGTATCTGATCTGGGATCCGCGCATACATGCGAAGCTTTACCACTCCGCTCAACAGAATCGCAGTCTTGGTGGATTCACTTTGAGCCAGAACAAGGCCATCCAGCGTGCGCGGAAGGAGCACGAGACCTACCTGGCCGAGTTCGAATCCATCCTCCGGGGCATCGAGGGGTCGATGGAGGCGGCCAGCCTCGGGCCCCGGAGACTTTCTACGCAAGAACTGTTCGAGGAACTGAAACATGCGCAGCACCCAATCCGGCGCGACCGGCGGCCGTATGTGCCTCCAGAAGAGATGATCGAGTATCGGAGCGCGAGGTCCCAGGCAGTCGAGGCGAGCATCCTCAACGAAACCGAGACCTACCTGAATATCGATGGGTATCTCTACGCCGTTGTCAGTCTGAAGGAACTTCCCGATGCGACTTTTCCGGGGATGTTGCAGAACTTTTCGACACTTGGCTTCCCCGTTGTCGTCAGTGGACAGGTCGTGATCCCCGACCAGGTGAAGGTCCTCAAAAGTTACAAAAAGCGCCTCCAGAAAATGACAGCCGCGCAGAAGGATGCCAACGGAAACTTCAAATCAAATCCGGAGGCCGAAGTGGCCCAGGCGCAGCTCATCCAGGTGCAGCGTGACATTATCTCGTCCTCACTCAAGACGTCGAAACTGAGCCTTTCGGTCGTGGTCCGCACCTCGCAACCGGCAATCACCTTGCACGATCTCGAACGATCAGAGCGCGAACTCGCCAATCGCACTCAAGAGGTTCTGAACGGCTTCACTCACATGAATGGTGCGAAGGCCGTGGCTGAGACGATTGCCAAGCGGCGGATCTTTCTGGGGACGTTACCGGGCATGGCCGAGGCCGACAAACGCGACCAGGACATGCTTACCTCCAATGCCGCCGATCTTGTCCCCATAGAGATGCCGTGGACCGGGACGCGGAGGAGCCCACTCATTCTCTTTGAAACGCCCTATCGCCAACTCATTCCGTTCTCCATGTTCGATCCCGATCTCTCGGATGCGAACGGCCTTCTGATGGCAAAGAGTGGAGGCGGGAAGACGCTTGCTGCGCAGCAGATGCTGCTTATGGCGGCGCGCGCAAATCCACTGATCTCGATCCTTGAGCGCGGAGATTCCTATCAGCCACTGGTGGAGTTGATGGGTGGGGAGATGATCGAGATGTCGCTCGACAGCGACCAGACGATCAACCCCTGGGACTTGCCCAGAGGAGAAGGCCAGCCGTCCAACGACCAGATCTCCTTTCTCAAGAACCTCACCCGGCACATGCTGGGCGAGAATACGCCTCCCGACCTCGACATTGACCTGCTCGACAGCGTCCTGCTCGAAGCCATCGCCTCAACGTACAAGAGGTGCAGCGCGAAGACCTCAAACCCGATTCCGCTCTTCGGAGATCTGGCCGCGGAACTGGCCCACTGGCAGGATCGGGATCGCAATCAGAAGATCAACGCGATGGCACAGATGGCCTCGACGAAACTGAGGGCCTGGGTTGATGAGGGACCGTATGCACGTCTCTTCGACCGGCCGACCACGGTTCAGCTAAACAATCCCTGGCTCTACTTCAATGTCGAGAAGCTGAAGGACGATCCGCGCCTCGAACGGGCCATGAGCCTGTTGATCGCGCACACGGCCACTTATCGCGCGTCGGGGATGACCGGCCAGCCCAGCATCGTATTGCTTGACGAATGCTGGGCGTTGCTTGAGTCTCCGATCCTCGCGGGAGTTGTGGTGCAGCTCTTCCGCACAGCCCGCAAACGTAACGCAAGCGTTTGGGGTATCAGTCAGACACCTGAAGATTTTGTGGGCACGCCCGACCGGCCGAACGAGCACGGTGCCGGCATCGTGAAGAACGCAACTACGAAGATCATCGGCAAGCAGCCTGGCGATATGACCGCGCTCCGGGAGCACGTTCACTTGAACGAGACAGCGCTGAACCAGATCAAGACCTTCGCCCACCCGAAGAAGGGACATAGCGCCGAGTTCCTGATCGCGATCGGCGAAAAGGCAGAATCGACGCACGCGATCAGGGTCGTTCCCAGTCCCGTCGACTACTGGATTACGACTACATACGCGCGGGAACGAGCATTTCGCAAATGGTGGCTACGCCAGCACTGGCAAATGCCCCTTATTCAGGCTTACGAGGAACTGGCCGTCCAGTATCCGCGCGGCCTGGCCGAACTGGCGCCGTTGCCGGTCGAACTCTCTGGAGAAATGCAGGAGGCCCTCAGCCAATGACTGACAAGAACCAACCCGAGATAGAGCTACTTCTCAACGGAGAGTCCTATAGGGCAGATGCGAGGTGCGACCGGAACTGGGGCACCCGCGTTCACTGGAAGAGAAGACTGCTCATTTGTGTCCTCATGATCGAGACATGCTTCGTCCTGCCGAAGTTTGCTCATGGGCAATTTCTGAGCGTCTTCGACTCGATCTTCAGCTCCATCCAGAACGACATCGGCAGTTCATTGAGCCAGATCAACCAGATCATGCAGCAAACCCAGAAGCTCTATCAGACCACTTTGGCGCCACTGGCGGCCCTCAATCAGGCCCGCGGGTTCGTCGCCAACTCAATCAACAGCTTTCGCGGCCAGATGAATCAGATCTTCAACACGTCCTTTACAAGTGCGGTGACTCCGGGGCCGCAACAGTTTGAGAACATCCTTCATAGCCGCCTATCCTCAAATATTCCGGCCCTGCAGACAAGCTTCCTCTCCAATTACGGTTCAGTTCCTCCCGTCAACGCAGCTTCGCCGCAAGACCGCGTGATGATGGACGTGGACGACGCACTAGGGCAGGAGAATCTCAAAACAACCTTGATCGCGGATCAGGGTGCCGATGTCATTCTTCTGACCGCCAACCAGATGGAGAATCAGGTTGCGGTGAGCACGCCCGGCTCAAATCCATTCTTGACTGCTCAAGCTCAGGTCGCGAACCTTCGCTGTCAGGCGTTCATGCAGAAGATGCTTGCGGCGGAGCTGCGACAGGAGGCCGGCCGCGTTGCGCACGACAACGTGCTTGTCAAACGCCGGACCGATGCGACAGGCGGGATCAACAGCCTCATCACGAGGGGCGCTGACGGCGCGTTAAGGAGCATCCAAATGACGGATCCAAAGAAGAACCCTAAGAAAATACGCAGATCATTCTTCTGGCAGCGTAAGCCCTGTCTCCCTCCGGACTTGACGAAGCCGACCATTGCTGCTGAAGC
>CAWENE010000005.1:0-274090 GCA_963810545.1 uncultured Acidobacteriaceae bacterium
TTTTTGCGATCTTCGATATGAATTTGAAGATCTCTCGCCGCCTTGGAATACGGCTTTCGCCTGCTTCGGCGACCGGCATCCCCCTGCTGGTTAGTCGACACGCATCGTACGACAGCAGCGAGCGAACCTCAAAAAGTATACCAAGATCGACAGCAAATAGCGCGCCGGTCCTCTTCTTGAAGAGCGCTTGCTCACATCGGCGACGACATTCGGAGAGCTGCACTACGCAATTGGTACGAACGGCTGGCGGCACCCTCGGCGATGGCAAAGAGCAGCCAGCTGCCGTCAAAGGGATACGGCAGCCAGACCGACCTGCGCTTCACGCCACCATTGCCGCCACTGGCTAACCTGGTGGCCGTGGCCTCACAGAACGCAGGCCCGCTCCTGGCCATGATGGCGGTTGCGGTCCGGAGCGCAAACTAACTCGTCATCGTGTGCCGTTGGTGACCGATGCTCTTTGCGATGCGAGGCGCGTAACAGTCTCGCTCTGCTTCACCATTTCGTGGACCGCGTAGCCCTTCTCCGCAAGTGCGCCGGTTGGGCATGCCTGGACACATTTGCCGCATCCCGTGCAATTCTTCGCATGGCCCCAGTCGTCCCTGAGGTCGCTGACAATGCGTGAGTGGATTCCGCGCGACGCAACCTCCCAAACATTCGCTCCTTCGAGCTCGGCACACACTCTGACGCAGCGGGTGCAGAGAATGCAGCGGTTGTGATCGAGGACGAAGCGAGGATGCGTCATATCCACGGGAAGGCGAGGGTTGTTATAGGAGTAGCTCGCATGCGTGACGCCGAGCGACTGAGCCAGCGACTGAAGTTCGCAATGGCTGTTCGAAACGCACACCGAGCAAATGTGATTGCGTTCAACGAGCAGTAATTCGACCGCCATCTTGCGGTAGTTCGTAAGTTTTGCCGAGTTTGTCCTGATGGACATTCCCTCCTGAATCGGAGTGGTACACGCCGGCAAAAGGCGGTCGGTGCCAGAGAGTTCCACGAGGCACACACGGCACGCCCCCACCGTGCTGAGACCCTTCAGATAGCAAAGCGTCGGAATCTTCTTCCCGTTGGCGCGGGCCGCTTCCAGAATTGTTTGCCCTTCGTGGGCAGCCACCAACTCGCCATCAATCCGGACGGAGATCGTTTTACTCGGCAAAGCGGCACTCCTTTCTCGTTCTGGTGTTAGTGGGAGTTGACGGGCGTCTTCAAATCGCAGCGAAGGCAACGGCAGCACTCTTCGAGCACCTCCTGCGAATCGAGACCGGCGACCACTTCCTGCTGTGAGCGGATACGAGAGGCTGGGGGCAGTGCATGCGCGGTGTGGCGGCGGCTGGGACTCGGCTCTCCCGGCGCCTGCCGGCTGTATTCGAACTGCGGCAGCAGCCGCTCCCAGCGCTGTTCTCCGATGACATTCCCGCCCATCAGGCGCTCGTCGATCTTGCGCGCCGCCTGTTTGCCGCCGCCCATGGCATTGGACACGTTGGAGGCGCCGGTGATGACGTCTCCGCCTGCATAGAAACCGGCGCGGCTGGTCTCGAGAGAAAGTCGATCCACCCTGATTGTGCCTTCTTCTTTGAGTTCCAATCCGGACGCGCGGCAAAAATCCTGATCGAAGGTCTCGCCCACGGCAAGGATCACGTTGTCGCAATCGAAGCGCAACACCTCATCCGTGGGGATGGGCCGTCTGCGGCCCGATTTGTCGTATTCACCCAGCCGCGTCTTGACCACCTCGATGGCTTTCACGTTTCCGCTGGATCCGCCAAGGATGCGATGCGGCGCAGCCAGAAAGACGAAACGCACACCCTCCTCTTCGGCGGCCTGGATTTCCTCATCGATGGCAGGCATGTCGTTGCGTTCGCGGCGATAGAGAATGGTCACGCGCGAACCCATGCGCAGAGCGGTGCGCGCCGAATCGATAGCCGCATTGCCACCGCCGATCACGGCAACCCGCGACCCGAGCGGCATCTTCTCGCCTTTGGCAACCGACTCGAGAAATGGCAGAGCCGGAAATACGCCCTTCAGCTCGGTTCCGGGAAGGTAGAGCCAGGACTCCTTCCACGTTCCGATGGAGAGAAAGACGGCGTCGAAGCTGCTTTCAAGTTCGTTCAGGGGAAGGTCGAATCCAACCCTGGTGTTGAACACCATTGTGACGCCGGCTCTCTCGATGAGATCGAGTTCGCCTCGCAGCACGGACTTGGGCAGGCGGTACTCGGGAATGGCGAAACGCAGCATGCCGCCGGCTTCACTGTGTTCCTCGAAGATGGTGACATCGTGGCCCAGCATGGCCAGATAGAAGGCGGCTGTAAGACCAGTCGGGCCCGAGCCGGCTACGGCGACCTTGCGACCCGTAGGTTCCAGTTTGCGCGCCAGAATCCGTTGCACCATGGGCTCGAATCGTTCGGACTGATAGATCGCGTCCGCAATATAGCGGTGCACCTCGCGCATGTTCACGACTTCATCGAAGGACTGGCGGCGGCAGCGATTGTCGCAAGGATGCTGACATACCCTGCCTGTCGTTGCGGGCAACGGGTTATCCATAATGACGGACTCGAATGCATCCTCGAGTCGGCCTTCCTGATACAGCTCAAGGAAACGTGGAATGTTCATCCGCAATGGGCAACTGTTTTCGCAGGGAGACAGGGCCAGTTCCTGGCAGACTCCGGCGCGGCAACGTCTGGCCAGGATGTGATCCTCGTATTCTTCGCGGAAGTGGCGAATGGTGGTAAGCACGGGGTTGGGCGCCGACTGGCCCAATCCGCAAAGAGAACATTCGCGCACCATTCGGCCCAGCTCATCGAGAGCAAGCAGGTGCTCCATAGTTCCGTTGCCGGTCGTGACGGCGTTGAGAATGCGCAGAGCCTTGTTGAGTCCTACCCTGCAGGGTACACACTTACCGCAGGACTCGGAGTGCGTGAACTCGATGAAGTAGCGCGCTACGTCGACCATGCAATTGTCTTCATCGAGAACAACCATTCCTCCGGAGCCCATGATCGAACCGAGTTGTGCGAGGCTCTCGTAATCCACCGGCGTATCGAGCATCTCGACTGGGATGCAACCGCCGGAAGGCCCGCCGGTCTGAACCGCCTTCACCCGCCGCCCCGCCAGCGCACCTTCTCCCGTGTCGTAGATGAATGTTCTGAGCGGCGTTCCTAATGGCATCTCAACGAGCCCAGTATTCTGGATTTTTCCTACCAGGGAAATGACCTTGGTCCCTGGACTTTTCACGCTGCCGGTCTCGGCGAACCACGCGGGGCCCCGCGTCACGATGGGCGCTATATTGCACCAGGTTTCAACGTTGTTAATGTTGGTCGGTTTGCCCCACAGACCTTTCTGCGCGGGGAACGGCGGCCGCGGCCGGGGACGCCCGGCGAAGTCTTCGAGCGAAGCGATGAGTGCGGTCTCCTCGCCGCAGACAAAGGCGCCCGCACCCTGCACCAGTTGGATATTGAAGTTGAATCCGCGGCCCAGGATGTTGTTTCCCAGCAGACCGTACTCACGAGCTTGTTCGATAGCCACGCTCAGACGGCGGACTGCGAGCGGATACTCCGCCCTGATGTAGATAATGCCCTCGGTCGCACCCATCGTGTAGCCGCCAATGATCATCCCCTCCAGCAGCGAATGGGGATCGCCTTCGATTTCATTGCGGTTCATGTAGGCGCCGGGATCACCCTCATCGGCGTTGCAGATGAGATATTTCGTGTCCGCTTTGGCCTTCGCCAGGAACTCCCATTTGTTGCCGGTGAGAAAGCCGGCGCCGCCACGTCCACGGAGCCTGGATGCTTTGATCTGCTCGATCACGCTTTCGGGGCGTCCATCGATCAGTACCTTGTAGAGGGCCTGATACCCACCGACAGCGACATACTCCTCGATGTCTTCGGGATTGATCAGTCCGCAATCGCGCAGGACGATCTTCTTTTGTCCCTTAAAAAAGGGGATTGCGTTCCAGTGCGCGACATCGGGGTAGCCCTGGCCGTATTTCACGTGCCCTGTGATGTGATCCCATTCCTCGATCTTGCAGTAGATGAGATCGGGCGGCATCGACTTTGTGGACAGACACTCCAGAATGCGCGTTGCATCGTTGGCATGGACGCGCCGCAACAGAAGCAGCGGCATTCCTGGAAAGCGGACGCTCACCAGGGGCTCCTGAAAGCAAGAGCCAAAGCAGCCCACCCCGGCCAGCAGCACTTCCTGTCCGTTGCGTTCGATGGCTTCCTTCAGGGCGTGGTAGACCTCTTCCGCGCCGTTGCCCCGGCCGCACGTTCCCATGCCGACGGCGATACGTGGAACGTTCGGAAGCAGCCTGGCGAGTCCGGATTCCCGCACCGCATTGAACCCGCCAATATCCAGAATTCGCGGCATCATTTCCTCCCGTGCGTTAGAGCTTTCACTTCGCGCTGAAGCGTGCGCTCATTCACGTGGCTCAGGATGTGGTGATTGACTTCAACCACCGGCGCCAATGCGCACTGGCCAAAGCAGGCAACCGTGCGAATGGTGAATTTGCGGTCGGCAGTGGTGAGGGCCAGCTGATCGGCATCGCCGGTTTCGCTCAGATCGCGCTCACGGAGCCCGAGATCCAGACAGAGTTTCGCCAATAAATCGCGCGAGCCTCTGGTGTGGCAAGCGGTTCCACGACAGACACAGATCACGTTGTCGCCCTGCGGAAGGAGATTGAACAATGCAAAAAACGTAGCCGCGCTATAGACCCTGGCCGGGGCGATGCCGGTCTCGCTCGCGATGTAACGCAACGACTCCATCGATAGGTATTTATGCGTATTGGCGGATTGAACCGCTTCGAGGATTCCCAACAGCGCACCTGGGCACTTTGCGTGCCTGGCGATCGTCTGATCGATCAACACTTTTTCGTGAGCATCCAAAACCTCAGCGGTCGCACTCTGCATCCTTCCTCCTCTCCTGCCCCAACGCGCAAGCAGGGCTATGCAAAGACCTCGATACTCGCGACAATCGCCGCTCTCCGGGGAGCGGCGGCACAACTGGCGCGGCGTGCTCTCAAATGGCCGGATTGAGAGGCAGCGCGAATAGGGGCTTCCTCGGTTTCCGGACTTTATCTCGGGAGAATAAAGAGGAAGAAAGCTGACACTCTTTGCCGCGCATTGCAGAAGCGGGGAGAGAACCCGCCGCATTCACGTTCGGCGCCATCTGTACGAAATGATCCCCGAATAATGTCCGCCGGGAACCATGCTACTGGCAGCCAGTGTTTGAATGTGCCTAGTATCACGTTTGGTTGTGATGCCGGCGGTATCGACAAAGAATCCGATGCGAAAGATAAATATCGAAGAAACGTCTCGTATGGTGACAATTGCCGCACGAAGAGAAATTTCAAATATAGGCGGCTCGACGACCATCAAGCGGACATTTCATTCGCCGATGCGGCAGTTGGAAAAAGCATGCGCGGTCAGGCCGCCCGATGCAAATCGACGACGACTTTGAAATCTCGCCTGTTGCCTGCGCAACCGGAGAGCTTCCCCGAATCTCCGTTTACCGAACCCCACAGAACAAACGACGTTGGCCGCTCCATGTCCGCCGGAACATGACCTGCGTAGGGACTCACGCGAACGTCAAGGTAGAGTTGCGGGCCGTCACAGGTATACGAACCAGTGTAGGTGTGAGCAGGATCGCCCCCAAGAACTTCTCCATCGCGCAGCACTGCCATTCCGTCACCCTGCACTTCACCTGCAGTAAAGTGCGTATACCAGAGGCCGTCCATCTTCATGCTTAATACCTCCTCGCCGGGAGAAAGCTATCCTGGCGAATCAGCCTACTCCATGCTTTGGAAAGCCTGGCTGTGACTGCAATCACATCACTTTTCTGCGGCGAGGACTATACGACCGCCATGAATGTCGTAGCCCCGATTCTGGCTGCGCCGTGCTCGCTCCTTCTTGGAGCAGCGTTGCAGATTCTCTTTGCACGGCTCTGTTCGGCCAGAACGAAGGGGATTCTGGCACTTGCCACTTGTCTTCCGGCCGTGCTCTCCGTGGCCGGCGCTATGCCCCTGGTTCGGGACGGACGGGCGGTGGAATTCGATCTTCTGCCGTGGGACGGACCGTTAAGGCTGGCGTTTCATGTGGATGCGCTGAGTCTCCTGTTCGCTTTTATGGGAGCGCTGCTGGGCGCGCTGGTGCTGCTCTATTCGATCGCGTACATGGCGCAGGATCGCTCGGCGACACGGTTCTATTCGACCATGCTGATCTTCATCGGTGGCTTTATCGGCCTGGTCTACAGCGCCAATCTCTTTTTCCTCTATCTGTGCTGGGAGGTTATCGGTCTCTGCTCGTTCAGCCTGGTTGGCTTCTGGTACACCCATCGCGAAGCGGTCAATGGCGCACGCAAAGTTCTGTTGATGACCCACATCGCCGGCTACGGATTGCTGGCAGCGATTCTGATCCTCTTTCACCGTACGGGCAGTGCCCTTTGGACCGATCCCGCGGTGGCGCGCAGTTTCACGGCCGGTGTGTTTCTGCTGATGCTGGTCGCATTGATCGGTAAGTCAGTTCAGGTACCACTGCACACTTGGATTCCAGAAGCTATGGCGGCGCCTACACCGGTCAGCTCTCTGCTGCATGCTGCGTGCTACGTAACGGCAGGCGTTTATCTGGCCGCGCGCATGCACAGCTTCGGGGTCTGGCCGGCAAATTGGGGCGCCTCGCTGGTGTGGGTCGGAACCATCACTATGGCCGTGGGCGTGATGTACGCCATGGTGCAGACCGACTTGAAACGGATGCTGGCCTTCTCCACCGTGAGCCAGATCGGTTACATGATGCTGGGCCTGGGCATCGGCACGCCGCTGGCCATCACGGCGGGATTGTTGCATTGCTTCAATCACGGATTTTTTAAAGGCGGGCTGTTTCTGAACGCGGGCGCGGTGCAGCATGCCGCAGGAACACGCGACATGAACGAGCTGGGCGGACTGGCGCAGCGCATGCCGCGCACCACACTGTGGTGGCTGATTGGCGTGGGCAACATGGCAGGCATTCCGCTGATGAGTGGCTTTGTCAGCAAGTGGATGCTCTATGCGGCGGCGCTGCAGGCAGGATGGGCCGTACCCGCCATCGTCGCATGGACGGTAAGCCTGGGCACGGTGTTCCTGTGCGCGAAGGCTACCAGCGCGGTGTTTCTTGGAGACCTGACAGAGAAGACGGAACATGCCCATGAAGCTCCGCCGACCATGCAGTGGGCGATGGGATTGATGGCCGCGGGAAGCATCGTGCTGGGTATTGCGCCGCAACTGGCTGTGAATTATCTGCTCAATCCTGTCCTCGGGGCCTTGTCGCTGGGCGCGGGCGTGCAGATGACGTGGTTCGGATTGTTCGCGGGCGCAGGAAGTTTCTCGACGGTGGGCGGACTGGTGTTGGCACTGGTCTCTTTGGTGCTTGGCGGCGCAATTTATGCGCTCGCCTACTTCGCGCGCGCAACTCCCGCCACCACGGTGGTTGCCGGGGGTGCGGTGCTTGCCGGCGCGGGGAACGGAATCTTTACCGGCGGAGAGCCGTTGTCGGGGCAGGGACGCCTGACAGCCGGCGACTTCTCCGAGATATTTCAACAGAACTGGCAAACATTTTTCCGCTGGTCCAATGTCGACCGAATCTACCTGGCGGCGTGGACAGGACTGCACGGATTATCGCGCGGGTTTGGTGTTGCAATCTCCTGGGCTGAGCGCCGGGTAGTTGTGTCCACTGTATTGCTTTCAGTTGTGCTGCTCGTGGGTGTTCGCTGGTTTGTGCCGGCAGTCGCGAGGACGGAGACACTCGCCTCGCCGCGCCTATCGCCGCTGATCATCGCGGCATGCGCCGGGGCCGCGGCGGCTTTGATCCTGGCCGCCGTGGCCCAAGGGGCATGGCGACGACTGGTTCCGGTGATGATTCTGGCCAGCGCTGCTGCAATTGCCGGGTTGGCCGTCGAGGGTCCCTGGCTTCGTTTCGGGCTTCTCGAATTGGCAGCTTTGCTGACGATTCTGCCGGTTTGGCAAACCGCCCAAACGCAGTCGACGAAGTGGGCCTATGTCACGATTGTCGGTCTCTCGGCGCTTTCGCTGGTTGCCGGCGATCTGCTCTCCGACGCGGCGAAACAGGCTGGGAACGCGCGCTGCTGCTGACCAGTATTTGCGTCAAACTGGCTGCATTCCCGCTCTATCTTCTGGTTGCTGCGCCTTGCCGATGAGATGCCGTCGCTGGTCCTCGGCCTGATCATCGCGGTCATTGATATCGCCGCATTCGGGGAACTGTATGTCGCGGTGCAAGCTTCTCCCGGCGTGATCGCGCCGCAAGGACTTTGGCTCGGGATCGCCGCGACGACGTCATTGCTTGCCGCTCTTCTCATGCTTTCGCAACGCAATCTCAAGCGCTTGCTGGTTCTGTCTACTGTCGAAGATGTCGGCTTTCTCTTTCTAGGACTCGCCTCGGCAAGCGCTCTCGGAACCTCTGGCATGTTGATCGCGGCGGCCACTCATGCTCTTGCCAAAGCGCTTTTATTCATCTGCCTCAGCGGCCCTGAGGCGGACGGCGCGCTCGCGGCAGAGCGTACGGGCCTCGCCAGCCGCTATCCAGTCAGCGCGTTCGGATTCCTCTTCGGAATGCTTGCCATGCTGGGTGTGCCGCCGACGCTTGGATATATCGGTCGCTGGAGACTCTATGAATCGGCTCTGCGCATCAACCCTGTGCTTCTGTACTGCTTCCTGCTTTCCTCGGTCTTCGCGCTGATCGCGTATGTATTGGCTCTGACGCGTGTGTGGTGGGGACCGGCGGCCGACCCGGATTCGCAGTCCGAGAAACCACTTGCCCTGCACGCGTCCGTCCAAATCTCTGCCGCCAAAGAACCTTTCGTATTGCAGGCCGCAATCGTTGCCCTCGTGGCGCTGCTCTTGATTGGCGGGTTCTGGCCTGACACTCTGCGAGTGTTGTCGGGAGGCGGGCTATGAGTCTCTGGAGTCGATTGATGAGCTCCTGCCGCCGTCGCAGCCCATGGATCTTCCACATGAACTCGGGCAGTTGCAACGGATGCGATATAGAACTCGTGGCCAGCCTGACGCCCCGTTACGATGCAGAGCAGTTGGGCGTGCGTCTGGAAGGCAGCCCGCGGCACGCGGATATTTTGTGCATCACCGGCCCGGTAACGCGGAACTCGGTGCACGCGATTGAGACCGTCTACGGGCAGGTGTGCTCGCCGAAAGCTGTCGTGGCCATTGGCTCCTGCCCGGCAACGACCAACGTCTTCATCGACAGTCGTGTCCTCGATGGCCCGCTCAATCGGCATATCCCGGTCGACGTATTTGTGCCCGGCTGTCCGCCCCGGCCCGATGCAATTTTGCAAGGTATAGCCAAGGCCGCCGAAATCCTTGCGGAACGAGGCAGTCGCCCGCCCGCAACTCAGGAGAACCAGCAATGAACCTGACGATTGCACTGGCTCGCCTGCTCATCTTTCCGGGACTTATGTTCGCCGTGCCCGCTGCGTGGTTCTTTCTCTGGCTGGAGCGCAAAGCGGTCGCGTTGATGCAGCAGCGCATCGGACCTCCGTTCATGCAGCCATTTTTCGACTTCGTCAAGCTGCTGGGAAAGACCACGCCAGCCCGCAGCGGAGTGAGTGGTCTTCTGATGAAAGCGTGGCCGCTGCTGGCGGTGTCGGCGGCCGCGAGCGCGGTAGGATTGCTTCCCGTGCTGCCCGCTTCAGGCGGCTTTCAGGGCGATTTGATCCTGTTGTTAGCGCTGATGGAACTCCCCTCCGTTTGCATCATTGCTGCCGGTTTTTCCTCGCGCTCAATCTTCGGCGAGATCGGTTCAGCGCGTGAAGCCGTTCTGACTGTCTCGTATAACGTCGTCTTTCTCTTGGCTGTCGTTTCTATTGCCGTTTCGCAGCATACGTTTCGATTGGAGGCGCTGGCGCAGCTTCCGGCGTCGCCGCTGCGTTGGTTGGGAGTGTTAGCGATCCTCGTATGCCTGCCCGCGAAACTGCATATCAACCCCTTCTCTCTTCCTAATGCTGAGCAAGAAATCTACTCCGGCCCCATGATCGAGTACGCTGGGCCGGAACTGGCGATGTGGGAACTCTCGCATGGGCTCGAATGGGTCGCCGCTGCGGGCCTGGTGGCAACCCTGGCCGCTCCTCATTTCGCAGCCGGCTGGATTGACGCGCTGCTCTTCGTCGCACTTTCATTCGGCATTGTCTTGTTGTTGTCGGTTCTTGCCGCCGCCACGGCGCGGTTGGCCATTGACACCACAGCGCGCTTTTATTGGCGGTGCGCTCTCATGTTTGCGGGGCTGGCAATCGTGTCCACGCTCCTGATGAGGCTTCGCGCGTGAATATTCTTTCCATGCTTTCGAGGAACCTCTGGCGCGGCGTCACCACGCTGCGTTTTCCTGCCCGTCCACCGGTCACGATGGGATTCCGGGGATTGGTTCGGATGAATCCCACGCTCTGCATCGGATGTGCGATCTGCAGATTCCGCTGCACCGCACGGGCCATCACCTTCTCCGCCGGCAAGAACGAATTCACGTGGAGTTACGATCCGGGTCAATGCACTTTCTGCGGCCGCTGCATCGAGGGATGCAAAGAAAATGCATTGACGCAGGAAGCCGCATGTCCGCCGGTGTATCTATCCATCGGCGATCTCAAGACGTCGTACACCATTCCGCGAAAGCCGCCTTCTCCCAAGTCTCCGGTCTCGCGCGCGCCGGGATCTCAACCAACTACGGGGGTGACGCCTTGACCGTAATCGACAACATCGCAGAGCGGCTTGGGAGCAGCGATGTCCGAATGGACAGTAGCGGCGTACAGTGGCTCGCCGTCGGCGACCTGAGTGTGCGTGAAGCGGCCGCAGCCATGAAGGCATGCCTCGCCCGTTTCGTCACGATCACCGCAACCGAACTACCGGGAAACGAAGGAATCCGTCTCGAATATCTCTGGGACCTCGACGGTCAGCTACTGGGCATTTCCTTTCATCTGAGGACGAACTCCATCGAGAGCATCTTCGACATCTGCGAAGCTACCGACTGGATTGAGCGCGAGATTCACGAAGGGTTCGCTGTCGACTTTGTTGGGCGCGAGTATGAACCTCTCCTGCTGCGCGAGGGAAACAATCTCGGAGTGAACCTTCGCGAGGAAGGCCGATGAGCTACAAAATTCCCATGGGGCCTTATCATCCGGCATTGGAAGAGCCCTATAAGCTCGACATGATTTGCGACGGTGAGACGGTCAGCGATGCCAAACTGCATATCGGTTTCAATTTTCGCGGCATCGAGCACCTGGCTGAGACCCGCAATTATATTCAGGTGATCGCGCTCATGGAGCGGGTGTGCGGAATCTGTTCGAACATTCACACGCTTACGCTTTGCCAGGCAATGGAAAAGCTGACCGGGGTCGAGCCGCCTCCGCGAGCTCTCTACATTCGCGTGGTCATGGCGGAACTGGAGCGCCTGCATTCCCATGTATTGTGGGCCGGCATTGCCGCCAAACTGATGGGCTTCAAAACCATGTTCATGACGTGCTTCGCGCTGCGCGAGAAAGTCATGGACGTGCTGCAGGCGATCTCAGGAAACCGCGTCAACTATTCGATGAATCGCATTGGCGGAGTCAACCGCGACATTGAAGATCCGCTCGCATTACTCGGGATGGTCGACCAACTGGAGCGCGAGATGGTCCGCACCATCATTCCCATCTTCACAACCAGCACAACGGCAACACTGCGCTGCGCCGGGGTCGGTATTCTTTCGCATGAAAAGGCGATCTCCTGCGGTGTTGTCGGGCCCACGGCGAGGGCTTCAGGCGTCGGTCAGGATCTTCGCCGCGCCGCGCCCTATGCGGCCTACTCCGAGATGGAGTTCGACGTGCCTGTGGAGAAAGCCGGCGATGTGCGCGCCCGCCTGCTGGTGCGTGCACTCGAGATCATGGAGAGCTGCCGCATTCTTCGTCAGGCGCTCACTAAAATGCCGCCCGGCGAGTTCAATACGGGAGACGGGAAGATCGTTTTTTCTACCGGAACAGCTATAAGCCGCGTCGAAGCCCCGCGCGGGGAAGTGGTCTACAGTGTCTCGTGGAAGGAAAATTCCCGAAATCCCGCCAGAGTCCATGTGCGTACTCCGACGTTTCAAAACATGCCGGCAATACGCTGGATGGTGGTTGGAGCCCGGCTTGCGGATACGCCACTGATCCAGGCGTCGATTGATCCGTGCTATTCGTGCACGGACAGGTAGCGCCGGAGTGCAAAGGATCCATCGATGACAACGAGGACTGGCGGGAAAACAGAGCCGGCCTCGATGAAAGGAGCCTATTTCCCCCCGTTCTTCGTCTTGTCGTCCGGTTGCTCGACGGGCTTCGCAAGATGCAGCTTGCTCATCTCCCTGGCACCAACCCCTGGGTCCTGGGGCGTTACTTTGATGCCGGTGGCCATGGTGCCGGAAGTCCATTTGAGGTAATAGGTCTTGCCCGTTTCCGCGTCCAATCGAATCCTCTCGTTCTCCTTCTTTGTGGCGTTCTTGATTCCAGCGTAGGACGACACGACAACGCCGCCGGCATAGTACATTTCCGGGAACCCGGTCACTACCACTGTGCCTGGATCCACCTCCATTCCCGCATATTCGCCGTTCTTCAGATAGGCGAGATAAACGCCATTGACGTAGAGGTGGTCGTGGGCGGCAGAACCGACGAATCTACCCACCCGATAAATGAAGATGAGAGCCTTGCCGGGCGACGGAGCGGTGGGCGGCGGGATGGACACAGCGGCCGCCTTGGCATCCTGAGCCGGGGTATCTGGTTTTGCGTCCTGGGCCGACGCGGCCGGCCTGCTAACGAAGAGCGTCAGCGCGCAAAACGCGAGAAGGATGGTTGCGGAGACCTGGAGTGCACTCTTGACGCGAGCGACTCCGTCGGGCGTGACGTTACGCATTTGAGCACTCCTTTATCCGATGAGCTTCAAGGGACCGGACATCCAACACCTTTAGCTACTTCCATCGAGTGCGTTGTGGCGAGATGACGTTTGGTTTCCAGTCCCCGGCGTGATGAATGCTTCCGGGGCGGATTGCTGCTGGAACGACTCGGGGGCGCCGTTCTTCGAGGAGGCAAGGCGCGGCACTATTCGATAACTTCAAACCCGTCGAGTATGTGCGACTCATCACTCGCGGATGTGATTGCGGGGAACCATGCGCTCTGCCGCGAATTTCCGAATCCCCTGAGTCTCGATTTCGCTCCGACAGCCTATTATTTCTCGTGGCCTTGCGTGGACAGAGCAAGCGTGCCTGGGCAAGTCACCAGAGCGCCCCCGCGCTAGTAACCGTCAGCTCAATCAAGGAATCATTTATACTTTTGGCACCACCCCCATCCCGGCGTTTCCCCAGCTAGCTTTGGGGCCGGACCGTTCTTTTCACTTCTAGCAGTTCGCGAAACGCGCTATGGAAGATGGCAGCGACAAAACACGTGTTCCAGGAGAAGCAGCGTCTCGCGGTGCGCGAGCAGCTCTTTCTTCGATTCCACCGGACAGTGTGCCGCCCGCTCTCCACGACCCGCCCGCGGGACCGCGCGATTCCGACCCCTCGGTTGCTGACGACTCACTGGCACACAACCCAGGCGCAACGATAGTCGGCGGCCTGCCGCGCATGAACGAGAATGCGGCCACCGTTGTCTCGAGCGATGCCACTACCCTCGCTCCGGGGACCTCTGTCCGCCGGAGCCCACCTCCGGAAGGCGTGAACAGCCCTGGCGGAAACGCGGTTCTGCTGCAGGTTGGGATTGTTCTTGGCAACCGGTACGAGATTCTGGAACTCCTCGGGGAAGGCGGCATGGGAGCGGTGTATAAGGCCGCCGACCGCGAGGTGGATCGAATTGTTGCCCTGAAAGTCATCCGTCCCGAGATGGCCGCGAATCCAGAAATCCTGGCTCGTTTCAAACAGGAGCTCCTGCTCTCGTCGCAGGTGACCCACCGCAATGTGATTCGGATTTACGACCTCGGCGAAGCCCAGGGCGTGAAATTCATCACCATGGAGTACCTGGAAGGCGAGAACCTCCACCAGATCCTGAAGACACGAGACAAGCTGGAGGTTGCGGAAGCGGTCGACATCATGGAACAGGTAGCCTGCGGCCTGGCTGCCGCACACGCGGTGGGAATCATCCACCGCGATTTGAAACCTGGCAACATCATGCGCGACAAGAGCGGCCGCGTGGTGGTGATGGACTTTGGTTTGGCCCGCACGTTCTCCGGCGATGGCATGACGCGTACAGGCGCCATGCTGGGGACGATCGAATATATGTCTCCGGAGCAGGCCCAGGGCATGGACGTGAAAGCCAGCTCCGATATCTTCACGGTCGGCTTGATTCTTTACGAGTTGCTGGCCGGAGTCACGCCCTTCTACGCGGAAAGCGCGATTGCGAGTTTGTTGAAGCGCACGCAGCAACGCGCCGTACCGTTGGCGGATGTCGATAGGAACATCCCGGGCGCGCTAAGCAATATTGTCGCTAAATGTCTCGAGAAGGATCCGGCAAACCGCTACCAGAGCGCTGACGAGCTGGATGCGGATCTACAAGCGTGGCAGGGCCGAGGCGGGAAGAAGGTCTCCGCATCTTCTGCGCGACGGCGCATGAACCGCATTCGGGAGCTTCCCTGGCCGCGTCTCGCAATCGCGGGTGTTCTGATTGTGGCGATGGCAGCCGGAATTTCCTGGTACTTCATTAGGAGGCAACAGGCTACGAAATCAGTGGCGCATGGCCCGGTCTCGGTGCTTGTGGGCGATTTTGCGAACAATACCGGCGACCCGGTCTTGGATGACACGCTGGAGCCGATGCTCGGTGTGGCCCTGGAAGGCGCCAGCTTTATTAACGCCTACAGCCGTGGGGATGCGCGCAAGCAGGCGATGAAACTCCCTAATCCGACGGACAAACTCGACGAGCAGTCTGCGCGGCTGGTCGCCGTAAACCAGGGCGTCAACGCGGTGGTTACGGGCGACATTAGCCTGCGAGGAGACCAGTACGACATTTCGGCGATCGCCCTGGATGCCGTGAGTGGGAAGATGCTTGCGAAATCGGAAGTCACAGTCGGCAATAAGCAGGATATCCTGCGCGATCTTCCACAACTCGCGGCGCCGATTCGCAAGGCCCTGGGCGACACCACGCCCGCCTCGGTCCAATTCGATGAGGTCAGCGGAGGATTTACCGCCGCGTCCCTGGAGGCTGTTCACCAGGACGCCCTCGGCGTTGACGAGCAGTTCGCGGGCAAATTCCAGGAGGCGTTCGATTCGTTCCAGAGGGCTATGAAACTGGATCCGAATTTTGCGCGGGCGTACACCGGGATGGCGGCCATGGCGCAGAACCTGGGGAGACCCGGTGACGCCGTAGCGTACATGAAGCTGGCGATGGAACACGTCGACCGCATGACCGAGCGGGAACGCTATCGCAACCGCGGGCTGTACTACCTCACCACGGGTGACTCGCAGAAGTGTGTTCAGGAATTCACGCAGCTCGTCGCGAAGTATCCCGCCGATCGCGTGGGTCAGAACAACCTGGCTACTTGTTATACGCAGTTACGCAATGCTCCGAAGGCATTGGAAGCGGCGCAGCACGCGGTCGAGATTGTTCCTAAGGGAGTAGGGCCGCGGCTGAACCTGAGTTTCATCAGTGCTTTTGCGGGAGACTTTGCCGCGAGCGAAAAAGAGGCGCGCGCTGCGCTGGCGATTAGTCCGTCGGCCGCGCAGGGATACCTGGTGCTCGCCGAAGCGCAACTCGGACAGGGGCAAATCGGCAAGGCGGCCGAATCATACCATCAACTTGAGAAATTTGGGCCGCTCGCGGTATCGAACGCAAGCGACGGACTCGCCGATCTTGCTGCCTATCAGGGGAAGTATGCAGAAGCAGTGCGCATCCTTACCCAAGGCGCGAGCGAAGACATGGCGGGCAAGTTCACCGACAACGCGGCGAGAAAATACGCGGCGCTTGGAGTCCTCGAGGAATTGCAAGGGCACAATTCCGCCGCACTCGCTGATACAGGCAAGGCGTTAGTGAACAGCCAGTCCGTTCCCATCAAGTTTCTTGCAGCGAGCACCTACATCAATGCGGGAGACCTTTCTAAAGCGCAGAAGCTCGCGACGAGCCTCTCCTCCGCGCTGTCGAACGAAACACAGGCTTACGGCAAGATCCTCGAGGGTTTGATCGCGCTGAAGCGGAAAGACGCCAGGGAAGCAGTTAAACAAATCACAGCAGCAAACAGCTTGCTAGACACCTGGATCGGCCGGTTCGAGTTGGGGCGCGCGTACGTGGAAGCAGGAGCGTTCACCGAGGCTGATTCGGAGCTGGATCAATGTTTGAAGCGCCGAGGCGAAGCCATCGAACTGTTTGACGATAACGTGCCGACTTATGCTTATTTCCCGCCCGTCTATTATTACCAGGGGCGCGTGCGGGAAGGGATGAAGAGCGAAGGGTTCGCGGACTTTTATAAGACCTATCTGAGCATCCGCGGGCAGTCGGCCGAAGATCCGCTGGTTCCCGAAATCCGTCGCCGTATTGGCCAATGATCGGAAAAGGCTGAGATGAGGCAACCAAGAAGAGCGCCGGCGTTTACGGGCACTCTTCTTTTTTAGTCTCCAAGCCTCGCTCCGCCTATCAAGCGAAAGCACCACGTCGCTGAAATTCCGCCCAACGCCCCGTTCTCGCGCAACGCAAGCGTATCGATGCGGGCGCCCTATTTTCCCTTCCCCGACAGCGCAACGGTCTGGGTGCCTCCGCCAGCTTGGGCGTTATCAACCACCGTCACGTTGGCGCTGAATGTGCCTGTGGACGGGGGCGTGAACTTCACCGCGATGGTGCACTTGGCGCCGGCCGCGAGTGAGCTCCCGCAATTACTGCTTGGCACAAAGTTGGCCGCATTCGTACCGGTGACGCTGATGCCCGGGCCAGCCAATAGCAAGGGGGTCGCTCCGGGGTTGCTGAGGGTCACGTTGAGAGTGCTGCTCATGGCGCGTTTTACAGTCCCGAAATTGAGGCTCGTCGGACTGAAACTCGCCAGCGGATCGATGACCAGCGCGGTGAGTGTGACCGGCTGCGGACTACCTGGCGCATTGTCCGTAATCTGCAGGATCGCAGTTTGCGGCGTGTAGGACGGTCCCGCCACGAAAGCGATCGTAATCGTGCAGGCCTTTCCTGGCGCTAATGGCAGCAGGCAGAGATTGACTGCGACGAATTCGTTGGAGTTCCCTCCTTTGACGATCGAAAGGAGGGGATCCTTGACGGTTGCGGGTGCATTTCCAGTGTTGGTCACGGTGATGGTTTTGGTTGTGACGCTACCCAGATACACCGTGCCGAACGCGATATTCGATGGAGACACTGTGACGAGTGGTCCAAGGATGGTCAGAGTGCCGTTCACGTAGAGGAAAGAGTAATTGGTCGCGGATAATGTGCCTGTCGATACCGTAATGGGATAGCCGCCGGGATTGCTACCTGCAGTCGCGGTCGTGGAGAGAACCGGCGCACCGCTCACTACGGAAGTGGATTCGCCATTCACAAAGCCGCTGTACATGTATGTCAATGTGGGGAGAGGCAGCCCATAAGCAATCGAGAGGTTATTTGCCGTCACCTTAAGGACTGCGGGGAAAATGGTGAAAGACTGGGTCACCGAAGCGGCGGAATACGTGCTGTTTCCGGGCGCCGACGCAGTAATCTTGCACACGCCAACTCCGGTAATCTTGCCACTCGTTGCGCATGGCCCGGATGCCGTGAAGCTGACCGCCAGTCCGGAAGAGGACGAGGCGCTCAACGAGAATGTGTTGCCATACTGCGCATTGGGCAACGGCGGGAAGCTGATCGTCTGCGAAGTCAAGTTCGAACCCTGCGGCAGGATGGTGAACGTTCCTGACACAGAGTTGGCCGGGTTGTAATAGGAGGACATGAGGGTGCCCGCTGGCGGCGGGTTCGTGCCCGATTGCGACGCGGTGATAGTGCAGCTTCCGATGCTGTTGAGGGCTACAGTCGCCGAAGAAACATTATTCGCGATCGACTGGCTGCCGATGGCGCAAGATCCGGTTGCGCTGAAACTCACCTGCAACCCATTCGGGATGCCGCCGGACATGGCCGTCGCGGTGACCGTGGGTTGTGGGCCTGAGATGACGACGGAACTCGGCAACGGGCCCAAGGTAATTGTCTGATCGTTCTTAAGCACCGCCGGCGCCGAGGGTGGACTCTGACGCTGGGTCGGATCGATCGGGACCGGAGCGAGGGTGGTCGAGATCGTATAGACCACCACGTCTCCTGGAGTTGTATCCGGGTTGGTGTCGATAAACTCCGTTGCCGGTGGATTGCCGCTGACACTACCAATTGCGATCGGCGTGCCGCCATTCACACTGCGGTAGATCGTGTAGGTCTGAACCACACCGAAGGCGGGGGCGGTCCAATCGACCCGGACACTTGTCCCTGCGGGTGTTTCTGTAGGCGAAGACGGTGGGCGCACGATCGAGTTCGCGGTTTCGTACGTCAACTCATTCGTAAGGGTGCCACCGCTGCCCAGCGTGACATTGCCGCCACTACCCAGCGTGACATTGCCACCACTTCCCAGCGTCACATTGCCGCCGCTCCCAAGCGCGATGGTGCCGCCGCTACCCAGCGTGATGTTGCCGCCACTGCCCAGCGCGATGGTGCCGCCACTGCCCAGCGCGATGGTGCCGCCGCTGCCCAAGGTGACGTTGCCGCCGCTACCGAGGGTTACGGTGCCACCGCTGCCCAGGGTGATGGTGCCGCCGCTGCCCAGCGTGATGTTGCCGCCGCTACCGAGCGTGACGTTGCCGCCGCTGCCCAGAGTTATGGTGCCGCCGCTACTGCCAAATGTGTAACTACCTCCGGCAGTGACCGGGATTGGCGTTCCGCCGCTGGGCGTGACGGTCCCGCCGCTACCTAGCGTGACTGTTCCGCCGCTGCCGAGCGTGACGTTGCCGCCGCTACCCAGGGCGATGGTGCCGCCGCTGCTGAGAGTGAAGTTTCCGCCACTGCCGAGAGTGACATTGCCGCCGCTCCCTAGCGTCACTGTGCCGCCGGCACCCACTGTCGCGGTTCCACCACTGCCAAGGGTGATGTTTCCACCGCTGCCGAGAGACAAATCGCCGCCGCTGCCCAGGGTCACGGTTCCGCCACTACCGAGCGTGACATTCCCGCCGCTGCCGAGCGTCACATTTCCGCCGCTGCCCAACGCGATGGTGCCGCCGCTCCCGAGGGTGACGTTTCCTCCGCTGCCCAGGGTGACGTTGCCGCCGCTGCCCAGAGCAATGGTGCCGCCGCTGCCCAAAGTGACATTGCCACCGCTGCCCAGCGTGACTGTCCCGCCGCTCCCGAGAGCGATGGTTCCGCCACTACCGAGCGTCACGTTTCCGCCACTGCCCAGGGTGACATTGCCACCGCTGCCGAGGGCAATGGTGCCGCCGCTGGCGCCAAATGTGTACTGGCCACCTGCGCCAACCGGGGTTGAAGTTCCGCCGCTTGGCGTGACGGAGCCGGCACTTCCGAAGGTGACTGGTATTCCGCCGCTGCCCAGGACGATATTGCCGCCGCTGCCGAGGGTGATGGTACCGCCGCTACTGAGCGTGACGCTGCCTCCAATGCTCAACCCGACGGTGCCGTTGGTTCCCGGAGTCACCATGCCCCCGCTGCCGAGGGTCACGTTGCCGCCGCTGCCGAGGGTCACATTGCCGCCGCTGCCGAGCGTGATCGTGCCACCGCTGCTTAAGGTCACATCCCCGCCGCTGCCCAGCGTCACGGTACCGCCGCTACCCAGGGCCACAGTGCCGCCGCTGCCCAGGGCTACAGTGCCGCCCGCGGCGATGTTCAACGGCGCCGATGAGGAACCGAACGAAAGCACGCTCGCGAGGGATGCGAACTCACCACCGGTGGCGCCTACCTGGCGCAGGTCGAGGTTGGCCAAGTCGCTGTATCCCCGCATCTGCGTATTCAACACGCCATCGAAATTGATGTCCTGCCCACTCGACCACGCCGGAGAGATTTTGGGCGCAATGGTCGCATCCACACGATAAGCCGAATCGCCGTGGAGCGGGCTGCCGTCACAATGCATCGTGGCGGGGCTGGCAGTCGACACGCCGGAGACGTAAGGAACGTACCAGGCCGAGGTTGGGAACGTCGCTGGGTTGCCGATGGGGTCAGTGAGCTGGGTTACCGGCGAACTCTCGTTCAGGGTAGTGAGCAGCTGATTAGAGTATGCAACGGCTTGATTCGGTCCTACACCATCGAGCTGGAAGAGATAGTTCATCGAACTCTGATAGTTCGGCTTGCAATTGGCTTCGAAGGTCGGCACATAACTGCCGCTGCGGGTCGAGTCAAAGTACAACCCGCCATGGCTCAAGCCAAGCGTGTGGCCAATCTCATGGAACAGCGTGCCGGCGATGACGTTGGCGCGCTTGCTCATGTCCTGGTTAGGGGCTGTCAACCAAAGGCCCAGGGTGACCGCCGAATCGGAGCCGCCCAGATCGGAGTAGCCGGAGATGCTTGTCACCGTGCCGGAGGTGAGCCCAATGACCGGCTCAGGCAATGTGCTATTGGGATAGGTCCAGGTGGGGACGCCGGGAGTCGTCAAGATAATGGTCTGCGCATCGGGGCACGAGGAGGTGATGTACACGCCATTGAGGCTCGGGTTGCCGAGCACGCCGGAGATCGTGAAGCGGCTTGGGCAATAGTTGATGGAGCCCGGGGCACCTCGGTTCGTGGTGACAATCGTCGTGAGCCCCGTGCTGTTGTTGACAGAGATCGAGGTCAAGGTTCCGTAACGGGTGTTCCACGCCGGGATCGCCAGGGAGTGGCCGAACAGAACGTAGTGATAGCTGTCCTTCTGCCCGTACGGGAAACGGGGGCTGCAATCGCCGCCCGCCGCGCAGGAGGAAAAATTCTTCGGCCACAGCTTCGAGAATTCCAGGCTGTTCTTCCAGCTGATCACGCCCGGCTCGTTGGGGAACTCGCAAAGTTGCGATTGATTGGCGTCCTGGCAGGTGTCTTCCGGCACTGCGTTGCCAACTTCGAGATGTAGCGTGACTCCGTTCGCGGCGAATGCCTGTTGGACCATCGCGAGCGGATCCTTGCCGCTGGCGTCAGGTGAGGGGAACAGATTCTCCTGGGTGGGATCGCACGAGCCGTTGGATAGCACGGAGCCGCACATGTAATCAAGCTGAACGAACAGGTCCTTCTGACCATGGTGTGCGCCAGGCAAGGGTACCCACGATCCGGTCTTCACGTCGTAATAGCCTGGGTTTCCGGCATTGGGATCGCCCGTCGGGGGGCCAGTCTTCCATGCGTCCAGGATTCCGTCGTTATCGCTGTTGTTGACAGGCGTGCTGACAATGACCGCGGCATAGGCATTGCCTTGATTCAAGGTCGCTGTGTACTGGTTCGATTGTCCGAGCGTGACAGAGCTGGAGCTGTTGTTCCAGGCGCCACCGCCTGCGAAGAGAGTCGTCAACTCGCCCGTACCGTTCGCTCCGCCTACCGCGTCATAGAACCCCTGCAACGCTTGTGGGGTGGAGTTGGCGGGGACCGCCGAGCCGTCGTAAATCACGACGGATTTGAGACCGAAATTCGGAGACAAGACGCGATAGATAACCACCAGGCTTGCGCCTTCGGTGAGGGGGAAGGCGGTTCCGCCAGCGTTCGGTAGAGAGACAGTGTGGGTGCCCGAGGCATAGCGGATTCCGTTTGTCTGAGCCACAAAATAGGCATTGACGTCGGCACGATACACGCGCAGCGTCCCGCTCAACGCTCCGTCCGTATAGGGGACGTCGGTTCCTATCTGCTGTCCGGTAATCGGAAACTTATCGAAGGTTCCACTGCCGGCGGAAGCCGACGGCGTATTCTCGACCGTCTCCCAATACAGAAAAGCTTCAATGATGTCGGCGCCATCGGGAACGCCCTGGCTCGGATTTTGAGCGTATGTGGGGATGGTGATGGTTCCCGTGCCGGTTCCTCGTAGAGTGACACCTGCGGAGACGTAGTCACCTGTAACGAAGTAGTTATTCTCGAGCGTAAGGGGGTTCTGCGTGGGCTGTGGGCCGCTTGAGACGAGCAGATTCACGGCGGAGCCGGTCGCGACTTGCGTTCCGGCGACAGGACTCTGACTGATCACACTGCCGGAAGGCACGGTGCTGCTGAATGCGGAGCTCCCCGTTCCCGAAGTCAAATTCGCATTGCTGAGAGCTGT
This sequence comes from uncultured Acidobacteriaceae bacterium, assembly GCA_963810545.1. GTDB lineage: Bacteria > Acidobacteriota > Terriglobia > Terriglobales > Acidobacteriaceae > Telmatobacter. The sequence goes on from CAWENE010000005.1 coordinate 22,166, forward strand.
CGCTGCCGCCGATTGCGTTTGCCCGACCACATTGGGGACCGCCACTGTGGTCGGGGCTGGTTGGGTGCCTACGCCACTGAGGGCGACGGTTTGGGTGGCGGGATTTGCGTTTAGAGCGTTGTCGGTAAAGACGGCTGTGCTGGAAAGCGGATTGCCGGCGTTTTGCGGCTCGAAAGTGATACTCAGATTGCATTCTTCACCCGGCGTCAGCACGAAGGTGTTGGTGCAGTCCGCTGGCGCGCCGGAGCCGGCAACCTCGACGAAGTTGGGTCCGTTAACGACCCGCCCTGTGTTCAGGGCATTCAGCGTCTGGTTGCCAATGTTTTGGATGTCGACCGATTTCGGACTGTCGCTGCTGACGCTTCCCACATTCGTGTTCGCGAAGGTCAACGATGGCGGCTGGGAGTTGTTGATCTCGACTACCTGGTTACCATTGAGGTCGGGGATAAAAATATCGCCCTTTGCATCCACTGCGACACCGTACGCAAGGATCCCGCTAATCGTGATCTGGCAGTTGTTATTGTTATTGACGCAACCGGCGGGAACCTCCACCACCTTGGGCGCTTCATCCGCGACGAAGACATCACCCGCTGCGTCCACTGCCACGGCCTCCGGCCGGACCCATCCGGTGCCCACCGTCGTCTGGCAGCCGTTGCTGGTACAACCGGCGGGAATCTCCACTACTTTCGCGAGGCCGAAATCAGCGATGAACAGATCACCCGCCGCATCCACCGCCAAACCGATTGGATTAGAACCGGAGCCTGGATTCGGACCGGTCCCCGGGCTGTACACCACGGTCTCGGCGCCTCCGTTGGCTGAAACCTCCCCGACCTCGCCGTCGAGGAAATCACTGAAGAAGACATCGCCGGCTCCGTCCACCGCCACGCCCAACTGGCTGGTCAGACCGAGGGGTGGTAGTTGCCTTGCTCAGGGGCGCTGCAGTCGGCCGTAATCTTAACCACCGCATTCCTGTTGTTGTCCGCGATAAAGAGATTGCCTGCCCCATCCACCGCCAGGCCCTGTGGATATCGAGTCAAGGCCCACGGGTGGTCTGAGTGCCGTTCGCCGCGACTTCCACGACCTGTCCGTTGTCCGATTCGGTTCCCTGGTTTTCTGCGATGAAGAGATCGCCCGCCGCGTCCACCGCGGCGCCGGCGGCATGAAATGGAGGGTATCCCGTTGTCAGCCGTGGATGGTGTGCCTGGGCCAAAGGCAGCCGCCGGCCCATAGCCAATCCCGTAGATCAGCTGGGTTGCCAACACGTGACCGCCGCTATCGAAGAGCTTCACCGCTCCCAAGCGCAGACCGGGAGCGAGCGGGGCGAAAGTGACATTGACAGTGCAGGAATTGCCCGCGGTGAGGCGCCGGTGCAGGCGCTGCCGTTGGCAAGCGGAAGTCGAGGTTTGCGCCTTGCGTGACGACCTGAGGGGTGCCGTACAGGGCGGTCGTCGGAAGTGAAGGTCACCGGAAACGTGTTGCTGCATGGCGCCGGTGTGGTTGTTCCGGCGGGCAGACATTTGCGCTGGCGTAATTGTGAGGCGTAAAAGCAAAGCCCATCAGCTCGTGCTGTTCAAAGCAGCCACCAGTCGCGGCAGTGAAGCCAACGTAGGCGGTCCCATTGTTCAGATTCATGTACTTCGTGATGTCGAACGGTCCTGAAAAAAGAGGCGTCGATCCTGCGACGGGCGTGTGTGTCCCGGGATTGAATGCCGGATCCAGATAAACGTAGATATAGTTCGCTGGGCGAATCGTTCGGGCCATTGTAGACGATGACGATCTGATGCGGGTAGCCGTCGGAGAGGGTGACCGCGCTGGCAGCCGTGGGAGGTGCAGCAGAAGTGTTCGGATTGGCAATGAGCGTACTTGTGCCGGTGAGCGTAATAAGGCAATTGGGTGTTTCGAGGTGGGCAAACGAGTTTTGCTTGCCGGGTCCGCAGCTCTGCAGAGCGATGTGATTGTCGTCGTATCGTAGCCGTGGGCATTGTGCCGGGTCATACGGGGAGTCCCGGAACGTATCGAATTCGAGAGCGATGCTATTGTCGATTCCGCAGTAGCCGATGCCGCCGCCACCTTCGCCAAGGACGGTAAGGCCCGAACCAGTTTCTGTGCAACTTGTGATTGGGTCCATCGGCTGAGGCTTGCCGGCTGCATTTTGGATCACGAAGGCGAGACCATCGGCAGTGAAGGTGGAATTCGCGCGGAAGGCGTAAGCTTCACGGTATACCAGGCGTTGAAGCCTTCCGCGACATTCTGCGGGATCGAAAACCACATGCTTGCGGACTGGCTCGCCGCAGCTTCCGTCATCTGCAACGCGGAGTTGTTGCTGCCAGCATCGTTGTCCGTGTTTGCGTTGGGATCGATAGAAGGCGGATAGAGATCCTGGATGTAACTGGGGCCGTCGCCCGCGTAGTTGAAGCAGAAGTTCGCAACGCAGTTGCCCGATGCCGGAATTGAGCTCGGTTGGGCGTTGAAGTCGTAGTAGGTGATTGCCTGGGCCGAGCTACGCAGAGGGACAAGAGCAGCCAGGCCCATTCCACACAGGGCCACGATCAGAGGCTTTTGAAACCTTGCGAAGCGCATCGTCTTCGTTCTGGAATTCTTTGAGGCCATAATTACCGATTTCATCGCTCCCCCTAGGTCTCGACTGCTAAGTTATTAAATCTAAAAAATTTAGGATCATCCTGGATCGTGCGCGGACTCTCCAGCCGACACGGGCAAGCGCCCAGCCTCTCGGCAAAATGCTTCACGTCGCCGAGTCAAATATCAAATTGCCATTGGGGGAAATGGCACCACTTCCGGCACTTCATGCCACATAACTGGGCCGGGATCACAAAGATCCATGGCAATTATGGGAGAGAGCCTTAGGAGCGATGAGATTACAAACTATTGAAGGCAATATGAATTGTCAAGACACTTGGACAAAATGAGTCCGAAATTAACAATTGATGCAACGATCTTTCATCCGACGCACAATGCACGCTTTATCCGTGCTGCAAATCACCCAACTGCTAGAATTCACACACCCCGAATCTATGGCTGAATCGACTGTTCCAGTGAACGCGTATCTCGAAGTGGTATTTCCTGACCTTCCTCGTCAGGTGGTTCCCGTCAATCAACTTCCGTTTTTCATCGGACGGGGCCGGGAGAACGGCAACCACCTGTCACTCGATGACATGCGCATCTCGCGCAAGTGCGTGGCCATTTCCGCTGGGGCCTCCGGACTCCTGATTGAGGATCGTGGTCAGCGCGACGGCATCTTCGTCAACGGCGACCTGACCAAGACGCGCTCGCTCGCAGACGGCGACCGGATCCGTCTGGGCACCGACGACGGCTGCCAGCTAGTCTTCCGGCTTCCGACGGAAGCGATCCTCCAGGAGGAAGCTGAGACGAAACTGCGAAGCTTCATCGGCTCCTTTGGACGCGACTCCTCCGATGAGCTCAACGGGCTCAGGCTTCTGCTTGAGGCCACGTCGCTCATGCATTCACAGCTTCCGCTGGAATCCGTGCTGGCCTCGATGCTCGATCACGCGATTGTCATCACGCATGCCGACCGCGGAATGCTGCTGGAGCCCGACGCTTCGGGGGTGCTGCAGGTCAAGATAGCGCGTGGGCGGGACGGCGAGAGTCTTGCTCCGGAGGCAATGAATCCCAGCCGCTCGGTGCTTGGGAGCGCCATCGAACTTCAATCGGCAGTGGTCAACGAGGATCTCAACCTTGCGGATATAAACCTGCAGAGCGCGCGGAGCGTCGTGCTCCAGCTCTTGCGCTCGTCGGTCGTGATTCCGTTGTACGGCACGCCGCGGGGACAGGTTGATTCTTCGACAGAAGCGGCCCGGGGCCAATTGCTGGGCGCTGTGTATCTTGATTCCAAGCGCACGGCCACCTTTTCCGCGCTGGACAGAAAAATTCTGGATGCCCTGGGCGCCCAAGCCGGAAGCATTCTCGAAAACGCCCGGCTGATCGAGCACGAACGGGAGCGCCAGCGCCTGGAGCAAGAGCTGAGCATCGCGCGCGAGATTCAGCAGGCCCTTATTCCGCAAGGGTTGCAGGACTATCCACATTTCTCCATTACTGGAACGCATCGCCCCTGTTACGAGGTGGGCGGGGATTACTTCGACGTGTGTCCCATGGCAGATGGCCGCATTGCGGTCCTGATTGCCGATGTCGCCGGCAAAGGCCTGGGTGCTGCTCTGCTCACAACCATGCTGCAGGGAGCGCTTTCAGGAATGACGCTCGGTGTCGACCCGGTGAAGGTCTTCAACCATCTGAACCGCTTTCTTTGCGATCGCGCGTCGGTGGGCCGTTATGCAACCATGTTCTTCGGGCTGCTCGACCCCGGCGGCACTCTTGAGTTCGTCCGTGCCGGGCATCCTTCTCCACTGCTGCTGCGGCGGGGAGAGGTGAGCGAGCTGTATTCCACCGGATCTTTCCCCATCGGGCTGGTTGAAAAGGCGACCTTCACGTCCACTCGTATCCACCTCGAACCCGGCGACACGCTGTTGCTTTACACCGACGGGGTGACCGAGGCGGAGGATAGAAACCGGCAGTTGTTTCAAGAGGGGCGGCTCAAAGCAGCCCTCGGCCAGCATCAGGATTCACCTTTGAAAACCCTGCAGGATGGCATATTGAGCGCTGTCGAAAAATTTACAGAAGGCGCAAGCCAGTCAGACGATGTGACTCTTCTCGTGGTGCGCTACCGCGGACCCGGGGACGGCGTCGCCAAGGCCGATGGAAATCTTGAAGCTGGCGGCATGTAACAAGACATTAACAATGAGCGGCTACGATGAGCGAGGCCCCACCGGCAAGTCCGCCTCACAGAGTCTGCCGACTGGAAAGGAAAGCGTGAATGACAATCTCGACTGAGTCCATGGATGGCGGCATCACACGGGTCCTCCTGGACGGGCGTCTGGATATTCAAGGCGCGGCTGCTGTTGATTTGCGCATGAACGTGCTGGCAGGCAGCAGCAAGTTTCTGCTGATCGACTTGAGCAACGTGTCATTTCTGGGATCCATGGGACTTCGCTCCATCGTTATCCCGGCGCAGGCGGTCAACCGCCGCGGAGGCAAAGTGGCGCTCTTTAATCCAATTCCGATGGTGGAGGAGGTACTGAAGGCCAGCAACATCGACCAGATTATTCCTATCTTTCACGATCTGGCTTCCGCGGTTGCAGCGCTGTGCTAAGAGCGCGCCAGGCCTGCGTTGACGAGCCTCACACATTCGATGCGAAGCCGGAGATGCTCATGGATAATCCGCAGGACCGGCTTGAACTGGACAGCCAGCTCACGGAGTTGAGCCGTGTCCAGCCTTGGATCGAAGCGGTAGCCGATCGGCACGGAGCGGCCGAGGATATTCGCTTTGCCATGCAATTGTGCATGGAAGAAGCCTTGGCCAACATAATTCTGCACGGCTATCAAAGCGAACCTGGACATCCCATCGTCCTAAAGACTTCCTTTTCGGCGGGCACTCTCTTCGTCACGATCGAAGACCAGGCGCCATCCTTTTCGCCGATCGCGCCCGGGTGGCGGGATGACGGGACGAAACCCGCCAGCCTCGCATCGATTCAGCCGGGGGGAAACGGGCTCCGTTTGCTGCGCCATTTCGGAGGATCGATGAACTATGAAAGATTCGCCGGCTGCAATCGACTTACGTTGGGGTTCGCTACACCGATGAAGAATGCCTCAATTTGAACTGAACAAAGTCCTCGTGTCCGAGGCGCCTTCGCCCACATCCAATGCGCCTACGCCGTCCGCCACGGCAGACAAGCAGGCAGCGATCGTGCCTGCTGGCGCGAGGAACGAATGAGTCTTCATCCTTCGTCCAGACTTTGGCGATCGCTGGCGTGGCCGAACTGTGCGATATCTCGATTGAATTGCATACGAGTCTCAAGGAACAGGATGACGCGCTGTGTAATCTTCTTTGGACTTACTTAACTTACTTATCGGGATGGTTATCACAGCGGTACTGTATATAATTAGCGATTTATTGCGGCATCACAAAGCATTTCACTCATGCTTGCGGGACTTCTCGCGGAAGTGTCCTTCCAGGGATTATTTGATCGATGTCCGATCCCCTTCATTCAGGCTTCCTGCCCGTACGCCGGTACGGCCCGCCTCGTTGAGACCGTTGCATCGGGACAGACAATCTCGTGTCAGGCGAACTGCGTTCCGGCGGAGAGACGGTGGCCGAATTTTCCAAGGGCGATGTCTTGTTTCGAAACCAATTCGCCCCGAGGGCCCGAGAACTGTCCGCATGTCCCATGTGAATTCGAAAGCACTGGTGAGCCCGATTCATTTTTTTAAGCGGGCTAAGGCCGCCCCAGAGTTTGCGCTCACTATCACTTTGTGAATCCGCAATGACCAACCATTCATCAAAGCTGGACACGGATACGTGTTTTCGCGGCGCGAACGACCCTTCGTAGAAAACATTTCACGCTTGACTGGAGAATGAGTATGACCGTGCCGTATCGACAATTGGCCGCATCCCGCGCCCTCAACATTGCAGTCGCAGCAGGGTTGACCCTGGGAACGGTTTTACTGACGGGTTGCGGGAAGGGCGCGAGTGCGACGACCTCAGGCGCTCGCCCTGCGATGAGAGTCACTGTTGTGAAGGCAGAGCAAAGCAACGTCCCGTTGACGGGCGAATGGGTGGGCACGCTCGATGGATACGTCAACGCCCAGATACAGCCCCAAGCGAGCGGATATCTCATCCGCCAGGATTACCGCGAAGGATCGCAGGTGCAAGAGGGGCAGGTGCTGTTCGATATCGATCCGCGCCCGTTTGAAGCGGCACTTGAACAGGCGCAAGGTCAGCTTGGACAAGCGCAAGCGCAGCTAGCTCTCGCTCAGATCAACGTCAACCGCGACACGCCGCTGGCTGAAGCTCACGCCATCGCGAGAAGTCAGCTCGACAACGAGGTCCAACAGAAGGCGCAAGCGGAAGCTTCGGTAAAAACAGCCGAGGCAGCGGTCGCGACGGCGAATATTAATCTCGGGTTTACGAAGGTTCGTTCGTTGATCACCGGCGTCGCAGGTCAGGCCACAACACAGGTCGGCAATCTTGTCAGCACGCAATCCATACTCACGTCGGTTTCACAACTTGATCCGATCAAAGTCTATTTTTCCATCAGCGACAGCGAATATCTCGCATTGACGAAGCGCGCAGGCGAGGGCAGTGACTTACTGCATGGTGCGTCCAATCTTCCCTTGACGCTGACGCTCTCGAACGGAGAAGTCTATCCACATAAAGGCCATGTCGTCTTCGTCGATCGGCAATTGAACTCCCAAACCGGCGCGATTCGCATTGCCGCGGCTTTTCCCAATCCTGGAAATATACTTCGGCCCGGACAGTTCGGGAGGATAAAGGCTGAAACCCGGATTCTCCAGAACGCAATCCTGGTCCCGCAGGTAGCGGTCTCAGAGTTTCAGGGCCAGGAGCAGGTATACACCGTCGGCGCGAATAACACGGTTCATGTAAATACCGTGACACTCGGTCCCCAGTATGGGAATAGCTGGGTGATTGAAAACGGCATTCAACGCGGAGCGCTTGTCGTTATCGACAATCTTCAGAAGCTTCGTGAAGGCGCGCCTGTGAGCCCGCAGCCCGGAGAGTTTCGTGCTCTGAACACAGCGCAGACCGCGCAGCCGGCGGGCAGGTAGACCATGTCAAAATTTTTTATCCGCAGGCCCATTGTCGCCATTGTCATCGCGATTATCACTGTCGTGATCGGTACCGTCTCGATGCTGACGCTGCCGATCTCGCAGTATCCCAACATCGTTCCGCCGGAGATTCTCGTAACTGCCACCTATCCTGGCGCTGACGCGAAGACTGTGAGTCAGGCGGTGTCCACGCCGATCGAGCAGCAGATGAATGGCGTGGACAACATGATCTACATGGACTCGGTCAGCGCCAACAACGGCGTGGTTCAGCTGTTCGTGGATTTCGATGTCAAGACCGATCCGAACATCGATCAGGTGCTAGCCCAGCTACGCGTTGACCAGGCCCAGTCGCAGCTCCCTGCCCAGGTCGACGACAGCGGGTCTCACCGTGCAGAAGGCGCTCACTTCGCCGCTGATGCTCGTCGCTATCAACTCACCGGGCGGCAAGTTGAGCCAGGATTTTCTCACGAACTACGCCATCATCAATCTTCAAGATCAGCTCGCGCGCGTCAAGGGCGTCTCGCGTGTGCAGGTCTTCGGCGGGCAATATGCTTTGCGCGTATGGGTCGAGCCCGACAAACTCGCGAAGCTCGGCGTGACGGCAACCGAAGTTATTTCCGCGATCCAGACCCAGAACAATGTCAACCCGGCAGGGCAAATTGGCGGCGAGCCAATTCCCAAGGGACAGCAGTTCACTTACACGGTGCGCACCCAGGGCCGCTTGGTGAAGCCCGAAGAGTTTGGAAATATCATCCTTCGCGCCAATCCCGACGGATCGATCCTGCATCTGAGCGACGTGGCTCGTATCGAGCTCGGCGACCAGGCATACGGAGTTTCGGCCCGCTATAACCAGGCGCCGTCCGGCGTGATGGCGATCTACCAGCTCCCAGGGTCCAATGCCGTGGAGACTGCGGCCGCAGTGAATCAGCGGATGAAGGAGCTCTCCGCCACATTCCCGCCGAGCATCACCTACAGCGTTCCGCTCGATACCACGAAGGCGGTCACATCCGGCATACACGAGATCGTATTCACGCTTCTTGAAGCGCTCGGCCTGGTGGTCATCGTCGTCTTCATCTTCCTCCAAGGCTGGCGAGCCACCTTGATTCCGCTGCTGGCAGTTCCCGTCTCTCTCATCGGCACGTTCATCATCTTTCCGGCGCTCGGGTTTTCGATTAATACGCTTTCGCTGTTCGGCCTTGTGCTTGCCATTGGCCTGGTCGTCGACGACGCCATCATCGTTGTGGAGGCTGTCGAGCACCACATCGAAGAAGGGATGGATCCGAAGTCGGCGACAGAAAGAGCGATGGAGGAGGTCGGTGGCCCCGTTGTCGCCATCGCGCTGATCCTGGCGGCCGTCTTTATTCCGACAGCGGCGATTCCCGGCATCACTGGACGCATGTACCAGCAGTTCGCCGTGACCATCGCGATTTCGGTTTTGATCTCGGCATTCAACGCTCTTACTCTGTCTCCGGCGCTCTCCGCTCTTCTTCTCAAGCCGAGACAGGAAGGCCGCAAAAAGAGCCTGCTCGACAGAGGCTATGGCGCCTTCAACCGGTTCTTCGGCCGCACCACCGATGGTTTTGTCAACACGTCGCGCGTGCTCATTCACAAATCGTCATTCGCCATGCTCGGTCTCATCCTGGTCGGCGCGGCGGCTGTGTATCTGGGCAGTAGCCTGCCGGGCGGATTCATTCCCACGGAAGATCAGGGCTACATGTTCCTTGCCTTGCAACTTCCCGACGGCGCCTCGGCGCAACGCACCGATGCCGCTGAGCAAAAGATAAGTGACGCCCTTCTGAAGACTCCCGGCATCGAGGGCGTCATTGCCGTAAATAACTTCTCGCTTCTAACCCAGGTGCAGAGCACGAACGCCGGCTTCTTCTTCGTGAACCTCAAACCGTGGGCCGTGCGCAAAACCAAAGAGCAGCAGCTCGAATACATTCAGAGCAATCTGCAGACAGCAACTCGCCGGTAATCCGGATGGCATCGCCTTCGCATTCCCGCCTCCGTCCATTCCGGGCATCGGAACCTCCGGCGGCGTCACCATGATCCTCGAAGACCGTTCGGGCTCCGACGATCCCACAACACTGACCAAGAATGTCTTCACTTTTCTGGGAGCGATCTCCAAACGTCCTGAGATTGCCGCCGCGATCCCCTCGTATCAACCCGCCGTACCCCAACTCTATGCCGATGTAGACAAGGAGAAGGCGCTCCAGCAGCAGGTCGATCTTTCCAATATCTATACGACCATGCAGACTTTCATGGGCGGCTATCTCGTGAATTACTTCAATCGATTCGGCCGCCAGTGGCAGACGTACGTTGAAGCCGATGGTACTTCGCGCACGAATATCGCCAACATCGATCAGTTCTATGTGCGCAGTGCCAACGGCAGCCAGGTGCCGCTCAGCTCGCTCGTCAAGGTCAGCCGGATTACCGGGCCCGAGTTCATCTACCGATTCAACGAATTCAACGCTGCGCAGCTCAATATCACGGGCGCGCCCGGCTATAGCTCCGGCCAGGTACGCAAGGCGCTTGAAGAAGTCTTCAAGGAGACGATGCCCGCGGGCGCCGGCTTCGATTATTCCGGCATGTCCTTCCAGGAGCAGCAGGCCGAAAAGGGCGTTCCATCGTGGGCTGTCTTCGGCCTGTCGCTGGTGTTCGTGTTTCTTATCCTGGCGGCTCTGTATGAGAGCTGGACGCTTCCTTTTAGCGTTCTGCTCAGTACACCTGTCGCGATCTTAGGCGCGTATCTTGCCCTCCACGCGCGTAGTTTCGAGAACGATATCTTCGCCACCATCGGTCTCGTCATGCTCATCGGGCTCTCGGCAAAGAACGCCATCCTGATCGTCGAGTTTGCGAAAACGAATTACGAACGTGGTGAGAGTATCTGCGAGGCCGCGCTCGATGCTGCGCGCCTGCGCTTCCGGCCAATCGTCATGACGGCCCTCGCGTTCATCGTCGGCTGTGTGCCACTGTGGACCGCGAGTGGTTCGGGGGCGGCCTCCCGCCGAATCCTCGGAACCGTCGTTGTCGGCGGCATGACGCTCTCGACCATACTCGGCCTCATCTTCATCCCCGTCACATTCGCGGTGGTCGAGTTCCTTTCGCACCGCTTTGTACGCGGTGGCAAGGGGACAACGATGGACTCAATCTGCGGCCCAGGAACGCAATCCGGCGAGGCCGCCATGTCCCACGCCAGTGTTGAAGGAGGCCAGGCATGATGAGGTATTCCCAATTCGCCCGGCTCGGCCTACTTGCGAGTGCCGTTGGCTTTTTGGCCGGCTGCACCGTGGGGCCAAAATATGTGCGGCCGAATTATCCTGCGCCGCCTGCCTATCGCGGCGCAGACGATGCCATCGTCGCGAGTGACGTCAAGAATTCACTTGGCGATGAACAGTGGATAGCAGTCTATCGCGAACCAGAACTTCAGGACTTGATCCGAAAGGCACTCGCCAACAACTACGATGTGCGCATTGCCGCGCAGCGCATCCTCGAGCAGCAGGCGCAGGTCAGGATCACGCGCTCGCAGCAGTTTCCAAGCGTCACCGTCGGCGGAACGGGCATTGGCGCCACTCTGCCATCTTCGTTGGGAACCCAGATCGGCAGCCCGCTGGTCGACGGATCGTTCAACCTTTCCGCCGCATGGACACCTGATTTCTGGGGCCTCTACCGCAGACAGACTGAGGCAGCGCGCGCACAGTTGCTGGCGCAGGTTTGGGCGCAGCGCGCAGTGCGGCTGACGCTTGTGCAGCAGGTAGCGACGGCCTATTTGCAGATTCGCGCACTCGATGCGCAGCTTGAGATTACGAAGGAAACCCTGAAAGTCCGGCAGGATTCTGTGGCCCTCACCAAGACCCTGGAAAGCGGAGGGTCGGTGCCGCTCTCGGACGTCCGCCAGGCAGAACAGCTGCTTTACACGGCTACTTCAGAGGTACCGCAGCTGGAGCAGCAAATCCAGCAACAGGAGAATGCGATTGCGCTCCTGCTGGGCGAGAATCCCGGGCCCATCGCGCATCAGGACCCGAATGCGCTCGCACCCCCGCCGCAGGATCTGCCGACCGGAATACCATCGCAGCTCCTTGAACGCCGGCCCGATATTCAACAGGCGGAAGCCACCCTGGTCGCTGCCAACGCGCAAATTGGCGTGGCTCGCGCACAGTTCTTTCCAAATCTTTCCATCAGCGCCTCAGGGGGTGTAGGTGGAGACAGTTTATCGAGCATCTTCGATCCTGCCGGAAAGACAATCTACGGCATCGGCACGCTCACGCAACCCCTCTTCGAAGGCGGCAAGCTGCGCGGCCAGCTTCAGCTGTCGCAAGAAACGCAAAAAGAAATGGTAGTGAACTATCAAAAGACGATTGCGGGCGCCTTGCGTGATGTTTCGAATGCCCTGATCGCGCTAAACAAGCAGCGGGCTTATCGCGAACAGCAGGAGAAGCTCGTTGAGGCGGCAAAGGATGCAACGCGGCTGGCCCGTATTCGTTACCAGGGCGGGTCTACAGGGTATCTGGAAGTGCTGACCACCGATTCAAATCTGTTTTCAGCCCAGTTGAACCTGGTGACTGCGCAGCAGGGAGAAGCACTCGCGCTCGTGCAACTCTACGGCGCGCTGGGCGGCGGCTGGCAGTCCTGATGAATAGGACCGAACAAGTAGCGGCCTACTTGCCCCACAGGCTGTTCGACGCTTGTGTACACGACTCTCTCCTGAGAACGAGAACAAAGCTGCCTATGTAGCATTCTGCTTCACAAGCGGAATATCGCTCTTAGACGGCTTTCCCGTCAATCCAGTATGTGCGCCTCTATTCCGTGCGCAGCGCAGCCATGGGGTCGACACTCGCAGCACGCCCCGCTGGCAGCGCACTCGCCACCAGCGCAACCACTGCTACTCCGACAACAGCGACGAGGTAACTCACCGCATCGAGCGGCCTCACGCCATACAGCGATGAAGTCAATGCGCGGCCTACCAGCATCGCCAGCGGAATACCAAGTACGACGCCAGTCACAGTCAGCAGCAAGCTTTCTTTCAGGATCATCCAAACGACCTGCTCCCGCCGAGCGCCCACAGCCATGCGCACGCCAATCTCGGCCGTTCGTACGCTCACCCGATACGCCAGAGTTCCATACAATCCTGTCGCTACCAGGACGACTGCCAAAATACCGAAGAACCCGGCGAGCCGCGCAAAGAGAGTTTGCCCGGAGATCGTTGTGTCATATTGCGCCCGTTGCGTCATGGGCTGGATGAGCGGCAGGTTCGGGTCGAATTGCTGCACGGCTTTGCGCGCCGCTGGGAGAATCGCCATGGGTTCGCCATGCACGCGCATTTCGACTTGCATTTCTCCAATGACCGGAATCTGCGCGTACATGTACCAGGCCATGGGAATGGGATCTTCATTGATGCTGCGATATTTGTGATTTTTCACCAAGCCGACGATGGTCATCGTGGCTTGCCCTTTGTCGGGTCCAAAAGTGTGACCCAGAGGATTCGAATTCGGCAGGAAACGTTTGGCAAATTCTTCGTTGATAACGCCGACGGGTTGGGACTTTGCGGTATCGGAATCGGCAAAGTCGCGGCCCTCAAGCACAGGCACGCCTAGTGTGCGGAAGAAATTCGGTCCCACAACATTCGAGCGCACTGTCATCGAGGCGCCGTTGGCGACATCCGGTATTCGGCCGTCCACCATCATGGCGCTGTTGTTGGACCAACCCGATCCGAGGCGATCGATCCATGATGGTCACCGATTCCACGCCCGGCAAAACCCGCAATTTGCTTATCAGGTTCCTGTAAAAGGCAATGCCCTCGGGAACCGATGCGATATTGGGTTTCACTCCGAAAACCACGAGACCATCGACGCGCACTCCCAGAGGAGTATTTTCAAGATTCCGCAAGGTACGAATCAGCAACCCCGCACCCACGAGCAGCACTACGCACAGCGCCATCTGCAAAGCGACAACGATTCGTCCACTGCGCGATTTGCCCGCATCGGTATTGGATGTTGCGGCTGAAGTTTTCAGCGCCAGTTCGGCTCCACCGGAAAGAGCAACACGCAACGGCGCGAGGCCAAACACCAGCGCAGCGAGGACCAGAATGCCCAGCGTGAACAGCAGCACCGTCTTGTCGGGTGCAAGACTGGTTTCGATCTGCGCCCATCGGCCTAACAGCCGCGCCGCCATCTCCGCAAAGGCCCACGCCAATGCGCCACCCGCCGTTACCAGGATCGCGCTCTCCATCAGCAGTTGCCGGAACAACTCGCCGCGTCCCGCACCGAGCGCCAGGCGCAAAGAAAACTCGCGCTGCCGCGTTGCATTGCGCGCCATCAGCAGCATGACCACATTGGCCATCGCAATCAGCAGAACCAGTCCCACCATCGCCATTAAAATGCGCAACGGATTGCCGTACATCTGGTCGTAGCCAGGAAAGCTTTTTGCGTCGGCTAAACTCAGAACAGGCGGCTTCTCGCCCTCCATCGGCGTCCCACCGAGCCCCACATAAGCTGCCCTCTGAAAGACGGGCTGTAGCTGCGCGATCGCCTGCGTTCGATTTACGCCTGGAGCCAGCCGCGCGATCAGCTGCAGGCACCACCAAGTCGAATCGTTTATATAGGTTTTGCCTTCATCCGGAGGATTACCCCACGCGTTCAATTCCGGGCGGCTCTGCAAGGGAATCCAGAAATCGGTCGAACTGCCGCTTTCGACGCCTTCAAAGCCTTCCGCGGTGATTCCGACAATCATCGTAGGCACGCCGTTCACAAACAGCGTCTGCCCCAATACCTCCGGATTGCGCGCGAACCGCCGCGTCCAGTAGTTGTAACTGATCACCGCAATGGGAGCATGATTCGTCTCGTCCTGTTCGCTGAAGCCGCGGCCGAGGGGCAGATTCACGCCGAGGCCGGAGAAGAAGGCGCCGCTCACCATATCGCCTTCTGCCTCTTCCGGTTGCGTGCCATAACGAACGGCCACTTTGCCGCCCGAGAGGGGCGCAAAGGCGATCAGTGGTGAGATCCCGCCACTCTGCTTTCGCAGCGCATCGTAGACCGCATACGAAAACGTCCTATTGGAGTCGATGGTGCCGGTTCCACGCGGAGGGTTCGACGTCCTCAGATACACCAGGCGATTGGGATCGGACACCGGTAACGACCGCAGCAGCACTGCGTTCATGACGCTGAAAACCGCAGTGTTGGCACCCACCCCAAGTGCCAGCGTCAGGATCGCGGTTATCGCGAATCCCGGACTCTGCCGTAATGACCGCAGCCCAAAGCGCAGATCGCGACCCAACTTGTCGAGACCAACCCAGCGGCCTCGCATGTAGAAGCGCTCTTGGGCTGCGCGGACGTTGCCAAATTCCTGACGCGCTTTCCATTGAGCCTCGTCTCCGCTCAGGCCCTCGTCGTTGCAGGTCGTCG
Organism: uncultured Acidobacteriaceae bacterium; assembly: GCA_963810545.1. Lineage (GTDB taxonomy): Bacteria > Acidobacteriota > Terriglobia > Terriglobales > Acidobacteriaceae > Telmatobacter. The sequence goes on from CAWENE010000005.1 coordinate 37,222, forward strand.
GCTTCGAGCGCGAGATGCGCTTTGATCTCTTCGGCAAAGTCTTCTGCACTGCGCTTGCGCTTCAACATGCTCATGCCTCCTGACCTTGCGTGCCATCGTTCGAATCCAGAATCAGCCCCATCGCCCGCGTCAGGCGGCGCCATTCGCTGGTCTTCTCCACCAGCTGCGCGCGCCCCTTCGAAGTCAACGAATAGAACCGCGCCTTGCGGTTGTTCTCGCTCACTCCCCATTTGGCGCGAATCCATTCCTTGTCTTCGAGCCGCTGCAGCGCCACGTAGAGCGAGCCATGGTCGACAAGAAACACGTCTTCCGATTGGCGTTGAATCATTCGCGCTACGCCTTGCCCATGGCGCGGGCCCGCAATCAGAGTCTTCAGGATGAGCAGGTCGAGGGTGCCTTGTAACAGGGCAATGCGGTCGTCGTTGTTTTCTTGGGTAGCCATTCGACCCAAGTATTTGCCGCTTTGGGTCGAATGTCAACCCGAATGTGACGGATTTGCCTCAGCCGCTCCTAGATCTCTTGTGCCCGATGAAAACCCTGGCGATCCGATTCCGGCGGCAAATCCCTGGCGGCCCTTCTAAAATCTCCCAGCCCAAGCATCGACCAACCCCCGTTGTCGTAGAATGAGGCCGCTTCCGGAATACGCTTTCTCGCGACGGCAAATTTGCGCTTGCGCGCACGGCCAATCCGGAAAATTCGATCGCACCTTCAGGGATGGACCGAGATGAAGAATTCCTTCCGTACATTGATTGCTCTTCCCATCGCCCTGCCGGTTTTCATGGGGAGCCTTTTCGTCATGAATAGCCCTGCGCAAGACGGCCCCGAAATCGGCGGCCAGAAAATCGTCACCCTCACACGCACTGCCGTCAGCAAGACCAAGCCCGAGTTCACCAGCGTGACTCTCGCTCCCGGTCGCGGCATGGAACTGATTCAGATCACCGCGAACTTCCCAGGCAAGGGCAGCGTGAATGTGCTCGCCTCGCCCGACCTCGCCGGCGCAAAACAGATGCTCGACGAGAAAGACGACGCCAATGGCGATCTCGGCTATCGCTGGGCGCGGCGTTCCTGGTTCCCTATCCCAACCGCATTCGCGGCAAGCTCTCGGCCGACGGGAAGACGCTCACCACCTCATGGGAAGGCCACACGATTACCCTTGCCGGCGAACAACATCGGCAAGAATCCCGGCGCCGAGCGGCACGCCATGCACGGACTGATTCTGAAGGCAAAGACCGATGACGTGCATGTGAAGGATATTCCTGGCGGCCAGGAGGTCACGGGCGTGATTCACGCGGGCGACTTCGGCGGCCACTGGCTCTCGAAGACCGACCTCGATTTCACCATCGCGCTCACCGCCGAGGCCATCGACGCTACCATCGTGGCTCACAACGTCGGCAGCGAAGCCGAGCCCATCGCCATCGGCTGGCATCCTTACTTCGCGTTGCCTTCGGGCGACCGCACCCAGGTCCGCATCCATATTCCCGGGTCGAATCTCGCCGAAGTGGACAACTACGACAACGTGTTCCCTACCGGCAAACTCAAGCCCGTCGATGGAACGCAATACGATCTGCGCGCTGCGGATGGCGTGCCGCTCGCGCACAACTTCTACGACGACAACTGGAGCAAACTCGACTGGAAGAACGGAGCCGTCACCGTGAAAGTCATCGATCCGGCGGCGCACTACGGCGTCGATATCGTGGGGCTTTCGCCGGAGATCAAGACCATCCAGATGTACGCACCGCCGCCGATGCAGTTCGTCGCCATCGAGGACCAGTTCAACTTCGCCAATCCTTTTGGCAAGGAGTGGGGCAAGATGGACACCGGCATGGTGACGCTCAAGCCCGGCGCAAGCACCAAGTGGCATGTGCGGCTGCATGTGTTTGTGCCGTAGGCCCTGGTTTCACAGGTTCGCAGCGGCGCTTCGGGGGGGAGCCTCTCCCCCCGGTCTTTTTTTGTAGTTCCTTGTTGCATTTGGAACTGACATCAATCGAAGGGTAATCGCCCAATAGCTACAATCCAATCGGAACCGAAAAAATCAGACTTCACTGGGCTTGATGACCGCATTGGGCTGGACTCGCCACCGGAGATCATCAAGCCAGAATGGCTCCATAGTAGACCGACCTGCGAACACACCCCACCCGAAGAGATGACACATCTTGGACCCGAAGCCTTCTCATCGGTTCGGCATCGGTGGTGGGTCGAATATATTGTGGATATTTGGGGCAGAATATGCTGGGCAGGCCGCATCTCACCGTGCGTGTGAGGAGTTCTGCATGTCTCGCCGTTTTCTGTGCTTTCTTTGCTCATTTGCATTTGCACTCCAGGTCGTTGTTGTAACCGGGTGCGGCGGCAACGTCACAAGTTCTGGTAGCGGCAGCAGCGGATCGGGAAGCGGCGGATCGGGAAGCGGCGGTTCGGGGAGCGGCGGATCGGGGAGTGGCGGATCGGGCAGCAGCGGCTCGGGAAGTGGCACCCTTCCTACCATTGGCGATAACAGTAACCCGAGTCCGGGATGTGGCGGAGCGGAATCGGGATATAACAACCAAAATGGCTCCATAAGCGGGATCTGGTTGCAGACCCCCGCACCAGGTGAGAATCCGAGCAATGTCACGGTGAATGCAACCGGATATTCCACCGGTACCATTACCCAGTGGACGGTTTGCCTCGACGGGCAAGCCGTATATCAGACGAATAGCCCTGCAAATACCATCTCCCAGGCGATCACCATTCCCACTGGCCAGCATCTTCTGTGGGCCAGCGTTGCGGACTCCAAGAATGATTCCGACAGATCGGAAATCAGGCTGATCCAGGTTGGACCGGCGCCGGCGGGCAGTACTGTACTGCCGACTCCGCCTGCGAACGCACAGGTGCTGACGGAGATGCAGAATGTCCAGGCCAACTGGAGCATCTGCAGCCTCTGCGCGGCCGGGACGAACGACACCGACAATTACACGATGACATTTGACCAGAGCCAGCCCTCGCTGAGCGGCAGCAGCATGGAGATGTATGCCGGCGGGCCGTCCTGGAGCAACGTTCTGTTCAAGGACATCATCCCGGGGACCACTCCCTATACCCACTTCCTGTGGGACTTCTGGGTCTACCACGACCCCGCTGCCGAAGCCCACTTCTGGTCCTCGGAGCTCGATTTCTACGTGGTTCTGGGAGGCCACGAGTTTATGGCCGGCACCCAGTGCGACTTTGGAGACGGCTACTGGGCCACCTGGGATAGCCAGGGCTCTCGATGGCTTCTCGATCCGATCCCTTGTCCGCACTGGACGCCGGGCTGGCACCATGTTCAGGAATACGATGACCTGCCCAATTCCACGCAGTATCGCTACGATACATTGGTCTTGGATGGAACCGCATACGGAATCGATCAGACGTGGACGATCAACCCAACCACTTGGCCGGATCAGGTCGGCCTGCAATACCAACTGGACGAGGATCCCACTGGCACTCCACTTCACGAATGGGTGGATAAAGTAACTCTGACGATGTGGTAGCGAGGAGAATTGTCCGGCAGCCTTCGACCAACAGGCGAAGGCCATCCCGTACTTTGGGCGGTTGACTCTTAATTCCAAAAGTTACTCTTCGGGCAATTTTCAACCGCTCTATTCCTTGAATCCCGGCAGATCGACGCGGCGCGCGATGTGGTCCTTGATCCAGTGCGGGTCCCACCATTCTTTGGGATCGATCTGCACGCCGTCCAACTGCATGGCGAAGTGGATGTGATCGCCGCCGGCCATGCCGGTCATTCCGCTGCGGCCCATCACCTGCCCGCGCTTGACCGTATCGCCGACGTGCACATCGATCTGACTCATGTGGCCGTAGATGGTCTGCAGGCCGTAGCCGTGATCGACCACGACGCAGTTGCCGTAGATGCCGAGGGGAGCGGCATACACGATCTGCCCGTCGTTCGACGCTTCTACACCCACGTGCTGCGTCACCGCGAGATCGTAGCCAAGGTGTACCTGCTGATCGATCTTTTTGCCGTGATAGATGTAGTTGCGCAGATCGGCAAACGTCGCTTCGGCCTGCGCGTGGGATTGTCGCGCGAAGGGCTGCGACCAGAGAAACTTCTCCGCCGTCTTGAAACGGAGATCGGCGAGGGTCTTGTTGTTCGCGCGGCGCATCTCGCTGTTGATTTTTACAAAGCGCGCAACTGGATCGCCCGTTCCGTTGGGATCGAGCTCGTTGACGACTTTCTGCATGAAGGCGTCGCTGACTTGCAGGTCGTGAACCGTGTAGTGGGGCTGCTCCTTCTTGGGAAACTGAAACACCATCGGACTGGTGACATCGTTTCCGGCGCCAACGGATGCATAGACCACGGGCGCTGTGCCGGGAGGCATGTTCCATGCGAAGGCGAAGAGGGAAAAGCGGCCCGGCTTACCGCTGGGCATGGGCCAACTACGGAAGGTCTGATCGCCGACGCGCACGCCTGCCGCGGTCCATCCGCCCGACACATTGAAAGTGACCAGGTCGGCCATGCCGAGATACAGGTAGTGCTGGTCTGAGTCGACACTCAACGAAGGCGGGCGGGTGACCACGGTGACGTCCCGCTCTGCACGAGCTTTCTTGCCGAGCAGATCATTCGAGGTCGCTTCGACAATCAACTTCGCAGCGCCATCTTTGAGTTGTGGCACGGTTTTGATGCCGGCCGTGAAACTCCACGTACTGTCAGAGGCGGTGGAAGGTTGCGTGGTGGCGCCCACCGGATAGCTGACGCCGTTTTGCTCGACCGTTGCCGCGATCTTGCGCACACCGCGCGGGTCATGGACCTGCACGCTGACGGGAGTCGCCTGGCCCAGAGTGGTGATGGATGCGGGCAAGCCAACAACGGGCGTTGCCGATCGTGCTAAGACGATCAGGATGGGCACCAGAATGACGAGCGCAAGGACCGCAAAGAAAATGACTTTTCGCACATCTCATTTTAGAGCGGACTTGATCGGCTGCGTGTTGTTGAGTTGTGTGCGGGTGCCGATCCCGGGGTGTATCGATGATTGGGAGAAAGTGCGAGAAGCAGATTCTTCACTTCGCTTACCCCACAAAACGATAACTCGTCTTGTGGGGCCCCAAACGCGCTCCGTTCAGGATGACAATTCATCGATGATTCGAAGAGCTGTGGAAACCTGGGTCCGGAAGACATAGGCGGGTTGGCTTCGTTGCTTTCCCAGGCCTGAGACCACCCCAGTGAAAATCCAGACCTAGGGCACCCAGTTGTGGATGATCGCCGGGGGATTGGGTTCGTGGTTTCCCACCCAAGACCACCCCCGCGACGAAGACCTGTCGCCGGGGACCCCGGATAGCGGAGCTTGGATGGGGCACCCAAGTTCGTGCGGATTGACTGCTTTGTCAAAAGATGAAGCCGTGCAGCGTTATTGACCGATCGAAATCAGATGCACGCTTCGCCCGGTTCGCGCCGATTCCCGTGCCGCGTCCAGAATCTGCATCACCGTCACATTGGTGTCGAGCGCGCTCAGGTCACCCCGATCACGAATTTGCCCGCGCAACACCGCCGCGAGATAGCTCAGCGAGTTGCTCTCCTGCTCTCGCAAGGGCGCAGGCGTGGTCATCTGCTCCTCGTTGTCGTGCTCATGCCGCACTCGCATGTGGTCGGCCGCAACCGTGATCGCATAACCCGTCGCGCCGTACACCTCCATGTCCTTTCGCGAAAACGGCCAGTTCCACGAACCCTGAATGACCGCTTGCGCATGGCGGTATTGGAGCACGATCGTCGAATCGTCATCGACCTTGGGATAGATCTCCGGCTTGTCCTGATTCACGACCGCAGTCACGGTCTCGGGGGTTTCGCCTTGCATCAGCCAAGTCATGAGGTCCACGCCATAGCAGCCGAAGTCGTAGAGCGCGCCTGCTCCATTCTGTTGGGGATCGGTAAGCCACTTGAGAAACTCCGGCGACACGCCGATCTCTTTTGGTCCCTGATGGCCGTCATGCACCATGACGCGGCGCACATCGCCTAGCTTGCGGTCCCGTACCTCGTCGTATGCGGCCCTGTTGCTCGGGTACCAGGTGGTCTCGTAGTTCACCAGCACATGAATCTTTTTTTCGCGAGCGATCTTGCGAATTGCCAACGCATCGTCGAGCGAAATCGTCAGCGGCTTCTCGACCATCACGGACACACCATAGTACGCTCCGATTTCGACGACGCGCCGATGATCGGCAATGGTTGTGTAGGCGAGCAACGCCTGCGGACGACGTTGCTCAATCATCTTGGCGGGGTCTTTGAAGAAGAGATTATCGGCGAGCCCATACTTCTTTTGATATTTTGCCTGCAGCGCTGGATCCGGCTCCGCGATACCGACAAGCTCCACATCGTGGTGCTGCGGCAGCTGCGCAAGGAATCCCGCAACATGATCGTGCACCAGGCCCACAATGGCAACACGCAATGGTTCCTGAGTCGATCCAGCCCCATTTTGGGCATTCAACGAGAACGGCAATAGAAGAAATAATCCCGTCCAGATGAAGCGGCGGCATCCTCGGGCACTCAACAGACCAGGTTTCTGTAACAGACAAGGTTCCTTCATTCGGTTGAGCTCCTTCGCTCCCTGCGCTTCGTTGTACAGAATAGACGGAAGACGCGGGCGCGCCCGCTCGCGAGCCGACTCGCATCCCAACTCAGTCCGAATGCGGTAAACACAGAGTGAGAAAACCCCGTCTATCCTCATATGCAGCTATCCACTGGCGATCCGTCGCCTGAGGCTCGTTTTCGCTGTCCGTGCTGCGGATTTAAGACGCTGGAAGCACCCGCCGCCATGGCGTTGTGCCCTGTCTGCTGGTGGGAAGACGACGGACAGGAAGACGAGGATGCTTCCGATATCCGGCTGACCGTGAACGGCCATCTGAGCCTCACAGAGGCACGCGCCTCCTATCTCCGCTGCGGCGCCGCGGACGGTCGTTTCCTGCCCTATGTCCGCAAGCCGCAAGTCACTGAACAGTAACGTTACGTGACCTCCGCATTGGCGACGAAGGCAACCTTGCCGCCGTGGGTTTGACCCTACCCGCAATCCCTCTTACCATGGATTGAAGAGATTCCCGAGCCACACGCGGCAGTATCGCCCCGGAGCGGCGGCGGCAGTATCTATGGCGCTTGTCGCGCCCGGAAGGCAAAACGTTGAGTTCCACTGACACCCTCGAAAACCCCGCCTCTCCTGAAGCTACCCACACCCATGATCACGATCATGAAGATGTTCACGAACACACCCACGGCCCGGTTCTCAATCCGGATTGCACGCGCGAGCTGGTGCTCGACATTCCTGCCGAAGATGTTTCGAAAGCTTTCCGCACTGTGACGCGGAATTACCAAAAGTACGCGAAGATTCCCGGCTTTCGTCCGGGGAAAGTTCCTGAGTCGGTTGTGCGGCGCCGTTTTGCGACCGAGATTCGCAAGGAAGTCATTGACGGTCTTCTCCCGCAGCGTTTCAACCAGGGGGTGCGCGAGTTGGGTGTGCAGCCTGTCGGCCAGCCGCAGGTCACCGAGCTTACCGTGGAAGACGGGCAGCCGTTGCACGTGAAAGCAGCGTTCGAATACGTGCCAAGCTTTTCCATTGAGGGCTACAAAGACGTCGTTGTCGAAAAGCCTTCCGCTGAAGTCACGGACGAAGAATTTCAGCACGAGATGACTGAGCTGCGCGAATCGCGCGCCACCATCGAGCCGGTCGAGGAAGACCGCGCTCTGGTCGATGGCGACTGGGCGCAGATTTCCTACACCGGCCAGGTCGAGGGCGAGGCCGAAGCGGCCCCCATCACCGGGCAGGATTCTCTTGTCGAAATCGGCGGCAAAGACACGGTCGAGGCGTTCAATGCCGTGCTCCGCGGCGCCAAGCCCGGCCAGGAATTGAAAGCCGAAGTCATCTACCCCGCCGATTACGGCGAAGCCCGGTTGGCCGGCAAGACAGTTTCTTATGAAGTCACGGTCAAAGCCATCAAGAAGCGCATCGTTCCCGAGCTGAGCGACGATTTTGCCAAGGAACTCGGTCAATACGAGAGCCTGTCCGAGCTCGAAACCCGCGTGCGCGAGCATATGAACAACCGCAAACGCCGCAGCGTGGCTGCCGAGACGAAAGACAAGCTTTTCGCGGAACTCACGCAGAAGTATTCATTCCCCGTCCCCGAGTCTCTGGTGCAGGATCAGGTGGACGCCCGCCTGGAGCGGGGCCTGCGCGCTCTTGCCGCACAGGGCATGGATACGGAGCAAATGCGCAAGCTGGACTTCACCCGCCTGCGCACTGCGCAACGGGACGGCGCCATTGCCGAAGTCAAAACCAACCTCCTTCTCGACAAGATCGCCGAGGCGGAAGGCATCACCGTCAGCGACGAAGAGTTGGACCGCGAACTGCAACTGGCGGCCCTGCAATCGAATGAACCAGTTGATACGCTTCGCAATCGTTTGACTCAGGATGGCGGTCTAGCTAGAATCCGGGAACAAATGAAACGCGAAAAAACCGCGAATTTGCTGTATGAAAGGCTTCCCAGCTAGAGGCGGAAGTCGCATTTAACGCTGCGCGTTTCGGATTTGCCCCAACCCGAAGCGCGCGGCCCTTAAAAGGGAGGGGGAAAACAGGCCCCCGACGGAAGAGCGAGAGAAGCACTCGAATGGCATTAGTTCCCATGGTGGTTGAGCAGACGAGTCGGGGCGAGCGCGCTTACGACATCTACTCCCGTCTGCTTCGCGATAACATCATCTTTCTTGGTACGCCCATCGACGACCAGGTCGCCAATCTTATTGTTGCCCAAATGCTCTTCCTTTCCGGTGAGGACCCGGAGAAGGACGTTCAGCTCTACATCAATTCCCCGGGTGGTTCCATCACTGCCGGCCTCGCGATTTACGACACCATGCAGTTCATCAAGAACAACGTGGTAACCTACTGCATCGGCCAGGCAGCCAGCATGGGTGCATTTCTCCTGTTGGCGGGGACCAAGGGCAAGCGCTTTGCGCTGCCCAACTCCCGTATCCTCATTCACCAGCCTTCGATGGGGGGCCTCAGCGGCCAGGCCACCGATATCGACATTCACGCCCGCGAGATTCTCCGCATCCGTGAAATCACCAACACTCTGATGGCCACACACACGGGCCAGTCCCTCGACCGCATCGAGCACGATGTCGAGCGGGACTTTATCATGAACGCGCAACAGGCAAAAGAATACGGCATTATCGACGAAATTATCGACCGGCCTCGCACTTAAGGGCCATAGGCAACTGAAGTCAAACCGCGGTATCTTATCAGGGGGTAGTCCAAATGAAAACGCGTACGGGACCCGAAGAAGCGCTACGCTGCTCGTTCTGCCACAAGTCGCAGGACGCCGTGGCCAAATTGATCTCGTCGCCCAGCGACTATCCTCGCGCGTACATCTGCGATGAATGCGTTGCGGTCTGCAATTCCATTCTTGAAGACGACCGCGGCGAGGCACATCCCGCTACCACCGCCGGACACCTCCCCAAGCCGCAAGAGGTCAAGAGCTTTCTCGACGACTTCGTGATCGGCCAGGACCAGACCAAGAAGAAGCTCGCGGTTGCGGTTTACAACCATTACAAGCGCATCCAGATGAACCGCATGCGCAACAACGAAGTGGAGCTCGCCAAGTCCAACATCCTGCTGATCGGCCCCACTGGCTCCGGCAAGACCCTCCTGGCTCACACGTTGGCCAAGATGCTCGATGTGCCGTTTGCCATTGTTGACGCGACGACACTCACAGAAGCCGGCTACGTCGGCGAAGATGTCGAGAACATCATCCTCAAGCTGCTGCAGGCAGCCGATGGCGATGTGAACCGCGCTCAACAGGGCATCATTTATATCGACGAAATCGACAAGATCGGCCGCAAGGACGAAAACCCCTCTATCACCCGGGATGTTTCGGGCGAGGGTGTGCAGCAGGCCTTGCTGAAGATCCTCGAGGGCACTGTGGCCAATGTGCCGCCGCAGGGCGGGCGCAAGCATCCGCACCAGGAATTCACAGCCGTCGACACGACCAACATTCTCTTCATCTGCGGCGGTGCCTTCGTCGGTCTCGAGCGGGTAGTCGGCCGCCGCGTCGGCAAAAAGGCTCTCGGTTTCAAGGCTGTCGATGCGGAAGCCGATGCGGCAACAGTCCGTTCGCACCGTGACACCGAATTGCTGCGCAAGACCGAGCCGCAGGACCTTATCAAGTACGGTTTGATCCCCGAGTTTGTCGGACGTCTGCCTGTGATGGGCATCCTCGACGAGCTCGATGAGCCGGCCCTGATCGAGATTCTTACCAAGCCCCGCAACGCGATCCTGAAGCAGTACCAGCGCCTGCTCGAGTACGAGAATGTCCGCCTGCACTTCACTACGGATGCCACCGCGGCCGTTGCCCGCGAAGCCCTGGCGCGCAAGGTTGGCGCGCGCGGACTGCGCATGATCCTCGAAGAACTGATGCTCGATTTGATGTATCATCTGCCCTCGAACAAGCGCGTCCGTGACCTGGAAATCACGCGCGAAATGGTGGAGCGCCGCGACCTCTCGCTTTGCCTGCTAGAGAAGGCCGGATAAGGAATCGATTTGCTCAAAACAGACCTCCGGTCGGCTTCTCTACTGGAGGTTTTTTATTTCTCTCTTGAACCGATCTCGAATGGGCGTCGCCTAGCTCAAATCGCAACCGAGCGAGAACTTCAGGGCAGCGCAAATCTCCTTCATCCGCCCGGAACTCAGTTGGGCCACACGCTTCCCCAGTCGGTCTTGGGAGACGGTGATCGCATTGTGCAGGTTCACTGCGCAGATCGCTTTCATCCCATCTTCCGCACTTAGTGCGACCTCGGATGGCACGCCCCGAATCGAGGACGTTATCGGCGCCACGGTGACAGTGGACAAGTAGCGGAGGGCGCTATCACGAGTGAGCACGACCACAGGTCTCTTCTTATCAGGTCTGGCGAACTCATAAAGGCGGACATCCCCGCGGGCTATTCCGGCGGCCACGCGGCCTCTGCTTCCCAGATAAGCGCCTCGTCGCGACCTGCCGGCTGCATTGCATAGCCGGCCCTGTCGCGCTCTTCTTTCGCCTTCAAATCCAATTTTCGCAAATACTCATGCAACGCTTCGCGAACGAATGCAGAGCGATTCTGTTTCATACGGCGTGCGGCCTTGTCCGTGGCATGGAGAAGCTCTTCTTCGAGAACAATTTGGACTGTTTCCATGTGTGGAACTCACTCCACAGTATACTCCACATAAGCTGAGGGCACACAGAAACATATCTTGGCGGCATTGCCAAAACACAAGCGCGATTCAGGCGCCTTGGGTGTCTATTTTTCTGTTCCCTGTCCCACCAGGCCCTCAAACAGGTCCAGGTCGATGGGGTGGGTTCAATCTACCGATCGCCCGAGCTCACCTGCTGGGCCCATTCCATGGCCTTCCACTGCGATTCTGAGATGAATGGCTCGGATACATGCATGTCCTCGCACAATTTCGAGACCTCAGCCCATTCTCCAGCCTCGACCGCGAGCATGAGAGTGTAGAGGGGCGACAGGGTTGAATCCTTCTGCATCAATGCCGATTTGATGTCCTGGTGGACTGAAAGGGCATCGACCACGGATGCCATAGGAATCTCCAGAATTGCGTCCATGAGGGAGAGAAGCCCCAGGAGGAAAAGGTCAATATTTCCGTCGACAACGGTCGGCCCCACCAGTTCGCAGAAATGGGCACGCGTCAGGGCAGTGAGCATCAGGTCGGACGTCCGTCCGTGAGCCATTTCCAGGGTTACAGCAAGCCGGCACCAGCGGCGAATTTCATTTTCTCCGAGGATGAGCAGGGCTTGGCGAACCGAGCAGATTTCGGCCCTGAAACCGAACATGGGCGAGTTCAAATAGCGCAACAGCCGGAAACAAAGCGTCGCGTCTTTCTTAATCAGGTCTTCCACCTGCTTCAGGTCCAGCTCCGGCTTGAGAACGGCATTCAAGATGGAGAGGTGGATGGCTTGATTCGCAGAACCTGTCCAGGTCCGCACCATCTGGGGCCTGCGGAAAAAATATCCTTGCACCAGCTGGAAGCCCGCTTTTTTGGCGAACTGAAAATCCTGCCGTGTTTCGACCTTCATGGCGATCATCCGGCAAACCGCACGGTGACTGGCAACGATAAGGCCGGCATCGGTCAGAGAAGTTTGCCTCAGATCGACCTTGATGAAGTCCGCAAAATAGGCTAAGGGCTCCCGCGGATCGTCGACAACATAATCGTCAAGTGCGATTTTGACTCCAGCTCTTTTGAGTTGGGTGCAGGCCTGCATTACTTCTTCGTCCGGCGGAACCGTGCTTAGGATTTCCAGGACAATATTTTCCGGCGGAAGGAGGGAGATGAACTCGCTCAGCAGGATGTCGCGGTTGCAATTGATGAAGGCGAGGGTGTTGTCGCAGAGGACACCGAGCCCGAGCAGGCTCGACATATCGATCACTGAGCGGGTGGCGTCAGTCGGGTCCATACTGCTGAAGCGGTTCGCGGCATCGGAACGAAACAGCAGTTCATATCCAAAAACTCGTTCGTCCAGCGTCAAAATCGGTTGCCTGGCTACGTAGCGTGCGAGCTGCAGCAAATCCGTCGACGAGAGAGCAGGCGTAGAGGTGTCGGTCGGTGGCATATCCATATATCGGCAAAAGCTGGAAAATTATCAGTCGGAAATCACACTTCTCGTAGGTTATTGTTTTTGCAGGACTTCGGTGAGTCCTGCCACCTTTCTTCGTTGCTTCTGCAAAGACTTTTCCTCAGCCGATCTGGCGGGCGGCGGAGCCCGCTGCATCCGGAATCTGATTGCGCCTAATGCGGTGCAATGTGTCGCATTGCACGAACCGTCAAAACGCCGTACCCACCGAGAACACGACACAGAACACAACAAAATGACTCTCTGAGAAGATGTAATTCGATCCGGTCAAATCGCGCTTCAGTCTTTTCCTTCTTCTCCGGCTCTGTCCTGGCCGTTTGCTTCACTTTTACGCGCGTCTATCGCGAGCATCCTGCTCATGATCATGGAGTTTCCGGCTTTTCATCACCGCATCGTGGCTCAACCAGTTCCGCTGTACAATCCCAACATGAGCCGTGGAACCTTCTCTGCAGCCGATGCCGGCTTCGCGCGTCCAATGTTCATGGTTTTCCCAAAGGTGTGCCTATGACCACGTCCCGCGATAAGACCGAACCTCGCAAGCTTCCCATGATGCCCATCCGGGATATGGTGATCTTCCCCTACATGATGACGCCGTTTGTCGTAGGCCGCCTTTCGAGCGTGCGCGCCCTGGAAGAAGCGCTCACCGGCGATCGCAAGATTTTTCTCGCCACCCAGCATGACGCCTCCATCGACGAACCCAAAGCCAAGGAAATCTATCAGGTAGGCGCAATCTGCAACATTGTGCAGAGCGTGAAGATGCCCGATGGCAATATCAAGGTGCTGGTGGAGGGAGTGGAGCGAGCCAAGTCTCTCGAAATCAACGATCGCGATGGCTTCTTTGTTGCCACGGTGCGCACCGGCAAAGCCGAATTTGAAATGACCGCAGCCGTCGAGCAGCTCATGCAGCGTGTCACGTCACTTTTTGAGCAATACGTCAAGCTGCAGCAGTCGCTCAATTACGAAACCATCATTGCCTCAGTTCGGATGGACGAGCCAGCCAAGCTCTCCGACACCATCGCGGCCAACCTCCAGATCGGCATTGAGGAAAAGCAGGAGCTGCTTGGCATTTTCGATCCCGCTGCCCGTCTGGCGCGGATTGCCGATGTGCTCGACATCGAAATCGAGAAACTCGACTTGGACCGCAACATCCAGTCGCGCGTCAAGCGGCAGATGGAGCGAGCCCAGAAAGAGTATTACCTGAACGAAAAGATCAAGGCGATTCAAAAGGAGCTGGGCCGCGGGGAAAAAAGCGAGTTCGATGAACTCCGCAAGAAGATAGAGTCCGCCGGCATGCCGAAGGAAACGCTCGACAAAGCGATCCAGGAGCTGAAAAAGCTTGAGGCCATGCCGCCCATGTCCGCGGAGTCAACGGTCAGCCGCAACTACATTGACTGGCTTCTCGCGGTGCCGTGGAAGAAGAAGTCCAAGGAAACCCGTTCGATCGACTACGCTGAAAAGGTTCTCAACGAAGACCACTACGGGCTGGAAAAGATCAAGGAACGCATCCTCGAATTCCTTGCCGTCCGGCAGCTCGTCAAGAATCCGAAGGGCAGCATCCTGTGCTTCGTTGGACCTCCGGGAGTCGGCAAAACTTCGCTGGGCATGTCGATTGCCAAATCCACTGGCCGCAAGTTCGTGCGTCTTTCGCTCGGCGGCGTACGCGACGAAGCCGAAATCCGCGGCCATCGCCGGACTTACATTGGAGCTTTGCCTGGTCAAATCATCCAGCATATGAAACGCGCCGGGACAAAGAACCCCGTCTTCCTGCTCGATGAAGTCGACAAGATGGCTTCCGATTTCCGAGGCGATCCGGCTTCGGCGCTGCTTGAAGTTCTCGACCCCGAGCAGAACACCGCGTTCCAGGATCATTACCTCGACGTCGACTACGATCTCTCCCAGGTCCTCTTCGTCGCTACGGCCAACGTGCTGCACACCATTCCTCCGGCGCTGCAGGACCGCATGGAGGTCCTCCGTCTGCAGGGTTACACAGAACAAGAGAAGCTTGAAATCGCGCGCCAATATCTGGTCAAGAAGCAGCGCGAGCAAACCGGCCTGAGCGATAAAAACATTGTCTTTCAGGACGACGCGATTCTAGAGATCATCCGCTGCTACACGCGCGAAGCCGGGGTGCGCAACCTCGAGCGCGAAATCGGCAATGTTTGCCGCAAAGTCGCACGACGCGTCGTGAAAAAAGGCGCCAAGCACAAGGAAGAGATCACCGGCGCCAACATTCACGAATTTCTCGGGGTCATCCGATTCCGCGACTCGGAAGTGCACGAAAAGAGCGAAGTCGGCCTCGTCACTGGCCTGGCCTGGACTGAGGTGGGTGGGAGCATTCTCACCACCGAGGTACAGGTACTCGACGGCAAGGGCAAGCTCACCATTACCGGCCAGCTCGGCGACGTGATGCAGGAGTCGGCGCAGGCCGCGCTGAGCTACATTCGCGGGCGTGCGCAGGCGCTCGGCCTCAGCCGCGAGTTTTATCGCAACCTCGATATCCATCTGCATGTACCGGAAGGCGCCATCCCCAAGGACGGCCCGTCGGCCGGCATCACCATGGCCACAGCCCTCGCCAGTGCGCTCGCCAAAATTCCGGTGCGCCGTGATATCGCCATGACCGGAGAAATCACGCTGCGCGGAAAGGTTCTGCCCATCGGCGGCCTCAAAGAGAAGCTGCTCGCCGCTCTGCGTGCCGGCATCTTTGAGACCATTCTTCCCAAGTCCAACGAGAAGGATGTGGCGGAGCTGCCGGACAACATCAAGAATTCGATGAAGCTTCATTTCGTCGACACGATGGATGAAGTGCTGGCTCTCGCTCTCGAGAGCCCGCTTCCGACACCGTTGCCGGCCGAGAGCGAAGTTCTCACCGCCGTGCCGCCGGCCGAAGTTGGCAGTGGACAGGTGGCTCGGCAGTAAGACTGGGAGTCCGCGCGCTGCGGGCGGGCAAAAATCGAGTATCTCTGCGTGAAATTGCGCAGGGACGAATTTGCCCGCAAAAATCTGTAGAATGACCCCGTGCAGATCGCCGTCGCTTCTGACGTGTTGCGCAGTGACGTGTTTCGTCTCGTGGTTGGCCAGCTCATCCTGACGGCTGGCTTGTGCGCTCTCATCCTGCATTGGCTCCGCACTCGATCGACGGACCGCTCCACGTTGTACTTCGGCGTCGTTTCACTCCTCTACGGGCTCAGGCTCATCGTCGAACTGCAAATGCTGCCAGCAGCCTTTCCTTCCGTTCCCTGGAGAGTCTTCGATCACTCGATCACGCTCGTGATCGGGGTGCCATTCGCGCTTTATCTCGGGAGCACGCTCGCGCGTGCGTACCGGTGGTTCACAAAAACAGTCATCGTCCTGGTCGTCTTGATCGGAGCGTTGGGCGCATTCACGCTGATTCAGCAAGCGCCTATGGAACAAGTCTGGTATCTGAACGGATTGCTCACAGTGGTAAGCCTGGTGGGCTGGCTTTATATCGGGTTCTTTCCGAAGATTCCGATCGACCGGGAAGTGCGCGTCCTTCGCTTCGGACTGCTGGCTTTGGGGCTGTTGTCTCTCTTCCAAAACCTATCAGTAATGCACGTGTTGCCTCAGTTGGGCTTCTTCGAGCCTTTCGGCATGGTCTTCCTGCTGGGGTCTTTCTTCTACGTGAGCGCGTCACGCAGTTTGCGCGTGGAAACAAATCTCCTCGCCATTCGCAACGAGCTCGATATCGCGCGCCAGATTCAGGCGGCGCTCCTGCCAAAACTGGATGAGGCGATCGCCGGTGTGGAAATTCACGCGCGCTATGCTCCAGCCGGATCAGTCGCAGGCGATTTCTACGATGTGCTCTGCGACGGACGCGGAATGGGCGTGCTGATCGCCGATGTTTCCGGCCACGGAGTTCCGGCGGCTCTCTCGGCTTCCATGCTCAAGGTCGCCTTGCGAGCGCAGGCCGACCAAATCTCTAACCCCGCGGAGGTTCTCTCCGGCTTAAACAGGACATTGCGCGGCATGCTCGGCAGCCAATTCATCACCGCCGCCTACGCGTACTTCGATCGTGCAAGGCACGAGTTGCGCTACGCCGGCGCGGGGCATCCTCCTCTGCTGGTTTGGCGCTGCGCGACGAAGAGCGTTGAATCCATTGAAGAGAACGGTCTCTTTTTGGGGCCATTCCCCCAGGCGAAGTACTCCGCGGTAAGCTCGCCGTTTGAACTGGGCGATCGCTGTCTTCTCTACACCGATGGGGTCGTCGAAGCTTCGAATCGCAAAGACGAAGAGTTTGGCGCGCTGCGTCTCAGCGAATTCTTCACCAGCAATTCAGACCTGCCCGCAGATCTGTTCTGCAGCACATTGTTTGACCAGGTGACGCTCTGGTCAGAGCGTAAAGCGGATTCGCAGCAGGATGATATTTCTCTTGTCCTGGTAGAGTTTCAACCTGCCGCGGTCGCTGACGGGCAGCCCATGTTCGTACCGGGGCCGATTGCTCTTCAAGATCTGAGACAACCGATCTGAGCAACAGGAGTAGAAGCGAGCCCTTCAGCTTGAGTGATTCCTGTATGCTGAAGGATCAGATACTGATCTGCGAGCCGATTCGCCGGCCTGCTGGCTCGCTATCCCCTTCACCTCATGCGCTATACCACTCAATTTTTGCTTTCCGCTCTTTCGGCTGCGCAGTTCCCTGCTCCCACGGTGCCGGAGATTGCTTTCCTTGGCCGCTCCAATGTGGGCAAATCAAGCCTGCTGAATGCTCTGGTCGGCGACAAAGCAGCGAAGGTTTCGTCGACTCCCGGCCGCACCCGTGCGATCAATTTCTTTGCCCTGCTGGACCAGCGCCAGCGCCCGAGAAGAATCCTCGCCGACCTCCCCGGCTACGGTTATGCGAAGATTTCGAAATCCATCTCCGCAGGATGGCCGTCTTTCATCGAGCCTTATCTCCAGAATCGCGAAACCCTCAGCCTGTGCATCTGCCTCATCGACTCGAATATCCCGGCGCAGCCTGGCGATAAACAACTCATCGACTGGCTCCGCCACGCTGGACGCCGCTTCGCCGTTGTCGCTACCAAGGTCGATCGCCTGAGCGGCAACGAGCGCACGCGCAACCTGCTTGCTTTGAAAAAAGGGCTGGAGCTGGACGAGATTCTTCCTGTCTCCGCTAAAACCAGTGCGGGTATCGACGTGCTGTGGAGCTGGATCGAATCGGGAAATACCGAAGAAGACTAAGTTCAATCCGCTGGGTCCAATGGCCTCGACGGAAAACTGTACTCCTCGTTCCGATCCGAGTGACTCACTTGAATCTGGCCTTGAAAAGCAATCTCTCCGCGCCGTTCCAGCTCCCGCACCCGCTCAACAAAGCTTGCAGCGAATTTGCGATTGCTCACGAGCAAATGCACGCCGTGTCCGAGCCTGCCCATGTAGCGCGGAACAAGCCGAATCCATCGGCGAGCGAACTCATCTTCGGAGTCGAGACAGTCGAGCGCAATCGCATCCAACTTCGGCAGACCTACAGCAGGCGACGCATCCACGCGCCAAGTCACCAGCGCCTGGTCCCCGATCGGATTAAACTCACCCGGCTTGTTTGGCGCCCTGGACCGCTCCGACGCGGCGATCACGGCCTCTCGAGATAAGTCAGGCCGCACCCCCCGCTCCAACATCTCGCGCTCGATCAAATCCGGCGCTGAGCCAACGCATACAGCCACTGTTTGTCGCTTGCGGATTTCGTTCTTCAGGATGCGCAGGGCCTCATCGAGCGACGTCACCATGAAATCCACGATGGCCTCGCGAATTGCCTGCTTCTGTGCATTCACGTCCGCGGTTGCCGCAAGCGTTGCCGCGCCCGCGATGTTGCCCGCCACTGCCAATGCGCGCCCCGGCCCATCAAGCTCCCCGGCCCATAGAAGGCTGCCGCCCAGACCCGGCTCAGGATTCAGTTCCTGACTCGGCACCTGGCCAGACGATCGCTCAGAATCCGCCGCCTGCATCAGTCCGAAATAAAACTTGTAGGCTTCAAGGGAAAAGCTGTATCCCGCCAATGCCTGGGGATCGTGCACCAAGTTGCAGTCTCTCTCTGAGGGGGGTTCGCAAACGCTAGTATTCTGACCGCTTGAATTCGCACTTTGAGTTTCTTGCTTTCCCACCCTTTCGCCAGAAAAAAGCGAACGGATGGGGCACGGAGATGGTACAAGTACAAGCGGTCTGAGACCTAGTACCGCGACCGGCTGATTTCGTTCCTTTGACGTTCGTGGTTTCCCACCCATTCGCCAGAAAGAAGCGAAAGGATGGGGCACGGAGATGGTACAAGTGCAAGCGGTCTGAGACCTAGTATCACGACCGGCTGATTTTTCGTTCCTTTGACGTTCGTGGTTTCCCACCCATTCGCCAGAAAAAAGCGAATGGATGGGGCACGGAGATGGTACAAGTGCAAGCGGTCTGAGACCTAGTATTCTTTCGCTTCTTCCTTCCAGTTCCGCTTTCTCACGAAGAGAACAAACTCACCCGGTTTCGCGTCCGCTTTGACTTTGTCCGCATCTTTTGGCCTGACACAGTCATTTGGAATTGCGATGCCCGATGTGAGAATGTCCGACACGGGGTACCAGCTATCCGCCGCGCTGTCCTTCTGCTTCGCCATGTCGCAATTGACGAAGTACTCCATGGAATTCTCATAGGTAGCGCGCACCGTAATGGCTTTGGCGTCCGCAGGCAGCCTCACTTGGATCGTGCCATCGTCTTTCTGTTCTACCCAATTCCCGTTCGCTTCCCCCTGATGGTTGAAGCGCACGTGGATATTCGAAGGGGTAACGGATGCACCGGTCTTGCCATCCCGCACTTTGATCGTGATCACTCTCAGGGTTTGCGCCGGCAAAAGCCCGATAAAACAGCCGAAACATGCCACCATCGGAAGAGTGCGATATGCCCGTCGAATCATTTCGTTCCTTTGGGCAAGCTCTTCCGTATTTACCAGGTCGAATAGGGCTGCCCGTCTGTTCCCGATTCTTGCGATCCCGAGTGCACATCGTTGATGCCGCCCGAGTCCGTCTGGTCCACGGAAGAAAGCGTATCGCTCGTATCCGTTACCCAAGTTTCTTTGCTGTGCGTCATCGGGTCTTCCGGGATGCTCCGAAGGTAGCCGTCCTGGATCAGGTCGTCAAGTGACTGTGGTGCCTTTTGCTTATCCATCGTGTAGGAGTCGATGGCCGCGCGCATCACGTGGAGGTCTTCACGCAGCACTGCTTCCCGCGCCGACCTCATCGCGCCCACAAAGCTGGGAATGGCCAGTGTCGCGAGGATTCCGATGATCGCCATCACGATCATCAGCTCCATCAGCGTAAAGCCCGCGTCTTGTCTCCGTATTCTGCGCATGGCTGTCCTACCAGTCCGCGTACTTGGTGCCGTCGAGCGCCGTACCCTGCGACTTCGAATACACGTCGAAAACGCTCTGCCCGCCGAAAGAGTCAGACGTGGGGTCGTCCTGCATCGAACGCATGCCCCACTCGGCCTTGCCGGTCATGGGATCGACGGGAATGCGGCGCAAAAACTTGACCTTCTTGCCTTGCACGTCCACTCCGTTCACCAGCGTATCCAGGTCGGGCGGATAGTTCTGGCTATCCACCTTGGTCTGAAAAGCGCCGCGGTCCGCCGCATCTTTGTAGTGATCGATTGCGTCGCGCATCTCCCACAGATCGCGCCGTAATTCGCGCTCTCTGTCTCGCTTCACCTTGAAGCGCGCCACCGGCACTGCCGCCGAGGCAAGAATCGCCAGGATCGCCACCGTCACGATCAGCTCGACCAACGTCAGGCCGCGTTCCGTGCGTTTCCTAGTTGGCCGTTTGCTGCTCATCGGCACTGCACTCTACTTCACCACGATGGTGGTCTGCGCGCCTTCGGCCGGAACCGGCTGCTGCGCACTGGTCATGGCTCCTGGGCGAGTGATGCTGATGGGCGTATCCCCCGCAGCCTTCGCCTGGAAAGTCAAGACGCAGACCACCCCCGCTCCGCTCACGCCGACCGTTCCCGGCGGACGCGAGGCGTTAATCGTAATCATGCCTGGCCCGTCATCGCGATGCACCAGCGCCACGGCCTGCCCGTCACGGCCCAGAAAGTCGCCGTCGCCCACATTCACCAGCGATAGCTTCGCCGGGTCGTATTGCACCTGCAGAGGCACAGAGGCGATGTCTCTGGCTCCGGTGATTACGATGGGGACCTGGAACGTGGTGCCCGCCGCAACGGAAGAGCCTGACGACGGCACCAGCGAGAAGCGCACCCCGGGGCCCGCAGTTCCTGTACCCGGCAGGGTCATGGTCGCGGGCGGCGACGCACCATTCGGCGTCGCTAGGGGAGCAGCGCCTTGCGCGGGAGCACGCATTTGCGCCAGCGCTGCCGGAGCCGCGGCTTGCGCGCTCTGCCCCGGCACTGAGCCGATTCCGGGCTGAACTGGGGGACGGACCGGTGGCGCAATCGGCGAAAGGTCGCCTTCGGTCGATGTGCGCCGCAATTCGATCTGCTGTCCCGCGCCGGTGTCGATTGGCCGCAAGTTCGACGGAGTCAATTCCGGCGAGCGCACGACGTGCGGAATCACCAGGAAGACGATTTCGTCGTCCGTGATCGTGTGGTCCTTGGAGCCGAAGAGGTATTTCAGAATCGGAATCGAACTCAGTCCCGGAATTCCCGTCCAGCTCTGAATGTCCTGCTGGTTCAGGATGCCGCCCAGGATCGCGGCCTCTCCCTCGCGCAGGCGAATGGTTTGCTCGCTTTTCTTCTGCGCGATGATCGGCTCGGTCACTCCCTGATTGTGACGTTGTTGCTCTCTGAACTCACCTCGATCTCATCTTCAGCGTAACATCGTGGTTGTAATGCACGGTCGGCGTCATCTCGATGTTCACGCCCACGTCGATGTATTGGAACTGCGTCTCCGCCAGGGGCGTCACTGCGGCGGCCACGCCCACGCCCGACTGGAAGGATCCCGTGGCGATCGGGAATTCTGGAGCCGATCTTCATGGTCGCCTTTTGCGCGTCTGTGGACCGGATGCGCGGATTTTGCAGGGTCTTGGTGTTCGAGTCGGAAAGCAGCGCGTTGGCCGTCGCCGCGCCGATCGTGACGGCAAAATCGCTCGAGTTCAAGTGGGCCAGGTTATAAAGCGTCAGATTCGTGGCGGTGCTCGACGACGAAGAGGAAGATGAGGAGGAGGAACTTGACGAATTACTGGCGGTTGGCGATTGCAGCTGCACCGAGGCGCTCTGGGCCATGCAATACCCAGGGTTCGCTCCCAGCTTTTGCTCACTTCCAGGACCGCAATGTCAACCACCACCTCGGGCCGCGCCTTATCCAGATCGTTCACCAGCTTTTGCGCCAGCAGCAGCTCATCCGGCGTGCCCCGCATCACGATAGCGTTCTGGCTCGCAACCCCATAGACGTGCGAGTTGGGCAGCACGTTGCGGATGGCCGTCTGCACATCGTTCAGATCATTCTGCTGCCAGGCATTGGTCAGATAAAACGTCTGCACCGCCTGTTCTTCGAGCTCGGTCCGCTTGGCGCGCGTATTCGCGGCAACAAAGATGGTGTTGGTCGTGACCGGCCGCCAAAACGTCTTCGAAAGCGTGCCCACAATGCGCAGCGCATCCATCAGGGACACGTTGTTAGGTCCACCTGGATTCGTTTGCCTGTGTAGTCCGGATCGAACAAGACATTGATGCCGGCCGCTTTGCCGACTGCCTGGTAGACATTCTTCGAGTCTTCGACCATGTGCAATGTCAAAGGCTCATTGGTGACGGGCTTCAACTGCACCGGCGCGGCCATTGAGTCCATATCCGCCTGCTCGCTGGCGCCTTCCGGAAGGCCGGAAACATTGGCCGGCATCTGCTCCTTATGCTGCGCTCGTATCTTGGCGATTTCCTGCAGAGCCGCTTCATCGCCGGGATCGATCTCGGAAGCGCGCAAAAACTCCATCAGTGCGCCTTGCTCATCACCGGTCTCGCATAGCTTGCGCCCTTTCTTCATATGCAGCGCGGTCGCAGGGATCTGCACCCGGTAATAAGCTTCCGGTAGCTCATGTCCTTGGGGGATATCGAATAGGCTT
The DNA here is from genome assembly GCA_963810545.1 of uncultured Acidobacteriaceae bacterium. Lineage (GTDB taxonomy): Bacteria > Acidobacteriota > Terriglobia > Terriglobales > Acidobacteriaceae > Telmatobacter. The sequence continues at coordinate 59,883 of CAWENE010000005.1, forward strand.
TCTGATAATCGATGAAGGCCGCATCGTAATCCTCGCGCGCTTCGGCAGCCTGTCCCCGCTTGTAGCAGGACTTGGCGGACTCCGCATACAGCTTGGCCGATCCCGCGCCGAACCCGGCCAGCAGAGCGAAAAGCGCGATGCGAAGAATAATGTGGGATGCGGCCTGTGCGGCTGCGCGGCGGTTCATCGAACTCCTCTGCGTCGTGTCGGGTCCATCCTCTGCTTCGAGCCGCTGCCCGCCATCCCGCGACGCAATATTCAATATTCGCAATACCCATCCAACGTCGCCTCATTCTAGCAAAACCGCGCCGGCGCCCAGACAGCGCACGATGCTGCATGTCCCGTTCGTTTGCCGCTTTAAGGGCGGCCACCAGGCACCGGCGCTGGATACCATCTTCTCCGCCGATGCTAGGATGAAGATTCAAGGAAACGTTGCCGATGGCCCGCCAAACCAGCCACACGATCGTTCCACAGGAACGCTCCGGGCCTCAAAAACCCGCGCGTCCGCGCGACCCCGTGGCTTCCGGCGAACGCGATGCCGCCCAGAACCGCGCCGCCAGCCATAACTACTTCCTCCTTGAGAAATTCGAAGCTGGCGTCGCCCTGCGCGGAACTGAGGTCAAATCCATCCGCGAAGGCAAAGCCAACTTCAAAGACTCCTATGGCCTGATCAAGGACGGCGAAGCCTTTCTGCTCAATGTGCATATAGGTCCTTATTCGCATGGAAATATTGCCAACCACGACGCACTGCGTACACGCAAACTGCTGATGCACCGGGACGAGGTTCGCAAGCTACAGTCGAAGACGCAGATCAAGGGTCACACGCTCATCCCCACCCGGCTTTACTTCCGCAATGGGCGCGTAAAGTGCGAACTGGCCGTCGCCAAGGGCAAACAGGACTGGGATAAGCGGGAAACCGAGCGCCGCCGCGAGGCCGACCGCGAGGCCCGCTCTGCCATCAATGCCAGCAAGCACCGCGTGGGCAACTGAGCGGCGTCCGCATTCAAGAAACAATCTGAGGAATCGATGAAGACCACGCTGTCCTTTGCATCTCTTGCCGAAATTCAAACAGAATTGCTCGCCGTTCTGGCCATCGACACCCAGACTGAAAAGGGCCCCGACGCCAAACCCGCGCCCGTGCTTCTCACCGCCGACCACGCGGTCGCCGCTGCGGCAGCCGCGGTGCTCGCGAGCGGCGAATACAAGGCCGGCGCCAACGAGACGCTGCTGCTGCACGCGCCGGCCGGTTTGGCTGCCAAACGGCTGCTCATTGTCGGCCTCGGCAAGCAGGCCAAGGCTACGGTGCACAGCGTGCGAAACGCCGCCGGAGTGGCCGTGCGCTTCACCAAGCCGCGGGGCATTCGGGAGCTGGTCTTCGCGCTTCCCGAGACAAAGGACTGGTCGGCTCGCACCCAGTGCCAGAGCTGCGGTTGAAGGGGCGTTTGTCGGCGACTTCGATCCTGACACCTACCGCAGCGACCGCAAGGACCAGAGCGTTCAGTCCTTCACTCTCGTCGCCCCTGCCGGTGCAGACCACGTCGCAGTCGAATCGGCCTTTGCCGAAGGCGTAATCATCGGCGAGAGCCAGAACTTCACCCGCTCGCTGGTTAACGAGCCCGGCAACAAGCTGACCCCGACCATCTGGGCCAGCGCGCCAAAGCCATGGCAAGAGAAGTGGGCCTGGATTGTGAAGTGCTACTCCACCGACAAGCTGCACGAGCTCAAGATGGGCGCCTTCTGGAGTGTATCGCAGGGCTCCGCGGAGCCGCCCGCGCTGATCGTTCTTCGCTACGAGCCTGAGGGCGTGTCAGACGGCCCGGTGCTTCACCCCACGGACAAGGACCGTCCGCGGGGGCCCCGTGCTCGGCCTGGTCGGCAAAGGCATCACCTTCGACACCGGCGGCATCTCCATCAAGCCCGGCGACAATATGGAGAAGATGAAGTACGACATGGCCGGCGGCGCGGCCATGCTCGGCGCGATGCGTGCCATTGCGCTGCTCAAACCCAAAGTCCGTGTCATCGCCATCGTTTGCGCTTCGGAAAATATGCCCGACGGAAAAGCCTATAAACCCGGCGACGTTTTGACGGCAATGTCCGGGAAGACAATCGACATCATCAATACCGATGCCGAAGGCCGACTGGTGCTGGCCGACGGTCTTTGCTACGCGAAGAAACTCGGGCGCGACTCACCTGATTGACGCGGCAACGCTGACCGGGGCCATCGGTGTTGCGCTGGGCAAGATCAACGCCGGCGCGTTCTCCAACGATGAAGCGACCTTTGAGAGGTTCAATGCGGCGCTTGCTGTTTCCGGCGAGAAATTCTGGCGCATGCCCCTCGGCGAGGAATACGCAGACCTAATCAAGTCCGATATCGCGCGACATCAAAAATACCGGCGGCCGCTACGGAGGAGCCAGCACAGCTGCGGAATTCCTGAAGGTCTTCGCCGAAGACACCCCGTGGATTCACCTCGATATCGCCGGCCTGGCGTGGATTGACGAGTCGAAACCCTACATGGCGAGCGGTCCCAGCGGGATTGGGGTGCGGTCGATTCTGGAGTGGGTCCGAAGCTTTTCTGCGTAGACAGGTGAGCTTGAGCCGAACGCTATTCGGCTGCCTACGCGCGACGCCGACACCCTCAGGCCCACTTTTCGGCATTTCTTTATGCCATCTTTATTGCATTGCGAACTCTTCTGCGTTATGACAGGGCAAGCGACGGAATGCAGGCGTAGAGTTGCTGCAATCCTTTCTCAAAAACCAGCGGAGGACAACGCAATGATCTTGCAGACAGCAGGACTATCGCCAAGCGAGAAAGCCTCCCTTGAGGACAAGGCAGGTCGCCAACTCCAGGACGCGGAGAATAGCGTGTGCTGCGGCGGAACGCTAAAAATCGCCAGCGAAACGCAGCGCCAGAATGCGGCGCTGCAGATGCGCTACCAGCTGTCACTTCTGGATCGCAGCCAACGGCGCATGTCCATTGAGGAATGCATGGCCGCAATGATGGGCGAATCCGACGCCGAATTGACGGCCTAGTCGAGAAGCCTACACACCGACGATCGTACCGTCGTCCTCGACATCGATTGCGAGGGCTCGCGGTTCGCGCGGCAATCCCGGCATCAGCATCATGTTGCCGGCAACCGCGACCACGAAGCCTGCGCCCGCCGAGAGCGAAACATCATTCACATTCAGCGTCCAGCCAGTCGGCGCACCCATGAGCTTTGGATCGTCGGTCAGCGAGTACTGCGTCTTGGCGATGCAAACCGGCAGCCGGCCAAAGCCCCACTCCGCATAAACATCGAGCTTGGCCCGCGCAGCATCGCTGAGCGTTACGCCATCCGCACCGTAGACTTTCGTCGCGACCTTGCGAATTTTCTCTTCGAGCGAGTCATCAAGCCCGTACACCGGCCTGACATCCGGCGAACGATTGCTCTCCATCAGCCCGACAACCTTTTCAGCCAGATCGACTGAGCCCTCCCCGCCCTCGCTGAATGCCGTGGTAATGGCGCACTCCGACCCAAGCCGCGCGCACTCGGCGGCAATCGCCTCAAGTTCCGCCGGCGTATCTGCCGGAAAACGGTTGATCGCTACCACAACCGGCACACCGTAGCCGCGCAATACTTGGAGGTGATGCCTGAGGTTGGCGAATCCCGCCTCAAGATTGCCCTCGCCCTGCGCGCGCAGGCTCTGCACGGTTGCCACCAGCACGGCCGCGGCGGGCCGCATGCCCGATACACCCATGACGATATCGAAGTACTTCTCCGCACCCAGATCGGCGGCAAAACCGCATTCGTTCACCACATAATCGGCAAGCCGAATTCCCATTTGCTGCGAGAGCACACTGCTTGTTCCATGTGCGATGTTCGCAAATGGCCCCGTGTGGACCAGTGCCGGAGTGCCCTCGGTGGTCTGCACCAGATTGGGCAGCAGGGCGTCGTGCAGCAGCGCCATCATTGCCCCGGTCGCGCCCAGTTCGGCAGCCGTCACCGTCCGGCCCGCACGCGAAACACCGACCACGATCGAGCCTAGCCGTCGCCGCAGGTCGGCCTGACTCGTCGCCAGGCCCATGATCGCCATGATCTCCGAAGCCGCCGTGATGACAAAGCCGGTCTCTCGATCGGCGCCTTCACGGCCCGGTCTATCCTGCTGACCTGCGCTCACGATCACACGCCGCAGCGCACGGTCGTTCATATCCATCGCACGCGGCCAGGTGATCTGTGCCGGATCGAGGTCCAGCGCATTGCCAAAAAAGAGGTGCGAGTCCACCATCGCCGCGAGCAGATTGTGTGCCGCGGTGATCGCGTGAAAATCGCCGTGGAAATGGAGGTTGATCTGCTGACTTGGCTCGACCTGCGACCTTCCACCACCCGCTGCGCCGCCCTTCATGCCGAAGACAGGCCCCAGCGAAGGCTCACGCGAAGTCACGATGGCCTTGCGACCGATGCGCTCCAGTCCTTGCGCCAAACCGATCGAAACCACCGTCTTACCCTCGCCGGAGGTCGTCGGCGTTGTAGCCGTCACCAGGATCAGCTTCCCGCGCACAGGAAACGCAGGGTTATCGAGCAGGTCCAGCTTGAGCTTCGCGCCGTACGAGCCAATGGTTTCGTATTCGTCAGGTCGCAGCGCGAGTTTACGGGCAACATCCTGGATTGGGAGAAGCGTAGGTGTCATCAAACCTGCATTCGTCATAGAACTTACCGAGGAGCACTATATCGTGAGGCTACCGGTACCCATGTGACGCGTGCCACATTGGAAATGATGCTTACATCGCCTCGGGACTCTCGATGCCCAGCCATCCAAGCACTGTGACGAGTTCGCGGAGCACCACCGCGGCCGTCGCCAATAGAAACGACTTCCGTGCTGGATCTTCCTCGGTCAGGATGTGGTGCTTGTGGTAGAAGTTGTTGAACTCCTGGGCCAATTGAAACGCGTGCTTCGCGAGGTATGCGGGCTCCGATGTCGCGATACATTGTTCCAGCGTCGCAGTGCGCCGCCCCGCGCGCAGCCATAGCGCCCAGATGTCTTCGTTCTCATCGCCGCTGAGATACTCCGAGACGTTTCTGCTTGCGGCGCCGATAAACTCGGCAAGCACCTCGTCCGGCGTCGCCTCGGCCTTGCGGAAAATATTTCGCGCCCGCACCACGGCATATTGGATGTAGGGCCCGGTCTCGCCCTCGAAGCTCAACGCATCTCTGAAGTCGAACGCGATGACCGAATTCCGCGTGTACTTCAACATGAAGTAGCGCAGCGCGCCAATTGCAATCTGCCCGGCGATCTTCTGCCGTTCGGCTTCGTCGCGGCCCGTCTGCCGTGAGTCCACTTCGGCCCGTGTTGCGGCGATCAGCTTGTCGATCAGGTCATCGGCTTTCACGCCGAAACCCTTGCGGCCGCTGACCTCGATGTAAGGCCGCGCTTGATCTTCCGGCGACACGTCGTAACCCAGCTCGATTGCGCAACGCGGCGTCAGCGCGACCATCTCATAGCTGAAATGCGTGTAGTGGTCGGCCTCGGCAGTGTAGCCCATCCCGCGCAACGCCTGAATCACGTTGGCCTGGGGATCGCTTTGCCGCGCGTCAATGACGTTATAGATCGCCTGCGCGCCGCCAAAGTGCGGGTGCTGCTCCTCGCCTGTCTCCGCCGAGATCCAGCACTCGTGATCGGGATAGGTGAAAAACTTTTTGTAGCCGAAGTCGCGTCCCAGCAGCCCGAACTTCCAGAGGTGATACGCGATGTCCTTGCCGACATAGGTCACGGTCCCCTGTGCCTCAGGACGTATGTAATCCTGCCGTCCACAATTATCTTTTTCGAACGAACTATGACTTTCGCATCCTCGTCGATTTCGCCATCAGAAGCATTGGAGCCAGGCCTCGTCATGACCCAACATCCATCATTCTTGCCCTTTGTCTCGAAGTATAGAACGCCGGTCCTTTTGAGTTGTTCGAAGGCGAGCGCCCAGAAGTTCAGGTGCAGAATCTCGCTCTCGCGCGGAAGAAAATCATATTCGATGTCGAGTCGTAACATGGTTTCGAGATGTCGCAGCAAAACGGCCGTTGAAACTAGCTCTGCGATTTGAGCCACATCGTTGTTTCCCCGCTCGATATCATGCAGGCACGCCCGCCTAAGGTCCTTCCAGCGGGCCTTCTTGGCTGAACCTTCCCTTTCGTAATTCCGAGATACTTGCGCATAAAGGTCCCAGCATTCGAAGTCAATTCGCTTTCCGCCGGTCTTGAGTTCGACGATCCACTGCTGGACCTCAAAAGGGGTCTTTCGATGTTTATATGCATCAAGGCCACCACCACATCCGCCACTTGCACGCCGGTGTTGTCGATATAGTTCTGCACGGTTACTCGTTGCCCCGCCGCGCGCAGCAAACGCACAAAGGTGTCGCCGAGAATCGCATTGCGCAGGTGCCCAACGTGCGCCGCTTTGTTGGGATTGATGCTCGTGTGCTCGACCAGTGCGTGAATTCCGGATGACGCCAGCGGCGCGGTTCCCGTTGCGGCAACCGATTGCACACCCACTGCCCGATCCAACCGCGCGTTGATATATCCCGCACCGGCAACTTCAAATCCGGCGAATCCCTCGACCTCGCCCACCGCCGCGACAATCTCCTGCGCGATCACCTTGGGCGCCTTGCGCAGCTTGCGCGCGAGCTCAAACGCAAGCGGTGTCGCCAGCTCGCCGAACTTCAGCTCCGGCGGAGTCTCCAACGGGATGTTTTCAATGTCGAGATCGTACTTTGCCTTGAGCACATCGCGAAGACGCGCTTCAAGCCTGTTCTTCAATTCCAGATACACTAGGAAAGCCTCAAAACTGCTTGATTTTCAAGGCGATTCTAACAGACCACTGCGGTGGGGCAGACCCAGATGCCGTAAGATGGACAGTGATCGACGACGGCCTTTCAGAGAACGAAAGTAAGCGCGCGGTCAGACAAGATTGATGACAAACTCTGCGTCCAAGTCCGCCCACTTCTATCTCACCACGCCCATCTACTACGTGAACGCGCGTCCGCATCTGGGCCACGCCTACTCGACCATCGTCTGCGACGCCATTGCACGCCGCAAGCGAGCGCTCGGCATCGAAACCTGGTTCCTGACCGGCACCGACGAGCACGGCCAAAAGATCGAGCGCTCCGCGAAAGAGGCCGGCCGCACGCCGCAGGAGTTTGCCACCGCGATCTCGGGGGAGTTCCGCGCCCTGTGGGATCGACTGGGCCTCACCTACGACGACTTCATTCGCACCACCGAGCCTCGCCATAAGCGCGGCGTGCAGAAGCTGTTCGCCACACTGCGCGATCGCGGGTACGTCTACAAGGGCTCCTATACTGGCCAGTACTGCGTCTCCGACGAAGCGTGGGTCGATGTGCCTCCGGGAGCGCCCTGCCCGGATTGCGGCCGCATCACCGAAACCGTGAGCGAAGAGAATTACTTCTTCAAGCTGTCGGCGTTTGAGCGCAAGCTGCTCGAGTTCTACGACGCAAACCCCAGTTTCATGCAGCCTGAATCCACGCGCCGCGAAGTGATTTCGTTCGTCCGCGGCGGCCTGAGCCGATCTTTCCGATCAGCCGCACCAGTCTTTCGAAATGGGGCATCCCGGTTCCCGGCGACGAAAAGCATGTGGTCTATGTCTGGCTCGATGCGCTGGCCAACTACATCACTGCTCTCGGTTACGGTTCCGACGATCCGGCCGACCAGGAAAGATTCGCGAAATTCTGGCCGGCCAACATGCACCTCATCGGCAAAGAGATCAGCCGCTTCCATTGCGTCTACTGGCCGGCGTTTCTGATGGCCGCAGGAATTCCCGTGCCGCTATACGGTGCGCGCCAACGGCTGGTTGCTCTTCGATCAAGGCAAGATGTCAAAGTCGCGCGGCAACATCGTGCGTGCTGAGACTGTGCAGGAAGTTCTCGGCGCCGATGCGTTGCGCTACTTCCTGCTGCGCGAGATTCCCTTCGGGCAGGACGGCAATTTTTCCTTCGATGCCCTGGTTCAGCGCTACAACGGCGACCTGGCCAACGGCTACGGCAATCTCGTCAGCCGCGTCGTCAACATGGTGCACAAATACTTCGGCGGAGTGGTGCCCGAGACCGGCGAGACAACTCCGGCCGAGATCAAGTTGCGCGCGCTGGCCGAACAGACCATCGCTGCATTCGCTCCGGCATTCGACGAACTCAACTTCTCAGACGCGCTCAAGAGCCTGTGGATCCTGGTCTCCGAGACGGACGGCTACCTAACCGCCAATGCGCCGTGGAAAAAGCCTGAAGGACGCGGCGAAGAAGAACACCAGCAACTTCAGGCGCGGGTGCTGGCAACGGCGGCCGAGGCCATCCGCATCATAACGGCGCTGGTCTACCCCATCCTGCCGGACGCTGCAGCAAAAGTCTGGCGCCAGCTTGGATTGGGCGAGATCGCCGATGCAGCCAGGCAATCCTTCCTCACCCATCTCGCATGGGGCGGATTGAAGGCCGGAACCCAATTCAGCGAGCCCGCGCCGCTGTTCCCCCGCGCGGAGAAGGATGCAGTCGAACGCATGCAGAATCTCGAAGACGAAAACAATCGCAGCGCCGTGGAGGCCGCGAGCCAGTCTGGAAGCAAGAACCAGCCGGCCGTACCCGCACCGCCCACCGCGACCCCGTCTGTCGCTTCCGTCACCTCCACGGATGCAGACGAGTCGAAGGCCAACGAAAATCTGACGCAGACCACGACCGTCTCGCATGACGCTGAGAAACCGGTGACGACGACAAAGGTGCATCCTGTGCCCGCCGATCTCTCCAGCAGCCGGCTAAGTTCCACACCCTCGCCAGCGCCCAACGCACCGTTGCAAAGATCGGAAGAGAAGAAACAAAACCCTAGTTCGGCACCGCAGCAGACCAGTTCCGCGGCAACACCCGCCGTAGAACAGTCTGAGCACATCACCATCGATGATTTCGCAAAAGTGGAGCTGCGGGTTGCCCAGGTGCTCGTCGCCGAACGCATTCCCAAGGCCGACAAGCTGCTGCGTCTCGAAGTTGACCTTGGCTATGAAAAGCGCCAGATTCTTGCCGGCATTGCGCAATACTACGAGCCGGAAAAGCTGATCGGGCGCAAGATCGTCATCGTGGCGAATCTCGCTCCGCGCAAGATGAGGGGTCTTGAGTCGAATGGCATGCTGCTGGCGGCGTCGCTTCCCGATGGCGCGCCCGTGCTTGCGGGATTTCTTGAAGAAGTTCCGCTCGGCGCACGGCTGAAGTAGCTTTGGGGCCAATCTCCAACGGGAGAATAGGCCAAACCATGCATACACATAAATTGTGCTATCCTTACACATCGGGAGATGGGCTGATGCGCACCAACATCGACATTGACGACAAGTTGATGAGGCAGGCGATGAAGGCAACCGGCGCGCTTACCAAGAAGGCGGCTGTCGAGGCGGCTTTGCACAAAGTAATTGAATTGAAAGCGCAAGAGGGCATTCGGAGATGGCGCGGGAAGATTCAATGGGACGGAGATCTGGCTGCCATGCGCGAGGGCCGCTTTCTCAATGCTGAAGGTTTTTTCGACGCCGAAAGCAGCGCAGCAGCAAAAACAAAACCATCCCGCCGCAAGCCTTACCAACAGCGCAGAACGGCATAGACTTCATGGTTATCGTCGATGCATCGGTGTGGATCGACTATCTGTATGACAAGGTAAATCCAGAGACAGAGTGGCTCGAATCGGCGATCGGCCGAGTACGCATCGGACTCGCAAGCCTGTCGCTCTGCGAGATTCTGCAAGGCGTGCGGTATGACCGGAAGTTTCGGGGATTTCGCGAGGACTTGCTTCGGTTTCCGATTTTTGAGACTTGGAGCGCCCAACTCGCGATTGCGTCCGCGCAAAATTTTCGAATCTTACGGGACCGCGGTGTCACGGTCCGCGGCGCCATCGACTGTCTTCTGGCCACATTCTGTATAGAATTCGGTCATTCACTGCTCCATAGGGATCGTGATTTCGATGCGTTCGAACAACAATCTTGGGCTTGACGTGATCGATCCATTCTCTGTCCCTCGAAATCGAACCTGATGCATGCCGAGGCTTTTTTGCTGATCGACTCCCATGCCCATCTCGATAGCGAGCGCTACGCCGAGGATCGCGAGGCTATGCTCGCCCGCGCTTCGGAAGCGGGAGTCGGCACGGTACTCTCCATCGGCATCGGCGAAGGTCCAGCGGAGATGCACCAGGCGCTCGATCTCTGCCGCGAGTTCAACGGCCAGCCCGGCATGCCCAAGCTCTACGCCAGCGCGGGTATCTATCCCCACAACACCCCCGAAGCCGACGAGGCAGCCCTCGCGAAGCTAGACAGCCTGCTCGCCGAACCCGAAGTCATCGCCTGCGGCGAGATCGGCCTCGACTACTACCACGAGGGCGCGCCGCACGAAGTACAGCGGGCGGGGCTGGTTCGTCAGCTTGAGATTGCCGCCACCCGCAAGCGTCCTATCCTCATCCACTGCCGACCGAAAGACGGGCAGCACGACGCCTGGGATCACCTTTTCCTGACCCTCGACACGTACTGGCGGCACACCGGCCTAGGCGGCATCATGCACTGCTTCGGTGGTGGCTGGGAACAGGCCACCCGCTCGCTCGATCTGGGGTTCCTGGTCTCCTTCGCCGGGAACCTGACCTACCCCAAGGCCCAGCCGCTGCGCGACGTGGCTGCCCGCCTGCCGCTCGATTCCGTCCTGGTTGAAACCGACGCCCCGTGGCTCACTCCCGCGCCCGACCGCGGCACACGCAACGAGCCCGCCTTCGTCACCCGGACAGCCGCCACGCTCGCCGGTCTCCACGGCGTCTCGCCCGAAGAAATCGCCTCCGCCACTACCCAAAACTTCGCCCGGCTTTTTCGCCTCCCCTCCGGCATGGGAAACTGGTAGAGTGGCACTTGCCCGGCTGGACTCCCAGCGCTTGGGCATCGAGGGAAACATGGCTCAGGACAACTCATTCGACATCGTCAGCAAAGTGGACATGCAGGAAGTCCGCAATGCGATCGACCAGGCGCTCAAGGAGATCCACCAGCGCTTCGACCTCAAGGACTCCCACTCCGAGATCAACCTCGAAGGCAGCGACGCCATTCAGCTCGCGTCCGCCAACGAATACAAGCTGGAAGCGGTAAAGGAAATTCTCGGCCAGAAACTCGTGAAACGCGGGGTTTCGCTCAAGAATCTTACCTACGGCAAGCTGGAACCGGCCGCCGGTCAAAGCGTCCGCCAGAAGATCAGCTTGCAGCAGGGGATCCCCACGGAGAAGGCCAAAGAGATCGTCCGCATCGTCAAGGATTCAAAAAAGAAGGTGCAGGCCAGCATTCAAGGCGATACTGTGAGAATAGCCGGAAAAGACCGCGACGACCTGCAAGCCATCATGGCTACCCTGCGCGGCAAGGATCTTGGCGTGGCACTGACGTTCACGAACTACCGCACGAATTAAGAGATTTCCTGGTCAGCTGGGACGCATCTTATCAGCGCCTCGACCTTCAAGCCTGCCCAGGAACAGAAAGCGCGAGAACCGAAAGCTTGAGTACTTTGGCGATAGCGACGGCACGAGAGGTATTCGAGTTGCTGCGGGAAGATCTCGTAGCAATCGAGCAGGAGTTGGGCCGCGACGCTGCTTCTGGCGTCAGCACGATTACAGAAATCGCCGAGTACCTGCGCGAGGGCGGCGGCAAGCGCATTCGTCCTTCCCTGCTGCTGCTGGCTGCCCATCTGCTCGATTACTCGGGCCCCAGTGCCATCCGCCTCGGCGCGGTGGTCGAGATGGTTCACACGGCGACCCTGGTTCACGACGACATCATCGACGGCGCCCAGACCCGCCGCGGTCGCCCTTCTCCCAACACGACCTGGGGCAACGAGAAATGCGTCCTCGCGGGCGACTGGCTCTACATGCAGGCCTTCCGCGTGGCACTCGAAGAGCAGAACCTGCGCGTGCTCGAGCTGCTCATTGGACTCACCCAGCAAATGGTCGAGGGGGAGCTGCTGCAAATTCAGCGCCTCGGTAAAGCCGTCTCCGAGGCCGAATACTACGACCTCATCTTCCGCAAGACCGCCTGCCTGTTCTCCGTTTCGATGAAGCTTGGCGCGGTTCTCGCGGGAGCCACGGAGATGCAGGAGGCCAACCTCGCCACCTATGGCCGCGCCGTTGGTCTCTCGTTCCAAATCGTCGATGATGTGCTGGACTTGACCGCTACGGAAGAAGTCCTGGGAAAGCCCGTCGCCAGCGATCTGCGTGAAGGCAAAGCCACGCTGCCGGTGATTCACTCGATCGACCACGGCACGGCGCGCGATCGGCAAATGATCCAGCGTGTCCTCGACGACCGCAGCTTCGAACACATCAGCCGCGAACGCATTCAGGAGATCCTGGTGCGCAATGGCTCGGTCGAATACGCCATGGCGGCCGCCGATCACTACGCCGAGCAATCGCGTCAAGCTCTCGCTTCCTTTCCCGAGTCCGACTTCAAGCGCGCGTTGCTTTGGGTTCCGGACTTCGTTGTAGCTCGCGAAAAATAATTTCCTTACGATGACCAAAGCCGCGCCAAAAATCTGGAACGAGGTTGACCGCTACTTCGATCGGCTCATTCCGTCGGATCCCGCGCTTGACGCTGCGCTTGCAGCGAATCGAAAAGCGGAGTTGCCCGCTATCGATGTCACGCCGCTGCAGGGCAAGTTTCTTGAGCTGCTGGTCCGCATCTCCGGTGCGCACCGCGTGCTTGAAATCGGCACACTCGGGGGCTACAGCACTCTCTGGCTCGCCCGCGCGCTGCCTCAAGGGGGCCAGGTCGTCACGCTGGAACTTGAGCCGCGCCACGCTAAGATCGCCCGCGCCAACCTGCAAAACACCGGCATATTGGATCGCGTGGACCTGCGCGTGGGCCGCGCCGCCGGCCTTCTTCGGGCCCTTGTCGCCGGCAACGCCGCGCCCTTCGATCTCATCTTCATCGACGCCGACAAGGCCAGCTATCCCGAATACCTCGAGTGGTCGCTCAAGCTCTCCCGTCCTGGAACGGTCATCGTCGCCGACAACGTCGTCCGCGACGGCAAAGTGATCGAGCCCGATAACCCCGACCCCAATATCCAAGGCGTCCGCCGTTTCACCGACCTCATTGCTTCCGAACCGCGCCTGACTTCAACCGTACTCCAGACCGTTGGCAGCAAGGGCTACGACGGGTTTGCGCTCGCCGTCGTAATACGCTGACCGCTTTACGCGGCGATCGATTCGGTTATCACCGCTGCTGTAGTCCCGACTCCTGTTGGCGTTGCTCCGTGATGCGGACCGAATGTTCGAGACGAAATGTGAGCAAGGTCTCGGCGGGCAGAACAATCTGCTTGTTGCCTGTGAAGGCGGTCCCGGCCGTGCCTGCTCCGCCGCCGGCCAGCGCGCCAATGGCCGCCCCTTTGCCGCCGCCCGCGAGTCCGCCAATTAAGGCTCCGAGTCCGGCGCCTCCTCCGATGAAGCCTGCCGAGCGTTTGCCCTTGCCCTTTTCGGCACGATCAATCGAACTGGTAGCTACCGGGTAACTTCCCCAGCGCGTGTGGACTTGTTCCAGGCGGATCGAAAGCAGGGCCCCGCCCTTGAAGTGGCCCAGGGATTTCGCGTCCACCACAGTGCCTTCCGCACGCGCACCGCGTGGAATGATGGTTTGCCCGTTCACGACGACATCGTCTGCAACCGTCGCGGTAAACGAGTCGCCCGGATGGGAGGTGCCGGAGCTCAGATCTGAGTCCAGCCGAACGCGCAGGTGCGTGCCGGCGGGCAATTGGATGACAGCCGGAGGAGGCGGAGCTTGTGGAGCAGGCGCGGGCGCCTGGCCGTTCGTTTGAGCTGGCTGGGCCGCGTTAGGAGCCGAAGCGGGCGGCTGCCCAGCCGCAGAAGTAGCTGACTGGTCGGCAGCGGGAGCAGCGGGCTGCCCCGACGCCGAGGGCTGCTGTGGGCTCTGTGCGGTTTGTGCAGGTTGTGTGTTCTGGCTCGCAGCAGGCGCACTGTTATTCGCCTTGCATCCTCCCAATGAGAGCGTGACGGCGAAACCGAAGATGGCCGAGAGAGCAAATCGGAAACGGAGATTCATTGTGTTCATTCCTTGTGGGGGGTTTCTCCGAACACGAGAACCGGCGACGAATGGAGTTCATCAGGAAAGGTGTCGATCAAAATAAATAAAGAAAAGCACGCCTTCTGTTCTCTTCGGACAGTTCGCTGATCGCTCTTCCGCCAGGACCTAACTCTGCCTGGACTCGGGGCTACCGACGGATGATGCGCGAGGCACCGCCGCCAGGGGCACTCTTCAATATTAAGCTGATCGGTACGGCGACGTCCGAGGCGCGCCGGCACGCGCCTGGATTGCAAACCAATCAAAGCGCCTCCAACCCGGCAACCGGGCCGAAGGCGTAGAATGCGGTGCAATGAATGAGCGCATCGAGAAGATACGCCAGCTTCTGAGCGAGCTCGAGGCAAGGGCCGAAGTGGATCCGGCTGGGGACCGCGGCTTTTCTGCCCTTGAACTGCCGACCGTTGTCCAGGAGATCGTCGACAACCTGCAGCCGCTGTTGACCCCCTACGACGCGGCCTTCTATTGGTTTCTCTTCCGCCACTCCATCGCCAATGATGGCAGCCCGTACATTCGCGTAAGCACGCGATTCCTACAGCGCGCCGTCGTCCGTTCGTCCTACTCGCAGGCCGTTGAGAATTCTGTTTCGCTTGGAAAGGTGCAAGAGACGCTGCGAGCGCTGGAGAACGTCGGCGCGATCCGCAAGGAGGCCGAGCCGAACCGGCAGGGCACACTTTATCGCGTTCTGATTCCGGAGGAGATTGATGCGTGCCGAAAATTCCGCGCCGAGAGGATGACCGAGGAACCTGCCCTGATGTTCCCTGCATCCACGATCGACCGAGATGAGGCGTCGATGGCCCGCATGCGCGTCTTCGAGCGCGATGAATACAAGTGCCGCAACTGTCAGAAGCAACTCACCCGCTTCACCGCCACGCTCGATTACGTGAAGCCGATTGCGGAAGGCGGCGACGACAACGAAGAAAACCTGGTGACGGCCTGCGTCGATTGCAATTCAGGAAAGAAAAGCCAGAACGCAGGAATTCAATTCGCTCAGAGATAACAATTCTTGAGTCTTGCCCGGCAGATGATCCTGCAGCCTGGCTTCAGTGCGCCGCCATCAACTCGCGCAGCGCCGCCGCATAGTGGTCCGGCAGCGGCTTCTTGTTGAGCTGGTCATCGCAGACCACGTGCACCGTTTCGCCCTCGGCCAATAGAACCGGCTCCGTTCCATCCGAGCCCTTGCGCAAAATGCGATAAGCAAACTTCAACACCGAACCCCGCAGCATCGCAGGCCTGGTCTCAATCAGGATTTCGTCGTCGTAGCGGGCGGGAGCGCGATAGCGGCAGGTCGCCTCGACTACGGGCAAAATGCACTCGTGCTCTTTCTCCAATTGGCTATAAGCCAATCCCAGCGAGCGCAAAAGCTCGACGCGGCCCAGCTCAAACCAGACCAGATAATTGGCGTAGTACACAATGCCCATCTGGTCGGTCTCGGCGTAGCGCACGCGCACCTGGTGCGTGACGGTTGGCATCCTTGCTCTCTCTCGGGTCAGATGCTCTGCGGAATCAGGGTTTCAAATGGCTGAAGATCGACAGCTTGGCGACGTCGTTGAAACTGACGTAGCAGAAAAACATCACCAGCACCACGAACGCCGCCTGGTAGATGCGCTCCTTCACCACCATGCTGATGTCGTGCCGCATGAGGCTCTCGATCAGCAGCAGCATAATCAGCCCGCCGTCGAGGATCGGGAACGGCAGCAGATTCAGAATGCCGAGGTTGAGGCTGATGCCCGCGGCGAGTCCAAATTTTGGCGCCCAGTATTTCGTTTCAGCGGCCTGCCCCGCCGCGTGCGCGATGCCCACCGGACCGGCAAGCTGCTTGACTGAGGCCTGCCGCGTGAGCAGTTTCTTCAGCACGTCGACAATCAGCAACGAATTCTCGGCGCAGAAATCGCGCGATTCGCCGACGGCTTCAGAGAAGGACAATGGCCGTTGATGCATCGGTGGATCGGCGGGCGGAACAGCCATGAAGCCAAGGCGCCACTGCCCATCCTGCATCGACGGATGAACGATCGTGGGCGGGAGAACTACGCCGTTGCGCTCCACGGTGAGCGTGACCGGTTTTCCCTGCCCCTGCTGCAGGTAGTCGAGCAGCGGGTCGACAGTGTGAAAGACATGGCCATCGACAGCCGCAATCGAATCGCCGCCCCTGAGGCCGGCTTTATCCGCGGGCGAATTGGGGACGGTCTGATCCACACCAATGGGGCCATGTACGTATTGCAGGAACATCCCTGTCTGGCTGAGCTCAAATCCGTTTTTAGAGGTTTTGTCGGGCACCTGTAATGAGGTCTGAACGGTTTTTCCGTTGCGCTCGACGGTGACCGGCACAGTCTGATCCGCGTCGCTTCGGGCCAGATCGACGACTGCTTCGAAGTCAGGATTTTTCACACCGCCAAATTGGCGAAATACATCGCCAGGCTGCAGGCCTGCCTGGTCCGCAGCGGAACCGGGCGTGACCCATTCGAGGGTCGCACTCTTGATGTCGGGAACTTCGTTGATCCAGCCGAAGTAGATGACCATCAGCACGAAGGCGAGGATGAAGTTCGATGCTGGGCCAGCAACGCCGATGAGCATGCGTTGCCAGCGCGGATGGGAAGAAAACGCACCGGGATCTTCAGCCACGATGCCCCGATCTTCCGCGGCGCCGCTGATGGTGTCCGGCGTTTCCCCCGTCATTTTTACGTAGCCGCCAAGCGGCAGCAAGCAAACCTTGTAGTCGGTGTCGCCGTACTTGATCCCGAACAGGCGTGGTCCAAAGCCCACGGAGAAGGACTCAACGCGGACGCGACACAACTTGGCCACGGCGAAATGGCCAAACTCGTGGACCACGACCATGATGCCAATCAAAACGATGAAGGCTAATGCGGCTACTAAAAATTCATGCATAAATCTGGGGTCAATCCTTAAGGCTGCATCCGTTGCGACGCCGGGTCGGCTTCAGAAACAGAAGTGAGCACACGAGCCATTTGACGCGCCTCCCGGTCGGCCGCGAGCACCCCGGAAATCGTCGTCGGGTGCGTCTCGGGGATAGATGCGAGCACTTTTTCAATTGTACGCGGGATTCCGGTAAATGGAATTCGCCGGTTCAGGAATGCTTCGACGGCCACCTCATCGGCTGCATTCAGAGCGATGCAGTGGGCGCCGCCCTTCTCTGCCGCCTCATACGCCAAGCGCAAGCAAGGAAAGCGCTTAAAGTCAGGCGGCTCAAAGTCAAGGTGGCTCAGAGCGGCAAGGTCGAAGGTCAAATTGGAAGCGGGGCGCTCTGGGTACGCCAGCGCATAGAGTATTGGCAGCCGCATGTCGGTCACCGAGATCTGCGCGAGGATTGAGCCGTCCACGTATTCGACGAGCGAATGAACGGTCGATTGCGGGTGCACCGTGACTTGGACTTGGCTGGGCAGGACGTCGAAAAGCCTGCAGGCTTCGATGATTTCCAGGCCCTTGTTGAGCATGGTGGCCGAGTCGATGGTGATGCGGCGGCCCATCACCCATGTGGGATGTTTGAGGGCCTGCTCCGGCGTGATGGACTCGAATTGCTCCAACGGGAGCCGGCGAAACGGTCCGCCCGAAGCGGTCAGCCAGATGGTTTTTACCTCCGAATGCGCACCAACGCGGAGGCACTGATGGACAGCGTTGTGTTCGCTGTCGATGGGCAGAATGGGCACTTTGTTTTCTCGCGCGGCGGCGGTGAGGATTTCGCCCGCGGCTACCATGCATTCCTTGTTTGCGAGGCCTACGGGCTTGCCGGCCAGGATGGCAGCATGCGTGGCTTCGAGTCCGGCGACACCAACGATGGCGGAGACGACGAAATCAGCATCTGGAAGAGTCGCGCAGGCGACGGTGCCCTCGGTGCCGTAAACAACTTCAATTTCCTTGATGCCGGCCTGCCGGAGACGCACCGACAGAACGCCGGCCAACTCTTCGGTCCCGAGCGAAACGATCTTCGGCCGCCAGCGGGAGACTTGTGCAAAGGCTTCGTCGACGTTGCGGCCTGCGGCCAGCGCGACCACGGAGTAGCGATGAGGAAACTGTTCGACAATGGAGAGGGTGCTCTGTCCGATGGAGCCGGTCGAGCCGAGAATGGCGAGTCGCTTCAATGCGTGCCGATTGCCTCGATACTATTATCGCCACTATTATCGCCGACATCGCACTGCTTCCGCAGTGACACGTGCGGCTAGCATTACGAGCGATCTGGATGATTAACGCATCACCTGCGCATACCACAACACCGGAGCTGCAAGCAATAGCGCATCGATGCGATCGAGCACGCCGCCGTGGCCCGGCAGCAGGCTCCCGGAATCCTTAACGCCGGCCGAGCGCTTAAGCGCCGATTCGGCCAGATCCCCTACCTGCGCGGCCATGTTCACGACCACGGCCATGATCAGCCAGTACCACCAGACTTCGTCTGCGAAAGAGAGCCTGGTGAAGTTCCACTGGGCGAGCTCGATCGAAAGCCAGTACAAACCACCGGTGACGAGCAGGCTGCCAAGGACCGAGCCGATGGCCCCGGCCCAGGTTTTGTTGGGGCTGATCGCAGGCGCGAACTTTCGCTTGCCCCACATGCGGCCAACATAGAGCGCAACAATGTCGCCTGCCCAAACGGTAAGCAACAGGAAAACAACCAGTGTAGGCCCATTGGACTGCTCGCGCAGCGTGGGAATGGCGAGGAGCGTGAGGCCGACATAGCACAACGCGAAGACGGAGGACATGGAGTCGATCATTGCGCGGTCGACAGGCTTGCGGAAGGTGCAGCAGGCGAGGAGGCTGAGGCTGAGCCCACTGAAGATGATCAGGGTTTGATCGGGCCATTGATAGTTGCCGGCAAAAAGGGCGGCGAGCGCAGCCATGACGGCCAGACGCGGCGGCTTGGCGCCACAGCGCTCGGTCAGTCCAAGGAACTCCCACCCTGCCAGCATGGCGATGGCGGCAGCCGCGATCGTGATGAGACCTTTGGGCCCGAGAAACACCAGGGCCAGCGCCAGAGGCGCCAGAACCAGAGCGGTCAGGATGCGTCGCATTCAGGGATGAGAATACACCGTCGGTCTTGCGTGGACACGTTACGGAAAGCATATCGGCGCCGAGGCGGTTCAGCGGAGCGCAATATTCCTGAGATTGGGAGCTCAGCCGGCGGCGAGCTTGATCCGCTCGGGGTCTTCTTCCACTTCGCCGCAGCTTTCGCCGATGCCGCCGAAGCGGCGTTCGCGTCGCTGGAAGTCGGCGATCGCCTCGAGCAGATGAATGCCGCGGAAGTCGGGCCACAGCCGGTCGGTTACAAAGATCTCCGCGTAGGCGATCTGCCACAGAAGGTAATTCGAAATGCGCATCTCGCCCGAGGTGCGGATGAGCAGGTCCGGATCGGGCATGTGGGCCGTGTAGAGATGACGGTGAATATCTTCTTCGATGATGCGGTCCGGGGCAATGTGCTTGAGCCGCATCTCGGCGGCCAGGCCGCGGAAGGCGTCGACCATCTCGGAGCGGGCGCCGTAGTTGAGCGCGAGGGTGAGGGTGGTGCCGGTATTGCGGGCGGTTGTTTCCTCGGCCCAGCGCATCTTGTCCTGCACTTCTGACGGCAGGTCGTGGGTGCGGCCGATGTAGCGGATGCGCACGTTGTTGTCCATCATGCGCTGCACGTTGCTCTCGAGATAGCTCTTGAGCAGCCGCATCAGGAAGTTGACTTCAGCGCGCGGGCGGCGCAGGTTGTTTTCAAGTGAAAACGCGTAAAGGGTGAGCCAGGGCAGACCGATGCGCGAGGCGGTTTCCGTGACCAGTTGCACGCTCTTCGCGCCCTGCTGGTGGCCGAGGAAGCGCTTCAGCGAGCGGCGGCCGGCCCAGCGGCCATTTCCGTCCATGATGATGGCGACGTGCTCGGGCAGGCGTTCGGGCTTGAGCGTCGCGTAGATGGCGCGCTCTTCAGCGGTCAGCTCATCGATGCGCAGCGTGCCAGATGGTTGCAACGGAATTGCCTCTTTACCACACTTTGATGGCTTCCGGGCCGGCGCTCAGGAAGCATCGACAGTCGAGGACCGGCGGTTTGGCGACCAGTCCGGACGGAGGGCCAGTTCAATTTACCGCACGAAGACACAATAGGACTCCGATTGCCGGAAAAAGTCGCGGCACCATCGAACCTAGCACATGCGCGGACGTGCCGCAAACGCTGCGGAACTGCAGCGCGACACCGAAGTGATGAGAAGACACAGCTGTGCCGCGCCGACGCGACGGCGACGGACCGGGGCGAGCAGCCTCTAAGCGGTGCGCCGCCGGCCCGTGGCCATGTCGCGTACGGAGCCGTAAACCAGGGTGCGATGCAGCGAATCGAGGTGCGGCAGCAACGAGGCGATCTCGGCCAGGAACGGATCGGCGAGAATCGCGGCCACTTCTTCTTCGCGGCGGCTGCGCGAGTCGCGGACAAGCTGGCTCACGTCCACTTCGAGCGCGTTGGCGAGCCGCTCCAGCGATCCCAGCGTGGGGATGGCCTTGCCGTTCTCGATTTTCGAGATGTAAGTGCGAGGCACTTGCATGCGACCGGCCAGTTGGCGCTGGCTCAGGTGACGCGCACGGCGGATCTCGCGCACCTGACCGGCCACCTGCAGACCCGCTTCGGCAC
Organism: uncultured Acidobacteriaceae bacterium; assembly: GCA_963810545.1. Classification (GTDB taxonomy): domain Bacteria; phylum Acidobacteriota; class Terriglobia; order Terriglobales; family Acidobacteriaceae; genus Telmatobacter. The sequence goes on from CAWENE010000005.1 coordinate 80,582, forward strand.
GAAGCCGGGACGGGCTGGGTGGTCACCAATTGTGGGGCTAGAGGCGCTGGCTCCTCGATATCAAGGGGCCTGCGGCATTTTCTGCAGAGGGAGTTGCTGGTTCGGTATTGCACCAGGCTGCAATAATCGCAGCGCACAACTTCTCGCGTATCCACGCTCACAAGTGTGGTGGCCATCGTTTGGTTGCGGAGCGCCAGAGCTGGCTCTCCGGGGTGCATTTTTTGCACCGCGATAGGTGATACTTTCGGGGGAATGAACCATAATTGTCAAGTAGAAACTTAGGGTCAACCCTAAGATTTCCCCATCATACCCTTAAAACCCCGAAGAATCACGAACCAAATGAATGCAACATGGAGGAAAAAATTTATGGAATCCGGCAGCCCCTAGCACAGCGAAATTTGGCCGCGAGCAGGCCTGGCAATTGCTGACGGAGTGGACCCAGAGCGAAAGCCTGCGCAAGCATGCGCTGGCGGTCGAAATCTGCGTCTCAGCGTGCGGCGAGGCGGAGGCGGACCGGTTGGGTCTGAGCGGCGAGGAGCGCGAGAGCTTCTTGGAACTTTACGCCACCACCGCGCTGCTGCATGACTTCGACTACGAGCGCCATCCAACGCCGGAGGAGCATCCATTCGTGGGCGTGCGCGAACTGGAGCGGCTCGGCTGGCCGCAGGAGTTGCGCACGGCGATTCTGGGCCACGCGCAATATTCCGGCGTGCCGCGCGTGACGCATTTGGACAAGGCGCTGTTTGCCTGCGACGAGCTGGCGGGCTTTCTGACCGCCTGCGCGCTGGTGAAGCCGACTAAGGCGATCGCCGACGTGGAAGTGGCCAGCGTGCGCAAGAAAATGAAGGACAAGGCGTTCGCACGCGGCGTGAATCGGGAGGATGTGATTCAGGGGGCCGCGGAGCTGGGCGTGGATCTGGACGCGCACATCGGGTTTTGTCTGGAGGCAATGAAGAGGCGGGCTGGGGAGATTGGGCTCTGACAGAAAGCTGTTCGTTTCAATCGCCGCCAATGTGGTGCCCGCTGCCATCTGCCTGTCAACTTCGTTTTGCGCTACGATAAGCTTCGCCGCCAATACTGGCCGGCTCATTCGCGGAAAGAGGCGCTTATGTCTCGCTTTCAATACATCCTTGCTGAGACCGCCCATGGGGTGCGGACGCTGACTCTGAACCGGCCTGAGAAGCGCAACGCCCTGAGCCCTGAGTTGATTGAGGAGCTGACCGGCGCGCTGGCCGACGCAGCTGAGTGCAGTTGCGGGGTGGTGATTCTGACCGGTGCGGGCGCGGCCTTTTGCTCAGGGCTCGATCTCGATCACCTGGCTACGATTTCTGCGCGCACACCGGAGGAGAATCGTCGCGACTCGGAGAACGTGGCGCGCGTGTTGCGTGCGCTTTATGACTTTCCCAAGCCGGTGATTGCGGCCGTAAACGGGCCGGCGATTGCTGGCGGCATGGGCCTGGCGACGATTCCCGATTTCACGCTGGCCGTGCCGGAGGCGAAGTTCGGCTATACCGAGGTGCGCATCGGTTTCGTGCCGGCAATCGTGGCGTCGTTCCTGCTGCGCCAGGTGGGCGAGAAACACACGCGCGACCTGTTGCTGACAGGACGGCTGATCAAAGCGCATGAAGCGCAGCAATTGGGCCTGGTGACGCAGATTGTGACGGCCGATCAGTTGATGTGCACGGCCCGAGCGCTGGCGCAGTCGCTGCTGCAAAACAGTCCGCAAGCGATGCAGTCCGTGAAGAAGCTGCTGGCCAAGCACGCCAGGCGCCGTCTCGACGAAGAGATCGCGGACGCCATCGACGCGAACGCGCAGCAGCGCTCAACTGAGGACTTCAAGGAAGGCGTGCAGGCGTTTTTGCATAAACGCCGCGCCGACTGGCCGAGCCTGAAGGAAAAGGTGTAGCGCCGCGGATTAGGAATCACCTGTTGCGCCGATCGACCCATCGCCCGCTTTCGATAAAGCGCTCTTCGCTTGGTCTGCCTTGGAAGTCGTAGACCCAACAGCTCACCACACGACCCGCCGTCAGAGTCACCAACTGTTCGATCCGCACATACTCGGGCCCCTCGTAGGCATCCAGGATGCGCAGAATCTCCGCGGCTTCCGGCAGTTCGTAGACGATCCCATAGATGATCCATGCCGATGCCGGATCGATCACAGCCCCCGGATACTCTCCAAGGTCGTAGAGCTTTCCGGATACGAAGCCCTCGCCGAGCAGCCCTAGCTTGGCAACGACGGAAGCGATCTCGGGCGGCGCGAGGCCCGGCCGCAGAGTTCCGTAGGCAAACAAATGCCGGATCGGTTCTGTCATAGGTTCGGGGCAAACCCGGTTGGTTTGGCCATCGGTTCGATACAGTTTTAGACGGGATTCTTCACCCGCAATTCCGCCACAATCTCTGCGGCAGCCGCGCGCGCCTTATCGGCCTGGTCCGGTGGGAAGCTGATGGCGCCCACGCGGGCGTGCCCACCGCCCCCGTAGCGCTCGCAGACCTGCGCCAGGTTCACCATCTTCGCTGGATCGGCCTTGGTCCATGGATTGGACCCGACCGCAACCTTGGTCCGGAAGCTCGACTTCGACAGGCCGATGGAGTAGGTCGCCTGCGGGTGCAGGTAATAGGGGATGAACTTGTTGAACCCCTCCATCGGCTGATCTGTGATGTCGAAAAAGATGGTGCCATCTTTCTCTTCACTACGCGAGCGGATAAGCTCGATGGCACGCTGATGACTTTCCAGCAACGGGGGCAGCAAGCTGGCGACGAAGGGCTGGGCCAGCACCTCGGTAAGCGGCATCTCCGTGAGCAGCGGAATGAGTCGCGGGATGAATGCGGGGTCTTGCGTAGATTCGATGATCAGGGTGAGCTTCATCGCTGGCGCGGCCATTTCTACTGCCGATTCCGGGCTGTCGTACTGCGCGCCGTCGACGATATTGGCCCAGTGAATCATGTCCGCCATCGGCTCCGTGTTGAAACCGAACTGCGTCGCTCCGATGTGGGCGAGAAACTTAGTGCACGAAGTGTAGGTGGGATCAAAGAACTTGCGCGCCGCGCAGGCAGGATCGCGCTGGCAGGCGCGGAAGTGCTCCTGGTCCTGCGGGGTCAGAAATGCGGAAAGATGATGATCGAACCACCAGGTAATTTTCGGCGAGGCAGAGTACTTGAAATCAACGATGGCGTTCTCATCGCCCGTGAACTCGGTCTCGTCGAAGAGGGCTCCGGCGCGATGAACCAGGCCGTGATACGAATACGCAGCGCCGGCGGTGATGCACTCGCGATGAAACCGCGTAAACAGCGAGGCCGAGCAAGCTCCGTCGAAACACTTATCGTGGTAGAACACGCGAACTTGCAAAACGCACTGCTCCGTTGGACAAATTCCGTAGAAACCGGAATGTTAAGAATCGTGTGCGGGGCTCATTCTGTCAAGGCACGGCGGTTTCGATTTGGACCAAATCAACCACCAAAGAAGACAAATCAATATCTTGCTGCAGTAGGTCTTCAGTAGAATTCTCTTTCAGGATAGTCTCCGCGGGGGTCGAGGAGCGTCAATGGAACCGCATTTGGATTCCCGCACACCGGAAGCGTCTCCGGATGAAAGCCCCGGGAATGGATTCGACGGTGGGAGACGCGAAGTTACCGTTCCCGAATTCAAGCAGGAGCACGGCCTCTCCTGGATTCTGATGGGCGACCAGGGCCTGCGCGCGGGGTGGTCGGCTTTGCTGGCCATCGCGCTTTATTGGCTTGTGACGCCGGTGCTGGATACGATCGCAGTCACCGCCTATCCTCGCCTGGCGGACGGAGTATTTTCGCCGTTCAACGTCCTCATCTCCGAGTTGATCCCGGTGGTTGCCATTCTCGCGATCGGCGTGGTGATGGCGCACATCGAGCACCGGCGCTTGGAGGACTATAACCTGGCTGATTGGCGGCGGTTCCGGCACTTTGCCGGCGGAATCGCTGCAGGGTTTGCAGCGCTTTCCGCCCTCGTTCTCGCGCTGGCCGCTGGTGGTTGGATTCACTTTGGGCGCGTGGCGCTCAGCGCCGGTAAGGCGTTCGAATACGGCGGTGTATGGGCGTGCGCGTTTCTGCTGGTCGGCTTCTTTGAAGAGGGAAGCTTTCGTTGTTACCTGCTGTTCACACTCACACGAGGTATTGATTTTTGGTGGGCGCTTGCGACGGTGAGCAGTCTGTGTCTTTTGTTATTGGGGAGCCACAATCCCAAGGGGTCCGCGGGTGTTTTCGTGATCGCGCTGCTGGGAGTGCTTCCCTGCTGGCTGGTGCATCGTGCAGGCGCGAAAGGTTCGAGCTTCTGGCAGGCATCGTGGGCAACGTCGACGGCATTCGGCTATTTTCACACCAGCAACAACGGTGAGAATGCAATCGGGATTTTTGCCGCCGCCTTGATCGGGTTCGTATTCTGCGTCAGCGTGCGGGTGACAGGCTCGGCGTGGTGGGCGATCGGGTGCCATGCCGCGTGGGACTGGGCCGAGACGTATTTCTATGGCACGCCGGACAGCGGTTTCGTGGCGCAAGGTCATTTTCTGGCGACGACGCCCGTGGGGAAGTCTCTGTGGTCCGGCGGTACCGACGGGCCGGAAGGCAGTTTGTTGGTGGCGCCAGTGATTTTGCTGTTGCTAACGCTCCTGCTGGTCGTTTACGGACGCAAGCGGGAGGCTATGGGGGCTGCGCTGCCATAGGCGACGTGGGGTTGGTTTTCGTGATTTTCATCGCGGGCGTCGGCCACGAGGCGATCCGAGTCCGCGCGGATGGCGGTACGGCGGTATCCTGTTCGTGACCGATGCCCTATCCCGAGAGTTCCACAACCGACAAATCAACCACTTCGTTGGCTCGCAATCGAACGCGCCGCTGGCTGCGGATTCTGCAGTGGTCGGCGGTCAGCCTGCTTTTGGTTCTGATCCTGGTAGGTGGAGCAGGCGTGCTCTGGCTGCGCTCTGTAACCAAGGCAGCGTTGCCAGTTCTCGACGGCGATCTTCATCTGGCTGGGCTTTCTGCGCCTGTTGCAGTTCGGCGCGATGCACATGGCGTCCCGCATATCGATGCTGCGACGCAGGAGGACTTATTTGTCGCGCAAGGGTACGTAACCGCGCAGGATCGCTTGTGGCAGATGGACGTATTAAGGCGGAGTGCCAACGGCGAATCTGGCCGAAGTGATGGGCCGGTCGCTGGTAAGGCACGACACCGTACAGCGTGTCTTCCAATTTCGCAATACGGCGCAGCGGATTTACGCGAACCTCGCTCAGGCCGACCGCGCGCGGTTGGATGCGTACGCGCGAGGCGTGAACCAGTTCATCGCGCAGCACACAGATGCGCTTCCTCCGGAATTCGCGCTGCTGCACTATCGTCCCAAGCCGTGGAGCGGAGCGGATTCGCTGAGCATCGGCGTGGCCATGATGGCGCAGACGCTGGACGACCATTGGGATGCGAAGCTGGCCCGCGAGCAGATTGCCGCGAGGCTGCACAACGCGAAACTTGAAGCGGATTTGTATCCGGTTGGTTCGTGGCGCGACCATCCGCCGACCGGGTTGGTGGTGGACCTGACCCAGCCGCATCCGATTCCGCCCAGCCACGATGACGATGAGGACGACGACCGCACGCAAACGCGCGACACGCCGCACGAAGATATGCGCATGCTACACACGCTGCTTCGTCAGACCGTGTGCGCTGATTGTGTTCCTGGGTCAAACCAGTGGGTGATTGCCGGGCACCACACGGCCAGTGGAAAGCCGCTCCTCTCGAATGACATGCACCTGGCGCTCACGGTGCCGAACATCTGGTACATGGCCGATTTGCGCGCGCCTGGATTTCATGCCGCGGGCGTGGCGCTCGCCGGTGTTCCTTTTGTGGTGGCAGGACACAACGATCATGTGGCCTGGGGCTACACCGCGCTTTACGCCGATGTGCAGGATCTTTACGTGGAGAAGCTCGACGGCAAGGGCAACTACCAGGCGATGGATGGCAATTGGAAACCGCTGTCGATGGACCACGAAACAATTTACGTGCGCGGCGGAAAAGACGTGATCGTCGATGTGCAATCGACGGCACATGGGCCGCTGTTGAATCCGCTGTTCACGAAGGAGACGCGGCCGTTGGCATTGAAGTGGACGCTTTACGATGCAACGCTGAACACGCTGCCGATCTTCCAGCTCGACACGGCAGCGAGTTGCGCCGAAGCGACGGCGGCATTGAGCACGTGGAGTTCGCCCACACTGAACGTCGTCTACGCTGACGACCAGGGACACATCGCGTATCACGCGGTGGGCCGCGTTCCGCTGCGTCCATCGGGGCTTTCGGGAGTGCCTATCCAGGATGCGGCGCATGAGTGGCAGGGTTACATTCCATTTGAGAGCTTGCCGAATGCATTCGATCCGCCGTCGGGATTTCTGGCCACGGCCAACTCGCGCGTGACGACCGATAATTCGCCCAACGTGTTAACGCTGGAATGGGCTGATCCGTACCGCGCCGAGCGCATCTACAAAATGCTGCAGGGGCACGATCAACTTCGCCCGCAGGACATGCTGGCAGCGCAAACGGATATCTACAGCGAAGTAGACCAGGAGCTTGCGCATCGCTTTGCGTATGCCATTGATCACACCGCAGGAGCCGATGATCGGCTGCGCAAAGCCGCCGACCTGATGCGGAGTTGGGATGGACGGTTGAGCACGGACTCCGCCGCGGCTTCCGTCGTAACGCGGGCGCGCGAAGCGCTGAAGCCGATGATCCTGCAGCCGAAGCTCGGAGACCTGGCCAGTCAGTATCTCTGGTCCGAGTCGAACTTTGCCATGGAAGAGATTGTGATGCATGGCAACGCGGACTGGCTTCCGCCGGGCTACAAGGATTGGGACGCTGCGCTAACGGAAGCCGTACGCCGGGGAATGGATCAAGGCAAAGCCCCGGCCGATGTGAGCCGCTGGAATTATGGCAACTGGCACGTGATCGATCTCGAACACCCGTTGGCCGGCTTTCTTCCTTTCGTGGGTGGAATCGCGGGAACCGGGCCGCAGCCACTGAGCGGCGATGGCGTTACCGTAAAACAAGTCGGCCGCGCCTTTGGACCCTCGCAGCGCTTCACGATGGACTGGAGCAACGTCGACGGATCTACGGAGAACATCGTGCTCGGCGAGAGCGGCAACCCTCTCAGTCCCTATTTCCGCGACCAGTGGAACGACTATATGGGCGGCACGACTTTCGCAATGCCATTCAGCTCTGCCGCAGTTGCCGCACAAACGCGGCACACATTGCGTTTGCTGCCATGAACGAACAGGGATCAGGGATCAGGGATCAGGGGTCAGTACCAACCGAAGGATTCTCTGAGATTGGGCGCATGCATCGGTTCATCGGCGTCGCCGTGATTCTGGTTGCTGCGCTGGTCGCGACTGGGCCGCAATTATTTCTGGGCAATTCGTGCGGTCACGATTTCGACTTCCATCTGGTCTCATGGCTCGACGCGCAACAGAGCTGGCGTGAAGGGATTCTGTACCCGCACTGGTCGTCGAGCGCGAACTTTGGCGCGGGTGAGCCGCGATTCATCTTCTATCCGCCGCTTTCGTGGATGCTCGGCGCCGTGCTCGGATTCGTAATGCCGTGGAAGATGGTTCCCATCGCCATCACCTATCTTTGCCTGGCAGGAACCGGCCTGGCAACACGTGCGCTGGCACGCCAGCAATTGAGCGAAGGCCCTGCAACACTGGCTGGATGCGCAGCACTCTTTTCCGGCTATGCCTTGTTCACCGCCTACGAGCGGTCGGACTTCGGCGAACTCGCCGGCGGCTTTTGGATCCCGCTGCTGTTGTTGTTTATCCTGCGCGACCGCATGCCGAACGCGCCGGCGTGGCGACAAGCGTTTGATGGCTCAGCGGCGCCACTCGCGCTGGTCGTCGCGGGGGCATGGCTCTCGAATGCCCCATTGGGCGTGATGGCCTGCTATCTGCTGGCAGCCGATGGCGCTGGCCTTGCGGTCTTGCGGCGCTCGGGCGCGCCCCTGGTGCGCGGCACGGTGGCGGCCGCGATCGGAATCGGTCTCGCCGCGATCTACGTCGTACCGGCTGCCGATGGAGCAGCGCTGGGTCGACATTCGCCAAGCCATCGACGATCCGGGATATCAGGTGGAAAACAGCTGGCTCTTCGCGCGCCACGCCAATCCCGCGCTGGAGTTGCACGACCTGGAGCTGTTGAAAGCTTCGAGCATTGCCACAACCATGCTGGCGGTCGCTGTTTCGGGCATTTTGATCTGCTGGGCCCGTCATCAGTTTCGCGGGAAGACGCGCTGGTGGATTCCGCTGGCACTTATTCCCCTGGCTGTACTTTTTCTGCAGTTTCCGGTTTCCGGTCCGGTTTGGAACCTGCTGCCCAAATTGCGATTCCTGCAATTCCCGTGGCGCTGGCTCGTGGTGACCGAGGCTCCAATGGGCATCTTTTTTGCGTCGGCAATCTGGATTACTCGGCGCGGGTGGCGCATTGCCGCACTTACGGTTTGCGTTCTGGTGTTTCTGGCGGCGACGGGTTTGGCCGGGTTCAGTTTCTTTCAGGAGTGCGATGAGGAAGATGCTGTTGCTGGAATGCTGAGTGTCTACCGCGCGGGCACAGGGTTTGAAGGCGTCGACGAATATGCGCCCCTCCATGCGGACAATTCCCTGCTCGCGATGGGGCTTCCTGTAGCCTGCCTGAGCCCAACGGCGACTACACCGCTGGGACAAGCCGCGGCGGGAGGGGAACTCGCGTGGTCTCCCGATCAAGGTGGCTGCGAAAAGACATTTCCCGCAGCGGCCAATCGCCACGAGTCGGCGGAGCACCTGCGCGTGGATGCCGATGTACCCTATGACGGGTACCTGATTTTGCGGCTGCGCAGATATCCAGCGTGGCAGGTACGCGTGAACGGCCAACTCGCTGCGCCCCAGCCCGAGCGTGCCGATGGCCTGATCGCGGTGCCTGTTCCACAAGGCAAGGACCGCGTAACGGTGAATTGGACGGCAACCGATGACACGTGGATTGGGCGCTGGCTGAGCGCGTTTGGGCTTTTGCTGCTGCTTTGTACAGGTTGGACGGAGAGAAGGCTTTCGCCTACTCGGTTATCATGAGAGAAATGCCGAGCGACGTCAAATCTCTGATTCAGGAAGGCGCAGAGCTGACCGACAAGGCGCTGGAAGCGCTGATTCCCGGCACCGATGTCGTGCCCGCATCGATTCACGGTGCGATGCGCCACTCGACCTTTGCCGGCGGAAAACGGCTGCGTCCTGTGCTGGCCATGCAGGCTGCGGCGACGATTGCCGGTGACGTCCCCAAGGGCATCGAGCGTCTCGGCGCAGCCATCGAAATGCTCCACACCTACTCGCTGATCCACGATGACCTGCCGGCGCTCGACAACGACGACCTCCGCCGCGGCAAGCCAACCTGTCACAAAGCCTTTGGCGAAGCCATCGCCATTCTCGCCGGGGACGCCTTGCAAACGCGCGCATTTGAAGTGCTGGCCGGGCTCGACGCGCCGCCCGCGGCTGTTGTCCAGATGATCGGGTTAATCGCGAACGCGGTCGGCACAGTCGACGGCATGATCGGCGGGCAGGTACTGGATCTCGAGAGCGAGCATCTGAAGCCAACGCCGGAGCTGGTCGAGGCGATTCATCGTGCCAAAACCGGTGCGTTGATTCGCGTCAGCGTGGTGGCGGGCGGTGTCTATGGCGGCGCCAATGTCGATGACGTCACGCGGCTCGATCTGTTTGGGCGCAAGGCGGGCCTGGCTTTCCAAATCGTCGACGACGTCCTCGATAGGACCGTGGATTCGGCACACCTGGGCAAGACCGCAGGCAAGGATCAAGCAACCGAGAAAGCTACATGGCCTGCGGTTTTCGGCATTGAGCAGAGCCGTCGCGATGCCGCAAGCCTGATCGAAGAGGGATTTGCCGCGCTGGCACCCTATGGCAGCCGCGCCGATGGGCTCAAGTCGGTGGCACGCTACCTGGTCGAGCGAAAAAATTAGCGATGCTCGCCGAAGCTGACATCCTGCAAGCTTTGCGCGATTGCTTCGACCCCGAGGTGAAGCTGAACCTCGTCGACCTCGGCCTCATCTACAAAATCGCGACGGGACCCGATCCAAACTCCACGCCCGCGTGGCCCCGCCAGTGGGTGAAGGTGACGATGACGCTGACCACGCCGCAATGCCCCGCCAGCGGATTGATTTTCGAGCAAGTCAACAACCGGTTGGCCGGCATGCAGGAAATCAGCAAAGTAGAGGTCGACCTGGTGTGGGAGCCTAAATGGACGCCGCACCGCATCAGCGAAGCGGGACGGCGCCAGTTGGGCATCTAGAAAAAGATCAGGCCCGGTTCGAAGCTATCGACCTGTACCGGTGATTGCCTGGTGCAGATTTTCGCGCGTGACTGTGAGCTCTTCCATCGAACTCTGCACGCGGCCAATCATGTTCTGCACGTGATCGACGTAAGCGGGGATTTGTTCCCACCAGTCGCGCACAATCTCCTGCTCGCCGAGCAGCGTGAGTGCCGAACCCGCCACGGCCATGACGATGCCGGCGCGGCGTTGGCCAGTGAGCAGAAGCAGGCCTCCTGCCAGCAGCGTTCCACCGGCAGCGATGTTGACCCAATTGGGAGAATCCGCCTCAGGGGCGTTCACCCGTTCGCGTTCAGTCGCCTTGCGCCTGGGGATTGACACGATGCCCATTCATTTCTCCTTCGTTACAGCAATGCACGTTTATTATGCTGCATGCGAAGTCCGATGCAACCGCTGATGTGCTGAGGAAAAGTGGGCCGAAATTATTTGAGCCCGAGCGTGCGCGATCAATCCAAGTCAAAATCGCGCAGCGGCTTGCCCTCGGGCGCGTCCTTGGCCTTGCGCAGAGCCTCGGCAAATTTCTTTTCGAGCAGGTCTTCCTTATTCCGCTCCGCATCGACAGATTGACGGAAGATAGACTCCTTGCGCTCCTCCTGCTCGCGCATCGCTTTGGCGGCGGTTTCGAGATCTTCAAACATGCGCTTGCGCGGCGCGGACGTATGGCTCACCACCAAGCCGGTGCCGGCATCGATCTTGATCATCGCGCCGCAATCGGGGCACGCAACTTCGAACGCTTGTTCCTTCGCTTTGGCCATGACACTTGCATTGTAGGCGCTTGCCACGCCGGTTGCCCACTCCCGGCGGCTAGGGTGTCGAGGCTGCCGGATGGACGTGCAGGATGACTCGCCGGTAAGCGGTCAGCCGCGGCGCGCCGTTGTCTGTCACAGCAAGAATGATGTGAGCCGTGCCCTCGCCCTTGCAGGGGATGAGCGGCAGCCAGAGCGGACGGCAGGGCGCGTCGGCACGCACGGTGAGGCGGGGCGTGTCTGCACCGGTTAGCGTCAATGCGGCGAGGTTGCCGTCGGCGCTGCCCGCTTCAGCGTAGTGGAACCAGTGAAAGGTGAGCTGCTGTGCGTCAGGGTCGGAGCTTTGGCTGGCATCGAGCGTGACGGATTGGCCTGCGTTGACGTGAATTTCAATCGGCGAAGTGCCGGTCTGTCCGTTCACCACCGCGATAGGGTTGTGATTGGCGTGGGCAAAGTCGGCGACGGTCCAAGTCATCCGCGCGGCGAAATCGTTCTGGAAAGCTTCGCGCCAGCGCCAGATGGTCGCCTGATCGGAGACGTGCTCCGCGCCGTCGACGCCAGTCACGGTGTCTTGTGAGGTGACGCGCGTAACTTCATTCCCGCCCTGGGTCCAGATGGGATGCGTTTCGCCATACGGCTGGCGATAGACGTAGCGCCCACCCCAGCCGCCATAATCCGGACGCCGATCGGCGTCCAGGCCATTGTCGATGAGGTTGAGGAAGCTGGGTGTATCGCCCTCCATGATAATGAGAAACTTCGGATACACCTTGCCCAGCGGCCCTTTGCTCCGGATGTTCGCGTCAAGCCACTCGTTAGTGACGTTCGAAAAATCTGCGCCCTCGCCGTTGCGGTAGAAACGGTCGCCGCTGATCCCGGTCCAGGTGGCGTAGTAATAGTCGCCGCCGTCTGTGCCGGAGGGCATCACGATGTAAAAGAGGCTTGGAAATTCGCGGCGAATCCAAGGCCCCGCGTCGTCCTGATCGGAGATGGAGTAGACGCGAAGTTTGGCGATGAGCTTGGCGAGCTGGTCGGGCGTGCGTGAGGCGCGTAGGTCCATCAGCGCTTGCGCAAGGGTGTTGGCGCCACCCCAGATCGAGATCCACAGCGGACGCGGGTCGTCTCGTTCGGCAGCGCTGAGGATCGCACGGGCGCCGCCGGATGTATTGCCGGGACCGGTCGCGGCGAGGCCGTAGGCTGTTTGGCCGGCGTAGACGCGGCGGTCCAAAGCGGCAGCTTCGGGCCAGCCCTTCGCGTTGAGCAGCAGGTTGGGCCGCACCTTTCCGTACGCATCGATGAGCTGGTGCATGGTCTCAGGATGCGTTGCCTTCTTCTGCCAAGTCGACGTCGTCGCAATCATGGCCTCGATGTCGAGTTCGTTGGAATAGAGAAGAAGGCGGACAAAGGACATCTGGTCGTCAGGCTCGTTGCCGATGTCGCTGATGATGACGACGCGCGGATGGCCGGTGAAGTCGTCGACGTGCGTGGGTGGAGGGGACTGGGCAATAAGAACGCTGGTTGCGACAAGGCTCAGCACCGCAAGGAATCCGAGTTTCCCAATGTGTCTCATCTAAGCTCGCTTTCAATCGCGCACTGCGCGAAGAAGAAAAACTGTCTGGCACAGAGCCCACATAGCGCCAGTCATCTCGCGGGCTCTTCCATTGCAAGAAGGCCCTGCTCATGGAGCAGGGCCTTCTTGCAGAGCATTTTCGTGAATCGGCGCGGTCAGTGCTTGGGGGTTGCCGAAGCAATCTTGGCTTCGGCCTCGGCTATGACGCGGAGAGCTTCCGTGTAGGCATCTTCGCTGTCGCCCGCGTCTTTCCATTCCTGCAGTCCGCGGTCAAGCTGTTTTTCTGCGCGCGGCACATCGATCTCTTCGGGCTTGAGCGCGTCGTTGGCCAGGATCGTCACGCGATCCGGCAACACTTCCACGAAACCCCAGTTCACGTTGTAGCGTTGCCCGTCTTGCTCGCCCCCGTGCACGATTACGTCGCCCGCGCCCAGCAACGACACGAGGGGGGCGTGCCCGTAGAGCGGTTCAAAGTAGCCGGTCTTCCCCGGCAAATCGACTGAATCGGCCAGCGACTCGAAGAGGATGCGCTCCGGAGTAACCAGCCGGACACGGAGTTGATTTGTGCTTGCGTCAGCCATTTTTTAGTTCTCAGTTCTTAGTTCGTAGTTCTTAGCACTTTGTTCCGTTCCGAGCGCGCGCCTTGCATCGCATGACACCCACTGAGAACTTTGAACTCCGAACTAAGAACTGCCTTTACGCCGTTGCCTTCAACTCTTCTGCCTTCTTGAGCACGTCTTCAATTGCACCCTGCATGTAAAAAGCCTGCTCGGGTATGTCGTCGTATTTGCCCTCAATGATGCCTTTGAAGCTCCGCACCGTATCGGCAATCTTCACGTACTGACCCGCGATGCCGGTAAATTGCTCTGCCACGTGGAAGGGTTGCGACAAAAACTTCTGCACTTTACGCGCGCGGGCCACGGTGAGCTTATCTTCCTCAGACAATTCATCGATGCCGAGAATGGCGATGATGTCCTGCAGGTCCTTGTAGCGCTGCAGAATTCTTTTGACGCCTTGGGCCACATCGTAGTGCTCCTCGCCCACCACGCGTGCTGTGAGGATGCGGGAGGTTGACGCCAGCGGGTCGACTGCCGGATAGATACCGAGCTCCGAGAGGGGGCGGCTCAACACTGTGGTCGCGTCGAGGTGAGCAAAGGTTGTCGCCGGCGCGGGATCGGTCAAGTCGTCGGCAGGCACGTAGACGGCCTGCACCGAAGTGACAGAACCCTTGCTTGTCGAAGTGATGCGCTCCTGCAGCTCCCCCATTTCCGTAGCGAGGTTGGGCTGATAGCCTACGGCCGAAGGCATACGACCGAGCAGCGTGGAGACCTCGGAGCCAGCCTGCGTGAAACGAAAAATGTTGTCGATGAAGAGCAGCGTGTCTGCGCCCTCCACGTCGCGGAAGTACTCGGCGACGGTGAGGCCGGTCAGCGCCACGCGTAGGCGCGCTCCAGGCGGCTCGGTCATTTGACCGTAGACCAGCGCGCACTTTGACTCCTGCCACTTGCCGGGCTTGATCACACCGGACTCTGTCATCTCGGCCCAGAGGTCGTTTCCTTCGCGGGTGCGCTCGCCCACGCCGGCAAAAACCGAGAAGCCGCCATGTTTCGTGGCCACATTGGTGATGAGTTCCTGAATCACAACCGTTTTGCCCACGCCGGCGCCGCCGAAGAGGCCGATCTTACCGCCCTTCAAAAACGGCTGGATCAGGTCGATGACCTTGATGCCGGTCTCAAACATTTCTTCGCTCGTCGACTGCTCATCGAAGAGCGGTGCAGGGCGATGAATGGGCATGCGGGTCTTCTCGCCGATGGGTCCGAGCTCGTCGACCGGCTCGCCGATCACGTTGATGACGCGGCCCAGCGTTTCTTTGCCCACGGGGACGCGAATGGGACCGCCGAGATCCTGCGCCTTCATGCCGCGCACCATGCCGTCGGTGGCTTCCATCGCGACCGTGCGCACGCGGCCTTCACCCAGGTGCTGCTGCACCTCGAGAATCACGTTAATAGGCGTGGGCACTTTAAAGCCGTCGCTGGTGACGCGCAATGCCTGGTAGATGGGTGGCATCGTCGCTTCTTCAAACTGCACGTCGACCGCCGGACCGGAGATCTGAATTACCTTGCCGATGTTTTCTGCCATATCTGCCTTCTCGCTCTTAACCTGTCAGGGGCTAAAGCCCCAATCCTTTAACTGCGCTTACGGCACGACTAAAGTCGTGCCCTGACACAAAGCCACCGAACCTACACGGCTGCCGCTCCCGAAACAATTTCAATGATTTCCTTGGTGATGGCGGCCTGGCGCACGCGGTTCATCTGCAGCGTGTAAGCGTCGATCATGTCGGACGCATTGTTGGTCGCCGAATCCATGGCCGTCATGCGCGCAGCCTGCTCGGCCGCCACCGACTCCGCCATGGCATGAAACAGCATTGCGAATACATACTGCGGAATCAGGCCCGCGAAGAGCTCTTCCGCCGGTTGCTCGTAGATGTAATCCACTTCGGCGGTACCGAATTTCTTCGATTCCTCTTCAGCCTCGTGCGTATCGGCCGGTTCAAGCTCGATGCCCGCGCTGCGTGCAGCCTCAGCGGCGCGCTCACGTTCTTCGAGCGTCGGTTCCGTGGCACTGGTAATGCGCGGACTGCCGATCTTGATCAGGGGAAGAAGTTGTTCGACAACCAGCCGTTGCGAAATCACTGACTTGAATTCGTTGTAGACGATATAGCAGGCATCGATCTCTTCATGCACGTAGCGCGCGATGATGTCGTGAGCCAACTCGAAAACACGCCCAGTCTCAAGCTTTTCCAGCATGCCCGGATGATCGCCGGTGACTTCGATGTGCGCCTTGCGTTCGCGCGTCTTCTGCTTGTGGCCTTCCGCATCTTGAGTCTCGTTGTAGACGGCAGCGGGATAGCGCCGGCGCATCTGGTCACGGCCTTTGCGGCCCACTGCCTCAATGTCAATGTCGCGTTCGGTGTTCCCGGCTATGAACTGGTAGGCGACCTTGAGAATGTTTGCGTTGAATGCGCCGGCAAATCCCTTGTCGCCGCTGACGATGACGAGAAGAACTCGCTTTTCGGGGCGAGTGATGAACAACGGATGGCGCAGGTTGCCGGTCTCCGGATCGAAAATCTCGATGCGCCGTGTGAGCGACTCCAGCACGCTGGTGATCATTCTGGCGTAGGGCCGAGCGGCCAAGGCACGCTCCTGAGCGCGACGCAGTTTGGCCGCGGCCACCATCTTCATGGCCTTGGTGATCTGCCGCGTATTTTTCACGCTGCGAATGCGGCGTCGGAGATCGAGAACGTTTGCCATATTTTCCCAGTGATCAGGGGTCAGGGTTCAGGGATCAGTGCGCCGAACCGCCGTCTTTGATCGATTCCAAAACTCCAAAAATCATCTTACCGACTTCGTGCGACAAACCTTCAGTTTCGTTCAGCAGCTTCAAATCGCCTATTCCCAATCCTCGCGCAATCTCAAGCTGCGTCTGTAGTTCAAAATTCGACCCGCGCGCAATTCCGAGAAACTGCCGGTATTCGTTGGGACCCAATCTTCCATGCCCTTCTGCAATGTTGCTGGGCACTGAAACGGCAGCACCCTCATCTGACTGGCGAGCCCGTACATCTCCTCACGCGGAAAACCCTTCGTGAATCGATAGACCGAAATTGCCATCTGAACCGATCTCTGCCAAACCTCCAAATCTCGAAATGACCGGATCATCTATCCCTGATCCCTGATCCCTGAAACCTGAAACCTAAACCCTGTCTCTTACGCCGTTACCGCTTCCGGCTGCTGTTGCGCCTTAAAGTTTTCTTTGTATTCCTTCAGCGCCGCGTGGAGGCGGTCGCGAATGTCATCGTCGAGCTGTTTCTTCTTTGTCAGGTCGGCAACCAGCGCGGATTGCGCGGTCTCGAAATACTTGTACAGGCCCTCTTCAAAAGCGCGGATATCGGAGACCTTAAGATCGTCCAGGTAGCCTTGCGTGCCACTGAAGAGAATCAACACCTGCTGTTGCCAGGTGAGCGGGTGAAACTGCGGTTGCTTCAACAATTCGGTCAGGCGCTGACCGCGATTCAATTGCTTCTGCGTCAACGGATCGAGGTCCGAGCCGAACTGGGCGAATGCGGCCAACTCGCGATATTGGGCGAGATCGAGTTTGAGCGTGGAGCCAACCTGCTTGACCGCTTTAATGGCCGCTGAGAAGCCTACGCGCGAAACAGAGAGGCCCACGTTGACTGCCGGACGCACGCCGGAGTTGAACAGGTCGGTTTCCAAAAAAATCTGGCCGTCGGTAATCGAAATTACGTTCGTGGGAATGTACGCCGAGACGTCACCCGCCTGGGTCTCGATGACGGGCAGCGCCGTCAATGACCCGCCGCCCCGCTTGGCGCTCATCTTCGACGAGCGCTCGAGCAGCCGGGAGTGCAGATAGAACACGTCGCCTGGATAAGCTTCGCGGCCTGGAGGACGGCGCAGCAGCAGCGAAATCTCGCGGTAAGCCATCGCGTGCTTCGACAGATCGTCGTACATCACCAGGGCATGGCGCCCGGAATCGCGGAAATATTCGCCGATCGCCGTCGCTGAATAGGGCGCGATGTAGAGCATCGGCGCGGGCTCTGAGGCTGAGGCCGCGACCACGATGGTGTGCCCCATGGCGCCGGCTTCGGTCAGCGTCTGCACAACCTGTGCGATGGACGAGCGCTTCTGGCCGATGGCGCAGTAGATGCAAATCAGGTCGTTTTTGGCGTTGTTGATGATGGTGTCGAGCAGCACGGCAGTTTTGCCTGTTTGACGGTCGCCGATAATCAATTCCCGCTGGCCACGGCCGATGGGAATCATGGCGTCGATAGCCTTCAGGCCCGTCGCCATCGGCTCGCGAACACCCTGGCGGTCAATGATGCCCGGCGCCAGCCGCTCGATCGGCAGCCTTTCGGTGGACGCGATTGGCCCCTTGTCGTCGATAGGCTGGCCGAGAGCGTCGACCACGCGGCCGATCATGCCCTCGCCCACCGGAACACTCAGAATCGTGCCGGTGCGCTTTACCTCGTTGCCTTCGCTAAGCTCCGTGTAGTCGCCAAGAATCACGGCGCCCACCTGATCTTCTTCGAGGCTCAGGGCCAGTCCAGCAATACCGTGCGGAAAGCTGAGCAGTTCGCCGGCCATCACCTTATCAAGACCGTGGAGGCGCGCAATGCCGTCGCCGAGCGAAGTGATTGTCCCGACTTCGTCGACCTGCACCTTGGAGTCGTAGTTCGCGATCTGCTCGCGAAGAAGTTGTGTGATTTCGTCTGCCTTGATCTGAGCCATTGTTGTTCCTTACAGTCCGCAGTTCTTAGTTCGTAGTTCTTAGTCCCGAGTTTGAAGTCCTTCGTTTGCAGTTCTTAGCGTCCTGAATTGATGCACTCAAATCTGTGAACTAAGAACTTCGAACTGCGAACTTTGTTTCAGCCCGCAACCAATACTTCTCTCAGTCGCTCCAGCCGCCCGCGAACCGAACCATCGTAAATCGTGGATCCGATGCGCACCACGGCGCCCCCGAGGATGGATCGATCCAGTTTGAATATCGCTTCGATGCGCGCTCCGGCCAGCCTGCCCACGCCGGCGATAAGTGTGCTGCGTTCGTCCTCGCCGAGTTCGCGTGCAGTGACAATTTCGGCCTCACGGATGCCGAGCCGTTCCCGTAATTCGGCGCGATAGGCTGCGGCCACTTCGTGCACATGGCCGATGCGGTCGTTGTTGATGAGCACGGCGAGCAGATTGCGCAGTTCTTTTTGCAGGCCGAGCTTTGCATTGAGCTTGTCGAGAATCGCGACCTTTTGCACGGCGGCAACGGCGGGGTTCTCAAAGAACGTTTGCAGCTCCGGACTGCCGTCCCAGGTAGCTTCAAAGTCGGCCAGCTGTTTGTCGATCGCAGCCGTGTCGAGCCGTGCAGAAGTGACCACGTCAAGAAAGGCGCGCGCGTAGCGGGAGACGAATGCTGCCATTTAGTTCTGCTCTCCTTGGGCCACGTCGCCCACAAACTCGGCGATTAGGGCGCGATCGGACTCCGGTGACAGGACCATCTGCTTGACCGCCTGTTCGATGGCCAGGTCAGCAGCAAAATGGCGCAGCTCGCGCTTGGCCTGCGCGCCAGCCAAAGCGATTTCCTGTTCGGCCGACGCGACGATGCGGCCGCTTTCTTCCTGAATCGTCGCCTTGATGCGCACTTCGTCGTTCTTGCTTTCTTCTTCAACCTGCACGCGCATTCCGGCAATTTCCTGGTCGAGTTTGGCCAGCTTGGCTTCTACCGCGCTCAGACGCGCGTTGGCGTCCTGGGTGAGCTTGCGCGCCGATTCCAGATCGTGCTTCAACGTCTCAGAGCGTTTGCGAATGATCCTCGGCATCAGGCGCGCGAGAGGAATGACGATGGCCAGAACGATGATGGCGAAGTTAAAGAATTCGAAAAGGCGAGCCGTTGTCTCGACGTCGAGATGAAACAGGCGGGCCAGGGATCGTACCATCGGCGTGTGCCGGTAAACGTTCTCGTCTTCGGCGGCATTCTCGGTAGCGCCAGATTTGGCGATCGTCTTGTCGACGGAATTCGCGCCGGCCGCGGAGCTCTTGGCAGCGGGAGCCGGCTGCTGTGCGTTCGCACGCACCGGCGCCCCGGGAATCGATGCCGTCAAGAAAGCGAATAAGAGGGTCAAAACGATTCGACGAGAAAACCGCGAAGCATGCATGCAATGACTCAACGGGAACCCCCGGCAGTCGCAGGTAGAACTGCCCGGACAACCTGACTCGCCAGCTCTGCGACGGAAGCCTGCACGACCTTGCGGGCCTGCGCAGCTTCGCCATCCAGTTCCGCCTTGGCCTGGTTCACGCGGGCTGCGGCAGCTTTGCGCGCGACTTCAAGAGCGGCGTCGCGCTCGGCGTTCCACTGTTTGATGCGCTCTTCACGAGCTTTGAAAATATCTGCCCGCGCCTGGCGTAACTTCGCGGCATACTCAGCCGCGCGTGCTTCGGCTCCCTCGATTGCCTTGTGCGCAGCCTCGACAGCGCCTTCCGTGCGGGCGCGGCGCTCCTTCAACGTGGCAGTGAGCGGCCCCTGGATAAGAAACTGGTAGGCCAAAACCAGCACAATGAACAACAAGGAGGTGGGCACGGCACCGATGAAGTAGCCCTCTAGTTGTCGGAAGATTTCTTGCATTCAGGCACCGGGATTGCGGGTGTTCAATGTTGCAAAACGATTGCGGTGGAACACTTTTTTGTATCAGGCAGGAACCCGCAAGTCAACGCAGACAGGCTGATTTCATGAGGCTTTGTGATTGCTGTCACGAATGGGAAACTTTGCAGAAAAAACAACTTGCTTTCCCTGACAACAGGCCTAAACTAAACATACCACCTAGACCCGGTTCAGGGTCCAGCGGGCAGCCAGTTCCGGGAAGTCTCTCCACTCCCGAAGCTGGTGGCCCGCTTCTTAATTTCCGGACTAAATTTTGCACTACTGGTCTGCGCGAGGAGATTCTCCGTCTACCTCAATGACCGGCCTCCCGCCGCTGCACATGCGACGGGAGCGAACGAGGAGCCGAGGCTCTGGCCGGAAATCTGCGACCGGATCCTGGAGCGGTTTTCCAGCCCGATTGGAGGGTTCGCTCCCATGCACGATGGCTTTCTTCCAGATGAAGAAAAGCCGTTGGGAACGATGATTTTTTCCCACAGCGATTTGAAAAACCGCGATGAGACGAAAACGGAGGAACTTCAACTTATGCGCAACCAACTCGTTACCCTCGCACTGGGCGGATTGCTCACATTCGGCGTGAGCGCCGCTGCGATGGCACAGGACAACCCAGCGCCAGCCGGCGCGCCAACACAAGACCAGGGCTGGCAAGGCCGCGGTCCGGGTCGAATGAACCCCGACCGGCAGCTCGAGCATATGACCAAGGAACTCGAGTTATCGGCCGATCAGCAGGAACCAGATCAGACCCCTGCTCGTCGACCGCCAGCAAAAGATGCAGGCGCTTTTCCAGGATCAGTCGCTGGCGCAGCAAGACCGCCGTGCGAAGATGCGGACGATTCGGCAGGACACGCAGGCCAAGATAGAAGCGGTCCTGAACGATCAGCAGAAGCAGAAGTTCGAATCGATGCAGGAACGCAATCGTCGTGGCGGACCGGAAGGTGGACCTCAAGGCGGCCCGCCCGATGGTGCACCGCAGCCGCAGAGTGAATGACGCGAGCGAAGATCGGAGGGGCTAAATCGACCCCATCTTCGACCTTATTTCATCGAGCTGCCGATGAAAGCGGCCAGATCGTCCTTGAGCTTGTGCAGCGCTTCAACGTTCAGGTAGATCATGTGTCCGGACGGATAGTAGCCGAATTGCACATTGCCCCGCAGCGCCGGATCGAGATTCATGTGATCGAGATCGAATTCCGTGGCGAAAAACGGCGTGGCCAGATCGAAATAGCCATTGGCTGAGAAAACACGCAGGTGCGGATTCTTACGGATGGCACTGGCCAGGTCGGCAGCAACGTAGGGTTGCGACTGATCTCCGCCCCCGGGGCCGGGCGCGCCGCTGGTTGGATGATGTTTCCATTCCCATTGCGCAATCGAGTTGGAGCTTGGACGGTATTCATCGGTCGAGTCGTATTTCAACTCGCGCGAAAGATAATCGTGGAGCGCGGCCACAAAGGCCCCGCTGATCCCCGTATCCGAGGCATCGTAGCTGGGATTCTCGCCAGCCGCGTCTACATCCACACCTTCAAAGCGCATGTCGTAGCGGCCCAGCGTCCGGCGATCGTCGCGCAGAACTTCCTTGCGGAAACGCGTCGGCGAAATACGAAGATTTGCTTCCTTGATGTAGTCGATGGGAAGGCCGGTAAAGTGGTTGACCTGTTTTGCGACCTCGTCCACTTGCGCGGCCGATAGCCGGTCGCCCGCGAACAACGCCTGCGCGTAGGGGCCGGAGGCGAACTCGCGGGCCTGCTGCACCCATGTGGCCACGTCGGCGGGCTTGTCGGGAATCTTGTTGAAGTACCATGCAGCAGCGGCGTAGCTAGGCAGGTTGAAGACGTAGATGCCGTCGTAACCCGGAGCGCGGATGTTGTAATTCAAAATCGAGGAAATAAGCACCACGCCGTTCAACTGCACGCCATCGTTGCCAAGCATGTCGGCCAGCGCTGCCGAGCGCGTGGTCCCGTACGATTCGCCGATCAGAAATTTCGGCGAGTTCCAGCGCAGATTCACCGTCAGGTAGCGAACGATGAACCGATCGAATGCGCGCAGGTCCTGATCGACACCGTTGAAATCTTTGGGCGTGCCTTTGCCCACGGCGCGCGAGTAGCCGGTAAGCGGCGCATCGATGAAGACGAGATCGGACTTGTCGAGCAACGAATACTCATTGGGCTCAAGTTTGAAGGGTGGGCCAGCCGTGGGATTGGGGCTGTCGGTTTGTACGCGCACAGGCGAAAACGAACCCATGTGCAACCACAAAGTGGCCGAGCCGGGACCGCCGTTATACAAAAAGCTGACGGGACGCGTGCCGGCGTCGGCGCCGTCCAGCGTGTAGGCGACATAGAAGAGGCTGCCGTAGGGTTTTTCGTCCTCATCGCGAATGATGAGATTTCCGGCGGTCGCAGTGTATTTGAGCGATTTGCCGTCGAGCGTTATCTCGTGATGGGTGGCGACCGGCTTTTCCGGCGGGACAGGCGTATTGTCTTTGTCGGCATCCTTGTGCTGGTCGGCGTTTGGCGGCGCCGGGGCCGGTGCGGCGGCCACAGGCGGATGCTGTTCCTGGGCAAGAGCGGCAAAATTGAAAAAGAGCAGACTGGCGGCGATCGAAAACGAAGTCAAGCTACGGCGCACCATCGACAGTGGACCTCGGGATGAGTAAATGAATTTCATTGTGCAGCACGGCAGAGAATTCCAGACTACTTCAATGACTACTGCTTGGGTTGCGCGACAGAGGGATCGGGCGTAAGCAATCCCAGCCCGCGCAGCCAGGTTTCCATCAGGACGGGCCACTGATCGAGCGCGGCATCGCCCTTGCCCAAGCCGCTGCCGTGCGCTCCATTGGGAAAGATGTGCGCCTCAGCCGGAACGCCCGCTTTGACCAGGGCCTCATAGAAGCGCAGGCCTTGTTCCACGGGGACAGTCGGGTCGTTGAAGGTGTGATACCAGAACGTCGGCGGCGTATCTTTGGTGACAAAAAGATCAGGAGAGTAGGCCGCTCGAAGGGCGTCGCACCGGTCCATGAGATTAAAGATCTTGCAGTAGCTCAAGTGCGAAGTATCGGTGGTGATGGCGCCAATCCACGGATAGACGAGCACCAGGTAATCGGGCCGGCTTGAAACGCGCTCGGTCGGATCCTCCGCTTCAGGGTTGCCGGGCACGAACTGCGTACCGGCGAGCGCGGCCAGATGACCGCCTGCCGAAGAGCCAATGACCACGATGCGATTGGGATTGACGAAGTAATCCCGCGCCCGCGAACGCACGATTTGAATCGCGCGCCGCGCATCGAGGAGAGGAACCGGCAGCACATAGCCGTTGCTCGTCAACCGATAGCTCAGAACAAAAGCGCGAAACCCGCGCGCGGTGAACCAGTCGGCAAACTGGCGCCCTTCGAGGTTGCCCGCCAGGTCGCGATAAGCGCCGCCGGGAAAGATCACGACTGCCGAACCGTTGTCTGTGCCCCGCTGCGGCTCAAAGATCGTCAGCGTGGGAATGTCTTCGCAGGCATCGCCCTTGGCCTGCGGCGCCGGGCCCGCCCACAGGCGAATCGTCTGAATCCCGAGAAAGGCGTTGTTCTGGCCCGCAATGGCACAGGGATTTTTCTGCGCGAGGGCCGCAAAGCCGCAACTGGCTCCCAGAACCAGAAGAATGAATCGCCTCATACCAACCTCACCAATCTTCGCGGCGATTATAGCGGTCGGGGGCAACGATCGCCTGCCACTTCGCTTTTGGATCGACTCTCCCGCGACGGGAATGGTCGCTGCGAATACTCCACTTTGCGGCGCCTTCACACCATAGTTCCGTGCTATTTCTGGTCATGGCTCTGTCCACAGGAGGGTTGACCATGAGCATTGACGATGCGATTCAGGCACATGCGCAATGGAAGTTTAAACTGCGCCATGCTCTTTACTCTGGAGAAGCACTGGACCCGGAAACCATCGCGGTCGACAACCGCTGCGCCCTCGGCATTTGGTTGCACGGCGACGCCAAGGCTAAGTACGGCAAGACCTCGGCCTTCGCCAAATGTCTCACCGATCATGCCGAGTTTCATCGGCAGGCGGGCAAGATAGCCGCAGCCATTAACGAGAAGAAGAAGGAGGAGGCCGAGCGCATGCTGGCGCAAAACTCTGCGTTCGCCCTGGTCTCGAAAAGGATCTCGGTCACCCTCATTGAATTGAAACACGAAATGCCGGCTTAGACGCCTAGAGGTTCACAGCCAGATCGCCGTATGTCCAGCGCAACGGATCGATCGCCTGCGTGGTCAGCTGCTCGGCGAGATCGAAACCATAGCGCGCGAAATAATACGCGGCCCCATGGAGCCGCTCCTGGAGCACGCCGTCGGGATAAAGCGCCCGGCTGATGGCCTGGGCATGGCGCTTGAGAGATTCTTCCTTTTGCAACTGAAAGTTGGCTGCAAGCCGTCGCAGCCGGTTCATCTGGTAGCGCATCTTGTTGGCCGCAGTGTCCGCCGAGCGGCCCAGTCCGGCATCGAGAGCGCGCATCCATTCAAGCAGCGGGGTAAGCTCGGCATCGAGAGCAATCCCCGCCGCAGCAATCTTGCGCTTCCCTTCAATGGGCATGGCCCGCGCGGCGAGCAATTGCGCGAGCGAATCGGTCGTTTCGCTAAAGACGCGTTCGAGCGTGAGCTCGTGCTTGCGCAACAGCTCGCCGATCTCCGGTTCAATCAGAGTGGCAGAAAAGCGCGGTTCCGCCGGTGTCATGCGGCCAAGAATCTTCTCGAATAGCACCGCCGACTGCGCGAAATAGGCAATCTCTGCGGGGCCACCAATAGTGAGCGAGGTTCCCAGCAGGTAGTCCTGAAAAACAGGCCGCAACAGAGCTGCGGGCGAGATGCGCTCCGGCGCGGTGTCAAGAATTCCAACCAAGTCCGCCGTAGAATAGCGCTCGCGCCCGGCCTGCCACAGTCCATCCGGCTCCTGCGAGCTCGGAGGGGTGCGCTTCAAGGCGATGCGCGCTTCTGTCCGCTCGTCGACCAGGAACAGAAGGCTCGACTGCGCTGCGACTGCGACCTGCGCGTGATAGCCAGCCGTTTCGAGGCCGCGATTGCGTTCGAGCAGCGCGGCATGAAATTCATCGGCTCGTTCCAGCCCCGCGCGCAATACCGGCGCGCCCATGCGATGCAGGTCACGCCCCTCCGCGTTGAGGATCAGCAGGCCCTGCGCGGCGAAAACCCTGGCGTAGAAATCAGTAAACGCCTGCGCGAATGTCCGGCCGGGCTTGTAGGCCGCGGCTAGTGCGTCCATGGCGTCAGACGAACCAAGCATCTCCCACGCCTGATCGATGAGTGGATTGATCGTTTCGTCGAGCACCACGCGGCCGACAGGCACCGGGACCGGTGGCGCCGTCTCGTAGACAAGTTTCTTCAGCTCGCGGCGCGACGGAAACGTGACGTGATTGATCTCGGCGAAATCGTGGTCTTCGGTCGCGAGCCAGAAAATCGCCGTATGGGGTCGGCCCGACGCAGTTGCCTGCCGGGCGCGCGCCAATGCCGTCGCCGCTTTGAGTGGAGTAAACAGCGGCCCACCAAACAGCCCCACCTGCTGCCCGGTGACGACAACGCCTGCTCCGGAACGCAGCGCTCCGAGTGCCGGACCGCTTGACGCCAGCGGGATTCTGCGCCGCAAGAATCTCGGACCAACTCCGGCCAATGGGCAGGCAGAGGCGGCCGCACTTGCCACCGCGAAGAAGATGGAACAAAGCCGAAGAACGGCTGCAACGCAGGCTCGCCCGCGCAGTAGTCCGCATAGAGCCGGCTGAGCCCTGGCGCCACGGCAGGCCCGGGAGCATCCCCAGGGACAGGTCTTCGTCCATGGGGTGGAATCGGATGACGGTCTGCGAGGTGCAACGCGTTCACTTCCAATGGGTGAGACGTGAGGTAGCCGGAGAAAACGCTTTGTAAGAACCGGTTGTGTTAAGGATGCCACGCTGGGCCGGATCGATGCACAACCGTGCCCTTGCCTTATGCTGATACTTTGACGATTCAGCCGCCCAGGAGACCGCCCGCAATGCCGAAAAAGACCGCTAAGCCGACAAAGAAGCGCAAACCCCTGAAAGCTTTGAAGTCGAAAGCCCCCAAACGAGAGCCCGTTGAGACGGCGGAGCTGCTCAGTTCGGTGGTCGTGTTTGAGTGCCCCTTGTTCCGCGTGCGGCACGACAAGCTGATCGAGCCGGGCGGCAAACGCAGCGAGCGGGATGTGATCCGGCACAATGGCAGCGTGGTCATCCTGGCCCTCGACAACTCCAAAAGCAAGAAGGACCCTTGGATTGTGATCGAACGCCAATATCGGCATGCAGCCAACCAGTTTCTTTGGGAACTGCCGGCAGGCAAGCTGGAAGCGGGGGAGGATCCGTTATCAGGAGCCAAGCGCGAGCTCGAAGAAGAGACCGGCTACAAGGCGAAAAAATGGAAACCCCTGGTTGAGTACTATGCGAGTCCAGGTTTTCTAGGCGAATCGATGAAGGTCTTTCTCGCCGAGGGGCTCGTCCCGGGCGACGCGCATCCCGAAGAGGACGAGCAAATCGAGCTGAGGCTGGTGAAACTGTCCGAGGTTCTGCGGATGATTGAGAAGGGCGCAATCCTCGATGGCAAAACGCTGACAAGCATCCTTCTCTATGCGCGTCTGATCACAAAAAGCAGAAAAAAATAACGCCCTAAATCGGCTCTTCCTATTAAATCAACGGCTTCCGGGTTTTGCCCGCGCCTCTTGTCTCACGTTGTGAACTGCACTCAGTAAATTCCAATCAACCTTTCGCCCTCTTCCTTCGTCATACCGAACATACGGTGAGCGTCCCCCGGAACTGTGCTCGCCGTCTACTCCTCTCGGTAAGGAAAGGCAGAAGCCTGTGGCTCAGTACAAAGGCAAAGTCAAGTGGTTTAACAACGCCAAGGGCTACGGATTCATCGGTCGCGATGACGGCCCCGATGTGTTCGTCCACTACTCGGCAATTCAACTGGACGGCTACAAGACACTGAAAGAGGGCGATGATGTAGAGTTCGACATCGTCCAGGGCCAGAAAGGTCCCCAAGCGGACGCAGTACTCCGCCTCAGGGACGCCGCCCATACAGCAGCGTAGTGCTTTAGGAGACGCTTTCGCGGCTTAACCCCACGAAAACACTCCAGGAGTCTCGCGAACCACCGGGCGTAACATCCTAACCACAAGCGTGGTACAGGATGGTTGCGTCTGCCTCCCAAACACTTGTCACAATCCGAGCCCCTTCCGGCCCTGGCACTTCAAGCGAGGGCTCGGCCGAAGCCGCGCCCTCGCGAAGATGAGGAGCAACTCAACGCAAATCGTTGATACTGGTGGCGGAGACCTTTCCAGTGGATAACGCCACCATCGCGAATTTGCTGTCCGAGACGGCCGACCTTATGTCCATCGACGGGGCCGACAGTTTTCGCATTCTCAGCTATCGTCGCGCCGCAGAAGCCGCCGAGCAGACCACTGTCGACCTCATGGCCGTCGTTACCGAAACCGAGCGCCTGCTCGAGATTCCCGGCATCGGCAAGAGCATGGCCGCCAACATTCAGTCCATCGCTGCCACGGGCTCCCTTCCCCAGCGCGACCAGTTGGTCGCAAAATACGGCACCGGCATCCTCCAGCTGCTCAAACTCCCCGGCATGGGTCCCAAGACCATCGCCCTCTTCTGGTCCGCCGCGCAGATCACCAGCATCGACCAGCTCGCCGAAGCGATCGAGGATGGCCGTCTCGCCAAACTGCCGCGCATGGGCGCCAAGCAAATCGAGAAAATCAAAAAGGGCATTGAGGACTATCGCCGCAGCGCGGGGCGCTTCCGCATCGACGAGGCAGAAGACGCAGCGACCCGCATTACCACTTATCTGCTCGCCTTCGAAGGGATCGAGCGCGTGACGCCTGCGGGTTCGCTGCGCCGCGGGCGGGAGACAGCCGGCGATCTCGACCTGCTGGTGACCGGGCCGGCCTGCCAGCCTGGCCATGCCGAGGCAGCCGTCGAGTATGTCGCCGCCTATCCAGGCATCCATAGCATGATCGCCAAGGGTGAAAACAAGGTCAGCTTTTATCTCGGCAACAGCCTGCAGGTGGACGTGCGCCTTCTGCCTTCGGAGTCCTACGGCGCCGCGCTGCAATACTTCACCGGCTCCAAGGCCCACAACGTCTCTCTGCGCCAGCGCGCGCTCAAAATGGGCTACACCCTCAGCGAGTGGTCGCTGGCGCGCCTGGATGACAACTCAACCGTCGCCGCGGCAACCGAAGAAGAGATTTACGCGGCCCTCGGCATGGACTGGATGCCCTCGGAACTGCGCGAGAACCTCGGCGAAATCGAGGCTGCGGCGAATCATTCCCTGCCCCGCCTGATCGAGCTGGCGGACATCAAAGGCGACGTGCACATGCACACCACCGCAAGCGACGGCCAGAACTCGATCCGCGAAATGGCCGAGGCCGGGCTTGCGCACGGATACCAATACGTCGCGATCACCGACCACTCGAAAAACCTGGCCATGATCGGAGGTCTCGATGAGGCCCGCGCTCTCGAACACATCAAGCGCATTCAAGTGAAGTCGACAAGCAGATGGAAGGCCGCATCCGCGTCTTCGCCGGAATCGAAGTCGACATCCTGACCGACGGCGCTCTCGACCTGGACAACGAAGTGCTGGCCCAGATGGACGTGGTGATCGCCAGCGTCCACACGCGCTTTGAGCAAAGCCGCGAAGAGATGACCGCCCGCTGCCTCCGCGCCCTCGAGAACCCCTATACGCGCATCCTCGGCCACCCCACGGGCAGGCAACTCCTGCGCCGCGAACCGTTCCAGATCGACCTGGGCGTTGTCCTGCGCAAGGCTGCCGAACTGGGCGTAGCGGTGGAACATAACGCCGCGCCCGAACGCCTCGACCTCAGCGATCGCGACCTGCGCCTCGCCAAGGAACTCGGCTGCAAAATCGTGATCAACACCGATGCGCACAACCTGCGCGACTTCGACAAAATGACCTATGGCATCCGCCAACTGCGCCGCGCCTGGCTCGGACCGGAGGACGTGCTGAATACGCGCGGTCCCGACGAATTCCTCGCTGCGCTTGCGGCCCCGGCCGTGATGTTGCGTCTGCGCGTGGCAGAGAAACTTCCAAATAGGGGGCGACTCACCCGGGGCCCAGCAATTAAACGGTATTCTGACCGGGCCCGCCCCCTGGAGTGAGAAACGTGCGAACCAGCCCGTACCCGATTTCCGAGCAAGTGCTCGTGGACTTGATCGCGCCGCCGGTTCTGGCTTCCATTTTCTGGCTCAGGGCGCGCGGCTGGGCGAGATTCGTGCAAAGCGGAAATGTCTCTGAGGAAAGCAAGGAGAGGCAGTGGCTTGAGTTCAGCTTTGGCTAGGTTAGTCTCGCAACCATAGACGACACGAAAATACCGCAGACCAACACCGCCCCGCCAAAGAAATAGACGGGCCACAGTTGGTGATGGCCGTGAGCGGCATCGTTTCGCAGGAAAAAATAGGCGACTGCCACCAATAGCAGCGACACTGCTGCAAGCGTCCACATCAGAGGC
The DNA here is from genome assembly GCA_963810545.1 of uncultured Acidobacteriaceae bacterium. Classification (GTDB taxonomy): domain Bacteria; phylum Acidobacteriota; class Terriglobia; order Terriglobales; family Acidobacteriaceae; genus Telmatobacter. Next base: position 109,985 of record CAWENE010000005.1, read on the forward strand.
CCGGGACGAATGTTCTCCTTAGGGTCTGGCCGTTGGTATGTCGTGCCAGCTGACCGGTGGAATGTTGTGTCAGCCGATACAGATGGCGCCTTACCCTTGGATTTGCGAATCAGAATTACGCTGACCACACCAGCAATCGCGCCGAAAGATCGGATGACACTATAATGGGGTGCCAAGTAGAAAGCCGCCGCTCCTAACACGAGCAGAAGGACTTGGAGAACGATCAGGCTATGTTCCTTTTCTCGCATTGTTTAACATCGTCGCCAACTTCGCTGTTTGCTCAATATCCCTTATGGGTTAGTGCCCCTCAATTGGTTTATTGGCGTGTTGTGGCCAATCCGGAAATAGCCTCGGGGCCGTAGCATCCGTGCTGCGTGCTGAGAGTCGCCGCAGGCTAGCGTTCGGAAGGATCCGGCCCCATCTGCGGCTCATGGTGATGGTGGAACAGTTTGCCAATTCCCCGCCCTGTGCCCTTGGCGATTTTGCCTGTCCCTTTGACGGCGCCGACGCCGACGTCCTTGCCCGCCACGGCTGCGCCCTTGCCGACATTGCCAGCGGCATCGAGCGGGTGAAGCGTGACAAGATCGCCCGCACCTTTCCCAACACCCTTGGCCGCCGCCCCAGCGCCCTTGGCCGTCCCTTTGCCGATGTCTCCAGCGCCCCTGCCAACATCGCCGCCGGGGCTGGTTTGATGCGGCTGCCGCTCGCCAGAAGTCTGCGTATTGGAAGGCTGCGATGTGCCGATAGGTTGCGCAGCGGGCTGGGTCTGGCCGTCCTGGGCGGGAACGTTCTGAGAGGGGGCGTTCTGGCCCCAGACCGCAAATGCGAAAGCAAGAAGCACGAGGAATGGTGTTCGGAATGAGGTTCGCACAGGTTAAACCTCCCGCTCATTTGACTCGATGCTTCAGCGGAGGATTCCCCTCCGAACAAACAAATTCGCCAAAGACCCAAACGTTGGAATTCAAGCGAGCGGGTGGCGAAATAGAGCGTCACCAGGCCAATCGCATTTGGATTTCTTACAATCTATCGATTTGTCATCCTGAGGACCGAGCGTCGAAGGGGACACGGATCAGCCGTGCCGCGACCTGTCTCCGCCAAGCGACGCGGGTTTGGCAGCTGGGACTCTTGTGACGAAAACCCATCCTTCATCAGGTAAAGGCCGAGAGAAAACAACCGCAGATCTTGTCCCTGTCGCGCGGCTGAGGCGTCAGGATGAAAGCGTTGCACGCAGGGGAATCTGAAATGCGATTGCGCCAGGAGAATCACACGAATTCATAGCCCATCCCACCCACCGCAAGATAAGATAAGGGCGCCATGAGTCTGCTCCATCAGGAAAAACCCGGAGAGCTGGACGACGCAGCGCGCGGCGAGTCGTTTACCAAGGGCACCGGCCATCTGGTATGGGCCAGCATCGCGGCTGCCGTGGTGGTCTCCATTGCCATTGCCATCTACGTCATCGCAGGAGAAAAGCCGCCTGTAGCGACCGGTGAGTTGCTGGAGGTCTGGGCCCACCCCATGCACTCCGTCACCCCGGCGTTCGACGCCAACGGCTCGAGCGTATCGCAGGAGTCCTTCGACCAGGTGCTGGTTTTCACCCGCGTGCGTCTGCACAACCAGAGCAAGCAGCCGCTCTTCCTGCACCAGATCATGACCAATGTGACGATGGCCGATGGCACTGTGAATACGAGCTTCGCCGCGACAGCTTCGCAGTATGAGCGCATTTTTCTGGCGTATCCCAGCATGGCGCAGTGGCACAACACGCCGCTCTCGTCCGAGCTGACACTCGAGCCCGGCCAAACGGCGGAGGGGACTTTCGTCTCCTCCTTCCGCATGGCAAAGGATCAATGGGATGCGCGTAAAGCCCTGGACTTTAGCTTCGCCTTCCGCTATCAGCCGGAAGTCAAAGTGGCCGCAACCGGCGCGGTTATTGACCGCTAGGCGTGGAGGGCGGAGCCGGCGCGGTCTTGGGCGTAGAGAGATAGCCGGAAACCTGGTTCTTTCCCCCGATTGCGTTGACCACAATCTCGTACAGCGCCGGATCTTTGCCGCTGTAGAACTGCAATGGCTCGTCGACGTTGCGGTCCTTCTTCTCGTAACTGCGGTCGTCCGCGTAAATTACCAGCGTGAACCGGCTCTTCTTCTGGTCGGACTTTTTCAGTTCCAGGCTCACCGTGCCCACAGGCTTCTTCTGGCCCTTGGCGAGCGTGAACTCGTAGTAATTGCGGTCGCCCCGGTGCTTCAGCACCTCGAGCTCCTGCGCATTCCGCGCGATCAGGCTCGAGTGGTCGCTCAAGTCGCCCTTCATTGAGGTGAGCTGCGAGATCGCACCTTGCAGATCGGTCTTCGTCTGCGTCAGATCGGTCTTCACGCCGCCCACATCGGTCTTCACATTGGAAACGTCGCTGGCCACGGCGTTCACCTGCTGCGCAGTCTGCTTTTGCGCGGTCTCAAGACGGCGGCTGTCGGCCTGTTCGCGCGCGATCAGGCTTTGGGCCCGCTCGTCCAACTGTCTCTGCGTCAACCCCAGCGACTTGCCCAGCTCGTCGGTTGCCACAGTGAGGCGCGCATTGGTTTCGCGCAGTTCGGCAGCCAGCTTCACGTTCTGCTGGTTCGCCTCGGTCAACGCTGCTTCCTGATGCGCAATGCGGCCGCTCAGCGTATAGGTCCAGATCAGACCGGCCACCGCGGCCACCAGTGCTGCTCCGATCACCGCCAGCAAAGCGCCGGAATAGGTTCTCGGGGCATTTTCAAGTTCGTCACTCATCGTTTACCTTTCCTCCTGCTTGGCGGTCCGCTCGAACGAACCGCAGCTTCCGGGTTAGCGCCCTCGAATCGGATTTCGAGCCGATTCAGAGTTGCCTGCGGCGCGTTCCCTGCTCTTCAAAAAAATGGCCGGAAACCATTTGGCAACAGAATGTACGCGTGCAGGAACGCCTCCGGGGATTGCACTCACTATAGAACGAAAAGCCGATAGGCGCGAGGGGTCAGCGCGCCGGAAAGATGCAAAGAGTAACCGTCACCACCCGGCTCCGCGCGTGGCGTTGGTTGGATTGGGTGTCTGGAATCTCCCTATCGAACGAAGGCGCAGCATGTCCGGCGACAAGACCGTTTTCAAAACGGATTCCGAATCACGGGCTATCGCGATCCAAGACGAACGAAACGAGCCGGGATTCCTCCCGGCTCTTACCAGCGCGGGAGGGATGGGAGTGCGGATTGCAAGATTGGAGCGATTTTTGAGGTGCTGCCTGAGGATTGAGAGGGCTGGCGTTAGGACGACGCTACGCTGCTGCGCGCTGTCGAGACAGTCAATTATGTCGATTGCAGGCATTGCCGTCCCATTTTCAGATGATCTGCGCGTGAAATCCAATTTGGGACACGCTGCAGCCTCTGCCGTGACAACCTATCAATCCCTAAGCTATAAAGGACTTTGCTGCATTTTCCGAGCCCGGCACACCTGACGCGCCGGTTGAGGGTCCATATCACGGAAGAAATAAGTGCAAGAGGGAGTCCAAAGGCCATGTCCACCGCTGTCGCGGGAAAGGGTTTGGAAGGAATTGTCGCCGCCAACTCCGGCATCTGCTGGATTGACGGAGAGGCGGGTGTGCTCGCCTATCGCGGCATCGACATTCACGAGCTGGCCGAGAATTCCAGCTTCGAAGAAACGACCTATCTCTTATGGAATGGCCATTTGCCGAACCAGTTCGACCTGCGCGAATTTCAGGCACAGCTGGCCCTGGCCCGCTCCCTCGATCAGCGCATCGTCGACCTGCTGCGCAGCTTCCCTTCCTCCGCCACGCCGATGGAAGTACTGCGGACGGCGGTGTCGGCGCTCAGTTTTTATGACGCCGACGAAAAGGACAATTCGCACGACGCGAATGTGCGCAAGGCCTATAACCTGACCGCACAAATCGCTATGATCGTCGCCATCTACGACCGGCTCCGTAAGGGACTCGAAGTCATTCCTCCTGATCGCTCCCTCTCCCACGCTGCGAATTTTCTTTGGATGCTCAACGGCGTCAAACCCTCGGAAACGGCAACCCGCACCCTTGATATCGCACTGATTCTTCATGCCGACCACGAGTTGAACGCCTCCACTTTCGCCGCCCGCGTCATCGCCGCTACACTCTCCGATATTCATTCAGCCATTACCGGCGCCATCGGCGCGCTGAAGGGCCCGCTGCACGGTGGCGCCAACGAAGGCGTGATGCGCCTGCTGCACACCATCGACAAAGCCGGCGCCGACCCCGTCGAATATGTCAAAAACATGCTGGCCGCGAAGCAGAAGATCTCCGGCTTTGGCCATCGCGTCTACAAAACCGAGGACCCCCGCGCAACCCACCTGCGCCGTATGAGCGAGCAATTGGGCAAAGACGCTGGACAGCCCAAGTGGTATGAGATGTCCCGCGCCATTGAGCTCTACATCAACAAGGACAAGAAGCTCAACGCGAACGTCGACTTTTACTCCGCGTCCACTTACGCAACCCTGGGCATCGACATCGATCTCTACACGCCGATCTTCGCCATCAGCCGCATCGCCGGCTGGGCCGCGCATGTGATCGAGCAGTTGGACGACAACCGCCTCATCCGCCCCCGCGCCGAATACATCGGCCCCGACTATCCTTGCCATTGGATCGCGATCGAAGAGCGCGCCTAGCGCGCGAATGGGTGACATCCGTCCAACACTCGCAGTCCCGAAACGAAGCAAGATTCTTTGCGCCCCGACACCCGGCTCGCTACATCCAATGCGCAAGGCAGGTGCGCGTGGCGATTCGGCCAATAGCTGTAGAGCGTTTCAGCGTCGTCTCTTTCAAACTATTCGATGAGGTCGTTCAAGCTCTTGACGCCGCCGTCGGTCATCCCGACATGCGCGAGTTCGGAAAGAATGTCATCGCGGCAAAGACCTGGCCGGAGTTCGAAAAAGTGGTGCAGGCTGCACTCGGGCCTTCGGGGTTCATGGAGTTTCTCCGCTTCGACCATGGGCACATGATTGCAAAAGATCACGGCCCGACTACGCCGCGAATCGTGCGCCTCGTCGTGGGAAATCCCCTCATCATGAAGCGCATGGCAGAGCACGTACCGGACGCCGGTTCTTACGCGCCGGTGACGATTCTTATCGATGAACGCAAGGACGGCGTTTATCTTTCCTATGATTTAATGGCCAGCTTTCTTGCGCCTTATGGTAATCTTGCCGCGTCGCAGGTCGCCCGCGATCTTGATTCGAAAGTTGAAGCCCTGCTCACGGCGGCCGCAGGGTAATGGCGCTCAAACATCCCCCTGGGCAGCATCCTGTTCTTCCCCACCCGTTGCGACCGTCCACTCCTGACGTAGTGCCAATTCCCCGGAACTCGAAAGGACAATCCCATGATTCTCGGTATGAGCTTGGCTGCCTTCACCTACCTGCATGTGGCGATCAGCCTCATCGGCATCGCCGCCGGACTTGTCGTCCTCTCCGGCATGATCGGCGACAGGCGACTCCCCGCCGTGACCGCTCTGTTTCTTGTCACCACGGTCCTCACCAGCGTGACCGGCTTTTTCTTCCCGTTCAAGGGCGTCACGCCCGGCATCGTCATCGGAATCCTGTCGCTGATTGTGCTTCTCATAGCGATCGTCGCTCTCTACTCCCGCGGCCTCACTGGCATCTGGCGCGGGACCTACGTCATCACCGCGAGTGTGGCCCTCTACTTCAACTTCTTTGTGTTCATCGTGCAGTCGTTTGAAAAAATACCGGCACTGAAAGCCATTGCGCCAACGCAGGCATCCCCGGTCTTCGGGTTAACTCAGTTGGTAGTGATGGTAATTTTCATCGTGCTGACCGTTCTTGCTTTCAAACGATTCCACGGCGCGCCTTCAGCGATTGCCTCAGGTGCGGGGCTCTCGGTTGGCGGAGCAACCGGAACTCGTTGATTTCCAGCCGACGGCACGATGCGTCCGCACCGTGGAGATCCGCCCAGCGATGCTGCCACGAACTAGGCATCTATCGAAGACACGACGAGGGCGAGTGCTAACGACAAATCGGCCTTTGCTTCTCCATCGGCAACCAAGGTTATCGGGAGCCGTAGCTTCAAAAGAATCTGCTGAAGCATCTTGGCGTCCCCGCGGCGAAGGAATGGAACCCTCGCGAGCCCCAATTACAGTTGAACATCAGAGACCGTCGACTACCCAGCCGGGGACCACCCGCCGCCCTTGTACGGTTCCGGAGCCATCCGCAACAGCACGTCATCCTCGAAAGCGAATTGGAAACCAAGAAGCTTGGCACGCATCGCCAGCGACCGCACGTTGCGCGCTACGCGATCTCTCCGCTCCACACGGCCCGCCGCAATCAGCTCGCGCCCGCTCCCTGCCTCGCGATAAATCCGCAACTCGCCCTGATCCAGCCCCGGCAGAGTCTTGAAGAGCAACGCCCGCACCTGGATCGCATCATGCAACGCCTGCTGCGCCTCATTCCGCTGCCGTGCCTTGCCCGAAAGCCCCGCATCCCAACTGTCCGCGCGCCTGGCCAGCAGATCGCATTCCACGGTCGTTTCCGTTACCTGCAGGCGGAGCAGGCGCAGCGGCGCACGCGTCAGTTCGCCGAAGCGCAGCCTCACCCGAAGCGCCCGCACAAATTCACCCGCCGCGCACAAGCTCTCCATCAGTCCGGCGCCCGCGCGAACGTCCTCGCGCAAGTCCCTATGCGAATCCTTGTCCACGTCCGGCCCGGGATTTGACATCGTGCGCGCCACGCAACGCTCCAACGGACCGCAGGTGTGCGATCCCATCGTTCTACTATCGATCAGGATTGAGGTTTTCTTGAAGTGCAATTGGGTCTGGACCCGTTACTTTTGGCCCGGCATCCCGAGCTGGTAGAGCGCCCACGCCGCCAGCGTGCTCGCGTCCCCAATCGTACCCTCGCGCATCATCCGCTCGAAGTCCTCTATGGCGAAGCTGCGCACGACGAGGTCATGCTCCTCCACGTCGCGGTCCGTTTTGGATTGCGTCAGGCCTGAGGCCAGAAAAACGTGCTGCTTCTGGCGCGCAAATCCATACGCGATCCAAAGAGTGCCCAGGCGCACCATCCGCTCGGCGTGCAGTCCCGTCTCCTCTTTCAACTCACCGCGCGCCAGCTCCTCTGGATCGACGATTGCCTTTTCCCAACCACCTTGCGGCAACTCCCACGCACGTTCCTGAATCGTGTAGCGAAACTGCTCCACCAGCCACACGCGATCGTTCTCGATGGGCAAAATAATCGCGCACTCGTCCTTGTCGACAACGCTGTAGATGCCCTCTTTCCCATTGGACCGCAGAATCCGGTCCTCGCGCAGCCGCAGCCAGCGGTTGCGATAAATCTCGCGGCTCGACAGAGTTGTAATGGAAGGCGCGGCTATAGGCGATGAAGTCGGCTCTCGAGAGGATTGGTCGCTCACAGCTCTAGTGTGCCATGCACCGGGCGAGGGCTCGCGACGGTTCAGTCAACTTCGCCCACAGCTTCTGCGGGACGCACGCGATAGGCGCGCAGCCTGCCGATAAGCGAAGCAGGCCCGCTCACAACCAGGCGCACCACGTCTCCTTCGTACGCCCTTTCGTGCACCACCATGCCGGCCTCGATTGCCGCCAGCACCGAGCCCTCGCGCTGCGGAACGCGCAACTCGGCGTCAAGGATGGGATCGGAATGAAGAGCATGGTCGATGGCCGCACGCAACGCATCCATGCCTTCACCCGTGCGCGCGGAAACCAGCACTTCACCACGAGAAGCAAGCCCCGCGCGCTCATGTTCGGTAAGCCGATCGATCTTGTTCAGCACTTCGACACGCGGCTTTTTCAGCGCGTCCAACTCGGCCAGCACCTTCTCCACCTGTTCTTTTTGCTCCTCGCCGTAGCCTGAAGCTGCGTCGCGCACATGAAGCAGCACCTCCGCCTGTTCCACTTCTTCCAGCGTGGCGCGAAAGCTGGTGACCAGCGTGTGGGGCAGATTGCGAATGAATCCCACCGTGTCCGACAGCAACACCTGGCGGCGGCTGGGCAGATTCGACGACACGGAGTTTTGGGTCGAGCGTGGCGAACATGCGCGATGACTGCAAAACCTGCGCGCCGGTGAGCTGATTGAACAGCGTACTCTTGCCCGCGTTGGTGTAGCCGACCAGCGCCACCGTGGGCACCGGCACAGACTCGCGACGCTGGCGCTGCTGGCGCCGAACACGCCGCACCGACTCCAAATCAATCTTGACTTGATCGATGCGCCGCTGAATCTTGCGGCGGTCGGTTTCGAGTTGCGTTTCACCGGGTCCGCGGGTGCCGATGCCGCCGCCGAGCTGCGACATGGCTTTGCCCCGGCCCGTGAGCCGCGGCAGCATGTATTCGAGCTGTGCCAGCTCCACCTGCAACTGGCCTTCGCGGGTGCGCGCATGGCGCGCAAAAATGTCGAGGATCAGCTGCGTGCGGTCCAGCACGCGGCATGGCAGAGCGGCCTCAAGGTTGCGCAGTTGCGTCGGCGAGAGGTCGTGATCGAACAGCACCAGGTCCGCTTCGGTCGAAGCGGCGACTCCGGCAATCTCTTCCACTTTCCCGGCTCCGACAAGCGTCGCAGGATCGGGCCGTGGACGCCGCTGGAGCAATTCAGCCGCGACTTCGGCGCCTGCGCTGGCGACAAGCTCGCGAAACTCCGCCAGAGATTCCTCGACACCGAATCCCGCGGCACCAGAGGAAACTGGCTCGCTATCTGCTTCCGGCGCACGCGCGACCACACCGTTCTCCACAGCCGCAGCGGCGCGCTGCGACGCAGCCAGACGAGCAGCCGATAAGCCAGCGCGGTTCTTCGCCGAGCGTCCGGTGAAGTCGACGCCAACCAGAACAGCGCGCTCCGGGCGCATAGCTGCGCGAACCGCGTCTGTCGCCTGTTGGGCGGGCAACCGCAACCGCCTGCCGCGCATGTCAGTCTTCTTGGAGCGGACGATCACACCATCTTCAACATCTGCCTGGCGGGCTTAACGTTGCTCCGCCGTGGCTGCAGTCGGCGTCGGCGCCGGTACTGCGGATGGGCCAAGCCCCGTGTGCCCAACCGCCGGTCGATGCTCCGCCGTATGGAGCACGCTCCGGTTGCTGACCACGGTCGAAATGGCGTGTTTGAAGATCAATTGCTCCTGGCTGTTGTTTTCAAGCAGCACCGAGTACTTATCGAAGGAGCGGATCTTTCCAGTCAACTTGACGCCGCTGACCAGGTAAATCGTGATCGGAGTCTTATCTTTGCGAACGGTATTCAGGAAGGTGTCCTGAATATTCTGTGCCGGCTTGTTTTCCATGTGCCGATCTCCTGCTTTCGTAGAGTAGGGTGTTGGGGTGCAACCGTCCTGCACTTTCGTGAAAATACAAATCGGCGGGCGCGGCGCCGGAAGCCCCGGTTCCGCCTGATCCCGCAATGTGTCAACAATAGCGAGGTTCACTCACCTTTTCAACTCTGCCCATTGCAGACAGTGACGAGCCGCATTGGGTTTCTGACTCGACCGCCTGAAGTTGAACTCCTTTTTGTGCGCGGCTGCTACCCTATTGGGGTGCAAGACCGCGCCCACTCTGCCGTACATTCCGCTTCCAAAAGCCAACCGGTTCCGATGCCCGTTCCGATGTTAGATCTGAAGCGGCAGTACGAACCCTTGCACCGTGAGCTGCTTGAGGCCCTCGGGCATGTACTGGAGACGCAACAGTTTATCCTCGGTGAGCCGGTAGCCGCCTTCGAAGAAGCCGCCGCCCATCACCTGGGCGTTTCTCACGCTATTGGATGCGCGTCCGGCACCGACGCACTGTGGTTGGCCCTGGCTGCCGCCGAAATTTCGTCAGGATCGGCCGTAATCACCACTCCTTTTAGCTTTTTCGCCTCAGTGAGCTCGATTCTGCGAGCGGGCGCCCGGCCCGTGCTGGCCGACATCGACCCAGCCACCTTCAATCTGGATCCCGCTGCCGTCCAGGCTGTCCTGGCAGGCAAAGACGGCGAGGCGGTCAAAGCTATCCTTCCGGTACACCTTTACGGCCAGCCCGCCGACATGGCACGGTTTGCCGGGATCGCCAAGACCCGCAATCTTAAGCTCGTCGAAGATGCCGCTCAAGCCTTTGGAGCTACATCCGGCCGCGTTGCCGCCGGCGGCCTTGGGGACATCGCCGCCTTCAGCTTCTACCCCACCAAGAATCTCAGCGCCGCAGGCGACGCAGGCATGGTCACCACCAACTCAGCAGAACTCGCCGAGCGCGCGCGTATGCTGCGCCAGCACGGCATGCGCCGCCGCTACCACCACGACGAGATCGGCTGGAATGCCCGCATGGACGGCTTCCAGGGCGCAATCCTCAAGGTCAAGCTGAAATACATCGACGAATGGAGTCAGGCGCGCCACACAATTGCAAGGCGCTATCATGCGCTCTTTCACTCTGCAAGCCTCGCCGAAGCCGGCCCCTATCCCGACAAAGGCATCGTCCTGCCGCACGAAGTTCCTGGCAGCAAGCATGTCTGGCATCAATATGTCATTCGCACCAAACGCCGCGATGCACTCCGCGACTTCCTCGCCGAACGCAAGATTGGAAGCGAGATTTATTATCCCGTCCCGCTCCATCTACAGGAAGCTTTGAAGAATCTCGGTTATGCCGAAGGCTGTTTCCCCGAAGCCGAACGCGCCGCCCGCGAAGTCCTCGCCCTCCCCATCTTCCCGGAACTGCGCAAAGACGAGCAGGAAACCGTCGTCGCCGCCATCTCAGATTTCCTGAGCTAGGATCCGTCCTCTCATCTCGCAGTTCCCTGTCTCTGTGTTTCTCTGTTTCCCTGTTCCCTGTTCCCTGTTCCCTGTTCCCTGTTCCGCGTTCCCTTAGAATGGTTCCAGCATGAAATGCCCCTATTGCGGCTTCGGACAAGACCGCGTGGTCGATTCGCGCGAGAGCAAGGAAGCCGACTCCATTCGCCGCCGGCGCGAGTGCGAGAAATGCAACCGCCGCTTCACCACCTACGAGCGCATCGACGAAATCCCCTACATGGTCGTCAAGAAGGACGGTCGCCGCGAGCGTTTCGACCGCGAAAAAATCCTCCGCGGCTTGTTGCGGGCCTGTGAAAAACGCCCGGTCTCGTCCATTCAGTTGGAAAAAATCGTCGACGCCACCGAGAGCTTCCTGATCGACGCCCCGGAGCGCGAGCGCACCACCAGTGAAGTCGGCGAACTGATCATGAACGAGCTCAAGGGCCTCGACACGGTCGCCTACATTCGCTTCGCCTCCGTCTACCGCGACTTCAAAGACGTACGCGAATTCAAGCAGGAACTCGAAGGCCTGCTCGACTCCCACCGCAGCAAAGGCAAGAGCTGAATGTTTGCGCGGAAGGGAATCAATTGATACCCAAAACTGGATTTTTCGCTACGAAGTCGGCGGCACATGCATGAAGAAATTGACGAGGTTTCCGTCCGCATCGCGAAAATAAATTGAGCGTGTGCCCCATGGCTGCGTGGTTGGCGGTTTGACCCAGGTTTTCACCAAGTCCTTCAGCCGCCTGTATTCAGCATCCACATCGGCAACTTCGAACTCCAGAATGATGGTCCGATTCTTTGCTGCTTCGGCCGATCCCGGGATGTATTTTTCCTGTGCATCGGCGGAGAAGATCGCCAGCACGCCCACCCCGGTTGCGAACTCAGCGTAATCTTCGCCCGACCATTTTGCTTTCAGCTTGAGAACGGGCTCGTAGAAACCGACAAGGCGCTTTACGTCTTTGGTGATCACACACGTATTGATGAGAGCGGGACGGATGCTGCGCTTTGAAGATTGGCTTGTTGCCGGCTGTGCATGGGTTTGCGAGGACGCCGCATTTCCCCAAAATGCGCAGCCCAGCGCTCCAGCTGCAGCTACGCGCATAGCCGCCCTCCGCAGTTTGGACATGCGTAGAACGCTAACGCTTCGCCCCCCATAGTTCATCCGTCACAATTCCTTCCCTTGAACAAGCTATACAATTTTTTCATACCGATCATACGAAGGATTTTGTCCATGATAATCAAGGGTTGCATCGCCATACTCCTGCTTGCTTCGATCCCGGCTTGGTCCGCCGACAAAATGGTCTCCGTCGCCGAACTGAAATCCATGCTCCATACCATGCAGGACGAGAAGAAGAACGACGCCGACGTGGCCACAGCGCTCAAGCAAGTGCAGTTGAGCGAGCAACTCACGCGTACCGCCTTGAACAGCCTGGTGGAAGACCTGCCTGCAGTCGACGGCGTGGCCGGAGTGCTCTCCACCGAGCAGATTTACATCCTCGAAGCTCGCAGCGCCCTGCTGCCTCCTCCGCCGGCGGATATACCCGCCAATCCCGCCCCCGACACCGCCGCCCTGCTTGCCAAGGCCGCCGCCTACGCCTCGAATACCTACGCCCAACTTCCCGCTCTCACCGCCGACCGAACTTCGCTCCGCTTCCAGGACAACTTCGAGGCTCTCGCCGATTCCTCCGGCGTGGCCAGCGGAGCCAAGGACGCCACCATGGGATCCGGATTAACGGTGAAGCCCCACGACTACCTCCGCTTTATCAATGCGGCCGACACCCCCATCACCTTGAAGAAGGGTCGGGAGACCCTTCCCGCCGACAATACTCAGTGGGGCCGCAATAAGATGATCCAGGTCATGGACCCCGATCCGAATCTCGCCACGGTAATCTCGGAAGCCCGGGCCTCGGGGGGCATTCAGTTTGTGCGCTGGGAAACCATCAACGGTAAACCCGCCGCGGTCTTCTCCTATAACGTCAGCAAGAAAGAAACTCACATGGAAGTGCAAGTTTGCTGCTTCCCCAGTATTCGACAGGCAGGCAGGCTGTCCTATCCCATGGCGGGAGGGGGGTCGGATCCATTCGGCGCTCCGGGGCCCGGGCGTGGCAACTTCCAGACCAGCACCTCCTGGCACCTCTACAAAAAGGACAACGTCCCCTATCACGGCGAGATCTCCATCGATCCCAGTTCGGGCATCGTTGTCCGCCTCATCACGCAGACAGAAGAGAAAATCTCTGACGTGGTTCACCAGGACGACGAGCGGATTGACTACGGTCCCGTCACCGTTGGCGACAAGTCCCTCGTTCTTCCGGTCCGCGCCATCACCATTACCGAAGTGGTTCCCAACGGCGACTCTGGCGACGGCGGCACCTCGATGCGCCACACCCTCTTCACCTCCGAGTACAAGAATTACCAGCTCGTGCAATAGTGATAAATGAAGGGCGTGGCGAGAAGATAGCCGAGTGTGAAGGCAGCAACTCGGGTTTGATGACGAACGCACTCGCTCTAGCCAACCCATTGAAAACAAGGATGTTTCATCCAGAGCCTGAGGAAGGGATGTCCTGGGACGACGCCCGCTGTATCTTCTAATCAGAAGCCATGGCAGAGAGAATGACCCATCGCATCACCCTCATCCCCGGCGACGGCATCGGCCCCGAAGTCACGCAAGCCGTCGTCCGCATCCTCGAAGCCACAGGCATCAAGTGGGAGTGGGAGAGGCACGCCGCCGGCGCCGAGGCCTTCGAAATCTTCGGGGAATACATTCCGGCCGCACTCCACGAATCCATCGAACGCAACAAGGTCGCGCTCAAGGGCCCGGTCACAACCCCGATCGGTGGCGGGTTCAAGAGCATCAACGTCACGCTGCGCAAAAAGTTCGACCTCTTCGCCAACTTCCGGCCCATCAAGAATCTTCCCGGCATGGAAACAAAGTGGCCCGGCGTCGACTTGATCATCGTGCGCGAAAACACCGAGGGCGAATACGTCGGCCTGGAGCACGAAGTCGTTCCCGGCGTGGTCGAGAGCATCAAGGTCATCACCGAGAAAGGCTCAACGCGCATCGCGAAGTTCGCGTTTGACTACGCGCGCAAGCACGGCCGCAAAAAGATTCACTCCATCCACAAGGCCAACATCATGAAGTTGTCCGACGGCCTGTTTCTGCGCTGCGCGCGCAAGGTGGCCGAAGATTTCCCTGAGATTTATTACGGCGAGCACATCATCGACAACACCTGCATGCAGCTGGTCATGAATCCGTACCAATACGACACGCTGCTGCTCGAGAATCTCTACGGCGACATCGTCAGCGATCTCTGCGCAGCCTTCGTTGGCGGCCTCGGCCTCGTTCCCGGCGCGAACCTCGGCCATGAATGCGCCATCTTCGAAGCCGTGCACGGCTCAGCGCCGGACATCGCAGGCAAGGACCTCGCGAATCCAACGGCTCTTCTGCAATCGGCCATCCTGATGCTCCGCCATCTCGACGAGGAGGCCGCGGCAGACAGAATTCACAAGGCCCTTGAGACCGTCTACGGCGAGCGCAAAACGCTCACCCGCGATGTGGGCGGCACTGCCGGAACCAGCCAATTCGCCGATGCGGTACTCGCGGCGATGGGATAAAGACAGGGAATAGGGAATAGGGGTGGAAAAACAGTGTTGAATCACTACCTGCTTTTTTACGAATTGGTTGACGACTACCTGACGCGGCGCGCAGAGTTTCGCGACCTGCATTTGGGGCTCGCGTGGAAAGCGAGCGAGCGCGGCGAACTGGTCCTCGGCGGAGCACTGGCCAGTCCTGTCGATGGCGCCATTCTGCTCTTCAAAGGGGCCACTCCCGAAGTCGCAGAGAGATTCGCAAAGTCCGATCCGTACGTGGCGAACGGCCTGGTGAAGCGATGGTATGTGCGCGAGTGGACGACCGTCGTGGGAGAAGGTTGCGCAAATCCTAAACGCCCAGCGGAAGTTCCGGCCAAGAGCTGACAACTCCGGAAACTGCGGGTCCGTTCCGCGGCCGTGACGTGCAGGTAATAAAGCGGGCCCGGGGATCCTCGTGCACAGCAGATCCTCCTGTACACTGAAGTGTTCACGGCCATGCAAACCAAGCATCCCATCGGCATCCTTGGCGCCACCGGAATGGTGGGCCAGCGCTATATTCAGCTCCTCGAGGACCATCCCTGGTTCGAAATCACCTGGCTTGCGGCCAGTGACCGCTCCAGCGGAAAGACCTACGGCGAGGCAGCCAAGTGGCGTCTCGATACGCCGCTCCCCGAGCGCATCGCCAGAATGCCTGTCTCGCCCGCTGAGCCCGACGGCGCGCCCGGCATCATCTTCTCCTCCGTCGATGCCGCCATTGCCCGCGAGCTCGAACCCAAATTTGCCGGACGCGGGCTGCGCTGTTCTTTCCAACTCAAGCGCCTTCCGCATGACCCCCAATGTGCCGCTGGTCATTCCGGAAGTGAATGCCGAGCACCTGCATCTCATCGAGGAGCAGCCTTCGCGCAAGCAGTCGGGCGGCTACATGGTCACCAATCCGAACTGCTCCACCATCGGCCTCGTCATGGCTCTCAAGCCCCTTGAGGAGCGCTTCGGCATCGAGCAGATCTTTGTCACCACTATGCAGGCAGTCAGCGGCGCCGGTTATCCGGGCGTAGCGTCGATGGACATCCTCGACAACGTTGTGCCCTACATCGGCGGCGAAGAAGAAAAGATGGAGGCCGAGACGCTGAAGCTTCTAGGGCGGCTTGAGGGCCACGCTGTCGCTCCGCTTGCAGCAAAAATAACGGCTCACTGCAACCGCGTGCCCGTCGTCGATGGCCACACTGAATGTGTCTCGATTAAGTTGAGCAAGAAGGCCACGGCGGACGAAATTCTTGCCGCGTGGGACGACTACAAGCCGCTCGCTGGCCGCGATCTGCCGTTCGCTCCCAAGCAGCCTGTGCAATTCGCCGCGCAGCCTGACCGTCCCCAGCCGCGCCTCGATCGCAACCGCGAGAGAGGCATGGCCATCACTGTCGGCCGCTTGCGCACGTGCAGCCTGCTCGATTGGAAGTTCGTTCTGCTTTCCCACAACACCGTGCGTGGCGCTGCCGGCGCTACCATTCTGAATGCGGAGCTGCTGGCCAGCCTCGGCAAACTGGAGCCCCTCACCGAAGCGGCAGCGCGCGCCTGAATCGCACCTGCACAATGGATATTTCCACATGAGCATCGTTGTGATGAAGTTCGGTGGCACGTCGGTCGAAGATCCGGCTGCCATTACGCGCACTGCGGGCATTGTGTCTGGGCGGCTCGCGCTCGGCAAGCGGCCCGTTGTGGTGGTAAGCGCACTCGCCAAGGTGACCGATCAGCTGTTGCGCGCAGCTACCGCGGCTGCCTCGGGCGACCGCACCGGCGCACTGGCGATTAGTTCGCGCCTTCGCTGCAGGCATCGCGACACGGCAACGGCGCTCGTGAAAAACTCTGCCGAGCTTGTCACACTGATCGACCAGAAGTTCGATTCGCTCGACGAGGTTCTGCGCGGCCTGGCTGCCATTCTCGAGCTCACGCCGCGCATCTCCGATCTCGTGTCCAGCTATGGCGAACGGATTTCGAGCCGCATCGTCGCTGCGGCATTCCGTGAACGTGGCATGGACGCAGCACATGTGGACGCGCGCGACGTAATCGTCACCGACTCGCAATTCGGGAAGGCAATTCCGCAGGACAGCATCATTGAAAAGCGTGCCGCTGAAGAGCTGTGCCCGCTCCTCGACCAGAACAAGGTGCCGGTGATGGGCGGCTTCATTGCTTCGAATGAGGAGGGTATTACTACTACGCTTGGCCGCGGCGGATCCGACTTTACCGGAGCGCTGGTGGGTGGAGCTCTGAACGCAAGCGCCATCGAAATCTGGACCGACGTCGATGGCATCATGACCTGCGATCCGCGCGTCTGCGCCGATGCGCTGCGCGTCAAAGTCATCAGTTTTGAAGAAGCGGCCGAGCTCGCGTATTTCGGTGCGAAGGTGCTGCACCCAGCCACGATTCTTCCCGCAGTCAAAAAGAACATCCCGGTCCTTGTGCTCAACAGCAAGAACCCTTCCAACGAAGGAACGCGCATTATTTCGCTGGCGCCGCACTGTAAGAGCCCTTTCAAATCGATCGCCGTGAAAAAGAAGCTGAGCATCATCGATGTGGTCGCCAGCCGCATGCTGATGACCCACGGCTATCTGAGTGAGATTTTTGCCATCTTCGACAAGCACCAGTGCCCGGTGGACATGGTTTCGACCAGCGAAGTTTCGGTCTCGCTCACCGTCGATTCGAATGACAAGCTGCCCTTGATCGCGGCGGACCTGGGCAAGCTGGCCGATGTGAAATACGAGGGGAAAAAAGCTCTCGTCTGCATGGTCGGCGAAGACATTCGCGGACAAAGCGGCATGGCGGCCCAGGTCTTTGGAGCGATTCGCCACATCAACGTGCGCATGATTTCGCAAGGCGCAAGTGAAATCAACATGAGCTTCATGATTGAGGAAGAGGATGCCGATGAGGCGGTGCGGTCACTCCACGCGGCGTTCTTCCAGAATCCCGACCCGGCCGTCTTTGACGTCGAGGCGCGTCGCGCATTGGCCCAGACCTGATAGGAGAAACGTGAATCGTCTTCGGTTGCTCACTGGGATCGCCGGAGTGTCCTTGTGTGCTTCGATCCTGGCCTCGCAAATGGTGGGGCAAACACCGAGCGCACCGCAGCCTCCGCAGCTGCACCTTGTATTTGAGGAACAGGTAACACTTGGCGAAGATGTGCACGTCGGCGAGACACCAATCGGAAAGCGAAACATTGTGCCGATCACGGGTGGTACCTTCCAGGGGCCAGGGTTGCACGGCAAGATCATGCCTGGGGGCTGGGACTGGCAGCTCGTCAATGCGAGCGGCTGCTTCGATCTGCATGCGGACTATATGATTCAGACAGACGACGGCGTCATCATCCACGTTGTGAACCAGGGGATGATCTGCCCGAATTCAACGGGCAAGCGGGACGCTATTTTGACGACCCCGGCCTTCGAAGCACCGAAGGGCAAATACGATTGGCTGAACGGCGGCGCATATGTCGGTACGGTAGAAGGCATGAAGATCGACGGGAAGCCGGCAGTGCGCATTCGCTTCTTCAAGGCCTTCGCGGACTGAGTTCACCCGGCTCCAGGGCCGAAAGCGAGTTGGCGATAGGATCGAGCATGACGATTCTGGTACTGGGAAAAGGCAAAACCGGGTCGCTTGTCGCTGAAGTAGCGCGCGAGCGGGGCCACGGAGTGCGCGCATACGACATCAACGAGAATCCCCATGCTTCGGCGCTCACGGCCCCCAACCTTGCCGGCATCGATGTCGTCATTGACTTCACCACACCTGAAGCAGCCGTCGAAAACATCCGCGCGACACTGGCTCTCGGCTGCCGCATCGTGGTTGGCACCACCGGCTGGTATGGTCAGCTCGCGGAGATGAGGGAACTCGCCCATCGGCGCGGTGGCGCCCTGCTCTACGGAACCAATTTCTCGATCGGCGTGCAAACGCTGTTCCGGCTGACCGCGGAATTGGCCAAACTGGACGGCTACCGGTTCGCCATCAGCGAGACGCACCACACCTCGAAGATCGACGCCCCTTCCGGCACCGCAATCACGCTGAAGCAAATCATCGAAACCGTCAGGCCGGGTATTGAAATTCCAGTCGAATCGCACCGTGTTGGAGACGCGAACGGCGAACACATTGTGACCGCGACCAGTGACTACGACACGCTGGAATTGCGTCATGATGCGCGTTCGCGGCGCGGCTTTGCCCTGGGGGCCGTGCGCGGAGCCGAGTGGGTCCACGCGAAGTCCGGCGTCTGGGAGTTCCGCGAGATCTTCGAGCGGTTGTAAAGGCATTGAGCTTGGCGTCGCCCGCGATTGCAGGCCAATTTGCACACGGTTCCCGTCGGCAGTAAACGATGACAACTTGAAGACAACTAGCACAGCAATTCCGTGCTAGGATTGGTGCCACATCGGGCTCCGCCGCGGAGCCGGCTCCTGTTATCGATTGCTCTTCGCCGTTTGCCACAAGAAAAAGGAGGCGGACATGATTCTCCGATCAGCCGCACTCGCCGCTGTCTCAGTTCTCTTCCTTGCAACAGCCCTCCCCGCCCTCGCTACGGATACCACCTCTGCGGACGCAGGCGTCTCGAAGATCCGCATTGTGCGCCTCAGCGAGGTAAAAGGTGCGGTCCAGATGGATCGCGCGATTGGCCGCGGAATGGAACCCGCGGTAGCGAATATGCCCATCGTGGAAAAGAGCATGCTGCGCACCGGCGAGGGCGTGGCCGAGGTCGAATTCGAAGACAACAGCACACTGCGGCTGGCCCCGAACACGGTTGTCCAATTCGAGCGACTGGATCGGCAGGCAACAGGCGCCACCGCCTCGTCGGTTCGTGTGTTGCGTGGAACGACGTACGTGAGCCTGGTGAAAACGCGCGGCAATTCATTTGATTTGCTATTTGCCCAGCAGGGCGTTGCGTTGGAACCGGGCAGCCACATTCGCCTGGAGCTGAACGATGCACAGGCAAGCGTAGCGGTACTGGATGGCACCGTACGCGTGGATGGGCCGGGGGGGGCCGAAGAGGTCGCCCGAAAGAAGACAGTCTCGTTCCATCTGGCCAGTCAGGACCAGCCGATCATAGAGAAGCAGATCGCCGCCGAGCCCTTCGACAGCTGGGATCAGACGGCAACCGGATACCATGCACGCACGGCCGCCTACAGCGCGCTCAGCAGCACTCCGTACAGCTACGGGCTGAACGACATGGCGTACTACGGGAGTTTCATGGACGCGGGAGGCTGCGGTTCCATGTGGCGCCCTTACTTCACGAGCGCGGCTTGGGATCCCTTTTCAAATGGTTCATGGGCCTACTACTCAGGAGCAGGCTACTCATGGGTGTCGCCGTATCCGTGGGGATGGACGCCGTACCACTATGGAAGCTGGTCGTTCTGCCCCGGCACGGGCTGGGGATGGCAACCCGGTGGAGTTTGGAATGGCTTGAACAATAGCACTGGACTGATCGCAAGCGGCGGTCCCGCGCACCTTCAGCCACCGCCCGGGCGGGCACCCCCACCTGGCGAATCGACTGTGATGCCGGTGAACCTGCGGCCCTTGGTGCGGTCAGGAATGGCCTCCACTGAGTCGTTTGTCTTTCGCAAAGACTCCGCGGGACTGGGAATTCCACGCGATGAACTAGGAAAACTCGACAAACTCTCGAGGCAAACCGCGGAGCGAGGCGAGGCAAACGCCCGAATTTATCTAGGTGGGCCAGCGGCGATGAGCAGCGGACATGCCGCGAATTCCGGTCTCGGTCCGATCGCACTGCATCGGGGATTTGCGCCCGCGGCAAACGGTTCTTACGGAGCCGAGTCGGCTGCCCGCAGCGGCCCCGCCAGCGTTCGTGCCCCATCGTATGGCCCATCGAGCGGGATGTCCAGCCGGGCTTCCGGACCCGCGCCGTCTTCTGGAGGCCATAAGTAGAGCGAACGCATCGCAGACCACAAGTCAGTCATTGTTTGCCAGGGCTGGTGATGTCAGCTGGAGTGCTTTGGACTGGGCTCCCGGTGGGGAGATCTTCGATCAGGACTTGCGACGCGCATGAGCACTCCCGACTAAGGCTTGGATCGAAAATACTTCGAACCAGACGCGATGTTTTCGATCCGGCGAGCCAACTCGCGAGCCCAAGCTGGAATCCCGTATGTTATGACGACGAAATGGCAGTTTACTTCAATTCTTCTTGGCGTAATGCTGACGAGTGGGCCGGCTCTGGGTTGGAGCGAATCCACCACCGTCCAGGAAAACAGTGCGAAGCAGGACATGAAAGACGCTGGACACGAAACCAAGAATGCCGCGAAAGACGCCGGGCATGGCGCGAAACAGGGTACAAAGAAGGTCTACCACTCGACCAAGCGGGGAACAAAGAAGGCCTGGCACAAGACGAAGGATACGACGAAGGGCGCAGTCAATGGAGCCAAGGAAGGTGCGAAGCAGCCTGACTAAGCACCTGCATCCTGGTGTCGCGAGCCTGGTGTCGCGAGCCTGGTTCGTCAAATCGGCTGCTGCACACTTCGGACGGTTAGTGCTGGTCGAGAGAGAAGATGACCTTGATGGTTGTTTGTACCTCGACGGGCTGGTTATTCAGCATGTAAGGGCGATAGCGCCAGTTCTTAACTGCGTCTACCGCAGGACCGCGCAAAACGGCGGGACCGCTAATCACGTGAAGTCCCTCAATCGTGCCTGTCGTGGAAATGTTAGCGCCTAACAGAACCGTTCCGCTGACACGGGCTGCCTTTGCGAACTCGGGATAGACGGGCGCCGTCTTGTGAATCAGCATCCCTTCAGCCACGCCGGCAGAGAGGGCCGAGACCCCCGGGACGACTTTCACGTTGTGCTGGCTGCCAAAGATTTGGCCTGGAACGGCCTCGCTGGTTTCAATTGCTCCCGGCGAGAAACCGGCGGGCGCCTCTTCCACCGCAGCGGGTTTCTTCATCGATCCCGCGATGCGCGAGGGCGCACTCAGCTGCGCATTCATCATGCCGGACGCTACTGGAGTGGTCTGCACATCCGTCTCGGGCGCTGCCAGCGCGGCGGGCGAGGGCTTGGCGGTCTGCTTGGTCTCAGTTGGAGCTGCACTGGCGGTGGAAGCGGCGCTTTCCGTCGGAGGAACAGCGGCCTGTGCTGTCGAAGGGGAGGGCGTATTTTGGCGCGACGACGGCATGAATACAAGCATGATCAGACCCACAACGACCAGGGGCACTCCCGCGAGCAAAGCCCATCGCACCCAGGGGCGCTTCGACCGAGCCGGATCGCTGGCGTCCACTTGCCGGAAGAGCGGCGTCGTCACAGCCGCGGCGCCTTCCACTGGCGCGGCGGTACGCGCCACAAGCTGCGGACCGCTGGGCGGCGTGATGCGTTTCTTTGCAGGGGCCGGCTCGGCAGCAGGGGACGGTTCGGAGCTGGCATCGGAGGCCTTGCCTGGGGTTGCCTGAGCGGTGCGTATCCAAAGGCTATCCCATGCACTGAAATCGGTAGACGGTGAATCGCTGGAGGGCTGCGCCTCCGCCGCATGAGCCTTCCCGTTGGCGCGGCGCAGTTCTTCGGGATAGATCTCAGGCTGAGAGACGGCATTCGGAGAGACGGCATTCGGGGATTCCGGGGATTGAGAGAACGGCTGAAGGTCTGGGCGCCTAGCTTTGTTGGAATAATCGTAGGCTGGGGCGTTGTAGACTCGCGGTTCCGGAGCTATCGGAGGAGCCGGGGCCGCCGGAGCAGCAGGGGCAGGCGGCGCTTCCAGAACGAATTCCGGCACAGCGGGCTCAGGCAGCAGAAAGTCTTTCGGATTGAGAACTTCGGTCTCTTCCGCATGCGTGGGTGGCGGATCTGAAATAGGGGGCGCGGGAGGGGTTGCCACCACCTCGGCCTCTGTCGGCGTGTTGCTCACATCTTCAGGAAGAGGCAGGAAATCGCGTGCACCCGCACGCATGCAGTCTCGCAAGAGGTCGGGATCGTTCCGCATCGAATAGACCATCACGATGGCGGTATTGAAGGCGGCTATGCTTTCGACGATCTGGAGCGCGTAGCTCTGGTCGCTGTCAACGTCGATCATGACGACGTCGAAGTGCTCCTCCATCAAGTTCGGGATGTCTGCAAGACTCGCCGGATAGTCGGCAAATTCGCGCACGTTGCGCGCTTCGGCGCCGGAGAGAGCTTTGACCATTACGCTGCGATGTGCGGTATTTGGTCCGATGAGGGCAATCGTGGTGCTCGTGGAACTGGTCGGTGCTAGGTTGGGATCCTGAAGGGTGGTCGACATTTCCGTTCTGCCGCTCATAGGTCCTTCATCCTTCTTGCCGGAGCATGGGGATAAGAAGCATCAAGTTTTTGCTGCGAGCCACCCCCGACTCGGCCGATGTGACCAACGCGAAAGGCGCAGGCGCACCGCGGGTGTCGGCGTTGTTGCAAGCTCGACAGGCAATTACGGCAAGATCTGTGGGAAAAGCGACTGCAACCTGCAATTTTGGTTTTAAAACGTTGCAGGGTGAAACCTTATCTATTTCGAAGCGGCTACAGACCGCTCGGCGTTTCGGCAAAGCAAATACTGGTACTGATGAGAATTCCCCTGTGAGGGAATGGTATACGCGTAGCCGGTCCGGGTGGAACTGGCTGTTTGTTACCCGGACATGCCTTTGGTCATGGGAAGGGGGAGGGGCGCTCTTGCAATTTGGAACGAGGTTTGCTGGCAGGTGGCGAGATTTGAAAGATTTGCGGCCAATGACTTTAATCTAGGACATGCTCCTCCACCCGGCCGTTTCTGCAGACATTCCCCGCATTGTTGCGCTGGAGCGCACTCCTGGCGCCCGCCAATTCGTTGGCCAGTGGACCGAGGAGCGCCACCGAACCGCTCTCGCGGGGGCCGATGCTCGTTATTGGGTGGCTGGATCCGGCCCCGACGACTTGCAAGCCTACGTCATCCTCCGAGGGCTGAGCGAAGAGAGCGGCGCTATCGAATTGAAGCGCATTGTGGTAGCCAATCCGGAGCGCGGACTAGGACGCCGGATTCTGGCGGAAGTGATTCAAATCGCGTTCGAGGATTTCCATGCCCATCGGCTTTTCCTCGATGTGTATGAGGACAACGTCCGGGCGCGCCACATCTACGAGAGCCTTGGCTTCGTGTACGAAGGCACGATGCGCGATGCGGCCCGGCGGGGCGAGACCTACTGCGATCTGCGGCTCATGTCGATGCTGGAAAGCGAATACCGGGGGCCGGAACCGGTGACTGGCGCCTCGACGGGGCTTGGTTCGGAGGCCAGCTAAGGCGCGACAAGAGCTGCAACGGGCATTCAATTCCTGGCGATTCATGCATTCTTATCCACGCCCAACGGGTATACACTCACCAATGATGGAAACGACAGGATGTGGCACGGCAATCGTCACGCCTTTCCGGGCGGACGGTGCCATCGACGAGCAGGCTCTGCGGGCGCTGGTGCGCTGGCAAGTGGACGCAGGCATCGATTTTCTAGTGGCCTGCGGATCGACGGGCGAGGCGGCGACGCTCGATGAAGGCGAATGGCTGGACACGATCCGCATCGTCATCGATGCAGCGGACGGACGCGTGCCGGTGTGGGCCGGATGTACACATAACTCCACGCGCACCTTGCTGCGCCAGGCTGTTTTGCTCCGGGATGTCGAGGGTATCGATACGATCCTCTCCGCCAATCCCTACTACAACAAGCCCAGCCAGGAAGGTCAGTTTCAACATTTTCTGGCGCTGGCAAATGCGGTGTATCCGATCCCGGTGTGCCTGTATAACGTGCCGGGGCGAACAGCGGCAAATCTCGAGGCGATGACGGTCGTCAGGCTGGCCGACGCCGCGCAGAATATTCAGGCCATCAAGGAAGCCAGCGGAAACCTGGGCCAAATTGCCAAGTTGATCCACCACTTGCCCCGTTCCTTCAAAGTCTTTTCCGGCGACGACGGCCTGGCGCTTGCGACCATTGGCGTCGGCGCACATGGACTCATCAGCGTGGCCTCAAATGAAGCTCCAGCCGAAGTGGGGCAGATGGTCCGCGCTGCACTCCGCGACGACTGGGCCATGGCGCGACAGATTGAATCCAAATACGCGAATCTCTTCGAAGCCAATTTCTGGGATTCAAATCCCGGACCCGTGAAGACCGTGCTCAACCTGATGGGCAAGTGCAAGGAGAACGTGAGGCTGCCGCTTGTGGCGCCCGATGCGAATACACGTGCACGCCTGGAACGGTTGGCAGGAGACCTTGGCCTGCTTAAGTGCGTCCCGGCCGGCCAATTGGACTGACTGCTCCCGAACCTCGCCGCCACAGCGTGCCTGCAGGATGAATCTCATCCGCCGGACCAGGAATTCCGCTGGGATTGTTATGCTCGAGCGCATGAATCCGCGCTGTCATCGAACCTAGGCAACCGCCAGTTCTCGCACATACTCGATGTCTTCGCGCCGATCGAGCACTACGCTCAGATTCATCAATGCTCTTGAAGAGCAGGCCGGGCACTCCCGGTTCGCATCGCTCACGCAGTTGCAGTCAAGGCAAAGTACCGCATGGTCCAGGGGAATCGCCGATCTTTTCGTCAGGGATGTCAACTTTTGCATTTTAGTTTTTCACCTGTCCATTAGATGAAGATCGAGGTCGATAGTTGCTATCACTCACACCAAGGTAGTAGGTGTCCCCGCTCGAAGCTGGAGATACGCGCTGTCGGCCACCGTGAGATTTTGCCGGTATAGTCGCGAACTCCTCCTGCCGAATGTCGAAATACGTCCGTCGCGGGCGTCATGATAGTGGCGGACATGAATTCCGCTAAAATCCAAACCGGAGGAATTCCGATGCAATACCTATTGACGCTGTACGCCGATGAGAGCAGTTTCGAAAAAATGACGCCGGAACAACAGAAACAGGGATATGGAGCCTACATGGCCTACACCGAAGCGCTTAAGGCAGCGGGCGCGCTCGTGGGCTCTAATCGCCTGCGGCCCAGCTCATCGGCAACAACGTTGCGGACCACGAACGGCAAAATACAGGTTCTCGATGGGCCGTTTGCCGACTCGAAGGAACAACTCGGCGGGTACTATCTCATCGATGCCCCCGATCTCGATGCAGCCCTGGCATGGGCCGGGCGCTGTCCTGGCGTTGGGCATGGCGTCGTCGAGGTGCGAGCGATCTGGTCGATGGACCCGGCAACCCAGAAGTATGCGGGAGAAGTCTCTCTCGCAGCTAAGAAGTGAACCTGATGACCAACAACCCGTGCAGCGGCGCGCAGGCAAGCAAAACTGCCGATGCGGTCGCGCGCCGCAGCTACGGCAAATTGGTTGCATTTCTGGCGACGCGCACACGCGATGTGGATGCCGCGGAAGATGCGTTGGCGGAAGCATTCGCAGCTGCGCTGGCTAACTGGTCGCGCACCGGCTGTCCTGACAATCCTGAGGCGTGGCTGCTCACCGTGGCGCGGCGAAAATTTCTCGATGCTGTCCGCAACAATCGGCGCACTGAACCGGCGAGCGATGAATTGGAACGTATGGCTGAAGGACTGGCTGCAGCAAGCGATGACAAGGAGTTCCCCGATCAACGCCTTGGGCTGATGTTTGCCTGTGCCCACCCGGCAATCGACGCCGGAGTGCGCGCCCCGTTGATGCTGCAAGCGGTGCTGGGACTGGATGCGGCAAAAATATCTTCGGCCTTTCTTGTATCGCCTGCAACTATGGGCCAGCGATTGGTGCGCGCCAAGCAGAAGATTCGGCAGGCGGGCATTCCGCTGCGCATTCCCGAACACGAGGAGCTGCGCGATCGCCTCGAAACAGTGCTCGATGCGATTTACGCGGCGTTCACTGAAGGATGGATTGACGCCTCGGGCACCGACGCAGCGCGGCGCGAGCTAGCGGAAGAAGCAATCTATTTATGCAGGCTGGTTACGGAGCTGCTGCCGCAAGAGCCCGAAGCGATGGGCCTGCTCGCGCTAATGCTCTATGCCGAGTCGAGGCAGCGCGCACGCCGCGATGCGGAAGGCGAATATGTGCCGATGGCGGAACAGCGTGTGGAAGATTGGAACGCAGCGATGATCGATGAGGCCGAGTCTCTGCTGCTGCGGGCGAGCCGCCTGGCAAACTTCGGGCGCTACCAGCTTGAAGGTGCTATCCAATCGGCGCATGTTGCGCGACGTCGCACAGGAATCGCGAACTGGCGCGAGGTTTTGCAACTTTACGATGCGCTGCTCGAATACGCACATTCGCCGGTGGTCGTCATCAATCGGGCGTTGGTGCTTGCGGAGCTGGAAGGAGCGCAGGTAGGGCTCGACGCCATTGAGACACTCGCGGGCGATGCTCGGCTCGAGGATTATCAGCCATGGTGGGCGGCACGCGCGGAGCTGCTGGCGCGCACCGGGAGATGCGAAGAGGCCCGGCACGCTTACGATATCGCAATCGGATTGGAGCGGGATGAGCCGGTGCGAAGATTTCTGGATAGACGCCGTTCAGCGGTCATAAGTTGACATAGGTCGCAACTAATTTATTGGATTTTAGATTGGACATTACGACTGTAACTGGGCGAAAGAAAAATATAGCGACTGCGCACAACTAAGCGCCGCAACCTGGGGTTGAAGGTGAGCAGGCACATAGTTGGCCAGCAACACACCGGTTTCTGAATAGACTTCCGAAATTCGAGTTCGTCACCAGTCGCAACCATGAAGTTCACATTCTGTCTGCGGTAATCGTCAGTTAAAGCAAAATGAATGCTCGAATCGAGTCATGCCAAACCGTTCTGCTCATGCGCTGCTATATGTCCATTCCAGCGAAGTTCGTGGAGGCCACGGACGACCGCAGAAAGCGATGTATCTGAGATGCCTCTTAAGATGCAGGGAAGAGTTTTTCTTCCATCCACTCTTGCACTCGCCGTCGGTTCATTCCTTATCGCGGGGTGCGCCAGCGGTACGTTGACAACCAACTCCACAAATGGCAACTCCACCTCGCCAACCGGATCAACTTTCGTTGTCGGCACCGATGCGCCGATGGCAAGCGTGACTTCATTCGCCGTGCAGCTCTCGGCGATGAACGCATACACCTCAACCGATTGCAGCGGCACGGGCGTGTCGCTGGTGAGCGGCACACCAACTGTGGACTTCGCACGCTTCAACGGTCTGCAGACCTTGATTGACATGAACGACGTGGCCCCAGGAACTTATAACTGTGTCTCGATTACCTTGGGCCCCGCTACGCTCGGCTACCTGGATACCAGCAGCGGCGGTGCACCTACCATCACTTCTGAAACGGCTACCCTCCCCACAGCTCCGTTGACTTATCCGCTGGCGAATCCGATGGTGGTTGCGCAAGCAGGAGCGCCGGTTGGCCTGCACATGGATTTCAATCTGCGCAAGTCGATCGAAGTGGACTCGAATGGAAATATCACCGGGGCCGTGAATCCTACGTTTAATGTGAAGGCGGTTAACAACTCCGATCCGGGCGCCTATATCGACGAGTTCGATGCCGCGGTCATTGCCACGAACACGACCGCGCAGACATTCACGATCCAGGGCCCGCACGGCCGTCAGTTCACAGTGAGCGTAAGTGGGCAGACTGAATGGGACGGCAGCGCGAGCTTGAGCACCCTGACCTCGAGCAGCATCGTGCAAGTTTCCGGATTCCTCGACCGCGCGGATGCAACCATCGATGCGGACGAAGTTGCCGTGCTCTCCGACAGCGGCTTCTATGCCGCTGGGCAGCTCTCGTATGTCACGCCGTCCTCGGGTCCAGCTACCAGCTTCGACCTGTATGTGCGCGGCACGTTGCCTGCAAATACTGGAGTGACGGACGGGAGCATTGCGACCGTGGATTTGAACGGAAGCGAGAAGTTCTCCATCTACTGGATGCACGGACCACTGGCGCAATTCCTCTTCAACCCAAGCGGTTTGCTTCCCGGACAGCATGTGGCCGTGGGCGGACCGGCAAGCGGAGCAGCGAGCGCATCCGCAGTGACAGTGAAGCGCGTGATGCTGCGTGACTGGGGCTTCAACGGCACAGTGGTCCCGGGCAGCGAAAACTCTGGCAACAACACCTTCCAAATTCAGGTGAATGGCTTTGCGGGTGTGCTGATTCCGGAGAAAGTCACGGTCTACATCGTGGGCAACACTGAATTCCGCGACGGATGGAGCAGCTTCGGCAGCGTTACAGACGGAGCCAATGTGCGCGTCGTAGGTCTCCTGTTGAAGGACCCAACCTCGGGCAACGCAGTGCTCGTCGGACATTACGTGGACGATATGGACTAACCATTTGAGGAGTTTTGCAGACGCCGGAGTGAGGAAACTTGCTCCGGCCTTTTTTTGCTTATTGCCGCGACGCGCCGTTCGCGCATTGTTTCCGCTCTAGAATCCGTGCTTCATGGCATGTCTCGAATACAAGGCGTCTTTCAGCAGCGCTTTCTTGTCCGGCGCGTCCTTGTCATCGGACTTGTTGTCGTCTTTGCCCCAGGTCCAATAGATGCCTGCATACGCGTAGTTCTCCGTCTGGCCCGCGATGGAGTGGCCGTAGGCAAAGAGAAATTCCGTATCCGGCTCCTTCTTTAGATGCCAGTAGCCACCGGCATCGATCATGGTGGAACTCTGCGTTTGCGCAGCAGCGAAGCCCTCGCCGCCGTGCGAAAAAACCTCGGCCGCCAGCTCGAGTTTCTCGCTGAGTTCGCGTTTGAGCAGAAAGCCGCCGTAAGGAAAATCGTGATAGCCCGTCTGCGGCACGACAGTTTCGCCAGCGCCCCCGTCAAAAAGCCACTTGCCCTGGTTCTTCTGCAACCACAGTGGGAGCTTGTACCAGACCTTGCCGTCGCCGAGGCCCTTGTCGTAATTGCCAGTCGGCATTTCAAACATCGTGAAGGTGCCGATCTGCGGAGTCCTCTTGGTCTCTTTGAAGATCGCCAGCTTCACGCCGAGTTCCATGTCCGTGAGACCGAAAGCGCTCGGACCAGTGCCACCCGGGAGATAGACAGGATTGTTCGAAGGATAGATACCGCCCCACGGAAGAATGGCATGGAGCTGCACACGGGGAACCGCGCCCCAGTTAAATTCGAGCGCAGGGCCCGTGAAATCCATCTCGGCAGGGGTGCCGTCCGCTCCGCCGAATATGTAGAACTCGTAATGGCGATAATCGACCGGAACCGGGTCGTCGACTTGAAAAGGCGGGCCCTGCGCCCATGCGCGCGGCGCAATGAGCAACACAAGCAGAAAGAAAATGGGCGCAGCCAATTTCCAGGGGAATTTCATCCACGCTCCGGTAACCGCGTTCGCTGGCTATCGTGAAGCGATCCTAGAAGTTTGAGCCAAACCCCGTCCAGAGGGTTGTGCGATATTTACTTCGCGTTAACCGGCCAGTCCCTGCTTCACCAACTCACTCACAATGCGCCCCTCAGCGCGAAGCCCTCTAGCCTGGATCTTCGCCTGCACCGCCTTGATCACGGGCCCCATATCTCTCGGTGTGGGCGCGTGGCCGGAAGCGGCGGCATGCTCGGCAATGGTTTCCGTGACCAATGCCTTCAGCCCGGCTTCGTCCAGTGTCTTGGGGAGGAATTCCTCGATCACGACGATCTCTGCAGCTTCCTTAGCAGCAAGCTCCGGCCGGTTGCCCCTGGTGAATTGCTCGATAGAGTCACGGCGCTGCTTGATCATGGTGGTCAGCGTCTGCTGCTCGTCGGCCGGTGTCAGTACTTCGTTTTTTTCGACGGCCTTGTTCATCAGCGCCGTCTTGATCAGGCGCAACGTGCCCGTACGCTCAGCGTCGTGAGCCTTCATGGCAAGAACGGTCAACTTGGTAATGTGGGCGGCAAGCGCGCCGGGATCGATCATATCTTCCTCTCTAACTAATCGATCTTAATTGAGCGCCGGGGGCCAGGATAATTGTGTGCCGGGCCGCGGGGGTGATGATCGAGCGCCGCGAAAGATGCAACCCGCCTTCAACTTCGCTTTCAGCTGACGCAACCGAGTCTCAAGCCACCACAGAACTTTCATCCCGTTTCCGCATTTAAGTTAACGGGAGTTAAAGCAATGATGCCTGAATTCAAAGCAATCGCGCTGGCCGGACTTGGGTTGATGTTAAGCATGCCGGCATTCGGCGCAGACACAGCCCGCCCTGGCACAGTGAACTATGTCGAAGGCGCGGCCTATCTCGACGGGCAGCAACTTACGGACAAGAGCATTGGGAACGCCGATTTGAATCCCGGCCAGGAGCTGACCACGCAAAAGGGTAAAGCGGAAATCCTGCTGACGCCCGGTGTGTTTTTGCGCCTGGACGACAACAGTGCAGTGAAGATGATTTCGCCCGACCTGACGCGGACGCAAGTCGACCTGGAACACGGTCGCGCAGGTGTAGAGGTCGACGAAATCCATCCGCAAAACAACCTGGATATCATCGACGCCGGAGTTACCACACAACTGGTGAAGAACGGCTACTACGAATTCAACGCGGACCAGCCAACGGCAATGGTTTTCGATGGAAAAGCCGCGGTTGAAATCGGCGATGGAAAGTACAGAGTCGTAAAAAGCCATCACGAGTTCGCATTAGTGGCTGGACCGAACGACAAGCCACTGGCGAAAGAGAAACCGGCGAGCTTCAACACCAACGAGGCGAAGGACGACCTATACAACTGGAACAGCCTCCGCTCGCAGTATCTGGCTGAAGCCAACAACCAAATTGCCGGCCAGTATGCCGGCGGGCCTGGGTTCAATCCGGGTTGGTATTGGGATCCATATGCGTACGGTTACACCTTCATCGGGATCGACCCGTTCGATAGCCCGTTTGGCTGGGGTTTCTATCCGTTTGGGTGGGGTGGCGGCTGGTATGGCGGCTGGGGCGGTTGGTACGGAGGCCATTACTATCCGGGCCATTATGGATATCGTGGCCCTGGCAGAGTAGGTGGACCTGTACATGGCCGTCCAGTCGGCGGAGTGCATGCAGGTGGATTCGCGGGTGGCGGCTTCCATGGCGGAGGCGGCTTCCATGGCGGAGGTGGGTTCCATGGCGGTGGTGGATTCCATGGCGGTGGTGGGCGCCGGTAAGGTTTTCTAACTCCATTCGGCCTCGAAGCCAGATTCGAGGCCGAATACCAGTTCTCCGATAAAGAGCATTTGATTCTTAGCGGCCAGATATTAAGGCATTAACTTGTTTATTATCAATTATTTAACTCGTCAACCCGTCTCATTATCCACATACTTTCTATTCACATAAATCACAAAAATGTGTATTCTGTGATTTGTTTGACCAAGAGGCCGATATACCGGTCAAGGGGGAATCAATGTTTAGAAAGACACGCCTTTATACGCCCGGTCCGACACCATTGCTGCCAGCTGCCCAGTTCGCCATGGCGGCAGCCGATATGCACCACCGTACGCCGGAGTTCCGCGCGCTCTATCAAAAAGTCCTGGCCCAGCTCAAGGTTTTTGTCGGGACAAAGAACGATGTGTTGCTCCTCTCCTCCTCGGGAACTGGGGCGATGGAGGCGTCGGTGTCAAACCTGACGTCGCCGGGCGACCGCGTTCTCGTCCTCACTGCCGGAAAATTTGGGGAGCGCTGGGTCGATCTCACCAAGGCATTCGGTTGCGCGGTCGATGTGGTTAAAGCCCCCTACGGCGAGACTTTCAAGCTGGACGAGATTCGCGCCGCCCTCAAGCCGG
The DNA here is from genome assembly GCA_963810545.1 of uncultured Acidobacteriaceae bacterium. Classification (GTDB taxonomy): domain Bacteria; phylum Acidobacteriota; class Terriglobia; order Terriglobales; family Acidobacteriaceae; genus Telmatobacter. Next base: position 141,922 of record CAWENE010000005.1, read on the forward strand.
ATCATAAAGCCGTCTATCTCCAGGCAACGGAAACCTCCACTTGTGTCCGCCACGACGTTGAGGCCATTGCGAAGCTGCGGAAAGAAGTCGCACCCGAGACGCTTCTCGTCGTCGATGGGATCACCGGCCTCGGCACCACGCACTTCGACGTGGATGGGTGGGGCATCGATGTGCTGATCGGCGGGTCGCAAAAGGCTGTCATGATTCCGCCGGGTCTCGCGTACCTGAGCGTGAGCGAGAAGGCCTGGGCTGCGATGGAGAAGTCGAAAAACCCCCGCTATTACTTTGACCTGCGCAAGGAACGCAAAAACGCCGTCAAGGGTGAGAGCGCCTACACGCCCGCTGTGGCTCTGGTGGCAGGTCTCGGCGCAGCCCTCGACTACATCGCCGGGCAGGCGAGCGGCGATCTCGAAAAGGGCCGGATCACCCTGATCGACAACGCGCAATTGAATGCAGCGGCCACGCGCGCCGGTCTCGTCGCGCTGGGCTTTACGCTTTTCGCGCCCACCGCACCGGCAGCCGCCGCTACTGCCGTAGCTGTTCCTGAAGGCATGAACTCCGGCGACGTGGTCAAGACGCTGAAGACGAAGTTTGCACTCGTCACCGCCAACGGCCAAGGCGAGATGCAGGGCAAGATCTTCCGCGTCGCGCACCTGGGCTTCTTCGACTATCTCGACACGGTCGCCCTGCTGGGCGCAATGGAACACGTCGCCAAAGACACGTTGGGACTTCCTGTCGAATATGGCAAGGCGGTAGCAGCAGCGCAAAGAGTTTACGCAGAAGCAGCGAAAAACTAGATGAAAGATTACAGATGGCAGATGACAGATGACAGTTAAGAACCGTTCCAGTGGCCAGCCCAGTTTCGGAAGGCTCCCTGTCATCTGCCATCTGTAATCTTTCATCTGCCATCTGTGCCATCTGCAATCTGCCATCCGAGAGGGCCTCATGCCTGACCTAACCTTCGGAGAAAAGCTGCTCATCGCACGCAAGCAGCTCGATCTCTATCAATACCAAATGGCGGAGAAGTTGGGTGTCCATCCCAACTCCATCACCAAGTACGAGCGGGGCGAGGGGAAGCCACACGCCGCAGTGGTGCGCATGTTCGAGCTGCTGTGCGAGCAGCAGGGCGTCCGTTTCGATGAGTACGCAGCCGCGTCCGCCGGGGCGGACAAGGGAGACACAATGAAGATCGTTCTGGCAGAGAAAGTATCTCCGGCAACGCTGGCCGTGTTTGCAGCCGAACCGGGTTGGGAAGTGCTGACGCACGACAAGCTGCCGGACGGGTTACCAGCAGCACTCGCCGAGGCCGACGCTTTAGTGGTGCGCTCTGCCGTACAGGTCGACGATGCGCTGATGGAGAAGGCGCCGAAGCTGCGCGTGATTGGCAGAGCGGGCGTAGGCGTGGATAACATCGATGCCGAAGCGGCCACGCGGCGGGGCATTGTGGTGATGAATACCCCCGGTGCGAACGCCGTTGCTGTCGCCGAACTCACCATCGCCCTCATGCTCGCCCTCGCGCGCAAGCTGCCGGCCGCCAACGCAACCATGCATGCCGGGAAGTGGGAAAAGAAGAGCCTGCAGGGCGCGGAACTGCGTGGCAAGACGCTCGGCATCCTCGGCCTTGGTCGTATCGGCCTCGAAGTGGCCAAGAGGGCGCGCGGCTTCGGGCTCGAAATTGTCGGCAGCGATCCATTCGTTTCGGCAGCGGTGGCGCGTGAAAACGGCATTTCTCTGTTGCCTTTGGAGGAACTCTTCGGCAAGGCAGACTACCTTACGCTGCACGTGGGTCTCACGCCGCAGACGCAAGGCGTGATCAATGCCAAGACGCTCGCAACCATGAAGAAGGGTGTGCGCATCATCAACTGCGCGCGCGGCGAACTCGTCGACGATGCGGCGCTCGTCGCTGCGCTTAAGAGCGGGCAGGTAGCTGGTGCGGCGCTCGATGTGTTTGCGCAGGAGCCTCTGAAAGACTCGCCTTACTTCGAACTGGATAACGTAATCCTCACGCCGCACATCGCTGGATCGACGGCTGAAGCGCAGGAAGCTGTCGGCATCCAGATCGCGATGCAGGTGCGTGAATATTTGAAGCTTGGTGTGGTGCAGAATGCGGTGAATCTCCCCTCGCTGAGCCACGAAGAATATGTACAGCTCGCCCCATATATCGACCTCGCCGGCCGGCTTGGCTCCTTCCTCGCACAAACCAGCAAGGGTGGCATCGAGGCCATTCACCTCATTTATGGCGGCGCACTCGTCGACGCCAAAACCGATCTGGTGCGCAACGCCGCCATTGAAGGCTTACTGCAGGGCTCCGAAAATGTGAATCGTATCAATGCGGCCGCGGTGGCCCAGGAGCGCGGCATCCGCGTGCATGAGGACAAGCGCGAGAGCCACCGCGGCGGGGCAGCCACCCTGCTGGCGATTGAGTTGCACACCGCGAAAGGGGCAAGTCATGCGACCGCCACCGTCATTCATGACGAACAGCCGCGCCTGCTCGAGTTCGACGGCATCGACATTGAAGCGCCACTCGAAGGCAATCTCCTCGTCTGCCGCAACCTCGATGTGCCCGGCGTCATCGGCCGCATCGGCACTATCCTCGGCGAACAGGGCGTCAACATTGCCAACTTCGCTCTTGGCCGGGAGCGCGCAGGCGCAAAGCCAGTGAAGGCGCTGGCCGTGGTACAGGTGGACGCGCCAGTGTCAGACAAAGTGCTCGAGGCGCTCTACACAATCGAAGCCCTGCTCGAGGTAAAGCTGGTAACGCTTTAAGACCTATCGTGGACAATTCGGGGAGGTGGCTCAGCCCATCAAAGCTGCGTGACCGAGCCAGCTACGCACATACGAAGCCTGGCCCACATGGTAGGTCTCGTGGAGAGCCATAAAATTCACCACTCCCGAGAGCATTCCGTCTGCGGAGGGCGGCCCCTGTGTCGCAGGTGTATCCAGCTTTTCTTCTGAAACTGCTTCCATCGCCGCGTTGAGGCGGCTGCACGTTTCATCCCAGGCGAGCATCACCTCTTTCGGGGTCGGACAATCCGACGAGTCGATGCATTTGGCGCCACGTGCGTAAAGTTTCATCCACGGCATCGTGTATTCGGATCCCAGCCGAGCGAGGACCATGGTGCGCGACCATGCCACGTGGCCCACAATCCAAAGCATGTGATTGGTGTGGTCGCAGGGGCGGCGAACCCACTCCTCATCCGTGAGCCCGTCAATCGTCCCCTTGAGAAATTTGGCGTTCTGGTTGAAACTCTGGGATGCAATTACGATTCGATTCGAGATCGGCATGGACGAACCTCTTTCTGAGAAACTGCGCATTCCGTTGCGCACTCAGGTTATACGGACGACCGATCGCCGGCAGGGAATTTATTCGTGAATTGTGAGTCGGCTTCTTTGAATTGGGCAACGCAAGACACCCCACGAAGACGCTGCCAGATGCAAGGCGTTGTATGGCGTGGCTGATAGAGGCCAATGCGTGCTCCGCTGAGTAGGCGCAAGGTCATGATGGGCAGAAATCTGCCCCGGTTTCAATTACCCGCCCGTCAATATTTCGCGGCAGGAATTCCTCTATTCGACGGGGTGCGCCTTGCCATTCTGCAGGCTCTCATCGATAATCGACCGGACTTTGCGATCGGCTTCGCGGGCAATTCTTCCCAGCTCCGCACCGAGCCGTCCTTGTTCCGCTCCCAGCTTGCCCTGCTCCGCGCCAAGCTTGCCTTGTTGACCGCCGAGTTCGCCCTGCTTTTCGCCTATCTTTCCTTGCAAATCACCTAGCCTGCCTTGCAGATCACCGAGCTTGCCCTGAAGGTCACCCAGCTCATCCTGGGTAATGTTCTTGCCCATCTTGGCCTGCAGCTTGGCCATGGCTGCGGCAATCTCGTTCATCTCCTTTTGCATGTCGGGCGCGGGAACGCTCGCCTCTTCCTGCAATCGCCCCAGCGCCTCCTGCTGCTTGCCTAGCTCTTCTTGTTGCCTGCCTAAGGCTTCCTGCTGCTTACCGAGCTCGTCGATCGGCTTGTACATCGCTTCAATCTGCGCGACTGTGGACTGGTCGTCGACGAAGTATTGCTTGCCATCGCGCATGAACCAGAGGAAGTCGCCGTGCGCGAGCTTGCGCACTCTGTCGATGTCGCCGGTACGGATTTCGCCGTTGAATTGCATATGTTCGCGCCCGTTGCCGCTGATGATGGCGTAGGAGTCGCCGTCGTTCGCATAGTGATAGGCATAGCCGCGCCCGCGAGAAGTTGAGGATTGTCCAGCCTGCGCAATCGTGAAGACCCGGCCATCGGGTGCAATGCGGGTCACGGAAGCCATGGGTGGAAACGGGACAACGATGTGGAGGGGCGCCAGCCCATGAACCGCCGGCTGTGGAGGAAATGCCTGCCGCGGCAAAGGCGCTACAACGGGACCGACGATCTCCAGTCCAGCGCGGCCGCCAGTATGGGTTTCAACCGTAGATGGATCTGCCTCCGGGCCGGAAGTTGTAATCGATTCGGCCTGCGGCGCGGATGTGGGCTCGGCATTTTCAGCCGGTTGCCCAGCGGGAGCCGGCACAGCAGCTTCGGCGGGTTGCGCAGTTGGCGCTGGCTCGGTCTGCTGAGGCGCGGGCTGTGCCTGTTGGGCGGCCTGCACGCGGACAAGAGCCGTGGCGCCGTAGAGCGCGACCGGCACAAGCAGGACAGCGATCAGAATGCGGCGACGTCCACCGGCGAAAGCCTGGCTGAACGCGTTGTCGTTGAGCAGGCGCTCAATGCGGCGGGAGAGGCTACCGGTGCGAGCCATGGCGACTCCTATGGGAGTGGGGCGCGGTGCGGCCGCGAATTCGAGAAGGATCTGCGCGTAAGAAGTGCCACTCGCGGCTTGCTCCAGCCCGGCGCGATCGCTGATAGTTTCGGCCAGATCGGAAAGGGTCCGCTTGAGCCACCAGCCGAGTGGGCTGAACCAAACAAGCGCGGCATAGAGCGCGGCAAGCAGTTGCAGGTAGAAGTCGCCCTGCCGGATATGAGAGCGTTCATGAGCCAGCACGATGCGGAGTTTTTCCGCGTCCCAATCAGCGTAATCGGCAGGCAGCACGATGCCCGAACCGATGGTCACTGGAGACGAAACCCCACGACTGGCGCGCAGCGGCAGTCCGGCAGCACAGGGCGGCATATCTCCGAGTGAGATGGGCTTCGCGGCATACCAGAGAAGCAGTGCCGCGGCCAAGCCGTAGAAGAGCCGCAAAAGCAACGCACCCGCAATGCCAAGGTAGATGAGCCACGCGGTGGCGGCCCCGGAAATTGCGGTGCGGCTGCGCACAGGTGGAATGGAAGCCGCGGACACAGGAGCACCTGTGTATACATCGGAGATGACAGATGCAGGGGCAGTGCTGGTGGTCGTAGCCGCAAGCTCAGGTTCGGATTTGTCAAACGAAGGTAAGACAGACGCAGAAGTTTTTTCAGGCGGTGCGATTTTTGCGGACGCGGTCGCCGGCTCCGCGGCAAGGGAGGGAACAGGCTGCGAAGCCGGTTGCCAGTTCTCTAGCATCGCAATTGGATGAGGCGGCAGGATCACGGTGGTGCTTGCGGGCAAAAGCTGCCAGCGCGCCACTTGAGGCGCCAAGATCGGCATGAGCAGTGCCGATGCAAGAACCAATCCCCAGGCTGATTTTTGAGCGAGCACGTTGCGCACTCTGAAGGCGCGCAGCCCGGCCCAGACAGCGATGGCGAGAAGCAAGGAGCGAAGAGCAGCTTCAATCAGCGTGGGGATCATGATCAGGCCTCCTTTTTCGGGGACGGGGCAGCTTTTTGTGCAGCAGCAATATGTTCGGCGAGGCGACGCAATTCGGCGCGGTCAAGGACCTTGGAGTCGACCATGCCGACCAGCAGCGCTTCCACTGAGCCCTCGCAGAACCAATCGACAATGCGCTTCACGGCGCGGCCGGCGACCCGTTGCCTCGACTCGGCAGGACGATAGATGAAGGTGCGGTCTTCGACGGAGTGTGCCACGTAGCCCTTCTCTTCCAGGCGGCGCAGGACGGTGCGCACGGTCGAGTCCTTGAGCCCCCGATCGAGGTCTTCGCGCACTTGCTCCGCAGTGACTTTGCCCAGGCGCCAAATGATGGAGAGGATGCTACGCTCGAGTTCGCCGAGTTCAGCAGGATCGTGTCCGGATTGAGTGTTACTCGCCATAGTGTTACTGACCGTAACACAACAAGAGGGTGAGCGGGCAAGAGAATTCTTTTTCGCGGATTGATGCGCGGAACTCCCGGGTCTCGTCCTTCGTATGTGCTTGCAATGACGCGTGGTCTCTTTTCGCCTCGAGCATGGACGCTGTTCACGCTCTTGGCGATTTTGTGCGCCGCTTCAGGCCATACGCAGGACCCCGCGCCACCGCCCGGAACACCGGGAACCACATTCCGCGTTTCATCCAATCTTGTGCTGGTAGACGTGATGGCCCTGGGCTCTGCGGATGAGCATCCGCTCGGCACATTAACACGAGACGATTTTCAGGTCTCCGACAACGGTCATCGGGTCACGATCAAGACGTTTGATAGCGGATCGGCCGCCCGGCCACTCGTATTGTGGTTCCTCGTGCAATGCAGTATGCGGGATTGGGATGCGCAAGGGTCGGGCCTGTTTCGAGGCCACATCGATCTCTTCGAGCCAGCCTTGAGGGACCTCGACAAGCAGGATTCTGTTGCTGCCGCTCACTGGTGCGACAACGGAGATGCCGCGGTGGATCTGAAACCGACGCCGAATCTCAACGAATTGACCAGGACACTGGAACAGGTGCTCACGCCGGTCATCGATCTGCCTTCCCACAGCAGGACAGGCGAGTTGGCACTGCAGAAGGCTCTGCAGCACATCGTGGACGCCACACGCGCGTCAGCGCCCGAAGCAGTACCTGTCGTGATCTTCCTCTACGGCGACTATTCTGCGATGCCGAAATCTGAAGCTGACCGCTTCATCGATGAGCTATTGAGTACCTCCGCCATTGTTTTTGGCATCAGGGATCGCCAGTCACCCCAGATTCCATCGTTCTGGACGGCACAGGGGGCTGTCGCGAAGTACTTTGCAGATCAAACCGGCGGCCAGTATTTAGTAGAAACGCCCGAAACGTATGCGGAAGGACTGAAGGAGATCCTGCAGCAGCTTCATTTCCGCTACGAACTGGGATTCAGGCCAAAATCGTTAGACGGCAAACGCCATAGACTTCGCGTCACGCTGCGGGGCGCCGCGAAAGACCAAAACAAAAATCTGCGCTTGCGTTATCGCACGGCGTATGTGCCGATCGGCTGAACCACTGAGCCAATAAAAACGCCGCGGGCAATGCCGCGGCGTCGATGACTCGTAGACGCTTCCTTAGGCCCGGCTCAGGTAAGCACCCTCACTCGTGTCCACCTTGATTTTTTCGCCTTCATTAATGAAAGGCGGCACCTGGACGACGAGACCGGTCTCAGTCTTGGCTGGCTTGGTGACGCTGGAGGCAGTCGCCGACTTGAGGCCGGGTTCGGTTTCAACGACAGTAAGTTCGACGGTACCGGGCAGCTCGATGCCGACGGCCTGGCCGTCGTAGTAGCTGACATGGATCTGGAGATTGGGTGTGAGGTACTCGACGGCGTCGCCGAGGGTCGAGCCCTTGAGCACGGTCTGCTCGAAGTCGATGGGGTTCATGAAGTAGTAGTCGTCCCCGTCGGCGTAGAGAAACTCCATGAGGATTTCGTCCACGACGACGCGCTCAATGGCGTCGGCGGACCGGAAACGGTGCTCGAACATGGCGCCTGACTTGAGGTTGCGCAGCTTGGCCTGGATAAAAGCGCGCAGATTGCCCGGCGTGCGGTGCTCCACTTTAAAAACCAGGTGCAGCTGGTCATTGTGCTTGATGATCATGCCCGGTCGCATTTGAGTGGCGGGAATCGCCATAAGAAGAAAACTCCTTGCTGTGCTTGCGTTTTCTCTACGCAGAATAGTGGCAGTAGCCCAACCTTCATTGTAACTGAGGGGTGCATGGGAAAATGGATGCTCCGACGAGGTTGCAGGCGAGACCTCGGGCGGCTATCGTTTCATCCAGAGCATGAATGAGGGAAACCGCAAAGGGATTATGGATGCAGTGCCGGTCACGGCGCTGTTGCTGCTCTGTTTTCTGTGGTCGCTGGGCTCACTGCGCTCCGACTTGTTGCCGACGATATTCGGGGCCGGTTTACCTACCTTTGAGCGCGAAGCCATGCACCTTGGAGCGCTGGCAGGTGTGGCAGGGCTGATCGCGCTCGTGACCGGAGCGGCGTGGCCGCGTGGCCGGCAAATCTGGGACGCGATTCTGATCGGTTTGGGATTGTTTGCCGTACCGGCATTTTTCGGCGAGGCCGCCAAAGACGCGATTCCTGACCTGACCCGCGTGGCGCTTTATTCCTTGGCTCCTGTCTTCGCGGTTGCCTTCGAGCCCTATCTCGGACGTTTGTCGGAATCACAAAGCAAAGGTGGCTTGCTGGCGGCGTTGGGCTGCGTCATTGGAACACTGGGCGTCTTCCCTCTCCTCATCCCGCGCACGCTGGAAGGTGCGGGAGCCTTTTTTGCGGTTATTCTCGCTGTGGCCTGCGTGGCGGCCACGAATTGCCGGGCCGTGCGTTTCATGTCGGAGTTGCCCGATAAATCCGGAGCGGCAGTGGCGGCGATTGCCGGCGCGACCGCCGCGGTAGCCTTGGCGGCGGCTAGTGCGATCAGCGAGAAACCGGCATGGGATGGGCCGTTGGTGGGACCGGAGATTGCCTGGACGACCGCCGTGGAGTTGCCGGCGTTGCTGGTGCTTTTCTGGCTCATGCGCCGTATGTCGGCGGTGCGCATGACCACGCGCTTTGTGGTGGCGCCCTTGATCGTCAACGTGGTGGGATTCCTTGTGCTGCGGCCGTCCCTCCGCTTGCGCGCCGGCCTTGGGATACTTCTGATCGCAATTAGCGCAGGCTGGCTGCTGGTGGCACGCGAACAAGAAGAGGAAGCGGGTCCCCTGCCCTTGAACTTGAACCAAGGTTAAAGTCAATCCCGAACCCGCTCCCAGGTCAAACGTTTTAGCACCAATTTTCGAATTGGCGATCTTGTCGCTCATCCGCTAGTATTGCCTGCGGATTTTGTCGTGGGTTCGTTCCCGCGCCCAGGAGTTTTGCCGATGCGTCTCTGCCCCTATAACATGCGTGCGGTCGTTCTTTTCGCGATTCTCGTCGTCCCGGTTTCGGGTGTATCAGTCGAACGAGCGCAGAGCGCATCCTCGCCCACGGTCCCCGCGGATGCTCCTTACAAAAATGCAAACTTACCCGTGGATCAGCGGGTGGCAGATCTGTTGAAGCGGATGACGCTGGAAGAAAAGGCGACGATGCTTTCAGGGTCCGGATGGATGGAATCTGCGCCGATTGAGCGCCTCGGGATCCCGGCAATCAAGATGGCCGATGGGCCGATGGGCGTGCGGTCGTGGGCAGGCAGTTCGGCGATTACGAGCTCAGCCAACGCGCCAGTAAAGGTAGAGACAACGTCATTTCCTTCCGGCGTGGCAATGGCAGCAACCTGGGACACGGAATTGGTGCGTCGCGAGGGGCAGGCGATCGCGCAGGAAGTGAAGGCGCTCGGTCGCGACATGATCCTTGGGCCGACCGTGAATATCAATCGCCAGCCGCTCTGGGGACGTAACTTCGAAGGCTACGGCGAAGACCCCTATCTCTCCGGACAGCTGGGCGTCGCTTACATCAAGGGCGTGCAGGGCGAGGGCGTGATCCCTTCGGTAAAGCATTTCGCCGCAAACAATGAGGAGTACGAACGCCATCGCGTGAATGCGACCATCGACGAACGCACCCTGCACGAGATCTATCTGCCGGCGTTCAAGGCAGCCGTGCAAGAAGCAGACGTGTGGAACGTGATGTCCGCCTACAACAAGGTGAATGGCGTGCACTGCGGCGAGAGCGACTACCTGCTCGACCAGGTGCTCAAAAAGGAATTCGGGTTCAAGGGATTTGTGGTGTCGGATTGGGGCAGCACCTACTCGACCGCGCCCACGGTGAATGCCGGGATGGACCTCGAGATGCCGGGGGGCCCCCCGATGCAGAAGTGGATTGCGAGTCCACGCACGGTCGCCTCCGGAAACGGCGATGGATGGCTTGTCCCGGAGAAGGTGCTGGCTGAGGTGAAGGCAGGGCACATCACCGAAGCCACAATCGATGACAATGTGGGACGCATTCTGCGCGTGATTCTCCTGAGCGGCATCTTCGATCATCCCCACACCGGCGGAGGCGAGGTGGACACGCCTGCGGAGCGCGCCGTTGCGTTGCAAGGCGCGACCGAGGGTATTGTGCTCTTGAAGAATGACGGCGGGCTGCTGCCGCTGGATGCAACGAAGATTCATTCCATCGCGGTCATTGGGCCGAACGCGGCGGTGGCGCGGACGGGCGGGGGCGGCAGTTCGCTGGTGCGGCCGAAATATGCAATCGCGCCGCTGGATGGGATCAAAGAAAAAGCTGGCGGAAAGATCCAAGTGACGTACGCGCTCGGCGTCGGAATGGAAGGCGAGGATCCCGCGCAGGACACACCGGAGGCACGCGCCACGGCTCTCAAAGACGCCACAGACGCGGCGGCGAAAGCTGATGTCGCCATCGTCGTTGTAGGCCGCTACAACAAACTCGAGTCGGAAGGCTTCGACGTGAAGACGATGGATTTGCCGGCCGGGCAGGATGAACTGATCCAGGCCGTGGAGAAAGCAAACCTGCATACCGTCGTCGTGCTCAACACCGGCGACCCGGTCACCATGACCAAATGGATTGGCACGACGCCGGCTTTGCTGGACTTGTGGTATGGCGGCCAGGAAGGCGGACATGCTCTTGCAGCGATATTGTTCGGCGATGCGAACCCGTCGGGCAAGCTGCCTGTCACTCTGCCCAAGCACTTCGAAGACAATCCGGCTGCGGCAAATTACCCCGGCAAAGACCTTGAAGTGAATTACGGCGAAGGCATCTACGTCGGCTATCGCTACTACGACACCAAGAACGTTGTGCCGCAGTTTCCCTTCGGCTTCGGGTTGAGTTACACGAATTTCGAGTACAGCGATCTGAAGATGGTGCGTCGAATTGAATTCGCGGGCAAAGATCCGATCTACGAGTCGGTTGTCCAGCTGAGGGTCAAGAACACCGGCACGCGCGCAGGTGCCGAAGTCGTGCAGCTCTACGTGCATGATGGCCACGCCAAGATCGATCGGCCTATCCACGAGCTGAAGGGTTTCCGGCGCATCGAGTTGCAGCCGGGCGAGACGAAGACAGTTACGTTCCTCCTGAATCGCGCGTCATTGTCGTACTGGGATCCGCAGAGAAAGAACTGGCAGGCCGATCCAGGGACCTTCGAAATTCAGGTGGGAGCAAGTTCACGCGACATCCGGCTGCGAGCACCACTGGAATTCAAGCAGTAGAACACATCGTTACCGCGGCGGCTCGTAAGGCTCAACCCGCAGCATATTGGAAAGAATCCCGCGTTCCTCAGGACTAAACGTATTCTGATAGCGCGCGGAGTTCAGCACCGTTTCCCGCTGATCCGGTGGCACAGCGCGCAGGTCCCTGAACGCACCTTTCATCAAATTCTGGCGATCGGCTGGCAATGTGGTCCAGCGTCGCGCGGAATCCTGCACCTGCGTGCGCTCCTGCGGCGACAAGCGCTCCAGATTCTCAGCTCGCGCCAGGCGCCTTTCGCGTTGCGCTTCAGGCATCTGATCGACGCGGTTCAACTGCTGCACGAGCCTTTGCTGTTGCTGCGGAGGCAGGCGATTGAAGCTCGGGTCGTTGTGAAGCATCCGTTCCTGGTCCTGCGCGGGAATGCCGCGATGCGCATTGAGCCACGCGCCCAGATGGCCAGGAGGCGCATACGCCGAGCCCGCGCCGGGATAAGCCGGACGCGCATAGCCCCGGCCCTGATACCCCTGGCCCTGGTAGGTTGCGCCCGGATTGGCGGAGCGCATGCCGGCAGCGGGATTGACGGGCGTGGGTCGATAGCCTCCCCCCTGCGGACCAACGCCACGATACTGCTGGTTGCCGTAGACCTGCGGCTTGGACTGCGATCTGAACTGCGGCCGAGCCTGGTTGCGGTTTGGCTGCATGCGAGGGGCTGAATAGCGCGGAGCCGGGGTAGAGTGGGGGGCGCCGGGGTGTTGACCGCGGCCCCAGGCCGAGGGCAGGCACAAGAGCAGCGCGACAGCCAAGGTCAAAGCCGTCCCCTGCGCCCAACTTACGACGCCCGCATTTGCTGCCCCCTTCATGGAATTCCCCTAGCCCCTTCTCAATCGAACAAATCTATCTTCAAATAGGTAAACACCTCGGCTCGCATTTTGTTTTTTCGAGCCTAGTTCTCGTTGTTATTGTCGGTGCTCGAAAGCGCCTCAAGCTGGTCGAGCAGCTGGGCGTTGTTGTCGAGCAACTGCAAATCGTGCACCACGGCGGCCTGTGGCGGAGCCGCAGCCGGCTGTTCCCAGTTAGTGATGCCCAGATACGTTCCACCGCCTAACAACAGAACCACCGTGAGCGCCATGGCAGCCAGAGGACGGGTGTGCAGATGGGCTCCGTAGGTGAAACGGGCACGCAGGTTCTCAAACCAGCCTGCGGGCGCCGCCCGGCGCTCCTCGTTGAGGCGTGCATTCAGGCGAGTCATGAAGTAGGGACTCGGCTCCGGCGCTTCCCACGTGTCGAGCAGCGCCATCGTGGAGCGCAGTTCCTCTAACTCCGCCGCGCACGGCTCACAGTCCGCAACATGAGTAGTCACCTTGGCAGGCGCAGCATCCGGAGCCAGCAGCATATCGGCCACCCTGGTCTCCATCGCGGAGCATTTTTTCATCTTCGGTTCCATTGCTACCACCCCATTCCCCGCCGGACTCACTCGCTTCTAGCTCAGCCTTCGCCCGGCTTCAATTCCTTAGACAAAATCCCTCAGTTTGTCCCGCAGCGTCTGGTAGGCGCGAAACAGCAGCGACTTGGTCGCCGACTCACTGAGTTTCAGCACATCCCCGATCTGCCTGTAATCCATCCCCTGGTACTTGTGCATGAGCACCGCCATCCGTTGCCGCTCCGGCAGCGCCATCACATGCTTCTTGATCGCCGCCATGCGCTCATTGCGCAGCAGGTTCTGCTCCACGTTCGGCTCATCGTCGGCGACATCCGGCGTCGTACCCGTTTCCTCGTCCGGCGAGTCCAGATAAATCGTCGACGCCGACCGCTCATGCTTGGTGTCTCGTGCGTGATTCACCGCCAGGTTGGTCGCGATCCGGTAGAGCCAGGTGGTGAACTTGGCTTCGGCCCGGTAACTCTCACGCGAGCGGTATACCCGCAGAAACACTTCTTGCGCTAATTCTTCGGCAACAGCCTGATTGCGCACCATCCGGAAGAGAAAGTGAATCATGGCCCGGTAATGCTTTTCCACCAGATAATTGAAGCCCGACTCGTCGCCCGCCGCCACGCGCAGCATAATCGCTGCGTCGCTCGACTCATCCGCGCCGTAATTCGGTAGAACGGCTGTCGCGCGGGGGTCCGTCCGTGAGCCGGTGCCCGCTCCCAGTGCCGGTTTGTCCAGGACCAGGGTTGCCATATCTTCATCAACCCCATCGGTGTCCGAAGGTTGCGCTAAATGCCCGGTTTCCTTGATTGAATCCACACTTTCGTGGGGGTCCTCGTGGGGCTCAGGACGGGTCTTGTCGCTCAAACGCTCGCCGGTTCGTCCGCTGGCCCTGTTTCCGCCCGCCTGAGAGGCCGACATCGTCTCTCGGTGCGTCCATTTGGAGCCGGCCAAGGCCGAGCAGGAAAGCCCCGGAAAAGCCAGCGCAAAGCCGCTAAATCTTGGCCCAAAAAGTCCAAGAATGGAACGGAGGGCTGCGTCGCCGTCCAATACGGGATCGTCTGCGGATCGGGGCGGTCTGGAATTCCAGAACATTCGTGGCATTGCACAGGTGCAGGGCCCAGCGCCGACGGGGGCACCGTTGGTCTCGTGGCCTCGCTGGTGTTACTCTACCTTACAGAGGCGGTTCCGCCTCGTCCGGGCGCTTAACTCAGCGGTAGAGTGTCACCTTCACACGGTGGAAGTCGTAGGTTCGAATCCTACAGCGCCCACCATAATCCCTTCAAAATCAAACGGTTCCAATTGGCGCCTCCTGACGGGAAACTCATCCGGCGATGCGGTTTCTCTCGCGCATCCACGGTCCGGCAGTCCGCATCAAACATCAAAAGCGTGAACTACCACTTTGGTTCGCCCCCCTTTTGGTTGGAATCCGCATCGTATTTAAATGATGCGCGTAATCCGTGCCGCCAAGTACGGGTTTCGGCGGCAGCCTCGCAGACAACTGAGCGATGTGTCTCGCGCTCATGAGCCACGCGAGGGAGTGGGGCCGTAGCCAGTTTGCGTTCTTCACACTGCTGCAAAGCAGGATCGACCTGCCCAGGGAATCGAGAAGAACGGAGGGCCCATGCAAAAACGGTTCTGTGAGGACGGACTCAGGCTGGACACAAATTACTTTGAAAAGACCCGAATCTGGGTGAGCGCGGAAGCAGACAAACGAGTCGCAATCGGAGTAAGTAGAGGGGTCGGCGTCGACGAATGGAACGACATTGCGCGCCGTGCCGACGATGCGAAGCAGGGTCATGAACAGGCCTTGCGGGAGTATATGGAGCACGTAATCGCCTGCCCGGTGTGCAACGCGCACTTGCATGTGACTTCGGGCGAATACCTGTCGCAACGGCTTCACTGACAACGTCGCTGGGCCGTAGCCGCCGACTCTTTCTACTTCACCGACTTCAGAGTGTCCCAGTTATAAAGCTGGAACTCTCGAATGTGCGCCTCCGAAGTACTCGAAAGAATGATCAGGCGGACACGGCCGCCGCGAATTCTCTCGACTAACAAATATCCTTCACAAGCTGATGCATCCTATCTTCCTGGCTTTCGATCGCTTCAACAAGCTTGAATTGTGTCCGGCACCGATCGAGGTTATGGCCCTCGCGATGGACCTTGAAGTAAGTATCGCCGGAGAGATAATCGGTGAGAAAGCGGACGCCGATCTCAAAAGTGATAAGTTTCCCGGAAAAAGCCAAGTGCCTCTTTTCCGCGTTGGTCAAAAAGGTGCCGGCCGCTTCGAGATACCCACGCACTAATGCTTCGAACATGGAGAAATTCATCTCCACTTTGGAAAGATCCCGCTCATCTTCCATTGCCCGACTCGTAGTAGTGCGCACCATGTCACCAAAATCGTAGGCAGCAAGACCCGGCATAACCGTGTCGAGGTCGATGACGCAGATGCCTTCGCCGGTGGCGTCGTCAAGCAAAACGTTGTTGAATTTCGTGTCGTTATGCGTCACGCGCTCTGGCAGGTTCGCGGCCATCAGAACGCCGACAATCGATTCATGCGCAAGAGCGAAGTCGATCTCCGCCTTGGCGAGAACGGCGCGGTTGGCTATATCCGCCGTAATTGCCTGTCGCAGAGCCTCAAATCGTTTCGGCGTGTTGTGAAAATCCGGGATGGTATCGTGCAAGCGCGGCGCCGGCAAGCCGGCAAGCATCTGTTGAAAGAGCCCAAAGGCTCTCCCCGCCTGGTACGCCTGCTGCGCAGTTTCCACGGCGTCGTAGGATCGAGCATTCTCAATGAAGCGGTATGCGCGCCAATAGTTCCCACCCTCGTCCATGTACCAGGCACGACCGTCACGCGCTGGGATCAGTGAGAGCACGCGGCGATCGCTATCCGATTGTCCATTGAGTTGCTGGGCCAGGTGCGCGGTGACTCGCTCGACGTTTTCCATCAGAGCGACAGGATTCTTGAAGATGTGGTGGTTCATGCGCTGCACGATGTAGCGCATCTGTTTGCCGTTTTGTTGAAAGGCAGCGCAGTAAGAATCGTTGATGTGCCCGCTGCCATAAGGTGAGGCGCCGGTGAATTTGCCATCGATTGCAAAATGGCGCGTCGCGGCGCCCACGGAATTTTCCTGATTCATGCCCAGAGTCTTCGCGGATAATAGCCGCCCTCCACGAGGCGGCGAATGCTCTCCAACGCGCGCGAGCGATCTTCGCGATACGTCACGCCAAACCAGGCTTCACCGCCACGCAGCACTCTTACCCGGGCCTGCCCGATCGAAACCAATTCATTCACCGTGTTGGGAATATAGCATTCGGCTTTGGGGTCGCCTGCATTCAATTGCAGAAATTCGTGGAAATGATCACGGAGCAGCGGAAAAATCTGCGGAGTAAAGCCCCACATGTTCATGGAAACGGCTTCGTCGCCACTGAGTTTGGTCTCCCTTCCGTCAGAGTCGACGTTCACAGCGTGGCCGCCGAGCCGTTCGATGCCCTTTAGTTCGACAATATGTTCCAGGTAGCCATTCTCATCCACGGTGCAAATTCCGCGTGCAACGGTGCCAAAGTCAGACAACGTGTTGCGCAAAACGAACGAGATCATCGCGTAGTCCGGTGAACCCGACTGGAGGTGACTCGCAAGTGCCCGAAAGCTCCCGGCGCCATAGAAGTCGTCGGCATTGATGACGGCGAAGGGCTCGTGAATGGCCGTCGAGGCCATCAGGATGGCATGGGTCGTACCCCATGGCTTAGTCCGGCCGGGAGGGATTGCATCGGCGGGCACGAGTTTGTCGACTTCCTGAAAGACGTACTCCACCGGAATGCGCTTATCAAATCGAAGACCGATGGTCTCCTTGAACTGCCGCTCGATTTCCTTGCGAATGACAAACACGACTTTGGCAAAACCGGCGCGCCGGGCATCGAAGATCGAGTAGTCCATCATGGTCTCGCCTTCGGGCCCGACTGGGTCGATTTGCTTCATGCCACCATAGCGGCTGCCCATGCCGGCGGCCAAAACGAGAAGTGCGGGAGCATTCATGGGACACATCCTTTCCCCAGGTGTCTTTAGTGCGCGGAATCCCCAGGCAGGATGTCGAGCGTGAGCACTTCGAACGGCGCGAGATGAAAGACATGTGCCTCATTCGCCTGAAGCACGATCGCGCGGCGCCCTGCATCGTCTTTCCACGGGCTTTGGGCATGATACACCTGTGCGGCATTCACAGGCAGTTCGAAAACTTCTTGCAGTTTGATTCCAATATCTTGCGCATGACGGTTGGGGTTCCGCAGCACGAGGATGCCTTTGCGCGGCGTCCAGGACGCCCAACCATAGACCTCGAGCCATGCAGGGTCGCCGCCTACCCAATGGGTGTCTTTGAGGACATCCGCGTTGGCGCGTGACCAGTTCGCGGCTTCGGCGAGATCGTCCCAATTGGATTGGCTCAATAGCGACGGCGTAATGTAAATCTCCTGCAGCTGAGTGCCGGTGCCGAAGTAAGAGCGTATCTCGTTACGAAAATCGTTGCCTGGGTCTTTATCGAGCTGCTTGTGATCTTGGGCAAAAATCAGTCCGTGCAGCATGAGCGAATTCAGCGGATAGAGCGGTCCGTTCTGCACCACGGGCCGATAGGTCTCCGCGTCGCGATAGGTAATCCAGCGCTCGCGATACGGTCCAACGCCCGCAGTTGAATCGTCATCGCCGCCGCGCCAGATCGAATCCGCATACAACAGCCAGAAGGGCGATGGCCATGTGCCAGTGGTCAGGTTAATAAAGATGTCGGGCTTGGCAGCCCGAAGTTCGCCGATGAGATGGATCGCCGCGGAAAAGTCGCTGTCGAACCGGCTGCCGGGGAAAACCGAATCAACATTGCCCGTTCCATCGAATTTGAATTGATTCACGCCATAATCGCGCACCATCGAGAGACAAACGTCGCGGAAAGCGTTGTAATACTTCGGTCCGGAGAGCGCATAACCGCCATCGATGATCTCGTATCCGGCGGCCTTTCCGAATGCGATTCGCTCCTGCTTCGGCCCGTCATAGCCGCCCCATGGAGACATCCAGACGCCGGGGCGTGCGCCAAATTTGGCCGCAGCCTCACGAATCGGCAGGAATCCATTGGGGAAACCATTGTTGAACTTCCAAAGTGATTTGTGGTTGTCCCAGCCGTCGTCAAACAGAAACGAATCGAGCCTGACGCCGCGCTTTTCCGTCAGTTCCCTGCCGAAGGTATTGACGCGGTCGAGTGCCTTCGTCTGATCATAGGGACTGAAATAGCCCAGGTCGTACCAGGAGTTGTAGTGCAGAAATGTCCGGTAAGGATGGGCCCGTTCGCGCTCGATATACGCGAGAAAGTCGCGCCGCATCTGCCCCTCGTGCGCAACCCCAATAACCGAAGAGTAGACAATCGTTTGCCCGGCACGCAGCGGGAGATCGCGATCGATCCACGCCGTGGCGCGGCCTCCGGTGACCTTGCTGTGCGAGAGCGGGTGCTCGAACCCCAGAAAGAGATTCCCTGCCACAAGGGGCGAGCCCTCCACCGAACCGCTTACATGCGCATCGGGAAGGGCCAGATCGATGAGTTCCACACGGCTGATCGGAGCGTCCTGGCCGACCGCCCCGATCTCCAGGAACTGCCGGAGGTACGTTGAGCCGTCATGCAGGACGATCGACCACACAACATGCAACGTGTGGTCGGCGCTTTCCAGAGGAATCTCAATCTCGGCGCCTGCGATCCTCTCCGATGCCCGCGACGCGTCTGGCAATGGAACCGTCTTGGTCGCGTTCGGCTGAGGGCTGGTGGTCAAGTCCGATGCGCGCCAAATCGATCCGTCTTTGAAGAGGATGGCGAAGGGTGAAGGAATCGGAATGGATGTCCCGTGCAAATGGTCGGTGACCACGAGGCCTGCGAGTTTCCTATCCTTGATCGACACCGTTGCACCGATGACCCGATTCTCCAGCTGAAAGCCGTCGTCGGAGGCGGTGATAGCGGCGGGCCCCGCATCGTCGATTTGCTGTGCGCGGGCGCGGATGCATGGCACAGCGAGAACTTCCAATGCAAGGACGCAGTAGGCCGCGAACCGAGACGCTCTCGGGCAATGCATGTTGCCAATCCCCTCAAAAACGAACTGCCAGTGTATCGTACCGGGCATTCGACCATCGCTGGAGCGACGTTTTCTCTGGGCCCGATCAGACCAGGAAAGCGCGACGGCGAGCCGCCGACTAGAGCAGTTCCACAATTCACTTGCCCTTTTCAGTTCCGCGAAAGGTGTCATTTTCTCAAGGAAAATGCCCCTCGACAGCGGTGGCTTTGGGGTACAGCAATTGTGGAACTGCTGTAGCCGATCCACATTTCGGCCCGAAGTGCTCTGGCCCGGGACACTCGCCCTATGGTATAAGCCAAAGCACCGCCGCACACGTCCGTGCAGATTATCCAAACTGCAAAGGAAATTCCAACCATGACGATTCCATTCGCAAAAACAGGATCATGTTTTCTGCTGCTCTCGCTCGCCCAGTTCGCTAGTGCCGCTTCGGCGCAATCCCAATCTGCCGCCTCAGCCCAGACTCAGCTTTCTGAAGTACCGCCGGTAAGCATGGGGCTTTGGCAAACCGATACGACCTCGACGGTAACCGGTCTGGAGAACACACCGATGGCGGGCATGGCGAACGCTCTCGGGCGCGCGCATACAACGCAATCCTGTCTTACTCCTGAGAAATGGAAGAACGACATTCAAGGCTTCAATGCCAGGCAGCAGCATGGCTGCACCCTCTCGAATGTGAATCAGAGCCCGCAGGAGGTTTCTTTCGATCAAGTATGCGCATCTGCACGCGGTGGAACGAATAGTGCGCATGTCGATATTCTCATCGACAGTAACCAGCACGCGCACGGGAGCGTGGTCATGAAGGTCACGGACCCTGGCCTTCCGCAAACCATGACCATCAACGTGTCCATGGTTTCGAGCTACGTCAGCCCTGCATGCGGGGATGTGAAGCCGGGCGAGGGAAAAATGATCAAGTAGCGCCAATTCGCGGCGCACCTGAAGGTCGGGAAGCGAGATCGCTGAATTGTTCCGCGAACATCCCCAAACAAATCCCCAACCGGAGACAATTTGGACCAGATCCAGTAATTCGCTGAACCGTCGCCGAGACTGAATCGGTTTCAGCGATCGAACTAAAACCAGCGCGCTGCGCTACAATGCGGTGCGGCCGTTTCGCGGGCTACTACGGGAGGATCTTGAATGTTTCGAAAGATAGGGCTTGCATTGCTCATACTTGCCTGCTCCAGCGCGATAGCGCTTGCAGCCGACTTTAACGGGAAATGGTCGGCGGAATTCGATACCCAGATTGGCGTGCAGAAATACACCTATGAATTCCACGTGGATGGCACGACACTCACGGGTAAGGCGATCAGCGAGCACGGAGAAAACGCCATCCAGGAAGGAAAAATCGAGGGAGATAACATCAGCTTCGTCGAGATGTTCAATTTCCAGGGCAACGATCTCCGCATTGTTTACACCGGAAAGATCAATGGGGACGAGATCAAATTCACTCGACAAGTAGCCGATTTTGCTACCGAGGAACTGACTGCGAAACGCATGAAATGATATCGATCGCTTTAGCGCGTCTCGCCTGTGCGCAGAATTGCATCGATGCGCCGGCCGTAATGGCCGGTAAGTGCGTTCCAGCGGACGATCACAAGTTCCTTGAGCATCTGCAGGCCGTCTCTCAGGTAGCTCATACGGGTCCGCTCATCGTGAGCCCAGCTGACGGGAACTTCCTGGATCCTGAATCCGCGCTTTAGGGCGATAAAGAGAATCTCCGGATCGAAGCCCCAGCGCTCGATGGTCTGGAGCTGAAAGATAGTCTGCGCCGCAGCACGTGTGAATGCCTTGAAGCCACATTGCGTATCGGCGAACGGAAGCCTCATGACCATGCGGCAAACCGCGTTGAAACAGCGACCAAAAAACTGCCGATACAGGGGCTGACGGTGGGTCTGGCGGCTGTTGGCGAGCCACCGGGAGCCAATGGCAATGTCGGCGCCACCGGCAATAGCGGCGAACAAGCGTTCTGCCTCGACGATTGGCGCCGACAAATCGGAGTCGGTGAACATCACGATATCGCCCAGTGCGTGCAGAACTCCATTGCGGACGGCATAGCCCTTGCCGCGATTGCCTGGATTTTCGAGCAACCGGAGTTCCGGTGCGTTCCGGGCAATATCGAGAACCAGTTGCGCAGTCGAATCCGTGGAGCCATCGTTGACCACGATGACTTCGGCATCCCAGCCTTTTTCCCGAATACAGGCGATGACCGACTCGAGGGTCGCAGGGATCCGCGCGCTTTCGTTGAAAGCGGGAATCACAATGCTGTACTTCGGATACTGTGACACGTTCTCGCCCCCCGGAGCGCGTCAGCCTCTTTATTCAAGGAAGACAAGGGCCATGATACCGCAGATCATGAGCCAACTTGGGGCGAAAAGCCCAAATTACAACTTTTCAGCCATACTGCTGACTCTAAAGGATGAAGCGCGCTTGGCCCTTGATTTTTGGCGGTGGGGCGCGGACAATCCGGTTATGCTATCTGCGGAGGTTTCAACAACATGACAAAGGCAGATCTGGTAGAAAAGGTCACCCGGTTGGGCGACCTGACCCGCCGCGACGGGGAGGTTATCGTAGAAACAGTATTCGATTCTGTGATTTCCGCCCTGCAGAGCGGTGACAAGATCGAGATTCGCGGCTTTGGCTCGTTCCGGATCCGTCAGCGCAATCCTCGCATCGGCCGAAATCCCAAAACAGGCGAACGCGTCGAAGTCCCCGCAAAAAGGGTGCCTTATTTCAAACCTTCAAAGGAGCTGCGCGATCTCGTGAACCCCTCGGAGGCAGCGAGCGCGGCTTCTTGAAATCTCGGTGCCAGCGAAATCCGATTGGCTCATTTGATCTTTTGACTATTCCCGACGCTTGATCTGGGTCGTACGCCGATGACACTCATCATCCGGCCGGCTTGGCCTTGAGAGGCGCGGTAAGAGAAGAACAAATCGGGCCTGCAGTTGGTGCATCCTCCAACGACACGGATGGCGCCCGGTTTTACACCTCCATCGAGTAGCTGGCGCCGATTGGCTTCAATCAGATCGAGATGCAGACTTGGGCCGATGGGCGAGTGTCCCGGTGCGCGCTGCGTCAGAAAAAGCATGGGGTACTTCGTGCGTATAGCGTCAGTATCAAAGACCTCGTGAAAGAGTGCGTGCCCGTAAGCGAACTGCGACTCGAAGGCCGATAACACTTCTTCGCCAATGGCGTAACAGCAGGCGCCTATACCGGGACCGATGGCGGCGATCAGATCCCGTGGCTTGGATCCAAATTCAAGACGCATCCTGCCCACACCCAACTCGACAATGCGCTGGACCGTTCCGCGCCATCCCGCATGAAAGGCTGCGACGACTCGCTGCTTGCGATCGGCCACGAGGACCGGAATGCAATCGGCCGTTTGGATGGCAAGAAGCAGGCCAGGCTCGGCCGTGATCAGGCCGTCTCCCTTGCACACCGGCGGCGAAGGGCCGTCGCCGGAGGCCCCTCCCTCACCCGCGGCTTCCTTCTCGGGTCCCGGAACGGCGACGACAAGATTCGAGTGAAACTGGCGCACGGTGACCAGCTGCGTCGTGGGCTCACCTGTCACGGCGTCTGCCAGGAGGCGACGGTTAGCGATCACGAGACCGCGGTCGTCGTGAGCAGTGAATCCGAGATTCAACTCCCCCGGCGCGTCCTCAGCACAGTAGGCGCGACTGAATCCGCCTTTGCGGGTGCTGAATCCGTGCCACAGCCAGGGCAACTCGTTCCATTCGGGAATTCGCAGCAGAGGGACGCCGTTGGGAGCAACGACGGGCTCCCTCGCGGGCCTCGTCAACTCATCGGGCGTGACTCGGTCCATTCGCATGGGCTTCGCGATCTTGACAGCATTGGAACGAGGGCTGCGCACCAGTCCCGCTTCACTGAAAAGTGCGTCAATTTGACGCAGATCTGTTTTATGCTGCGTTTTGCGCGAGGAATGCGACGGGGGCACAACTTGATTTTAACGGGAGAAAGCTATCTCAAGAGGAGGAAGAAGCAGAGCGAATGGGCCTGCCTTCCGGCAGGCCCGCTCGAGAGGCGTTAAAAGGGAGGGAATCCTGAGGGGTCAAGAGAAGGGGTCCGTTGAAGGACCGTCAAAGGGGTAAACCTTTCTTGGAAGGGCCATAATTCGGGGAAGCCTCTGCTTGTTAACTGATATGACGCCGTCCTCTGGGGAAAGGTTGCTAGAAGTGAAACTAACTCTTGAAATAGTTTTCCACATCGTGCACGCCGGCCAGCCAAATCCAGGCAAATGCAGCCCTTCCGCTCTTTGCGCGGACACAAGAACCTCGCCCCATCCCCTCGCCAGGTCTCAGCAGGACTTCAAGATTTGTTCCGGATCGAAAAGAGGTTCTTGAGGCTCGTCGATTAGTCGTCGAGCCCGTAACGCCTTTTCACATTCTCCAAAGCTGTGGGACTGATCAAACGGGCCCGCAGCTCGGCTTTTCGCTTCTTGGCCACCTCAATCGAGACAGGATCACTCGCGCCCCCATTGCGTAGCCGAGCAGAACCCGAAGGCTTAGTTCGAGCCTTCTGGTTCTTGTCGAGGCGGGTCTTCCAAGCCGTGCGCAGCGCACCGGCGAGCAAGTCCTCATTGGCCTCCGCGAGCCGAACGTGCGTCGCGCCATTCTTGCCCCATCCCCCGGCAATCGGGACAAAAAGATTCGGCTGTTCCGCGACAAACGCGGCTTGCTGCTCGGGAGTCAGCATCAGATTCCCTAATCCTTGCTTTTCTGAAGCCAGCGTTGCAAAAATACGCCCACCTACGCGGAAATCCGCTTGGCCCATATGCGAGCCCTCTTCCGCGCCTTCGAGGCTAAGCGCAATACGGCGAAAATCGGATGTAATCATAAAGTTCGTCATCTCACTTACTAACGTAAGATGCCAAGAAAGCCTAATTTGCTGTGCAAGGCCGGAAAGAAGACCAGTCAATTCCCTGCTGGAACTCTTCATCAGGCTGAAATATCGCGCTGAACGTGAATGCAAATTGCGATGGGCCATTGGCATCGAGGTGGGCGATGCGCCGCTTTGCTTCATCGATTCCAGGAATGTGACCGGCGGGCACCCACCACAGCGCCGCGTAGGCGCCGGCGAATTTCTCAAACCACGCGTATCGCTGCCGCACGAGCTCCACGTGCACAGTCTGGTAAACAAAGTGGCGCAGCGTCTCGACAGACTCCCACACCGACATGTTCAGCAGCGTGCGTTCGTCCTGGAAAGGACGCAGGTAGGTTGCGTTGCCTTCGCCCGTCTGCAGGCGCCACACAAAGCCGGGACTCGCATCGGCGAGCGCATTGATCTCGTCGAGCCTCTGAACGAAGCCGGACATGATGGGATCGCTGAGTTCGGCACGAATTCGGCCGATGTTGACCTGGGCGATATGATACTGGCTCATGGTCGTTCTCCTTGCGAATGTCTTGGGGTTGCGACTACGCGGGAACCTGCAGAAGCTCGCTCTCAAACTCTTCATTCAGCCATTTTGAAAATGCAGAAAACTCCTCATCGCGGCCCAGAAAATCGCGCACCATCTGTCGTCCCGGCTTTGAGCCGCCCTGTTCCAGCACCGTCTTGCGATACTTCGTACCCGCCTCGCAACCAAGCAAGTCGGCAGGATCGAATTGCGCGAAGAAATCGAGTGCGATCACCTTGTCGAAAGCGTACGTGTAGTAGTTCGACGAGTAGCCCGTGAGGTGCCCGAAGCTCGCATACATGCGATTGCCATCGATCCACGTCCATGGCTGCAAACTCCCATAGAGCCGCTTTGTCGTTTCATCCAGATCAATCGTCGCCGGATCCTGGTCATGCAGATCGAGGGAGAGAGTGGTGTAGTAGAGTTGCGCGCGCACCCAATCCGCCCGCCCAAACGCGCTCGCGCGTTTCAGGTCTTGGATGAGTTTGGTGGGCAGGACAGCGCCGGTCTCGTAGTGTTTGGCAAATGCCTGCAACAGCTTTTCATCGCGGAAGAATTCTTCCAACATCTGGGATGGGACTTCGATGAAGTCCCCTTCGGTCGCAAATCCCGAGAGCCCGGCCCACTCCGTTTGCCCGCCAAGAATTGCGTGCATCAGGTGACCGAATTCGTGGAAGTACGTCACGACATCGGAATACTGCATCAGCCCAGGATCCTTATCGTCGCCTCCAGGAAAATTGCAGATGAGCGCAGCCTCGGGCAGATAGCGCCCTCGCACACCGGTGACCACGGGCGCCGCCGAGAACCACTTGTCTTTGCCCTCGCGCGGATGCATATCGAGGTAGAAGCGGCCCACGATCTTGCCGCCCTCCACCACGTCGAACGCCGAAACCGCCGGGTCCCACGCATTTGCATCCGAGCGTCGAAACTCCACCTTGAACAGTCGCGCCGCAGTCTCAAGCACGCCCGCCTCAACTTGCGCATAGGGGAAGTAGGGCCGCACCGACTGCGAATCAAAATCGAACTCCGCCCTCCGAAACTGCTCGTACCAGTAGCCGCGACTCACAATGTCGATCTCTTTAATCCCGGGCTCTCGGCTTCGCATGAAATCGAGAATCAATTCGTGCTCCCGCTTAGCGCCTTCGCGGCTCGCTTCATCGAGCTTCGCCAGAAACGTCCGCACGTTGGCCGCCGATCCCATCATCTGATCGGCCGTCGCCAAGTCGGCCCAACTGCGGAAGCCGAGGATCGTCGCAATCTCCTGCCGTGTGTCCAGCAGATCGAGAAGGATCTGCTTGTTCGCCGGATAGGCCCGCGTGTTGTAGGCCAGAAACATTCGCTCGCGCAGTGAAGCACTCGCGGCAAACGTCATCACGGGCTGCATGTCTGGCGGATCGGTGGTCAGAGTTACCCGCGCCTCGGCATTGGCGGGATGCCGCGCAAGATAATCCGCCGGCAGCCCCTCCAATTCAGCGGGCAAGGCCTCGATAGTCTTGGCGCCCTCTTGAATATTGCGGCTGAAATCGAGCGAGTGCCGTGTTGCCTTTTCGTGCAGAGCCTGCAAACGGTCGCGCGTCGCCTGATCCTTGTCGACGCCAGCCAGCCTATAACTCAGCAGCGTACGCTCTACGTAGTGTTTGGTCGCCGGGTCAGCGCCCGTCAGGTCGATTGCCGCCAGCGCATCGTAGACGGGACGATTCAGGCTCAGAGCACTCCCCGCCATCGAAACCCGCTGGGCTTCCATCTGCGCCTGGTCGCGCACCGCTTTATCTGCAGCAACAGAATTGAGAATGCCGGCCTGCGCGCCTGCCAGACTCAACTGCTCGATCGCGGCGTCGTAGAGGCGAAGAGAATTCTCAGGTGTCCGCGATCCCTCAACCGCCAGCAGCGCGGCAAGCGCGGCTTCGTGCGCCGCCAGACGCGATGCGACCCAGGCGGCCAGCGCTTCGGAAGAACCAGCTCCCCCGGCTTCCCAGACGTGGATTTCTTCGGTGACGGTAGCGGCAGCCAGGGTTCCAGCACTCATGATGGGTTCATTCCTCCAAAGTCTAGGTTGCCATAAGGGGCGGATCCGCGTTTGCAAGATCGTTTCCGCGACTTTGAACGCTGACCTCTATCTCAGTGCAACCGAGCTGCGAGCGTAAGGGCGCGATTCGAACTTCGAAGCCGGTTTCTTTTCTCTAAACCCAATGTGCACTGGTGTTTACGGTGTCAGTCTATGAACGGCGGCCGTCGCTTATCTTCCTTTTGATCACCATGGTTGCCACCCGCTGAACGCACGTTGAGAATTGCCGGCATCGAACCGGCAAAGACGCTGGACGATGAGTAAAAAACCGCACTGCGGCAGCCGCTAGGTTGCCCCGGCGATTACGAAAAGCGACACCCTCGTGCGTGGTTCTCTGGTTGCATCCTGCCCGCAACCCATCTAATATGCGTCAATTGAGTCATGCCGCACGCTATTGCCATCGCGACTCCCACCCCTTCCCCTGCCACTCTCCGGCTGCGGGTCGGCAAGGTGTGCGTCGCCATCCAAGGTGGATCGCCGGCCGAAATGGTGGATCGAGCAGAGGCTGCGCTGAAAGATGTGCGCTTCTTTGAGTTCCGCCTCGACTCGCTGCCCAAGCCAACCATCGCAATCCCTTATCTGAAACAGTTTCTTTCAGAGCACCGGGATGTGACTGCAATTGCCACCTGCCGCCGCAAAGAATATGGCGGCAACTTCGCCGGAGCGCTGGCGGCCGAGCTGGCAATCCTGTCGGACGCCGCATCGGCCGGCTGCCAGATCGTCGACCTCGAAGTGGAGTCTGCCGAAGAAGCCAAACCCGCACAGATCGCCAAGCTGCGGGCCTCGGGTGCCGCGCTGCTCGTCAGCTTTCACGATTTCACGCGCACGCGCAGCCTGGAGCAGGTGGCCGATCGCATCGAGCGCTTCAAGCCTGAATACGTGAAAGTGGTTTCAACCGCGCGTTCCCTCGCGGACAATCTCGCCGTTCTCCGCCTGATAGAGGATCACTCGCTTTCATCGCACGTCGTGGGTATTGCCATGGGAGAAGAAGGCATTCTGAGCCGCGTGCTTGGCCCGCGCGCGGGCGCGGCCTTCACATTTGCCTCGCTCGCCGATGGCGTGGAGACGGCGTCCGGTCAAATGGCGGCGCGCACCTTGCTGGACGTCTATCGCATCGAGCATCTCGATCAGGCAACTCGCATCTTTGGCGTGGCTGGCAATCCGATTGCACATTCTCTTTCGCCGCTCATGCACAACACCGCGTTTCGTCGCGAGATCGTGAATGCGGTGATGCTGCCCTTGAAGGCGCGTTCGCTTGACGATCTGCTCACGGTCGTCCGCGAATTGCCCTTGGCGGGCGTGGCCGTAACCATGCCGCTGAAAGAAGAAGTGCTCCCGCATCTCGCCAACATGGACCCGCTCACGGCGCGTATCGGCGCGTGCAACACGCTACGCACGGGAGCAGACGGGAAACTTTACGGATTCAACACCGATGTCGCCGGCATCATTCGTCCTCTCGAGAAGCGTCTGCGCCTGAAAGACACCCGCGTTGCCATCCTTGGCGCGGGAGGCGCGGCGCGTGCTGCGGTGTTTGCCTTGGTCGACCAGGGTGCAGAAGTCTTTGTCGTCAATCGTACGCATGAGAAGGCGGTCGCCCTTGCACGCCAGGCGAAGGCAAAATCGCTCAAACACGAGGTTTTCGCAAAGCAGCGCTTCGACGTGCTCATCAATTCCACGCCCTGCGGAATGAAAGGGAATAAGCAGGCATTGCCAATTGCTGAAAATGAGCTGAACGCCAGCCTGGTCTTCGATATGGTCTACAACCCCATCGAAACGCCGCTGCTGAAGCTCGCGCATTCACGCGGCATTGCAGTGGTCAGCGGCTTGGAAATGTTCGTGCAGCAGGGCGCGCGCCAGTTTGAAATCTGGACGGGCAAACCCGCCCCCGAAAACGAAATGCTTCGCGTAGTGGAACACGAGCTGCGTCGGCGCGTCTGAGGCCGCATCGACACGGGAAATAGCCAGCTGCTGGTTTACGGTCCAGAAGAATTGCTTTGCTGGGTCAGCTTGTCTGCTCGCTGCTGAATCAACTTCTTCACGCGGGCGACACCTCCGTATTCGTGGAGAAGATTGAAGCCAAATCCCGTGCCGAATTTGATGCCATATCCCTCAAAACTCTTTCCAACGGACACGTTGTGTGCGGGCAAATAGGCATCGGCCAAGGCCGTCGACATCGCATAGCCGAGCAGGACCGCGTAGTTCGGCATCTGCGGTCCTCGGTCGCTGAATCCTACGAATTCGCTGCGCAATGCCCACCAGATTCTTGACTTCGCCGTTCCCGATCCTTTGCGAAAATAGCGCGGATCCTGGTGAAAGGCCGCGGGCACAACGGCCTGGGTAAAAAGAAAAGTCGAGGCAAGATTCGCGGCGTTGTACGCATAAAGTTGCGCGAAGCCGCGCCCACCCGGTGCATAAAACGGACCGACTCCCAGGGACCTGTCGAACAAACTCGTCACACCTGCGCGAATCGGGGAAGATAAATCGATCGTCGAGCGATAGGCCAGTTCGAATTTCTGCCTTGCGCGCAGCGGAGGCACAGACGTGTCAGGATCGTGCACGGTGTCGTATCCGGCAAAGAGGATCAACGCGCGGTTGTGCGGAATAGGCGCCTCAGGCAGCGAAGGGTCAATCGGCGCCTGCGCCGATGCGCTGTGCAGGCCAAGAGAACAGGCAAAAAAAGCGCACAAGACGAACGTTACAAATCGTGGATTCAAAATGCACCCTCGGCATGGAACACCCTGCGGAATTTGAATCTTGCAACGCACATTGGGTTGCACCAACCAACTCCACCGAGATCCCGGAATAAAGGGCAGCCGATTGCCTTCGATGGTCCGCCAAGCCAATGATCGTTAGGCAGGTTCGCTCTTCTATTGCCGCATTGCGAGGGTGCTAGACTTCCACTGCATTCAATCCCAGTCAAAACTCGCTTTGAATTCTTGCGAATTCAGGGTGTAGGAGCGGCCTGGGACCACGGAGACAATCAATGCAGAGCCTGTTCCCAACTTCGTCCTTGACCCGGCGGCGTTTCTTGAAAACCGCTGGCGCGGCGGTCGCTCTCTCGCGCAGCGACTGGGCGCGCAGCAGCCGCGCATCCGCATCCAATCGCATCACCATCGGCGTCATCGGGTGGGGCATGATGGGACCGGCCAACACCAAGGCGTTTCTCGGGGAGGGGGACTGCCAGGTGGTCGCCGCGTGCGACCTGCACAAGAAACATCTGCAGACCGCGGTCGACACGATCAACGCCAGCTACGGGAACAAAGATTGCAAAGCATATCACGACTACCGCGAATTGCTCGCGCGCGACGATATCGATGCAATCATGATTGCCATTCCGGACCAGTGGCACGCTATCGTCGCCACTGAAGCGGCGGCACGCAAGAAAGACATTTACGGCGAGAAGCCGCTGGCGCGCACCATCGCGGAACAGCAAGCCATCGTGAAAGCCGTACAACAGAATAACGTCATCTGGCAGACCGGCTCGTGGCAGCGCTCGCTGCCGCAATTTCACAAAGCGGCAGAGATTGTCCGCAACGGCCTTATCGGAACGGTCACGCACGTCGAAGTGGGTTTGCCCGGCGGGCATCATGATTTTCCCGGCACCGTTCCTGCGTTGCTCGCGAAGCTTTCGTCTCTTCCCGACAAGATCAGCAGCCCCGCCCAGATCGTTCCCGGAACCGCAGCATGGAACCTCGCCGTCACCGAGCCACCTGCGGATCTCGATTACGACCGATGGATCGGCCCATCCAAAATGGAGCCCTACATCGAAGCACGCGTTTATCAAAACTGGCGTTGGAACTACAACACTGGCGGCGGTCAGTTGATGGACTGGATCGGCCACCACGGAGACATCGCGCATTGGGGCATGGGCTTCGATCTCTCCGGCCCATCGGAAGTCGAAGGCCACGGCGAGTTCCCTGCAACGAATGCAGTATGGAATACGGCCACCAAATACTCAGTCGAGTGCACGTACCGCAAGGAAGTCACACAGTATCCCGCCGACGTCACAATGACCATCGCCGGCGGTTCTCCCGCGATCAGCATGGGCACCAAGTGGATTGGCACCGATGGATGGGTGTGGGTCGATCGCAGCGGCTTCGACGCGTCCAATCCCGAATGGGTGAAGGGCGATTCGTTGCCAGACGATCTACGCAAGGTGAAGTTGTACGAATCGCACGAGCATCGGCGCAACTTCCTCGACAGCGTGAAATCACGCAAGCCAACAATCACGCCGGTCGAGGTCGCACACCATTCCACAATACCCGGCCATCTCGGCCTGATCTCGATGCTCGTCGGCCGCAAAATTCATTGGGATGTTGCGCAGGAAACAATTCTCAACGACCCTGGTGCGAGCGAGCTACTTTCGCGTCCGTATCGGGATCCGTGGAAACTCGCTTAAAGAAGGGGCCCCTATTTGCGCCTCTTGGCCTTCGCCGCCTTTGCCTTCTCGGCCTTTTCGCCGGGCTCATGCATGGTGGGGATCGGCGCCATGTCCGGCCCGATCCGCCGCACCGACGTGTCGCGCATCGCGTACGTAATCGTCCGCGGAGCCACAGGCCGTGCAATGCCGGTGCCGGGCTCGATGGCAAGATCCGGCGAGCTGGAAACCAGGAAGCTGAAAACCGGTTCGGTCCCCTTCGCCCCCTGCTCCGTGGCGACCTTCACCGGTAGGAAGCCCTGGATGGGATGAATGCGAAAGGCAGTTTCGTAGCGATGCTTCTTCACGCTCCAGGTAAAGACGCGAATCTGGTCGAAGTCGAAAGGCAGTCCCGCCTTTAGAGGGGCAAGGGCAGTCACGTACTCCGCAACCTCGTGGTCCGCCGTGTTCGCTTCATCGTCGTGGACTTTGGCAAGAACATAGGCGCCGATGATCCGCTGACCTTCTGCGTACTGCGCCACATCGTCGGGCACATCTACATCCACGCGGCTCCCGAGCACCCATCCGGCACGTCCCTGGTTGTCTCGAATGAGCCACCAGTCTTCAAGCACGGGCGGCTCCGCTTCCGGCTGGGAAGGCTTTGCCAGGTCAGAAGCCGACTTGCCTGCGGGACCCCGTTCGACGCTGACTGGAGTCGCGCCGATTCTCTTGCCTGAATTCTCACGCGGGAAAACCGAAACAGCCGAAGGAGCGGTCGCCTTCACTACCGAAGCGCGCACCAGCATTTGCACCTTGATGTTGCCGGCTAGCAGGTAGAAGCGATCGGTCTCGCGGCCTGGGCTCACATGCAGATAGATGTCGTCGCGCAACGTGCCTGTCGCAACCACGGGATCGTTCTTGTGCTGGTTCGCAAGTTGCACAAAGGCGTCGTAAGCCTTGGAGTCAATCACAGCGCGATCGGGAATCCAGCCAACTTCGTTCTGGGGCGTCTTCACCCGGTAGAAACGCCGTCCGCGCTCCAGCACCTCGAGAGGTTCGCCGTTTGTCACCTCACCTACGCGGTTGGAGACGGCGGCAACGCGATCGCGCAGATACATCTGCCGGGTCCAGACGTAGACCGTCTCGTGCTGCTCCTGTCGAAGCTTCAACCTGGAACAACCCACCGCAAGTGTAAGGAAGGAAAGGACCAAGATACAAAATAGCCTGGATCTTTGACTCCTGACGAGGGGGGCATCTGGAATCGGAAATCGCGTCAATGCGGCCACGGGTCTTCTTTTTCAGAATAGCACCGGGCATGGGCGGAGACGATGCCCCGCGGCGAAGCGTCCGGGAATGGTAACCCGCGATGCAACAGGAAGCTTGACCAGCGCCCAGGTTGAAAAAATGGACTGGCGGATTCTTTCTTACGGCGCAGCGACAATCGCGCTCGCCTGCACCGGATCGGTCCCCGTGACCGCCGAGACCGCGCTATCGAGGTAGCCGGCATTCGTCGAATCGAATGTATATCCCTTCAAATCCGGGCTGCCCCCGTAATCCACCGCGAACACAAAAGTTCCGGTGCTGTCCTCGGCCAAAGCGACCGGATTGGTTCCGACAGTAAAGCTGCTGCCCAAGGCCGTCAGCGAATAGCTGCTGCTGCTCGTGGCGATCGAGAATCCCGCAATCACTCCCGTAGAACTGCCGCTCACTTGCCGATTGACCACGTACACGTAGTTTCCCGTCGAGATAGGCAGAATCGAGTAAGGGGCCAGACCCGCGCTCGCGAAGGGTGAACCGGAGATCTCCTTCAAACCGCTGCCAAGAGTGCTGAAGTTGAAGGCGCGCAGCCCGCCAGAGTTGGAGCCGCTGGTGGCCACGGTTTCGCCGACGTAGAAAAGCCGCGGGGTCGTTTGTCCGGATTGGAGTGGATCGACCGCGACGGAGAGTGCGGCTCCGGCGGAGTTGATTGTGGGAATGTGGGTCACCACGGAGCCAAACGGGGCCGCGTTACCGGTGATGAAGGGAACTGCCTCTGTGCCGCCGGCCCCCATGGCAACGAAGACATAGGTTCCGTCGGGCGAGATAGCGACTTGGTTCACGCTTTCTGCGGGCAGCGCGACGAACTGTTCTTTCTCGGACGTGGACGAAAGTGTGCCGTTGGATGAGTTGATGGGGATTGCGTAGACGTAGTATGCACCCGATTGGATCTCGATCAGCCAGTTGTTGTCCGGGCTTACCTGCATACTGATCGCCTGATCCTGGGAGATCGGAGTGGAGCTGACGAGTGTGAGCTGTCCCGACGAGATTGTATAGTCGAAGATTCCGCCGGCAGTGCTGATGTAAAGGAAAGCTCCGTTGGGAGCGATGGCTATGGAGAGGGGTGTAGCAGCGGGGAGCTTTAGATTATTGAAAAGCTGGGTGAGGGCCCCCGACTTGACGTAGTAGCCAGCCACCTGATCTGTGGCTGCATTCAGGACGTAGAAGTTGCCGCTGGTGTTGGCATTGGAGCCGCAACTGCCCGAGGCAGTTCCTACTATCACACAGGCCGTGGTGGTGGTCGTAGCACTCCCTGAGGTGCCGGTCACCGTAATTTCATACGTGCCGGTAGTCGTAGTGGAGGTCGTGCTTGCACTCAGCGTCGAGGTTTGCGCGGTCGAACTGCTAAACGTAACCGATGTCGGAGAAAGACTGCACGTAACGGGGCTTGTAGCGCTCGACGGCGACGTGGTGACCGCGCAGGTAAGTGCGACCGTCCCGGTAAACGAGCTCGATGGCGTTACGGTAATCGTGGAGGTGTTGCCTGAGGTAGCGCCCGGGCTGCTCACACTGATCTTGCCGCTGTTCGAGAGGGTGAAATCGGAGGAGCCGGTCGGATCCCAAAAGCCCTTGCAGCCTACCAGAAGCAGAGGCATCGCCAGTGCCAGTCTCCACCACGCTTGTCTCATCTTCGTCATTTTCCGCCAAGCTTCTGCTTGAACAGAGTATCGCCTTCGCCCAGAATTCACACACACCGCCCATGTGCAAAGAGAAAAGATCTCGAGTCCTGAGAGGAAAGACGCGGGACTTCTCGATTTCGCTTGCACATGGCAGAGCGTCGCCAGGCGGAACGCGGTCCTCAAGGATTCGCTCGGCGCAATTGCTTTTAACCGGCCTTTGGCGGTAAGACACCTTACCCCGACTATAGGATCGGCACATAAAAAGCAATGGCAGCGCCGCAAAAGCGCTGCCAATCACTCTCAATTTCGAATCATCCGGTGCCAAATCGTTTCTTGAAAATCCGAATCCCGTTATGCCCCCTGGGGCGCGATCGCCAGCAGCAATTCACTCCCGTCCGCCAGCTTCACGTCGTCCTTCTTCGTTGTTACAAATACGCCCGAATTGTTTCCGGCGATTCGACTATGAAGATCGACGCCAGATAATGCGTTGATTTGGTCCACTTGCAACGTTTTCGCGTTCCAGCTATTCGGCATCTGATCGCCGGCCATAACGTTATAGCCTTCGTTGTTTTGCGCTTCCGGCGCAACAACTCCGACAATTGTTGCCTTGATGGGAATTACCTTCCCGTCTTTCAATTCGGCCTTGGTAAAGTCGAGTGCGAGCTTCGACTTGCCTTGCTGCACATTATCCGTTGCCACTACTCCCCAAAGGGTAGTTCCGTGTGGCAGCGCCATCCCGTCTTTCAGATGGACGGTGTCGGCGAGCTGGACTTTGAACTGTTCACCCGGCCTCATCTTGTTCGCATCCAGCTTCTCTTTCAAAGCTGCGCGCGCCGGCACCATCTTCATTGCTTCGTTTTCTCCCATCTTCAGGCTACTGCCTGTCATCGAAGAATTTCCTGTGGCTCGCGTATTGACCGCTCCATCCGACGAACTCTGCGCCAGCGCAAAGCAGGGCGAAAGAAGAGCCAAAGAAACCGCCGCGATCGTAAATTTTGCAGTTGATCCATTCTTCATAGCAACTACTCCTGTGATTCAGAATTGCTTCCGCCTCCGTTGGATCTTCTCAACTGACTGGAGGTTGTTTCATCTAATTAGAGGAGCAATCGATAGGTCGAGTTTCCCTGCTAAGCCGCCGCGATACGACGGAATCCCTAACTCGTTTCGCTAAGTGATTGCATCCGGTTAAGTTAGGTCGCGGTCTTAAGTTATGTTAAGTTTCGAGATGCGATGGTCTCCCATACAAGCCGAGCTGCAGTCAAATCCTCAATTGCCATTCCAACCGACTTGAAAAGTATTCTTCCGCTCCGCGGGATTGCCAATGCCTCTGACCCGGGCAGTATCTTGCCAATCTCACTTTCGATTTTTGCGCCGGAACACCGGACGTCGCCTGACTCCCTTTCCACGCACGAGCGGGATTCCGCGATAACGAAACTTGAATGCATCACCTCGTCATCAAGTTCGCGCAAGGTCGAACCCGTAGCTCCAACAGCAAGCACAAGTGCATTCGCCGCAAGCCAACGGCCACGCAGAACCGGTTCAGAAGCCGAAGTCACAGTCAAAACGACATCTGCCGCAGCCGCCTGCTCCACTGCGACGGGTTGAGCACCGATCTTCAACGCAAGCCGGACTGCATTCTCCTGCGTTCTACTCCAGATGCGAATCTCGTCAAGCTCGGGCCAAACGTGACGCAGTGCCTCGATATGCGCCAGCGCCTGGACACCCGATCCAAGGATGCCGAGGCTTTTCGGCGGCTTCGCAAAGTGAAGAGGAGAAAGCGCCGCAAAAGCGACCGCGGAAACCGCCGCAGTGCGCATCTCGGTAATCAAACGGCCGTCCATTACCGCAAGCGGCTCACCACTGGAGCGGCGCAAAAGCTCAATCATCGCCATGTGCGTGGGCAGGTCTCTTGTGGCGTTCTCGGGGTAGAACGTTACCGTCTTCACTCCCATCCAATCGCCGGCGATCACGGGCATTACAGCGAACCAGCCGTTCGTCGCGCCTTGCGCGTCACCCGCGCGAAGAATAACGCGCGGCGGTTGCTCAACCAGCCCGGCAGCATAATCTATGAGAGCCTGACGAATTGCGGGAATCAGAGCGCGATAGCTGAGATGCTTCCGCACTTGCTGCTCGGCGATGTACAAGGGGCGAACCCTCTCGACGAGCTAAAAGCTCGCGGTCAGTTGGGGCGATTGCTCGAATTCGAGCGGCGGCGAAAGCGCTCGTCAACGGGCTGGCGTCCCTGAAATCCTGCGTCGAAGGTGTGCCAGTGCTCGATCGCGGTCTCTCCCATGCGCCAGCAGAGGAGGACAACTTCGTCGTCGACGCGGCAGGGGAAATCGAGGAGCCCGGCGTCAAGATCCTTCACCTGCACACCGATGGCATCGATCTCCGCCACGGTCTCCCGCATGCGCGTTGTGTGGCTCTCCACTTCCGCGCGCTGCTTGGCAACCTTGCCGACATTCACATACATTCCGCCGGCAACATAAATGCGCTGTGCCAGCGCGGAAAGGTCCGCTTCCACCTGCTCTGCCGCCTTTTTGCTTTCAAGGGCGCGCTTCAGCAAGGATTCCAACACGGGGAGCAGGGATTGCGCTTCGTCGAGGGTAAAGGTCTTCATGGGATTCGTTCCTCTCAGGATACGACGAAATGTACCGCCGCAACCAGTGATTCTCCGCATGACCAGCAGTTACCAGCGATGGAAAACCAAGGTACTAAATGTGCAAAACAAGGTACGCAAGGGCGGTCGCGCCATGCCCAAGTGCCTTTACATAATTCGATGCAGATCGAAGGCAGCGCGTAACAGAATTTGCGCATGAACGCTGCGATTCTGCCGATATGCTAGTTCGGCGCCCCGCGAACAGCCTCTCTGTCTGCAGCAACCCAGGATGCGAAGGCGCAGACCGCGATGATGGTTCCGATGATGGCAAGCGAAAGCGTGATGGGCACATCGACCCAGCGCGCGGCCAGCATCTTGAAGGCGACGAAAGCCAAAAGCACACCCAGACCGTAGTGCAGGTAGCGGAAGCGATCGAGCAGCGCCGCGAGTGCGAAATAGAGCGAACGCAGCCCGAGAATTGCCGCAATGTTCGAGGTGTAGACGATGAACGGATCGTGTGAGACAGCCAGCACGGCGGGGATCGAGTCTACCGCGAAAAGCAAGTCAGTCACTTCAACGGCAATGATCACCGGCAGAAGCGAGCCCTTCGCCGGTTGCATTCGGCGAATCCAATTCGGAATAGCCGCATGTGCCGAACCGCCGCGGACCAATCTGAACGCCGCAATCAGAAGGACGAGCCCGAAGACCCACGAAATCCAATGGAAGTGCGTTAGCAACGTGACGCCAGTAGCAATGAAGAGCCCGCGCAAAACAACCGCGCCGGCCACGCCCCACAGGAGCGCGCGATGCTGTCGCGCAGTATCGATGCGGAATCCCTGAAACAGGACCAGAAAGATAAAGAGATTGTCGATGCTGAGCGACGTCTCGATCGTGTACCCGGCGACAAACTCAAGCGCCCGCTGCCGGCCCTGCACCACACCTATCCACGCCGCGAATACAGCGGCAGCCAGCACCAGCACCGCCGTCCAGAGCCATGCGGCCGTCTGCGTCCGTGGAGCATCG
Organism: uncultured Acidobacteriaceae bacterium; assembly: GCA_963810545.1. Lineage (GTDB taxonomy): Bacteria > Acidobacteriota > Terriglobia > Terriglobales > Acidobacteriaceae > Telmatobacter. The sequence goes on from CAWENE010000005.1 coordinate 179,226, forward strand.
CGCGGCCGTGCCGGCAACTTTGCATCGACGACGAGCAACAGGACCACGGCTACGTGGAACCCGAGCCACCAAACCCACGATGCGCCGGCAATCATAAGTGCCATGCTAGCGCATGGCTAGGGAACAGGGATTAGGGAACAGGGAAAGGGAGGCACTTTCAGCGTTTCCATTCCGCAGTGTTTTAGCTCACGGACGATTTCCCGTGGGTTGGCTATCCTCATCTGGATCGCGCGGACAACGGGGGTTAAGCGTGGGCGAGTCATTCAAGGATCTTGTGGTATGGCAGCGCGTAGTGGAGTTAAGCCTGGCCATCTACAAGCTTACGACTTCCTTTCCGACATCCGAGCAATTTGGTTTGACAAGCCAGCTTCGCCGTGCATCGGTATCTATTGCTAGTAACATCGCAGAAGGCTACGGAAAATCGACCAAAGGCGAGTATCTGGTTTTTCTCGGTCACGCGCGCGGCTCCATCTTCGAAGTACAAACGCAACTCGTCATCGCGGGAGGCCTCGAGCTTGGACCGGGAAATCTGCGCAACACAGCGGAGACCCTGTCTGAGGAGGTCAGCCGCATGCTTGTCGCAATGATGCGCACGTTGCGAAAGTAAACCCCGGCATTCTGTTCCCTGTTCCCTAATCCCTAATCCCTGTTCCCTGTCTTATCTCTGATCGATCAGCCTTATCGTCTCCAAAAACACATCCCCGTCAATCGCCAGGCTCCGCGCACTCACCTTGTCCATCGTGTCCTGTGCCGTGTGGTGATAGCTGTTGTTCGGCCCATAATCGAGATCGATGATGTCGATCGAAGGCACGCCGCGCTTGACGAAAGGCATGTGGTCGTCATCCACCGGCTCGTCCTGTTGGAAGAAGTAGCGCTCGTAGCCGTATTTCTTCGCTGCCTGCCGCACCAGGTCCACCAGCCAGCCCGTCGAGCGAGTCTCGCGCTGAATGTCGAGATCCTTGTCGCCGATCATGTCAGCGAGCATGAACGCCTTGATGTGCGCCAGCGTTCCATCGCGTCCCCACTTCGCCGCGAGATGGCGGCTGCCGTAAGTGGAGTCAGAGTCGGACCAGCTTTGAATCGCTTCTTCGCCATCGAAGAAGACCAGCCATACCGAGTAGCCGTCGAGCTTTTTGCCGCCCGCCGTTTCCGCACGAAGTTGATCGGCGATCGCCATCAGCAATCCCGTCGTTGCTCCACCATCGTTGGCGCCCACGAAGTTGATGTTTTTGAGGTAATAGTTGGTCTCGTAGTGCGTCGCCAAAACAATCACGCCGTCTTTCTTGCCCGGGAAGCGCACGATGAAGTTGCGCATGTTCACCGGCCCAATCGGCGTATCGGCCGTGAAGGCATCTTCTTCAAGCGGATCGTGCTGAAAATGCACGCGAAGAAACGCCTCCGCCTTCGCGTGTCCGGGACTGGTAGGCCAGCGTGGCCCAATGGCCACAAAGTCGCGCGCATACTCATATGCGCGCCCGCCACTGAAAACCTGTCCCGAGCCCGTCGAGGGGCGCTGTGCATCCGCCTCAAGTGCTGCGAACAGCACCAGGCAAGCCATTAAGCTCCTCCAAAGCCGGGACACTACGAAGCAGCCTCTTTGGCCTTGCGCCGATCGGGATGCACCCACCACGCGACGGCGATACCGACCAGATACAGGCACAACATCGGGACCGCGTAGATACACATCGTCCATGGATCAGGACTCGGCGTGATAATAGCCGCCACCAGAAAGACCGCCAGAATCGCGTAGCGAATGTTCTTCCATAAAAACCGGGGGCTCACAATCCCGAATAGCGCCAGAAAAAAAATCAGAATCGGCATCTCGAAGCTGATCCCCAGCCCGAGAATGATCGACAGAAAGAAGCCCGTGTACTCCTCAATGGTGATGATGGGATTGAAATTCTTGCCGAAGTCCACAATCAGAATCTTCAGCGCACCGGGCAGAACAAAAAAGTAGCCAAACGCCGCGCCCGTCAAAAACAGGCCCACCGTGGCCGCCATAAACGGCACCACGAAGCGACGTTCCTTCTGATAGAGGCCCGGCGCAATAAAGAGCCACACCTGGTACAGGATGAAGGGCGACGAAAGAATCGCGCCGCCAATCAGCGACACCTGCAAGTACAGGTTCAGCGCATCCATGGGGTGCGTGTAGTTCAGCTTGATGTGCAAGCGATCAAGCGGCTGTTGTACAAGCCCGTACAACCTTTCGTGAAAGAAATAAGCGATCACGAATCCCGCGCCAAGATAAAGCGCCGAATGCACGATCCGCCGCCGCAGCTCGTCCAGGTGTTCCATCAGGCTCATGCCCGGCAGCTCCGCGCGCTGGGTCACGGCCTGCCGCGCCTTCCCGATCGCTTCCGAGGGATCAACCATTGGGTCTTGCCACCTCGGCCGCCGCAGAATTCTCATCCCCCGCCGGGCTGGCCGTCGTCTCGCTCGTACTGCTTATTCCCGTAGCCGCTGCGCCATTGGAAGACTCAGCAATCCGACCGCGATCCGGCCGATCAGACTGACCCGAGGGCAGACCTAAGGGTTCCGCAGCCAACGAAGATTCGACAGAAGGCCCCGGCCATTCAGCCGACTCCGACCTCCGCGCCGCCACCGGCTCTCCCGTAGCAGGAGGCAAAATCCGCGGAGCGACATCCTCCGACCCCGTCGCCTCCGAAACTTTCACTTCGGCCACCGGCGGGTAAACCTCTTCGCCGGGATAAGGAGACTCCATGGCCTTCACGATCGCCGGCGTAGCCGACACCGACTCCTGCGCCAGTTGCTTCCGCTTTTCCTCTTCCTTCTTGCGCCGCTCGGCGTCTTCGGCAAGCCGCAACTCTTCTTCCATCTGAAATTTGAAGTCGTTGGATGCCTTGCGGAACTCGAACATCAGCTTGCCGATCTGGCGGCCAATCTGCGGCAACCGCCGCGGCCCAAACACCACCAGCGCCAGCACCATCAGGATCAGCGAATCAGCCATCCCCAGGCTGCCAAGTTCAATTGGTGGCGGAGCTCCCATGAAGGGTAATGATACCCGCCTGATCACCCCAACGACAAAGACTGCAGCCAGGGACCGGCCTGTGTGAGCCGCTCGCCGAATGCCCGGCCGCTCCCCTCGCGAGCCTCTTCTCCCTCCCCACACCCGTGGGCCCATCCGGACTCCTGGGGCGAATCCGTCGCCCGATACCCGACATCTATAATTGTGAAAGGGCAGCAACAACCCCGTGGGCGGGTTTTTCCCGGCATTTTGGACCAAAGTTCGACTGGAAAAAGGCGCATCCACTGCGGCCCTGGCAGATAGAAAGACTGAGCTTTCAACATCCCCGTTCAACGCGCCCAACAGCGCAGCTGGACTGAAGGCGGAATACAGTGAATCCGGTTATCGACGACGTATCGGCGGTCTCGCCGCGTGAGGCCGCGCAAACCTGCAGCCTCGAAAACTACCTCGCACTCCCCGACCACACCATGGACGCGCGCATAGCCGCAGCCCGCGCGCAACTGGGCTCGACGACAATCCTTCTAGGCCACCACTACCAGCGCGATGAGGTGATTCGTTTCGCCGACTACACCGGCGACAGCTACAAGCTCTCCAAAATCGCCTCCGAAACCGACGCAGACTACATCGTCTTTTGCGGAGTGCATTTCATGGCCGAGAGCGCCGATGTCCTCGGCCGCCCCGAAGGATCCGGGAAACCGGCCCAGCAGGTCATCCTTCCCGACCTCAATGCCGGCTGCTCCATGGCCGATATGGCCGAAATCTCGCAGGTCGAAGACTGCTGGGACACTCTCACCCGCCTTGGCCTCGCCGCCGACACCGTCCCCATCACCTACATGAACTCGACCGCGGCCATTAAGGCCTTCTGCGGCGAACGCGGCGGCTTGGTCTGCACTTCATCCAATGCCAGCGCGGCTTTCAAATGGGCCTTCGCCCGCGGCAGGTCGGGGCCCCCCACGACAGGTCCTCGTCGTTGGGGTGATAAGCGAATTCTGTTTTTGCCCGACCAGCACCTCGGCCGTAACACTGGATTCGCCATGGACATCCCTCTGGACCAAATGACTGTCTGGGACCCCTGGGCATTGCAGGGCGGTCAAACCAAGGCCAGCCTGGAGGCCAGCCGCATTCTGCTCTGGAAGGGCCACTGTTCCGTCCATCAGCGCTTCCTGCCCAGTCATGTCGATCAGGTGCGCTCCAAGTATCCCGGCATTCAGGTCATCGTGCATCCCGAGTGCCGCTGGGAGGTCTGCCAGAAAGCCGACGCCCTCGGCTCAACGGAACAACTCATCAAGATTGTCGATCAGGCCCCAGCGGGCACCATGTTCGCCATCGGCACTGAGATTCACCTGGTCAATCGCCTCGCGCGTCGCTTCGCTGCAGAAGGCAAGCGCATCATCACCCTCGACGACACAGGCTGCCTCTGCACCACCATGTATCGCATCAGCCCGCAGCACCTTGCCTGGGCCCTGGAGAATCTGGTCGAAGGCCGAGTCGTCAACCGCATTCAGGTCCGCCCCACCGTAAAACATTGGGCCAAAGTAGCCCTCGACCGCATGCTCGAGATTCGGTAAAGGCCGAGCAGCTTCTAATTCTCTTCTAAAGGCCGGTGAATTTAAGTTCGTTTCCGACAGAGCGCCGGCGATCAATGCGCGGGCATTTCCATCCCCTTGTCTTTTTTCTCGGTCTTCGTTCCGGCGTCCGCAGAGCCCCCGTCCTCGACCCCGCCCGCCGAACTCTTCCATGCAGCCTGCACCGCCGGCGGCAGCTTTTCGATGTGGCTCAGGAACGTCGTCACCTGCCACATCTCCGTCTCTTTGAGGGTCGCCTTCCACGCCGGCATCCCACTCAACCGCACCCCATGCTGGATGATGTAGAAGTTCTGATTCTCCGGCATGTCCGGCGCGTCCTCTGCAAACTGTGGCGCGCGCGGATAGAACGAGTCGCCGAAGGCCGTATGCGTGTGAACCACATCCCCATGGCAGCCCGCGCAAGCCGACTGGTAAACCTTCATTCCCGCCATCAGATTGTCGTCCGTGGGCTGAATCGGATTCTGCACGCTGGGCGCGCGCCGATCCACGGAGGCGTCGAGCGCCGGCATCGCGATCTTCATTTCCAGCGCTCCCATCTGTGCATCGGCGCGAGGATCAACAAATCCGAAGCGCACGTAGCAGACCAACGCCAGCAGAACCAGGACAACGGCAGTGACGAACCCAATCAGAAATCTTCCCATGGGAAACCTCCTTCTCTCGATCTCCGGCGCGCGAAACTTGACCAACGAGATTGCGGAGCCAGAGGATTAACTCTAATTTCAAACCTTCACCGTGAACCTGTTTAACTTGCTTTTTTGTTTTTGCCCCACGGCGCGACACGATCGTGCATCCTCTAACTACCGTTGTTACAATGTAATACAAATCACGAGCGATCAAAGCAGTGCCGATGTACATGAGTCTGAAGGTCGAGGCGCCGCCGGGCCTCGATAATACTTGCGCCACTCTTGATAAAAAGGAATATACAGGGCAAATGGGTGGGCCAAATCAAAACCCGGGCGACAAGGCCGCAAGTCTTGAGACTCCGTCGCCACAACAGCTCTCTCCTGAGATTGGCGACTTCCGCTTCATGGCACGCCAGCCGATCCTGAACAAAGCCAGAAAACTCTACGGGTACGAGTTGCTTTTTCGCTCGGGGCCGAACAATGCGTTTGCCGATCTAACCAGTGAGGGGGCTTCGCAATCGGTTCTCGATTTGTCCCTGCTTCTAGGAGCCGGCTCTTTTACCGACGGATATCGTGCGTTCATCAATTGCACGCGCGCCCATCTCTGCTCGGGCGTATTGCACATGTTGCCCAGGGAACTTGTTGTGTTGGAAATACTGGAGGATGTTCCAGCAGACGAAGAAATTCTAAGCGAGTGCCGGAGATTGAAAGCCGAGGGTTACACCATCGCAGTCGACGACATCATATCGGTGGGCGATAGGACCCAGCTCATCGACCTCGCCGACATCATCAAGGTGGACTTCCTGTTGGCAAACGAGCAGCAGCAGAAAGAGATCGCCCGCCGCTTTGCGCGATCAGGAGTGCAGTTGCTGGCTGAAAAGGTCGAAACTCACGAGCAGTTTCAAGCCGCAGTGAAGATGGGCTATACACTTTTCCAGGGATACTTCTTCTGTCATCCGGAAACATTGCGTGCGAAGGCCCTGCCCAGCGCCCACCTGGGTTATCTGAAGATCCTCCGCCAAGCGTTTCAAAATGAAATCGACATTCAGGAAATGGCCGGCGCCATTCGAGGCGAACCTTCTCTTACCTACCGCTTGCTTCGGTTTATGAACTCGGCGGGACGGGGAAACTACCACGTCGAATCCATCGTGCAGGCCCTCGGCCTGCTGGGCACCAACGAGATCCGCAAGTGGGTCTCGGTCGTGACCGCAATCAGTCTCGCTGGACCGCGCTCGCAGGAGCTGATCCGCATCGCTTTGATTCGTGCGCGATTCTGCGAACTCGTGGCTCAGCATCTCAAGGTGCCTGAGCCGAATTTCTATCTCACCGGATTGTTCTCTCTTCTTGAAGCACTGCTCGACCTGCCCCTCGCGCAGATCGTGGAAGAAATTCCGATTCCTCCGGAGTGTAAAGAAGCACTCAACGGAGCCTCGAATGGACCTGGAAACGCACTCAAGCTTGCAATCGCCAGCGGTACCGGAGACTGGATACAGATGGCGCGCTATTGCGCCGAGCTGAAATGCAGCGAGAACGACGCCTGGCAATGGCAGCTCGATGCCCAAAGCCACGTCAGCAAGCTGAAATGGTAGCGGCCCGCATTCTTGATTGATATATTTCGCAACTTCAGCCCAACACCTGTGCCGGCCAACACAATTGTTCCACGTGGAACAATTTTCGCGAGCCAGGGCTCCCAAACATGCCACGCGAACCCATTGCCTGGACGGCTAGTCCCAATTGTTCCACGTGGAACATTTTGAAGTAACGTGACCACTCAATCGACGATCTTGAATTCCGTCTCTGCGTCAGCCAGCGAGCTCCCTCCCACCCAAACGTCATAGGTCGTCGGCTCTACGGTGCGCTTCACTTCGACGTTGTAGAAACTCAACTCGTCAAATCCCAAGGGAAATGTCACGTGCTTTGTCTCACCCGGTGCGAGCTGCACGCGCGCAAAGCCCTTTAGCTCCCGCACGGGCTGTTCTACGCTGGCGACCGTGTTGCGAATATACATCTGGACTACTTCTGTTCCCGCGACGCTGCCTGTGTTGGTTACGTCGACGCCAACCATCGTAACCGGCGAGCGATTCGCCAAAACCTCCTGCAATGGAACTTCCGCGCGGCTAAGCGTCGGCTTTGAATAGCTGAAGCGTGTGTAGCTCAATCCCCAGCCAAACGGAAACAGTGCGGAGTTCTGTTCATCCACATACCGCGACACGAATTTCTCCAGGGAATTTGTCGGCATGTGGGTCAAGTCGACGTGCGCGGGACGGCCAGTGGGAAGCTGCGCGTAGTAGAGCGGCTCCTGCCCGACAGCGCGCGGAAAACTCGACGGCAATTTCCCCGAAGGATTCACATCGCCGAAGAGCACATCGGCAACTGCAGGACCAGCTTCAATGCCGGGGCTCCAAGCCTCGAGAATAGCCGGCACGTGCTCGGCTGCCCATTTCAACTCCAGCGGCCGTCCGGCAAGCACAACCAGAATCACCGGCTTTCCCGTCGCAACAACCGCCTTTAACAGCTTCTCCTGGTTGCCAGTAAAACCAAGATGTACGCGGCTGGCGGCCTCGCCTTCCATCCAGTTCGCCGGTTCTCCCAGCGCCAGAATGGCGACGTCCGCCTGCTTCGCAACCTCGACTGCCTCGGCAATGCTCTTGTTGTCATCAGGCAGGGGCTGATTCTGCCCGCCCGCCACGGAGCCGCCGAACGTAACGCTCTCGAGCACCTTCGCATCCTCACCGGCAAGCAGTCCGCAGCCGACGGAGTACGTAAGCCGATCCCCGAGCCGCTGACTCAGTTCCTGCTTCAACGTAATCACGTTCTTCGGATCGCCCGCCGACCACGCGCCGAGCAGATCGCGTGCATCGTCAGCCAACGGTCCAATCAACGCGATCTTCCTCACCTTGGATGTGAACGGCAGGAGCGCACCAACGCCTTCGACCGGATCGTTCTTGAGCAAGACCATCGTCTCGTCGGCCACTTTGCGTGCCACAGCGCGGCGTTCCGGTGTCGCTTCATACGCCGGACTGTCGGCGGTATAGGGATGATCGAAAAGCCCCACCGCAAACTTGACGCGAAGAATGCGGAGCACGGCTTCGTCGACGACGGTCTCGGGAATCTTGCCCGAGCGCACTTGCGAGGCGAGTGTGGTTCCGAAGAGATTGCCCTCCATATCCATGTCGAGCCCCGCCTCAAGCGCCTTGCGCGCCACGGTCGGGCCATCGCCGATGGAGTGGTTGATCAGCTCTGCCACCGCGCCCCAATCGGAGACGACGAAGCCATCGAAGCCCCACTCCCTGCGCAGAATCTGTGTCAAGGTAAGCGGGTCGGCCGTTGCAGGGACGCCATTAATGGAGTTGAAGGAACTCATCACCGTAGCAACGCCGGCCTCGACCGCAGCATGGTAAGGCGGCAAGTAGACTTGGCGCAGCGTCTGTTCACTCATGTCGGTTGCGTTGTAATCGCGGCCCGCAATGGCAGCGCCATAAGCGGCGAAATGCTTCACGCACGCGGCCACAGAATCGAGTTTCGTCAGATCGTCCTGCTGATAGCCCTTGACCCACGCACGCGCCATCGCGGAGCTGAGATAAGGATCCTCTCCATTGGACTCAATAATGCGGCCCCAGCGCGGATCGCGCGCAATGTCTACCATCGGAGAAAAGACCCAGTCGATGCCATCGGCGCGTGCTTCCACCGCGCCGGTATGTGCGACGGTCTCCGCTGCCCCAGGATCCCACGACGCTGCCACAGCGAGCGGAATGGGAAACGTGGTGTGGTGACCGTGAATCACATCAAGCCCAAAAATAATGGGAATATGCAGGCGCGATTTTTCCATCGCGATGTGCTGGTAGTGGTTGGTCTTCTCTGCGCCGACAACGTTAAGCATCGACCCTACCTGGCCCTTGGCGACCAGATCGTCATAGGTCAGATTGGAGGCGGCGGGGCCGGTCGCAAATCCGGCCGAATACGCCACGAGCTGCCCGATCTTTTCGTCAAGCGTCATCTTCTTCAGGAGCGCCTCGGCACGTGCGTTTACATCTTTGGCTGCAAGCTGCGGATTGGGAACCGGGCGTGACTGCGCGCCTGATGGAAGCGCCAGAATCAGCGGGCAAATGAGAAGACAAACCTTGCAACCAAGAGCGATTTTCATGACCCGGCTATCATAAACCGCTGGTGTTTCGCGCGTCAGGTCGATTCTGAGAGATAAACAGCCATGCCTGTCGCGGAAATCACGGCAAATGCACTACTCTGACTTGTGATGCGCATGGCTCGTTGGATTCGCATGATCCGGAAAGCACTTTGGCTGGCGTTTGAGCACGACATGCTCAACACCGCCAAGGCAGCGGCGTATTCCGGCATGCTGATGTTGTTCCCCACCATGGTTGTCGTCACTACCTTGCTTGCATTCGTGCCCGAAGGAACGACGATGCTGGGACAGATCCGCATGTCGTTTATGAACTTCGTTCCGGCCGATACATACGCGCTGCTGCTCTCCTCCATGCAGGCCCGGCGGTTTCAATCGGCGCAGCTGGTCTTTTCCGCGGCGATCCTCAGCGTTTTCGCAGGGCTCGGCATGATGCTGTCGCTGATGGAAGGCTTTCGTCGCGCCTATCGCCTTCCACGCACGGAATGGGGATTCTGGGAACGCCGCCTTCGGGCGCTTTTGCTGGTTCCCATGGTGCATGTTCCATTGGCGCTCGCCACTCTGCTCCTGGTCTTTGGTCATCAGATCGAACATTGGATGGTGAACAATGCTGCACATGAGTTGCGGCACGCGGTCTTGTTCTTCTGGCGCATGGTGCGATGGGCAATTGCTCTGGTCACTAGCGTAACGGTGCTGGGAGCTCTCTATCATTTCGGCACCCGGCGCAAGGAACACTGGCTGCGTGTGATGCCCGGCGCGATTGCAGCCACTGTTGTGTGGTTCCCGGCCACATTGGCATTCGGCTGGTATGTGACTACCTTTGCGAGCTACTCCAGATTTTATGGCCCGTTTGGCGCAGGCATTGCCACGCTCGTATGGCTTTATCTCACTTCGTTCAGCGCGCTGCTCGGCGCGGAATTGAACGGCGTTCTTTTTCGAGGGCGCCTTGAGCGCGATACTCCTTTCGATCTATCCCAGAGATTCGCTTCGCGTCGATAAACATACGCATCTCCGCTTCATTCTTCAACAATCCGTCATCGACTAATCGAATTCTTCTGCTGCTGCGCCGTGTACAATAAAGCGATCTGTCCCCAATTCACCCCCAACCCTCGCGTCAACCTATTCTGGAGTTATATTGATGCTGCACGCTGAAACGAGCCTGAATGAATCCCCCATTCAACGCCGCGCGAAGATTGTTGCCACGCTGGGGCCCGCTTCGAACACGGAACCGGTTTTTCGCGAGTTGGTTCGCGCCGGCGTCGATGTAGTTCGCCTGAACTTTTCTCACGGATCGCACGACGAAAAGCTCGAGCTCATCCAGATGATCCGCAAGGTCAGCCGCGAAGAGCGCAAGCCGCTGTGCATACTCGGCGATTTGCAAGGCCCGAAGATCCGAACATCGAAACTGAAAGATCATCAGCCCGTGATGCTGAAGACGGGAGGCCGCCTGACCATCACGCCGCGCGACGTGCCCGGAACAGCTTCGCTGGTGGGCACCACGTTTAAGACCCTCGCGGAGAATGTCGAACAGGGTTCGCGCATTCTGCTCTCCGACGGCCTCATTGAACTGCGCGTGCATGAGGTGATTGGCTCCGATGTTGTCTGCGAGGTCATCAATGGCGGGATGTTGGGAGAGAACAAAGGCATCAATCTCCCCGGCATCGCTGTGCGCGTTCCTTCTCTCACCGATAAGGACTCGCAGGATCTCGAATTTGCCTTGAAGAATGGCGTGGATGCGATCGCTGTATCATTCGTGCGCACGGCCGAAGACGTGCGTCTTGTGCGCAATCGCGTATCGGCCTACGGCGGCGAGACATGGGTCATCGCGAAGCTCGAAAAACCGCAGGCGATCGAACACCTCGACAGCATTCTGCAAGTCGCAGACGGCATCATGGTGGCGCGCGGCGATCTGGGTGTCGAGGTGCCGCCCGAGCAGGTGCCCGCGATTCAGAAGCACATCATTCGCCGCGCCACCGAATACTTCAAGCCGGTCATTACCGCGACGCAGATGCTGGAATCGATGATTGAAAACCCGCGTCCTACGCGCGCCGAGGTTTCCGACGTGGCCAATGCTGTCTACGACGGCACCGACGCCGTGATGCTTTCGGGCGAGTCGGCTGTCGGCAAATATCCCGTGGACGCTGTTTCGATGATGGCGCGCATCGTGAGCGAAGCCGAGCGGCATATCAAGGAAGAGAAAGAGACCTACGCTGAGACGCGTGTGCGGCAAAGCCACCTCTCGATCGCCGAGACGATTTGCGAGGCTACGGCGCATGCGGCTGACGACCTTGACCTGCGCGGCATTGCACTATTTACGGAGTCGGGAGCAACCGCGCGCCAGCTTTCGAAGTATCATCCCACCTCGCCGATTTTTGCGCTGAGCCCGATTGAAGTCACGATTAATCGTCTGAATCTTTTGTGGGGCACGACGCCCATCCGCTGTCCCAAAGTGAATTCGACTGAAGCGCTTGTCGATGTGGCCGAGAGCCTGCTGGAACAGTATGGCTACGTGCGCAACCGCGAGGTCATCGCGATTGTGGCCGGCACACGCACTAAATCGGGGTCAACGAATTTTCTCCGGCTTCATGTGTTAGGGGAACACGCCCAGGAAGGTGTGCGCTTCTTCGCTCCGCATCATCAGGAGACATTGCCCGAACCGGCTTCGGGTGCGGCTCAACCGAAGACGAAGCGCGCTCCGCGCATTAAGGCGACAGAGCTGCAAAGATATCCTTCGCCGAACCCGCCAAAGATATCGAATCCGTAGCTGCGCGTGAGTGAAGAGGACCAGACCCTCTTCGAGATCTTTCTTCCAGTATCTTTCTAGTGTGGCTTGCCAATCTCGGGAACAGAAAGACCACGGCATATCTTGCGGGCCAACAAATCTGCGACCTCTGTGTGCCGCGGGACCGCCTCGTATGACCAGTCTTCGGGTTGCACCAAAGGGAGTGAGCGCCGCCTTCCCGCTTCAAATAACAGCCGTGAAGGCGGAGGTGGCGAAGAAGGGATTCGCGCTTCACTGAATGGTGACTGTATCGCGAAGGGCCTCGGGCGGCACCCCGCGCAATCCGTCTTCCCGACGATCGTCGAGAATCAACCGGATGGCCGCAACTAGACTCTCTCGGCACTCTTCCACCGTGCGCCCTTGACCGTTCGCACCAGGAATCTCTGGCGACCATGCGACAAACCATTCACCGTCGCGCTCAATCACAGCTGTGAATTCGTTCCGCATGGAACGAGTATAGCGCGAAACCAGGGTTCCCTATTTCGTCGCCAGTTGGCGCAACACATACAGCAGGATTCCGCCGTGCTCGAAGTATTCGATCTCCTGCGGCGTGTCGATGCGAACCTTGGCATTGAACTTCTTTTTTGTTCCGTCCGCTCCAGTCGCAATCACTTCCAACTCGCTGCCGCTGGCGAATTTGTCCTTGAGCAGTCTTGTCAGACCAGGGAAGTCATAGACTTCTTCGCCCGACAATCCGAGGCTTTCGACGTTCTGCCCCTCTTCGAATTGCAAGGGCAGAATGCCCATGCCAACGAGGTTGGAGCGGTGTATGCGTTCAAAGCTTTCTGCGATGACAGCGCGCACGCCCAGCAGATTCGGACCCTTGGCTGCCCAGTCGCGCGAAGAGCCTGAACCGTATTCCTTGCCGGCGAGAATGACGAGCGGCACTTTGCGCTCCGCGTACTTCACGCTGGCATCGAAGATGGACATCGGTTCGCCTTCAGGCAGCAGCCGAGTCACACCGCCTTCTGTGCCCGGCGCAAGCTTATTGCGCAAGCGCACATTGGCGAAGGTACCGCGCACCATGACTTCGTGATTGCCGCGACGCGAACCGTAGCTGTTGAAGTCCGCCGGCTTCACACCATGCTCGGCAAGATACTTCCCTGCCGGCCCGTTGGCTTTGATCGATCCCGCCGGCGAGATGTGATCGGTCGTGACCGAATCGCCCAGCACTGCCAGCACCCGCGCACCGAGAATGTCGGTAACCGGTGCGGGCGTCTTCGTCATGCCGTCGAAGTACGGCGCTTTGCGAATATAGGTCGAGTCGGGCTCCCACTGGTAAACGTCGCCAGTGGGGAAGCTCAGGCCCTGCCAGTTCGCATCGCCATCACTGACGGTGGCGTATTCCTTGCGGAAGCTCTCTCTGCTGAGTCCTTTTTCGATTGCCGCGGCGACTTCCTGCTGCGTGGGCCAGATGTCCTTGAGGTACACCGGCTGGCCGGCTTTATCTTTGCCCAGCGGATCGGTGTCGAAGTTGTGGCCGATGCGCCCTGCGAGTGCGTAGGCCACGACCAGCGGCGGGCTCATCAAATAGTTGGCGCGCACGTCGACATTCACGCGGCCTTCGAAGTTCCGATTGCCGCTGAGCACGCTGACGGCGACGAGTCCGTGCTCGTCAATGGATTTGGAGACATCGGCCGGTAGCGGTCCGGAGTTGCCAATGCACGTGGTGCAGCCGTAGCCTACCACGTTGAAGCGTAGCTTTTCGAGATACGGCAGCAGTCCGGCCTTCTGGTAGTAGTCGGTGACGACGCGCGAACCGGGCGCGAGCGACGTCTTGACCCACGGTGGAACGGTGAGGCCTTTCTCGACAGCTTTCTTCGCGAGCATACCTGCGGCGATCATCACGGATGGATTCGACGTGTTGGTGCAGCTGGTGATGGCGGCGATGACGACTGAGCCGTGATCGAGATATTTGTCGGGATCGATGTTGAAACGTTCTTTGACAGTGGTCGTCACATGGAGCGGAGCCTTTTCGGCGACGGCTGTGTCGGTGACCGTGGTGGTCCTTTCCCAAGTAGCCGCGGTGCGCGTGCCAAGGGGCTTGGCCGTGGGCGCAAGCAGAGTAGGCAATTGCTGCGCGAAGCTTGCGGCAGCATCTTTCAGCAGTACGCGATCCTGCGGACGCTTCGGTCCGGCGACGCTTGGCTCGACTGCGCCGAGATCCAGTTCCAGCGTCTGCGTGTATTCGGCTTCAGGCGAACTGGTGGTGTGGAAGAGTCCCTGCTCCTTGTAATACGCCTCAACCAGCGCGATCTGCTCGTCGCTGCGGCCGGTGAGACGAAGATAGCGCAGCGTCTCCGCGTCGACCGGAAAGATGCCGCAGGTCGCGCCGTACTCCGGCGCCATGTTGCTGATGGTGGCGCGATCGGCGAGCGGTAGCTCCGCGATTCCGGGGCCATAAAACTCGACAAACTTTCCAACGACACCGAGTTTGCGCAGCGCCTGCGTCACGGTCAGCACCAGGTCGGTGGCGGTCGCGCCTTCGCGCAGCTTGCCGGTGAGTTTGTAGCCGACGACCTGCGGAACCAGCATGGAGACGGCTTGGCCGAGCATCGCGGCCTCGGCCTCGATGCCGCCTACGCCCCAGCCGAGCACGCCGAGGCCGTTGATCATGGTGGTGTGCGAGTCGGTGCCGACGAGCGTGTCTGGGTAGGCCGTCAGTTCACCATTGATCTCGGTCGTGAAGACGACGCGGGCGAGATATTCGAGATTCACCTGGTGGCAGATGCCCATGCCCGGCGGCACGGCGCTGAAGTTGCGAAAGGCAGTCTGGCCCCACTTGAGAAACGCATAGCGCTCGCGGTTGCGCTGGAATTCGAGAAATGCATTGGCGTCGTAGGAGCCGGCGGTACCGAACTCGTCCACCTGCACGGAGTGGTCGATGACGAGTTCAGCGGGCACAAGGGGATTCACACGCTCGGGATCGCCGCCCAGCGTCTTGATGGCGTCGCGCATGGCGCCGAGGTCGACGATCGCGGGAACACCGGTGAAGTCCTGCATGAGGACGCGGGCTGGCATGTAGGCGATTTCGCGGCTCGGCTCGGCCTTGGCGTCCCACTTGGCCAGGAATTCAATGTCAGCGGCGGTCACGTTCACGCCGTCTTCGCGACGCAGCAGGTTCTCCAGCAGAATCTTCAGACTGAAGGGCAGGCGGCTCAGATTGAAGCCGCGCGCCGTCAGCGCGGGAAGACGAAAGATGGTATAGGAGCGTTGGCCTGAGGCGAGCTTGGCACGGCTGTCAAAACTGTTCATCGGGGAACCTTTCTATCCGCAGAATAGCGGATGGATCTCAAATCACAAGTACGTGCTCCGGCCTGCCGCGAGGCTGTGAACACGCGGTCTCGAACGGCAGAATTCGGAAAAATGGACGTGAATAGACTACTCAGCGGGAAAGGCAGCGTCCACGGTCGGGGCGGCCGTGGCGAAAGCGCTTGAGCAATGGCATCGCCGGAATGGCCAAATGACTGCGCATGGCGGACAGCAAGATTTTAACGCGGAATTCGTACAACTGAGAAACGAAAAAATCGCAGCCATCCTCATGCGTTCTGAGCGGAGCAGCGGCTACACTGGCTCCTGCAGCTGCTTCGATTCACACCGTTCCCCGGAGGTCTGCATGATTGTGCGCGCCGCCCGCGTCATTGGCATCGTTCTTTTCTTCTTGTGCGCTCTCAGCTTCGGCCAGACGAATCCGGCGCCCGCCGCAGCGCCTGCGAGCAACTGGCCGGCGGTCGATGGCACGGTCGTACTGCCGGATTTTCGTTTTGGTACTGGCGAAACGCTGCCTGAATTGAAGCTGCACTACCTCACATTGGGTACGCCGCATCGCAATGCTGCCGGGCATGTGGACAACGCCGTCCTGCTGCTGCACGGCACGGGCGGTAGTGCGCATTCGCTGCTGAATCCGCTATTTTCCGATGTGCTGTTCGTGCCGGGAGGTGTGCTCGACATTACCAAGTACTTCATCATCCTGCCGGACGACATTGGGCACGGTGAGAGTTCCAAGCCATCGGATGGGCTGCACGCGCACTTCCCTGCCTATGACTACGACGACATGGTGCGCAGCCAGCGCATGATGCTCGATGCGATGAAGGTCGATCATCTGCGCCTGATTCTCGGTACATCGATGGGATGCATGCAGAGCTTTGTGTGGGGCGAGACTTACCCCGATTTCATGGACGCGCTTGCGCCTTTCGCGTGTCTGCCGGTACAGATCGCGGGCCGCAATCGCATGATGCGCTACATGTCGATTCAGGCGATCAAGCTCGATCCGGCGTGGATGGGCGGCGAGTACAAAACCGAGCCGACGGAGGGATTGCGACTGGCCAACACTCTGGTTCTCGTAATGGGATCGAGCCCGCTGCAGATGCAGAAGCAGGCGCCCACGCGCGCAGCGGCGGAGCAGTATGTCGACCGGTTCTGGGCGCGGCCGAGCCCGGATGCGAACGACATGATTTTCTATCTCAACGCCAGCCGGAACTACGACCCGAGCCCGCACCTCGAGCAAATCAAAGCGCCAGTGCTCTGGATCAATTCCGCCGATGATTACATCAATCCGCCGGAACTGGGGATTGCCGAAAAGATGGTCAAGCGCATTCCGAATGCGAAGTTCATTCTGGTTCCCGTCTCCGATCAGACGCGCGGGCATGGAACGCATACGGTGGCCGCGGTGTGGAAGGATTATCTTGCGGAGTTTATGCGGAAGACTGAGCCGAAGCAATAGCGAACCGGGAACGCGATGTCGATTCCGGAATGACTAACTTCGCGATAACAGCTTTTCTGGAGCCTGCCGCGTTTTCGGGAAGTAATCCGGAAAACCGCACTTAATCCACTGTCAATGAGCGGGTTGGTCTGAATGCAACAGTTGACATTTGCAGCAGGGAAGATCGCTGCCCGAATTTTGGGTTACGAGCTCGAGCACACGAGTAGCGCCCGATGCCGGCGTCCTAAGAGTTAGTTTGGGTTGAAAATGATGAAGTGACCTGAGTGGCTAACATACACACGTTGAAAAAGTACCGTTGCCAATATCCCATCCTCCTCACGGTCTGGAACATCCTGCGACGCGCTGGCCGGGGTCACGAATGAAACGTTTCGAACCAAGCGGCTGCCAAGCTTGATGTTCTGGGGAGGAAGGACGGCGAAAGCCCTGCGCGCGTCGCTTACCTCGGGCCCCTTAAGCTTGGCTCGCTTGAGTAGCGGCTGTTCCAACTCCCGGTTGCCGGCATAAAGAACCGGGCCGTCGCTTCCGGAGTCGACTTGGAGCAGGATTGGCCGGGTTCCTGTGTCGGAGAGATTGACTGAAATCACCAGGCGCTGAGAAAACGGCATGTCAGTTTCGGGGTGTTTTGAATTCACCAGGGGAATTCGTTCGCCGCGAAGCGATTTTTCCATGACTTTGGCTTGGTCGAGACAGAGCAGCCCGCGTGGATAGTCAATGAGCACATCGAAATGCGCGAGGAAGTTCTCTCCAAGGACGCCGCGGATTCGAGGATCTGCCGCTTGGATCGGCCCCAGGTCCTGGACGACGCCCACAGGTCTCAACACCGCCCGCGAGCCCGCCTCCAGCGAATCCAATATCGCGACAGACGCCTGGGACCGGGCGGCCGTGGCGACCAGGCGGACCGTACCTTCTGACTTCACATTAAGCTGGGCGGCGAGCGCGGGGTCAATCACGTTGAGCTGGCTACCGGTGTCAACCATAAAGTCAAATGGGCCGGACTGGTTGATCTTCACGGGAATCACGAGCAGGGCCCCGGCGACCAGTCGCGGTCTGAGGTTTGCGATGTTCCCGGGGCAATGCGCTTCTGCCTGGCTGGAAATGGGCGTGAAAGCAAATGCGGTGGCGAGAAGGAGAGAGAAGAAACTGCAGAGCGATGGGAATTTCATGTCGGCCTCCGCTCGCTGGGTGCGAGCCGAAGGCGACATTGGCGGCTATATCTGGCTACCTCAATGGATTCGGGATAGAATCTGTGTCAATGAAATATGGAAAAGATGCTGATTTGCTAACTGCCGACGATTGTTGAAGCTGAAAAGTAAGCGTGTGATGAGGGATCAACCGTAAGGTCAGCCTTGAACCGCAAGGAAGCTTCCCCAATGGCTGAAACACAATCCCGACCCCGACTTGTTCGCTTCGGAGCGTTTGAAGCAGACGTGCAGACGGGCGAGTTGCGCAACAATGGCGTGAAGCTGAAGTTCAGCGGCCAACCCTTTCAGGTTCTCGCCATCCTGCTGGAGCGCCCTGGCGAAGTGATCACGCGAGAGGAGTTGCAAAAGCGTCTCTGGCCGGACACATTCGTCGATGTCGAGCGCAACCTCAACACCGCCGTAAACAAGATCCGCGAAGTGCTGGGCGACTCCGCGGAGGGCCCGCGCTTTGTAGAAACACTGCCCCGTCGTGGCTATCGCTTTATCGGGAGGCTGGAACCGCCAGCTCAGTCTCGAGCTCCAGTCGAGCCCATTCTCCCGCAGAATCCTCGTCGGGAATTGTGGAAGATCGCCGCGGGCTTTCTCGCCATTCTGGTCCTTGGCTTTGCGGCCGTGATTGTCTATCGATCGCCTCGGCAGCAACATCCGCAGCAGCAGATCGCCTTGAATGCCGTTCCGTTCACGGCGTTGCGGGGAGAAGCAGCTTCCGCCGCGTTCTCCCCCGACGGCTCCCGCATCGCTTTCGCGTGGAAGCGTGATTCCGGAAACGGCGGCGAAGGCTTCGACCTCTATGTCAAGACCATCGGGAGCGAGACACTTCTTAGGCTCACTCGCCATCCGTCAGAATGGATTAGCGCCGCGTGGTCTCCGGATGGCACCGAGATCGCATTCCACCGCATGTCCGGCCCTGACAGTGGGCTGTATATTGTCCCCGCGCTGGGCGGTCCCGAGAGAAAACTGCGGTCTACCCGAATACCCTGGGAAGACTTTCCCACTATTAGCTGGTCGCCGGACGGCAGATCGATCGCATTCAGCGACTGGTTGCCGAGCGACACTAATACAGCCATCTATCTCATCTCCCCGGCAACGGGGGACGCCGAGCGGATTCCGAGCAGATCAGAGTGCCTTGGGCAGGTTCAACCGGCCTTCTCTCACAACGGGGAACACCTCGCATACTGGTGTATTACCGGAAAAGAAGCCATCCTCTATTCTCTGCCTCTTCAGGGTGGTAAGCCCAAAATGATTACGTTGTTTCAGGATTGGCCAACCGGGTTGACTTGGTCGGCCGATGACAAGGAACTGATTTTTTCTCTTTGGGGTGGATTCTCAGGCCAGGTCGTCGAAGTTACCTTCGCCGATGGTTCACTCAAGCCGCTTGGTTTTGGGGTAAGTGCTCAACTCCCCACGGTTTCGCCCCGGGGTGACAAACTTGCCTTCAACTCCTACTCCAGAAAGACGAGCATCTGGCGCAGGGACCTGGTTCATCCGGAATCTCCGCCCGTAGAACTCGTCCCTTCCTCGCAGCCACAGTGGGACGGTCAATACTCTCCGGATGGAAAGCGCATTGTGTTTGCATCGACACGCTCTGGCGTGCTGGGCGTTTGGATCAGCGATGAGGATGGCAGCGATCTGGTGCAAATCTCAAACCCTGCTCAACCGAGCGGAAGTCCGCAATGGTCGCCGGATGGAAACAAGATAGCGTTTGACTCCCTTGTCCAGGGTCGCTGGGAAATATATGTGGCCGACATACTCGAACGGAAGCCTCGAAAGCTGATCACAAATATCTCCAACTTCGTACGACCCCATTGGTCCCGCGATGGAAAGTGGATCTATTTCAGATCCGAAGAACCGGGCAGGATGGGAGTCTATCGTTGTCCCGCCTCCGGCGGAGACGCCGTTCTCCTATCCAAAGACATGGATGGGTATAATCCACAGGAGTCTCTGGATAGGAAGACGGTCTATTTTGCCAGCCACGAAGAGCAATCGACACTGAAGAAAGTGGCTCTGCCGCCGCAGCCGAGTACGGAAGCAGAAGTGGAGGGATTGCCGCGCTTGAGCGACGCCGGCGTTTGGGCCCTCGCTCCCGGCGGTATCTATTTTGCTTCTGCCGACGCGCCCCAATCTCTCCGCTACTTTGATTTTGCCGGCAAGCGGATACGCGAAAGCTTTACACTGCACAGGGATCTCGAAAGCGGGCTGTCGGTCTCACCCGATGGCCGTTCGATCCTCTACGTGCAACGGGACGACGTGAGCGGCGACATCATGCTCGTCGATCACTTTCACTAGGATCGGTTCGCAGTTCTGGAGTGTTGCAGGCGGCAGGGCATTGGCGTCGCGGTTAGATCGCGGGGAACTCAAGCTACGGCACCTTGCGAACCCCTCCTGCGGCCTCGGGGATCGTGGCGAATCTGAACTTGTGCAATATCGCCGAGTCGCTCACTGACGACGATCACTCCTGCAAAGTCGGCATCGTGCCAGGATTCAGGCGAGCACGGTAAATCTGCCTGCTGCTTGCGCACTTCTATGCCCGTATCGTGTCTCAGAAGTTCTCATTAGAAAGACCGAAAGGCAAGAAGCAGATTCTTCGACTCACCACCCCCAAACTGAAAAACGTTTGGGGCCCCGTTCGCTCAGAATGACAATCCGATTTTGTTGAGAACTTCTGGGACATTACACTAGAAGTGCACGTCTTCGCGAGGTCACTCCACTATTGAGCTTCTGGGTTTGGTTAGCAGGACTCTACACCCGTTTTGTCGCCTGGTTGATGCGCCGCATGCCGAACGAACGGCAGCGACTGCTCGCGTTTACGATCCTGGCCGGAGGACTGTGCGGACTTGCGGCTGTCGCGTTCCACATGAGCGTGGCCTGGGTTGAGGGCGTTCTGATTGACCGAGCCGCTGCGGGCCATGCCGACCCCGGCAATCATTCCTGGATCGTGTGGACCGTGTTGAGCCCTGCGCTGGGCGGCCTGGTTTGCGGACTGGGGCTTTACTACTTCTCTCCCGCGGCGGCGGGCAGCGGCATTCCCCAGGTGAAGGTGGCGTTTACTTTGCGATCGGGGTTCATTTCGGCCCGGGAGACGATCGCCAAGTTCGTTCTGTGCGTGATGCAGATTGGGTCCGGCGGTTCTCTGGGAGTGGAGGGACCGACCGTGCACATTTGCGCCGGCGTGAGCAGCCTATTGGCACGCGCGGCGCGACTGAATCCCGAAAATCGGCGGCGCATGACATCCGTGGGAATGGCCGCCGGCATTGCGGCGGCCTTTAACGCGCCGATTGCCGCCGTGACCTTCACGCTGGAAGAGCTGATCGGCGATCTGGACCAGACCATGCTTTCGGGTGTGATTGTGGCGGCGGCTTTGGCCGCGGTGGTGGAACACACCCTCATGGGCGCGAATCCCATCTTTCATGTGCCGCGGGCTTTCGAACTGGGCAATGCGTCGTCGCTCGTGTGGTATGCGCTGCTAGGCCTTTTGGCTGCGTTTGTTTCGGTGGCGTTTACGGACTCGCTACTCGGTCTTCGCACGTGGTTCAAGAAGTTGCGCGGGGTTCCCAAATGGGTGCAGCCGGCCATGGGCGGCGCCGCGACGGGTGGCTTCGCCGTTGTCGGCCTGATGGTTTTTCATTTAGGCGGCATCGCCGGGGATCCGTACAAGACGCTGACGCAGGCTTTCAGCGGGACGATTCCGGTGACGGCGATGATTGTGTTGTGCGTGCTGAAGCTGGCTGCGACGGTTACTTCGTACTCCAGCGGCGGCGCGGGCGGCATTTTTGCGCCGGCACTGTTTATGGGTGGCATGCTGGGCGGCGCTGTCGGTTATATCGACGTGACTGTCTTTCACCACCCGGCTGATTCCATCGGCGCATTTGCCGTGGTGGGGATGGGCGCGGTGTTCGCCGGGATTGTGCGCGCACCGATGACGTCGATCCTGATTATTTTCGAGATGACGCGCGGCTATGGTCTGGTTTTGCCGATGATGATTGCCAACATGAGCGCGTTTGCCCTGGCGCGGCACTGGAGAAAGACGCCTGTTTACGAAGCGCTGCTGGAACAGGATGGGATCTATCTCCATGAGAAACCAGAACCGGTTCCGGCGGACGACAGCGACCCCGACGACGAAACGCCGCTGTTTACCGACGTGAAAGACCGGGGGACGTTCGTCGAATAGCTTCGGCTGTGTCCAGCCCTACCTCGATGGCTGTTCGTTGTAGAGGAACAGCGCACGCAACTCGAGATAGGGTCCGTGGAATTCACGCGGAAGCGGGGGGTAGTTTGAGCCCGTAATCGCGCCCCAGGCTGCCCGGTCCAGGCCCGTGTCGCCGGAGCGGCCTTCGAGCACCATGTCCGTGACCTGCCCGTTGGGAAGAACCTTAAACCGGATTTGCACCGCTCCCGACTTGAGGATGGGTGGATTGACCTCATCCGGAATGAGCGGGTCCCATGTGTGCTCGGTCTCGTAATACCAGCGATGCAACCAAGAGTTGAAGTCGACTCCCTGGGTGTCGGAGAGAATCTGCACCCCTCCAGCGCCGGCGCCGGGATGCCGGGATAGCCCTCCAACCGGTTGCGCTCCGGAGTCCGAACCGGCGTTACGAGCGGCGCCGCGCATGGCTTCTTTCAGCTGGTCAGCCGGATTTTGCGAACCCATGGCGAAGTTGGGGCGAGCTGGAACCGCGGGCGGATGGGGAGCCTCGACCGGCGATTCAGCCTTGGGGGATGGCGGCACAGGCGTTGGCTGTGGCTGCGCCGGGTTCTCGATCTTCGGGGGCGTGGTCGGTTCCGGGAGGGGCGGAGCCGTAGGTTTGTTCATCGCCTCAAGGGTCTTTTTGTCGATCTGCGGGCGCTTTTCCGGAACCGGCTTGATCTGCACCTTGGGCTGCAGCTTCTTTAGAAGGTCAGGAGGCAAGTCGAGGTAACTCAGATCCTTACGCTGCTTTATTGCGTCGAATGGGTCGATGACCGGCGGAACCCTGAAGACATACTTGGGAATCCAGGTGATGGCGGAGAGCAGGACCAGGTGAATCAGGATGGCAAGCCAGATACCCTCGCGCAGGCGAGCCCAGCGGCGCTCATCTTCGAGCTCGCCGATCATCTCCAGGAGTTCGTGGGTATCGTAGTCGACCCAACGGGAACGCGTGCGCGGGGCCGGTTGCGGCTCTTCTTCGGGAAGCGGAGATTGAACGGGCCCCTGAGAATCGAGTCCGGTACCCGCTGGATCGTCGGGTTCGTTCACCTTGGTTGGTGTTTCTGTGATGGGCATGCGCTCAACGGGAGCCACAGGTGCGGCCGACGGTCCGTTTCGATTCCTTCCTGTCTATTTTCTCATCCTCCGCGAAATTGCGGCAGAGCCAGGGTCCTTCATTGGTCACTGGGGTGGATGGTGGGGCCTCGCGGTCTCCGGCACATAGCGTACCCGGGGCCGAACCGTACAATGGGTCTTCTGGAATGGACGGATTCGCAGGGGGAAAGAGACCCGTTTGAAGCAGTTTTTCGTGAAACTGGCAGCCAAGTGGAAGCTGGTGATTCTGCCGGCGATGCTAAAGCTCGGTTTCTGGGGCGCAGCCGCGGCCGCACTGCTCGATTCCTCCTCCATCCCTATCCCGATGGACATCCTGATCGCCGGGTGGGTCTGGAACGATAAGGGGCATTTCTGGCTCTATTGCCTGATGGGCGGAGTGGGTTCGGCTATCGGGGGCTTGGTTCCCTACGGAATTGGGCGAGCGGGCGGAGAGCTGTTTCTGCTGAAGCGCGTCGATCGGGCCCGATTCGACCGGCTCCGCGACAGATTCGAGCGGCAGGAATTTCTCGCGGTCATGATTCCGTCGATGATGCCGCCACCGACGCCGTGGAAGATGTTCGTTTTCGCTGCGGGCGTGTTTGAGATGCGGATTTTGCCCTTTATGCTCGCGGTATTTGCCGGACGGCTTGTTCGATGGATGGCATTGTCGCTTCTGGTCCTAAAATTGGGACCTGGAGCCGTCGGATTGGTACAACACCACGCCCTGACGGCGCTGCTCGTGGTCGGCGTACTGGCGATGATTGGCTTTGGCTGGTGGTGGATCCGCAAACGCCGAAGCGGCGGGATGCTGGCCTAGCTGCCCAAGTAATGATCCGGCCTGAGTTCGTGTCTGCGAGAAACTACTTGCCGGCCAAAGCCGTTTGGGGCTCGGTCCCCTTCATGCGGCGGACCAGGACCGGAACGCCGAAGGCCAACCCGGCAACGATACCCGTCGATATCAGGTCATTCCGGTAAAAGGGAAGCGCCGCGATGTAGCAATCGCGCAGTCCGGCCACCGTGTGCGGATACATGCCCCCCGCAGCCCAAACCGCATAGTCGGAGACGATGAAGAACGAAGTCGGCCCCAGGATCACACCGGCGGCAACTCGGACGAACGTGGTGCGCGCATGGAGCAGGATCCAGCCCAGAGCCATTGCCATCCCGTACCAGGCCCACGTCGTGACGTATCCCTGCCAGCGGAAGGGGTAGGTGTAAATCTGCGTGGTCAGGAAGTAGTCGGTGGCCATCAGCGCGGCCACGGGGCCAAGCATTTCGCGCCACGAGCGCCTTGCGCCGAAGAAAAGCAGCGCGCCGCCGACTGCCGTGAAGTTGAACCAGTCGGGATGGGGAAAAGCGGCCAGCAGGAGGCGGCTCAAAATGGCCAGAACGATCAGCAAATAAGCAGGCATAACGCCTCCGATGCGGGAATCCCCCTTGAGAGGCTCACGAGGGTAGGAGAAGCAATACATCCATTCTGAGGTGTACGCGCGGGCCGGTCAACCTGGTTGCCTCGTCACGCGCATAAAAGTTTTCATTGGAGGCAACGGAGGGGTACTTGGCCTCAAGATCGTGTGGCAGGCGCGTCGGCAGGTCCACGTCACCAAATTGAAGGGGAGTTGCCTGAATATCTGCGGTGTCTGTGCATTGCGGCGTACGTGAACGAGGCAGCTCTCAGGCCCTGCGTTTTGCGTGGGCGCGGGCTCTCTTTCTATGCGCTGTCGATTTTGAGTTGCCCGAGTTTGAGGCGACCTGGTTCAGGCTTGCCGACCTGCCTCTGCGCCGGTGCCCGCCTGCCGGACGAAGCGTGGCACTGACAAAGTGCTCGGCGGTGGCAGGGCTGTCGGCGTAAGCGGGGTCAAGCATGGCGATGACGGCGATGGCGCGGGTGCGATAGAGCTTCGCCCACTGGCTTTGCATCAGAGAGTGCTGTACCGATCTCCAGTACTCGAGATCGCCGGCGCCAGGACTCGCCAACGAGGCATCCGCAACCTGCGCGGGTTTGCCGTCGTTGAGGAGAGACAGGAATTCATCGAACCTGGCAAGATTGACGCCCATCTGGTAGACGAGCTGACTCAAAGCCATTTGCTGCGAAGCGCTCATCTGGTCGAAATTGCGGCAATAAGCTCGCGCGTTATAGATGGCCTGGATGGCCGCGATACGCAGAAGAAGTGTGGCTTCGTCGTCGGTGATCTGCGGCGTCAGGGTCCTGATCTTCTGGCGAAATCTCTTCTTCTTCCACATCGAAAATCGGTCGTTGTATTCATTGAGGATCGCCTGGAGCCGCACCGGATCCAATCCCGAAGCAAGCCAGAGGTCGGCAGAGGATGGCTCAAGAAAAGGGTGAGGATTCAAAGGATCGGGCTGCGTATGCTCTCGTGCCGGAAGATCGAGGGTGAATCCGGCGCCGATCAGCGGGTGGCCGGTCTTCGGGTCTGGATACGCTGCCAGCACCCAACCCTCGTGACGGCGGTCGCGCAGGATTTCCATCAGGTCGCGAATGTCGAATTTAACGTCCGAATCGTTGAAGCTCCGCAACAGCTCGACCGCAGATGACTCCGCGGCAAGAGATGGAGACGTTGTTTCAGATGGGACGATTGCGGGCGATGCGGACGGGAGTGGGTCTGGTGCTTGCGCTGACGCGGCAGGCGTGATTTGAGCAGCTGCACCACAACACAGGCCAGCGCATAGGACAGCCACAAATACGAAGACGAATTGCCGTGGCGCGACACGCATGTCGGAAAACAAGACCGTTCTCAGGATTCCTGCTTACGACAATGACGGAAATTGCGCGCGGACGCAATCACCTAAGAGGGGAATGTTCGGAAAAAGTAATAAATCCTTCCTGATTTGAATGCTGGAGGACGGGTGTCGGGCGCGTTGATTGCACAGCGGCGCTATTTCTGTACACGGCTGCCCATGCCTTCGGCGGCTTCGTCATGGCCATCGACGATATAGACCCAGCCGCTGAGAGGGGCTGGACCGGACGATCTGCCGGTGCCTCGAAAAGCATAAGCGAAACGCAGGTCTGAAAACTCAATGGTCGTCCAGGTTCGGCCAGGGGGAAGTTGCGGAGGATCGACACCAGGGACCGGATACTGGCCCACATCGCGAACAACAGCCCACGTGCCCCAATCGAGATAGACGCGGCCCAGCAG
Source organism: uncultured Acidobacteriaceae bacterium (assembly GCA_963810545.1). Classification (GTDB taxonomy): domain Bacteria; phylum Acidobacteriota; class Terriglobia; order Terriglobales; family Acidobacteriaceae; genus Telmatobacter. The sequence continues at coordinate 205,699 of CAWENE010000005.1, forward strand.
GGTGCGCTTCGCAGCTTCGACGGCAGGCGTGTCCGTCGGCTTATAGAGAACATCGCGCGGCGATTCGCTGTCGATCGAGTCGGTACGGGTATTCACCTCGGCGGTCTGGTAGTAGTTCTGCGTTTCAAGAATGGCGTGCCAGCGGAAGGGATTGACCGGGAAGGGCTCGATGGCCATGCGCGAGACAGGCGCAGAAGTGACCGGTGCGCTTTCGAGCATTGCCTCCGCCTGGGCGTGCTCTGCCCAGCGCCAGCACCAGACCGCGACCATGCCACACAGCGCGAAGATGGCCCATCCCCTGCCACGGAACTGTGTTCGGCGGGCCCCTATTTCGGTATCGGTTAGGCCAAGAAGCCAGGGAACAATCATCGCCATGCCTAGCAGGAGCCACAGCACCGGTTCCGCGATGAAGACAAAGCTGCCGGCATACCAGCGCGGGTTAAATGGGAAAAATGGACGAACGCCGTAGTTGTTGGTCCAGTCGAGAAGGATGTGGCTGAGCGCGGCGATGAAGGCGGCGCAATAGACCCAGGCCCAGCGCACCGGTACCGCGGGCAGGCTTACTTCTCGGTTGAGTGCCGTCGCTTTGCGGCGCCGTCGGGTTTCCCACCAGCGATGGAAGAGCCAAATGGCCCCCGTCGCAGCGGCTGCCACGAATGGCACCCCGAGAAACGTATGGGTAATACCGCGATGGTGTTTCAGCTCCTCGACGGGACCGGCAAAGCCCCAGAAAATATCGAGGTCCGCCGCTTCGGCGGCCAACGTGGCGGCCAGTGTGGCGTAAGCTGTTTTACGATTCAATCCGGCGCGGCCGATGCAGGCGCCGGTAAGGAAGTGCGTGATGGGCTCCATAGCTCGCTGAATTCCATAGTAACCACCTGCGGTGGGGCGGGCGCCGCTTGCGCGGCACGGAGGCTCCGGAGGTATGTGGGGAAAAAGTGATAGGGGGGTGGCTTGTATGCGCATTGTCAAAGGGGCAAAGGGCGCGGGGGCGCCCCCTATAATCCAGCCCATGGATGAACGAAGCAAAAAGGAGAAGGTGGCACGGCGGGTCGAGGAACTTCGTACCGAACTGCGGCGGCACGAGCACTTGTACTACGTGATGGACGCGCCCGAGATTTCAGACGCGGCGTACGACACGCTGATGAACGAGCTGAAAAAGCTGGAGGCCGAACACCCCGCGTTGATTACGCCGGACTCGCCTACACAGCGCGTTGGCGGCAAGCCCGCCGAGGGGTTCAAGAAGGTTCGGCACTCCCGGCCCATGCTGAGCCTGGATAACGCCTACTCCGCGGAGGAACTGGCTGACTGGGATCGACGCGTGCATGAGCTGGCAGGAAATCTGCCCGTGGAGTACACGACCGAGCTGAAACTGGATGGGCTGAGCGTGGCGCTGACGTACGCGGCGAGTGACGACGGGGGCGCGCGGCTCGTCCACGGCGTGACGCGGGGCGACGGACAGATCGGTGAAGATGTAACGACCAATATTCGGACCATCCGTAGCGTACCGATTTCTGTTCAGCCGGCTGCGCTCAAGAAAGCCAACCTGCCGCAAGCATTTGAAGTGCGGGGCGAAGTCGTAATGCCCGAAAAGGCATTTCACCGGCTCAACGAGGAGCGCGAGAAGCAAGGACTGACACCGGCAGTCAATCCCCGCAATGCGGCGGCAGGAACGTTGCGCACATTGGAACCGAGCATCGTCGCCAATCGTGGCCTCGTTCTCTTCGCGTACTTCCTGCTGATCGAAGGCGAGTACTTCCCTGCCGGTCAGGACGCGACTCTCGATGCGTTGACGGCGCTTGGATTTCGCGTGAATCCGCATCGGGGTCGCGTGCACACGGTGGACCAGATGATGAAGTTCATCGATGCAGCCGAGGCACAGCGGGCAACACTGGGCTACGAGATCGATGGAGTCGTGCTGAAAGTGGATGCACACGCCACGCAGCAGCGGCTCGGCTACACAGGACGCGCACCGCGCTGGGCGATCGCCTACAAGTTCACGGCGAAATCGGGCGTAACGCAGATGGTCGACATCATGATCACAGTGGGCCGCACCGGCAAGCTGACGCCCACCGCGATGCTGACACCGGTGTTTATTGGAGGGACAACGGTAAGTCGCGCCACGCTGCACAATGCCGATTTCATCGAGCGCATGGGACTGATGATCGGCGACTGGGTCAAAGTAGAGCGCGGCGGCGACGTGATCCCCAAAGTGGCGGAGGTGATTGAAGACGCCGGACACCCGCGCGGCACGCGACGTTTCGTGTTTCCGACAAAGTGCCCGGAGTGCGGAAGCGACGTCGTACGCGCGGAGGGCGAGGCGGATCATCGCTGCGTGAATGCCGATTGCCCGGCGAAGCTGCGCGAGTCCCTGCTGCACTTCGGCGCACGCGGCGTGATGAATATCGAGGGCCTGGGCGATGCAGTGGTGGCGCAGCTGCTGGAACGTGGAATGGTGCACAGCGTGGCCGATTTGTACAAGCTGACGGTCGAACAGCTCGTGGGTTTGGAGCGGTTTGCGGAGAAGTCGGCAACCACGCTGAAGGAGGAGATTGAACGATCGAAGAAGGCCGGACTGGCTCGCGTGCTCATGGGGCTTGGGATTCGGTTTGTCGGCGAACGAACCGCAGAATTGCTGGCGCAGGAATTTGGCACCATTGACGCGGTAATGGCGGCCCATGCGGAAGAACTGGAACGTGTGGAGGAAGTGGGGCCGCGGATTTCGGAAGCAATTCTGGAATTCTTCGGACGTGCAAAGAATCGCGAACTCGTCGAGCATCTGCGCGCTGCCGGGGTCGACATGACTGCGGAGAAGAAGCAACGATCGACGCAACTGGCAGGGCTTACGTTTGTCCTGACCGGCACGCTGCCGACGCTGACTCGCGAAGAAGCCAAGGCCAGGATCGAGGCGGCGGGCGGCAAGGTATCCGGTTCGGTGAGCAAGAAGACGAGCTACGTCGTGGCGGGTGAAGAGGCGGGGTCGAAACTCGACAAAGCTCGCGAATTGGAAGTGCCCGTGCTGGATGAAGCAGGGCTGCTAAAAATGCTGACTGCGGGAAAATAGACTCGCGAGGGCGTTGTCCGCTCGCCAGCATGCTTCAGGCGATCGAGCGTCTCCGCGTCCTTGAAGACGCGGAGACGCTGCGTTTTTCGCGCTCCTTCTCCCGCTTCCAGGCTTCTTCACGCCAGGCGCGGGAGTTGAAATTGGGCTGGGGGATGGGCATTTCCGGTCCATCGCTAGGCGTAAGAGCGATCGGCTTCAGGACGCGCGTCGTCGAGTCGTACCCGTCGACGTAAGTTGCAGGAACCGGCGGAACGATTCGCGCTGGAAGCGGGTGCGCAGCAGCCGAAGTCAGGCTGGCATCGGTCGGCACTGGAATCACTTCCGGCAATTCCATCGCATCGTCATCTCTTTCCGCAACGGCAGGGGCTCCTCGCATAGCGAGAGTTCGCGCCATAAAGTCGTCGACGAGCTTGTGAAGACAGGTTTGCCCGCAAAGGTGTTTCGCACTTGTGCGCAGACGAGCCTGCGAGCTCCACCCACCGATGCGGAGTTCCGCTCCGTGCTCATACGCCACAAACCAGTGGTTGGTTTGCTGCTTGTCTCTTCCGCAGATGTCACACGAAATGGCCTGGCGAATCACCGGACCTTCTTCCTCCAGGGCACAAGTGCCTGCTTCCTCTTTCATCGGACAGCGGCGCGATGCGTACAGCCTGGAAATGAAGCAATCATAGGAAAACGCCAAAAGGGGTGGGACATTCAGATACGGGAAAAGAGGATTGAAATTTCAAAATCGGAAATAGGGCACGCGACTGCTTCGGAGTAAGATTCGTGCGAGCCGATATTCCTACTGGCGCGGCGCGAAGTAGCCTTTTTTCGCACGTACCTGGTACCTGCGATCGTTGCAGTAGAGATAGATCGTGCGGAATGCGCCATTGTATTGGAAGTCGGCGGGCGTATAAGTGAGCGCGTACTGGCTGCGCAATTCCTCTTCGATTTCCTTGAAGCTGTTCGACATTTCTTCAACCGAAGGCGGAAAGAAGACCCGGCCGCCGGTCGCTTCGGCCATGTCACTCAGCACTTTGTCCCCTTTGCCTCGGCTGGGGGTCCAGTTGGTGCTGATCGCGTAAATGATGGTTTCGGCGCGCTGGCATTCCTTGATCGCCTCATCGGGATGAACGCGGCTCTGGTTGTCGTCTCCGTCGGAGATCAGGATCATGGCCTTGCGCACAGGTTCCTGGCCGCGCGAGACGTCAAGAAGTTTGTCGCGGCATGCGGTATAGACCGCATCGAAGAGAGCCGTGCCGCCGCCTGGGCGGAGGCGGTTGATCCCGGTCTCAAGCGCATCGAGGTTATTGGTCCAATCCTGTTCCACGGTCGGCGTCACATCGAAACCCATAACAAAGGCGCGATCGCTGCGCGCTTTGAGAATCTCGAGAAGGAATTCAGTGGCCGACTGCTGTTCGAACTGAAAACGTGTGCGGATCGAGGTGCTGGCGTCGATCACAATGCCGACACGCAGCGGCAGATTGATCTGCTGGCGGAAGGAGTTGACTTTCTCGGGCGCCCGCTGATCGTCAAGCAGGGCGAAGTCGTTCAGCTGGAGATTGGGGATGTAGTGGCCGTGCTTGTCGGTGACGGTGAAGATGAGATTGACTTCGTTCACGCCCAGACGAAGGGTCGGCGCTGTCGGTCGCGTCCGCATCGTTGCCTGTTTGCGACGCGGGCGCCTGCGCTGTGGGTTGTTGCGTTGCCGGCGCGGGGGTCGCCGACGTCGGCGCTGGCGATTGCGCGTGCAAAGCAGCGACACAACTGCACGCCGCAAGTACCAAGCCTAACAACTTTTGGTTCATATCCCTTTTATTCTACCAATCCGATATTGAGCGCAAGTTACTTATGGTTGTCGCTCTAGGTTCGTGAAACATGCTCGAGGCTCTCAAGAAAGGCCTCTAATTCCTGAGGAAGCGGGGCCTCAAGTTGCAAGGACTTCCTCGACGTTGGATGCTGAAATTCCAGTTGTGCCGCGTGAAGAAAGTTTCGGCCGAGCCGCAGCCTCTCGGGGTCATGCTTGCGGCCAGCCGCTTGCTGTTCGGTGAGTTGGCCTGCGGCGCCGTAGAGCGTATCGCCGACGACAGGGTGACCGAGGGACGCCATGTGGACGCGGATCTGGTGCGTGCGGCCGGTTTCAATGCGCACGCGGATTAGGGTGAATTTGCCGAAGCGGGTTGTGAGCCGGCGAACCACGTCATAATGAGAGACGGCGGAACGGGCATTTTCGGTAGGTCGAGCGGTCATGCGCGTGCGCCGAAGGGGATCGCGACCGACCGCGGCATTGATGGTTCCCTTGTCTTTCTCAAGATCACCGTGGACAAGCGCAATGTACGTCTTGCGGATTTGCCGGCCGGAAAATAGCTTCGCGAGCGCTGCATGGGCGGCATCGTTCTTGGCCACGATGATCAGTCCGCTGGTGTCCTTGTCGAGCCGATGCACGATTCCCGGACGGAGGTCGCCGCCAGTCGACGAGAGCGCGTGGAAACGATGCAGCAGTGCGTTGACAAGGGTGCCGCGGCTGCGCGCATCTTCCGATTTGGCCTGAGCCTGCGTGGACCATCATGCCGGCCGGCTTGTTGACGACAGCAAGGTCTGCATCCTCGAAGACCACGTCGAGCGGAATGTCTTCCGGCGTGGCCTTGAGCGGCGCCGGATGCGGCTCGCCGGTGATGACGATCTGCTCGCCGCCGCGCAGTTTGAGCGAAGCCTTGGGTTGCGCGCCATTCACAAGCACGTCGCCCTGTTCGAGGAGCAGCTGCACTCGCGAACGGCTCACGCCCTCGAGTTGCGTGGCGAGAAAGTGGTCGAGGCGCTGACCGGAGGCTTCCGGCGGCACAAGCACTGTGCGCGCTTCAGTCATGCGGGACCTCGACAGCCTCGGAGGGCATGGGCTGCTCCACGATGCGTGCACTCTCGCGCCTTCGAAGCACGAGAGCACCAATCAAAACCAGCACAATCGCGGCCAACTGCGGTCCGTCCAACGCGCCATTGAAGAGCGCGCCGCGTCCCTCGGGATCGCGCCAGAACTCCGTGAAGTAGATGGCCGCACCAAACGCAAGAAAACCATGCCGGCGACTTCACCCCGCTGCCGCCGATGCGGGGTCCAGAGGAAAAGTGAAACGGAAATGGCAAGGAACGCCAATGCGGCATAGGCCTGTACAGGATGAACCGGCACGAACAGCGGTGTGCCGCTCCAGCGCGCAGCGAGAGGATGCGTATAGACGACTGCCCACCGAGCGGATGTTTCGGTCCCATAGCCCGACGCCGGACATGAGAGCGCCCAACTGCTCGCAAGCGAGAGCCAGCGCGATCGGCGCGAGCAAGCGCATCGGCAGTGGGTCCGGCCGGCAGACGCTGCCAGAGCACGTAAGGTAGAGCGGCTGCCAGCGCAAACACTGCGCCAATCCCCGCGAGCAATGGGTGGTGAACCATGGCCAAGCCAAGCAGCCATGCGGGATGACTGCGCACCACCGTCCAGTTGAGGGCGAGGAGCAAAAGGCGGGAACCAGCGAGCGCTGCGAACAGCGCAACGATGCAGAGATTCCACAGCTGATTGGGATTCACGCCCGCCATGCGCGCGGTGCGCTGGAGCAGCATCAAAGCGAGCAAAACGCCAAGCGCTGCCAACACGCCGTAGGAAGGAATGAGAATCGGACCGAAGTGGAAGAGGACTGGATGCACGTAAGAGAAGGATATCTTCTCGAGGCAGGAGAAAAGTAGAAGCCGACCCACTGGGCCGTGGGCGATGCGCTGGTGAACCCGTCCTAAGACGGTGGAGCTCCCCGCGGTTCATTAGGCATTCCGGACTGGCGGACACGGCACACAGAACCGATTATCGAGTAGAGCCCCTGTTCATTGAATGTTGGTTCAACCAGCGTTGACCACCCACCTGCTTTGCAGGCCGGTTTCTATTGCGGATAGTAGGGGTACTGGCGAGGAATTGCAAGTCTTGTGCGGGGTAGCGCAAGGTGTGGTACGTTTTCGGCCCTCCTGATTTGGGATGGCTGTGCGCAATCGGGAACAAAAATTCGGCGCTTCAAAAACTGAGCCGCACCATTTACGACCCGGTCTTGCGCTCCTCTTCAAGCACTTCATCCAGCAGCCCGCGCAACGTAGCGGCGCGTGCGTGGCCCGCCGCATGTCGGCGCCGGCGGTCTGGGCAAGCTCGTCGGCAAGATTGAGCGCCGCCAGCACGGCCACCCGCAGGGAGTCTACAGTACGACCCTGCGCGGCAACGGCACGCATCTTTGAATCGACCAACGCGGCCAGCCGGCGGATATGAGCCGGATTCTGGCCCGTGAGATGATAGGTCTGGTCGTAGATGCTCACAGTTGTGTAGCCAGGGGGCGCGGCCGACTCATTTTTCGCCATGGATCACCTCAAAGTTCGAGCGCATCGAGTTGGGAAAGCAGACGTTCGACGCGCTGGCGCACCTGGTCGCGCTCGGTGCGCAGGGAGCGGATTTCCTGTTTCATCTGATCGAAGACGGGGCCCTGTTCTGCGAGCTGCGCTTCTGCTTTGGCGGCCCGTTCATCGGCTGCGGTGCGAGCCAGGCGCTCGCGTTTCACAAGTTCAACGGCGCGAACCACGCGCTCTTCGAGCGCTGAAAAATCATCGGCACTGAGGGCGAGTGCTGCCGTTTCGCTCTGGGGATTAAGGGTATGTTGGGCAGTCTTGCTTTCCTCCGCAACCTCGGAATCAAAGAATGTTTGCGACATAAAAAACAACCTCCGCGCATCCGCGCTTCGTGCAAGTATACGGCAAACGAGGGACGCGATGCCTCGGCGATAGGAGCCTGATCCGCTGCCAAAACGATTGTGCGTACTCGATTGCAGCGGCGGCGCGGGAGCAGTTTTTGGGTTGCAAAAACTATACGCGCGCAAGCGCGGGGGCGCTCAAACATGTGGATAACACGGGCGAATTACGTCCGCAAGCGTGCGCCTGCCTTGGCTACTGCGCCGACGATTTGCGCTTGAAAGTCCTGCAACTCTTCGTCGCGAAGGGTGCGGTCGGGAGCCTGAAAGGTAACTCCCAGGAGAAGGGAATACTCCTGCGCGGCGAGCTTCGCATCGTGGAAAACCTCGCGTGCGCGCCACTCGACGAGCTCGGGGATCTCAAGAGCAGCAAGCGCCTGGTCAATCATTTCCCACGTGACACTCTTATCGAGCACGAGAGAGAAATCGCGCCGGACGGGCTGGAAGCGCGAAATTTCGCGCGCGGACGGTTTGCGCAACGGAAGTTTGTAGAGCCGGTCGAGGTAGAGTTCGCCGAGAAGCACCGGCTCCTTGAGTTTGCGCGCACCAGCTTCATTGGGATGCAACTGGCCGAACCAGCCAACGGTGACGCCCTCTGCCACCACACGGGCCCCGCGATACGGATGCAACCATGTCGGTGTAAGGCCTGCGTCGGACTCGAACCGGTCGAAGTAGACGGTGCGCGTCTGGAAGCGCGAAAGGACTTGCTCCACCACGCCCTTCACGTCGTGCAACTCGATGGCACGCGGTGGATGAAGCGCAGACTGCTCCGGTAGCATTCCCACAGCAGCAAAAGCGAGCGCGGGCCGTTCTTCAACTTTCTCCGTCGTCCCGCTGAAGGCGGTGCCGAGTTCGAACAGGCGCACATCGCTGACATCGCGATGCAGGTTACCCGCGACCATCGTGAGGATGCCGGGAATCAGCGATGGACGCAGCACGCCGGCTTCTTCGCTGAGCGGGTTGCCAATGGGAACAACAAGCCCAGGTTGTGGTGCAGTCAGTGCGGCGTCCGATGCAGAGCAGAACGTGCTGCCGATAGCCTCGTGGAAACCGGCTGCGAGCAGCGTGCGACGGACTGTGGATTCGGCTCTCGGCCCAGGGCAGCGCTTGCACGCCTTCGCCAAAGACCGGCAGCGTGTTGGCGAAGCGGTTGTAGCCGTATACGCGCGCGACTTCCTCAATCAGGTCAATCTCGCGTTCAAGGTCGAGCCGCCAGCTGGGAAGGACCACGTTCCAGGCAGCTCCGGCAGGTTGCGCGGGCGTGAGTTGGCAACCTAAAGCCTTGAGAAAATTTTCGACAGTTGCAGCGGTGATGCCCTCTTTATCTTCCGTCTTACCGAGGATGCGGTGCACTTCGCTGAGCTCGAGACTCACCGGCTTGCGATGCGCGGTGCGAGCCTCCCAAGCGGGAACGCGCACATCGACCAGATCGCCTGCGATGAAGCCGCCGTTGGCGAGCAGAATGCGGCTGACGAGCGCTGATGCAACCGGAGCAGCGTTGAAATCGGCACCCCGTTCAAAGCGATGACTGGCATCGGTGTGGAGTCCATGACGGCGCGCTGTGCGGCGCACCGCCATCGGCTCAAACCAGGCGGCTTCGACGAGGACATTGGTCGTGGAGGATGTGATCATCGTGTCCCATCCACCCATCACGCCGGCCAGACCCAATGGCCTCGCGTGGTCCGCGATGATGAGGTCTTCTGGATCGAGCGTTCGTTCTACTCCGTCCAGGGTCTTGAGTTTTTCGCCTTTGCGCGCGCGCCGAACGACGATGCCGCCTTCGATCTTGTCGAGATCGAAGGCGTGCGTGGGCTGACCCATCGCGAGCCACGCGAAGTTCGTCGCGTCTACTGCGTTTGAAATCTTCTTTTGCTCGAGAAGGTCGAAGTAAGTCGCGACTTCCGCGCCGGGAAACCAGTCGCGCGAGTCGCCGATGGTAATCCCGCGCAGCACCCGCGCGGTGAAACGGCCACAACTGTCTTCCGCTTCGATCCGCACGGAGAAGTCCTGGCCGGCCCGCCGGGTTTCGGGGAGCTGGAACGCAAGCGGCTTGAGTTCGACTCCATATATGGCCGCCGCCTCGCGCGCGATGCCGTAGTGGTTCATAGCATCGACGCGGTTGGTGGTGATGTCCATCTCGTAGAGCGAGCCGTTGTTCGGACCGAGATTGAAGATACCTTCAACGGCAATGCCGCGAAGAGTGAGGACTTCAGCGAGTTGAGTGTCCCTAACTGGGAGTTCCGAGAGGTAGCTTCGAAGCCATTTGGTCAGAATCTTCATTTGTGCGATCCCTGTTGAATCGACACAGCCGTCCGCCTGACTTGGGCCAGAAGGCCGTATGCTTCGCTCTTGGGCAAGTCGCCGCTAAGCGCATACGCTTGTCGCGCCAAACTCATCGCCTTTTGCCAGACGATCAAGTCCCGATAACTCTTGGGTCTAGACATTTCTAACTCCGCTAACAGCGCGTAGCCCGGCTAACGCCGCTAGCTCCGCTTCTCACACAAACTGCCCCAGAAACCGCATATCGCCCGAATAAAACTGCCCAATATCGCTGACCCCATACTTCATCATCGCGATCCGCTCGACGCCCATGCCGAAAGCAAAGCCGGAGACCTTCTTCGGGTCGTAGGCAGGTTGCTTTTCCGCCGCGAAGGCGAAGACCGCGGGGTCGACCATGCCGCAGCCCAGCAGTTCAATCCAGCCGGAGTGCTTGCACTTGCGGCAGCCCTTCCCTCCGCAGAAGATGCAGCTGATCTGCACATCGGCGCTCGGCTCAGTAAATGGGAAGAACGATGGGAAAAACCGCGTCTTGACCGAGGAGCCAAACAGCGCCTTCATCGCATGATCGAGCGTGCCCTTCAGGTCGCTGAAGGTAATGTTGGTATCGACGCAGAGACCCTCCACCTGATGAAAGGTGGAAGAATGCGTCGCATCGTCGGCCTCATTCCTGTGCACTTTCCCGGGAATCACGATCCGTACCGGCGGCGGCTGGAGCTCCATGGTGCGCATCTGCACAGGCGAAGTGTGGGTGCGCAGAAGTAGGCGGTCGCGCAAGGGGCGGCGCTCCTGATTGGCAATCACGAGCGTGTCCTGCGTGTCGCGCGCGGGATGCCCCGGCGGAAAATTCATGCTCTCGAAGTTGTAGAAATCCGTTTCGACTTCCGGCCCCACACCAACCGAGTAGCCCAAAGCAGCGAAAACACTGACGATTTCGTTCAGCGTGCGCGTGATCGGATGCTCGGCGCCCGTGAGGCGGCGCGTGCCGGGCAATGTGATGTCGATGGCTTCGGCGGCGAGCACGGCGTCTGTCGGCCCAGCGCCCGTCATCTGGTGCAGCAGGTCTTCCAAGACTGCCTTAAGCGCGTTGAAGCGTTGCCCGAGGGGCTTTTTGGCCTCAGGCGGGGCGTTCTTGAGCCATTGGTCGGACTGCACCTTCAACAAGCCCTGCTTACGTCCGAACCACGCCAACCTGAGATTCTCAATCTCCTCTGGTGAGCGAGCATTGGCAGCTTCAAGCCGCGCAGCAGCCTCCAGATTCGAAAAGAACTGGTCTAGGTTTTGTTCAGAATACTTTGAGTTGTCAGAAGCTTCTTCGTTCGTCATTGCGTAAGGTGCAGGATAAACCACGGCGCGGGGCGAGGGGGGAGGATTGCGCGGCCGTTAGGGTTCTTCAGACATGCGGAAGCACCAGAAAATCTGGATGAATTTACGCGGGGATGGCGATTTGCTTTACCTGCGCGATTGGCTCGGGAATCGGTAGGCCGTCTTCGCGAAGCCCCTCAATGTGAAACTCAATTCCTTCGCGGATCAGCTTTTCTGTCTCTTCGATCGTCGCGGCAGCCACACCGACTCCCGGCAAATCAGGCGCATAGGCGTTCCAGCCCGTTGAGGTCTTCTCGAAAACAACCGCATATCGAGCCATTTCAATCCTGCCTGTTTCAAAATGCTATTGAGCGTTCCCTTATCGATCTCTTGCGAAGGGTGACCCGCCACCGTGACACGACCGAGTTTCTCCGGATACTTAAACTGCCGGTGACTTCCCTTTTGCGCGGCCCGATACCAGCCGTCCTTCTCAATCAGTTTCAAAAGATCTCGGACTTTCCTACAGTCCTAGTTGATTTATTCGCAATCAGATTCGGTGGGTAGCCCGAGTGGCGTTCTGGAGAAACGGCCCGAAGCTAAGCTCCAGGCCGTCGACGACTCCACCAATCCACCACCCCATCGACGAAGACCCGTCGATGGAGGCCCCAGTCCGGGTGTTGTCTTTAAGCCGCCTTGGTAGCTTTAGCCGTCTTGGCGTGGGCCTCTTTCGCCTGCTCGGCCAGCTTGGTAAAGCCTGCTGCGTCGTGGACGGCGATGTCTGCAAGAATCTTGCGGTCGAGCTCGATGCCGGCCTTCTTCAATCCGCTGATGAATTGCGAGTAGCTAGTGCCGTTCAGCTTGGCGGCTGCCGAGATGCGCACGATCCACAGGGAGCGGAACTGGCGCTTCTTCTGGCGGCGGCCGGTATAGGCAAACTTGAGGCCGCGCTCCACGGCTTCCTGCGCTGCCTGGTAGAGCTTGGATTTGGTAAGGAAGTAACCGCTCGCCCGATCGAGGATCTTCTTGCGGCGGTCGTTGCGCTTGGTACTGCGTTTTACGCGAGGCATGGGTGTCTTCTCCGTTTGTGTTGCGTCTGTTTGGCGGCTGGAGGCAGGAGGGCCAATTTCGTCGGCCGGTAAACCTCTTCACTCGCTTGGCGAAACTCGTTTTTCGAGACTCGCTCGTTGGGCCCGAATCTCTCACCGGCGCGAACGCTTTTCGCAACGGCGGGGGCCGATTTCGTCAACGGCCCATCTGCATGTGTGGCCGAACCCAATCCAAAGGTCCGCCCCACCGCAGGTGGTCAGGCGTAAGGAATCATGCGCGCTACCTTCTTGTAGTCGCCATCGGAGACAAGCAGGGTTTTGCCCAGCTTGCGCTTCGTCTTTGGCGCCTTCGAAGTAAGGATGTGCCGCGTCTTCGTCTGGCCCCGCTTGATTTTGCCGGTGCCAGTCTTACTGAAGCGCTTGGCCGCGCCCGTATGGGTTTTCAACTTGGGCATTGTTTTTCTCTTTTTCGACGAAACTGGTATGTTCCGTCGCAAAGTCCCGTAGGCACAGGGACTTCCCTGTGCCTTTGAGGCTCATTCCAGTATATCGCAAGCCCGGTTTCGCCGCCGACCAGCCTACTCAAACCGGTAAAGTGTCACCTTTTCCGTCTTAAGTTGGCCGGAGTCAAAGCGCCAGCCCTTGCCCTGGTCGTTTTCATCGCCGTTCAAACGCCGGCCGGGAATCCATTTACCGTCATCGCGAAGCTGCCTTCGTCGACGGCGGCAATGCCCACTTGCTTGCCTGAGCGCGGCGTGAAGGAAACACGGAAGCCTTTGCCGGCGCCAAGGAACTCCTCGGGCCCAGTCGCCATCACGAGTCCGAACCCCGTCTCGGAGTGACTGCCGAAGATTTCATCCAGCGTAACGTGGAGCGTGTAGCCGCTCATGGTGAAGTCGACCGAGGGATGGCCATGATCGAGCACGAAGCCATGGAGGGTACCGTCGCTCTGGTGCTGTGCGATGAGGGGCGACAATTTCGCGAGAAGCACGTAGCTTGCGGCCAAATCGCCCTTCGCGTCGATCTCGCTTTCAATGCCGAAGGGTGAGAATCCGATGCCTGCCTCCTCGCCAAGTGCATAGAAGATATTTGCGGCCCCGGCCGCGCCGCCACGCGTCTCCGGCATGAAGAGCGGGTTGTCGTCGCGGTGATAGCGCTTGCACCACAGGGCGAAGTTCGGATCGTAGAGGTCGGGCGCGTAGAGATCGATAGCGCTACCGGCAGCCTTCCACACGTCGACTACCCATGGCTCGGGGCCACCGCTGGGATAGGTCCCCGGCGTGGTGTCATCGCCCGCGAGCCAGGTATTGACGTACATCGGAATGTCGTAGGCAGCCTTGCCGCGTGCGGTGACCGCCTGGATGAAACGAGCATAGTGCCACGCCATAAAGAGCTCATCGGCGTGGTAGGTGTCGCCGAAAACTTCGGTCCAAGTGCCCGATGTCTTGTCGCCGTTCGCGTCCCATAGCTCTCGAAGCTTGGGGTAGAGGCTCTCGCGATGCGCCTGAAGATAGCGTGTCAGCTCCGCCGGGACGGCGATTCGGAAAGCGAACGATTTGCGGCCGCGGAGTGGTCGCGCGTGTCGCCGAGCACGCCGACTTCGTTTTCAACCTGCATCATGAGAACGGTGTGGTCGCGGCTGTCGGCCTCTTTGATGTGCTGCATCAGGGCGGCAAAAGCGCGCCCGTCGGCTTCTTGCGTGGCGCTTCCCTGCGGGCTCAGGATCTCGACCTCGGCGCCGTTTTCAACCACGCGCGGGAAGCGCCGCGTATCCTGCTTGATCCAGACCGGCGCGTAGCTCGACATGCCGTTCTTCCACGAGGCGAGCCACAGAAAAACGATGCGTGTATGCTCCTTGCGCGCTTGGTCGAGGAGGCCGTCGACCAACGTGAAGTCGTATTTGCCTTCCGTGGGCTCGACGAGTTCCCAGCTCAGTGGGGTGACGACCGTGTTGAGGCCCATCCCGGCGAGTTCGGGCCACAGCGGCTTCATGTAGTCGAGGCTGGACGAGGAGGAGTTGTGCAGCTCTCCGCCAAGAATCAGGAAAGGCTTGTCATCGACGATGAGCTGGGTGGCCGACCCGCGCTTCTCGAGGTGCGGAGCCGGATTCTGTTGCGCGAGGAGAACGGAAGGCACGAAGGCGACAGACAACAGGAAAACTGGCAGCAAAGCAACGTGGGTTCGCATAACGTGAGGGAGTCTAGCACAGGAAACTCGCCGCGGTTTGTGACTGCGAGCGAAGTGTGGGCGACACGAATTCGCCGGCACAACGTGCGAGTTGGCTACACTGAATCTGTGAGCACTTCGTTTCACATTGAGAACTTCGGCTGCCGCGCCGCGCGCGCCGATGGTGAGGCAATCGCCGATAGGCTGCGCGCATCAGGTTGTCAAGAACAGCGGGCGCCGCAAGCCGATGTGATCGTCGTGAATACCTGCAGCGTAACCGCAGAGGCTGATCGCGCGGCTCGCGCATTTATTCGCCGGGCGCATTGTCTCAATCCCGAGGCGCGAATCGTAGCGACTGGCTGCTATGCGCAGCGCGCACCTCAGGAGCTGGCCGGATTGCCGGGCGTGGCGGCCGTTGTGGGCAACAGCCATAAGGCATTCGCGCCAGAGATCGTCCTGGAACTCGCGAAGGGCGCTGAGCGGGCAGGTTCGGGCCCGGCCTGGGTCAGTGCAGCCTCGCTGATGGCAGGTGGCGAGTCGGCGCTTGTACTTGCCGACGACTCGTTCGCGCATTCGTTTCTTGCCGAGGCCCAGGTAGTTCCCGGCGCACAGACGCGACCCAATTTGAAGATCCAGGAGGGATGCGGAAACCGGTGCTCGTTCTGTGTGATTCCACAGACAAGGGGCTCGTCCAGAAGTTTGGCGGTGGCAGACATTCTCAGGCAGGTGAATGGATTTGTTGCGGCAGGCGGAACGGAGCTTGTGTTTTCAGGCATCAACCTGGGCCGGTGGGGGCGCGATCTAAAGCCGGCGCCGGGGGAGCCGCCGCCCACGCTCAAATGGCTGTTGCGGCAAATCTTTGATCGAACAAAATTGCCTCGCCTGCGATTGAGTTCAATTGAACCGATGGATTGGGACGCGGGATTGATCGCCCTGATGGCGGAGTTTGGCGGAAAGCGACTTGCCCGCCACGCGCATCTCCCATTGCAGTCGGGGTCAGACGCAGTATTGCGCCGCATGCACCGGCGCTATCGGCCATGGCACTACGCGGAGAAAGTGGCTGCCTTGGGGCGCGCGGCGGGAACGGATCTGACATTAGGTGCGGATGTGATGGTGGGCTTTCCGGGCGAGACGGATGCTGAGTTCGAAGAGACTCTCGAGTTTGTGCGCGCGCTGCCAATCGGCTATCTGCACTTGTTTCCGTTTTCACCCCGGCCGGCAACGCGCGCGTGGGCCCTGCATAAGGAATGTCCAGTGGCGCGGGGTGCGGTGGAAGAACGAATGACGGCGATGCGCGCGCTGGCCGCTGAAAAAACCTTCATCCATCGAACGCGCTTTGCGGGCCGCGAACTTGAAGCGATCACGATGCACACGCCGGAGGCGCTGGCTCGGCTCGGTCGAACGACGGGCTTGACAGAAAATTTTCTTCCTGTGGAATTGAAAGCAAGACTCCCCGCCAACCGTCTCGTCCGTGTGCGTGTGAATGGACTCACCGCGGAAGGCGCGCTGGAAGCGACGATCGTCAACGAGGCGGCTGAGCCCTTGACTACCGGTCCGTCTCTGAACTGGAGCGCTGTGGCAGTCTAGAGGACTGTCGCACCGCATCCCCTCAGGCCGCACCGCCGATCCAGAAGGTTCTCGGGCCGTAGTCGAGCCAATTCCCCGCTCACCGCCGTGTCTGAAACGGCGGGCAAGCCGCGTCCGAATGAGCCAAACCAATGCTATACTCAGGGTGCGTTCGCGGGCTTTTTGCCGTTCCGGATGGCCCCGGAACCGGAGGCTGCGAACCCCAAGTGGAGGAGCACCATCGCACTCGATAAACGTTCGGCCAAGTCTTTCATCCGCATCAACGATCGCATCCGGGCACGCGAAATTCGCGTCATCGACGAAAATGGCGAACAACTGGGAATTCTGCCACCTTTTGAGGCACTGAAGATCGCCCGTGAACGCGGGCTCGATCTGGTGGAAGTATCGCCCACGGCGGTGCCGCCGGTCTGCCGTATTCAGGACTATGGCCGCTTCCTCTACGAGAAGGAAAAGAGCGAACGAGCTGCCCGCAAAAAGCAGAAGGTCATCACCATCAAGGAAGTGAAGTTCTCGGTCACGGTAGACGAGCACGACTACCAGACCAAAAAGAACCAGGCTGTTCGCTTTCTGACTGAAGGCGACAAGGTGAAGGCCAGCCTGCGCTTCCGCGGTCGCCAGATGGCGCACCGCGAGTTGGGATACGCCATCATTAACCGGCTGATCCAGGACATCGGCGAAGCAGGCACGGTTGAGTTTATGCCGCGCATGGAAGGGACTATTCTGCACGCGATCCTGGCCCCATCAAAGAAAGAAGGCTCCAAGCCGAAGCCCGCACAACAGGCGCAGCCCGCTGCTCCGCGGCCGCCAATGCAGCAGCAGGCACGCTAGACTCGTTGCAAATAATTCCAACTGGCCGCCGCTCTTCACACTGGAGAAATGATCCCGTCGGCTGTCTGTCCCCTCACCACCGCATGCAAAGTCCCGCCATCGATACAGCATCCACCCTTCCGTCTGGCGCGTCGCGAGCGGATGTACGGCGGATCCTGGGATATGTTTACTTCACCTTTGTCTGCTATCTCGCCATCGGATTGCCGCTGGCAATCCTGCCAGCCTACGTGCACCTGCGGATGGGTTACCATGCGTCGCTGGCCGGGCTGGTAATCAGCATTCAATACATTGCGACATTCCTGAGCAGGCCCTGGGCGGGACGTATCAGCGACCATAAGGGCGCGAAGATCTCGGTGCTGTGGGGCATGGCGGCTTGCACAGCAAGTGGGGTCCTGCTGCTCGGCGCAGCCGCACTGCACCGCAATCCGGCATGGCTGAGTTTGACCAGTCTGCTGGCAAGCCGGTTGGTGCTGGGTGTGGGCGAAAGCCTCGGATCGACCGGGGCAACCCTTTGGGGCATCACAGCTGTGGGGCAGGACCATACTGCCAAAGTCATCTCGTATAACGGCGTTGCGACGTATGGTGCTCTTGCGCTGGGTGCGCCGCTGGGCGTCGTCATGGAACAGCAGTGGGGCCTTGCCGCAATCGGGATCGTCACCATCGTATTGTGCGGCGCGAGTTTCGTCTTCGCGAACCGCAAAGAACCGGTGCCTGTAGTGCCGGGCGAGCATTTGCCATTTCGCGATGTGCTTGGTCGTGTAACGCCGCATGGGATTGGGCTCGCGCTTGGCGGTGTAGGGTACAGCGTGCTGGCGACATTCGTGACGCTCTTCTATGCGAGCCGAAACTGGAACGGTGCAGCGCTGTGCCTGACCGCATTCGGCGTGGCCTTCATCGCTGCGCGGCTCTTGTTTATCCACGCAATCAGCCGCTATGGCGGATATGCCGTGGGCATCACCTGCCTTGCAGTAGAGTCAGTGGGCGTCTTGCTGCTGTGGCGCGCGGTGTCGCCGTGGATGGCCTTTGGCGGCGCGGCGCTTGCGGGATTCGGGTTCTCGCTGGTGTTTCCGGCGCTGGGCGTCGAGGCGGTGAAACACGTCCCTGAGCGAAGTCGCGGCACGGCGCTCGGCGTCTACACAGTGTTTGCCGATGTATCGTTCTTTCTGGTCGGTCCGATTGCCGGCGCGGTGATTGGAACGTTCGGGTATGCAAGCGTGTTTCTTTTCGCGCTCACTTGCGTGATCGCGTCGCTGGGAATTGTTGTAGTTCTGGCGACTAGGAAGCAAGTGCCGCGTCCGGTTTCTGACCTCTAGGGCGGTTCTCCAATTTCCGTGGAGTCTCTGACATCAGGCAGGGTGGCATTTTCTTGAGGAAAATGCCGCCTGGCAGCATCGATTTCGCGCTACACCCATTGGAGGACCGCCTTAGCCAAGTCGAGCAAATACGGCCTTCCTTTTGACAGACCGAAACGGTGAGGCAGCCGCTCTAAGGAGCCTACCCCCTAAGTGGTACGTGTTACGGACGCAATCTAACACTTTCTAGCGCGAAAGAGCCATTGTCCCCACACTCCGCACGTACGATCCTCTCTTCATAGCTTCCCGATGGCTTTTCTGGTCCGAGCGAATTGCAAAACATGCGCCGGCGCACGAATCAAAGGGGGCATCGAATGGAGACTCGAATGAAAAACTCGTTGAACAGAATGGTTGAGCGTGTATCAAATGTTGCATCGTGCGGGAACAACCTGGTGTCGGACGCGGTGCTGAAACTACATTTCAGGATTCAGAATTTTCTGATCCAGGAAGACGCGCAGGATCTGGTTGAATATGCACTCGTGGTGGCGTTGATCGCATTCGGTGCGTCCGCGGCGATGAGAGGCCTTTCGACAGAAATCAAGACGGCCTTCAACTCCATCAGCAGCGATCTTGCCACTTCACTCTAGAGCGAAACCAGAGTAGCTGCGTCCTCTTGAGTTTCGTGCAAGGTCGCCGCTTTCTGATGGTCGCGTCGACTTGAACGCTGCGGCTCCTGGATACATCAACTCTGGCTTCGCTGTAGTCATTTCAGTTAAACAGCCTTCTCGAACTGCGGAGTCACTGCGAGGAAAGACGGTGCGTTGACCGTGTCCTTTCTCAGCCTTGCAATCACCTCTCAGGCAATGAACCTTCTCGGCTGACACGTTCCCTTCTCTGCGCTGCAGTTGCTCCCAATAAAATCGCTCCTTCAAATGCAGAACGGCCATCCCGAAGGATGGCCGTCACTGTCTTGCTGCTTAGGAAAATCTAGCGTTCGCTTTTCCAGTTGATCAGATCGCCAAGGGTGGTGGTTGAGCTGGAGACGGGATGCTTGTGTGGGTCCGCCTTGTAGTGCTCGACCTGGGCGCGGCTGGCTTCGTGTCCAACAGCGCGCAGGCTGAGTCCCACCTTCTTCTCTTCCACATTGATCTTGATGATCTTGAAGTCGTGCTCTTCGCCCTGTTCGAGCTTGGCCGGCGAGCCGTCTTCACCCACTGCTTCGGAGATATGGCAGAGGCCTTCCACGCCCTCGGCAATTTCAACGAACGCGCCGAACTGCGCGGTGCGGAGCACCTTGCCGTGAACCACATCCCCCACGCGATGCTGGGCAAAGAAGCTCTCCCACACGTCGGGTTGAAGTTGCTTGATGCCGAGGCTGAGGCGGCGGTTCTGCGGCTCGACGCCGAGAACGACAGCCTTCACCTTTTCGCCCTTTTTCACAACTTCAGAGGGATGCTTGACGCGCTTGGTCCAGCTGAGGTTCGAGACGTGGACCAATCCGTCGATCCCGTCTTCGATTTCAATGAAGGCGCCAAAGTCGGTAAGGTTGCGCACGCGGCCTTCAACCACCGTACCGGCCGGATAGCGCTCCGTGAGGTGCTCCCAGGGATTCTCGAGAAGCTGCTTCATGCCGAGAGAGATGCGGCGGTCGGCTGGATTGACGCTGAGGACGACAGTATCGACCTCGTCGCCGGGCTTGACCAGCTTGGAGGGGTGCTTGAGGCGCTTGGACCAAGTCATCTCAGAGAGGTGAACCAGGCCTTCGATGCCCTGCTCGAGCTCGACAAACGCGCCATAGTCGGTGACTGAAAGCACGCGGCCATGGACATGCGCCCCGACAGGATAGCGTTCGGTCGCATCGAGCCATGGGTCAGGCGTCAGCTGCTTGAAGCCCAGCGAAACGCGCTGCTTGTCTTTATCGAACTTGAGCACCTTCACCTGGATCTCGTCGCCGACGTTGACCAGGTCGCGGGGATGCGTGAGGCGTCCCCAGCTCATGTCAGTGATGTGGAGGAGTCCATCGATGCCGCCCAAGTCAACAAAGGCGCCGTAGTCGGTGAGGTTCTTGACCGTGCCGGTGAGAATGGCGTCTTCACCAAGGTGCTCGAGAGTCTGCGAACGCTTGGCGTTCTGCTCTTCCTCGAGAATCTCCTTGCGTGAGACAACGACATTGCCACGCTTCTTGTTCAGTTTGATGACGCGGACTTCAATCTGCTGGCCGAGATAGCCGTCGAGATTGCGGACGGGACGAATCTCAAGCTGCGAGCCAGGCAGAAAGGCCTTCATGCCGATGTCGACGGTGAGGCCGCCTTTGACGCGGCTCACGACCGTTCCCATCACCGGGGTCTTGTCGTTTGCGGCTTTTTCAATCGTGTCCCAGACGCGGAGACGCTGCGCCTTCTCGTAGCTGACGAGATAGCCGCCTTCGGGCTCCTCGCGCTCGATCACGACCTCGATCTGCTCACCGGGCTGGAACTTCACGGCGCCGGTGTGATCGACCACCTGCTCGATCGGCACCAGTCCTTCGGACTTGAGGCCCACATCGATGACGAGGTGCTTGTCAGTCTGCTTGATAACAGTGCCGGTGACGACCTTGTCGCCATAGGCTTCCACGGCTGCTGCTTCGGCGGCCTGTTCGCGCTCGAAGGCTTCAAGCGCCGCGGAAAAATCGTCTGCGGATTCGGGTCCGTGTTCGGTTGACCTTTCAGTCACCGGTGCGGCAGTGGCATGCGATTCGGCAGAATTTGCTTCTGCTGTCGGGCTGTCAGCTGCAGGCTGTGTTGTGGCATCGGCGTCCAGCGCGGAGGAAACGAGTGCTTCGGTGTTTTCGGGGTTGGACGTTGATTCGTGCAACGGCTGCTCAAGCTCCGTCGCAGGGTCAAGGGTTGGTGTTTCGAGTTGGGTGTTCAGGGTTATGCTCTCGGGTTCTGGATTGAGGACGTTTGCCATCAGTGCTGCTCCGGGATTCATTGCACCAGCGACGAACTTTCATGTCGCACGGCTGACGCCTTGTATGCGGTAGCTTTCATCCGCAGACGCCGGTGGCCTGTTTCTCGTGCCACGTGTGGCCGAGGTGATACTCAAGGGGACAGTCGTCCGAGCCGGCACTACCGGCTATGGAAGCGACTCGTCTCCGAGGGAATCACCAGGCGCGCAACGGCTGGCTGGAGGTCGGCCGCAGCTCACTGATGGAATCCGCACACAGGAGCTACGTCCTAAGTTTAGCAACCTCGTCTTTCCAGCGTCAATGCAACAGGTTGTGGTATCGCAGCGAGGAGCGAATCTGACACGAAAAATTCACAGAAGTGACCTGAAACCAGACAGGGTTGGCGGGACGAGAAACAAAAGGAGCACAGGCGCCCGAAACGACCCCTGGCAAGCACGAGATCGCTCAAAACAGCCCTTGCGCAACCCACCATCGCACAGCCCATATACTGAGGGACGAGATGGACCAGCTCTGGACACCCTGGCGGTTTGCGTACGTGACCACTGCAGACGGTGCCCCGCGCCCCGGGATCCCGGAGCGCCTGGCGGCATTCCCGGGCGACACCGGCTGCGTATTCTGCAATCTTATCGCGGCTGTGGATCACGCGATCGCCGGAGGAATGCCCGCAGACGAAGCCGAAATGGCCGCGGGGCTGCTGGTGCGTGACGAGCATTGCTACATCTGCCTGAACGCCTACCCTTACACCTCGGGCCATGTGATGGTGGTGCCCTACGCGCATGTAGACCGGTTGGCGGGGCTCGGCGCGGAAGCCGCGCACGAAATGACGGACTTGGCACTCAAGACCGAGCGGGTGCTGGAGCAGCTCTATCGCCCCCATGGATTGAATTTCGGCATGAACCTGGGCAAGGCGGCAGGCGCGGGCGTGGCCGGCCATCTGCACTTGCATGCCCTGCCGCGCTGGGCAGGCGACACGAACTTCATGACCACGGTGGCGGAGACCCGCGTGTTGCCTGAAGATCTGACAACAACCTGGAAACGGATGCGCGAGGCGTTTGCAAAGACCGCGTCGACGAGCTAAAACTGCGCCGGTTCGCTGGTCAGACGCTCAGCGATTGATCTTCCGCCTCCGCAGCAAGCGCCAGCTCTTCCTGATCTACGTCGGCGCGGTCGAGCAGTGCCTTCGGGAGCGACTTCGTAGTGCGGAGACCAAGCTTCTTCAGCAACTCCACCTGTCGAATCAAATTGCCGCGCCCGTCGACCAGCTTTTTCATCGCATTCGCATAGTTCTGGTCGGTACGGCGCAGACTGTCGCCAATGGCTTCCATATCCGTGACAAATCCGACGAATTTTTCATAGAGTTCGCTGCCACGCTCCATCACCTCGCGCACGTTGCGCGCCTGCCGCTCCTGCTGCCAGAGCACGTTCACAATGCGAATCACGTAGAGCAGCGTAGTGGGACCAACAAGCAGGATGCCCTGCTTGTACGCATCGGACCACAATTCGCCATCGGCCTGCAGCGCCATCAGAAATGCAGGCTCGACGGGCACGAACATCACAACGAAGTCGGGGGCTTCGAGTTCCGGCAAGCGGTGATAGCCGGCTTTGGCGAGATTTGCGATATGTCCGCGCATGCTGGCAAGATGCAGCTTGAGCGCGGCTTTGCGATCGTCGTCGCACGTCGCGCTCACGCAGTCAGTGTAGGACGTGAGAGAGACCTTGGAATCGATGACAAGATTGCGGCCACCCGGAAGGAAGACGATGACGTCGGTGCGCACTGTTCGCGCGCGTTCGCCGCTCTCGCTTTCCGCGCCGGCAAACGACTGCTGGAAAGAATATTGCTCGCCTTCGCGCAGGCCGGCCTTGTCCAGAAGGTCGCGGAGAATGAACTCGCCCCAGTCACCCTGCGTCTTCGCGGAACCGCGCAGCGCGGTGGTCAGGTTGCGCGCGTCCTCCGACAGTTGCTGATTGAGACCGTTCAGCGCGCCAATAAGGGTTTCAAGCTTCGTCACGCCGGTCTTTGAGTCCGACTGCGCCTGCTCAACCTTCTCGCGGAACTCCTTGATCTGTTCACGCAAGGGCGAGAGCAGCGTCCCGAGTTCTTTCTGGCTACCTTCGGAAAAGGACTTGGATTTTTGATCGAGGATGTTGGCGGCGAGCGCTTCGAATTGGCTGGCAAGCGCTTGTTTCGCCGATTCCAGCAGCGCGATCTTCTCCGCCATATTCCGGCGTTCATTGTTCAGGTCGGCTTCGAGTTGGCTGAGGCGGGCTGCTTGGTCAAGCGCTGCGA
This sequence comes from uncultured Acidobacteriaceae bacterium, assembly GCA_963810545.1. GTDB lineage: Bacteria > Acidobacteriota > Terriglobia > Terriglobales > Acidobacteriaceae > Telmatobacter. The sequence continues at coordinate 229,240 of CAWENE010000005.1, forward strand.
CTTGGTGCGTCTGCAGGTCGGTTCGCGCAGCATCGCGTTCGCCAGTAAGGCGCTCGATGGTTCCGGCACGCTCGGCAGCAACAGACTCGAAACCGGCGCGGGCGGCGGAAAGGGCCTGGGCCTCGGCGAGCTGAGCCCGGAAGGCAGCAAGAACGTCAGCGGTTTCGCGGGTCCGCTGCTCCAGCAAATTTCTCTCTGATCGGGCCGCGTGCGAGCGAATCCAATAGCCCACAGCAATCCCTACAACCACGGCGATCCCCGCAATCACAGCCTGCACCATTTCGGAGGAACCTCTTCGCCTAATGTACGCCTTTTCGATGTGCAATTCGGGGTCGAAACTGGCATGGCTCTTGCCGGTGTTGAGGCCTCGGGAAAAGTGTGGACGAAAACCGGAATGACACTTCCTATTCCCTGTCCTCCCGCGCCTTTACAGGCTCCCGGCTGCCCGGTAGACTTGAAGATTCGGGGCCATGCGCATCTTTTTGTGCGCTGTGGTTGTGTTCGTGTGCCGGAGCCGGTATTGTAGGCAGGCGGAGCGGAGACGCGGCAAAGCGAAGCCCGGAGTGCATCCAAAGTTCTGAAGAAAACGAGGAGAATCAGGCATGGCTGTTGAAGAAAAGGTAAAGCAGATCATCGTCGAGCAGCTGCAGGTGGACGAAGCAGAAGTCACCCCGGGCGCCAGCTTCCAGGAAGACCTGGGCGCGGATTCGCTGGACGTGGTCGAGCTGGTGATGCAGTTCGAAGAGGCTTTCGATCTGGAAATTCCAGACGAGGACGCCGAGAAGATCAAGACCGTCAAGGACGCGATCGAGTATATCGAGAAGAACGAGAAGACCGCGAAAGGCAAGTAACTGGTGAATCGTCGAGTTGTCATCACCGGCCTCGGGCTGGTATGCGGTGTAGGCAATACCGCTCCGGAGGTGTGGCGACAGTTACTGGCAGGGGCCAGCGGCATGGCCCCGATTCAGGGCTTCGACACAACGGGCTTTCCGGTCACCTTCGCCGCCGAGGTGAAAAATTTCGATCCGCTCAACTTCGTGGACAAGAAAGAAGCGCGCAAGATGGGGCGCTTCATCCACTTTGCTTTTGCCGCTACCCACGAAGCCATCACCCAATCGGGCCTCAACATCACGCCGGAGATCGGTGACCGGGTCGGCGTTTTTATAGGCTCGGGCATTGGCGGATTCGAAATCATCGAGCGCGAGCACTCCAACCTGCTCGCGGGCGGCCCACGCAAAATCTCACCCTTCTTCATTCCCGCAGTGATCGTGAATATGGCGGCGGGGCAGCTCAGCATCCGTTATGGCGCCAGGGGGCCCATCTCGGCCACCGCAACGGCATGCGCCACAAGTGCCAATTCCATTGGCGATTCGGTGCGCATGATCCTGCACGGCGATGCGGATGTGATGATTGCCGGCGGCGCCGAGGCCTCAGTCACACCGCTGTCAGTTGGCGGTTTCGCGGCGATGCGGGCGCTTTCGACGCGCAACGAGGAGCCGACCCGAGCCAGCCGGCCGTTCGACAAGGATCGTGACGGATTTGTGATTGGCGAAGGCGCCGGCGTCTTGATCCTGGAAGAATTGGAATTTGCCAAGGCGCGGGGCGCGAAGATCCTGGGCGAGATCATCGGCTACGGCATGAGCGCCGATGCGCATCACATGACCGGGATCGCTCCGGAAGGTGCAGGCGCACAACGCAGCATGCGCGCAGCACTGAAAGACGCAGGCATTCAGCCCGAAGAAGTCGGCTACGTGAATGCGCATGCCACCTCAACGCCGGCGGGCGATGGCAATGAGTCCCTGGCGATCGAGAAGGTATTCGGCGAACATGCTTTGAGCAAAAAGCTGAAGGTGAGCGGCACCAAGTCGATGACCGGGCATTTGCTCGGCGGCGCCGGGGGCCTCGAAGCAGGCATCACGGTGCTGGCTTTGCAGAACCAGATGCTTCCGCCAACGACGAATCTCGACAACGTCGATCCAGAGTGCAAGCTGGACTATGTGCCAAACAAGGCCATCGCGCACAATTTCGATGTGGCGCTGTCCAATTCGTTCGGCTTCGGCGGCATCAACGCCACGCTGATCATGCGGCGGTGGACGGAGTAAAGCCAGGAAGTACAGAACGAGAAACATAAGACAGACGGCGCTCATGCAAAGATGAGCGCCGCTTTTTGCCTGCAAAGGGATTTCGCGTTCAGCCGGTCACTGCTGCTATCCCGACACCAATCAGGACGAAGATGGCCCACCACCCAAACACCGCGATATAGCCGGAGTTGCGTTTGACCCCGGCAACCATGGCGGTGCCCATGCCCAGCAAGATCATCGTCCAGATGGTGATGATGTCGATAGAACTCGCCAGTGAATAGAGCGCAGGATTTGTTTCCAGAGGATTGAGGAAGGCTCCGAGATTCGTAGGAGCGTAGTTCTTGATGTTGAATGACTCCGGAGCCGTACCCGCATAGATGACGATAACTCCCAGCAGGACTTTCAGAATGCCCGGAAGACTCGCGTACATCCAAACTGCAAAGATGCTGCCATATTTCGCTTTGCCGCCAAATACGAAATTGATGGTGCCCCAAAGTCCAAGCGTGCCGATCGCTACCGCGGCGAGCAGGATCAGCGGATTCGCGAGGAAAATGCCTTCGGTGACATAGAGCGAGATCTTGGCAGACATCTCGCGCTGCTCCGGTGTGGCCTGGCTCATTCGTTCTTCTTGTTTTGGATTGAGGTGGATTTGGTTGTCGACCACCTGTTGCATGCCGATTTTGAGGGCAACCGCGGCAAAGAGAATATAGCCGACAAGCGTAAAGATGACGAACGGCATCCACCAGCTCTTGTTGCCGCGTTTGATGTCTTCAAAGGTCTTCGATGGCGCGGCAAAAATATTGGAAACACGTTGCCACTGGGAGAGGCCGGGCGCATGCTCGGCCACCGGTTGAACCTCAATATCGTTCATGATTCCGCCTCTCGGATATCTCCGGATACAAATCGAGTTCGCCCGAACTGCGCAGTTGGACTAGAGGAGCCAGCCAGCGGTTGCATAACTTCTCGAAAGGCATATGCCGAGCGTATCCCACAGGTTCCAGACTGGAACAATTGCGTTCGCCCGCGATTGTACCTTTGAACGCGGCCAGGATGACAAGGATTTTCAGACGAAGCGTGGGATTGTCGGAAGACTAGATTCCTGGGGCAGCGGCTTCCGCGGGCATGGATGGGCTTTGATCTTCAGCCGGCGGCGCGGCAATGGGGTGGTGACCCTTATGAAGCGGTCCGGCCCCGATGTAGCTCTTGTAAACCGTAATGTGGAAGCAGGACTGGCGAAACTCCTCCTCCACATCGATCTTGCCTTCGGCCTGAAGACTGTTGAGGCGATCGCGCATCCAGTAGATCTCGCTTCGACTCAGACCGCTTTTGGCGATATCGATCGTGGCGCCTGTGAGGTGAGGACTGGCGACGTCGCCCACAGCCGGCGCGGCGTTGCCGTTGGTCCGCATCAGATGCTTCTGATACTCGACGGTGCGCACAGCGGAACTGACTTCAAACGGGTGATGAAACTGGGTCTGGTGTGCACGAGAAAGGTCGGTGAGAAAAGCCGCAGTCCAAGGACGGCAGTAGCGTCGATCCAGAGGCAGGTTGGCGTTGACTGCGAGGGCCTCCGATTCCGGCACCCGCACCAGTTGGCCGCGAGCGATCCGGTCATGCAGATCGGCGTCGTTCTCGATGCGCTCCAGGTTATCGGCGTTGGTCTTCTCGTTCTGACGGATCAGAGACTCGAGCGAGCCGCGCAAGGGAGCCATCGCGACGATGCGCGTACTCCGCAAAGGGTCGAGTCCAGCAGCGGGGGCTGCGAGCGCAGCATGCGGAGCAGGGATTTCGGCGGCAGCAATCTGGTTGGCCGCGTCCTGCGGCGTCGGCGAGTTCACCTCGGAAGTGTCAGCCACCTCTGCTTCGGCGACAGAGGTGGTCGAGGTAGGAAATCCGGCGCGTTGCGCTGCAACCGGAGATACGACCTCTTCTTTGATGGGCACCGGCAGGCTGGGGGCGGAGGCCGCTCGGCGGCGCGCAGTCATCCACGAATAGCGGCGTATCGGCATATGGGCACGAATAACAGCAGGCTGGCGGCGCACACTCCTCCGCCGGCCGGCAGAATAGCTGCCGACATGGGTCGCTCTGCGCGACGAACCGGAGCGAGCAGTGCGGGTGCGCTCAGAAGTCGCGTGGCGATGTGTTGTGGACGTCGACGCAGGCCTGTGATGCGAACGAGTCTGCAAGGCGGGCAGGCGAGTAGGGGATGCCGCACACAAGACGGCGAGAAGAAGACCGAGATATACGGCGCGGGTCACAAGGAGCACGCGGAGATTCGAGAGCATCACTAGTGTAAGACGCATAGGAAACAGATTCGAGTATTTAGCGTGGTTCGAGATCGTCCGATAAGTACCCGTTCAGTTTACCGCAAAAAATGATGAACGTGACGAATGCCTCCTCGGACTTAGCAAAATGGTAATGCTGTTGTCTAAAATGATATATGCTATTGATCTATACCATCGTTTCCCGGTGGCAGGAGGTTTCGATGGCTCCCAAATCAATCGCAAACAAGAAAGACGTGCATGCAAAGCTGTTCTGGAATGGGCGCAGCCAGGCGGTACGTCTGCCTAAGGAGTTCCGCTTTGAGGGGGACAGCGTGCGTGTGCGCCGAATGGGCGCTGGCGTGTTGCTGGAACCGGTCAAGCAAGAAAAAAAGGAGTCAACCGAGGAGTGGTTCGCGCGCATCGACGCTCTACGCGGTGACCCGATTTTTCCTGAAGGCAGAAAACAAAAGGTCGCTCCAATTCGCGAGTACTTCAAGTGAAGTATCTCCTCGATACGAATGTTTGTATCGCATTGATCAACAGCTCCTCGGACAAAGTGCGCCGGCGTTATGTGCTGGCGGAACGAGAGCAAGCTTCGATCGCGATCTCGACGATTGTTCTGCACGAGCTTTATTACGGTGTGGCCAAGAGCGAACAGGTTTCGCGCAATACACGCGCATTGGCAGAATTTCTGCACAGAGATATCGTGCTTCTCGACTTCAACAGTGAAGATGCGCGCGCCGCTTCGGAGACCCGCGCCGAATTGGAGCGGAAAGGCCGGCGCATCGGGGAGTACGACACGTTAATCGCAGGGCAAGCGCTCGCTCGGAACATGGTTTTGGCCACGGCGAATACGCGGGAGTTTGCGCGCGTGAAGGGGCTGGTAGTCGAAGATTGGTCGGTTTAAGTTGGTAAACCAGTCCCGGAATATACTTCATCCATGGGCCTTGAAGACCTCTATTATGCGGCGGGGATCGGCTCGTTCATTGTCGGCCTGTTTGGCCTTGTCGGTTTGATCTGCTACGCGCTGGATACCCGAAAAATGCGCGTTGCCACACAGCAACAATTAGAGGCAGCATTTACGCCGTGTGTCCTTCTTGTCGAGGATCCAAAAGATGGTAGGTTAGAAACTCCTCTTTCGATCAAAAACTTCGGATCGGGGGCCGCCCTAAATATCCGCTGGCGATTAGTAAACACGATTCGCGGATCGAAACTTCCGCCCTTGGTGCCGGCGAGGTGAGAAGAACGATACTACTCATCAAAGATGTGATCAACGGAGAGGCCTTCGAATGCGCATTCGAAAGCCTGAGCGGCATGAAATACTTCACGCGCTCCGGATTCAATGAGAACGCCCGCACCAATGACTTGCGTCATCAATTCAGGCGATTGCCCTTTCCTTGATCAGAAAAGAGCGTGCCCAGTTCTCAAAATCAAGACCTGGGGCACCCATTTTGCTGGCGTTTGTTGGCGGATCGAATTCCCGGGACGCCACTCGACAAGCATGTCTTATTGCAATAGCGTCGGCTCGTCGTCCTTGGCAATTTCCTCGGGCGGGATGATCACGGCAGCCGCGACCTTATCGTCATCTTCAAGATTGAGCAGACGGACGCCTTGGGTGGCACGTCCGGCAGCGCGAATCGTCTTGGTGTCGATGCGAATGATCTTGCCGAACTGGCTGATCACCACTAGTTCGGAGTTGTCGTCGACCAGTTGAATCGTATTCACCCTGCCGATGCGCTCGGTGACGGCCATGTTCTTGACGCCCTTGCCACCGCGCGTTTGCAGCCGGTACTCCTCCACATTAGTGCGCTTGCCGAAGCCATTCTCAGTCACGGCAAGAATGCGGTAGGCGCCTTCCTCGTGTTCCTTCGGTGTGATGGCAACCCCGACGACATAATCGTTCTTCGCCAGGTCGATGCCGCGAACCCCAAAGGCGGGTCGCCCCATGGAGCGGACATCGGCTTCGTCAAAACGAATGGCCATGCCAAGGTGTGTTGCGAGGAAGACAATCTCAGAGCCGTCGGTGATGCGCGCTGCGACGAGTTCGTCCTCCTTGTCGATGCCGATGGCGATGATGCCCCGCGCCATGACATTGGAGAAATCTTTCAGCGGAGTTTTCTTCACTGTGCCTTGCCGGGTTCCGAAGAAGATGAACTTGCCCTCTTCCTCAAGATCGCGAACCGCGAGGATGGCGCGCACGTTTTCGCCGGGCTGCAGGTTCAGCAGACTCTGCATGCTCTTGCCCTTCCCTGCGGCGCCCACGTCGGGGATTTCGTAGACCTTGAGCCAATAGACACGGCCCGTATTGGTGAAGCACAGGAGAAACGCGTGCGTGGAGTCGATGATGAGCTGCGAAACGAAATCCTCTTCGCGCGTCTTCATGCCCATGCGGCCCGCGCCGCCGCGCCGCTGCTGGCGATAGATGGAGATGGGCGTGCGCTTCAGATAGCCCTGGTGGCTGACCGTGACGGCTACTTGCTCATCGGCGATGAGGTCTTCCAACTGCAGCTCAGCGGACTCGTCGATGATCTGGGTGCGGCGCGCATCGCCGTAGCGGTCGCGGACTTCCTCGAGTTCCTTGACGATGACGGCACGAAGCCTTTTGTCGCTGCCGAGAATCTCTTCGTACTCGGCGATCTTTGCGCGGATTTCCTTCAACTCGCTGAGAATCTCGTCGACCGAAAACTGTGTGAGGCGATAGAGCTGCAACTCGAGAATCGCGTCGACTTGGCGCAGCGTGAGGCCACGCTCCTCACTGGGCAGGCGCTCGCGGTCGAGATTGATGACGATCTCTGTTCCCTTCCCCCAGGCGTACAAGTTCTCGCGAGCCTCAACGCGCGACCGCGATCCACGGATGATGCGAATCACTGCGTCCAGATTGTCGATCGCGATCTTGTAGCCCTCGAACTGATGTTCGCGCTCGCGTGCCTTGCGGAGAAGATAAACGGTGCGCCGCTGTACCACGTCGATGCGGTGATTGATGAAGCTGCGAATCGCCTCATCGAGAGCAAACTCCTTCGGCTGGCCGTTGAGCACGGCCAGGAAAATCATGGAGAAGCTCTCCTGCATTTGCGTGTGCTTGTAGAGCTGGTTCAAGACAATCTCAGGCTGGGCGCCGCGCTTGAGCTCAATGACAATGCGCATGCCGTCGCGATCGCTTTCGTCCCGCACGTCGCCGATGTCGTCGACGATTTTTTCATTTACCAGCTCGGCGATGCGCTCGATGAGTTTCGACTTGTTGACCTGGTACGGAATCTCCGTGACAATAATCGCCTGGCGTTCCTTGGTCAGTGTTTCGGTAGCCACCTTGGCACGCATCATGAAGCGGCCGCGGCCGGTCTTGTAGGCGTTGACAATCCCACTCTTACCGTAGAGGAAGCCGCCCGTGGGAAAATCCGGTCCCTGTACGTGCTTGAGGACTTCAGCCAGGCCGCCGTTCGGATGCTTCACCATCTCAATGGTGGCGTTCACAACTTCAGTCAGGTTGTGTGGCGGAATGTTGGTCGCCATGCCGACGGCTATCCCATTGGAACCGTTGACGATGAGATTCGGAATCCGTGTAGGCAGAACGGTTGGTTCCTGCGTGGACTCATCGTAGTTCGGCGTGAAGTCCACGGTCTCCATGTCGATGTCGGCAAGCAGTTCGCTGGAAATGCGGTCCATGCGGCACTCGGTGTAACGCATGGCCGCGGGCGGGTCGCCGTCAACCGAACCGAAATTGCCTTGGCCGTCCACAAGGGGATAGCGCAGCGAGAAGGGCTGCGCCATGCGCACAAGCGTGTCATAGATGGCGGAGTCGCCGTGCGGATGGTAGACACCCATACATTGACCGACGACCTTGGCGCACTTGGTGTACTTTTTGTTGTACTGCAGGCCCATCTCGTTCATGGTGTAGAGCACGCGGCGATGGACGGGCTTGAGGCCGTCGCGCGCATCGGGCAGCGCACGGCCGATGATGACCGACATCGAGTAGTCGAGATACGACCGGCGCATCTCGTCTTCGATGTTGATGGGAATGTGGCTGGGATTGTTGGGCGGCGTACCGCCATCGAGGGGGAGCTGCGGATTCTGATCGTCTGCCATAAGGGTTCTGGGGGCCCGCGAAGGTGGGTCTGCGAGATGCGTGCCGGATGCCGCGGGCTAAGTGTATTTTACGCTCTCGGAAGGGTTCGGAACAAGGCCATCTGTGGGAAATAAGTCTTTATCTTGCTTTTATTTAAAGGCGATCTCGCGGGGATGCCGAAGTGCATCCAGTTGGACCGCGATTTCGATAACAAAATGACGCGAGAGCGGAAGCCTTGCGGCTGATTTCTCCCTTCGGCTATGGGTTGGCAACGAGTGATCTGACTTAGAGCAGCCCCGGCAGGCTCAGGAGACAAAAGACGGCTTGCAGCACCACAATCGCACCGCCAGCGGCGAGAGCCAGGCGGCCGCGGGGGCTCTCGTAGGCGTCGGCGAAGACGCCGCCGATGAAAGTGAGCAGAAACGGCAACGCCCACAGCGAAGGATTGCCGTGAACGCCTGTCATGATGATCCCAAACAATACCAACGCGCAAAGCAGGGGTACCGTATTGCCGAAGTAGCGCGACCGGCGGACGCCCAGATAGAGCAGCGCCGCGGATGCGGCCGCGACGGTGATGCCAGCGTTGCTGAGCGTTGAAAAGTAGCGGCGCGCCGGATCGACGGAGAACCAGAGAAAGCCCGCAGCGGAACGAAAGACATAGCTGAACGCATCCGGAGAGAACCCATAACAGGCGAAGACGAAAACAAGCGCGCCGGCAGATGCGATTAACACAATTGGCAGAACCTGGCTCCGCCGGCCTTCCGCAACCCACAGCATGAAAATCAGGCCGAGAAGAGCCGCCACGGGCAGCGCCGCAATATGCGATGCGGCGGCGACACCGAAAACCGCGGTGAGTAGCAGGATGCGTGGCCTCCATTTGCGACGCGGTCCCTGCATGGCATGGGCAACGCCAATGCATGTGTAGACTGCGCCGTACACGCCGAGCGCAGCGAACACCTCCGGCGCAGGAGTCACGCAAGCTCTCAGGATCGGCGGCGAAAAGCAATAGAGCGCCAGCGCCGTATATCCGCCCAGGTTTCCATAGAGCCGGCGCGTAACCCACCACAAGCCCGCGCCAAGTACGCACCCGGACAGCAGAAACGGAAGACGCAACAGCAGAAGGATATGAGTGAGCTGATGCCGCAGTTCCCAGGGAGTGACCTCGCCCGGTGACTGCACGACACGGTCTTCCGGCTTGCGGAAGACGTCGAGAGCGCGTTCGGCGAAAAGGTTGAGTGTGAGTGGCAGACCGGCCAAGCGGTAGGCCAGGATGCCGTCCCTGATGTTGCCACAGGTCGTAAAATAGCCAGCGAGAGGAGAAGGCTTCTCCCAAGTCTCACGGCCGCAGCGTGCATATTGATAATCGCGATCCGAAAGAGTCTGCCGGCTCGTAATCCAAAGCCCTTGCGCCAGGAAGAGAAAAAGCAGCCCGGCCGCAAGTCGCTGAGGCAGATTGAAACGGAATCGTCGAAGACGGGCGAAACGATGGGTCATCTTGAACGGAAGTGGACCCTATCAGTCTAAACGGCGCCGGACGAACATCCGGGCTTAGGCGCCCGGAGAGAGCGCGCACTGCCATGCCGGAGAGGCGCTCATGCGGGCGCACACGCAGGAAAGCCGCTCCGAAGAGAGCGGCTTTCGCATGTTTGGACACGGCTCGGTCTAGTTGAAGATCGCTCCGATCGTGGCGTTCGAGTTGGTCGTTCCATCGAGTGTGATGCTGCAGGTGTTCGGGCCTGCTGCGGTCGACGGATTAGGAGTGATCGTGGCGCAGTTGTACGACCATCCACCGAAGGTGCCTGTGGCGCCCGCCGGTTGCGTTGCTGTCAACGTGACAGTCGTCCCAACAGGATAGGTGGCCGTGCAGACCGAGCCAGTGCCGGGCTGTTGAGCAGTCGGAACCCAACCCGGACCGCAATGGATTACGTCCTGCGTGCCCGTCGCGGAAGGCGCAGTGACCAGCCAATTGGTGGTATTGAGGCCCTCGTTATACACCGTCAGTGTGACCAGCAAACCAGGTGCCACGGTTCCTGGTACACAGGTTGGCGGGGTTCCGGGATTGCCGGGGCCCGCGGGGCTTCCGTTAGACGCCGGACAGTTAAACGTAGCCGTCGCAGTTTGAATTGTGCCATCAGGACTGGTTGACTCGGCAATGATGGTGGCACTACCGTTGCCCACAGCAGTCACAGTGCCTGCGCTGGCTCCAGGATTCCCCGCGGAGTTCGTATCGACCGGGAATATCTCGGGAGCGGATGAAAGCCATGTCGTCGATGGGGAATTTGTCACGTCGCGTACGAACGGTGCGGTGGAGTAGTTCGCAACCGCCAGGAAATTCCCGGTACCCAGCAGGTTCAAGACCGTAATCGAACTGGGAATAATCGTCAGCGAGATGATGGGCTCGGGAGCGGGCGTCGCTGATACCGAGATGCTCGCAGTAGCCGTTACCACAGTGTTATCCGGATTCGTGTACAGGGCGGTGATGGTGGTGGTGCCTGCGCTTGCGCCTTGAACGAGTCCGCCTGCGGTGACAGTGGCAACCGCTGGAGTGGCGGACTTCCAGGTGAGACTTGGTGAGCCCGTAATATTTTCCTGGAGACCGGTGCTCCCAGCTGTGGCGAGCGCAATCAACTGCGCCGTTTCACCGGACGCCGATAAGGAGTCAGACGAGGGTGTCAGCGACAATGCCGTCACCTGCTCTACCGCGCCCGCCGAAACCGTCAACGTGCCGATGCCGGTTATAACCGCTTGAGGCTCGGTATAGGCAGCCGTAATCGTCACCGTTCCCGCGCCCACCGCGGTAGCCAAACCGGTATTGACGCCGATAGTCGCCACACTCGGATTGCTCGAAGTCCAGGTGACTGAGTTGGTCAAATACTCCGTTGAGCCAGTGGTGGTTGTACCGACGGCGGTGAACTGGGTCGTCTGACCTGCCAACGAAAGAGTCTGTGCGCTCGGAAGCACTGCGATTACCGAAAGGCTGCCTACCCCTCCAGTTCCGGTTCCGATGCCGCCGACGGTTACCGTCGCGGTCGCGGTGACTGGCCCTCGAAACCCTTGCGCCGTGGCGGTAATGGTGGCAGTGCCGACTCCTGCCGCCGTGACTGCACCTGTCGTCGCGACCACGGACGCCACTGCTGGCGCGCTGGACGTCCACGTCACTCCCGTCGTCACAGGCTGCGTGCTCTGACGATTCGCATTGCCGTAAGTGCCGGTCGCAGTCAACTGCACATTGTCCCCAACATTCAGCGATTCGGTCGACGGTGTAACCGTTATGGAATCGAGCCCCGAGGGATTGCTGCAACCGGTAATCGGCATCACAAGTCCGGTAAGCAACAATGCTGCACCCAACAACAACCGTTCACGCATTAGAAATCTCCTGGCGGGTCCCGCCCGGCTGGCTCAAGCTGATCCTCAATTCGATCTAGGACCAGCAAAACACGTTTAAGTTAGGACCAAGAACGCTCGAAGTTACCCGATTCCGGCTTCTTGCCTTATAGAAGCTTCATAGCTCCTCTAAAACGCACGTATAGCTGCCACGTAGCTTCCGTGGCAAACTCAAGCAATCGACCGGCAAACAAGATATTTCGGTACTTTCTTGGGCGGTCTAACTCAATTGGTACGTCTAGTGAGTTGGCGCAATCATAAGATAGGTCAATCCAGCGAATCAATAGCAATCTTGGCTCATTGTGCCTTCGAAGTTACGCGCGTAACGAAGGAAAATCCAAGGACTTGCAAGAATTCTCCGGCTCCGGCCAGGACTGCCCCGGCGGCGTTGAAACCATTCATGATTCGCGGCGCATCCCCACATGAGGTCCGGCTGCTTTGCCGCACCTCCCGGCAGCGGCTACACTTCCCTCAGCATGATTCGCACTCAAGACGACGCACCGGACCGGTTGGTGAGCGCGTCACGCGCCGAGGAAGAGCAGGGCTTCGAACTGAAGCTGCGCCCGCGATGGCTGGGCGAGTTTATCGGGCAAAACAAAGCGAAGGAACAGCTGGCGATCGCGCTCGAAGCCGCAAAATCCCGAGGCGAAGCGCTGGATCATGTGTTGTTGTTCGGTCCTCCAGGGCTAGGCAAGACGACTTTGGCGACAATCATCGCCAACGAACTGGACGTCGGCTTCCAGCAGACTTCGGGGCCTGCTTTGCAGATCCAGGGCGATCTGACAGCGATTCTCACCAATCTGAGAGAAAAGCAGGTGCTCTTTCTCGATGAGATTCACCGCATGCAGCCGGTGCTCGAAGAGAAGCTCTACACCGCACTCGAGGATTACAAGCTGGACATCATCATCGGGCAGGGCCCGGCGGCGCGAACGCATGTGATGGAGATACGGCCGTTCACGTTTATCGGCGCAACGACACGGCCGGGATTGCTGAGCTCTCCGCTCCGTTCTCGCTTCGGCATTTTGCTTCGGCTGGAGTTCTATACCGAGGAAGAGCTGCGCGTGATCGTGGAGCGCTCCGCTGAGGTAATGCAGGTTCCCATCGATCCGGACGGCGCGGCAGAAATTGCGCTGCGCTCCCGGGGAACACCGCGCATTGCCAACCGGCTTCTGCGGCGGGTGCGTGACTATGCGCAAGTGCGCGGAACGGGGACAATCGACAGACCGACCGCCAATGCCGCGTTGACCATGCTCGAAGTCGATGCGCATGGATTTGATGAAATCGATCGTCGCTTGCTGCTGACGATCATCCAAAAATATGATGGAGGGCCAGTGGGGCTAGGCACGCTGGCCGCAACGCTCGCTGAGGAAGAAGACGCGCTTGAAGAGGTGTACGAGCCGTTTCTGATCCAGATCGGTTTTTTGGACCGCACCCCACGCGGCCGCGTGGCAACACGGCTGGCATACGAGCACTTCGGCCTGACCATGCATCAAAGACAGCCGGGATTGTTCTAAGGTTGGCCAATCCGTTTCACTGTTTACAGGGGAGCAAGTTCGAAAAAAACTGGAGCTTGGGCAATGGCACTTACTGAATCGACAATGGAACTGGAGTTAGGGACGCTTGCGCCAGATTTCGCGCTGCGCGACGTGGTGAGCGGCAAGACGGTGAAGCGCGATGACCTGCGTGGCCAGATGGCGCTCCTCGTGATGTTCATTTGCACGCATTGCCCGTATGTCAAGCACATTGAAAAGGGATTGGCTGCACTGGGCATGGACTATGACGGCGAACCGGTGAGCATCGTGGCCATCAGCAGCAACGATGCGGTGAACTTTCCCGATGACAATCCCGCCGGGATGAGACGGCAGGCCCAGACCCAGGGCTTTCGCTTCCCATATTTGTTTGATGAGACGCAGGCGGTGGCCAAGGCGTACAAGGCCGCATGCACGCCGGATTTCTTTCTTTTCGATGGGGATTTCAAGCTGGTATACCGTGGCGAGTTCGATCGGAGCCGTCCAAGCAACACGATTCCCGTCACTGGCGATAGCCTGAGAGCCGCGATGGATGCAGTTTTGGCGGGTAAAACTCCGCAGGCCGAACAGCGGCCCTCGATCGGCTGCAACATTAAGTGGAAATCTTCCCGATAGATTCCTCTATAGCGCCAACCCCTTCAGATACTCGCGGAATTGTGGACCGAGGTCGGAGCGCTTGAGCGCGAATTCAACGGTCGCCTGCAACATGCCGAATTTGTCACCAGCGTCGTAGCGTTTGCCTTCGAAGGTGTAGCCAAACACCTTCTCTTCTTTGAGCAGTGCTTTGATTCCGTCGGTGAGTTGGATTTCGCCGCCCGCGCCCGGAGTCGTTTCTTCAAGGAGCTCGAAGACGCGAGGCGTAAGCACGTAGCGGCCGATAATCGCCTGCTTGGAAGGCGCATTTGCAAGCTTGGGCTTTTCCACCATGCCGGTGCAGTTATAGATGCGCTCATTGTCGGGATCCTGCGACCCAGCCAGCACACCATACGCGCTGATTCCAGGGCCATCGATAGTCATGGTGGCCAGCACCGAGCCACCGCGCTCGTCGAAGACATCGAGCATCTGTTTGAGACAAGGTGGGTCGGCATCGATTACGTCGTCGGGCAGAATGACGGCGAACGCCTCATCACCGACCAGTTCCTTGGCGCACAAGACGGCATGGCCCAGGCCGAGAGGCTCTTTCTGGCGTACATAGCTGATGCGTGCCAAGGACGCAACACTGCGCGAGACGGCCAACAGTTCCTTCTTGCCGCGGCGCTCGAGGGTGGCATCCAGTTCGAAGCTGTGGTCGAAGTGGTCTTCCATCGCACCCTTGCCGCGGCCGGTGATGATGATGATGTGCTCGATTCCGGAGGCAATCGCCTCTTCGACGCCGTACTGGATGATCGGCTTGTCGACGAGCGCCAGCATTTCTTTGGGTATAACTTTCGTGGCCGGCAAAAAGCGCGTGCCAAGGCCGCCCGCAGGAAAGACCGCTTTTCGAACTTCCTGGCTCATCTTGTCTCCCGTTCTCTAAAAGAGTAGAACGCAATGCCTAACAAAAACCCTGCATGATTTGGATACTATGGCTGCTTCAGAAATGCATTGAATAATAGGTGTGCTCCGGGTTACTTGCGTTTCATAATGTGGGTGAGTCGTCGCCAAGCAATGCCTCTCGCACGATCTTGATAGGCGGAAATCCCTGGCGAAGGAAGTTATTGTGGAACTCTTCCAGCACAAAATCCGAGCCCTGTTTCTTCTTAAGATCATCGCGAAGTTTCATGATTTCGAGCTTGCCGAGCGTGTAGTAAAGGTAGGTGGGATCCGTGGTACCGCGCTTGGCCTCGACCAATGCCGATTCCTTTGATTGGTAGCCCTCTTTCTGGAAGAAGTCAACGGCTTGGTCGAAAGTCATCTTGCCTGTATGCATTTCGATGCCGACAATGAAGCGGGCGTTGCGCAAAAGCGCATCCTGAAGTTGACCGAGGCGCAGGAATTTTGACTCTCGCTCATCTTTCGCGCCCTGCCCCGGCTGCCCATATCCCTCGTCGAGCATCATCTGCTCGCAATAATGAGCCCAGCCTTCGACGTTGGTCGTCGCTCCGAGCAATTTGCGCACGCGGCTCGGCGCCTGCGGAACCCAGAGAAACTGGACATAGTGGCCCGGGTACGCTTCATGGACCGCCGTGGAAATCACCGTGCCAATGTTGAAGGAGTGCATGAACCCTTCAACCTGGGCTGGCGTCATCGAAGGATCGGGCAATGTGACGTTGAAGTAGGCCTCGGTGGCGTGTTTCTCGAAGGGACCGGGCGTATCCATGGAGGCAAAAGTCGTGGCGCGCATGAAGGGCGGCGTCTCCTCCACGATGGGGCGAATGTCAGACGGAATGGTGACGATGTGGTGCGCGCGGATGAAGCCGACCAAGCCGTCGAAGGTGGCAGTAAAGGTAGAGATCAGCTTGTCTGGAGCGGGGTGCATTGCGCCGAGTTCGTCAAGCACGGCGCCGGAATCCTTGTCCGGCTCCAGTTCCTTGGCCACCTGGTTAAAGTGCGCCTGATTCTTGCGCAGATCGGCCCACCCGATTTCGAGCAGCTTGTCGAGCGGCAGGTCGACCATCTCGTCGTATTGCAGTTTCTTTGAAAAGGTCTCGGCGCCAATGCGGAAGTCTCCGTTCGATCGCGGGAGTAAGTCGGTCTTGAGCCAATCGAGATAGCTGTTGAGCGCGGCAATCACGCCGGCGTTGGTATGGGTGAATTCTTCTTTCAGCGCCGGGTCTTTGGCATCGGCAAAGGCAGCCGGTACATCGTTCTCAAAAAAGTGGATGATGCCGGGTAATTGTTCGATCGCAATCTCAGTGTAGATGTGCGGCGGACTTTCGAGATTCACACGCGCCTCATCGAGCGGTCCCGGAATCGATCTTTCCCGCGCAACCAGGGAGCGCAGCCTTTCGTCAGGAGAAGCAAACTTGCGCTCCATAATGGTGAAAGCGCCGTTGGTCAGAATCGTGGAATAGAAGTCGGGATCCTTTTTCCAGGGGCGAATTGTTTCAAGGGTGAGTAAAGTAGAGCGGATGTTGCCCAGTACCATCTCACAGTCGCCGCGCGTAGAGGGGTCGAAGGAAGCTTTGTTGCGCATCTCCTGGAACCGCTTCTCAAATTTCTCAAGCGCTGCGATCTGGGCATTGACCGTGGCCTGACTGAAGTCCTCAAGCTTCGCGTCGTACTGGTGATAACCGGCCGTCGTCCCTTGCGTGGGTTGATATGGAAAATAGACCTGGTCGAAGTATTCATCCGACGCGTGCTCAAATACCTTCTTCCAGTAGATGTCGGTGAGTTTCTTCTTTTCGGCGTGGGCAAAAGAGGCGGACATACAGGCTCCAAGGGCAAGCAGTGCGACGATTTTTTTCACATTCCCTCTGGTCGTGAAGTGGGGCTCTTATACGTTTACTGGCGTTGGCGCAAGGTTGGCAAGCAACTCATGAATCTCGAGCAATACTTCATCGGGTCGAGCGGAACTTAGCGGATACTTGAGCACACCTTGCGGCGTGAACTGGGCGCCGCGCTTGGCGTTGCGCGCGACAAGCCGCATTAGATGCTGCGGATCGACTTGCGCATTCTCAGTGAATCGGATTTGCAATTCGGCACGGCGGCGGTCAATCTGCGCGATACCCATGCGTTCGCACTCCAGCCGCAGCGAAGCTGCCTCAAGCAGGTAAACGGTCGAGTCGGGGAGCGTCCCATAGCGATCTTCCATCTCCGCGCGCAGGTCGGCGATCGCCTTTTCGCTCGCAGTGCCCGCGATCTTTTTGTAGAGACGCAAACGCTGGTTCTCTTCGGCAACATAGCTCTCATCGATACGCAGCGCGATGCCAAGGTTGAGTTGCGTGGAGGGCCGCTCCTCGGTACCCTCGCCCTTCATCTCTTTAACCGCCTGCTCGAGCATGGATGTGTAGAGTTCGAATCCCACAGCCTCAATATGCCCGCTCTGTTCGCCGCCCAGCATGTTCCCTGCGCCGCGCAGTTCCAGGTCGAGGGCTGCAATTTTGAAACCTGCGCCCAGATCACTGAACTCCTTGAGCGCGGCAAGACGGCGGCGCGCGACGTCACTCAATTCCTTCTCGGAGGGAATGAGCAGATACGCATACGCGCGACGATTGGAACGGCCAACCCGGCCCCGCAATTGATAGAGTTCGCTGAGGCCATGCCGGTCAGCGCGATTGATCAGGATGGTATTGGCCAGCGGAATGTCGAGGCCGTTTTCAATGATCGTGGTCGCAACCAGCACATCGTACTCGTGATTCATGAAGGCCAGCATGACGCGTTCCAGCTCGGTTTCCCCCATCTGGCCATGGCCCACAACCACGCGCGCCGCCGGCACCAGTTCCTGAATGCGTGCAGCAATTTCGTAGATCGACTCCACGCGATTGTGAACAAAGTAAACCTGACCGCCGCGCTCCAGCTCCACTTCTACCGCCGAACGCACCAGCTTTTCGTCGAACTTCGCGACGACGGTCTGAATGGCCATACGGTCTTTGGGCGGAGTCTCGATGACACTCATGTCGCGCAGGCCGACCAGCGACATGTGCAGCGTGCGCGGAATCGGCGTGGCAGACATGGCAAGGACATCGATTTCCTTGCGCATTTGCTTCAGCCGTTCTTTGTGCCTCACACCAAAGCGCTGTTCTTCATCGACGACCAACAGGCCGAGGTCCTGGAATTTGATGTCTTTCGAAAGTACGCGATGGGTGCCGATGAGAATGTCCACTTTGCCGGCTTCGACGCGCTCCAGAATCGCCTTCTGCTCCTTGGGTGAGCGGAAGCGGGAGATCATTTCGACGTGGATAGGAAATTGTGCAAAGCGCCGCTTGAAAGTTTCAAAATGCTGGAAGCACAGAACTGTGGTGGGCGTGAGCACAGCCACCTGTTTGCCATCCTGTACGGCTTTGAACGCGGCGCGCATCGCGACTTCCGTCTTGCCGTAGCCGACATCCCCGCAGAGCAGGCGATCCATCGGCGTGGTGGCTTCCATGTCCTGCTTGATGGCGGCGATGGCCGTAAGCTGATCGTCGGTTTCACGGTAGTCGAACGAGTCTTCAAACTCGCGCTGAAACTCGTTGTCCGGTGAGAATGCGGTGCCTGGCGCGGTGTGCCGCTCGGCGTAGAGCTTGAGCAACTCGCCGGCCATATCCTGCATAGCTTTGCGCACCCGGGCCTTGGTCTTAGTCCACTGCTGCGAGCCCAGCCTGTTCAACACCGGCGCGGGGCCGGAGTCAGTCGAACGATATTTCTGAATCAAGTCCAGGCGCGTGAGAGGTACGTAGAGCTTGGCCTGCTCCGCAAATTCGAGAATCATGAATTCGACGGAGAGGCCGTCCTGAACGATTTCCTTCAGCCCCTGAAATTGCGCGATGCCGTGTTCGACATGCACCACGTAATCGCCCATCGCAAGATCGCGGAAGTCCGAAACGAACGCCGCGGTTTTCGAGCGTTTAGGCTCGGGACGCGCCATGATGTCGGCTTCGTCCGAGAGGTCGTTCGCGCCGAAGACAATCAGGTTCGCCTCGGGAAAGCTGACGCCGGAGGCAATCTGGGTACGGACGATGACCGGCACGCGCAGATCGCCGGCGAGGTAGCTGGCCTCGTCGAACATTGTGTCGCTCGTGGGGTGCGAGGGTCGACTGCCGAGCCGATAAGGAATCTGATACTCACGCATCACGGTGGCCATGCGCTCCACATCGCCCTGTGTGGGCACCGCGAGAACGATACGCTGCTCCGAAGCCATAAGGTTGCGCAATTGCTCAGTCAGGGCAGGGATTGAGCCATGAAAGCGTAGCGTGGGCCGCGAATTGAGCGCGATTTCGCCCAGCGTGTTGTCTTCTTCGAGCACATCCACAGCGCCGAGCTGATCGAGATCGAGACCGGGATGCGACTGAAACATTGCCTGCAGAATTTCCGGGCGGATATAGATATCTTCAGGCCGGATAAGCGAGCCGATGCCACTGCGCTCGTGCCGCTGCTCGACTTTGTTCCACCAGCGATCGATTTGATTGCTCACCATCGCCGGCTCATCGACAAAAAGAACACTCTTGGGCAGCAGCTTGAGCAGAGGGTTCTCCGCGCCGGCGACGCTACTGAAGAACTCCCATCCGGGAAAGACGCTGACGCCGCCGGCCGCAGCCATTTCGGCGGCCATCTCTTCGTCTTCATCGTCGACGTCAACGCGCTGGCGGCTGAGACGCGCGTTCACCGCGGCCAGCAAATGCTCGGTCACCGGGGTCTCGGTGAGAGGAGAAATCTGCGTCTCATCCAGACCCGCTTGCGAACGTTGCGTCTCGGGATCGAACTTGCGAATCGTTTCAATTTCGTCGCCGAAGAATTCAATGCGCACCGGCCGATCGGATTCAGGAGAGTAAACATCGAGGATGCCGCCGCGCCGTGTGAACTGGCCGGGCATTTCGACGAGATCCATGCGCGTATATCCCACGCTGGCCAAATGCCCGGTGAGCACTTCAATATCAACCTCCTCGCCGCGGCGCAACGTAACCGCAAGGCTCGCATAGTAGTCGCGGTCGAAGAGCTTGAGCGCTGCGGCTTCGGCGGGCGCGATGAGGATAGAGACAGCGCCGGTGGCCAGCTTCCAAAGCGCCGCAGCGCGCTGTTCCTGCACGTCAGGGTGGGGCGAGAGATTCTCGAACGGAAGAACGTCGTGGGCTGGGAATCGCACCACGCGACTGGGATCAATCGCTCCAGTGAGCTCGCAGCCGGCTCGCAACGTGGGCTCCAGTGCTTCGGCAGCTTTGTTGTCCGCAACGATAAGGATGACCGGTTGACGGGCAGCGCGAGCGAGCAGCGGGATGTAGAGGGAGCGGGCGGTTGCGGTCAGTCCGGACACACGACGGCGCCCCGTACCAAGGTTGAGGTGCCTCTGTACGCGCTCAAATGCGGAGGAGTGCTCCAGCTCCGCGAAAATTTCGCGGACGAACGGGAGGATCATTCGATCTCCAGTTTACCAGCAGCAATGCGCGAGCGGCGAATGGCGGGACTGCGCATCCAGCGAATACCACGCGGTAGGCGCGGACGGGACTTTGCTTAATGGAATTGGGAGGGGTAAGCGCTCAACGCTTACGCAACCGCAGCGACTCCCAGCTGCCGTCGGCAGCCCAGCCGCCATCAACCGAGAGCGTATGACCGTTGATGAAACTACTTTCTTTGTCGTCGGCCAGGAAGGCGATGGCGTGGGCAATATCGTCCGGAGTGGCGAAGCGCGCCATAGGAATGCGACCCGTGATGTCCGCGTCGGTGTAGCTCCCGCCAGCCTGATCAGCCACGTCCATCTCCGTTTTGACCCAGCCGGGGCAAACAGCGTTGACGCGTACGCCACGGCCTCCCCACTCAGCAGCAAGCGTTCGAGTGAGCCCAATGAGACCGTGCTTCGAGGCGTTGTAGGCAGCCCGATCTGAGACCCCAAGGAGCCCCGCCACCGAAGCGACGTTGACGATGGAGCCGCGACCCGCTCCCAGCATTCTTTTGCCGAAAATCTGGCACAGCAGAAAAGGCGCAACCAGATTAACCTCGATCACGCGACGGTAGTCGTCGAAGCTCGTCTCCTCGGCGGGGGAGATGAGGCTGATTCCAGCATTGTTCACCAGCACGTCGGCACGCCCGTAACGAGCGAAGATTTGCTGAGCGAAATCGCGGACGGTTTTCTCATCGGAAACGTCGCCGGCATACCCAAAGGCCTCTTCCCCCTTTTCATCGATTGATGAAACGGTCGCGGTCGGCTCCTGCAGATCAACGATGCCCACTCGATAACCCCGCTCGGCAAACAGCTCAGCGGTGCGGCGGCCGATACCCTGCGCTCCACCAGTGATCACAGCTACGCGCTTTTCGCCGCTCATTGGCCACCTATTTCCTTCGCGAATGCGTAGAAGAAGTCCAGCGACTTCCAATAAGAGTCGACAGGCAGGCGCTCGTCCTGGCCGTGAGCGCGATCGTCGTCACGTTCAAGCGCAATGGCTGAATAGCCGTAGCAGGGAATGCCTGCCCACGAGAAGTAGATGGAGTCGCTGGCGCCGTTTTCCATTACCGGCGTCACGGGCGTGCCGGGCCAGATTTCCTGCGTAATCCTCGTCAGCGGCTCGAAGACTTCCTTGATCGGTGCCGGCGGCGCAATGGCTTTGCGCTCGGGCGCGGTGTCAGCGACGACCCCGGCGTCAGAGACGTATTTCACGCTGAGCGGTGGATCGGCGAACACGCCAATGAGCTGCTTGCGTATCTCCTCCGGCGAGTGGCCGGGAAAGATGCGGCAGTTCACATTGGCCTGCGCGGTCTGCGGAAGGGCGTTGTTGGCGTGTCCGCCGGAAAGACGCGTGGCGACGCAGGTAGTGCGAAAGTTGGAGTTAAAGCTGGGTTCAGCACTGAGGCGCGCGGCGGCGGCCAAGTCAGGCGGATTCGCCAGAATGGCGCGCATGTCGGCCGCAGTCTGTCCCGTTTCCTGCTTCGAGAGAATCTCGAAGTAGGTGCGGGTCACTTCATTCAACTCGAAAGGAAAGGAATAGGCCGCGAGCTTGCTGAGCGCCGTGGTTAGCTCGTAGATGGCATTGTCGGGACGCGGAAGTGAGCTGTGGCCGCCGCGATTGGCTGCAGTGACTTGAAAGTCGGAGTAGACCTTTTCGGTTGCCTCGACATCGGCGACAACGGTGCGCCCGTGATCCAGTTCCACGCCACCCGCGTCGGGATTGAGGACAAAGGCCGCGTCGACGAGCTCGCGATGCTGCTGAACCAGCCACGCCGCGCCATTGAACTTGCCGCCCTCCTCATCGGCCGTAAGGGCCAAAATAAGGTCGCGGCGGGGCTTGTAGCCCTCGCGATGCAGGCGCAGGAAGGTAAAGACGAGCGCAGCGTCGGAGTCCTTCATGTCCTGCGTGCCGCGCCCATAGTAGTAGCCGTCCTTCTCAACGAACTCGAAGGGATCGGTGTGCCAGTCGGAGCGCAGAGCCTGCACAACGTCGATATGACAAAGAAACAGCACCGGCTTTTCAGTAGCTTGACCTGCAGCGCGAATGCGCACCACAAGATTCTGTTTGCGTGGGTCCGGCCCAAGCAGGCGAACATCTTCCGGCGAAAACCCCGCATCCAGGAAGCGCTTCTGCATGGCGACCGCTGCATTGGTCACGTTGCCAGCCGGCGTATCGGTGGTATTGATTTCGATGAGCTGCTTGAATATTTCGCGAGCCTCGGCGCGATCGGCTGCTGACGTCGCGGGCAATGAACTCTGGGCAAAGAGAGGCGACATTAGACAAAAAGCGAGGACCGAAGCCGTGAGGCAGAACGAAACGGACTTGAGATGCATGTGCGCATTGTAACGGCGCGAAGCGATGGAAGCGCCCCTGCGAGTCCCAGAATCGGTCGCGTTTGCACTCGGCGCCAAATCGATTTAATGTGGAGCCGCCAGTCAATTCGAGGTGTTGGATGAACTCCAGGTTTTTCGCCGCCGCTTTCCTTGCCGCTTTCACCGTTTCCGCATCGGGACAGACCGCATCAGATAGGCCGAAGATCACAGGTATTTCGCATCTTGCCGTCTACACATCGGATCCTGCGGTGACCGAGCACTATTACACCACCGTCGTCGGAGCCGTGAAAGTGCCTGATCCGGAGAATGCCAAAGGCGTGCGGTATGCCGTGAGCGCGACACAGTTCATCGAAGTGCTGCCCCTGCCGGCAGGCGCGGGCATCAACCGGCTGGATCACACGGCCTGGAACACGACGAATGCAGAGGGCATGCGCAAATACCTGGCAGCCAAAGGTTGGAAGACGCCGGTCAAAGTGACGAAAGGCTCCGATGGCAGCCTTTGGTTCGAGGTACTGGACCCGGAGGGAAACAAGGTGCAGTTTGTTCAGCCATCGGCGACAGTGACGGTCGACGCACCGAATGCGGTCGGTCACCACATCATGCATGTCGGTTTCCTGGTGAAAGACCGCGCGAAAGAGGATACGTTTTACCGCGACCTGCTTGGTTTCCGGCCGTACTGGTATGGCGGAATGAGCGACGCGAGAGTGGACTGGGTGAGCCAGCAATCGCCGGATAGCCATGATTGGCTCGAGTACATGCTGGTGGCCGATCCGGCTGCGGTATCGCAGCACACGCTCGGCGTACTCGATCACTTTTCGATTGGCGAAGTGTCGGTATTCGATACATTCAAGGTCCTCGAAGCCAGTAACCGCCTGGGCGCCAACCACGATGCAGCTCCTAAGATAGGAAAGGATGGGAAGGGGCAACTCAATCTCTACGACCCGGACGGTACACGCGTGGAGTTGATGAACTTCCATGCGACCGAAAAGCCGTGCTGCTCATCGTTCACCGCAGACGACCCGGCCGAGTAGTCACACCGCATTCCGCATCTAATGGAATGGCGAGACAATCGGCGTTGCGAGGTTAAGGATGGCTCCGGGCGGTCAATTTCTGCGTGGAATCCATGTTTCGAGTCGGCTCACCTGGTGCACGCTGGCGCTCGGCGGCTTGTTGGTCCTGTCCGGCATCCGTGGCAGCGGAACGGGAATCGGATCAACGCGTTCAGGCGCGGCGCCGCAAACGCTGCGCTGGGCTGCGCAAAGTCACCATCTTCTGATGGGGACAGCGGCCGATGCCGAGCCACTTTCGGACAAACTCTATGCTTCGACGCTGCAAACGGAATACTCTGTGCTGGAGCCAGAGACCGAAATGAAGTTCGGGCTGATTCATCCCGAGCAGGCACATTACGACTTTGCGAGCGCCGACAAGCTTGTGAACTTTGCGCTGGCCAATGGGATGAAGGTGCGTGGGCACAATCTGCTTTGGTACAACCAATTGCCCGATTGGATTGTTTCTCCTTCCCAGCCGTGGACACCGGCAGCGTTGAACAAAGTACTGGCGGACCACATCGCGACTGTGGTCGGACATTACAAAGGTAAAGTGTATGCGTGGGACGTCGTGAATGAGCCATTCAACGACGACGGCTCATTGCGCAACTACGTCTGGTTCGACAAGCCGGGCATCGGATTTGCCGGCCAGGGAACGCGGACGATCGAGCAAGCATTGAGGTGGACGCACGCAGCCGATCCGAATGCCAAGTTGTTCGTGAATGAATACGGTGCTGAGACCATGAACGCGAAGTCCAACGCGGTTTATGCCATGGCCAAGGATTTCGTCAGGCGCGGAGTACCGCTGTCGGGGATCGGTTTGCAGTTGCACGTCACTCCGGGGTTCGATCAAGATGGCTCTCTCAACGATTTGAGCAAGAACCTCCGCAGGCTTGCGGCCTTGGGGCTCGAGGTGCAATTCACTGAAGTGGACGTGCGCGAACGCGATGGAAGCGGGTTCAGCCAGGCCGAACAGGCAAATACCTACAAGGATCTTCTCGATGCATGTCTGCGGCAACCGGCGTGCACGTTATTCCAGACCTGGGGTTTCACGGATAGGTATTCATGGATTCCCGAATCAAATCCCGGCTTCGGATGGGCTCTCCCGCTTGACAAAAACTATCGCAAGAAACGGGCCTATTTTGCCATGCTGGCGAAGCTCAATTCACGCGGCAACGACGGTCCCCGGCCATCACGGTCGCGCTAGAATTGTAAGTAATCATGCCTGCTGCGGCGCTCTCGCCTGAAATTCTCGCCAAGTACGAGCCGGTGATCGGCCTCGAAGTTCACGTGCAACTGCTGACAGCCACCAAAGCATTCTGCGGCTGCGCGAATCGGTTTGGTTCAGCGCCGAATACGAACATTTGCCCGGTATGCCTGGGATTGCCCGGGGCTTTGCCGGTGCTGAACGCGAAGGCCGTCGAATTCGCGACGCTGGCAGCACTTGCCCTGCATTGCACGGTGAATGAACGCTCGATCTTTGCGCGCAAGAACTATTTCTATCCCGACCTGCCTAAGGGCTACCAGATTTCGCAGTACGACAAGCCAATCGCCGAGCATGGATGGATCGACGTTCCCACCGCCGATGGCGGAACACATGGGGCCCCCGGCGACAGGTCCTCGTCGCCGGGGCGTAAACGGATCGGCATCACGCGGCTGCACATGGAAGAGGACGCCGGTAAGAGCTTGCACGACGGATTTGCCGACTCCGCCACCCGCACCTATCTCGATCTGAACCGCTGCGGCACGCCGCTGATTGAGATCGTTTCCGAGCCCGACATCCGCACGCCGGACGAAGCTTTTGAATACCTGACGCGGCTCAAAGAGATTTTGCTTTACACGGGCGTCTCCGACTGCAACATGGAAGAAGGATCGCTCAGGTGCGATGCCAACGTAAGCGTCAGACTAAGAGGCGCGGAGCGGTTCGGCACCAAAGCCGAAGTGAAAAACGTGAATAGCTTTCGCTTCATTCGCGCCGCCCTTGAGTACGAGATCGAGCGGCAGATCGAAGTCATCGAATCCGGCGGCCGAGTAGCACAGGAGACGCGCCTCTGGAATTCAGCGGAGGGCAGAACCTACTCGATGCGATCGAAAGAACAGGCGCACGATTACCGCTACTTCCCTGAACCGGATCTGCCGCCTCTCATCGTTACCCGGGAATTCCTCACGAAAAAGAGAGAGGAGCTCCCAGAGCTGCCGGAAGCGCGCAGAGCGCGGATGATTGCCGAATACGAGTTAAGCGTCCGTGACGCGCACACGTTGACGGCTTCGCGCGAATTTGCAGATCGCTTTGAAGCGGCAGCCAGGACAGCGAAGAATTCACGCCGCGTGGCCAACTTGCTTCTGAGCGAACTGGGTGGAAGGCTCAAGGCCCTGGGACTCGAGCCGGAAGAGTCCCCGGTCTCGATGGCCGGCATCGTTCTGGCCGCTGATTTGCTCGACGAGGGCAAGATCAGCTCCAGGCAAATGAAACAACTCTTCGACATTTGCTTCGAGAAGGGTGAGGACTTCCCTGCTGTTTACGAACGCGAGAAGCCGCGGCAGCTCACAGATGCTTCAGCGATAGAAGCCATGATCGACGAGGTCATCGCCGCGAACCCCAAGCAGGTGGAGCAATATCGTGCCGGCAAAAAGACGGTGGCAGGCTTTTTTGTGGGTCAGGTGATGAAGGCTTCGAAAGGGCAAGCCAACCCAGCACTCCTGAACGAGCTGGTCACGAAAAAGCTGGACGGCTAGCTACCGGCATCCCCTGACCAGCGCCCTAGGGCGGGGTCACTTCATCCTTAATTCGGTCTCGAATTCTTTGCGAGCGTCCCACGAGCTCACAGTCTTGATGGCGGTCTTACGACCATCTTTTTCCGCCCAAAGGTCGTAGTCGTCGGCCATGTTGACCTGCGCGAAGTGAAAGCGGCCATCCTTTGCCGACGTGTAGCTGCGGATTGCCTTGGTTTTTTGATTCTTCAGGAAGACTGTGGCTC
This sequence comes from uncultured Acidobacteriaceae bacterium, assembly GCA_963810545.1. Classification (GTDB taxonomy): domain Bacteria; phylum Acidobacteriota; class Terriglobia; order Terriglobales; family Acidobacteriaceae; genus Telmatobacter. The sequence continues at coordinate 255,916 of CAWENE010000005.1, forward strand.
CAGCGACTGGCTCCGCATTGCTCTCAATCACAGCCCCGGAGACGTTCCGCTGACCGAGGTTCTGGGCTTGGGCCAAAAACGAAGCTCCGTGAGGCGCCGACGGTACAAACCCCGTCGCGAAGGCGGAAAACAACACAGCGGCAGCAATCCTAGCGCGGATACGCTTCACTCCTCCTCCTCGTCTTCTTCGAGGAGCTCGTCTTCATCTTCATCGTAGTCCTCGTCCACGCGCGTCAGTTCGAGGGGGTCGACGCCGACCACCTCGTATTCCGAGCCGCATTCTTCACAGGCGACCACGTCACCTTCTTCCAGTTCTTCCACTTCCACATCAAGATCATTTTCGCATTCAGGGCAGCTTGGCATCGCAGCCTCCTTTCTTGAGGCGTTTTTCTTTTTCGCGAAGACGAGATTCACATCACGACTTCGCTAGTTTTAGGGAGCACCCCTCCCCAGGTCAAGTGGCCCGACTTCAGGATTTTGCGTAACTCTCAATTGCGGAGAATACACCATGCGTCGCCCTTTCCTCTTGTGATATCGAACCGACGTGTGCCCCAGACAGGCTGCTACCGATCTGATCGCTACATTCGAGCCTGCGCAATCAGCGTCCGATACCATCACAGTGCCTCCACAAGAAACAGACGAGGAAGACGACCGCGGGTTTGGTCCCGTCTCAGCATCTTTTGGGACATACGGTTCAAGACCGCCAAAGTTCCGTCGGGATTCACGACGCCTGCAAATCCGGTGAGAGCAATTGGATGAGAAATCGACGCAGGGAGTCGATTGTTTTTGGGGCTGTGCATGACACTCACATGTTGAACGGTTTAACCTGTTGGCTACCATGCCTAGAATTGGCGCCACCCCGTTTGCGTTCCCCGAATTCCGCGGCGCCACCCGTCGCCTGGTGGTTGTGAACCTTGTTGCATTCTTTGTGCTCTACCTGGCGACCCTGACTGCTCCGGGACCAACCGGCCAGATCGCCGGGTCGCTCGTCCTCGTCCCGAACGCATTCCTGCATGGAGCGATCTGGCAGCCCTTCACCTACAGCCTTGTCCATTTCGGACTGGTCCCCGTGCTCTTCGAACTGCTGTCGCTGTGGTTTCTCGCCGGCTTTCTCGAACCGTTTCATGGCGACAGGTGGGTTACCGGCCTTTACGTTGCGTCAGTCCTGGGAACAGCCGCGGGCGCTGTATTGCTCAATGCGGGTGCCATGGCACTCGGCCATCCGTTGGACCAGATCCCGCTGTATGGCTGCTTTGGCGCGATTTTCGGCATGCTTGTTGCGATTGGCTATCTTTATGGCGACGTGCAGTTCCTCATGTTCTTTGTCATCGGCATCAAGGCGCGCTATCTCGCCATCATCTACGGCCTGATCTGTTTCGCCATGCTCTTCGGGCAGCAGAAGATGTATGCCTTCGCGCAGCTGGGTGGGGCGCTTTTGGGTCTGATCTATGTCCGCGCGATGCCGCGGCGTGGATTCGGCTTTGTATTGAGCGAGCGCTTTTACGGTCTCCGCAACGGCTACTACCGCTGGAAAAGGCGCCGGGCGGCGCGAAAGTTTGAGGTCTACATGCGCTCGCAAGGCCGCACCGTCCGCTTCGATGGGCAGGGTCGTCAGATCGACGACAAAAGCGACGACAAGAGTCGCTGGAATTGAGCACGGCGGCCGCTCTCATCGGCACAAAGCGGCGTAACTCGCCGGACCCGCACATCGAACCTGCCGGAATTCCGCTTGTCCCGTAACTCTAGACATGTTCCGACTTACAGGCTGAATGAGAGATAGAGGCCGTGTACCGGTTGGCTCCCGATGCCTGGTCGAACGCCCCGAGACCACCACTTTCGTAACCACAAAAGTGCCCGTTAACACCCCAAAAGACGCATTGAATGCATTACTCCTGCCTCGCAAACTTAGAAGGAAGATTGATTTCCCCCATTTCTTCGGCTTTGTGAGGCGGACGTGAAAGCAACATCCCGGATGTTCACTCTAATGTTGCTGTCCATGTTTGTCCTGGTCGGGCTCAGTTTTGCAGGTTCGTGGGACATCGATCACCTCAATTCAGCCTCACCGGGTAACTCTCCGGCCAACCAATCTAAAACAGGTTTACATCGCACCGAGCCGCAGCCCGCAATCGATCAAGAGCAAAGGATCCGGAACTTGATTGCAGCCGTCCAGGGACTTTCCCTGATTGCGTGTGGAGCGCTGTACGGTTTCGGCATGCGGCTTCGCGATAAGGGACGGCGTGATGAACGCGAGAGGCAAGCGGCCGAACTGGCGTTAGAGATACGCGTCGAAGAAAGAACCCGCGACTTGCGCAAAGAGGTGGAAGAGCGACGCCTGATCGAACATCTTCATCGCGGGCAGCGGCGGATTATGGAGATGCTTGCCGAGCCGGGCGATATGAAACCGGAAGATATCCTGCGGTTCCTCGCCGACACGGTAGCGGCTCGAAACCAGGGCTGGGAATGTGCGCTGCACCTGATGGATCGCCGCGGCAAGTCTTTGCAACTGGCGGCAAGTTCCGAAGTGACCGACGGGCTCAAGACCTACTTCAAAGCCGTGGGAACAGAGTATGCCGACAGTCCGGAGTGCCAGGCCTGCGCATCAGGCGAAACGCACATCGTGGAGCATCTCGGCGAGATTGGACTGGGATGGAGCGAAGCGCTTTCGGCCAACGGAATTTTCTCCGCATGGTCGATCCCCTTCTGTGCCGAAGGATCAACCAGGCTGGCTGGAACCATGACGATTTACTCGCGTTCCCGATGCAAGCCAACTGCTCATGAGCTGGAAATGTCGGAGAGCGCAGCAAAGCTGGCGGCGCTGATTCTTGAGCATCGCCGCCTTCGATCCGAGTTGATTCACAATGCCTATCTCGATGCCTTGACAGGTTTGCCCAACCGGCGCGCAGGTGTACAAGCCATCGACTCCGCCATCAGCAAGGCTCGCGCCCACAAAGGGTCGGTAGCCGTTCTTTGGATCGATATCAACCGGTTCAAGCGGGTCAACGATCAGTTTGGACACGACGCGGGCGACCACGTACTGCGCACTGTGGCGGAGCGGCTGCGCCGCAGCCCTTTGAATACCGGCTCTGTGGCGCGCATGGGCGAGGACCAGTTCCTGGTAGTGATCCCCGGAACCGAAGATTCCCTCGATACAGTGGAGATTTCGCGTCGGCTCGGTTCGGCAATTGCCAAGCCGATCTACGCAGGTTCAACCAGAATCACCGTATCGGCCTCCGTCGGCAGTTGCATCTACCCGCAAGATGGCGAGACAGCCGAGATCCTCGAACGGAACGCGGATTTTGCCATGTTCCGCGCAAAATCTTCCGGCGAGAGCTACTGCGTCTTCTCCTCCGCGATGAGCCAGGAGGCAAACGAGGGCCTCGAAATTGAGGAAGCGCTTGGCGTGGCTCTCGAAAAAAACTACCTCCGGCTCGTCTACCAGCCGCTCTATTCAGTCGAGGGCGAACTGACCGGCTTTGAAGCGCTTCTACGTTTCCATCATCCGAGGCTCGGCAATATTTCTCCGGCGCGCTTTATCCCCGTTGCCGAAGATACACGGCTGATTGTTCCGATCGGAAACTGGGTACTGCGCGAAGCCTGCAGACAGCTCAAAAAATGGCATGAGGCAGGTCTGCCGCGTGTGCGCATGTCTGTAAACATCTCCGCGCTGCAATTCGCCCGCGATGATTTTGCCGACACGGTGGCAAATACTTTTTCAGAATGCGGACTCGAGCCTGAGCACCTGGTTCTCGAATTAACGGAATCAGTAATCATGGAAGACTACGCATCGGTCGTCAGCCAGATGAATCTTTTGCGTCAGTGCGGCGTGCATATTGCCATGGACGATTTCGGCACCGGCTATTCTTCTCTGAGCTACATCCACCGCATTCCCGTAAACATTTTGAAGATCGACCGCTCGTTCGTTGAGCGGCTTTCCGAACCCGACGGCACGCGCCCCATCGTGGAAGCAGTCATTGCGATGGCCAAGCATCTTGGCCTGCACGTGGTAGCCGAGGGTGTAGAGACTGTGGATCAGCAACGCATCCTGAAGCAAGCAGGATGCCAGGGATACCAGGGTTACCTGTTTGCGCGGCCCATGCCCGCGGACGAAGCGGAAAGCTGCCTGAAAGCGAGTCTCACCGTGCCATTTGCCAAATCATCAGTGCAGCCGGAAGGTGACGGACTTGCAGTTGCCTAATCGCGATCGCAGCCTCATCACCGGCACAGCGCGCAGCCTCGTCTACGGCGACGGAGCTTCGCAGCCGGCTCCAATACAGACCGAGGGCAGCGTGCCCGAACGCTCCGGCTCACGCGGTCAATTGGACGCATCCTTTCGCAAGGTAACGATGGTGGGCTCGCTTCAGACAAGTCTTCGCCGCAGTGTCAATCCCGGCCGCCCCAGTTAAGCCCCGATCATCGAAAAGCCCAGGGCGAATCAATCTCGCGGATGACACGATACAATCCTGTCTGGAATGACGAAAAAACTGGCCTTTCTTTTCCCTGGGCAGGGTTCGCAGGCAGTGGGCATGGGCCGCGAACTAGCCGAGCGCTTCCCTATCGCAGCCGAAACTTTCGCCGAAGCGGACCATGCTTGCAGTTTTCCGCTCTCCAAGCTTTGCTTTGATGGACCGGAAGACGAGCTGAAGCTGACCGAGAATATGCAGCCCGCCATCCTGACCGTGAGCATCGCGGCCTTCCGTGTCCTCGCTGAAAAGGGCATCGAGCCTGCGCTGGCGGCTGGACACTCTCTCGGCGAGTGGTCAGCCCATGTCGCCGCTGGCACGCTGCAATTCGGCGACGCCGTACGTGCCGTGAAAGCCCGCGGACGCGCAATGCAACAAGCCGTCCCCGCCGGCGAGGGGGGCATGGCGGCTGTCCTTTCCACGAACGGTGATGCGATTGTGCAGGCCTGTGCCGAAGCCGCACGCGAAACAGGGCTGACGGTCGTAGCAGCCAATTTGAATTCTCCCGGACAAACCGTGATCTCCGGCGCACTGGCCGCGGTGGAGCGCGCATCGGCAATCGCCAAAGCCAAAGGTGCGCGCCGCGCGGTGATGCTCCCAGTGAGTGCGCCCTTCCACTGCGCGTTGATGCAACCGGCCCAGGAGGAGGTGGCACGCGTTCTCGCGTCCCTGGCTCTTTCTGACCCGCGCATTCCGGTGGCCGCGAATGTGACCGGCGGGCTTGTCACGACAGCCGACGCGGCGCGCGACGCGCTCATTCGCCAGGTGACAGGAGCCGTGCGCTGGGTTGACTGCATTCAGTCGCTGATCGGCGCTGGCGCCACTATTTTTGTAGAAGTCGGTCCGGGCAAAGTGCTCGGCGGCCTCTTGCGTCAGATCGACTCGACACAGAAGGCGCTGAACGTGGAAGACATTGCAAGCCTGGAGAAGACGCTGGCAGAACTGCAAACAGTTTCGAGCTGAGCTAGGCCGTCAAGGTCCGAGATAGAGTTCGACCGGCGAGAAACCCAGCGTGTGCGCCTTCGGATCGTAGTCGATAAAGAGGTTCTTGCTCCGGAGCCCATTAATGCGGATCCCCATCAGCAGCACATTGCCTGACATGCGGGCAGCCAGAATCTTGTGGCTCTTGATCGCACCATATTCGTTCGCGGAACTGGTCGAACTCCAGTCCTGCTGAAAACGATCGAAGGGATAGGCGCTGTAGTTGTTCGGGTGTTGCTGCCATTGGGGATCGTGAAACCAGATGCCATAGGCCTTCGGCAAATCATTTTGCTCCACGGCCGTGAGGAAGTGATTGACGGTCATCCTGCCGCGAAAGTGGGTCCACCAGCGCCAGGGCCAGTCAACCGGCATGCCGGATACAACCCAGCCCCCGATGAACAGAACCACAAGCAACCCCACGCCGCCCACAAGCAAATTATGATTGCGGCGTTCGCGAGCAGCATCGAAGGCGGGCGCGTCGAGCAAAGTCATCGGAGTCGTTCCTCGGGATCAAGCATACGACAGTGAACAGTAGTCGGCAGTCAGTTTTCAGTAGTCGATGGGCCGTGATCGGAAATCGGTAGTCAGCGGAAAGAAGGGGCCGCCGTTCCCGAACCCCAAAAAGAGCCCGCGCGCACTCTCTGATGTTAGACACCGGCGAAGCCTCTACGGTTCCCTGTTCCAAGACTACTGACAACTGACGACTGAGAACTGCTTCACCGGCTGTAGCTCGTGCGGCTCTTCTCCGCGTGCCGCTCCAGCCCCAATTCAAGCAAGCGCGTAATCAGATCGGTGTAGCCGATGCCCGTGGCCTCCCACAGCTTTGGATACATGCTGATCTGGGTGAATCCAGGGAGGGTATTCACCTCGTTGAGGAAGATACGACGCTTGCCGTCAGGTTCCATCAGAAAATCGACGCGGGCAAGGCCGGAGAGATCGCAAGCCCGAAAGGCGGCAACGGCCATCTCCCGGATCAGTTTCGACTCGACGCGCGTGATCTTCGCAGGAATCACCGGAACCGAACCTTCCGAAAGGTATTTGGCCTCGTAGTCGTAGAATTCTTTGCCGGGAATGATCTCGCCCACCACGCTCGCCTCGGGGTCGTCGTTCCCGAGCACAGCAACTTCCAATTCGCGTGCCCGGGCCTTCTTGCCTCCGACGCCCTGCTCGACAATCAGCTTGCGATCGTACTTGGCCGCAAGGTCGAGCGCCGGACCGAGTTCCTTGCGATCATGCGCTTTGCTGATCCCAACGGAAGACCCGAGATTTGCGGGCTTCACGAAAACCGGGTAACTCAACGCTCTCTCCACCTGCGCAATCGCCTTGCGAGGCGACTTCTCCCACTCCGCGCGCAGCAGCGCGACATGTTTGACGATGGGCAGACGAGCCTGCGCAAACAGTCGCTTCATCACGTCCTTGTCCATGCCCGCCGCAGAGCCAAGAACACCCGATCCGACGTAAGCAATGCCAGCCAGTTCGAAAAGCCCCTGAATGGTCCCATCCTCACCGAACGTCCCATGCAACACCGGAAACACCACATCGAGCGAGGACTGGCTGTGCGGGCCGCTCTTGGAGGCCAGACTGCTTGCCGGTTCCGGGGCTAGCAGCGTCGGAATGCCCTCGTGCAGCAGCTTGGCGCCCGGCGTCGCTTCGGGATCACCTGCCCGCAGTCGCCGCGCGACGGGACTGCTTTCCCCTTCGAGCAAACTGTGCGCATCGCCCGCCCCAAGCCAGCGGCCCTCCTTCGTGATGCCGATGGGTACCACGTCAAATTTCTTGCGATCAATCGCCTTCAAAATCGAAGCGGCCGAGAGCAGCGATACCTCATGCTCGCCGCTGCGCCCGCCAAACAAAATACCGACACGAAGCTTTTTTGCCATGCGCTGCAGTCACCACCAGAAATGAAAAATGAGTCCCGCCAACCAGTGTAGAACTCGGGCGGCACGAGCAGCGCCTAGAGTATCTTCTTCCCAAACGCCGAGCACGCCAGTTCCACCGCAAGATCCGCGGTCCGATTGTGTTCGTCGATCACAGGATTGACTTCAACAATCTCGAAGCTGACCATCCGCCCGTGATCCGCGAGGATTTCCATGGCCAGGTGAGCCTCGCGATAAGTAGCCCCGCCGCGGACCGGCGTACCGACACCCGGTGCATCTTCCGGGTCGATCCAGTCCATGTCGAGCGACACGTGGTAACCGATCGTCCCCCGTCCGGCAGCACGCAGCGCTTCCTCCATCACCGCGCGCATGCCGCGTTCGTCAATATCACGCATGGTGTAGACCTCAGTAATACCCGCTCGATGAATGTTCGCACTCTCCGCTGCGTCTACATCGCGGATCCCGACCAGCACTGTATTCTCAGGGGCAATTTTGGGCGAATAGCCAAAGATGTTGCTCAGGGGCTCAGGCCCAAGGCCAACAAGTGACGCCAGCGGCATACCATGGACATTCCCAGAAGGTGAAGTGTCAGGTGTGTTGATGTCCGTGTGGGCGTCAATCCAGATCACCCCGATTTTCTGGCCCTGGCGTCGGTAAAACTCGGCCACGCCGGAAACCGAGCCGGCCGCCAGCGAGTGGTCTCCCCCCAGCACCAGGGGCGTCTTGCCCTCCTCCAGAGTCTTGATGACGGCTTCGGCGGTCCGTGTACAGGTCTCGGCAATCTGCTTGAGGTAGCGGGCCTGGGGGCTGCCAAAGGCTTGCGTCTCGGCAATCTCCACCAGGATGTTGCCGCCGTCCGTCACCTGGTGGCCCAGCGCTTCCAGCCGAGCCTCAAGACCTGCCACGCGCATGGCGGATGGTCCCATGTCGACGCCCCGCCGGCTGGCTCCCATGTCCAAAGGCACGCCGAGAACCCGAATACGCCGGGTGGGCTGCGCCTGAATGCCGCTCGGCAAGGACGAGGGAACGAGATTCGGAGTTTCGGCCTGATTTGTCATGCAGAAACCACCTTGCACTCAAAAATAACGCCTTGCGCCCACAGATTTGCCGAAGTGCACGCCAAGGGCATCCAACTCATACAGCCTCTGGTTACTAGCGGCATGCATAAGCGTCATGCCCTAAAAGGGCTATTAGAGCATTTTTCTTTCAGAGTAAGATGAAGATGTAACAATCTAAAGGAATTCAGCCCATTCTTAGGCTTTCGAGCCCTGCCTTGGCACGGGGATTTGCACAAGGCAAACTGGGGAAGGATCGAGGCATGACAGACGCTGAGGGTGCCAGGCTGCTTGGGGCAGCCAGTGGCACTTCCCTCATCGGGAAAGCGATTGTCCTTTTGGCCTTGGGTGCAGCCTGCGTCTCGGGGACGTATGCGCAGCCGAAGGCCATAACTTCCCTGCGCGCCATTCGCGCTCTCACGAATGCGGAAGCAGACCAATCCCTGCCGGTCCAATTTGAAGCAACCGTCACCTACGTCCGCACCTACCAGCGCGCGCTCTTTGTCCAGGACGGCGATGCCGCCATTTATGTGGACTGGGGCACGCAGAACCTGCTCGAACCGGGCGATCGCGTTTCAATCGTTGGCGCCACCAAGGCCTCCTTCAGGCCAATCGTCGTTGCCACCAGCGTAACTCTGTTGCACCATGGAGCTCCGCCGCCTCCGGTACCGGCCACCTTCGATCAGCTGATCCGCGGAGATTTGGACGCCAGGCTTGTGACGGTGTATGCGGTGGTCCGCGATGCCGACACCGTCGTAAGCCAAAGCGTTCGCAGTACCCTTTTGCAGCTCCATACCGATGGGGGGGAAATTGACGCCGCCGTCGACGTCGACAATCAGGAGCTTTTGAGCTCGCTTTTGGATGCTGAAGTCGAGGTAACAGGCGCAGTGTCAGGCCGATTCGACGGCAAGATGCAACAGACCGGAGTGGTGCTTCACGTCAGTTCCATCGACGGCGTGAAAGTATTGCACCGCGCAGCTTCCAGTCCCTGGGATTTGCCCGTTACGCCGATGGACCAGATCCTTACCGGGTACCACGTCAGCAACTCAAGCAAGAGAATCCGGGTTCACGGAACGATCACCTATTACCGGCCGGGCTCCGATGCCGTGCTGCAAGAGGGCAACAAGAGCCTCTGGCTGGTGACCTCGTCTATCGCGCCGCTCCATATCGGGGACGCGGCCGATGCGACTGGGTTCCCGGATCTGCGCAACGGACTTCTGGCTCTTGCCAGCGCCGAGATCCAGGACAGCGGGAAACCCAGGCCCGTCCCACCGAAGCCTGTGACCTGGGAACAACTCTCAACCAGCAAAGACTTGTTTGACCTGGTCACGATCGACGGGTCGGTTGTCGCGGAAGTGCGAGGCGCCGCGCAGGACGAATACGTACTCGATTCCAACGGCGACCTCTTTTCCGCGATCTACAAGCATCCGGTTGCCGACGGTGACGATCCGGATCAAACTTCGCCAATGAAACGCTTGGCGCAAGGCACCAAGGTCAAGGTTGTAGGCGTGTGTTTCACCAGCGCATCCAGCCCGCTGGATACCCGCGTACCCTTTGACATCCTGCTGCGCACTCCCGACGACATCACAATACTCGCAAGCGCCCCGTGGCGGACAGTCGGGAATCTCGCCAAGCTTGCGGGACTGCTCTTCGTGGTGGTTCTCGCGGTCAGTTTCTGGGTCTGGTTACTACGCAGGAGAGTGCGACAGCAGACTGCCGCCATTACAGCGCAAAGCGAGGCCGATGCCGCGCAGGAACGCCGTATCGCGCAACTGGAACAGCGGCGCAGCCGCGTCCTGGAAGACATCAACAGTTCCCGGCCGCTGGGCGACATTGTCGAGCACATCACGGAGATGGTTTCGTACATGCTGAATGGCGCGCCATGCTGGTGCCAGGTAAGCGAGGGACCGCTCCTTGGCCATCCTCCCGCAACCAAAACCGGCTTGCGGATTATCAGTCAGGAAATTCATTCCCGCACGGGACTAGTACTCGGGACCCTGTACGCAGCGCTCGAGTCAATGGACGAAAACGAAAAGGACGAACAGGATGCGCTGACCGCCGGAGTGCGGCTCGCGACTCTCTCCATCGAGACGCGCAAGCTATACAGCGACCTGGTTCATCGCTCGGAGTTCGATTTGCTTACCGATATGTACAATCGCTTTTCCCTGGACCGGCATCTGCTGGAATTAATTCAAAAGGCGCATGAAAGTGGATCTAACTTCGGATTGATCTACGTGGACCTCGATGACTTCAAACTGGTGAACGATATGTATGGCCATCATGTCGGCGACCTCTATCTGCAGGAAGTATCGCTGCGCATGAAGCGGCAACTGCGCACCGGCGATATCCTCGGACGGCTGGGGGGGGACGAGTTCGCGGCCCTGGTGACGGTGGTGCGCGGGCGCAGCGATGTGGAAGAGATTGCCACGCGCCTCGAGCGCTGCTTCGATGCTCCCTTCGCGCTGGAAGGATATGTGCTGCGCGGAGCGGCAAGCGTCGGCATGGCAATCTACCCCACCGACGGGACCACTTCCGACAGCTTGTTGAGCGCGGCGGACGCGGCCATGTACTCGGCCAAAAACACCCGCCGGGCCGGAAAGTTGTCTTCGCGCCGAAGCGGCTAGCAAGCTGCTACCCGTTTCCGATCACCGGCTACGGGTTTGGCGAGTACAGTCTCCGCACCGAGGTTAAGGCCTTCCTCATCCGTGGGATGGCCTATCACCCATTAGTTTCTTTTCGAACATACGATGCATTGATATCCGGATTGAGCGGTGCCGATAATGTCGTATGTGGTTCACTTCAAAAGGGGCGTCCGCGCGCGATTGTCGCTCGACGGCTTGGCGCTTTGCTGGTGTCTCGCTCCTGATCGCGTGTGCCTCAGCCGCTTGGGCTGCGCCGCCTTCTCTACTCACCTCCATCGATGCAATCCAAAAGCTTGGCAATGCGGAAGCGAGCAAGACTCTCCCTGTGGCGTTTGATGCCACCGTCACTTACTATCGCCCAAGCAATCGTGATCTGTTCATGCAGGATGGGGGAAGGGCCATTTTTGTCCACGCACCCATCAGCCTGAAACTTGTTCCTGGGGATCGTGTGCGGGTTCTGGGCACTACACACGGAAGCTTCCGGCCATACATCGAGAGCAAAGACATCGCCGTGATCGGCCACGGAGATTTGCCGAAGCCAATCCACACCAGCTTTGCAGAGATGATCCGCGGCGAAATGGATTGCAAACTGGTCACCGTGCGCGCGGTGATCCGATCCGCCGATATCGTGCCAGGATCGAATATGTTTGAGCCAACGACCTATCTGCAGATGTTGGTCGATGGAGAACCCGTTGACGCGAATGTCGATGGTGTCGACGAAAGCGCCCTTAAGAAGTTGCTCGATGCCGAAGTGGAGATCACCGGCGCAGTCTCCGGGCACTTCGATAACAAGATGCAACTCACCGGCATCCTGTTTCACGTCCAGACACTCGCAGACGTGAAAATTCTCAAGCGCGCAGGCATCGATCCATGGTCCCTCCCGGTGACTTCCATGGACAGCGTGATCACGGGCTATCGCGTCCGGAATCTTGGCGAACGGATGCGCGTCCATGGAACGATCACCTACTACCAGCCTGGAGCAGCTCTGGTGCTGCAGGATGGTTCGAAGAGCCTCTGGATTACGACGCAAAGCTACCTCCCTCTGAGAATCGGCGACCTGGCTGACGCCATCGGATTTGCAGGTGTCCAAAATGGTTTTCTTCGCCTGACACGGAGCGAAGTGCGCGACAACGGCGTGCAGGCGCCTATCATCCCATCGTTGTCCACCTGGCAAGACCTTTCGTTAGGGGGAAACAAGGGACGGAGCCACGTCTTCGATTTGGTTTCAATCGAAGGAAAGGTTGTCGCCGAGGTGCGGCAGGCCACCCAGGATGAGTACGTTCTGGAAACCGAAGGCCACTTGTTCTCGGCAATTCTTCGGCACCCCGGCACAATTAAGCGCGCATCACTTGCGCCAATGAAGCAGGTGCCCGATGGCTCCACGGTTCGCGTCACCGGAGTCTGCATGCTCGATGACGCCAACCCCTTCAACGGAGACGTGCCCTTCAACATCTTGATGCGCACGGCAGACGACATTGTCATGACGGCTCAGCCATCCTTGCTGAACGTGGGAAACCTGATACGCATCGTCAGCATCCTGCTGATCGTTGTGGCAGTTGTGGGCGCCTGGGTTTGGATGCTTCGGCGGAAAGTCCGTCGGCAGACTGCAGAGCTGGCAACCCGCATCGAAGCCGAGGCTATTTTGGAACGGAAAAGAAGCCGGATTCTGGAAGACATCAACGGAACCCGGCCCTTGACAGACATCCTCCAGCAGATCACCGAGCTTGTCTCCTTCCGGCTCAGCGGCGCACCGTGCTGGTGCGAGGTAGGGGATTCGCTCAAGGTGGGATGCATCCCCTCGGAATTGCACGAATCGGAGATCATTCGCCAGGAAATCTCATCGCGCTCCGGGCCGGTACATGGAATCCTGTTTGCCAAGGTCGATCCGCTCGCGCCGCAATGCATCCACGCCCAGGAAGCGCTTTCGATGGGAGCGTGGCTTGCCACCATGGCGATTGACACCCTCGGTCTATATTCCGATCTGGTTCACCGGTCGGAGTTTGACCTGCTCACCGACATTTACAACCGCTTCTCCCTCGAACGGCGCCTTACCGCGCTGATCGAAGATGCGCGACAGAAATCCGCGGTCTTCGGGATGGTTTACATCGACCTCGATGATTTCAAGTATATGAATGACCGCTTCGGGCACCGCGTGGGCGACCTCTATCTACAGGAAGCTGCGTTGCGGATGAAGCACCAACTGCGCCCAACAGATATGTTGGCGCGCATCGGCGGCGATGAGTTCGCCGTGCTCCTCCCGAATGTGGGCGGTCATGCTGAACTGGAAGAAGTGGCGCTTCGCCTCGAGCGCTGCTTCCACGTCGATTTTGAGCTCGGCGGCCACAAGCTTCGCGGTTCGGCCAGTGTCGGAACTGCCCTCTATCCGGAAGACGGCGAAACCAAGGACACCCTGTTCAGCACTGCAGACGCAGCGATGTACGTGTCCAAAAAGATCAAGAAAGAAACCGGCACGAGCCTGAGCCGACGTTAAAAATCGCGCGCAACGAAATGCGGCGCAGATTTACCTTCACCGAACTTCTTCTGAAAGAAAAGGCCCGGCTTTCGCCGAGCCTCTCTGGTGAATGATTACAAAGTTGCGTGGCCAACCAAGCGCGAGTGCCATCAACCAAAGGCCGGCGGCCCATTGCGGGTGGCTCACTCGGCTGCCATCTCTTCGGCTTCGCCCTCCTGGCGCATGAGCTCCAGTTCGCGCTCCGCCGCTTCGATTTCAGCCGAAACCTCCTGCTGAACCCGGGCTGCCGCTTCTTCCAGCTCCGGAGAGAGCTGGACATTGCGGTAGTACTCGAGCCCTGTACCGGCGGGAATCAGGCGGCCGACGATCACGTTCTCCTTGAGGCCGCGCAGATTGTCCACCGCGCCGTTGATGCTGGCTTCGGTGAGTACGCGCGTGGTCTCCTGGAAGCTGGCAGCGGAGATGAAGCTATCGGTCGAGAGCGACGCCTTCGTGATGCCCAGCAGCAGCGGACGTCCCGTTGCCGGGCGGCCTCCGTTGGCCATGACGCGCTCGTTCTCTTCGCGGAAGCGGAAGCGGTCCACCTGCTGCTCGAGCAGGAAGTTGGTATCGCCCACTTCGTCGATCCGCACCCAGCGCAGCATCTGCCGGACGATCACTTCGATGTGCTTATCCGAGATCGCCACGCCCTGGAGCCGGTAGACTTCCTGGATTTCGTTCACCAGGTACGCCTGAAGCTCCTTTTCGCCAAGAACGTCGAGAATGTCATGCGGGTTCAGCGGTCCGTCCATCAGTGGATCGCCGGCGCGCAGACGCTCGCCTTCCTGTACGTTGACGTGAATACCGCGCGGCACCGAGTACTCCTTCTCGTCGCCGTTGTCTGCTGTGACGTAGATCTTCCTCTGTCCCTTAAGCACCTCGCCGAAGCGGACCACACCATCGATCTCGCTGATGATGGCCGTCTCGCGCGGCTTACGCGCTTCGAACAGCTCGACCACACGCGGCAGACCGCCGGTGATGTCCTTGGTGCGCGTGCTCTCCTTCGGAATCTTCGCGAGCACATCGCCGGGACCCACTTCGTCGCCATCCTGGATCATCAAGTGAGCACCGCGCGGCAGCAGGTACCGCTTGCTGCCCTTTGGATTCTTGATCACGAACGTCGGCTGACGCTTTTCATCGGGCGAATCGGCAACCACCCAGCGCGAGAGGCCTGTAACTTCGTCCACCTCTTCGTTGAGCGTGATGCCTTCCTGCAGGTCCTTGAACTGCACCGTGCCGCCGATTTCCGTAAGGATAGCGTACGTGTAGGGATCCCACTCGGCCAGCAACTGGCCCAGCTTGACCGCCTCGCCTTCCTTCACGCGCAGGCGCGCACCGTAAACCACCTGGTAGCGCTCCTTCTCGCGGCTACGATCGTCCACAATGGCAATCGAGCCGGAGCGGTTCATCGCCACAAGCGTGCCGTCCTTGCTTTCGACGGTGCTCAGATTGATGAAGCGCACAAAGCCATTGTTCTTGGCATCGAGGCGCGACTTGTCCGCCACGCGGCTTGCCGTACCGCCTACGTGGAAGGTACGCATGGTAAGCTGCGTTCCCGGTTCGCCGATCGACTGAGCCGCGATGACGCCGCAGGTTTCACCCAGCTCGACCATGCGGCCGGAGCCAAGGTTGCGCCCGTAGCACAGCGCGCAAACGCCGCGCCGGGATTCGCAGGTGAGCACCGAACGGATCTTCACCCGCTCGATACCCGCACCCTGAATCGCCGAAGCAATGTCTTCGTCGATGGGCTGGTTCACTTCGATTACGACGTTGCCGTCGTAGTCCTTGATGCGCTCGAGCGAGACGCGGCCAATGATGCGATCGCGCAGCGGCTCAATGATCTCGCCGGACTCAACGATGGAGCCGACATAGATGCCTTCCGAAGTTCCGCAATCGAACTCGGTCACGATCACGTCTTGCGCCACGTCAACCAGGCGGCGGGTCAGGTAGCCCGAGTCGGCTGTCTTCAGAGCCGTATCGGCCAATCCCTTACGTGCTCCGTGGGTCGAAATGAAGTATTCCAACACCGTCAGACCTTCGCGGAAGTTCGCCGTGATCGGCGTCTCGATGACTTCACCCGAAGGCTTGGCCATCAGTCCGCGCATACCGCTGAGCTGACGAATCTGCTGTTTCGATCCGCGAGCGCCTGAATCGGCCATGATGTAGATCGGGTTCATGGCGCCTTCATCGTCCGCGCGCTTCATGTTGCCGAACATCTCGTCGGCTACCTGATCGGTCACCGCCGACCACATCTGGATGACCTTGTTGGCACGCTCGCCGTTGGTGATCGCGCCGTCCATATATTGCTTCTGAACCTCGATCACCTTCTTGTCGGCTGCGTCGACGGTGGTGTACTTGCTGGCCGGAATCACCATGTCGTCCAGGCCAACCGAAAGTCCGGAACGCGTGGCGTAGTTGAAGCCAAGCATCTTGATGCGATCGAGCATCCGCACTGTGACTTCGAGCCCAAGATTCTGGTTGCAATAGTTGACCAGTTGGCCGATACCCTTTTTCTTGAGCAGGCCGTTAATGTACGGCATACCCGGCGGCAGCGCATCGTTCAGGATCACGCGGCCAACGGTGGTCGAGATGTACTCCTTGTTGAAGTCGACAGGGTCGGTGTGCGTCAAATCCTGATCGTCGTACGCCGTCGCCATATCGAGCACCTTGCCCGTGTAGCGCAGGCGGATCGGCGTGAGCGTCTCGACTTCGCGCGCTTCGAGAGCCATCAGAATCTCATCGGTGTTCGAGAAAGTGCGGCCTTCTCCGATTGCACCCTTCTTCGCCTTGGTCAGGTAATAGAGACCAAGCACCATGTCCTGAGTTGGCACGGTGATCGGCTGGCCCGATGCAGGCGAAAGGATATTGTGCGAAGCAAGCATCAGCACGCTGGCTTCGATCTGCGCTTCCGGCGACAGCGGAATGTGCACTGCCATCTGGTCACCATCGAAGTCCGCGTTGAACGCGGTGCAAACGAGCGGGTGAATCTTGATCGCCTTGCCTTCCACCAGCACCGGCTCAAACGCCTGAATGCCCAGGCGGTGAAGCGTTGGAGCGCGGTTCAGCAGCACCGGGTGATCCTTGATGACTTCTTCAAGAATGTCCCAGACCACCGGCTCCTGCATCTCGACCATTTCTTTCGCTTGCTTGATCGTTGTGCAGTGGCCCGTCTGTTCCAGCCGGTGATAGATGAATGGCTTGAACAATTCCAGCGCCATCTTCTTCGGCAAACCGCACTGATGCAGCTTGAGCTCAGGCCCGACCACGATGACCGAACGGCCCGAGTAGTCGACGCGCTTGCCCAGCAGGTTCTGACGGAAGCGGCCCTGCTTGCCCTTCAACGTATCGGACAGCGACTTCAGCGGGCGATTGTTGGCGCCGCGCAGCACACGTCCGCGACGGCCGTTATCGAACAGCGCGTCCACGGCTTCCTGCAGCATGCGCTTTTCGTTGCGCACAATCACTTCAGGCGCGTGCAGGTCCATCAGCTTCTTCAACCGGTTATTGCGGTTGATGACGCGGCGATAGAGATCGTTCAAATCGGATGTGGCAAAACGGCCGCCGTCCAGCGGCACCAGGGGGCGCAACTCTGGAGGAATGACCGGCAGCACATCGAGAATCATCCACTGCGGCTTGTTGCTGCTCTTGCGGAAGGCCTCGACCACCTTGAGACGCTTCGCGTACTTGAGCTTCTTCTGCGCGGAGTTCTCCTGCTTCATCCGTTCGCGCAATTCGACTGCAAGATCGTCCACCTGCACGCGCTTGAGCAGTTCCTTGATCGCTTCGGCGCCCATCATGGCCTTGAAGCCGGAGGGACGATACTGCTGGTCGAGCTCGCGATATTTATTCTCGTCTTTGATGATCTCGCGCTCTTTTACGGGTGCGTCGCCGGGATCGACCACGACGTAGGACTCGAAGTAGAGAATGCTCTCAAGGTCGCGCAACGAGATATCGAGCAGGTGGCCGATACGCGAAGGCAGGCCCTTGAAGAACCAGACATGAGAACACGGAGAGGCAAGCTCAATGTGGCCCATGCGCTCGCGGCGCACCTTGCTCACGGTCACTTCGACACCGCACTTGTCGCAGATGACACCGCGGTGCTTCATGCGCTTGTATTTGCCGCACAAGCATTCCCAATCGGTCACGGGACCAAAGATGCGGGCGCAGAACAAGCCATCGCGCTCCGGCTTGAAGGTGCGGTAGTTAATGGTTTCGGGTTTGGTGACCTCACCATGCGACCAGCTGCGGATCTTCTCGGGCGAAGCCAGCATGATGCGGATGGCATCGAAATCGGTAATCGGGCTGGTGAGTTCAAACGGGTTCGAACGGAACAAGGCGACCCTCCTTGGCAGACTTTTTTTTGCCTGCCGCGGTAACCCCGGGATTGCTTAAGGACCCTTCCTTCCCGGGAAGCGGCTAAATCCGCTTTCAAGAAGGACCCTGAAAAATCAGCTACCAGCTTTCAGCCTTCAGCTCTCAGCTTTTTACACGCCTGAGATACATCCATGCACTCCAGCTAACTAAAGAGTTCGCTCCGCTGCCGCACCCGCCTCGATCAAAACTGAAGGCTGAGAGCTGACAGCTGAGAGCTTTAATCGGCTACCGCTGCGACTTCCGGCACGGGCACTTTTTTCAGAAGGTCCGCGCG
>CAWENE010000006.1:0-116766 GCA_963810545.1 uncultured Acidobacteriaceae bacterium
CGTTTGAGGCAAGGAAAAGTACAGCTCCAGGGAATCTTCCCATGCTTAACATGGGGTCGCAGTGAAAGGACGTCATTGTCTTATTCCCCAAATTCTGGGCGATGCTTTTCGACAAACTGTTCAACCGTCATCGGAGGACGGCCGCCAATCTTTTGGACATAGTTATTCATCCCACTGAAAATCCCATTTTGGTGGTCGATAGCGATCTCTTTTAAATGTTGGAGAACGAAATCCGAGCCTGCGCCTCCAGCCTTGTCTGCTTCGGCGTACGCTGTAGCAGCGGTATTTCGAGCCGCGCCACGGGGCCGGCTACTTATGATCTCGCCATACTTCTCAATTGAAACCTGCTCGAAGTGAATTTCCTTTCCGAGCACGCTTCCAATGATCTGAGAAAGTTCCCTATGGTTATGTTCCACCGGTCCAACCAGAGGATACGTTTTTCCCGCATGTGCTTTCGGGTTTTCCAAGATTCCGACAATCACTCTGGCTTGATCTTCTGCCGTGATGGGAGCGTGGCGGCCAGTGCCGAATGGCACAATCCAGGCGCCTTGACGGATCATGGCGGCCCCGTAGAGCATCCACTCCGAAAAGAGTGTCGGTCTGATGTGGCTGACGGGCACCCCGGACCAGTCAAACACGCGCTCCGATAGCCAGTGTGCCTGTGCTGCATGGCTTTGAGAGTCTCCGCGTGCCGACTTTTGTGACATGTTGACGACGATCTTGACGCCAGCCTCTTTTGCAGCTTGAGCAAATCGAGCGCTCGCATCCACGATGCCCGGTCGAATGGGATAGACGAAATAAGCTCCGTAGATTCCACGAAGGGCGGAACGTACCGATTCCATGTCGAGAAGGTCGCCAAAAACAACCTCTGCGCCCAATTTGCTGAGTCGCTCAGATCTTTCATCCTCGCGGTGAGCGAGCGCCCGAACGGTGTGTCCCTTTGAAAGTAGCTGTTCAACCGTTTCACCACCGGTTGCGCCGGTCGGTCCCGTTACGAGAAATTCCTTTTCTGGTTTCATTTAATTCTCCGTTTTCGGTCGTTTGTCGCGATGCTCGAGACAATTCATCAGGCGATTCTTTCGAGATGGCTGAGACCCAGAGACTCTGTGCGGTCAGCCGCGAAGAACCGGAGCTCCGAAGGGAGCGCCCGTCATTCCGCCGTCAACCATCAGCTCGACTGCGTTGATGTACGACGAATCGTCGGAGGCAAGAAAAAGCACAGCCTTGGCCAGATCTTCCGGCTCGCCCCAACGGCCAAGCGGAACCGTGGAAGAGACAAAGCTTGAAAGTTTCGCGGATTCCTCTTCAGTGGCATTGGCGCGTGGCCCGCGCTTCCAGATAGGAGTCTTCGTCGCCCCGGGGGCAACCACGTTCACGCGAATCTTGCGCGGCGCAAGGTCGGCGGCGATGGCCCGTGCCATCGAGACGAGTCCGCCTTTCGTGGCAGCGTAGGCAGCCAGACCCGGTTGACCGAGATAATTGTGCACTGATCCGTTGAAGATGATGCTGCCGTTGTCGTTCAACAGAGGAGCAGCAGAATTGACGGTAAAGAAAGCACCGTTGAGGTTGGTATGGACCACGTTCTCGAAGATGGCTTCGTCGGTGGCGCCGGTCGGCGTCCTGCCAGAGATGCCTGCATTGGCGAAGACGATGTCAAACTTGCCAAAGTCGTTGGAGAGTTCTGCGAAGAGCTTCTTGCGGTCCTCCGCCACCGTAACGTCGACGCGATAGCCGTGGGCTTTCGATCCCAGCTCGGCGACCGCTTCATCTAGGGTCTTCTGATCGCGACCCGTAATTGCGACTTCAGCGCCTTCAGAAACGAAAAGGCGGGCTGTGGCCAGACCAATTCCACTGTTGCCTCCGGTGATGAGAGCTTTCTTTCCTGCTAGTTTCATTGGTGCCTCCTGCTGTCGGGTCATCAACTATGATGGCCGTCATATATGTGATATGATGACTATCATAGATCGAGGATGCAAGAAGAATGCGCTACCCCGCGAAAGAGACCGCCGCCAGGCATGAACGGATCGTGAAGGAGGCTTCCCGACTCTTCCGGGAACGAGGATTTGAGAACGTCACCGTGGGTGAAGTGATGCAGGCCGCCGGCCTTACACATGGCGCGTTTTATGCCCACTTCGGCTCAAAGCAAGAACTCGAAGAGGCTGCGGTCGCCTATGGACAAAGCGTTTCTGCGGATCGTGCCCGAAGTTACGGAGCGACAAAAAGCGGCAGGCGGACATTCGCTGATCGTTATCTGGGTCTCAGGCATCGGGATAACCCAGGCGATGGCTGTACGATGGCTGCACTTGCGCAGGAGGTGGCTCGCTCAACGCCCGAACTCAAAGCAGCATTCGAGAATGGATTTGAGGAAATTCTCTCTGCGCAAGGTGGTGACCGGAAGGAATCCATTTTTCAGACAGCCGCCTTGCTTGGCGGAGTCGCGCTGGCCCGCGCGGTGCAGAACCCGAGGCTCTCAGATGAGATTCTTGAAATCGTTCGTCAGAAGGTCAGTTGACGGCCGTCAGTCGGGTCGCCATTTCCACATTTCTGGTGGTTCACATCCGTCTCAACTTGGAAAACCTAAGGCAGAAGTACGGCGGGATCAGGGCAGAGGTCGGGGGTCCAATAACGGTTGCCAGGGGTACCTCAGAGCGCAAAAAGAAGCCATCCGTGACGCGTAGTTTCAATAGGTTACTGCTCGCCTCTGTGCTGTCCCGGCAGAGGTCGCGGGTTCGAGCCCCGCCGTCCCCGCCATTGATTCCGAATAAGATAGAGTCAATTGGCATAGATAGTGACAGCATAGAAATCATTGATTTCTCAAACTTTTCTCAAACTCCGCTTTCAAAACCAGACTTTTCGAGTCAACCAGCCTTGTGGGAGTGTCGCTCGTTCCGTTCGCAGCGCTCGCTTGCTGTGAGAGCCTACCAAGACGCCCCCCGGCCCCTAGACGCCATCCGGCGAGTGTCGGCATCCCCATCCTCAGGTTCGGAAAACGAAGTGAAATTCGGTCATGCCCCCGAACTCTTGCTGAGTTTCAATTCCGCTTTTAACATGCTTGAAGTTCAGCGAAGTCAGCCCGGTTTTAGAAGATTACAAGCGACTGAAAAGACCAAGCAAAACGATCCGTTGCTTCGCGACAACCCAGTAAAGATGCTGACGCAGAATATCGCTATTGCTCATTTGAATTGGCCGTTTCAATCTCCAAACCCGCATTCTGCCGGACTTCAACGGCCCAGGGTTGCTGTGGCTCCTGGTCGTCGTACCGACGAATTTGAGGACTTTTCCTTCTGCATCGCGCAAGACGACAGCCCGATGGAGATGCCAGCGACATACCCCGTCCTGAGCCTGGCCGGAGAATTAAAACCATCATCGTTAGAACAATTTGTGACTCAAAATTCCCTGCGTGGACAGAGCAGCTGTTTTGCCTAGGCTGCCCGGATTTCAACATGCGTCTGGCGCCTCCGCAAGGTCGCCGTCGCAGCTAAAATCAAAAGCAATGGCCGAATTCACCCACCTCCACTTGCACACCGAGTACTCGCTTCTCGACGGCGCCTGTGATGTTTACAAGCTCGTTGATCGCGTTGCCAAGCTTGGGCAGACGTCAGTCGCGATGACCGACCACGGAAACATTTACGGCGCGGTGCACTTTTTCAATGCGGCGAAGGCGAAGGGCATCAAGCCGATCCTGGGGTGCGAGCTCTACGTGTGCAAGGCCGAGGATCATCGTGCCGAGACGCCCAACGACCAGTACAACCACCTGCTGGTGTTGGCGGAAAACGAAGAGGGCTACCGCAACCTGATTCGGCTGACGAGCGAGGCGAGCCTGCATGGTTTCTATCGCAAGCCACGCGTGAGCAAAAAGTATCTGGCCGAAAACTCGAAAGGCCTGATCGGGTTTTCTGGCTGCCTTTCGGGCGAGCTGTGCGAAGAGCTGATGGCGGGGCATTATGAAAAAGCGAAATCTGTTGGGCTGCAATATGAGGACATCTTTGGGCGCGGGAACTTCTATCTCGAGATTCAAAACCAGGGATTGGAGCAGGAAAGAAAGATTCAGGCGGACCTGTTCCGGCTGGAGAAGGAACTCGACATTCCGCTGGTGCTGACCAACGATTCGCACTATCTGTGCGGCGAAGACTCGCACGCACACGATGTGATGCTGTGCGTGCAGACGGGCGCGAAGATTCACGATGCGGACCGCTTTCGCTTTGACTCCGACCAGTTTTTCGTGAAATCCGCCGACGAGATGGCGCGCATCTTTCCAGATTCTCCCGGAGTGACGCAGCGGACGGTAGAGATTGCGGAGCGCTGCAATCTGAAACTCCATGCGGTGGACAATCCGTTTCCGGAGTTTGCCGTGCCGGCGGAGCACACGATCGACAGCTACTTTGAGCAGGTGTGCCGCGAAGGCTTGAGGAAGCGGTTCGACACCGCTGTGCGACAACTGGGGCTGCGCGGCGTGCAGCGCTCGACGACCGCCGAGTATGAGGCGCGGCTGCAATACGAGATCGGCATCATCAAGCAGATGAAGTACTCGGGATACTTCCTGATCGTGTGGGACTTCATCAAATATGCCCGCGATCACGGCATTCCCGTGGGACCCGGGCGCGGATCGGCGACGGGATCGTTGGTGGCCTATGCGATGGAGATTACCAACATCGATCCCATGCAGAATGTGCTTCTGTTTGAGAGGTTTTTAAATCCCGAGCGCGTGACGATGCCGGATATCGACGTGGACTTCTGCCAGAACAGGCGGGGCGAAGTGATCGATTACGTGACGCGGAAGTATGGACGCGAGCAGGTAGCGCAGATCATCACGTTCAACACCATGGCGGCGAAGGCGTCGATCAAAGACTGCGGACGCGCGATGGATATGCCGTACGGCGATGTGGACCGGATTGCCAAGCTGATCCCTCCGACGGTGGGGATGACGATTGATAAGGCGCTCGAAGAGGTTCCCGACTTGCGCAAGGCCTATGACAACGACAAGCAGATCCGCGAGCTGATTGATACGGCGAAGAAGCTGGAGGGGCTGGTGCGCGGGGCCGGGGTCCATGCGTCGGCGGTGGTGATTGCGCCGCGCCCGCTGACGGAACTCGTGCCGCTGAACAGAACGAAGAACGACGAAATCGTGACCGCCTATGACATGAAGGCTGTCGAAAAGATGGGCCTGTTGAAGATGGACTTTCTGGGCCTGGCGACGCTGACGGTGATCGACGATTGCGTGAAGCTGATTGAGCAGACACGTGGGGAGAAGCTGGACATCGAGATGGTTCCGCTCGACGATCCAGAGACATTCAAGAGGGTGTTCCACACGGCGCTGACGTCGGGGATTTTTCAGTTTGAGTCGAGTGGGATGCGGGATATTTTGCGGCGCTACAAGCCGGATACCGTGGAGGAGCTGACGGCGCTGAATGCTCTCTATCGGCCTGGGCCGATGGACATGATCGATGACTTCATTGAAAGAAAATGGGGTCGGCGCAAAGTAGAGTTTCTGCTGCCGGAGCTTGAGACGATTCTGAAGGATTCGCTGGGGGTGATTGTTTATCAGGAGCAGGTGATGCGGATCGCCAATGTGCTGGCGAGCTACAGCCTCGGCGAGGCTGACCTGTTGCGGCGCGCGATGGGGAAGAAGGATCCCAAGGCGATGGCGGAGCAGCGCGATCGCTTTATGAATGGTGCGGCGGCATTGGGACATCCGAAGGCGCCGGTGGGCGAAATCTTCGACCTGATGGCGAAGTTCTCAGGCTATGGATTTAACAAATCGCACTCGGCAGCGTATGCATTGGTAGCGTATCAGACGGCGTATTTGAAGACGCACTATCCGGTGGAGTTTATGGCGGCGCTGCTGACATCGGAAACTTCGAAGCCGGAAAACGTCGTCAAGTACATCCAGGAATGCAAGGAGATGGGCATCAGTGTCGAGCCGCCAGATGTGCAGGTTTCAGGAGCGCAATTTACGCCGCATGTCACTTCGGAAGGCCAGGCGATTCGTTTTGGGCTGGCGGCGGTGAAGAACGTCGGCGGCAACGCGATTGAGTCGATCAAAAAGGCGCGTGAAGAACTGGGGGGCAGTTTCAAGAGCTTCTGGGAGTTCTGCGAGAAGGTCGACCTGCGGGTGATGAACAAGCGGGTGATTGAATCGCTGATCAAGGCTGGGGCACTCGATTCGCTGGGCAAGCGCGGGCCGCTCTTCAACGCAGTGGATAAGGCGATGGAGCGTGCGCAGAAGGCGCAGCGCGACGAGGCCCATGGACAGACGGGGTTGTTTGGGTTGTTCAATGAGGCTCCTGCGCATGGACATGGCGGCGATGAGTTGCCGCGAACAGCGGACTGGGAAGAGGGCGAGCGGCTTGCGAATGAGAAAGAGGTGCTCGGGTTCTTTGTGTCAGGGCATCCGCTGGATAAGTATGCGGAGAAGCTGCGCAATCTGCCGGGCGTGATTTCGGTGGCAGAGGCGCTCGAGCGCAAGCCTCCAGAGCGGCGCTGGGGCAAGGATTCCGACCCGGCGGATGAATTGCAGGTCGCGGGCATCATGCAGGGTGTGGTCCCTCGGAAGACCAAACGCGAGGGCAAGCTCTATGCGCAGGGAATGCTCGAGGATGCGACGGGAAAGATCGAATTGATCGCGTTTCCGCGGGACTACGAGAAGCTCTCGGAGCAACTGAAGATTGAGGCTCCAGTGCTGATTCGTGGAACGCTTTCGGGCGATGAAGATTCCGCACCGAAGCTGTCGGTCAGTGCGATTCAGGCATTGGAAGAGGTGCAGGTAAAGCTCCCGAGCGGGATTCGGATTCGCGTGAATCTCGATCGCGCGACGGAAGAGATGATGGCGGCGTTGAAGTCTGCGGCAGACGCCGCGCCGGGGCCGGGCAAGGTAATGCTCCATCTCCAGAAGAAGGGTGAGTACGAAGTGATTCTTGAGCCCGAGCAGATGAGCGTTGCGGCTGATCGCGGTTGGGTGGAACGCGTAGAGGATTTGGTGGGCAAGGGAACTGTGCAGGTGATGAGCTAATGCGATTTGAGAAATCAGACGGGGAAAGCTCAAAACGTGCATGAAGCTGCCGCGATCGGGATTGATTTTGGGACAACGAATAGTTCGGTAGCACGCGTAAATGGTGCTGGCGTGGAGCTGGCTTCGTTCACGTTTCGCGGTGTTCCGACCGAATCGTATCGGTCCGTTCTCTATTTCGA
Source organism: uncultured Acidobacteriaceae bacterium (assembly GCA_963810545.1). GTDB lineage: Bacteria > Acidobacteriota > Terriglobia > Terriglobales > Acidobacteriaceae > Telmatobacter. Next base: position 7,189 of record CAWENE010000006.1, read on the forward strand.
ACAAGTCAAGTCGGCGAGCGGCGCCAAGCGAACGCACGGACTCACGGGCCCGGCTGCCATCGAACATTATCTCAATGCGGACGAAAAAGGGCGGCTCATCCAGTCGCTCAAGTCCCACCTGTCCAGCAGAACGCTTACCGGCACGGAGATCTTCGGACGACGGCACAAGCTGGAAGAAGTGATCTCGCGCTTACTGGGCGATTTGCGCAAAGCAGCGGAACGGCAATTTGCGCGGCCGATCGCATATGCCATGGTGGGGCGGCCGGTGCGATTCGTTGGATCGGAGTCCGACGAGGACGATGACTTCGCGGTTGCTCGGTTGCGCGAGGCATTTGCTCTTGCCGGTGTCGAGCGCGTCGAGTTTGAAATGGAGCCGATCGCGGCGGCGTATTCCTACGAAGCCACACTGGATCACGATGAGTTGATTCTGATTGGGGATTTCGGCGGCGGCACAAGCGATTTCTCGCTACTGCGTGTTGGCCCAGGCGTGCGACGGCGCGGCCGCACACCGAACGATCTGGTGGGTAATAGCGGCATCGGCCTGGCAGGCGACGCTTTTGATGCGCGCATCGTGCGCAAACTCGTTTCACCGGCCCTCGGATCGAACTCGGAGGCGCGTTCGCTGAACAAGTTGCTTCCGGCGGTCCCGGCCTGGATCTATGCCAACCTCGAACGCTGGCACTATCTGTCGTTCCTTCGTACCAACAACGTGCGGGAGATTCTGAAAAGCGCACGAATCCGTGCGTTGGAACCGGAGAAGATCCAAGCGCTGATTGCGATTGTGGAAGAAGATCTCGGCTACCAGCTGCACCAAGCGGTGCAACAGGTGAAGTTCGAACTGTCGCGCAGCGAGGATGCGGAGTTCCGGTTTCACGACGCAGGATTGGACCTGCGCATCCCGGTGAAGCGGGGCGAATTCGAGTCTTGGATTGCGCAGGAATTGCAAACCATCGAGCAGTGTGTGGATTCGCTGTTGCGGAGGACCGGCGCCGATCCCCGTGATGTGGACCGCGTATTTCTGACCGGCGGCAGTTCGTTTGTCCCCGCGGTACGGAGGATTTTTGCAACGCGATTTGGCGGGGATCGGATTCGCGGCGGGAACGAGTTCACATCGGTGGCACGAGGCCTAGCGCTGCGAGCGGCCGAGTCACTGCAAGCCGTCTCGTGATTTCAGGCTTCGTCATGAACGAGGATCACATGGAGGAAGCGCGGGCCGTGGACGCCCTTGATGCGCGTCATTTCGATGTCGGCGGTGGCGCTAGGCCCGGAGATATAGGTGGCGAGTGTCGGCGGCCGCGGGCAACGGTCGAAGTATTCGGGCAACGTTTCGACGATCTGGCTGGTGCGCAGGATGCAGAGATGCCAATCGGGCAAAAGGGTGAGAACGCGACGGCCCTCACTGGCGGAATGATGGAGCACGATGGTGCCCGAGTCCGCCACACCTGCGAAGGACGCAGTCATGACTCCATCGCAGGCTTCGATTTCGGCGTGGGAAAGACCTCGATCGATCTTCCAGTCAAATCCGGAGGCGAGCCATTCGGCGGGCAAACCAGGCGGCACGACAAATTTGTTCTTGCCGCTCGAATGCAGGCGGTCGGCGATGCAAGCGGGGAGATCGTCCGGTGCGCACTCTACGACATCAGCGTCGTATTCTTGCAAACGCTCAACCATTAAATTCAAACGCGCTGCTTCGTCGAGGCTTCCATGCCGGATGTAGTTTCGCGGCAAGTCGGAATATTTCGCAGCGGAACCGCTGGACGTTGCGCGGCGAATGCGATCGAGAATCTGTTGGCGCGCGTCGCTCATGCTTTGTCCTTTGGACGCGATGCCCACCAGTCGCGAAATGTTTGATCGGGCAAGCCGCGCAGGTCACGCGTCATGGTCCAGCGGGCGCCGAGGCTCGGCAAGGCGTGAATCCAGCCGTCCTTCTTGGTGAACAGCCGCAGCCCGATGCGACCAAAGCGCTGCGCAAGGCGAAAACGCCAGGCGCTGGCAAAGATGCTGTTCGCAACACGCATGCCGATGTACATCAGGTCGAAGGCGCGGGTTGCTTGCTTGCGCTCCCGATCGACCACCTGTGCGCGCAACTCGATCAGCACGTCCGGGATATTGATTTTTACCGGGCACACTTCGTAGCATGCGGCGCACAAGGACGATGCGTAAGGCAGGGATTGCGCGTGGTCCATGTTCATCAACTGCGGCGTGAGGATGGCGCCGATGGGACCGCCATACACAGAACCGTAGGCATGGCCGCCCGTCTGGCGGTAGACCGGGCAGGTATTCTGGCAGGCGGCACAACGGATACATCGTAAAGTCTGGCGTTCGGTATGTCGCGCAAGAATCGACGATCGGCCATTGTCCAGCAACACTACGTGAAAATTCTGCGGTCCGTCGCCGGGTGTGACGCCGGTCCAGAGGGAGGTGTAGGGGTTCATGCGCTCGCCGGTTGCGGAGCGCGCCAAGACCTGTAGCATGACTTCGAGGTCGCGAAATGTGGGGACGATCTTTTCGATTCCCGCGAGGGCAATGAGCGTGCGGGGGAGAGTGAGGCACATGCGTCCGTTGCCTTCGGACTCGACGATGGTTACCGCGCCCGTTTCCGCGACCATGAAATTAGCGCCGCAGATCGCCATGTCGACGCTGAGAAACTTCTTGCGCAGGTACGAACGCGCTGCGGCGGTCAGAGCCTGGGGATCGTCGGTGAGATCGGTGCGGCCCATGCGGCGGGCGAAGATCTCCCGCACCTGGCTGCGATTCACGTGCAGGGCGGGAGCGACGATGTGCGAGGGTTCGTCTTCACCGAGTTGCAGAATCAGCTCGGCAAGATCGGTTTCAATGGCCTGGATTCCAGCAGCCTCAAGCGCGGGATTGAGTTGAATCTCGGCCGAAGTCATCGTTTTGATCTTGATGGCTTCGGTCGCCTTTTCCGTGCGGAGAATTTCGACAATGATGCGGCGGGCTTCGGCTGCATCGGAGGCCCAGTGGACGTGTCCGCCGGCCGCAGTGCAGCGGGTCTCGAATTCGACCAAATATCGATCCAGATGGCCGAGGACATCATCCTTGATCGCTGCCGCGGCGGTTCGCAGCGCCTGCCAGTCGGTTTTTTCAGCAACAAGGCGCGCGCGCTTTGCCTGGATCACATCAGTAGCGTGGGCCACATTTTTTCGCAGCTGCGTATTGCGCAGAATGGGCAGGGCCGCCTGCGGAAAGGGCGGTGCGGTGCGGGGATCGAGGTCGATCCGCATCATGCGATGCCTTCCGCGGGATCTGTTTGTGTGCTGGCCAGGATCTGTGCGACATGGAGGGTGCGGGTGGCGGCAAACTCGCGGTGCAACGCGCCGCCGAGATGCATCAGGCAGCTGTTGTCGAGCGCGGTGCAGAATTCAGCTTGCGTGGAGAGCACGTCGTTCAGCTTGCCAGAAAGCATGGCCGACGAGACTTCGGCATTTTTGATGGAAAAAGTCCCGCCGAAGCCGCAACAGCGGTCGAGGTTTTCGAGAGGAATCAGCTCGAGACCGCGCACTTTTGCGAGCAGGCGAAAGGGGCGGTCGCCAACGTGCAATCCGCGCAGCCCGTGACAACTGGCATGGTAGGTGACGCGATGCGGAAAATAAGCGCCAACATCGTCAACGCCCAGGCGGTCGATGAGGAATTCGCTCAGTTCGTAAACGCGCGGCAGCAGGGCGTCAAACTCCTTGCGGAGTGCATCGTTGCCCAGTTCCGCAAATAGTCCCGGATACTGATCGCGGATCATGGCCACGCAGGAAGTGGAAGGAATGACGACGGTGTCCGCGTTCTGATAGAGGCGGACGAAGCGTTTGGCCTGGGAGAATGCTTCGGCACGGAAACCGGTGTTGGCATGCATCTGGCCGCAGCAGGTTTGGCTGGGATTGAACTCGAGCGCGACGCCAAGCCGTTCAAGCAGGCGCACCACGGCTCGGCCTGTCTCGGGGAACAGGGTGTCGTTGTAGCAGGTGATGAACAGGGACGCCCGCATGATTGCTCCCGCCGTTTCAATCCGAGTCGGAAACGGTATGGTATTCGATAGGAATATCCTTTGTCTATTGCAACGGACACCGCAATTTCGAATTGTTCGGCTTTCGAAAGGAGCGTCTGTGCGCTTATCGTCTAGCGCCGGATGCTACGACAAGCCTACGCTCTCATGCACTCCATGACGATGAGGGCCACGTGAGACTATTCACGTGAGCCGCTCTTCAGCGGATCCGCAGCTTGAAGGGGAGGTCACAGGAGGCAATCGTATTGCCCGGTGAAATGGCTTGGAGATGAAGGCGGAAAAAAGAGGGGAGGGAATATTCCCCCTCCCCTTTTCCAGGGGAAGCTACCCGGATACTTACTTCGCAAGCTTGTCGAGATCGAGGTTCAGCGCGAGCACGTTGACGCGCGGCTCGCCTAGGAGGCCGAGTTGGCGACCGGTAATGTGCTGCTGAACGAGTTGTCGCACCTGGTCCTCGCCTAGACCGCGCGCCTTGGCGACGCGTGAAATCTGGTAGAACGCGGCGTCGGGCGTGATGTCGGGGTCAAGTCCCGAGCCGGAGGTCGTGACGAGATCGATGGGGACCGGTTTGCCCGGATTCTCCTTAGCCAGCTTGTCGATGTCGCCTTGAATGCGCTGGACGAGCTTGACGTTGGACTGGGCGAGGTTTGAGCCTCCTGAAGAAGTGGCGTCGTAGCCATTGCCTGCTGCCGATGGGCGGGGATGAAAATAGCGATCGGAAGTAAAGCTTTGCGCCAGGAGTTCGGACCCGATGACATTGCCATCTTTGAGGATCAAACTGCCCGCGGCCTGATGCGGAAAGAGGACAGAGGCGATGCCGGTGACCAGAAGCGGGTACGCGAGGCCGCAGAGCACAGTGGCGAGCAGGGTGAAGCGAATCGAGGTTCCCCAAAGTGAATGCTTGACCGCCGCTGTCTGTGTGACTGCGACAACCGGCAATGTGGAGGTGGAGTGCATTTCGAGTTCTCCTTCTCTGATCAAGGTGCAAAGGTTAGGCAAGGTGCAGAGCAACAATCAACATGTCGATCGCCTTGATGCCGACGAAGGGCACGATGACGCCACCGACACCGTAGATCAGCAGGTTTTGACGGAGCAGAGCTTCAGCGGCCTTCGGCTCGTACTTCACGCCTTTGAGCGCGAGCGGGATGAGCGCCACGATGATGATGGCGTTGAAGACGACCGCTGACAGGATGGCCGACTGCGGCGAGTGGAGATACATGATGTTGAGCGCGTTCAGAACCGGGAATGCGCCGGCAAACATGGCGGGAATAATGGCAAAGTATTTCGCGACGTCATTGGCGATCGAGAATGTCGTTAGAGCGCCGCGCGTCATCAGCAACTGTTTGCCGATCTCGACAATCTCGATGAGCTTGGTCGGGTTCGAATCGAGGTCGACCATGTTGCCGGCTTCCTTTGCGGCCTGCGTGCCCGAGTTCATCGCGACCCCTACATCGGCCTGCGCCAGCGCGGGCGCGTCGTTGGTGCCGTCGCCGGTCATCGCAACCAGCTTGCCTTTGCCCTGCTCGCGCTTGATCAGGTCCATCTTGTCCTTCGGCTTGGCTTCGGCGAGAAAATCGTCGACGCCGGCTTCGCGCGCGATGACTGCGGCGGTCAGCGGGTTATCGCCGGTGATCATGATGGTGCGAATGCCCATGGCGCGGAGGCGGGCGAGACGGTCTTTCAGGCCCCCCTTGACGATGTCTTTGAGATGAATGACGCCGAGTGCGGAAGTATTCTCGGCTACCACGAGCGGAGTTCCGCCGGCACGTGCGATGTCTTCGACGTTGTCGCGGACTTTTTTGGGCAGCGATGAGCCCTGGTCTTCCAGGAAGCGGGAGATGGCATCGACGGAGCCTTTGCGAATGCGGACGCCGGGCAGATTCACGCCGCTCATGCGGGTCTGCGCGGTGAAGGGAACAAACTCCGCGTGAATGCCCTGCAAGGTCGCGGCCGCGCAGGTTGTACTTCTCCTTGGCGAGCACGACGATCGAGCGGCCTTCGGGCGTTTCGTCGGATAAGGAGGACAGTTGCGCCGCATCGGCGAGGCGCTCTGCTGAGATGTCAGGGGCAGGGCGAAACTCGGTTGCCTGGCGATTGCCGAGAGTGATGGTGCCGGTCTTATCGAGGAGAAGCGTATTTACGTCGCCTGCAGCTTCGACGGCGCGGCCGCTCATGGCCAGCACGTTGTATTGCACCAGGCGGTCCATGCCGGCGATGCCGATGGCAGAAAGCAGGCCGCCGATGGTCGTGGGAATGAGGCACACAAGCAGGGACACCAGCACGAAGATGGTTTGCGGCGCTTTGGAATAGATCGCGAATGGCTGCAGCGTGACTACGGCGAGCAGGAAGACGATGGTGAGTCCGGAGAGCAGAATGCTGAGCGCGATTTCGTTGGGCGTCTTTTGACGCGTGGCGCCCTCGACTAGAGCGATCATTCGATCAAGAAAAGTCTCGCCGGGATTGGAGGTGATGCGCGACCTTGATCCAGTCGGAAAGAACTTTGGTCCCGCCGGTTACGGCCGAACGGTCGCCGCCTGCTTCGCGAATTACGGGAGCCGACTCGCCGGTGATGGCCGATTCGTCGACCGAGGCTACGCCTTCGATGACTTCGCCGTCCCCGGCGATGTAGTGGCCGGCCTCGACATAGATCACGTCGCCCAGGCGCAGCAGGCCACTGGCTACATCTTCAAATCCGCCGCTGGCGGTGTAGCGCTTGGCAATGGTCTCGCCCTTGGCCTTGCGGAGAGTGTCGGCCTGCGCTTTGCCGCGGCCTTCTGCCATAGCTTCAGCAAAGTTGGCGAACAGGACTGTGAACCAGAGCCAGAGCGTGATCTGGAGATTGAATGCCGAACCCCGCGCGATGATTCATCGTGTTGTCAAGGAGGAGCGCCGCAGTCAGCACGCTGCCGACTTCCACGACAAACATGACGGGATTCTTGACCATCCAGCGCGGATCCAGCTTCCGAACTGAGTCCAGTAGAGCCTGCATGACGATTTGCGTGTTCCAAAGATTCTTTTTGTGTGCCATGAGTGTCTGTCTCGTTGCTCTCCGGTACGTGGTGGTTTAGAAAAGTTGGCCAGCCTTGAGAAGAAGGTGCTCGAGGATCGGACCCAGGCTCAGAGCGGGGAAGAACGTGAGTGCGCCGAGGATGAGGACCACACTGACGAGGAGCACAGTGAAGAGCGGCGTGTTGACGGGGAACGTGCCGGGCGAGGGCGGAATGCTCTTCTTCATCGCCAGGTTACCGGCGAGTGCGAGCACAGGAATCATCATGAGAAAACGCCCGATGAGCATGTCCCAGCCCATCGCGATGTTGTACCACCAGTTAGGGCCGAGGCCGGCAAAGGCGGACCCGTTGTTGCCCGCTCCAGAGGTGAATGCGTAAAGAATTTCGCTGAACCCGTGCGGGCCATTATTGTTTGTGGTGGCAAGACCAATGTTGGGCGAGAGCACAAAGACGGCCGTCAGCGAAAGAATGATGAGCGGAAAGATGAGCACGTAAAGCATTGCCATCTTCACGTCATAGGATTCGATCTTCTTGCCCAGGTACTCCGGGGTGCGGCCTACCATGAGGCCGGCGATGAACACTGCCTGCACGACGAAGATGAGGATGCCGTAGAGACCGGCGCCCACGCCACCGAAGATGACTTCGCCGAGCATGATGTTGGTAAGGGGTACAAGGCCACCAAGAGGAGTAAAACTGTCATGCATGCCGTTCACCGCACCGCAACTTGCGTCCGTCGTGATGGTGGCAAACAGCGCGGTCTCAGCGATGCCGTTGCGGACTTCCTTGCCTTCCATGTTGCCGCCGGGCGCGGTGGCGGTGACGGCCTGCTGTGCACCGTGGATCATTGGATGGGGGTGCGCTTCGGCCCAGTAGAGTGCACTGAATCCCGCCGCGAACAAGACGAACATAGCGGCAAAGACGGCCCAACCGTGTCCTGGAGAACCGGTCATTCGGCCGAGCGTGTACGTGAGGCCCGCGGGGATGAGGAAGATCGACAGGATCTGAAGGAAATTGGAGAAGGGGGTTGGATTCTCGTAGGGATGCGCGCTATTGGCATTGAAGAATCCGCCGCCGTTGGTGCCCAGCATCTTGATGGCTTCCTGCGAAGCCACGGGTCCCTGTCCAATGGTCTGCGATTGGCCTTCAAGTGTATGCGCAACGGTGTAGGCATGCAGATTTTGCGGAACCCCTTGCGCGACGAGCAAGAGCGCGTAGATCAGCGATCCCGGAATAAGTATGTAAAACAGCGCGCGGGTGGTGTCGACCCAGAAGTTGCCGATGGTGCCGGAGCTCGTCCGCTTGATTCCGCGAATGATTGCGATGGCGACAACGATTCCCACAGCCGCGGAAAAGAAATTGTGCGTTGCCAGGCCGGCCATCTCGGTGAGATAGCTCATCGTCGCTTCGGGCGTGTAGAACTGCCAGTTGGTGTTGGTGGTGAAACTGGCGGCCGTATTCCATGCGAGGTCGGTGCCGACGGCGGGCAGTCCCTGCGGGTTGAATGGCAGAAGAGCCTGCAGGCGTTCGATCGCATAGGTGATCAGCATGCTGATGGCGGAGAAACCAAGCATGGCGAATGCGTATTCGCGCCAATTCATTTCGTGATCCGCATTCACACCGCAGATTCGGTATGTGAGCCGCTCGATGGGGCGAAGGAGGGGATCGAGCCAGGTACGCTCGCCCTCAAAGACCCGCGCGAGATAGATGCCTACCGGGCGGACGGTCAGGATCAAGACAATGGAGTAAATGACAAATTGCAACCAGCCATTGGCGGTCATCAGAATTTCTCCGGAAAGAGCAGGGAGATGGTGAGGTAGGCGAGAAGCAAAATGGAGAGAATGAGTGCTGCTGCAGTCATGAGATCCATCGGTCTACCTCAACTTCTGGCAGGCCTTGACGTAGAGAAACGCCAAGACGAAGAAAACCAGCGTGAAGAAAAGCATTGTCAAATCTTGCATCGCGAAACCTCTGTGTCGAACCATCATCCAGATTGGCGTGCGGGAGGCGACGGACAATCGGATGCCCAAAACAGATTCTGAATGGGGCGGTGTTGTAGGGGCAGAAGGGAGTTATAAAGAAAAAATAAAGGCGTCGCTAAAGCGTTTTGTCAGCGCGAAATCGAAAGTTTATCCTTCGTTGCCGAGCCATCCCTCGGGAACGAACCGGTAACCCACCCAGGGTTCGGTCTGGATGTATTGGCGACCAGTTTCGTTTTCAAGTTTCTTGCGAAGCTGTCCGACGAAGACCCGGAGGTATTCAGGCTGGTAGGCCGATTGGGCGCCCCAAACCGCGGTGAGAAGCGCACGGTGGGTCATGACTTTGCCGGCATTGCGCGCGAGATGCACCAGGAGCTCGAATTCCTTCGGGGTGAGGTGAACTGGTTTGCCTTGCACGGTGACCGAATGCGCCTCTGTATCGACAACGAAGTCGCCGGCTTCGATCGCCGCAGTGGAGCGCTCGGGGGCCCGGCGCAGGTGAGCACGCACCCGGGCCAGGAGTTCCTGGATGCCGAAAGGCTTGGTGACGTAGTCATCCGCTCCCGCATCGAGCGCCTCTACTTTTGAGCGCTCGTGATCGCGAACCGAGAGAACCAGCAACGGAGTCGACGAAGTAGTACGGATGGCGCGGCAAACTTCCACGCCGCTCATGCCCGGCATCATGAGGTCGGTGATCACGAGATCGGGCGGCCACTCGCGGAAGATTCTCAAGCCCTCCTCGGGATCATTCGCGGTGCGCACGTCGAAGCTCTGCGCGGAGAGCGAGGCGCGCAGCACACGCGTAATCTGCGGCTCATCATCGATGACCAAAATTCGTCCTGGCATATACGTCTTCTTTCAGAGGACATTACATCATATGCCTCCGCGGGTATCATTCCGATTGAGACGACGATGCAGATCAATTCCAACCTGGGAGCCCCTGCGCGATGGCTGGGCGCCACGCTTGCCGCTGTTTTAACGACGGCGCTGATGGTTTGGCTCGGCGCCGACTCGACCGCGGCAGGATTGGTCTTTCTGGTTCTGGTGGTGTGGACAGCGGCTCAGGCGGGGATTGCGGTTTCCCTGTATTGTGCGATTGCCTGCGCGATTTGCTTTGATTATTTCTTTCTTCCGCCGTATCGCACGTTTCGCCTGGCGGGTGGATCGGAATGGGTTGCGATGTTTTCGTTTGTAGCGAGCTCGCTGGTTGCAGGCCGCGTGGCGGAACGTGCGCGACGGCAGGCAGAACAGGCGGAGCAGCGCCGCGAAGATTTGGAACGGCTCTATCTGCTGAGCCAGGAGATGATGCTTTACGATGACGCCGCTACACTTACGCGGGAATTGCCGAGGATCATCGGCCGAATCTTCGTGCTGGACGGAGTTGTTCTGTATTCCCGCGACGAAGACCTGTTTTTCTCCTCGACGTCCGAGCTACCGATGAGTATTCGGGCAAGCCTGAGTGTCGTGAGCATGGGGCTGAATCCGGCGCATGCTTTGCCGGGAGACTTCACTGCGATGCCGCTGGTGGTAGGCATGCGGCCGGTGGGAGCGTTGGGTTGGAGGCCTGCAACGCTGTCGCGCGAAGTGGCGACCGCGGTCACGGCGCAGGTGGCGATTGCATTGACGCGCGCGGTTGCGATTGAAGCGTCGGCGCGGCTTGAGGCTGCACGCGAGGGCGAGCGGCTCCGAACAGCGCTCATCGACTCGATCACGCACGAGCTTCGCACGCCGCTGACGTCGATTCGCGCGGCGGCAACAACTCTTCGCCAGGGGGAAGGGCTGGATGATGCGGCGCAGCAGGAACTGGTGGCGATCGTGGACGAGGAAAGCGCGCGGTTGGACAAGCTGATCGGCGAAGCAGTTGAAATGGCGGAAATCGATGCCAATGTTCTACAGGTGCACGCCGAGCCGCAGTCCACGCGCGCGCTCATGGAACACGCACTGGAGAAATCGCAGACAGCGCTAGCTGCCCATCACGTGGTCATCAGTGTAGAGGAGCCCGATACGCCGGTGTGGTTCGATCCACATCTTCTGGGTCGGGTGCTTCGACATCTGCTCGAAAATGCGGCGCGCTATTGTCCGCCGGGCAGCCGCATCGCCCTGCGCAGCCGGCGCGCTGGAGACAGGCTCGAATTCAGTGTGGAGGACAACGGTCCCGGCATCGATGCGGTGGATCTGCCATTGGTCTTCGAGAAGTTTTATCGCGGCAAGAAGAGCACGGGCAAAGGGAAAGGCACCGGTATGGGCCTGGCGATTGCGCGCGCCATCCTCACTGCCCATGGCGGGTCGATTGAAGTGTCAAGTACCCCCGCGGAGGGAACGGTGTTTCGATTCTGGGTGCCGCTGGTGGAGGAGAAACAGGGAATAGGGAATAGGGAGTAGGCGGATGCTCGTGGATCCGTTGGTCTCCCACTCAACCAGAGTTTGGATGGGCACTCGCAGCTGCGCGTTTCCTAGCTCGGCTCGGTGGCCCAATCGCATTCGATATCGCGATGCGTCTTCGAGCTCTCCAGCGCCCATTCGAGAACACGCGCAGTGCGCCACGCGTCGATGGCCCTCACTGGAGGGTTTGCCTTGCCCAGCAGGGCGTCGCGCACTCCGGCGTAAAAGAGCCGATAATCGCCGGGAACGGGCTCGACGGGCGTTGTTACCGTGCTGCCGTCTGCATCAACGCAGAGCGTGCCCCAACGATCAAGCGGCTCCTTGCCCCATTCCGGGGACTCAATGCGCGTTATTTTTGTGAGTGCCTCTTCCTGGATGTCGAGTCCCCACTTCCAGTAGTTTCCCTTGGTGCCGCGGAGATGATAGCGTGGCCGGGCCAGCGACGAAAGGTAGTTTGCGCTCAGTGTGACCGCGGCGCCGGTGAGGTAATGGATTCGAATCGTGAACGAATCGTTTGCGCCTTCCCCGTCTCGTTCGCGAAGTACTTCGGCGCCGATGGATTCAGGCAGACCGAAGAGGGTGAGGGCCTGATCGACGAGATGAGTGCCGAGGTCAAGAAGGTTTCCCCCTTGTTCCGGGTCTTCCTTCCACTCGCGGGAGGAGACGCCGGGACGCCAGCGGTCCAGGGTGGATTCAAAGTGGACGAGCTGGCCGAGAGATTTTCCATGAATCACATTTTCAACGGTCAGGAAGTCGCCATCCCAGCGGCGATTATGAAAGGGAATGAATTGCAGGCCGATCCCGCCCGCCAATTGCATCAACTCGGCGATCTGCGCAGACGAAACAGCCATTGGTTTGTCGACAACAACGCTCTTAGCGGCTTCGAGAGCTTTTAAAGCGACTTCGTAATGGGTAGCGTTTGGCGTCGCTACGACGACCAATTTGATGGATGCGTCGGCGAGCAACTCGTCGAGGCTGCGATAGGTCGTGATGCCCGGATATCGTTGTGCAGCATTATCGGTCGTACGCTCGACGACGGCTGCGAGCTCCAGACCTTCAACCGATGATATGAGAGGCGCATGAAAGACACGCCCTGCCATGCCAAAACCTACCAGCCCCACTCGGATCATTGGTCACTCTCCAGATGCGAGGCCCAGGTTCGGCCAGGCTTGCTCTTGCTAGCCCTCAAGTTTATATCGCGTTTCTGCGAGCCGATAGAGTCTTCGCCAAACCAGGCGATTCATGGTAACTACCATCAACGAGATGAAAATGGTGGCCAGCAGCAGGATGGGGAAGCGGCCGCTGTCCGTTGCGGCATCGATCTGCGCGCCCAGGCCGATGGTTTGCAGCGTGCGGCCAGGCATGCGGGAGTACTCCGCGAAAACCGAAGCGTTCCAGGCGCCGCCCGATGCGGTCACCATTCCGGTGATGAGGTAGGGAAAGATCCCGGGGAGAATGAGCCGGGTCCATCGTTGCCAGCGAGTGAATCGGTAGAGGGAGGAAACCTCGCGCAAGTCCGATGGGATTGACATGGCGCCGGCGATCACATTGAAGAGGATGTACCATTGCGTGCCGAGCAGCATGAGTGCGATCGATCCAATGCCGAGGCCTCCGCCGATCTTGACGAGACCGATGAGCAGGATGGGAAAGAACGCTGTCGCCGGGACCGAAGCCAGGATCTGCGCGATCGGCTGAATAAAGCGTGCGAGTTTGGGATTGAAGCCGATGGCGACGCCGACCGGGATTGTCCACAGGGCAGAAATGAGCAAGGCGGCGTTGACGCGAAGAAACGTGGCTACGGCGCCTTCGAGGAGCAGCTTCAGCTCCGGCCAGGTTACGGTGCGGAGCATGAGTACGGCCTGCAGGGCTCCCCAGCCGAGTACGGTGAGGGCCACGAGGCCGAGGGTCCAGAGCACCGGGGATGCTGCATTGCGGGAAGGTTCCTCATCCAGCGGATGCACAACCTGGGCCTCTTTTGTGCGTGCAAAACGGCGATAGATGGGCTCTTCGATGCGGGACAAGAGCCGGTCGGGCAGGGAAGTAAAGAGAGCCGAGCGCTGCAGAAGACTCAGGATGGGCGAAGTCACGCGATCGGACGACTCGACCTGTTCAAACTTGAACTTGTCGCTCCAGGCGATCAAGGGTCGCCACGCCAGCTGATCGGTGGCCACAACGATGAGGATGACGACTGCGAATCCGGCCACCAGCGCGCGGACATCGCCGGAATCCGCGGCGGTCTGCAAGTAGCTGCCGAGGCCAGGCAGCTGGAAGTTTCGGTCGCCCATGGTGAACATTTCGCATGCCATCAAGGCAAACCAGCCGCCCGCGACCGACACGATGGAATTCCAGACCAGTCCGATGGTGGCGTAGGGCATTTCGAGCTGCCAGAAACGCTGCCAGGCGGAGTAGCGATAGATGCGCGAGGCTTCGAGCATCTCGCGCGGGATGCTCTTGAGCGAAGAGTAAAAACTGAAGGCGAGGTTCCAGACCTGGCCGGTGAAGATGAGCAGGACAACACCCAATTCAATGCCCATCTGATGTCCGGGAATGAGCGCGACCATAGCCAGCACGACCGGAGGCAGGAAACTGAGCACAGGGATTGATTGCAGGATGTCGAGTGCGGCAATCATCCACGCCTCGATACGCGGGTTATAGGCTGCCGTATAGCCATAGGTGACAGCAAAGATCAGGCTGAGAAAGTAAGCGATTCCAATGCGCACGACGGAATAGAAGGCATAAGCCGGAAGGGCGCTGATGGAGTGCGAGATGGGCACCACAGGGATGGGCTTGCCGAGCCAGTATGTGCCGGTGCTGATGACGGCAAAAAAGACAGCCAGCGCGCAGGCCGCGACGCCGACGTCGATGACGAAGGGCCAGGTGCGCGCGGTGACGAGCGTTCGCGCGAGCGGATGGAGCTTCACTGGACTTCCTCGTTGGCGGCGACCTCTTCAAGAGCATCAGGCATGACGAAGCGACGTCGAGAGGCGTCGAAGTCAAAGAGCTCGGCATAGCGGCCCCAGTTGATCGCGGTCTCCATTTGGCGCTGCGATTCTTCTTCGCTGAATTGTTCGTCGATCATGTCGAGGAAGAAATCTTCGGGTACCGTGTGGTCGCTCTTCGATTCAAGGGCGCGCCGGATTTGCCGCAGCAACAAGACGTGCTCGATGGCCGCGTCGCGGAAGAGTTCCTTCTGACGCAGAATTTCGGAGTTCGCAAACTCGGTGCCTTTTTCGGTGATGGACACAGCGCCCTCTTCGACTTTGAGGAAGCCCAGCAACTGGGCTGCGTCCACGATGGGCAGCAGGTCGTCAATCTCAAAGGCGAGGTCGTCGGCGAGACGGTAAATGTCGTCGCGCCCACCCTTGTCTAGCAATAGTTCGAGTAACCCGGCGATGCCGCCTGGCCGTGCGTGGGGCAGCATCTGGTAGCGCATCTGGCGCTGGTCGCGTGGGCGCGGACCGGGATGCTGATGATCGGGAGCTTCGCTGGGGGTCACATCGGGGCGCGTTAGCACTTTGTAGATGTAGTCGACGAGCTGCGTAAAGGCCCCGGATTTGCGGTCGCGCGGCTGCGGAATCTGAACCCGAAAATCGGTACGGATGTGGCCTGGATTGCGGCCAAGGACGATGATGCGGTCCGCGAGCAGGACGGCTTCTTCGATGTTATGGGTCACGATAAAGACGGACTTGGTGGGCATGGTCTTCTTCTCCCACAGCTCCAGCAGTTCGCTGCGCAGGTTCTCGGCGGTCAGTACGTCGAGAGCGGAGAAGGGCTCGTCCATAAAGAGGACCTCCGGCTCGACGACCAGAGCCCTCGCAAAGCCGACACGCTGTCGCATACCCCCCGAAAGCTCCTTCGGATACGCGGACTCGAAGCCGTCAAGGCCGACGGTGTCAATCATCTTCATGCTGCGCTGGTGGCGCTCATCGGGGTCAACGCCGCGCGCCTGAAGCGGGGCTTCGACGTTTTCGAGCACGGTCATCCATGGGAAGAGCGCAAAGCTCTGGAAGACAATCGAGACGTTGATCTCCGCACCGGCGATGGGTTTCTCGTGCCAATACACCTGCCCCGCCGAGGGGCGAGATAGCCCGGTAAGCATGCGCAGCATGGTCGACTTGCCCGAACCGGAGGGCCCCAGCAGCGCCACGATTTCGCCGGGTACAATGCTGAGATCAGTGGCCGAGATGACCTGGATCCGGTTCTCGCTGGGCTGGGCGTAGTATTTCTCAATGCGCTCGGCGCGGATGATGGCCTCGGTTTTCAGGCTTTCCGCGGTAGCCTGGATGGCCGCTTCCTGCATGCAAAGGTCTCCGGTTCGAGGTCCGCGTCCTACAGATGCGGGTTGGTGTTGCAAGTCTATGATTGCCGGGTTTCTGGCAGATGAATCCGGCGATTGAATGCATCCAACATCAGGAGGATGCAAGTCTCGGTCCGGCCAGCTTTTTTGGGGGGCGGCGCTTCGGTCTGAAGACCTGTCCAGGCTGGCGCCTGACAGAGGGTATCATTTAAAAAGAAGAGTTGCGAACGCGGTTCGTCCCTAGGGCCCTTCCGAGCTGCGTTCCGCGGCGTGACCTAAGAAGCTATAATCGCAAATGCAGCTATCAGCGTCTAGGAGAGTATGCACGAAAATCGTGTCAAACCCAAGGTTCTCGTTGTCGACGATGAACGTGTCATTGCCGATACGCTGGCGATGATCCTTAACCAGAGCGGCTTCGATGCGCGCGCTGTTTATTCCGGAGAGAAGGCCGTGGAGATGGCGTCCAGCTTTACCCCGGACATGCTCATCACAGACGTTATCATGGCCGATCTCAATGGAATTGATGCGGCCATCATGATTCGATCGATTCTTCCCAAGATCAAAATCCTGCTCTTTTCCGGACAAGCTGCAACGGCCGATCTGCTGGAAAAGGCGCGGGCCAAGGGCTACGAGTTCGAAATCCTGGCAAAGCCAGTCCATCCCCAGGATTTGTTAAGCAGATTGCAAGCATAGCCTCCGCGCAAGGGTTCCCGCGGTTATAGCTCGCGGCGGCCTTCGATGGCGCGGGCCATGGTGACCTCGTCGGCATACTCAATGTCGCTGCCCGCCGGTACACCAGTTGCAATGCGCGAGAGCCTCACCTGAGATCCGCGCAAGGTTCCGGCCAGCCAGTTGGCGGTGGCTTCGCCCTCCAGCGTGGGGCTGGTGGCAAGGATCACCTCGTCGATCTCGCCGCGCTCGGCGCGCTGTTGAAGTGTCCTGCTGCGGAGTTGGTCGGGACCCACGCCATGCAGCGGCGAAAGCGTTCCGTGGAGTACGTGGTACACGCCGTTGTATCCTCGCGTGCGCTCCACGGACTCGATGTTTGTCGGTTCCTCAACCACGCACACCAGACGCTGATTGCGTGTCGGACTTACGCAATAAGCACACGGGTCCACGTCGGTAATGTTGTTGCAGATGGAGCACAGGCGCAGGCTCTCCTTGAGCCCGCGCACTGCTTCGGCCAGCGCCGCCGCATCTTCATCGGTCGATCGCAGAATGTGGAAGGCGAACCGCTGCGCGGATTTCGTGCCGACCCCCGGGAGCTTCTTCAATTCTTCAATCAGCCGCGCCATTGGCTCGGCATATCGTGACACCGCGGGTGCCTCCTATAAAGTCCGGTACACAAGTCCAGTAAAGACGTCGCCGTTGACGAAGAAGCCTTTGCTCCAGATGGGGTCGAATTCCGCGGTGGGCTTTTTGGCTACGGCTTCCTGCTCGGTTGCTCCTGAAGCCTTCAGAGCTGCGACCTTGTCGCGAATGGAGGAAAGCATGTCGTGATACTTCTGGAGGTCTGCCTTCGACCCCAACGGGCCATGGCCGGGAATGATCTTTGTGCTGCTGTCGGCGACGGCGAGTGCCTTCTCCGAAGCGTGGATCATGCCGTCGATCGCGCCTCCTGTGGCCTCATCGATGAATGGATACATGCCGTTGAACCAGATGTCGCCCACATGCAGAACGTTGGCATTGTGGAAGTGAATATAGATGTCGGAATCGGTGTGCGCCGGATCGAAATGGACCAGATCGAGCGAGTCGCCGTTGTGCCAGGCATGCATGGACTCGTCGAAGGTGATGGATGGCAGCGCTCCAGCCGGGGAGGCAGGCATGACCAAATGAAAAAACGGAATGGTCTGTGCGGTCGCCATCCGGCTGCGCGTATTCCGGTGGGCGAAGACGGTGAATCCGGCAGCGTGCAAGCTCTCGTTGCCGTCGGTATGGTCGTAGTGCCAATGGGTATTCATGAGCGCGTCGGGAGAGTCGTGACTGACGGCCGCGATTGCCTCGCGGATCTTTGGCACCGCGGTAGCGAAGTTGGAATCGATGAGAATGTTGCCCTCCGGGCCAGTCTGGAGGGCCATATTGCCGCCTACGCCTTGCAGCAGCAGATACACATTGTCGTAGAGCTTGGTTGTCGCAATCGGTTTGTTCAGCGAGGCGGCCCGGCCCTGTAGGACCCGATCGGGAAGGGTCGCAGACTGGGCATTCATCCAGCGCGGCAGTACCGCGGCTGCGCCTGCAAAGGAACTCAGCTGCAAAAAGCCTCGACGATTCATCTCCGTGCTCATCAACCGCACTCCGAAATCTCTGCGAAACCCATTTTCAGATAAGGCCTGGAATCTTGAGGCCGCCCAGCATCCCTTGCACACTGGATTGAATTGCCTCGTCGGCCTTGCGTCCAGCATCGTTGACCGCAGCCACCACCAGGTCTTCCAGCATCTCCACATCCGGTTGCCCGCCGGTCAGGCTGAGCGCCGCGGAGGGCTCGATGTGAAGCTTCAGCAGCTCTTTCTTCCCGTTCATGGTCGCGGTCACCGCGCCGCCTCCCGCGGTCCCTTCCACCACCGTCTGGGCCAGCTTGCGCTGCATCTCTTCCTGCATCTGGTTGGCTTGTGAAAGCATCTCGGGGATTTTAAGAGGGTTGATCATTTGGCCTCCTTGCGGGATTGCTGCTTGCTATTTGACGCGCAGATCGACCACGCTGCGAACTTCGGCATGAAAGATTTCTTTGGCCCGCTGCACCAGAGGGTTCTTGAGAGCATCCTCCTGCACGCTGCCAGCGAGTGGCACGGGCAGCGCTGCGGGGGCCGAACCGTTCGCCGCGCCGGGCACGATCAGGAATCGCGAAGACGCTCCCAGACGTTGCAGTTCCTGGCGAATGATCTTCTCGGCCGCGGCATTCACGGTGAGGCTCAACATCTTTTTGCCCATGCTGGCAACCTCGATCCGCAGGCTTGCGCCGTCGACCACCCAAACGCCCGCACCCAATAACTGCGAGGCAGTGACGTGACCTGCGGTCGCAAGCGCCGCACATACCGCATCTCGCAGGCGCTCCTCGCCGGGCGGCTCCATGCTCGTCGTGCCCGGTGGTTCATTGCCGCTGGGCGGAACTGGGGCTCCATTTGCCGGTTCCGGCATCCTTGTCAGCGCGTCTTCGGTGAGCGCCTCGACAGGTCTGGCCACCGGGCTCGGACTCGATGTCACAAGAAACGGCGACGGTACGCGCACAGAGGGGGCAGATTCAACTACGGCTTCGATAACTGTTTCAAGGGCAGCTGCAGCCCCGCTCTGCTTGATGCTCGGCTGGCTACCACCCCAGCTGCCTCCGCCTCCGAACGGCGACATAGCGGGCTTAGGAGCCTGCAAAGGCGCCGCTTCCGCAGACGCGCGCGGAGGCGGCGCGGCCGCAGGCCGAGGACCGGCGGAAGCGGCCGAACTGCGCGTTCCCGCACCTCCTGCCACTCCGCTCAACAACTCTTCCAGCGGCAGCAGCCGTTGGGCGTGAATCAGCTTGAGTAACCCCAATTCGAGATGAAAGCGCTGCTCCTGCCGGTAGTTCAGATCGTCAAAAGTGCGCAGCACGATCTGCAGATTGCGCGTCAAATCCTCTTCGGTAAATAGAAGCGCCGAGCGCGCGGCCCGAGCCCGCTCGTCCGCGGAGATTTGCAACAGCTCCGTTTGTTCGCCGTCAAGTTTAGCCATCAACGCATTGCGCAGGTACCGCACCATCTGGCGCGCGAGCGATGAGGCGCTGTGGCCGGCGTTCAGCAGCACGTTCAGCTGCTCCATCAAATCGGCACTCTGGCCTGCGGCAACGGCCTCAAGCAAGCGCTCAAATATGGCGTTGGGAACCGCACCCATGAGGTCGCGAATCTGCGCCGTTGATAGGACAGGACGGTTCTTCTCATCGCAAGGCGCCGAGGCAATGGCCTGGTCCATGATGGAAAGCGCGTCGCGCATCGACCCGTCGCCAGCCTCCGCGAGCAGGGCCAGTGCAGCTTCTTCGGCCTCTACCTGCTCCTGGATTGCGATCATTTTCAACTGCGCGAGGATGTCGTCGAACTTGACCGCGTGAAAGCTGAAGTGCTGGCACCGCGAGCGGATGGTCTGCGGAATATTCTCGGGCTCGGTGGTCGCCATCATGAAGATGACGTGCGCTGGGGGCTCTTCCAGTGTCTTGAGCAGGGCGTTGAAGGCGGCCTCGGTGATCTGGTGCGCTTCATCGAGGATGTAAATCTTATAGCGGTCTCGCGCGGGAGCGTAGCGTGCCGCATCGCGCAGTTCGCGAATTTCGTCGATGCCGCGATTGGTGGCGGCATCGATTTCAATGACGTCGACGGCGTTGCCCTGGCGGATCTCAATGCAGGAGTCACAGGTACCGCAGGGCTCGGGGGTCGGCCTCTCCGTGCTTCCGATCTCCCGGCGGCAGTTCAAGGCCTGCGCCAGAATACGCGCGATTGTGGTTTTTCCAATGCCGCGATGGCCGGAAAAAATGTAGCCGTGCGCGACACGGTTCTGCGTCAGCGCATTAAGAAGGGTGCGCGTGACGTGATCCTGGCCCGCCACATCGGCAAAGCGCTGTGGGCGGTATTTCCTGGCCAGAACCTGATATCCCATGTGTCGTTCCGCTCCCTCGGCCGTTGCGGATTACAGACGGCTCAGGGCGATTGTATCGTTCCGGGGTGGGGAAGCGCCGGTGCGGAAATCGATGCGTATTCAGGCGGTCTGTTTCGCTGCGGTGTCCTTATTCGGGCTCCAATTGATGACGTGGTAGATCGCCGGCACAGTGCCCACATTGCGGAACCCATGCAAGCTGTTGGACGCGTTAAAGACTACCGAGCCAGGCGTCACCCTGATCCAATTGCCGTTCGACAGCGTCTCGCATTCGCCTTCGCGCAGGATGATGAGCTCTTCATTCACGTGGCGATGCGGCGGATGTGAAGCAAGACCTGGATTCAAGGTGGACACATGCATCTCGAGCTGATCCACAGTTGCTGTGGGCGCTTTGCAGAGCGAGCGTACTTCGCCGGTGGCCGTTTTGACCGGCTTCATGTCTTCCCACTTGAAAACGGTGGGACCGAGAATGGGCTGCTGGCTTGAAACCGGCTGGCTCGGTTGTGTTTCGGCGATCGCGCTCAGTGCGCCGGAAAAGGCCAGCAACCCGATCACCGCATCTCGTCTTGAAATCTCCATGGGTCCCTCACGAGGAATGTTTAGTCTTTCAGGGTCACGAACTTCGCGTTGTTCTGCGCCTTGATGACCAGTTCGGCAGCCAGGAGGCACTGGTCCTGATCCTGCGCCACATGAGTCCGATTCACGATATCGGCGACAAACTCCGGACCGAATGGCAGCGGCATCTGATTGCAGTCGATGAAACGTGCCTGGTTTTGGTCGACGACGAAAAGATTATTGCCTTGCTTGCTGACGGCCACATTGGTGTATTTGCGGACTTCGATGTAGCCATCGGTTCCGAGAATGAAAAGCCGGCCGTCTCCCCAGGTTCCTAGGCCATCGGGAGTGAACCAATCCAGGCGAACATAACCCAGCCCGCGATCGCCGCGCAAAACCATGTCGCCGAAATCCTGAAAGCGTGGGTGATCGGGGTGACGCACGTTGGCAATCTGCGATTCAACCACCTCGGCCTGCTTCGATCCGGTGTAGAAAAGAAACTGGGCCACCTGGTGCGAGCCAATATCGCAGAGAATCCCGCCGTTTTGCTCGGGAATCCAGAACCAATCGGGTCGCCCGGTGCCGCCGCCGGCGACTCCGCCGTGCTGAAAAATCTGATGGGGTGCAATGTTGATTGTCTGAATCACTTTGCCAATGGCGCCTTGCTGCACGAGCTCGCCGGCATACACCGCGGCCTTCACCTCCAGTAGCTCGCTGTACATGATGGCGTAGATGCGCTTGGTCTCGGCAATCGTTTTGCGCACCTGAGCTAGTTGCTCGAGCGTCGTTACCCCGGGTTTGTCAGATAAGTAATCTTTGCCATGGCGCATGACACGGATGCCGAGGGGCGCGCGCTCATTGGGGATTTGCGAGCTCAGGATAAGTTGAATCGAAGGATCGTCGATGATCTCATCCTGCGTCTGGACGATCTTGACGTTTGGGAAGCGCTTGGTGAAGGCTGCCAGCTTGTCTGGTTCGCCGCCCCATGCCGCCACGAGCTCGCCGCCGCCTCGCTGGACAGCGCCCACCATGCCGTAGATGTGGTCATGACTCATGCCGCACACACTAAACTTAATGTGATACTTTGGCTTCTCGTTCGAATCTTCTGCTTGCACGGCGTCTTCAATGACGCTGCCGCTTCCGGGGTTGAAGGCCGCGGAGCCTTGGGGCAGGCCCGCCATCATTGCTATCGAACCAAGGGTCCCGGCTTGCCGCAAAAAGTCGCGCCGGTCAAAGAATCGGCTGTTCATCAGGATTTTGTCTCCCACCACGAGTAGAGGTCATCGGCGATTGGTTCGATTCGAACACAAGTGCTTAAGCGCGCTCGAATCTTGCCGTCGATCTGTTCGCTGCGATTGTAGAACGGTCCGGTGGGGGCAGGCATGCAGGGAGCCGTCGGCTTATTCAGGAGACGAAAACACTCAGGTTGGATTTGCACTCTTCTGTCCGTTTCGGCGCACGACCGGTAGATGCTTCGCACAAGTGGTGACACGGAATCAAAACAGCGACTGCAGTTTGTTGAGGGACAACTGCCACATGTCGCAGTGCCATCGATACTCATCCGGGGAGAAGTGTCCCGTGTGTGTCAAGGAAAGGGCGCTGCTTGCAAACTCGCCATAGAGGCGAATCTGCACAATAGATTCCGACGAATGTTCGGACTGGGGATGGGCCTCGGTTTTTTGCCAGGTGAATGACATTTTGCCTCGGCGGCACATCTGGTAACAGCCAGTAATGGTGAGATCAAGCGCGCCAGCAACATAATGATCGAAGCAGAAACGGCTGCCGGTCTGCGAGGCAGTCGTGCGGCAATCGACATGGCTGCAAGGGAGACAGAGCCAAGTTTCCATATATTCGGGAAGCGTCAGCGCGTCGAAGATTCTGCGCTTGTCTGCTTTCAGCGTGGCGCGCATCGCGATCTCGCGTTCACGAGTATTCGAGCGGTTGACGCTCTTGTGGGAATGGCGGAAGCTTGAAGGAGGCGGAAGTAAAGTGGCTGCACTCATCGATTGTTTGGATTGCATTTCGTTCTCCGCGTGAGCGGAATGGCGGAGATTTGTGACGACCGCGGTTTTTCCGGGATGAAGAACCCAGCTTCGATGAGCAGTTCAAATCCGTGGGCATTGCATAGTCCGGAGTAATCATTCAGGCCCCTATGAAAGTCCAAAGGACTGCGGGCATTTGCTCCGAATTTGCATATTGTGGGACGAACAGCGGCGCCGAGGGACAGGCCGCACCAGCATTAGGCTGAGTGTCTGAACTCACAGGCGATGCGTTACCGAAGAGGCCCGAAAAATATTCAAGAAACTGAAGGATCAGCGATGGAGCCAGTTCTGGATCCGGGAGCGGTAACTTCGGCTCATGGGAATCTTTTCGCCGCTTGTCAACACGACCGTCGACTCCCCGTCCGCTTCGCTTCGAACCTCTTTCAAGAATTGGAGGTTCACAATCGAAGACCGGTGCACCCGCAAAAAAATCTGCGGATCGAGCCGTTTTTCAAGCCGAGCCATGGTTTCGCGCAGCAAGTGCGATTCGGTTCCGAGGCAAATGCGAACATAGTTTTCTTCCGCACTGATCCAGCGAATATCGACCACCGGCAAAAAGAGAATGCGGCCCCGCGATTTGAAGACAATGCGCGTGGTGTAGGCGGTGCCAGTCACTTGAGCAGGCTCATCGTTGCCGCCCGGCGGATGACCCTCAATACGTTCGCGTACCCGTTGGACTGCAGAATGCAGCCTCTCCGAAGTGAAGGGCTTGAGCAGATAGTCGATGGCGTGAAATTCGAAAGCGCGCACCGCATACTGATCGTATGCGGTGGTAAATACGACTTGGGGCATCGCGAGATCTGGCCGCACTGCCAGCGCGCCGAGGACATCAAAGCCGTCCATATCCGGCATCCGAATGTCCAGAAAAAGCAGCTCGGGATGGGTCGCGCTTACGAGCTGAATTGTTTCCGACGCGCTGGCACATTCCCCTACGATTTCGATGTCCTGCTCGTCGCGAAGGAGCTGGCGCAACTTTTGCCTTGCCAGTACTTCATCATCAGCCAGAATGGCGCTAATCATCACACACCGAACCTTGCCAGCGTCTCTGATTCTTGTTGCGCAAACTGCAGGGGTAGAAGAATTGTGACTTGAACATGCGCCGGGTCGGCCTCGGCGAGCGAGAGCGACCAATCGGCGCCATAGTGCAATTGCAGACGACTCCTGACGTTGGTGAGCCCGACACCTCGACCGTCTATTCGCTGCACCTGAGGCGCCGTCAGGCCTCGGCCGCTGTTGAGGACGCGGACCCGCATCTGTTGACCATCTCGATGCACGTCTATCGAAAGAATTCCGTTGGCCTCGACCTTCGACAATCCGTGTGCGAACGCGTTCTCCACGATAGGTTGCAGAAGCATTGCCGGAACCAAGGCATCGTGCAGTTCCGGATCGACCGTAACACTCTCCCGGATCCGCCCGGCATATCGCCGGCCCTGCATCGCGAGATAGACTTCGATGAATTCGATCTCGTCGCGCAGGGGAATGAGTTGAACGTCGCCGCGCTCCAGCGTGATACGCAACAGGCTGCTCAGTTGCTCCAGCATGACGTCGGCGGCTTCGATGTCGAAGCGCATCAAGCTCGAAATGCTGTTCATGGTGTTGAAGAGAAAGTGAGGATTCAACTGCATGCGCAGCGCCGCCATCTTGGCGTTCACGAGTTGGACTTGCAATTGAGCCGCCGTCCTCTCCTGTTCGCGGAATTTTTGGTAATAGCCTATGCCGCGGAAGAGGAAAAAAGCACCCCAGAAAATCACCATGCTGTTGCAGAGATCGCCTTCCAGGTTGAACTCGAGCCTTTGCCAGTAGCGCATGTGAGGCCGGTTGAGCGGTAGCGTCGGAAACATCGAAACCCATATCATTTCCTGCAGTACAGATGCGGCGATACTCAACGGGATAAAACGGGTGACGATTTGGGAGACACTCGCACTTTGAATCGAAGGTCTCAAGAAGCACCAAAGAATCCAACAAATGGCGCCCCAAAGGAAATAAGAGACGATATACTCCGCGAATGTAATGACGGCCTGGAAGTGGTAGTTCCACTGGAATGCCCAGCGGCGCATAAATATCCACTCCTGCAGGGCAAACAGAGCCCCTACGAGACTGTAGGTACCGATAAAGATCGCCGGATGCATGAAGCCCGGCTCGGTTCGGGTGCTGTCGCTACCCACAGGGCTTGGTATGGTGTCCTCGACTTTCTTTCACTTCGTGAGCATCTCCTGGATGGTTCCAGGCTGTTTGTCGATTGGTGCGTACGGCTGAGTCGGAATCAACTTACCCGCGTAGAACCCTTCCGCGGGAGCCGCAAGAGCGAATGCGGGGAAGCGCTTCCAATTGTCGCCACCTTTGTACACAAATTCAAGGACCTGGGGATGTTGCTGAAACCATTCATCGGCTTCGCGATCGATTCGCGCCGTGTCGGCCGGTCCCAATTTGTCCGCCTCGATGCGCAGATCGTTTTGGAGGAGTTGGTGGGCGGCTTCTCCGCCTTGCAGAGTGGCGACGCGAAAATGAAGTACGCTTTCTTGTCGTCTTTCGGCATTCGGTTCCGTCCCTTGCCAGCACGCCGAGCGCCGCAGAGGATCTCCACGTTGCCCGCATTGGCAGCTTATTCAGCAGCGTGACCGCTTCGCCAGTGAGACTTGGCGAGATCCGGATGATTGGCGAGCAGCAGGCCCAGTGCATGCATTGCAGGGACATATCCTTCATCCGCAGATTTACGCAAAACGTCGGCAGCCCTGGGGATATTTCGCGGTTGATCATCCCTGGTAGAGAGCAGGGAACCAAGCCGGAAGGACGCTCTTGGCTCGTGTAACTTTGTCCCTATTTCAAACCAGTGTTGCGCGAGTGCTAAGTCCTGTTTGACGCCGATGCCAAGGTAATACATATCTCCTAAATAGCATGCGCCCATGCCGCTCCCTTTTTCAGCGGCTTCGCGGAAGAGCTGCTCGCCGAGCAAAGTATTTTTGGGAACGCCCACGCCCCAGACATAGGCCACGCCAAGATCCACTTTCCCACTGAGCAGCCCGCCGGCGGCGGAGAGCCGATACCAATGGACAGCGCGCACGGGATCGATCGGAACACCTAGCCCGATCTGATAAAAGTAGCCAATTTCCTTTTGCGCTTCAGGATCGCCAGCTTCAGCGGCCTTCTCATACCAGTAGGCGGCCTGCTTCTCATCCTTCTGCGCGCCATGGCCTGTGAGGTATGCCGCAGCCAACTCGATTTCGTGCTGGATAGCGCGTCCTTCGGCTCTCGACTGGCTCTGTGGAATGTCAGGATCCAAAGCTTTGGCAGAAGGCCCATTCACGGCCAACTGAAAGGCAGCGCCGAACACGGCAGCAATTGCTGCGACTCTCAAGCGATCTTGTAGAAGGATCATCATAGGTTCACCCCGCGTTGAGGACTGTCTCACTTTTCAAGCCCAGGGAATTGCCGAAGAGACGCGATGATCTTTCTAGACTCGGTTTCCTACGCGCAGGTTATCGAGTGGTTTCCGCTGAGGAGGACGGGCTTGGTCGCTACTCCATTGCCTACATAACTGGCGTGCAGACCGGCTCGTCCTTCGAACACAGCAATTCGTCACAAATTCGGATTTCTTTAAAAGAGGACGCGATTCTGAGTTCTCATCTTGACATGAAAGGCCGACTGAACGGTCGGCCTCGATTCGATACATTCAATGTGGTTCGCACTGGGGGTCCGCCGAATTAGATCTCAAAAGCGAATCTTGCCACCCACTTCGATGCGCCTGCGGTCTGTTCCAGAGAAGACGGTATTGGTTTGCGCACCGCCATCCGGATTGAACAGTGTATTGGCGAAGGATCCGCCGGCTTCCGGATAATTGCCGAAGTCGATGTTGACGCCGGGAGTTCCACGATATTGGCGATTGAGCACGTTATAGGCTGTGCCACGAGCCTCGAATGTGACGTGGTCGTTGATTTTGAAGTCTTTCAGGACAGCCAGATTGGCGTTATTGATCGTGTCTCCGCGTTGTTGGTTTCGTCCAACCCCAGCGAAGGGAGTGCCAAAGTAAGCGGCCGACGCATCATCGTTGACGATCCAGTGAACATTTTCTCTGGAGATGGGATTTCCACTGTAAAAGTCCACCAAGCCGCAATCGCTCGCTGCCGCATCGGTACACTGGCCGACGGTGTAAATGGGTGCACTGCGGGAGGTAAGGATTGGCCGGCAGGTCGTCCCAGCGCCAGTCTCGGTATCCTGGGTCGGGTCGCAAAGAAGTCGATCCGATGCAGGATTCTCGGTAACCGTGTAGGGTTGTCCGCTGGCAAAGCGCCACACGGGATTGATTTGCCATCCCCCTAATAGCCTCCCAGCGATCGTGTTTTGATTGCGGAATAGAGGGACCTCAAAGAGCAGGTAGACGGAGGTAAGCTGAGGATAGTCGAGGCCGCTCACACCGCGCTCCGCATTGGTCTGATCGAATGGGCTCTGTGCGAAGGTATTGGTGTTTCCTCCCACTCCTGTTAGAGTAAATCTCGGAGACGTTATCGATGTCCTTGCTCCATGTGTAACTCAAGCCGGCGGTGATCCCGTGCCAGTGTTCGATCGACAAGCGCGATTGCAGTCCGTTGTAGTTGGAGAAGCCCGTGTTTCCCAGAGTGACCACATTGGTACGATTGCAATCCACATAGCCGGCTGTCGCGCCCGGAGAGTTTGCCGTCGTGCATGGAGTCAATCCGCCAGGAATCAGGTTCTGAAAACCTGCTGCAATGAGCGGACCCAATGCCGGGTTACCATTCCGCACTTCAAATTGCCCGACGCCGTGGTTCCCTACATACCGGACTTCACCTACAACATGAAGTGTGAAGGCCTGCTGCACTCCGAGGCTCCATTGCTCGGCATACGGGTTGTGCAGGTTGGGATCGGTATCTTCCTCGGCGCGGAATCCTGGATTGCCGCCGAGGGGCACCTGGGGATTGATGATGCCGCGCAAGCTGGCCGCAGAGCCGTTGGAGGGGATGCACGCAGTGCAGCTTTGCAGATCCACCGAGTTCACTGTCGGCGTGCTCTGCGCAATGTTTGAGAACGGGTTGTTGAAGGTGGAGTCATAGCCGATGTGGAATCCGCCACGGATCACGGTCTCGCTGCGGCTATGCGCGACTGGTTGCCACGCGAAGCCGATCACGGGGCCTAAGTTGTGCTTCACGATCGGCAGCGATTGTGCGGTACGCAAACTCAGTGGCAATGTTGTATCCCAGAAAGCAGTGGATGGATTGGATTCACGCTTGACGGTCAAGTCATGCAGGCCGTTGATCGGTTCGCTTTGGATCTCATAGCGAAGTCCGGCGGACAGTGTTACGGTCGGCGTTACCTTGTAGTCGTCCTGGATATAGAGAGCACCTGCGTTGTATGTCAATGGATACGTTGAAGGGCCTTCTGCGTAGTTTGTCAGCTCCGGATTGCTCTGGATGAAATCGCCAAAACTTGCGAACGTGAAAAAGCCGTTGATGTTGGGGATGCCGTAGTCGGTTTCGGGGAAGTGGTCGAATTCGCCACCGAATTTGATGTTGTGCTTACCCGCTTGCCAGGTCGCATTGTCCTGGATCTGCGAACTCTCCACGAGTCTTCCTTGTGGCCAGAAGTTATTGAGTTGACCGATGGAAAGGTCGGTGGAGTCGGCAAAACTTGCGCGAATCGGGCATCCGGCGAGGATGTTGGTGGTCGTGCAATTGGAGAAGCCTCCGCCCTCGAAGGTGCTGGTGGCATGCGAGTAGCTATAGCGCACCTGGTTCAAGAAGCGGTCATTGAACGTGTGACTCCAATCGGCCCCGACAAAGTGGCTCACGCCTCCGACATTCACAAAGCTACCGATGACATCCTCGGCTGGAGTGAAGTAGTTGTAGTTGTAGTAGAACGACTTTTGATAGATGTAGCGGCCGAAGATTCGGTCTTTGGATGAAAGCTGATAATCGACGCGACCCATGCCCTCCGTGTCATTAAAGGGAGACGGCACCGTTCGGCGCGCGGTTGCAAATTCGATCGGCACACCCAGCACATCGATGTCGGTGGGTGTTCCAAAGGTGAGGTTGCCGGTCTTTATGGATGCAGGCCCAATGGCGGCAAGCGCGCCGACTGAGGCGTTATTTGGAAATGCGGCTTGCAACTCGGAAATGCCATTGGGCGTCGGGGTCACAAATGGAGCGGACGACGAAGGCGCGGCTCCTGTCCGCAGGTGTTCGAAGTTACCGGAGCCGAAGAACCAGAGACGGTCTCGCTTGATCGGACCACCGGCGGTGCCGCCCCATCGGCTATCAACGTAGCGGGGAATGGTTGGCTGGAGGCAACCAGTCGAGGGGCTCACGCCCGGAAGGCAATAGCCGAAGACCGGACTTTTTTCTTGATTGGCAAGCGAGTCAGCCCAGCTTCCGTTGTAGAACTCATAGCCTGTGCCGTGGTATTGGTTGGTGCCGGCCTTGGTGATGTAGTTGACCACTGCGCCGCTGTTCCGTCCATACTCGGCGCTCTCCGCAGTGATCACCTGCACTTCAGCGATGGCGTCCGCGTTTCCAAAGAAAACATTGGGCCCGCCAATATTTGTATCGTTGTTCGCCTGACCGTCGAGTTGGAAGTTGTTATTGCGATCGCGGATTCCATTGGTCGAGAACTCAGCACCATTGTTGTTGGTGAAGACGTTTCCCCCTGAAGGAGCGACGCCGGGAGTCAGGAGCGCGACAAAATCGAATCCGTTTCCGATGGGAAGGTTCTGGGTTTTCTCGGTATCGAATTCCTGACTGATCTGGACGGAGTCTGGCTGCAGGATCGCGGAAGCAGCTTCGACCGTGACGGCCTCCGATGCGCCAATCTTGAGGGTTAGAGCACCCAACGGCGTGGCAGTTCCAGCTTGAACTTGAACATTCTCGATGCGCAAGGCAACAAAGCCGGGAGCCTCCGCGGTCACGACGTATTTGCCAACGGGAAGGCCCGGGAGCTGGAATGTGCCGGCTGTGCCG
Source organism: uncultured Acidobacteriaceae bacterium (assembly GCA_963810545.1). Classification (GTDB taxonomy): domain Bacteria; phylum Acidobacteriota; class Terriglobia; order Terriglobales; family Acidobacteriaceae; genus Telmatobacter. The sequence goes on from CAWENE010000006.1 coordinate 37,040, forward strand.
GTGCCGCTCTTGAAGTTGGAATTGGTTCCGGCCTGTACCGCCGTAACGGTGGCGCCTTGAATGACCGCGGAACTCGGATCCTGCACACTTCCATCGATCGATCCGGTCACAATTCCCTGACTGAGGCTGCTGTGGGCTCCGAAACTAAATGCTACAGCTAGAGATAACTGTGCGATCCAACGATTGACTCGATTCATGATCACCCCAGGGGAGCTACTCTTCCAGGCCGGAATGTGCATCTCTCCCTCCAATGCCGCTCACGCTTGCGGGGAAGTGACAGATCGAGGATTCGAGTGACGAGCGGTCGCGGACGTGGGAGCAGTGTCAGGATCGCAACAGAATTCTGACAAGGTGGTTGTCCGTTTGCTGTTGCGACCTTCTTTGAATGGGAAGGTGGGAACCACATCGTACGGAAACACGTATTCAGGGACGAGTGGCGGAATCGTGGATACAGAATGCGGCTGAAGTTCGCTCTTCGGTCCCCCGCGTCCACCTGCATTCAGTAGTGGCTATGAAATTCAGAATTTCCGTCAAGCGGTGACCGGCAGAAGAATCCGAGAGGTAAGTGAGTGCGAAGAGGTGATAAGTGTCCGGTTTCGAACAGTCGAAGTTGAAAGTGGACACAAGCCCTGAAGCTGGAGTATCTCGGATGCGCGTAAGCCATTGATTCCGCAATTCGAACCGCGACAATCTCAATGGCATGTTGTTTGCGGACGAAGAGAGTCAGAGGTTTCCCAACTGTTCGATCTTAATCAGCATGGCTCGCGACGAGCGATCGGGAGGTCCAGGTGATCCAAACACTGATTATTGATGATGAAATGCTCGCCAGACGCAAACTCCGGAGGCTGCTTCGGGATGAACCGGAGATTCAGGTTGTCGGCGAGGCAGGCACAGCCTCGGAGGCGCTTGAGTTCATCAAGGCGAGCGGTCCGCAGCTGGTGTTTCTGGATGTGCGCCTGCCGGGAATGAACGGCATCGAGCTGATCGATGCATTGGCGGCCGACGCGCTGATCGAAATGCCGCAGATCATTTTCACGACGGCTTACGATCATTACGCGTTACGCGCCTTCGACCTGCGCGCCGTCGATTATCTTCTCAAGCCTTTTACGCCGGAACGCCTGCATTCCGCTGTGCAGCGGGCCTTGGATCGCGTCACGACGAAGGAGAAGAGCACCAGGCCTCATCCACCGCGGACCAACGGCCGGGAGAGCTATACGGCCCGGATCGTTTTCAAATCGCGTGGGCGCATTCTCTTTCTGCCAGTGACCGATATTCGCTGGATCGGCGCGGAAGAGAACTATGTCCGCATCTGCACAGACAAGGAGACACACCTGTTGCGGGAGACGATGACGGGCCTGGAACAGAAGCTGGATCCGCAGATGTTTCTGCGCGTTCACCGCTCTGCGATTGTGAATTTGCAATTCGTAAAGGAAGTGCGCACTGAGGCACAGGGCGACTTCGTGGTGCATCTCGTCAACGGACACAAGCTGTCGATGAGCCGAAGCTACCATTCGCGCCTGGGCAATCTGTTGTCGCACGGATCGGGACGCGTGGCCTGATCGGCCGCGCGTTCGCGCTACGTTGTCTTCATTCGTTTCGTTTGGGTTCTCTTCGTCGTTCGGCCGGAGCCGGTCTCGCGAAGTGCTGCCTTTTTCGCCAATCGTTTGCGCCGGCGTATTTCTTCGCGCGAATACATCGTGCCGCGGCATTGGTTTGCGCCGCAGTTGCAGGCCGCCTCGTCCTCGTCGCCATCGTAGAGGCAGTAGTCGTAGGTGATTTCTTCGCCCGGCTCGATCTTCCGGATGGCCTTGATCCACACGCGTCCCTTTTCTTCATGGGTCTCACAATTGGGATCGCAGCTGTGATTAATGAACATCGCCATGCAGTGCCCGTCGATGACGATCGAGCCGTCGCCGAGTCCAAAGAGGTAGGTGATGGGCTGTTCGTCGTAGGCGGCGTCGGCTTGCGCCTTCGTGAGGCGAGGGCCGGTATATTCGGCGACCCGGGCGCCTTTGCGAATCGGTGTGGTCGCGTAGCAGCCGGCGGCGTGAATGGCGGATGAGCGAATGATCAATCCCATGGGAGAAGGGTGTGACTTGAGCACACCATGCTTCGCATCCTACCATTGAAGTGACGATGAAGCAGCAGGCGCAAAAGCGGATGAGTCGGGTTTTTCTCGCGGCGTTGGCATTCGCGTGTTGCTGCGCAATAGCGCCGAACCGGGGTGCTGCGCAGGCTTCAGGAAATTCTTCGCCGCATCAAACGCCGTCGTCACCGAGTGGATCCGCAAAGGCTCCGAACGACCAGAAGCCGAAAAACTCGCAGGACGCCAATCCCTTCCCCGAGGATACAAACACCGTGCCGGTGTTGCCGGCGGCTGATTCGACTGGCACGCCTGCGCCGGATACGACCGATTACGGCAGTCGTGTTCCGCTGCCCGGCGAGGACGGCGATCCAGTCAAGAGCCCCGACGATGCGGCTCCAGCAGGGCAAGATTCCGGCTCAAGCTCGAGTAGTGCGGGACTGGACAATCTGCTGAAGCCGCCGCCGGATACAGAGAAGTCAGCAAAAGGCCGGAAGGCCAACGAGGATGACGGCATGCCGCACGACAGTCCCAAGGAGGACGAGAGCGTCGGCAGCTACTACCTCGACCAGAAGAACTGGAAAGCGGCTTTGTCGCGCTTTGAGTCGGCCATGGTGCTTGACCCTGAAAACCCCGATGTCTATTGGGGATTGGCAGAGGCCCAGCGGCACATCGGCGACTTTGCCAGTGCGAAAGCAAATTACCTCAAGGTGATGGAATACGACCCGGACAGCAAGCACGGCAAAGATGCGAAGAAGATTCTCAAGGAGCCTGAGGTGGCCAACGCCAAAGCCGTTTCATCGAATGCTGCTCCTGCGCAAACCCAACAGCAGTGAGGCATCAGGACAGTCCTGACCAGCGCAGGTAGGCTGCGAGGATCGGCCGGCCCCACAGACTGCTGATGATTCCGCCAATGCAGAGGAATGTGCCGAGGGGTAGCTTGATCAAGGCCGGTGTATCGTCGGAACGCCGCAGTCGTGGGACCAAGAGAATCGCGATTCCCACCACAGCGCCCAGCAGCACACCAATCGCAAAGGCCAGCATCGCGCCCGGCAGGCCGAGCCATGCTGCGAGCATGGCCATCAGCTTGGCATCGCCGAGGCCGATGCCTTCGCGTCGGCGCACCAGCCAGTAGATCCAGCGGATGAGAAAGATGAGTAGGGCGGCGGCGAGGATGGCATAGAAACGATGGAGAGCAAAGTTCACAAGTTCAGTTACTAGTGGCGGCGGAGCGGGGAACCACGAAGTCATGACGTAATCGAGCCGGGTCTGTAACACCGCGCAAATGAATCCTAATAGGACGCCCGGCAGTGTGAGCCAGTCGGGAAGCCAGAGATACTCCGCGTCGAGAAACGCCAAGGCAAGCAAGAGCCAAAGGAAGACAGCCCATCCAAGAGCGCAAGCGATTGCATACGGGCTCCTGAATATGTAGAGATCCTGTTCCAGCGAGCCCCAATCCCAGATGGTCCGACTCTGCCACGCTTGCAACGCCCACACAGCGGCTACCGCGGCCTCGACTAACGGATATCTCCAGCTGATTGAAGTGCGGCAGTTGCGGCAGCGCCCGCGCAGAGCAAGCCAGCTCACCAGTGGCACATTTTCCCACCAGACTAAAGTTCGACCGCAATTCCGGCAATGCGAACGCGGTTTGACGATGCTCTCGCCCGCAGGCCAGCGGCTCAGGCACACATTCAGAAAGCTGCCGAAGGCCAGCCCGACCAACCCTGCAAATAGCGTGCCCAGGATGCGAATCATGTGCGGGTTTGAGTATACGAGTCTTCAGACGCGGAGATGGCCTTCAACGCTTGGCTAGGCTGTCAGCCGATTCATCGGAATTCAACCCGCCGAGTGCAGCGGGGAGCAATGACAATGCAAACAGATTAGAGAGGGAATCAGTATTGGCCCGATAAGTGGAGGTACGCCGAGATGATCTGCGGCCCCCAGAGGCAACTGACAATTCCGCCGGTGCAGACGAAAGTGCCCAGAGGCAACTCCGGTATCTTCCATCCCTCGGGATTTCGCCCGGCAGCGCGTACGGCGAGGTAGGCCAGAGTCATCGCAGTGCCAAGGAGCACGCCGATTCCGAACGCCAGCAGCGCTCCAGGAAGACCCAGCCACGCCGCGAGCATGGCCATCAGGTTGGCTTCGCCGAGGCCCAGGATTTTCTGCCGCCGGATGAGCCAGTAGACCCAGCGGATCAGCATGACCAGTCCGCCTGCCGCAATCACCGCGAATAAGCGCCGGCCGACCTCCTGGATCGGCGTTAGCTCAGTGACAAACGACCATACCATCTGTTCCGAAGTGAGAATGTAAAACACAATGCCGATGGCCACGCCTGGCAAGGTGACGAGGTCGGAAAGGTTGAAATGCCTGGCATCGAGCGTCGCGATCCCAACAAGCGTCCAGCAAAAGATCATGATGCCGGCGGTGTACTCGAGATTGAGGTAGGGAAGAGTAAACCCATAGCGCGTGTTGACGATCATGTCCATCAGACGCCAGGCCAGAAGACCCCAGATGGCGCCGACCGACAGCTCGACCAGCGGATAGCGCCAGCTCATCCGCGTGTGGCAATGCCTGCACCGACCGCGCAGGATGAGCCAACTCATCAGGGACAGATTCTCCCACCATGCCGGTGTCGACTCGCAATCTCGGCAACGGGATCGCGCATTGACCGCGCTCCCGCTGTTAAGCCAGCGGCTTAGACAGACGTTCATAAAGCTGCCGAAGGCAAGGCCAGCCAGTATTGAAAATACTGTTCCGAGAGTTCGAATCATGGGGGAGGGCCAAATGGATCGAAAATCGACTATCGCATCTTATGATGCAAAAATGCTGTGTCGTTTTGCTCGTCTTTTGCAAACCGACTCCGATCAGGCAACACGGAGGTCAATCGCGCGGCCGTCGCGCGATGCGAACCTGCTTTCGACGGGCCGGGTTTAAACTGAGAAGGATGGACGTTGCACGAGACGCAGACAGTCCACAACCTTCTTCACGCCCTCGCAACCTCGCACTCTCTACCGATCCGGTGCGGGCCGGGGCTCTTTTTGAGCAGTCGGCCGCCCTCATGGCGCGTTTGCGCGCGCCCGGTGGTTGTCCGTGGGACCGCGAGCAATCCTTCGACACAATTCGCAAATACACACTCGAGGAAACCTACGAGGTCTTCGACGCGATAGAGCGACGGGATTTTCCGCATCTCGCGGAGGAACTGGGGGACTTGCTGCTCCAGGTGCTCTTCTACGCAGAGATGGCAGCCAACGAAGGTCACTTCACCATCGCCGACGTGCTGGACCATCTGAATCGCAAGCTGATTCGACGTCATCCACACGTGTTTGGAGAAGAGGCTTCCCGTGCCGCGGGGAATCAGGCGCATGTCGACCCAGCCGTCGCAACCTCGCCCCATGGTGTGTTGCGCAATTGGGAAGAAATCAAGGCGGCAGAGAAGGCATTGCATGCAGCGGACTCTTCGGCATCTTCTCGACTCGACACAGTGCAGCGCGCAATGCCCGCGCTTGCCGAGGCCGCGAAGCTGGGATCCAAGGCAGCGAAGTCCGGATTTGACTGGCCGCATTGGCGCGACCTGCTTCCAAAGCTTGCCGAAGAAACGGCGGAGCTGGAAGCGGAAGCGGGACGCGCCGACCAGAGCCCCGAGACCGCAGCGCACCGCGAAGCTGTGGAAGCCGAGCTGGGGGACCTGCTCTTCACCGTGGTCAACCTTGGCCGACACCTGCACGTAGATGCCGAGATGGCTTTGCGCGGCTGCAATCTACGTTTCCGCCAACGGTTCCGCGAAATGGAGCTGGCGTCAGCGCGTCCGCTCGAAGACCTGGGTCCTTCGGAGCTCGAAGCATTGTGGGCTGACGCAAAGCGGAAGCTCGCCTCGACGTCCACAGATTCTTCCTCTTCGACAGATCCGCCGGTACGCGAGCCATGATCCTGATCCGCAACTGCTCTGGTTTCGACGAGCTCGAAGCATGCGTTCAACTTCAGATCGAGACCTGGGGTTACGACGACAGCGATGTGATTCCGCGTAAAGCGTTTCTTGTCGGGCAGAAGATTGGTGGCCAGGTGATTGGCGCTTTCGACACGGATCTGCCGGGCGCAGGCCCGACCGGAAGCCCCGAATCTTTGGTTGGTTTCGCCATGTCTTTGCCTGGTGTCAAAACAGGCAGTGGCGAACCTCGCTCTTATTTGCATTCGCACATGCTGGCAGTGCGCGAATCTTACCGTAACCGTGGGCTCGGAGCGCAACTCAAGCTGCAGCAAAGACTTGAAGCTGTTTCCCGTAATATTCACTTGATGGAATGGACCTTCGATCCATTGGAGATCAAGAACGCCTATTTAAATATCCACAAGCTGGGAGCGGTGGTTCGTTGCTACCTTGTGAATTTCTATGGTGTATCCTCAAGTCGGTTGCAAGGAGGCCTGCCTACCGATCGTTTGGTGGCAGAGTGGCATCTTAGCTCCCCTCGAGTCCTCGCGACTCTTGAAGAAAAACCGAGAGCAGCATTCGTCGTTCAGGAACGTATTCTGGTTCCAGCATCCATCTACCAATGGAAGGCATCCGAGAAAGACCGGGAGCGCGCCATGGCGGTACAGTTGGAAAATCGCCGCAGGTTTCAAGAAGCGTTTAGCAACGGATTAGCCGTGCTGGGATTCGTACGCGACGCGGAGGGTAACGGAGTCTTCGAACTGGGTTCCCCTACTCAGACGGAGATGAATTGAAGAGGAATCATCACGCTCAGGCCTTGAACTTGATTGAAACAACTTCCAATTCATTGCTGCAGTCCCAAGGAACTCAAATCATATGAGAATCGACGGAATCATCCTTCGCGAAGTTCGCCTTCCCCTTGTGCGTCCATTTGAAACCAGCTTCGGAATCACCTCAGAGCGCAGAATTCTGCTCGCCGAGGTCAGGTCAGAGGGCCTGATCGGCTGGGGCGAATGTACTGCGGGAGAGCGTCCGTTTTTTTCCGGCGAGACAACCGACACAGCCTGGCAAGTGCTTGCTAACGAGCTCGGCCCCATGCTGGCTTCCGAAAACCCCGAGCATGGCGGCGATTGCCCGCGCATCTTCAAACGCGTTCGCGGCAATCAGATGGCCAAGGCCGCTCTTGAAAACGCCATCTGGGATCTGGAAGCGCAGCGCGAGGGGCTTTCTATTTCGACTTTGCTGGGAGGCGTCCGCGAAACGATTCCGTGCGGTGTGTCGCTCGGCATTCAGTCCTCGATTCCAGAATTGCTCGCGATCATCGAAAGAGAATTGGCGGCGGGTTATCAGCGCATCAAGCTCAAATGCAAACCGGGCTGGGACGTCGAAGTTTTCGAACGCGTGCGCAACCGCTGGCCGGGAATCGCGCTGAGCTGCGATGCCAACTCCGCCTACAAGCTTCGCGATGCGGATCACATCGCCAGCTTTGACCAATTTGACCTGCTGATGATCGAACAGCCGCTCTGGCACGACGATTTTTATTACCATTCCATGCTGCAACGTCAGCTCGAAACGCCGATTTGCCTGGACGAATCAATACGCAACCGGCGCGATGCGCTGGCTGCCATCGAGATGGAATCCTGCAAGATCATCAACATCAAGCTCGGCCGCGTGGGTGGATTCTCCGAAGCAATTGCCGTGCACAACGCCGCGCAGGAACGTGGAATTCCCGTCTGGTGCGGTGGCATGCTGGAGTCGGGGATTGGCCGGTCGCATAACATCGCGCTTTCGACACTCGAGAACTTCACGCTTCCAGGGGATGTGTCGGCTTCAGCGCGCTATTGGAAAGAAGACATCATCGAACCGGAAGTCACGGTTTCGCCAGAGGGCGAGATTGCCATTTCCGACACGCCGGGACGCGGCTACGAGGTCCGTAACGACCTCATCGAGCGGCTCACGGTACGGAAGGAAACTGTTCGGGCTTTTGAACTGGTCAGCTAGCCAAATCACCCCACTGCTGACAGAGGCCGTGCAGCACCTGCAGTCGGGTCGGCTGGACAGGGCGAAGGACCTCTTTCTTCAGATCCTCGCGGGAGACTCGCGCCATGCGCCGAGTCTCTTTGGGCTCGGCGTGATCGCACAGCAATCCGGTGATATTGAAATTGCCGAAAGAATGTTTCGCCGGGCCATCGCGCTTGATGCGGAGAATCCCGAATACAATTTCCAGCTTGGCGCTGTTCTGCAGACACGCGGAAGGTACGACGAAGCACTCTCCGTGTTTCGTCACGTGCTCCGTTCGGACTCTCAGCATCTTCTTGCTGGCTTCCGCGTGGGGAATGTGCTGCAACTGAAGGGCGAGCTGGATGAGGCCATCGAAGCATACAATCGGATCCTCGCACTGAAAGCGGATTCGCACGGTGCACACTTCAACATTGGCAATGTATTGAGACTGCAAGGCAGGCTGAGGGAGGCCCGCGAGCAGTACGAGCTGGCTTTGGCGCTTCAACCGGGCGACGCCGACGCACTGTGGAATCTGAGTCACCTCGATCTGTTGGAAGGCGATTACAACGCCGGCTGGCCCCGCTATGAAATTCGCCATCGGCGGCCCACTCCGGGTTTGCGTGCGTTTGTCGAGCCCCAATGGAAGGGCGAGCCGCTCAACGGATCGCGCATCCTCCTTCATGCGGAACAAGGTCTGGGCGATACGCTGCAGTTTCTTCGTTACGTGCCCATGGTTGCCGCAGCCGGCGGTCAGGTCCTTCTGGATGTTCCCGAGACGATTCGGCGGCTCGCTGCCGAGATTCCGGGAGTCTTCGCCGTGACTGCAACAGGCGAACCGATTCCGCCATTTGAATGGCAGTGCCCGCTGATGAGCCTCCCTTTGGCCTTTGGAACGACTGTGGGTTCGATTGCTGCGAATGTGCCCTATCTTCGGGTCCCGGAAGACGCGCTTCGATCCGCGGGGAAACTGGTATGGCCGAGGCCGGGAATGCGGGTGGGACTGGTCTGGGGCGCGACGACGCGGCACTTCGAAGATTCGGATCGATCGATACCGTTGGGCGAACTTGAACCCGTGCTGGGTATCAAAGGTGTGCACTTTTTCTCGCTTCAGGCCGGACCACAGGCTGGGCAACTGGAAGAGATGCAGGCGCCCGTGACCGATCTACGGGAGAACATTCTGGACTTTGCCGACACGGCAGCACTGGTGACAAATCTGGATCTCGTGATTTCTGTTGATACTTCTGTGGCGCACGTTTCCGGGGCGCTGGGGAAACCAACGTGGATTCTGCTGCCGTTCGCCTCGGATTGGCGCTGGCTCATCCATCGCGAAGATAGCCCGTGGTATCCGACCGTCCGATTGTTTCGCCAGGCGCGCCCTCGCGATTGGGGATCGGTAATCGACCGGGTTCGCGGTGAACTCACGCGCCTGGCGGAAAAGTACGAGCACCAAGTACGACCTTAGCAAGCGATTGAAATTCAGCCGATTTTCATCCGCCATGGTCAGGGAATGAAACCATCGCAGGTCTCCACGCGTATTGAATTGCGGCGACGCAACTTTGCAGGCTTGATCGCGTCTCATTCTGAGAAGCGGCATTGACCCCGCAATTTGCCGATCGCCGGAGGTTATCGGAGTGACTCCCCAGGAAGAACAGCTTCTTAACTCGCTCGTCGAGCGGGTGAACCAGACACAACTGCAGGAGAAAGACCCCGACGCGGAAGCGCTGCTGAATCGCTCGCTGGGGCCAAACCCGGATGCGTTGTACATCCTGGCGCAGACCGTGCTCGTCCAGAATATTGCGCTGGAACAGGCCAAGGCCCAGGTGACTCAGCTCCAGCAGCAGGCCCAGCAGGCAAGGCAACCTGCGCACGCGACAAGTTTTCTCGGCAGCCTGCTTGGCCGCCACGACACCGACCCTCCCCCAGCTCCTCAGCAACCGGCGTATCAACCGGTCAATCCCCAATTCGCGCAGCCGGCGCCCCAATATGCTCAGCCGCAGTATCAGCAACCGCAATACGTTGCGGCTGGCCCGCCGAGTTTTCTGAGCGGCGCGATGCAGACCGCAGCGGGGGTAGCCGCCGGCGCACTGGCCTTCGAAGGCGTTGAGGCCGTTCTGCACGGGCTCGGCGGCCATCCTGGCTACGGATGGGGTGGTGGCGGCTTCGGCATGGGTGGGGGCATGATGGGTGGCGGGGTGGATCGTCCCGTTGAAGAGACCATCGTGAACAACTACTATGACGATCCCAACGCGCAAGGCGGCGAACATCACGGTTTCGAACGGGGCGGCGAGCAGCACTTCCATGAGTCGGCCGACCAGGGTGGCGCGCAACTGACCGACGCCAGCTACAACACGGCAGGCGATGACCGCAATGAGATCGATGCCAACAATGCGGACAATTCAGGTACGGATGATTCGCTCGGCAACTCGGGATTCGATGACTCCAACGTAAACGATGGGTCAGGATTCGACGATAACGGCGGAGGTTTCGACGGCGGCGGCGACGTTCTCTGACTTGACCGGATCGTACAGAACGGGGGACGACCAGAATCATTGATCCTTCGGTCGTCCCCAATCGAAACGGCGCCCGATGATTCCTTTTACGATCCAGTGATCGGTCGCCGCGGTCGGTCCAATCCCAACGCCAAAATTGATCTCCCACTTCGGCGACACGTTCAGATCCACAGCAGGAAAAAACTGCTGCTGCTGGTTGTGCAGGCTGGCGATGTTTGTGATGCTGCCGTAGTCGGCGTAGTACTCGAGACCGCCGCTGATCTGCTTCGTAAAGTCGTAGCTGATTTTTGCCGCCGGCGAAAATCCAATGCCAAGGTTTACGTCGGGACCATGCCAGGTTCGCTCCAGGGCAGGATTAATGGCGAAATACCAGCGGCCCGCGGTCTTGTCGACAATCGGCCGAATCTCCCAGGTCCAGGTGTCGTTGGAAAAGAACGCGCGCTGATAGCCGACCTCGGTGGAGAGGCTTACGCCCACAGGCCAGCGCCAGCTGTCCGGTACACGCACCCTTGGTCGAATGTGGTCGCCAACCCACTGCACACCCGTTCCGCTCTGCTCGCTGGTGAAGATATAGAAGCCCACTTCCGACCAATGATTGATGCCCTGGGTGATCTCAATGGTTTCGTGCTCGGCATGATTCGTAGGAGCTACGCCGTCAATGAAATACTTCTGCCCGTCGGCGGTATAGTTTGAGTGCAATTCAACCATTGTGCTGCGCGGAGGCACCGTGTCGGCGCCGTACACCTGGATCTCGTAGTTGCCCTGTGCGTGCGCGAACGGAATGACGATGACGGCGACGAACGCAGCAAGAGGGATGTGAAACGATTTCAAGTGCACTCCTCAGTGAAATGGGGGGCAGGAAGCGTTCCCGCGCAAAGCTGCGTCACGCGTAGCGAAATAACGTCATAAATCCTGAGTCCATGTGATCCTGCTGGTGACAGTGAAACAAGGTGGCGCCAGGGTTATTTGCAACAAGATCGACCTCGACCGTGCTTCTTGATTCGACGATCACCACGTCCTTATAGACGCCGCTCGTTGCCGAACCGCGAATCGAAACCAATTCAAAAGCATGACGATGCAAATGCACAGGGTGATCGTCTGTGCTGCGATTGTCGAAGACGAGGCGGTGCCGCAGGCCTTCCTTCAGCATGACCGGGTCCGTGTCAGGAAATGACTTTCCGTTTATCATCCAGCGGTCCAACGCACCATGCCCCTGGAAGCGAGAAGTGAAGACGAGAGGAACCGTAACATCTGGCTTGTGCGCCGTGACATTCGCGTCGCCGAATATGCGATAGTCCCATGACAATTGAACTTGCGGAGGAGCCTGAGGTTTTCCAGAGGCCTTTGCATATTCGACGATCGTCCCCATGCCTGCGTCGCGGAAACTACTACGCGTTTCGCCCAGAATCCATACGCCGGGCGAGTCCATGGTGACGATTGCAGTGATTCTCTCCGCGGGACCAAGACGCAAGAGATCGACCTTCGTCTCGAATGGCACGGGCCGGCCGTCAAGCGCTAACACCTGAAACTGGTGGCCCGGAAGAGTCAGCCAATGCACCTCGGTGGCGCTCGCATTCAGTATGTGAAAAAGCACCCGCTGTCCCTGCCGAACCTGGATCGGGTTATCGTGTCCGAGCATCCGCCCGTTGATGGAGGAGATATCGTAATTCACCATCTGCGAGCCATCGTCGCTGGTCACGAAGTACGGCTCCCAGTCGTGCAGAACGAGAAACTGCTCCAGGTCGTACGGAGCGGGATTCGATCGCGGCTCGACCAGCAGCACCCCAAACTGGCCGCTGTAGAGAGCGCGTTTCAGGTCACGACGCGCGGTTACATGGGTGTGATACCAGTGCAGGCCTGACGGTTTTGGCGTAAAGGTGACACGGGTGCTGCCGCCTGCGGCAATCATCGGCGACCCTTCTTCCATCGCACCGTCAACATCGGGAGGAATCCACTGTCCGTGCCAATGGACGATCTCCGGCCGGTCCAGCATGTTGACGATTTCGATCGTGACCGGCTTGCCTTCGGTTAGGCGCAATAGCTTTCCCGGAATCTGTCCGTTGTAGGCGGTTGTTCGGATCCTCTTCTTCGGGGAAAGCTCCCACTCAATCTCGCCAATTTCGATCGAGAAGTCCGGTGCCTGGGACCGTCCGGGCGCGGAAGCAGCTTGTCCGAACCGAGACCATGAGAACGCCGTTGGGTACGGCGGGAGCAGGGTGGCCGCTCCGGCAAGCGAGAAATCACGAAGAACGCGCCGGCGGCTTAGGCTCGTGGGGCGGCCCGGCGAATCACACACCTCAGGGAAAAGCGCGCCGGTTGGAGCCGGATTCGGGGATGAAGCATTCATTGCTAATTATTGTCGCGCCCGGAAGGACGGGCTGGGCTGGCGTGCAACTGCCATAATTTAGCTCATCCTTCCCGGTGTTATACTCACAGGGGCGGCGCGCCTGCGGCGCCTGCATTTTTATTGTCACTGAGGGTTCCCATGTCCGGCCACTCGAAATGGGCCACAATCAAGCACAAGAAGGGCGCGCTGGATGCGAAGCGCGGCAAGATCTTCACCCGCCTGCTCAAGGAAATCGCTGTCGCCGCAAAGGGCGGTGGTAACCCTGACACCAATGCTCGGCTCCGCACTGCGGTTCTGGCGGCAAAGGCCGAAAATATGCCCCAGGACAACATTAAGCGGGCCATTCTGCGCGGTACCGGCGAATTGGAAGGCGTCAGCTACGAAGAGATCACCTTCGAGGGGTACGGCCCCGGCGGCGTCGCCATCGTAGTCGAAACGACGACCGACAACCGCAATCGCACCGTCAGCGAAATTCGCCACACCTTCTCAAAGAACGGTGGAAATCTGGGTTCGACGGGTTCGGTGTTGCACATGTTCTCGAAGAAGGGCGTCATCGCCGTTGAGAAGTCCGCGGCCAGTGAAGAGAAACTGATGGACATCGTACTCGAACACGGGGGCGAAGACCTGAACGACGAAGGCGACAATTGGGAAATCATCACCGATCCTGCTTCGTATGAAACGGTGTTGAACGCGATCAAGGCAGCCGGTATTCCCACCGTGATGAGTGAAGTTACCATGGTCGCATCGACTTACACCAAGCTGGAAGGACCGGCGGTCGGCCAGATGCTCCGCCTGCTGGAGGCTCTGGAAGACTTCGACGACACGCAGAACGTCTACTCGAACTTCGATATGACAGCCGAGCAGATGGAACAGGTCGCCGGCTGAACCTGCTCCAACGATAACGACTACGAGGGCCGACCGGTTGGGTCGGCCTTTCTTGTGAGAATTGGTCTTTTGAACCAGAGAAGGGAAGAAGCTTGACTTCAGGCGCGAAAATTTTCCTGCTTGCATTGATCGTCGCTGTAATCACCCCCAACATTACGTCTGCTGCCGAAGCTCCCGAGGGAGCAACGGCCGACACGCACGATACCGGGGCAAATCCCGTTGCGGAAGTTCGCAATGCGCGAAGCTGGGAGTATGGTCCGTTCATCAACTGGGGCAAGGGCGTCGGCGATCGCTCCGATTTCAATTTTCTATGGGGTGGCGCCCAGCTGGGGAAAACGCTGACACCGGTGCTGCACGCAGGCATCTTCAGCGGCCAGTTCGAATATGGGGGCAACATCATGCCCCTATGGCTGGCATTTACGCCCGCTGCGCACGAACAGACGTTTAGTTACCAGGGCGTTGTCTACACGCAGCCGATTGGTGGCGGCAGGTTTGTGGGCTTGAGCCTCACGCCGGTGATTCTTCGCTGGAATTTCCTGACAAAGTCTCGACGTATTCAGCCATGGTTTCAGGGAGCGGGAGGGCTGATCTACACCACGCACAAATTTCCGCCCGATGTGCTTGTTCAGCATGGCTACCCTGGAGGAACATCGGTGTGGAATTTCTCTCCTCAGGGCGGAATCGGTATGCACTACTTTCTTCGCTCTCGGCGTTCGATCGATCTCGGCGTGAATGCAGTGCACATTTCCTCCGCCTCTCTGGGTGACCGGAATCCGGGAGTGAATGCCAGCATCCAGGTTCAGGTGGGGTATACGTTCTGGAAATGACCACGAAAGACGCAGTCGTAGCGTGCGTGCCCAATTTCTCTGAAGGCAGAGACCCAAAACGTGTCGAGGCCATTGTGGCGGCGATGCGTATGGAGAAGGTGCACCTGCTCGACTGGTCGATGGACGCCGATCACAACCGCTCCTTCGTCACGATTGCGGGAGACCCGGCTGGAGTCGTTGAGTCGGCTGTGCGCGGTGCAGGAAAAGCCTCTGAGCTGATTGACCTGACCCGCCAGCAAGGGGCGCACCCACGCATTGGTGCGGCGGATGTGATTCCGTTTGTCCCCATCGCCGGCATCAAGCTCGAGCAGTGTGTCATGCTGGCCCGCCAGGCAGGCCTTGAGATATGGCAGCGCTTCGGAGTACCCGTTTATTTTTACGAGGCCGCTGCGGCGCGGCCCGATCGCGCGAATCTGGACGACGTGAGGCGAGGCCAGTTTGAGGGTCTTCGGGATATCGTGCGCAAAGAGGCGGTTCGCCGCCCCGATCTTGGCGGCCCGGGCTTGCATCCCACAGCCGGAGCTTGTGCCGTGGGCGCGCGCAAATTCCTTGTCGCCTACAATGTCTACTTCGATTCGACCGACGTAGCCATTGTCCGGGCGATTGCGCGCGAAATTCGCGCACTATCCGGCGGGTTGAAGGGTGTGAAGGCGATCGGTGTGCTGGCACATGGGCGAGCGCAGTTGGCGATGAATATCACCGACTTTGAAGCGACGCCCGTATCCCAAGTCTTTCGCACGCTGTCGCGGCTTGGTCTTCGGTACAAGGCGTCGCCTGTCGAGGGAGAGATCATCGGCCTCGTCCCGGAGGCGGCATGTGAGCGGGAAAGCGAGTGGATGCGTCAATTAATAGGGTTTGATCCGTGCACCAAGATTCTGGAAAGACGGCTCGAGTCTCCGCTCAACTGGCCGGGAGAAAAGTAACCCCCTAGTCAACCTGCGGCGTGTTACGGAAATTCACCGGATAGTAAAATAGGGAAGAAGGAATGTTGATGCCTCCGCCGTCTCGCGGGGCAGAAAGCCGGATCGGGCAATCGAAAACCGCTGATGATTACGGGTTTTTGACGCGTCAGCCTTTGTGGATTCCAGCGGTTAAGAACGATGGCAGATCACAACAACTGCACGGTTTGACTTGCCCGGCTCGCGGGTCAACATTCCTGGAGGATGCTCGTGTTCAGGTTTCTTTTTCGAATTTCGATTGCGGCTACGGCGGTAGCCGTCACGTCGCCGGTGTTCGCAGCCCAATTGTCCGGCGATGCCCGTGGCGCCATTCCGCACGACTTGCAACAGCTTGTGGTTGTGGACTATCGGGCCATGCAGAACTCCGATTCTGCGATGCAGCTCAAAGACCGCGTCATGCCACCCGACCTCAAACAATTCGACGAGGCGCTTCAGAAGTCCGGCATCAATGACAATCACGATGTCGACAGTCTTGCTTTCGCGCTCTATCGTGTCCCCGGCGGCGGTGACCAGTTAGAGACCGTAGGTGTTGCCCAGGGCCAGTTCTCCGTCGACGACATGGTGGCCAGCTTCCGCAAACAGAAGGTGCGCCCCACGGTGATTCGTACCAACCGTGTCTATCCCATGGGAAAGACCGGCATGGTGCTCTGTTTCATTGATCCCTCGACCATGGTCTTTGGCAGCTCCGAAGCTGTCAAGCAGGCATTGGACGTGCGCGATGGCCTGGTGCCCAGCATGTTGACCAACGGTCCCATCATGGATGCGATGAATACAGTGGAGTCTGAGCCGCTTTGGAGCATTCTCGACCAGAAGGGCACGCAGACCATGATGCGCCAGATCCTGGGCGAGGCGGGCTCAGTCACCGACTACGATTCCGTGCGCAAGCGCCTGGTCGGATCGTGGTACACGATGAATTTTCAGCATGGGGTGCGGTTCGATCTCACCATTTCTACCGGTGACAACTTTGCGGCCGCTACCGTTTCATCGCTCCTGAATGCGGCAGTTCTCTATCGCAAGATGAGCGGGTCGGATGCGGAGAAATCAGCGCTCTCCGCAACAGACATCACTTCGAATTCCGGCCTACTGTCGGTGCACTTTCAGTCGTCCGATTCGGAGTTCAATAACCTGCTCAAGTCGACGCTGTTTCAGAGCATGGTTCACTAGAGCCGCGCCTCAAGAGTCACGGCCGGTGGCCCCCGCTTTCATTCCAGAGCTTCTCCCAATTCCAAAGCCCGGCCGTCACCGTTTTTGGTAACGGCAATCCGAGCTGATGCGCGAGCATGCAGATCTGCCCGCGATGGTGGGCTTCATGAGCGAGCATGTAGCACAACATCTCCATGCCAACCGGCCATGGCTGGGCCCAGCCGTCTCTCACGAACTCCTTGATGCGACCACTGCCATCGAGGGCTTCTGCCAGCATCTCCGCGCAACGAGCGGCACTCTCTGCCAGTGCAGCACGGGCCTGTTGCGGCGTGCAGTGCGTCCGATTGAGTTGGCTCGGAACCTTCAGGTGCGGAGCGGTAAGCCTGATCCACTTGGTTCGGACATTGTGCACATGCGTGAAGATCGCCGCGATAGTGCGCACCTTCGCAGGCGGTTTGGCTGGCAAGTTTGTCTGCCAGGCGGCTGGCTCAAGATGCTCGATGAGAATCTGGTTCACTCGCTCGTTCGCGGCAAAGATCTTGACCGCAGATCGACCGAGTGGATTTTGAATTTTGTGGGATTGCGTGGCCACGGCACCTGGCCTCCTGATCGCGATCATACTTCCGGGCGACGGCTCCGAATCCTAGATCATTCTGCGAGGGGGAATCACCGACGGACTTCTGCTTCAAAGGTGAGGACTCAACTGCGGCCGAAACTCCGCTTTCCCTCCCGGGAGCAACACGATTTCCAGTCGGCCTTCCTGCTGCTCGAAGACTTCCGGGCCGCTCATCTGCCGTACCTTGTGGCTGCCGTCCTCGGTGAATTGCACCTTGACGGGCCCGCTGCCGCGTACCTGAAAGCGATACTGAAAGTCGGCGCCGGAGGCAAGCGTGTCGGCGCCGAAACTCGCGCTCGGGTAATCGACCTCGAGCAATTCAATCGCTGCGCCGGTTCGATTCTCAACCGTCGCGTCGATCTGATAGGAGTGGCACCCGCAAAGGAATCCAAGACCAAGCAAAGAAGCCATTGGGAGACAAGAAACACGCTTTTTCACGCTTCGTCTCCATTCGGCACTGCCGTATCCTGCGCCGCCAGCTTCTTTTCCACTCGATCCAGCCGTTTCAAAATCTCCGGCAGCCGCTGAAAGATTGCGACCGCGCGCAGCCACATCCTATTGTCGAACCCCGGCGAGCCGGAGATCATCTTTCCAGGCGGCACATCGTGACTCACCGCGGATTGCGCGGTCAGAATCACGCCGTCGCCCACGGTGCAATGCCCTGCAATGCCCGTCTGCCCTGCCAGGATCACATTGTTGCCGACGACAGACGATCCAGCGAGTCCGGTTTGTGCGCAAAGCAGCGTGTCCTTGCCTACCTTCGAGCCGTGTCCAACCTGGACAAGATTGTCGACCTTCGTTCCATCGCCGATCTCGGTTGCGCCGACAGTCGCCCGGTCGATGCAAGCATTTGCCTGAACATCCACTCTGTTTCCCAGCCGGACGGGCCCTGATTGCGGAATTTTCTCCCATTCACCTTTTTCGTTCTTCGAAAAACCGAAGCCGTCTGCCCCCACAATTGCGCCATTTTCGAGCGTTACGTGATCTCCCAGAACACATCCCTCGCGCACTACCGCATGCGCATGGGCAAAGAAGAAATCCCCGACTTGCACGCCAGGATAGAGGACCACGTGGGGAAGCAATGTAGCGTGCGTTCCTACCCGCACCCCCGGACCCACGACAACGTACGCGCCAACGTGCGCATCGGCCCCGATCTCTGCGGAGGGATCGATCACGGCCGTAGGGTGGATGGCTGCCGGATAGGTGGGCGCCTGGTAGAACATACCCAGCGCCCGGGAAAATGCATGATAGGGATTTTTGATGCGCAACGTGGCAGCGGCAATTTCCGGAAACTCCGGCTCGACCAGAACCGCTGCGGCCTTCGTGGTGCGCGCTAGTCCCGTGTAGCGCGGATTGGCGACGAACGTGATTTCAGTAGGACCTGCTTCCTCAATTCCTTTGACGCCCGCAATTTCCACGTCTTTATCGCCGTGCAGTTCGGCGCCTAATCGGCTTGCAAGCTCGCCAAGTTTCATCGAGGAGATTGTACCGGAACGAGGTTGTCCAAACTTCTTGTCCAGGGCTTCGGGCGCTTTTAGTCGCGCCCCAGGTCGTCTGGGAAGAGCTCAGGCTGCGCGACACCGCCCGTCGCCGCCCCGCGCTTGCCACGTCCCGCCCCGATCAGGCTCACCACTTCCAAGGTCTGGATCGATCCTCGTGGCACGTAGATACGCTGCGTATTCGACCGCGTATCGGGAGGCGTCAGCAGCAGGCCTGCGCCGTCGATGAGCGACCGATCATTGGCCGCCAACCCTTCCAGTTCATCCCCATCCGTCAACGTCATGCGGAGCCAAAGTCCGGAGGCGCGAGGCCTGACTTTGAATGTTTTTTGGAGCAGCCTCTCTGGATTGCTTTGCTCGGCGGTAGGGAAGTCTCGCACAAAGCAGACCCATTTCACGGCGTCCCAGCCGATCGAAATAACTCTTCCAGCCTGGTCGAGAATCTCAAGCGACGGCAGATCGCCGGCGAAAGTCGCATCCGCGTAGCCAGCCAGCCAGTCGCGGGAGAACTTACGCACAATCACGGGTTTACGCTGCGATGCCATCCCCATGGATTGTCGCACGGCCCAGCATTTGCTGCGAAGCCAAAAGCAGCAGTTTCAGTGCAGATCGCTCTAGCCAACAGGTGTCATTTGTGTTAAGGTACTGGTTTGCAACCTCTCCCATACCGCTCTGTAAGCGTAACCACATCAGGTATTTGAGGCGTTTTGGCGGCAAGGAAGCAGAAGGACGGAATGCCCGACTTTATTTACCTTCTCGAAAACAGACTGTCGGCCGATCAGAGGCACGCCCTCCATCAGCTGCGTGAGGTGGCTCGCGAAGCTGGAGTCATTCTTTTTCTCACCGGAGACGCCGTCCGAGACCTGACCAGCGGTCATGCAGTGCGAGATCTTGAAGTAGCGGTTCATGGAAATGCTCTCAAATTCAAGAAACCAATTGAAAAACTTGGCGGCAAGCTCTGGGGCGAAGATGAGGCTTCCCGCTCTCTTTATGTGTGCTTTCCGGGCACCGTTCGGGTCGACGTAGTTAGCACGCATCGAGCCGAATATCCCACGCCGGGCAAGCCAGTCTTTCACGCGGCCTCCATTCAGGAGGATTTGCGCCGTCGCGATTTTACAGCGAACGCCATGGCTATTTCCCTCAATGAGGGTTCGTACGGCCTCTTGATGGACCCCCTGAACGGCGCGGCTGACATTGAGGCGCGCGCCTTGCGGTTGGTCTCGAACTACGGTTTTCTTGAAGAACCCGCGCTCCTGATCCGGGCCACGCGCTATCGGACGCGGCTCGGCTGGGACCTCGATCCTCGCACCCAATCCCGCTATGAAAATGCGAAGGAAGAGGGAGTCATTGAGCATCTCTCCGCGCACGCGCGCAGCTACGAGCTCGAACAGATAGGGCATGAAGACGATGGGCTTAAAGTGCTCACCGCGTTGGAAGCCGAGGGTTGGATGAAGGTACTCTTCCCGGCATGGACGGTTGCCAAGGCCGACGAGGAGAAGCTGAAGGCGCTGCATGACCTGCAGGCTGAACTGCAGATGCAGGGCGTCCATCCTGACATGTCCGCGGCGCAGATGCAATTGCTGACGGCCAAACTGCCTTCGAAAGATATAGCTGCTCTGAAGAAGCTCTTGCTTCGCCCAGGATTTGTGGAGGAATGGAACAGCCTTGATTCTCTGGCATCCGGCTTCTCAAAAGTGCTGCTTGCCAAGCCCAACCTGACGCCTTCCGCGAGCTTCAAGCTGTTCACGAGCTATGACCCGAAAGCGGTTCTATGGCTTGGGTTTACTGGAACATCCGCGGCGGTGAAAGAGCGCTATGAACTATTCCTGAAAGTCTGGCCGGAGGCGAAACAGCGGATCCCGTATGCGCTTATGCAGGAGATGCGCATCACTCCGGACCTGCCCACGTACAACGAAATTGTCCACAAGATTTTCCTTGAGCTCATTGACGGACGCCTGACCACGCCGGAAGAAACCCGCGCCTTCCTTGAGCCTTATTCGCCGCCAGCACCGCCTCCGCAAGTCACAATCAAACGTTCGCGAGCCAAGCGCGGCGCTGAGGCGAAGGTGAAGGAGCGTTCCTTCGACGACGAGGACGAGGCGGGCGCTGAGGAAGAGGCTGACCTCGACGACATAGGCGGGGACGATGAAGAGATCGACCTCGGGATTCCTAAGCTGGAGATGGAAGCTGAGCTCGGGGACGACGTCGAGGCTGACGAAGACGAAGGGGAGGCCGAGGCGGAGGACGAGGAAGAAGCAGAGCCCACACCCAAACGCGGCAAGACCGGAGCCGCGCCTCCGAAGGCCGCGAAGGGAGCGGCGCAACCCGCTGCTCCGAAGTTAGCCAAGGAGCCCGCGAAGGCTGCTGTGCCAAAATCGCCGCCGCCGCAGAAGGTCGCAACCAAGCCCGAGCCAAAGGCCATCCCGGCCAGCTCGGCGCCTGCGGTGAAGCCCGCCCCGAAAGGCAAGCAGCAACCAGCGCCGGTGGCAAAGAAGGCCGCGCCTCCTGTAAAGCCGGCAAAGCCTGCGGCTGCTCCGAAGCCCGCAGCAAAGAAAGCTGCGGCCAAATTACCGGCCAAAGCCGTGGCAAAGGCTAAGGCAAAAGCGCCGGCGAAGCACGCGCCCGCCAAAGCGGCCCCGTCAAAGAAAAAGCCAGCGCCCAAACCGGCAAAACCGGCACCGAAGAAGCCGGCGTCCAAGAGTGCGAAGAAGCGCTAGTCCTCTGGCTTGACCGATTGCCGTTCGTCCCGCCAAACCCTCCGTGATATGTTCAGGGCATTCCGGAGGGCAACCTTGATCCTTTCCCGACTTCCTCGCGATTTGTCTGTCGGTCTGTTCTCGCTGGCGTTGGTCATCGCGCCATCGCTGGCGGCTGCAACGTTTCCCGACAGTGCAACCACAGCTTCGGGGTCCGCAGCGCAATCCTCCGATGCCCGTCTCAACGGCGCCTACAAATTCAACGAAGGTGGATGGACGTATGTCCATCTCCAGGGCACACCGGAACAGGTCGGCTTCCAGCATGGATATCTGCTGGCGCAGGAGATTGAAGATAATGTTCATGTCTATACGGTGACGGCGCCGAACCAGGACAAGCGTCCGTGGAGTTTCTTTCGCAATGCGGCGGAGACAGTGTTATGGCCGTACATCGATCCCGAATATCAGGCGGAATTGAAGGGTATCGTCGAGGGCCTGCAGGCACAGGGGTCGAAGCTGGATTTGTGGGACATCGTCGCGCTGAACGGCGACATTGAATTGAGCAACTACTACCTGCCCACGGTCAACAAGGCTGAAGGCAAGCCCAATCCACCGGCCGCGGTCGCGCCGGGAAAATGCAGCGCCTTCATTGCGACAGGCTCCGCGACCAAAGACGGAAAAATCGTGATTGCTCATAGCAACTGGTCTTCCTACGCGGAGGGCGAGCGGTGGACGGTTGTCTTCGATATCGTTCCCGCCAACGGCCTGCACATCCTGATGGACGGGCTACCGGGCGTGATCACCAGCCAGGACGACTTTGGTGTGAATGCGGCCGGGCTTATGATCACCGAGACCACGCTGCCGATGGCGACGGGCTTCGACGTCAATGCAATTCCGGAGTTCGAACGCTCGCGCAAGGCGATGCAATACGCGACGTCGATCGATGAATACGCGGCAATCATGCGCGAGGGCAACAATGGCGGCTATGCGAATTCTTGGCTCGTTGGCGACCGCAAGACCGGCGAGATTGGCTACCTGGAACTGGGTCTGCACCAGACACCGCTGACCAAGAAGAAGGACGGCTATTTCGTTTCATCGAATTTCGCCGCAGATCCGGCGCTGATTCGCGATGACACGCGGGGATTTGATCCGAATGATCCCGAAAGCTCGATGAATGCGCGGCATATTCGTGCCGAGCAGTTTGTGAAAGAGCACTATGGCAAGCTGGATACGACACTGGCGGAGGCTTATCTCTCCGATCACTACGACAGCTATGAACACAAGATCGATGCCGGCAAGCGCAGCCTGTGCGGCCACGAAGATACGTCGCCGGTGGGAGAAAAAGTCTGGGGTGATGCGCCGTACGATCCGGGTGGCGCGGTGACGGGTAAAGTGATGGACTCGGACATGGCGGCGAAGCTGAGTTTTACCGGAAGAGCGGGGCATCCTTGCGGCGAAGATTTTCTCGCTGGGCCGTTTCTGGCCGCGCACCCCGAGTTCGCATGGCAGAAGCCCATTTTGCACGACATGAAGGCAGGTCCGTGGACCACATTCACTGCAGGTGAGAAACAGTAAATCAGGGCATGACGGCAACGGGTTGGTCACAAACCGACTCGACAACGGCCCGAATTGAATCGATTACTCGATCGGGCTGATCGAGGTGAATCCAGTGCCCGCTCTGCGGCACAATCGCTTGCCGCACGTTCTCGCCGATCTGACGCAGGCATTCTTCCGAGAGCGGAGTCGATTTGTCGGGTGTGAGCACCAGCACTGGAATTGAGCGAATGGGATCAGCCGCAATCATCTCCCGCACCGAGTCGGGAACAGATCGCACATGCTGCCGCATGCCCGCATAGAAAGCAGGACGCGACCAGTGCGCGGCCACAATGGGCCAAACCTCGCGGGGCATCTTTCCAATCTCCTGGCGAACGCGGCCCAGCACATGCTGTGCGCCATTGCCGCTGGCTCCCTCGAGCCAGCGCGACAATCGCCCCGATCGACAAAACAGGGAAGTCATCGCCAGCCGTGCCACGCCGACGCGTGCAATTGGAATCGCATAGCTGGAGAGCCGATTTCCCCGATCGACCGCCGCCTGCTGGTTTGGATTCAGTGGCGGCCACTCCTCGCAACGCATGGGGTCTACCAGCACTAGGCTTGCCACTTCATCGGGATGCGACAGCGCAAAGCGGCGCATCACCAGTCCGCCGAAGGAGTGTCCCACAAGCACGTACGGCGGTCTGATTCCCGCACGCTGAAGCATTACGTGCAATTCCGCAGCGATATTTGCCGGCGTTCGTGCACTGCGGCATGTACTGCTCCAGCCAAGGCTGCCACGATCGTACGACACAGTTGCGGAGAAGCACGATACGGCTTCCTGAATGCGAAACCAATTCAGGTTGGTCGCCGCGATTCCCGATTCAAAAATCACCGTCGGTGCGCCCGTGCCTTTCTCGAGCAGGTATAACCGTCGTCCGCCGCCAATGTCTACCCATCGTCCATCGCTCGTGAATCTTTTGCGATCCCGTAGCGCACCGACCCATTGATAGAGAATGCCCGCTAGGAGAAGTGCAAAAACGAAACCCGCGGACAGGACAATCAGATTCATAAGAGCCCTAGAGGGCCTGGCAGTCTTAGCAGGCCGATGTGTGGCAATCAATCGGTCGAAACCCTGCAATCTCGTCCTGAATTAGTAAGGGAAGACCTTGAGCGAAAGTGTATCCGCCGTTCGTGCGCGGTGTCTATCCAGTATTTTGAGACTTGACCGCAAATGGTACTCACTTGTAGATGATGTGAATTTCAGTCTCCGTGGCCGGACACGCGACGTGCAGCAGAGCTTGTTGAAACCCCGGCGCGCCTAAGGCTATATGCGGATTGTTGGCGAACCCAAAACCCTCCTTCGGCCACCCAAACATATTCTTATCGAGTTTCATGTTTTTGTTTTCGTCGTGAAGTGCGACCACGCCGTAATCGCCCGGTGGAACGTCATTGAAGGCGACGTCGGCTTTTCGTTGGCCATCGGTTATCGGAGCTGCTTCATGTCGAAAGGACTTCGATACATCCTGGGGCCATCCCGCGGGTGAAGTGAAGAGCAAAACCCCGACCACACCCTTGCCATTCCGCAAGCCGTCCGCGTGAATGCGCAGAGTACATTCCTGAATCGATGTCGCAGTAGGAGGCGGTGGACAGGCACTTAGCGTGGCCCCGATCGTCAAAGCGAAGTGGGCTGCTATCCGGACAGAACTTTTCATAGCCCCAGGGATTCGTGGGGCGGATAAAACCGCCCCACTGGTTTTATGTCGCAGAAATGGTCCTGTCGTTCATCGCTCGAATCCGAGTGGCCGTAACTCGACCGCACGCGGGTCCGAAGCGATCGTGAAAGAGAAGTGGCCGAATTCTAGTACCGTCCGCGTCCGCGGGCGGCGCCTCCCCCTCCACCACTACTGCCTTTGCGAGCCTGGTAGCAATCGCGGCAAAATACCGGCCGATCGCCGCGCGGCTCAAAAGGAACAGTCGTTGGCTGGCCGCAGCCCGAGCAGATCACAGGCGTACCCTGTGCAGGAGCCGAACGATAGCCGCCGCCGGAACCCCCCTGGTCGTTTTTCTTTGCCATTCGGCATGGCTTGCAGCGTTTTGGTGTCGAATAACCACGTTCCTGAAAGAACGCCTGATCTGCAGCGGTGAAGGTAAAGTCCTGCCCGCAGTCGCTGCAAGTGAGCTGAATATCTCCTGCCATGGGGTTTCCTCGTGCGGAGATTGTACCGCCTGTCTGTCAAATTTTGCATAAGGATTCTATTTAGAACGTAAAACTTAAGCAGAGACCTCAACTAATACTTTAAGTTCCGTGGCAGCTCCGTGACAGTCCGGAGGGACACGCAAGCTATATTTGTTAGTGAACTATCCGGTGAAACCGTCTAGGCCCGGTTATTTCAAAAGCAATATGCCGGCTGTTGACTCCGAACTCGAGGCCGAATGTATCCGGCGGATCCTTGCCGGAGAAAAACATCTCTTTCACGACCTGATTCGCCCCTGTGAGCGCTCGATCTACATCCTCATTTTCTCCTTGCTTAAAAACGAAGCGGAGGCGGAAGATGCTGCGCAAGAAACTGCCATCAAAGTGTACTTGAACCTTCGTCATTTTCGAGGGGACGCGCAGTTTCGCACCTGGGTGCTTTCGATCGCGCGCAATGAGGCGCTCGGTCGCTTGCGCAAGCAGGGAATCCGCCGCGAAGAATCGCTTGACGCCGCGACCGACGATCAGACCGGCGACTACACCCCGGCCATTCTTACCAGTTGGCGCGAGGTGCCGACGGAAGCTTTGGAACAAAAGGAGTTGGGAGCCATCCTGCGCAAGGCGATTGAAGGATTGCCGGAGATTTACCGTAACATTGTGCTCCTCAGGGACATCGAAGAAATGGATATCCGCGAAACCGCCGCAGCTCTCGGCATCAGCGAAGGCGCCGTGAAAGTCCGGCTGCATCGGGCTCGCGGAATGCTGCAAAAGGAGCTGGCCCCGCAACTGAAAGCGTTTGCACCTAAACGCAAAGGCCTCTTTGGGAGGCGCGCATGAGGATCGACTGCAAACACGTGTGGCAGCACATCTCGGCCTACATTGAAGGCGATGTGGACGCGGTTCTTCGCGCGGAGATCGACAAACATCTTGAGACGTGCGAGATCTGCTCGGCGGTCCTGGATTCAACCCGTAACGTGGTTATCCTCCTGGCCGACGAGCGCGTCTTCGAACTTCCGGTCGGTTTCAGCCAGCGTCTGCACGAGCGCATCGACAGGGAACTGGAAACTGCCAGCTGAACCCCAGTTCATAGTTGATAAATACAGCTACGCTTGAAACGCTCCTTTGCTCGGCCGACAATGCGCAGTCGAAATTCTGAAGACCGGTGTGCTTCTTCGCGGTTGCTCAAGCTGGCGAAGCGCGCTTGTGTGAACTCCGCCACTGGAAAAGCCGCCTGGCTCCTTTAAGAATGCGGATACAGCGAGACTGCATTGGGCGGCCGGCCTGTCCGATGAACCATCGGGTGCGTCCACGTCTCGAGCCCCACCAGGATCAAGGTCAGAATCGCCATTGCAATTTGCAACTTCTCGCTTCGCTTTTCCTTCGATGTCAGCTCCCGCCTGCGCCATTGTGCGGAAGGCCGCGACCGCAGATGCCGAATCCAGGCCAGCACCGCCAGGTTGACTAGCGCTCCCGCGGTGGCCAGAATCAGCATGGGAATCCGAATGGCATCCTGATGAAAACCCTTCGCCGGCGCATAAATGCCGCTCGCCGCTGCCAGGGCCGATAGCCCAATCGCCACGCGAATGCCACTGATGGTGAGGACCGCCGTGCACAGGCTTTGTGCCATCGCGACGATCAGGCTCGCACCGCCAACCGCACTCCATCTCTTTGAATCCACCGGCAACCTCCCATCGCCAGCCCACTTTTTCGCATGATAGGCTCAATCAGCTTAAAGTACGGGGAACCCGCCTCCGAGAGGGAAATCTTCCGGCCAATCCAATTGTCCTCGGGGCCCGTTCATCCAACAGAGGGTCCGGAGCAAAGAAATTCATTTTCACTCGTACCCTTTTCGCTGTAACCTTTCGCCCGTGCAGCCACTCCTAGTGTGCGTGCCACGGAAAGTGCGGGATCGCCAGTCAATCCTTCCCGCATCGCCGCAAACGGCGGAGATTCTCCGCCCCAAACCCCAAGCGAGGTCAATCCAAATGAAGAACCAATTCAATGCTCTGCTGCTCTCCGCAGCTCTCTCCGGTCTGGTTGGCGGAACCGTTGCAGCTCATGCGGCCACATCGGGAACCACGGCGAATGGCGCCTCGGCCAAGGCGGTCAAGGCCGGCCTGCGCTACACCAGCCAGGACACCACCAAGCACTCCTGTAAAGGCAAGAACGACTGTAAAGGCCAGGGCGGCTGCAAGTCGAGCGACAACGGCTGCAAAGGCAAGAACAGTTGCAAAGGCAAGGGCGGCTGCGCTACTGACGGCTCCCATATGCCGAAGCTGGTCTAACTTCCCCTGGGGACCGGCCACGGACTGCGTAGCATCCATCCTCAGCCGGTCCCATCTATCTCCGATTTCCGTCCACTTATCACCCATCGGTCGCCGTTCGCCCCGGTGGATTACAAACTCGTCCCTGAGAACTGTCTTCCATGTCTGGAAATCGTTTTAACGCGTACTCGGATCACCGCATCGGCATTGGCCTGCGCATTCCCCATTACCAGCACATCTTTTCGCGGAAGCCGGTTGTCGATTGGTTCGAGATCATCTCCGAGAATTTCATGGTCGATGCGGGCCGCCCGCTTGCGGTGCTCGATCAGATCCTCGAGCAGTATCGCGTAGTCCAACATGGCGTTTCGATGTACTTCGGCTCAGTGACCGCTCCCGATCCGGAACATCTGCGCCGATTGAAGCAGCTTGTCCGCCGGACAAATACTCCGTGGTTGAGCGACCACCTCTGCTGGGGTTCGGTCGACGGGACCTACACGCACGATCTGCTCCCGCTGCCTTATACATGGGAAGCCGTCGAGCGCACTGTGGAACGTGTTCGCCATGTGCAGGACTTCCTCGAAATCCCGGTTGCCGTTGAAAATGTGAGTTCCTATGCAGCCTTCTCCGGCTCCCAGATGACCGAGTGGGAATTCCTGAATGAAGTCGTCGAGCGCGCCGATTGCGGCATTCTTCTCGACGTGAACAACATTTACGTCTCTTCGGTGAATCATGAATTCAATCCCATGGATTACGTAAATGCCGTCCCCGCCCATCGCGTCGCGCAGATTCATGTCGCCGGCCACTCGCGGTACGAGAAATACATCCTGGACACCCACGATCATCCCGTCATCGATCCGGTGTGGGAGCTCTACGCCCGCGCTGTCGAGCGTTGCGGGCCAACGCCGACACTTCTTGAGTGGGACGATCACATTCCGAGCTTCGACGAAGTTCACGCTGAAGCCAAGAAAGCCGAGCGCTACCTCCACCGGCACACCGCCGAACCAGAAACGGTGGGTGCCCCAGGTCTCGCTTCTGAGACCTGGGAAGGGAAGCTGTTGGAGTCTGCACCATGAGCGCCGAGCCTATGTCTCTCGCCGAACTGCAGCGCGAAATGGCGGTCGCCGTCATGCAGCCGCTCACTGCGGACGAAGACATGCGCGCCGTCTCTCCCGATGGCCGCGACATGCATGCCGTTGCGGCATCGTTCATTGCGCCTAACAGCAAGCTCACCTCTTTCGAGCGCCTCGAAATCTACAACCGCCAATACTGGTTTCGCGTCCTCGGCTCGCTCGCTGAAGATTTCCCGGCCCTCCGCACAGTCGTCGGTGCCCGCGCCTTCGAAGCCCTCTCCATCGCCTACTTGACAGCGCATCCAAGCCGCTCCTTCACGTTGCGCAATCTCGGCTCAAAACTCGCAGATTGGCTTCTTGCGAATCCCCAGGCCACAGGCCGCCGCCATCGCCTCGCTATCGACGTGACTCGAATTGAATGGGCCTTTATTGAGGCCTTCGATAACGGCGAGCGCACACCGCTGACGGTCGATCAGATCGCCACCCTCGATGCCGGTTCACGTCTCGCTTTGCAGCCGCACTTGATCTTGATCGCACTCAACTATCCCGCCGATGACATTGTGCTCGGTTTGCATAAACGCGACAAACGCCAGCCAACCGAGGCCGGCGTCAGCCACGGTGATGAAGACGCGGCCCCAGTGAAGCTTCCGCGACTGCGTCCCCGCCCCACCTGGGTGGCGGCGCATCGAGTCGAGAATTCTGTTTTCTATCTGCGACTGAAGCGCGAAGAATTCCTGACTCTTTCCGCGATTCGTCAGGGCCTTTGTCTTGCCGATGCGCTGGAATCCGGATTCATCGGCTCGCGTATCCCGCAGCCCAAGCGGGCGGGGTTGGTTCAACAGTGGTTTGGCAGGTGGGCCGAGTTGGGCTGGATCTGCGCCCCCGACCTCGAATCGCTCGTCGAAGATAGGGAAGGCAAGGAATAGGAAGGCAAGGAATGAAGCTCGTAGGCGATCTGAAAAATGTATACCTGAGCTTTGCCGCGGCCGCCGCACGCTTGCAAAGCCCTCTGTTGCTGGCGATCCGTCTTTATTGGGGGTTTCAGTTTGCCCAGGATGGCTGGGGCAAGCTCACCCACCTCGACAAAGTCACGGAGTTTTTCACCAGTCTGAATCTGCCCGCGCCGCACATGACCGCACTCACCTGTGCCTCGATAGAATTCTTCGGCGGCATCCTTTTCGCGCTCGGCATTTTGTCGCGCCTCACCTCGCTGGTGCTCTTTGTCAACATGACCATGGCCTACCTGAGTGTTCCTGACGATCGAGTGAATTTTTCCCACATCCTCTCCAAGCCCGAGGATTTCTACGGCGCCACGCCCTATACCTATTGGTTTGCCGCGCTCCTGATCCTGATCCTCGGCCCGGGTGCAATCGCGCTGGATTCACTCTTACTGCGTCGTGTCGAGGGACACATCAAGAACTAAACCTGCGCGTTATCATCCCTCCGACTGTACGTCAGAACTCAGGAATCATGCGCATCGTATACGTGCTCACATCGCTTGGCATGGGCGGGGCGGAGCGTCAAACGATCGCACTCGCCGAGTGGATGGCATCGCGGGGACACACGATTGCGTTTCTCGTCTTGTGTCCCCGCCAATCGGAGGAGTGGCCCACGCGTCTCGATGTTCTCTATCTCGACATGCTCAAGTCTCCAAAAAGCATCGCCATCGGCTTGATTCGTGCCCGGCGTTTTTTGAAAGCATTTCGGCCCGACCTGGTGCACAGCCATACCTACCACGCCAATCTTGTAGCGCGATTGCTGAAGCTCCTGACTCCAACCCAGGTGGTTTCCACAATGCACAACGTCTACGAGGGCGGTCGGATGCGTATGCTCGCCTATCGCCTGACCGACTTTCTTGCAGTTCGCACCACCGCTGTGAGTGAGGCTGTGGCACGACATGCCATCGAAAGCCGCGCTGTGCCCGCTCGGAAATGCATGGTCATTCCGAACGCGTTCGACATCACTGAATTCGTACCGGATCGAGAGAGGCGAACAGAAGCGCGAGCCGAATTCGAGGCAGACGACGACTTTATCTGGCTCGCGGCCGGCCGCATCGTTTCAGCAAAAGGCTTTGTCAATCTGTTAAAGGCCTTCTCCGAGGTTTGGGTTGCTCATCCCGAAACCCAACTCTGGATCGCCGGATCGGGCTCAGGCGGCTCGTCGCGGAAGACCCGCTACGTCGCTCTCCGGAAGGGCACCATGGAACGCGTGCGCCGGCTCGGCCTCAGTCGCGATATGCCTGCGCTGCTCGATGCCGCAGACGGCTTCGTCCTCGCTTCTGCGTGGGAGGGGATGCCGCTGGTGGTCGGCGAGGCCATGGCCATGGAAAAGCCTGTTGTCGCGACCGACGTTGGAGGCGTGAGCGAACTGGTTGGCGATACTGCCTCACTCGTTCCGGCAAGAAACCCTGACGCGCTGGCGGAGGCCATGCTCAAGGTGATGCAGCAAACACCCAATGCGCGTAGAGCGCATGGCCGCGAAGCGCGGGCACGCATTGTCACCCATTTCAACACAGCGGTTCGATTTCCGCAGTGGGAAGCACTCTATCTTTCGCTTTGCCTATGAGGTTCGCCGCGCCTGCCGCGAAAACTCGCGTGATAACCTTATCAACGGAATTTTGTCGCCGCCCTCCGCCCTTCATCTTGTCTCTGCGGAAGGCTTGGAGGAAGTGCGATGCGTCGAACAATTCGCAGAACGATCGTGTGCTTCGTTGTGGCCGGGACGACCATGGGCTTGGTTTCTACCGTAGCGCGGGCGCAATCCGGCACGGCACAAACTAGCCGGGCACAGAATGCCGTTTTGCCGCTGAATCAGGATTGGCAGTTCCGCCAGATTACTTCGAACCCCCAGGATGCTGAGGCCGGGTGGCTGCCGGCCACAGTTCCCGGAGATGTTCATCTCGATCTACTTGCCAACAAGAAGATCGAGGATCCGTTCTACCGCGACAACGAGTCGAAGTTACAGTGGATCGAAAATGCAAGCTGGGAATACCGGGACACCTTCGATGTGAGCGCCGCACTGCTCGCGCGCTCCAGTGTCGACCTGGTGTTCGACGGTCTCGACGCCGCAGCGCAGGTCTATCTGAACGGCACGCAGGTCCTCAACGCCGACGATTC
Source organism: uncultured Acidobacteriaceae bacterium (assembly GCA_963810545.1). Lineage (GTDB taxonomy): Bacteria > Acidobacteriota > Terriglobia > Terriglobales > Acidobacteriaceae > Telmatobacter. The sequence continues at coordinate 68,708 of CAWENE010000006.1, forward strand.
ATTTCGCATCTATCGAGTACCCGCGAAAGCTCATTTGCACGCCGGCAGCAATCTCCTGCGCATCGTATTCCCGTCGCCCATCACCGCGGCCCAGCTTGTCGCAGCCACAGACCCTTGGCAATCGCGCACTAAAGTCGAGCCGAAGACCTACATCCGCAAAGCTGCTTATGAGTGTGGATGGGACTGGGGTCCGCGCTTCGTCACCAGCGGCATCTGGCGCCCCGTCCGCCTTGAGGCATGGGATAAAGCGCGCATCGCCGACTTCGCCATTCGTCAGCGCGATGTAAGTAAGGTTGTCGCCCACATCGATGCCGAAGTGGAAGTCGACTCCTCGTCGAACGGCCCGTCGCAGATCAGTGTGCAGTACACCGGCGGCCCAACCCCCGCCACTTTGACGAAACTCACCACACTTCATACCGGCACTAACATCATCGACATTCCCATCGAAATCCGTCAGCCAAAGCTCTGGTATCCCGCGGGCTATGGCGAGCAGCCGCTCTACGAATTCACGGCACGCATCTCTGCCGCCGGCCAGACGGCCGACAAAAGAACAACCAAAGCGGGCCTGCGTTCGATCGTCCTCGATCGCCATCCCGACCAATGGGGCCGCAGCTTCCAGCTCATCGTCAATGGCATCCCGGTCTTCGCCAAGGGCGCGGACGTCATTCCTTTCGACAGTTTCCCCAACCGCGTTACGACTGCGGATTATCGCCGCATTCTAGAGTCCGCGCGCGATGCCAATATGAACATGATCCGCCACTGGGGCGGCGGCTACTACGAGACCGACGAGTTTTACCAGATCTGCGACGAACTCGGCATCATGGTCTGGCAGGACTTCATGTATGGCAATGACTGGCAGCCGGGCACATATAATTTCAAACTCACCATGGAAGCGGAAGCGGAGGATCAGGTCCGCCGTCTGCGGAATCACCCCAGTATCGTAGTCTGGTGCGGAAACAACGAGACCGAAGAGGCTCTGAATTGGTCTCCGCGCGACAAATTACCTCTGGAAGTCAAGTACCAGATGTGGCAGGACTATCTCACTGAGTTCAGCGGCATCCTCAATCGCGTCGTCGAGCGGCTCGATGCGGAGACGCCCTACTGGCCGAGCTCTCCGAGCGCCGACTACGAGGCACTGAGCGACAAATACCAAAGCGGCGATGCGCACCTGTGGGATGTGTGGCACGGCCGTGTGCCTTTCTCCACTTACGAAACGCACAACGCGCGCTTCGTCACCGAATACGGCTTCCAGTCGTTTCCGGAGATGAAGACGATCGAAGCCTTCACACAGCCCGAAGATCGCGCCAACATTTTTACGCCGGTGATGCTCGCCCATCAGAAAAACAATGAAGGCAACGCGATCATTCACAATTACCTGCTCAAGGACTATCCGGAGCCGAAGGATTTTCCGAGCTTTCTTTACGTGAGCCAGGTGTTGCAGGCGGAAGGCATCAAAATCGGCGCCGAGCACTTTCGCCGCTCGCGGCCGGAGACCATGGGCTCCATCTTCTGGCAGCTGAATGATTGCTGGCCCGTTGCCTCGTGGTCCAGCATTGACTACTACGGCCGCTGGAAGGCACTGCAATATTATGCGAGGCGCTTCTACGCTCCAGTCCTTGTATCGCCGCATGTCGAGGGCGGTTTGCTCCGCGTCTACATCGTCTCCGACAAGACGGCCGCACAAGCGGGAACATTGCGCGTGCGCCTCATGAACTTCGACGGCAAGGTTCTTCTCGAAGACAACCATGACGTGAGCATCGATCCACTCGCCAGCAAGGTCTATCTCGACTGGCCCCTGGCCAAGCTCGCGCAAGCAGGCGGAGCCAACACTTCCGCCGTCTTCGTAGTTGCAGAACTGACATCGGGAAGCAAGGAGCTCTCGCGCAATCTCACGTACCTGGCCCCCACGAAAGAAGTACATCTGAAGCCGGCGCAGCTCACCGTTGAAGCAACAGGCGCTAACGGCCACTACAGCATTCGGGTCACGTCCCCTGTGCTCGCGCGCAGTGTGTATCTCTCTTTCGGTTCGCTCGATGTGCAGGTCTCCGACAACTACTTCGACCTGCTTCCCGGAGAGACGCGCGAAATCACAGCTACCAGCGCCGCATCGCTTGAAGAGCTCAAGGCCCAACTGCACGTCATTTCGCTCACGGATGCCTTTGCGCCTTCGGCTCCCGCGACAGCCGCAGCCACTCGATAGAACTCGAATAACAAGGGCCGAAGCAATGGCTTTGGCCCCTCGTTTTCAATCAACGAATCAGAACGAAAACACCGCCTGAAGGAAAATGCGCCTCGAAGCCGCGCCCTGCGAGAACATCTGCCCGGCAAGCCCGCGTGACTTTCCAAAGTTGCTGCCGGGGCCGTAGCCGGTTACGTCGCCCGAAGAATCGAGAATCGGCGAAGGGCTGATCGTGCCTGTGGGCGTTCCGTAGTTGATGTTGTTGAACAGATTCAGCGCCTGCGCACTGAAGGTCAGGCTGTACTTCCGGCCAGTGCCGCCGCCAAACATGCCGCGCGGCGGGCCTCCTCCTCCGCTGAGGCCTCCTGGTCCAAGTCCGCCGCCCGGACCTCCGCCTCCGCGTCCACCTCCCGGGGGACCACCAGGACCCCGAGGACCTCCTTCTTGCTGTGCCCCCGACGACTCAAGTTTCGGACCAATTCCAAACCCGCGGCTCACGCGCAGATTCACAGCGACCGACGCGGGGCTGTTCCCTAAATTCATTCCCAGGAGTTTCTCGTTCGGTCCCGGCGTCAGGTCGAGGCAACCGAAGGGGGTCGTTACAAATTCCGCCGAAGCAGGCCCGCACTCGGAGCTGTCCGCATATCCCGGCCTATCGTTGATAAAGTTGTCGCCGGTCAAATCCTCACTGCCGACGATGTTGTAGGGCCTGCCGGAGCGCGCCACAATAAAGGGATTGAAGCGAAGGTTCCACGGAGCCGAATAGTTTCCCATCAGAAACACCATGTGTCGCGAGACAAATCCCGCGCGCCCGTAGTCCTGGCTCAGGTTGTAGGAATTGGAAACCTCTCCACCCGCCCCGTCTGTATTCGCGAAGGACAGATTGTAGAAGCCGAACAAGCCGAAATTCGGGGACAGACGCGCGTTGATATTTACGATCATCTGATTTTGCTTGTAGACTGCCTCCGGAAAATACTGCTCCACAATCCCCAGCGACGGATTAGGCCGCGGACCGGTGGTGGCGTTGTAAAAGAAAGTTCCCGGCAATGGCTCGTACGCATTCGAGTCGCGTGTCACCACCTGGTGCACGCCGAAGGAGCGCAAATAGGTTACCGTCGCCGTCGTCGTTTTGGTCACCTGCCGTTCAATACTGGCGCCTAGTTGATGCGTATACGGTGCATGAAAGTGCGGCGCAATATCCACGATGGTGCTGTTGGCGCCGGGTTTGTAGGGCGCAGGCGGCAGGCATCCTGAAAAATCGACGCTGGTCAGGTTGGTCGCATTCAAGCAATTGGGCGAGGTGGCCGTCACCTGCACCTGGCCGGCGTTGATGCTCTGCTGCGTGGCTGCAAGCACGTTGGCAATCTGCACGCGGTCGTAGAAAATTCCGTAACCCGCGCGGAGTACGGTCTTCGCGGGTTTGTTTCCTTTCGCGTCCAGCGCGTAGGCCATGGCGACGCGCGGCGCCCAGTCATTGTGATCTGCGATGTGGTTTTGCGTCTCCCAGCGAATTCCGCCGGAGAGTGTAAGCCGCGGATTCACCTTCCAGTCGTCCTGCAGAAAAAGCGCCCCGTCGAACACGTTGGCCACATAATTCGTCTGGCCTGCTGACACGCTGAAGTTCACCAGGTCGCTGCCCACCGAATTCAGATTCTGGCCTGCTGCCATCTTGTTCAGCGCGTCCAGATAGCCGTTTTGCGAGAAGGTCAAGGTCCCGTTGCGATTCGAGGTTGACGTGTTGGCGTCCCGGTTATCGCGCAACCACGCTCCGAACTTGATCGCCTGTTTCCCGACGCTCATGGTCGTAAAGTTCTGCAACTCGATGTGGTCCTGGTGATCGTTTGACAGTTGCGTCGATGCGCCGCCGCCGGTAAAGTTCCCGCTCACCTTGACGGTCGGCAGCGTGCTCACCGGCGTATCCGTTTCAAGCGCCCGCCTGTATTCGAGCCGTGTTTCATTCACGATATGGTCGTTGATGATCTGTGCATCGCTCAGTTGAAACGTGTGTTCGGTCGTGTGGCTGGAGATGGATTGTGAGGGCAACTGTGTGTTGCTGATATCGCCTGATTCCGCGTCGTAATAGAACTGGTAGCGCAGTGTCAGGGTGTTCTTTTCGCCCAGTTGCAAATCGATGCGTGGCGACACGTTGATGTGGTTGTGCGGATTCGCCTCCGCGCCGGAGCAGGTTCCCGTTGCGCTCGAATACACGCCGTATCCGAAGTCGCAGGTCCCCGCAAAAGCGGGTTGAAAATCGTAAACCTGTTCGTCATGATTGTCCCGCTGTTCCATGCTCAAAAAGAAGGACGCCCTCTTATTTATCGCCCCGCTTACTGTGGCGTTGTATTGAACGCGGTTGTAGGGCGGAATGCTGCGCACAAAAGGATCCCCGGTGTTGAATGCGCTATCGTTGCCCATCACGAACACTTGTCCATGGAGCTTGTCTGTTCCCGGCTTGGTCAGAATCTCGATGCGCCCATATCCGAGTCGGTCGAACTCCGCCGAGAATGGATTCTGATTGATGCGAATCTCGCGGATCGCCGACTTCGGCGGTAATTGGCCGCCGGTAAAGCCATCGATATAAATCTGTCCTCCGTTCGGTCCCGCCGACGGACCTGCCAGAGCCTGCAGCTCGTTCGACAGCTCGTCGGGGTCGTCGGAAAGGGCATCGAGATCCTTGCCCTTGATCACAACAGAATTGGCATTGCCGCCCGCTTCTGTGTTTACCGATGGAGACTCGTCGGTCACGACGACGTTTTGCTGCTCGGCCTCGATAGCCATCGCTACGTCAACCCGCTTCACTTGGCCGGGAGCCAGCTGTATCGCCGGCGATTGGAATGGCGCGAAACCGGCGAACGATACCTGCACGAAATAGCTTCCAGGCGCCAGGCCCCTCGCTTCATAAGCACCGCTCGCGTCGGCCTTCATAGTCTTTACGGGCACACCAGCCGAATTGGCAATCGTGACGCGGGCGCCGGGAATCAATGCTCCGGAAGGATCCGCCACGTGGCCGTGCAAAGTTGCTGTAGCCGGCGCTTGCGCCGACGCGGGCGTCTGGGGCGCTGAAACCGGCGGAGCCGCTGTCTGTCCGCTTGCAGCTAGGACGGAAACCAGCGCAAAAATCCACCCACTCAAAAGGCAAAAAAGACTATGAGATCGCAAATACAATTCTCCCCGTAAATCCTCAATCGGTTTCCGTTTGGCACTACTGAGTTTCTGCTTCGCCCCCGCTGCCCGAACCCATGCTCCAGTTTGAGAGCAGGTTGCGGCTCGCTTCAGGCGCCTCGAGCAATGGCTCGACGCCGGTCAGCAAAGCAATGGCTGTGACATCCGAGCTTCCGGCAGTGGAGACCACCATCACCGCGTCGCCCTTTTTCAAATCGGAGAAATGAATGACAGGGGTGCGATTCAACATTTGCTGCATGTCGCCGCCCCGTGCCTGCCCGCCCCCCGGACCATTGCCGCCTCCCCAGTTACGCTGCTGTCCATTCCCTGCACCCGCTGCCGCTCGAGCAGCCCCGCTCGCGCCAGGTGCCGTTCCCTTCAAGCGCGCGGCCATTGCGCGCGCCATCATCTCCGGAAGTGCGTGCATTTGAGCATCAGGCGTTATGCGAACGGTTACCTGTTTCTTGGTGAGCAGATCTTTCACGGTGAAAGTTGAACTCGCCGTATCCATTGAAGCAATCGTTCCTGAAATATTCCTGAAACTCCCGGAGATTACTTCAGCTGCGTCGATCTCTGTGCCGTCGGCGTTTTTTGTGCCGCGGGCACGCAGCTGGTCTCCGGGTTGGATTGCATCGATTGGTCCGGGCTGCGCCAGGTCATAGCGTACCGAGGCCGGCGCATACCGCTTCAGGACTGTCGAAGGACCCACGTGCACTTTGATGATCTTCAACGTTGTACCCGAACCCGTTGTCAAAACAATGACGCCCGCCGCGGGCTCGACGCTCTTAACCAGGCCGCCCGCGCCACTGCGTGCCCACGCTTCGCGGTCCTGTTGTTGCTTCTCGGCAACGTCCGCCTGCTTGATGGTGACAATCTGCGCCGCTTGCAGGATATCGCCCGACGCACTCGGATCGAGCCTGACCAGGACACGGTCGCCGGTAGCCAAGTCGCTCAACTGGATCGTCGCTGCCGCGCTCAGGTCTATCTGCCCCGGTTCCACGCGCTTCAACACTGCGCTGGATGGGACTTCCACCTCACGCACGTCGCCGGAATCGACCTTTACGGTCAAGTGGTCGCCGTTGATCGCCGTGATCGTGCCCACAAATCGTCCTGACGCGGCCTGGGCAAGAGCAATTTGTCCAGCAAACGCGAGCATGAGGAAGCTGGCTAACCACACCTTCCATGCCGATTGTCGAGTGAATGTCTTACCCGCCATACACCGTATCTCCCTGGACCTTGAATGAATCCCGCCAGGAATGGATTTCCTTATTTCGGTAGACGAGTCAGGGAACCAAAAGGTTGAGTTTAAGAAGGCGATGGCTTTTGAATTGTCAGCAGTCCGGCCCGTTCATTCAAAAAGGACTGCGAAGTTCTGATCCAAAGTTAAAATCCTACTTATGCTGGACCGCAACCTGTTTGTTCTATTTGTCGCCGCTGCCTTGATCCTTGCCGCCACTCCCGGTCCTGGGATCTTCTACGTGCTGGGACGAACATTTTCCGGCGGTCGTCGCGATGGCATTCTCTCGTCTCTTGGGACGTTTGTCGGGGGCCTTGTCCACGTTTTCGCCGCTGCTCTCGGCCTTTCCGCGGTCCTCGCCGCATCCGCATTGGCATTTTCAGTCGTGAAATATGCGGGCGCGCTCTATCTTGTCTGGATCGGCATCACGATGATCCGCACGCGCAACCAGGACTTCCATTCAGCCACTTCGGCGATCCATGGCGCACATGTCTTTCGACAGGGAATTCTGACTGAAATGCTGAACCCTAAAACTGCATTATTCTTTCTATCCTTCTTGCCGCAATTCGTGAGTCCGCACCTGGGAAACGTCGTCGAGCAATTCCTCATCCTCGGATGTGTGTCTGTCTCTCTGAATACTCTGGCCGACTTCATCGTCGTCCTGTGCGCTTCGCCGCTTGGAACCCTCCTGCGGTCGAATCCCCGCTTCCGCCGCAGGCAGCGCGTTACTTCTGGAGTAGGCATGATTGGCCTCGGCGCATTCGTGGCCTTTGGCGAGCGAAACTGAGGTTCCTATCGGGACGCTGCGAAAGGACCGGCAATGTTACCCGCAAGCGCAATGAGGACCCAAAGCGCCAAGAATTCAAGACGCATACGTCACCTGTCCCAGAATCACGGGCCGCTTCGCTCCCGTTGCCGCCGGAACATTTCCGGGAAGGTGATGCCACGTCATCCAAGCGAGAAGCGCGAAAGCCGCCGCTTCCTTTGCTTCTGCGGGCATGCCAAACTTTTCGCTCGCCGTCACCCGGCAACCCATCGGCTCCAGCCATCGCGACAGCATCGCCATCAGCGTGGCATTGCGCGCCCCACCGCCCGAAACGATGTAGTCGACAGGAGTCCCTTTCATTTTCGCGCGAACAAACGTCGCATAGCTTTTCGCAATGCTCTCCGCCGTGAGAGCCGTTGCCGTCGCCACCGCATCTGCAGGATTCTTGCTATGCTTTCGGCACTTCTCCAAAAACCGCACGGCATATTCGCGTCCGAACTGCTCCCGCCCTGTCGTCCGTGGCGGCTTCTGCAGGAAGTACTTGTCTTTCAGACCCCACTCGAGGACCTGCGTCAACACCGCTCCGCGTGCAGCGATCGCCCCGTTGCGATCGTATTTCTTGCCGAACAGCTCTGCCATGAGCGAATCGATCACCATGTTGCCCGGCCCGGTGTCGAAGGCAACAACTCTGTCGATAGTCCCCCCCGCTGGTATCGCTGTCAGATTCGCAATACCCCCGATGTTCTGCAGCACACGTCCGCGCTTCGAGTGAAAGAACAACACATAATCGAGCATCGGGACCAGCGGCGCGCCCTGTCCCCCCGCAAACATATCCGCTGGCCTAAAGTTCGACACTACCGGGGCACCCACTGCGGCGGCGATAGGTGCCGCCTCGCCCAGTTGCCAGGTGCACGCAAACTTGAGCCCCGCGTAATTTCCCGGTCGCGCCTGGTGATAAAGCGTCTGCCCGTGGCATCCCACCAGATCCAGTTTCATATGGTGTTTTTTCGCCGTTGTGTACACAGCTCCAGCGTACTCAAGCCCCAGCCGCCAGTTCAGGCGCGCCAACTCTGCCGTCGATGTGGAACCAGCATTCATCGCCGCTAGCACAGCGCGCCGCAGCGCGGCAGGGTAGGCAAATGCCTCGTGCGCGATCAGCGTCACATTCAGTCGTCGCTCGGTAGAAACCCGCACCACTGCTACATCGATTCCATCGGCGGAGGTCCCGCTCATCACGCCGGCTACGATCATTGCTTTCGATCTCATGACGTCTCCGCTGGCGAAGTCGCACGTGGCGCGATCGCGTCTGCCGCTGCTGTCGTTGCCGTCACTCGTTCACCGAAGCGCAGTATCCGTTCCCGCAGCGATTGAAGCTGTTTGGCTGTTAATTCGCGCGCGACACCGCGAGCATAGAGCCGCTTCTGTTTCCGTGCTGTTTCGCGCGCCCTCGCAAGCAGCAGCGTGCGGAACGCCGCCGAGCGCTCTCCCTCGGCAATCAGCGCCTCATAACTCCGCAAAATCAGTTCCGCGCTATGACATATTTCCAGCAGGTCGCTCCCGGCGCGCACCGCCTCGACCGCTGCCTCATCCACCGGAAGGAATTTGAGAATTCCGCCCATTTCCAAATCGTCGGAGAGAATAATGCCGCGGTAGCCGATGCGCTTACGCAGTACGGTGGTGATCCAAAAAGGTGATGCGCTTGCCGGCACGTTTTTGCTCGGCGCAGCAGGATACGCCGCATGGTTCATCATGATCATCGGCATCGCTGCGTGCAGTTCGCGGTAAGGAACCACGTCCTCACTCCAGAGTTGCTCCCATGTGCGCCCGATCTCCGGTGTAACAAAATGCGTATCGCCCGAAGCACCGCCCAAGCCTGGAAAATGCTTTCCGCAACCAATGATTCCGTACTCCGCCAAACCCTCAAGGTATGCCCGCGCATAGGCGATTACATCTGCGGCATCCCCAGCCGGCGGCCGCGATCCCAGCACTTCGGTCGATTCCGGCAATGCCAGATCCACTACCGGTGCGAGCGTTGTATTGAACCCGAATGCCTTCACAGCGCGCGCGATCAGTTCGCCATGTTCTCGCGCCCACGTCGTCTTCTTCGTTTTCTTGACAACGGTTCCCACCGCTTGCGCAGAAGGCAACGGTGCGAGCGCATCGCGCAGCCGGTTCACGGTTCCGCCTTCTACGTCAACGCACCGCACGGCGTGCAGCGCCCCTAGCCCCGTTGCCTCATCCAGAAGAGCTCGCGTTTGCGTGGCATCCACAATGTTCCGCTTGAACAGAATCACACCGCCGGGCCGCACCAGCCGCAGCCATGCGCGCTCCAATCCTGTCAGTTCAGCGCCGCCCAGTCCCACTACAAGCAGGCTTCCTGCAGCCTGGCGCAACCCTGATTCCCGTCCCCTGATTGTTTGGCTCAAGCCTTCTCCTTCAATTCCTGTTGCAGTTCCTCCAGAAGATTCAGCGCCTGCAACGGCGTCAGCGCATTCACATCCACAGCCTCGATGCGATCGACGATGCGTTGCGAGAGAGGCGTGAAAATCGTCAGCTGCATCGGTTCAGCGACCGTCTCCGCCTGCACGCTTTGTCGTTCCTGCTTCTCGTGCTGCCGCAGCACATGCTTTGCCCGTTCAATCACTGCGGATGGTAGTCCCGCCAGTTTGGCCACTTCAATGCCATAGCTCTTGCTCGCTGCGCCCGGCTCAATCGTATGGAGAAAAACGATCCCAGCTGCCGCTTCTTTCACGCCCACGCGCAGGTTTCGCACGCGCTTCAGCTTCTCCGCCAACATAGTCAGCTCATGATAGTGCGTTGCAAACAAGGTGCGCGCGCCCGTCTCCGCGTGAAGATACTCGACCGTGGCCCATGCGAGACTTAGCCCATCAAAGGTAGCCGTTCCACGTCCCATTTCGTCCAACAAGATCAGTGACCGCTTGGTCGCCGTATTCAAGATGGTGGCCGTCTCGGTCATCTCTACCATGAACGTCGACCGGCCCCGCGCCACATTATCGCTCGCTCCGATGCGCGTATAAATGCGATCCACCAAGCCGAGCCGCAAGCTTTCCGCCGGCACAAAGCTCCCCATCTGCGCCATCAATATCAGCATCGCAGCCTGTCGCAGATATGTGCTCTTACCGCCCATGTTCGGTCCGGTGATCAGCAGCAGGCTCGGACCCGCCTCTCCGGCATCCAGATAAATATCGTTGGCGATGAACCGGCCCTCACGCGTGACCTCCATCCATTGCTCGATCACGGGGTGCCTTGTTGCGACCGCCTCCAGCACCGGCTCGTCGGTCAGCCGCGGCCGGACATAGCGGCGTCCCGCAGCGAGATGCGCGAAGTTCGCCAACAGGTCCGCCTCGGCAACAACGGCCGATGAGCGCCGAATCCTTCCCGCTGCGTTGAGGACAAACCTCCGCAGCTCGGCAAAGATTCGTTTCTCGATTTCAATGGACCGATCGTGTGCTGTCAGAATCTTTCGTTCGTATTCTTTTAGCTCCGGCGTCGTAAACCGCTCCGCATTCACCAGCGTCTGCTTGCGCTCGTAGTCCGCGGGGGCCAGTGCTTGGTTGGCCTTCGTAATTTCGATGTAATAACCAAAGACCGAGTTATAGCGGACCTTCAGCGAACCGATTCCAGTTCGTTTGCGTTCACGCTCTTCGATGGCCGCAATCTGCTGGCGTCCCGTCGTTGAAATCGCGAGCAGCTCATCCAGTTCCGCGTCGACCCCGGTTGCGATGGCTCCGCCGTCGGCCATCGTTAACGGAGGCTCTTCCACCAGCGTCGCTGACACCCGCACCGTCACATCGTGGAGTGTGTCCAGTCTTGCTGCGAGTTGACTCCACAAAGGTGCCGTCATTGCTTCAAGGGCCGTTTTCAGCGCCGGCAGGCGCGCAAGGCTTGCCGCCAGGGCCCGCACATCGCGCGGTCCGGCCGAGTCGAGACTCAACCGGGCCAACAGCCGCTCCAGATCCAGAATTCCGGAAAATGCGCGCCGCACCTCTTCGCGTTTGAGCAGGTCCCCATGCGCTTCGGCAACCGCCTCATAGCGCGCCTCAAGAAGCTGTGCGTCTACGAGCGGCCGTAGTATGGTCGCCCGCAGCAGCCGCTTGCCCATTGGCGTTTTGCATTCGTCCAATGTGTGAAAGAGGGTCGCACGTGGATCCTGTCCCACGAACAGCGGTTCGACCAGTTCCAGATTCCGCACCGTCACCTGGTCCAACTCGAGCGCCGTCGAATGTTCCTGGAAGCGCAGCGAATCAATGTGCAACGCTTCGTTCTTCTGCGTCGTCTGCACATAATGCAGTACCGCGCCAGCCGCAATCGCAGCAGCCTCGTGCCCCACCAGTCCAAACCCTTCGAGCGACTTCACCTTCAATTGCCGTTCCACGAGGGGAACGGCGAAATCGCGGGTCCACACCCAATCGTCTACACGCGTGCGCGCTGCAATCCGCTCCAATGCTGGCGGAGATTCCGCGCTCGTCGCCAGCAATACTTCGCTCGCGCCCGCCATCAGAATCTCGTCGCTCGCTTGTTGCCGTGCCGCCGTACCCTGAAACTCCGCAGTCCGAAAGTCTCCGGTCGACACATCGAGCAGGGCAATCGCACACACGAGTCCACCGTTGCGTTTGTCTTTTGGCCCGGTTTCAAAATAAGACGCCAGGAAATTGTTCTTGTCCTGCCCCAGCCCGGGGTCGAGCGCCGTGCCGGGCGAAAGGACACGCGTCACTTCACGCCGGACAATTTTCTTGGTGAGTTTCGGATCCTCCATCTGATCGCAGATGGCTATGCGGAACCCGTTTCGCAGCAGCCGCGTCAAGTAGCTCTCGACAGAGTGGTAGGGCACGCCGCACATCGGGACTTGGCGCTCTCGGTCCCGCGCCGTCAGAGTCAGTTGCAGTTCCCGGCTCGCGACTACCGCATCGTCATAAAAAAGCTCGTAGAAATCCCCCATGCGAAAGAAGAGCAGCGCATCCGGATTCTGCTGCTTCGCGGCCGACCACTGGCGCATGAAAGGAGTGGGTTCGGTAGTTTTTTCGACGACGCGGTTCACACGTGCCGGACCGCCGTCAGTTGAATCCTCCGGCGCACACGGCAACGGCAATTCCGCCGAGCCCGTAGCGGAAAGGGGAATCAACTCAGGGCCCGTTTTCATATCTTCTCGAATCACGCTGGATTCCAGATTAACCCTTCACTCCGGGCCTTTGCGCGTGTCGTTCACTTCGCCTGTGGAATGCTGGTACTGCAACTTCGGCGTCGCGCTGGAACGACTCGCCGGTAACCACATAGCAAACATCCTCTTGCGATTTCTGCGCCCGTTCTGACAGCCGCGACCACGGCGGCGCGTAAAGATGCCCTGCAATAAACGTCCTCGCACTTGACATTTGCATGTAGAATCGCAGCGGTCCGACAGACCAGTGAAACTGCGTTCCCAAATCCCCAATCGAACACCTAAAAAACGGTTTCAACGGAGGAAGTTTCTGATGAATAGGATGGCTCGATCTCTCGCTTGCTCGTTGTTTGTTTTGGCGTCCGCGTATGCGTCCCAGGCCGCACCTGCCCCGTCCCCATTCGACGGCACCTGGCATACAAATCTCGCGCAATCCAGAATTTCGCCCAAGCCGAACGTCTTTTATCTCAGCCAGGGCTGGTACCACTGCGTTAGCTGCAACCCCACCTATGATGCGAAAGCCGATGGCACCGACCAGGCCGTCACTGGCCAGCCGTATGATACGGTTAGCGTCACCGAAGTCGATCCCAAGACGATCTCTGTCACGACGAAGAAGGCCGGGAAAGTTGTGTATGAACAGACACGCAGCGTCTCTGCAGACGGCAAGACTCTGACCGTGAAGTCGACTTCCCACCCCATGAACAGCGACCAGCCGATTACCACGGAAGTCACCGCGAAGCTGGTTGGTCCGGCGCCTTCCGGAGTCCATGCCACTTCTGGCGCATGGACGATCGACAAGATCAAGCAGAGCGACAACGGACTCGACACCACCTACAAGACGAATGGCGATGAAATCACGATGACGGAGCCTTCGGGCGAAAGTTACACCGCCAAACTCGATGGCACCGATGCTCCCTACAAGGGTAGCTATTCCACCGACACGATCTCTTTGAAAAAAATCGATGCGCACACCATCGAAGAGACCGACAAGCGTGGCGGCCAGGTGGTCGAAGTCGACAAGATGACCGTGTCCGCCAACGGAAAGACCATGACCGTTGTCGCAACCAACAAACTGACTGACCGCACTTCCACGTACGTTGCCACAAAAAAGAAGTAGCAACCACATAGGCAGGAAAACGGGCCGTTGACTCGCCGCGGCGCGGCGCCAAATTGGTGATTTAGATCACAGTATACTGGTGCATAAGGCCTTAGGATTGAGTACGGCATGCATCTACTTTGGCTCCGAGTCGCGGCGGTCCTCTACGCTGCGGCCAGTGTCGCGATCTTCCCCGCCGTGCTTTATTCCATCGAGCGCTGGCGGAAAATCTGCGTGCATCTCGGCGGCTTAGCTTTCTTCTTTCACTTTGTTTCGGCCGTGGAAATGCTCGCCGCAGCACATCGCCTCGTGCCCGTTGGCGCACGCGAGGTTGAATCGCTGCTCGGCTTCGCTGTTGCCGGCCTCTTCTTCCTCGCCTGGTGGCTATACGACGCCATCTCCCTGGGCATCTTTGCTTTACCGGTAACCTTTTTCCTGGTCTTCGTGCCTTCGCTGGGCCTCACTCACTACACATTCCCGTCCCAAGGGGTGCGCACCAGCTGGCTCATCGCCCACATCTCCGCCCTGCTCGCAGCCTACGCCGCTCTCGGATTCAGCCTGCTCGCCTCCGTTCTTTATCTTGCGCAGGAGCGCCGCCTCAAGGCCAAAAGGAAGGCAGGTGAAGATTCCTGGTGGGCTCCGCTTGATTGGCTTCCGCCCCTTGACACCCTGGAACGCATCGCGCATGCCATGCTGCTTTTCGGGTTCCCTTGTATGACCGTCGGCCTGCTCCTCGGCGCCGTTCTGGTGCAGGAAACCGCGCTGGGCGCAGCCTATTTCCTCGATCCCAAAGTCCTCGCATCCTTCGCGATGTGGGGCCTTTACGTCCTGCTCCTGTTCCTGCGCCAGTCCGCCGGGCTCCGCGGCCGAAAAGCGGCCTATCTTTCCGGCGCTGTGCTGGTAGTCATGCTCGGCGTCTGGGCGGCCAACCTCGTCAGTCACGTCCACAGGTTTGGTGCCCCATGACGCTCGCTCTGATTGGGGTCAATCACAAAACCGCGCCCATCGAGCTGCGCGAGCGGATCGCCATTTCGCGCGACGAGCTGGCTGAGACCACCCGCGCCTTGGCGGATTTGCCCGGCGTCTCCGAATGCATGATCGTTTCCACTTGCAATCGCGTGGAGTTGCTCGCCGTCCTCAATTCGCCCGAAGGCGAATCGCCTGACACTGATCTTGCGGGATTCCTCCATCGCCAGTTTGGCCTCGATCCCGCGCTCCTCGCACCCCACATTTATCGCCACTACGATCAGGACGCGGTCCGTCACCTCTTCCGCGTAGCCGCCAGCCTCGACTCCATGGTCGTCGGTGAGCCGCAGATTTTGGGCCAGGTGAAGGAGGCTTACGGCGTGGCCCGCACGGCGGGTGCCATCGGCGGCCAGCTCGAACATCTACTGCAAAGCACATTTGCCGCAGCCAAACGCGTCCGTTCTGAAACCGAAATTGGCTCCAACTCCGTGTCCATCGCTTCGGTCGCCGTCGAACTGGCGCGCAAAATCTTCGGCTCGCTCCAGGGCCGCACAGTTTTCCTGGTGGGCGCGGGAAAAATGTCCGAGCTCGCCGCGCGTCATCTTGTCCAGCAGGGAGCTGGCGCCATCCTCGTTACCAACCGTACTCAGGAACGCGCACGCCAGCTCGCCGAACCCTTCAATGGCCGAGTCATTCCATTTGAAAAGCTCTACGATGCAGCCAGCGAAGCCGACATCGTCATCAGCTCCACCGGCGCGCCGCACCCGATCTTTCGTCGCGAACACGGCCAGGCGTTCATGCATCGGCGCCGCAACCGGCCCATGTTTTTTATCGATATCGCCGTGCCCCGCGACGTTGAACCAGCCGTCAACCAGATCGAAGGCATGTTCGTTTACGACATCGACGACCTGCAGCAAGTGGCCGCCGCCCACATCGCCGAGCGCAGCCGCCAGGCGGGCGATGCGGAGGCTCTCATCGCCGCCGAGGTTGAGCGCTTCCATCAGCGCCGCCGCACCGTTAACGTCGCCCCCGCCATCGTCACTCTTCAGCGGCAGGCCGAGGAGATGCGCCTGGCCGAATTGAAACGCATGCATGCCAAGCTGGGAACACTCACGGACGAGCAACTTGCCGTCGTCGAAGCGCTCACCCGCGGGATCGTCAACAAATTCCTGCATGTGCCCATGCAGGCACTCAAGCAGGCAGCTCGCGAAAACGATGCCACGCGGGTCGAAGCGCTCTGCGACGCGTGGTCGCTTCCGACGGTTGCCGATCGGCCGTCCAACCTGACTGAGATTCCGTCCGCGTCTACTGATTCCGCCGCAGGTTCTGAAGAATCGGGAACCACAGAGCGCCGCGAAAACCAAGCAAGCGCCATAGGTGGCAAATGAATCTCCGCATTGGTAGCCGTGGCTCGCAGCTCGCTCTCTGGCAGGCAAATCATATTGCGGGCCTGCTTCGCGCCAAGCGCCATAGCGTCGAAATTCACATCATCAAAACGACCGGCGATCGCCTGCAGGAAATCACTTTCGCGCAAGTCGGCTCCAAGGGAATGTTCACCAAAGAGATTGAGGAAGCCCTTGACGCAGGCACGATCGATCTCGCCGTGCATTCGCTTAAGGACCTGCCCACCGAGCTGCCTGAACCCTTCGTGCTCGCCGCCACGCCCCCTCGCGTCGATCCGCGCGATGTCCTCGTGTCCGCGAATTACGCGAGTCTCGCTGCACTTCCCGCAGGCGCAAAGGTGGGCACCAGCAGCCTCCGCCGCCGCGCACAACTGAAGGCCCTCCGCCCTGACATCGTCGCGGTAGAATTTCGCGGCAATGTCGATACGCGCCTCCGCAAGCTGGGCGAGGGGCAGGTCGACGCCATCTTACTTGCCGCCGCTGGCCTCGATCGCCTTGAAAAGAACGAGTGGGTTCGCGAGCGCCTCGATCCGGCCGACTTTTGCCCTGCCGCCGGTCAAGGCGCACTTGGCATCGAGACCCGAAAGAACGATCGCAAGACCATTGCCGCCCTCGTCTTCCTCGACGATCCCGATACGCGTTTTGCGGTGACAGCGGAACGTGCGGCATTGGCCGCTCTCGGCGGCGGCTGCCAGGTACCCATCGGCGTCCATTGCCGCGTGGTACCCGGTTCGCGCGATGGCGTACTAGACGGCCGCTGGGACGAAGTTTTTGCCGTCGTCGCCGCTCCTGAGACGGGACAAGCGGTGCGCATCCTCCATCGCGCGCCGCGCCAGGGAAGCGATCCCGAGGTTCTGGGCCGCGTCGCCGCGCAAAAGCTGATTGAAGCGGGAGCTGGTCCCTTACTGGAGGCCGCGGGAGGAGTCGCAAAGTGACGCCGCTGCCGCTCGCCGACCGCCGCATACTTGTTACGCGCGGAGCCTCGCAAGCTCCAAAACTCAGCGATGGCCTTCGCGCCCTCGGAGCAATTCCGGTCGAAGTCCCCGTGATCGAGATTTGTCCGCCCGGGAGCTACGAACCTCTCGATACCGCTCTCCGCAATCTCGGCGAATACGACTGGCTGATCTTCACGAGCTCAAACGCAGTTCACGTTTTCGGGGAACGTTCCGCATCTTTGGGAATCGTCACCCCGCCAACGGGTCTCAAAGTGGCCGCCATCGGCGCGGCAACCGCGCAGACAGCACGGGACTCCGGTCTCGCTGTCTCTCTCGTCCCGGATGCTTATGTTGCCGAGGGCATCGTCTCGGCTCTGCAAAATCAGATCGCAGGCAAACGCGTCTTGCTGGCCCGCGCGGCCATCGCACGCGATGTCATTCCCGATGCACTGCGATCGGCGG
This sequence comes from uncultured Acidobacteriaceae bacterium, assembly GCA_963810545.1. GTDB lineage: Bacteria > Acidobacteriota > Terriglobia > Terriglobales > Acidobacteriaceae > Telmatobacter. The sequence continues at coordinate 86,090 of CAWENE010000006.1, forward strand.
GCGCGAGCGTCGATGTGGTCGACGCCTACCAGAACGTGATGCCCGAAGCCGCGCCCCATCAACTGCGTCATGCCTATGCGCGTGGTCTCGACGCAGCCACCTTTACCAGCTCCTCTAGCGTCACGCACCTGGCCCACGCTGCTCAGGCTGGCGGAATGCCATTTCCGCTGAAAGGTGTTCGGGCGATCTCCATTGGGCCTATCACGACGCAGACTCTGCAGGCGTGCGGATGGGTTCCAGCCGCCGAAGCAGATCCGCACGATATCCAAGGCCTGGTAGAAGCAGTTGTTAAAGCCCTTCGCTGATTCGATGACTCGACCGAGGACGGCAGTTTTCAGTGCTTAGGAGTGCCAGGTTTTGTCTTTCGAGTGGCAAAGCTGTTCAAGGTTGCACTTGTCGCACTTGGGGCTGCGCGCAATGCACACCTGGCGTCCATGATGAATCACCTGGTGCGAAAAGCGGATCCAGCGATCCTGCGGCAGCACCTGCATCAGCTCCTGCTCGACCTTCTGCGCCGTATCTCCGTGCGCCAGATCGAGCCGGTGCGCAATGCGAAAAACATGCGTGTCGACGACCACGCCTTCCGCCTTGCCAAAACTCACGCCGAGCACCACATTTGCTGTCTTCCGGGCTGCACCGGGAACGGTGATCAGCTCAGCCAGCGTCTTCGGCACCTTGCCGCCGAATTCCTCGGTAATTCTTTTCGCCGCGCCCTGAATCGACTTGGCCTTGTTGCGAAAGAACCCCGTGGTGCGGATCAGGTCTTCAAGCTCCGGCAATTTCGCCTTGGCCATTGCCGCTGGAGTAGGGAAGCGCCTGAATAACTCCGGCGTCACCATATTCACGCGCACATCCGTGCACTGCGCCGAAAGAATCGTCGCCACCAGCAGCTCCCACGGCGTGCGATGCGTCAGCGCGCACACCGCATCGGGATATGCCTCGTCGAGCGCTTTCAAGATCGCGGCTATCCGCTCCGGCGCAAGGTCGCCGCGTCCGGAATTTTTCACGGGCTTCTTTGCCGGATTCTTTGGTGATGACTTGGTCACAGCCATAGTTTTAGAGCTTCCCCGCAAGCCAACCACTCAGCTTCTCCATGGGCAGCCGCAGGCCGATAAAGAACTGCCCGAACAGCGCATAGACCGCGCTAACTTCATCGAAGCGCATTTCGTAAATCAGCTTCTTGAATACCACCGGATCATCGGCGAAAAGATCGACGCCCCATTCCCAATCGTCCATCCCAATGGACCCCGAGATGATTTGCTTCACGTATACGCCATATCTCCGTCCGATCAGCCCATGCAAGTGCATCATCCGCTGTCGCTCGGCAAAAGGAACGGTGTACCAGTTCACCTGCTCGCCGCGCTTGCGATCCATGGGATAAAAGCACAGGTATTTCGCCTCCGGCACAGAGGGCCACAACCGCGGCTTCATGGCCTCGGCCCCGCGTTGCAACGACTCGGCAATCTCCGCATCCCATTCCGGTGAGTGCTCGGCAAACCCCTTTGCCGCAGCGGCCTCATAGGTCTTGCGGGTCGACTCGTACAGCCCCAACTCGACCACAGATACGTACGAGTGCTTAAGCTCAAGAAAATCAAAAAGGGCGGTCTGGGCCAGGTCCAACTCCACCTGGTTCAGCGCTTCGAGCGACTCGCGGAAATGAACGAGGATCAGATCGCCTTTGTGTCCCAGCTGCGAAAACAACGCCGTCTGCACTGGCCCTTCCGCGCCTGTCCGTTCCAGTCTGTGCAAGATCGACACAAACTCGTCGGCGATCTTCTTCCGTTCGGCGTCCGCGAAGGGACCCTCCGCGTGCGACCGCCATTTGGCCCAGTTGAATCGGAAGAATTGATGCAGCACAAACGATCCTTCCAGCGTGAGCGGAACTGGGGGGAAATCGGCCACCGGAATCACCTCTTGCTTTGATGGAAACAACCCTCATCCTAGCAAAAGCAGCTCTGCTCCCGGACCCCTCCGGCTTCCAATACGGCTTCAGGGCATCGATGAAGCCGCCCAACAGCGCCCTATATACTTGAATCTGCCCATGACCGAACGGATTCTTGCAGCCCTGGTGCAGTTCATCACGCACGTCATCGACATGGGTGGATATGCCGGCATTGCCGCATTGATGGGCATTGAATCGGCCTGCATTCCGCTGCCTTCTGAAATCATCATGCCGTTCGCCGGGTACCTCGTGTATCTCGGCCGTTTCAACCTCGTTTGGGCTGCAACCGCCGGAGCCATCGGCTGTAACCTCGGCTCAGTGGTCGCGTATTGGATCGGCGCGAAGGGTGGACGGCCGCTGGTCGAGCGCTACGGCCGCTGGGTCCTGATGAGCCATCACGACCTGGACCGGATGACCTACTTCTTTCAAAAATACGGTTCGATCACAGTACTGCTGGGACGTCTCCTTCCGGTGGTCCGCACGTTCATTGCGCTCCCCGCCGGCATTGCCAAGATGCCGCAGCTCCGATTTCACATTTACACATTTGTCGGATCGTGGCCCTGGTGCTTCGCTCTAGCCTATGCCGGCATGAAGCTCGGGGAACGCTGGCACACCGATCCGCGCTTCGAACAGGCTTTTCATCGCTTTCATCTTGCCGTAGAAATCGCGCTGGTGGCAGCGATCATATGGTTTGTCTGGTCGCACATCCAACGCGGACGCCGGGCAGGCTCGGTGATCGGCCCGCAAGAGGATTAACGAAGCCGCGCGGGCGTACACTGATTCGTCTCAGAAAACAAGAATCCGCAGTCATCAAAGGAAGGTTAGGAAAGAGATGGGGAATGAGCAGCAAAGCGGCCCGAACACAGGGGCTGAAAAGATCGCGCCTGCCACAGGCAAGCTGGGAGTAATGGTAGTTGGTCTCGGTGCCGTGGCAACCACGTTTATCGCTGGAGTGGAGGCGGTGCGGCGCGGACTGGCGAAACCAATAGGATCGCTCACCCAGATGGGCACCATTCGGCTAGGCAAACGCACGGACAACAAATCGCCGCTGATTCGCGACTTTGTGCCGATTGCGCAACTGAACGATCTTGTCTTCACTGGATGGGATATCTTTGAGGACAACGTCTACGAGTCTGCCGCACACGCGAAGGTGCTGGATAAGGACTTGGTCGAACAGTTGAAGCCCTATCTCGAAACCATCAAGCCGTTGCCTGCCGTATTCGACCAGTACTATGTGAAGCGCCTGCATGGCACGCACGTGAAGAAGGGCAAAAACAAGCTCGATCTTGCGGAGCAGGTGCGCGCCGACATTCAGGCATTCAAGAAGACCGTTGACCGTGTGGTGATGATCTGGTGCGGCTCGACGGAGATTTTTCTGGAGCCGGCTGCAGTCCATCAATCCATCGAAGCGTTTGAAAAGGGACTTGAGGCGAACGATATCGGCATCGCGCCCTCGCAGATTTATGCCTACGCTGCGTTGAGCGAAGGCGTTCCCTTCGCCAATGGCGCGCCGAATCTCACTGTCGATATTCCAGCACTCATCGAGCTTTCCAAGAAGAACGCTGCGCCGATTTGTGGCAAGGATTTCAAAACCGGCCAGACCTTCATGAAGACCGTGCTTGCGCCGGCCTTCAAAGCGCGCCTGCTCGGCGTCTCCGGCTGGTACTCGACCAATATCCTGGGCAACCGCGATGGCGAAGTGCTCGACGATCCCGAGTCCTTTAAGACGAAAGAAGAATCGAAGCTCGGCTCGCTTGAATACATTTTTCAACCCGAGCTCTATCCAGACCTCTACAAGGACATCTTCCATAAGGTCCGTATCAACTACTATCCGCCGCGTGGCGACAACAAAGAAGGCTGGGACAACATCGACATCTTCGGCTGGCTTGGCTACCCGATGCAAATCAAGGTCGACTTTCTTTGCCGCGATTCCATCCTCGCCGCCCCCATCGCGCTCGACCTCGTGCTCTTTCTCGACTTAGCCAAGCGGACACCCGAACTGCGCTCCATCGGCATCCAGGAATGGCTAAGCTTCTATCTCAAGTCGCCGCAGACGCGTGAAGGACTCTATCCCGAACATGACTTGTTCATCCAGTCCATGAAGCTCAAGAACACGCTCCGTCACATTATGGGTGCGGACCTCATTACTCACCTGGGCCTCGAGTACTACGACTAAATACCACCTGCGGGCGGAATCAACTGCCCCCCGCTGGTCGGCAAAAGCAAAAGCCCCGTCCTTTTGGATGGGGCTTTCGCTTTCTTCGATCTGGACAATTCAGGATCAATCACTGACGTCAGGAACGGGATGCTGCGCTGCTTATTTCGTTTTTGTCGGCTGTTTGGCGATGATGAGATCCGCGATCTTGCTGTATGTGGCCGCGGGCACAATTCCTTTGCTCTTCAGTTGGGTCTTGTTCGCATAGGGGCGGCCCGCGATGATCTTCTGCGAGTAGACATCGCCTACGCCGGGCAACGCCTTGAGTTGATCGGCCGTAGCAGAATTGATGTCAACAAGTTTGCTTGCGGCGGCGGCCGCGGCAGCCGGCGTTGCTTTCGCGGCAGGCTTGGTTTGAGCGGCGATCCCGGGAAGGATGCCGAGCAATGTGCATGCGGCGAACCCGAGCACAATCGATTTAACGTGAGCAAATTTCATTTGTCTTTCCTCTTTCCTTCAAAATCGTGTAGACATGAATCCGGTTGAGACCGCCTCAATGGCTATAGGCGGATATCCCTGGACAGCACAGAAGTCAGCATTCTGGCTTAGCTGTTGTGTTCTCCAAGCAGCCCTTCTGCCACGCCGAGTAGGCCACCCAGGCCCCCTGGCGAGGCAGCCGGCGCGCCATCGCTGCTTGCGGCTTGTTGTGAGTTTCCAAGAACCGAATCCAGAATTCCTTGGAATTGTGGCGGGACTTTGGATTTTACCAGTTGAATTACGGCGTTTTCTGCTTCCTGCGCTTGATCCGCGCTGAGGCCCTTTTGTTCCAGCAACTGCGCAATTTCACCCATGGTATCTTTCCTCCCCCTTGGTTATCCGATTGGTGTCGATAACTGCATGAACTCAACGCCGGAGCCCTATCCACTCCGCGCCGTGTTTTCGGGCGCCGCATCGGAACAGATGATGAGAGAAAGAGCCATTCAGAAGTGCGGCCCGTTAAGCATAAGGGCCTGCAGTGGAATTCTGGCAAGTTAATTTTGCTGCAAGACGTCGGGGAGCCCTGGGGGAAATACATGGTTCCCGCAGCTGCGTCAATCCAACTACGTCAGTTTCGCCATTGTCATGGACAACTCCGCCTCAGGTAGTTCCATCGCTTAGCAGCTTTAGTGACCGGCCGCCGAGGATTACTTTCTCGCCTACAGTGGGTTGGACGAAGGGGTCTTCGATGTTTTCGGTGTCCATCACTTGCGTCCATTGCCTCCCGCTCGGAGACTCAGGAAGAGTGAACTCGACTCCCTCATGCGCAGCGTTGACGAGCAGAAGAAAGCTGTCATCGATGATCCACTCACCGTCGTCGTTTGAAACCTGCAAAGTCTGTCCATTCAGCAGCAGGGAAATGGCGCGGCTCCATTCGGCACTCCATGCTTCATCGGAGACTTCGTTTCCGTCGGGATTAAACCACGCAACGTCTTTGACTACGCGCACAAGGGAACCATCGCCCTTCTTTCGAATTTCGCGGTCCTGAAAGAATTTGCGGCGATGCAGGTTGGGGTGGGAAAGGCGAAGCCGTATCAATTTGCAGGTGAATTCGCGCAACCGCGTTCGTGATTCGTCGAGATTCCAATCGAACCAAGTCAGCTCGTTGTCCTGGCAGTAGCAGTTGTTGTTACCGCGCTGCGAGCGCGCGACTTCATCGCCACCGTTCAACATCGGTACACCCTGCGAGAGCATCAGGGTGGCGAGAAAATTCCGTATTTGGCGCTCGCGTAGTTCGTTGATCGCCGGATCGTCGGTCGGGCCCTCGACGCCCATGTTCCAGGAGTCGTTGTTATCGGTGCCGTCCGTGTTGTCGTCCAGATTGGCTTCGTTGTGCTTCTGGTTATAACTGACGAGGTCGCAGAGCGTGAAGCCATCGTGCGCGGTCACAAAATTGATGCTCGCGTACGGCTTGCGCCCGTCGAATTGGTAGAGATCGCTGGAGCCGGTGAGCCGGTAGGCGAAGTCTGAAAGCTGACCGCCATCGCCCTTCCAATAGCGCCGCACCGTGTCGCGATATTTGCCGTTCCATTCGGCCCAGAGGACAGGGAACTGGCCGACCTGGTAACCCCCGTCGCCCACATCCCACGGCTCAGCGATCAGCTTCACTTCCGCGAGTGTCGGGTCTTGGTGAATGGTGTCGAAAAATGAAGACAACCTGCTGACGTCGTGGAGTTCGCGTGCCAGTGTCGCCGCAAGATCGAACCGGAACCCATCCACGTGCATCTCCGTCACCCAATAGCGCAACGAATCCATAATCATTTTGAGGACCTGCGGATTGCGCACATTCAGCGTGTTCCCGGTGCCCGTGTAGTCCATATAGAACTCAGGCTTGTCCTCGACGAGCCGGTAATAGGTCGTATTGCACACGCCCTTCCAGCTCAGCACCGGCCCCAGATGATTGCCTTCGCAGGTGTGGTTATAGACCACGTCGAGAATCACCTCGATGCCTGCCGCATGAAGGGCCTTGACCATTTGCTTGAACTCACTGACCTGTCCCCCTTGATCGCCGCATGCACAATAGCGCGACATCGGTGCGAAGTAGCCCAGTGTGTTGTAGCCCCAATAGTCGGTAAGACCCTTTTCAACCAGATGTCCTTCATCGATGAAGTGGTGGATGGGCAGCAATTCAACCGCCGTGATGCCGAGGTTTTTAAAGTACTCAATGCTCGACGGATGTGCCAGGCCAGCGTAAGTCCCGCGCAGGTTTTCCGGCACTCCGGGATTACGCATGCTGAATCCCTTAACGTGCACTTCATAGATCACCGAATCGGGCAGCGGCGTGTCAGGCGGGCAATCGCCCTCCCAGTCAAATCTGCCGTCGATCACCACGGACTTGGGAACGCCTGCAACACTATCCTGCGTGTCCATTTTCAAGGGATCGCCAGAAGCGAGATCATAGGGGAAAATGGGCGCTTTCCAGTCGACCTTGCCAGAAATTGCCTTGGCATACGGATCGACAAGAAGCTTGTTGAAGTTGAAGCGATGGCCCTTTTCCGGCTCCCACGGCCCGTCGACGCGATAGCCATAGAGTTGACCCAGCTTGACGTCCCGAATGAGTCCATGCCACACGAACGCCGTGCGTTCTCTGAGCGTGACGCAGTCAGTTTGCTTGCCATCGGCATCGAAGAGGCACACGTCCACGCGGGAGGCCGCCTCAGAGAAGAGGGCAAAGTTTGTTCCTTTTTTGAGAGCGGTAGCGCCCAGAGGGTAGGGCTTTCCTGGCAGCAACGTTCGGCTCATGCTTCCTAAGATGCGGTTTCGGCTTGATCTTGTTGTATTTACATCGAGTGAAAGATTCCGGCGCACCGCAGCTCTCTGTCTGGAAATCGGGTACCATGCCTGAGTACGATGTCCACTTCTTCCACTGCGCAGATCTCGTCGATGGTGAGCGGTTCGATGCTGATTCTCATTCAGTTCGACGTCTGCGAAGAACTGCGGCTCGACCAGCTGCAACAATCGGTCAATGCGCGCACCCAGCAACAACCGAGCATGAAGCATGCGGCGCCGGCGTATGTCCGGTATCAGAGGCCGCCGGTGATTGGGCCGCTCGAACCCATCGTGCTCGAAAGCGGCGAGCGTCTGGAAGGGGAGGTGAAGTACTACGACTACGGTGTTGCCAGCGTGATCTACCAGCTGCCGTTTTCGGGGGACTGGGAAAGCCTTGTGAACCTTGCCAGCCGCTGGGTGTGGGACATTGATTTCGCTTCTCACGTCGAGCCCGTCGTCCGGCAAAAGCTGGAGCACGTGAAGAGCGCCATGGTGAAGCCTTACCAAAAATGGCTGAGCGAAGATTACTTCATCTTTCATGTACGCGAGGCAGCAGGCGGGCCTACAGCTTCTGAACTTACCCGTGAACACGGAGTGCACATTGCGCAGGTGGTTCGAGGCGATCGGCTCCTGCTGTCGGACACCGAAACACGAGAGGTTCTGCAATCGCAAGTCAGCTATTACGCCGGGGACGTCGCGGTGATTGGATGGAACGCGGCTTTTCTGTACGACAGCACGGCGGGCGCGGAGACTTCCATTCAGCTGCTCGAATACGCGAATTCGCAGTTGCTCGAATTTCGCCACTATGACGAGTTGCTCACTGGCATCCTTGACAGCGTTTATGACCGTCTCGGTCAGAAGAGAGGATTTCTTGCGCGGTGGGGTCTTGCCCGCTCTGCGACCAGCCTGCACACGGTGCTGCTGGACGTTGCAGAGTTGACGGAGCGTGCGGATAATGCCATCAAATTTCTGAGCGACATGTTCGCCGCACGCTTCTACAAGCTGGCTGCGGCCAAGGTCGGCGTGCCGGATTACAAAGACCTGGTGGCGCAGAAACTGAAGACGGCCGAGGACCTCTATCACGACATGGTGGAGCAATTCAACCAAAGTCGCGCATTCTTCCTGGAGGCGACGGTCGTGCTGATTTTGCTGATCGAGTTGTTCTTTCTATTCGAAGGCAAGCCGTTTTAGACCATTCTCTCCGTTGCCTCGGCAGGTACGTTCAAGCGCATTTGCGTCACTGCAACACCCCATTCACTTTCCCTTCACGGCCGCTTCGTACTGTTTGAATCAGTCGATTCGGGACATTCGACCTGCTGCACGACTCGTGGAGATCGATGCGAAACTCCGAATGGATCCAGGCAGGCTTCGCTGTCATCCTCGCACTTGTGGCGTGGATTCGGCCATTGGCAACCAGCCGCCGATCCTCGATTACGGTGCTCGCTGCAGTCGCTGTCGCCGTCATTACCCTGGGTCGCCTTTCCGCATTCATTCTCAGTCCGGTTTCATCTTCCATTCTTCGCGATTGGCTCCCCGTCCCTCTCACGCTGATTCCCTATTGGCAGACTGGCCAGTTCTTCAGGGGTCCCGACAAAAAAATACAGGCATGGCTCGTCGAATCCGACCGAGTCATCCTCGGCTTTTTCGCGCGTTCGGGATTCACCTTCGGCGCCATCGCGCGCCTCACCATGGAGTGGGCCTATGCGCTCTGCTATGGTTTGGCTTTCTTCGGCCTCATCATTCTTTACATCGCCGGACTGCGTCGCGAGGCCGACACCTACTGGGCCCTCGTCCTCATCCCAACCTATCTTTGCTACGTCATCACACCACTGGTGCCCGCGCTGCCGCCGCGTATCCTCCGTGCCGAACCGGCCCGCGCTCAAACTACAAAGAGCCGCGTCTTCAACCTCTGGCTCCTGAAGTACGGCAGTATCCAGGCCATCTCATTTCCCAGCGCGCACGCCGCTTCGGCAATGGCTATCTCGCTTGTGCTTTTACACGATCTGCCCATCGCCGGCGTGATCTTTTTCGCCATCTCATTCTGGATTTCTATCGCTGCGGTCGTCGGCGGCTATCACTACACTATCGACGTGATCCTCGGAGCAGCACTTGCCCTGGTCTTCTACCTGGCCTGCGCTCACTTGATCCCCAGCACTCTTTTCACTGCGCCGGCCATGACTTTGGCAACACCACTCTGCTGCTTGCCGTTCTGGGCCGGAAGAAAAAGATTGGAGAGGATCTTGACACCGAGAGGGACCTTGCCAGGTTGGCCGGAAGCCGTCGGGGGAAAGAACTTCGCGAGCGCGGCACGCGGATCTTCCCGCACCAGATCGATCATGGCCACGCGATGTACACAGCTCACCGTGCAAAACGGTGCGCACCGCTTCTTCGTTGAATACTCGCGCTCCAAATCATCCGCCGTGTATTTCTCCAGCGGAATCGCCGGATAGCCTCGCTGTTGCGAACAGTAGTGGACCAGGCCATCCTCGCAGATATACAGATAGCGGCTTCCTGCGCGACACTGCCAGTCGTTCGGCAATCCCGCCGTAAGGTTCTTTTGGAAGAGATTGTCGTACGCAAATGCCCAAAAGCCCGGCTTTCGCTCCTGCTGAATCTGGTCGTAGACGGCTCTGTCCGCAGCCGGCAAGGACCGCAATTGCCCCTGGTGATCGTGGATGGTGCCGACTGTGGTGTCAAATCCCAGTTCCAGGGCGCGGCGTGTGATGGCGAGTGCATCTTCAGGATGCTGGACGCCGGCTCCCACTACCGAATTGATGCTCACGTCGAAATCGGCATACTCCGCCAGCCATTCGAGCTTCTTGTCCAGCACCTTCAGGCTCTTCTTCGAGATGTCATCCGGCTGCACGTTGTCGATACTGATCTGCAAATGTTCCAGGCCGGCGTGATTTAGCTGCCGGATGCGCTCTGGGCTCAGCAGATAGCCGTTGGTGATGAGGGTGGCTATGCGGCCATGGGTGCGGATACGCCCGATCAGTTCGTCGAGATCGGGGTGAAGAAGCGGTTCGCCCCCGCTGAAAGTGATGATCTCCGTGCCCATGTCCGCGAGATGATCGATGCGACGCAACATCTCAGGCGTTGGCACAGCACTTGAGGTCTTGTCGTATTCATTGCAGTAGGCGCACGCGAGATTACAGCGCCGAATCGGAATAATGTGGGCAAGGATAGGATGACGGCATGACTTGATTGCCCGGGCAACCATCCGCGCCTGATGAAATCGCCGCCGTAACGAATGTATCTTCCTGAGTGCCCGCTGAAGCCTCATCGGGACCTCTCTACATTTCTAGAGAGACCGCGAAACAGGGCAATCAGTCAACCCAAATGCGTGAAGCGTCGATGAAATTGCGAGAATTCTCACTCTTATGGTTACTCTAAGCCGCTATCGCTTCCGCGAGCCGCCGCACAGTGAGCACGGTAATGTCATCTTCCTGTCCGAAACCCTTCGCTGCGTCGGCGATGTAAAACGCCGTCTGATTGCTCAGATTGTGCACGCGGTCAAAGCCGAAGAGTTCTCCAGTCGGTTTGCGTGCTTCAACCACACCGTCAGACAGCAGGAGCAGCCGGTCGCCGGGGTGCAGATACAACCGCACTTCGTCGTAACTGACTTCGGGCACGGCGCCCAACGGAAGCCCTCCGGGCAAAATGATCTCCTGGCTATTCAGGTAGGGAAACAGATGGCCCGCGCTGGAGATCACCAGCTCGCCGTCTTTTCCGAACCAGATCGCCTGGCATGTCGTCAGGCTCTCGCTTCCCGAGAGCACCCGATTGAGCGACTCCAGAATCTTGGCCGGGCTTCGCTCCGGAATTCGTCGCAGTGCGCCCATCAGCATTGAGACGTTCATCGCCGCCACCAGTCCGTGGCCGGCCACGTCGCCGATCACGACAAGCAGGCTGCCGTCGCTCGCGGGCTGAATGTGGAAGAAGTCCCCGCCCACTTCGTTCGCCGGGTTGTAGACGGAGTCGACTTCGTAGCCCGGCGTCTCCAGCCTTTCGCGTGGAATCATCAGTTCCTGCACGCTGCGCGCGGCGGCAAGCTCGCTCTGGGCGTGTTCGCGTTCATGCTGGATGCGCAGAAAACGGACAAAGATGATGAGCACAATCGCCAGCAGCCCAGTGAAGTCGGCGATTGAAGCAAAGTGAATCGGGACCGGTCCAGCCTGGATGGTGAGGGGTGAGCGGTAGGGATGCCCCTCTGAGTCGCTGAGAATGCTGGTCATGATCGGCTCAGCGATGCCGATGATGGTGAGCACGAGAGGAATGAGCAGCAGGCCGGCCTCAAAGTTCCGGCGTATGGTCGCGGCAATCAGGGTGACAAAGATGAAGAGCGACCATCCGATGATCCACAGCACGCTGCCGAGACCGACGATAATCAGCGTCGCTACCACGAGAAAACCATGGCCGCCCAGCAGGAACAGGGCAGGACCGATCCCGGCGAGAACCGGCGCGGTCCAGCGAAGTGCCTTGATTGTCCATCGTTTGCGCAACGACAGGAACGCGATCAGAAACTCGAAGTAGAGATAAGCTGAAAGCGCTACCAACTGTAAAACCAGGACCGCATACCAGATCTGGTCAATATGCGCGAGACTGCCCGCCAAATCAATGAAGCCGATGGGAGCCTGGGCAAGCTCGTGCAACGCGAGCCAGAGGTATTCCACATGTCCCTTCTGTGTGAAATAGAGGGCCAGCAGGAAGAGCGACAGGACCGTCAGCAGGATTGCATTCACGAGTCGCGGCAAGCGCTCGAACAGGCTGTGCATGAACCACAGGTCCCACGAATGTTGCAGGTCTTCCGGATTGCCAATCCGAAACGCCCGCTTCGAGAAGAACGAGGTGTACGCGTAATAGCCAAATGGGACGTACAGAGTTCGAATCGCAAGCGTGAGGTCGGTTGCACTGGGGTCCAGGCCGAGGTTATAGATGCGCGAGATTTCCTGGTACCTGAAGATGGCGTCGCCGTGTGGTCCTTCCGGCTGAATCTTGCGACCGTTTGCGAAAACATCCAGCCCGGGTCCCGACGCGCCAACGGTCATGTTTGTGTTCTGCGTCACGGGAAGCTCGATTAACAGGGAAATCGGGCCGTGATTGGGTGCAAGCTTCAGATGAATGCGGAACCAGGCGAATGGCCTTTTGTGGCCTGGGGGTAGATTCTCAGGGGAATCCATCGCTTCGCTCGTTGGGTTGACGGCCGGGTGGTCTTCATCCGGAACGTCCGCAATGGCGTTTTTCGCGTCGCGCACGGCCCAGGTGGAGTCGTCAAAATCTGGCAACGCGGCAGCCGGATCGGCAGTCACACCAACGCGCCAATTCTTGTCCAGGACGAGCGGCGCGCCAAGGTTTGTCGCATCCAGCGAAACATCCGGGATATGGGGGGCATTTGCCGGGGCGGGGCGGGAATGACGATGAGGAGCCAGGAATCCACCCAGCGGGCCCGGCGGGGCTTTCTGAGACGGCTGGGCCTCCACTTGCACCGCTCCGCACACGGCCAGAATGGCCACCGTCAGAAATCGCCGGCCCACGTATCCCCCCCAATCTCCCCAATCTCCAGGTGAACTCCACTTTAATTTACCCAGAGGCCTCACCCAAAGGAATGGGATCGATGGGACGAATCTTGTTTGCAAGACACCATCGCCCACGTATCGATCATTGCAGTAAGGTACCAATTCCTTGATTTCCTCTTCCGTTTCGCTCCCGTCCGGGAGGATACTAGCGTCTAACAGATCGAGCGAAGCGAAACATCCCGCGGGGGACGCTGAACGGGCCGGAGGATTCAATATGAGAGCACCTTTCAATGGGCTCAAGGCTGGCATGCTGGCGGGGCTGGCATTGGCAGTCGCCACCACACTGTGCGCGCAATCTGCGTCCCAATCTGGAGCCGGGAACGCTCCTTCTATTTCACCTTCGGCTCAGACGAACACGCCGACCGATCCAACTGCCCAGTCCGCACCGGCCGCGACCGCCCCGGCCCCGGCCAGCGCTCCTCAGGCGCAGCAGCCTCCCAGCAACACTCCGTCTAACCAACCGTCCGCACAGCCTGCGGCTGGAACCGAGCCCGTAGCCGGTGACACACCTCCAGCCCCACCCTCTACAAAGAACTCGAAGAAAGATAAGAACTCGAAGAACGATCCGGCGCCGGGGACTGAACCTGTGAAGGGCGACGTGGCAGCAAAGGACGTCGACCCCGAGAAAGTCGTCGAGCCCGGCAGCCAGGCTATTAAGGTCAAGCCCGGCAGCATCGAGGATGTGAATGCAGTCGGCAACCGGGACATTGGCGCCAGGGGCTTGGGCAACTGGTACTCCACCGATACCGAAATCAAGATGGGCAAGACGTATGCGGATGAAATTGAAAAGAGCACACGGTTCATCACCGATCCTGTGGTGACGGAATACATTAACCGCATCGGCCAGAACATCGTCAAGAACTCCGACTGCAAGGTTCCGTTCACGATTAAAGTGATCGACTCGGACGAAATCAACGCCATGGCGCTGCCGGGCGGCTTCTTCTACGTCAATTCCGGATTGATCCTGAATGCGGACGAGGAAGCGGAACTCGCGGGCGTAATGGCCCACGAGACGGCCCATGTTTGCGCCCACCACGCGGCCCGGGAAATGACCCGCATGAACTACGCGCAGCTCGGCACCATTCCGCTGATCTTCATCGGCGGCTGGACTGGCTACGGCATCTACGAAGCCGCATCGCTGGCCGTACCGATCACCTTCCTGCAGTTCTCGCGGGACTTTGAGGCTCAGGCCGATTATCTCGGCGTGCAATACATGTACCGCGCCGGCTACGACCCACAGGCCTTCATCAGCTTCTTTGAGAAAATTCAGGCTCTCGAGAAACGCAAACCTGGTCTCGTTGCCAAAGCGTTCTCGGACCATCCACAGACACCTGATCGCATCCTCCATTCGCAGGAGGAAATCGCCCGCATCCTCCCCGCCAAGGACGAGTACACCGTGACGACATCGGAATTCGAGGACGTGAAGGCGCGCTTGGCGCGCATCGAGAACAAGCGTCGTCTGGTCGATACCAAGGACGGGAAGAAGCCATCGCTTCGCCGGGCCAGCAACGCCCCCGATGACAACGGCAACACCCAGGCCAGCGACGGCAATGGAAACGGCGACGACCGGCCGACGCTGCACCGCCGCGAAGACCAGAACTAGCCGACTCGTTTAGACAGGTCCCTCACCCATTTCGGGGTGGGGGATTTTTCTTGAGCCCCAGGTTTTCCACAGGGCAATCCGCGGCCCTGTCCGACCACGCATCTTCCGGTTCAACGGCACAACGCCTTGCGTTCGACTAACTTAACCGGCCCCACCGGCTGCGTCTCGGGTGAAGGTGGAGGGCCTGCAGTTACAGAGATGTGACCTGAAAGCCTGTAAATTTCCCATAACTTCCTGAAATTCCTTGAAGCGGCAGGTGAAACCGCGTTATATACAGGAGTACCGGCCTGCCTGCCGGAATTCACCCTGGGGCGGTTCGCCTTTCCAGATTCGCCTATCAGGGGAGGGAAATTATGCGTAACGCCGCCGCCCGCTCCAATTTGCTCGTTCCTGAAGTTCGTGAGGTCATGGATATTCGCCAAGCCTCCGACTACCTTGGTATCTCGCCCGACACTCTGTACAAGTACGCTTCGGAGGGCTTTGTGCCGGCGTTCAAGCTGGGCAACCGGTGGCGCTTCAAGCGCTCGCGGCTCGACGAATGGATGGACCGGCAGTCAGACATCCATGCCGCCGATGCGGAACTAGATCCGCACCAGAAGAAGCCTGTGCGACCTGCGTTGTAAAAAACGGGGAACAGCGATCAGGTGTCAGGGATCAGAACAGCAAGCCGGGTGAGACCGAAGGAGAATCGGCAGCCATGTGCGGTCAGGATTCGGACGAGGATGGTCTCGTCGAGATTCTGCGCAGCCTCTACCTTGACATCCGCTTTGATATATAGCATGATATGTATCAACAGGAGGTTCCATGCCCCCCTCCGCAAAAGCGCGGGTCTTTATGACTGGCCGCAGTCAGGCCGTCCGCATCCCGGCTGAGTTTCGCTTCCGTACAGAAGAAGTTTTCGTTCGCCGTGATCCGCAGACCGGCGACCTGATTCTCTCCCAGGCCCCCTCAACATGGAGTGAGATCTTTACCGTGCTCGATGATGCTGCCTTCCCAGCTGAATTCTTGAACGACCGCCAACAGGGAGTCGCTGAAGAACGCGAGCCTCTGTGATTCGGCTTTACATGCTCGATACCAACACCGTGAGCTACATCCTCAAAAACACATCTCCAGCAGCTCGCGCACGTCTCTCCAGCCTCGGACCGAACGAAGCCGCCTGCATCTCTTGCATTACCGAAGCCGAGCTTTGGTATGGGCTTGAGCGCGTCTCCGGCGGAGATCGTCGGCGCAATGCTTTGCGTGTATTTCTCGGCCGGCTTCAGGTGCTGGCATGGGGCAGGGAAGAAGCCGTCATCTACGGCGCGTTTCGCGCAAAACAAGAAGTCATTGGCAAACCTCTCGGCCCACTCGACACACAAATTGCCGCTCACGCCATCGCCGTCGGAGCGGTCCTCGTCAGTAACGACGCCGCGTTTCAAAATGCCGTCGGCCTTCCCGCACGAGCAGCCTGGGCAACCGACCTCTGAACTCCGTAAGTCCCTTGACTCCTGCCTCATTCATTTATGCTTTCTCGATGGACCACAATCGCCGCATAGGCCAACTGCGCCGCCGCATCACGCGTGCGGGCCTGCACGGCCTCCTGGTCACCCACCTCCCCGACGTTCGCTACCTCTGTGGCTTCACCGGCTCCAGCGCCGCCCTGGTCATCACACGCCGCGCGGCACGCCTCTTTACCGATGGCCGCTACACCGCCCAGGCAGCCGGGGAAGTCAGCGCCGCCAAAGTACAAATTGTCGCCAGCTCTCCGGCAACAAACGCCGTCGCCTGGCTTGCTGCACAACAAGGCATCGAATTTGCCGGATTCGATTCGACCCGGACAACGGTTGCCGATCTTGCGCGCCTGCGTGCAGCGCTGCCATCGCATCTGCGACGCAATTTTCTCACTCCGTTGGCTGCTCCTCTCGTTGAGCCTCTGCGCTGGATAAAGGACGAAGACGAACTGCGCCTCCTCAGTGACGCAGCCCTCTCGGGCTGCAAACTCTTCGAACATCTCCTCACCTTCATCCGGCCAGGCCTGGCGGAATTCGAGGTTGCCGCTGAACTCGAATACCAGGCGCGCCGGCTCGGCGCGGAAGCTATGTCATTCGAGAGCATTGTTGCCTCCGGGCCGCGCTCGGCGCTCCCTCACGGAAGAGCGACAGCGAGCCTGCTGCCCCGCAGGGGCTTTCTCACTCTCGACTTCGGTATAATCCGTGATGGCTATTGCTCCGATATGACGCGGACCGTGCATCTTGGGAAACCGAATGCAACGGAACGCGAAACTTACCAGGCAGTGCTCGAAGCGCAGGAATCCGCCGTAGCGGCAGTAAGCGGCGGCGCCCGTTGCGGAGATGTCGACGAGGCGGCTCGCTCCGTGCTCCGCAAAGCTGGCTTGGCTGAAGCATTTTCTCATTCGACCGGACATGGAGTGGGGTTGGAGATTCACGAATTACCACGCATTGGCAGCGGACAGACAACGCGACTAGCCCCCGGAATGGTGATCACGATTGAGCCCGGAGTCTATCTTCCTGGACAATTCGGTGTTCGCATCGAAGATATGGTCGCGGTCACCCGGTCTGGAGGGCAGGTGCTGACGCCGGCACCCAAGACCCTGATCGAGCTTTAAGAATTTATCCCGCCGGCAGTCGCGGGCGACAAGGAACGAATGAAACAAGAAGACATACAGGATCTAAAAGAGCTGATTGAGTTCCTGAAGCACTACCAGGTCGCCGAGTTTGACCTGGACCGGGGCGACATCAAGATCCGGCTCAAATTCAGCCCGCCTGAGGGTTCATCGGCACGCTTATCCGATCTGGCCCGGGTGTTGGCAAACGCTCCGCCGGCCCCTGGTTACCCACCAGCTCCGCCCTCGCAGCCCGCAACACCGGCTACACCCACAGCTCCCGAGCCCATCGAGGAGCTGCATATCGTCAAATCACCGATAGTCGGCACGTTTTACGGCTCGCCCTCTCCGGGTGCACCTCCGTTTGTCGCCCCGGGAGATCAAGTTGAGAAGGGGCAGGTCATCTGCATCGTCGAGGCTATGAAACTCATGAATGAGATTGAAGCCGATGCTGCGGGTGAAGTCGTGAAGTGCTTCGTCTCGAATGGTCAGCCCATCGAGTTTGGACAACCGCTCTTTTCTATTCGGGCGAGTTAGCGTTGTTTCGGGAGCTGGATATCGACGGCCTGACTTTATCAACTCACCGATTGATCGGGTTGGTCGATTGCTTGAAGAACTCAGCCACGGTACACGCAAGCCCCTCTAACTCCACTAACCCCGCTCACTCGACTAACTCCGCTGTTCTTCAAAGGGTCTTGAATGTTTCATAAGGTTCTAGTTGCCAATCGCGGCGAAATTGCGCTGCGAGTACTCAACGCTTGCCGCGAGCTTGGCATTCGCACTGTCGCCGTCTACAGTGAAGCCGACCGCAATTCACTCCACGTTCGCTTTGCCGATGAGGCCATCTGCATTGGTCCGCCGCGCCCTGCCGACAGCTATCTGAATGTGCCTGCGGTGATCTCGGCCGCTGAAATCGCCAACGTCGATGCGATCCATCCCGGTTATGGCCTCCTGAGCGAGAATGCCAATTTCGCTGAAGTCTGCCGCGCCTCCAACATCAAGTTCATCGGTCCACCGCCTGAAGTTACGCGCCTGATGGGGGAAAAGGAAAAAGCCCGCCAAACCATGAAGGAAGCCAAAGTCCCGATTCTACCGGGGTCGGATGGGGTGATCTCTACCGCCGAAGAAGCGCAGGAGTGGGCGAAGACGGTGGGTTATCCCGTCATCCTGAAAGCGAAGGCGGGAGGCGGTGGCCGCGGCATGCGCATCGTGCGCACGGACGAGGAACTGCCGAATCTCTTTCATGCAGCATTTACTGAGGCGGCGAACGCTTTTGGCAACGGCGAGCTCTATATGGAGAAATTCATCGAGCAGCCACGCCATATCGAATTCCAGATCCTTGCCGACGAACACGGCAACGTTGTTTCGCTTTTCGAACGCGAGTGCTCTATCCAACGCCGTCACCAGAAGCTGATTGAAGAAGCGCCGTCGCTTCAGGTCACGCCGCAGATGCGCGAAGAGATCGGCCGCACCTTGTGCCGCTGCCTCACCCACATTGGCTACCAGAACGCAGGCACAGTCGAATTCCTGATGGATGAGGATGGCCGGCTCTACTTCATCGAAATGAACACGCGCATCCAGGTGGAACATCCGGTGACCGAATTCATCACCGGCATCGACCTGGTCAAAGCGCAGTTGCGGATCGCCGCGGGCGAAAGGCTGGATACCATCCTTCCTGAGACGCTTGAGATTCGTGGCCATGCCATCGAATGCCGCATCAATGCCGAGCATCCGCAGAAATTCACACCCTCGGCAGGGAAGATCACTGCCTTCAATGTGCCGGGTGGCAACGGAATTCGCGTGGATACCGCGCAATACGCTGAAGGTGTGGTGCCGCCTTACTATGATTCATTGATCGCCAAGCTCATCGCGTACGGCGGTGATCGAGCGGAGGCTATGGCGCGCATGGAGCGTGCGCTGAGTCAATTCGTGGTGCAGGGAATCGAGACCTCGATCTCGCTGCACCAGGGCATCTTTCAAGACGAAGATTTCCGCCAAGGGAAGTTCGATACCAAGTTCATGGAACGGTTTCTCGCGAAGCGATCGGATTCGCGATAAGCCGGTGTCGAGACATTCGGCTTAATCGCCGCAATAGGCAATGATTTTGGGGTGCTTCGATAGGATGCTTGATGGGCTTTCTTCAAAGACGAGGCGTTATTCCCACAATCATGCTGGTTTTGACCGTGGCCGCCGATTTGCATGCTCAAACGCAGATATCACGGCCGGCGAGCTTGTCCGAAGCGCAAATTGTGGAGCAGATGGAGCGCCACAATCAGAAACAAGCGCAGGCTCTGAAGCGCTACCGTGCGATTCGGCATTACCAGGCCGAGTACCACGGGTTCGCTACCCTTGAAGCAAAAATGGAAGTTGAGGCTAGCTTTGACTCTACCTCGGGGAAGCGCTTTCGGGTTCTATCGCAGAGTGGATCGAAGCTTCTTTGCGAGAAAGTTCTGAAAAGGGCGGTCGACAGCGAGACAGAGGCATCCCGGGACAAGGGTTCGACTGCATTGACAACAGCGAACTATAAGTTCCAATTGGTGGGAACCGAGAGCCTGAATGGCCGTCCCGCTTACGTTCTGGAAGTGGCGCCATGGAAGGAAAGCAAATACCTGTATCGCGGCAAGATATGGGTGGACGCAACTGACTTTGCGGTTG
Organism: uncultured Acidobacteriaceae bacterium; assembly: GCA_963810545.1. Taxonomy (GTDB): domain Bacteria; phylum Acidobacteriota; class Terriglobia; order Terriglobales; family Acidobacteriaceae; genus Telmatobacter. Next base: position 105,929 of record CAWENE010000006.1, read on the forward strand.
CCAGGATTGAGGCATCGCCAGCGAAGAGCCCATCGTTCTGGATTTCCCGCACTCTCATTCGGTACACGAGCGCGAAAACTGGCGATTTCTGGCTGCCGCAAATGAGCCGCAGCGAAACCAAAGTCCGCATCGGAGGCACGGCGGTGCTCACTATCGACTATGGCACTTACCAGATTGTGCCGGAAGTGCCGGATCGCAGTGCGGGAGATTGAATGCGGGCAAATTCGCAGCGCGCCTTACGATCGGCTCGTTTTGCTTGTTTTTTTTGTTTGTCCGAACCAACTGACCTCGAATTACCCCGACACCCACGGGCGGTGATTGCGCTTCGCGGTCTGAGCATTATTGTGTAACAATCGCTTCGTTCTGCACTGCAATCAGAAACTCCACATGAACTACGGGTTCGCGCAATTAACTAAACATGCCGGTCGTCGCATCGGCGGTAAGAGCGTATATCTCAGATTCATCGCCGCTCTAATCGTCATGGCGTCAGGAGCCCATGCCAAGGGACAGAAGTCCGCCGATTGGCCGGCGTATAACGGCGGTGTGGATGGCGACCATTACTCGAAGCTCGCCCAGATTAACCGCGCCAATGTGCACAAACTGCAACTGGCGTGGAGCTTCGATACCGGCGAAACCGGCCAGATACAAACCAATCCGCTAATCGTTGGGCGCACGCTGTACGGCTACACGCCGACGCAAAAGGTGATCGCGCTCGACGCCGCGACAGGCAAGCTCCAATGGAAATTCGACTCAGGCATCAGCGGCGCCCAGCCTGCACGCGGCTTTGCGTATTGGACCGACGGCAAAGAGAAGCGCCTGTTTGCCGGCGTGATGAATTTTCTCTATTGCCTCGACGCGGAGACCGGCAAGCCGATCGCGTCTTTCGGTGAAGCCGGCCGCATTGACCTGCGCAAGGATCTGGGACGCGCTTACGAAACACAGTCCATCGCACTGACTACCCCAGGAGTTGTCTACAAAGACCTGATCATCGTGGGCGGACGCAATCCCGAGACGCACCCCGCACCACCGGGTTACATTCGCGCCTACGATCTACACACTGGCCAACTGCGCTGGACCTTCCATACGATTCCGCTGCCCGGAGAGCCGGGCTACGAGACCTGGCCCAAAGACGCATGGAAGACAGCGGGCGCGGCTAACAACTGGGCGGGGATGTCTCTCGATGCGGAGCGTGGAATTCTCTATGCGCCGACGGGATCGGCAGTGATGGATTTCTACGGCGGCGACCGCGTAGGCGACGACCTCTACGCCAACACGCTTCTGGCTCTCGATGCAGCGACAGGAAAGCTGCTCTGGCATTTTCAGGGCGTACATCACGATATATGGGATCGCGATTTTCCTTCGCCACCCGCGCTCTTCACCCTCAAGCGCAAGGGCAAGCCGGTGGAAGCGCTGGCGCAAACGACCAAGCAGGGCTGGCTCTATTTGTTCGACCGCCTCACCGGCGATCCGCTCTTCCCGATTCACGAACATCCGTATCCTGCCAGCACAGTCCCCGGTGAAGTGACCGCACCCACTCAGCCGTTGCCCGATTGGCCCAGACCTTTTGCTGAGCGGCAACAGTTGACCGAAGACATGCTCACGACCCGCACTCCGGAAACGCATGCCTGGGCGTTGAAGACGTTTCGCGAACTAAGAAGCGACGGTCAGTTTTACCCAATGACTGTGGGCCAGCAAACCGTTGTGTTCCCCGGATTCGATGGCGGCGCCGAGTGGGGCGGCCCAGCGATCGATCCCGTTTCGAAAACTCTCTTTGTCAACGAGAACGAAATGGCATGGCTTGGTGGCCTGGTTCCTGCTTCTAGTGGAGGAACTGCCGGCGAAGAGGTGTATCGACATCAGTGCGCGATTTGCCACGGCATCAATCGCAGCGGGTCGCCGCCTGCGTTTCCCTCATTGATCGGCGTCGACCAGCGGCTGACCCAGCAGAAAATCATTGACACGATTCGCAAGGGAACAGGCCGCATGCCGTCTTTTCCAAATATCGAGGATGCGCATCTACATTCGCTGCTTGAATTCCTGCACACCGGCAGCGCTTTTGGGTCGAAGACGGAGTTGAGCTCAGCCTCAGCGCAGGCACAGGAAGGAACGGACGCAGCAGGAGCCAACGTGTATCGCGACCACTGCGCAATCTGCCATGGCGATCATCGAGAAGGAATTCCGCCCTCGTTTCCCGTACTGGTGGGCTTAGGTGGACGACTTTCTGAAGCGCAGACGATCGAGATGATCCACAAGGGCAAGGGAAGAATGCCGCCGATGCCCGACATCGAGGGACCAGAACTGGAAGGATTGCTGCGTTATCTTGGCGTCCACGCAAGTGCACAAACTGTGTCCGCGACAGCCGGCGAAGACCGTTACACCTTCACTGGCTATCGAAAATTTCTCGATCCGGATGGCTACCCAGCGATCGCGCCGCCGTGGGGAACACTCAACGCAATTGATCTGAAGACTGGGCAATATCTTTGGAAAATTCCCTTTGGGGAGTATCCGGATTTGGCCAAGGGGGGCATGAAGAACACGGGCACAGAGAACTACGGAGGCCCCATTGTGACGGCTGGCGGCGTACTGTTCATCGGCGCGACAGTCTACGACCGAAAGTTCCACGCCTTCGACACGCGGACGGGTGAGTTGCTTTGGGAATTTGAGTTACCGTTTGCAGGGATGGCCACGCCTTCGACCTACATGATTGACGGACGGCAGTATGTGGTGACAGTTTCCAGTGGCGGCCGCGATCCAAAATCGCCCGTAGGCGGCGCATATATAAGCTTCGCGCTGCCACGTTAGTTGTCCTCTGCAAAACTGGGGATGCAAAGTCGAGTCTGAGCCATCAGGGGCAGTCTGTGCAGCACGGGTAAGCGGCGCAGAGCCGGAAGACATGATGAACCATCGGTCATCGCCGGCCGACTTTTCGTTCCCGATCTGCGGTCGATGAGCGCCTGGGCGATTTGTCTATGAACCGACAGGGATTTTTCGACAAAATCTGAGGGAGAAACTTTGTCCGATCACATGGCTTGTAAGTACTAGGAGCAAGCTTCTTCGCCAGCAGGGGCTCGCCGATTTCATTTTTAATGTTAGACGTTCGGAGGGCAGAAATATTGGGCATGGCTATCTGCCGATAGGCGACGGGGCGCCGAAGCGCCCCGTTCGACAGACATTATCCCCGGCACTAGTAAAGAGTTGGGAAAGTGTAGCCGGTCCAGCCGCTGCCGCCCGCGTTGATCAAGGTTTGCGGCCAGGTGGAGTTATCGCCGAAAAGGTTAAACAGGTGGTTGTTGGTGTCGTTGGGATCAGCCACCACGTATGACGGAATGGGACTGGGTGGAGTAGGCTGCGACTGACTGGTAGCGAATTGCAGGTTGCGGTCGTACCAGAAGCCGCTGGCAACGCCGTTGTTCCACTGCCCATTGGTGTACTGGCAGGTGCCCGTGGGGGCAAAGCGTGCGTGCGAAGCGACGGTGGTGCTGGGTTCGTACATGCCGTCGGTGCTGTTGTAGGTGAGAGCCTGGAATTGCGCATTGAGATGCGAGACTCCGCTTTGCCGCATGCAGTAGATGCGATCTATGGTGCCGAGAGCGACTCCCGATGCGAGTGGCGCTGAGACTTGTGAAACCGTGGGATAGTCGATGGCCGCGTCTCCGTAGCCGTAGAAGGCGCTGCCGGTGCCATCGCCGGGGAGAACGAGCTGGAAGGTGTTGAGCAGACCCGGCAGCCCCACTCCGGTAGTGTTCTGCGCGTTGATCTGCATTACGAACAGGAAGCTGCCGGTGGTGAGCGGGGATGTGGGATCGAAGCTGGCGCCAACACGGGAGAAGCGAGTGACGAAGGTAGCATTCCCTCCGGCGACGTTGGGATCGCCGGGGTTGAGTTCGCCATTGGAGTCGATCTGGGGTGTGGAACCGCTGGGATAGAACGTTTCCCTGGAGCCGATGTCGAGATGGGTTGCGCTGGTTCGCTGGTAGCGGGTGGTTCCGGCTGCCAGGTTGGTCCCGTCATCGAAGCTATACTGCGCCACGCCGGAGTAAGTCGTCGAGTTGGCGCCGGGCGTGTGCTTGAGCTTGATGGTGCAGCTAATGGTTTGGCTGTTCATCTGCACGGTGAAGACCGAGCTATAGAGGTAGCTGGTTCCGTCGTAGGTGACCGTGACCGAGGTGAGCGAAACACTGGAGGTATTCAGGACCTGAGTTAATCCCGCGGTTGCGTCGTAGGATTGGCCGCTGGTTGCGGGGAAGCTGGTTCCGGCGAGGAACTCGACTTCGGCGGCGAGCCCCAAGGCGAATTGCGTCTTGTCCGCGGCGGAGGACAACAGGTAATTCAATTCCATAGCGGCGCAGGCTTGCTTCTTAGTCGAGTCGGTCTGCGACCAGATGCCGAGGTCTCCGGGAGGGATGCGGCCAGAAGCGATAATAGGCGGGTTGACGCTCATCCCGGAATCGGGATGGTGAGAGTAGTAGATTCCCGGGCCAAAGCAGTTTTCAGTTTGGCTGATCATACCGCCGACATTGGTGCTGATGGCGGCCTGGCCGAGCGTGCCGAGGGTGGTGGACGGAGCGGGATCGCTTCCATCCAGCAGTGCGGCGATCTGGGCGGTTTGCGCGGCGAATTGGCTCTGGAAGTTTCCGGACGCGGCGCCCATGGTGCGCGGAGCATTCGCATCGGCCTGGAGTCCACCTTGGAATGCGCTTGGGGTAGTGCCCGCAACCACCTGTGTGGGAGAACTGAGGGAGAGGCATCCAGGGAAGCTAAAGGTTCCGGTTTCGGCGCATCCGGCGACAACTTTCGCCAGGCCGTGGCCGCTCAAGGTAGCGGATTGCTGCGCGGTCGATGCATTGTCGGTCACATTGAGACTTCCGCCGCGCGTCCCGACGACGGAGGGGGTAAAGGTCACCGAGATCGTGCAACTGGCACCCGCAGCAACGGACGAGCCACAAGTATTCGTCTCGGCAAAGTCGCCGCTTGCTGCGATCTGGGCAACGGTCAGTGCACCGGTTCCGCCATTGGACAACGTGACCGTCTGACTGCCGCTGGCCGTTCCCATGGCCTGACCAGTGAAGGTGAGTGTGGACGGACTTAGGGAGGCCTGCGGCACGGGCGTCGCCCCCGTTCCACTCAAGGCGGCAGTTTGTGAAGAGCTTGAGTCGGTGTCCGTAACAGTCAGTGTGCCGCTGCGCGCTCCCGTGGCAGTCGGCGTGAAGGTCACTGCAATTGCGCAACTAGCCCCCGAGGCCACCGATGATCCGCAGGTATTCGTCTGGGCGAAGTCGCCGTTCGCAGTAATCTGAGTGACCGACAGAGTTGCTGTCCCCCTGTTCAACAAGGTCACCGTCTGGGCAGCACTGATGCTTCCCGTGGCTTGGCTCGCGAAGGTCAGCGAAGACGGATTGAGCGAAGCATGTGGCGCAGGCGCCGCGCCGGTTCCATTCAGTGGGGCTGTGTGCGGCGATCCCGAGGCGTTGTCCGTGACGGTGAGGTTCCCGGTGCGGGCTCCTGCCGCGGTTGGCGTGAAGATCACCGAAATCGCGCAACTGGCTCCCGCAGCCACCGACGAGCCGCAGGTGCTGGTCTCGGCAAAGTCGCCGGAGGCGGCGATCTGGGTGATCGCGAGAGCTCCAGTTCCGGCATTCGAGAGCGTCACCGTTTGGCTGCTGCTCGCGGCACCCACATTCTGGCTGGTAAAGGTCAGCGTCGCCGGACTCAGCGAGGCTTGAGGCGAAGTTGTTGAGGTTGTGCCAGGGTCCGAGCCAGAGCACCCCCCGAGAGTCAGACAGCAAGCCAGAGCAACAAGTTGGCAGCGTGAGCCGGAAGACATGAGTTTCTACTCCTTGGCAAATCCGGATGGATCGCTTTCATATCTGTCGGCATTTTGATCTCAAACGCTGCGCCGTCACCTCTCTTTTGGAGCTGAAAAGAGCGGCTTCTTCCGGAATGGACCTTTCAATACTCCGATGGCCCGATTCGGGGCTGCCGAAGACAATTGATTGTCGAGAGACGTAACAGACGATGGATTGCTGCAGGCCAACGCGCCCCCGGCGCCGCGTTGCGCGCAATTCTCCTGATTTCTTCCGAAAAATGAGCTTTGGGTCAGATTTCTTACTTTCGTTCACCAGTTCGGGGTCCGACCCCGAACTGCCGAAGGCCGCATGGGCGCCAACAAGCGGCTCAGATCTGCCGCCTCCGTTGCAGAGAATTGCCAGCCCCCAGCGCACAATAGACACGAGGCCAAAGCACGAAAGCCGAGGCCTCACGGCGGAAAGTTGCTAAGTCCTTTCCCGAGACATCTTTCGCCATAAGCGATTGATTCCATTAAGGTTAACGTAAGTTATTGATAAAGCTAAGTCCAATGGGCAGAGATCTTTAGCCAAAAATGAGGGGAGGGGGGTATACACCATACCCACCGATTATCGCTTTTTCTTCGCCTTTTCACATCCATTTCGGGTATGCTGTCTGCGCAACTTGGAGGTTGCCGAATGGACTTTCAAAAAGAACTGGTCGCCGAATATGAGCGTGAGACCGTGAGCACGCGAAAAATACTGGATGCGATTCCAGAGAGCGCTGACTTTGGCTGGAAACCGCACGACAAATCGATGACGCTTGGGCGCCTGGCAGCCCATGTGGCGGGCACCGCAGGGGACTGGGCGGTGCATACCCTTACCGTGGACCGGATGGATTGGAAGCCCGAGGATAACGCCTAAAGACCCAGCGACAAAGGCTGCGCTTCTGGATCTGTTCGACAAAACAGGTGGCTGACGCGAAGAGCGCGCTTGCGAAGATGACTCCAGAGAAGTGGGATTCGAACTGGAAGTTCGTCGCCGGTGAACAGGTGTGGATTGACGATTCGAAATACGATGTGTGGCGGACGTGGGTCGTCAACCACCTGGTCCATCATCGAGCACAGTTGGGAGTTTACCTGCGGCTGCTCGGCCAGAAGGTGCCAGGAATGTATGGACCTTCGGCGGACGAAATGTAAATTGACAGGAAACCAGGATGGTCTGATCTCGTTACAGACGGGCAGCAGCCGACTCTTCTAGTCTGTGGACATGAGTTTTGCTTTTCCAAAGGTCTATCCCATCCTGGATTCCTCGTTGATTCCCGCTGTCGGACGGCCCGAATTCCTCAAAGGCCTGGGGGCGTCGCTAGCCGCTGCGGGAGTGACGTTGATGGAGTATCGAAACAAGACTGGAAGCGACGCCGAGATTCTGGCGGACGCGGTAGTCTTGCGCGACGCGATGCCATCGCAGAACATCAAGTTGATTCTCGATGATCGAGCTGATTTAGTTGAACAAGCAGGATTTGATGGCGTGCATGTCGACGCCGGTGATGTAACGCCTGCGGAGGCGCGTCGGATGCTCGGGCCGGGCCGCATTGTGGGCACCTTTGGCGGCAGCGATTCGCTCGTGCCGGCAATCCTGAACGAACCGGTGGATTATCTTTCGATCGGCCCAGTCTATTCAACGACGACGAAACAGACCACCAAGGCGAGCATCGGGCCGGAGGGCGTGCGGCGGCTGCGGGAGCAGGCTGGACCTAACGCGGTGCTGGTCGGTGTCGGTGGCATCACGTTGGAGACCGCGCCCTTGATTCTTGCGGCTGGCGCGCACGCCGTGGCTGTTTCCGCGGCGATCTTCCGAAAGGCGAACCCTGCGGCCGAGTTTCGGCGCTGGAAAGAGCGCTGGGTTGAGGTCGCGGCATTGGCATCGCGAAGGCAAAAAAGACAAGACATTCTTATGTATTTCCGGTAAAACCGTGCAAGGTGACCACCACTAATCCCACAACTCAAAGGAAAGCTGCCGACACAGCCATTGCACCTGGAATGGTGCAAACCCTCGGCCTTTTCAGTTCGACCGCGATGGTCATCGGATCCATGATCGGGTCGGGCATTTTTCTTGTCGATGCGGACATCGCGCGCGGCACCGATTCGCCGGCGCTTTACCTCGGCGCCTGGGTGGTGACCGGCGTTATGACGATGATCGGCGCGCTCAGCTACGGCGAGCTGGCGGCGATGATGCCCAAGGCCGGCGGGCAATATGTCTATCTGCGCGAATCGCTGGGGCCGCTGTGGGGATTTCTCTATGGCTGGACGCTCTTCCTGGTGATCCAGACGGGGACCATCGCGGCGGTTGCGTGGCATTCGGCAAGTTTCTCGGCGTGTTTTTTCCGTCTGTCTCAACCACGCACTGGCTGTGGCATATCGCGCATGTTCCCGCGATGCGGGTTGGGCCGATGGTGCTGGGCAACATGGAGATCGGCGTGAACACGGCCAATCTGGCGGGCATGATTGTCGTCTTTTCCTGGCCATCGTGAACATCTTCGGCGTGAGGCTCGGCGCGCTGATCCAGAATGTCTTCACCTCGGCCAAGGCGATCTCGCTGGCCGCGCTGATGCTGCTGGCGTTTACCGTGGGGCGTAACGCGACTGCGTGGCAGGCGAATTTCGGCGCCGGGCTGAGCCAGTTCTGGCGGAATGCCGGCTGGCACTCGCTGCACCCGGTGCAGGTGGGCGTGGGTGGGCCGATGGTGCTGGTGAACCTGTTGGTGATTCTGGCGGTGGTGCAGGTGGGGTCGCTGTTTTCCGCCGATGCGTGGAACAACATCACATTCACGGCCGGCGAGGTGAAGAATCCGAAGCGCAATATTCCGCTCTCGCTGGTATGCGGAACGGGTTTGTGCTCGCGGTGTATTTTCTGGTCTCGCTGGCTTACCTGCTGGTGCTGCCGCTGCACGGCGATCCGAACGGCGCAACGGCGCTGGCGCGCGGAGTGCAATATGCGTCAGAGGATCGCGTGGCCACGGCGGCGCTGGAGCAGATCTTTCACTCCGGCGGCGCGTGGCTGATGGCTGGGGCGATTCTGATTTCCACATTCGGCTGCGCCAATGGAATGACGCTGGCCGGCGCGCGCGTCTACTACGCCATGAGCCGGGACGGCCTGTTCTTCAAATCGGTGGGCAAACTGCATCCGCGGTACAAGACGCCGGTGGCGGGGCTGATGGTGCAGGCGTGTGGACGGTGGTGCTCTGCGTCTCGGGCTCCTACAGCCAGTTGCTGGACTACATCATTTTCGCCGTGCTGGTTTTTTACATTCTCACCATCGCCGGGCTGTTTGTGTTGCGCTTCAAGCGGCCGGATGCGCCGCGGCCTTACAAGGCGCTGGGCTATCCGGTGCTGCCGGCGCTTTACATCGTGATGGCGGCGTGGATCTGTATCGTATTATTGCGTTACAAGCCGCAGTACACATGGCCGGGCCTGGTGCTGGTTCTGCTCGGGATTCCCGTATATCTCTTCTGGTCGCGGCACTCCGCGCGCGCGTTTTGCAGAATCTCAAAACAATTCCTGAGGAGGAATTCCCTCATACATGTCCAGACTGTTTCGCATTAAACCCATGTCGATGTTGACGCAGGAGGCGGCGAAACGGGCGAGCACACGCTCAAGCGCTCGCTCGGCGCCTTAAACCTGATCACGCTGGGCATCGGCGCGGTCATTGGCGCCGGTATTTTCACGCTGACTGGCCAGGCGGCCGCGCTGCATGCGGGGCCGGCGGTGGCGCTGAGCTTTGTGGTGGCCGGAATTACCTGCGCGTTCGCCGGGCTTTGCTACGCGGAGTTTGCTTCGATCATTCCCATCGCCGGCTCGGCTTACACCTACGGCTACGCGACGCTGGGCGAACTGGTGGCGTGGATCATCGGCTGGGACCTGTGGCTGGAGTACGCATTCGGCGCATCGACGGTGGCTTCGGGCTGGGCAGGCTACTTCAACAGCCTGCTGCAGCAGTTGCATATCTACATTCCGCCGCAGCTCACGACGACGACGGGCATCCTGGTGTTCTATCAGGACCAATGGATCCAGGTGATGTCGCTGCCGCCGGGCGTGAGCGATGCGGGCTTGCCGCATGCCACGGGGCTTTTCAACCTGGTTGCGGTCTGATTGTGCTGGTCATCACGGCGATTCTTGTGATCGGCATCAAGGAGTCGGCCAATTTCAACTCGGCAATCGTGATTATCAAGGTCGGGATAGTGTGCGTCTTCCTGGTAGTCGGGGGATAGTTCCTTTTTCACCATCCCGCAATCGCGAACGCCAACTGGCATCCGTTCATTCCGCCTCCGGATGGACATGGCAACTTCGGCTGGATCGGCATTCCCATGGCGGCGGCATCGATTTTCTTCGCCTATATCGGCTTCGATGCGGTTTCGACGGCCGCGCAGGAGGCGAAGAACCCCGAGCGCGATATGCCGATCGGCATTCTCGGCTCGCTGGTCGTTTGCACCATCCTTTACATTCTCGTCTCGCTCGTGCTCACCGGGCTGGTGAGCTACAAAACTCTGAACGTGTCGGCGCCGGTCGCTCTTGGCAATCGATGCCACCGGGGTCGGCTGGGGATCGCTGCTGGTGAAGATCGGCGCGGTTTTTGGTCTGGCGACCGTGATGCTGGTCATGCTGCTCGGCCAATCGCGCGTCTTCTTCTCGATGTCGAAAGATGGACTGTTGCCCAAATGGGCCTCGGCCATCCATCCCAGATTCCGCACGCCGTGGATCACAACCATCGTCTTAGGCACATCGTGGCGATCATGCCTGCTTTTCTAACATCGAGCAGCTCTCCGACCTGGTCAATATCGGAACGCTGCTGGCCTTCACGATTGTGTGCGCGGGCGTATGGGTGTTGCGCGTTCGCCATCCAGAAATGGAGCGGCCATTCCGGACGCCGCTTGTGCCGCTGGTGCCGATTCTCGGGATCCTCTCGGCAATCTTTCTCATGACACGGCTGGCATTGATTACCTGGAAAGTCATGATCGGCTGGCTTCTGGTGGGGCTGGTGATTTACTTCGGGTATT
>CAWENE010000007.1:0-170903 GCA_963810545.1 uncultured Acidobacteriaceae bacterium
AGCCCAGCAGTCTGATAGCGGCGTGCAGGGTCCTTCTCCAGAGCCTTGTTGACAATCCGTTCCAATTCTGCGGGTAAATCCGAACTTGTTCGCGTCAGTTGAACCGGCTTGCCATCGGTAACGGCCTTGAAAACCCCGGCTGGGTCCCCGCCGTTTAAGGCCAGAGAGCCGGTAACCATCTCACAAAGGACTACACCGAAGGAAAACAAATCGGTGCGGCTATCTAAATCCATGTGCGCTGCCTGCTCCGGTGACATGTACGGAACCGTGCCAATGGAGGTCTCAGGCATGGTCAAATCCGAGCCATTCTCCGAAACTGGCGCGGTCGAGGCATGGGAAATCTGGCTCCATGTTTCATGGAGAATGTACGGACTTTGCTACTCCAAAATCGAGGACCTTGGCGTGCCCATGGTTGGTTAAGAAGATGTTCGCCGGCTTGATGTCCCGATGAATGATTCCCTTGTCATGCGCTTCCTGCAAACCGGCGGTGACGTCGATAGCGATGGCCAGCAGTTCTTCGATCGGCAATGACTCACCCTGCCCAATTGACCCCGCAAGCCGGTCCCGCAGGGTTCTTCCCTTCAGGAGCGGCATGACCAGAAACGGTTGACCATCTTGTTCACCGAATTCGTAAATTGGGCAGATGTTCGGGTGGTCCAGGATTGAAACGGATCGTGCTTCGCGATGGAACCGCTCCAGGGCGACCGAATCGCGACCCAGTTTCTCGGAAAGGAACTTTATCGCAATCGTGCGGCCCAGTTTCAGGTCCTCGGCGCGATAGACCACTCCCATCCCACCTCCCCCGATTCCTATGCCCACCTCTGCTATTCAGCAACTAGCTTCAGAAACTGCGGCAACGATTCTGGAAACCTGTAAACAGCCCAACAAGCTCGTCGAGGGCGATTTCCTCGTAAAAGAGCCGATTACTAACGGAAAACGCACTCTGCTCCAGAAAAACGCTGGCCAGGACCGCATGGTCTCGGCTAATGCCAAATCTCTAGTGCCGTACCAACACCGCTCCGCCTCAAGCTTCCAGGCCGACGAGGAGCCTCTGCGTGCGGAGCGCTGTCGATACGGCACTAGAGATTTGGCGGCAGAGCGCTGGGACCAGACGCACTCCATGGATTCAGGATTCCTTGAGAGTCCTCGGTGCCTGTCAGAGAAGGTACGTTTTTGTCGGGCTCGGCGGGTTCATTCTCTGAGAATTCAACTTTGAGCCAGCTACTTCTTTAAAGCTGCCAAAATTGCTTTCTGATTTGCGAGGATATCTCTCTGATTTGCGAGAATCCCGCGGAGGGAGTCTTGGTTCTTCTTGATGACCGCCTGGTTGGCAAGGATCGCCTTCTGGTTTTTCAGAATGGACGCCTGATGGCCGAGGACCTTTTTCTGATTCGCGACAACTTGCTGCTCCGACATTTGTGTTACCTCTTCTTTCAACAAGATTGGTCAACAAGGAACAACGCTCCCCTTGAAGCGTTCAATGATACCGTGGTCCTATCGATGCGCTGGTGGGTCATTACATACAGCGCCGCTAACGGGGAAGTGCAATCTGGTTGGCCGCCATCTCCGTAGCAGCTGAATAACCATGTTCCACAATCTCGCCGGCTCGTGCGCGATACACATCGGGATCCTTCGGGGCCCAGGTGCCTAAGCCGTCAACGTATCGATTGCACATGCAGAATACCGCGGCGATGAGCACCGTGTCGTGAATCTCGCGATCCGTCGCGCCTTCCTGGCGGGCCAAAGCCACGTCACTTTCCGTGACTAGCTTTCCATCCTGCTGGACTTTGCCTGCAATGTTCAGCAGAGCCTTGAGCTTTGGGGAAATCTCTGCATGAATCCAATCTGTCTTTACCGTCTGCACGAGTGTTTCATCGTGGTTCAGCTGCGCCGCAGCGACGGCGCCGTGAATCGTCTGGCAGAAGTAGCAGTCGTTGCGCCACGAAACGTGCGTCGCAATCAACTCGCGCTCACCCCGGGAGAGCGTGCTTTCGCCACGGAGCAGAATGTTCACCAGTGCATTGATCGGCGCAGCAGTCTCCGGGCGGTACGTCATCGGTCCGACGATCCCAGGAAACTCGCGCCCTAGTTGCGGGGCGATGGGCAGCTCAATGTGGGCCATATAGAAGGCTACTCCTGACTCTTTCCAGACTCCCTCGACGGTGCGCGTGCTCCAGGCTGGATCCGCACTCGAAAAGGTATTGGACAACAGCGCTCGACGCATCATTCGAAAGGTGGAGAGAAATTCCCCTCTCGTGATGGATGCAAGCTGCCTTTGCAATCCCGGATAATCCGGATGCTCGTCCAGACTACCTTTGGACGGAGGTTCGGCTTCCCCATGAATTTAACACGCGGGCCGGAAAGCTCCGCTTTGCGCGCAGCTGAGAACAGTCTCAGCTATGCGGGTTGGCGCGTGGCCGTGGTCTGTCACATCGGGGTTCTCACGGGCTTCGCGACAGTATTCATCTATAGCTTCAGCTTCATGGTGAAGCCGCTTCAGCACGAATTCGGATGGAATAACGAACAGATCGCCCGCGCATTCAGTCTCGCGGCAATTTCGGTGGCGACGTGCTCTCCATTCATGGGCAGGCTCTTCGACCGTATCGAGCCTAGGAGGCTGGTCTCCGCGATGATGGTGGCTCTTGGGTTGGGACTTGGGTCTCTTGCATATCTCACTCCTCATTTGGTGCAGCTTTACGCAAATGCTGTCTTCATAGGAATCGCCGGCACAGGAACCTATCAACTCGGATATGCGCGAATCGTCACTGGATGGTTTGAGCGCCGGCTGGGAGCAGCTCTGTCCATCGTGGTGGCGGGATCGGGCGTAGGATCACTTCTGATTCCTCCGCTGGTGCAGTATCTAATCTCGACAATTGGTTGGCGACACACTTACCTGGTGCTTGCCTCTCTCCCGCTGCTTGTGGGAGCGCCACTCACATTCTTGTTTGCACACCCGCCGAAGAGCGCAACAGGTGGCGCAAAAGCGATCCCGAAGCAATCGGGCGACTCGAGCGGAGTGCCGTGGCCAAGGGCGCTGGCTTCGCTCAGCTTCTGGCTGCTCGCCCTCGGCGTATGCGCCTTATCTCTAAGCGAAAATGGAGCGCTCGCCCATCTCGCACCGATGTTGAGCGCGCACGGATTGAACCCGCGCGACGTTGCATTCACTGCGTCGTTGCTGGGCGTTTCGAGTGTGGCTGGCCGGTTTATTCTCGGCTCGCTGCTCGATTACCTGCGGGGCTCATACATCGCCGTAGCTTCGTTGCTCGCAGCCGGTGCTGGCATGCTTCTCCTGTCCCACGCATCGACATTCTCGGCTGCTGCACCGGCCGCATTCATCGCGGGTCTCGGTGCGGGTTGCGAACTCGACCTCATTCCATACATGCTGCGCCGCTACTTCGGCCTTCGATCCTTTTCAACTCTGTACGGACTCGTCTACACCGTCTTTGCAGTCGCCGGCGCCTTTGCCCCCCTGATCGTCGGTCACTTCTACGACGCCACCGGTTCGTATACCGGGATTCTCAATATCTTCTGCACGGCGACCTTAATTGGTGCGATCGCAATGTTCGCACTGCCTGCTTATCGCTTCGTCGCGCGAGCGTCCGAGCTGGCTGAGGCCGCCACTACGGCTTCAGATTCTCTTCTGATCCAAGCGAAAGGAATCGCATTTGAAAACGATTGAACAAGCTCCAACCTGGCTTCCAGAAGTGGAGGCAAATCCGCAGCCCAGCCCTTACGCCGACCTCATCCGTGCGGCCAAATCAACGGGCCGCGAGCATTGGCAGATCTGGCATCTCTTTGCATTTCGGCCGGAATTGACGTCGCATCTGGCAAGTTTCACTGAAGGTGTGATGCGCAGTCCCGCTCCCATCAGCGGGGGTTTGCGCGAATTGATTGCGACTTACACTTCCTGGACGAACGGTTGCGAGTTCTGCTGGCGTTCGCACGCAGCCGTAGCCGCGGAAATGCTGGGCAGCGAGAAACTTGTCCGCGACGTTCTCGACAACCTCGAATCTTCAGCATTGCCGGAGCCTGAAAAAGCGCTGATGCGTTTCGCCGCAAAGATGACGCGCGAATTGCCGGAGATGCGCGAGGACGACATTGCCGTGTTACGCCAACACGACTGGAGCGACGAAGCGATCTACTACACGATCATGGTCGTCGCACTCTTCAACTTCTATAACCGCTGGGTTACGACCTCTGGAGTTCACCCGGTGTCGGACGAGGTGCATCGTATGCATGGCAAGCGCCTCGCGCTCAGCGGCTATGAGCCGAAAAACCGGCTCGCAGGAATTCAGGAGTCTGGCAAGGGATTTTAGCCTTGTCGCTGTGCCGTCCTCTTCGATCAAAAAACTGAAGGCTGACAAAAAGCTGTCGGGCCATTCCGAAGTCGAATTTCGAATCCATTGTGTGAGAGCCAGTTATGAAAAAAATCCCTGTTGGCCGTTGTTTCTCTCTTCCTCTTGTGTGTTGTCGCCGCTTCTGCACAGCAGCTCGCAACGTTGAACGTCACGGTCACTGATCCCTCGGGCAGCGTGGTGCAAGGGGCGAGTGTTTCCGTGAACGACTCAGACTTGGGGATTAAGCGCAGCCAGGTGACCGACCATGCCGGCTTGGCTGTCCTGACGTCACTCACTGCGGGTGACTATCGCCTCACTGTGAACCGAGAGGGTTTCAGCGCCTGGGATCGGCAACTGACGCTGACGGTGGGCCAGACCGCCTCGGTACCGGTTCGTCTCGGCGTTGCTTCGGTGCAACAGAGCGTGACCGTCTCCAGCACACTGGGGGACGGAATCGACGCCGATAAGACCGAATCGAGCCAGGTCATTCCTCCGAGCCAGATCGCGGATCTCCCCATTGCAGGGAGGGACTTCATCGACTTGGTTCTGCTTACGCCCACTGCCAACGTGGGCCGCAGCACAGCCACAGGAGCGCAGTCTCCCTTTCAGGAAACTGTGCTGCAACTCAGCTTCGGGGGCTTGCGCGAAACGCATAGCTCCGCGTTCGGCCTCGATGGCGCCGATTATTCGGTGAGCTTGTCGGGCGTGCAGCACATAAGCCCCTCGCTCGACTGGGTAGAAGAATTTCGCGTTGTGGATGGGCCTTATACCGCAGACAACGGGCGCAATCTGGGTTCCGTGGTCAACACAGTCACTAAGTCTGGAACCAACAACGCGCACGGATCCGCCTATGAGTATTTCCGCAACGACGCACTCAATGCCGACAATGCACTCTCAGCACCGGGACTTCATACACTGCGCGCGAACCAGTTCGGCGCAGAGGCAGGGGGCCCGGTCCGCCGCTCGAGGACTTTCTACTTCACGGGATACGAAGGCCAGCGTCGCGCAGAATCTCCTATTTACTCGAGTTTCATTCTTGGCTGCATCGATACCCCGAACTGCATGGGACCCGGCACTCCAAGCATCAATCAGGTCAAGGAACAATTCGGCCTGCAGCCGGAGCAGTTGAATTCAGTACTCGAAACCGATGACTACGACAAGGCCATCGGGAAGCTCACGCACAATTTCAGCGACCGCAGCATTCTGAATGTAAGTTATCTTTTCACGGACGATCGCAAAGGCGACGTTCCCACGGCGGCGCCCGGACAAGGCCTTCCGTCTACGTATCGCGACAATCCTGTGCGCGATCAGACGGTCTACGGCAACTTTCTTCACCTCTTTGGCCCCCACTGGACTTCGGAAAGCGTTCTTGCTTTTGGCGACCGCGTGTTTCACATGACGCCGAAAGGCGCAGGGCTATGAACCCACGCTCGATGTATCAGACACACTCGTCTCCGGCGGGTTCACCGGCAGCGTGTCCTATTACAGCGAACCGCATTTTGAATTTCAGCAGAACCTCACCTGGGTTCACGGAGCACATTCCGTAAAAATCGGCGGCGGATTCGAACCGATCTGGATAGCGGCGGATACCACATTCTTCAGTCCCGGCGGCGCTATCTTCACCCCCCAGAGTTTCTTTGGGGCCGGTGAGTTCGCAGGTCCGCCGTTCGGCCCCGGTACGCCTGTGCAGTTCCTCTTTCTTGAGCCAAGCTCGTATTTCGGTCAGCAAATTCCTGCACGCCCATTGCCCTTCGCGGGGTCGCTCTATGCAGGCTCTGCGGCGCAGGACTTTGTGAACGCAACAAAGCTGCATTTCTGGCATCGTCAGGTGAACTTCTATGGCCAGGACGAATGGAAGGCGACAAGAAAGCTCACGCTCACAGCGGGCCTTCGCTACGACTTCGACCTGTTTCCTTCGGCCGCGGATGTGCGCGTGACCGGACCCATGAATCCCACCAACTTTACCAATGTTCAGCCGCAGAGTAGGAGTCGCCTACTCATTGCGGGGTGGCAAGCAGGTCGTTCGCGCCGGGTTTGGTCTATTCACGGGACCATGGGATTACAGCGACCTGATGGTGGGCTGGCAGGGCGCTTCGGCCTTCACTTCGATGGACAATCCGCTTGTGCCCGACTTCAACACTCCCAACGGCGTTGTCGGGCTCGGTCCTTCGGGAGTCGTTGGTGTCTCGGGTCCATTTCTTGCCTCACAGGCCTTTCAAAGCTTTGCAACCACCGGCGCATATCCCTCGCCCGCGATCCTCCAGCAGTTCCCACTAGGCTACATTCAGCGCAAATTCCCCAACCCATACTCCCAGCAGGCAAGTCTCGAGATAGAGAGCCAGCTAGGCGGAGGATGGATTTTGACCACGGGCTACCAGTATCTTCATGCGCTCGATCTTCCTGTCTATTTAAGCGTCAACGGGCTCCCCAATGGGGCTCTGCCCGATGGGCGTCAGTCGTTCGCGCCTGCGGATCCGCGCTTTGGCTTCGCGCTCATTGCAACGCCTTCTGGATTCTCGATCTACAACGGCGGCATTGTCAGTGTGCGGAAGAGTTTCGCGAGCCATTACAGCGTCCTCGCGAACTACACCTATTCGAAATCGATTGATATCGCGACGGACGTGCAACTGACCGACACACCACAGGACTATCTGGACCCTGCCGCCGACCGTTCCGTCGGGGACAACGACATTCGCCATCGTGCCACGCTGTCCTTTGTTGCCGAGAGCCCTGAAACCTGGGCGGCGCCATTACGCAATCTGAGACTCTCAATGCTGAACACTCTGCAGAGCCCTCGCTACTACTCGATTCTGGCCGGGTTCAATGTGCTTGGCGATGGCTTTCCATTCTCCGATCGTACCGGCACCGTGGGACGCAACTCCTATCGCGGCGCATCGAACTATGACAGCGATTTGCGCCTGCAGCGGGCCTTTCATCTCGCCGAACATCTCTCGCTCGAATCATCCATTGAGAGCTTCAACCTCTTCAATCATCGCAATGTCCAGAGCATCGACCAGGTGTATGGGGCACCGGACTTCCTCGGGCCAGCTCCGCATC
This sequence comes from uncultured Acidobacteriaceae bacterium, assembly GCA_963810545.1. Lineage (GTDB taxonomy): Bacteria > Acidobacteriota > Terriglobia > Terriglobales > Acidobacteriaceae > Telmatobacter. Next base: position 7,395 of record CAWENE010000007.1, read on the forward strand.
GGTTCGGAGACGGTATTGTGAGTCCTGCCAATCCGACGTTTGCGACGCCGAACTTTGTGGGTCCCGCTCGTCAGCTCCAGGCGTCTGTGCGCATGAGCTTTTAGATTGGATGTTCAGTCGTCTCATTGGCATCAGTAAGTCATCACTAACCGTAAGATATGACTTACGGAACATCATTGTCAAGAGAATGTTTTTCGCCGTACCGGCAGAGAACACTGGCTGGTCGAATCGACTGGGCCGTGGTCGAACGATTGTGGTCGTCGCCGGGCCGGTTGCTCTGCGGCAAGCGGGCCGTCACGTTTCTCTATTTCGTGGAAGCGCCAAGATGTCCGCTGCCGATTTTCTTGCTTCTCAACATCAAGGATATGGCTGCAGCAAGCCACCAAACGGGCTGAACGGCGCCGGCCGCAGCAACCGCGTCGGGCAAACGCAAAGTCAGCATGAAGATCACTCCAGCCGCTGCAAAACCGACTGCCAGGAGGATGGCGAAGTATCCAAATATTCGAGGGAGGACATCTGAGCCCAGCAGCACAATGCCAAGCGGGCAAAAGAGAGCAGGGGCGGCCACCATGAAATAGAGATGCTGAACGGCGAAAACAAGCTTGATGCTGATTGCGGGCATAATCTCGGGAGCCGCAAACATTCCGCTGATGTAGAACGTGATCTCGATCAGGCTCACGGTCATTAGTGTCGTTGCACCGAAGATGGTCATCCATCCTGCGATGCGTTGAGTAGCGCCGGCCAAGTGGACCAAAGCAAATGCGAAGAGGACGATGAAGACCGGCCCCACTGCCTGCAACCAAGCTCCCCACAGTTCTCCGGCATAGTGCTGTCGCGCAAATTCGATCAACACGGGGACGGACGCATCGCCGGGAAGGCCAGGATTGATGCCGAAGGATGCGACCAGCATGGCAACTCCTGCGACGCCACTCACTCCGCTCAGCAGACAGAAGCTTCTTTTGGAAACAGAGTCGCGATTCACTTGCGTTTCTCCTTACTCTTTCGGTTTCAGGGGGAGTGCTTCATGCAACTCCCGCTGCCTGGTGAAGGACGTCGGGTTCCCAGACCCGCGGAACAGTAGATTACTGAGCTCATCGGGTCGCCGTTATATCGACACGATATATCGAATCGGTATATAATGCAAGAGAAAACGACGCGGCGGAACAATTGGCTGCTCAGTCCGTAGCCTCTGCATGCCAATATGGTCCGCGTGGCGATATATCTAACCGTTATATCCTTAATACGAATACGAATTATCTTGTTGCGCGCACCTGTCGGTTCGACCGAGGAAGGACGTCATGTACGAGCTATTCATTCTGTCCAAGCTTCTGCATCGACCGATGCATGGTTATCTCATCCAAACAATTCTCAACTTTGCGTTCGGCCCATCGCGGCGTGTGAGTTGGGGCACGCTTTATCCGTTGATCAAGAGGCTCGAGGAAAATGGCTATATTGCGGCAATCGATGCCGGCGACGATGATCCTCGGGGCAAGAAGCAGTATCGAACCACTAGCGCCGGGCAGACGCGGTTCCTCGAATTGATGAATGATCCAGGAGAGAATAATGCAGCAGCGGCCGATCTTTTTCGAATCAAAGTAGGGTGTTTCGGACACGTCGATCGAGAGATCAGGTTGCGGGTGATAACCGACTATCGTAGTCGGCTTAACGAAGTTATCTCCCATTCAGCATCGATGGTGAGACGCCTCGAAGCTGAGGCTGGCCTCCCCCTCAATGAGAGACGCTTTGCATTGATGAGTCTCGACCATCAGAAGACAATTGCACAGACGGAACTACTCTGGTTGGAATCGAAACTCACTGAACTAGGGACTGCGAGAAAATCGGCAAAGACGGCTAAACAGCACTCCGTCGCAAAACGGCACTCCTAAGCATTGCCTGGTCTAAGTTAGGAGCAAACGCGAATCGCTGCAAGACGAAAGAGGGTGGAAAGGCTCTTACCGATGTTCTAAGTTGCGGTAGGCAGGTCAGTCTCTGCGCCGTCATCGGGCGGAGCCAATGCGAGACCGATGATGCTCGCGTCGGAGCGTGATGGTTTTCCCACTGACAATTCGGCCTACCTCCGTCCATCGGGTTCAGTGTGATGCTCAGTGACGGTAACGGGGTTTAGCGCTAATCAGCTATCCGGAGATCTGGCTAAATGCGCGGACAAGAAGTCGATCTATTGGGTCGAACAGGCGCGCCAAAAGTTTGCCAAGAAAACCTTCGAGTTGTGCCCGATGGTCTCATGCCTGATCGGTGAGGATGTCCTTTGTCACGCACAAGGTTGCTGCTCCGCGCTCGCTCCGCGCACTCCTTACGTCTCATTGCCGGAGCAGCTCCGATAGAGTCCTGATGTTTTACGGTCAGGTGGATTTGTTGACACTGAATGACTTCTGGGTAGCAATCCAAGACCCAAACGCAATACGTCTCTCATGTCGGAGAGAGCGGTATACGCTTCACTGCGACAATTCTTCCCCGGACTTCTCGCGCATCATTTACTCGGCATACCAATCCGACCACTTCGGATCGCCCTGAACGCTACATCCTTAGACAATATCGACGACGATATTTCAGCTCTGACGAAGACTCAGAACCGTTTCATCGATGCGCGCCTATTAACATTTATGAAATCGGTACGGATCTCGCTGAGCCGATAAGGTGGCTTTTTTTTGAGTTCCGACCGAGTCACCCCCAACCCGGAAATTTGTCATTTGAGCAACAGGCGTCGAAGTCCTGAATCATCAGCCCGATTGTCTCGCGGCTCAACTCAGCAAGGATGTGTGATTTGTCCGGGAAATGCTGGTAGATCACGGCGTGCGTATAGCCGATCTCTTTAGCGATCTCACGAAGCGTCACGGCTTCGTAACCACGATCGGCGAACATTTATCCTGCAGCCGCAAGGATTTCGCTCCGCAACTTCTCCTTGCGCTCTACCCGGCGACTTGGTGAGATGGATGTCATTTCAATAGCCTAGTCCCACTTTGCGATTTTGACAACCACCTGTTACTTTGCGGCCGTTGGTTGTACAACCAGCGATTATTTTGCAACCACTGGTTACGTAGATCCTCTAATAGTCAGATCGCTCGTTGGATAGGCGGTCAAATACGAGGCAAAAGGAGGAAGCGATGAATGTTCTAGTGATTGGAGCAGCGGGCAAGAGCGGAGAAGCGCTGGTAAATGAGGCGTTGGCGGCCGGGCATAAGGTGACGGCTTTCGTGCGTGGCGCCGCGCCGTATAAGAAGGCGAACGTCAGAGTTGTTGCGGGCGACGTGCTGGACGCGGATGCAGTCGACGCTGCGGTAGCCGGACAGGATGCCGTGATCGACGCGCTGGGCGGCAAGACGCCGTGGAAAGTGACGACGATGGAAACGAGCGCGGCCCACAATATTGTGGACGCGATGCGGCGCAATGGAGTCCGGCGGCTGCTGAAGATTTCGGTGGTGGGTGCGGGCGAGAGCGTCAAGAACGCCGGCTTTTTCAACGAGCACCTGCTTATGAAGACTTTTCTGCGGGGTCTGCTGGTAGACAAGGCGGGCATGGAGGCCGAGATCGAGGGAAGCAACCTGGACTGGACGCTCGTGCGCCCACCGATGTTGACCGACGGCGAGAAGACCGGCGTTGCCAGGGTGCTGAGCACGGAGGGCGGCGAGAAGGCGCACAAGATTGCTCGCGCCGATCTTGCGGCATTCATGGTGAAGGAACTGGAAAGCAGCCGGCATGTCCGTCAAGCCGTGACAGTGACGACCACATAGCAAGGCCTCCGCGAACATCAACGACCTCTCTAATCGAGGCGATCCGATCGGCTGTGTAAAGGCCTGTAACGACTCATGCGACAGATAACTGTGGAAACCCACAGTACTAGCGGAGTGCTAGCTGCGCAACTCACAAGCTCTGTCGTTCGCATCGGAGCATCACTTTCGTTCTAACAAGGAGAAAACATCATGTATTTAGTCATGGGCATCACTGGAAAAGTTGGCGGCGCCACGGCGCGGCATCTGCTGAAGCAAGGCAAACTGGTGCGAGCACTTGTGCGCAATCGCGAGAAAGCGGCGAAGTGGGCAGAACAGGGTGTGGAGTTGGCGGATGGAGACTGGAACGATGCGACAGCCATAGCAGCGGCGCTCAAAGGTGTTGAGGGCGCGTTTGTTATGTTGCCGGCTGTATGGGCGCCGTCGCCTGATTACAGAGAAGCAAAGGGCGTGATTGCGAACTATGTCGAGGCGCTGACCAGGGTAGTGCCACCGCGGGTAGTAGCGCTCTCCTCGACGGGCGCGAATAGAACAAGCGGGCTGGGGATGATCACGGCCTTATCGCTCCTGGAGCAAGGTCTTCGTAGCCTGCCATCCCCGGTCGCATTTGTGCGTGCAGGCGGCTTTTTCGAAAACTTTCTTTTCGGCTTACAGGCCGCCCAGGGCGGAACACTACCGGTCTTCTACAATCCGACAAACCGGAAATCGATGATGGTGGCGTCAGACGACATCGGCGCTGAGGTGGCAACGCTTCTGACCGGGCCGGCGTGGTCAGGGCATCGCGTCATCGAGCTCGGTTCGATAGTAAGCGCGGATGAAGTGGCCGCACAGTTGGGTGAAGTGCTGAAACTCGACGTAAAAGCCTTTGCAATCCCGCGTGCAGGGTGGGCGGAAGCGTTCGAGCAGTTCGGCATCCCGAAGGGCCACACTGGGGCTGCCGAAGAAATGTATGACGGCATTAACGAGGGATGGATGGGCCTCGGAATCGCGGGTACGGAGCACGTAGAGGGTACGACGTCCGCGCGCGATGTGTTTGCGGCTGCAAAGAATGCAGTCAAGGCGTAAGTCCGGGGCAAGCGGAATCAGCCGCAGTTCCTTGGGAACTGCGGCCTAAGGTCAAGAAAGATCGAACCGCAAGAGGAGGATCGCTTTGAATATGAAAGCTCAACACACAATAGATAAACCCGCACGGGCGGGACGAGCAACTCAAATAGCCGCAATGGTAACAACCGGCATTGTCGCCATGATGTGGTTGTACTTCGGAAGGTTATATCTAATTCACGATCCCGAGGAATGGAGGATCGTCAATCAACAGCTCGGATACCCGCTCTATATCATCCCCCTGATTGGCGTGACCCACATCCTTGGCGGCGTGGGCCTTCTGACTCCCAATGTGCCTCGATTGACTGAGTGGGTTTATGCCGGTCTCGCGATCACTCTTTTACTCGCGTTCTATTCACAACTGAATGGCGGTGGCAGTACCTGGGAGAAATTTGATCCAATTCTCGTCCTGGCGTTCGTTTTCGCTTCGTATGTATTGAGACGCTGCATGCACGCAAACCGGTGGTCAATATGAAGAACAAGCTTGGCGGGCGGTTTTACTTTTTCCAGACAGGTCGCGAGGGGCCGCCCCCCCCTCATCCAAACACACGTCGTCCGAATAAGTCACCTATTGTTTACCGACTTTTGGGCAGCGAAAGCTCAAATGGCGAGAACACCAAAGCACGTTTCCAGGCTGGTCAAACCTGGAAACGCGCATGACAATAATGCGCCATTTGGCCTTGATAATGTCTCAGTCATCTCCCCGCATTGCATTCGGTCGTCAGCTTGGGACGGGCGCCTCGTCCTGGCTCGATATATGTCGCGATTCTCTGGGCGGAAGCAGGCGGGTCGAATTGAGGATGAACGTCAACTCGGATGCAACGTGTATGAACGCGGCGAGAAGCGGATTGAGATAGCCGGCCGCGGCCAGACCGATGCCGATGGTGTCGACGATCAGAGTGCCGTAGAAATTCTGTACGATAATGCCGCGGCAGTTTTTGGCAACCCGAACGGTCTCAACGAACTTCATGAGATCGTTGCCGATCAACACCACATCCGCGCTCTCGCGGGCGACGTCGGTTCCCGCACCCATGGCTACACCGACAGTGGCTTCACTCAGAGCAGGTGCGTCGTTGATGCCGTCGCCAAGCATGGCAACCACCCGACCTTCCCGAACCTGTTCAGCGATCTGCGCGGTTTTCTGCTCGGGAAGAAGTTCGGCGTGAACAATGCGAATGCCGAGATGGCCGGCTAGTGCTTGCGCAGTTTGCCTGGTATCTCCCGTGAGCAAGACGACCTCGATCTTCATCTCCTGAAGGGCCTTGACGGCTGAAGCAGAGCCGGGCCGCAACCCATCCGCCACAGCAACCGATCCAAAGTACTTTCCGTTGCGTGCAACGAAGATTTCCGTGCCCTCAGCGGCGAAGCGCTCGGGCAGTGTCAGACCCAATTCCGCAAAGAGGGGGCGATTGCCGGCAACAGTTTCTTCGCCGTCCACTTCAGCCAGCACTCCCCGTCCAATCCGGTATTCGAAATGAGTCGGTTGAGAGATAGAAATGCCTCGCAGCTCCGCGAGGCGAACGATCGCACGGCCCAGCGGATGCTCCGAATTGCTTTCCGCACTCGCTGCGGCTTCAATGAGCGCACTCTCGGTAACGCCGGGTGCAGGGTTGACTTCCGTGACCAACGGCATGCCGAAGGTCAGAGTTCCCGTCTTGTCGAGGAAGACGATATTGAGTTGTCCCAGCGCCTCAAGGTAGATTCCGCCTTTGATGATGGAGCCGTGCCGAGCCGCGCGTCCGGTGGCGCCGAGGATGGCCAGTGGAGTGCCGGCGGCAATGCCGCAGGCTCCAGCGACAATGATGACCGAAATCGTTGACCGTATATTGTGGGTGATTAGAAACGTCAGGACCGCAGCGCCGAGTGCAAAGTAGACCAGGTATCCGGCCAGCCGGTCAGCCATCTTCTGAATAGGCGCGCGGGAATGCTCCGCCCTCTCAACGGCTTCAATGATCTTGCCGAATGTGGTTTCTTTTCCGAGCCGGTCAGCGCGCACCTGCAAGCTGCCTGCCTGGTTGATGGTGCCCGCGAATACTTCCTTGCCCGCGGTCTTCTCGCTCGGCATCGGTTCGCCGGTAATTGCGGCCTCTTCAACAAACGAGTGGCCACTTACAACCAGGCCATCGACCGGGATTCGGCTGCCGGGTCGAATGACGACGACCTCACCGGGATCGATAATCTGCGTGGGTAATTCGACAATCTGGCCGTTCCGCAGCACACTGGCCACTTGAGGCAGGAAGTCCAGCATGTCCTGAATGGCGCGCCGCCCTCGGCCAACCGTCAGTCTCTCCAGAATCTCGGCGCCCAGAACAAATGCAGTAATGACCAAAGCGGTGAAGAACTCGCCGATGGCCAGAGCGGAGACGAGCGCGATCGTCATCGACAGTTCCATCGTCATGCGCCGCTCGACGATGTTCTCGAAAGCCTCTTTGAAGATCGGGTAACCGCCGATCATCGTCGCTGCCAGTCCGATCACGCTGACGTGATGGAATGGCTCCCACAGATGAAACCAGACCGCTGCCGCAGCCAATGCCACAAACAGAACACGGAGCACCTCGACCAGCTCGAATGCGTGCTCATGGTTGTGTTCATGATCGTGGCCATCGGAATGCTGTTGTGGCGGGTGGCTTGACTGTATCTGGTGCTCGTGGACGGGCGTCTGAGTGGCGGCCATGAGTTCTCCTGGGTCTTCAGTTGAAATAGCGCTTCACCACGGCAATCAGGTCGTCTGCCGCCGCTTGCTGCGCTGGGCGTATCTTCTGCGCGGGGTCGAGCACGTGATATTGCAAGTGGCCTTCGATCAACTCCGCCATCAGACCGTTAAGGGCGCCGCGGCAGGAAGCAACCAGTTGCAGAATCTCCTCGCATTCGCCTTCTCCTTCAAGGGCCCGTTCGATAGCCTCCACCTGGCCCTTGATGCGCCGGACGCGCGTGAGAGTCTTCGTCTTGTTTTTCGAAATATGCGACAATTCGTTCTCCCTGCTGATTAATATACTCCCCTATACTATGTGAGATGCAAGTGAGGAGCGAAGCCATGCTGGAGACCAAACGCCTCGTGATTGGCCAGATGATTGTGTGCCACAGCTGCTGCTGCGGGGCAACGCAGAAAGACCGCCCCGAGGGGCCGGTCGAGTGGCTGAAGGATGAGTGGCGAAGGCGTGGCCTCCTAAAGCGGTCTCAGCTCACCGTGAGTGGCTGCGTCGGCCCGTGCGACGTTCCGAATGTCGTGGTGTTGAATTCAGAGGCCGGTTCGCAATGGCCGAGTAAGATCACCCATTTCGACCAATATCGCTCGCTGATTGAGTGGGCCGTGCGCTCCGTTGATGCTGGAGGTCTGCTGGAGTTGCCGCGCGAATTCAAGGACCATCTGATCGAACCCTGGCGCTAGGCTTCAATGCTCGCTCTGAGGTTGACCTGGCGATTTCGCGCTTGTCTACAGCAAGGAGTGGAGTCAGTGCCGCGCTCCGATTTCCACGTGCGTGAGCAAAGGAATAGATTCAACTGTTTCCTGTGTTGTGATGATGGCATTGGCATAGTTCGGAAGGTTGACGTCGAGCGCAGCGTGCATCTCCCTGTGAAAGCGTCTTCACAACGTCTTGCGATGCTCCCTGCGACAATCGTGCTACTGAACGTGCGACGCGGCCTGTTCGATGACGGCTGCAACCTCCTTCGGCCTGGAAGCATAGACCGAGTGGCTGGCGCCTGAGATCTCGACCTTGTGGCTCTTGGCTCGTGCCGCATACCACCGCTCGAGATCCGGATTGATTGTTCTGTCTTTCGTCGCAACGATCATCCAACTCGGTTTGCTTTTCCATGCAGGCGTGGTGATAAGTCCCTTGAAGTTGTCAGCGAAGTTGAGAACCTGCGATCTCGCCATAAAAGCGGCCTGTTGAGCAGGCAAATCGGCAGCGAAGAACTCGCGGAACTGCGCGGGATCCACGTAGGTAAAGCCGTCTGCGGTGGTCTTGATTGCGGTCGACTTGCTCAGGTCACTCGGGAAGCGCCTTCCGTCATCCGCTTCGTCTTCTCCGGAATCGGGCATGTGAGCCGCGACGTAGACCAATCCGACAACGGATGGGACTGTTCCCGCCTCGGTAATGACGGCTCCCCCATAGCTGTGAGCCACAAGAATGCACGGTCCATCTTGCAGTGCAAGGATGCGCCTCGTGGCGGCCACATCCTCTTTGAAGGAAGTCTCCGGCTCTTGAACGATGCTGACGCTGTAGCCATCCTTGCTGAGGATGTCGTAAACGCCCTTCCAACCAGACCCATCCGCCCAGGCGCCGTGAACCAGAACGATGTTACGAACATGATGCGTTTCACTCTGCGCATTCAGGCAAACTGTAGCCGTACCGAGGAAGCCGGCAAGACCGAGAACAGTCGTCTTTATTAAGTTCTTCATGTGCATAAACCTTTCCATATAGTTGGGCCGTGCAGCCGTACTGGACGTTACTGGCCCGCCGATTGGCTGGAGTCGTGCAGATAATCCGGCCAGCAGCGATTTGCGCAGTTGTGATGGCCTGCAGGTCAAGTCCAACGATGGATGAACGCAAACTCATTCTGCAGCCGCGGTCAGAATCCTCTCGACCTTTGCGTCCAGCTCCCGCGCCACTTTGAGGGCATCGCTGTTTCCATACGGTGCGAGATAGGAGGCCATCCTGTCATACGAAATACGAACGCTATCGGGGCGCTCCTGAATGAGGATGGTCACTGGCGCATATGAGCCAGCGTCAGCAACATGCTTCACCATCTCCTTCATGATCAGTGGATTCCCTGCAATAATGCGGAGAATTCTTGGCTTGGTGGCTCCGTTCTCTTTCTGGAGGACTCCGCCGAGGTCGAGCCGCATAAATTCCATTAGACCGTTCGGTTCCGTGGCTGGATCGACGACGCTATGCATTTCGGCTTCATTCTGCGCGGCTGCAAAGGCTTTGTTGAATGCGACCATATCGGGATGACCGATCGCCGCGCCGATTCGGGCAACAACCGTGTCAAACGGGTTGGCGGTAACAATATTGACGCGTTGGACTTGAACCTCTTGAATTGTCATTGCATCGCTTCTCCTGTTGTTGGGGCCTGACCTTGCGACCCTAATTCTTGCTTGCAGGCACGGGCGGAACTGGCAGGATGATCTCCGAGGCTACTTCCCATTCCTTCCCATCCTTCATCCAAGTGAGAATCAACAGAAATGGTTTGGGAGTTCCGTCCTGGCCCGCATAAGACACCGTGATTGTCGCCGGTACATAGGATTCCGCAACGTCCTTGGTCAGGCCGACCACCTTGAGCTTCGAATAGTCCGGCTGAAGTATGGCCGGTCCGGACGCGGCGATATCGTGCAGCTTCTGATCGATCGCCTCGTTGCCCCAGAAGCCTGCCCAATTGCCTTCAGACGGCACCGCACTCTTCGCGACCAGAAGGGCAGAAGACGATTGCCAGAACATTTCGTGCAGGGCTTTGAGATCGTGCTTATTGGCCAGTTCCATGAGCTTGCCGAACCGCGAACGCACAGTATCAAGTTTCGAAGCGTCAGGCAGATCTTTGTTGGCAGCAGCTGGCGCAGCAACTGATCCTGTAGCAGCAGTCGCCAGCACAAGGGCAGCAGCGAAAACCATTCGGCGCATCTTCATGGCTTCTCCTTGTTTGGAACTATTGAACGGATGGGATCGGCGTTTTTTCGCAGCCTTAGCGCCTCCCCATAGGGAGCCTGGGTTTGCGCGGTTAGGGTGGTAGAGCTCCAGCATGGCTTCATAGAGTTCGCGGACAGTGGTGGTCGCTTCATCCAGACGATTGAAATCGCATAAAATCTCTTTGCGTCAGATGTCTTCTCCCACCAGTGAGATTGCCAGGTACTTGAATGCTTCTTGCGATTTCTTCGTATGATGCTTCGATCTTGCATGACAACTCAATCGTCAGCAGTTGTAGAGAAGGTTGCTCCTTTGCGGCGGCAGGATTGGTGTTGACGAATATTAGTTGGAAAGCAGCAGGTGCGCCCAAAAGGGTGCAAATGGACAGTGACCTGTGTCCATTTGCAAAATACACTCCCGGCCCGACCGAGGTATTACCGCCCTTCGAACGATGTCGCGGCCTGCTCAATGAACTCTGCGACTCTCCGCGGATCTTGAAGCATTGCGAGATGGCAGGTCGGCAGGGTGATGGTGGTGGCGTTGATCTTCTGCGCCATTTGTTCCTCCAAACCTGGGGTGATCACCTTATCCTGTCCAGCGACGATGAACCACGAAGGTTTCGTCCGCCAGGCCGGCGTGACAGTGGGCGATGAATTGAGCACAGTGACGGACGCCGGCCCCTGTGTCACTGTCAGCAGCACCTGCTCAGGTTTCGGTAGGTCTTGAGCAAAGGCTTCGGCCACGCCTTGCGCGGAAAGGGTGACAAATTGACCGGTCGGATCGAAGACAAGAAACTGTGCAAGTGGAGACGGCGGCTGCAGCGGCGTGAGCAGGGACAGCGCGGACTCACCAGTGTCGGGGGCAAATGCAGCAACGTAGACAAGGCCCGCGACGTTGGGATCGTTCCCCGGCGTGTCGCCGATGACTACGCCTCCGTAGGAATGTCCAACGAGCAGCACCGGGCCGGGGTATGCCGTAGTGATCCGTGCGATCGTACGCTCCGTTGCGGCGTCATCTTCTGCAAGGGTGGAAAGAGGAAGCTGCACCGCAATCACGTGGTATCCATCCTTCTCCAGCAGAGGAATCACGCCAGACCAACTTGAGCCGTCGGCCCATGCTCCGTGCACCAGCACGATGTTCTTGACGCCGCCGTGACGCGAATTGTCTGGTGCTGACTCTGGGTTCTGTTGGGCATAGCCAACGCTATGGAATCCTGCCGCCAGCAGAAGTCCGGCACTCAATACTTCCCGGATTAGCTTTCCTATTCTCATAAATTCTCCTTTTCATGTTTTTCGTTTCACCGCGCACGTCGGAAGGTTCTGCCAACGCGCTTTGGGTTTCGGATTCGCTTTTGTCTAGTTCATGCCAGCCTTTGAAACAGCATCGAAGATCACAGCAGCGACCTTCGACGGTTGCGCCAGCATGATTACGTGGCTGGAGGTGACAGTAGTGGTTGTCGCTCCGATTTTCTTCGCCAGAGATGCTTCGAGATCGGGTGATATAGCCCGGTCATTTGCGGCGATGATGTACCAGGACGGTTTTGACTTCCAGGCTGGAGTCTCAACCTCTCCCTTCATTGCGGCAACGTTAACCGGCACCTGTGTCGCGGTCAGAACCTCAATTTCTTTGGCGGAGAGGTCCTGGGCAAAATCCTCCGCAACTCCCTTCGGAGTCAGTTTGAGGAAACCGCTTTTGTCAGGACGCAGCTCTGAACCGATCGGTGTTGCAACGCTCGAAATCAGACCAAGAGTCGATTCGCCATGATCCGGAGCCACGGCTGACACATAGACCAGTCCGGCCACCTTGGGATCGTTGCCGGCTTCGGTGATGACGGCTCCGCCGTACGAGTGCCCGACCAGCACAACCGGTCCGTCCTCAAGAGCGATGGCCCGTTGCGTTGCTGCAACGTCGTCCGCGAAGGACGTTAGCGGAATCTGAACAGAGACAACATGCAGCCCTTTCGCCTCCAACAATGGAATCACCTTCGACCAGCTCGAGCCGTCTGCCCATGCCCCGTGAATCAGCAGCACGGTCTTTACACTTTCAGACGGTGGCGTTTGTCCCGTCGCCTGAGCGACAGGAGCGATTATTGCGAGTAGTGCGGCACACGTCGACACCACATTCCGAACAAACCTGAATGCCTGCATTGTTTTTCTCCTTGATATGGGGAAGAAGTCTTGAAGTCGTTCTCTTAGCGCCCGTTCGGAGCGGGCAAATGCCGATAAGCCACCAGGTTTGTGGCCACTCTCACATTCACCTTCCTACTACGACTGAGCGTAGCTTCGGGTGCGGAAAGCATCTAGGCGAAAACCGTCACAAGCAGGCGATTCCTGCTGCAATGTCGAGGGAGAGTACAGATAGAACGCGCAATGAAACGTCGACTACGCTGCAACCCGGCGCGGCCGCGAGTCGTCCCGCCGCCATATTCCGGGAGTCACACCATGGATCCGTTTGAACGAGCGGTTGAGTGCAGATTGATCCGCGAAGCCACACCTGGCAGCGATGTCGGCAAGAGGTAGACGGGTATTCGTCATGAGATCTCTGGCCCTATCCACACGGCGTTCAATCAACCACCTGTAAGGTGGCGTGCGAAAGCTTTGTTTGAAGGCCCGGGCAAAGTGGCTTACCGATAATTCACACGCTTCCGCGACCTGCTGCAGGCCAATATTGCCGTCCAGATGCGCTTCCAGCATTTCTGTCGCTCGTCGCATTTGCACAGACGAGAGCCCGCCCCGAAACGGGGGAGTAGACGTTCTGACGCCGCCATAAGAGCAGACTAAATGAGTGTTCAAGGCCTGCAGAACATGGTCCAGAAAAATCTTCGAAGCGTGAAGGGGTCGCTCCAGCGAAGACAGGAGGGGCTGCCCGAGGTGGTGCACGACCGAATCAAACGCTCCCTGCGGCCATACCAATTGCCGCACTCGTGGCGCCCGATGAGCATAGGCAACTTCATCCAGAGCAGCTTGGGTGACGTATAGCACCAGTGCGTCGAAGGGATTCGGAAGCAGAACGGCTGGTTCCTCCGTCAAGTCGATTGCACTGACTCCGCCAATTGGGTAAGAACCACTCGATACCTTTTTCTTGCCGAAGAATTGCTCGATGAAAGGTATTGGTCTTAGTTGCAACACAACCATGTGCCCACGTTGACCGACAATATGCTGCGTAATTTCTGGAAGGCCTACGGTGCTCCGAATCCGACCAAACGAGTACGAAGCACGTTCGGACAGGCTCACTTCGGCCGTAGGTGAATCCCTGAGATACAGCACCTCGGCGAGTTGACTCCAAACGGCGGGAACTTCGGTGGCCGTATCCATATTATGGGTGACCTCAATCCTGTTAAATTGAATGGGCCTAAGAATTCCAGTCATATTTTAGAGTGCGCGTGTACTCTAAAAGCAACAAAATTTCTACTTGAGGAGACGAATGCGAAAATCACGAGCCGAGACATCCGAAACCAAAGCACGAATTCTCTCGACCGCCTCAAAGATGTTTTTGGATAAGGGCCTGGAAACAGTAGGGATGCGCGACATAATGGCCGGGGCAGGTCTCGCGCCGGGAGGGTTCTACCGGCATTTCGGATCGAAGGACCGGCTAATCGCAGAAGCAAGCCATGCCGCATTCGATCGTGCGTTTGAAATGTTGGAGAGCGAAACAGTAGGGAAATCGCCGGCGCAGGCCGTCGAAAGGATTATCTCCGTGTATTTGGGGCAATCGCAAGTTCGAGAGAGGCCTTATCTGTGCCCACTTGCGATGCTGGGTGCCGAACTCCGCCATTCAGACCCACAAGTACGGGCAATTGCTATTAACGGCTACCAGCGTATCGTTCAGCTCATCGCGAAACATCTCACCACTCTAACCAGGCGCCGGGCTCTTGCCACTGCAAGTGGCATCGTCAGCGCGCTCGTAGGTGCCGTTACGCTTGCTGAAATTGCGCCGGACCCGGCGACGGCCCGTTCGATTCTAAGGAACGCGAAGTTCCTTATCAAAGAGCATATTCTTCGGCCGTAATTTCGTAGATTGAGAATCTCTCCTTGGTACCGTCACCGTAACCGAGCAATCAGTTCAGTCGTTTGGTAGCCAGCCTTGAGATATAGAGCGGAAAGCGCCAGCTCTTGATCGTTTTCACCTAGATGCTTCCCATCTTCAAAAGTACCCTCAGATGAAATGAAGGTCGCAAATGTGACAACGCAGCCTTCGTCATCGGGCCCCAGAGGGAAGACAACCCTTCGACTTGCTCGCACATGCAGAGTCGATGCTTCTCTCGCTAGCGCATTTCGGAATTGAGCGCATTACCCCTGAAGCAGGAATGCGTGCGGCGCTGAAGATCTGGTCGGAATGCTAATCCCCCTCGATGTCGCGGACAACCGTTTGCCATCAGCTCAAACACAAAGGAGATCATCACTATGCCCACCGCAACAGCCAGTAACATCACAGCTCCAACACAATTCGTTCAGACAAAGACTGAGACATATGCGTATCGACGCTTTGGCAGTGGTTCGGGCCTTCCGTTGCTGCTTCTCCAACACTTCACAGGTACATTGGACAACTGGGACCCGGCCGTCACGGACGCTCTCGCAGCAGGACGCGAAGTCATCCTCTTCGAAAGTGCCGGAATCGGACGATCATCAGGTACAGTTCCGCAAACGATAGACGGTATGGCCTCACATGCCCTGGCGTTTCTCGATGCTTTGGGGTTGAGGACCGTCGATGTGCTTGGATTTTCACTCGGAGGGATGGTTGCGCAACAAATGGTGTTGGAACGTCCCTCGATCTTCCGGAAGCTGATTCTCGCCGCGACAGCGCCGCGTGGGGGAGAGGACATCATGCATCTTCAGAAGCCAAGCCTCGCGAAACACTTCGGCGATCCGACTCTAAAAGGATATGCAATTCTGCAGAAGATCTTCTTCACAGCGACAGAGTCCAGCCAGGCTGCCGGCGCTAGGTTCATCGGACGCCTGATGCAACGTGAGACTGACCGCGAGCCGATCTCCGGAGGGGAAGTAGCTGCAGCTCAGATGGCGGCCTTCCAAGATTGGGAGCAGATCAAAGGTGAGCGCTTCGCGGGCTTGAAAGGAATCCATCAACCCGTCCTCGTCGTGAACGGAATCTTTGACGAATTGATCCCGATCCAAAACTCATACTGGCTCAGCGAGAACCTGCCAAATGCAGTTCTGCTGACGTATCCCGATTCTGGACACGGCTCGATCTTCCAATTTCACGAGTTCTTCAGCAATCAGGTTTCTGCATTCCTCGCTTCACGGTCGGCCGTCGCGCCCTACTGAGGGAGACGCTGGGAGATTCACGAGTTTTGATGCGAGCGGCGTTCTACTGGGCGGCTTTTTGACTGCGGGTGTGCTCATCGAGCGCGAAAACGATTAAATGCCCTGCTGCAATCTCAGAGTTCTTTCTCTCGACTGACACTAAGCTCAGATGCAACAGGACAGAGAAGCTGAGAATGCGACAACAAATCGGCGTTCCGTCCGCATTAGCTCGTCCATGAGGATTGTGAGACCACAACTCGAGTTTGATCTGTCAGTGACCAGTCTATTCAAAAGGAGCAATTCGTTATGGCCTCGCGGCCGCCCCTCCCCCCGTTTTCGCTGGAGACAGCGATCCAGAAAGTCCGTCTCGCTGAAGACGGCTGGAATACGCGTCACCCTGAAAAGGTGTCGCTCGCATACACAATTGACTCTAAGTGGCGAAACCGTGCCGAGTTTCCGACTGGGCGAGCGCAAATCGTCGCTTTCTCTCACGGAAGTGGACACGCGAATTGGATTATCGGTTGATCAAGGAGCTTTGGGCGTTCCGCGAAAATCGCATCGCTGTCCGCTTTGCCTATGAATACCACGACGACTCAGTAAACTGGTATCGCGCCTATGGGAACGAGAACTGGGAATTCGATGATCGGGGCTTGATGTCCGCGCGACATGCAAGCATCAACGAGGTTCCAATTCAATCGACCGATCGCAAGTTCCATTGGCCCCAGGGGAGACGCCCTGACGACCATCCGGGACTAGGTGCGTTGGGTTTATAGTGTCTGGTCACCCAAGGCGGTCGGCCAGGTCAAATCCCTAATTGCATTCCGACAATGGAGTGGAACAGCAAATCAAAACGATACCGTTCTGAGACCATCGAGTCGGTGCAGGTGCATATCCGGCGCAAAACTGAAATTCCGCCTCGAATCTGCGGAGACTCAGGCATTCAGCAAGACGAGCTCCTGGCCAACGATTCACTCACAGAGAAACATCCTCCGCTTCGGAGTATGTCAGCTGGGGGCTGGAGCAGTTGGGCAGAGGTCGTTACGGCAGAAGTCGCGGGCACAATAAGGGCACAATAACGGTTACTATGCATGCCTCAAAGCTGCCTTGGCATAACTCCTTATGACATTAATCCCCGCTTTTATTCAGCGCTCATGCGAATGTATCAGGAGTCAGATCCAGGGTTTTCCATCATTGTCGGCAAGTATGCTCTCAACTTAATACAAGGAATACGCACGAACCTCTCATCTGCTAGTCAGGCGGCCGGAGGCAATTACGGCAGTTGGAACACGGATGTATACAGAGAATTAGCGGGCATATTAATAAGCAATGGCCGATTCTCGGAGGGCATAAAGGTATTGGATCTTTTGAAGGAGAAAGAATATAAGGAGTTCATTCGACAGGGAGCAAGCCCAACAGAGGGAGAGATACCATTAACCTCAGCGGATGCTGCCCAACGAGTCAAGCTGGATGCCGAACGGTCTGCTCTCGCTACGAATAGGGCATTAAGCCCGGATGAACAAGCACGCAAGGTATTTATTGATAAGCTGTTTGTTGTGCTACGTGTGACTGCTGCTGCTTTCTTTGATCACTCAGGACGCTTGCGGGTATCGCCAGGCAATGCTCATGCGTCGCAGGGAAAGGCGATGGATGAAGACTCTGAATCAGTCCAGCTACGAAAAGATCTCAAACAGAATGAGGTTGCTAGGCGGGTCGCAAATTTCCGCCTGGTTCGGGTCCGTGTTTTTGTCTGTGCTCCTTCCGAGTTGAGGGAAAGATCCTTCGGGTTCCATAAGGTTCATCTCCAGAACGAAACGGCCCGACGCATCGAAGCCTTTTGGGCAACGAGCGGCGGCCCGCGGGTTAGTTGTGAATGGAGTTAGGGCAGTTCAGCCCATCCGGCAGAATGGGGTAAATTGCAAAGTCGATTTTCTCCTTTCAAAGGAATTGGTGCGCCGCAGGCCGCGGCTGCGATGAGTTATGGGATATCGTGATGCATCGCCCACCACTTCTGCGGGTGAGGGAGTTGGGTCTTGAGCGGGCGGATTTGACGGTTGATCGTTAGCCATCTCTTGGCTATACTCAGTTTGTAGGTTTTGGTGTGACCGCTGCTTGCATGTCCCCAAAGCGACGGAACTTTGAAAAAGCCGCCAGAAATGGCGGCTTTTTCGCTCCCGGCGGACCAAACAATCTGATCGATGCACAGCTAAGTCTCGCGTCTTTGCTCATCAACTACGACGAAGACAATCCCACTTGGACCGCTGTGAGGCTTGTGACTTACCGTTGGTAGGTGCCAGTATCGTGAGGTTGAAATCATTCAGCTGTGGATGCCTGCATTCGCTCTTCGCGCTGAATTCTTTCTCCATGATTCTTGCCGGCAAGTGCGACAGCGTTCTTTGGGATGGCCCTTGCGATTTTCGACAACAATGTTCGCCGGCATCATCAGGTGTCCCTTGGGACAGAGTTTGAACGACCCGTCATTCGGTAATCTCAGACCCGCCCCGACAGAAGGTGCCGTCTCACCGGGTACATGCGACGCCAGGTATGGGACAGGGTCGAGTCTTTTCCAGATTTTTGAACGAGGCTGCCAATGCGTGGGATTGCAGCAATTGCGACCGATGCAGTTCTGTATATAAGGATAGAGAAATTGATCGGGTGGAACAGGTCCCACCCATTCCTCGAAGAAAACGTCGTGCGTCTTGCGCTCCTTTCCTCCGACAAATAATCGACCATATCCACCGCGATCGACCGAGCCGCCGAACTCCCAGCATCCAGTTTGTGGAATGACCTGGATTTGCGAAAACATCTCGAATCTTTGAGCGTATGTCTTCGAAGGCGCCATGAGCATATCGGTCCTGCGGCTATTGGGGCTCAAACACAGATGGAAAGGGAAGCAGCAGGCGTGACCGATGCAGGCGTGGTCGCCCAGCCCGTGTCGGACGAACAATCCCTCCGGCACAGCCTCGATCCAGGCTTCGTAGAAAACTCTGTGAGCCTTCAGTTCCCGGTTCCCAGAGAAGATCCGACCGTATCCGTATACGTCGCGTTTTCCCTTGAATTCCCAGCACCCTTTTTGCGGAATGATTCGCACTCGGGACAGGAGTTGTTCCCTTGAAAACGCCATGTTGGCAAGGATACCTTTTGCTCCAACGGAATTCAACCGGATTTCAACCGGTCAATACACAGAGTAGGCGTTTTGGTGTCACCTTTTGGTGCCACCTCGGATTGGTAAAGGGTGCACTTCTGTGCATTTTTGTGCACTTTTCCACAAGAAACGGGAGTTATGCACAGGCCCACAATGGAGCCTATGTTGGTGCGGTTTGGCATTTGTTTTGTGAGGTTTATGGCGGAGAGGGGGAGATTCGAACTCCCGATAGCCTTTCGACTATGCCTGATTTCGAGTCAGGTGCATTCAACCGGGCTCTGCCACCTCTCCGTTTTGTTTTCAACAGCCCGGAAGGCTGCGAAAAGTCGGCCGGTATGCCCGTGGATTATCCAAGTTTTACTGCGTGAAAGACGTCCCTCGTCTCCGCGGCCCTTGGATAACCTTTGGCACTAGATGAGAATACCGCATCATCATTTGGATCGTCGAATGCGCGAATTCCAACTCATCAACTTTGCATGACGAGCCACAAATCCTCAGACTTTCAACGAGAAGAGCCCACACCGTTTTGCGAACTTAGACATCCGTCCTGCTGCACCCAATCCGCCTCGACGAACCTGGTGGAAAACTGCCTTAGAGGCTATGTCTTGCATCCAATGGTGTGCACGGCAGTGGCGTTTCAAGAAATGAGAAAACCGCACCCCTCGCGGTTGGGCCAGGATGCCCGAAAATGGCTCGCCTGATCGCCGATTGCTCTCCTGGCGTGCGTAAAGAGCGAAAGGCGAGCTCAGGTCCAGGAACCCTAACCGTCGCAGGCCTTGACGAACCCACCCCTCCTGATCCCTCATAGTGATACTTTGACGTTGGCCGGATACCACAACTTCGAACAGGATCAAAGCAAGGTGCTTTTCTTCCGGTACGGCCTGAAATTTGCAATCGGCATCGAAAGTCTGGAGCGCGGGTTACATGATGGAATTCCATATTTCGCGAACAGCACGGGAACGTTATCGGTTTGCGGATTCGCTGTTTTCCTTTAACGGCAACGTCGTCTTTGCCGACCTCGCCGCATGCCGCACCTTCGCTCACCAGATGAATCAGGTTCGCGATTCAGCACAGTTTCCCGATCGCGCCGTACATGCGGGCCAATTGTTTGCCATGGGTTTGATCGACGAGGCAAGCCACGTCGTCATGGCGCAATACCGCAAAAAATTCGATCCCGAAGTGATGACGGCTGCTCTGGATTGGTTTTCTGCCCAGGTAGGCTCCGCCGAAATCGACAAACTTCTCCTAACCTTTGTCGAGCATTTTCCCGGCCTGAGCGTGATGCGTGGCCAGGAAACACCCCAGCAATGGCTCGCTGGAAGCACCGAGGGCATGCCTCACCGTGCCGTCGCTCTCGAAGAACTCCTTCTTCTCTGGACAGCCAATCGTAACGAAGCCTTCAAACCCTTCGACGAGCTGTTCGAAGAGAAAACCCTTGCCGAGAAGACCGTCTACCGGCAAGTCACGAAGGAATTGCCCAACTATTTCGCGACCCGTCCGCTGATCCCGCTGGAGGGCAAGGGCCAGGTAAGCCTGATCGACCTTTTGCGTGCGCCTGCGACGGGCGCTCCACGGTCCCTCAGCGAGCAGATATCACTGATACGAAGGCTCTGGAAATCTCTCCTCGGCGACAGCATGGATCGATTTCTGATGATTGCAGGCGAAATCCTGCGCGAAGAAGAACTCGCCATTTGGATGCAGTTCAATCCCGACGCAGGCCGCGCGCGTGCTGCGGCGGAAGAGGCTGCACGCCTCCGTCGCCTGCGAGGTGAGCAACAATGGCCGTCGATCGTCAGCCACTCGGAGGTGCCGGTCTTCGGCGACCCCGCGTATGAGTACGAGAAGTTCAGCACCGACACAGCTTGGATGCCAAGCACGGTTCTGATTGCCAAAAGCACCTATGTCTGGCTGGCGCAACTCAGCAAACAATACGGCCGCCATATCAGCCGCCTCGATGAAATTCCCAATGAAGAGCTGGCCACCTTGGCGCATCGCGGCCTCAACTCTCTTTGGCTCATCGGCGTCTGGGAGCGCAGCCGGGCCTCGAAAACTATCAAGCTGCTTTGCGGCAACTCGGACGCCGTGGCCTCCGCCTATTCGCTCTTCGATTACCGGATCGCTGATGACCTCGGCGGGGAGCGCGCCTATATCAACCTTCGCGACCGCGCCTATCATCATGGCATTCGATTGGCCAGCGACATGGTCCCCAATCACATGGGCATCGATTCACCCTGGGTCGTCGAACACCCGGAGTGGTTCATTGCGCGCCCCCAGCCGCCCTATCCCGCTTACAGCTTTGAAGGTCCCGATCTTTCCGGCGACGGTCGCGTCGAAATCAAAATTGAAGATCACTACTTCACGCAGACCGATGCCGCTGTAGTTTTCCGTCGCCGCGATAAAGCTTCTGGCGAAACTCGCTTCATCTATCACGGCAACGATGGCACCAGCTTTCCCTGGAACGACACCGCGCAGTTGGACTACCTGAATCCGGCAGTGCGCGAGCAGGTCATCCAGACCATCCTCCACGTTGCCCGCTTGTTTCCCGTCATCCGCTTCGATGCAGCGATGACACTCGCCAAGCGCCATTTTCATCGTCTCTGGTTTCCCGGCCCCGGATCCAGCGGCGCCATCCCCTCGCGTGCCGAATACAGCATGACCGACGAGGAATTCAACCGCATCATGCCCCAGGAATTCTGGCGCGAAGTGGTCGACCGCGTCGCCGCAGAGGTTCCCGGCACATTGCTCCTCGCGGAGGCTTTCTGGCTCATGGAGGGCTACTTCGTCCGCACCCTAGGCATGCATCGCGTCTACAACAGCGCCTTCATGAACATGATGCGCGACGAGGAAAACGCCAAATATCGCTCCGTCATCAAGAACACCCTGGAGTTCGATCCCGACATCATGAAGCGCTACGTTAACTTCATGAGCAATCCCGACGAACGCACCGCCATTGATCAATTTGGCACCGGCGATAAGTGCTTCGGGGTAGCCGTTCTCATGTCCACCCTGCCCGGACTCCCCATGTTTGGTCACGGCCAGGTGGAAGGATTCACCGAAAAATACGGGATGGAATATCAGCGCCCCCGCTACGATGAGACGCCCAATCCCTGGCTCATCGAGCGCCACGAGCGTGAAATCGCGCCTCTGCTCAAGAAGCGCTGGCTCTTTGCCGAAAGCAGTAACTTCCTTCTCTACGACTTCTTCGAACCGTCCGGTTCCGTCGACGAAAACGTATTTGCCTATTCCAATCGCAACGGCGATGAGCGGGCCGTCGTCATCTACAACAATCGCTTCGGTACAGCACATGGGACGATCGATTTCTCCGCCGCTTATGCCGACAAATCTACGTCGCAACTTCGGCAGCGGCGCTTGCGCGAGGGGCTAGACCTCACCGGCGACCCCGGCGTAATCCTCGCTTGGAGAGACTCGCTCTCCGGGCTGCAATATCTGCGGCGCGCCAACGTGCTCGCCGAGCGCGGCCTCACGTTCGATCTCCACGCTTACCAGTCGCACGTCTTTCTCGGTTGGCACGAACTGCGCGCAACAGCAGAACAGCCTTGGGATCGGTTGTGCGATCAGCTCAACGGCCGCGGCGTCCCGAACCTCGATGACGCTCTCGTACTGATGGAGTTGAAGCCTGTCCACGACACGTTGCACGCCTTGCTCGATCCCGAGGTCATGCGCCAACTCGCCGACTTCGCAGAGCATCCCCCCGTTGCAGTTTCCGTAGACCGAAAGAGCAATCGCGAACGGACCGAATTCATCGAGTCCGCATGGACGCACTGCGAGGCATTCTTTGTGGCAGCCCAAGAAGGCTACCGGGCACGTGCGAGTAAAGAGGGCAGGCCAGACGCCAAAGCTACAAGCACGCAAACCCTCGGTCCCGGTTTTAGGGATTGTATGCGCGCGACAATGCGCATTCCTACCATCGAGGCATTCTTCCCATCGCCGTGGCCGGCAGCGGCTCGGCGCGTGCTTCCCAGTTCAAGCCCCGAACACGCCGCGACCGCTCTCTGGGGACCCGTCTTTGCGTGGTGCGCGATCGATTGCCTTTCATCCTCCATCGATCCTGACCGTCCGAAACGCGCTGCCCTTGAGATCTATGATCGCCTCCGTCTGCGTGAGCCGATGGCCCATGCATTCGGCGCCCTGGGCATGGAAGGCGAGGAAGCATGGCGCGCCGCTGCCCGCATCAAAGTACTGCTCATCGCGCGCGCCGATGCTGAAGGATCGAAGTCCAACCTCTCAACTCCATCGGCAAAAACCCCTCCTGTCGCCACGGCACAAGAAGCAATCGAATCGCAAAAGGCCTCCGACAACGTGGTAGCGCCATCGACGGAAAAATGGCCACAATCCTCCGGCGCGGAAAAGAAGTCTTCCTTCGTGCCCGCGCTCTGGCGTGATTCTGATGTGCGCTGGCTGACCGGGATCCACCATGCCGAAGGCCATGATTACCTCGTGCAAGAGCCCTTCGAGGAGTTGCTCTGGTGGCTCCAGCTGCCCGCTCTGCTTAAGCTCGCAGGTGAGTCCGCGCCAAAGAAAACAGATGCTTCGGCAATCAGCGATACAGTCCAGGAAGCCTTGGCCGAGGTGGCTGCCGCTGGATACCGGGCAGATCGGCTACTCGCGTTTGATCGGCGCAATCGGAACAAAGACGCTGCCGCAACAACCGGGAGGGAACCCGGGGTCAGCAAACACGAGCCTCCTCGTTCTGCTGCCACATCGCCGTCGGAGCCAAGGATAGGGCCGCCGCTCGAGCCTGCAGGTTCAAAGAAGGAATAGGCCGACCGGGGCTCGCACGGCAGCAGCAGCAATGCAATCGGCAACCTCGCGGAACATCCCTCCAGTTGACAAACTGAACTGAACCGTTCAGTATTGAATCTTCCCGGAGGACTCCTAATGATCCGTGTCCAGAACCTCGTCAAAACCTTCGGCACCTTCACCGCTGTCAACGATGTCTCCTTCGACGTCGCCTCAGGAGAAATCTTCGCCTTCCTCGGACCCAACGGGGCAGGGAAGACAACCACCATCAAAATGCTTACTACGCTGCTGAAGCCGACTAGCGGCGAGATCGAGCTCGACGGCCTCAACCCTCAGACACACCAGAACCAGGCCCGCCAACGCTTCGGCATCGTGTTTCAGGATCCAAGCCTCGACGGCGATCTTACCGCGTGGGAGAACATGGAAATCCATGGCGTGCTCTATCACGTGCCCCACAAGATTCGTCGCCAACGATCGGAGGAGCTTCTCAAGCTCTTCGAGCTGTGGGATCGCCGCGACGATCAGGTCAAGAAGTTCTCAGGCGGCATGAAACGCCGCCTCGAAATTGCTCGCGGCTTCCTGCATACGCCGAAAATCCTTTTCCTCGACGAGCCAACCCTGGGTCTTGACCCGCAGAGCCGCAACCAGCTCTGGACGCACGTAAAGTCCGTAAACGAATCGGAGCGTGTGACCGTCTTCCTCACCACCCATTACATGGACGAGGCCGATCGCGTCGCGCATCGTGTCGGTGTCATCGACCACGGCAAACTTGTGGCGCAGGGAACACCGAAGGCCATCAAGGAACAGACCGGCACGGAGAGTCTCGAAGAGGCTTTTCTCAAGCTGACTGGCTCAACCATTCGTGACGAAAGTGCGAACTCGGCCGACCAACTACGGCAATTTGCAAAGATGTGGAGCGGAGGCAGACGATGAGTGCGATTTATATTCTCTGGCTGCGCGAGCTGAAGCGCTACACGCGCTCCAGGGCGCAGATTGTGGCGTCCCTTGGCCAACCCATGTTGTATCTCCTCGTGCTGGGTTTCGGCCTCGGGCCGGTATTTAAGCGCGCTGGCAATGGCGACTATTTTCAGTTCATTGCGCCCGGGGTCATCGGCATGTCGGTCTTATTCTCGTCGATCTTTTCCGGCCTCGGTCTTCTTTGGGATCGCCAATTCGGCTTTCTCAAAGAAACACTCGTTGCGCCGGTCTCGCGCATGCAGATCATGATCGGCCGCACTTTGGGCGGAGCTACAGTGGCTTGCATTCAGGGCCTGTTGGTGATGGTTATCTGTCTGATTGCCGGCTTTCGGCCTGCGCACTTTTCCGCGATACCGCTGGCCCTCGGATTCATGGTGCTCATTGCGATTCTTTTCGCCGCGCTCGGCATGGCCATTGGCTCCGGGCTCCAGGACATGCAGGGATTTCAGCTCATCATGAATTTCCTTGTCCTGCCCATCTATTTTCTCTCCGGCGCCATGTTTCCGCTGAATGATGCCAAAAGCGTTCTAAAGTACATCACGCGGGCCGACCCTCTTGTCCTACGGCATAGACGGGATGCGGAATGTGCTCGGCGCGTCCAATTCCGCCTTCGATCCGCGGCTTGACTTTATCGTGCTGGTGATCGTGGGCGTCATCTTTCTGGTTTTCGGCGCGTACCGGTTCTCTAAGATAGAAATTTAACAATGGCAAGAGCCCGCAGTTCCGCTGCCCATGAAAAAGTCCTCCACGCCGCGCTGGCTCTCTTCAGCGAGCGCGGCATTGAGGCAACCAGCATGGACTCCATCGCCGCCGCATCCGGCGTCAGCAAGGCCACCATCTACAACCACTGGGCCGACAAGGAAGCGCTACTGCTCGAAGTGATGTTATGGGTCAACGGTCTCACTGGAGATCCGGAAGACATTGACACAGGTGACCTGCAGCGCGACTTGACGACGATTCTCACCCGAAAGCCGCCCGACAAGTTCGAAGTGGCGCGGGATCGCATGATGCCATCTTTGATTTCCTACTCGGCGCTGCACCCCGAGTTTGGCAAAGCGTGGCGTCATCGAGTGATGGAGCCGCCGCGCCAGTGCATCCGGAACATACTGCGCCGCGGCATCGAGCGCGGACAACTGCCGCACGACCTCGAAATCGAGGCGGCGATCGCCATGCTGCTCGGGCCTATGCTCTATGCGCACGTCTTTCAACGCGAACAGAAGACGCAGTCGCCAGACCTCGGTCCACTGACCGCCCAAGCGTTTTGGCGCGCACACCACCAGGCCCGTCAGCAGCACATCAAAAGAGCCGGAATCAAAAAGACATTGGTGAAAAAGTAGATTTGACCTGCTCTGAAGGCTCGGTAGGATCCGGGCGGCTCTAGAATCCGGTCGGCCGTTCACCCGCAACACCCAAAGCTCTCTCGAGTGCCAACCCCGCTTGCGCCACAGTGCCCTCATCGAACAGATGTCCAATCAGCGTAACCCCATGCGGCACGCGGCGCGGCGGAGAAAACTTTGGGAGCGGATGCTTCGGGTCCGGAGCCCAATCGCTGCGCGCTTCAGACACTTCCACGAATCCCGCGCGCAGCGTCAGCGATGGATGGCCTGTGAAATTCCCGATGGTCAGCATCTCATCGCGCAATGAAGGCACCAGCAGCAAATCCACCTGGGCGAAAATGCGCGCCATCTCCTCCGCTACCTTTCGCCGGAATCGGTCCGCCTGCACAAAGTCCACCGCCGACAAAAAACGCGATTGCCGAAACACATTCGGCCAAGCATCGGGCACCTGCGCTTTCAGTTCGTCCACGCGATGACTCAGTGTCAACTCCTCGAACGCAGCCGCTGCTTCGGCAAACAAAATTACATTGAGCGAATCGTAAGGCCAGTCGGGCAACGAAACCTCCACCGGTTTCATCCGCAGTTTCTTCACCGTCTCAAGCGCCGCACGATCCACATCCGTGGCCGGAGCCTCCTTCATCCAAGCTGGAAAATACCCCACCCGCAGCCCTTCGACCTTCGCCCCCGCGTCGAATCTGAGAGGCATCGACGACAAGCTAGCCAAATCGGTTCCGTCCGGCCCGGCGATCGCTTTGAGCACCAGCAACGTATCTTCCACGCCGCGCGCCATTGGCCCCAGCTTGTCAAGCGACCAACACAGCGTCATCGCTCCCGTGCGAGGCACGCGGCCAAACGTCGGCCGCAATCCGGTCACGCCGCAGCGCATCGAAGGGCTGACAATGCTGCCTTCCGTTTCGCTGCCGATCGCAAAGCCTACCAGCCCCGCAGCCGTGGCCGCGCCCGGTCCCGCACTCGAACCCGATGACCCTTCTTCCAGCAGCCAGGGGTTCATCGTCTGCCCGCCAAACCAGATGTCATTCAGAGCCAATGCGCCCAGGCTCAACTTCGCCAGCAGCACCGCGCCCGCTGCCTCCAGCCTCTGCGCAACGGTGGCGTTCTTTGCGGGAACACGATCTCTAAAAGGTTCCGCTCCGTAAGTCGTCGCAATCCCCGCCGTGTCCAGCAGGTCCTTGGCGCCCCAGGGAATTCCGTGCAGCGGCCCTCGATAATGCCCAGCTGCAATCTCGGCGTCCGCTCTCCGCGCCTGCTCTAGCGCGTGTTCGCGGGGCAAGGTGATCACGCACCGCAGCTGTGAATCGAACTTCTCGATCCGTTTCAGATAAATCTGTGTCAGCCGCTCCGAGGTCAGCTCGCGCCGCTCGATCCAACGCGAAAGCTGCGCTACGGGCGCGAATGCAATAGCCGCTTCATCGCTCGGCAGAGGCAGGTGCGTATCCGCGCTGCGCACGAACAGGTCCAGAGGCATTATTGTGCGCACAATCCCCACATGTGCAGGATTCCATTGCGTCGCCGGCACGTCCGTCGATTCCAGCTCCACCTTGCGCGGCCCAACTCTGCGTTCATAGAGCGGCGCCATTTGCATGCGCCAGTTGCTCGCCGCCTGATTGAGATCCTTCGGCGTCATTTCGACCTGTACCAGCTTTTCTGCTTCTTTGAAGGTCCCCGCCGAAACTTCCGGTCCCACGGCCGGCGCCGTCCCAAATGCTGGAGGCGCACCCGGCGTCTGATTTTGATTTTGCGGATCCTGCGCTGGTACCGGCAGCGCACTTGCCAGGAATCCGAGAGATCCAAGTGCAACAAAGTCTCGTCGTGAAGTTTTCATAGTTCCTTTCAGCAGGTTGAAGACGGAGTGGCCTCGATCCGGTTTAGGGAAATATACTATGGCGCTCAGCGCACTCGAGTTCCGACACGCGATTTGTCGCAACCGTCCCCGAGCCGTAAAATCACCCTTGTGCGTCCGGCAGCGAATCAGGAAGCAATACCCCCCGGTCGCGCACCAGGTGTTGATGAGAGAGCAAACGACAGCAAGTTCCCAGCCGGTTGAGCCAGTCTCGCCTGCCTGGAGCAGAATCGAGAGGGCGCGCCATCCCCAGCGCCCGTATCCCATGGACTTTATCGAACGGGTCTTTACGGATTTCAGCGAGATTCACGGGGATCGCGCTTATGGCGATGACGAAGCCATTGCTTGCGGTATGGCCCGGCTGGGCAACGATGAAGTTCTTGTCATCGCAAATCGCAAGGGAGGCAACACAAAGGAGCGGGTCCGCCGCAACTTCGGCATGCCCCATCCCGAAGGCTACCGCAAGGCGCTGCGCTGCATGAAAATCGCCGAGAAGTTCGGCCGTCCCGTCATCAGCTTGATCGATCTTCCGGGAGCTTATCCGGGCCTTGGGGCCGAAGAGCGCGGCCAGGCTGAGGCCATCGCGCGCAACATCCGCGAGATGTCTAGGCTGCGTGTGCCAACCATATCCGTCATCAGTGGCGAAGGTGGCTCGGGTGGAGCGCTGGCCTTGGCTGTCAGCGATCGCGTACTCATTTTGGAGAATGCTCTCTACTTCGTGATTACTCCCGAATCGTGCGCAGCCATTATGTGGCGCGATGCCTCCAACAAGCAACTTGCGGCAGAAGCCATGCGCATCTCCGCGCCCGAAGTCGCTGCACTCGGCTGCGTGGACGAGATTGTCCAGGAACCCCCCGGTGGCGCACACACAGACCACGAGACGGGCGCCGGAGTGCTTGGCACTGTGTTGCAGAAACATCTCGCCGAATTGAAGTCCCTCCCCATCGAGAGCCTCGTGGCGGCGCGCCAGGAGAAATTCCGCAAAATCGCGCAGTTCTACACGGAAGGTTAGGTTTGGTGGTTCAACGCTTTGGCAGCACGCCCGGCGGCTCCTTCATCTGCGCCGTCTCTACGAAGATCCGACGCACTTCGTTCCGGCCCACTTTCGCTTGGAGCGGGCGATGAGCACCCTTGCGCCCCTCCGTGGACGTACGCGCGCGTACCTCGAGTTCATCGCCGCAGTTATCTACTACTTTCTTGCGCGAGCGCTTGCCCGGCGCAGCGCATTCGATCTGGCCAATGATGCCTGGATGCCGCTCGCCGAACAAACCATCCTGCTCTTGGTGCTTCTCATCGGATTTGCCGCATTCGGTCGCGTCTTTGATCGGCAAAGACATCCAATCTCCGAGCAAGGATTCCCGTTCCGCCCGGGTTGGCACACTGAGGCGGGGCTGGGCGCGGCTATCGGCTGGGGCGCTGCGGTCGCCTGCGTTTTGCCTCTCGCCCTCTTTGGCGGCATCGCAATTGTTCTCAACACGCAACGGGCCGCGTGGGGATGGTTCTTTGCCGACGCAGTCTTCTTCGCGATCGCGGCAATGGTGGAAGAAGTTGCTTTCCGCGGCTACGGATTCCAGAGATTCGCTCAAGTGGTCGGTCCGGTCGGCGCGACTCTCGGCTATGCCGCCTTCTACGCTGGGTTAACTGCGCTTCAACCGGGATCCAGCAAGCTCAGCATCGCGGTCTCCGTCGTGTTCAGCGTGCTGCTTTCAATCGCATTTCTGCGGACTCGCGCCCTTTGGCTCAGCTGGGGCTTGAACTTTGCCTGGAAGGCTAGCCGCGCTCTCATGTTCGGTCTTGCCCTCGGCGGAGTAAGCAGCCACTCCTCCGTGGTCGAGGGCGACCCGATGGGCCCGTTTTGGATCACCGGCGGAGGCTACGGCCTCGACGGCAGTTGGGTGACCCTCTTCCTCTTGCTTTGCGCCTTGCCGGTGGTTTACCACGTCACACGGGATCTCGACTTTCGTTACAACGCCCCAGTCATCGTCCCAGGTGGCGTAGCCGTCGATCTCGACGCCGCCGCGCGGCGCCAACATGAGGCAGCCATGGGTGCGGCTGAACCCTCCGCCCCACCGCTCGTACAGATACTTCCCGTCACGACCTCTCCCGCATCCAACGGAATGGACAAGGATCCCCATCCTTGAGCATGACGGGCCCCGTCGACTGCGCCATTGCGGACTTCGTTATCGCCGATCGTGAGCGCGCTGGATGCCGTTTCGAAACAAATTTGACCATTATGCTTGAACGGAACTATCGTTTGGGCAATGCTTGAAGCAAGATCCATGGGAGGCTCCCATGAAAAGGTCGTACCCCACGCGTAGCGGTCCGGGACCCGCAAGCACACAGACTCGTTCAAAATCATTCAGCTATTTTCTGAGTGCTTTTTGTGCCTGTATTCTTGCTGGACCTGGCTGCGTTATATCCGCTTCCGCCCAAGCCATCACAATCGACACCACCGGCAGGGCTACCACCAATCCTGGTCAGGCTGGCACGGTCGATCGCCGCTACCGGCAAATTGAACCCACAAGTATCCCTCTGCCGTCCGCACAGCTCGATCCCAAAGCACGCCTCGAACTGCTCCGCTTTCTTCAAGCCGACCAGGGCTTCGCCATGCGCCCTTTCCCGCGCGGCCATAAGGGCCTGACGCTGGTGGCCAACGGCAAGCTCGAGCCTGCGGGGGAGGCATATCTTTCCATGGTCACGGCGAATGGGCTCTCCGCCAAGCCGGGCGACCGCCTGGTGATCAGCGATGTCAAGATCGATCACACGAGGATTGTTTTCGATCTGAATGGCGGACCCGATGCCAAGCACCGCTTCCTGCGCCATATCCAGATCGGCGCGGGGCAGGATACGTCTCCCATCGTGCAACAGGGCGATGAGCAGGAACCCACCGGCTCCCGCCTCACACTCACGTTTAAGAATCAGATTCCCGAGTTGACGGGCAAACAGGTCGAAGCGCTTCTGGCTCCATTGATTTCCTTCGAAGTCAAAACGCCCATTCAGGCATTCACTGACACGTTGCCGCCCAAACTCAAGGAGGCGATTCTTGGTCACAATGTTCTGGTCGGCATGAGCACCGACATGGTCCTCTTCGCCAAAGGCCAACCACAGAACAAAATCCGCGAAATGGACGGCCAGATGCCGTTTGAAGAATGGATCTACGGCCAGCCGCCCAGCGACATCGAGTTTGTCCGCATCAACGGCAATCGCGTCATCCGGGTTGAGGTCGCCAAAATCGGCAAAACTCCCGTGATCTTCACCAAGGACGAGGTCGAGGGCATGATGCGTACCGACGGCACGCCGCTCACTCCCGGCGACCCGCCCGGCACCCGCACCGTGCAGATGGGTGACGTTGAGCGCAACCCTGACACCCAGGCCCCCGCCCCCTCGCCGAGCTTGCGCAAACCCGGCGAGACCCTTCCCGCGGACGACGGGAAAGACAGCCGGGTGAATGTCATGAAGCCCGTGCAGTTCCCCAAGCAGGCGCCGGACGACGAGCCGAATGCCCGTCCCAACGGTCCAACCGATTCCACGCAGCCTTCTGCGCCAGCGGCGTCGCAGCCTGCGGCGCCCCCGGCAAATACGCAGCCGGCTACCCCGGCGGGAACCTCCCAGTCCACGCCGGACAAGCCGCAACCTGCCAACGGAACGCCACCTCCCCAATGACGCTGTCACAGATATTCGGTTAGACTAAATAGAGCGAGTCTCCCTTCCTCCGGACACCTGAGGTAAGATTTTGACCGCGCCGTTGAAGCCGCGCGCAGCTGGTTTGCGCGTGCGAGCAGAGACACTTTACGAAGGAGAAACACCCAAGCAATGGCCAAAATCGCCAAGACCGGTGACCGAAAAAAGGTAATGGACACGACGAAGTCGACTGACTGTCCCAAGTGCAGCAAACCAACGCGCATCGTCAAGCGCGTCAAAGACCGCGAGCGCGGCATCCCTGGCGGTGTCTATATCTCGTGTTCTGTCTGCGATTTCTACGAGAAACTTTAAGAACCACCTCAAGTCATCCCTTACGCGAGGCCCGGCACTGAGCCGGGCTTCGCTGCGTCTAATGTGTATTCAAGTCGTTCTACTTCGCAGGCTGGCAGCCATCTCCTGCAGAATCCGATCCGCCGCTTCAGCCGGATTCGGGGCTTGCGTAATGGGCCGTCCCACCACCAGGAAGCTGGCGCCTTGGCGCAAAGCATCTGCTGGCGTCGCAACACGCTTTTGATCGCCCATTCCAGCTCCCGTTGGCCGAATCCCAGGAATGACCAGCACTGCGTCCGTGCCCGCCAGCCTCCGCAAGAGACTGACTTCCTGTGGCGAACAGACAAATCCGCGAATCCCTGCCTCAAGACCCATCTTGGCCAAGCGCTCCACCTGCTCTGAAGCCCGATCGCTTAAACCAACCGCGCTCAGCTGAAATTCATCCATGCTTGTCAGCACGGTGACCGCGAGCAACTCCGGTGGATTGGCTACCCCCTCTAGCGCGTCTCGTGCGGCAGACAGCATCGCCGGGCCACCGAGGGCATGCACGGTCATCATGCGGACGCCGCAATCGGCCGCTGAACGCACCGCGCCCGCTACGGTGTTGGGGATGTCGTGGAATTTCAAATCGAGGAAGACCGAGTGTCCTCGTGCCGCCAGTAGATCGAGGATTGCAGGTCCCGCTTGGACAAAAAGCTCCAGCCCGACCTTGAACCAGTGGCAACGGCTCTCAAGTCGGTCGATCAAGCCGATTGCGGCGTTTGCGGACGGTACATCGAGCGCAACAATGAGCCTTTCGCGGGCGTCGTCTTCCGGGTCCAAAGCCGCTTGTCTGGAATGCCGCGATGAGGGATTCAGCTGCTCCGGAAAGGACATATTTAAATCCTATCCGAAATCCCTTCGGTCGCGGCCTTCTTCAAGCCTGAATAACTTCCTTGGCGAAAGGCGCTCCTTCATTGGGTTCCGGCATCGGCAAAAAGCGTCGCAGGTACACGAAGGGGTCTTCCGCGGCAGCCATCTGGCGCAAGTGATACTTCCATACGTTTGGCTTGATCGTTCGCCGGGTGAATGGCTTTCTTGTCACCTGGACCACCTCGCCCCGTCGATTGACGCGAGGATAGGTAATGGAGGGAATAACAAAACTGATGCGCGCGCCTGTTCTCCAATAAAATCGTGCAAAGTCGTGAGAAAAAAGCAGGGCATAATAGCGGCTTTCTGTTGAAAGTATGTTCAGGGCCTGTTCCGTCCCTGGCCAGGTCGGACCCACATGTACCAGGTACCAGTTCCGGAACTCGAATCCATTAAACTGAGCTTGATTGAGTAATAACCGAAGCAACTCTCTGCGATGATTCATCAAGATTTCCTTTTTGCGCCGGTGTTGGTTTCGTTCCTCCGGCAAGCCAAACGAGTCAAGGGGGATCCAAGCCCTCTCGCAGTTGAGAAGGTCCTACTTTGTCAAACGTCAAATGCCATCCCTTTTCCTTTTTTGAAGTTGGTAATTCTTTGGCTGCTTCTCGATTTTGGATTTTCGAAGCCTACTGCGAACGGGTACGCGGAATGACGAGACTATGAAGCTCCAGCGCCGGATCTTGAGACTGGCAATGGCCCTTCTTTATCTCTTTGCGGCCTCCGCAGCGCGGGCTGCCGCCACACACACAAATCCACTGAATCTTGACCCACTGGTCCGCGAAGCGTATGTCCACTTTTACAACCTGGATTTTCCTGGCGCCGTCGATCGTTTCGAACGCTTTCATGCCCAGCACCCCGGCGATCCGCAGGCCACTGCATTGCTTTTGAACGCGGAGATTTTCAACGAGCTCTACCGTCTCGATCTCCTCGACACCACCTTCTACGCAAACGATGGCTTTTTGACCGGGCGCCACGCGACTCAAGAAGACCCAAAAGCACGGGATCGAATCTTTTCCCTCGCCGACGAAGCTGTGCAGGAAGCCGACTGGCGCGTCGGAAGGAATTCCAATGACATCGATGCTCTTTTCGCCAGGGGCTGGGCGCGCAGCCTGCGCTGCGCCTATATGGCAATGGTCGAACGCGGGTTTGGCGCCGGGTTTCGATTGGCCACCAAGGCCAAAGACGATGAAGTCCGCGTACTGCAGCTCGATCCGGATTATGTCGACGCAAAATTGGTTGTCGGGGTCTACGAGTACGTAGTTGGAGCCTTGCCATGGCCTTTCAAATTCCTGATTGGGTTCGCAGGCGTCACCGGCTCCAAAAGTCGCGGCCTCGAAATGCTCTACGACGACGCCCATCGAGGCATCCTTACAAGCGTAGAGGCCCGGACGGTGATCGCTCTGTTCTTGCGCAGAGAAGGCCGCTACCAGGAAGCAATCCAGGTCGTACGCACTTTAAAGACGCAGTACCCGCACGACTATCTCTTCTGCCTCGAAGAGGCCAATCTTCTGAAGGACGCGGGTGCGGGCATGGGGGCCGTCGAAGCCTACCGCCAGATTCTTGCCGACGCCGCGAAGCCGAACTACTTCTTTCAGGCACGCCTTGAATTAGCCTATTTTGGCTTGGGCGATGCTCTCAGAGGACAGCGGCACTTCGCTGAGGCGGCCACGTCTTACGAAGAGGCTGCCGCCGCAAAGAACGTGGGTCTGGAACTCAAGATCAGGTCGTTGCTGGCAGCCGGAGAGTGCCGCGATTTGAACGGTGAGCGCCAGAAAGCCATTGCGGACTATCAGGCCGCGATCGTCGCGGGCCCCAAAACGTCGCGAGCCGATATCGCCAGAAGACTTCTGCAAAGCCCCTACCGTGGAAACTAAGCGCATTTGCGGATGCATTCCCGCCTGAGGTGCATAGGATAGGAAAGGACAAGGCACCTTCCGGACACGCCGCCGGAGTGTCACCACCGCGACTGATCCGGCGCCGCATCGTTCCAAACGCCCCCATTGGGAACCGATGCTCCAGGCTCTGCGTATCTTTACGATGAATGGACTTGGTAGGATGAGGAAGTCGGCATGAACTTCTATTGCTATCGTTGCGGCACAGGTTTACCGGCAGGGGCTCGATTCTGCTCGAGTTGTGGCGCCGTGGTCTCCGCTACCGCGCCTGCGCCAGGCAGGCCCTTGGTCCGCCCCATCATAGGCCGCCAGATTGCCGGAGTCTGCATCGGCCTGGCTCAGGCCAATGGCTGGGACGTCAGCCTCGTGCGTGTCGTCGCCGTAGTCGGCTTCTTCTTCTCGGGTGGCCTGGTCGCTGTCGGTTATCTCGCTGGATGGATAGGCATCCCGGAAGAACCGGTTAGTGCGCCCGGCGTTTACCCACCCCACGCATGACCCATGTCAACCGAAGATCGCCGCCTTTGCTATAAGAAAGCAGAGGTTTCACTTTGAATAGCAGGTCGTACATCGCAGGCGACGCGAGTCTCCATTTTCTCGATTGCGCGGGAGACGGCGTCCCAGTCGTCTTTCTTCATCCGACGCCTCTCGATCACTTTTACTGGCTCCCTCTAATCGACCATCTCAGCAACGTGCGCGCCATCGTTCCCGATTTACGCGGACACGGTGCCTCGGAATTGGGAACAGACTTGCCTTCGGGCGGCTTTGCGCGCGTGCCCGATGCGCCGATGCTCACCATGGCGCAACTGGCCTCGGACATCATCGATCTCCTCGACCTTCTCGCTCTCCACGACGCGGTCTTTGTCGGCTGTTCCATCGGCGGCTACGTGATGCTCGAACTTTGGCGTCGCAATCCGAAGCGCATGCGCGGCCTCGCTTTCGTCTGCTCCAAACCACAGCCGGATGTCGAAGCGAACTTCGTCAAACGCGCCGACACCATCGCCAAAGCCCGCGCCGGGGGCAGGGAAGAACTGTTCGATGGAATGGCGCAGGCTTCGATTGGTGCCTCCGCGCGCACCCGGCGTCCGTCGATCGTGCCAGAGCTTCGGTCGCGCATGGTGCTCACATCCCAGGCGATCATTGCCGTTCAAGCCGGCCTTGCCGCGCGCCCCGATTCCGTACCCACCATCTCCACGATTCGTGTCCCGGTCTTCGGAATCTCCGGCGGCGAAGACTTCGCCGTTTCTCCCGCGGAAATGGAGGCATTTCGCACTGCCCCGGGCGGCTGCGAGCTTCATACACTTGCGGACGCAGGGCACTTCGCAGCTTACGAGCAGCCAGAAAAGGTTTCAGCTCTTCTCGCCGCGTGGCTCCATCAATTTGGCGTTTGACGTAAGTTGCCACGCAACGCGGAACGAAGTTGCACTCAAGTGCGATAGGCTCAGAACAACGACTTGTTTCTGGAAGCCCACTTGACCACGGCCACACTCCCATCTTCCCGCCCGTTTTCTCACCCGTATGCCAACAGCTCCCTTCACTGCGGCAAAGTCTCTTTGGAATCTTTAGCGCGCAAGTTCGGCACACCGCTTTACGTCTATTCCGCCGACCAGATCGTGGAGCGCTTGCAGCTCTTTCAACAGGCTTTTGCGGGTCGCGATCACTTGGTCTGCTATGCGGTCAAAGCGAACTCCTCCCTTGCCATTCTCAAGCTGCTGGCGGACAAAGGCGCGGGATTCGATATCGTCTCCAGCGGCGAACTGGAGCGCGTGCTCGTCGCGGCTCCCAAGGCCATCAACCGCGTCGTATTTTCCGGCGTGGGAAAAACGACAGTGGAGATCGATCAGGCTCTTCGCGCAGGAATCCTCCAATTCAACGTAGAAAGCGAAGCAGAGCTTGAGCTTCTCGCCGCTCGCGCGCGGAAACTCAAGACAAAAGCGCGATTCGCACTTCGCGTGAATCCCGACGTTTTCGCCGAAACGCACCCTTACATTTCGACGGGCTTGCGCGAACACAAATTCGGCATCGACATCCGCCGAGCCCTGCGAATCTACAAAAGCTCCGCCGGCAATGGTTGGCTTGAGGCGCATGGTGTCAGCGTGCACATCGGCTCGCAGATCCGCTCCGCAGACCCATTTGGCGCGGCAATGGAACGAGTCAACAAGCTGGTGCAACAATTGCGTAATGCCGGAATCAAGATCAGCGTCGTGGACGCCGGAGGCGGCTTGGGCATCGACTACCATGACGGCGGATTCGATGCTGGCTCGAAGCTAAAGGAGTATGCTGCGGCACTCGATCAAGCCCTGGATGGCTTCCCGGGCCGCTTGCTGCTGGAGCCAGGCCGTTTTCTCGTCGCCCAAGCAGGCGCTCTCCTTACCCGCGTCCTTCACATCAAGCGCAACGGCACCAAGACCTTCGTCATTACTGACGCTGCGATGAACGACCTGATTCGCCCCGCACTGTATCAGGCGTATCACGAGATCGTCCCGATCCGAAGGCGTGCAGGGAAGGCGCGCGTAGTCGATGTCGTGGGGCCCGTGTGCGAAACAGGCGACTTCTTTGCCCGCGACCGATCGCTAAAGCCGCTTCGGCCGGGCGATCTAGTGGCGCTTCTTGACGCGGGCGCGTATGGCATGGCGCAGAGTTCCAACTACAACTCGCGGCCGCGAGCGGCTGAAGTCCTCGTTCAAGGACGAAGTGCGCGACTCATTCGACGACGCGAGACCCTTGATGATCTGCTGGCTCCTGAGATGATTGATAGGAAAACCTGATCTTTCACTTTGAAAATGGACTATGCAACTCGGGCACGATCCAATCCGTCCTGTTAACGTATTCCGCGGAGGATTTTCTGATGCAAATTCGTACGATGGCTACGTGTGCCATGGCACTTGCAGCGTTGTTGCTTGGGTTCTCTAGTGTCTCTTATGCCGACCCACTCAAGGTGAAAACCGAACAGGGCAAAGTGCAGGGCAAAACGATCAATGATGGCAAGGTGAACGCGTTTCTTGGTCTGCCCTATGCGGCGCCTCCAGTGGGCGATCTGCGCTGGAAGGCGCCCCAGCCCGCGGCCAAATGGAAGGGCATGCGAGATGCGACCAAATTCGGAGCGCATTGCGCACAAGGCCGCGTTTTCGATGACATGATTTTCCAGGACAGCGGTCCCAGCGAAGATTGCCTCTTTTTGAATGTCTACGCTCCGGCCGGCGCCAACGACCAGAGCAAGCTTCCTGTCATGTTTTGGATCCATGGCGGCGGATATTCGGGGGGAGCAAGTTCGGAGCCGCGTCACAATGGTGACTTTCTCCCGCTGAAAGGCGTAGTCCTAGTCACCATCAACTATCGTCTAGGCGTCTTCGGTTTTTTGGCCACGGACGAGCTGGCCAAGGAAGGCAATGGCGCAGCAGGGAACTACGGCTTATTGGATATGGTTGCCGCGCTCCATTGGGTCAACAAAAACATTAAGAACTTCGGCGGCGATCCGGCCAATGTCACCATCTTTGGCGAAAGTGCCGGCTCCTTCGCCGTCAGCACGCTGATGGCTTCTCCGCTGGCGCAAGGCCTCTTTGAAAAGGCGATCGGGGAGAGCGGGGCAGCATTCCCGGGCGGCCTGAGCTTGGGCGGCGATACGGTAGCGGAGCGAGCCAAGACCGATGCAGCCTGGATGGATTCAATTGGCGTCAAGTCGCTCAAGGATCTCCGGGCAATGTCGACCGATCAGCTGCTCGAAGCGGCGAAGAAGAAAACTCCAGGAGGTTTTCCGCCGGATGTAGACGGACGGTTGCTTACAGAGCCCGTTCCGGACACGTATGCGGCAGGCAAACAAGCGCACGTCCCTCTGCTGGCCGGTTGGAACGCCGATGAAGGGAGCTTCTTTGCTATGCGGGGAATGACCGCAGCTCAATGGAACGCAATGGCAGACGGGCTTTTCAAAGAGCGCTCGGCGGCGTTTCTGAAACTCTATCCAGCGGACAGCGACACGGAAGCGCTTCGCTCAGCAATCGATTACGGCAGCGACAACTTTATCGCGTTGGGCACATGGAAATGGCTTGAGGCACAGAAGAAGACCGGCGAGGCACCTGTCTATCGGTACCACTTCGAGCTCGCCGCGACCCCGAGCAAGTTTCATCCTGGCACGTTCGCCTTTCACTCCGATGACATCGAATACGTCTTCGGAACGCTCGACACACGGCCCGGCTGGACGGTGCGTCCGGAAGATCGAAAACTCAGTGACGAGATGATGAGCTACTGGACCAACTTTGCCAAGACTGGAGATCCGAACGGACCCGGATTGCCATCATGGCCGAAGCTTGGCGCAGACGATGCCCTCATTCACCTCAACGACCCGATCACCTCAGGACCGGATACCCTTCGGGCTCGCTATGAGTTTCTGCTGGAAGGAATACCGCCCATGCGATTTTGAAAGGGCCGAGCACTCCTGACGCAAGAAAGGCCACCGCACGGTGGCCTTTCTTGTTACTGCGCTTAGGAGATACCAATGTATGCCTGGAAGAATCAGCGGTCCGTCCCTGCTGCGGCAGCAAATCCAGCGGCTTGATTCGCTGGGATCGTTGAAACAGGCGGAGGGTCCGAGAACGACGAGGTCCGGGCGTTGATAGCCGTCGAGTAGTCCGCGCCGAGGCCTAGCTTCTTGAGTGCACGCGAGTCGGGCATCAGCTTGGTCTGCCAGCCCTGGTCAGCCTGGTACTTTTGCATGGCCGCTTGCGTCGCAGAGTCCCATTGCCCGGTTGCATCGCCGTTCAGATAGTGTTCGCGGATCAGCGCCTGTTGAATCTCCGTGACGCGAGTCGGCTCAATCGCTTTCTGTCCATGCAGAATATGACTTTTTCTGGAGGCATTTTTGGAGCCGGGATGGCCTTTGTGGCTGCGCGAAGTCTTTGTGAGGTGCGCGTGACTGGTGCTCGGAGAGACTTTATGCACACGAGAGGCGAGTGCTGGGACGGCAACCAAGGCCGAGGATAAAAACAGAGCCAGGCTTGCTCGGAATGAAAGCATGCTGGGTTTCCTCTCAGAATAAGACTTTCCGGAACGGCTTTTCCGGAATTCTATCGGAACTTAAAATTCTACGCAAATCAAAACTCGTTTCGCATGAAGAAAATACGAGAAATCTCTCAAACGTAACTTGAAAGCGCTTAGGTTCTCCCGCTCTTCGCTTACATCTCCCTGGTTGGCTTCCTCAAGCTATTGCAGGGATGAAACTTACCGGCTGGACGGGTGAACAACCGCCCGCCCAGCCGGTGAGCTCCCTATTGCAATGTGCCGCCGATGTAATTGATCCCATCGCCGGGGCGTCGCGGATCGACCACTTCAAATACGACATCGTCGCCCGTCTTCAGCTTACTGACCACAGCATCGTATTGTGCCTTTGTCGCCGTCGACTGCTTGTTGATCCGGATGATCACCAGTCCTGGCTCCAGCCCTTGCAGATCGGCAAAAGACCCCGTCCTTACCGACTGAATAACCATTCCCTGTGCGTGGAGACGGCCGCTCACCGCCGGCGGCGCTTCACGCACGACAATCCCGAGCTTGCTTTCGCCTGCATCGCCTTCTTCGTCCGGGGCCGCGTTCGTTTGCGGGTTATTCAGTTCTGCAAATACTTTGTCCCGGTCGCCGACGGTGACTGTAGCGTCGGTCGGTTTGCCGTCGCGAATAAAGCCGAGCCGGATGCTGGAGCCGGGTTTGCGGCTGGCGATCTCGTTGACCAGGTCGTCACCGTCCTTGATCGGCCTGCCATCCACCTGCGTAATAATGTCGCCCGGCTTGAGACCAGCCTTATCGGCGGGACCGCCTGGTTGGACTTGCTGCACCAGAACGCCTGTTTTGAATCCGTAAATGCGGTTGACCGCGCCCGACAGATTGGGCCGGAACTGAATGCCAATGGAGCCGCGAACCACTTTGTGACTCGGGCTGATGAGGTCGTTGTACACCGAGACGACCGTATTGGATGGCATAGCGAATCCGATGCCCTGATAGCCGTTTGATTGCGTGAAGATGGCCGTGTTGACGCCGATCACTTCACCGTTCATGTTGAGCAAGGGGCCACCGGAGTTGCCAGGGTTAATGGCTGCGTCTGTCTGGATGAAGTGTTGGAACTGGCCGCTGGCGCCGGGCTCGATGGTGCGGTTCTTTGCGGAGATTATGCCTGCGGTCACGGTCTGTGCCAGTGCGAAGGGACTTCCAATAGCTTCAACCGAGTCACCTACCTCGGTTGTCTCCGAGTTACCCAGCTTGACCGTTGGTAACGGGGAATTTGTGTCGATCTTGATCACCGCGAGATCCGTGGCCTTGTCGGTCCCGATCACGCGCGCGGGCCGGCCCAAGTCCTGGGTGTCAGGATCGGTGGAAAGCTTGACGTAGATTTTGTCGGCCTTCTCGATCACGTGATTGTTGGTGATGATGTATCCCTTTGGATCGACAATGAATCCCGAACCGAGCGATTCACGCACCTGACCGTCATCGCCGCCGCCGTCCTGGTCGGGAATTTGCCCACCAAAAAAGCGGTTGAAGAAGTTTTGGAAATCGTCTGATCCTGGACCTTGTCCTTGTCCCGGCTGACCGCCGTTCTGATCATCATCTCCACCGCCGTTTGGATTCTGCGGCATCTGCTGAAAGCCGTGCGGATTTCGCCGCTTATTCGTCGATTGCTTGGGCAGAGTCTCCGTGTTGATGTTGACTACGGCGGGACCCACTTCCTTGGCAATCCGAACAAATTCATTGGGAGGCACAGAAGAATTCACCACGTGAAGCGGTGTGGCATCTGTGCTCTCGTTCTGCTTTTCCTGTCCGCGCACACCATGCGCGACGAATGAGCCACCCACAATGGCGGCCGAAAGCGTGGCAAGCACGACAAAAGTTGATGCGAGACGGCGAGCGCGCAGCCGTTCGATGATCGATTTCATGAGTTCGATGACCTCGTATTGCGTGACCAGCCTCGGTGGCTGGGACGTTCATTGCATGTTCCTACAGTATAGCGACTCGCGTGGAGCCGGGGAGCAAACCCGCCTTCCACCCGCAAGCTCTACCGACGAAAAAGAGGATGTCTTGACGATGGATCCGATCCGGATGGCAATCGACTGCATAAGTGGATTAGACGCAAGTTGCGTGCGAAGAGTCGTTCCGGCGGCGTGCTAACATCCTGCATGGAATTCTGGCAGAGATACAAAGAACTTATCGCTGTTGGAGTATTTGCAGCGGGCGCAGCAATCCTTGCGGGGCAGAATCCTCCACCCGGCAATCCCCCGAGCATAATGGACCGGCTGAACGCGATGATGGCTGGTGGCAAGAGCGCCTGGACGCCGGAGCAAGCGGCCACAATGGAGCGACTGCGCGATGCCGCAATGAAGGACTCCTATGCGCTGGATGAGCTTCATCACCTGACCGACAACATCGGCCCGCGGCTCAGCGGTTCTCCACAGGCACAGCAGGCGGTGGACTATATTGCCGGGCAGATGCGCGCGCTGGGCGCAGACGTCACGCTGGAGAAGGCGACGGTGCCCCATTGGGTGCGTGGGGAGGAGAAAGGCGAACTGACTTCCTGGTCAGGCCAGACACCCGGCACGACCCAAAAAATCGTACTGACGGCGCTTGGCGGAAGCGTGTCTACACCGCCGGAGGGAATCTCCGCGGAAGTGGTCGTTGTGGACAATTGGCAGCAACTCCACTCGTTGCCGCCCGATGCGGTGAAGGGCAAGATTCTCCTGTTCAACCACAAATTTGACAAGGAACTGGCGGCTCAAGGTGACGGCTTGAACGCCTATGTGGGTGGAGTCGTCTATCGCGGTGCAGGCCCCATTTCCGCGGCGGCCGTTGGTGCGGTGGGTGTACTGGTTCGCTCGGTGGGCGGTGCCGATTTTCGGCTGCCTCATACGGGCATGACGCAGTACGCGCCGGGGGTGCCGAAGATTCCCGCCGCCGCAGTCACAGCTGAGGATGCCGACTTGTTGAAGGACCTTACCAGCCAGGGGCCCGTGACGATGCACTTGACGCTGACCCCCCAAACGCTGCCTGATGCGCAAAGCTATAACGTGATCGCCGATTGGAAGGGAACTGAACATCCCGAGCAGGTTGTCATCGTGTCGGGTCATTTGGATTCATGGGATCTTGGTACAGGAGCGATCGACGATGGTGCGGGGGTTGTGGTATCGATGCAGGCCATTCATCTCCTGAAAGAGCTCAACATACATCCAAGACGGACAGTGCGGTTCGTGGCTTGGATGAGCGAAGAGGAAGGTTCGGAGGGCGCTGCGGAGTACATGGTCGACCACAACGATGGGATCGGAAATCATATCGGGGCCATTGAATCGGACCTCGGCGCGGACCATCCCGCCGGAATCTATTACGCGGGGAAGAGCGAACTGGGACAGTGGCTGCGGCCGGTTGCGCAGGTCCTGGATGCGATTGGTGCAGAGACTCTGGTGAGCACGCCCGAAACAGGCGAAGATATTGCTGGGTTAACCGCCAAAGGTGTACCGAGCTTCGCTCCGGTGCAGGACAGCCGATTCTACTTCAACTATCACCATACGGCGGCCGATACGTTCGACAAAATCGATCCCAAGCACTTGAACCAAAATGCGGCGGTAATGGCTGTACTCGCCTATGCGCTCGCCGACTCGCCGGACCCAGCTCCGAGGTAAGACCAAGGCTATTGGGATTAGCGGATGTCGCCGCTGTTCGCTTTGACGATTGCCGCAAGGCGGCTGAGGAATTCACCCTGTGAGGGATGAATCTTTTCGTGCGCGTCCGGCAGAGTGAACCACGAAGCGCGGTCGATCTCGGGGAATTCCTGCATCTTACCGGATCTTGGCGGCCACTCCATCGAAAACAAGTTGCTTCGGATTGCAGACGCGTCGCAGTCTCCTTCAACTGCCCAGGCAGCGATTACCTTCCCGGAGCTCAGCTTGACGTCAAACAGCGAGTGCAATTCGCCAGCGGTTGGCATGAATCCCGTTTCTTCCTGGAACTCTCTCTT
Source organism: uncultured Acidobacteriaceae bacterium (assembly GCA_963810545.1). Taxonomy (GTDB): domain Bacteria; phylum Acidobacteriota; class Terriglobia; order Terriglobales; family Acidobacteriaceae; genus Telmatobacter. The sequence continues at coordinate 50,959 of CAWENE010000007.1, forward strand.
GGCTGCGGAGAGTGGGTCTTCTCCGGCCTCGTATTCCCCCTTGGGAATCGACCACGCAGCTTGATCCTTCTTCTTCCAAAATGGGCCGCCTGGATGAACGAGGAAGACCTCGAGCGTGCCGTTGCGGAAGCGATAGAGGAGGATTCCAGCACTCATTTTGTGCATTGATCAATTCTCTCCATCTTCAGGTAATGGCGGAGTTCTCCCGATTGCATGTTTCCGCGCCAACCTACGAATGCTTTCGGAGCGGCAGATCTCATGCCTCGTGCGCTGACGGGACATGCTGTTGCGGAACTAGCTCGGTTAAAGCTATTCCAGAAAGGATCAGGAACGCACCCACAGCAGGCCGCATTCCGAGGCGCTCGCCGGTAAAAAGAAACGATGCGATCCACGCGAACACTGGCTCCATCGTTAAGAGTAGGGCAATGTGCGTCGACGGCAGAATGGCCTGTGCCCAGCTTTGGATCGAGAATGCTGCAGCGGTGGCGAGAGCCGAAGCAATGGCGAGAGCCACGAGCAGTCTGGGCGTGAAGTGAATCTGCGGGTGCTCGATCATCGGCAGACTGATAGTCATGAACACTGCGCAAAAGCCAACCTGCAAAAGTGCCAGCGGCTGAAACGGGATGCGGGGCGATACGTGGCTCAGCGCCATGCAGTGAAACGCGAATCCAATCGCGCATCCAAAGGTGAGCACGTCTCCCAAATTGATGGACGAGAAATCGGGAAGCATGGCCGCGATTCCGAATGCTGGAGCGTGGACACGTGCCTGCACGCTGGCTGGCGCTGTCAATAGCAGGATTCCCGCGAACGCGAGGGCGGCGCCCGTATACGCATTCCACCGGGGAGGGCGCGCGTTAGGCGGACGCAGCGCTGGTACTGACGAGAATAGCGGCACCAGCACCACCACAAGCCCGGTGATGAATGCCGACTTCGACGGTGTCGTCCGAACGAGTCCAATGGTTTGGAACTGATATCCCATTGCCAGGAAGAAGCCGACCACCGCACCGGCTGCCAGATGACTGCGACGAATACCTCGCCACGAACGGTGATAAGCAATCGCGAGCAACCCGAATGCCAGCGACATGCGCACCAGGTTGAATGCTGCCGGCGTTGCGTCTACCAACGCTCCTTTGATGAGCACAAAGGTTGAGCCCCAGACCGCGACCACGGACAACATGAGCAGATAGGCGCGGAGCTTCATGGGTTTCGATTCCCAGTGCGATTGCGGAGGACATTCAAATTGACCCGCTCACTTCGCCTGTGCGCTTGCGTAGGATGCCTTGCCGGAGACATATGTCGCGATCACCCTTGTGCCAAGGATCTTGCGCGCGTCAACTTTGTAGAGATCGCGATCCACGAGAATAAAGTCCGCATCGTAGCCGGGAACGAGTTTGCCTTTGTGCTTCTCCGCAAACTCGGCGTAGGCCGAGCCCTGCGTATAGGCATAGAGCGCCTGGCCGCGAGTGATTTTGTTTTCGGGATAGTAGGTCTTCGTGCCTCTCTCATTCATGCGCGTGACCGCCGCATAGAGTCCGCGAAAGGGCGTGATGGGCTCGACTGGATAGTCGGTTCCGAAAGCCAGCGGCACGCCCGCATCGAGAAATGCCTTCCACGCGTAGGAATAGGCGGCGCGCTGGGTCCGAGCCGGTCTTCAGCCCAGTTCATGTCGGTGAGCAGGTGGTTGGGCTGCATGGAGGCGATGACGCCCAGCTTGGCGAAGCGCGGAATGTCGGCCGGATCGACGACCTGCGCATGCTCGATGCGGTTGCGCGCGGTCTTCGAAACTCCCGGCTGCGCATATGCATCCAGGGCCATCGCGGCGGCTTTGTCTCCAATGGCGTGAAACCCAAGCTGGAAGCCGGCTTGGGCCCGTTCGACCGCCATCTTGTTCAGTTGCGCCTGCGTGTATTGCGGCAGACCGGTATTACTTGGGATCGTCGGAGAATGGCGCCTTCATGGCGGCGGTGCGCGAGCCCAGCGATCCATCCATGAATCCCTTCAGGAACCCGGTATGCAGCATCGGATCGTTCAGATCGTGATGAGCGCGCATTTTGATCAGTTCCGCAGCGGGTCTTTGAATGGCAGCCACTCCGTGATGCGGAGCTTGAGATTGCCTTCCTTTTCCAACTCTTCGAAAACGAGAAAATCCTGCCAGTCGCTGAAGTCCTGCACGCTGGTGATGCCGTGCGAAAGAGCGTCGGCGATGGCCAACTCGTCGCCGCGCCGCCGTTCGTCGTGGCTGGGCGGCGGAATGACCTTGTAGACCAGTCCCTGGGCCGACTCGCGAAGAATGCCGGTGGGTTCGCCATTTGCGTCCAGGTCGATGGCTCCGCCCTGCGGCGGCTTGGTCTTGCCGGTGATGCCGGCCGCTTCCAGCGCGGCGGAGTTGGCGATGGAGATGTGGCCGTCGATGCGGTCGAGAAACGCCGGATGATCCCGGTGACCTTGTCCAGATCCTGGCGGGTGGGCAGCGTTTTGCTCGCCCAGAGCGTGTGGTCCCAGTTGCCGCCGGTCAGCCAGTGTCCTGCGGGAGCAGCTTTGGCAAAGAGCTTAACTTTGGCCAGCATTTCGTCGAGGGACTTCACGCCGGTCAGGTCGACATTGAGCTTGGTTTGGCCGGCGCTGCCGAGATGGGTGTGCGCATCGTTGAATCCGGGAAAGACAAAGGTGCCGGATGTTGGCGCGAGTCCAGGTTGCGGAGCACCGTCTTCGGTCCGGCGAGGCGGTTGATTTCCTCGTTGGTTCCCACGGCGAGACTTTGCCCCCGCCGATGGCCATCGCCTGAACGGTCTGCGGGCTTGTCTTCGGCGAGACCAGCGCCGGTGTAGATGATGCCGTTAAAGAAGATGATCTCAGGAGGGTTCCGCGGCTTTCGCATTCGAGATTGTGCTGAGCGGGAACGGCTTGGGATAGCGGTTGAGGCTGTGCGAAACACGACGAGGCCGAGCGGCAAACGCGAGCAAGCAGAAGGGAAGCGGCGCGCATGGGCGGAGTTTACCAGAGGCGCTACTGTTCGGCGGCCCAGTCTGCCATGGCGAGGGTGAGCAGCAATGCCCTTCGCAGGCCGAGCTCACGATCCTTGTCGCAGTACCACTCAGCCTGGGTGTGCGCGCCTGCCGCCATCGCCCCCGGCGCCCATCGAGAGAGCCGGAATGCCCAGCGAGAGCGGAATGTTGGCATCGGTCGAGCCAAGGCGGAGATCGGTGCGCAGCCCAAGGTGCCGATCGACCGCGCGCAGAGTTTCAAGCAGCGGCGAATCGGCGGGCAGGTGCGCGGCGGGGCGATCGCCGATTTTGCTCGATGGTGAAAGTTCAGCGGTCCTCGGCTACGGCCGCGGAGTGTTGCGGCAATCGCGTTGCAGTGCTCGACGGCATCTTCGACCGCGCGATGAAGCGCGACTTCAAGGCGCAGGAGTTCGTTGGCGCTGGTGGAGCGGAAATCGATCGAAGCTGCGCGCTTTCAGGGATGGAATTCACGCTGGTGCCGCCGTGAATGGTTCCGAGATTAAGAGTCGTGCGCGGCTCGTCGGGCAAGCTGAGTCTCGCCGAGACGGCAAGCGCCGAGGCCAGGGCTGCGATGGGGTTTGGGGTGCCTGCGTCGGTAAAGCTGTGGCCGCCGGGGCCGCAGATGTTGACCTGAAAGCGCCGGCTGCCCAGGGCCTGCGTGACGGCCGAGTCGGCTCCGGCGCCGTCGAGAACGATGTGGGCGGCGATGCGGCTCGCCAGAACGCGATCTCGTCATAGAAGTGGCGAACACCCCGCAGATCGCCTTCCCCTTCTTCGCCCACATTCCCAATTACCACCAAGGGCACAGGCAGCTCAATTTCCGCATGGATGAGCGCATGCGCAAGGGCCAGCATACCTGCCACGCCGGCGCCATTGTCCGAGGCTCCCGGCGCTTCCAGGCGAAGACATCCGTCATTCTCAACCACTTTTGCGTTGATGAGCGTGTCAGCCGGGAAGACTGTATCAAGATGTGCGGAAAGTACAACGACCGGACCACTGCTTTCGGCGGGCAGATGCGTGGCCGGCACGATAGCGATTACGTTGCCCGTGGCGTCGGTGCTCACTTCTGACAGTCCTGCTTTGATGAAGCATTCGGAAATCCATGCGGCCCGCGCCACCTCGCCAAACGGCGGCGCAGGTATCGAAACGAGCCTTGTCTGCCAATCCATGATGGTTCGCGGATTGTTGTGCATCCACGCGAATGCCGCGTGGACCTGCCTCCGTGCAGCGAGCGCGGTGACCCTGGAGAACGCCGTACTGCGAGAGAAAAGCACCATACGGATGTTCTCAGGGTAGCAGGGTGGCTAATTCAGTGCTGTTCGTGCCTTTCATCTCTTGGCGTTGAGTGCGATGACTCACAGCCATACTCGACTGAATGCAGAAACAGCCCCCGAGCTGGCGCCGTCGGGCCGGCAGCGGAACGCGCCCGGGCTGCGAGGATAGCTGGAATCTCTTCTGCCCCTCGATATCCGCGACCCACATCAAGCAAGGTGCCAACAAGATTGCGCACCATGTGATGGAGGAACCCGTTTCCTCGAACGCGATAGACCAGCAGATCGCCACCTTCGACTGCTTGCTTCGTCCAGGTCGAAGAAAAAATGGTGCGGATGGTCGAAAGCCTCTCGTCCGAGTCTGCGATTGACCACCCGGGCTTGGCCTTGCTTCGCGCGGTCAAATCGGGGTCGGTGGCAGCGAAGCTCAGGAAATCGTGCTCGCCCAAAAGAAGTTGTGCCCCTGATTCTAGTTTGCTGAGGTCCAAAGGCCAGGGAAAAGCATAGACGTAGCGAGCGAGAAACGGAGAACAAACGCCTTCACTTCCCAGCTTCGCGACCCTGACGCGATACTCGTATGTTTTTGCGACGGCGGAGTGCCGAGCATGGAATGTATCCGGTACGGTATTCGCTTCCAGTATTCGGATCGATTCGGGCAATGTGCGATTCAAGGCCCGCTGCAGGTTTTCCGCGGGAATCGGTGCGCGCAGCGGAAAGCTCGCAACCTGCGCCAGGGCATGCACGCCGGCGTCGGTTCTTCCTGAGCCCTGGGGTAAAGGAGTCTCGCCCGTAACGCGCCCCAGGGCATTCTGAAGCTCGCCCTGAATGGTGCGTTCGCCAGGCTGAATCTGCCATCCACGAAAGTCCGTGCCGTCATAAGCGAGGGTCAGCTTCCATGTGAGCACATTTGCCGCAAGTGGATCGGAATCAGTCATGAGTATCTGGCTGGATAACAGGGTAATTGACCAGAATGGGCGCAGAAGTTAACTCGAGCGCTGGGATATACTCAGCTTTCACGAATAATTCTCATATGGGATGTATCGAACCTCGAGGATCCGGGCAAGGGAACGAATTGTTGACCGAGCGCGTATTGCTCAAAGTGAGCCTATTTGACAGACGCACCAGTCAAATCGCGGCCGGAAGCCTCGCAAAGTGAGTCCGGAGGAGTTCTCCGGGCGTCTTGAAAATGGCACCCCACATGCCCTAGCGACTCGTGGAGAGGAATCATGCATTCGTTCAATATCGGTGTGTTTGAACAGCTGGATGTGGTAGTGCGGCCAAAAAGTAAGAAAATCGAGAGTCCATTGCGTGCCTTGGCGGCGACATTCCTAACGTTAGCCGCGTGCGTGCCCTCTGGGTATGCGCAGGCCCCTACTGCGACCATGAATAAAGCCGCATCGGAATTGCCATCGGCTCCGGTTCCCACGCAAACGGAACCCTTGACGCTGCGCCAATCCGCTCGCGACTTTTCCAAGCCCGCGGGACGCCTGCTTGGCGATCCGATCAATTTGTATCGGGCTACAACGATTGCCAAAGCGGACTTCAACAATTCAGTTCGACTGCAGGATCTGGTCAAAGATGGCAAGATCTACTTGAGCCTGTCGGATGCGATTGCTTTGGCGCTCGAGAACAACTACGACATTGCCATCGCGCGTTACTACCTCGACATCGCGGACACCGATATTCTGCGGTCTAAAGCGGGATCGTCTCTGCGCGGCGTTGGCGCAACAGTTCTGCAGAACACGCAGGGCGGCACATCGCAGACTCTCAGCCAGAGCGGAGCCCCTGGCACAGTCAGTGGCGCCACTACCGGCAGCGCGGGCATTGTTCTCTCCACCGATGGCGTTGGTCCACTTCCGGAGCAGCGCGATCCGGTAGTAGGTGGCTCGTTGCAGTTCGACCGGCAGGAATCGCCGCAAACCAATTCGTTCTCTCCCCGCGCGTTCACGAATACCAATACGTATAACTTTACTTACGCGCAGGGCTTTTCTCCGGGCACCGCACTGAACCTTAGCTGGAACAACAGCCGCACGACCACGACAAATTTTTTCAGTTCGTACAGCCCACAGATCTTGTCGAGCTTCAATGCCAAGGTAACTCAACACTTGCTCCAGGGAGCAGGCTTCTGGGTCAACAATCGCTTCATTTATGAGGCGATTCTCAATCGCCGCATCACCGACTCCACGTTCCGGCAACAGATCTTCGCGACCGTGAATCAGGTGGAAAATATTTACTGGGTCGTGGTAAGCGCCTACGAAGACGTGCAAGCCAAGGAGCGGGCTCTCGCGCAAAGCACTAAGCTCGATAGCGACACGCGCAAACAGCTCGACATCGGTACCATGGCGCCGCTCGATGTCGTCAATGCAGATTCGACAGTGGCCACGGACAAGCAGGCGCTGATTAGTTCGCAGAGTAATCTGAACTATCAGCAGCTGGTTCTCAAGCAGGCGATCGCCCGCAATCTGAACGATCCTGGGTTGGTCGCGGCGCCAATCGTCCCCACCGATCGAGTGAACCTTGACCCGTTGCCGGAAGAGAAGCAGACTCCCGATGAGCTCGCACAAGCTGCGTTCAAGAACCGTCCGGAACTTGAGCAGGCGGTACTCTCGATTAAGAAGGACGAAATCACGTTGCGCGGTGCGCGGCAGAATCTGCTGCCTACGCTCGATGTTTACGGCTACTACGGCGCGCAGGGCATTGGTGGCGCATTTAATCCCGCTTCCTGCCAGCTATCGATAGCCTTCGGCGAGCCGTGCACACCTTTTGCCACCAGCGGCTATTCGGATGTGCTGGGCAACCTGGTCAACAGCAGTTCTCCGGACAAGGGCATCGGCTTCAACTTCCAGCTTCCGATCCGCAACCGCACCGCGCAGGCCGATCAGGCCCGCTCGCTGATTGAATATCGCCAGGCTGAGATGCACCTCGAGCAGCTCTACACGCAGATTCGGATGCAGGTCGTGGCCCAACAATATGCGCTCGCTAACGACCGTGCGCAGGTGCAGGCATCGATTGCCGCCGAGGACTATGCGCGACAGAGTCTGGAAGCCGAGCAGAAGAAGCTGAACCTCGGGGCATCGATCACCGCCAATGTGCTTTTACAGAAGCGCAATCTTGCCAATGCCGAGAACGCCCGCATTACCGCGAACCTGACCTACGCGAAGGACCGCGCCCTGCTATATCAGGTACTGGCGTCGACGCTGCAGCACTATGGGATCAATTTGAATGACGCCGCCACCGGAAAAGTGGGAACCGCCCCTGTCATTCCGGGATTACAGCCCGCATCGAACACAACTGTTGCTCCCACGGTCCCGCCAGCGAGCAATTAACCCGCCTCACGCAAGATTCCCGGGCCCGGCACGCGTTGTCGGGCCTCATCTTTGCTCGCTGCATCGTCGCGTGGTGGAACCGCTATGCTGATGCGAGCCGGGGCCAATTCGCTTCATCGATCTGGCCCAAATCGTGCATCCGCAACGCGTCAATCAGTACGATGATGGGTGCCCCATCCAAGCTCTGCTTGGGTGGGAACGCACGATCCCCTCCCGCCCGCGTCATCCTAAAACACTGCTCTCTGGTGTTGCTCACTTGGTTATTTCCGGTTAGCGGGTGATTGGACCGAACTCGCCGCGTATCGCCAGCAGAAATTGCCAAGCTGATTTTTGCCGAGTAATATCGATGAACTGGATGAGAGGGATTGATAATGCGATCTGCTTTTGCGTTTGGACTGATGGCGCTGGCGATGGGTATTCCACTTTGCGCTCAGCGCGGCCACAAGATGCGAATAGACAGGGGCAGTGATTCCTCCTCTGGTCTTCGTTTCAGAGCCTACGACGACTACGTTCCTTGATCATCATGCCGAGGTATTCTCAAGCGGAATAGCGATAAAGCTGCCCCCAATGGTCGTCCTTTCAGGGTCTACGACGACAACGCTCCCTTATCCCCATGCCAAGACCTTCTCAAGCGGAATAGTGATAAAGTTGCCTGATTTCGCTCCTGTGGCAGTTGCAAAATAGCCGTTCCGGCGGGATTGTGGCCAGCCCAAAAACGACTCGGTTTTAGTTATGCTTCCGAGTAGCGGGTGATCCACCTAGGATCGTAAAGTCCCGGTTGAATGGTTTGTGTTTACGGACGTGACCTATACTTCGCATGCGTCGCCTCGCCAACCTGGCACCCTGCTGACGCCCTCCCGTGAGACAAAAAATGAATGTCAAAAACCGCAGGCATGCCTGATCGGTTCCGCAACGCCTACACATATTTGCTCTTGGTCATCATTTGACGTAGACGCTTTCCTCGCACAGTCGCCCTTCGTCCCGATTTTGTTTGGCGAAAGATGGGCAATGGACCAACAAACGGATTGGAATTCCTTCTCGGTGACGGAGAAAACACCAAACTGAGAGAACAAGAGAAGATTGCAATCGATTACATGAAAGAACATCGAGAGGATTTGCGTTTCCTGGCGAGCTTCCCGGCGTGGAGGCACTCAACTTGGGCCTCGTTTATCGCGTCGGTCTAAACGATCTAGGGTTCTGTCTCGGCCCCTCGCGAGCACTTATGATTGCGGCACTCGAATCGGGAGTGAGGCCCAACTATTACGGCACAATCATGGGGCGTGGTTTCCAGTCTTCGGAGCCGCAAGATGGTTCCGGTTGAGTTGTGGCCAATCCGTCAATGACCAAAAAAGGTGCACTTCCCGTTTGACAGTTTTCCTGAAGGGTTTGGCTTTGGCTCAACATGACCGGGGAGCAAATTGCACGAGGTCACACCACTCTTCGAAATTCGACAAAGCGTTGAGCGAACTGAGCGCAAACAATAAGAGTCACAATCAAGGTGGGGAGAATCCAGAGCAAGACCACGGTCATGTTCGGAAACTCTGTAGAAAGCTGATGAAACATTTGGGAGGAATTGAGAAGCCACGTCTGAAGACGAGCAAAAGCGATCGCACATGGAATGACGATGACGACAAATGCCACCTGGCAGACGATGAAACCTGAAGTCGCCATCGTAAGCTGTTCGCCGCAATGTCTGCAGATGAAAACTTTGCTTGCTGGTGACCGGATCATATTCTGCAAGAAGATCGCAGGGCGGATCGAATCGAAAAGTACAGAAACCTCGTGTTGGCATGATGGGCATCTTGCCATGTTTCCCTCCCGCGAAGATCAATTATGAACCGATTCCGCCACTTCGAGCCGCCTTGGCTACCTTATTGCGGATGAGAAAGTAACAAAACCATGGCGAAGATTCGTCAAAGGTCCTGTTAGGGGGTGACACACTCGGAACGCTTCATCGGTCGGATGAGATTGCGCATGAATTCCCTCATTCCGCTATCCTGAATCTATCCCCAAAAAACGAAACTCGCCCTGGAGACTGGCTCGGGCACGCGCTCTTGTTCGCGCTCTGCGCGAACGGTGGCCTGAACAGTTTGCCCCTGAGCGAGAAGCCGGTCCTAACTTGAACTGGTGGAGATCTTTAGCCATAACCCATTCACTTTAAATGGGTTACCGTAAGTTATTGATAACTGTAAACCAAGTGGAATGAGACATTTACCGAAAAACGTGGGGAGGGGGTGGGCTCGGCGAGAAAAGCGGGCCGGTGCAATCAACTCTGAAATTGCAATATAGTGTGCCATTCATTTTCATCGATCGGCGACCTTGTCCAGCAAGTCGAAAAACTCAGGAAAACTGATAGCCGCGGATTCCGCGCCCTGAATCAGCGTCTCCCCTTCAGCGCGAAGTCCGGCCACGCTGAAGGCCATCGCGATGCGATGGTCGTTGCCTGAGTCAATTGTCGCCCCATGCAGAGTTTGGCCGCCAGGCACATCCAAACCATCGTCGAACTCCGCGACTTCCGCGCCCATCGCGCGAAGATTCTGTGCCACGAGTGCGATGCGATCTGATTCCTTTACACGTAGTTCTTTGGCGTCGCGGATGCGGATGCCGCCGGAAGTGTACGGTGCAATCGCGGCGAGCACCGGGAGTTCATCGATGAGCTGCGCAGATAGGGCGCCGCTGATCTCGGTCGACCGCAACCCTTCAGGTGGAGAAGTGATCTGCACTGTGCCGACTAACTCGGAATGTTTCTCCTCGAGATCGAGCACCGCGATGTGCGCGCCAAGGATCGTCAGAACGTCAAGCAGGGCAGCCCGTGTGGGATTGAGACCGAGTCCGTCCAACACCAGCGAAGAGCCCGGAAAGATCGCCGCAGCGCATAAGAAGAACGCTGCCGAAGAAAGATCGCCGGGGACCGTAGCCTCGATGCCCCGAAGTCTCTGTGGGCCGGTGACGGACACCGCACTAAGAGCCCGCTCAACTTCGGCGCCGAACCCGCGCAATGCCAGTTCACTGTGGTCGCGGGTACGGACTGATTCGCGCACCACCGTCTTGCCCGCGGTCTGTAAACCGGCGAGCAGAATACAGGTTTTCACCTGCGCGCTGGGAACCGGCGTGGAGTAATCGATCGCTCGGAGTTGCGCCCCGTCGATTTCGATCGGCGCGTGGCCTTCAGTGAGCGTCAGTCGCGCTCCCATGGCGTCCAAAGGCTTGCGAACGCGCTCCATTGGCCTGCGCGAAAGTGAAGCATCGCCGACCAAAGTGAATTTGCCTTGCTGGGGAGCCAGCAGTCCGGAAATCATCCGCATCGTTGACCCGGAATTGCCGCAATCAAGTGGATGGTCCGCGGGAGTCACGTGGCCCCCCACACCAGTCACTTCAACGGTGCCGTCGTCTAAAGTGCGCACATGTGCGCCAAGACTCTGCATGCAGGCCAGGGTCGAAGCGCAATCCGCGCCGGTAGAGAAATTCCTGAAGCGCGATGTCCCCTCAGCAAACCCCGCCAGCATGGCATAGCGGTGGCTGATCGATTTGTCGCCTGGGAGGCGAAGGCTTCCTAAAATATTTCGAGCCGGACGAATGATTCGTTCTTGCGTTGCGGTATGCAAAGGAGCTCCGAAAATGAATTGCACCTTCAGTCTATCGAAAGACTGAAGAGTAGGGGACGAGGCGAAAAAGAGGCTGGTGTTAACGTACTTTCAGCACGATGATCGTCTCGTCGTCGAAGCGGTCCTTCCCATCCTGAAATCGCGTGACGTCGGCCATGATCGAGTCTGCAACCTGGCTCGCGGACTGTTCTGGATTTGTGCAGAGGATCTTCGACAGCCGCTCCGATCCATACATCTCGTTTTGTGCATTTTCAGCGTCAAGTATTCCGTCGGAGACGAAGACGATCACATCGCCAGGTTGTGTCACGACGCTGATCTCGTCATATGTGACGTCGGGGAAGAGCCCGAGCGGAAAACCCTCAGCCTTGATAGTCAGAGACTGCCCTTCTCTGCAAAAAATGGGTTGAACTGCTCCCGAGTTCGCTACCTGCAACGTACGGCTGTCGTCGTCCCAGAGCGCGAAGAGCATGGTTACATATTGCGAATCGAGTTTGCGCTCCTGGAGCGAGTCGTTCAGCAGGCACAGCATCTGCGCGGCCTTGGGCCGTTGAATCGCCGCTGACCGCATAATGCCGCTGACCAACGCGGCGAAGAGTGCGGCGGGTGCAGCCTTGCCACTGACGTCTCCCAGCATGATTGCCGTTTGATTTGGCTCGTACTCGACAAAATCGTAGAGATCGCCCCCAATGGTGCGGGCGGGGAGAAACCGTACCGCCAGATCGGCATGGGATTGCTCAGGCGGTGCCGTGGGAAGCAGCCTCAATTGGACTTCCCGCGCCATCGCAATATCGCGTTCCAACTGCCGCTCCTGGCGCCTCACCGCTTGGTAGAGGCGTGCATTCTCGATGGCGATGGCGACCTGTGCCGCCATGGTTGTCAGGGCGCGCTCATGGTCTTCATTGAAAAACCCGGGACGAGTATGTTCCAGGTCAAGGACCCCGATGATGCGCCCCTTGTGGAAGAGCGGCACAATCAGCTCCGAACGGGTCTCGGGATTCATGGGCAAATAGCGCAGGTCTTTACGTACGTCCGGGACATTGATCGGCCGCCATTCGCGAACTGCGGCGCCCACCAGCCCGCTGGTGATCGGAATGCGGCGTAAAGGTGCGTGGGCATAGCCAAAGCGCCAGGCATACCGCGTAATCAGCGTCTCTCCCTTGTCATCGAGCAACATGATGCTGAACATCTGATAGTCGATCAACCGCCGCAACAGCTGGCCTATGCGCGCCAGCAGGGGGTCGAGCTCGAGAATCGAGGTCAGCTCTGCTGAAATCTCATTCAACACAGTCAGCGTTTGGGCCTGCCGCGAGACGCGCGCGTAAAGTCTGGCGTTTTCGATGGCTTGCGCGATGCGTGATGCAGTGAGGGTGAGCAAATGCAGGTGTTCCGGCCGGAAGTAGCCGGTTTCTTCGCTCTCGAGATCCATTACGCCGATGAGCCTGTTCTTCGCGATCAGAGGCACGGCGAGTTCCGAGCGAACTTCCGGATTCGCGGAAATGTAGTTTTCGTCCGTCGTTACATCGTTCAGCAGAATGGCCTGGCGCGTTAGGGCGACCTGTCCAACGATCCCTTTCCCAAGGGGGAAGCGCATGCGCTCCACATCCGGACCGTGCCCAATTTGAAAGCGCATGCGGAGGTCATGGGTGCGGTCGTTCAGGAGCAGGATGGCGAAGATTCTGTAGTGAATGATGGACTGTACCAGCTCCGACGTGCGGCGAAGCAAGGTTTGCAAATCCAGAGTGGTGTTGAGCGCGTCGGCCATCTGGACCAGGTAGGCTAGGTCGGCCGTCTCCACGCGGACATTGGCCGGATCGAGATGCGCGTGCGGGTTTTCGGCATCGGCGGGGCGGTAGTCGCCTTCGTACTCAGGTTCTTCCCGCGGAGTTGTTGGAGTGGCTGACATGAACTTAGAAGGGAATGATAGCTGAACCATGGAACGGCCTGTAGCTCCTGACTCTGATTGTTTGAGCTCGAGCGCACATTTGCAGGATTGTGAAGTCGCGGCGGCGCCGCTGCAACTCTAGCTCGGCGCTCGGAAGGGCCGACGCCGCAGCGGTCAAGTGCCCACGAATGATCGGAGGGCCGAATCTGTCAGGTCGTGGCGGCGTTTCAATATCGGGTCTATTCCGCTCCGATCTCCCGAACGATCGCTACCGAAGAAGACGCGCCTATTCGATTCGCGCCAGCTTCAAGCATTGTGCGCACATCGGCGAGTTTGCGGATGCCGCCCGACGCCTTTACGCCGCAGCGCCCTCCGGCCACCCCGCGCAGCAACGCAACGTCGGCGGCGGTGGCGCCTCCCGATGCGAAACCGGTGGACGTCTTGAGGAAATCGGCGCCTCCTTGAATGGCGAGCTCAGCGCCGCGGAGTTTCTCCTCCACAGTCAGTAGCGCCGTTTCCAGGATCACCTTCAGTAGCGCCCCGTGATGGTGGGCTATGGATGCAGCGGCATGCACAGCGTGTTGGACGGCATGGTGGTTGCCGCTCTTGAGCTGCCCAATAGAAACGACCATATCCAACTCCCGCACGCCGATCCGGGCCAACGCGGCAGCCTCCTGGCGCAACGTGGAGACCAACGAAGCACCCAGCGGGAAACCGATAACTGCACCGACGGGAATTCCGGTCCCTGAGAGCATGCCAACCGCGGTGGATGCCCAGACCGGATTCACCATGGCACAGGCGAAGCGATAGCGCACAACTTCATCGCACAGAACTTCCACTTGTTCGCGGGTCGCATCGGGTTTCAAAAGAGTATGGTCGATGACGGCAGCTAACGTCTGCCAGTTCGTCATTGCTTGGCTCGTGAACCCAGAAGCATCAAAACTACCGTGATCAAATTCAAGATCAGCCTCGCCAATTGGCGTGATGACAGGCATGGTACCTTTTCCCATGGACTGGCTCCTTTCTCAACTCGCCAGAGAGTGTCCGGGACATGAGTATAGTGCTTGCCGAACAGTCGGCCAAGTAACAGGGTCACCGGTTACCGAAGCTGACGTCCACTGCTTCGGTCGGGCGATTTACTCGATGTCCATTCGTTTGATTAGCCCGTCTTCAAAGCGGTACGCATGATGAACGGTTGTGTCCAGCAGAACCAACCCCTTCAGATCTCGGACCACTTGGTGCACTTCAATAATCACCCGGCCCGTCTCATCGGGTTCGATGCTCACTGGGTCAACGTGCGGGTCGAGAGTCTGCCACTGGCGGGTCCAATATGCGCGAACACCGTCACGTCCATGGACGTGGCCACCCTCCATTCCGTTCGCCCACTCGACTTCAGGATGGAGACGCTCCAAGACTGCTTCCATGTTCCGCGCATTGAATTCACGATAAGCGGACATCAGCAGCAACCGCAACTCGTTCAGATTTGGTGTCTGAGGCATCCTGTCTCGCAGCCTGAGGTCTATTCCGGATGGTTGGGGGACATCAGGCAAATGTCTGGGAGGTTGCGGTAGCGTTCCGCGTAATCCATCCCATACCCGATAACGAACAAGTTGGGAATCGAGAAGCCGACGTAATCCGCATCAATTCGCTCGATTCGTCGCGAGGGTTTGTCGAGCAAGGTCACAATCCGCAGGGTTTTGGGGTGATGCTGGAGGAGAATTTTGCGCAAATAGGCGAGCGTAAGGCCTGTGTCAAGAATGTCTTCAACCAGCAAAACGTTCTTTCCTTCGATCGGCTCATCCAAATCCTTGATCAGTTTCACTGCGCCAGAGGAACGCTGCCCTTTGCCATAACTGGAGACGGCGACAAAATCGAAAGTCGTGTCAACCCGGATGGCTCGCGCCAAATCCGAGAGAAATATAGCGGCGCCCTTCAGCACTCCAACCATCACAGCCTTTTCTCCGTTCAGATCCCGCGTAATCTGGGCTCCCATTTCAGCCACCCTCTCGGCGATTTGCTCATGTGTGTAGAGGATCTCAAGCCCCTGATATGTGATGGTTGACATGTCCTTAGTATCTCGCGAATCCGTGCTTTACGGTTACACGGTTGTGAGAAAATCCTCTGAGACATGAACTGGATCGATTCGCTTTGGCAGACGTCTATACTCAAGAGAGATGATTCCGTATCTCCATTTTTGGGGTCTGAACCTACCAACGTTCGGCCTGATGTTGTGGCTGGCCGCGGTGTCGGGGGCGTGGGTGATGCACGCTTCGTTTCGGCGAGCAGGCATCGACGCTGACGCAGTCGGCATTGTAGCTATCGCAGTCGTAGCAGGCATCGTGGGCGCTAAAGTGTGGCACGTTTTGGATACCCCCTCTGAGTTCCGCGAAATCGGCTGGCGTGTCTTGTGGGATCAGGCGGGGTTTGCATGGTTCGGCGGGCTCACCTTCGGAATTGCCGCGCTTGTCTTTCAAGGTTGGCGTGCCCGGATCGGTGCATTGCGTACCCTCGACCTGGCGGCACCGTCGGCTGCGATTGGCTACGGCATCGGCCGGATCGGCTGCTTTCTTTCCGGGGATGGATGTTACGGGATTCCCACGAATCTACCTTGGGGAATGAGCTTTCCAAACGGCCTCGAACCCACGCTGGTCCGTGTTCATCCAACGCCGCTCTACGAGCTCTTCGCTGGATTGTTGATCGGTTGGTGGCTCTGGGTTCGGGGGGGAACGCCAAGGCCTACAGGAAGAATTCTGGGAGAATATCTTGTTCTCACCGGAACAGCTCGTTTTCTGGTTGAATTTATACGCCGCAATCCAAAGATTTTATTCGGTTTGTCGAATGCGCAGCTGGCAAGCGCAGGCTCGGTCATTGTTGGATTTGCGCTGATACTGTGGACGGCTACGCGCAAAGTACCCGGTACAGAGGACGCAACCAGCCCGGTGGAGAGAATAGCCTAGTTAAGAGGCGGTTCCTGCAAGACTACAGCGTTCCACAATCGCCGTAAACCGAAGCCGCCACCGCCGAGTGGCATTTTTTCTTAAAGAAAATGCCTCCCTGCACGGACATGCAAGGGGGCATGAATTGTGGAATCGCTCTAGTCTTCGGCGCGAGATGAGTCGCCTACAAGGCGTCCGAGTTCTCCACTCGCGACTATCGGCGGCGTTGTGTCGTACGCTGTATAGAGTTTCGAAGCTGCCAGGCTGCGGCGATCACGCTTGATCTGCCGCCAGCATGTCCAAACACGCTCACCATCAGAGCCCTCAATCGGAAGAATGTTGAAGAACGCAAAGCAGAGATTCGCGAGACCGAGCTTCGGAGATAGTGGCCAGAGCAGGAGCAAAGCCAGGTTCGTCAAGGGGCCCGCAAGCGAAACGATCAAGTTTTTAGCCGGCGGTCCGGCTTCGCGCACTGTGTAAAGTCCCTTCCAAGTTAAACCGATCGTTTTGATTTTGATGCCGACTAATGGAGCCGTGACGATGTGACCGGCCTCGTGGAACGCCATCGCAATGATACCGAGAAGCAGGCCTTGGAAAAAGGGGAAGAGCCAAGCCAGCACGTGCATTGAACCTCCCGTCAGGTTCCTTAGATGCACATACTACTCTCTTAAGCCGGGGAACGAGGAAACCAAAAGGACATGCGACCACTGTAACTCGGGCTTGGTTACCAGTTGAGGAACCTTTCCGATATGGGTCCGTTTCAGAATGGGGCCAGTCTGCCTACAAGCGCTTGATGAACGCCAGAGCCTCCTTGAGCTGCGGAAACTGCCGCTCGTCATCTTTGAAGGCAGCGGAATGAACGCAACGGCGGAGCCCGCGCATTCTGACTGGATGCTTGAGGTGGAGCATTTCGTGATACAGCAGGTATTCGATCGCGTAACGCGGACTGGAAGGCCGATCGAATACGCGACTCACCACGATAGTGTTGTGCGCAGCATCGTAATGGCCTAGCGAACGTCGGGCAAGGTTCTCGCTCCATGTCAACTCCGGTCGACCCAGCAGCCCTCCGAAGAACCTGAAATTCAACGTATCAAAGACTTCCTCGAGGTTGTAGTAACGGCCTTCCGGGCCGGAGAAGCGTTTTGTGCCCCGGGCGTGACGAATCAGTTCTGTTTGCCGCGTGACGGCGGCGCTGGAGGCAAACCGCTTGAAGCGCAGGTTTTGAGTCGCATCGATCGGCTTGCGGTAAAGCTTGGCCAGCAAAATATGAGCTATCGCGCGTAGGACGTTTTCCGGAGCGCCTTCGAGGAGATCGGAAAGGCTTACGAGGATTCGGCTCTCCCGAAGTCGAATTGTGGTGTTGAGGGAAGTGAAGCGGCGAAATCGAACCACGATGGGCGGCATGGGCGCCCGGGGACGAATCGCTCGGTACTCCTCCTGAAAGATGGTCTGGAATTCGACGGTCACCAAATTGGAGGTTAGCACGAAGAAGCGCGAGGTCAGAGACGCTACCTCTCATTTGGGCTCGGCACGTTCCTGACCCTTTTCATCCTTGTGCAGAGCAAAGTAATCCGCTTGCTCTTTGAGCATTTGCGCGACCTGATCGGCCAAATCCTTGCCGCTATCAAGTGCCTCTTTTCGGGAAAGTTCAAATCCCGGCTCGCTTGGCAAATTACGCAAAACGTCGAGCCAATGGGGGGCGGATTCGTTCAAGGATTTCAATGATTTGCGAAGATCAGCCTTCCGCTCGCCATATTGATCAAGATTCGACCCGAGTTCGTCCATGAGCGCCGTCAGATCCTGTAGCTCATCGTCCATGCGTTTTGCGCGAGCGCCCGAGTGAATTCTGGGAATCAGTCCCTTAATCGAGTCCACGTGCTCATCGAGGAATTTGGTATACAGCTTGACGCGCGCATCTGGATCGATACCGGCTTCACGAATTTGCTCAATCTGAGTCTCCGTGAGGGGCTGGCGCTGCTCCTTCTGCGCTGTCGCCAACGCGACAAGCAACATCGAACCACCAACCCAAAGTAAGAGGCTTCGTCCGCGCATTCTTGAACTCCTCGACGGAATTCATTCAAGCACATTCTCATGGCAAGACAAAGCAGGGAATTGCTGCTGCGCGAAACTGTTAGGGCTTTGACGGCAACTTGGTAGGCCTACTTCTTGAAGACCTGCAGCATGGCTTCGTTTTCGGCCCGATTCACTTGGGCCAATGTTTGCGCCACCAGCGGCCGATCCTCAAAGCTGCTCGAATGCAACATTTCATTCAGCCGGAACGCGGTGTGGCGTAGAAGAATCTCAGCGTTCTTGAGCCGCTTATTGTCATCCGCAACCGAAAGGTGAACTCTGTGCGCGAGTTCCTGGATCTGTTTGAGGAGATCGCTGGCTTTATCGACGTTACCGGCCGCATACTGGCGTACGCTGAACTCGGTCATCTGATGGATGAGCTCCGCGTAGAGAAAACACTGCTCGCGTGCCTGAGCCTGAGGAATCTTAGCCTCTAACGCCGAGATGCTTTCCTGATCGGGGATCTTTTCATCCGGGGTATACGCGCAAGCGGGTATTGCGAACGCAGGAAGGAGGATAAGGACCGCCAATGAGATCTGAGCACGCATGAGGAACCTCCGCTGGTGCGGAAAAAACCCGAGCGGCTCGATTCCGGCGACCGCCCTTACCCCACGCCGTAACAATAGGAGCAAATTGGGAGAACATGCAAGGAAAAACCGAAGTCTCCCAGGTTACTACCTAGTCGCCGCGACGCATTTCCTGCGTTGAATTGTGGAAAAGATACCCCGTGAATCATCAAACACTTCAGTTTTTCATTTTGAGCAAAATTAGCCACTATTGGCTCTTTTTTTCCAACAACAGAAGCCTTTGCTTTGCTTGCCATTCCTGGTCAGGAAAGTTTCCTCTCGCCGATTCGAGAAAGTGGTGGTAGTAGGCAATGGCCTGAGCCTTGTCGTGCATCGTATCGTAGGATGTGGCCCAAAGAAAATAAGTTGACGGGACCTCTGGCAGGAATTTTGACCGCATCGTAAGGGCGTGCAGTGCAACAGCGGGTTGGCCTGTTTTTGATGCAGAAAAGGCAAGACCGCTCCACGCGTCGCCGTCGGAGGGATCGACGCGTGTAGCCTCTGCGAAGACCTTTAGAGCCTCACTGTATTTCAAGAGCCGAATCAGATTCTGGCCGTGGGCCAGGATCAGATCGACGTCGTTTGGTTGTGAAATCAGCAAAGTTGTATATAGCTTGTCCGAACCGGCTGCGTCCCCTGCTTGTGCTTCCACGTCAGCAAGCATGCGCGTGATCGGAGCGTCGTGCGGATGTGTTGCGTGGAGTTTCTGCAACAAAGGAAGTGCTTCGGCCTTGTCTTGCGCTGCAAGAACGGTGGCAAGTTGCGCATTTAATGTTGGATCGTCAGGGGAGTAGGCAATCGCGGCGCGAAGCAGAGTCTCGGCCTCGGGATACCCCTTGCGGCTCATCAGGACATGGGCCAAGCCAGCGTTGGCCGGCACCGATCGAGGATCTTTTGTCAGCAAGCGGCGATACGCTGCCTCCGCTTCCTCTGTCTGGCCGGCGGATTCCGCTAGGCTCGCGGCCAGAAGTGTATCCGCTGGCGTTTCCGGAGACAGCTTGAGCGCTTCCAGCAAATCTGCTGAAGCCTGTGTCGTGTCCCCGGGATGGTCAGGGCTGGGCTTATCGATTTCAGCCAATGCGCGCCATGCGCGCGCCTTCAGCGCTATACCCGCTTCGCCGGGATCGAGGGTCGTTGCCGCTTGAAGTTCTGGACGAGCGTCGGTCGGTTTGCCTTGCCGTGCCAACAATAACCCAAGGGAAAGATGCGCTTCGAAGGATTTGGGATCGGCTTCAGTGGCGCGACGATAGAGTCCCGCTGCGTCATCAACCCGGTTTTCTGCATCGGCCACGTATCCAGCGTCGAACAAAGCGCGGGCATCGTTCGGATGGGTCGCCAGCCACGTGTCGAGCTCTGTTTCGGCGGTCTGCCAGTCGGACTTGCCTATGGCGGCTTCTGCCTCCGTCACCTGCCGGGAGATGGAGGATTCCAATGCGCCGCCATCGATTGGGGATGTAGAAGAGGGTTTCTTGGGGCTGGATTGGCTTTCAGTTTGGGCGGTCGAGTTCAAACTCTCGCTAGCGGCCAAGAGAATGACGAGCAAAAAGACGGTAGAACGAACCACGACATACCTCAAATTGATTTTAGTCTGGAGTAGACGGAGGCTTGACGCTGGCGTTGTGCCCCAAAATATGAGTTCGAAATGGAACAACCTAAGACCTTTGACTTGGCGACAAGATGGAGGTTAGGTTTCACCTGCTCGAGGAGGAGCCTCTCGCTGAAATAGTTGCCAAGTTCTTGGAAGGACCTCGGCTGCTGCAGGCAGAACGCTTTCGTCAAAAGGGGGAGTGGCATAGCCGAGCATAGCCGAATGGGGCCACCGTAGGGTACAGCATCGCGTCCCGAAGACCGAAGCGAGGTTGACCAAGCGTCGCAGGTTGCTCACACATCCCTCCATCGCGCACGTTGCATCGAAGTGGCCTGAGGTAAAAACACATGGTGGATACTTCGAAACGAGTTCCCGTAAGAAAGCCTGAACCGCGGACAGATACATCTGTCAAGCCGGTCACCGCTCCGCGAACAAGAGATGAAAAAAGTGCGGACGAAGCGGCCCACAAAGCGTCGAAAACGGAACAGGAGTTCGATCGAAACAACTCCATCTTTTCAAAGTGAGCAACACGGGGGCGCTGGAACAACAACATTCGGCGCCTCTTATCCATCTGGACCGGATAGTAATCGCAAGGAGTGGTGACCAAACTGCTACAAAAAGAATCCGCATAGTAACCGGGATTTCCACCACAACGGGGAATAGTATTCAACCTTCAACTCGATTAACCTGAATGTCAGAGAGGCTTGGGATTCGGCGGGGATTTGTTCCCAAATGCGAAACGGCTTTTCCTCAGTATTGTGAGGACCGCAAAACAACCTTTTCGTGTTTGAGCCCATCAACCCTGTTAGGGATCAGCGAACGCGAGCGCGCTCGCCAAGTGCCAATCTAGTTCAGCCAGATAGGTGAAACGATGACTTCCCCGATGCTGCAGTACATTCCGTTGACTTCGGCTTATCTTTGCCAGGATTGCGATTGCGTTGGAAATTCCGCGACACGTTGCCCAGCGTGCGCGTCTACTGCCTTGTTGGGTTTAGCGTGCGTTCTGAATCGCAATGAAGTCGAGACCGAGATTTCGATGGCCAATTTGGCATATGTCGGCCCATCTCGATCTGCTGCTCTCGCAGCTTAGGTTAATTTCTCACTCAAATCCTTTGCCGGACCGAACACTTCGGTGCGGAAAGGTATTTGTGTGCCTCGGCATAGCAACGGCCGACTTGGCTTTGTGCCATCTTTCTTCTTGCGGGAAAAATGGAACCCTCCCAACCGCAAGGAGACGGTGGCATCGCTCCGCCCTATAATAAATAGTGGATGTTTGTGTCCTTTGCCCCTCTAAGGGGACAGGGACGCTGCAGACAGATTTCCTTCCGGTGTTTTCCCATTGAGCTCATCGAACGACGCAATCGTAATCCGCCGCGCGCGGACCCATAATCTGAAAGACCTTTCCTGCGAAATCCCCCACGGAAAGCTGACGGTGATCAGCGGTGTTTCAGGATCGGGCAAATCCTCGCTCGCCTTCGACACGATCTACGCCGAAGGGCAGCGGCGTTATGTGGAATCGCTCTCGGCGTATGCGCGTCAGTTTCTGGAACGCATCGAGAAACCGGATGTAGACGAGATCGACGGATTGGCCCCGGCGATCGCTATCAAGCAGAAAAATACGACGCGCAATCCGCGTTCGACTGTAGCCACAGCGACTGAGATTTACGACTATCTCAGGCTGCTGTATGCGCGATGCGGCGAAGTGCATTGCATCTATTGCGATGGCCTCGTGAAGCGCGACTCGATCGACGAAGTGGCCGAGGCAATATTGGCATTGGGAGATGGGGTGCGTTTGAACGCCTTGTTTCCTGTGCGGCACGACGCGCAGGCGGCCGAGCCTGCTAAGTCTGCCAAGCGAACCACAAAACCTGGCGCGAAAACAAGTACGAAAACCAGCATCGCCGAGCCAATGACCGATGCGATGAAGGCGCGGTTGACGGAATTAAGGTCTTCGGGATTCAACCGCCTCTATCAAAATGGCCAGATTTTCGAGTTCTCGTCCCCCGAGTCTCTGTTGGATCTCAATTTTGATCTGCGCGTTTACGTTCTCGTCGACAGAATCGTCGTGAACGCGGAGAATCGCCCCCGGATCGTTGACGCTGCCGAGATCGCCTACCGGGAATCGGGCGAAGTGATTTTCGAGGAGGCTCCACAGGACGAGGCCCGGGATCGGCTGCAGCACCGGTTCTCGGGCGACTACCGGTGCACGAAGTGCCATCGCGCGGGAAAGGAGCCCGAACCGCGTCTCTTCAGCTTCAACAACCCCTTCGGCGCCTGTCCGCGGTGCCAGGGCTTCGGTAATACAGTGGACTATGATCTCAATCTCGTGATCCCGGACAAGGGTCTGAGCCTCAACGACGGCGCCATCGATCCATGGAACCGGCCGAAGTATCGCACGTGGTTCAACGACCTCAAGAAGCAGGCCTCCGAGCTGCGTATTCCGCTGGATGTGCCTTGGCGCGAACTGACAGAATCGGCACGCGAAACTGTACTGCGAGGTAACGGAAGCTTCGCTGGCGTGCACGGCTTTTTCGCGCAGATGGAGCGGAAGAAATACAAGTTGCATGTCCGCGTGATGCTTAGCAAGTATCGGGGTTATGCCGAATGTCCCGATTGTCGTGGGCAGCGCCTTCGAGCAGAAGCGCGGGCAGTGCGGCTGAATGGGCTAAACATCTGTCAGGCAACAGCGCTGACCATCGCCAAAGCCAATGGGTTCTTTTCAGCGCTCCAACTCTCGCCAATGCAGGAAGAAATTGCCGGACCGATTCTGGATGAAGTCAGGCAGCGACTGACGTTCTTGGATGCAGTTGGGCTTGAATACCTGACGTTGGACCGTTTGGCTTCGACGTTATCTGGCGGCGAAGCGCAACGGATTCAACTGGCAACGTCCCTCGGTTCGCGGCTGGTGGGCGCGCTCTATGTTCTCGATGAGCCGTCGATCGGATTGCACACGCGAGATACTGAGCGGCTGATCCGAATCTTGAAGGAGCTCCGCGATCTGGGCAACACGATTGTTGTGGTGGAGCACGATGCCGACGTACTTCGCGCCGCCGACCATCTCCTGGACCTGGGACCGGGGGCGGGAGAATTTGGCGGCAAGTTGCTGGCGGAAGGTGTGCTGGCGGAAATTGAGGCGAATCCAAGTTCGCTGACAGGACGATACCTTTCGGGAAAGATATCCATTCCAGTGCCGACGCGGCGCCGGGTGCCAGGACGCGAACGGCTGGTTTTGCGGGGAGCCGAGGCAAACAATTTGCATGGACTCGATGTGGAGATTCCGCTGGGCATGCTGGTGGCTATCACGGGTGTCTCAGGCTCGGGCAAATCGACGCTGGTGCACCAGGTGTTGTATCGCGCCGTGGCTCGAGCGTTGGGGCAAACCGATGGCGGGGACCCTGTCGGCGTCTTCAAATCGTTGACCGGGGTCGAGCGGCTGAACGACGTGGTGTTGGTCGACCAGACACCCATTGGGCGAACGCCGCGGTCGAATCCGATCACGTACATCAAAGGATTCGATCTGATCCGCGAGCTTTTTGCCTCGCAGCCGGAGGCCAAGAGGCTTTCGCTCACGCCGGGGCATTTTTCATTCAACGTTCCAGGCGGCCGGTGCAATACCTGCGAAGGCGACGGCACGGTTACCGTCGAGATGCAGTTCCTGGCGGACGTGGAGTTGCCCTGCGAAGACTGCAACGGCACTCGCTACCAAACCAAGGTGCTCGGAGTGCAGTACAAGGGCAAAAATATTCACGAAGTGCTGCAGATGACTGTGAAGGAAGCACTCCGTTTCTTTGCCGGACAAACGCGGCTGCTTGAGAAGCTGGCTGTGTTGGATGAAGTGGGGTTGGGCTATCTCAGGCTTGGGCAATCAGCGACAACTCTATCGGGCGGCGAAGCGCAACGCGTAAAGCTGGCTGCGCATCTGGCGCAGGTTCGGTCAGCCAATGCGAATGCAAAGCCTTCCCAGGCCAGCCGCGTACTGTACATTTTGGACGAGCCGACGACAGGGCTGCACTTTGACGATGTGTCAAAGCTGTTGACGGCTTTTCGCAAGCTGATCGATGGCGGAGGTTCCTTAATCGTGATCGAGCACAACCTCGATGTCATCAAAAGTGCAGACTGGGTGATAGATCTTGGCCCGGAAGGCGGAGAAGGCGGCGGCAAAATTGTTGCTGAAGGAACGCCTGAAGAAATTGCCGCGAACTTACTGTCCTACACCGGGAAATGGCTGGCGAGAGTTCTTTGATTCGAATAGAGGCATGCTATACGCGCGGAACCGAAACACGAACCGAGAAGCGAGGAGCGGCACCAAAGAGCCATTTCCCCCTCCGCCGAATTAACTTTTCTGTAACCGGGCGTTAATACTGTCCGGCATCTGTCCTCTCTGCAGGAGGGAGCGGGATATGGCTGATGCCGTTGTTGAAGACTTCGCTGAACTGGACAATGCCAAGATTTCAAGCCATCACTGGAAGATCATGTTCATCTCAGGGATGGGCTTCTTTACGGATGCCTATGACCTGTTCATCATCGGCGTCGTGATGTCGTTGGTGAAACCGATATGGAATGTTGGCAAGGTGGAAGAGAGCCTGGTGGATTCAACCGCGCTCCTTGCGAGTGCATTTGGAGCTCTTCTATTTGGCCGTGTCGCGGACATGCTGGGGCGCAAGCGCATCTACGGTTTTGAAGTGCTGGTACTGGCTGCCGGAGCAATTGGTTGCGCTTTCGCACCCAATATCTGGTGGCTGATCGGGTTGCGATTCATTCTGGGAATCGGAATCGGCGGTGACTATCCCGTCTCAGCAACCATCATGAGCGAGTATGCAGGAAAAGCGTCGCGAGGACTTCTGGTCACGCTCGTATTTGCGATGCAGGCGGCAGGGTTGATTCTCGGTCCGCTATTTGCCTCGGCACTGCTGGCCACCCACCTCTCACACGATCTGATCTGGCGGGTTCTGGTTGCGTTCGGAGCAGTACCCGCGCTCGCGGTCTATTGGCAGCGCCGGCGATTGAAAGAGACACCACGTTACCTGGCTGCCGCGGCAAAAATAGAAGACAACGAAGGCAGGCTCCTGGAGGCAGAGCACTTCGATAAAGAGAAGCATTCTGTATCGTTCTGGGATGGGTTTCAGAGGCTCGTACAGGACAACAGACTCCTCATGCGCCTGGTTGGGGCAAGCGCCGCATGGTTCTTGATGGACGCAGCCTATTACGGCAACACAGTATCGAGCCCTATGGTTCTCTCCGCGCTCAATGGCGACCACACCTTGCTGCAAAAAACTTTGACCCAGCTGGCAGTCTTTGCGCTATTCGCAGTCCCAGGCTATGCGGTATCAGTGTTGTTAATGGATCGGGCCGGCCGAAAGACAATCCAGATTCTTGGCTTCGGGATGATGGCAGCGACATTCTGCCTTCTCGCAATGATCCCGAATTTGCAGAAAGAACTCGTTCCGTTTGTAATCATCTATGGGCTGAGTTATTTCTTCACGGAATTCGGGCCGAATGCCACGACATTCATTTATCCTTCGGAAATTTTTCCAGTACGGGTTCGAACAACAGGGCACGGAATCGCGGCAGCTATGGGAAAGCTCGGTGGTTTCGCAGGCGTGTTCGTTTTTCCTTACCTGCTGCACTGGAAAGGGCTGCTTGGCGCTGAATCGGCAGCCGCGATTGCCAGTGTGCTAGGACTCTTGGTGACGTGGGGTATGCTTCCCGAGACAAAAGGAAAAAGTCTGGAAGCTATTTGAAGCAAGTCGTTCGTCGTCTGGAGAGTGTCGAACTACTCCGGCTTACCGTCACGAAGCCGCCGGATACCAAGCGCATTGGCGTCCTGTAGCTCCACCGGAAGCATCTCCTGTGGGAATCCTTGAAAGCAAACCGGGCGCGCAAAGCGGTAAATGGCAAGACTTCCCACCGACGTGAAACGCGGGTCTGAAGTGGACGGATACGGCCCGCCATGAACCATGGCATGCGACACTTCAACGCCCGTAGGGAATCCGTTGAAGATCAGCCGACCAGCCTTTTGTTCCAGAATCTGAATCAATTCGCGGTTTGCGGTAAGGTCGTCTTCGTCGCCGAGAATGGTCGCGGTCAGATGGCCATCTAGGGCGCGGGCGGCGCGCAGATAGTCCTTCGTGTTGCTACAACGCACAAGGAGCGTGTCCGGGCCGAAGATCTCATCTGCCAATGATGGGTTCTTAAGCAAGGCATCGAGTCCCGCGGAGAATAGTTTGGCTCCAGCCGAATGGGCATTCGTGGTTTGGGCCTCGGCAGCTTCAGCCTCGACGCGGGTTCCTTCAGCCCTGGTTTTCGTGGCGCGAGAATACTCGTGGGCGATGCCTGCCGTGAGCAGGGTATAGGGTTGTGCCTGAGAAACGCTCTTCTGCAATTCGGCTAGAAAGGCATCCGTTTCGCTGGACTCAGACACGAGAACGATGCCGGGCTTGGTGCAGAACTGGCCTGCTCCCAGCGTGAAAGATCCAAAGAGGCTCGCAGCGAGCGCGGCGGGCCCCTTCCGCAACGCGCCGGGGAGAACGAAAACCGGATTACCGCTAGACATTTCGGTAAAGCATGGAATGGGATCCGGTCTGGCCGAGGCAAGGTCCATGAGAGCCCGGCCTCCGCGCAGCGAGCCGGTGAAGGCGACAGCGCGAATAAGCGGATGCTTGACAAGCACCGTACCTGCTTCAACTCCCGCATCGAAAAGCAACGAGAAGACTCCAGGATGGAGTTTTTCGGCGGCGACAGCTTCGGCGATGATCTGGCCAGCTAACTCGCTGGTTCCGGGATGGGCTGGGTGCGCTTTGACGATCACGGGACAGCCGGCAGCCAATGCAGACGCTGTATCCCCGCCGGCGACCGAAAATGCCAGTGGAAAATTGCTGGCGCCGAAGACCACAACCGGCCCGAGTGGGCGCAGCATCGAACGGATGTCTGGTCTAGGGAGTGGTTGGCGGTCAGGCAAGCTCGGATCGATACGCGCATTGACCCACGAACCTTCTTCGACCACGCCGGCGAAAAGCCGCAGTTGTCCTGAGGTACGGGCGACTTCGCCGAGCAGACGAGGCATGGGAAGAGCGGTTTCAAGATTGGCGCGCTTGGCGAGCTCGTCTCGGTGCGAATCGAAACCATCGGCGATGCGGCGCAAGAAAGCAGCTTTAGCTTTGCCGCCGGCCTGCGAGTACGCCGTGAAGGCTTCAGAGGCGAGGCGGGCCGCTTCCTCTATCTCGGCGTGTGTGGCCGAGAAGTAGAGAGGTTCAAGCGCGGCACCGGTTTGCGGGTTAGCTGCCGTGAAGCCCTTACCGTCGCGCGAGCCACGGCGGCCGCCAATCAGCGATTGTCCATAAAGTTCCATCATTTCGAATTATCCCGCATTCGGCTGGCAATGCCACTAGCTGCATGTTGGCTTTGGCAAATTGAGCATCACTCCGCGACGACGGAATTCGAAAGCGAGCCAAGCCCCTCGACCGTGACGGTGACCGTCTCTCCCGCTCTCAGCCAGCGTTTTGGTGAGCGTCCCAATCCTACCCCAGCTGGAGTGCCGGTCGAGACGATGTCCCCGGGAAGTAATGGGGTGATAGACGACAGGTGTTCGACGAGCGCGGGAATTCCAAAGATAAGCTCGCGCGTATTTGAGTTTTGGAGCAATTCGCTGTCAATGCTGAGGCTGATGGCGAGTTGGTGAGGGTCGTCGATCTCGTCGGCTGTAACGATCGCAGGGCCTAGCGGACAGAAGGTGGGAAAGCTCTTGCTCATGGACCATTGCGACGTCGCGAACTGCACATCGCGCGCACTAACGTCATTGACGATGGTATAGCCGTAAACGTGTTCCCGCCAAGCCGAAGCTGGAATGCGATAGCCCCCTTTCCCGATCACGAAAGCAAACTCAGCTTCGTAATCGGGCTGGTTTGAGTTTTTGGGTAATACGATGGCTTCGCCAGGTCCGATGATCGCCGTGGCGAGCTTGAAAAAAACGACCGGCGTAGTCGGAATCGCCATGCCCGATTCCTTTGCGTGATCCCGATAATTGAGGCCAATCGCGAAGACGCGTGGGGGATTCGAAATCGGAGCATGGAGGCGGACATCGTTGACGCGCTGGGTTGGGCCGTCAGGGACGGTGTTCAGACCGGACGCAATCACCGAAAGTGTGTTGGTGTATCCGGATGCAGAGAGATCGATGACGGCGCCGTCTTCGAGTAATGCACCGGGGCGAGTTTGGCCTGACGTGGAAAAGGAAACTAGTTTCATAGATTTCAGTCTTCCGCTTCTTGAGAGAGTATTTGCAGTTTACGCAGCCGTCCAACCGCCATCGATGTTGAACAGCGCGCCGGTAATGAAAGCGGCTTCGTGTGAGGCGAGGTAACGAACCATCGATGCGATCTCCTCCGGCTGGCCAAGACGGCCGATGGGCTGGCGAGCACGCAGTTGGGCGCGGACCTCATCCTTGTTCTCTTTGTGGAATTTCTCGAGATAACCTTCAACGAACGGCGTTTCGACGGTGCCGGGACAGATAGCATTGACGCGTAGCGTCTTTGGGTACTCGACAGCGAGTTGCCGCGTCATGGCGATCACCGCTCCTTTGGTGGTGCAGTAAGCAAACCGCTGCTTGATGCCGACCAGACCTGCGACCGACCCAATATTCACGATAGCTCCGGTGCGGTCGCTTTCGGCTCCGGCGGCAAGCAGAAGTGGCAAAAAAGCGCGCGTGACGAGATAGACTGCGCGCACATTGACATTCAGGAGGCGGTCGAAGTCCGCGGGCTCCGTGGCCTCAATTGAGCCCACGTGCCCGATGCCGGCGTTATTGACGAGAATGTCGAGTCGGTGCACTTGCGCCACTGCCACGGCGATGGAATGGGGATCAGTCACGTCAAGCGGCAGCGCTCTCGCCGAACCAACTAAGGCAGCGAGAGCCTCCGCAGCGGAAGCGTTAATGTCGGCGATCCAAACAAAAGCACCAGAGCGCGTCAACTCTTTCACAGTGGCTTCGCCGATGCCGCTCGCACCACCCGTCACAAGTGCATGAAGCCCGTCGAGGCGAAATGGCAGCGACTCTGGCGGAGTGTTCATGAAAGCTCAATTCCTTTGGTTTCGATTTCGAGTTGTGCAGCGTTAAGAATAGCGAGAGAAGCGTCGGTGGTGGTGAGGGCGCGGGTTACGACACCATCAATGATGCGGGCAAAAGCAGCCATCTGCGGACCAACTGGTAATTGGCGTGCGCCGAGAGAAATCGATTCGATCTCCCTGTAGGCCGGAATCCGAGCCTGAAGCGCTTCGTCGCGCCAAGTGGAAAGCCGGACGCCAACCGTACCGTGCTTTGTCCTTGCGAGGTCGCGCTCGGGCCTGGCCACGAATCGAAGGAATTCCCAAACAGCTTCCTTTTCGTTTGAGCCAGAGCCCATGGCAAGTGCCCAGAAGACCGAAAGTGAGACAGGCGATCGCCCTGCTAGAGAAGGAATCGGCGCAATGGCAACTTTCCCCGCAAGGGGAGAGCCCTCGCGGTCGGAGCGGGCTGCAAATCCGAACCAGTTAACCATCATAGCGACTTCACCGGCAAGGAAACGATCGCCCGACTGCGTGGAGTCGAGTTGCGGCGAAGCGGAGTGACAGACTGAACCGTCGGAAATGATGCGCCGATAAAAATCGAGCGCGGCTACAGCTTCGGGAGTGCAGATCCGCGGTTTGCCCGACGAATCCACGAGTTCGCCACCGCGACTCCAGAGCTGCAGGGCAAAATCGTAAAGTGTGTTGTGTCCATCAGGGAACGCAGCAAAGACCGTTCCGTAGATCCCGCAGGCCGGATCGGTAAGGAATCTCGCAGTTTCTTCGAACTGCTGCCACGTCACAGGCGGCGCGAGGTCCCGCCCGAATTGTGCGCGATGGGCTGCCTGGCGGTCAGGATCGGCGAAGAGATCGCTGCGATAAACGAGGCACTCCGGGCCGTCATGCCATGGCAACGCGGAGAGCTTTTCGCCGAAGACAAGCGGACGGACCAGGGACGGGGCCCAGCCATTGGGCCAATGGGAAATGGGAGACCGGCTTTCCCACGGCTGCAAATCTTCGAGAGCCCCCACGCCAAGACCTTCGGAAAGCCAGTCTGTGACGAGGAGAGCGATGTCGAAACGGCCTTTGCGCAGACCGCCTTCGGTGAGCGCAGATCGATACAACTCGTGAATACCGACCGAAGCAAGTTCAATGCGAACGCCCGAGTGCAATTCCTCAAAAAGACGCGCTTCTTCTCCCAGTGCGTCCTCAAAGTCCTTGTAGTTGCGAAGTGCAATACGAAGTATCGTCATTCAACATCCGCCTGCATTTCGATACATGTAAATCGGTTTCATTGGGCAGCCGAAGTATATCGCGCGCCGCCGCGATAAGTAATACTTGAGAGAAAGAAGCAAGGGGAGAATCGATTGGCACTGTTGCACGAAGATAGGCTTTTCCGTCAGAGATTTGGGAGGAACTGGAACATCCGCAAGCGAACAAACTGAGAGCTACACGTCAGAACCCGCTTGGCTGCGAAAATCCGCAAAGACCTTCAAATATGCACGTGCCGCTTCCGTAATGACTTCCGGATGACCGGAATCGATGGCCGCAAGGTTAACCAGATCACTTCCAATACCGAGAGCTCGGGCTCCAGCCTCCAAAAAACTTTCTGCAGTCTTCAGAGTGACTCCCCCGGTAGGAATGAGCTTCAAATGCGGGAAGGGCGCTAAAAGAGCTTTGAGATAGCTAGCTCCGCCGACTGCAGAACAAGGAAAGACCTTCACATAGTCGGCGCCCGCATCCCACGCGGTGATGACTTCGGTGGGCGTAAGCGCGCCAGGAATCGAGACCTTCCCCTTCGTTTTGGTTGCTGAGATGACGTCGAGGTGGAGGCTAGGACTCACAATAAACTCCGCACCCGCTTCAATCGTCTCATCTGCCTGGGCCGCATTGGTTACCGTCCCGGCCCCTAGTAAAAGCTTTGCACCATGCTCCTTCTTCAACTCCTTAAGCAAATGAACTGCGCCGGGGACGGTCATTGTGACTTCGACCACGGTGATGCCTCCAGCAACCATGGCCTCAACGACGGCATGAGCCTGGGCTGAGGATTTGGCACGTAGCACCGGGATCAATCCAACGCGTTCGAGAATCTCTTGTGTGGTTTCAGGCATGGCTTTAATTATCGAGCGATCCGGGCCGAGCCGCCCTTCATGGCGCGTTCCACTTCAGCAAGCGTAACCATGCTGGTATCGCCAGGGGTGGTCATGGCAAGCGCACCGTGGGCGACGCCGCAACGAACAGCCCAATCGACCGGCTTGCCCGCGAGCAGACCGTAAACAAGGCCGGAGGCAAAACTATCGCCGCCGCCGACACGGTCAAGGATGTCAATGTCACGCTGCTGCACATGGACGATTTTGTCTTGGTAAAGTGCGATTGCGCCCCAACCATTGCGCGACGCGGAATGCGCTGTACGCAAAGTACTGGCGATGAGTTTCAGATTGGGATAGGCCGACGCAACTTCGCGAAGCATCGCTTCATATCCTGCGATCGGCAGTTCTTCGAAATCCTCGCTCACGCCCTTGATTTGGACCCCGAGCATCGCAGTAAAGTCCTCTTCATTGCCCAAAAGCGAGTCCACCTTGCGCACAAGTTCCCGGTTTACTTCCTGCGCTTTGGCTTTGCCGCCGATGGACTTCCAAAGCGAGTCGCGATAGTTCAGGTCGAAGGACACCGGAGTGCCTTGGCGACGGGCTGCATCCATCGCCTCAGCGGCGACCATCGCTGTCGTCTCAGAAAGCGCGGCGAAGATTCCGCCCGTGTGAAACCAGCGCGAACCGTTATGACTGTCGAAAATCGCTTCCCAATCAAAGTCTCCCGATTTAACCTGGCTGATCGCAGTGTGACCGCGGTCGGAGCAGCCCGACCCCGCCCGGATGCCAAATCCGCGTTCAGTAAAGTTGAGTCCGTTGCGCGCAGTACGTCCCACGCCGTCGAAATGAACCCAGCGGAGCAGGGAAGTATCGACTCCGCCTTGAAGAATGCAATCTTCGACAAGCCTTCCGACCGGATTATCTGCAAGCGCTGTGGCAATGGCAGTCCGGAGCCCGAAGCACCGGCGAAGACCGCGAGCCACGTTGTACTCTCCGCCACCCTCCCATACCTGAAACTGGCGAGTGGTGTGGGTCCGGCTTTCTCCGGGATCAAGGCGCAGCATCACCTCGCCTAGACTCAGGCAATCCCAGCGTCGCGTCGAATCAGGTATCAGAATCGCGTCCATGGCTCTGGCTAAAATCTTCCAACCCCAACTGTATCGCACCACCCGCCTGACGAATTTCTCGGAATAGGATAGGGGCCCCGCAGAGAGGGACGCGAAACCTGGCCCTGGTGATAGAGTTTTGGGGCAGGCTCAAGAGTAGAGACGATTCGGGTGTAAGCCCGGTAAGATTGCCGTGAGCAAACCAAAAGGAAGAATTTATGACCAAGGATCTCTTCGATCTACAGGGGAAGATCGCGGTGGTAATCGGGGGCTCAACCGGACTCGGGTACGCGATTGCAATCGGTCTTGCCGATGCTGGCGC
Organism: uncultured Acidobacteriaceae bacterium; assembly: GCA_963810545.1. Taxonomy (GTDB): domain Bacteria; phylum Acidobacteriota; class Terriglobia; order Terriglobales; family Acidobacteriaceae; genus Telmatobacter. The sequence continues at coordinate 83,762 of CAWENE010000007.1, forward strand.
GGATGTAGTGCCGAGTTCCCGAAGGCTGGAGCAGGTTAAGAAGGTTGCAGGTGAGATCGAGGCGGTTGGCCGGCGTTCCATGCGGATCGCGAGCGATGTGCAAAGCCGGGATTCTTTGCAGGCGCTTCACGACGCGGTGCTGAAAGAATTTGGCAAGGTTGACATTCTAGTCAATGCGGCTGGCGTTACAGCGAAAGCCGCAACACTCGAGGAGGATGAAGCAGAGTGGACTCGAGTGATCGACACCAATTTGACGGGCACCCTGCGCGCTTGCCAGATATTTGGCGCAACCATGGTGCGCGCGGGCTACGGACGAATCGTGAATATTGCCTCTCTGACATCTTTTGTAGCCTTTTATCGCGTAGCTGCCTACGCAGCGAGCAAGGCAGGCGTGGCATCGCTCACCAAATCGCTTGCCGTGGAGCTCGCGCAATCCGGAGTTTGTGTCAATGCGATCGCGCCTGGAGTTTTCCCTACCCCCTTGAACGCATCGTTAATTCAAGGCACTCCCCGTGGCGAGGAGTTGATTCTACGCACCCCGATGCGGCGGTTCGGCGAAGCAAAAGAAGTTGCTGGCGCGGCAATTTTCCTGGCATCGGAAGCGGCTTCGTTCGTGACTGGAGAGATCATCGCGGTCGATGGCGGATTTCTGGCCAGCGGAGTAAATCAATAGGAAGAGCCGCAATAGTAAATGAATCTCATGCTGCATATGAGTTCTTAGCACGAGAGAGCCGGGCGCAATGAAAATCACGAAGGCCTACGTCAACATAACGTCGCCAGGTCGAAACTTCGTCACGCTCAAGGTTGAAACGGATGAAGGCATTTACGGTTTGGGCGATGGCACACTCAACGGACGCGAGCTTGCGGTCGCGAGCTATCTGACTGATCATGTGCTCCCCTGCATCCTTGGGCGCGACCCGTTCCAAACCGAGGACATCTGGCAATACCTCTATCGCGGACCGTACTGGCGGCGCGGGCCCGTAACCATGGCCGCGATCGGTGCCATAGACATTGCGTTGTGGGATATCAAGGGCAAAGCGTTGCAAACCCCTGTCTACAACCTTCTCGGCGGCAAAAGCCGTGAAGGAGTCATGGTGTATGCCCATGCCAACGGCAAGGACGTCGATCGCGCGATTGAAGATGTTGCCCGGCACCAGGAAATGGGCTACAAGGCAATTCGGGTGCAGAGCGGCATTCCGGGCTTGTCGAGCACTTATGGCGTGACCAAGACCCCCGGGCGTTATGAGCCGGCAGAACGCGGTCTGCCGCAGGAATATGAATGGGCCACGGAACCCTACCTTCGCCATGTGCCCATTCTGTTTGCCAAAGTGCGCGAGACCTTCGGTGAAGAGTTACAGCTTCTTCATGACTGCCATCATCGTCTGACGCCAATCGAGGCTGGCCGCCTAGGCAAAGAGCTCGAGCCATTTCACCTGTTCTGGATTGAAGACCCAACAACGGCGGAGTTTCAGGAAGGTTTCCGAGTCATTCGTGAGCACACCACGACGCCAATTGCTGTTGGAGAAGTTTTCAACTCAATATGGGATGCGCACGACCTGATGCGCAACCAATGGATCGATTACATCCGCATGACGTTAGTGCACGGCGGCGGCATCACACATCTGAAAAAGGTCGCCGATTTCGCAGACCTTTATCACGTGCGGACCGGTTGCCACGGCGCGACGGATCTTTCTCCCGTATGTATGGCAGCAGCATTGCATTTCGATACGGCAATTCATAACTTCGGAATCCAGGAACACATGCCCCACACAGAGGAGACAGACGCGGTCTTCCCGCACCGGTACACGTTCGAAAATGGCATGATGTTTCCTGGCGATGGGCCAGGATTGGGTGTCGATCTCGATGAGTCGTTGGCGGCAAAGTATCCGTATCAGCGGGCGTATCTGCCGGTGAACCGCAAACTGGATGGAACTCTGACTGACTGGTAGTGTATGGATAAATCGGCGGCAGACATGGAACATCGGATCGAACCAGCGCCGCTCTCAGGGCGATGGACAATTTGTTCCATGCTCTTCGTGGCGACGACGATCAACTATGTGGATCGCCAGGTCCTCTCGATCCTGAAGCCTGTGCTTGCGGGAAATGTGCTCCATCTTCAACCACTGCTGCCGGGCTGGCCAACGGTCGAAGCATCTATCAACCTCACCGACGTTCAATACGGCAACATCCTGGCCGCATTCCAAGTTGCCTATGCGCTTGGTGTGGTCTTTGCGGGCCGGCTTGTCGATCGATTAGGGTGCCGCAAGGGATATCCGATTGTGACCGGGCTATGGAGTTTGGCAGCGATGGGTCACGCCTTGGTGAACTCTGTCACCGGATTTGCCGTGGCGCGATTCCTGCTGGGACTTGGAGAAAGCGGCAACTTCCCGGCCGCCGTCAAGGCAACGGCCGAATGGTTTCCGCCGAAGGAACGCGCTCTGGCAACGGGAGTATTTAACTCCGGCGCCAGCGTGGGTGCAATCCTGGCTCCGCTGGCAGTACCCTGGGTGGCCCTGCACTTCGGTTGGCGGGCATCGTTTCTCGTTACCGGATTGTTCAGCGCAGTGTGGATCGTGTGGTGGTCGATTCGATATCGAACGCCGCAGAGCAACGCCGAGACAACGGTTATAGCGCAGACCCATGAAACGCCGGCCGATTCAGTCGCGTGGTGGGAACTGCTGCGCTACAGGCAAGCATGGGGGTTCATGCTAGGCAAGTTTCTTACCGACCCCGTATGGTGGTTTTTCTTGTTCTGGCTACCGCAGTATTTCAACTCACGATTCAAGTTGGATCTCTCGCATTTGGGGCCGCCATTGGTGGTGGTCTATGTATGTTCGACGGTTGGCAGCGTTTTCGGGGGATGGCTTCCGCGAGGCTTCACACATCTGGGGATGGCGCTCAAGACCGCTCGACTGACGGCGATGCTCACCTGTGCGTGCCTTGTTGTCCCGATCGCAGTCGCAGGCGGATTGCACTCAGTTTGGCTTGCTGTGGGCCTCTTGAGTCTCGCTGCAGCCGCGCACCAGGGATGGTCCGCCAATATCTTTACCACCGCGTCAGATATGTTTCCCGCACGCTTTGTTGGTACAGTTGTGAGTTTCGGGCAAGTTGCCGGAGCTTTGGGCGGCGCGATATTTCAGCCCGTCTGCGGCCATATTGTTCAACTCACACATAGCTTTGTACCGTTGTTTATCTATTCGGCTAGCGCTTACCTCATCGCACTCCTGCTGTTGAGAGCATTGGCTCCAGGACTGAAGGAAGCATTACCCGGCGATTGAATCCTCATGACTGAAGTGAATCGAAGGGCGCTACTCGGACTCATTCGTCTGTTTGTCTCGATGCTACTGATGGTCTTTCTTCCCGCACGGACGGTGCGTTACTGGCAAGGTTGGGTTTGTCTTGTCATTTTTTTTGCGTCTGCTGTCGGGATTACGGTCTATTTGGCAAGAAAGAACCCCGCTTTGCTCACCCGCAGAATCAAGGCCGGAGCAAAGGCTGAATCCGCACGGATTCAGAAAGTGATTCAGTTCTTCGCAGCGATCGCGTTTGTTTCGCTATTCGTCCTTTCCGCATTAGATCATCGTTTTGGATGGTCGCGTGTGCCATTCGCACTCGAAATCGCAGGCGACATTCTAATCGCGCTCGGATTCGCATTTGTCTTCTGGGTATTCAAGGTGAATTCGTTCACCTCGGGAGTTATTGAAGTTGCACCCGGTCAACAGGTGATTACTTACGGGCCATATGCGATTGTGCGCCATCCCATGTACCTTGGGTCCTTGGTGATGCTTTTCGGAATTCCGCTGAGCCTTGGCTCCTTCTGGGGACTGCTGACAATCTTCTTCATGGCGACTGTGATCATTCTGCGTCTCCTCGACGAAGAACGGTTTCTCGCAAAGAGCTTAGAGGGATATGGTGCTTATATTAAGCAGGTGCGCTACCGTTTGGCGCCTTTTGTTTGGTAATGGCTTTTGGGGAAAGGAAGGGAAATGACTGTAGCGCGCAAACTGCGCATGGGAATGGTGGGCGGTGGCCCGGGAGCATTCATCGGTCCAGTGCATCGGATCGCTGCGGAACTGGACGGAAAAATCGAGTTAGTCGCTGGAGCCTTTTCGCAATCACCTGAGAGGTCCCGCGCGGCTGGCGAGTCCTACAAGATCGACATCAGCAGAGCGTATGCGAATTACAAGGAGATGTTGGACGCGGAGCGAGGCCGGCCCGATCCGATCGACTTCGTAACGATCGTTACCCCGAATCATCTGCACCTGCCAGTCGCGGAAGCAGCACTGCAGGCGGGATTTCCCGTGATGAGCGACAAACCCGCCACAGCCACCTACAAGGAAGTGCTGGCACTTGAGAAAGCGGTGGCAACGTCGGGACTGCCGTATGGATTGACGCACACCTATGCAGGGTATCCGTTGGTCCGCGAAGCACGAGAAATCTGTGCCAGCGGAGCGCTCGGCAAAATCCGCAAAATTGCCGTCGAGTATCTGCAGGGCTGGCTAAGTCAACCGATCGAGACGACGGGGCAGAAGCAGGCTAGTTGGCGCGCGGATCCAGCACTGAGTGGGCCAGGCGGCTGCATAGGCGACATTGGCGTCCACGCTTTCCACCTTGTTGAGTATGTCACCGGGCTTAAGGTCACCGAACTGAACGCGACCCTGCTTTCGGTGGTTGCCGGAAGGCGTGTCGACGACGATTGCACGGCTTTGCTGCGTCTCGATAACGGAGCGAGTGGAGTACTGATGACTTCCCAAATCGCGGCGGGTGAGGGCAACGGACTCCGTTTGCGGGTCTATGGCGAAACGGGTTCATTGGACTGGAAACAGGAGGACCCGAACCGGCTGCACCTGAGGTGGCAAAATGGTTTGGAAGAAGTTCGCCACGCTTCGGGAAGCTATCTCGGGAAGGACGCACGTGCCGCGACTCGGTTGCCGGGGGGGCATCCAGAGGGTTACCTCGAGGCTTTTGCAGTCCTCTATCGTGAATTTGCTGAAGGCCTGGAGGCCTGGAAGGCTGGGCAGCCGGGACCTTTGCCTCTCACCTTGCCGGGTATCGTTGCGGGGGTGCGCGGGATGCGGTTCATTGACCGAGCCATTGAAAGTAGCCAACAAAAAAGCTGGATTGAGTTTTAGCGTCGGATTTAGACGCACAGGGGAAATGAAATGAAAACGATCAAGGGACCGGGGATCTTTCTGGCGCAGTTTGCGGACAACAATGCACCATTCAATTCGCTGGAGGGGTTGGCGGTTTGGGCGGCGAAGCTGGGATTCGTCGGTGTACAGATTCCCACGTGGGATAAACGGCTGTTTGATTTGAAAGCCGCAGCGGAGAGCCAGGACTATTGCGACGAGATTCTTGGTGTGCTCAATGACGCCGGCGTTGCTCTGACAGAACTGTCAACGCACCTCCAGGGTCAGCTTGTAGCCAGCCATGCAGCCTATGATGTCCTGCTGGAGGGATTCGCCCCGCGCGAACTGGCGGGGAATCCCAAGGAAAGCCAGGCATGGGCTGTGCAGCAGCTGGAATGGGCGGCAAAGGCGAGCCGGAACCTTGGCCTGAATGCGCACGCCACGTTTTCAGGCGCACTGGCGTGGCCTTTTTTCTACCCGTGGCCGCAGCGTCCTGCCGGACTCATTGAAGAGGCTTTTCAAGAATTGGGACGAAGGTGGCTTCCCATCCTGAATGACTTCGACGACGTTGGAGTGGACGTATGCTTCGAGCTGCACCCTGGCGAAGACCTGCATGATGGTGTGACCTATGAGCGTTTTCTCGCACAGGTGAATGATCACAAACGTGCCAACATCCTTTACGATCCCAGTCACATGGTTCTTCAGCAATTGGACTATCTTGAGTTCCTGGACATTTATCATGACCGCGTCCGTGCATTCCATGTAAAGGACGCCGAATTCAGGCCCAATGGCAAAAGCGGCGTCTATGGCGGATATCAGGAATGGATCGACCGCCCTGGCCGCTTCCGGTCATTGGGGGATGGCCAGGTTGATTTTCGATCGATCTTCAGCAAGATGGCGCAGTACGACTTTCCGGGATGGGCAGTTCTGGAGTGGGAGTGCTGTCTAAAGCATCCCAAGGCCGGCGCCACGGAGGGAGCGGCGTTCATTCGCGAACGAATTATTCATGTCACCGACCGTGCATTCGACGACTTTGCCGGTGCTCGCGCGGACGAAGAGAAGAATAGAAGGATTTTGGGTCTTGAGCCCCTTCCGGAGATCAGGACAGACTGGTCCCGCGGCGGTGGAAACGGATAACGCGAAGAGTGAAAACCGAGTTTTGGTTTTCGGGCCCGAACGGCCGTTCCCGAACGGCCGTTAAAGCGAAGCCAGAGTCGATGTATCCCGAAGCCACCGCGTTCAAGTCGGCGCGACCACCAGGGAGCGGCGATCCTGCACGAAACGCAAGAGGACACAGCCACTCTGGTTTTGCTCTAGATAGCGATCCCCGCTGATCGGTAGATGCGGGTGATGTATCGCATATCGCGCAGGCCCTCTTCTCCCGGCGACTGCGGTTCGATGCCATTTTGCACGCAATGAGAAAAATGCTCAGCTTCGGCTTGGAAATGTGAAGGATCGCGAGCCGGGTTGGGCTCGTCAAGCGCTGTTCCAGAGAGTTCGCCGCGCAACCGAAGGCCTTCGTAGACGAACGCTGGGCTCACCTCCAGCCAACCTTTCGATCCGTGCACGCGGAAGAATCCTTCCATCGGTGCGCCATAGGTGGTGCAGCAGCTAGCGACGATGCCGGAAGGGAAGCGCATTGTCCATGAGACGTTCTCCTCTACTTCGTTGAATCGCCCATCGTGGTCGAGAACCGAAGCGTAAGCGGTGATGTCCTCCGGCTCCTCGCCCGTGAGATAGCGGCAGGCATTCAATGAATAGATGCCCACGTCGAAGAGCGGACCGCCTCCAGCGAGTTTTTTGTTTAGCCGCCACTCTCCGGGACGAATATTGAAGCCAAATGAGCTCTCAATGGCTTGCACCTGGCCCAAAGCGCCATCGTGAATCAGCTTCACGGCTTTCAGGTTGGTTGGCTCGTAGTGGCAGCGGTAGGCGATCATCAGTTTAACGTTGGCCGCCTTGCATGCTGCGATCATCGACTCGCAATCTGCCACACTCGTGGCCATTGGCTTCTCGCACAGAACGTGCTTGCCGGCCTTCGCCGCGCGAATCGTGTACTCGCTGTGCATGGAATTGGGCAACGCGACGTAGACAGCATCGACTCCCTTGTTCTCGGCGATTCGATCGAAATCCTCATAGCTGTAAATTGAGTTTGTCGAGATGCCGTATTCATTGGCAATCCGCTCCGCCTTATCCCGATGCCCGCTTACCAGTGCAGTAATTTGAGAGTTGGAGCTATTGCGTACTCCAGGCATAAAGTGTCCCGCAATGCGACCCAGACCGATGACGGCGTAGCCGGTCTTCTTTTCGCTTGTCTGTGCATTGAGCCCCGGAACCACTCGGAATGCGAGTCCCAAGGCTCCGAATTTGGCAAAATCTCTTCGATTCAGATTCATTTTCGCTCCAAATACAGGACCAAAGAATCCCTCTCAATTTAATTCATTTTTCCGGTGGCCGTGCAAGGTGGGAGAAACAGTTAAATTCAGGGCCATCGTACGAACGAGTAGTTGCTTCGAGTACTCGCTCCGCGCCAGAGGATCTAATCGACCTTTACCTGGCTCGCCACGCGGCTCTACCATCGGGTTCATGGAAGCATTGATTCTTGATGGGCAGCCGCTCACGCTTGCCCAGATTGAGGCTGTTGCACGCGCGGCCTGCCCGGTGGGGATTGCAGAGGCTGCACTTTCCCGCGTAAGGCAGAGCCGGGCCTGTATTGAGGAGATTCTGGCGGCGGGCGAAACGGTCTATGGCCTGAATACGGGCTTTGGAAAGCTATCCGATGTTCGTATTCCGCCGGACAAACTGGCTGAGTTGCAAGTTAACCTTGTGCGCAGTCACGCAGGTGGCGTCGGGAACCCGTTGAGTGAGGCGGAATCGCGTGCCATGCTGTTGCTGCGCGCTAACGTGCTGGCCAAAGGATTCAGCGGCATCCGTCCAGTTTTGCTGGAATTGCTGATCGCGCTTCTCAATGCTGGCGTACATCCGGTCATTCCAGAAAAGGGCTCCGTCGGAGCAAGTGGGGATCTCGCTCCGCTCGCGCATTTAGCGCTCGTCCTGATTGGGGAAGGCGAGGCGTTCTTTCGCGGGGAGCGCCTCAAGGGTAGAGAAGCTTTGAGTCGGGCTGGGCTGCAGCCTTTGCGACTGGGCGCTAAAGAAGGCCTTGCTTTGTTGAATGGAACGCAGGCCATGACGGCCGTTGGCGTCCTCGCTATTGCTCGCGCTCAGCGCGTAGTACGCCTCGCTGACCTGGCCGGAGCCATGTCGTTGGAAGCATTGATGGGCACTCCGGCGGCCTTCGACGAGCGAATTCACCTTGCTCGTCCGCATGCGGGACAGGTAGCCAGCGCTGCGCACTTGCTCAAGCTGCTTGAGGACTCGGAGATCCGTGAATCGCATCGTGAGCACGATCCCCGCGTGCAGGATGCCTATTGTCTGCGCTGTATGCCTCAAGTTCATGGAGCCGTGCGCGACGTGTTGACGCACGTAACGGGCGTGCTTGAAATTGAAACCGGGTCAGCTACCGACAATCCGTTAATCTTCCCGGATACTTTCGACGAATCCGGAAGCCGCGGCGTAGTGCTCTCCGGCGGCAACTTCCACGGTGCACCTTTGGCTTATGGATTCGATTACGCAGCGGTGGCATTAACCGATCTCTGTGGCATCACGGAACGGCGCATCGACCGCTTATTGAATCCCGACATTAATGAAGGGCTGCCCGCGTTTCTTTCGGGCGATCCAGGATTGTCGTCCGGATTCATGATCGCGCAGATTGTTGCCGCCGCGCTCATCAATGAGTGCCAGGTACTTTCCCATCCCTCTTCGACCGGCAGCATCCCAACGGACGGCGGCAAGGAAGATCACGTGTCGATGGGCATGACGGGCGCTCTCAAGCTGCGGCAGATTGTGGAGAATGCGGAACGCATTCTGGGCATTGAATTGATGTGCGCCGCACAGGGGCTGGATCACCGCAGACCGCTACAGCCGAGCCGGGAGATTAGGCGCGCACACGCGGCCGTGCGAGCGGTGGTTCCGCGTCTCGAACAAGATCGCGTCCTCGCAGCCGACATCGATGCGATGGCCGCATCCATCCAAGCTGGCAAGCTCGATGCATGGTGCGACTGAAGCAACAAACCGAATACGCAGATTCGGCGAACCAGATGGCAAGCGCAAGAGTTGCATGTAGGATAGTGGACGAGCACAGGGGGAGTCAGAGGTGAAACTCTATCGCACCGCTGAGGGATGTGTGGTTGAGGAAGGTAACGAGTATTACCGGCTTGGGGGGATACCGATTGACTTCCTTCTGGCGCGCGAGGACCTGCCGGAATACCTTTCAGAATTTATTCAGACGATCACTCCGTCCAGCGAACTTGGTCAGGCGGAGATTCTGGCGCCGATCGGGCATCAGGAAGTCTGGGCGGCCGGCGTGACCTATTTCCGCAGCCGTGGCGCGCGCATGGAAGAAGCCAAGGATGCTGGCGGAGGCGACTTTTACGATCGTGTGTACTCAGCGGAGCGACCGGAACTCTTTTTCAAATCGACGGCGAGCCGCACGGCGGGCTCTGGCGGCAAAGTGCGCATTCGCGCCGATGCAAGTTGGTCTGTCCCCGAGCCGGAATTGACGCTCGTTGTGAGCCCCCAGGGAAGAATCACCGGCTACACGATTGGCAACGATATGAGCTCGCGCGATATTGAAGGCGAGAATCCGCTGTACTTGCCACAGGCAAAGGTTTACAACGGCAGTTGCGCGCTTGGACCGGGCATCTTGGTGAGTGAGAGCCCGTTGCCCCATTCAACCGAGATCCAACTGGAGATCGATCGACAGGGCCGAGTGGAATTCTCGGGCTCGGTGGCACTGACGGAGTTGAAGCGCGATCTCAAAACACTCGTCGAATATCTGCTCCGCGATAACTCATTTCCAAACGGTTTTTTTCTGATGACTGGAACAGGCATCGTGCCGCCCAGCTCATTTACCCTGGCGAGCGGCGACAGGATCCGTATCACGATTGAACCGATCGGTACGCTTGAGAATGAGGTTGCCTGAAGAAGCGAGTGACCCTCTACAGTAGATGCTTTCTCAAAAAAGCCAAGGCTCGGCCACGCGCGAGCGCGGCTGCCTCCGGGTTGTAACTGGCGCGCATATTGCAGTTGAAGCCGTGTCCGGCGCCTTCATACCAGTGAATCTCAACTTCAGGATGAGCGGCATGAACAGCCTCTACCTGCTCGGCTGGGATGTGGGTGTCCAGTTTGCCAAAATGTAACTGAACCGGTACCCTGGGCGTCTCGGCCGCGAAGCTTCCTATGCGTCCGGCATAGTAGCCGACCGCTGCATCGGGATGCAGGCGTGCTGCGCTTAGCCAAGCCAGCAGTCCACCGAAGCAATAGCCAATGACGCCAACCTTCTTTCCGGTTTCTTCCCGGGCGAATGCGAGGGCGGCATCGACATCCGCAAGAGCTTTGGTAATATCAGCCTTTTGCAGGAGAGCCACTCCTTTTTTTGCATCCTCACCCTCGTAAGAGAGCTCGACACCTCTCTCGACCCGATCAAACAAGGCCGGGGCAACTGCAAAGAAGCCATCCTTCGCGTAGCCGTCAGCAACTGAACGGATATGCCTGTTCACGCCAAAGATTTCCTGGATCACAACCAGTCCCGCCAGCGGTTCTCCCGCGGGCCTTGCGACATATGCATTCAATTCGTGGCCATCGAAGGCCTGGATTGTGACTGTTTCGCCCATGATTCACCCTCTATCCAACATAAATGTATCTACGTAGTCTCTCGTTGGCATGGATGCCTGCGCCCCGCGCCGAGTGACGGAGATGGCCGCAGCCGCGGAAGCAAACCGTGCCGCCGACCATGGATCATTGCCTTCAAGCAACGCGACGGCAAAGGCGCCGTTGAAGCAATCGCCTGCGGCCACCGTGTCGACCGCATCGACCCGAAAGGACTGGACCCACTTCGCCTCTCCGTCCACGACGGCCACATAAGCGCCCGCCGATCCGCGCTTCAGCACCACGCCATGCAAGCCCGTTCGCAAAAGACGTCTGGATGCGTCCTCGGGCGAAGGGCTTTTCGGAACATAGAGATCTGTCTCCGTCTCATTCGGTGTAAACCAGGTAACCTGCGTCCAAATCTTCTCTGGCAGGTTTGCCGCGGGCGCGGGATCGAGCATCACAGGAACGCCAGCATGCGCACACATCGCGAGTGTGTGAGTCACTGTTGCGAGCGGCAATTCCAGTTGGCATAGAACCATTCCAGCGGAGCGTATGAGATTGGCATGCCTTTCGACGATTGCAGGTGTCATTCTCCCATTCGCGCCTGGTACGACGACAATGCTGTTCTCCCCGTTCGAGGCCACAAGAATCGGGGCAACACCGGACGGCCCGGCAACACGGCTGACGGCTTCGATCCCCACCCCGGCAGCCTTTAGATTGTCGAGCAGCGCTTGACCAAAAACATCCTCTCCGACAGCTCCAATCATATGCACCGGATAACCAAGGCGAGCAACCGCCACCGCCTGGTTTGCGCCTTTCCCACCAGGCGTTGTTACGAAGTCCGTGCCGATGAGGGTCTGGCCAGCCAGCGGAATGCTGGGCGTGCTCGCAACAAGATCCATGTTGATGCTGCCCACCACGACGATTGGCTTTTTGGAAGATGTCATTCTACTGGTCCCTTGTCTAATACAGCGGTGCGAGCGCAATAGCTCCAAGCCCGAAAAGGAAGAAGACAAACATCAACACCAGAAACCGCCTGGCGATAGATGGAGCCCCGGCAAATTCGTGCCACACAAAAACGCCCCAACATGCCGAGATCATGGTCGCGCCCTGGCCAATCGAGTACGAAACGGCTGGTCCCACTTTGTGTGCTCCGGAGCCTAGAAAGTTCGCGACAGCGCCAGCGCACCAGATCATTCCGCCGAAGATCCCCGCAAAATGCCAGCGCCACAAGGCGCTCCAATAGTCCGATCCATGAACGCGTGGTTTGCCATCGAGCGGCCTCCACATCAGAAACAAGTTCGCCGGCACAGTGGAGAGAAGCACTCCGAGCGAAAAGAACAGGGCGACCGCGTAAGGGCCTGGGCCCGGATTTCCGCGCTGCCCGTGCATGGCCTGCGCCACAAGCGGATAAAAACTTCCCATTAAAACTCCAGCCACGAGGCTCAATACGATCCCGCGCGTCGGTGTGGACTTGGAGCTTCTCTCGCGGGCGCGATAAGCCGCCGCATCCAGAATGATGGCAACGGCCACAAGTGCCACTCCGCCGAAGAGCAGAATAGGATTCGCCTTCGGATTGACCAGGTAGCTCCAGATAGACCCGACGACGAGTGCAAGCCCGATCCCCACTGGGAATGCCACCGCCAGGCCAGCGACGTCGATCGCGGCCACCAAAAGGAGATTCGCAACGTTGAAGACCAGGCCCCCCAGGGCCGCCATTTTCACGGATTCCAGCGGAGTCTCAACGATATCGCTCAAGAAGGGTAGGCCGGCTGATCCGTGACTGCCGGCGGTAAGGCCGAGAACCAAAGCGCCAAGTAGAACGCCCAGCGCGTAGTCCCAGTAGAAGAGCTGGAAACGATATCCCTGGCATAGCTTGAGCGTGTTGGCCCACGAACCCCAGCAGATCATGCTCAGCAGCATCAGGAACAGCGCGGCATGATACGTCTCAGGAAGAAGCATCCCTCTTGCCCCCGTGTACGCAGATGCTAGAGCAGTGTCGGAGTTGGTGTAGACCGGAAGCACACTGCCGAGTGGCGTTTTCCTCAAGAAGACGCCACCTTCGAATAACCTCAAAAGTCTGCGAGTATTCCGAAACTGCTCTAAGTGGTGACGAGGGAACCATAGCGTTTTCCCCCACCCAAGCGCAAATGATAAAGGCTTTCCGGCCGGCTGGATCCGCGGCAGAAAACGTCGAATCTATCGCTGCGCGGTTTTCACTGCCTCAGTCAACGCGGGAACCACCTCGAAGAGGTCGCCGACAATTCCGTAATCGGCGATTTCGAAGATCGGCGCATCGGGATCCTTGTTGATGGCGACGACGCACTGCGATCCTTTCATGCCCACCAGGTGTTGAATGGCTCCAGAGATGCCGACAGCCAGATAGAGCTTCGGGGAAACAGTCTGGCCTGAACTGCCGACCTGGCGTTCGATGGGCAACCAGCCGCTATCGCAAATTGGCCTTGAGGCAGCCAATTCGGCACCGAGTGCGGCTGCGAGCTCCTGCACAATGGGAAGGTTTTCAGCTTCTTTAATGCCGCGGCCTACGCTCACAATGAATTGTGCCGAACCAAGATCGACGGTCTGCGTTGAGCCACGGAATGGCTGGCTGGGCTTAGTACGAATTTGTGCGGCTTCGATTTCGGGTGTAAACACCTCAACAGTCGCCGGAACCGATTCCGTCTGTTCTGCACGAAATGCTCCAGACTGGACCGAGACAAAGCAAATTCCACCACCGGAAGTCGATATTCACCGCCGAGCCGGCCCTGCATCAGCTGACGCACAAAAACCGGGGTTGACCCTGCGGACGGGTCCTTGTCCGTGGGGTGTAAGACGGGGCCCGCGTTGATTCCAGTCACATCGCCAATCAAAACCTGGCCAAATCGGGCAGCAAGCGCGGGGGCGTAGTCGCGCACCTGATAGGTATGTGGAAAGACCACGTAATCGGGATGTTCGGCGCGGATGAATTGCTCCAATGCCAGCGTAAATCCGTCGGATGTGTAAGCGGCAAGCAGTGCATGCTCGATTCGTACTACTCTCGCAACCTTCTTGCTTGCGATTTCTGCGGCCAGGGCTTCCGTTTGCGATCCGGGAAGAACTGCATTGACCGGCAGACCCAATTGCTCGCCAAGCAGGTGGCCGGCCGCCAAAGTCTCAAAGCTCATGCGACCGATTCGTCCGTTCCGTTCTTCTAGCACCACATAGAGGCCACTCATAGGACCCTCGCTTCAAACTTCAACTTTTCAACAAGGGCCGCTGCGGCCTCTTTGGGTGAGCCATCCAAAATCTGCGTGGACTTTTGCTTCTGAGGCGCGAAAACTTTATCAAGAACGACAACAGGCGCTGCGGCCGATCCAAGCTCTTGTGAGGTTACGTGTCGAATCTCTTTGGTCTTGGCCTTCTTGATTCCCATGAGCGTGGCATAGCGAAGTTTATTGCCGCCGGACTGGATGGTCAGAACAGCCGGTAGCGGTAACTCGATCGTCTGGAACCAGCCCTCCTCGAGTTCACGTTTCACCGTGATACCGGCTTCGGTTTTCTCGACATGCAGAATGAGCGAGGCGTGCGGCAGTCCGAGCAGTTCCGCCAGGATGACTCCAGTTTGCCCATAACCGAGGTCGTCCGATTGCAACCCGGTCAAAGTGAGGTCAGGGCTCTCGGGAGCGATTGCGGCCGACAACAACTGGGCTACGCCGAGTGCATCGCGTTGGTTCAGGTCATCGCAATCAACGTGAATGGCCCGGTCGGCGCCCTTGGCCAGTGCCTCACGAATCGTTGAACCCACGCGCTCCGGTCCCGCACTAACCACGACAACTTCGCCGCCGTGTTCTTCTTTTAATTGCAGTGCCTCTTCAAGCGCGTAGGCGTCAGACTCATTCAGAGCCCATTGCAGATCGCTTTCTTCGATCCATTTGCCGGTTGAGTCGATGTGCACTTGTGCATCGCGTTCGGGGACTTGTTTGATGGCAACGATGATCTTCATAGAGTAAAGCTCTCAATCTATCTTACGGTGGCGTCGCTGGGCTTTGCGGCGGGCAAATTACGCGCGGTCAGCTGGGCGATATCGAGCAATTGCGGCGCGTTTCCGCCCTTTGTGGCCAGCGCATCGCGAAACATGGTGTTACAAAATGGGCAAGCAGTGCCAATGGTGGAGGCACCGGTCGCAACCAATTCCTCGGCCCGGACATGGCTTACGCGCGCGCCCGTCTCTTCACCGAGAAAAGCCAGCCCGCCACCGGCTCCACAGCAAAAGCTCCTCTCGTGCGAACGCGGCGCTTCGACGAGCTGTCCCGAGGCTCGAATGGCAGCGCGCGGCTCCTCGTAGAGATTTCGATAGCGCCCCAGGTAACACGGATCGTGATAAACGATCTTTTCCTGACTTTCGACTGGCGGCAGTTGGTGGAGATGCCGAGCGATGAATTCGCTATGATGCTCGATTTCAGGCGGCGTACCGTATTCCTTCCAATCTTCTTGAATCGTTCGCACGCAATGCGGGCAAATCGAAACTACTTTCCTCACTTTGGCTTGAGCCATCGTTTCGAGATTCGATTCAGCCAATTGCTGGTAGACAAGATCATTGCCGAGCCGTCGCGCCGGGTCGCCTGTGCATTTCTCTTTGCGCAACACGCCGTAGCTGGCGCCCAGATATTTCATCACGCGCACAAAGTCCGCAATGATTTCCCGGCCTTTGGGATCGTAGCCGCCCATGCAACCGAGCCAGAGGCAATATTCCTGCGAGCCGTCGAAATAGGGAAGCTCTTGCTTCTGGATGAATTTGTCCCGCTCGATGGCACTCATGCCGAGCGCATTCGAGCCGCGCTCCAGGGCAAGAAAGAGCTTGGCGCCATGGTCGTCTTCCCACGCCCCTGTATTGACCGCGCCTCGGCGCAAACCGACAAGCAGGGGGAGATGCTCGATACCGACAGGGCATTGATATTCGCAGGCGCCGCACGTCGTGCACTGAAACACCGCCTCCTGCGAATTGTATTTGCCGAGGAGAGGCTCGGCCGAGGCTGGACCGCGCTCGTTCAGATAGCTGCGAAGTCCTAAAATGATCTCCTTCGGGTTAAGGATCTTGCCCGTGTTGGCGGCGGGGCAGTGCTCGGTGCAGCGACCGCATTCGACGCAGGAATAGGCCTGAAGACTTGCGAGGCGAGTCAAGTCCGTGCCGACGACAAGACCAAAGTCCTCATCGCCAGCCAGTGGCGGAATGCGGCTGAAACCCCCGCGCGAGAGAAACACGGTAGCGGGACTAAGCACCAGATGTAGATGTTTCGTGTGAGGGATGATGGGTAGAAAGACAAGCAGCGTTAGGGTATGAACCCACCAGAGAAGCCGCGCGGAGGAACTGGTTCCGGAAACAGAAAATGCCGCGAGATACGTGACCATCAAAAGAAAGATCAGAAGAGCGATAAAACCGGATTCCCATGAAAGCTTGTCGCCGAGCCATTTGGGGCGAATGACGAACCGTCGAACGAAAAGTCCCAGGATGCCGACTGCGCACGCAACGGCGAACAGCGCAGCGAGATAAAAATAAAAGCGTCCAAACCAGCCGGCCGGGTCAAGAAAACCGATGCCGAGACCGACGGCACAATGATTCAGCGTGACGAGGGCGAAGGCGCAGAACCCCCAGAACACAAAGGCATGAGCCAAGCCTGGCAAAGGTCGCTGACGGATGACCTTGGCTTGGCAAAGCACTTCCCAAAAGAAATCCCAGATGCGCTTTCCCAGCGGAAACAAGCGAAAATCAGCGTCTTTCTTGGAGGCGAGAATCTTTTTGAGGATAGGGCCAAAGCGCCGCCAGAAAAGAAGGCCAGAGCTTGCCGCGAGCACGATAAAGAGCAGCTTTTCCTGGAACGCAAAGTGCCGGGGCTCCGCAAGTGTGGGAAGGAAGAAAATCATATTCGAACCAAGCAACAATACATGATCGGGGGGCGGCCCGTCGCGCGAGCCCGAGACGCTACTCAGCCCACGAACTCCTGCTCTGTAAGCTTCGTCGAGAAGGCCGATTCGTAGATTGGATGGCTACTCATCTCTCCGGTCCACGATTTTATATTCATCCGGAACCACGAAGAGGCTTGGCTCAGGTGGCGTGGTAGTTAAGTTCTTCACGGTAAATACCTGTTTTCCAACTTGCGGCGAGTCAACGATTGAAACCAGATTCAACGCCAATTCGGGCGAATACCAAAACTCGCGCGTAGTCACCATGGGCTTGTCATTTCCCATGATTCCAGGATTGATTGTCAGCGTCTCCCGATAGCCATGAGTGTCGACTCCTTCCGTGCTTCCCGAGCCGAGATCCTGATGCAGACGAGACCCTCTGCCGTCGGGCAATGGACCGGAGGTGCCAATTGCAGGTTGGTAGTTGTCCTCAGTGGTGAGACGGTACTTGTACAGGTCGCAAACCTTTGTCGCGGTTTCGCAGTTATACCATGTGTGCATCTCGGGATCGGTAATCTGGAACACATTCATGTGCGATTTGATATTGCCGCCCTTGGGTACCAGAATCCAGCGCTCCTGGTAGATACGACCCGCGTTGTCGCGCACGATGCGTCGCTCATTTGCTAAGGTGAGCGTGCCTCCGTTGCCCAGCGGACGTGACCATTCGGTGGCCAGAATAAGGCTGAAGGGTGCGCCGGCTCTCGGGGGGACGAATATGCTCTGCATGGGACCATTCGCTCCGCCATCGACCCCGCGAACGACGGCAGGCTGATTCTGGTCCTGAGCGCGGAGCGACGGAATAAGCGCTAACGAGATCAGAGCGAGAAGAATTGGCCGGATTCGCATAACACCTCCGACATTGCGACAGTATATTCCGAAGATGCGGAATTCAGTCTCTCCCCAAAGGCGCACCGATCAATGAGGGTAAGGTGGGTTCAAAAGAAACAGCCGACAGAGCGATGGATCTCAGCGTATACTCCCTGAGCCCAGGAGGGGCAATGTATGCGCATGCTCTTAAAGGCCACCATGCCGGTGGAAATGGGAAATGCTGCAGCTCGAAGCGGGACTCTCGGGACTAAGATCCAGCAGATATTAGCCGACCTGAAACCCGAGGCCGCCTACTTCTCAGAAGATGGCGGTCAACGGACAGCCTACATCTTTTTTGATATGAAGGAATCGAGCCAGTTGCCCGCGGTAGCCGAACCATGGTTCCTGGCGTTCAACGCGAGCCTCACCGTTCGTCCGGCGATGACACCGCAGGATCTTGCTGACGGAGCAGCGGGAATCAAGAGCGCCGTAGAGAAGTACGGCAACGCATAACTCCGATAACTCACTCCACTTGCTCGCGCCTTGAAGATCTCGTCCACGCCACTCCCCCTCGAGATCAAAGACCATCCGGCCCCACTTTCAGCACCGAACAATCTTCGGCGAATCGATTCCCTTCGTCGCGTTCCGCGTATCCACCACTAGCTGGGCATGCTCCACAATGGCGCGGTAATTGTAGCTCGAATGGTCCGTGACGATCACGACGGCATCGTATTGGCCGAGATTGTCGAGCGCCGTGTTCTTCATGTTAAGAGCGTAGTGGCGCCCCTGCCCGACGGTGGGGAAGAAAGGATCGTTATAGGCAACCGTTGCGCCCTTTTCGCGCAACAGTTCAATGATCGTGAGCGATGGAGACTCGCGCAAGTCGTCTATGTCTCGCTTGTAGGCGAGGCCGAGGACGAGGACCTTTGATCCATTGATGGATTTGCGAGCCCGATTCAGGCCCTCGGCGAGCTGGTCGATCACAAATCGAGGCATGTTGATATTGATTTCGCCCGCGAGTTCGATGAACCGGGTACGAAAGTCAAACTGGCGCGCTTTCCATGACAGATAGAAGGGGTCGATCGGAATACAGTGACCTCCAAGTCCCGGCCCTGGATAAAACGCCTGGAAGCCAAAGGGCTTGGTTTTCGCCGCGTCGATGACTTCGTGAATGTCAATACCCATGCGCATGCAAAGCTGCTTGAGCTCGTTCACCAAGGCGATGTTGACGCAGCGGTAGATGTTTTCGAGTAGCTTGGTCATCTCGGCGACGGAAGGACTGCTGACAGGAACTACACGCCGAAAGATTGTTCCATAGAGGGTACCGGCAAGTTCAGAGGCAACTGAACCGCAGCCCCCCACAACTTTGGGAATGTCGTGGCGGGCTACCGTGTCGTTTCCCGGATCTTCGCGCTCTGGCGAGAACGCGACATGAATGCCATGCTGCTCCGCATTTCGAGCGACCTTGAGACCATGTGGATTGCCTCGCTCAAGGAGCGGCCCAACGAGTTCTTCCGTGGTGCCGGGATAGGTTGTGCTCTCGAGAACGATCAGTTGGCTATCGTGAATATGGGGCGCTATGGCTTCGACTGTGCTGGTTACAAAGCTGAGGTCGGGCTCATGGAACTCATTGAGAGGCGTCGGGACGCAGATAATGACGACATCCATCCGCGCGACCTCAGAGTAATCGGCCGTCGCCTGGAAACCGCTCTTTTGAGCCTGATGAATCATCTCCGGCAGGATGCGAACAATGTACGAGCCGCCGGAGTTGAGCGTGGCCACCTTATCAGTCGCAATATCGAAGCCGGTAACCCTAAACCGCTCGTCACTGAAGAGGAGTGCCAGAGGTAAACCTACATAGCCCATGCCGACAATTCCTACGCGGGCTTGCCGGGATTCGATCTTACGCTTCAGTTCTTCGAGTGGACTGACTGCCGCAGTGGTCATAGCCCAAATTCTATGACATCGACAACGAACGCGGATCGGGCTTTCGGAAGAAGTTGCGCTGACACAACGGTCCTGAATCGGGTCCTGTATTCTGTCGCTTGCTGCCTGCGCCATTACTTCGGCACGGGCCCTGGCTAGCGGAGGAAGAAATTGGCGAAGTACCTGGTAACAGGCGTTGCAGGGTTCATTGGGCGCTCGATTGCGGCAGAGCTGATCAAGCGCGGCGAGAGTGTTCGCGGCGTCGACAACTTCATCACGGGTAAACGGGCAAACCTGGTTGGCTTGGATGCGATGGAGTTCTTCGAAGGCGATTTGTCAGACCCGGGCGCATGTACCCGCGCCTGCGAAGGCATCGAAATCGTGTTTCATGAGGCAGCGCTAGCAAGCGTCCCGCGCTCCGTGGCCGATCCAGTCGCAACGAATTTGCACTGTGTGACATCTACTCTCAATCTTCTAGTGGCAGCCCGCGCGGCCGGAGTTCGGCGAGTCGTGTATGCTGGCTCGTCATCGGCATACGGTGACACGCCGACACTGCCAAAGCGTGAGGACATGCTGCCTAACCCAATATCGCCTTACGCGGTAGCAAAGCTCGCCGGAGAGCAATATATGAGAGCCTTCGCGCGCGTATATGGGTTGGAGACGGTTGTTCTGCGCTACTTCAACGTCTTTGGACCTTTCCAGGATCCCACCTCGCACTACTCCGGTGTAATGGCGCTCTTCTGCCGCAAAATGCTTGCTGGAGAACAACCGACGATTTATGGAGACGGAGAACAGAGCCGCGATTTTACCTACATCGACAATGTTGTTCATGCCAATTTGCTGGCCTCTTATGCCCCCGCAGAAAAGGTGAGCGGGCAAGTCATGAACACAGCGACAGGCAGCAAAATCACCTTAAACAAAGTTTTCGAATTGTTGCGCGAACTTACTGGATATAAGGGCATGCCATCGTACGCGCCTCAGCGTGCGGGAGATATCCGCGATTCGCTGGCGGACATTCAATTAGCCGATAAACTAATCGGCTATAAGCCGATCGTCGATCTTCGAGAGGGGCTGCGCCGCACTGTCGACTGGTATCGAGTGAGCACCGCCAACGCATGAGGGCGAGATGCGGTTACCTGCGGTTCGTTGCGCAACCTCTTATGTGACAAAACTCACCGTGTTCTTCAAGGTACATTGCTGAGACTGCGAAATAGTCCTTCGCAGGGTCCCTTGGGCGAATTTTCGCCAGAGCAACGCCTTTTGGGAGGGGCATGGAAGGGGTCTTCACCGTTGCCCGGCCTGCCAGCAGAAAAGCGCAAACAATCCAGATCATCGCCGAAGCGGAATCAATCCAAGTCGCCCGACGTCCGATTGGAGACTCACCCGGTCCGCGAGGATTCATCCGTGTCCTTCCGCACCTTGGGGGCTGCTCTATTCCGCCACCGTCGCTCGGTAGGATGTTTTGTGGGTGGATTGTCGGTCGCCTGCGTCCTGTACTGCCTGATAGCCCCTAAGGAGTTTGAAGCTAGCGCCAGGATTGCTCTGCGGTCTTCGCCCGCGACGACAATCGGTTTGGATGGAGCGAATGGAGCAAATTCGACGGCATTTGCATCCGATCAGACACAGCTCGAGACGCTGGCCGATGTTTTTCGTAGCGACCAACTCGCGTGGGCAGTCATCTGCGATCAAACGCTCTACTTGGCTCCAGGATTTGCGGGAGGGTTTGAAAAAGGATTTCAAGGTGCGCCTCAGGGACCCGAGGCACAGGCCTATCTGCTCGAGAGATTTAGGAAGCGGCTGAATGTCAGAACTCTGCCGCGTACCCTCATCGTGCAGATCCGCTTCCGATCCAGGGATCCCGCGCTTTCGGCAGCCGTAGTCAACGGACTGATTCGTGTACACAACCAGCAGGAAACAGCATCGCGACAAAAGGCCACGGAAGAAGCTACTGCTTCGCTCGCCAGCCAATTGAACGCTCTGAAGTCTCGGGTGGCCGCGGAAGACAAGCGGCTGGTGGAATTTCAACAGCATCATGGTCTTCTGGACACTCCGGAAACGCTTGCCAACGGTCAGCCTGGAGAAGTCCACCACAACGCGGTGTTCGTCGAAGTCGATGACCTGGGACGAGAACTCGACGCTGCTACGGGGGAACGGATCGTTCGTGAGGCTGAATATCGCGCCGCCATGCGAGGAGGCCCAGAGTCGGTTGTGACCTCGAATCCGAGGTTGCAGGGGGAGACATCCAGCACACCCTGGGCGCTCTTACAGCAGTTGCACGCGCGCCGCAGCAACCTGGAACAGGAAGAGAGCCAGCTTGGCACGGAACACGGGCCCAATTTTCCACGCATCGTAGAAATTCGCGCGGAGCTGCGAGATCTGGATAGACAAACGACTGCCGAGGATGCGCGGCTCCTGAGCCGATTTCAAGAAGCTTGGGAAACCTCGGTGGATCGAGAACTGCTCTTGCGCCGAAGCTTGGCGAAGAGCACCGACGAAGGCAGAAAGCTGAACGAGGCAGCGTTCCAATACGCAGCCATGCGCCAGGAGGCAAACGCAAGCCACGAGCTATATGCGCGTATTGAAGAGAAAGCCGAGGAAGCCGGACTCATTGCCGCGATTCACAGCCCGAATATCGAGGTGGTCGACTACGCCAGACAACCGGTGAAACCCGTGACTCCGGATCTGCCGGTGTATCTATCGATCACACTGTTTGTTGGCATCTGGGCGGTGATTGCGGGCCTGCTCCTGGTTGGCTCGCGAAGCCAGGCAATACCACGGACAGTTGCGCTGTCGACATTGGCCGTGCTGCTCGCATGCCACGCGGGACGAGCGCAAGCTCCGACGCCCAGCACCTCCGGACTCCCCACCGGTGTAGCGCACATTCCGCAATCAAGTGAGACCAGGAGCCAGCCGAACGCGAAGGAGGCGCCAGCGGTTTGGAATAATCCAGACGCCCAAGCTCCCGATCCTGCCAGCAACCACTCCGCGTTGGCGCCTCCTCCCATCAATGCGCCGATCGGCCCTGGAGACATCGTTGCCGTGAGCGAATACCACACGCCCGAGTTTCGCACCACAGCGCGCGTGTCGGAAGACGGCACCCTTGTGCTGCCCCTGGTTGGCGAAGTGAAGGTGAATGGAATGGACGAGCGCCGCGCTCAACGAGCGATTGAGCTGGCACTGGTGAATGCCGGGATGCTGCTGCGCCCTCAGGTGACTGTCGTGGTGACAGAGTACGCCGGATTAGACGTCACCGTACTCGGCGACGTGGTCCGTCCCGGTGTGTATCCATTTTCGGTGCATCATCGACTGCTCGATTTGATCTCTGCGGCGTCGGGACTCGCACCGGGAGCTGGAGGTCTGGTCACCATTACTCATCGAATCGACGGGAACGCTTCCTTCGACGTAGTCCTGAATCCGGTCGCCGGCGATATCAATGCCGACCGGAACCCCGAGCTCGAACCTGGCGACACTGTGGAGGTAAGTCGCGCAGGGCTGGTCTACGTAGTCGGCGACGTCATGCGCCCTGGAGGGTTTCCGGTGGATCCGGTGCAGCGGCTGACCGTTGTGCAGGCGCTCACCCTGGCGTGGGGCCCGACACAAAATGCGGCGTTGACAAAGGCGTTATTGATTCGGGAACAACCCGGCGGCCGAACGATGACTTCGCTGAATCTGAAGCGGCTTTTGCGGGGAGAGGATCCAGATTTTCCGATTCAGGATCGCGACATCCTCTTCGTTCCGGATTCTGCCGCAAAGAATCTTTGGAACCGAACAATGGAATCGGTTGTGCAATCGGCGGCAGGTGTGAGCATTTACTCCGGCCTTGTTTACTCGCAGAGGTTCTAGATATGCGTAAAGCCGCCCGGGTTCTTCTGCTGATCTACGTATTCACTATTCCATGGGAATACTCGCTCGACCTGGGTGAGCCCTTCGGGAACATTGCGCGCATCGTGGGACTTCTACTGCTGACAGCGGCCATTTCTGCGATGTTGCTAGCAGGCAAAATGCACATGCCAAATACCCTGCAATGGCTTGTTCTCGCAATGTACTTATGGTTTACGTGCACGTGCTTTTGGTCAGTCGAACCCATGACGGCAGCAGCCAAATTACGAGGCTATGTGCAAGAGATGATGGTCGTCTGGTTTCTGTGGGAATTCGCCACCAGTCAGTGCGACCTCCGCGCGATCTTGCGAATGTGGCTTGCTGGATCATGGGTGCTGGCGGCACTGACGATTGCCAACCTGTTTTCTGCAGCCGCAATTGCCGGAAGGCCGGAGCGCTTTGCGGCCGCCGGTCAGGATCCCAACGACGTGGCACGCTTCCTCGACTTGGGATTCCCGATTGCAGCTCTGCTCCTCGACTGGGAGCCGCGCTGGACGGGGCGGGCACTTGCAATCGGCTATTTTCCTGTAGGAGTTGCGGCAGTGCTGCTTACTGCATCACGCGGGGGCTTTCTGGCGGTGCTCGTCGCGATGATCGGTTGTGTAGCCGTCTTGTATCGTAATCATTTTCGCGCAGTAGTCATCGGTTTTCTCGCGACTCCGTTAGTGGGGTTCACTCTATGGTTAGTTGTTCCGAGCGAAACGTTGGCGCGGCTTGCAACCATTACCGACCAACTCAAAGGTGGCGACCTGAACCAGAGGTTGAACATCTGGGAGGAAGGTTGGCGCGCGTTTGTAAATGCGCCCTTCCTCGGGCACGGAGTGGGCTCCTTTATAAGTGCGGCTGGCCTGGCGTCTATAGACACGGCGCACAACACAGCGCTATCGATTTTGGTTGAAACAGGAATTTGCGGATTCTCGCTGGCGTTCGCGATCGTGGCAGTGTCAAGCCATTCTGTTCTGCAAATGCGTGGCACCCTAAGGGCCGCATTGCTCACCCTGATATCGGTCTGGATCGTTTCCTCCCTAGTGGGGACGGTTTTCGAGAGCCGATCAACCTGGTTGATGTTCGGCCTGATCGCGTTGGCTGCGCGGCTATCAGCTGAGGCAAAGACAAATTTCGCGCCGATGTCAGCAAGAACAGAGGGGCTGCTGGATGGTGCGGCAGTTGTTAGCGCTCGATAGGTGAAGCTGATGGCAGCGAGTTCCATTGCAATTTCGGTGAGCAGCGTCAATCGCCGAATTCTGAGCGCAGCTGCGACCGTAACAGCAGCAGGCGTCTTCGTGAAGCTCGCTGGGACCTGCAAGGAAATTACAGTTGCAGGCATTTTTGGCCGTTCCGATGCGATGGATGCGTACCTGGCTGCGATACTCGTTCCCGGTCTCCTGGTCAATCTCATCGCCGAATCGATGAATCAGGCTTTGGCGCCGACGCTGATTCGGGTGAGGGAAACCGAGGGTCATGCACGCGCCCAGGAGTTGTTGTCAAATGCAATGCTTTGGGCATGCGGGTTATTGGTTTTGGTCTCTGCGGTAATGGCGCTCTGCGCGCCCGAAGTGATTTCTCTGACCGCCTCACATTTCGGAACGGAAAAAACGAACCTTGCCGTCCATCTTTTCTACTCGCTCCTTCCCATCGTTCTTCTGACCGGCATAGCTTCCAACTGCACAGCGGTTTTGAATTCGATCGAGCGCTTCGCGGTCCCTGCCTTTGTGCCGGTCGCGACATCCGTGACCATCATTGGATGCTCGCTGCTTCTTAGTGCTCGGATCGGCATTTGGGCGGTCGTCTACGGCACCTTGGCAGGAGCGCTGGTTCAGGCAATCTGGATGGGCTGGCTGACGAACCGTAGCGGATACAGTTTGCGCCTGCACTGGTATGGAATGAATGAGGCAACACTCGAAGTGGCGCATCAGTATGGCCCGGTGTTCTTGAGCAGCGTAGTGGCGTCAGGCGGTTTGCTGGTGGACCAATCGATGGCTGCCATGCTTCCGGCTGGCAGCGTCTCTGCATTGGCGTACGCCACGCGGTTTGTCAGCGTCGCAGTAGCTCTCCTGGCTGGTGCGGTTTCATCGGCTCTGACGCCCTATCTCTCCAGCATGGTGGCGCGGGAAGATTGGACCCAATGCCGCCGGACCGTGCGCAACTGGACGAGAGGTATGGCCCTCGTTTCGGTGCCGATTGCAGCCCTCCTGATCGCCGGATCACGCTACCTCGTTCGCCTCACATTGCAGCATGGAATGTTTGGCCCTCGCGATACGGCCGTCGTCACGCAGGTCATGATCATGTCCGCCATTCAAATTCCGTTCTTTGTGTGCAGCCGCGTGCCCTATCGACTCATTCTGGCCATCCGCCGCACCGATTTGATCTTTTATTGCGGACTGCTGAATCTGGTTCTCGACATCGTTCTGAATCTCGTTCTGATGCGCCGGTTCGGCGTAGCTGGAATTGCACTGGCCACCTCTTTGTGGTGCATAACAACCTTCATCTTCCTTGCGTACTGGTCG
Organism: uncultured Acidobacteriaceae bacterium; assembly: GCA_963810545.1. Classification (GTDB taxonomy): domain Bacteria; phylum Acidobacteriota; class Terriglobia; order Terriglobales; family Acidobacteriaceae; genus Telmatobacter. Next base: position 109,659 of record CAWENE010000007.1, read on the forward strand.
AACAAACTTCTGAACGCGAAATGCCGAGATTCACTGTGATTCCGCGCCCAGCGCAATACCTCCTTCGATTTGACGATTTATGCCCGACCATGGCAGCTTCGCGATGGGCGCCCTTCGAAAGGTTGATCGGCGAATTCGGTATCCAGCCAATCCTGGCAGTAGTTCCCGAAAACCAAGACCCTGAGCTGGCAATCGATGAACCAGCGGCAGAACTTCTGGGAGCGCATGCGCTGGATGGAGGCGGCAGGGGCCACAATCGCTCTGCACGGCTACAGGCATTTGTGCAAGTCCGAGCGGACGCGGGTTACTTCCTCTCCATCGGCTTTCAGAATTCGCCGGCGTACGCAAAGAGACACAGCGCGACTGGATTCACCGGGGGCTCGAAATCCTTCGCGATCATGGGCTCAATCCTCGGCTTTGGGTTGCACCTCGACACGGTTTCGATCTCGGCACATTAGAGTCGTTGCAAGCGCAAGGAATCTTCCACGTTTCGGACGGCTTCGCACGTATCCCGCATATGCGAGCGGGTATGGCCTGGATTCCTCAACAGCTTTGGGCTCCCGCCGTCAAATCGAGCGGCGTTTGGACAGTATGCATTCACAGCAACAATACCGCCGAAAAACAAGTGGAAGAGCTACGCGAATTCGTTCGTGCGCACGTAGAGCAGTTCACTTCGTTTGATCGTTTGCTAGCGGAGTTTCGAATGCGTCCTCTCGAATCGCGCGAGAGACTTTACGAAATGGCGGCAGCTTGGCGATTTATTCTTACGCGCCGCATCAAGAAACGCTTGCGCGCAAATTGAACGGACAAGCATCACGCTCGGTGAAGTTGCCTCGACAGCGGCACAACGGACCGTACTCGAAGAAGTTCTTCGTAGAGCGCTTCCCACCGATCGAGAATGTGCTCGAAATCGTATCGCTCGCTAACCCGATCTCGCGCCCGGTCGCCCATGGCATGCCGAACTTCTTCCGGCATTTGCATAAGACCGCTCATCGCGAGAGCTAAGCTTTGGGCGTCACCGGGAATGGCCAAAAAACCTGTAAGGCCGTTTTCAATGATTTCCCTGGAGCCAGCTACATCTGTCGCAACCGAGGGCAATACGCAAGCCGCCGCCTCAAGCAGACCCATTGGCAGCCCTTCCCAAAGAGAGGACAGCACAAACCCGTCTGCGGCCCGCATCCAACGCGAGGCATCGGTTACGAAGCCCAGAAAGTGCACGCGCTTCTCAATGTTGAGCTCCATTGCGAGTCGGCGTAGTGACGATTGAAGAGCGCCAGTCCCGGCGATTACGAGCCGCGTCGGTTTGCGGAGAACTGCGAACGATCGAAGAAGAGTTGGATAGTCCTTCACCGGTTCAAGCCGGCCCGCAGCCAACCAAAGGAACTCCCCTGTCAGACCAAGTTCGTCGCGAGCGGTTTTGCGGGTCGATTCGTCGGATCGCCACGCCTGTATCTCAACTCCATTCGGCAAAACGACGGTGTGACCCTCTGCGACCATCCCCGCAGAGCGATACGCATCCGCCGCTGCGGCGCTCACGGCGGTCACCCTGTCTGTGAGCCAGTCGCTGAGTTGATAACCAAGCTGACGTCCCATCGTGCCGATCGCTGAGGTGTGTATCGTGTCGAGAACCGCGCATTCGGGTGCGAGCAAGCGCGACCAACGAGCGAGCCAGGTTGCGTGAGGCAAGTGCGCGTGCACGATGTACGGCCTGTTCTGTCCAAGCCAACGATGAAAGCGCCACCAGCCGCGCGGGTCGGCGAGCCCCTTGCGCATTTGCAGACTCAGGAACTCGATTCCGACGTTGGACAGTTCCGCAGAAGCAGCGCCGCCATTTCCCGAGAGCGCAATGACGCTGACTTGCCAGTTTCGTCGCGCGAGCCCCTTAGCCAAAAGAAGGACTTGTCGCTCTGCACCGCCAAGTCGATCGACAGTCGGAATTAACAGAGCAATGCGACTCAAGCAAGTCTCTTTTGGGTACTTAGAAGTTCGTCGAAGGCCGGAATCGCCTGATCGAGCCCAAACGACTCGATCCATGGATGCGCGAATCGTTCTCCGGGGCGAAGTGCTCCGAGCGCAGCCGTCAATGATTCTGAAAGCGCTTCGGCTGAAATTTCGTGTGCAAGCCAGACTCCAGGTTTGCCGGCTAACAGCTCGACGAGTCCGGGTGAAGCCGGAACCGCCACGATGGGCAATCCGCCCGCAACCGCCTCGAGCAATGCATTTGGCAAGCCCTCATATCGCGAGGAGACGACGAATAACGACGCCCCATGGAAACAACTCGCGGGAGTATCCACCTGGCCTAGAAAACGCACAGCTCTATTCAATCCCAAGGTTTCGCAAAGTTTCCCAAGTGCCGGCTTCTCCGGACCAGCGCCTGCAATGGCCAAATCGGCGGTTGGAAACCGAGACTTCACCTCGGCGAAAGCCTCCAGCAGCAGGTCAAAGCCTTTTTCCTTGGACAACCGTCCGACGGCGCAAAGATGAGGGCCCGCACCGTTCCATTTTGCAGGCTGATGATGTAGGGGCCCACGAATCGCTTCGATGTCGATCGGATTGTTCAGGACGAAGAGACGTTCGAGCGGAATCCGAGTGAATTCGGAAACTTCGTTAGCCATCGAAGGGGACTGGCAGATGATCCCGTCCGCCCTCCGATAAAGGAAGCTTCGCAGCCATTGCAAGACCCCTCCATAAAAAGAATGAGCTACGAGCGTCTCCGTCACCGGTCCATTTTGGCGAATATAGATGCGCGTTTTACGCGGAAGAAACGGCCTCAGCAAGAGCACAAGAAGATTCAGGTGTGCTATACCGGAGAAGATTGCGCCGGGACGCAAGCGCCAAATCAAATGGAACAATCGGGTTGCGCCATATCGAACGCGGGTGGCTCCGAGAGCATGCACGATTACGTGCCGAGGCAGGGAGACAGAGCCAATATCGGTTTGCGTAACGAGGCAGAGATGGATCTCATGCTTACCGCTTTGCAGGTGTCGAGCCAGCAACTCAATTACACGCTCTGCGCCGCCGCCGCCGAGATGAGGAATTAAAAGGAGTACCGTGGGTTTAGACATTGATCTATAAAAAGATCGATCTATATACGTTCACGAGCATAGAGGATGGATGAACAATACGAAGTGACTGTCCGCACAAGCCACAGTGTTGCAAAATGCTACATTCATTAGAAGTATATTAGAAGCAAAATTTATAGTATTTTCGGGCTCGCTTGAGACCGAAAGCGGTACTTAAGCGGTTCTTGCCTCAGGCAGATGCCGCCTTCCACACCCGAAAAGTCTGCGTGTCTCTGAAGATGTTCCGAATCTCAAAATCGGGATATGGAGATCTTCCAAGGGGGTGTGATCTCTTGAAGCTCTTTTACGAACAGAGACATTTCGAAGCGCGAGCCTTGGGTGATTCTTCGCCCAAAATCGTCATCGGGATTACCAACCCGCAGACTTGCCTTGTGCTTGGTAGACGTCTTCGTGCTCTGCGTGAAGCCGGGTTTCAAGTCACGCTGGTCGCAAGTCCGGGAGACATGCTTGATCGGACCGGAGACAGCGAAGGCGTCGATACAGTCGGGATTCCAATGGCGCGACGGATGGCGCCGATTGCAGACTTGGTTTCATTGGCTCGCCTGTGGTTCTTCCTGATAAGACTCAGACCGGACGTAGTCGAGTTCGGTACTCCGAAAGCCGGCCTGCTCGGAATGCTGGCAGCCATGTTCGCCGGCGTCCCACGCAGAATCTATCTTCTGCGCGGGCTAAAACTCGAGTCGGCCCGCGGGTTCAGGCAAAAGATTCTGCTCGTGATGGAACGAATCGCCGCGGCTTCAGGCACAGACCGTGGTCTGCGTCAGTCCGAGTCTGCGCACGAAAGCGCTTGCCCTTGGACTCGCCCCCGCCGAAAAACTGCGCGTGTTGGGCGCCGGCAGCAGCAAAGGTGTTGACATCGAGCATTTCTGTCCCGGTAAGAGCGAAGTGCGTAATCGGTTTGGAGTGCCGAGCGATGCGAAGGTCATAGGATTCGCTGGCCGCTTCACCCGCGACAAGGGGGTTCCAGCACTTATCGATGCGTTCGACCTGATCTTGCACGAGATGCCAAAATCCTATCTCCTAATGGTCGGATGGTTCGACAATTCTGAAGACGCTCTCGATCCGGAAACACGCGATCGCATCGCAACGAATCCTCGTATTGTATGTACAGGTTTCGCGGCCGATACCGCACCCTATTATCGAGCCATGGATCTGTTGATCTTGCCGACGGAGCGAGAAGGCTTCCCAAACGTTGTTCTCGAGGCGTCCGCTACAGGAATTCCGGTGATCACGACAAACTCCACGGGTGCACGCGATTCAGTTGTCGATGGCGTTACAGGAATCATTGTTTCTGGCGATCCGCACGCGATATGCGAAACAACTGTGAATCTTCTCCGCGATCCCGAGAAATGCAAGCGAATGGGATCGGCTGGACGAGCGTGGGTCCTTGAGCACTTCCAGGACCAGCGAATCCTGAGCCTTACGACCTCGTTCTACGAGGCCTTGCTAGTACACAGTCCTGTCGGTGTCCCAAGAGAAGAACCTGCTATGGATTTGGCTGTGCGCTTGCGTTAACTGCCGGGGTGATCTCAATGTCGGTCGGAGGCCTCAATGTGTGTGCGGCCGCCTCAGAAGCATGCAGAATCCTGTCAGGCACTATTCCCAGAATAAGCGTGGCCGCTGCCGCGAAGAGAAGAGCGGCGCCTACCGCGACACCCATCGGTGTCGACGCATACGTTATGCCTGATTTCTGCTCCGTTGGGCGCTGTGCGGATGCAAATGCCAGTCGCAGATAATAGGCGGCCGCAACCCCTGAGTTGAGCAATCCGATAATCGCCAGCCAGATGGCTCCCCCGCCCACCGCTGCGGAAAAAGAATAAAACTTGCCAAAGAATCCGCCCGTGAACGGAATGCCAACCAGGGAAATTAGGAAGAAGATCAGCAAACCACCCAATACCGGCGAGCGGTAGATCAACCCGCGGAAATCCTCAATCAGCGGAAGTCTTTCGTCGTATCCGCTAACCATCGTCACCACGGCAAAAATCCCCACATTCATTGCGGCGTACGCGGCAATGTAGAAACTCGCAGCGGCGATCCCGCTGGAACCCAGACCTGCAAAGGCCGCCAGCAAATAGCCTGCATGCGCGATGGACGAGTAGGCCAGCATGCGTTTGACGTTCTGTTGACGGAGCGCAGCAAGGTTGCCGACAGTCATTGAAAGGACGGCGACAACCCAGAGAACCGGGACCCAGATCGAGTGCAGGGTGGGGAATTCCTCATACACAACACGCAGTAAAAGTGCGAAAGCTGCAGCCTTCGGTGCCGTAGACAGAAGAGCAACAACGGGGGATGGAGCACCTTCATAGACATCCGGCGTCCACACATGAAACGGCGCCGCGGAAACCTTGAAGAGTATGCCGACCAGCATGAGGCAGAGCGAAGAGAAGATGAGCGGCAAATTGGGCACATTCGGCATCGGTGCCAGAGCGCGAGCGATCTCGTAGATTTGCGTGGTGCCCGTAGCCCCAAAGATGAGGGCAATTCCGTAGAGCAGAAAAGCCGTGGCGAACGATCCAAGAAGGAAATACTTGATGGCTGCCTCGGGGCCCCGGCCCGTTTCCTTGCGATAGCCGGCGAGGATGTAGGTGGCGATGGAAGAGATTTCCAGGGCGATGAAAGCAACGAGAAGCTCCACCGCGCTGGTCAGCATGCACATACCAACGGCGCCAAAGACAACGAGCGCGTAGTATTCGCCTTGATGATGGCTGTCCTCGGGAAGAGTATCAAGAGCGAGTAGAAGCGCAACGAGCACAATCCCGCAAATCAGCACATGGAAAAACACAGTGAAGGGACTGGTCTCAACCGTGCCATAGAAAGCAGTGCCCACGGGTAGAGAAAGCTGCCAAAGGCTGGCCCAGAGCGCCACGGTGGTTCCCAGAGCGGCAACCCACCCAAGAGCGCGTCGAGGCCAGCTCTGCGGCAGCGACGCGTCAATCAGCATGACCAGGACTCCGGTCAACGTGAGGATGATCTCGGGGAGGATGCGAAACGAGTCGCCAGGATTCATGGCTGTCCCTCCGCATGTGTTGCCACGGACAGGCCGGCTTGCGGCGGAACGGCGGAGCTCTTCAGGGCAGGCGATTCAGCGCGATTCTCGATGGTATTGATCCAGAGCGACGGTACGATACCCATCACCAGCATGAGCACGGCAAAGGGCCAGAGGATTGCGAGCTCGCCGAAATGGAGATCGGCGGAAGGCCTCGAGGAAGCGAGTGTGCTTTCAGGTCCGTAAAAGATACGCTGCACCAACCAGAGCATGTAAGCTGCACTGAGAATTACTCCAAGCGTGGCCGCAACGGTCCAACCACGGCTAACCCCAGAAAACGTGCTCGAGAGAATAAGGAATTCGCCGACAAACCCGTTCAACATGGGCAGTCCGATCATCGCCAGCGAGGCAATCACAAATAGCGTCGCCGTTTGCGGAACCTTACTGGCTAGTCCCCCGTAAGCCGCGATCTGACTCGTGAGGTAGCGGAGTTCAAGAGCTCCAAGAAGGACGAAGAGCGCGGCATCGATCAATTCGTTGTTGAGAATCTGGTAGATTGCCCCGTCCCAACCGACAAAAGTGAAACCGTAAATTCCGAGGACGATGAGGCTGAGATGACCCAGGGCCGCAAAGGCAAGTAGCCGCCAAAAATCCCGCTGCACTAATGCGAGACAAGCGCCATAAAGGATCCCAATGACCGCAAGAGCAATGAGAATCGGTGCAATCTGTCGCGCCTGCACCGGAAAAAGCCCCACATGGAAGCGAAGCATTGAGTACAGCCCCAGCTTTCCCGCCACCACCATCGCCATCGCAACCGGTGCCTCGTTGAACGTATCCGCCAGCCACCCATGCAGCGGGAACACCGGCACCTTCACCGCGAAGGCAAACAGAAACGCCAGCGCCGTCCAATACAATCCCCCCATCGGCACGACTCCAGCAGCAACGTCCCTCTGCAATTCGGCAAAGTTGAATGTGCCGGTCTTCGCATAGAGCCACAGGATCGCCACGAGCAGCGGCGCCGACGGAATGAATGTGAACAGGAAGAACTTCGTCGCCGCCTTCGGTCCATCCTTCCGCCCGTACATCGCGATCAAGATCGCCATCGGCACCAGCGACAGTTCCCAGAACCCGTAATAGACCATCAGATCGAGCGACAGGAACACGCCGTACATCGCCGTCTGCTGCACAAGGAAAAGCGAGTAAAAAAGCTTTCTCCGCTCCTTGATCGCATTCCAGCTCGCAACAATGCCCGCTGGCGCCAGCAAACCAACCAGAACCACCATCCACAGGCTCAGGCCATCGATGCCCACGTGATAATGAATCGCCGGATTCTCGATCCACAGTTTGTCGATCTCAAACTGGAACCCACTCTGCCCATGCACGAAATGTATCGGCAGGTGCAGCGTGAAAATAAACGTGACCAGCGACGCGAGCAGAGCAATCCAAGCCGGCAGCTTACCGCGGTCCGGCAGAAGCGCCACGACAACAGCCCCCACTAGCGGAGCCAACAAAATCAACGTGAGAATCGATTCGTTCATTAGTGCGCCACCATCCCCACGTGTATTCCAATTCCCGCCAGCAGCGACGTCCACGGCAATAGCACAAACAGCAACAGCGCCGCAGCTCCAAATGCCAACCAGGCCGCATACGAGCGCAGATTGCCCGATTGCCACCGCTGCAGAATTGCGCCGCCCAGCATCGCGATTCCTCCCAGCAGCCACGCAAGCCCGCCCAGAATGGCCACATCGACAACCCACTCAAGGAAGAACCGCGACAGCGCCAGCACCGGCTTCACGACGAAGAGGCTGTAGATTTCGTCCACATAGTATTTGTGGACCAGCAGGTTGTACGGACCCGCAAACGAAATCGCGAGCTTCTCCGCGCTCTCCGGTCGTTCACTGTAAAAACGGTGCGCAATGTACCATCCAATCACGCCGGCGAGAACGGCAACGGCGCTCATACCCCATTCAAGCCCCGCCGCGCCACCTTCAGTGTTGTGCACGCCCAGTGTCGGAGCCAGGAATCGACCGAATGGCCCCAGATTCTCGCCGAATCCGATCCAGCCTCCGATCACCGAGAGCACCGCCAGAATCGCGAGTGGCCAGGTCATCACCCGCGGGCTCTCATGCGGGTGCGCCTCGTGACTGCGCAGTTCGCCCCAGAATGTGAGATACCACAACCGAAACATATAGAACGCAGTGAGAGCCGCTGTGACCCACCCGACGAACCAGAGAATCTTGCCCATGCTCCCGGAGAGAAAAGCCGCATAGAGGATAGCGTCCTTTGAAAAGAAGGCGGAGAAAAACGGAAACCCCGCAATCGCCAGCACGGCCGCGGTCATCGTCCAATACGTGACCGGCATACGCTTGCGCAGCCCGCCCATCTTGCGCATGTCCTGCTCGCCGCCCATCCCGTGAATCACCGAGCCTGCCGCAAGGAACAGCAACGCCTTGAAGAACGCGTGCGTCATCAGGTGAAAGATCGCCGCCGAATAGGCCGCAACGCCGCACCCAAGAAACATGTACCCAAGCTGCGACACCGTCGAGTACGCCAGCACGCGCTTGATGTCCGTCTGCACCAACCCAATGGTCGCGGCGAATAAAGCCGTCGCCGCACCGATGATCGCAACAACACCAAGAGCATACGGCGATCGGTCAAACAGGAAGTGGGTCCGGGCAATCATGTAGACGCCCGCCGTCACCATCGTTGCCGCGTGGATCAAGGCCGACACGGGCGTTGGGCCTTCCATCGCGTCGGGGAGCCAAATGTAAAGCGGAAGCTGCGCGCTCTTTCCCGTCGCGCCCACAAACAGGCACAGCGCCGTTGCTGTCAGCACACCGCCCGTCCAAGCCGGATTCGCGGTCAGCGTCGCCGCAATATCGCTGAACGTCAGCGTGCCGAAATTCGCCAGCAACAAAAACATGCCGATCAAAAAGCCAAAGTCGCCGATGCGATTCACAACGAAGGCTTTCTTGCCCGCATCCACGGCCGACGTCTTCTGGAACCAGAATCCGATCAGCAGGTAGGACGCAAGACCTACGCCCTCCCATCCAACAAACATCAGCAGGGCATTGCCGGCCAGCACCAGCACTGTCATGAAAAACAGAAACAGGTTCAGATACGCGAAGTACCGCCAGTACCCGTCTTCATGTTCCATGTACCCGACCGAATAGACATGGATCAGAAAACCCACACCGGTAATGATCAGCAGCATCACCAGCGAAAGCTGATCGAGCACCAGGCTGAAGTCAAAATGCAGCCGGCCCGCGTTGATCCAATTGCCGTAGTCTTCAAGGTGGGGCAACGAGATGTTCAAGTAACCGGGCCCGGGTGGCACAAAATGCATATATATGGATGAAGTGGCATTGAGCACAACGCCAAACGCCGCCAGCGGAGCTAGCAACGCGATCGCCGTCACCAGCGCCTTCGGCAGCTTGCGCCCCAGAATCCCGTTCAGCAAAAACCCCGCAAAGGGAAGAAGCGGAATCAACCACAAATGGAGAGAACCGTTCATAGTTTCATCAAGTCGATTCGGTCAACCGCCAGTGTGGCGCGGGCACGGAAGACGGCAATGATGATGGCGAGACCCACGGCTGCTTCCGCCGCGGCAACCATCATGACAAAGAAGACAAAGATCTGGCCTTTTACCGCATGCCACTGATGCGCGAAAGTGACGAAGGAAAGATTGACGGCATTCAACATCAACTCGATCGACATGAAGACCGTGATCAGATTGCGCTTGATCAGAAAGCCTACAATCCCCAAGGAAAACAAAACCGCACTCAGCAACAGATACCACGTGAGCGGAACGTCTTGTTGCAGCAATTGAGCGTAATTGGAGTTCATTCGCCTGGCGTCCTTTCTCCCTCACCGGACCTTGCAAGGGCCACGGACCCGAGAATGGCGATAAGGATGAGCACCGAGGTGACTTCAAACGGAAGCAGCAATTTCGTGAACAGCACAGTGCTCAGCTCTTGCGTGGATGTGATCCCCTCGCGCATCGCTGCCGTGCCAAGGCCTTCAGTATGAAGAATCACTGTAGCCGCCACAGCTAGAAGTGCAACCACCGCAGGAAAGCCGACTACGAGCGCCGCCCGGCTGCCGAGTGTTCGTTCTTCGCGGCCGGCATTCAGCAACATCACGACAAAGGTGAAGAGCACCATGATGGCCCCGGCATAGACGATCACCTGCGCCGCAGCAAGGAACTCCGCTCCCAACAGGAGATAGAGCACGGCAAGCGAGGTCATCACCACAATCAACGAAAGGGCGCTGTTGATGGGATGGGTCTGGAGGAGGAGATTGACGGCCCCGGCCAGACAGAATCCCGCAAACACGATGAAGAGGATCAGGTGCATCGTTCGGTCACTTATAGGCGAGCCACAGGCTCGTGGCGACAATGTTGAGGATGGCAAGCGGCATCAGGTAGCGCCATCCGAAGTTCATTAGTTGGTCATAGCGAAAGCGGGGCAACGTCCCTCGCACCCACACATACAAAAACAAAAACGTAAAAACCTTGAATACAAACCAGCAGATGGGCAGAAGCGCCTGAACCAGAATATTCTGCGGCAACGGAATGAGGTCGCCGAAGGGGCTCGTCCATCCACCGAGAAACAGCAGCGTGGCCACGCAGCCGACCGTAATCATGTTGGCGTATTCGGCCATGAAGAACATCGCGAACTTCATCGAGCTGTACTCGGTGTGATAGCCCGCAGTCAGTTCGCTTTCCGCCTCAGGCAGATCGAAAGGCGACCGGTTCGTCTCCGCATACGCCGCCATCAGATAGATGAAAAACGCCACAAACTGGAATCCGCCAAACAAATTCCACGACACGAGCCCGTGCTTCCCCTGGCTCTCCACAATCTCCCGAAGATTGAGCGATCCGGCGCGCAGCACGACGCCGACCAGCGAGAGACCCAATGCCAGTTCATAGCTGATCAATTGCGCCGAAGACCGAAGTGATCCGAGCAAAGAATACTTATTGTTCGATGACCAACCCGAAAGCGCAATTCCGTACACTCCGATCGACGTAATGCCGAGGATGACGAGAAGCCCGATGTTTATATCCGAAATTTGAAAGAAATGAAATCCTCCGGGACCGGTCACATCTGGCGAGCCAAAAGGCACGACAGCGATCGAGATCAGCGCGCAGCCGAGCGCAATGACAGGAGAAATGAGATAAAGCGGCCGATAAACCGCGCTCGGAACCAGGTCTTCCTTCAGAAAGAGCTTGGCTCCATCAACCAATGGCTGCAACAGGCCGAAAGGACCCACGCGACTGGGTCCCCAGCGATTCTGAATCCGCCCTACCAGCTTGCGTTCAAGGAGCACCGTATAAGCGACGCTCATAAGCATCACCACCGTCACCACGATGACCTTAAGCAAGCTCCACAAAAAGAACGGCAAAATCGTCACAAGCCTTCAGCCTCTCTTGCAATGACATCAAGTCAATCTGCTATTGCTGCGGCCGATGCCGCATTCTGGTGTTGCTCAAGCTCGACCAGGGCCGGGCTATACCGCCCCAATGTTCCCGAAGTGAACAGGCCATCGTGAGCAGGAACGATTGCACCGGATCCCCTCAGCGCAGAGACCGGAACAAATCCAGGCTCGGTTGGCACATCGTTTCCCCCGAAAAGATTGAGCCGATCGAGCTTGTACCCAGGAACAAGCCGCTCGATTTCATCCAGCACCGCGAGCGGGTCAAACGGGCTCAACTTCGGTTCAAGCCCGTTGGCAGCGAGCCAGACTGCATGCCTGTCTGCCTCGCCCGATTGCGCACCGCGCGACTGACCGAGGTCGGCGGTCAGTCCACCACCCCTGCCAAACGGCACAAGCGCTTTCACATCGACCCCCATGGAACCCGCCAGACGTACCAGTATCTCAAAGTCGGGCTTCACGCCGGCATGGTCAGCTGCCTTCTTTGCCATTTGAAGATCGCCGAAGGTATTCGTCACCGTGCCGGTCTTCTCGTAAAGACTCGCGGCCGGGAACACCACATCCGCCAGCGCGGCTGTCTCCGTGAGGAAAAGATCCTGCACGACAACAAAGGTGTCTTTCAGCACGCCCGGATCAAAACCTGACCCCGCAGCTGCAGGATTCGCGCCAACCACAAGGAGCGCACCAAGTCCGCCGGTCAGCATTTCAGAGCACGTCTTGCCCGGCGTCGTCGGCATTCCCGCATATTCGCCCTCGAAAGCGCCAGGCGACGCGACCGGCATATACCCTGGCAGAAGATCCGGCAGGAGTCCCATGTCGGCAGCCCCCCGGGAATTTGCATGATCCCCGAGGCATGCGAATTTCACGCCTGCACGCCCCAGACCCCACTTGACCAACCCATCGAGATCGCTGCCGCTGAACTCCGATCCAAAGATGACCACCAGCGACTCCTCGCCAGCAATGGAATCTCGGAACGCCACATCCTTCAACGTTGAATCGTCGCCGGCAAGGAACGCAGCGAACTTCGCGTAACCGCCCGCAGGCAAGTGTAACGTCGCTTTCGCTTGGCGTTCCAGTTTGATCCGCTCCGTATGTGCGATGTAGAGGCGCGCCTTGTTCAGCCGAACATTCGTGCGGATCTCCCAAGCCAGAAGCGGATGCTCATCCGTTGGATTTCCGCCAATGAGGAGTATCGCTGGGGCCTTCGAGATGTCGCGCAAGCTGCCCGCGCGATCACGATGAGCCGCAAGGGCGCGTGCAAATGAAACGTAATCGACCGTTCGCTCGTGATCGATGTTGTTGGTCCGAAGAAACGTCCGCGCGAACTTCTGCAACAGGTAGTTCTCTTCGTTCGTGGTCGTGTTCGAACCGATTACCCCAATTGCCGCCCCACCCTTACTGTCGCGAATCTCCTTGAGCTTGTTGCCCGCGAAACCGCAGAGCGTATTCCCAGGTCGCAGACTCAAGCCTGCCTTCAGCGTTTCGAACGAGCGGGTTTGTCAGCCGATCGGGATTCTCCACAAAGTCGAAACCGAACCGTCCTTTGGCACACAGAAAATCGCCGTTGATGCCACTCTTGTCGCGATTATCGGCGCGGACAATCTCCGAGCCGTCATTGGATTGCCGCACGCCCAGCGTCACCTTACAGCCGTCGCCGCAATGGGTGCAAACCGTGGAGACGTGATTCATCTCCCACGGCCGCGTCTTGTAGCGATAACTTCCACTGGTGAGCGCCCCGACCGGGCATACATCGATGCACATCCCGCACTGTTCGCAATCCAGCTGATTTCCGTCATTCGGCGCGATCACCGAGCTGGCTCCGCGGTTCTGCACGCCCAGCGCCCAAACATCCATGCCTTCGCCGCACATGCGAATGCAGCGGTAACAGAGGATACAGCGAGGGCGATCATAGAAAACCGCAGGCGACCACTGCTGCTCGTCGCGGTGATGTTTCGCCTCGGTGTAGAGACTTTCACCCGCACCGTATTTGAAGGTCATGTCCTGCAGTTCGCATTCGCCGCCCGCATCGCACACCGGACAGTCCAGCGGATGATTTCCCAGCAGCAGCTCGATCGTCGCTTTGCGCGCCTGCGCTATTTCAGCCGACTCGGTAGTGAAAGCCTGTCCTTCTGCGACCGTCGTCGTGCAAGCTGTCTGCAGCTTCGGCACCTTCTCCTGGCGCACAACGCACATGCGGCACGCCGCCTGCAAACTTAGTCCTGGGTAATAGCAGAACGCAGGAATCTCGATGCCTGCCTTGCGGCATGCTTCAATCAGCAGCGTCCCCGCGGGGGCCGTCAGCTTCTTTCCATCGACTGTGAACATTACGTCAGCCATTCGTCTCCAGCACCCTACACCACAGCCAATTCTACGTGCTTCGCGAACGGGCACGGCTTCCCATCCAGATGGGCTTCGAACTCTTTGCGAAACTTCTTCACAAATCCCAAGGTCGGCATTGCCGCTGCATCGCCCAGCGGGCAAAACGTCCGCCCCATCATGTTGTCGGCGAGATACTGAATGTTATCGATGTCCTTCGCCGTTCCAAATCCTGCGTGAAACCGCGTCAAGCGACTTCTTCAGCCAGTCCGTTCCTTCGCGGCAGGGAATGCACCACCCGCAGGACTCGTGTTGGTAGAAGCTGATCGTACGCAGCGCAAACTCGACGATACAGGTCTGGTCGTCAATCACCACCACTCCACCCGAGCCCAGCATCGAACCCGCTTTGCCCACCTGATCGAAGTCCATTCCGAGATTTTCAATCTCTTCCGGCAGCAGCACCGGTGTCGACGATCCGCCGGGAACCACGGCCTTCAATTTGCGTCCGCCGCGCACCCCGCCGCCAACCTCATAAATCATCTTCTTCAGGTTGTAGCCCATCGGCAGCTCGTACACACCGGGCCGCTCGATGTGGCCGCTCAACCCGAACAGCCGCGTTCCGCCATTGCGCGGAGTGCCCACCGCCGCATACGCTTCGCCGCCCATCGCGATCACATGCGGTACCGACGCAATCGTCTCCGCATTATTAATGACAGTAGGCCCGCCATAGAGACCCACCACCGCAGGGAAGGGAGGTTTGATGCGTGGCACGCCGCGCTTGCCTTCAAGCGACTCCATCAGCGCCGACTCTTCGCCCACCTCGTATGCGCCAGCGCCCGTCTGCGTAATGATCTCGAATTCGGTATCGGACCCGAAAATATTCTTCCCCAGAAAGCCCTTGGCGTACGCATCCGCCACCGCCTTCTCCACAATTTCGAGGAGGTAACGATACTCGCCACGCAGATAAATAAATCCGACCTTTGATCCTATTGCCAGTCCCGCAATAATCGTCCCTTCAATCACCGCGTGCGGATCATGCAGAAAAATCAGGTGGTCCTTGCAGGTGCCTGGCTCGCTCTCATCGCCATTGACAAGAACGTACTTCGGCTTCGGGCTCTGCTTCGGAACAAACGACCACTTCATGCCCGTCGGAAAGCCCGCGCCCCCGCGCCCTCGCAGATTCGAAGCCTTCATCTCGTTGATGATCCACTCAGGCCCCTGCGCAAGGCACTTCTTCGCTGCCTCGTAGCCGCCCAGCTCGATGTACTTATCGATCTCGGCCGCGCCCTGTCCAAAGCGGCGCGACACAATCTTCACTTCATCGGGATGCGAAACAAGCCTAGGCATTTCTTCCTTGTCCTGGACCATTGAAGCTGCGCATTTCGCTGCTTTGAAAGAGCTTGACGTTACAGGCTGCGGAAAAACTCGACGCTTTGAAAGGGCACGACTTCAGTCGTGCCGAAAATGGCATGAAATCAACGCCGGCTTTAGCCGCTGAGGGATGTTCTTGGGAAACATCGTCTGAAACCATGCCTTTTTCCGCAGCCTGTTTCGTCGTGCCGCGAACACCGCAAAAAACGGAGGGCTTTAGCCCCTGAGGGATGGTCTTCTTCACGATGACCGCCTCCCAGTCGGTTTTTCTCGCGCATCCTGCATCCGGTACTGATCCAAAATCCCCGGCACCTGCTCGGGTGTCAAATCGTCGTGAAAGGCGTAGTTCACTTGAATCGCCGGAGCCCAGCAGCACGCGCCAATACACTCCACTTCCTCGAGTGAAAACAATCCATCCTTCGTGATCCCTTTGTGCCCCACACCCAACTCGTCCTGGAATTTCTCGAACAGATCGTAGGCCCCACGCAGCATGCAGCTGATATTCGTGCATACCTGCACGTTGTATTTGCCAACCGGCTTGAAGCGCAGCATCGAGTAGTACGACGCCACGTTCCGCACATCGAGTTCGGTGATGCAAATTCGATCCGCCACCTCGGCGATTACCGCATCGGACAAATATCCCACTTCGTCCTGTGCATAAAGCAACATGGGAACCAGCGCCGACCGCTTCACGGGATACTTCTTCACCAGCGCGTCAAAACGCGCAGAAAGCTGCGGCGAGAAGACCGACATCGTTTCGCTGCTCATTGCATCAACTCCCGCGCCCAGGCCTCGGCGGCCATATCCATCTCTTCTTCTGGCTCTTTTCCCTCTGGGTGCCCCAGGTCTCGATTTTGAGACCTGGGATCGCTCTTTGATCTCAGTCGTCCAGCCTCAGTCAATTCGAGAACTCCGCTGTTTCCATTTTCGCGCAGCCAGTTGACGCGCTCGCCGCTCCGCTTCAAATCCAGCCACTTTTCTGCGTAGCGCACCGTGATGCGCTCCTCGCCCAACTCGACCGTAGCCTGCCGATCCCCATTGAGTCCATGCGCCGCCGTGTAGCTGCGCAGCAGGGAAGCCAAACTCACCCAAAGCTCCGCATAAACCGCAAGCACCCCGTCAGGCAAAGTATCCTCGAACCAAGCCTGATACGACCGTCTGCGCAAGATCGCGCGGACCGACCTCTTTCTCCGTCGTTTCTCCGTTGCCCGACTCGATCATGAACGCCTTGGCCCCTGACTCCTGATTCTCTAATCGAAACCGCACGTCACGCCTGAGTCGAAGTGGTTCGGGCACATGGTCATCGATTTCCACTTCAATAGCGTCATCTAGCATGTTGAGTCTCACAAACCCCGTTCTCGCACCGAACTGAATTTCCAAAAGCGGTTCGCCCGCGAAGAGGCCCGCACGATTCGCTTTCGTTCCGCCGCAGATCTCGACCCTTCCAAGTCGGGCGTTCTCAATATCAATCTCCTGGTTGATCCACAACTCCAAAGCCTTGAAGAACAGTTTGAATTCCTCATAATTCTCCATCGCGGCGTGTGCGCGGTTGAAGAGTTCTTCGGGATTCGCCACAAAACTCTCCCTCTGCAGCCCTGTTCCCTGCGTTTTACCGATCAATCTCCCCCAGCACAATATCAATCGACCCAATCACCGCCACCACATCCGCCAGCATCCGCCCCTTGCACATCGTCTCCAGCGCCTGCAAACTCGCAAACCCCGGATACCGCATGTGCACCCGATAAGGCTTCGCCGTCCCATCGGACACCACGTAGTAGCCCATCTGTCCGTGTCCCGACTCAACCCCCTGATACACCTCGCCCGCCGGCACGTTGAACCCTTCCGTCACAATCTTGAAGTGATGGATCAACGCCTCCATCTGCGTTTTCATTTTCTCGCGGTCCGGCAGAACAATCTTGGGGGCATCCGCCTTCACCGGTCCTTCCGGCATGCCATCCAGCGCCTGCTGCACAATCTTCACGCTCTCGCGCATCTCAAGCAACCGCACTTCATACCGCGCCCAGCAATCGCATCCGTTTGAAACCGGCACCTTGAATTGAAACTTCTCATAGCTCGAATACGGCATGTCCCGGCGCAAATCGAAATCGATACCAGAAGCACGCATCGTCGGGCCAGTCACGGCAAGTGCGACCGCATCCTCGGCCGTGAACATGCCAACGCCGATCAGCCGATTGCGAAAAATCGGATTTCCCGTCAACAGATTCGAGTACTCGTCAATCTTTTCCGGAAGCACCTTGATGAACGCCTGAATCTTCTCAAGCAGCCCCAGCGGCGGCTCCATCGCCAACCCGCCAATGCGGAAGTAGCTGGTCATCATCCGCTGCCCGGACACTTCTTCAAAGATGCGCAGAATCTCTTCGCGTTCCCTGAATGTGTATAAAAATACGGTCAGCGCGCCAATATCCATCGCGTGCGTGCCCAGCCAGATCAAGTGCGAGTTCAGCCGCGTCAGCTCCGTGAACAGCACCCGCAGCCATTGCGCGCGCTCCGGAATCTCCAGCTGCAGCAGTTTCTCAACAGCCAGGCAATAGCACAGGTTGTTCGCCATCGGACCGAGGTAGTCCACTCGATCGGTCATCGGAACTACCTGTTGATAGAATTTTGCTTCGCAGGTTTTTTCAATCCCGGTGTGCAGGTATCCGATCTCGGGATACAAACGCACAATAATCTCGCCGTCCACCTCCAGCACCAGCCGTAGCACGCCGTGCGTCGACGGATGCTGCGGTCCCATGTTCAGGACCATGTGCTGGTCTCTTGCGCCCTCTGCCTTCGGCGCTTCGAGGATCGGCGTCCCTACATCGAAACCAGCCATCAGAACACGTCTCCTGTCGTCCACTGCTCTTGACATCCCAATGCTGTGTCATCCTGAGAGCCCGCGCGCTTGGGGCCCCACGAAGTGGGGTAGGCGGGGCGAAGGATCTGCTTCTCAGCGTCTCGCGCACCCAAATCTGCCCAACAGAAGTACATCAGCGATACCCCTCCACGGGGTAGTCCTTGCGCAATGGATGCCCCACCCACTCCTCCGGCATCAGAATCCGCCGCAGATTCGGGTGTCCTTCAAAACGCACGCCGAACAAATCGAAGACTTCGCGCTCGTAGTAATTCGCCCCTGGCCAGATCGACGTAATCGAATCCACCGCGGGATTGTCTCCACTCACCATGGCGCGCAAACGAATCCGCTCCTTATAGGCATGCGACAGGATGTGATAGCTCAGTTGGAAACGCGGCTCCGAAGGATACCAGTCCACTGCAGTCATGTCCTCGAAAGCGTTGTAGCCTGCGCTCCGAAGCGCGATGAGCGCCGCGCTGATATCATCCGGGCCAACCATCAACGTCAGTTCTTCCCGGTCGAACCGGGCATCCAGTAAAGCATCACCGTTCCAAGCCAGCATGGCTTTGATCGCGGGATGCTCCGGGAGACCTTCGAGGACTTCGGCGCGGTTGGCCAAGGTCTTTTTGAGATCCTCAGTCATAATTAGAGATCCGCCTTATCCAGGCTCCAATTCAGGATGCCTTTGCGCACGATGTAGTAGAGGCCGACAGCAACGAATCCCAGATAAACGACCATCTCCCAAAAACCGAACAGCCTGTGTCCGGTGATCTGCGGAAGCTGACGGTAGACGACCGCCCACGGCATCATGAAGACCGCTTCCACGTCGAAAAGGATGAACAGCATCGCCACCATGTAAAACCGAACACTGAACCGTCCCCGCGCGTCGCCCACCGGCTCAATGCCGCATTCGTACGCGCCCAACTTGGCTTTGGAGTTGCGATGTCGCCCGATAAACCGCGACGCAAACACCATCATCCCGGCAAGCCCGAGGGCCACCACAATCTGCATCAAAAGCGGGAGATACTGCCAGTAGTAGGGGATCATCGTCGTCCTGTTCCAGAAGAACGCTGTGAGAGCGAAACCTGACGGGCGCGGCATCCCGCCTGGGCATAGACAAGCCGCTGATTTGAGATTAGGTTTTCGCCCTCCTCCCGTCAAGGCAACCGGTCTCCACTCGAAGACCGCGTCCCATGAACGTGGGCATCTTCCAAGTGCGCAAACCACGTCATCCTTCATCGGAGGCAGAAGCGAGCGAGCAGTCGACACAAAACGCGCCGACCATGGAGACGGGCAGGCGAGTAGCCGTCCTCATTTGCAGAACATTAGGCCAGGTTCTTTGACAGTCTATGGGATCGCCCCGAACACGGTTTGCGATAAACTGCGCAACCCGCATGAACAATGGTGATGGTCGATACAATTGTTCCACGTGGAACAATTTGAAGTAACATGACCCCTCCATTGCAGCCACGCGAAGCCATCGCCTGGACGGCCAGTCCTGTTCCACGTGGAACATTTTGAAGTAACGTGACCGATCCATCGCCGTCTCGCCACGCGAAGCCATTGCCTGGACGGCCAGTCCCAACCCGCGAGCCGTTTCCTGAAAAGGAAGAAATGTTGCGACGTTGTGGCTACTGCCCGACTACCAGCACAGCCAGAAGAACCACCCAGGCCAGTCCCATTGTGTGCCAATACCAGGCTGTTGCATCCACCGCGATCTGACGCAGCTCCACCCGCTTGAAGAAGCTCATTGCGCAGAGACACACGAGTAGGGCAGCTAGCCCCACCACAAGATGAGCCGCATGCAGCCCGGTAATGATGTAGAAGAAGTAGCTGGCAGGCGTCGACCAGCGGTCGAAAGCGAATCCCTGCGCGGTCAGCTGACGCCAGGCCATCCATTGGCCTGTGAGGAAAATCGCACCGAGCGCGAGCGTCCCGCCGACCCAAGGTAGTGTGCGATGCAGCGCCGGCCGTCCCAGTCCAAGCCATTCCTCGAGCACGTCGAATTCCCGGAAGATGTTGTGGCGCGCGAATTCCATGGTCACGCTGCTAAGGAGAAGAACGGCGGTATTCAAAAAGATGATGGGTGGCAGAAGGATGGGATGCCAGTCGCCGATTTGTTCGTGCGAACGAGGATCCATGTGTGTGCCAGCCTGTCGCGCGAAAAAAAGCACCACAAGCATTGCAAAAAACATCATGTCGCCTGCAAGGCCGAAGAACACAAAGAACCGAATGCGATGCAGCAGCTCGCGTGGACCTCGGCGCTCATGGCGCCAGTCGTCATCACCGCCGCCTCCTCCGCCGCCGGTTGGGCGTCGGTCAACGGGCGGTTTTCCGCCGATTCCTGGTTCTTTCCGTTCCGTTTCCGCTGGGGAGTGCGTAAAGGTCGCGGGCATGCGCAGTCCTCTGTGAAAATGAGCATACTCTCACTTTGGCTTGGACGCATTTCAAAAGAAACGGGTGGTTTCCTCAGGCGGAATCGTTCTTTTCTCGAGAATAGAAGTCTCTTATTTTTGAATCGCCTCGATCACAGCCTTCACGAATGCCTTGTGCACGCGCCGGTCGGCGGAGAGCTCGGGATGAAAAGTGGCTGCCAAAATATCTCCCTGCTTCACCAGAGTGGCAGAGCCCTCTCGTCGCGCCAGAACCTCGACACCTGGACCGACTTCTGCAATGCGGGGAGCACGAATGAAGACCATCTCAAGAGGGCCACCGGAAAGGGAAGTTTCGGCATGCAAGATGGTGGAATCGATCTGACGGCCGTAGGCATTGCGTTCGACGACGGCATCGAGAATGCCGAGGCTTCGTTGCGCCGGGTGACGGACTTCGCGCGCAATCAGAATCGTTCCCGCGCAGGTTGCGAAAACCGGATGGGTCGCGCAGTAGTCCTTCAGGGCATCGAAGAATTGATGCTTCTCAAGAAACTTGAGCATGGTTGTGGATTCGCCGCCGGGGAGAACGAGGCCATCCAGATTGGCTAGCTCTTCCGGCTTGCGGATTTCGACCGGCTCTGCACCGGTTTCGGAAAGCGCTTCGGCGTGCGCTGCGTAATCGCCCTGAATGGCGAGGACGCCGATGCGTGGTCGAGTTGATTGAGTCAAACTTTCCTCTCTTGCGCGGAGTGTGAGGATGTCGCGGCGCGGCCGATGACTGGGTGCCGAAAAACTGCACCAAGTTGGTGGCGTTGCTGGGGGAATAGGGGGGTGGGGGGATGGGGGGGTACCCTCCACCAACCCTTTGCCCCAATGTCCTACAAGCCCTACAAACATTGTGCACCGATGAGGGCATTGCTTCGCAAACCTCTGCCACCTGCGGTGGGGCTAATCGCTCGCTATCCGCTCGCAGGAGGTCTTCGCTTCCACCCTTCGCTGGAAAGAAGCGAAGGATGGGGCATCCGGCCTGGGGTATACCCCCTCCCCTCGTTTTTGGCTAAAGATGTCTGCCCATTGGACTTAGCTTTATCAATAACTTACGATAACCTTAATCTAATCAATCGCTTATGGCGAAAGATGTCTCGGCAAAGGACTTAGCGATTTTCCGCCGATTGCTCTCAGATTTCGTGCTTTGGCCTCACCTCTATTGTGCGCTGGGAGCTTGAAATTCTTTGCAACGAAGACGGCGGATCTAGTGTCTCGTCTCTAAAGTCTCTTGGCAGAACGCCCGACGGAACAAAAGCAGATTCTTCGCTCACCACCCCCGAACTGAAAAGCGTTCGGGGCCCCTTTTGCTCAGAATGATTCTTGCGACTAAATGCAGCTGGATGAGTGCTAGTCCTGTTATCGCCAGTTGAGATCGGTCAACACGATCTGCACGCAATCGACGGTTAGCAAGAACCCGAATTTGCAATGATTCCGTCTGCATGACGTCACATCTGTTGTTCATGAATCGTCAGGCGGTCAGGAGAATGAAAATGCTTAACCGCCGGCAATTGGTGGTTTGGGCTTGCGCCGTGGCTGCTGCGAGTATTCTGGGTTTCGAATCGGACATGGGATCAAGGAAGCTCAGTCTAGAGACAGAAAGCCGCATCGCTGCTCTTGACGAGCGACGACGTCAGTCTGATGCGTGTTTCCAAAACGCGTGTAGACAGCGTTCAAGCTACGCTCGCTCGCATTCAACGCCGGTAGATCGTCGATAGACAGGAGACGCGTATGTTCAGCAGAATCATGTATGTAACGGTGTTCGTTTCGGATCAAGACAAGGCGCTGGATTTTTACACGAACTTTCTTGGCTTCCAAAAACGCGCCGATTATAGGGGTCCGGACGGCAGGTTTCTGACGATCGCTCTCAATGATCCGGGATTTGAGGTCATCCTTTGGCCTGGCAAAGAGGGCAAGGCAAAAAGCACTCCGGGCATCGGCACACTTTTCATTGAGTCGGATGACCTCCGAAAGGATTTCGCCGATCTCAGGGCGCGTGGCGTTAAATTCCTTGAACCTGAGCCAGAAACTTATCCATTCGGCGTACGCGTGACTGCATTAGATCCCGACGGCAATCCGGTTGCCTTACGTCAGACACGAAGATGAACACACCCTGTGAATGAGGTGAGCTTCAGAGATGAATGATGCAGATCTCAGAGTATTCGAGGAGGGGCGGCCCAGATTGCTCGGGCTCGCTTACCGAATTCTGGGCACGCGCGCAGACGCCGAAGATTGCGTCCAGGACTGTTTTCTTAAGTGGAGCAGCGCGGATCGGAACCAGATCAACGCCCCTGCAGCCTGGCTTTCCGCCGTTTGCACGCGACGTTCTCTCGATATTCTGCGCGCGGCCAATCGCAAGCGGGTCGATTATCTCGGTCCGTGGTTGCCTGAACCCATCCATCCAGCAGCGCCTCCCGCCGTGGAGAGCAGGCTTGCCATATCTCTCACCACGGCGTTTTTGCTTCTACTCGAGCGGCTCACGCCTAGAGAGCGCGCCGCCTATCTTCTCCATGAAGTCTTCGACGAATCCTACGCTGAGACTTCGGCGATACTCGGAATTGATGAAGCTGCTTGCCGACAGCTTGTCTCACGAGCTCGTCGAAATGTCGATCACGACAAGGTTCGCCACGTCACTCCGCGAGAAACTCAGGACAGTCTGCTGCGCGCATTTCAATCTGCAGTTATGAGCGGCAGTACCGCTCAACTCGCCGCGCTGCTATCAACGGACGTTCGCCTTATAACGGACACCGGAGGCAAGACCATTGCCGCCAACCACGTTCTTGAAGGCGGAGATGCGCTCCGCGCGCTTAGCCGAGCACATGTCTGGTGGAAGGAATGTGATTGGGAAATCACTGATTTAAACGGAGGACGAGGCGCAATTCTAAGCAAGGATCGGCCTGGTCTGACGATCAATCTTGCATGCGACGAAGTTGGACGAGTCACAGATGTATTTATCACGCTCAATCCCGACAAGCTCGCGCGCCTTGAATGTGTCAACATTCAATAACAATCCTTCCACGATGCGATCCAGCACTGGAGTCGCTCGTCCGTGCCGCTGAGTTGGACGATTTAGGCAGGTTTAGCGCGACCTCAATTCAATGGAACCACAGCCGCGAGCGAACTTGCGAATTAAGACTCCTTTCTCCGTAATGTCACAGCGAGGCAGTTGCGTTCGTCATGTTGATGACGGGGAACATCTCGGGAATCACATAATCGCAAAATGCCACTGGTCGATTTTGAGATTAACGATCGGAATTCAAGAAGGGGTTCGGTTTCATGAGCGTATTGGCTGCGATCATTTTGGCAACCGTTGCGGCCGTCTTTACTTCGCGGCGTGAGGGGGATGCTCCTCCACACGGTCCGGGTGGATGGACGCGCTTTTCCTTGTACTGGCTATTCACCGTGATCGTGGCGTTCGAGATGGCGGCCGGTGCTCTGTGGGACCTATTGAACATCGGTTACAGCGGCATCGGGGAGCATCTCGGCTATCCGTCATATTTCGGGTACATCATCGGGGTCTGGAAGATCCCCTGCACACTTGCATTGCTGGCCCCGCGCTTTCCGCGGGTGAAAGAGTGGGCCTATGCCGGTGCATTCTTCAACTACACGGGTGCAACAGCATCCTGGCTTCTGCTTGGGGATGGTCCGAACCGATGGATTGTTCCACTCGTGTTCACAGCGTTCACTTTGGGCTCATGGGCGCTACGTCCTGCGAGCCGTCGGCTTGGCAAAGCAATAGTGACCTGCCAAAACAGTGCTATTACCTGGCTCGTACCGGCTATTATCACGGCGGCTCTCTTGGCAGTAGGGTTCATCACGGCTCCCAAGGGTGCTGCGATGCCATAGTGCCCTGCCCAACGATATGCCCCTACGATTCTTCAGTCACGATTCTTTCGCGACCAACTCTCGCGGGCGCCAGTGAGCGTGTTATCGCCAAATCACTCGTCGACGGCAGATTAGTACCCGAATGTCGGCATTGAGACTGGAATCCCACGACCTGCACTCAGGAATCGGTCGCAGTCGCAATCGGCATTTAGCGGTACGGGTCTTCGAGAAGATCCTCGAAGGAATGCTGGATGAGCGCTTGACTCTGTTAGCGCAAATCGAAAGCGTGAGGCCGGTTGGCATCTACCATTCCGGTTGTATGAGGAAGGCACGGATCTCCACTGCCATGTACCGTGTGCTGCGGGACGCGGCTTATTTGAGCGGGCGTGAGCCTGCGATGAGTATGTCTACCAGTCTCCTGGCGCTTTGCTGCCAGTCAGCGCCGGATCCTACATGTGAGACGCCGATCAGCGCCCGAAGCAGGTCGTATGCATCGAGATCTCTGCGCAGATCGCCACTCCTCTTAGCGCGCTTCACCAGCCCATCGATCGCACTCTGGATCAAGCTATGAGAACCTTCATAGAGCCTGGACGGGCCGCCCGCAATGGCATTGAGAGCGGGTGCAATGATGTGCTTTGCCGCAATGTAGTCGACCAGCAGCAGCATCCAGGCTCGAAGCGCTTCGACAGGCGACAGGTTCTCGGCGAAGCGGGCAGCGGCCGCAGCGAGTTTTTCCACTTCGTTGCGGTAGACACCTTCGATCAGCTCATCGCGCGTAGGAAAGTGGCGATAGAGGGTACCTGCTCCAACGCCCGCCTGCTTAGCGATTTCCTCCAGGCTGGCATTGGCACCCTGTCGCGTAAAGACTCCCTTTGCCACCTCAAGAATGCGCTCGCGGTTGCGCAGCGCGTCTGAGCGTGGTTTCCGGGGGGTCGTGGAACGTTTCGTCGGCATCGTAAATTTCTTGCAACCGGAGGCTACCTCCGATTATCTATT
The DNA here is from genome assembly GCA_963810545.1 of uncultured Acidobacteriaceae bacterium. Classification (GTDB taxonomy): domain Bacteria; phylum Acidobacteriota; class Terriglobia; order Terriglobales; family Acidobacteriaceae; genus Telmatobacter. The sequence goes on from CAWENE010000007.1 coordinate 134,937, forward strand.
GATACGGAGGCTACCTCCGGTTTAATCGAGGGGCGTCCTTTCGTCAATCTTAGGTGAAATCGGATCAGGGAGTCATATTATGCGCGTATTCGTTACCGGAGCCACCGGCTTCATCGGCTTCGCCATCGTGAAAGAACTCGTCGGGGCAGGCCATCAGGTATTGGGTATGACGCGATCGGATGCCGGCGCAAAGTCGCTTGAGGCCGTAGGCGCCGAAGCACATCGAAGCGATCTGGAGGACCTTGAAAGCCTGCGCAACGGAGCAGCGGCGACCGATGCCGTCATTCACACCGCCTTCCGGCATGACTGGTCGAAGTTTGCGGAGGCTTGTGAACTGGACAGGCGCGCCATCGAGTCGATCGGCGCTGTGCTCGCGGGCTCGAGCCGTCCGTTCATCGTCAGCTCCGGAGTTGGAGTGGCTCAGGGCCGCGCCGCCACCGAGGATGATCCGCCACTATCTTCGCCATCCCTTCCTCGTGTATCAGAGGCGACTGCTGTCGCTCTGATGGAGCGCGGAATCCACGCAATTGTGATGCGTTTGCCGCAGGTCCACAACACGGTAAAACAGGGCCTGGTCACGCCGTTGATCGCGATGGCACGCGCAAAGGGAGTTTCGGCGTACATAGGGGATGGCCACAACCGCTGGCCTGCTGCGCATGTTTCGGATGTCTCGAGGCTCTACCGGCTCGCGTTAGAGAAAGGCACAGCGGGAGCCCGGTACCACGCCGCCGCCGAAGAGGGTGTGCCGGCCAAGGATATTGCCACCGCTATCGGCCGCGGCTTGAATGTGCCAGTCATTTCCATTTCGCAGGAACAGGCCCAGGAGCATTTCGGCTTCCTCGGCTTCTTCGCGGGCAGGGACACCCGCGCATCCAGTTCACTGACTCGCGCAAAGCTCGGATGGAACCCCACAGGGCCCTCGCTTCTGACCGATCTCGGAAACATGCGCTATTCCGAGGTCTGACCTAACCCACAAACAAGAAACCCCACAATCACGGGAGGAATTGGAATGCAGAAGACATGGTTCATCACCGGCGCCTCGCGCGGCTTCGGCCGCATCTGGGCTGAGGCTGCTCTTAAACGCGGTGATCGGGTAACCGCGACCGCCCGTAAACTGGCAGACGTCGCCGATCTCGCGGAACGTTTTGGCGATACGGTGCTGCCCCTGGCCCTCGACGTCACCGACTCCGCGCAGGTACAGCAGACAGTTCAGCGGGCATACGCGCACTTCGGCCGGCTGGACGTGCTTGTCAACAATGCCGGCTATAGCCTGTTCGCGGCTACAGAAGAAGCGAGCGATGAGCAGATTCGCGATCTCTTCGATGCCAACTACCTCGGCATGGTCCGAGTGCTCCGAGCGGCTCTGCCTTTATTGCGGAAACAAGGGAGCGGTCACATTCTCGGCGTCTCAAGCGGGTTGGGGATAGCCGCATTGCCGATGATCGGCTTCTATAGCGCTACGAAATGGGCTGTCGAAGCGCTTCACGAAGCCCTCGCACCGGAGGTGAAGGCGTTCGGGTTGAAAGTCACACTTGTTGAACCCGGAGCCTACGCAACCGACTTCGGGAAGTCCTCAAAGATCGCGGATGCTCTGGAACCATACGCGCAATTCCGGAAGCAGTTTATGACGCACCTGGCCGACGTCGAGCGCGGCGATCCAGAGGCGACGGCAGAGGCCATCCTGAAGCTTGTGGACGCGGAAAATCCACCGCTGCGACTGGGGCTAGGGACTTCTATCCTGCCGAGGGCCCGCGAGGCATATGCGGAGCGGCTGAAGACGTGGGAAGCGTGGGAGGACGTGTCGAATGCAGCAATGGGGGAGCCGACAAAATCAACCGTAGCGGAGCTTGAGCAACTGTCCCTTAGGTCTTCGGAACAGGCATAAGCATCGGATCTAAATCTTTCATTGGCAAAAGCCGATAGACGATGAAGGCAGGAGGAGTTCCCGTCAGATGACAATCGCGAAGAAGATTCCGTTGATAAATGGCGGGACGTCCAGAACTCGAACGAGAAATGCCGCTTCGACTGGCGCCGGATATCCACGAGCGCATTATCGCCAATGCACTCATTGACCAAGGATCGGGAACGCTAAGTCGGCATGGCGCCAGGAATCTCCGGACCTTCCTCGAAGAGACCTTGCGCTTTTTTCTAGCGCAAGGATGGGAAGCCACGAATCTCAAGCGAGCGAATAGCGAGCAGTTGGCCCCACCGCAGGTGGGGATGGTGGACAATCACCGTTAGGTAGGCGCGGGTTGCCCCGGTCCGGACGCCGACGGCCTTATTCCCAATCCTGCGATGCACGCGCAAGGCCCTGGCCTGAAGGCTCTTCGTCGAAGTGCGATCATCATGGGCCTGAAGGTGTCCGCGTGAGAACCCGGACTTGCGCATAGTTGTGAGCCTGCTTTTCAAGTCAAGAGCAGCAAGTTAGCGCCGCTTCGCGGCATAGCAGGTCAGCGAGTCAGCGCGTGGATTGAGTTCTCACGCAGACTCTGAAGGCCCATGCTCCCTCCGTGACCGGGACTGGGTTTTGGCTGTTGCGGTCGGGTCGGTGCTCGAACAGACCACGAAAAAAGCTTGATGCCGGGAGAATCCCTGCAATGGAATGCTCAGGGGCTAAAGCCCGCGTTCCTCTCATTGCATTTGCGGCACGAGTCAACAGCTTGCGGAAAAAGTCAAAAGTTTTGAGAAGGATTGTGAAATATATCCCTCAGCGGCTAAGCCGGCGTCAATCCAATCGACTTATCGGCACGAGTAAACTCGTGCCCTTTCAAAACCGCTCTCGGATGAGTTTTTCCGCAACCTGTAAAGCCGTGCCCTGTTACAAAACCCGGTCTTGTGCCCTTGCGCCTTCTTCTGGCGCAAGGATTAGAAGCCACTAATCTCAAGCGAGCGAATAGCGAGGCACCTGCGGTGCGGCAGACCTACCAACCTCTTGTTTGCAAGAGCTGAGATTCTTCTAATGCGGCGGCGGCCAGGCCCTTCATGGTGCCGGTGACCTGCTCGCTGGCTTCGGCGAGGGTCTTGGGATCGTTGTAGTGGGTGGTCGCGATGACGATGGCCTTGGCGCGGGAGACGGCTTCTGCGCGCTCCTTGGAATCGTGTTCGACGTCGAGCGGCGTGGCGCGCTCCTTCATAAAGATTCCCGAGCCGACGAAGATGGCTTCGGCGCCGAGCTGCATCATCAGAGCTGCGTCGGCGGGGGTGGCGATGCCACCGGCGGAGAAGTTGGGGACGGGCAGTTTGCCGCTCTGCGCAACCATGCGCACAAGCTCGTAGGGCGCCTGTAAGTCCTTGGCGGCGGCGTAGAGTTCCTGCTCCGAAAGAACGGTAAGACCCTTCATCTCTTTCACGATTTGGCGCATGTGCTGGACGGCGTGGACCACGTCGCCGGTGCCGGCTTCGCCTTTGGTGCGGATCATGGCGGCGCCTTCGGCGATGCGGCGGAGAGCTTCGCCGAGGTTGCGTGCTCCGCAGACGAAGGGTGTGGTGAAGGCGTGCTTGTCGATGTGGTGCGCCTCGTCGGCGGGGGTGAGGACTTCGCTCTCATCGATGAAGTCGACGCCTAGTTCCTGGAGGATCTGCGCTTCGGCAAAGTGACCGATGCGCGCCTTGGCCATGACGGGAATCGAAACGGTTTCGATGATCTGCTTAATGAGCTTGGGATTGGCCATGCGGGCGACGCCGCCCTCGGCACGAATCATGGCGGGAACGCGCTCGAGGGCCATGACGGAAGTGGCGCCGGCTTCTTCGGCGATGCGGGCCTGCTCGACGTTCATCACGTCCATGATGACGCCGCCCTTGAGCATCTCCGCTAGACCGATTTTCAGGCGCAGGCCTGTGCTTCCTAGACTCTTATTCCCATTCATTTCTGTCATTTGACCGACCTCGCTCTATGGTCCTCGCGAGACAGCAGAACTCGCTGAATCTATCTGCTGATCCGTTCTAAGTGTAGCAGTGATGAGGCGCCACTGGAATCGAGCCGAACAGAGTAGGCCACAGCAATGTTTATTTATGAGTCCTTTCCAATGTATTGATCATGGCTCTGGCCGGTGTCCTGCAGCAATCACGAGGCATGGGAACTGAAGCGCCTCTATCGGTGCCAACAAACGAGCTTCTTCGAGGTCCGGAATCGTTGCCCGACTCAGACATAGAGGTTCTGGCTTCCAATTCGGGCCCCGTGGTGAAGGAGTCATCGACTCTGAGCCCAGTTGTCGCCCGGCTGCCTGTCGAACTTGAGGTGGCGGTTCCCGTGCGCGATTTCCGAGTCCGCACGCTCCTTTCCCTCGAAAAAGGAAAAATAATCGAGACCCAATGGGGGCATGGTGACGACCTTCCATTGGCGGCAGGCGACGTGCAATTGGCCTGGAGCGAATTCGAGGTTGTTGAGAATCGGTTAGCGGTACGGGTCACGCGCGTCGCCTGAGAGCGGAAGAAGCAAGCAAGAAGCGAGTCGACGAAGGGAGGAAAAATGAAGCAGACCTGGCAAGCCGAAGGATCAAAGTTGGCTTCTCGACCGGCGCATGGTTTGGTCCGTTGGCTACTGAACTGGAGGACGCATAAACCGCGGCCGCGGCCACGGTTGGCGGTGATCGAACGGATCGCACTCGCTCCGCGGCATTCACTGGCGCTGATCGAGGCCGATGGATTAATACTCCTGGTTACCGTTTCGCAGGACGGTGCGTCCGCATTTTACGCATTGAATGGCGTTGCGGGTTCAGAGGAGGCGTCTCGCCGTACCGCTGCCTGCAACTCTCCGGTGACTGTCTCATGCTAGCAATCTTTGTGGTGGTGAGGGCCGCTTCCACCGGAACCGCGCCGCTCTTGCCTGACCTAAACGCCAGATTGCACCCATCGGACTCGACTCCATGGACGATCCTCTTTGTCCTGACATTGATCACTTTGCTGCCTGCAATCTTGATGTGCATGACACCGATGGTAAGGCTACTGGTGGTATTTCACTTCCTGCGCCAGGCGCTCGGCACACAAACGGCTCCTTCGAACCCAACTCTTCTCGGACTTGCGCTGATGATGACCTGGTTTCTCATGACGCCAGTGCTGAATCAGGTGGACCAGCAGGCAGTCGAACCGTATCGCAATGGCCAGATCACCGGTTGGCAGGCGGTCGACGCTGGAGCCCTACCGGTGAAGCACTTTCTTCTGCATTACGCCCACGAGAAGGACCTCGCTGTGTTCACAACGGCAGGACAGATCCCTCGTCCCAACACTCCGGACGATCTTCCCATGCGAGTTGTGGTCCCCGCATACATCTTGTCGGAACTGAAGGCTGGCTTTGCGATCGGAGCCGTGCTGTTCCTGCCATTTCTGCTGATTGACATGGTGACAGCAGCCATTACGACTTCGATCGGTATGTTTCAGCTGCCGCCAGTCGTGGTGTCAACACCCCTGAAGATCCTTCTGTTTGTCATGGTAGATGGCTGGAATCTGCTCGCCAGTTCGTTAATGAAGAGCTTTTGAGGAAACGTGCAATGAGTCCGGACATGGTCGCCGAATTGCTTCGCCAATTGATGAAGGAGGCCATGGTTTTGGCCGCTCCTATCTTGATCGCCGCTGCCGCACTCAGCTTCGTCTTGAGCCTGGTGCAGACCCTTACAAGCTTGCAGGAGCAGTCACTCACGACGGTGCCGCGGCTGCTTGCGGTGGCGTTGGTCCTGCTGGCAGGAATGCCCTGGTTTCTCAGCCGAATGGCGACTTATACCCGCCTCCTGCTGACAGATCTTCATCGCTACATCCGCTAGAGACGAGAAGGGCCATTGATGTCGCAGTGGAGTCACTTCCTGAGTGCAATGACGCTGGTGATGGTGCGGATCAGCGGGATCATCGCATTTGCTCCATTCTTTTCGTCATCCGCATTGCCAGTGCGCATAAAGGTTGTCTTTACGCTCGCGGTGGCCTATCTGCTGGCCCCGTTGGTTTCATCTCTGCCTTATGCAAGTGCCGATATCAGTTTTTCCGCAATCGTAGGAGAGTTGGCTGTGGGCTTGGTCTACGGACTCACAATCGCCTTGCTCAACGAGATGCTCTTGTTTGCCGGCCAGGTTGTCGGGCTTCAATTCAGTTTCTCGCTGGTTAACCTGCTGGATCCGGCTTCATCGATCCAGACACCGCTCATGGGTGAATTGTTTCAGCTGATGGGCACCTTGGTCATCATCACGGCGGGACTCGACCGCATTCTGCTGGCTTCAATGATGCGGAGTTTTCGTGCCGTGCCCTTGGGGAGTTTTGGGATAACGTCCATGACCACGACCGGGATCGTCCACGCAGCAGGCGGAGTTTTCCTTGCGGCGGTTGAATTGGCCTCGCCGGTGCTGGCAGCCACGTTGCTGGTGGAAGTAGCAGTGTCGCTGTTAGGCAAGCTCAGTCCCCAGCTTCCGGTGATGTCTCTGACGGTGCCCTTGAAAACCCTGACGGGCTTCGCACTTCTTATGGCCGCGCTCGATTTGTGGCCTCGTTTCATTGAGGCTCGCTTCGACGTCCTTCTTAATTTTGCGGAGGAGTTATTGACTGCACATCCGGTTGGAGGATAAGGGATGCCGGGAGAGCGCACCGAACAGGCAACCCAGCATCGTCGCGAAGAGGCTCGAAAAGACGGCGATCTTCTCCATAGTCGCGAATTGACGGCTGCCTCAGGTACTTTGGCTGGAATCATGACACTGGGCAAGGTAGGCACAAATGCGATTGAAGCCTGGCGCGGTGGATTCAGGGCATTTCTCGAGCTCGGTTCTCCGGCACACTGGGAACCTGCCCAGCTCCTGCCGACACTTTACGCCATTCGCCGACTTTCGATTTTGGTCTTGGCTCCCGTGGGCCTCGTGATGGCGGCAGTAACATTGGCCGTTCTGGTCGGCGGCATTCTGCAAACCGGTGGGTTGAGCGTTTCATTTGGCTCATTGGGGTTCAAAATGGATCGCATCAATCCCCTCACGAATGCCAAAAACCTATTTTCATTGCGAGCAGCTTCACGGCTGGCGAAATCCCTGATCCCCTCGTCATTCCTGGCCATCTTTGCGATTCAACGCATCGAGCGTCAATTATCCGTGCCGCCCTTCTCCACAGCGCGGCTTGAATTACTCGGCGGCGACATTTACAGCCTACTTCTTACGGCCGCATGGCTTCTGTTCGGTTGGGCGCTGATCGACTATGTCGTGGAGTGGCGAAGCCGCGAATCGCGTCTGAAGATGAGCCGCGAGGACATGCGCCAGGAATTCAAACAGACAGAAGGCAATCCGCAAATCCGAAGCCGAATTCGTGGACTGCAGCGCCAGATGCGTCGACGCCAGGTGAAGGCCGACGTCTCCAAGGCCACCGTTGTCGTGACCAATCCCACCCACTACGCGGTGGCGCTGGGATTCGACTTCGTCGCAATGGATGCGCCGAAACTGGTGGCAAAGGGGCGCAATCTGCTGGCCGAAGAGATCAAGGCCGAGGCTCGCTGGGCTGGCGTGCCGGTCATCGAGAACCCTCCTCTGGCGCGCTCGCTTTACCGGTCGGTGGAAGTTGGACAGGCGATTCCGGTGGATTTATATGCCGCGGTGGCATCCATACTGGCCTTTCTCTACCGCCAGCGCGTGGAACAGGAGATGCGTGAACAGCGTATGCAAGAGGCCGGAAGGCGCGCCACGGCCACTTCCCAGGGTTCGGATCGAGCGGGCCTCGACCGGTCCGCGGAAGGCGCGTCTCAATGAGTACCTCGGTTTTGTCCGCAGCAACATTCAGTCCGCGCTCGATCTGGCATCGGCTTCGGGAATACCTGTTGCCATTGGCTGCCATCAGCGTGGTCTTTGTCATGTTGGTTCCGTTACCCGCGGCGGCGCTGGATTTGCTGCTGGCGCTTTCGATGGCCGCGTCCGTTATTGTCTTCCTCTCTGCCGTACAAATCCGCCGCGCCATAGAATTGAGCGTTTTTCCGACTCTGTTGCTATTGCTGACCCTTTTCCGCTTAGCCTTGAATATAGCGTCGAGCCGGCGCATTCTGCTGCACGGATCGGAAGGGACATCGGCTGCAGGAAAGGTAATTGAAGCATTCGGCCAGTTCGTAGTCGGTGGCAATTATGTAGTGGGCTTCGTTCTGTTTCTGGCTCTGATCGCGATTCAGTTTTTAGTGGTTTCGCATGGGGCGGTTCGTACCGCCGAAGTCACCGCGCGATTCACTCTTGATGCTTTGCCCGGCAAGCAGATGGCGATCGACGCGGATATGAACGCCGGGTCGATCGACGAAGCGGAGGCCAGGCGCCGTCGGCAGGCCATCGCACGCGAGGCTGAGTTCTACGGCGCGATGGACGGCGCAGCGCGCTTTAACCAACGCGACTCTCTTGCAACCATTTTGATCACGGCCATCAACATCATCGCCGGGCTTCTTATTGGGACGCTGCAGCAAGGTATCGATCTCAGCGAAGCGGTTCGTACCTACACCATCCTGACTGTCGGAGACGGACTGGTCACAATGATCCCTTCGCTGCTGGTTTCTGTAGCCGGCGGTATTACGCTTACTCGGGCAAATTCAGCAGGAATGTTGGGCGGAGAAATTCGCCAGCAGTTGCTGGCGCGTTCATCCACGCTCTATCTCGCTAGCCTCGTCTCGGCGGCGATGTGCCTGATCCCCGGAATTCCGAAACTACCATTTCTTCTCGTCTCTGCGGGATTGTTCTGGAGCGGCCGACGGATCGCCGATGCTCCCGAGACCGCTCCTCCGGTCGATACAAATCCCAGCGAGAAGAAGAAAACCGAACGAGCGCAGAATTCAGACATGGCAGGGCTGTTGCGTCTGGAAGACCTGACGCTGGAAATCGGATTTCAGCTCATTCCGCTGGTGGACGAAAAGCAGGGCGGACAACTATTAGGGCGAGTCCGGACTCTTCGCCGCCACCTTTCCGCCGAAATGGGGTTTCTTGTGCCGCCGGTTCATATCTCGGACAATCTACGGCTCAAGCCACGTGAATATCTGGTCTCGCTGCGCGGTGTAGAGATCGGGCGTTGGCAAACGGAAGGTCCGCTGCTCCTGGCTGTCTCCGGCGATGTCAAGCGTCGTCCGATCGCTGGCAAAGAGGCGCGTGAGCCAGCTTTCGGAGTGCCCGCGGTCTGGATTGCTCCGGCGCTTGAAGAACAAGCAATTGCCGCCGGCTACTCGGTCGTGGATGCGGTAACCGTGATTGCGACCCACCTTGGAGAGCTCATCCGCCGCCATTCCGGTGCACTGCTGGGACGCGCCGAGACGAAGCGACTGATGGATTCGCTGAACGATAGCCATCCCAAATTGATTGAAGAACTTGTGCCAAAGCTGTTAACGCTCGGAGAAGTCGGACGGGTTCTAGAGCAGTTATTGCGTGAGCGAGTTTCTATCCGTGATCTCGGCACCATCCTCGAAGCATTGCTCGAGACTGCATCCACGAACAAGAGCCTTGTGACACTGGTAGAAACAGCGCGTCAGGCACTGGGACGAAGGTTGGTTCAGCCCCTGCTCGATCCTGAAGGCCTTCTTCCCGTCTTTCTCCTCGATCCGCGTCTCGAAGAAGAGATTCTTACCACCTTTGCGCCCGAGACCAGCCAGAGGCTTCTCCAGAGTACGGGAACACCGGGAACTCCTCTGGTTCGCCGCCTCATCGATTCTTTGAAACAACTCATCGGCGGTATCCTCCGCCACGGCCCTACCCGTGCTTCTTTGCCCTAGTCCGGCACGGTATCACGTGAAGCGCTGGCTTGATCCCGTTTTGCCGCGCATGGCTGTTCTTTCCGCTGGGGAAATCTCCCCTGAGATCCGCTTGCGGCCGGTAGGGACAGTACGGTGAACCACGGCGACACGGATCATGCGGCATTTTCTGCGGTGAATGGGCGGACTTTTTTGAAGGGAGTTGAGATGGGCGTCGAAATGAGCGAGCCGATTGGCGATGAATCGATTGGGAGACGGGGTGCGACGGGGTACGGCTACCCACCGGTGCTGTCCTCTACGCCTGGGCTCAACGGCGAACAGGAGCGGGTGCTCCTTGAGCACTTGCCCATTGTACGTTTTCTGGCCCGCCGTATTCACGAGCGTCTCCCCCAGCACGTGGATATCGAAGATCTTGTCTCGGCAGGCGTCGTGGGCCTAATGGATGCCTTCTCCAAATTCGACCCCGCGAAAAAAGTGCAGTTCCGCAGTTACGCACAGTTTCGCATTCGAGGCGCAATTCTCGATAGCCTGCGGACACTCGATTGGAGTCCTCGCGAGCTTCGTCGCAAGGGACGTGCTGTTGAAGAAGCGATTCGCGTCTTGACCGCCAGGATGGGAAGGGCTCCCGGGGAGGGAGAAGTCGCTTCCGAGATGGGTCTTGGCCTGGAGGAATACCAGCAACTCCTTGGGGAACTCAAAGGGTTAGAAATCGGCACGCTGCATATGGAACGAAACGAGGACTCAGGTGAAGAGGAACTCGCCTATGTTCCGGGAAAGTCGGAAGAAGATCCCCTCTTTCATTGCCTTCGCGGTGAACTGGAGCAACGATTGACGGACGCGATTGCTCATCTGCCAGAGCGCGAGCGAATGGTCATGACTCTCTACTACTACGAAGAGATGACGATGCGCGAAATCGGCCTGGCACTGGGGGTCGTCGAATCGAGGATATCGCAGGTGCATGCCTCGGCAGTGGTCCATTTGCGCGCAGCGCTAAGAGATCTGGCAGCGGGGGGCACATTGGGTGGAACGCGTCCTTCACCGAGGAAAGTGCTCGATGCACGGCAGAGTGGAAAATAAATGGAGAAATTGCTCAAGCAGGACGAAATTGACGCTCTTTTCCAAGCTGCTCGCACGTCGGCATCCGACAGCGGTGAGAACGAAGTTCGAGCCAGGGTCATACCGTACAACTTTTCTACGTCCGGACAAATTTCAAACGAGCAGCTTCGCGCCATCAGCATGCTCAATGATCTGTTCGCCCGCAACCTGACACACAATTTGGCGGCATGGCTGCGAACCCGCTTTCAAGTGAATCTTGTCTCCGCTGAACAGATTCCTTTTAACGAGTTCCTGCTTCGGATCCCTGAGATCAGTTACGTGGCATCGGTCCGCCTTGAACCCCTTGGCGCGCTGTCAGTGCTCCAAGTCGATCTGGCGCTTGCGCCTCCGATTATCGACCTGCTGCTCGGCGGGGAAGGCAGAGATGGGCCGCTTCGAGAGTTGACTGACATCGAGGAGTCCATTCTGGCTAGCGTGGTTGAGATCATATGCCGCGAATTGACAGCTGCCTGGCAGTCGGTGGGTCTTAGCTTCAACTTTGAGAGACGCCAGATGCAGACTCAGGTTGCGCGAATCATGTCGGTAAACGAAAAGACTCTTTGTCTCAGCTTTGAAATACGAATGCCGCACAGTTCCGGTCTACTCAACCTGGCCTTTCCAGCTGTCGTGTCAAACACGATTTTGCGGCGGTTAACCTCCGATTGGGGGCGACGGAGGCGCCATGCTCCCGAGTCGCATGCGCGCATGGAGTCGTTAATCAAGCGAATCCGTTTCGGCGGGGCATTGCAGTTGCCTGCCGTTCGTCTGCCGGCGAGTTTGATAGAGACGCTCCAGCACGGGAGTCTTTTGCGCTTAAACGTATCTGCTAACACCCCGGTCGAGTGGAAAATTGGGGGGCAGCGGTTGGCACAGGCACAGGTCATACGTCATTTGGGCCACCGGGCGGCACGAATCGAAGCGCTCGCACCAGGAGCCGACAAATGAACAATGGTTATTTCGAGTGTTGGACCTCGGTAGCCAAAGCGCTTTTTTCTCAGGCGCTGGCAGGCGAGCCCATTTTTGCAGAATCCGGTCCGGGACCCATGGTCGCCGGCTCTTTCGGATTTGGCTATACTCTCGCCGGGGATGAAGAGGGCCAGTTCGCCGTTCTTCTCGATGCGGCAATTCTGCAAACCTCTCTCTTTGGAGAGGGAGTCGACCAGAGGGCGGGATGGAGCGAGTTGCTGCGCGAAGCCGCCGACGCCGCAGCGGGAGAAATGCTCGCAAAGCTGGGCCGGAAGTGTCACGTCGAGTCGGTAGAGAACATATCCGGGTTAACCCGGATTTCGTGCGCTTTCGAATTGAAGGCCTTGAATCAGACTTGGGCGATCCTGATTCGCGATGAGACCCACGCGAAAAAGGCGAACGCTTCAGCATCCGCTCCCACGACAGCTTCAGTTGCTCCGTTTCCACCGCAGAATTCACCAGTTGCGTTCGGGTCCAGCATTGAGCTGTTGTTGGACGTCGAACTCGAGGCCACCCTCCGCTTCGGTTGCCGCGAACTACCGCTAAGCGAGATTCTCGATCTTGGTGCCGGCGACGTGGTCGAGCTTGACCGCCATGTCACCGATCCCGTCGACCTCATCGTGGGAGACAAGATCGTTGCCAGAGGTGAAGTGGTCTTGGTGAATGGAAATTTCGGGCTTCGCGTAACGGAAGTTGCAGCTCCGCGCAAACGTCTGGAGAGCATACGATGTCTTTTCTAAGCCGGAAGACGACCGATAGTCGACAAAGTGGCTTCCGCGAGCCGAGAATCCAGCGGGAATCAGAGCATCGAATGCGTTCAAGCCAACTTTCGCCAAGCCTGCCGATTGAGATAGTCGCACCACCTGGCTCCGGCCTCTTCGAGGCGTGCGCCAACGTCGGATGCCGATCTGCTTGGTTACATTTGTGGCGCGGCAGATCGACCCCCGTTTTCGAGGAAGGCTGGACCTGTTCCCCGGAATGTACCGAAGTACTCATGCGTGCGGCCGTAGTCAGAGAGATGGATGTCGGGGTGAACGCTCGCGGACCCCATCGTCACCGGATTCCTCTCGGCCTCGTGATGTTGCAACAGGGCTGGATCACAAGGGAGCAGCTGCGCCGAGCTCTTGATGCGCAGAAAAAGGCAGGAGTCATGCGACTCGGCTATTGGCTGGTGACGCAAGGGGCGGCTAGTGAGGAAATGGTGACACGCGCCTTGAGTCTCCAGTGGAGCTGTCCTGTCATTTCACTTGAGCATCACGAGGCCTCGGAGTTGGCTGCGGTTATGCCACGACTTTTTGTCGATGCTTTTGGGGCTCTGCCGCTGCGCGTGGCGGCTGGCAAAGTCGCATATCTTGGATTTGAAGAAAACCCCGATCCCATTTTGGCGCTTGCGGTAGAGCGGATGAACGGATTGCGTGTCGAATGCGGCATTGTCCGGGAATCGCTTTTTCGACCGGCGCACGGACGAATGCTGAATGCCGTCTTTCCATCCATTGGATTGGTCGAAGCCAACGCCTCGGCACCGGCTGCTCATGCACTTGCCAAGTCGATCGAACGAACACGGCCTGTCGCCTCTCGACTTGTACGGGTCCATCATTGCCTCTGGCTCCGCTTATGGTTGCGCAGGCAAGTTGGTCCCTTGCCGGAACTTGGTGCGGTTCAGGATGTGGTCTGTTCGATCAACGAAGTAAATTGAATCGGGAGAGAGAATTTATCAGGCGCTGCTTCAAATGCGATTCAAGTACTCAGTAAAAAGGCCGATAAAGCAAGCAGCATAGGAGCCAAGGGAATGAGCGAAGTGCGAACCCTCATCGTCGACGATTCCTCGGTAATGCGCAAGATTGTCGAACGCGCTCTCCGCCAAGCGGGACTCGACACTTTGGTAGTACTCGAAGCCAGCAATGGTGCTGAGGGGCTAGATCTTTTGCGAACGAAGCAAGTGGATCTGATTCTTTCCGATATCAACATGCCATCAATGGACGGATTGGAGTTCCTGCGCCAGATACAGGCACAACAGTTGGCGCCAGACGTCCCTGTGGTGATGATCACAACCGAATCGAGTGAAGAGCATGTTAAGCAAGCCATTCAGGCCGGAGCGAAGGGATACATTCGAAAACCCTTCACAGCCGAACAGGTCAAGGAAAGGGTTCTGCCTCTATTGTCTGGGGTATGATCCGGAGCGGTTGTCATGCCACTAAACGGCATCCGATGGGCTGGAGATTCGAAATCGACTGATCAAGGAAACTGTGGACTGGAGCGTCCGATGACATTTTCGTTAAAGGAATCAGTGCATGTTGTCTCTGACCCGGGAAACCTGGACGGCAGTGTCGACGAAGTGTTTCGGCTGATGCTGGGAGTGAATTGCTTGCGCCAAACGAACGACCCTTCATCGCGGACCGAACTAGATGAAGTCTCGGTGACTGCCGTAGTCGGATTTGGTGGCGTGTTGAGTGGCGCTTGCGTATTCCGTTGCAACGCGGAGGCTGCTATGCGCGTGGCAGCTCATATGACCGGCATGCAATTTAGTGAAATTGATGATACGGTCAAAGACGGGATCGGTGAGATTTGCAATATGCTTGCTGGAGCCTGGAAAGGAAAAGTTCCGGAACTAGCGGCAAATTGCGGACTTTCGGTTCCCGCGGTGATTACTGGCCGCGACTACAACCTTCACGTGCAATCTCCGCAATTTCACCTACACCATAGCTATTGTTTCGACGATACGTCTTTTGAAGTGACCATCGTTTGCGACAGCCTCCAGTAAGCTCGAAGCATCGGCGACATCTCGATGTATTCCGGGTAGATTACTCCCGCCTGGAAATCAGAACGCGTAAAGTCTTGCGCTTGAGCTGATCACCAAGCCGCGAGCGCGAGAGTAGTCGGGCACGACTATCCGGGGCGCTCATTCGTTCCTATTGCATCGGGTTCTCATGCCGCGAATCGATCCTACTTACCTTGCTTTCTCCTGCCCCGCCCTATTCTGATACACCTCTAATCTCTGTGTTAGTCCATGGGTCCTTGGAGTGCAGCCTTCTGCCAGTGAAGGAGAGAGGGATGGACAGCGGATACTATGCGGCCATGAGTGGTTTGGTAGCGCGCGGTCAGGCTCTCGACACAGCAGCGGCTAATCTCGCAAATGCGCAAACCCCTGGTTATCGAGCAGAGCGCGAGTTCTTCCGCGCTGTTTTGTTGGGCCCAGACGCCCAGGACTCGCAGCTTGGCCAGACCGTGAACAATTATGGGCTGCTCGGAGGGAACACTCTCAATCTCGCTCAGGGTTCCCTGCAGCAGACAGGGAATCCCCTTGACCTGGCTCTCGAAGGCGAAGGGTTCTTTGCCGTCGAGACTGCGAACGGACCGCGCTACACGCGGGACGGCAGTTTTCATCGTTCGCCCAAAGGGACCCTGGTCACTGATGCGAATGAACCGGTTCTTTCCGCGACCAGACAACCTCTCCAAATCCCGCCGGGACAAATCTCGGTGGGAAACGATGGCGTACTCTCGGTTGCCGGTGGAATCGTCGCAACGATCGGGCTTTTCACGTTCGCTCCTGGTACCGAACTTTCCGCTGAAGGCGCGAACCGTTATGCGGCGCCGAACGGAATCGCTCCCGTGCCCAGCAAAGGTACCACCGTCCACCAAGGCGCCATCGAGGCCTCAAATCAAGATGTCGTCCAGGGAACGATGGATCTGATCATGATGCAGCGCCAGGCAGAGATGATGCAAAAGGCGCTCACTACATTTCACAACGACTTCAACAAATTCGCGACGGAAGATCTGCCCCGCGTGTAGCGGAACAACTCTCTTCCAAATTCGAGGAGAAGCATGATTCGAGCACTGTACACAGCGGCAAGCGGCATGAGCGCGCAGCAGATGAACCTGGACACGATCGCAAACAATCTAGCCAACTCATCCACCACCGGCTTTCGCCAGCTCCGGCTCCAGTTTCAGGACATGGCCTATCAGAACATGGTGACGCCCGGAGCAGCGCAGAGCCAATCGACGGTCTCTGCCGGACTGCAGATCGGTCTGGGGACCAAGTCAGCAGCGACGGAAGTGATCAACACGCAAGGGGCCCTGAATGAAACAGACAATCCCCTGGACATTGCAATTGAAGGAACCGGGTTCTTTCAGGTGCAGAGGCCCGATGGAACGATCGGCTATACACGTGCCGGTCAGTTCCACCTGAACAACCAGGGGACGATCGTAACGACCGACGGAGACCCGATCGTTCCGACCATTACGATCCCCCCCAATGCGACCGCGGTGACAATCACGCAGTATGGCGTCGTGAATGCGACCCTCCCTGGACAGCAAAACCCATCTCAACTGGGGCAGATCCAATTGACAACCTTTCCGAATCCCGGAGGTTTGGAGAGCATGGGATCAAATCTGCTGCAGGCCACACTTAGCTCAGGCGACCCGGTATTGGGCAACCCCGGTGGAACGGAAGGACTCGGAGTCCTGCAACAGGGATATCTTGAGAACTCTAATGTCGATGTGGTGACCGAGTTTGTACAGATGGTGCTGGCGCAGCGCGCCTATGAGTCCAACTCGAAGGTTATCAAGGCCGCGGATGACATGTATTCGCAAGTCAATAATATGACACGGTAGGCCAGCAGCGGGTCAATCCTTGCAGCGGGGGAAGCAATGAATTTCTTTACACGACGATCGATTGTGGCTTCGCTGGCCGCATCGGCACTTTGCGTCTACGTCGCCAGCATCCCCGCGCAGACTTCCGAAGGAATAACTAATAGACCGCAGACCGGCTCAGTCGTAAAGGACTCAGTTGTGGATTCATCCGGTTGGCTTTTGAAGCGCGATCCCACGCATCCGGAGGGTCCGGGACGGTGGTTGCACTCGCCCATGAAGGAAGCTGAATACTCAATTGCTTCTGAATCAGCCTGGTCAAACGACGCTTCCGACAAGTTTAGGGTACCGGTTCGCTCTATCATCCGTGTCGGCGATGAGTTGACCGTCGAAGAGAGTTCGATTTGGCTCGACGCGCGCCTGCAAGGCGTGGCACTCGAGCCCGCGGTGACCGGCGCGACTATTGTAATCAGGTTGCGGATCACCGGCAAAGTGGTGCGAGCCGTGGTGTTGGCGGCGGGCCGTGCATCGATTGTCCCAGGTATCGAGGAACATCGATGATTGCCAGACTGATCCGGACGGCGGCTCCGTTAAGTTTTTGCGTGCTCGTTTTAATGCTGCATCCAACTTCAGCGCTAGGGACGGACGCGAAAGCTACGGAAGCGGACACCACAACGCCGCCGGAAACGGCTCTGCGCGCATATATTAGCCGCGTGCGAGCGCAGCAGGCAGCAGAAGTAAAAACTGCGGGATCTATCTGGAGCCCGGAAGGCCGACTCGTACGCCTTGGGACCGATGCTAAGGCAGTTCGACTGCACGATGTTGTTTCGGTTGTTGTAAGTGAGAGCCTGGCAGCATCCACCGATGGACAGGTGAAGGACTCACGCGCTTCCAATGCCAGCTCGAGGCTCACTGCACTTTTTGGTGCAATCAAGGCTTCGAACGCAATGCAGAATCTATTGGGACAAACTTCCGCGTCGGGTCTCACAGCACAAGGCCAAAGTACGACCAACTCCAGTCTCGCAACCACCTTCGGCGCAGAGGTCGTAGACGTACTGCCCAACGGAATGCTAGTTGTGCAGGCGAGGCGCCAGCTGACATTCTCGCAACAAACGCAAATCATTAAACTGCGTGGTCTGGTACGGCCGGAAGATGTGAGCGCGCAAAATCAGGTCCAATCGACCGCGATGACGGATCTTGAGCTGGAAGTGACAGGACGCGGAATCGTGAGTGATTCCACCTATCGACAGAACCCCGTAGTGCGCTTCCTTGAAAGAGTGCTTGTTTTTTGAAGGCAAAAGGATGGAGATCAAAAATGGGGCACACGAAATCAATAATCTGGATGCACGACAGAGCCGCAATATTCCTTCGAACTGCAAGCAGGGGAATGCTCCTCCTGTTTTCAATCGCTCTCCTATCGCCGGACGTGCTAAGCCACTCCGAAGGGACCGGCCACTCTGCACGGATTAAAGACGTGGCGACAATTGAAGGGATTCGCGATAATCAGCTCGTCGGCTATGGACTCGTGGTTGGATTACGAGGCACCGGAGACAGCTCGCAGACGGTTTTTCCGGCGCAGACGCTGGTTTCGGCACTTGAACGTATGGGAATCACAGTGCCGCAGACCGGGTCGAACAGTGCGAGCAATATGCAAGTGAAGAACATGGCTGCTGTTTTTGTCGTTGCCACGTTGCCGCCTTTCAGCCGGCCCGGTTATCGAATTGATATTACGGCGTCGTCGGCTGGCGATGCGCGTTCGCTTGAAGGGGGAATTCTGTTGATGACCCCGCTTTACGGGCCTGATGGACAGATTTATGCGCAGGCCCAAGGAGCTGTGGTACTCGGCGGTTACGTCGCTGCCGGAGGGGGGAACACGCGACAGATGAACCACCCCACGACGGCGCGGATTCCTGGAGGAGCACTGGTGGAACGAGCCGTGCCATTTGACCTCAAGGATTTACGAACTGTCAGCGTATTGCTGAACGACGCTGATTTCCACACTGCCGAACGGATGGCTGCGGCAATTGACGCAGAGCTTGGCGAACCACGCGCAAAGGCCATTGACAGCCGCCGGGTAGAGATTGCGCCGAAATCGAATGAGGATGTGGCAGCCCTGCTTGACCGGATAGAAGGTGTCGAAGTAGAGGTCTACCCGCGCGCACGGGTAGTCGTAAATGAACGTACCGGCACTGTCGTAATTGGAGGCACTGTCCGGCTGCAGCCAGTATCGATTTTGCACGGTGGCCTCTCGGTGAATGTGGTCACCACGGCAGAGTTTTCACAGCCGCCCCCATTTACATCGGGGATTACAGAGGTCGCACAGCAAACGACTGTTCAGGCCCAGGATAAGCCCGTGAACCGCATCGACCTAAGAGAAGGCGCGACAGTAGAAGATCTGGTGCAGGAATTACAGCGCACAGGTGCGGGCGCCCGCGACGTAATTTCGATCCTGCAAGCCATGAAGGAAGCGGGAGCGTTGGAAGCCGACGTGGAGGTATTGTGATGCACCAGATACAAGAACCGATTTTGTCCGCCGGGCTGGCGAAGCCGGTGCCCCAGGCGCGGCTTGTAAGCGCCGCACATGAGTTCGAAGCGCAGATGATGAAGGAGTTGCTAAAGCCATTGACTTCAGTCGATGGAATGACCAGCGACAACGGGGAGGATAGCCCCTTGGGTTCGGAAGGTGCGCTCGGGGAATTTGCTTCTGAAGCACTCGGACGCTCCTTGAGTGAACACGGTGGACTCGGGGTCGCGGATGGCATTATCGGAAGTCTCTCCCAACATGGGAACCGTTCCCAATCCGCAGAAGTAACTCCAAAGTCGCACATAAATATCTTGATCAGGAAAGACAAATGACTACAGTCATTAATTGGGAAGCCGATAAGACGGTCGAGGAACAAGAAAATGGACATTCGCAACGGTGTAGATGGCTTGAAAACTCTACTTGGTATGCCTTCAATGGGTTCGACGCCGCCGGAGCCTGTGAAGAGCGACGCATCTTCGAATGCGAGCGCATTTGCCGGGGATCGCGCCACGCTGAGCCGCGCAGCTTCCAACATTTCGGAGGCAACCTCCGGATCGGACGCGCGAATGGAGAAAGTGGCGGCGGTGCAAGCGGCGATTGCAGCGGGAAGCTACAGCGTACCTGCGTCGGCTGTTGCCGGCAAGGTTGTCGATGCAATGCTCTCCAGCAGTCAGTCGAGTGACCGAACGCCCGAAAGAGAAAGCTGAGAGAGACACTTTCCATGCCAAGGCAAGCAGAGCGTCAAGCTGGATCAGATTTGAAAGAGATCTTGCAAGAGGCTTCCCGCGCACTGGCCCTCCTGGATGCTGATCGGCTCGAAGAATTGGCCTTATTCTGTCAGGAGTTGAAACGCAATCCGATTCGGGCGGATTTTGGGGAGCAGGCCAGACTAGCCGCTGACACACGTCGTGAATTGACTGTCTTGGGGCGCGTTCTTGAGGCCACCCGAGCAAATATCAGAGTGCTACGCACGCTTCGCAAGACGCGCGAAGACAGATTTGAGTATTGTCCAGACGAGAGTTTGGCATCGTTTCGAGCGGAGACAAACAGTGGGCACCATTAGCTCCGCCTTCAGCCTCATCTCATCCGCGCTCGATGCCGACCAGTCGGCTCTGAGTATTGTCGCGAACAATGTGGCCAACGCCAACACCACGGGATATACGCGGGAGACTCCCAATTGGCAGGAAAACTCGCCGGTCCAGATCAATGGAGTCTCTTATGGCACAGGGGTTACCGAAACCGGACCTACGTCGGTGCGGGATCGTGTACTCGACCAGCGTTTGGAGCAGCAGCAACAGGTGGCTTCGGCATCCAGCTCAAGGCTAACGGCCCTGAACTCGCTGCAGACGCTGTTTACGCCGGACTCGGGCTCCTCTGGGTCAACTGCAGGAGATATCGGCAGCGACATCACCGGTTTCCTGAATACCTTCCTGGCGCTGGAGGCCGACCCGTCCGGGAATGTACAGCGCCAGAATGTGCTCTCCTCCGCGAGCACTTTGGCCTCCGATATTTCCGGCGCAGCAGCCAGCCTGAACTCGCAAAGAACGGCATTGGATCAGGAGGCGGCCGGGGTCACCAGCCAGGTGAACGCACTGACGACGTCCATCGCCCAACTGAATCAGCAGATCGAGTCGATGTCTGCTACCGGCGATGCCGGTACCCTGGAAGATCAGCGGCAGCAGGACCTCTCACAACTCTCGCAACTCATTGGATTCAATCAGATTACAACGGAGAATAACGGCATCTCGCTAACGACCTGTTCAGGTCAGGTATTGGTTTCCAAGGGATCGAGTAACCAGATGACGTCCGGCTCGTTGAACGGAGTTACGCATTTCTTTGTGGGGACGACAGATGTGACTTCGCAACTGGCGGGCGGCGGGGGCCAGCTGGGCGGGCTGCTGACAGCGCGCGATCAGGACATTCCCGATGCTCTCGCCTCTCTCGATCAACTCGCGTACGGCATCTCGACAGAAGTGAATGCTCAAAACAATGCGGGAGCCGATCTGAATGGAGCGAAAGGCGCCAACATTTTTTCTTCGGACTTGCAGGTCTCAGGCAGCGCAGCGTCAATGAGCGTGGTGATGACCGATGCGAATGGAATTGCCGCCGCCGCGACCGGGCAGGGAACGGGCGATGGAACGAATGCTACTGCGATGTACGCGCTGGCCAAGGAGAACGATCCTCCGATACTGAATGGACTGACGCTCCCCAACGGCACCATACTAACGGGCCAGACTCTCCTAAATGGTCAGACTCCCACCAATTTCTATTCGAACTTTGTGACCACGCTCGGTTCGACGGTTTCTGAGGTGCAGACTGAGAACACAGCAGAGACCGCATCAGTGACCCAGTTGCAGACCCAGCGTGACTCGCTTTCAAGCGTGAGCTTGGACGATGAAGCATCGTCGTTGCAGGTGTTCGAACGAAGTTATCAAGCGGCTTCACAGGTATTTACCATATTGAACACAATTCTGAATTCTGCGCTGAACCTTGGAGTTTCGACAGCGGTCTCTTAAATCCCAACAAATCCGCCTCTGGCAAGAGGCACGATGAACGACAACGGGAGAGGGGAAGGAAAGCGATGCGGGTGGATCCCTATTTCGTTTCAAACCTGGCGGATTCGCTGGATCAAACTCAGTCGACGGAACAGCAACTCACGAGCGAAATGTCGAGTGGCGTGCGCGTGACTTCGTTGGGCCAGGATCCGGTTGCGTCGGGTGAGAACGTACTGCTTTTGAATCAGATTCAGCAGGACGATTGTTTCACCCAGACTTCGAGCGCGGTAACCGGACAGCTGCAGGTCGCCGATTCAACCCTAGGCTCCGTGATCTCGCAGTTGACAAGCGCCGTTTCTCTCGCCACGAGCGCCAACAACGGCACCATGAATTCCAGCAACCTGCAGACGATATCCACTCAATTGTCAGGCATCTTGAGCGAAGTGACTACGCTCGCGAACGCCAATTATGAGGGGCAGTACATCTTTGCCGGGGGCCAAACATCTACCGCTCCTTTCTCAACTTCGACCAGTACGTCGCCATCTGTCACCACGTACAACGGGGACGAAGACATCAACTATCTCCAGTCTCCCAACGGCCAGAAGATTCAGTTAAATGTGCCTGGAGACCAGGTCTTTCTGGGCAATGGGCTAAACAGCGTCTTCGGTGCGCTGAACAGTCTGATCGCCGATTATTCGAACGGAACCGTGGACACCACCAAGGCCGTAAGCGATACGGCGGCTCTGGGGACGGCGCTCAACTATGTTTCCCAACAGCGGGTGACAATTGACAATTCGATCAATCAAATCAGTGCCTCGTCGATGGCCGTGACCAGCGAGGAAACACAGCTTACTGCTGCGCAGACCAACCTGATGCAGGCCGATGTGGCACAGATTTCAACTCATCTCTCTCTGGCTGAAACGCAGCAAACCGCGCTCGAAGATATCATTTCGCAGCTTGGGTCAGGAAGTCTCTTCCAGAAGCTTACGTAGTACCAGGTGGAACCAGTCCCGAGATCTCGGGGAGGCAGGACACAATCTATAATCGAAGGGAGGGAAATGACTTGTTGGCGCCACTTCGATTCATTTGGAACGCAACGCGAGGGCATCGTTTCGCGCCATGGCGAAGTGATTTCCTGCGCTGGCGGGTCGAAACGTATTCCGGCAAACGCGCCGAGACGCTCAATGCGAGAGACGTTTTGAGTTTCGTGTGGAGTTCGCGTTGGGAGCTGTTCAGTTTTCTCGCATGGACATCCCGGCTCGAAAAGGAGGCGCGCAAGCGTGGTTGAGATACGCGCTTTCGTCCGGCAAGGATCTTGGAAGCAATCACTTCAAACCGATGCAAGACGCTACGGCGGTTCAAATTTTCGTCGCCCTTTTTGGATACTCCTCTGTTTGTTGGCTCATTTTCAATTGGCTCACGCGCAGCAGTTGCCTTCGCCCGAACCTCCTAAGCCCTTGCCTGGCTCGGACGAGGCGGCTGCCACACTGCGCGTGACCACGACTGAAGTGCTCGTCCCTACGCTCGTTGAGAAGAAGGGTGGCGGCATCCTTTACGGGCTCAAGCAATCCGATTTTGTCCTCGAAGACAACGGGGTTCCGCAAAAGATTCGCGTGCAAGAGGAGATGGATACAACACCGGTAGCGCTGGTGGCGGCGGTGGAGCAGGGCGGCGTGAGCGCTTTGGAATTTGGCAAAATCGCCAAACTTGGTCCTCTGCTCGATCTCTTTCTTTCAGACCCGCGCAGCCAGGCTGCCCTCATGGGGTTCGATTCAAAACCGCGTCTGCTGCTCGACTACACGCATTCCAGCGAGAACATGAGTGATGCGCTGGAAAATCTTCAGCCTGGAGACGGAGGCGCGGCAATTCTGGACACGATCAGCTCGGCACTCGATTTGCTTGATACACAACCAAAGGATTATCGGCGCGTTCTCCTTATGATCAGCGAAGAGCGCGATCATGGAAGTAAGCACACCAAGCCGGTGCAATTAATCCAGAAGATTGGACGCTCGAATGTGTTGGTTTTGAGCGTCTCATTTTCGCCCTCGCGAGCAGAGTTTCTGCACGATGTGAAGGACTCAGGCGACGACCGTTACATTCATGGGGAGAATTTCCTCGCGACCGTTGAAATGCTCGTAAAGTCCCTCAAGAAGAACGTCGCGAAGGAAATCGCGCAGGAGAGCGGCGGGGAATACACAACGTTTACCGGCGACAAACGGTTCGAGCAGCGCGTGGTCGAAGCGGCCAAACACGTCCGCAATCGATATCTGATTACCTTCAGCCCCACGAACCCGACTCCCGGATTGCATACGATTCGAGTAAGGACGACCCAGGATTATGGAGCGCGGATCGTGGCGAGGGCCAACTATTGGTTCGAACCGAAGCAATGAAGGCAAGATCCGCACCGTCATCGATTTGGCGCGACTCACCGAGGGTCTCTGAATGGCGTCGAAAGCCCGTTCATGGTAGTCTCACATTAGACACTTGAGAGTGGACTGAGAACGCAAGAGGAGTAACAACCGCCGTGCTGGCGACTGCAAAGAAAACTACCCTGATTGAACGCTTCCGCACCCACGAGACGGACACCGGTTCGCCGGAAGTCCAGATCGCGATTCTGAGTGAGCGGATTGGCGAACTGACCGAGCATTTTAAGACGCACAAGAAGGACCATGCTTCCCGTCGTGGTCTGCTTATGCTGGTCAGCAAGAGACGCCGTCTGCTGGACTACTTGAAGACGCACGATTCAGACCGCTATCGCGACGTCATCGGCAAGCTCGGACTCCGGAAGTAACAAGAAAGCAAACTTTGAACCGGAAGCGCCCAGACCGAAGCCTGGTCACGGCCCCCATGCTGCATAGGACCTGGGGCCATGGTGTACTTGACGAATTCAATCTGCCGCAACGGCAGGGCAGCCTTCATGCGCCATGTGGAGGCGCACAGAGCGGCGCCAAGTACTGTCACGGGAATTTAAAAGACGCACACACTCCGCGGCAAAACCCGTCGCGGTCCTGGGCTTCCGTTCTGCTTGAAACTCCCCCCACAAGTTTCCCAAGTGAAAACACGAAACGAGGACTCTATGTCTACGAAGCATGAAGTAGCTGTCGAGCTTGCAGGCGGCAAGCGGCTGGTCTTTGAGACTGGCCGCATCGCAAAGCAAGCATCCGGCGCCGCCTTGGTGACCACCGGCGAAACAGTTGTCTTGGCCACTGCAGTGGCCTCTCCGGACCCAAGGGAAGGCATCGATTTCTTCCCCCTGACCGTGGATTATCGCGAGTACACCTACGCCGGCGGACGCATTCCTGGCGGATTTATTAAGCGCGAAGGCCGACCCAGCGAGAAAGAGATTCTCACTGCGCGGCAAATCGACCGGCCCATCCGGCCTTTGTTCCCCGATGGTTTTCGCAATGAGACGCAAGTCATCGCGCTGGTCTTCTCGGCCGACAAAGAGAATGACCCCGATGTGGCTGCGATTAACGCAGCATCCGCGGCCTTGGCCCTTTCGGACATCCCGTTCAGTGCAACCGTCGGCGCAGTGAGAGTGGGTCGGATTGACGGAGAGTTCGTCATCAATCCAACGTACGCCGAGCGCGCCTCTACCACCGTGAACATCATGGTCGTGGGTCACAAAGACGGCATCGTGATGATCGAATCGGGCGCCAAGGAAGAAACAGAAGATGTGGTCTTGGCGGCCATCGAATTCGCTCACATCGAGATCAAGAAGATTGTCGCTGCTATTGAAGAACTGGTTGCAAAAGCTGGGAAACAGAAGCGGGCTTTTACTGCACCCGAGTTCGACGAGGCTTATTACGCGGAACTCAAAGCAAAAGTGGGCGATCGTCTGAAGGACGCGCAGGATACAAAGAAGCATGGCAAAACTGAGAGCTATGCGCTGATCAAAAAGATCAAGGACGAGCTCGCGACCGCGCTTCCTGCAGATGATCCGACCGCGAAGAAGAAGCTCGCGACTTACTACGAGCATCTGGTCGAGCGGCTGTTCCGTGAGCAGGTGACGAAAGACCGCATTCGCCCGGATCGGCGTGCCTTCGACGAAATCCGCGCCATCTCTATCGAGACTCGAGTTCTGCCTCGCACCCACGGTTCCGCGCTTTTCACCCGTGGTGAAACGCAGGCCCTGGTTACGTGCACGCTGGGAACAAACGACGACGGCCAGCGATTGGAGAGCTACGAAGGCGAGCAGCGCAAGAATTTCATGCTGCACTACAATTTTCCGCCGTTCAGTGTGGGTGAAACTGGCCGCATGTCCGGTGTAGGCCGGCGCGAAATCGGGCACGGCGCATTGGCGGAGCGCGCAATTTCGGCGGTGCTGCCGAGCGTGGATGAATCTCCTTATTCGATTCGCGTGGTTTCGGACATTCTGGAATCGAACGGCTCTTCGTCGATGGCTTCGGTCTGCGGCGCGAGTCTGGCGCTCTTCGATGCGGGCATTCCCCTGAAGGGAGCGGTAGCCGGCGTTGCAATGGGACTCGTAAAAGAGGGTGACGACTACGCCATTCTCACCGACATTGCCGGGGCCGAGGATCACTACGGTGACATGGACTTTAAGGTCGCCGGAACTCGGAAGGGAATTACTGCTTTGCAGATGGACATCAAGATCGGCGGATTAACCCGCCAGATTCTTGAACAGGCCATGGAGCAGGCGCGCCGTGGACGGCTCTTCCTTCTCGACAAGATGGATGAGGCTCTTGCCGGACCGCATCAGGAACGCTCACAGTATGCACCCCGAATCGAAACCGTCATGATTCCCACCGACAAGATCCGCGATCTCATCGGCAAGGGCGGCGCCACCATTCGTGGAATCGTCGAACAGACGGGCGCCAAAATCGATGTGGACGACACGGGCAGGGTGAGCGTTGCCTCGAGCGACGCTGACGGGCTGAAAAAGGCTCTCGCCATGATCAACGACATCACAGCCGTTCCGGAGATTGGCAAAACGTATTTGGGCAAAGTCGTCCGCCTGGCTGAGTTTGGTGCGTTTGTCGAGCTCTTTCCGGGCACGGATGGCCTGCTCCACATCTCGGAAATCGCAGAGCACCGGGTGAAGGAAGTCAAGGACGAGCTTCGTGAAGGCGATCAAGTGATGGTCAAAGTTCTGGCTATCGAAGGCAACCGAATCAAGCTCAGCCGCAAGGCGCTGATCAAGGAACAGCGCGCAAAATTGGCACAAAGTTCCCCCGCTGCGGAGACCGAAGAACCCACTTCGGAGTTGCCTGCCGTCACACCCCCGGCGCGACCGCGCAATGAATTCGACGAGCGTCAACCACAGTCCAACCAGAGCACGATTCTTATCGAGGGAGGAGACGACTTCGATGAGGATGAAGGCGAAGAAATCGACGAGGAGAACGAACCAAACTTTAACCGTGTAGAAGGCGCGCCAGTGGCCGTGGGTGCGCCGCCGACCGGCGGCGCTCGTCCACCAGCCGGCGCAAACAATCGTCGTCGCCGTCGGCGTCGCGGTGGTCGCGGTCCAGGTGGCGGACAGAATTAAAGGCTTTCAACACGATGACAGCAAAGAAGCCCAGGCGCTTTCGCCTGGGCTTCTTTGTTATGAGCGGAGCCACGTCGATTTTGCGGCAGTTTGCAGCCGCCGGATCGGTAGTTCCTAAAGAAATAGGATTTGAATCAGAATCAAGCGCTATTACGTTCAGGCGTCATGCGAAGATCTGGCTGTGCGGCTTCGTTGGCGACTGGCCGTGGAGGAAGTTTTCCAGGCGCGAGTTGCTCACTCCTACCGCGGGCAAAGTTCTTCTCATCGTACATGCGCAGGTCGGCCGCAATACAGAGCGACTCCATTTCAGCCGCGTCATCCGGATAGACGGCAATGCCGATGCTGGCGCCCACGCGGATTGTCCTTCCTTCCACGGTGAACGGCTGGTTCAGATTCTGCAAAAGGGCCTGAGCCACCTGATGAGCGCTATCGGCAGTGGCCGTTTCTTCCAAAATGACCGAAAACTCATCGCCACCCGTGCGCGCAACAGTGTCGCAGTTTCGAACGCGCGCGAGAAATAGTGCACCAACCTGTTGCAGCAACAAATCGCCGGCGTGATGCCCCAGAGTGTCATTGACCTGTTTGAAGCGATCCAAATCGATCACAAGCAATGCCGCCTTGGTGCTGGACCGGCGCGCCCGTTCCAATGCGACCGTCAGTCGATCCTGGAAAAGGCGGCGATTCGGGAGCCCCGTTAGCTCATCGTGCAAGGCCAAGTATTTGTTGTGCTCGAGCTGCTCCTCAAGAAGCAAAAGAATCATGCCGACTGCCACCACGTATTTGGGCAGATTCCAAACTTCGCTCTCAATGTGAACAGTTGGGTAGTAAGTCTGCGTATATGGACCGACGACAAATACAAGGGCCCAGGTAAGGAACCCCGCAATCGTAATAAAGGCTCCTGCACTCGCGCGGCGATAGGCGAACCAAAAATGGATACAACACACTGAATAAACGGTGAAAAGGACGGCATTCAATGCGAGATCGACGCCGATCTCAGGTCGATGCTGCACGATTAACAGGAATACTGAGAGTGAACAATAAAGGAAGACAACCGTCCAGCGCAGGACATGTTGGAATTTGCGAGCCGTAAAGAGAGCCAACCCAAGGGGAATAGCACCGAACAGGATCGACGCAGGAGTAAGCGCCCAATCCAACGCCGGGCTCACATCAATCAGGCAAATGTAGAGCGTATTTGCAATCACGAGGGATGCCAGCATCACCTTACTGGAGCGCTCCTGGCGATAGGGGACGGAAGCATAGGAGAACAGGATACCGGCCGCAGTCAGCGCCGCCGTTCCAATGTCAACCGCTAAAATGCCAAACATGCCTGGGGCTGCCAGAAACATGAACGCAGCAAAATGCAGCGCGATCAATAACCAGGCGTTGAGCCAGATTCTGGAAACGGGAGTTTGGCCGCGTCGGGCGACAGAAGCGAAGGCGCAAGTTAGGAGCGCAACTGCGGCTAGATCCGGTAATTTGGTCCAATCCAACATGTTCACTCCACGGCTACCTGCAGCGGTTCCGTAATTGATGTGCGCAGAAGCCACGGCCGCTTATTGGCTTCTTCACACATGGGTCCCCGGTGAGATGTCTGCGTCGGGTGGCGGAAGACAAGGCAACTTCGCTCGAATCGACAGGCGGACGCGTGAAATGGGGGACTGCTCCAGGTGACTCTGACCAGTTTAAGGTTGCTGGGGGGACCCTTCGGTATAGCTCTTTTGTGCCAACCCTCGGGTTTGACAAACTTGTGTAACTCTGGAACCCAGAATCGAGGAATTGGCAGTAATTGACTGGATGACCGCTTCCGAATTTGCGTAATGTCGGCTAACTCCCAGATTAAACTCGCCTTGATGGCCGCCAGCCTTTACATTGTCGTGGAAGGAGAAGACCCGGGATTTGACACCTTCGTGAACGGCCGCTCATTAGCCCGCAATGAGGAGGCTTTGGACCGGCTGGCTGCGACCTTGCGGATCACTCCACTTCTCGATTTTTTCTCCGCCGATCGGAACTCCATGGCGCTCCTGCTGGAGCAGGGAACCGGAAAACCCGAATGGGCCGGGAACCTTCCTCAGCCACAGTGGTACTCACCTGCCGACGGTTTAGCGACCGTCCGGGCACTTATCGATTTTCTGACGAGAAATCCCGGCGCGATCGGCTCGGAGACTTTACCGGTTTTGTCGGAGCTCAGGGAATATGAGCGGGTGCTCAGGAAAACGGCGGCCTACGGGCTTCGTTGGCATCTGGCGGCAAGCTGGCGTTGAGGCACCGTGGGAAGCGCGCGCTAGTCTCGGCGGCGAGGGTTCTCTCTTTGGGGTTCGTGCTTTCCCACCCATTCGCCAACGCCCCACAGACGAAGACCTGTCTGTGGGGACCCCAGGAAAAGGCGAATGGATGGGGCACGGAGGCGGTCTCAGAACAAGGACTCAAGAAAGTTAGTCGGCAAATGCCTCAGCTTCCTTGGCAGGGAAGACATTGCCCATGCGCTGAATCTGCGCGCCCAAGCCCTGAAGCTTTTCCTCGATCCGCTCATAACCGCGGTCCATGTGGTAGACGCGATCCAGGATCGATTCGCCATCTGCCACCAGTGCAGCCAACACCAGCGATGCTGAAGCGCGCAGATCCGAGCACATCACCGCTGCGGAGCTGAGCTTCGCGGGACCGCGCACCGTTGCAGTGCGGCCATCCACTTTGATATTCGCCCCCATCCGGACCAGTTCCTGCACATGCATAAACCGATTCTCGAAGATGTTTTCCTTCACGAGGCTCACGCCCTCGGCCTGCGTCGCCAACGCCATGTATTGCGCCTGCATGTCGGTTGGAAACCCCGGATACTCTTCCGTTGAAACGTCGGCAGCCTTGAGATGCCCTTCCGAGCGTACACGAACTCTATCCGCACCAATCAAATCGATGACTGCGCCTGATTCTTCCAACTTGGCGATCACGGCTCGCAGATGTTCGGGATTGCAATCCGCGACGGTCACGTCGCCACCGGTGATTGCCCCGGCCACAAGAAATGTTCCTGCCTCAATGCGGTCTGGATTGATGCGATAGACCGCTCCGCGCAGATCGGTCACACCTTGCACGTGAATGGTAGATGTCCCGGCGCCTTCGATCTTCGCGCCCATGGCCAAAAGCAGGGCCGCCAGATCAGTCACCTCGGGCTCGCGCGCGCAGTTTTCCATTACCGTTTCGCCGTCGGCGAGCACTGCCGCCATCAGAAGATCTTCCGTGCCAGTCACCGTAATCTTGTCAAATACCAGGTGTGCGCCCTTCAAGTGTTCGGCTCTGGCCTCGAGATATCCATGTTCTTGGACGATCGTCGCACCCATCTTTTCGAGGCCTTTGATGTGGAGATCGATCGGTCGACCGCCAATCGCGCACCCACCGGGCACGGCCACCCGCGCCATACCGGCGCGCGCCACAAGCGGCCCCAGGACAAGGGAACTGGCGCGCATTGTCTTTACAATTTCGTACTTTGCAACCGGGTCCGACAGGTTGCGGCAGCTGATCGTCGTGCGGTGCCGATTCTCTCCTGAGCCGAGCTCGACATCCGCTCCCATCGACGAGAGCAGGCGCCGCTCGGTTTGAATGTCGCGCACTTGCGGAATGTTCTCGAGAGTGACTTCGTCCTCTGTCAGGATCGCCGCAGCCATGCAAGGCAGGGCGGAATTTTTGGCCCCGGAGATGCGCACGGTGCCAACGAGCGGGTTTCCGCCGCGAATCACGAACCTGTCCATAAAAAGCAAAACTCCTGATCTTTTTAGTTTAAGACCAGGAGCATACGCAACGTCGACGCAGAGGGGAATGCGGAATATCAGGAGCCAACTGCAATCAGATTTTTTGTCGCTTACAGTTCGAGAACGTTGTCTTCAATGGCCAACCGCACATTCCCGTCAGACTTCGCCAGCCGGCGAACAGCCTCCGGCTTATCGACTTTGGCTTTCAGCATCACGAGTGCCACAGGAACACTCCGTCCCGCGCTTTTGATAGTCTCCACAGCGGTGGGTCGATCGATGCCGCAAGCGCACATCAGGATGCGAATGCCGCGCTCGACAAGCTTGGAATTCTGCATGTGCACATTGACCATCAGATTCTCGTACACATAGCCCAAGCGGGTCATGGCGCCCGTGGTGATCATGTTCAGCACCATTTTTTGAGCAGTACCGGCCTTCATGCGCGTGGAACCGGAAATCACTTCCGGACCAACCTCGGCAACGATGGCAAGATCTGCGGCAGCCTCCAAAGGCGTGCCATGGTTACAAGTAACAGCCGCTGTATGAGCACCGCGGGCGCGTGCGTAGGCAACGGCGGCGACGACGTAGGGGGTCCGGCCTGAAGCAGAAAGCCCGACCACTACATCTTTGCGGGTCGGGCGGCGGCGGGCGATATCGCGTTGTCCAAGCTCTTCTGAGTCCTCGTTCACTTCGACGGCCGAGGCCAGAGCCTTGGGACCGCCAGCCATGATGTACTGCACTTGCCCCGGAGCGGTGGAGTACGTGGGAGGACACTCCGACGAGTCAAGTGCCGCGATGCGACCGCTGGAACCCGCTCCGACGTAGATCAACCGGCCGCCATCGCGCAGACTTCGCGCCACTTGGTCTATGACCTGGGCGATTTCAGGAATCGCTTTTTTAACTGCCGCTGCGACCTTCGCATCCTCATGGTTGATGATGCGAGCGATTTCAACTGCAGATTTGGTATCAAACCCTTGAGATGCCTCGTTCTGGCTCTCGGTGATCAAATGCTGAAGTAAGGAGGCTGGGTCGATCGTTGCCTCTTCTTTCTTATGCGCTTCAGCTACATCCTGCGTCGTCGTGCTGGTAAGCATCGAGTCTGTCCCCAGCCTCATATTGTATCTCTATTTTGTGCAAGTCCATAACACAAATTAGTGACGCTCTAAGTTCGAGACTGCAACTCTTTAAACGTTTGCATTCGCCTCGAAGGACCACAAAATGCGGTAGTTACATTTGGAAAGACGTTGGAGATTTTTTATTCGTAAATCGATTTCAGCGCGTCCCGCACGGCATCGTGAAAGGCTGGGCGGACCTCGCGAATGAGCTGGTTTTTGCGATCCGGCCAGGTGCGATTGCAAAGCAGAACAACAGCAATTCTGTTGTCAAGATCCACCCAAAGGGAGCAACCGCTGTAGCCCAGATGCCCGATCGAGTTCGCAGAAAAGTAGCGGCCGGCGGAAGAGCTCTCAGAGGGTGTGTCCCAGCCCAAGGCGCGCGAACTACCCTCCGGCTTTTGACGCGTGGCGAACTGCTTAATCGTGCCCGTCGAAAACAGCGGTCCCGTGGGCGCACTTCCGGTCCCATCGGATTCGCCCTCGATGATTACGCCAGCAAAGCGCAGTAGATCTGGCACGTTTGAGAAAACTCCCGCGTGGCCTGCAACTCCCTTCAGCACCCATGCATTTTCGTCCTGCACTTCACCTTGAATGCGGCGATGGCGTACAGAAGTATCCTCTTCCGTCGGCGGGATGAAAGGACGTGCGCTGGGCGCAGGATTGAAGCCGGTCGCAGTGAGTTGAAGTGGCCCAAATATCTCCCTCTTCGTCCAGGTCACCAGCGATTCGCGTGTGACTACTTCAAGCGCTTTGCCCAGCAGAATGAATCCCGGATCGGAATATTCAGCGCGCGT
The DNA here is from genome assembly GCA_963810545.1 of uncultured Acidobacteriaceae bacterium. Taxonomy (GTDB): domain Bacteria; phylum Acidobacteriota; class Terriglobia; order Terriglobales; family Acidobacteriaceae; genus Telmatobacter. Next base: position 167,417 of record CAWENE010000007.1, read on the forward strand.
TCCAGGCTCAGCTTCAATCGGCAATTGCAGACACGCGCGCAACAAACCATCCGGAGTTGTCGCGGTCCGAAAGAGCTCGACGTAGCCGGGCAGTCCCGAATTGTGGGCCAGAAGATGCCGAATCGTTACATCGCGAGCGCGTTCCCCGGATGAACGGCCCACGACGAAACCAGGGAGCAGCTCACCAAGGGGTGTGTTCAGGTCAAGTAATCCGCGTTGAACCAGCAGCATTGCGACGGCAGTCGTAGCGACGACTTTCGTGAGGCTCGCAATGTCGTAGATGGTTTCCACAGTAACGGCAAACGAATCGCTGTCGTAGGTTGCTCGCCCGAGAGCATCCTGAAGCACCACTTTGCCATCTGCCAGAACTCCAAATGCACATCCTGGAAATGCTCGGGCTGCAATGGCGTCGGTCAGAACCCTGTAGGCAGGTGCAAACCGACCTTCAACGGGAGTAGCCGAGGCGTCAGCCACGATTTCTTCGGTCTTCATCTTGTCTTGCATCGTAACTCCAAACTCGCTCGAATTGCGGCGATTCGAAGCATTTTGTCGCCAGCCACCCGATTGGGCTATCGTTGGATGCGGCCGGTACGTCTATCTCAGTAAGCGGTACACAAGGGGGCAGGATGCGGTTGGTGCATGTCGTCATGTCCATGGGAATTCTGCTCGGGCTCGTTTTCGTGGCCTTAGGATCGGCTGCCGCACAGGCGCCGGAAGCGCCACAAACGGCGCCCGCGACGCAGGCCCAATCGCCGACACTCGCAAATGCGGCAGCATCCCCTGACAAAGACTCTAATTTGCCGCATGTTTCGAAAGTCGCACCGCGACCCTCAGCACCGGAAAAGAAAATTTATACCGTCCCCGCCGGAACCAAGGTTCTCTTGCAGCTTCGAAGCGGCATCAATACGAAAAGCGCTCGGGTCGGGGATGGTGTTTACCTTGCCTCCACCTTTCCGGTCGTCGTGGGAAACCGGGTGATGATTCCCGCCGGTGTGTATGTGCAGGGCGTCGTGGACCGCGTTGAGCGGGCGGGGCGCGTCAAGGGAAAGGCCCAGCTTGACATGCACTTTACCTCCATCATTTTCCCGAATGGCACCGTGGTTGAGATTCCTGGAGTCGTGAACAGTCTGCCTGGCGCTCGAAAGCAGGAAGTGAAGGACGACGGCGAAGGAACCATAGAGCAGGACGGCGATAAGGGCCGAAACGCGAGTAAGACGGCCGAAATTGCGATTCCCACAGGCGGGACAATCGGCTCCATCGGTGGACTTGGTTCAGGACACCCGATTGCCGGCGGAATTGCCGGGGTCGGCGCGGGTCTCGCGACGGTTGGCATTGTCTCCTTGTTTACACGCGGCGCCGATGTCAATATTGAAAGTGGATCGCAGGTGGAGATGGTATTGCAGCGGCCGTTGCTTCTTGAGGAAGAGAATCTCGCCGGTGTGGGGGCTCCAGGAAGTGCTCCGAATCTGGTACCCGCGGCAAACCAGCCGAGACCTGTGGAAAAGCCCAATCGCGCGCGCGTTCTCTGCCCGCCTGGAGGTCTCGGCTGCGAGTAAGGTCAAGCAACTGCGGATACACTAAAAAAGATGGAATCGCCTTCTGAAGATACATTCGATCTGCAATCCTCCCACACCGTAGCGCCGGAGACATTTCAGCCGCGAGCACCCTCGCCGTGCCCACAAGAAGATCAGGCGGCGTCGGGCTTTGGATACGCGACCTCCTTGTTTCAGCCGGCATCTCCATACTGATCATTACGTTTCTCTATCAGCCAGTCCGCGTCGAGGGAACCAGCATGCTGCCTCGACTGGAAGATCACGATCGCCTGTTCATCAACAAATTTGTCTACCATATCGAGTCCATCCAGCGCGGAGATGTAGTTGTGTTCCACTACCCGCGCGATCCTGAAAAGAGCTATATCAAGCGCGTGATCGGCTTGCCCGGCGACCGCATCTGGATCGACCGCGGCAGCGTTTGGGTGAACGGCGTGCCCTTAGGCGAGAACTATGTTCCCGAGCGTTACCGCGATTCCCGATCGATGGCGGAAATGGTGGTCCCCGACGACACTTACTTCATGATGGGTGATCATCGCTCCATCTCTTCAGACAGCAGGGAGTTCGGGCCAGTCGAGCGAGACTTGATTTACGGCAAAGCCGTGTTTGTCTACTGGCCGGCAAGGATGTGGGCGTCGTACACTGAGCGATTCTCCTCAACTTCCTGCGTCCGGTCCCGCATCCAAATCAGAGTGATCGCCAAGGCTGCCAGTTATTCCACAGCCGTTGAATCGCTACAATTCTTCTTGGGACGGGAAAGCTGCTAAAATCGATTGAATCCACTCCCCGGAGAGGCAATGCAGGCAACTCTTGCGCTCGAAGACGGGCGCATCTTCCAGGGCCAAGGCCATGGGCACCCAGGCGAATGCCAGGGTGAAGTCGTTTTTAATACCTCCCTCACCGGTTACCAGGAAATCGCCACCGATCCTTCCTACGCCGGACAGATTGTCGTTCTCACGAATCCCCAAATTGGTAACTACGGGACGAACCACGCAGATAACGAAGCGGCGCGGCCATACATCGAGGGCCTGATCGTCAGGGAATTCTCTGCCATCAGTTCCAATTGGCGGTCAGAGCAGGTGACCGACGAGTACATGGAGCGCTATGCGGTTCCAGTGTTGGCTGAAATCGATACGCGGGCACTTGTTCGGCATCTGCGCACCCACGGCGTCATGCGCGGCGTGATCTCGACAAGGGAATCGAATCCGGAAGCCCTGGTCGAACGAGCACGGAACATTCGAAAGATGGATGGGACGGATTTGGCGCGCGTCGTGTCGACCAAATCCGCCTATCAATTCGATTCGACCGACAGCAGGAACCAGACCGGGGATCCGCTGCTGCCAGAGTCTCTCGACCCAAACGAGGAAGAGCGGAAGCTCCACGTGGTGGCGTTCGACTTCGGGATCAAGCAGAACATTCTGCGCATGCTTGACTCGAGAGGGCTGCCGGGTCACGGTTGTTCCGGCAGAGACGACTGCCGACGATGTGCTCGCACTCAAACCCGACGGCGTATTTCTTTCCAACGGTCCCGGCGACCCGGAGCCGGTCGACTACGCCGTGAAAGCGATTCGCGGCATGATGGGCCGCGTGCCGGTTTTCGGGATTTGTCTCGGCCATCAACTCTGCGGATTGGCGCTTGGTGGGCGCACTTACAAGCTGAAATTCGGCCACCATGGTGGGAACCACCCGGTGCGCAACAATCTCACCGGCAAGGTCGAGATTACGGCGCACAATCACAATTTCGCGGTCGATCCGGACTCGATCAACGCCAATGACGTGGAGCTGACCCACGTCGACCTGAACGACCAGACACTCGAAGGCCTGCGCCACAAAACCCTTCCGCTGTTCAGCGTGCAATACCACCCGGAGGCAGCGCCTGGGCCTCATGATTCGCACTATCTGTTTCGCGACTTCAGAAACTTGATGGAGGAGTGGAA
>CAWENE010000008.1:0-427935 GCA_963810545.1 uncultured Acidobacteriaceae bacterium
AAGAAACCTATCTTGCAGCGAGCCATCGAGAGTTCCTTCCCTTCCAGGCGCGAGATGTTGTAGCCCGAGATGAAAATATCTCCGGCATCCGGCTTTATCAGTCCGATCATCAGCCGCAGGGTCACGCTCTTTCCGGTGCCGCTGCGGCCAAGCAGACAGACCGCCTCACCGCGAGGTACTGAAAAAGAAACCCCGGAGAGCACTTGCTTGCTTCCGAAGCATTTCGATACCCCGTCAAGCACAACTGCGGCCGGTGTGGGTCCCGTCATACGGCGCTCCCAGGAAACAACAGAAAAATGATCTTGACCAAGATCACGTCTGCGAGGATGACAAGCAATGAACAGGTGACAACGCTATTTGTCGCTGCCTTCCCCACACCCTGCGTCCCTTCATTCATCGTGTATCCGTAATACGAAGAAACCGTTCCAATAATGAATCCAAAGACGGCCGTCTTCAGCGTGGGTGGAACGAAGTTCGACCACTCAACACCCTGAAATGCGCGCTCGATGAAGAGTTGCGGCGGCAGGTGGGACACAGCGTACTCTGAAAGGAATCCGCCCACCAATCCGCAAGCGTCCATGAAGACCACTAACAATGGCAGGACGATCACGCAAGCGATTACCCGAGGCACAACCAGGTACTTGAACGAATCCACCGAGAGAACTTCGATTGCGTCGATCTGTTCGGTGACACGCAGGTTAGCAATCACAGCTCCGATGCCTGCTCCTACGCGGCCGGCCACAAGAAGCGCCGCGACCAGGGGCCCAATCTCGACAAAGAAGGAGAGGGACTGCACCCTTGGAATGAGCGCCGTCGCTCCGAAAGCAACCAGAGTACTACGGGTATGCAGCGTCATGACCACGCCAAGTGCCAAGCCCGATGAGCAGACGAGAGGCAGAGAGCGGACCCCCATGTCTTCCATCTGCATCCAAATCTCACCGAACTCAAGAGGGCGCCGGAATACGCTGACCATCACGCGGATTCCGAATAGCGTGACGTTTCCGATGAATTGGAGAAAGCCTTTCATGCGTCCCCTATCGTGCGCTCATGACGTTCCCTAACAAGGCCGATATGCTTGCCGAGTCTCGGGCATCGACCACTCAGATTTGAAGCCGCGACGGCGGTCCCGTGGGCAGTTACGAGGCGATTCGAATCGCTTTTGGCCGATTTATTGCTCCCATCCTCCTCCCAGGTTTCTATAGATGTCGACAAGACTCAGGAGTTCGTTGGCCTGGGCCTGCGCCAGCCCAAGTTCAGCATTAAAAGCGTTCGTTTCGTTGGTCAACACTTCCAGGTAGTCTGTCGCGCCGCCCTGATATCGGGCTTCAGAGAGCTGTGCCGCATCCTGAGCCGAATTCACCAGGTCTTGCTGATGCTCCCGGAACTCACGGTTCTTTTGATAAGCAACCAGCGAGTCAGAAACTCCGCGAAACGCCTGCTGAATTGTCTGTTTGTATGTCAGCACCATCTCCTCTTTGCGCTGCTCGGTTAAATGCACATTTGAAGTGATCCTGCCGCCGGCAAAAATTGGTTGCGAGACCGTTCCGCCGAAGTTCCACATCCCAGCTGGCCCTTTGAACAGGCTGGTCAGCGACGAGCTTTGGAACCCGCTGGTTGCGGTCAATGCGATATCCGGGAAGTACGCCGCCTTGGCGACTCCGATCAACGCGTTAGCTTCCATCAACTGCGCTTCCATCGCGCGAATATCGGGCCGCCGCTCCAACAGACTGGACGGAATGCCTGCTGGAACTTCTGGCAATTGCGGCTGCTCGGTGAGCTTCATTCCACGTACAATCGGACCGGGATTGCCCCCCACCAGCGTGCTAATCAGGTTCTCCTGTTGCTGAATGCGGCGCTCCAAGTCTGGGATTGTTTCGGCTGCCACAGATACCAGCTCTTCCGCTTGGCGAACATCCATCATCGTGCCCGATCCGCCGTCTGCCAGCGTCCTGGTAAGCTGCAGAGACTCCTGCCGCGAAGCCAAGGTCTGCTTTGCAATCTCAAGCTGAAGATCGTAAGCGCGCAGCTCGAAATAGGAGGCGGCAATTTGACTCACCAGCGTACTCATGACTTGCCGGCGAGCCCATTCTGAAGCCAGCAGGTTGGCCCGTGCAGCTTCTGTGGCGCGGCGATACTTGCCCCAGAAGTCCAGATCCCACACCATGGAGGCACTCACCGAATTGCTGCTGGTTTCGTACTCGGGCGGCAGGTTCTTTTGTCTCGGACTGCGCAGGTCGGCACCTGAGGCCCCGGCATAAACCGAGGGCAACTGCGCTCCGCGCGTGATGCCCACGATCGATTGCGCTTCCAGAATTCTCGTCGCCGCGATCCGGACATCGTAGTTCTGCTTCAGAGCAGTTCGAATCAGGTCCTGCAACTGCGGATCCTGAAATATCTCCCACCATTTCTGATCTCCGAGTGATTGCTCGGAGGACTGCGGCGTTTTCTGTTGTGAATCGCCAGCAGGCTGCGACGCCTGCTGCGCGGACTGTTGTACCGGTCCCGAGGAAACGTGCTCAGGTTGAGCAGTCTCCAATGCCGGAGCGCCGCGGTAGCCGCCCGGGACGTCAACCTGCGGCCGTTGGTAGTTGGGCCCGAGTTTGCATCCCGCCACAAAGACGGTCAGCATAAAGAGAGCAATTCTTCTTTTCATGTTAGTCGGCCTCCATTGCAACCGGTTTGTTGGCATTTGGGCTTGTGGCTGCGCGATGGCTCCCGAGACTTGATACACGTTCCACGAGCACGTACAGCGCCGGGATGATGAAGATAGCCATGCCGGTAGCTGCCAGCATCCCTCCGATCACAGTCGTGCCCATGATCTGACGGCCTACCGAGCCCGCGCCGGTCGCAATCCACAACGGCACGCAGCCGAGGATGAATGCAAACGAGGTCATCAGGATTGGACGCAACCTGAGTCTCGCTCCCTCCAACGCCGCTTCCACCAGTGGCCTGCCCTTCTCATATTCATCCTTCGCGAATTCCACGATCAGGATGGCGTTTTTCGCCGCCAGGCCGATCAGCATCACGAGTCCAATCTGCGAATACACATCGTTCTCGATCTGCACCATGAAGGACGGGAAGATCATGCCGAGTATGGTGCGTCGCAACCACAGCGTGCCGAAAGCACCGAACACAGCCACCGGCGTGCTCAGCAGTACGCCGAACGGCAGCGACCAGCTCTCATAAAGCGCCGCAAGAATCAGGAAGACGAACACCAGCGACATTGCGAAGATGACCCAGGTGGGAATACCCTCGCGTGCCTTCTGTTCCTGGCGAGACATGCCCATGTAGTCGAATCCCATCCCATTGGGCATGGTTTGTTTAAAGACATCTTCCAGGGCAGCAGTCGCCTGGTCCGAGCTGTAGCCCGGCGCCGCGCTGCCGATGATCTGCGCCGACGAGTATTCGTTGTAGCGCATCTTGAATTCCGGCCCGTATCGCGACTCGAAATGGGTCAGCGCGGAAAGCGGCACCATCTCTCCGCGGTTATTGCGCACATAGTACTGGCCAACGTCCTCCAGGCTGGAGCGATAAGGCGCTTCCGCCTGCACGTACACCTGCCACGCGCGGCCGAAATCGTTGAAGTAGTTAACAAAGGTTCCGCCCATGAAGGCTTGGAGAGTGGCATAGACATCGCTGATGTTCACGCCCTGCTTCAGGACCTTCTCCTTGTCCACCGCCAGGAACTTCTGTGGCGTGCTGGGAATGTAGGTGGTGGCCACCATGCCGATTTCCGGGACGCTTGTGGGCCGCCTCGAGAAACTTGTTCAGATTATTCACCAGGAATGCGGGATCGCTTACCCGTGCGGTCTTCCAGTACAAACTGAAATCCGCCCGAAGTGCCAACACCCTGAAATCGGCGGCGGCGAGAACGCAAACGTGGTTCCTTGCGGAAGAGTAATCAGCTTCAGGTTCAACTTGGCCTTGATCACCTGGTACTGCTGCTCAATCGTCTTTCGGTCTTCCCATGGATGCAGCGTTACATAGAAGAACGCGTTGTAGGTGTTGCGGGTCAGGCTGAGAAGGCTGAATCCCACCGCGGTGGTGGTGTATTTCACCCCGGGAGTATTCTTCAGGACATCTTCGACAACCTTCGTTGCTTCCGCCGTGCTCTGGATGGAGGAGGCTTCAGGCAACTGCATCTGGATGTACATGTAACCCTGGTCTTCGTCGGGCAGGAAGCTGGTTGGAACTGCCTTCATGAAGAACACGCTGGCGACACCAAAACCTGCCAGCGCTACCACCGCGAAGAGACTCTTGCGAATGAGACCGCCAGACACGCGGACATAGAACTTCGTGCCCGCTTCGAACCTGCGGTTGAACCAGGCGAAGAACTTCGCCACCGGTCCGTGCGTCTCTTTTTTCTGCCGGAGCAGAAGCCCGCCCAGTGCGGGGCTCAAGGTCAACGCGTTGAATGCGGAGACGATCACCGAAATCGCGATGGTGATCGCAAACTGCTGGTAAAGACGGCCCGTGATGCCGGGGATGAACACCGTAGGCACGAATACAGCCGAAAGAACCAGCGCGATGCCCACCACCGGGCCGGTCAGTTCCTCCATCGCTTTTCGGGCCGCATCCTTCGGCTCCAAGCCCTCTTCAATGTGCCGCTGGATGCCTTCGACCACCACGATCGCGTCGTCCACCACCAAACCAATGGCGAGCACCAGGCCAAACAGGGACAGAGTATTGACCGAAAAGCCGAAGAGGGGGAAGACCATAAACGTGCCCACCAGCGAAACCGGCACGGCCATCATGGGGATGATGGTCGCGCGCCAGTCTTGCAGGAACACGTACACAACCAGGATCACCAGGACAAAGGCGATTCCCAGCGTGATTACGATCTCATGAATGCCTGCCGTGACGGCCTCGGTCGTATCCAGCGTGATGGCGTAGTCCACATCCGCGGGGAAACTCTCCTTCATTTTGGCCATCAGCTTGCGGACGCCCTTTGCGGCTTCCACCGCGTTGGTGCCCGGTAATTGATAAATGCCAATGCCCGGCAGCTTCCTTGCCGTTGAGGCGCGTGGCGATGTTGTAATCCTGCGAACCCATTCCGACCCGGGCAACGTCTTTCACGCGCACTACGCCGCCGTCGGGATTTTCGCGGACCACGATATTGCCGAAGTCCTCGGGTGTCTTCAACCGCCCCTGGGCAAGAACGGCGTACGAGAATCTCTGGCCTGGGAGGCTGGGTTCGCCGCCCAGCTTGCCGCCCGGATTCACCGTGTTCTGGGTTTGCACGGCATTCACAATTTCATTGACAGTGACACCCAGCTTTGCCATCTGATCGGGTTTGACCCAGATGCGCATCGCATACTGCCCGGCATAGATATCGGTCAAACCTACGCCGTAAGCGCGCTGGAGCGGGTCTTTCAGGTTGATGTAGGCATAGTTGGCCAACCACTGGAAATCGTGTGTGCCCTTGGGCGAGGTCAGGCAGATGATCATCATCGGCGACGTCAGGGACTTCTTCACGTCGATTCCGACCTGGTTGACCACTTCCGGAAGCTGCCCGTTCGCCAGTTGCTGGCGCGACTGGGTGAGCAGCAGGTCCGTGTTGGGGTCCGTACCCAAATCGAAATCGACCATGAGTACTGAACTCGAGTCGCCGGTCGAATTCAGCGAATACATGTAGTCCATTTTGTCCACGCCGTTGATCTGCTGCTCAATCGGCGTGACCACGGCTTTCTCCAGGGTCTCGGCATCGGCGCCCGGGTACAACGCCTTGACTCGAATCTCGGGCGGAGCAATATCGGGGAACTGCGCGACCGGCAGGCGGGTGATGGTGATCGCACCCACGATTACCATCAGGATGGAGATGACAATGGCGACGATGGGCCGCCGGATAAAGAAGTTTGACATGACTCAGAGGCCCTCCGCCTTAAGATTTGCGGGCTTGGGGACGACCGGCGTCCCGTCTTTCACCTTCCCCACTCCCTCGACGATGACCTGATCGCTTGGCTTCAGGCCTTCGTTGATCACCCACCTCGTGCCGATCTTTTCTCCCGCCTTTACCGGCCGGATACTGACCTTGTTATCGGAGCCAACGAGAGCTACCTGGTAGCCTCCCTGAAGCTCTTGAACGGCGCTCTGCGGAACCAGCACCGCGTTCTTCTCGAAGCTGGTCTGGATCCGTACTCGCGCGTATTGCCCAGGACGGAGGATGTTGCCTGGATTCGGAAATGCCGCCATCACGCGGATGGTGCCCGTGCCCGAGTCCACCTGCCGGTCGGTGAGCAGAATCTTGCCTTTGTGCGGGTATACCGTGCCATCGGCCAGGATCAGCTCCGGCGCACTGTCGAACAGTTCCATTGGCTGCCCGCTGGAGCTTAGGTGCTTGGCCCGCAGGTACTCCTGTTCGCTGACTGGAAAATAGACCTTGATTGGATCCACCTGAGAAACTGAGGTGAGCCGCACTTGCGGGCCTACAAGGTTGCCCATCTGGACCTCCGCGATACCGGCGACGCCATCGACAAGCGAGGTGACCTTGGTCCAGCCCAGATCGAGTTCAGCCCGCTCCACCGCAGCCTTGCCGGCTGCGACCGAGGCCTCGGCAGCGAGTTTCGCCTGGATCTCGTTATCCAGCTTCTCCCTGGGAATGGCCTTCTTTTCCGCTAGGGGCGTGTCGCGTTCCACGTCGATCGTGCTCTTGCCCAACTGTGCCTCTGCCTGCGCCAGTTCCGCATTGGCGTGATCGAGGCCGGCCTGGAAAGGCCTCGGATCGATCTCGAAGAGAACCTGTCCCTTGCGAACCACCGAGCCTTCCTTGTAGTCCTGGCGGACGATGTAACCCGACACCTGGGGCCGAACCTCGGCATTCACGAATCCATCCGTGCTGGCCACCCACTCACTGTGGATGGGCACATCCTGCTGGATCGGATTCGCAACCAGCACATCCGTGTCCGGCAGCTTGATCGTCTGATTGTGGTTGCATCCAGCGAGCGCAAGGACGGGAACGATAAAGAGAATGCACATCAGGGGACTCGTTCTCGCTGTAAACCCGGCTGACAGCGTGTCCGTGATCGCTGTGCCTCTCCTACTTCGAAAATGCCGTTGATTCGATACCGTATTGGTCCTCATATGTCCTCTCACAAACCTCCGTTAACAATTCACTTTTTGCGGTCGAAGCCAACACTGGGGCGCGTGTGGCTTGGTTAGGCGTCTCCTGCACCCTGGCCAACTAGATCAGAGCTGCATTCCTGCGTTGTTCCGTGCCAAGCGCTTCAAGACACAGCGGCTACACTCCACCATTCGCATGTGCAATGCCAAATCGGAAGCCAAGGCTAATTGCCGTAGATTGAGTGGGTGCAGAACGCGATCTCGGGATGGAAGTTGTCGAGAGTCGCAACTGTCGAGGCGATTTCGACAGTATGGGTACTGCGACTGGGGATTTCGGGCTTTCGGCGTTCGCGAGGTTAGCGAAAGCAGTCAGAAATGACTGCTTGCGAAGTCGCCGGGTTCCAAAAGATTCGCCGGCGCGCGGTTTTCTCGTGATTTCACCGATATATATAGGGTGCAGGCCTTCGTCAGGGATTGTTGATGCGCTTCAGTTCGCGGAACTGAGTCCAACCGAGATTCTTTCGATGCCGCCGACAATTGCGTCGGCACGCGCCTGTAATTGAATGCCTCTGACCCAATGAACGAAACATGCACATGCCAGGGTTCTTTGACTTTCGCAGCCGCTGCATGATACACATGCCGAAAATGCCGTCGTCAATTTCGACAATCCGCGAGAGTGGAGTTTGATCTCTTCGCCAAATCAATAACTTGTGCGCAGCAGGATCTGGCACTTCGAGTGCTTCCATGAGATTGAGGGAGAGTGTGACCTCAAAACCGGATCTGCAACGGCAAAATGAACGACTTCAGTTGCTCCTGGATTTGACCAACAGGATCACGTCAAACCTGGACCTCCGGGAGGCCGCACGCGCCATTTCAGCCCAGATCCGAGAACTGATGCTTGGCGATCTCGTTGTCATAGGGCTGCCCGATGAGGCGTCGGGAAGACTCAGAATATACGCGCTTGATTTTCCGGATAGCCCCGGAATCGTAAGCGAGGGCACGCTCTTCACTTTAGCAAGTCCAGAAAGAACGGCATTCGAGACTCTCAAGCCATCCATCGCAAATACCTCAAATCCAGACGACTTTGGCCCTGAGGCGCGAGCGCACCTGGCGTTTCTTACGGAGCAGAAGTCTGTCTGTAATATCCCGCTTGTGAGCCGCGGTCGCGCTCTGGGACTTCTGAAAATCGGGCGAACCGCAGAACGTCCGTACGATGCCGACGAGATCCAATTCCTGTGCCAGGTGGGTGGCCAGATAGCCATCGCCATTGAAAATGCTCTCGCCTATGAAGAGATTACCCGGCTGAAAAACAAGCTCACCGAGGAAAAGCTCTATCTCGAAGAGGAGTTTCGCAACGAGATGGGCTTCGAGCGAATCATCGGGGGCAGCCCGGCGTTAAAACACGTTCTGCAGTTGGTTGAGACTGTCGCCCCCAGTGATTCCACCGTCCTTTTGCTTGGCGAAACCGGTACTGGAAAGGAATTGATCGCCCGCGCCATTCACGAACGCAGCCGGCGCAAAGATCGTACGTTTGTGAAACTGAACTGCGCCGCCATCCCTACCGGGCTTCTTGAGAGCGAACTGTTCGGGCATGAGAAGGGGGCGTTCACGGGCGCGATCACGCAGAAGGTCGGGCGCATGGAACTCGCGGACCAAGGCACGCTGTTCCTGGATGAAGTCGGAGATATTCCAAGCGAAATTCAACCGAAATTGCTTAGGGTCTTACAGGAACGCGAGTTCGAGCGGCTGGGCAGCACGCATACCCGCAAAGTAAACGTGCGGATTGTGGCGGCAACCAACCGCGATCTCGAAAAGATGGTCGCCGACCGGGAGTTCCGCAACGATCTCTATTACCGCCTGAACGTGTTTCCCATCCGCATCCCGCCCCTTAGAGATCGCAGAGAGGACATCCCTCTGCTGGTCGGCTACTTTGTGCAAAAGTGCGCGAAGCAAATGCAAAAACGCATCGAAGCGGTTCCAGTATCTGTGATGAAGGGGCTTACGGCCTGGGACTGGCCCGGCAACATCCGCGAACTGGAAAACTTTGTCGAGCGTGCCGTCATCCTCACCCGCGGCAAGTCGCTTGAGGCTCCGCTTGTCGAGCTTCGCAAGTCCAAGAAGGACGAATCGGTGCATTTCTCAGCTCAGCCGCTTCAGGCGTCAGTTGCAAGGTCGGAAGACGATATTGCCCGAATCGTCAGGGAGACGGTCGCTTCGATGAAGGGCAAGAACGCCGAGAGCGAGCACTCCAAAAGGCAGCATGACCAGATCGTTAGCGCTCTGGCCGAATGCAAAGGTAGGGTCGGTGGTACCGACGGCGCGGCGGCACGCATGGGGATCAGCCGCACAACCCTCATCTCCCGGATGAAAAGGTTCGGCATCAATCCGTACGATTACTCCTGAAGCCACAATCTCCCTGTGCGACTCCGACGAATGGACAATCTTCTGCTCGATCGAGCGTGATGAGGCTCACGTCGCGCGATAAGCTTCCGTCGTCTTGCCGTGACACTTTCGACTCTCGATAGCGCTGGAATCATAACTTACTGAAAATACATAAGATGCCCGCTCAGAAGTTTGGCACAATGATTGCCTCTAGATCATGAGGAGATTGGAATGCTCAAGATTTCCATGATCGAGAACTGCACCAAGCGCCAATTGGTGTTGGAAGGCAAGCTCGTCGCACCCTGGACCCACGAGCTGAAGAACATTGGCCGGCAAGCGCTGCTGGACGGTGACCATCGTGAGCTCGTCATCGATTTGCGGAGCGTCACCGCACTCAGCGCTGAGGGAGAAGATGTATTGGCTGATCTGGCCGACCAAGGCGCCAGATTCCGTGTCAGCGGAGTCTTTATGCGGCAGGTGATGAAACAACTTTCGCGACGATCACGGCTCGCGAAAGGAATGAGCGGAAGAGAGAAGGCGTGAACCGAGCCGATGCACGGGAGAAGACGCACGCGGGAGGAATGACATGAAAATCTTCGGGTGGATTCAGGTTGCACTTGGTTTGCTTGCAATCGGTTCCGGCGCAATGGTGCTGCGTGGAATGCTGAGGGAGATGCTCAGCGGTCATCGAGTGGTCCGTTTTTTGGAGTGTAGCCTGATCGCGAGTTTGGCGTGCCTCCTGCCTCTAACCCCTCACCTGTTGCCCATCCAGGGAGTCTGTATGCTGTTGGTCTATTGTGCGGGAGTCGCCGTGCTTGCGTGGCGTAAGTTCCGCCTTGCCGGCCTGTGGCGTCCGGTTTTCGCATCTTTTATTGTGGCTGTTCTTTATCTGAATGTTGTCTCCGTCTCGATTCAGGTGTTCAATCATTCTCCTTCGTTTGCAATGGTTGCAACGGAATCCGGGTCGCACTTTGAAATCGCGCAATTCTTCCTTGCATCGACCTTTGCCGTGCTAGGGGTGCTGTCAGTAAGGCACGCACAGCGGACACACTGATTCTGATTGCGCTGAGTCCACTGGCGGGTCAACTCCGAGCTGAATACGAACAGCCAGAGCTGCTTGTGCCCGGCACCCCCTTTCCTTGCGTAATTGGCGGCTTCCCCGAGGATCCAGATCGTTCTGGCTTTCGATGCGCTTCGGCACCCTGGGTGTCGAGTGTGCTTCGCCAGTTTCGACAATGCCGATAGGTTTTAGATAACCTCCTTCATCCAATCAACAACTTGCATGCCGCACTCGTTTGGCACTCTGGATGCTTCCTTTAGTTGCGAAAGCGACAAAGCAGAGGGTGACTGTGTACGCCCTGTGCGCAAGCGTGAGGGAGAAGAGATGAAAGGTGCGCTCCAGTTCCGCAGCAATCGGGTCCAATCAGTTCAAAAGGATGCGTACGCGACAATGGGCGACTTCCAAAACCTGTTCGCAAGAGAAATGACCGACCTCTTTCGTTTGTCGCTGCATCTTACCGCCGATGTCGAAAAAGCGGAGCGCTGTCTGATCCTTGCCGTGAGGGAGTGCTTTGCCAATACCACGGTTTCAAAGGGATGGGCTGCCATCTGGGCTCGCCGCACGGTGGTCCGCGCTGCGATCCGCTTGGTTCTTGGCGCGGAATACGCCATACCCATCGATATCTGCGGCGACGTAGGACCTGATTTCCATTTGCAGCCCAGCGAGTACCGGGTAGAAGCCCTGCAGGACTCTCTTGCGATTCTGGAGTTACCTGACTTCGACCGTCTGGCATTTGTGATCTGCGTCCTTGAGCGGTATTCCATCCTGGATTGCGCTCTGCTCCTGAAGAGATCGCCGAAAGACGTGAACGAGGCGCGCGTGCGCGCAATCAACTGGGTCGTTTCTGCCGAAGAACGGGTTCGTCACGATTCCACCGCAACCAGTCCGTACACTTCCAGCCGCAATGGAACAGGAGAGTTTGATGATGCATGTGGATCACTTCTTGACTAGCCATCCTCTCGCGGTGCTGGCTGTCGCCATCGTCGTCGAACAGGCAGGATTACCCATCGCCAGTGCTCCCTTGTTGCTTTTGATAGGTGCACTCACTGGCAGCGAAAGCGTGAGTATACCCCTGGCACTCATAGTGGCAATCTCAGCCTGTGTCTTTGTCGATTGCGCCTGGTTCGACCTGGGACGCAGTCGCATATCGCATCCGGGCCGCGCATTGCAGCGCCTGCAGTCGGTAGATGCGCGATCCTTTCGCATTGGTCACCTGTTCACTCGCCGCGCTGGCCTGGCAATGTTTGTGGCTCGCTTTATTCCCGGGCCCAATCTCGCCGCAGCGCTCGCCGGGGTCTCCGGGTTTTCAAGGCTGCGCTTCGTGCTGTTGGACACAATTGTCTCCGGACTATGGGCAATTCTCTATCTTGCGGCTGGCCACCTCCTTCCGCGGCAACTCCGGTTATGGCTTTCCTCAACCATGAGCGCTTCACCCGGCTTCGGCATCTTCCTCCTTCTCGGACTGTTCGCCGCCATTCTCGGCGTGCCTCGATTCCGGAGTTATCTGTCTCGTCGCCGTGCTTCGCGGCTTGGATTGGCGAACCCCATTGCGACTGAATCGAAGGTCTCCGATACCTGCGTCGATCCTAAGATCGTTCAGATTGAGATGGTGCAATGATGGCAAGTCCCTCAGCTTTCAACTTCGAAGACGCGTGTTCCATGAACTTTCCGACCTTGCGTGAGCCATGTCTCGAAGCTCAAGTCGGCGGCAGCACAACTGCGCAGGTTCCAGATGCGAAGAGCCTAGGAATGCTCGGGCGCTCCGAAGCGCATCAACCGCAGGCGTCCGAGGACTACCTGCTGAATGAAGCGATGGCTGGAAACGACCAGGCATTCGTCGAACTGTTCCAGCGATACAGCAGGCCGCTCGAACGTACCATATTCAGCATTGTCCGAAACCATCAGGATACCGAGGACGTTGTGCAAGAGACAATGCTCGACGCTTGGAGGCACCTGGATGGTTTTCGCGGGAACTGCAGATTCTACACCTGGGTCACGAGGATAGGAATCAACAAATCGCTCATGCTGCTGCGCAAGAGAAAGAGGCGCTCAGAGGTCTTGTTTTTTCCAATCGCATCCGAACCGGACACAATCGAGGTGCCGGAATGTCCGGATGTTTCACCAAATCCTGAACAACTGTGTGCACGCAAGCAGATCAGTGAAGTTGTGCTGCAGGAGGTCGTCCGGCTCCCCGTTGGCCTTCGTGACATCTTCGAGCATCACTACCGAGAGAATCGTTCGCTTGAGGAATCCGCCGATGCTCTCGGTCTGACGATAGCTGCGGCCAAATCGCGACTGTTGCGCGCCCGGCGCGCACTTTGCAGCTCCTTAAAGAAACGCAGGATCTCGCCTGCTGAGGCTTGGCTCTGAGGCGACACATGTGCGGACGTGACGGAGCTCTTTCAAAGACTGATCTCATCCAAACAGCGCAGACAAAGGCGCTCGAAACAAAAAATGAGGGACACTCCAAATGACATTGCTCGCGAAAACTGAGGAATTCGCGCAGTCACTGAGCGCCGAAGGAACAGCGCGATCGACTGTCGCGGGCGCGCCGCTTGCCACCGACGAACTAAACAAGATCGATGCTTACTGGCGCGCGTGCAATTACCTGGCTCTAGGCATGATTTATCTCCAGGCCAATCCGTTGTTGCGGGAGCCCCTGAAACCGGCGCATATCAAGAGCCGGCTTCTCGGTCACTGGGGCTCGAGCCCCGGGCTAGCCTTTATCTACACTCACTTGAGTCGCCTTATTCGAGAGCAGGATGTGGAGATGATTTTTCTCGCCGGCCCGGGCCACGGCGCGCCGGGAGTGTTGGCTCCTGTCTATCTGGAGGGCACGTACAGTGAGATCTATCCCGAGAAGAGCCGGGACGAGAAAGGTCTTCGAGAATTCTTTAGGCAATTCTCGTTTCCGGGCGGTATTGGTAGTCACTGTACGCCGGAGACTCCAGGCTCCATTCACGAAGGGGGAGAGCTGGGATACGTCCTTTCGCACGCCTGCGGCGCGGCCTTCGACAATCCCAATCTGATCGTTGGAGCCGTGGTGGGGGACGGGGAAGCAGAAACTGGCCCGTTGGCGACCTCATGGCATATCAGCAAGTTTCTGAATCCAATTCGCGATGGTGCTGTGCTGCCCATACTTCACCTGAATGGATACAAGATCAACAATCCAACTCTGCTGGCACGTATTACACATGAGGAACTCGAAGATCTGCTGCGCGGGTATGGCTGGAATCCTTATTTTGTCGAAGGTTCTGAGCACGAGAGCATGCACCAGGCGATGGCCGCAACCCTTGATCGTTGCCTGAACGAGATCAGGACTCATCAGAAGGAGTGCCGAAAGAGCGGAGTTGCAACTCGACCACGGTGGCCCATGGTGGTGTTGCGTTCGCCAAAAGGTTGGGGTGCGCCGGTGGAAGTGGACGGACATCGGATTGAAGGCTTCTGGCGTTCGCATCAGGTCCCGCTGGCGGATGTTAAAACCAATCCCCAACGTCTGCAGATTCTCGAGAACTGGATGCGCTCGCTTGGGCCAGAAGAGCTTTTCGACCAATCCGGCAGGCTCCGGCCGGAACTCGCCGAGATCGCTCCATCCGGCTCACGGCGTATGAGCGCGAGTCCTCACGCAAATGGAGAACTCAGAAAAAAACTGCGCTTGCCCGATTTTCGCGATTATGCGACCGCAATCGACTGCCCTGCGACCACCGAAGTGGAGAATGTACCCCCGCTCGGCAATTTTCTGCGGGACGTCATGAAATCGAACATGAACAGCTTTCGGGTGTTCGCGCCCGATGAGAACACGTCCAACAAACTTGATGCAATTTACCAGGTTTCGAAGAAGTTTTGGATCGCAGAAATGTTCCCCGAGGACAGTAACGGTACAGAGCTGGCTTCGGACGGACGCGTGATTGAAATGCTCAGCGAGCACACCATGGAAGGCATGCTCGAGGGATACCTGCTTACTGGTCGGAACGGGTTCCTCTCATCCTATGAGGCTTTTGTTCATGTCATCGACTCCATGTTCAATCAGCATGCCAAATGGTTGTCCATCTGCAACCAGTTATCTTGGCGCCGCAAGATCGCGTCCCTCAACCTTCTCATTACGTCCACGGTATGGCGTCAGGATCATAATGGTTTTACCCATCAGGATCCAGGATTCCTCGACGTGGTGCTGAATAAGAGCGCGGCTGTGACCCGCATCTATCTGCCACCCGATGCCAACTGTCTGTTGTCGGTGGCGGATCATTGCCTGCGCTCGGAGAACTATATCAACGTAATTGTCTCCGACAAGCAGCGGCATCTGCAGTTCCTGGACATCGATGCGGCCATCACCCACTGCACCAAAGGCATCGGCATCTGGAAATGGGCCAGTAATGATGGCGGGAATGAACCCGATGTTGTGTTCGCTGCGGCGGGTGACATCCCCACCCAGGAAGCACTGGCTGCGACTGTACTGCTCAGGGAACACTTCCCAGACCTGAAGATCCGATTCATCAACGTGGTCGATTTGTTCAAGCTGCAACCGAACTCAGAACATCCGCACGGTTTGACCGACGCGGACTTCGATTCCTTGTTCACAACCGACAAGCCGATCATATTCAACTTTCACGGTTATCCCTGGTTGATTCATCGCCTCGCCTACCGCCGCACAAACCATCGGAACCTTCACGTGCGTGGCTACAAAGAGAAGGGCAACATCAACACGCCCATGGAACTGGCAATTAACAATCAGACGGATCGATTCAGTCTCGCGATCGACGCAATTGACAGAGTTCCGATGCTCCAGCGTGCTGGCACTTATGCCAAAGAGGAATTCCGCGACGCGCAGATTGCCTGCCGGCGCCATGCCTACGAGCACGGGGTTGACAGCGCGGAGATTGCGGGTTGGAAGTGGCCTTATCAGAAGAAGTGACGTCGCAGACTAGAAGCAGTCTGGATGAATCAGAATTTGCTCTGAGTTGGCTGTCTCAGAGCTGATTCGATTCATCCCCCCGACTGCCTCGCACGAGAGACCACGATGAGCGGCTCCACGCTTCAATCCAGAGAACGTGCAACCATGGCCAGTGAAACAGAGAGCAAAGGGGACGACCCGCTTCAGACCTCCCAAGAAAGAGGTCGCAGTTTTCCGATAGGGGCCACGCTGATCGATGGCGGCGTCAACTTCTCAGTGTTCTCTCGGAGTGCAGCCTCGGTCGAGCTTTTGCTTTTCGATCGGGTCGAGGATGCTCGTTCTTCGCGCACGATCTCCATGGACCCGTCGGCGAATCGTACCTACCACTACTGGCACGTGTTCGTGCCCGGTCTGCAGGAGGGGCAGGTCTACGGATTCCGGGCACTGGGGCCGTTTGACCCGGATCGGGGCCTCAGGTTCGATCCCTCCAAGGTATTGCTCGATCCCTATGGTCGAGCGATCGGCGTGCCGAGAAACTACAGCCGCAAGGCGGCCTCTCTCAGAGGCGACAACGCGGCGAGCGCAATGAAAAGCGTGCTCGCAGATACCGGGGCGTATGACTGGGAAGGAGACGCCCCACTCCACCGGCCGTGGGCACGCACCATTATTTACGAGATGCATGTGCGCGGTTTTACCGCACATCCTAGTTCCGGGTTAGCAGAATCGAAGCGCGGCACATATGCCGGCCTCATCGAGAAGATCCCTTACCTCCAGCAACTCGGCATTACGGCGGTCGAACTGCTTCCCGTATTCCAGTTCGATCCTCAGGATGCACCCCATGGACGAACCAACTACTGGGGCTACTCGCCGGTTTCGTTCTTTGCACCGCACCAGGCCTACAGCTCGTGCCAGGATCCGCTGTCCGTCGTACATGAGTTTCGAGACATGGTGAAGGCGCTTCACCGGGTCGGCATCGAGGTCATTCTCGACGTCGTTTTCAATCACAGCGCGGAAGGCGGAGACGACGGACCCACACAATGCTTCCGCGGTCTGGACAATCCCACATATTATCTTTTGCGCGAAGACCGTTCGCTGTATGCGAATTTCACCGGTACGGGAAACACTCTCAATGCGAATCATTCGGTCATTCGGCGTTTGATTGTGGACAGCCTCCGTTATTGGGTAACCGAAATGCACGTCGATGGCTTTCGGTTCGATCTTGCATCCATTCTTGCGCGCGACTCCTCCGGCGCGGTCCTGTCGAATCCTCCGGTTCTTTGGGACATCGAATCCGACCCCGCGCTGGCCGGCACGAAGATGATAGCGGAGGCTTGGGATGCGGCAGGGCTCTATCAGGTCGGCAGCTTTGTGGGAGACAGTTGGAAGGAGTGGAACGATCGCTTTCGTGACGACGCGCGCGACTTCTTCCGCGGTTCGCAGGATTCAGTGGGGCGCATGGCCGACCGTCTCCTCGGCAGCCCAAGCATTTACGGCGGGAAGGGCCGCGAAGCTGAGGAGAGCATCAACTTCGTTGCGTGCCACGATGGTTTTACGCTGAACGACGTCGTCTCTTACAACTACAAGCACAATGAAGAAAATGGCGAAGAGAACCGCGACGGCCACGAGGATAACCGGAGTTGGAACTGCGGTTTCGAGGGCCGGACCGACGATCCCGAAATAGAGAAACTGCGGAACCGGCAGGTGAAGAACTTATTCACAACCGCCATGCTTTCCGTGGGTGTGCCCATGTTTGTCATGGGTGATGAGGTGCGGCGTACTCAGGATGGGAACAATAATGCCTATTGCCAGGACAATCGTATGAGTTGGTTCGATTGGACTCTCGTCTCCAAACACGCGGACGTTCTTCGGTTCGTGAAGTTACTCATCGCGCGCCGTGCCATACGGGACCTGGAACATGAGCGCTGCCGTGTGAGCCTGAACCAGGTTCTCCGCGATTCGAAATGTGCTTTTCACGGTGTGAAGCTCAACCAACCCGACTGGTCCCCTCTGTCGCATAGCTTCGCGCTAAGCGGCGAACTAAGAAACGAAGAAATCTTTGTGCATCTCATTTTCAATGCGTATTGGGAACCTCTGGACTTCGAACTTCCGGTATTGAGCGACGGCTCCAAGGGCTGGCGGAGGTGGATTGATACAGCACTCGACCCTCCTCAGGAGATTTGCGAACGGGATGGAGAACAACGGGTTCCGCAGTCGTGTTATCGCGCTGCCGCACGTTCCGTGGTGGTCCTGATCGCGGGGTAAAAAACTGCTATTGGCATGAGTACCGACCACAAGTTGAGTCCGACTTAACTCATCACGAAGCTTCCTTTGTGACCTTGGAAGCGGCCAACAGGTGGTGTGATCTCAATTGTCCAGCCGCATTGCGCGCCTTTGTAGCAGCACAATCTCCGTTAACCAAGTATGGTAATCCGATTCATAGCTACGTTATTGGGGCATGACCGAATTTCAATCTGGGCTCCAAATTTGACGAGAGGGATCTCCACGATTTCGGCGGTTGGTCCAGGGTGTGTGGGGGTGTCGATAGGCTCTCACTAGTCGCGCCGGTTTGCATGGTCGCAAGCTTGAGTTCCAAAGGTGCCTTATTCGACACCTAACTCGACATTCTCACTTTCGAGAGCGAATTATATAAGTTATTGATTTAATTGGCGTCCCCGACGGGATTTGAACCCGTGTTATCGCCGTGAAAGGGCGGTGTCCTAGGCCGGGCTAGACGACGGGGACGCTCAGGAGAGCAGGAACAGCCGAGGATGGCCGTATGCGCCCTCATGAAGGCTATCAACTCACTCCAGGCATGTCAAAAGACCGCCCTCCTCGCCCGCGTTCTCATGGGAGCCGGACTGCCTGGCGACTCCAGCCGCTTGTGCCACGGCGTTTGGTTGCGGCGATTCTTCAATGGGTGAAGAGTGAAATCGATGCTGCCCAATGGCGCTTTTCTCAAGAAATTGCCACTCTGCGTAATGTTAGAGACTCCACAAAAATTGGAGAACCGCCCTAGTCGTGGTGGAAATAGAAGACGTTCCCGTCCAGATCCTGTACGGTGAATTGCCGTAATCCCCAAGGCTTTTTCTGCAGAGGATCCACGATGTTCGCACCGAGCGACTGCAGTTCCTGGTACGTTGCATCGATATCTTCGGCAAACACCCAGTGAATGGCAGGTTCGAACGGCGGCTTCCTCTTTCGAAAGAAGATCGTCGCATTCTCGCGCAACACGGACCCAATTTCTTTGCCTGGGTAAAGCCACCCGATCTCAAATCCGAGTGCATCCCTGTAATGCTGTTGTGCACGTTCGACATCAGCGACCGGCAACTCCGGCACTGGATGGCCAATCGAGGTCCTCTTCTCCGTTACGCCCACAGAGTTCTCCTTTGCTCTCCTTTATGCCGCAAGATCGGCTGCGCGTCAAACGGAGAGCACCGGCCTCCCCGCCCGACGCGAGTCCGAAGCAGGGAGTCGTTCCACCCGGACCTGGACCCCTCTGAGAGCCCCGACCCACCGCAAAGCGGCCCTGCGTTATCCTCAAAGCTGATGCGCCGTTTCCGCTATCTCGACCTGCTGACCATCGGTTTTGTGGTGGTGCTGCTTGTTTCGAACCTCGTTGGCCCAAAAATCTGCCAACTCGGCCCCTTGCGCCCGAGTGCTGCCGAGTTCCTGTTCCCACTCACCTATATTTGTGGCGACGTTTTTACCGAGGTGTATGGCTACGGCTCCTCTCGGCGGGCCATCTGGCTGGGCTTCTTTGCTATGGCGCTTCTTGCCGCAATGGGTCAGCTGGCGGTCGCGTTGCCGCCGGCTCCCGAGTGGCATGGGCAGCAGGCTTTTGCCACCGTCTATCGGGTCGTACCGCGCTTCGCCTTCGCAAGCCTCGTCGCTTATTGGTGTGGGGAATTCACCAATAGCTACACCTTGGCCAAACTCAAACTCCTTACCGGCGGCCGCTGGCTCTGGACGCGCACCATCGGTTCCACCATCACCGGCCAGGCGGTCGATACGGCAGTGATTATTTTCGTCGCCTTTGCCGGATCGCAGTCACCGCTCATGCTGCTTCGGATGGTTCTTTCGTCCTATGTGATCAAGGTCGCCGTGGAGGTGGTCGCCACGCCGGTGACTTACCTGGTGGTGGGGCGGCTGAAGCGCGCCGAAGGGATGGACGCCTTCGATCGGCGAACCAACTTCAACCCATTCGCATGGCAGGGCGAAAACGCCTGAGGGCCAGCCGAACCGGCTTGCAACAACGGCGGGCGCGCAGGGCGAACATTCTGCGACAATGGTCTGTCCCCGCGCGTCAGATAAACGGACCTCAAACGATTTTCTTCTGATGGGAACAGCCGATGCTGTCGCTCACAGCCGCGACCTGGGGATGGGTTGTACGATGGTGCTGCATTCCAGACAAGATTTCGATTGCATTTTGGCCAGTCTCGGCTTCAAACGGGGCACATGAGGATTCCAAATTTGAAACGCACTTTTGGTTTAATTTTCGCAATTGCTTTGGGCCTGACGATTACCGGTTGCCAGCAGAAACCGCCGGCACCGGCAGCGGCCGCGGGGATGCAGGCGATGCCGGTCAAGACCGTTGCGGTGACCTTGGAACCGGTTGCGCAGAGCAGCGAGTATGTGGCGACCATTATGTCGCGCCGCTCGGCTACCCTGCAGCCGCAGGTCAGTGGACGGCTGACCCAGATTCGCGTCCGGTCAGGAGATCATGTGCAGGCCGGCCAGTTGATGATGGAGATCGACGCCCAGCCGCAGTTGGCCAATGTGGAAGCGCAACGCGCGACGGAGCGCCAGAAGAAAGCGCTCTACGACTACAACGCGGTGGAACTCGAGAGGCAACACAAGCTCTTTGACGCCGGAGTCATCAGTCGCGATGCATGGGACCAGGCGCAGCAGTCTTTTGCCAATACGAAGGCGGATTACGAGTCAGCCGTTTCCTTGCGCAAGACGCAGGAAGAGCAGCTGGCCTATTACTCCGTCCGGGCCCCATTTGACGGCGTGATTGGCGACGTGCCCGTACACGTGGGCGATTATGTGTCCACCACCACTGTTCTAACTACTCTGGACCAGAACAAGGATCTGGAAGCGTACATCTACATTCCCACCGAGCGCTCCAGTGAGGCGCGCCCGGGGCTCGGTGTGGAGCTTTACGACACCGGCGGCAAGCTGCTGGAAAAAACGAAGGTGGATTTTGTCTCGCCTCAGGTCGACAGCACGCTGCAGGGGATTCTCGTGAAAGCCCCTGTTCACGGCGCCGCGGAAGCAGTCCGCAACGCGCAGATGATCAAAGCGCGCGTCATTTGGAGCACGAAACAGATGGCGGTGATTCCGGTTCTCGCCGTCACGCGCCAGGGGGGCCAGAGCTTCGTCTTCGTCGCGCGCCAGCAGAACGGCCATTTCATCGCCAGCCAGACGCCCGTCGTTTTGGGTGACACGGTTGGAAACACATACTCCATTTCATCGGGACTCGCTGCGGGCGACAAAGTCATCGTGTCGGGCACGCAGTTCCTGGTCAACGGTATGCCGGTGCTTCCCTTGGGCGCCTGAGTTCGCTCATTGATCCTGCGCGCCGGTGCAGACAGTCAAGCGCCGGTAGCGTTGCGTTCGCCAGGGAAAAGCGGAAAGAGGGTTCAGCTTGTTTGTCGATTTTTTTATTCATAGGCCGGTCTTCGCCACCGTCTGCGCTCTCATGATCATTCTTGCCGGCGCGATCTGCATTCCCAACCTGCCCATCGCCATGTATCCGACCCTGACTCCTCCGCAGGTTGGTGTGTCGTGTAACTACGTGGGAGCCAATGCCGACACGGTCGAGAAGGCCGTCACCATTCCGTTGGAAGAATCCATCAACGGTGTCGAGGGCATGCGTTACATCAGCTCCTCCAGCACCAACAACGGAACCAGTCAGATTACTGCGACCTTCCGGACCGGCTACGATCTCGATATCGCAGCCGTCGACGTACAGAACCGCGTCGCCAGCGTGACGGGCCGTCTGCCTGCGGCAGTCAATGCAACCGGTATCTCAATCAGCAAGGCAAACAGAAATTTTGTTTTTGGCGCCGGCTTCTTCACGCGCGATGGGCGCTACTCGCACGAATTCATCTCCAACTATCTCGATATTTACGTGAAGGACGCGATCAAGCGAGTTCCTGGTGTCGGCGATGTCACCATCTTCGGCGAACGGAAATATGCCATGCGCGTATGGCTCGATCCTCTGAAGCTGACCTCTCGTGGCCTTACGGCCGCGGACGTAGTGAATGCCCTCATCGAGCAGAATGTCGAAATTCCCGCCGGGCAATTGGGCCAGCCTCCATCGAACGAAAAGCAGGCTTTTCAAATTCCCGTGCGCGTGGTCGGCCGCCTCACCAGTCCAGCCGAATTCGACAACATCATCGTAAAGAACAATGCCAATGGGCTCGTGCTTGTAAGAGATATTGGCCACTCGGAAGTTGGCGCCGAAGACTACAGTTCATCGCTCGAATACAATGGCCACGCCGCACAGGGCATCGGCGTGTTGCAACTCTCCAATGCCAATGCGCTCGACGTCGACGCGGCTGCGAAGGCCGCGCTGAAAGAGCTCTCGAAGAGCTTTCCGCCGGGCCTCGAATATGCGGTCGCTTTCGACTCGACAACCGTCATAGGCGACTCGATTCACGAAGTCCTGATCACGCTTGCTGAAGCCATCGCCATCGTTATCCTGGTCATCTTCCTCTTCTTGCTTGACTGGCGCGCCACCATCATTCCCGCAGTTACGATTCCCGTTTCGCTCATCGGCACCTTTGCGTTCATCAGGGTTTTTGACTTCTCCATCAACTCCCTCACCCTCTTCGGCATCACGCTCGCCACCGGCCTGGTGGTCGACGACGCCATTGTCGTCATCGAGAACGTGCAACGCCACATCGCGATGGAGCACTCCGATCCCCACGAAGCCACCTCGCGCGCCATGGGCGAAGTGACCAGCGCCGTGATCGCCACCTCTCTCGTGCTGATTGCCGTGTTCGTGCCGGTGTCGTTCTTCCCTGGAACCACAGGCATCCTCTACCGGCAGTTCTCGCTGACGATTGCCTTCTCCATCGCCATCTCGGCCTTCAACGCGCTCACACTCTCGCCGGCTCTTTCGGCGATGTTCCTGCGCGGTGAAGAAGCTCGGCCTCGTCAGCTCGATTTTCTCCACATCCGGCCTTTGTCGCGCGCTTTCGCCGCCTTCATCCACGGTGCGGATGCATTCATCACCTGGTTGTCGAGGACCTATGCGCGCGTTATTCATGTCGCGCTGCAGTTGCGCTATGTGCTCCTCCTCGTCTTCTTCGTTGGCCTCGGCGCCACCGTATGGATTTATCAACGCGTCCCGACCGGTTTCATTCCACAGGAGGATCAGGGTTATTTGTTTGGCATCGTACAGGCGCCACCGGGGTCATCGTTGGCTTACACAACAGCGCTGGGTGATCGTGCGCAAGCCATCATCTATTCGAACAAGGATATTGCTGGCGCATTCTCCATCATGGGCTTCAGCTTTTCCGGCGGCGCGTCCAATGCGGGCCTCATGTTCATCAGCACCAGGCCTGCCGATCAACGCCGCGGCAAGGGCCACACTGCCGCGGATATCGTGGCGGATCTTTCTCCCAAGCTTCAGTCGTTGCTTTTCGCGCCCAACGGCGGTCTCGTGGCTGTCATCCAACCGCCGGCCGTGCAGGGTATCGGCAGTTATGGCGGCTTCCAATTCATGCTCCAGGACACGGGCAGCAATACCTTGTCGGATCTCGACCGCGTGGCTCACCAGATTGTAGGTGCCGGTCGCGCGCGCAAGGACATTACCGGGCTGATCACCACGTACTCGGCGAACGACCCGCAGGAACTTGTTACGATCGACCGCGAAAAGGCCAAAGCCATGAATGTTCCCCTCTCGCAGATTACGACCGCGCTCGGTGTGTTCATGGGATCTGAGTACATCAACGACTTCGACTTCAACAACCGTACCTACCGTGTCTTCGTGCAGGCCGATCAGCGTTTCCGCATGAATGCCGGAGATCTGCACAGCTACTATGTCCGGTCGGATGCAGGCCGGATGGTGCCCTTGGACAATCTCGTCACCGTCGCCGAGAGTTCCGGGCCGCCTGTGATCTCGCATTACAACCTCTTTCGCGCAGTGGAGATCGATGGCTCGCCCGCGCCGGGTTACAGCTCGGGGCAGGGAATTACGGGCATGGAAGACCTGGCAAAGCAGGTCATGATGCCCGGCATGCGCTATGAGTGGACTGGCCTGACGCTCGATGAAATCGAATCCAGCGGCCGCGCGCTGCTGATCTTTGGGCTCGGTATCCTGGTCGTCTACCTCACTCTCTCCGCGCAATATGAAAGCTTCGCATTGCCGTTCATCATTCTGCTTGCCGTGCCCATGGCTGTTTTGGGTGCGTTGGGGCTGGTGTCGCTGCGCGGCCTCTCCAACGACGTCTATTGTCAGATCGGCCTCGTGATGCTCATTGGATTATCGGCAAAAAACTCGATTCTGATTGTCGAGTTCGCAGAGCAGTTGCGGCGCAAGGGCCGATCTATTGCCGAGGCTGCCATTGAGGCAGCCGAACTGCGCCTTCGCCCGATTCTGATGACGTCGTTTGCCTTCATCCTCGGCGTCATGCCACTCGTCTTTGCCACCGGCGCGGGCGCGCTGGGACGCCGATCTGTCGGTACCACCATCGTAGGCGGCATGCTGCTCTCGACCGTGCTCAATCTGATCTTTATTCCTGTGCTCTACGTCATCCTGAGCCGCTTGCTCAAGCGCGGAGATCTCGGATCGACTGAACCGGCCCACGCATAATTTCGCGATCGTTCACTGCTCATCGCGGTGGGCGATCACGTGATCCTTGATGCGGTCATACACCGCGCTGGTAACGACTCCGCGGTCCAGCATATCGATCTTGGTGCGATATGGCTTGAATCGGACAATGCGATCCGCCCAGGTTCGCGTCATTCCCGGCACTTTCAGCAGTTCCTGAACCGTGGCGTGGTTAATGTCGATACGCGTCTCCGGCGGCGTGTACACCCTGCCAGGTGTCTGCGAAAAGGCGGCCCACGACCAGCACAGCGCTGCTACGAAAGCGAGCACGATTCGTCGTCGGTTGGGCACCTCAACATTGTCCGCTTCTCTTCTCTGACCGGCAAATTTCATCCAAAAGTGCAATCTGGGCGTCGGTATTTCTGTTCTCAAGACACGCCGATTTTGTAAGAATGCAGGTATGGCAATCCCCCCTATTGCTCCTAGCCCCGGCGAGGCCGGCAGTCTGCATGCTGTCGGAAAGACCAGGACAATCCTTCTCGTCGCGCTGAGCGCGCTGCTGGTGGTGTGTCTCGTCTTCCTCTGGACGACGCGCGGCGCGATGGAGGATCTCTCTTTTCTGCGCAAGCAAGGCGGGTCGGCTGGTTCTCCATCCGCGAAGAAGACCCTTGTCGATGTGAGTACCTGGCAAACAGCGCAGGCGCTCGCGGCGGTGGCTGTTACCGCGGAAGAGACGGAATTTGCCCACGATGCGGAGCGATTGGCCGACCACGAGGTGGACCAGGCCTTTGCTTCGGCTCTTCGCCAGGCTCGATTGCGCGCCGAGCATCGCACGCTCTCCGGGGAGGCAGCGGCCCTCGCGCAAAAGGTGGCCCAGCTCCAGCAACTCATTGCGCAGGATGAGTCGCTGGTCAAAAGCCTGACGCCCCCGTCGAATACGCCGGCCAACATTGCGAAATCGGGCGCATCGGATGAAGGCGCGACGAGTGATGACCTCGACGTGGCGAAGGCGCAGCTTGGCCTCGACACCGACGAGCTTGCCGATGCCCAGCAGGACCTCGCGCGGGCCTCAGGCGATGATAGTGCGCAAATTCAGCAGGAGCTGGCGGCGCATGAAGCTTCGATGCGTGCCTATGACAACGCATCGCAGGCAACCGCCCCGATCGCTTCAATCTCGGAAAAGCAGCACGGTACGCTCGCCGGGCGAGTGCGGGCCTGGTTCAGTCAGCTCGATCGGTACAAGTCGATCCAGCAAGCCGAGCAGAAAGCCGAGCAAGACGCGGCGGCCCTCACTACGCAACACAATGCTTTGGAGAGCCAGACCAATGCGGCGGGAGCTGCCTCGGTCAAGGGCGCAAGCGACCACGCATCGAAGCTTGCCGGCCTGAAGGACCGAAGCGCCGAACGTCAGATTCTGAGCATCTACGACGATCGCATTCAAACCAATAAGCAACTCGCCATCGTTTACGGCAAGTGGGCAAGCCAGGTACTCGTACAGCACTCCATCGTGCTGCATCTCATTCTCCGGTCATTCGCGCTTATCGTTTTCATCTTGATTTGCATGGTCGTTTGCGATGCGCTTGTGCGGAAGTTGATGGCTCGCCCGTCGCTCGATCGCAAACAGACGCAAACGCTCCGCAGCATTCTCGTCCTGGGCATTCAGGTAGTCGGTGCAGTTCTCATCCTGCTCGTCATCTTTGGCACGCCCGAGCAAACACCAACCATCCTCGGTCTTGTTACGGCTGCCCTCACCGTAGCCCTGCAGGACTTTCTTCTCGCGTTTCTGGGCTGGTTCGTTCTCGTCGGCAAGAGCGGAATCCATGTCGGCGATTGGGTTGAGATCAACGGTGTCGGTGGCGAGGTCACCAATGTGGGATTATTCAGAACATCTCTGCTTGAGACCGGGACCCTCGAGGATAAAGGACATCCCACGGGACGCCGCACCACGTTCATGAACAGCTTTGCCATTCGAGGACAATTCTTCAATTTCTCGACAAGCGGGCAGTGGATGTGGGACGAGATCTCCGTCTCCCTCCCCGCATCCGAGGAGTTGACCGGGATGGTTGAGCGCATCCACCAGGTCGTGTTGGAAGAGACACAGGAAAATGCGCATCTCGCGGAGTCCGAATGGAAGCGGATCGCTCATGGCATCGGTATGAGCCGGTTCAGCGCGGAACCGGTTGTCAATCTGCGACCCTCCTCCTCCGGCATCGGGATACAGGTGCGTTATGTGACGCGCGCTTCGGAGCGGTTTGAACTGCGCAATCGTTTGTACGAGCGGGTCGTCGAATTGCTCCGGCAGCCCGGCAAACCGGATGCTTCGGAGGGAAAGGTGACTGTCGGAGCAGTCTAATCGGCTCGTCGGTATTCGCTTTTTTCGACTCCATTGTTGACAGAAGACCGGGTTTGCCCGTAATTTCAAACCAGATGCAGAGCCATCGCCATCACGGTCACCACCATCATCATGGGACCTCCATGCCGGCGGCCTGCCATGGCTTGAACTAGACAGCCAGAGAGATCAGGAAACATGAAAGCCCGCCGGCGACTACGCTGGCGGGCTTTTTGCTTTTCTCGAGTTTTCAGACAGGATGAAGGAATGAGCGAATCAACTGCGGAAATCGATTTCAACAAAATGGATGGCCTTGTGCCCGGGGTCGTCCAGGATGCGCGCACCGGCGAAGTGCTGATGCTGGGCTTTTTAAACGAGGTCAGCTATGCGAAAACGCTGGAGACCGGTTTTGTCACATTCTGGAGCCGCACACGCCGAAAGCTCTGGATGAAAGGCGAAACCAGCGGCAATCGTCTTCGCATCGTCTCTGTATCGACTGACTGCGACAACGACACACTGTTGTTTCGCGTCGTCGTCGAGGGAGACGGCCTGGTTTGTCACGAAGGCACCGTGAGTTGTTTCACGCGACCGATCAAGACCGCCGGCGAGATTGCGGAGGTGGCCCGTGGCTAACAAACTTCGACTTGGTTTGCCCAAGGGAAGCTTGCAGGATGCAACCCTCGCCCTCTTCAAGCGCGCCGGCTGGAACATCTATGCGGACGGCCGTTCCTACTTTCCCTCCATCGACGACCTCGACATCGAGTGCATGCTGATCCGCGCGCAGGAAATGGCGCGCTACGTCGACCACGGCGTGCTCGATGCAGGCCTTACCGGCATTGATTGGGTCGTGGAAAGCGGCCTCGACGTCACCAGCGTCACTACGCTCACGTATGCCAAGCAAAGCCGGCGCAAAGTACGTTGGGTACTCGCCGTGCCCGAGTCCAGCGGCTTTGAAAAGGCTGAAGACCTCGAAGGCAAAATCATTGCCACTGAACTCGTCGAAGTCACCAAACGCTACTTCGGCGGAAAAGGCGTCAACGTCAAAGTCGAATTCAGTTGGGGCGCCACCGAAGTCAAACCGCCCACCCTCGCCGATGCCATCGTCGAAGTCACCGAGACGGGCAGTTCGCTGAAGGCCAATCACCTGAAGATCATCGATACGGTCATGGAAAGCGAGACCCAC
Organism: uncultured Acidobacteriaceae bacterium; assembly: GCA_963810545.1. Lineage (GTDB taxonomy): Bacteria > Acidobacteriota > Terriglobia > Terriglobales > Acidobacteriaceae > Telmatobacter. The sequence goes on from CAWENE010000008.1 coordinate 27,687, forward strand.
CTGATTGCCGGCAAGGGCGCGCTGGCCGACGCCTGGAAGCACGAAAAGATTGACCAGATCGCGCTCATGCTGCGCGGCGCCATCGATGCGCAGTCGCAGGTCGGCCTCATGTTGAATGTGAAGCGAGCCGACCTCGAGGCGGTCCTCGCTGTGCTGCCCGCGCTCAATTCACCCACTGTTTCTCAACTTAGCGATTCCGAGTGGGTCGCAGTCAATACCATCGTCGAAGAGCGCGTGGCACGCGATGTAATGCCTCGGCTGAAAGCGGCGAAGGCGACGGGCATCGTCGAATACCCGTTGAACAAAGTTGTCTTGTAGAGCCAGCTCGAATGTTTCGTGACAGGGCACGACTTCAGTCGTGCCGCAACACGCTGCATACTACCGTGGGCTTTAGCCCCTGGGGACATTGGCGCGCGAGAGTGAACCATGAAGCTGATTCGAACCAAAGGACGGGGCGCTCGTCAGACAGATGAGATCCTGGCTGCTCTCGATCGACGCGGCCGAGCATCTCTCGACTCGGTCCTGCCCGCAGTCAAGCGCATCGTGAGCGATGTTCGAAAACGGGGCGACCGCGCACTGATTCATTACGCCGCCCAACTCGACGGTCTCAAAGGCACTGCGAGTCTGCGTGTCACGTCAGAAGAAATGGCAGATGCATGGAAGACTGCGGCTCCAGACTTACGCGGAGCACTCTCGACTGCGGCAAATCAGATTCGCGAATTCGCGCGGCGCCAGATGCCGTCGTCCTGGACCTTCCAGCCGATTCCTGGATTATCCACCGGCCAACTCGTCCGCCCTCTTCAATCGGTCGGCTGCTACGTACCAAGCGGCCGCCATCCGCTGCCATCCACGCTGCTGATGACCGCCATTCCTGCACAGGTGGCTGGTGTCGAACGCATCGTCGTGGTCTCGCCCAAGCCCGCGCCCGAAACACTCGCCGCCGCACATCGTCTCGGCATCACCGAGTTCTACCGTCTCGGTGGTGCGCATGCCATCGCCGCGCTCGCCTACGGAACCGCAACCCTCCCGCGCGTCGACAAGATCGTCGGTCCTGGCAATCTCTATGTCACCGCAGCCAAGCGCCTCGTGGCCTTCGATTGCGCCATCGACATGCTCGCTGGTCCCACTGAAATCGTGGTCACTAGCGACCGCGGCCACGCGGCCGACATCGCCTCCGACCTGGTAGCCCAAGCCGAGCACGATCCCGAAGCACTGGCCATCTTCATCACCACGCGTCTCGATCTCGCCCGCACAGTCATCGCCGAAGCGAAACAACGCAGCCGCAATAACCCGGTCGCGCACGAAGCTCTTGACCGCAATGGCCTGGTGATTCTCGCAGCCACCGCCGCCGAGGCCCACTCCATCACAAATCGCCTCGCGCCTGAACACCTCACCGTTGACACGGCCGCCGACTTGGATTGGGTTCAAAACGCGGGTTCCGTCTTCATCGGCCGGTGGTCCGCGCAGCCTATGGGCGACTACATCTCCGGCCCCAACCACACCCTACCCACGGGCGGCATGGCGCGCGTCCGGGGCGGCCTCAGCGTTAACGACTTCGTCAAGCTCGTCACGGTGCAGGAATACTCTCAGCACGGCCTGCGCACACTCGGTCCACCTGCGGTCCTGCTTGCAGAAGCCGAGGGCTTGGCAGCCCACGCAGAGTCCATCCGTACCCGTTTGAGCCATGGGAGGTTGCGTGCCTGAGCGAAGAGAAGAAACACAGATATCCTTGATGGGAGAAATCTCAAACCCAAAGCCGGCCCCACCGCAGGTAGCCCCGCGCCTTCGCGTGCGGCAGATGAAGGAATATCATCCTCCACTCGGCAGCCGCGATGCACTCCGTCTCGACTTCAACGAGAACACCCTTGCGTGCTCGCCCAAGGTGCGCGAAGTTCTTGGCCGCATCTCCACTGGCGATCTCACGCGCTATCCCGAGCGCGAGCCGATCGAAGCCATGGTCGCCGGACACCTCAGTCTCACGCCATCGCAGGTCGTGCTCACCAACGGCGTCGATGAAGCCATCCATGTCCTCTTCGAAACCTTCCTCGAATCCGGGGATGAAGTGCTTCTGCCCGTGCCGACCTATACGATGTACGAGGTCTATGCCTCCGCGACCGACGCGTGTGTCGTCCCCATTCAAGCCGCAACGGACCTGCAATTTCCCTTCGAGCGCCTGCTCGCCGCGATCACTCCGCGAACAAAGGTCATTGCCATTGCCAATCCCAACAGCCCGTCAGGCTCCGTCGCGCCCCGTGCTCAACTCATTGAGCTCGCCCGACGCGCGCCACATGCCGTTCTCCTCGTTGATGAGGCGTATTTCCATTTTCATGGTGAATCCGTCCTCGACCAAATCGACACGCTTCCGAATCTCGTAGTGGCCCGGACGTTTTCGAAAGCCTACGGTCTCGCTGGACTTCGTCTGGGATTGCTCGCAGGTCCGGTCGGTCTCATGCAATGGATTCGGCGCGTTCTTTCACCGTATAGCGTGAACTCGCTTGCCTTGGCCTGCTTGCCCGCCGCACTGGAAGACGCAACCTACCTGGAGTGGTACGTGAACGAAGTTACTTCTGCACGCTCGGAATTCGAGGCCGTTGTCGATGCCGCTCAAGTCCGTCGCTGGCCGACCCACGCCAACTTTATTCTCGTCGACATCGGTCCGCGCCATACGGAATTCGTTCAGCGCATGAGAGCGGCAAACGTGCTGGTGCGCGACCGCTCCAACGATCCGGGATGCGACGGTTGTGTGCGCATCACCATCGGGACGCGGCAACAAATGCGCCATGCCGCAGAGGCGCTGAGTGAAACCATGGCCGCCTTGCGAGCCGGAAACGAGACTCAATGAGAAAGCAGGCGAAGAGTTCAAACTTCAAAACTCGTACAACAAATCGCGGCGCGGCTTTCGAGCGCAATACGACCGAAACGCGCATCTCACTTGCACTAACCATCGAAGGCCGCGGCCAATACAAGATTGCCACTGGCATTCACTTCTTCGATCACATGTTGGAGCTGTTTACGCGCCACGGCGCCTTCGATCTTGATTTGAAGTGCGATGGCGATCTCGACGTCGACCAACATCACACGGTTGAAGATGTGGGTATCGCGCTCGGCGAAGCCTTCGCTCGTGCCCTAGGCGACAAGCGAGGCATCCTGCGCGCCGGCTACTTCCTTATGCCCATGGACGAAACGCTGGCAATCGCTGCAGTTGACCTGAGCGGTCGCGCGGCCTTTGCGGTTGATACCAAAGTCCGCACGCGCCTCGTCGGGGATCTGCAAACCGAATTGGTTACCGACTTCTTCGAAGGATTTGCCCGCGGCGCTCGCGCCAATGTTCATGTGAAAACGATGTACGGCCGCTCGAATCACCACAAAATAGAAGCCATCTTCAAAGCCTTCGCCCGCGCACTGCGCGTAGCCTGCTCGCGCGACAAACAACTCGGCGCAATGTTGCCGTCTACCAAAGGATTGCTTTGATGCGCGTGACGGTGATCGACTATAAAGCCGGCAATCTTACCTCGGTCCTCAAAGCTCTGCGCCACCTGGGCGCTGAAACAGAAGTGACTGAAGGCCCAGCGCCGCTTGAGTCCGCGGAGCGCATTGTGCTTCCTGGTGTCGGGCACTTCGCGGCAACGCATCGTCTCGATGCGACCGGGCTCACGCCCGCAATTCGAAGTGCCATCGCCCGCAGCGTACCCTTCCTCGGCATCTGCGTGGGCATGCAATGGCTCTATGCCGGCTCGGCGGAAGAGCCGGAGCAACCGGGTCTCGGGCAGTTTCCTGAAGCCTGCGCGCGTTTTCCAGACGGCCAGCAAAAAGTCCCCCACGTCGGCTGGAATTCGCTCACGGTACGTGCCGATTCCCGCCTGCTCGCGGGCGTTGAAGATGGCGAGTACGTCTATTTCACCCACTCCTACTGCGCTCCCGTCACAACCCATACCGCCGCTACAGCCAACTACATCGAGACTTTCGCCGCCGCGGTCGAGCGCGACAATGTGATGGGCGTGCAGTTTCATCCGGAAAAATCCGGCGAAACCGGCCTCAAGATCTTTCGCAATTTTCTCGCTTTCCAGCCGAAGGAGGCTGCGTGCTGACCAAACGCATCATCGCCTGTCTAGACGTCGACGCCGGCCGCGTCGTCAAAGGCATCCAGTTCGTTGACATCATCGACGCCGGCGATCCGGCAGAACTGGCCGCGCGGCACGCCAGCGAAGGCGCCGACGAAATCGTGCTTCTCGACATCACTGCAACCCACGAAGGCCGCGCCACGCTTCTCGACACCGTTCGCCGCACGGCCAGCACGCTTTTTGTGCCATTCTGCGTCGGCGGCGGCCTCCGCACCGCGCGTGACGCGGAGCAGGTCTTTGACGCCGGAGCCGACAAAGTCAGCGTCAACTCCGCGGCGCTTGCCGATCCAACCCTCATTGACGCCATCGGCCGAAGTTTTGGCGCACAGGCCGTGGTCGTCGCCATCGATGCCCGGCGCGACCGACAAGCTGCCGACCCCGTCCGCGACGCACAAGTGTTCGTGCAAGGCGGCCGCAAGCCCGCAGGCCGGCGCGTTGTCGAATGGGCGCGCGAAGCCGAAGACCGCGGCGCCGGCGAAATCCTCCTGACCTCGATGGATGCCGACGGAACGCGCGCAGGATTCGATTGCGAACTTACCGCCGCGGTCAGTCAGGCCGTCAGCATTCCCGTCATCGCTTCCGGCGGCGCTGGAACCGTCGCGCACTTCACCGATGTGTTCGCTGCAGGCAAAGCCGATGCCGCATTGGCTGCCAGCATATTTCACTTCGGCGTTTCCAGCGCGCGTTCGCTTAAGCAGGGACTGGCCGAGGCCGGGGTTCCGGTGAGACTCCCATGTTGATTCCCTCCATCGATCTCCTTGACGGCCGCATTGTGCAATTGGTGCAGGGCGAAAAACTGCGCCTCGCCTTCAACGACTTCGAATATTGGATCGAGCGCTTCTCGCGCTTTCCACTCGTGCAGCTGATCGATCTGGATGCGGCCCTGCGGCAGGGCGATAACTCCGCTCTCGTCGCACAGATCGCAAAACGATTGCCATGCCAGGTAGGCGGCGGCATCCGCTCCATCGAAAAAGCTGAGCAGGTCCTCGATGCGGGAGCAAAGCGGGTCATCATTGGCTCCGCGTTTTTCACTGAGGACGGCACAGTGAACGTCGAAACCGCACGTGCTTTCGCCGGAGTCGTCGGCGCAGAGCGGGTGGTTGCCGGCATCGACACTAAAAAAGGCCGCATCGCCGTCAAGGGGTGGAAGACAGAGGTCGCTCTTACACCCGATGAAGCGATTCCGCATCTCGATCCGTACGTTTCCGCTTTTCTCTACACGCATGTCGATGGGGAAGGGCTCATGCAGGGCTTCCCGCTCGAGGTCGCCGCGCGTCTCCGCAAGCTCACCGCGCGCCGACTGATCGTCGCTGGCGGTATTCGAAGCCAGCAGGAGATCGATGCACTTCATGCGATGGACGTGGACGCGGTCGTCGGCATGGCGATCTACACCGATCTGCTCTCGGTCTAATCCGCAAGGCATCATCCCATTCGCTTTTTCGAACTGACCCGCATCTCAATCCTCATCGGGTATGCTGAAAAGAAAATCCTCCTCGTCTGTGCGAAAGGAAACCAAAAAATGGCAACGAAACAGAGCGGAATCCGGCTTGCGAGACGGCTGGATGAGGTGGGGTTTTCTGACATTGTGCAGATTCGCAACAAGGTGATGGCAATGCGTGCGGAAGGCTTGCAAGTACACGCGCTTCACGGTGGCGAGCCGTACTTTGAGACGCCGGAAGACATCAAATTTGCTGCAGTCAAGGCCCTTGTCGAGAGTCAGACGCACTATGCTCCATCCTCCGGTCTACCCGTTCTGCGCAAGGCACTCGTCGAAAAACTGGCGTCGAAAAACCGTATTCAGATCACGACCGATGAAGTCATTGCAACTGTTGGCGGCTCGCAGGGCTTGTATGCGGCCTTTCAAAGTGTGCTTGACCCCGGCGACGATGCGCTGGTCTTCTCGCCCTACTGGACGCCAATCGGCGACCTCGTTACGGGTGCCCAGGCGCGGCCATTGCTCGTACCCACTGCAACCGCGCGTCGCAACGGAATTCGCAACACGCTGGCTCAATTCTCCACCCCGAAAACGAGGGCCATCTACTACAACACGCCGCAGAACCCCAGCGGCCTTGTCTTCACGCGCGCCGAAGCGGAAGAAGTTGCTTCCTTCGCGATCGAACGCGACCTCGTCGTCATTGCCGACGAGGCCTATGAAGACCTCGTATACGACAGCGAGCATGTGTCCATCGCGTCTCTCAAGGGCATGCTTGAGAGAACCATTACCTGCTTCACCTTCTCGAAAACGTACGCGATGACGGGATGGCGTGCTGGATATGCGGTGGCGCAAGAACCGTTCATGACTGCGCTCCGCAAAATTGTCCTTTACTCCACCAACGGCGTCGCCACACCGGTGCAACACGCGATGATCCACGCGCTTAAGACGCCTGAACTCCAAATAGCCGCTTATCGCGAAGAATATCGAAAGCGCCGCGATTTGCTCGTTTCTGCGCTCAATGAAGTGGGGCTGGCATGCGACCCACCAGCGGGCGCGTTTTACGCGTTCCCTAATGTCGAGAAGATCAATAAGAACAGCCGAACCGCTGCGCAGATTTTGCTCGACAAGGCGCACATCGCCACAATTCCCGGATCGGTATTCGGCGCCCAGGGCGAGGGCCATCTCCGTTTCGGCTATGCCATCAGCATTCCCGAGATTGAGGCTTGCGTCGAATCGTTGCGCCGCTTCTTCGCCTGAACTACGGAACCGCTCTATTTCTGCGCCTCGCCGATCGCCTGGCTGGTTTCAACACGCGACGCGCGCAACAGGCGAGCAAGTTGCTTCAGGTGCAATTGCACCGCATAGGCGCGCAGGATCTCTGTTTGAGCAAACTGCGATCCAGTGGGCCGCACCGCGGCCATGCGCGCCTCAAGTTGCGCGATGTCCTCTTCAAGATTGATTTCCTTCGGCGGCACGTGAAACCGCCACCCGTGGACACAACCGGCGAGATAATGAAAGGCGCTGCGAATGTCCGCGACAAGCTTTCCAAGGGCAGGCTCTAGCTGCTGCACGTATTTATCGTCGTGACTATCCCGCACCGCGAATTCCAACGCTACAAGTGCGTCGAAGATTGAGCGTCCAAACTGCGCCAACATGCCGAGCCCCTCGCGCCATCCTGGCCCTCCCGAGGGCTCATTGCGAGCTGCCTGAAGGAGTTCGTTGTTGCTGCGCAGAAAGGCCAAAGCATTCTGACGCGTCGTTGTCAGATCCGCGTGCGGCATGCCGCCAAAACCTTGCAGGATCGCCTCAAAAAATGCGCCCAGAACGAGGAATTCTTGCGCCAGCCCATCGCGCAGTCGTAGCCGCGCACGATCTGGAAAGACAAGCGTCGAGACCAGGAGCGCCACCACGATGCCCAAAACAACCTGCCCCACGCGATCGAGCGCAACCGTCCAATGGGAGGTGCCATTCTGCACCAGCATCACGATCGTGATCGTAACTCCGGCCAGCCGCGAACTGCCGCGAAATCCCAACAAGCCGCAGACAGTCATCGCCGCAACCACGGCAAGAATGTAGTTCCATGGCAATGCGCCGAAGAGCGAAAACGAAAAGCCGAACACCGCGCCGATCAATGTGCCGAGTAGGCGATCGCGCGATGCGGTAATGGTCGACCCGAAGTTGGATTGGAGCACGATTATCGCGCTAATAGCTCCCCAATAGCCGTCGTGCAAACCTAGTCGAGTGGCCAGCCACCAGCAGAGCCCAGCAGAAAGCGCTGTCTTAGCGGCGTGGATCAGCAACCGCCGGTGCTCGAAACTGAGCCAACCTGCTCGCTCGGGACGGTCGGCCTGGAGCTTTTTTGCCAGCTGTTGCTGCGACCACGTCTTTGCCATCAGCCGCATCTTTCAAATTCCTTCCGTCGGATCACCGCACTTCAAGCATGACACGCCCAAGCCGAGCCCCGGCTATCGCGCATCACAACCGTGTAGCATAGGATTTGACCGCCGCCGCTGCGGCCGACACATTTCTATGCTACGAGTGGGAATCCCCGCAACCATCTCTGCAGACCTCTTCGCCGGTTTCCCCAAGGAACTCGAGCTAATCCCTCTGTCCGACAAACTCGACCACGATGTCGAAATCGAGGTCTGGATTCCCGATCCATATCCAACCCGAGCCCAGCGCATTGTGCCTCATCTACGCGGCGTGCGGCTGGTCTTGTCGCTCATGGCCGGCACCGAGTGGATTCCCGGCGCCATGGGGCCCCATGTCACAATCTGCAATGCACGCGGTGCCCACAATATTTCGACCGCCGAGTGGACGATTTCCGCGGTCCTTTCGATGCTCAAATATCTTCCGCTTTATCTCGATGTTCAAAGGTCGGGCGAATGGAAGCGGCGTTTCGAGGCCACTGCGCATTACACGCGAATCACCGGTGATCCACTTCCCCATTACCCTCCTGTGATGCAGGAGGAGCTCACAGGCAAAACGGTTCTGCTTGTGGGTTACGGTGCGATTGGCAAAGAAATAGAACGAATGCTCGTTCCATTCAGTGTCCAGCTTTTGCGCGTCGCGCGCACACCGCGTAAAGAGCCGTCAGTCCAACCCGTCGGCGAACTCGAGAGCCTGCTTCCAAAGGCCGATGTTGTCATCCTTATCCTGCCATCGACGGCGGAGACTCATCATCTCATCGGATTGCGCCAGCTCGCTCTTCTGAAACAGGGTGCGCTCCTGGTGAACGCCGCGCGGGGTCCCATTGTCGATACGGATGCGCTTGTGGATGCTCTGAATGCAGGCAGGATTCGCGCCGCCCTTGATGTCACCGATCCCGAACCGCTTCCCGTCGGACACCCTCTCTGGAAATGCCCGAATCTTCTGATCACGCCCCACATCGGGGGCTCGTCGCCGCAGTTCGCGCCGCGCTCCATCAAAATAGCTGAAGACGAGTTGCGCCGTTACATTGCCGGCCAGCCGTTACACAATGTCGTTCAAGCTGCCATTTGATACGTTTGTGCGGCGCGCCGCCAGTCGCGCAGGCCAAGCACGGCCAACCCAACCAGAATCGCGTAGAGCAGTGCTGTTGCGCGCAGATCTTTGTAGAGATACTCACCGATGTAGGTAACATCGACAGCAATCCACAGCCACCAGTTTGCTGTATGTTTGCGCGCCTGCCACCAACTCGCGACCAGGCTGTAGCTGGTCAGCGTAGCATCCAGAAAGGGAAGAGCCGCGTGAAGTCGCTTGGCCAACTCGCCAAGCACAACGCTTCCAACCGCTCCAGCAACCACCGCAATCGCCATCGCGCGAAATCCCAGCGGAACGACACGAACCTCGCCCTCTTCACGAACGCCGCGCCACCAATTCCACCAACCGTAAAGTGTGAAGATCAAAAAGAAAATCTGCAACAACGCATCGGAAAGAAGCTGCGCGCGATAAAAGACGATCAGGTAGAAGATGTCCGCGGCAAGAATCACGGGCCAGCACAGCAAGGTGCGCCGCGTCGTCAACCAGATGCCTAGCACTGTCGTGAGAAAGCCCGCAATCTCCATCCAATTCGCGGCAAAATAACTTCCCATTGTCCCCCAGCTCATCGCAATCTTTCTCCCGGCGTCTCAGGGGTCCGCCTCGCAGCCCAGCGACGCAGAGCATCCAACAGTCGCCCTCCAGCCGAGCTTCGAAACCACCGTGCGTGCCCAACCAGCCAGCCTTCCGCCGCCATCGATGCTTTCTCTTCCGAGTGCAAAACGCTGAGAAAGTAGTCCGCCTCCGACAGCGCAAACTCCGCGTGGCAGAGCGCCGCCATCGGCGCTAGAGCCGCGGCCTCCTCCGCTGACAAGCGTCGCACCTGCTCATATCCTTCGAGCAGCGCCTGGAGATGATCGAAATGAACCACGACCGCATCGGGATGCACCGGATCGTTGACCAGCGTCAGCCATTCCACAATGTTTCGCTCGATCGCATGCGCAAGATCGTGTATTGCATTCGTGCGATCTGCCAGACCGAAGTCGATGACTGCCGTGGCTCGCGCTTTGTCGGTTGCGTCGCTCCAAAAGAGATTCGAGGCATGCAGGTCGTTGTGTGTCCACAGCGGCGTGAGCGCCGGAATCAGAGGCAACAATTCGGCGTGAAATGGAGCAAGGAGTTCGACGGCCTCGCCGCAATTACGGCATCCCCGAAAGTAATTCACCAGCAAAGGCCGCGCAGCCAGATAACGATTCATCGCCGTGGCGGCATCCTTTGCGGCAAAGATTGTGAAACTGGCCACCAGCGGGCGCGGCTTGCGCGGTGGCTCTGCAAAGCCATGCGCCTCTTGATGGAGCCGCGCAAGCGCCCTTCCCGCAGCGTGTGCGTGACCAGCCGAGCGAAACGGCGTCCACGAGATCGCTTCTTCGTACAAGTCAATTCCTGCAGGCAATTCATGGACTTCATAAGTCCACTCACCGCTTTCAATCGCGGTCTCCCCCGAGGATGCGGCAAGCACGCGCGGCACGTCTGCACCTTGAGCCCACAAGTATGCAAGGAAACGATGCTCTTCGAGCAGCCCCTCTTGGTCGCGCACGTCGCGATGATGCCGCTTGACGAAGATGCGCCGGCCGCCGACCTTCACCACGCTCGCAGCAGAAAATGGCCGCGGGCTCACCGATAAGATCTCAATCGGCCCATCGCATCCCTCATACTGCCGAAGAAGCGTGTGCACTTCATCGAGAGCGAGCGGCGGCCAATCCGGCGCCACCAGCGTTCCATCCATTCCGTGCGCTTTTGTTTCTGTGCTCATCTCAGTAGTCCGTCGTTCTTCACGCTAGAACACATAGTGCGCTGAAAGGCGCACGGTAGCCGGCGCGCCTTGATGAATGAACGTATCTCCATAGTTGGCGCCGGTGTCCTTCCAATACCGTTTGTTGAAAATGTTGTCCGCATAAAGCCGAAGGGTCATGCGGCCCTGTTCGCCCCCCGCCGTGTAGCGCGCCCCAAGGTTGAACAAGTTGTAACCCGGCACGCTTACCGCATCATCGCGGGTCGCTTCCTTGCGGGTCGTGTAGCTCCAACCAGGCAACAGATGCAGGCCACTCGTATGCGGCACCAGCACGTCCGCGAAGAGTGTCGTATGCACACGCGGCACATTGATCACCTGCTTGTTATCGAACGCAGGTGTGCCGGTGTCTGTCGATGTTGCCTTTATCGCCGTCGCCGAACCGGTCAATTGCAACCAGCCGGCCGCCTTTCCCTGCGCGCTCAGTTCGACCCCGTCGTGTGTCTCGTGTCCATCCGATTCAAAGCACAAATCGCCCGGCGCCACGTCTCCTCCGGTAGAGAGATTGGTCGTGCAGAAGTCGTCAGGCGCTTGAAGCACGCGCGGATAGAAGAACGGTTGCCGCATTCGGAATAGATCCGCGGTCAGCAGAATCTGGCGCTGATATTTCATGCCCACTTCCGCCTGCCGCGTGGAAAACGGATCCAGAAACTGATTTGCATCGTCCACCCACCAAGGCGCCTGTTGCCCAAGAGAAAGCATCACGCCATAGTTGCCGTACAGCGTCACATCCTTTGCCGGTGCGTAGGTCAGGGCATATTGCGGAAGCCACAGCGTGCGGGCAGTCGCATAATTGAAATCGCTGATCCGCACAAATCGTCCCCCTGCGAGAGCGGTCACGCCCGCGGGAAAATGCACGCGGTCCTGCACAATTCCCGACACCTGGTGGTCAAAGTCCGCGAGTGTAGCCGGGCCGGCCTGCTGGTAAGGGCTCTCCGGCGCATAGGCAATGTCCGGCTGAAATACGTTTTCAACGCCCAGCGGAGTGTAGACAATGGTCGGTGAAAGATCGACGCTGCGATGGAAGAGCGAACCGCCACCGACAACGTCCTGCGAGATCTTCCCGGTCATGATGTGGCCCGTGACCAGCGCTTCGCCCACTGCATCGATGCGTAACTCGCCGGGGCTGCGATAGTCGTAGATCTCATAGCTGCCGTCGGGGCAGAAAAAATAGAGCGGCGCATTGGGGCAAAGGGAGTTGCCATTCGCATCGAGGGCTGCTCCGTAAGGCCAGATTACGTTGTCATCGATCAATGAGTGACTGTACGAGCCGATCAACCGCGCGGTCCATTGTGCATGGAGCTGGTGCTCCAGCCGTGAGCCTGCGTTGAAAACATCAAACGTATTCGGTTTGCTCCAGGGCTGGTATCCCAGCATCGTGGAAGGAAAGACCGGCTCAGGGATCATCGTTCCACCCAGCAGTTGATAGCCCGCCTCCGACCGTTGCACCTTGTGTTGGTATTCGAAATCGGAGAACAGATTTGTGCTCGCGCCAAGGCGCAACACGCTATCGGCCGCGCCCATGCCGCGCCATCCACCGGCATGCTGCACATACGTGTGAATATCCTCACCGGCAAGATTGAGACGAATGCCGGGCTCAAGCCCGCCCTGAAAAACATGGCCCACATCGAGTGCGGCGTAGGATGTTCCACGATGATCGGTGACCAGGTCGATGGCCGGATGTTGTTGCGCGCTCGGCTCCTTCGTCACGTAATCGATGAGTCCGCCCGAAGACGCAACGCCGCTTTCCACCCCGGCGATGCCTTTCACAATCTCCACGCTCTCCTTGTTTTCGAGCGGCACATCCTGTTCACCTGCAATGGTCATGCCATTGATCTGCAGGGCCGTTGCCAGGTCAAGCGGAAAACCACGAATTTCAAAATCGCCATAGTAACCAACCGGCGCGTAATCCTCGCCCACCGAAGCATCGTTCTTCACGACGTCCGAGAGCACGCGTGCCACTTGATCGCTCAGAACCGCGCGCGTAATGGATGAAACGGAGAGAGGGGTTTCTTTCAGCAATGTGCCGTCCAGGCTGCCTGCGGTTGTAGTGCCGGAGAGATAGTCGTCCTTCACTTCGCCGTGCACTTCGACGGTGGTGGTCACACGCGGCAATTTCTGCGCGTCAGGGTTCTTCAGTTCATTCTTTCGACCCGTTTCCGAAGGCTTCTGCGGTTCATTCTGTGCGATCGCGAAGAGGGGAGTTGCAAGACAAGCGAGCACGATAAACCTCGCCGTCGATCGCGTGCAGCGATTGGCGGAGAAACAAATGCCTCGCAATATTCGGTGAGAGATTCGATCCGTGACAGCGGTTGCAGGCCTTGGCATACGTTCCCCTTGCTTCAAATCGATGAAACAGGAGAACCGCTCGAAAAATGTGGAAGGCCGCTTTACTTCGGAAACTTCCCACGCCGGCATTATCCGGATCGGGTTCTAGGGTATTATCTCAGCCCCACTTCGTGGAGCACCCCTGTTTCAATAAACAGAATTGAAACACTTCCAGCTGGATTTGTAAAATGCTTCGTCTCACGCTTTGTCCGGGGCGGCGCTGTCCTCCTATTTGTTGATCTCTCGGGAACAGACCTGGTCGAGAACTTGCGGAGTATTAACTGTTTGATATACAAGCGCGGAGATGCGGATCCGCCACGATAACGCTACTGGTTGTTCGCCGACTCATCGGGTGCTGCCCTCCTTGATCGTGAGAATGCCATCGACGCCGGGGGCGGTGAAGTGCTCGATTTTGCCGCTCGGCCAGCGCACTTCGATGTCCTCCACCTTTGTGGCCTGACCCAATCCGAAATGCGGTCGAGGATCATTTGTCGACAAATAACTGCCGCCGCTCAACACGTCCTGGCGTTGCCGCATTCCGTTCGCAGTTACGTAGACCGCGGCTCCCACGGCATCGCGCGGGCTCCCCTTGCTTGTTGATGTTTCGCCGACGAGTTTGAGTTCCAGCCAATGATTCTTGTCCTCACTGACGTTTCGCAACAGAACCGGGTGTCCGTCCATCACGTTGATCACCGCGTCGATCTTGCCGTCATTGAACAGGTCGCCTACCGCCATTCCACGGCCCGCAATCACATCGGCAAGCCCAGTCCCTTCGACCGCCGGAACAGGGACAAATTTCTTCCCAGCCATGTTCTTGAAGAGCATCGGCCGCTGCTTCCAACTCGTGCCCCAGGTATATTTGTCCGCCTCGGGATACACATGCCCATCGGACATCAACAGATCCTTCCATCCACTGTTGTCGTAGTCGATAAACGCATCGCCCCAACTGAGGAAGGGAACTGTAACTTCGTCGAGTCCGATTTCGTCGCTGACCTCGGTGAAGTTGGCACCGCCTTCATTGCGGTAGAGCGGCTTGTAATTGTCTGAGAAAGTCGTGTCGAAGATGTCCAGCCTTCCATTGTTCTGGTAGTCGCCCACGGCGAGGCCCATGGATGCAGTCTCCTGTCCCGCGCCGTTCACGGCGAATCCCGAATCGTAGCTCGCATCCTGAAACGTTCCGTTGCCCTTGTTCAGATAAAGATAGTTCGGCGTCGAATCGTTCCCCACAATCAGGTCAAGCTTTCCATCGTTGTTCACATCCGCGAACACCGCGCCCAGCCCGTAATAGGCCGCCTTATCGGCCACGCCCGCCCTCTCGCTCACATCAATGAATGTCCCATCGCCATTGTTATGGAAGAGATGGTCCGGCTCGCCTTTCAAGCCGCGAGGCCCGCAGCTCACAGGCGCACCTCGGAACATACAGAAGGCATTGCGCACGCCATTGACTTCGGCGACAGGAAGATGGTCGCGATCAAAATGCAGATAGCCGGCGACAAACAAATCGAGGCGCCCATCGCCGTCGTAGTCGCCCCATGTTGCGCCCGACGACCAGTTCCCCAGCGTCACACCGGCCTTCTCCGCTAGGTCTGTGAACGTCCCATCATGGTTGTTATGGTAGAGACGATTCTTGCCCCAGTTGGTGACATAGATGTCCGGCCAGCCATCGTTGTCATAGTCCGCAATGGCTACGCCCATGCCCCATCGATCGTTGGTCACGCCCGCTTGCGCGGCCACATCGGTAAATGTTCCGTCATGGTTGTTATGAAACAGCGCAGCGTGCGGCGGCATTTCCCTGCCATCCAATGCGTCGAAGGTCGATCCGTTCACGACGTAGATATCGAGCCACCCGTCATTGTCGTAATCGATCAGCCCGATGCCCGAGCCCTTGGTCTCGACCAGGTAGGTCTTCGCGGGCGTACCCATCTTGTGCGTCCACTTCGTCAGGCCGGCCTTCTCCGAAATATCTTCGAAAATAACCGGGCCGCTCTTCACAAAGCCGCCTGCGGTGATCGGCCTGTGTTGCGCGTCCAGTTGGATTGGGTGCGGAGACTCGGCCGCTCCGCCGGCATGTCCTGGCCGTGCGGTTGCAGTTGTCTGCGCGTTCTGTGGTTGCGAAGTTTTCGGCACAGAGATCGCGTTTTGTGCACAGAGAAGCCCTGAAAATCCCGCCGACACCAACGCCCAAATGGCCACCCTACGCATCGCCTGGAACATTGCAGCCAGTATACGGATTCCGTTTGGGGCGAGTCGTGATCGGCTGATCGCGTCGAAGTTCTACGTCCCTGAGGGCGATGCGGGCTGCACATTCTCAACCAGCCACCCGTTGTCGCTCTTCACCAGGCCGGCCGTAGCCATCCGTTGCTGGGCTGTGTCCGATGCGATCCGCGGAAATGCCGATTTCATCTCCGTTGAATTCGCCCAATCGGGAATCCCGCTCACGCCGTAGTGATAGGTCACACTGTAGCGCGCGGAGTTGGCATCCGGTGGCGTGTAGCTGTCGATCGAGCTCACCTCTAGATGGCCGAAACAGAAATTCCCATAACCAGGTTGCGTCTGGTCGGCTGTCCACGTCGAGCGGCCTTTGTCTGACAGGTCGTAATCGTTCACCTGTTTCGATCCAATCAGAAAGCGGCTCTTTTCGGCCGTCTTGCGTGCCAGCAACCCTGCATCCGTCAGGGCGTCGAATCCCTTGGTCTGCTCATCGTTCGACGTATCGGCCTGCGCGGGAAACTTCACCGGAGCGGTCCAAACGCACTCCTGTTTACCGCCGTAATAGCTGTTAATTGCCGACTTGAACGCTTCTTTGTCAACCGTGTTCGTGTGGCAGCCGGTGCCCAATCCCATCACTCCGCTCAGCGTCAGCAAAACGAACTTCGTCTTTCGCATCCTTTTCTTCTCCTGAGAGCATTGGATGCGAAAAAACGAGACGTGCTTGTTTCACGATGGACGACAAGGCCAACTGCAGCGTTTGAAGCCCAAACCGGCTGTTGTCTTGCGTTAAAGCGAGACCGGCAATCCGGAACCGATGCTTTCATCGCGTAAGGGACCAGGCGTCGGTTCGGCCGCCGCACTCGCGGCCATTTCTTCGACAGATTCGGCACTCAAAACTTCCAGCATCGCACGCTGCGCCCTCGCCCAGACAGGATGCGCCGGGCATGAGGCCTTCCGGTCGCAGGATCTTCCGGCTACCAGGCACATATTCAGGCAAATCGGGCCGTCGATCGCCGCAATTACGTCGTACATCGAAGCCCCCCGGCCACGCGGCAAAATGACAAATCCGCCCGCTTTTCCCCGATGGGACTCAATCAGCTTGGCCCGCGATAATGCCTGCAAAACCTTCGACAGAAAGCTCTCCGGCGCATCGGTAGCCGCGGCCAGCGCCGGAAGGAATGCGCGCACCTCGGGCGGGAGCGTTGCCAGATGGATCATCACGCGCATGCCGTAGTCAGCGGCGCGCGTCAGTTGCATTGATGAGTTGCATCCTCGCATGAAATGCCCTTCTCCATTCGATTGCTGCCGCCGCATAACACGAGCAGCAGCAAATGCCAAAAGGCGTCAATCGAGACGTTCAGTCAGTCAGCAGCGTACCCAACGAGGTCACAATCTCGTGTATCCGAGATCACAGACCCTCGTTCACTCAATCGGATAAATCTGTCCCTAAATTGGAGCAAAGCAGTCCAAATGTCTCGCCCGAATTCCTCTCACACTTTCTTCTGCGGCGGCCGATGGTATTTGTGTCAACCGGTTGTCCCACTCCTTCGTCCGGCCTCGCCTGGAGAGTAAAGGAACCTTAGTTTATGCATGTGTTTCCCGCAGTCGATCCCATTCCCTTGCCGGCGCCGATCTGGCTCTTCAAACTGCTCCATATCGTCACCTTGTCGCTCCACTTTGTTGCGGTCGAGATGTTGCTGGGCGGCCTTTTGCTCGCCGTTCTGCTCAGTCTCTTCCGCGGTTCGGTCCATTCGCACGTTGCCGCGCGCGCCATCGCACGCAGGCTCACGGTTGTGATGACCTATGTGATTAACCTCGGCGTGCCGCCGCTCTTGTTTGCGCAGGTGCTCTATGGCCGCGCACTGTATACCAGCAGCGTTTTGATCGGCGCTTATTGGATCTCCATCATCGCCATCCTCACCCTGACCTACTGGCTGCTGTACCGCTTCTCCGCTCGGCTCGATGCGGGCAAATCCGCATGGTGGGTGGGTCTCGGCGCGTGGCTGCTCGCAGGTTTCATCGCGCGCCTGCTTTCCACCAATATGACCCTGATGCTGCGCCCCGAAGTCTGGCGCGACATGTATTCGGCATCGGCTGCCGGCATCTATCTGCCCACCGGCGACCCCACACTCACGCCCCGCTGGCTGCTGATGCTCGCAGGCGGACTCTTCATCGGCGGATTGTGGATGGTCTACCTGGCAGGCCGCGCCACTTTTAGCTCGGACGAACAAAAATTCCTCGCCGGCATCGGCGGCAAGGTGGCCGCGGTCTTTGGCGTCGTGTATCTCGTCGCCGGTCTCTGGGCCGCAGGCGTGCAGCCGCAAGCTGTAAAGACCGGTCTTGCCACACATCCCCTGTATCGTTTCGCATCCTTCGCCGGCTACGGCTGGATGGTTCTCGTTGTTGTTGCCATTCTGCTGGGTGCCTTCGCGGGATTCGGCAAAGTCGCCGCCAGCTGGCTGGGATGGTCAGGTGCCCTCGTCGCCCTGCTCGTTGAAATCACATTTACGGTCTATCGCGATGCTGTCCGCGACCTGACCCTTCTCAGCAAGGGCTACGACGTGTGGGATCGCGTGGTGGTCACCAACTGGTGGGTTGTCGGTTTATTCCTGGTCCTGTTTGTAGCTGGCCTCGGCGTCATCGGATGGCTCGTATCCGTCGTGGCGCGTGCACAGAAAGTCATGGAGAGCGCGGCCTGATCGCGCGAAAGGGTTTCTATGAGCCAAGTTTTGAACATGCCCCATATCGCGAAGGAGCCCGAGGAACCCGGTGAGCAAGTCTCGCGCCGCGCCTTCTTTGTCGCAGCCGGTGCAGCTGGATTGTGTTACACCGCAGCCCTCGCTTACCCCATCTATCGCTATCTGGCCTCTCCTGAGGAGATGGAATCGAGCGCCACCGCGGTGACCGAGGTGACTCTGAAAGACGCGCAAAAGCTGCCCACTGGCTCAGTGCTCATGTTCAAGTTCGGCACTGCGCCCGCCATGCTGATCCACCACGAGGACGGCCGCTGGGTCGCTTTGACCGCCGTCTGCACGCACCTCGGCTGCACCGTGCAATACGAGCCGCAGGCCGACCGCATTCATTGCGCCTGCCACGGCGGCGTTTACAACGCCTACACCGGCGCCAACGTCAGCGGACCGCCGCCCAAGCCGCTCAAGCTCTTCAAAGTCGCCGTGAACGAAACCGGCGTCGAATGTTTCGCGCGCATGACTTATTCACTGTTTCACTCTTTCACTGTTTCGCTGTTCCGAAGGAACCACGCATGACTTCAAAGACTGCTTCAGTTTATGACTGGGTTGACGAGCGCCTGGGTCTGTCTGAACTGGCCGCCTTCGCGCGCCACAAAACCGTCCCCGTCCACGCCCAATCGTTCTGGTATTACTGGGGCGGCATCTCGCTGTTCCTCTTCCTGGTCCAGTGCTTCACGGGCGTTCTTGCTGCTGGTTTACTACCGTCCGGGCGCCGATGCTTACGAATCGGTCCGCCAGATCACCTTCGTGATGCACTTCGGCTGGCTCATTCGCTCGGCGCACTCCTGGTCCGCCAACCTGATGATCTTCTCCATCCTCGTGCACATGTTTTCGGTCTACTTCATGAAGGCCTACCGCAAGCCGCGCGAGTTCGGTTGGCTCAGCGGCATGGCTCTGCTCGGCATTGCCTCCGTCTTCGGCTTCTCCGGCTACCTGCTGCCCATGGACGATCTCAGCTACTTCGCCACCAAGGTCGGCCTGCAAATTCCGGCGGCCATTCCGTGGATCGGCCCCATCATCGGCAACATGCTGCGCGGCGGCCTCGAAGTCAACGAGTTCACCGTGCAGCGCTTCTTCGCGCTCCATGTCGTCGTGCTGCCTGCGCTGTTCTTGCCCCTGCTCGGATTCCATCTCTGGCTGGTGCAGCGTCACGGCAACGCCATGCCGCCGGCTGAAGAGGCCAAGCCCGCAGCGCAGCGCAAAACCATGCCCTTCTTTCCCAACTTCCTGCGCAAAGATCTCGCCATGTGGCTTATCTCGCTGAACATTCTTGCGTTGCTGGCCTCGGTCTTTCCATGGTCGCTCGGCAAGCAGGCAGACATGCTCGTGCCCGCCCCGCAGGGCATTCATCCCGAGTGGTACTTCATGAGCCCTTTCGAAATGCTGAAGCTGCTTGGCTCATTCCTGCCCGGCGAATCGGGCGAAATCGCGGGAATTCTCATCTTCACGCTGGGCATCGTGCTGTGGGTTCTCATTCCCTTCTACGACGCTAGCAAGGAATCCGGACACCGCGGCCGCGCCGCCCACTACTTCGGCTTGCTTGCGGTTTTCGCCCTGCTGGCCACCACCGCCATTGGTTACTGGACGATCCGGTGAAATCAGCTTTCAGCCATCAGCCATCAGCTCTCAGCTTTGCCGTGTTTCAAGTGAACCATGGCCGGGCACGCAGAAGCTGAAAGCTGAAAGCTGAGAGCTAGGAGCTTAAACATGAACTATCCCTTCTGGTACATTCCGCATCTTGGCTCGGGCTGGGTCATCGGCATCATTGCCATCTTCCACGTCATGATCTCGCAATTCGCCGTGGGCGGTGGTCTCTACTTGCCAATGGCCGAACGCAAAGCCATGCGCATCGACCGATCCCGCTGTGCGTGCCGGATGGATGACGCAGCTGGTCAGCCACTCGAAATTCTTTCTACTTCTTACCGGCGTCTTCGGCACCGTCTCCGGAGTCGGCATCTGGTTTGCCATCGGCCTTACGCATCCTGAAGCCACCAGTACGCTCATCCATAACTTCGTCTTCGGTTGGGCCATGGAGTGGGTCTTCTTCCTGGTCGAACTCACCACTGCCGCGGTCTACTACTACACCTGGAACCGCATCGACGAGAAGCTGCACCTCACCGTGGGCTGGGTGTATGCAGGAGCCTCCGCCGCGACGCTCATCATCATCAACGGCATTCTCGCTTTCATGCTCACGCCGGGCGACACCTGGCTCGCTGTCGCCGGCACCGGCCACGAAGCCAGCAAGTTCTGGAACGCCTTCTTTAATCCCACCTACTGGCCCAGCCTCCTGATGCGCGTCGGCGTCTGCACCTCGCTGGCCGGCGTGTGGGCGCTCATCACCTCGAGCCGCCTGGATGGCGACAAGGAGCCCGCCCTCAAGGCCAGCATGGTCAAGTGGAGCGTCAAGTGGCTGGTGCCTTCCTTCGTTGCCACGCCGTTCCTGCTGGTGTGGTATCTCTTCATGGTGCCCTCGTCGCAGCGCGCCCTGCTCACTCTCGGCATCGACACCATCAACTCCGGCACTTTCTCTACCGTCACCCGCATGGCGCTCATAATCGTCATCACGTCGGCCACCATCATCGGCGTCGCGTACTTCCTGGCCTACCGCAACCCCACAGACTTTAATCTTTCGCACGCTTGTGCGGTTCTGCTTTTGGCGCTACATTGCCACCGGCGCCGGCGAATACAGCCGCGAAATGCTGCGCAAACCTTACGTCATCGGCCGCTGGATGTATTCGAATGGCGTGCGCGTTCCCTATGTCAAACGCATTAATTCCGAAGGCTATCTAATCCGCTCCAACTGGGTGTGGGGCAGCGCTGGCGTAGCCACCACAAGCTACTCACGCGGCGAAGCGATTTTCCGCGGGGAATGCGGTTCCTGCCATACCCTCGACGGCTACCGCCCGCTGCGTCAATTGCTCGACGGACGAGATCGCGCCAACATCCGCAACTTCGTCGCGATGCTGCACGAGAACAAAGACGACTCACCCTACAAAAAATTCATGCCGCCCATGGTCGGCACCGACCAGGACGTGAACGACCTGACAGATTTTCTCAATGCGCAGGTGAATCCACCGGCAGCAAAGCCGCTGCTGACGGCACAAAAATAGGAAGCCTCACCTCGGGAGAATCCGCATCCGCCCCGTTCTTCGCATGGAGAAATCACCGCGTCGAGTCCTCGGTGTATGGGCTTCCTGATGGGTAAGCCCAACCTGGTTCAACCCTCGGCGCATCGCAACTCTCTTCGCGGCATCGATCACGGCGATGCCGCGCTCATCCTGAACAATCCGTGATAACGCTCAACTCCGCTCAAGCCGCAAGCGTGTCTCTATATCGCGGGCGAACCCGGAGACGATCGAGAGCAAATAGAGCAGCAGCGCGACCGCTAGAATCGTCCAGCAGATATGCAATAGCTTTGTCTCTGCGCTCACTCCAGGAACATAGCCAAACACTGCAATCTCCAGCGCAACAAGGAATAGAGCTGTCGCCGTTCCCAGAGTCCACGGCCATAAGCGACCCAGGGCAGGGCGCAGCCTCGGCGGAATCAGCCATCTCCAGAATGTGAGTGACGCCCCGATGCGCGTCGCGACACCCCAGGCCAGAGTGAACAAAACAATCTGTGCCACGCCACCGCCTGTCAGGAACGAAGCGATCCCCAGCAAAAGAAAAATCGCCGCGCCATGCTGCCTCTGCATAAAGCGAAGCGACCAGAAAATCATGAGCAAACCAAGGCAGGTGGCTACGATTCCGGTAAAAAGAAAATTTGAGATGAGCGTGAACGCACCCTCGCCACCTTCTTTCCACACTGTCCAGCGATAACCGGGACCAAGGGCATTCACAATCAGACCGGGAGTGGACCGGAATCCCTGCAGGCACTCAAGCAGTCCGTGATCGATCGAGCCAATGCCGACGAGAACGCCCAGTGTGGCGGCGACGAACCGCGTTGCCGCGTTACAAACTCGATTGGTCGAAGAGCCTTGCTGTCTTGCATCCATCGAGCGGCCACTCCGTGCAGGCCGGCACTCAACGCGCTCCAATTCTATGCCGACCTCGACGGAGAAGCGAACGACTTCCTTTACTTATCGTCCCAGCACATACGGCATCCCAAACCGCCCAATCTGAATCAGTGCCCTCCCCGGAGGCCAGATGTGCAGGCTCGTGATGCCTCTCATCCCGGTGAGCAAATGTGCATCCGTCGTTCCCACCAGTGCACCCGTCGCCGCCTCGTTGAAGTGCACGCTCAGCAAATCGCCCGCGTGCGTGTAGCCAAACACATACTCGCCGGGCTTCAGCGCAACTCCGCCCACACGAATCGGCGCCTGCACCACAAGGTAGTGCGAATACTTTCCGTCAGCCGAGTAGCCGGCGGTGATCAACACTACGCCCGCTATATAGCGACCGTCGCTGTTCACAATGCCGCTCGCGGTGCGCATTTCGGTCTCAATGTGTTCCTTCTCGACAGGAGCGCGCGTAGGCAGCAGCGAAGCCAGTTCGGCATCGGTAGCCTGACGCCACACGGTCTTTTCTCCCTGTGCCAATGGAAACAGCAACAACAGCAATACCGCCGAACAGATCCCCTTCTTCATGGCTTCGCCTTTTTGAGTGACTCGAGCGGGACGATACCGCGCTGAATCGCTGCCGTCGCCGCCTGGGTTCGATCCGTGACGCCCAGTTTACCCAGCAGGCTGTTGATGTGCGTCTTCACCGTGGCTTCGGAGATTTGAAGCTCGGTCGCGATCTCCTTGTTGCTCTTGCCGTACACAATCTGCTCCAGTACATCTGACTCACGCGGCGTCAGCTCTTCAGTGCCCATGCGCTCGGCAAGCTTCTGCGCAATCGCAGGCGGAATATGTGATTTTCCGGCGTGCACAGTACGTATGGTCGCAATCAGCTCATCGCTCGTCATGCCCTTCAGCAAGTAGGCGCGCGCCCCCGCCTGCAAAGCGCGGTAGATGTCTTCGTCTCCGTCGTAGGTCGTTAACACGATGAACCGCGCTTGCGGCGATTCCATACGAACCCGCTGAATCACGTCGACCCCGCCCATGCGCGGAAGGCGCAGATCGATCAGTGTGATATTAGGCTGATGCTTGCGATATTGAGTGATCGCCTCCACGCCATCAGCGGCCTCTCCCACCACCTCAATGCCCTCTACAACATTCAGCAGAGCCACCAATCCCTGGCGGACAACGTGATGGTCTTCCACCACCAGTACGCGAATCAATTCTGGTTCCACTTGTCGTCCGCCTCTCTTGACGCTTCTTTGGGCGCCGGCGCGTGCAAGCGCACCGACGTTCCTGTACCCGGTTCGCTTGTCACTTCGAGTGTGCCGCCAATGGCTGCCGCGCGTTCGCGCATCCCCGTAAACCCGTAGTGCCCCGACGCCGATGCAGCTTCTTCGTTCATCGTGAAACCGCGCCCGTCGTCGCGTACTTCCAGTGCAATCTCCGCAGGCCCGTAATCCAACCGGACGGAGAGGTGCTGCGCGCCTGCGTGCTTCTCTACATTATGGATGGCCTCCTGGGCTACGCGCAGGATTTCCCGCTCCATGCCCGGCGGCAAGGGCCGGTACGCCCCGAAGACACTGAACCTCGCCTCAATACCATGGCTGTCCGCTCTCTCCGTTACGCGCCGCAAGCGCACCGGCAAAGTCTTTTCTCCCGAATCCTGCGAGCGCAGCGCCCATATGGACTGCCGCGCCTCGGCCAGCCCTTCTCGCACATGGGTGCGCGTCGTATCCAGTTGTTTCGCGGCGGCGTCCACTTTGTTCAGCCGCAGAAGTTCTGCCAGCACTTCCAGCTGCACTGAGATCCCCACGTATCCCTGTGCCAGTGTGTCGTGAATCTCGCGCGCAATTCGATTGCGTTCACCGAGCACCGCCTTGAACTCGCGCTCGGCAAGCAACAAGCGCCGTTTAAGCATGGCCATTATGAGCGCCGCCGTCGCGATGGCCAAAAGCAGATAGAACCAGATGGTCTGATAGAAATGCGGCTGCAGCTCGAATGGAAGAGCCGCTCCCTGCACGTTCCACACCCCGTCGTTATTCGCGGCCTGTACGCGAAAGGTGTAGTGCCCCGGCGGAATGTTGGTATAGTAGGCGACGCGCCGCGCGCCTGCGTCCGTCCAGTCATGGTCGAATCCATCGAGCATGTAGCGGTAGCGCACTTTCTGCGGCGCCACAAAACTCAACCCCGCGTAATCGAACTGGAAATGATTATGTCCCGCCGGAACTCTCGTCCAAAGGTCTGCCCCCCGCAAGGGACGGTCGACGTCGTCGACGGCAAAACGCTCCACGACCACCGGCGGCGGCAGCGTGTTCACCGGGAAATGCGCTGGATCGACCTCGACCAGCCCTCTGGGCGTAGCGAACCATAGATATCCATCCCGCGATCGCCACGCCGATGGATGGCTATTGATGGCCGTCTCGCGGCTGCGCAGTCCGTCGGCTGGGCCAAATTCGATCCAATGCGTGCAATCCGCTGTCATGGTGCAATCGCAGCGTGCGATTCCTTTGCCGGTTGCAAACCACAAGTGATCCTTCCCATCGTCGAGAATTGCGCGGACACTGGTATTCTTCAGCTCGCTGGACTGGACCGCGGAAAACTTCTCGCCATCCCACAGGTCCCAGCCATGGTCCTGCGTGCCAACCAGTAATGACCCACCGGCACGCGGAAGCAGTGCGGTCACCACGTTGCTCGAAAGACCATTGGCGGTTGTATAGTTGGCGATCTTGCCGCCTTTGAGCCGTGACAGGCCCGCGAAGGTGGCGATCCAGAGACTACCGTTGGAATCCCGTGCCATCGCCCCGACTAAATCGCTCCCCAAACCGTTCGCCTCGGTATACGTTTCTTTCTTTGCGGCGTTTTTCCCGTTGGCGCCGAATGTCCAATGGGCAAGCCCGCGCCGCGTGCCGATCCATAAGGAACCGTCCGCATCCACCAGCAGCGAGCGAATAAAATCGTCGGGCAGCCCGTCGGCTGAAGTGAACGAATCGACCGCACTCCTGCGAATCCGGTTCAATCCATCAGGCGTCCCTACCCACAAATCGCCGTTCTTCGCCGCCGCCAGCGAGAGAATCACGTTGCTTAGAAGCACGTCGCGGACTGCATAAGTCGTGGTCGCTCCCGGAGCGTTTACATCGCGCCGCAGAACATTCAGGCTGCCGCCGTTGGTTCCCACCCAAATCTTGCCTGTACTGTCTTCGACCACCGTACTCGTTGCATCGGAGGAAAGCCCTTCCCGCGTGCCGATATTGTGAAAGCGCGCATCCCGCAATACCTGCAAGCCGTCGGTCTCCGTGCCCACCCACAGATTTCCTTCGCGGTCTTCAAGCAGCGACAGAATTGAAGCGGCGGCGAGCGGATCGGTCGCGGGAAGTTGTTGAACCTTGCCGCTGGCCCAGCGCGCCAATCCGCCATTGGTCCCGATCCAGAGGCAGCCCTCGCGGTCCGCAAACAAAGCCTGAATCCTCCTGCCTGGCAGCTCGTGTCCCACCCTCAAGACGGCGAGCCGCGTTCCGTGCTCGATCGTGACAGCGCTGCGAGTTGCGGTCGCGGATTCTCCGCTCACCAGCTTTGCTTCGAAGACGATCTGATCCTTCGGCAGCTCGGCTGGCATCGACGCGTGCGACCATCCTCCGACGCCGTATTCCGAAGCTTCCTCTGTGGTTTCGACGCGCAGCTTGCCCTCGGGTGTTTCTCTCAACGCCGTAATCGTGCCCATCGGCGGTCCAGCGTGAGCCCCAAATGCAGTGATCGCTCCATCTTTCCGTCGAGCCAATCCGCCTGCTGTTCCCACCCAGAGCGTCCCGTCCGGCGTCTCGAGCAAGCTCCGAATGTCGCCGCTGGGCAGCTCCGGAAAGTGGTCAAAGACCGTGAATGCGATTCCATCGAACCGAACCAGACCAGCTTCGGTCCCCAGCCACAGAAATCCATCGCGCGTCTGCACCAGGGCATGCACGCTGTTTTGCGGCAGCCCGTTTTCCATCACCCACGATTGGCGGCCATATTCAGCCAGCGGTGTTGTCGGCTCGAGGGCCGAACCTGTCACCGCAACGCCGATTGACAGCGCACCAACGACAATCCAACACCCGCGTGGAAAGGCCCGTCTCCGCTTACCGCTCAACTCCGTGTTGGCTTGTTTGTCGATCAAGGTAACGTGCAGACAACGCCGGCTGCTTCACTTGTGTCAGCGGGATTGCGCATATCCACAGTAATAGGCTGGAGCGCAGATTGCACATGCGGCGCTGTCGAACTCCACCTTTCGGTGGAGGCCACGTTCGTCGCAAGGGAGGAGTGCAGAGTCACCCGAAGGGGCCAAGACAAGCGGTGTGCTGCACTTTAGCCTGTGGTTGTCTCCTGAATTGCCTGTACATCACTTTCATGTGACTTCCTGGGGTGGCTTCCTTTTGTAGGGAGCCACCCATTTTCTTTGGGGCGACAATAACTCTTCGATTTCGCCCCTTTTTGGCCTTTGATGGAGGACCCCTCACACATGACCTTCGTCTGCTCTGGTCCGTGATTCTCATTCCATCGGGGTGCAGGGCGGACTACCATGGGGGAACATTCAGCCAAACGAGGAGGACCTTATGGGTCGCCATCGATCAGCGCGCATCTTGCGCGCATGGCTCTTGCTGTCACTTTTTTTGTTGCCTATGGGGGCGCGAGCCAAGAGTATTTCTACTGACGACAGTGCCGCAAAGATTGTAAGTCTAATGCGCGCTGATAGTTACAACTATTTAAGTACCAAATCGCCTTCGGTTTGGTTGATTCCGTTCACCGGGGACCACCTCAAAAATATAAAGGTCGTCGTCACTGTAAAGGACTCCACCATGGTGGTCTTCGTCACGGTGGCCGAAAACCAGCACCTGCCGGTGACTACAGACTTTATGCGCGCTCTGCTCGAACAAAACCATGAACTGGATCGCGTAAAGGTCGGATATGACCACGAGGGAGACTTGTCCGTCCGCATCGACAGCAACGTGCGTGTGATGGACGCCCCTGAGCTGCGCGAGATCGTCAACCAGGTGAGAAACGCCTCGGACGAGATTTACGGCATGATCGAGCCGAGCCTGTTGCAGTAGCTGACGCGAAAACCAGGAGATTGGGAATCCCTGACTGAATCGGCCCTCGCTGCCGAATCGCCGGTCCCTCAGGCGGTGCGGAGGACGGAAATCACGGTCAGGTCATCGTCCTGCCCATGCTGAATGGCGGCTTCAGCGAGAGCAAGCGGAGATGTTTCCTTGCGCAAGAGGGCTTGTATTCGGTCGAAGCCGAAGAGCGCGCCCTGCGTATCGCGAGCTTCGACCACGCCATCCGTGATCAGGGTGAGGCGATCGCCAGATTGCAACTCCAATGTGACCTGCTCGGGAGCAGAGGAGGCAACGAGGCTAAGCGGCAGGGACCCGGCGAATGCGACTTCGACGCCGTTGAGCCAGGGCGGGAGATGGCCTGCGTTGGCGACCACGACGCGCCCCGAGGGATCGAGGCGCACTGCCAGGCAGGTGACGAAGCCTCCGTGCTTGCGTTCGAAAAGCCTGCTGTTGAGCTCGGCGAGTATCTGCGCGGGTTCCTGGCTGATTCTGCAGATCGTGTGCAGCATGCCAATGAGCATCGAGACGATCATGGCGGCGCTTATCCCTTTGCCGCTGACATCGCCGACCACGACAAGAGTGGATTGGCCAACGCCGAGCGGAATGACCTGAAAGAAATCTCCGCCAACCTGTGCGGCAGGACGGTAGATGCTTTCGATGGCGTACCCGGGAGTGGGTGGCAGCTCTTCGGGCACCATCAGCCGCTGGATTTCACGGGCGGCAGCCAACTCGGTGTCCAGCGCGGCTTTGTCGAGCTCAAGCCGGACATGGCGGCGCGATTCGGTGACGGAGACCACAACAAAACCGGAATAGCCCAGCGCGACGGAAATGCAAACAGCCACGCCGTCGAAGACAAGCCGGTTGTGAAAGCTGCTGAGCTGGACCGCATCGAGATGGGTCAGTGGTGGAGCTTCGGGCAGCCAGTTGTGCAGCAGCGCCATGCAAATGTTCTCGAGAATGAGGAGCGGCACGGACGGAATCCAGAACCGTTGGCGGAGTGTGATGCCCGCTATGGCGTAGAACGTCGCGAACAAAGCGATGATCGCCACGGAGAAAGCAAGACACAGGGCCGACTGGCGTCCCATGTCCATCCCGTCGAATACGAATCCTAAGCTGGCAAAGATGAAAAAGGCGGAGAGGAGAAAAACGGCGACAGACCACCGAGGGGCCGACTTCCACGCCCTCGGTCGCCAATCATCGTGCGATTTCGATCGATTCATGCTGTTCCCAAGGATGACACGACACCGCTGGATTTGTGCGCTGGATTCTGTAAACGCCGGGCGACCCGAAAACCCTAGATTCTGATACCGAGCGTGGTCAAGGGGCTCTTCCTGTGTGGTGCCCGGAGGACCGTCGATCCGGAAGAACCAGGTGAAAAACGCGTCGGACGAGATCTAAGTCACGATCGAGCCGAGCTTGCTGCAGTTGCAAAGTCGGGAGAACGAGCCTCGCACAAGACTGGCCATGACTCGGCGTCTGATCACGCGTCTCTGGTCAATATTCAAGAACTCGCGACGCATCGCTTGAATTAGCGATTATGGTGTGACCGGCCCGAGGCGCGAGCGCCTGTTTTGTTCGGATTCCCGGACGCTCGGATCATCTCGTTCGATGAGGGCAACTTCATGAAGTTGCGTATGAGGAGACTGCACCGACGCAAATCTTCCGGCGCTTCGTGAATCATCGTTACAGCTTCCTGAAGGAACTCTTCAACGGACCGGCTACTCTTTTCGACGAAAAGCCGGAGTAGCGATATGTCGCGGTCGGATGACCCTCTAACCGGACCTCACTCATTTTTGAGGATTCCGGGGTTGGAGGCGGAGATCCGGCATAGGGAAGTGTAGGCCAGGACTCGACCGCAACAGCACGAGCGTTCGACCTGTCCACTGCATCCAACACCTCTCTTCATGTATTAGACTGGGCTGCGGGCGCGAGCGAGAAAGCGGGAGATCCGCACGTCACACCAACACCGAGACCGCCTCGTGCCCATGCGCATCCGCGACCGGCAGGTTCCCCTCGCGCACCACGAGCCGCGTCGAACATCCAGCCGCGCGCGCGGCGTCTAATTCGCGGACCACATCGGAAAAGAAAATCATTTTCGTGGAATCGACACTTAGGTCCTTCGCGATCGCCGAATAGCTCGCACTTTCTGACTTGGGTCCCGTCCGCGTGTCGAAGTAACTCGCAATCAGTGGAGTCAGATCCCCATAGATCGAATGGAGAAACAGAAGCCGCTGCGCTTCCACCGAACCCGACGAATAGATCGCAACCTTCCCCTGCGAAGCCCAGCGCGCAAAAGCCTCCGGCACATCGGCGAAGAGTGTGCCTTTCAATGCGCCGCTCTCAAAACCGGCCTTCCAGATCTTGCCTTGCAGCGACTTGAGCGCCGTCGATTTGCGATCCTGATCCATGAGCCACAGAAGATAGGCACGCGCATGCAGTTCGTTGCGGATTTCAATGCCGAAAGTCGGGCTATCTTCGCTCTGCTCCGCCCGATTCTCCGCGGCAAGAAGTTTCAAATCGCTTTGGACTTCGGGCAAACCCAAATTCTGCTTCAGAAATCCGGCGACGTGAGCCCGCGCATAAGGAAACAGTTGCTCGCTCACCAGCGAAATCGGCGCGACCGTACCTTCCACGTCCAGCAAATAAACGCAAGGCTCCGTCGCCGTCATGCGGAGATTGAGGTTGCGACCCGCGGCCCGAGGAAAGTGGGCCCGAAGCAGAGCGGCTGATAACTCTTGTCGACACCGGAATCCGTGTAATGTGGAGTCCACCCAGCCGTGTCCTGAAACCAACGGATAGCGCGGATGCGCCGGTCTTCGCAGAGCGTGAACCAATGCGTGGTTCCACGCGGCACGCGCAGCATATCGCCAGGGCCGACCTCGACAGAGGCAACGCGCCCGTTGATATGCAAAAAGAAAATCCCACGTCCCGAAAGAATGAACCGCACCTCGTCCTCGTCGTGCGTGTGCTCCTTGTCGAACCGCGCCAGCATGGCGTCGAGATTCGGCGTGCCCGCGTTCACGTCGATCACATCCGCCGTAACATACCCACCGCGCCGTTTCATCTCGTCAATCTCATCGGCATACGCCCCGAGCACCTGGTCGGCGCTCGCATCCGGGGGCACCCGGTCCAGGCTCCAGCGTTCATAATCGATCCCGAGCGGTGCCAGCGCGTCGCGAATTCCCGGTTCAGAGTTGACTTGGAGATTCTCTTTGGGAAAGCGAAGAACAGCCATACGATGCTCCTCAATCACTCGTCGATACGAATCAAGCGGAGTTCACAAATCGACGAAATAATCCGCAACTCCCAAGACCTCGGGTATCCACCATCACAATTGTTCCACGTGGAACAATTTCTCACCGTGGAACCATTCCACGCCACGAAAATCCCTGAAGGGACGGCACTAGATTGTTCCACGTGGAACAATTTCGGGACAGCTCGCGATCATCCCAGCGGGCCCATGAGCCGCCGTGCCTCCACTTCGAATAAGAATTCGAGGGCCTCCAGATGACGCCTTGCCTCAGCCACCGACTCGCCCCAAGTATAAAGCCCATGCAGACTCAATAAAACTCCATGCGCTTGCGGGAATCCGCCAAGCGCCTGAGCTAAGTTCGCCGAAAGAAGCGCATAGTCCTGCGAATTCCCGAGGATGGGCACCTGTTCCGCGTGCTCATGTGTGGTCACGCCAGCCAATCCCTTGAGCAGCTCATAGCCCTCAATCTGAACGTAGCCCTTCTCAAGAAATCGCCCCGACAGCAGCGTGTTCCAGATCGTATGCACGTGCAGAATCGCATGCGCCCCGGGCCGCTCGCGATAGATGACCGTGTGCAATCCCGTCTCGGCAGAAGGCTTGCCTTTGCCGACAACTGCGCGCCCATCCGGATCGATCTCCAGTAGATCTACGGCCGTCAGTGCACCTTTGTCCAGTCCAGTCGGCGTAATGAGGATGTGCCGGCCGGCGCGCACGCTGAAGTTCCCGCTGGTGGCCGGCACCCATCTGCGCGCATAGCACCAGCGCGCCGTAGCGCACAGTGCTTCAATCTCCAATTGCTGCGCATCCTTATCTGGACCTGTCTCGGGGATCATCGGTGCCAGCAGTGTATCAATCCGAATCGAGTGCCGGCCTGCATGGGAGAAGCGGAATAGCGGCAATACAATAGATGCTTGCTCACGGAAGACCAAACCGCCCGGATTGAAGTCATCCTTGTCTCGCCGCGCAATCCGCTGAACATTGGTGCGGCTGCCCGGGCCATGGCGAACTTCGGGTTCGCTCGCCTTTCGGTGGTGGCTCCGTTTGAGGCGCACTGGCGCGAGGCGAAATCTGCAGTGGGCGCGCCAGAACTGCTCAAAAATGCGCGCGAAACCAAGATTCTCGCGGAGGCCGTCGCGGATTGCACGCTTGCCGTCGGCACGGGGACCCTCACGCATCGCAAGCCCGAGCAACGCGTCGTTCGGTTACCCTCCCTTGCGCCAGTCATCGCGAAGGAGCTTCAGCGCGATGGTCGGGTTGCAATCGTCTTTGGGCCGGAGAAGCACGGTCTTACGCGCGAGGACTTGTCTTACTGCCATTTGCTGGTGGAGATCCCGACAGACCCGCGCCAGCCTTCAATGAACCTGGGGCAGGCCGTTGCGGTTTGCCTCTACGAACTGACCCGAGTCGGACCCGAAGAAAAGGGCGAGACCGGGCCAGTACTCGAACAAGCCGTCGCGGAGAGACCACACGTTGCGTCGGGTGCACTTGACAGGCTGGCTGAGGTGATTGAGCAGACCATGACGGCGGCGGGCTACTCCCCGCGCATCATGGATGCGGCCAACCGGCACGATCTTCGGCTGCTTTTGCGCCGCATCCATCTGACGTCCACGGATACGAAGCGGGCACTCGGGTTTTTTCGGCGCATTCTGTGGCGCCTGACGCGTTTCGAGAAGTAATCGGCTCGGAATGCAGCAAGTTAGCTCTCGACCTCAAAAACACCTCGGTAATGCGCGTTCATTCAATTCCGACCCAGGGAACCATTGACGCCCTGCTACATTTTGAGCATAGGTTCCCCTGATGAAGTGCCTCCTAGTCCCATCTTTAGAACGCCCGTGGACCGCGCTTGCCCTTTGCGCGAGTGCTGTCGTGGTCGGGTTGGCACTCGGAAAAGGCGTTGCGCAAGCGCCCGCCACGCCGCAGCCGGACGCGGCGCAGCAGCCTGCGGCGACTGCACCGGATCAGACTGCACCGGCGCAACAGGACGCTGCACAGGCACCTGCCTTAAACCCGCCGGCGCCGACCGCAACTCCGGAACAGCCGGCAGCTCCGCCATCGAACCGTCCACAGCAGCCACTCACTCCAGCCATCCAGCCATCGTTTGCGACATCGCAGGATACGCAAGCAGGCGCGATCACCGAAGACGAGGTCAGACAGCTTTTGGTGGGTAAGACGCTCTACTTGCGCGATGGATATCTCGATAACTCGCTGAGCTTCGACGAACACGGAAAGTTGATTGGCCATTCGGCGCAGGGCTCCTACACGCTGAGCCTGGTCGAGATCGACAAGGTGCATTTGTCGAAGCACAAGGTGGAGCTGACGGGGATTCGCTATGGACTGCATTTCCTAGGCGCGCGCGCCGATGAAGATCCTACGAAGGCCGTGGACAAAGTGCGGATCACACCGAAGAAAAAAGTCCTGAGGATCACGATTGATCGGGAGCTGGTGGTTACGCCAAAGAAGAAGAAGGGAAAGAAAGGCGAGGAAGCAGAGGCAGCCAAAGCGGTGCCCGCAACAGCGGCGACTACGACTTCGGAGCCGAGCGACGCCGAGCAGGCAAAAGCGGAGATGAACGCGGCGCCTGAGGCTGAGCGGCCGGCCGATGCCGGGAGCGTAACCACGACAACGTCGCCGGCCCATGCAGCCCACATGCTGCGCGACGCGATCGATCGGATGTTTGCGCCGGGACTGGACGAGCGCATGATCGCAGCGATGCCAAGCTTCTGGAAGCTGTACTACCAGTCTGTCGCCAACCAGGCGGACTACAAGCCGACTGATCCTGCAATCTATCGGCAAAGCGGCGTCGATCAGAAGGCCAAGCTGCTTTCCACTATTGAGCCCCCTTCCAATGAATACGCGCAGGCGAGCGGTGTCGCTGGAATGGCTTTGTACCACGCTGTAATTGGAGCCGATGGCAAGCCGCAGGAGATTGTGGTGAGCAGGCCGATCGGGTTTGGGCTGGATGAGAGCGCGGCCGATACGATCAGGAAGGCGAGTTTTCAGCCGGCGATGAAGGATGGTAAACCGGTTCCGGTTGTGCTGGATCTCGTAGTGCAGTTTCGCATTTATTCGAAGCGAACCAATCAGCCCGCCAAACCCGAGGTGGAAGCGGCAAATTCAGGGCCCAAACTTCCGGGGCCTTACAGCGTGAATCACCAGTGAGCCAAACTTTTCTAAAGCAAATTCAAAGTGGAGAGGTAGCGGAAGTTACCGCTGCCCTCGAGAACGATCCGTCTCTTGCCCAATATCGCGATCCGCAGGGGGTTTCTGCGGTGCTTTGGGCCGTGTACACGGGGCAGACGAAGATACGCAATCTCCTGATTGCCAAACTCGCGGTGATCGGCGTTCCGCTCGATGTGTTTGAAGCGGCGTCGACCGGCAACGAGGCGAGACTACAAGCGATCCTGAGTGAAGACGCAGCTGCGACGCAGGCGTTCTCCGGCGACGGATGGACGGCGCTGCACCTAGCTGCGGCATTCGGAACTCCGCTGTCGGTGGCAGCGCTGGTTTTTCGCGGGGCACGTGTGGATGCGGTTTCGCAGAATGCACAGAAGAATCAGCCGCTGCATGCGGCGCTGGCGCTGGGCAAGAATCCATCGGCCATTGAATTGCTGATCTCGCATGGCGCGGACGTGAACGCGGCACAGACCGGAGGCTTCACGCCGATCTTTTCCGCGGCGGCTGCGAATCGCATCGATCTCGTCGAGATGCTGATGGAGCACGGGGCGAATCCGCATTACGAGAGCGAGCAGGGTAAGACGCCGGCAGACTTTGCGCGCGAACATGGTCATGCAGATCTGGCTGCGTGGCTCGACGCGATTCCGGCGTAAGGCGCCTGTCCTACGAGCGGTTGCCCTGTTTCACAAAAGCGAGTCATCTTCTGCAAATTCTCTGTGGATAAAAGCAAATATTGGGGGGTAGGGGGGGTACCCCTTTGCGTCGAGCCGGAATCTGCGCGAAGGCTCTATCTCTTTTCATTGATTGTGCACCTTGGGGCGAATTTTTCCGCAAAACCGGAAGTTGAACGGTTGAATTGCGGCACAGTGATGTGTCCGGGCCTGAACAGGCTGCGGAAAAAGTCAAAGGTTCCGAGAAGAATTGTGAAATACATCCCTCCGCGGCTAAAAGCCGGCGTCAATCGAATTGACTTATCGGCACGAGTCAACTCGTGCCCTTTCAAAACCGCTCTTGGGACGAGTTTTTCCGCAGCCTGTAAGGCCTCGGCTCCCTCCGATTTCCGCTTCATCCCTATACGACTCATCCCTCTGATCGGATCGCTCCCACGGGAGCGATGCCTCGCCGGACAAAGGCGGCTTGTAAGACTTCGGCATTCGCAGCAGAGCGCGGGTCGACTCGCCTTTTGCGGCGTAAGACAATGACAGACAAGGGTCTTGCGTTTGTTGGACATTTGTCTTACGGCTGTAAGACGTGGCGATTCGCATGTCTTACGCCGTAAGACAGCCTGCGTTCCGGAGTGGAATCTGTCTTACCTTCGAGCGGGAGCCTTCAGCCGCCCTGCGGTCAGGCGTTCGCTTTTCCTCGCCCAGGTCGTGCCAGATTGGGAAATCCGAAGAGGGCATGGTCCCGAATTGGAACTCATGGGTGACTTGAGTCGATTCGGATCGCGATCTTCACTCGCAACCCCCCTCGCGCCTGTTGGGCGTGCCAGAATGGGATTTGGAAGTGTCGCTGTCCCGAAATGGAACTCGACGGAACCTGATGGTGTGGGACTTAATGGCATGGGCCTTGATTGACACTTTGAGACACTTGAAGTGACTCGAATTGCATCCTACCTCTGGTGTTCGTCTGGCCTATGGTGCTCGTCTGGATCGTCTCCCTTGTCAGCATTTTGTGTATGCTGTTGCGACCTCGCAAAATCGGCGAGGCGTATTGGATTTGCGGCGGGGCTCTGCTCCTGGTCGTTTTGCGCCTGATTCCGCTGCCGCAGGCCGCGCACGCGGTCTATGAGGGGCTGGACGTCTACCTGTTCCTGACCGGGATGATGGTTCTTGCGGAGATGGCGCGCGAAGAGCATGTCTTCGACTGGGCTGCGGGAGTTGCCGCGGGGCATGCCAAGCATTCGTCGCTCCGGCTGTTCGTGTTTGTCTATGGCGTGGGCGTCGTGGTCACGGCGCTGCTTTCGAACGATGCGACGGCGGTGGTGCTGACGCCGGCGGTATTGGCCGCGGTGCGACGGGCGCGGGTTAACCCTGCTCCCTATTTGCTGGCTTGCGCGTTCATCGCCAATGCCGCCAGTTTCATCTTTCCGATTTCGAACCCAGCGAATTTGGTCGTTTTCGGCAGAAGCCTTCCGCCGCTGCTGAAGTGGCTCGACATCTTTCTGCTTCCCTCGATCGCTTCGATCGCGGTCACTTTTCTTTGTCTTCACTGGCATGCGCGCAAGGAGTTGCGACAGCCGATCGAGGGCGAGACGGCGCCTGCTCCCCTGACGACGGAAGGCAAACTTGCACTTGCCGGCCTACTGCTGGCAGCGGCAGCCCTGATTGCGGCGTCAGCTTTCGGTCTTCCGCTGGGAGCGTCCACCTGTGGCGCGGCGGTTTTTGTCCTGGTTGTGGTGGCGTTCCGCAATCCGAGAATTGTGGCCAGCGTGGTCAAGGGAATTTCGTGGTCAGTGCTGCCCTTGGTTGCGGGACTCTTTGTGATTGTGGAGGCGCTGGAAAACGCGGGCCTTCTGCGCGCTGGTTTGGCCGGCCTCAACGCTTTGGCGCATGGGCCGGGCTGGTTTGCCAAGGGCGCGCCGGCCTTCGCGGTGGCGCTGGCCGCGAACGGGATGAACAATCTTCCCGTCGGTCTGATTGGCCGGGCTGCGATTCGTCAAGCGCAGGAATCGGGGATTGTTGCGCATGCGATTTTGATTGGGGTCGATGTTGGCCCGAATCTCTCCGTGACCGGCTCGCTGGCGACGATTCTATGGTTGATCGCGTTGCGCCGGGAGAAGGTGGAGATTACCGCGTGGGAGTTTCTGAAGGTGGGGATGGTTGCGATGCCGCTGGCGCTGCTGGGGAGTTTGCTGGTGTTGCGGAATTAGGGACTCGTGGCCTGGGCATCGCAGGCTGGTTTGTGCTTTCCCTGGTCTGCGAATCCAGATCTTCACACCATGAACGAAAACCTGTCCATGGAGACCTCGGGACCTAGGGCACCCATGTTCGTTCTGATTGGCAGACTTATGGCGCCGCGGGTGCGGGTGGCTCCCACAATTCGACGCGGTTGCCTTCGGGGTCGGTAATCCAGGCGAAGCGGCCATAGGCGTGGTTATCGCGCTTGGGATCGATGGGGACGCAGGCGGCGGCAAGTTGGGCGAGCATCTCGTCGAGGTTGTCGACGCGGAGGTTGACCATCGCTTGTTGTGGGCTGGGACCGAAGTACGCGGTGTCGCGGGGGAAGTGGGCGAAGACGGTCATGCCGGCGGCGCTGGGGCCTTCGAAGACGATCGAGGTCTCATCGGCGGACGCGATGCCGAAGTGTTTTGCGTACCAGGCAGACAATGCTTTCGGGTCCTGGGCCTTGAGGAAAATGCCTCCTACTCCGAGTGCACGGGCCATGGTCAATCCTCCTGCCGGATGAGTTGATCGAGCCTTGGTTTGTGTTTGGCCTGGCGCCCGGTGCGGGGCTCGGTAGCCAGGACGCGGGCGGGTTTGGGCTGGCCGACGCGTTCGCGGGCGTTGGCCTTGACCGCCTTGGTGGCGGTGAATTTGGGTGGCTTGCGTTTCGTCATGGCAAGGAAGAGTATGGAATAGTTTGAGCGCAAGCGGAAGGCCCGAGCCGCTTCTCCGGTTGGATTTCGACGCACGGACTGCGGAACTCGGAAATTTTTCGGCGAGCTTTTTTGCCGGTTGTGGAGATAGCGGAAGAGGATGGACGAGCGGGAGTTTTTCAATGAGACCACAGAGGCGCGCACGCACACTCTGACATGCCCGAAGTGCGGGCAAGCCTCCGAGTACAAGGTGACGTGGGTGGTGCGGCGCAAGAAAGCGCAGTTGCCTCGGAACGCCGATGAACGGGACCGGGCGCGGTTCGCGAAGGCACAGTCGTACATGGTGCGGCGGGACGATAAGCTGGCCTGCGCGAATGTCCGGTGCCGGAAGCCGTTTGAGATTACGTCGCTGCAGACACTGGCGTTTTTGATGGAGTGATTCTCTTCGGATCGAGGCGATTTAGACCGGAGAGCAAGCCGGAATCTGCGCGCGATGGGCAGAGACTGGCGGATGCGGCTGCGGTGTGTGATTGAATTGATGATGTAGACGGCCCAGATGTGTAAGCGGGCTGCCTGGAGATCGAGAATGGCGAATTTCCTGCTTCCCCCCGAAGAGCGCAATTTGACCCCCGACCAAGTGGAGGCACTGGACAGACGGCGCGACCTGGGGCACACGTTTCTGGTCCTTGCAGGGCAGTTTGCGGTGATTGCCGTCGTGCTGCTGCTGTGGGTGGGCCAAGACCTCACGTATTCGCCTGGCTGGGCGCATCCGATGGCGTATTACTTCATTCTGGCGCTGTGCCTGATTGCGGGATTCGGATTGACGGGGCTCATTCTGCGCCGGGGAACGCCGCGACTCGATTAAGCTGGGCAACGTCTAATCAAGTGCCCTTGCAGCGATGCGGCGGCAAATATTCGTCGTAAAAGGTGCCGATGGCGGTTGCTTCCCCAATTGCTCTTTCAGGCGTGAAGTCGGCTGCACGGCTGACCGATAGCCATGGGCGTGTCATTCACGATCTTCGTGTCTCGATCACCGACCGCTGCAATTACAAGTGCGTGTACTGCCGCACCGGCGAGCTTGGGGCGCAATATCCCGAACTCGACATCGCGGAATATCTTCGACTGATCAAGCTTTTTGTCGGCCTGGGGATCGAGAAGGTGCGTCTGACGGGCGGCGAACCGCTGCTGCGGCATGGGCTGCTCGAGCTGATTCGAGAACTGGGAGAGCTGCGCACCCTGGCGGGCGAGCCTCTGGATCTGGCGCTAACGACGAATGGACATCTTCTCGAAGGGTTGGCGAGGGAGCTGAAGGCGGCCGGACTGCAGCGCGTGACCGTCAGTATGGATGCCGTGGACGCGCCCACGTTTGAGCGGATCACACGGGTGCCGGGGAGTTTCAGCAAGGTGCTGGCGGGGGTTCGCGTGGCGCGGGATGCCGGGTTGACGCCGCTGAAGATCAACTGCGTGCTGCTGCGCGGATTCAACGACGACCAGATCGAGAGCTTCGCGCATTTTGCCCGTGAAGAAGACGTGGTGGTGCGCTTCATCGAGTTCATGCCGCTGGAGGAAGGGCGGCTTTGGACGCCGGAGATCGTGGTCTCGATGGCTGAAATTGTGGAGCGCATCGGGCGGGTTCTGCCGCTTGTGCCATTGCCGGCGCGCGAAGCGGGCGAGACGGCGCGGCGGTTTACCTTTGCCGACGGACGGGGTGAGATTGGGATCATTGCGCCCGTCACACAGGCCTTCTGCGGAGCCTGCAGCCGGGTGCGGCTTACTTCGGACGGCAAGATCCGGACCTGCCTGTTCTCGCAGGTGGAGCACGATCTTTATGGACACATGCGGGCGGGCGAAAGCGATGCGGAGCTTCACGCCTACATTGCGAGGACCGTACAGGGCAAGGAGGCGCGCCACCACATCGGCGAGCCTGGATTCTTGAAGCCATCCCGGTCGATGGTGCACATCGGCGGCTAATCTATCTCAACCTTAAAGCGGATCCTGAGTCGCGTGCCCATTTGGAGTTTCATGGCAGGTCGGCGACTCCTTGGGATCGCGTCGACGTGAGGTTAGGGCTCCCGGAGTATAGCAACTCTGGAATCGCTACAAAACCTTCGTGCATTACCTTAGTGCAAAACCGGCTTGCCGCGCGCCCAACGTGTGACAGAATTCAAACTGAGGGCAGACTAGGAACCCGGGGCGCTGCTTACTCTTGAGCGCACCGAAACTACGAATGGCATTCATTGCACAATTTCCCGATCTGGCCAAGTGGCATACTCCATTGGTCCCCCAAATGAAGCCTTTGCCGGAAAATCGAATTCCGATCGACGACTTGCTTGTCTTTCACAAGCTGGCGCGCTCGCTTACTTCGAGCTTCGACCTGGATACGATTCTGCGCACGATTCTGGAACACATGGAGCGCTTCATCGAGGCGGACTTGTGGAGTCTTCTCATGCTGGACGAGGTGCGCCAGGATTTGTTTTACGCCATTGCTGCGGGAGGCGAAGAAGAGGCGCTGCGGGACCTGCGGGTGAAGGTCGGCGAGGGCGTGGCGGGCTGGGTGGTGGAGCACGGCGAGACATTGATCGTTCCCGAAACCGAGGACGACCCGCGACTGCACCAACCGGGATCAGAATTCACATCGAAAATCCGGTCGGTGATTGCGCTGCCTCTGCGGGGACGCAAGGGGACACAGGGGGCTATTGAAATTTTCAATCCGCGCGCCGAGCAACTGACGGACTACACGATCGCGTTTCTGCACATCCTGGCCGATCACGCGGCGATTGCCATTGAGAATGCTCGGGACATGGCACGCATTCAGCAACTGACCATCACCGACGACACCACGGGCCTTTTCAACGTGCGGCACCTGTATGACGTGCTCGGCCGAGAATTGGAACGCTGCGGCCGCTTGCACCTTCCTGTGAGCCTGGCGTTTCTCGATCTCGATCGATTCAAGCAGGTGAACGATATGCATGGGCACCTGGTGGGGAGTGAGCTGCTCTCGCGCGCCGGGCAGCGGCTGCAGGAGCTGAGCCGGCCGCAGGATATGTGCTTTCGCTATGGCGGGGACGAGTTCGTGGTGGTGATGCCCGAGACCGGAAGGGCCGATGCGCAAGATCTTGCGATCAACATCCATCGCGAACTGACGACAACGCGCTTTCACATGAATGGAAACCTGGAGCTCACCGTAAGTGCCAGCGTGGGGCTGGCGACAGCGCCTGCCGACGGGTCCACCATTCACACCATCATTGGCGCGGCCGATGCGCGCATGTATGAAGTGAAGACGGAAGGGCGAGGCCAGGTGCGTGGGGCTTAAGCATTGTCGGTGAGAATTTCCAGTGGCACCCCCCCCAAAGTCCCACAAGCCGTCACGATATAAAGGATGGGCCCTGTACCGTATTTGTACCGGATAGCTACGGCTCGCGGTTTTGGGTTCGTCGTCTTGGGAGGTCCGAGCCAGTGCGACCCGAGAATCGTATCACTTAGGCGTTAAGGGCGAGGACGCAGCACCCCATCGTGAGTCGGAGCGATCCCGATTGTGAACGATGCTGGACATTCTTACTGCCCCTGATTTGTGTTGGGCTACTCGCTGGCCATCAGCAGACACCTCCTTTGAACACCAGCTCATTCCTCTGGATGGACCTCGTGCACTGCGGCGAGTGTGGTGGAGCGCCCGTCGAGGACGCACCCTGTTGACAGTCAGCTCGCTGCGTCTCCGCAATCTATATGCGAGAGGCAGGAGCCTGGGAGCCTGGCGAAGGACTTGCTACCGATCATCCAACGCTGGGGCTTGACCGCTCATCCATCTCGGCCCTTGACTTGAGAGCTATTTTCGATATATCTTAAGATATATCTTGATAGATCGGAGAAAACAGATGTTTGAACATTTCCGGGAAGGACACAGGGAACACGGACACGAGGAGTGCCGTCATCGCGGCCGCCACGGATGGTGGGGCGAGCGGGGAGAACGCTGGGAGGGATTCGGCGGAGGCGGGCGCGAGCGGTTTTTCGACAACGGCCACCTGCGGCTTGTCATCCTGCAGCTGATCGCCGATAAGCCCAGCTACGGGTACGAACTCATGAAGGCCATTGAAGAGCGGCTTTCGGGCGGGTACGCACCGAGCCCCGGAGTGGTTTACCCCACGCTGACGCTGCTGGAAGAAGAAGGATTCGCGACGGTCACGTCGGCCGAGGGAAACAAAAAGCTCTACGCTGCGACCGACCAGGGAAAGGAGTATCTGAAGGCAAATCGCGTCATTCTGAAGGCGATTTTCGGACGGATGCAGGAGGCGGGCAAGGCCTTTGGCCGCGGGCGTTCGCCGCAGATCAAGCGCGCGATTATGAACCTGAAGCTGGCGTTGAAGATGCGGATGGAGCAGGGCGATTTGAGCACGGAGCAGGTGAGCAAAATCGCCGAGGCGATCGATTCGGCAGCGCGAGCCATTGATGAGGCTTGAGAAAGGCGCCGGCGATGGAGCAAGGACTGATGGAACAAGCACTCATGCGGGAAACGCACAAGAGCCCCGATGAGCCACTCGCGCTTGAGACGCGCACGCATCAGCTGCTGACGCTGGTTGGCGAATTACTCGCAACCAACCAGGAGCTGCGTTTCAAGGTGGCGGAGCTGGAGCGGCGGGCGGAGAGCGCGGATTGTGCGTTCAATGAAGCGAGCCGGTGGTCGGGGTTTCT
Organism: uncultured Acidobacteriaceae bacterium; assembly: GCA_963810545.1. Taxonomy (GTDB): domain Bacteria; phylum Acidobacteriota; class Terriglobia; order Terriglobales; family Acidobacteriaceae; genus Telmatobacter. Next base: position 69,579 of record CAWENE010000008.1, read on the forward strand.
GTTGCCTTAGTTCTCTGACCGTGTGAATTCGCACTTTGAGTTTCTTGCTTTCCCACCCTTTCGCCAGAAAAAAGGCGAAGGGATGGGGCACGGAGATGGTACAAGTACAAGCGGCCAGAGACCTACGTTGTGTCGACTTAGAGAGCGAACCTTATACTGAAAGACGGCATGAGCACGTTTCTTCCTGTAGATGAGCAGTTGGATTTATTGCAAAAGGGCGCGGCGGAGATCATTCGCGTCAGTGATTTGCGCGAACGTCTTGAGGAGAGCCGCAAAACGGGCCGCCCGCTGCGTGTGAAGGCGGGCTTCGACCCCACCGCTCCCGACCTGCACCTTGGCCACACCGTGTTGATGCGCAAGCTGCGGCACTTTCAGCAGCTGGGGCACACGGTGATTTTCCTGGTGGGCGATTTCACTTCGTTGATCGGGGACCCGACGGGGCGCAACGTGACGCGCAAACCGCTCACGCGCGAACAAATTGAGGGGAATGCGGAGACCTATAAAGAGCAGGTCTTCAAGATCCTCGATGAGGCTGCGACGGAAGTCCGGTATAACTCCGAGTGGCTGGGGAAGCTGGGCTATGAGCAGACGATCCGGCTGACGGCGCACTTCACCGTTTCGCAGATGCTGGAGCGCGATGAGTTTCACAAACGCTTTCAGGCGGAGCAGCCAATCGGACTGCACGAGATGCTGTATCCGGTGATGCAGGGGTACGACTCGGTGGCGCTGGAGTGCGATGTGGAGCTGGGCGGGACCGATCAGAAATTCAATTTGATGTGCGGGCGCGAGTTGCAGCGGCACTACGGGCAGAAGCCGCAGATCGTGCTGATGACGCCGATTCTCGAGGGTCTGGATGGCGTGCAGAAGATGTCGAAATCGTTGGGGAATGCGATCGGGATCAACGAGGCGCCGCCGGAGATGTACGGCAAGCTCATGTCGATTTCCGATGAGCTGATGTGGAAGTATTTTCTCTTGTTGACGGATCTTCGCGGGTCCGAGGTCGAGGCGCTGAAGGCGGATGTGGCAGCGGGGCGGGCGCATCCGATGGAGATGAAGAAGCGGCTGGCGCGGACGATTACTGCGGACTTCCATGACGAGGCTGCGGCTGTAAGTGCGGATGAAAACTGGGCGCGGATGTTTCAGCAGAAGGAAGCGGCCGAGGACCTCTCCGAGGTTTTGATCCCGTATGCGGATGTGGCAGGGCCAGAAGCGAATCAGATTCGCCTGCCGAAGCTACTGGTCGCATTGGGGCTGGCGGCGAGCGGAGCGGAGGCGAACCGCAAGATTGCCGAGAAGGCCGTCAAGCTGGACGGAGATGTAGCGACCAACAACGTCGTCTTGATTGGCTCCCTTCCGGCACGCACTGTCGTACGTTTGGGCAAACGAGCGAAGGTTGCGGTGATCGGGTGACCTTAGCAGATCAGCGATCAGGCGTATTTAGTTTCATGCTTTCCCAGGTCTCAGAATCGAGACCTGGGGCACCCATTGTTGTGCTGCTGGCACGCTTTGATGGTAAGAATGGCGTTTTTTGATTAGCCAAATGGCGTATACTGGCCATGGAGGCGCCCATGGCAACCCATTCCGTCCCGGAAGTGCTCGGTGGAGAATCGGTTCTTGGCCGGCCGATGGGCAAGAGTGGTGCACTCGCCGAATTGGTGCGCGAGGGGCTTCCGGTGAAGGCTCTCTTCCAACTGGCTGAGCGGATGGACCTCCGCCAAGCGGAAATCTCAGAGAAAATAGGCATTCCCCAGCGCACGCTCACGCGGCGGCTGGCGCAGCACGCGCGCCTCACGGCTGCGGAGTCGGATCGAGCGGTGCGCCTGGCGCAGGTCTTCTCCATAGCGGCGGAAACGCTGGGCGACGAGGACAAGGCGGCGGCGTGGCTCAAGACGCCCAATCGCGCTTTGCGAGGAGGCCGTCCGCTCGATCAATTGGACACCGATCCGGGCGTTCGCGAGGTCGAGAACGTGCTGGGTCGCATTGCCTACGGCGTCTATAGCTAATCGGGTTTGACGGGAGCAGCGCTGTGATGCGCATCTGGCGAATCTGCCGGGCCCGCTATGCCGGCGAGGCGTTTTCCGGCCAAGGTGCGCGACGCTTCGGTGGCCGGTGGAACACTCCCGGCGTACCGATGGTCTACTCGTCTTCTTCTCTGGCGCTCGCGGCCATCGAGCTATTCGTTCACCTGGAGCCGAACCAGCAGCCGGACGATCTGGTCTCGATAGCAGCCTTGCTACCCGAGGGAGAACCGGCGCTGCGCCTTGAGCCGGATAGGTTACCGCACGGCTGGTGGACCGACGATGTCGAGCCCTTGCGCAACCTTGGCGACCAGTGGATCCGCGATCCTGCTTCGCTCGCGATTGAAGTTCCGTCAGCCGTGTTAAGGATGGAGTGGAACGTGCTCGTCAACCCGCTCCATCCTGAAATCGCGAATCTCAAAATCGAAACGCCGCAGCCGTTTCATTTCGATGCGCGCATGTTTCGGTGAGCCGTTGTAGTGCGCGCATATTGCAGGCAGCGGTCTCGCTGGCTTCTTCGCCGGCGTTTTCGAACACAGGCGGTTGCGGCGCCTTCAGGAAGATGCGAGCTTCAAGGTCGGGGAGCTCCATCGCGCGCTCAATGGCAGCTTGAATTCGTGCGCGGTTAGATTGCTCAGTCAATTCTTCGGCAGTGTCGATCTTATTGTCGCGGGAAAACAGGGAAATCACTTGAGGTCTCCCTTACTGGTGAGAAGTAAGTGTTTCAACTATGCAATACGAGAGGACCGTATCGGAATTCCCATTCAGTCTTTCAGGCGTGGCGCAGTGGTAATCCGGAGCCACGGTACGCCTGGACGGACGTAACCATGCGACCGAGGGACGGCTGAGCCTCGAAGGCTTTCGTCCCGAGAGGAAGCTGGTTTAAGTCCAGGTTGTTAAGCTTGGTAGCCGCCGGTGATGTAGCTTTCGAGGGCGCCGATGGCCTGCTGCTGGGTGTGGATGACCCACTTGACTAAATCGCCGATGGAGACGAGGCCGACAACGCGCTCGCGCTCGAGCACGGGCAGATGGCGGAAGCGGTGTTCGGTCATCAAGGCCAGGCACTCGTCGACGGTGTGCCGCGGGCTGACGGAGAGGACCGGGCTGGTCATGATCTCCTCGACCTTGGTTTCCTTCGAGGTGTGGCCCAGGAGTGCGCATTTGCGCGCGTAGTCGCGCTCCGAAAGGATGCCGAGCAGGTGGTCTTCCGAGCACACCAGAAGGGCGCCAATGTCGAAATGCGCCATCATCTCGAGGGCCTCAAATACGGTCTGGCCGGGTGTGATGGACAGGATCTTATTCTGGCTCTTGCCTTTCAGCACAACTCCGATAGAGTCTTCGATTCGCATCTGACCTCCAGCCGCGCTGTCTCCGGTGGGCGCCGGACCTAATGGAGATGCAGTGTAGCGCGATTTGCGCAGAATTGTCGCGTGGAAACTGGAAATCCTTCCAATTGTCCTGGCCGGGATCGCGGCTGAATTAGGATCGAACCGGAGGTTTTGAGTGGATCGCAGAAACTTTTTGTTCCGTGCCGGAGCGGTGGTTGGCGCATCGGCGGTCAAGCGCGCGGCATTCGCGGACGCGTTACCGCAAGTCTCTGGAGAACTGTGGTTGCATGACGATCCGGCGGCGCCGCAGATTCCGCTGAACTATGTGGGACTGAGTTATGAGCTGGCGCAGCTCAGCGATCCAACGTTTTTCTCCGCGGCAAATCGCGATCTGATCAGTTATTTCCGTTTGCTGAGCGCGAAGGGTGTTTTGCGGCTGGGCGGCAATACGAGCGAGTTCTGCTGGTTGAGAGTGAATGCCTCTACGCCGGAGCCGAAGCTGCATGTTCCCGCGGGAAATCTCGATGCCAACTGGATGCCCCATCGTTTGTTTGCAATCCCGCCGGAAGCGATTGACGCACTGGCGGAGTTTTTGAATGCCACGGGATGGCGGCTGATCTACGGCGTGAATTTTGGCAACAGCACGCCACAGCGGGCTGCGGACGAAGCAGCGTACGTCGCAGAAAAAATCGGCGACCGGCTGGAGTTTTTTCAAATCGGCAACGAGCCCGATCTCTACGCGAAGGCCAGCAACGGCACGCGGCCGCCGGGATGGAGTTTTGCCGATTATGTGCGCGAATGGAGCAGCTTCGCGGAGGCCATTGCTGCGCGTGTGCCTGACGCGAAATTCGGCGCGCCGGATGTGGCTGCTTCTTCCGATTGGATCACGCAATTCAGCGAGCAGGTTCCGGCGTCGATTGCGCCGCGGCTGGTTGCGCTCACAGGGCACTACTATGCCGAGGGGCCGCCGGACGATCCGCGCGTGACGATTGAGCGGCTTCTTGCCGGCAATCCGAAGATCGCGGTCGAAACCAGGGCCATTGTGGCGTCGGCAAAGCAGCATGCCCGTATCTATCGCATGACGGAGGGCAACTCGTGCTATCGGGGAGGCAAGCCGGGGATGAGTGACGCCTTCGCGGCCGCGCTGTGGGCCGGCGACTACATGCTCGAGTTGGCGAGCCTGGGATGTGCTGGCGTGAATCTGCACGGGGGAAGCAGCGCTTATCTTACGGCAGGCCTGGGCGACCACACGCCGGGCATGGAAGTGGCGAAGACGCCACAGGCTGTGCCCAGCGGATTCTACAGTCCGATTCAAAGCGAGCCGGGACGAGAGTCGAAGGCGATGCCCGTGTTTTATGGAATGATGCTGGCGAACCAGTTCATCGGCCATACGTTTTTGCGCGTTGAGTCCGATTTGAAAGGTGCGAACCTGACTGCGTATGCTGCCCGTCGCGAGCAGTCTGTCAAAGTCGCACTTTTCAACAAGGATGAGCACGCAGGCGTTCTGCTTTCGATACGAAGCGAACATCTGGTGCGCACTGCAGCGACGTGGCGGATGCAGGCGCCGAGTCTCGATTCAACGGCTGGCGTAAGTCTGGCCGGCGCCGAGATCCAAGACCACGCGCAATGGAGTCCTCACGCCGAGGTTCTTGAGGTTCGAAACGGTGTGACGCATCTGATTGTTCCGGTGGGCAGCGCGGCCCTGCTGTTTCTTGACTAGCGCGTGTTTCGAAAATGAGCCTGAAAGTCAGCTTGAAGGTCCCGGCGACAAACCGGGGGGCCGCAGGGGTTAAAACCCCTCGTCGTTACTGCCCTTATCGGCACGACTGAAGTCGTGCCCTGTTACCAGACGGGTCTTTGAGAAACACTCAAAGAGAACCGCGCGGTGACATCTACGCTTGGAAATCCAATTCGACGGGATCGATGAGCGGGACCAGCCACTTGAGCAGCGCCTGGTGCATGGGGTGGGTTGTGTAGGCGTCGGCCGCGGCCTTGTCAGTAAAGGTCATGAGCCCAGCGAAGGTGTAGCCCTGCCCGCGCGGAGAGAGATTCGGCCCGACGTGCACGTCGATGAGTCCTACGATGTGGTCGCGGAAGGAAACGATGTCGTGCGCGGCGCGGGCTTTGTCGGCCTCAGTGGCTTCAGGCTTCCAGCGAAATCCAAAGATGTGAATGAACATGGGCTCCTCCGGAGCAATGAACAGTTGCCAGATTTTAGATTTCAGGTTTCAGATTTCAGTTGTCAGCAAACGGCTAACCGAAAGCTATTGCGACAAGGCGAAAGCGCGGCCGGATTCGAGTAGCTTCGCCACGGCTTCCTTTGAAGTGGATTCGGTGTAGATGCGCATCAGCGGCTCGGTGCCGCTGGCGCGGAAGAGAATCCACGTTTCGGCGGCGTTGGGTTTGGTTTTAGCTTCTGGGTTGTCGAGATAGAACTTCACGCCGTCGAGATTTTCCTGGCGCAGAATCGGCATGCCGGCGATCGCCGGATCACCCGGTTTCAGTGCTTTGGCGCGTGCGATGGCGGCGTTCTTGATGTCGTCGGGGATGTGCAGATCGATGCGGCCGTACTGATGTTCGCCGTATTCGGCTTGCAGGTCGGCGACGAGCTGACCCAGCGTCTTGCCTTCCTGCGCCATGACGTTGGCGAGAAGCAATGCATTCAGCAGGCCGTCGCGTTCGGGAAGGTGGCGCTGGAAGCCGATGCCTCCCGATTCTTCGCCGCCCATAACGATCTCGCGCTCCAGCATGTAATCGCAGACAAACTTGAAGCCGATGCCGTGCTCGATCAGCTCACGGCCGTGTTTCTTGCAAATGCGGTCGAGCATTTTGGTGGTGTTGAAAGCGCGTGTAACCGCGCCCGGCCAGCCTTTGCGCTTTAGAACCCAGCTCAATAGGACGGAGAAGATTTTGTGCGGGTCGACGAAGTTGCCATTCTCGTCGGTGGCGCCTATGCGGTCGGCATCGCCGTCGGTGCAGAGGCCAGCGTGGCAATGGTGCTCGACCGTCGCTTCGCCGAGCGCGCGAATATGCGGCTCGATGGGCTCGGGGTTGATCTTTGGGAATAGTGGATTGACGTTGCCGCGAATCTGGATGTGATCGACGCCGATGCGGGTGAAGATATCGGAGATGAGAGTGCCGCCGGCGCCGTACATGGAATCAATGGCGAATTTCATGCCGGAGTGGGAGATGAGATCGAGGTCGGCGAAGCTCTCGATGGCTTGCAGATAGGGCGGCAGAAAGTCTATTTCCGTGATCGGCGCGGGCTGCGCAGGTCGCGCAACGGGCTTGCCCAGGTAAGTTTCGATGGCCGCGATAATCGATGGCTTGCCGGATCCGCCGTACCATGCTTTGTACTTCACGCCGTTCCACTGCGCTGGATTGTGCGAGGAGGTGATCATGATGCCGCCGGCGGCGCCGCGCTCGCGCACGCCGTAGCTCAAAGCAGGTGTCGGCGTAATGTCGTTGGCGAGGGCTACGGGGATGCCTGTGGCAGCGACAACCTCGGCACAGGCAAGCGCAAAGGCTTTCGAACCGAAGCGCGTGTCGTAGCCGATGCAGAGGCCCTTCGCAGGATCCTCGTGAGCAGAACCGCGTTGGGCGTGCACATAGGCGGCAATGGCCTCGGCCGCGATGCGAACGTTGGCGAAGGTGAAATCGTCGGCAATGACACCGCGCCAGCCGTCGGTGCCAAACTTGATTTGAGGATGGGGCATCGTTAAGGGGTTTACTCCTTCGAAGAAGTGTAAATAGAGAGAGCCGCAGCGGCGTACGACGGAGAAAAAGGCTCGTACATTCCCGTGTCTCAAACCACCCCAGAGACGAAGACCTGTCGCCGGGGACCCCGGCATCGAGACATGGGGCACCCAAGTTCGTGGAGACCCTGCTTCGCGCTTCCAACGCTTAGATCAGTTCGCTGCGTCCGGAGAGGCCGAGTTCCTTCACGATTTTGCCAACATCCTGCGAGTGGTCGCGGTGGGCGATCAGCAGTGCGTCATCGGTGTCGACAACGACGAGATTTTCGACGCCCACCAGCGCGACAAATTTCTTGGGGCAATAGACGTAGTTGTTCCCTGCCTCGATGGCCAGGTGGCCTTCGGTTTCGGCGACGTTGCCGTCGCCATCGCCGCGCAGGCGCGCTTCCAACTGGTACTCGTAAAGCGAGGCCCAGGAGCCAAGATCATTCCAGCTGAACTCCGCGGGCAGGCAGAAGAGGCGCGACAGATGCTCACCCTTGGCCGAGCGCGGTTCCAGGACTGCATAGTCGACGGAGATGTTCTCGCATTTGGCGTAAAGCTTTTGGAACACCTGTTCGAACTCGGGCGTTCCATAGGCCGCCGCGATTGCTTCCAATAGCGGGGCCGTCTCCGGCAAATGCTCGCGCACTGCATTAGCCAGCGTACGCGCCGTCCACAAAAACATGCCGGAGTTCCAGAAGTAGTTGCCGGCCGCGACGAAATCTTCTGCACGGTGCAGGTTCGGCTTCTCAATAAAGCGGCGCACATGCAGGGCGATGTCGTCGCCGGTGTAATCGCCTGTTTCGATATAGCCGTAGCCGGTTTCGGGGCGTGTGGGCTCGATGCCCAGCACCACAATGTTTTCTCCGCTGGCGGCCAGGGCGATGCCTTTGTCCAGAGCTTTCAAAAAGCGGGGCTCGTCGGCGATCACGTGATCGGATGGGAAAACGCCAAGCACGGCATTGGGATTCTGGCGCTCAATCAAAAATGCGGCCAATCCGCACGCGGGCGCCGTGTTGCGCGCGACCGGTTCCTGGATGATCTGCTTGACCGGAACGCCGGAAAGCTGGTCGGCGATCTCATGGGCCAGGTATTCGTTGGTGATGACCCAGGTCTTTGCCGGGGTTGCCAGTGGTTTCAAACGCTCCACGGTCTGCTGAATCATGGAGCGCTCGCCGTCCAGCGCCAAGACTTGTTTTGCATGGGCGCGGCGCGACCGCGGCCAGAAGCGCGTGCCGCTGCCGCCGGCGAGTATCACTGGGCGAAAATCGATTGTGGTCGACATGGAAAACCCATCCTACTCGACTTGATACAGGTTTGCCCAGCCCTCGCCGGGATTTCCCGGTAAGCAGGTGAGCTTGATCACCCTATAAAATAGGGCTTTGTCGGTGCTTCTTTTGCAGGCGGTATGTTTCAGGCGCCCTTACACGAGTTTGCCCAGAAATTCGCCCATACGGCGCGTTCCTTCATCGATGTTTTCTTTGGTTACAGGATACGAGATGCGAATGTGTTCGCCGGTGCCGAAGGCTTCGCCGGGAACGGTCACAACATGCCCTTCATGGAGCAGCCGCGTGGCTAGTTCCGTTGCGGTGCGGATGCCGCCTTTACCGAGAAACGCCGAGATGTTGGGGTAGACGTAAAACGCGCCTTCCGGCTTTGTGCAGGTGACGCCAGGAATCTCGGCGAGTTTGGCGAGCATGTAATCGCGCAAGTCGATGAATTCGGCTCGAAACTGCGCGACACAATCCTGGGGACCTGCCACCGCAGCGATCGCGGCCTTCTGTACGAAGCTGGTCGCATTCGAAGTGGATTGCGATTGCAGCTTGCTCAGATTGGCGACGACGGGCTTGGCGGCGAGCGCATAGCCCGCACGCCATCCAGTCATGGAGTAGGTCTTGGACAGCGAGCCCAGGATGACGATGTGCTGTTTGGCCCAGGTGAACGAGCCGCCGGAGACAGGCTTACCGGCATAATTCAGGTAGACGTAACACTCATCCAGAAGCAAATAAATGCCGCGTTCGTGGGCGAGGTGGACGATGCGCTCGAGATCGTCGGCGGAGACGACGGCGCCAGCCGGGTTGGAGGGCGAGTTAAGAATGATGGCCTTGGTGCGCGGCGTGATGGCTGCTTCGATGGCGTCGGCAGTGATGCGAAAGTTTTCGGCTTCGCTGGTCTCGAGGAAGACGACCTTGCCGCCTGCGTATTGAATGATGTCTTTGAAGCTGACCCAATAAGGCACAGGCAGAATCACTTCGTCGCCGTGATCGACAAGGACCTGAATTGTGTTGAAGAGCGCCAGCTTGCCGCCGGTAGTGAAGATGGCTTCATCGATGGCGTAATCGGAGCCGAAGTCGCAGGCATGGCGTTCGACGATGGCCTTGCGGACGTCGGGAATGCCGGGAACGACGGTGTAGCGGGTAAAGTTAGCCTCGATCGCGACGATGGCCGCGTCCTTGATGTGGCGCGGCGTGGGGAAATGCGGTTCGCCTGCGCCGAAATCAACCAGGTTGATGCCCTGGGCGCGCAGCTTGGCGGCCTCGGCAGCAACGGCCATGGTGGCGGAGACTTCAATGCGTCCAATGCGATCGGCGAAGGTTTTAACGGGGGCAGCGACGGTCATGATGTCTCTATCTTTACAGATTTTGAGCGCAGGGCCAACCTACTGCGTGGAACGCGCTAAAACTCAGGCAAATTCTTCGAGGCTGAAGCCGAGTCGATAGGTCTCGCCATGGAGAAGCAGTTCATCCCAGGCGATCTCCGTCTGTTTCAATCCGGCCATGCGGCCGAGCATGCAACTGAGTGCCGTTTCGACGCCGGCGGCAATCTGGTTATGTGCCGGACCGTTGGTGATGCTGTCGATGAAGGTGCGCTCCTTGTCGCGATCGGCAAACTCCAGATTGTCGAGGAAACTGCCGTTGGCGGCGAACTGCCCCGATCCGGGAGCCGATCCTGGAGCCGCGGCGTTGGAGTCCTTCCACTCCCAGGCGTGGGCGCCGGTGATGGCAATGGGACCAGAGTAGGGAACGGCAGCCGAACCGGCAGCGCCAAAGAACTTGAGGCCCGCGTCGAATTTGCCGTCGGTCCCGAACTGGGTGGACGAAAAGGAGAAGTGGACGTCGTTGGGGTAGCTGAAGTCGACCTGGTAGTTGTCCCAACAGTTGCCGTAGTGGGTGAGGACATTGCGGCCGCCCGTCGCGGTTGCCTTGAGGGGGCGAGCGCCTACGATCCAATTGCAGAGGTCGATGAGGTGGATGTTCTGCTCGACCAGGATGTCGCCGGAGAGGGCGCGGTCCCAGAGCCAGTTGCGGAGGCGATACTCATCGGGCGAGATGCCAGGATGCGTGACCTCAACGGATGCGGGGGCGTTGTAGTTGCCGGCGACGGTGGCGATTTTGCCGAGAGCCCCGGACTGGATGCGTTCGGCAATGGCGGCGATGGGCGGCGCGTTGCGACACTGGAAACCGACATCGACACTTTGTGTAGATTTGACACGCTTGGCAATTTCAAGCGCCTGGTTCGCTTGCCCAATATCGATGCCCACGGGCTTTTCGCAGTAGACGTGTTTGCCCGCCGCCACTGCAGCCTCAAGATGCTGGACGTGGAAGAACGGGGGGGTGGAGATCTGGATGAGGTCGACTTCCTGCGAGGCGGCCAGTCGTTCGAAGGCATGCGGCCCGCGAAAGAGGAGGCTGCTGTCGATGGGCGAGCGGCCAAGCTCGGCGTTGAGCTTGTTGAAGATGTCGTGCCGGGCCTCAAGGCGATCGGCGAAGAGATCGGCAAGCGCGACGACCTGTGCAGATGTGTTGCGGGAGAACGAAGTCGCGACGGCAGTGCCGCGGTTGCCACAACCCAGCAGCCCCAGCCGTACAGCTGAGTTCGCCTGATACCCGAATGCGGTATTTGATTTGAGCAGCATCATTCCAGAGATGGCTTGCGACCCTTTCAAAAGAAATGTACGGCGGTTCATACGTGAGGATTTCCTTGTCTGCGCGTCTTCGCGTCGGGTGTTGCGTGGAACATGGCGGATCAGGCGAGGACTTCGCGCAGGATGTTTTCAAGATAGAGCTTCTCCTGGCGCACGTCCTCAATTTGTTGCGGGCCCGAGGTCTCGCGTTCGATGGTGACGGCCCCTGTATAGCCGAGGCGATGAAGCTTGGTGAAGACGGCCTTGAAGTCCACCAGCCCTTTGCCGATCAGCACTTCTTCGCCCAGTTGGCTGGGATCGGTGGGCCAGCGGCCGTCTTTGGCATGGATGCTGCGGACATGCGGGCCGAGGATGTCGACTGCGTCGACCGGGTTGGCTTTGCCGTAAAGGATCAGGTTGGCTGTATCGAGACCGACGGCGAGGTTGGGCAGGTCGACATCGCGCATCATGCGCGACATCGTCGTGGGCGTCTCCTGACCGGTTTCCATGAGGAAGTACTGGCCGTTGCCGTGACAATGTTGCGCGACGGTGCGAATGGCCTCAACCGCGCCGGGATATTTCGAGTCCGCTGGATCTTCTGGAATGAAACCGCAATGGGTTTGCACCTGGCCGATATCGAGCAGTTTGGCGAAGTCGGAGACCTGGCGCAGTGCGTCGATGCGGGCAGCACGAGTTTCGGCAGGAACAAGGCCAATGGTGGATGGGCCGCGCAGGAAGTTCCACTCGAGCGGAGGTGGGCCGACGACTTCGACGGTAGTGGCGACGACGTTGTATTTCGAAAGCAGGTCTTTGAATTGATCGGCGAGTTGCGGCGTGAATCCACCGCCGATATATCCGTCGAGAGAAAGAAAGCAGTTGGAGAAGCCGAGATCGTGAACGCGGCGAATGGTGGCTTCGGGTGCTTTGAACGGGCTGACGAGCAGGCCCAGGGCCATCGGCTTGAGGTTGGCTGCATTCATCGCGGCCTGCGATGGAGATGGAAGAGCCCCGGCGATGATCGCGGAAGAAGAGGCATACAGAAATGCTCGGCGGTCCATCAAGATTCCTTTCCTAAGGCTGCGGCGCGTGGGGGCATCACAAGGGGTTCATCCGCCGTTGATACGGGTGCGCAGGCGCTTGAGAACGTTGGGCGGGACAAGGCCGGTGACGTCGCCGCCGAAGCCGAAGACCTCCTTGACCATGCGGGAGCTGACGAAGGAGTAGCGGCCGGCGGGCTGCAGAAAGACGGTTTCAATCTCGGGGGCGAGGCGACGATTCATGAGGGCCATCTGGAACTCGTGCTCGTAGTCGGAGATGGCGCGAATGCCGCGCAGCACCGCAGTGGCTTGGCGCTGGCGGGCAAACTCGACCATGAGCCCGTCGAAGGTTGCGACAGAGACATTGCCGAGAGCCCCTGTCGATTCGCGCAGCATTTCCACGCGTTCCTCGAGGGTGAACAGCGGATTCTTGACGGGGTTTTTGAGGATGGCGACGGTGAGGTGCTCGAAGAGCTTGGACCCACGCTGAATCAAATCAAGGTGCCCGTTGGTGGGCGGGTCAAAGGTCCCGGGATAAAGGGCTTTCACACTCATGAAAAGACTCAGGTGTGATTCTACGGCATGGACGAAGAGGGGACTGAAGTTCTGGAAGGCAGAAGCAGATCCTTCGGTCCGCCTACCCCAAAACCGCTCTCGCGCTTATGGGGCCCCGAGCGCGCGGGTCCTCAGGATGACAATTCACGCTCGAAAGGATTCAGGCCAATCAAAAGTTAGCTTGTTTGAAAGGCCGGTGCGGCTTTGTGCTCCGCGGTGCGCGAAGCGACGTAGAGCGATACGACGGTGATGTCATCGGTCTGGCCGAAGCGCTGAGCCGTCTGGGCAATGTAGCGGGCGGGTTCGTTGCTCACCTGTTGGGTACGCTCAAAGCCGAAGAGCTCGCCATCCGAATTCTGGGCTTCGACGACGCCGTCGGAGAGGAAGACCAGCCGGTCGCCACGATTGAGCAGGAAGGTGGCCTGTTCGTAGTGCGAGTCCGCAATGACGCCCAGGGGGAGGCCGGGAGGCAGCTCCAGTTCGCGGCCGTCGCGATAGGGGCTCAGGTGACCTGCGTTCGCGACGGTCAACGTGCCGTCGGGATAGATGCGCGCGCAGAGGCAGGTGGCAAAGCAGGGAGCCGCGTCGAGCTCCGGAACGGCCCCGGGCGAGGCCACCGCGCCGAGCAGAACGTGATTCAGGTGATCGAGCACTGTGCCCGGATCGTGCGAGAGCTCGTTGCGCAAGGCGCCCACCAGGGTGCTCGAATTCATGGCGGCTTGCAGGCCCTTGCCGCTGACGTCGCCGACCACAATGAGGAGAGAATCGTCCTTCAGCGGGAGGACCTGAAAGAAGTCGCCGCCGACGCCATTGACGGGCAGGTAGGCGCTCTCAAGCATGAAGTTTTTGTTGGATGGAAGCTGCGTGGGAATCAGAAGAGCCTGCACGCTACGAGCGGCGGAGATCTCCGCGGTGGAGCGCTGCTCAACCTCACTGATGCGAATGAAGCGAAAGAGAATGACCGCAACCAGGCTGGCGAGGAAGACGATATAGGCAACGGCGCCGGTGTCAAACGCGATGGGCCCGAGATGGAAGTGATGCGAAGCGAACTGTTCGGGCAGCCAGTGCCGGCTCGCGGCGTAGTCGACAATGGTGTCTGCCGAGTCGGCGATGGCGGCGAGGAAGAAGGGCAGGAGCATGATGCCGGCTTCCTGGCGGCCGCGGCGCCAGGCGCGGAAGAGCAGCATGCAGACGAGGGCGCAGAAGACGACTTCAGCGGCAACAGAGAAAATCTCATATACCTGTTCCCAGCCAGCCAGAGCGAGGAGAGGCAGAAGGAGCACGCCAATTTGCACGCCGCGGACGAGACGGGTCGGCGGGGTAGCCGTGAAACGAAGAACAAATTCGAGCGTGACGGCCATGAAGATGCGGCCAAACACGCCGGCCAGGATATGATACGGCGAAGCGGAGAGAGCGCCCAGGCCAAAGGCGGCCTCGGCCGCGCCAGCGGCGGCGACGGAAAGGCAGAGCAGGGCGAGCCACAGGTATTCGGCATGATGGCGCTGCCATGTGTAGAGTGCCGCTCCCAGCACGGAAACGCAAAAGAACAGGACGGTCACGCCCAGCGCCGCGGTGACATGCTCGTTCCATTGGCGGCCGACATTCATCGCCAACTGCACGGCAATATCGTCGTCCGTACCGAGTTCTACCTTGTCGACGAGGCCGCGCCGCACGGTGTATGGAGGACCGGCCCAGCTCCGGATGGCGATCAGGGCTGTGCCCTTGGGATCGATGCCGGAGAGCCGGACTACGAATGGAGGCGACTGGTACATCGCGGGCGATTCGGTCATGCCGCGCGTGTGCCCCGCCTCCGAGCCATTCACGAAGGCATCGAGCTGTCCAATTCCATCGCTGGAAACGAGCAGCTCCGGCGGTGCATCCTGGGCTGCTGCGTTGAACTGCGCAAGCTGCTGCGGGTCGAGACGCATGCGATACCAGCCGTAGCCGTTATAGGAATCAATTCCCTGCGCGGAGAGAGATTCACTGAGCGTGACGGTCTGCCAATGGGAGTCGTCGAATCCAGGTTCGGCCCACTCCAGGTCATCTCCCTGTTGAAAGCGCCAAGGGCCGTTGAGATTCAGGACGGTGCGTATGGCGGATGGTACGGCGGGTGCCGGCGCAGGAGCGTTGGACGCAGCAGAACTTGGTGGCGGGCTCGTCTGCGGAGCAGAAGCAGTCTGCGCCGCATATGCGCAGGCCATCGCAAGCCCGCCGAGAACCAACCGCGGAAGGACCCGCGATGCCGTTCGCCCGATGATCTTCATGCGCATTCTGAGTTTAGTGCAGGAGCCGAAGAGCTGTGGCAAATCATCGGCCCGCACCGCGAGGCAGTGGCTGGCCCGGTGATCGCGCACCTGCATCTTGAGAAACTACGCAGCAGGCGTTGCCGTGGTTCTTATCCTTTGCGCACCTTAACCGCCTCTTTCGCCTCGGCGGGACCGGCAACAGGAACTTCGGGAACCTCAGCGGGAGCTGCCATGCCTATTCCCAGCTTCTTGCGGACTTCGGCATCCATTTTGGCGAAGATGTCCTTGTTCTCTTTGAGGAAGCCGCGCGTATTTTCGCGGCCCTGACCTATGCGCTCGCCGGAGTAGCTGTACCAGGCGCCCGATTTTTCCACAATATTGTGCGTCACCGCCAGATCCAGCACGTCGCCTTCGCGGCTGATGCCTTCGCCGTAGAGAATGTCGAACTCCGCCTCGCGAAACGGCGCGGCCACTTTGTTCTTGACGATCTTGACCTTGGTGCGCGAACCGACGACCGTGTCGCCTTCCTTCACGGCGGCAATGCGGCGAATATCCACGCGCACTGAGGAATAGAACTTCAGAGCGCGGCCGCCGGTCGTTGTTTCGGGATTGCCGAACATGACACCGATCTTTTCGCGAATCTGATTGATGAAGATGAGAGCGGTGCGGGACTTGGAGACGGTGCCGGTGAGCTTGCGCAGGGCCTGCGACATGAGCCGGGCCTGCAGTCCCATGTGGGAGTCGCCCATTTCGCCGTCGAGCTCGGCCTTAGGGACCAGCGCGGCGACAGAATCAACGACCAGGACGTCGATAGCCCCTGACCGGACCAGGGCCTCGGTGATCTCGAGGGCCTGTTCGCCGCTGTCGGGCTGCGAAACCAGCAGGTTGTCGATGTCGACGCCGAGTTTGCGGGCGTAGGCGGGGTCGAGAGCATGCTCGGCATCGACGAAGGCTGCGAGACCACCATGGCGCTGCGCCTCGGCGATGACCTGCAGGGTGATGGTCGTCTTACCCGAGGATTCAGGGCCGAAGACCTCGGTGACCCGGCCGCGCGGAAGGCCGCCCACACCCAAGGCAGCATCGAAACTGATGGAACCAGTGGAGATAACGGCGATGGGCAGCAAGGCTTCTTTCGACCCGAGCCGGACGATAGACCCCTTGCCAAACTGTTTTTCGATCTGTGAAAGGGCGAGTTCTACTGCTTTCGCGCGTTCGTCGACTACTGCCATGGCGGCTGCTCCTCATCAAGTTGCTCGCCTGGCGCGACCTATATTTTTGGGCTGAAAACACGCGGCGGCTTCTATGGATTCGAGGGGATTGTAGCAGGATGAGACAGGTGCAAAACAGGAAAAGCGAAGAAAAGGGGAATAAATCGCCGAGATGTGTATTAGTTGTCACACCATGGGCGATTCTGCAACATTCATTCGGTCTTTAGCGTCCCCATTAGGGCTCGACGCGATTCTTGGGCGTCGTGGCATCGTCGCACGCATACTTGCTCAGAGTGTCGCGATCGGGCCTCATTCTGTTCGACGGAATTTGCCGGCGCGACATTGGCTAGGCGGTATACGCGCCGATGCGGGTCTCGTGGTTGATCAGTTCATCGCAGACGCGGTCGAGCGTCTCGTATGCGGTGTCGTGCTGCTTGCGAAAGGCACGGAAGGCCGATTCGCTCGTCCAGCGGTCTATTGTGAGGTATTTACCGGAATCATAGGCGTCGCGGAGAAACTCGGTGCCTTGGTAATCGGGCGACTTGCCGAAGAGCTCGGCCCAGGGGCCCTTTGAGCCATAGGCAGCTTCAAAGGCGGCAATTTTCTCATCGGCAACTTCAAACTGCCAGACAACGACAAACATCGATAGCCTCGGTGTTGCAATAGGTGTTGATTTCTTATGGTAGCGCGCCCGGGCTGCAACCTCGCGCCAGCAGTTCCGCAAAGTGCAGCGCCTGTTTGTGGCCGAGCTGTCTGATTTGCTCGCGGCAACTGAAGCCGTCGGAGACGATGATCGTTTCAGGACTTGCCGATTGGAGTGCGGGGAGCAATCCCTCTTGCGCAATCGTCTTCGAGACCTCGAATTTCTCCGCTTCGAAGCCGAAGGGACCGGCCATGCCGCAGCAACCCGCTTGGATCGGCTCGACGGTCGCGCCGGCGTGACGCAACAAGGCGATTTCATTGCCCGCTCCGCCAAAGACCGCCTTGTGATGACAGTGGCCGTGCACCAGGATGTGCGATCCCGACAGAGTGCCCGCTGCGGCGCAATCGGGCGCCTTGACGGCAAGCCAGTCTGCCAGTAGCCAGACCTGTTCGCGCAGGCGATGGGCACGCGGATCGTTGGGGAATAGCTCGCGGAGTTCGTCCTTGAAGACGCTGGCACAGCTGGGTTCGAGAAAGATGAATGGCAGGCCTGCTTCGATCTGAGGGCTCATGCGATCGAGTACGCGCGCCAGGTAGCGTCGCGCCGCGCCCAGGAAGCCGAAATCGTAAAGCGGCCTTCCGCAGCAGATGTGACCCTTCGGGCTTTGCACCGCGACACCTGCCGCCGCAAGGACAGACTCGGCTGCGGCAAGGGTTTGCGGATGGTAGTAGTTATTCCACGTATCCGCCCACAACACCACCTGCGGTGGGGCTAACTGCGCTTCGCGCCTCTCTGTATTGGCCGCATGTGCTTTGGTCGAGCCTTCCGGTGAGACTTGTTGCGTTGCGCGCTCCCAAAGATTCTTAGGCTGGATGGAACGAGATTTCAGATAACTGACAGGCGCGAGTCTAGGCAATTCCCTTTCCTGCGCGATGCCAATGATTCGCTTGATCAGCGGACTTGTGAGCGGTCCCGTGAGCAGGGCGTTGGTCAGGTTCGGCGCAAGCGAACCGAGCCGGGCCATTTTGTCGGCGAAACCGAAGACATAGTGGTGCAGCGGATGCAGCTGTCCCCTGTAATGCTGGGCGAGAAACTCCGACTTGTAGGCGGCCATGTCTACCTGCACCGGGCATTCTGTCTTGCATGCCTTGCAACTGAGACAGAGGTCCAGCGCCTCATGCACGGCTTCGCTTTGGAACCCCTCCTCGCGCAGCGAGCCTTCCAGCATTTCCCAGAGCAGCCGCGCACGGCCGCGCGTGGAGTGCTGCTCGAGGCCCGTCGCGCGGTAGCTCGGGCACATCACGCCACCCTCCGTCTTGCGGCAGGCGCCTACACCCACGCAGCGTTCCGCCGCGTGCGCCATGGACCCGCCATCGCTCGAGAAGGCGAAGTGCGTTTCGAGGGCTTTTCCCTCGTGTCCATGGGCCATTTCGGTTTCCGAATCGTGCGGCACGACCCCGGTTCCCGCGTCTTGGTCCTGGCGCGGGCCAGCCGAAGGCAGTTGGCCACCCCGCAGGGGTTGGCGCGGGCCAGCCGAAGGCAGTTGGCCACCCCGCAGGGGTTGGCGCGGGCCAGCCGAAGGCAGTTGGCCACCCCGCAGGGGTTGGCGCGGGCCAGCCGAAGGCAGTTGGCCACCCCGCAGGTGGCGCAGATTCTCGACGGGATCGTAGACGCGCACAGCATCGATCAGTTTGCCGGGATTCATGCGGTTGTCGGGATCCCAGAGGGCCTTGAATTCACGAAAGGCCTGCATCAGTTCCGGCCCGAACATTTTGGGCAACAGGGCTGCGCGCGCCTGGCCGTCCCCGTGCTCGCCACTCAGCGATCCGCCGTAATGCAACACAACGTCGGTGGCGCGATCGAGAAATTCGCGAAAATTGCGCAGACCTTGTTCGGAGCGGAAATCGAAGTTGATGCGCATGTGCACGCAGCCCTGGCCATAGTGCCCATAGAGCGGACTGCGATAGCCGTACTCCTTCATCAGCGCCGTGATGCTGCGCAGGTAGGCGCCCAGCCTGGCCGGGGGCACGGCGGCATCTTCCCAGCCTTCCCAGCGATCGGGCTCGCCGGGCACAAATACGACCGCACCCAGTGCGGATTCGCGCACGTGCCACACGCTGGCGGCTTCCTCCGGCGTGCAAATATGCGCGGCCGGCGGGCAGGGCCAGTCGCGGCAATCATGGATCAGTGCCTCCGCTTTGAAATGCGCCTCCTGGGCGCTCCACGCGCCCATTTCCACCAGAAGATAGCCCACGCCTGCGGGCAGCTGATCGACTTCCTTGAGGGCCAGGCCTTTGCGGCGCATGAATTCGACCAGCAGGTGATCGAATCCTTCGAGACCGATGGGCCCGTGTTCGAGAGCGAACGGAACTGCATCGGCAGCCAGAAACCCGTCGGGAAAGCCGAGCACCGTGAGGACGCGAAAGGGCGGACTCGCCGTGAGGTTGAGTTGCGCCGAGACAACCGTGGCGCAGGTGCCTTCGCTACCCACAAGCGCGCGGGCTACATGAAATCCGTTTTCAGGCAGAAGCTCATCGAGGTTGTATCCCGACACGCGGCGCGGGATGCGTGGAAATTTCTCGCGAACCAGATCGGAGTAGCGGTCGCGAATGCGCGCGAGGCCGGCATAGATCGCGCCCTGGCGCCCACCGGCGTGGATGAGCTTCTGCAATTGATCGGGAGCGGTGCGGCCCACCGTCATGCGGG
Organism: uncultured Acidobacteriaceae bacterium; assembly: GCA_963810545.1. Classification (GTDB taxonomy): domain Bacteria; phylum Acidobacteriota; class Terriglobia; order Terriglobales; family Acidobacteriaceae; genus Telmatobacter. The sequence goes on from CAWENE010000008.1 coordinate 88,961, forward strand.
TGCCATCATAAAGCACGATGTCGAGTGACTCGACGTTGTCGGCCACTTTGCCACCCATCCACCCCAACGACGAAGACCTGTCGTTGGGGACCCCGGTCAGCAGGCCGTGCACGCCGCAGCTGTTGTTGCCGATCATGCCGCCGAGAGTGCAGCGCGAGTGGGTCGCAGGATCGGGGGCGTAAGTGAGGTGATACTGTTCCGCCGCGTCGCGCAGGCGATCGAGCACAATACCTGGCTGGACCGTCGCAAGCTTCGCGGCGGCGTCAATCGAGCCGAGTGCGTTCATGTAACGCGAAAAATCGAAGACCACGGCGACATTGGCGCATTGGCCTGCGAGGCTGGTTCCTGCTCCACGAGGAAGCACGGCTGCGCCCAATGCCCGACACTCTTCCAGGGCGGCTTCGACGTCGGCTTCGTCTGAAGGGTAAACGACGCCGATGGGAAGCTGGCGATAATTGGAAGAGTCGGTGGCGTAGAGAGCACGCGATCCCAGGTCGAACAGCACGTCGCCGCGGAGAGCTGCCTTGAGTCGGGCTTCGAGTTCGCGATGGGCCGCGAAGCGTTCGTGATCGAGCGGCGTGAAGTTATTGAGGATCGGTAGCGAGGAAATGCTCACTGGGGAATGTTAGCGCGTCGGAGACGGAGCAGGCGTACCGAATAGCGCCTGATCAATGCTCAGCCCCTTGTTGGTATCAGACATTGAGCACCGCGCGGACCTAGCGCCTTGTCAAAAGTGACCAGGACGCCGCCCGCCGCCTGAGCAACGGCAAGCAACCAGGCATCGGCCCATACCTTTGGGGATACGATGCGTCCCACAGCCTTCTCACGGAACTTCTTCTCCACTTCCGGTGGTTCAGAGATAAACGCCACACGATCGTCTTCATAAAAGCGATCATGGACCCGCCAGGCCGCTGCAATCGTCAATGGATTGCCATCCATAACGGCTGCAGTGGTCATTAGCCGGAGAAAACCAAGCTGCGTTAGACGGCAAAACCCGATGGCTCCGGTTTCCTTCTCCCACCAGTGTCGAGCAATAGCGGCGTGCACATGCTCGGGAGTCGCCAACGCGAGCCAAACATTGATGTCAGGGAAGCTCAATGAGCTCATATGCCTCTTCGTTGGTGATGCGAATGCGGCGTCCGGCCGGGCGGATCAAAGGTGGATCGAGGCTCAGTCGTCGCCTTGGCTTCGTCGATCGGGTTTCTTCCACGGCGTGCTCAATTCCCGCAAGGATGAGCTTGCGCGCAGAACAGCCCTTGCGCGCGGCAGCCTCATGCAAGCGGCGATGGAGATCGCGGGGGAGGTCGATCGAAGTACGCACTGCGGACGGCTTCATACCGTTATTATGATCGGGCGACTTAAATAAGTCAAAGGCAGAAGGGCGGCTCGCACATCAAAAGAACTTGCTAGCCGATGCCTACTTCGCACAGGGGATGCATGCCTCGCCAAGGGGCGTCGATTTCGTGCCACAACCGCTCTTGCCTGTCGCATCGGCGCAGAAATGCCGGGAGCCGTAGCCGACCGGTTCCTTGGGATATGCATCGATGGTGTATCCCTTGCTGCCCTCATGGCACGAAATTCCGAAGACATAGCCATCCTGCCTCACATAGTTTCCGGCGATGTAGTGCCAGTCAGAATCGCTGAATCGAGGTCCCAAATAATTCCGCTTGAGGAGCGCTTCATCGCAGATTCGATCCGCGCTTCCTGCCTCGAGAGCAGACGCTTCAACGGCTCCCTTCAAAGCGATGAATCGTGCTTCGGCGGCGCGGTCATTCCGCTTGATCCTGGCAGTTACGAGTAACGGAGTCAGGGCCAATGCGATAGGACCAAGAGCGAGGAAAAAATACAAGAGAACCCAGGCCACACGCCGGAGGCTCTCACGCTGACCGGAGATGTGTCGCGCAATGAAAGCGGTAATGAGCGAGATCACGAAGATGACGGCGGTGCCGATGCAGGTCACAATCGGCTCATAGGAAGCGGTAATTCCGTCGCTGGTGGGAAAGGTCACGAACCCAGCGATCATGCCGACCATCGATCCGAGTGTGCAGGCAAGCACGATTCGGAACCAACGACCTCCCGAGAGGATTGTGGCAAATCCGGCCCAAAGGAAGACAAGAACTACGGGAATCCATACGGGCAGATCGAGACTGGGCTCGACGCAGATGGGACACCACCAAAAGGCCGCTGCCAGGAATGTCAGGACTGCCAACAACCAGTCTCTTCGGACTTGGCTCCACGTTTTGTGCTGACCTAGGAGCGTGGTGTCTGTGTAATCGAAGATCATCGAATTCGGTCCCAAAATGCCACAGCTGATAGGTCGCGTAGTCGCATTATGCGGGCACTCACATGATTACTCGGACAAATATCCTTACCGCGTGGGCCACTCTTCGACGAGAATGCCGAGGTCATTGAGCTGCTGGATGGCGGTCTCGACGTTGCGGCGGATCTTGGCACGGTCCCTGGGATTGGCTCCCGGGGCCTCGGCCACGGCGATGACGCGTCCGTAGCGCCAAGCGGTGGGAGGCAGGGCAACGACTGCCGCCGCGAGGTCCGCGGGCCGCAGCTGCAATTCCTGGCGACGCGCCGCTGCGGGGCGCAGCATGGTTCCCTCACCTACGGGGCTGGGGTTGGCATCGGCCAGGTTGACGCGCAGGTCCAGCGTATCGGCTTCGATCGACAGGAACGGATTAGCCCAGGCGCCGGGCTCATGAATGTCGATGTAAAGACTCTTGGTGGGCAGCGGGATGCGGGACAATTCAGCGCGCTGCTGGTCGCGCAGCGTAGCTGTGGCCTGGGCCTGACGCTCGGCGTTTGCAGCCTTCTGGGCCACGCCTTCGACGGCCTGCTCTTCCTTATGGCACGCGGTGAGAGCGACGAGCAAAAGGAGGCCCATCGCCGCGAAACCCCTTATCCGAACCGCATGAATCACCCACCAAGAATAACAGCCGGAAGAATAACCAGCCGCTTGAGCCTTATCTGCCTGTCCAGTGGGGCGGGCGTTTGGCAAGAAAAGCCTGCGTACCTTCGGTCTTGTCGGCGGTTCCACAGAGATGACCGAAGCCGGCGGCCTCGCGTTCGAGTGCGGCTTCGAGGGGCAGGTCGATGCCCTCGTCCACCGCGCGCAAGGTCTCGGCGATGGCGAGGGGAGCGTTGGCAGCGATATCGAGAGCCAGCGCCTCGGCTCGCTGCATCAGTTGGCTCGCGGGAACTACTTCGTCCACGAGGCCGATGCGGAGCGCCTCCTGCGCGTCAATGATCGCGCCCGTGAGGAGAAGCTTGAGCGCGGCTCCCCGCCCCACGAGCCGAGGCAGCCTTTGTGTGCCGCCGTAGCCGCAGATGACACCGAGTTTTACTTCCGGCTGGCCAAGCCGCGCATTGTCGGCAGCGATGCGGAGGGTGCAGGCCATTGCCAATTCGCACCCTCCGCCAAGAGCAAACCCGTGAATGCAGGCGATGACAGGCTTGCCGAGGGTTTCAATCTTGCGAAAGATGCTTTGGCCGCGCAGTGCGAAGGCACGGCCCTCTTCGGGGCTGAGCGGGGCCAGTTCGCGGATGTCAGCGCCGGCGGCAAATGCGCGGTCGCCGGCTCCGGTGAGCAGAAGGCCGCGGATGTCGGGATCGAGCGCGAGTTCGTCCAACACCGCCTCCAATTCGGTCAGGGTCGCGGCGTTGAGAGCATTCAGGACCTTGGGCTGGTCGATGGTGACGATGGCCAGGGGAAGGCGTTTTTCGAGTTGGATGTTCGCGGTGTCCATGCGAACAGAAGGCTAGCAGAATGGGGGCGGTTTCTGGCGGTCGTGACGGATGTTGCTGGAGGGACTAGTGACAAGGGAATAGGGACTAGGGAATAGGAAATAGGAAGTGAGGCTTTGCCGCGCTTGGATCGTTCGTGGTGGGCTAAGCTCTAAGTATTGTGTCTTTGCTCGTGATCTGGACTAACCCTGCAGCCATTGCCTTGAATGAGCTGAGTCGGGCGCCAATCGTGCGCTTCTCGGTGCTGGCGCTGAGTTCCATCTTTTTTCTGGTGGACCCGTTTGCGGCGATTCCTTCGTTTATTGCGATTACCGAGAGCGCGGATGCGGCGCGGCGGAAGCGGATGGCGCGGAAGGCGGCGCTGACTTGCTTTATTGTGCTGACCAGCTTTGCACTCGCCGGGCAGCTGATCTTCAGGATGTTTGGGATTACGCTGCCGGCGTTTGAGATTGCGGGCGGGCTGATTCTGCTGCTGATTGGTCTGGACATGCTGGAGGCGAAGCGGTCGGCGACGCAGGAGGCGACGGGCGATCAGGAAGAGGGCGCGGCGAAAGAGGATGCGGGGATTGTGCCCTTGGGGATTCCGATGCTGGCGGGGCCGGGGGCGATTTCGTCGGTGATGGTGCTGGTGGGGCCGGTGCCTGGATTTTTCCATTGGCAGATGGGGGCGATTCTGGGGGCGATTGCGGTGACGGCCCTGGTGAGTTATTGGGTGCTGGCGGGGGCAGGGCGGATCAGGACGGTGCTGGGGGAGACGGGGATTCGGATTTTGGTGCGAATCATGGGGTTGTTGCTGGTGGCGCTGGCTATGCAGTTTTTTGTGAATGGGTTGACGGACTTGGGGATTATTACGAGGCAGTGAACAGTGAACAGTGTGCAGTGAACAGTGTGCAGTGAACAGTGAACACGGCTTAGGCAGTGTCTGACCGATCAAATCATTCGCGCGGTTGTTGCCCGAAAGAACGTCCCTCAGGGCCTAAAGGCCTCATAAATTGATGCCATCCATCGGCACGACTGAAGTCGTGCCCTGTTACAAAGCACTCGATGAATCGAACTTTTCCGCGACATGTAAAGCCATTGCTTGGCAAATATAGTGATTTTCACTACATTTATTGGTACGGTGAGTGACATGGAAAAGGCGGTTTCGGCGGCGGATGCGAATCGGAACTTCTCTCAGCTTTTGCGGGGGGTGCGGCGCGGGCTTAGCTACGTTGTGACCAGCCACGGTCATGCGGTGGCGAGGATCTCCGCGGTCGAGGCTCCGGATGCGTCGGCGGCGCGTGCGCGGGAAGTCTTGTTGAAACGGCTGGAGCGACAGCCCGCGCAGAAGATCGGTCGTTGGACGCGCGATGAACTGTATGAGGACTAGCTCCCTGACCGCGTGAATTCGTGCTCTCCCAGGTCTCAGAATCGAGACCTGGGGCACCCAAGATCGCGGGCACTCTTAGAAAGTCATATGTCATGGTGCCAGGTAGGTAACGATGAAAGTCGCGCTCGATACGAATGTTCTTGCTTATGCCGAGGGCGTCAACGGTGCGCCGATGAAGAAGATTGCCCTGGGGATTCTCGAGAAACTGCCGCAGAACTCGGTTGTTTTGCCGGTGCAGGTGCTGGGTGAACTGTTTCAAGTGCTGGTGCGGAAGGCGGCCCGGACTCCGCAACAGGCGCGGGATGCCGTTCTCGGCTGGCGCGACGCCTACTCGCTTGTGGAAACATCTGACGCCGTTCTGGTGGCGGCGGCTGATCTTGCCGTGCGGCAGTTTGGAATCTGGGATGCGGTCATCCTTTCCGCGGCGGCCGAATCTGGTTGCCGCTTGTTGCTCTCCGAAGACATGCAGGATGGATTTATCTGGAAGGGCGTCACGGTGGTGAACCCGTTTGGGAAGGTGCGGCATTCGTTGCTCGATGCGTTGCTGGTCGAGTGATCAGTTGTCAGTGGTCAGTTGTCGGAGATTGGGCATCGTGCTTCTACCGGAGTCCGAGGAGTCGTTGAGATCGAGTCGGAATGGGCGGCAGGGACTCGCGGCCCACTCATCGCGATAAAACTGCGATGAATGGGGCACAGACTTATCTATTTGCGAAGCTCAAATGGGCGGCTTGATCGGTGAGTGGGCCACCTGCCTGATGGAAAAAATCAACGAACTACAAATCATCACTTATGATCGTCGACTATTCCATGGATACCCTCTATGCTTGCCGTGTTTGAAGGAGTTGGCGGACTGGCTCATCAGGAAAAAGAAGAATTTGCACCCTGCATTCCGTCCTATTCGCCTCTGACCCGTTCGAACACCTTCCGGAACACGTGATTATGCGCCGAATTCTACACCGTAAGGAACCTTCGGCCGACGCACGAGATCGGTTGATTCCGGGAACAGGCTGATCCGGCCTTATCGTATCCCACCCTTCCGCAAAAGCGCGGAAGGATGGGGCACCCAGATTCTTGATTGTTTCAGCTTCCCATCAAGGATGGCACGAAGTGCTTTCCCACAGAAAGAGCGAGGTTTCCACAGGCTGTTTGGCTTGTGTTTCTGTTGGGGGATTGTTATTCTCAGGAAGTCGCAAGCGCGAGCAGGGAGCAGTCTGTCGCCGCTTGCAAACCTGAGTAACGTGTGTTACTCTCGAAAAGTTGCACAAAGCAGCAGTGGAGCCTCCCGGTGGCTGTAGAGCCTGCCCGTTGAGGGAAGTGGGAAGCTGGTTCGTTTGGGTGCAGGTGGAAAGCGTTTGACGCAACCCTGAGCCCCCTGTAGGGAATCCCGCAGAGGACAAGCCGAACAAAACCATTGATTGCATGACCCGAAAGGTTAGCCTTTCGCGCGCCCTAGTGGCACGAGCATTTTTGCTGGCGTTCTTTGAGATTATTGCGCTGCGCGACGCCTTTTTGTGGGCTGTGAAGCTCTGAGGAAGTTTCAGAACATCCCTCAGTGGCTAAAGCCACCCCGTATTTCGGGCATTTGCGGCACGGCTGAAGCCGTGCCCTGTTGCAAAACATGCCCCTCACAAGCGATGCCCTATTACAAAACGCATTTTGTGGGGGAGCCTGGAACCGGGAAAGTTAACTCGGATCCGGCTTGACATGAAGAGGGAAGTTCGATAACTTCGAAAAGTTCGCGCAAAAATGCTGGCGAACGTTATCAAGCAAGAAAAACCGGCAGCGCATCAAGTTCGAGGACACCTTGGCGTAACAGCCTGGGCCTCGATCCAAAGGGGCACCGCTTAGGCGGACCGTCCTAAAGGATCTTTGACAATTAGATTGAATATGCCAGTCGTGAGAAACGATCGGGTTTGGCTTGATCATTCTCACAAGGTAAGCGCATCTGCGTGCACCCTCTGCTTCGAAGCAATTCGGAAAAGAGATGCGCAGGTGCCGTCGATCCTGAACCGACCTCCGTCGGAGAGGGATTGACATCAGGTTTCAAACGAGAGTTTGATCCTGGCTCAGAATCAACGCTGGCGGCGTGCCTAACACATGCAAGTCGAACGAGAAAGGGTAGCAATACCTGAGTAAAGTGGCGCACGGGTGAGTAACACGTGACTAACCTACCCTGGAGTGGGGGATAACTGAGGGAAACCTTAGCTAATACCGCATAATACCTACGGGTCAAAGGAGCAATTCGCTTTGGGAGGGGGTCGCGGCCGATTAGTTAGTTGGCGGGGTAATGGCCCACCAAGACAGTGATCGGTATCCGGCCTGAGAGGGCGCACGGACACACTGGAACTGAAACACGGTCCAGACTCCTACGGGAGGCAGCAGTGGGGAATTTTGCGCAATGGGGGAAACCCTGACGCAGCAACGCCGCGTGGAGGATGAAGTCCTTCGGGACGTAAACTCCTTTCGATCGGGACGATAATGACGGTACCGGAAGAAGAAGCCCCGGCTAACTTCGTGCCAGCAGCCGCGGTAATACGAGGGGGGCGAGCGTTGTTCGGAATTATTGGGCGTAAAGGGTGCGTAGGCGGTTTTGTAAGTCTTATGTGAAATCTATGGGCTCAACTCATAGACTGCATGAGAAACTGCAGGGCTTGAGTGTGGGAGAGGTGAGTGGAATTTCCGGTGTAGCGGTGAAATGCGTAGATATCGGAAGGAACACCTGTGGCGAAAGCGGCTCACTGGACCACAACTGACGCTGATGCACGAAAGCTAGGGGAGCAAACAGGATTAGATACCCTGGTAGTCCTAGCCCTAAACGATGATCGCTTGGTGTGACGGGTACCCAATCCCGCCGTGCCGTAGCTAACGCGTTAAGCGATCCGCCTGGGGAGTACGGTCGCAAGGCTGAAACTCAAAGGAATTGACGGGGGCCCGCACAAGCGGTGGAGCATGTGGTTTAATTCGACGCAACGCGAAGAACCTTACCTGGGCTCGAAATGTTATGGACCGGAGTTGAAAGATTCCTTCCCCGCAAGGGGCCGTAATATAGGTGCTGCATGGCTGTCGTCAGCTCGTGTCGTGAGATGTTGGGTTAAGTCCCGCAACGAGCGCAACCCTTATCTTCAGTTGCTACCATTTAGTTGAGCACTCTGACGAAACCGCCTCGGATAACGGGGAGGAAGGTGGGGATGACGTCAAGTCCTCATGGCCTTTATGTCCAGGGCTACACACGTGCTACAATGGCCGGTACAAACCGTTGCAAACCCGCGAGGGGGAGCTAATCGGAAAAAGCCGGCCTCAGTTCGGATTAGAGTCTGCAACTCGACTCTATGAAGCTGGAATCGCTAGTAATCGCGGATCAGAACGCCGCGGTGAATACGTTCCCGGGCCTTGTACACACCGCCCGTCACATCACGAAAGTGGGTTGCACTAGAAGTCGGTGGGCCAACCGCAAGGGGGCAGCCGCCCAAGGTGTAATTCATGATTGGGGTGAAGTCGTAACAAGGTAGCCGTAGGAGAACCTGCGGCTGGATCACCTCCTTTCTAAAAGAGAACCGGATGGCAGGGCATTTGTTCCGCGATTGCGGACTGCGCCCGATGTGAATCGGATGCAGAGAATGTAACTGTTCATCTACCCCGTTGTGCCGTTTACCTGACGGCCGATTCGGGAGTTCGATACAAGCCTTCTTTTCTTAATCGACCTTCGCACGATGGTCATGGGTGGCTTAGCTGCCCAGCATATTCAATCTATGTCCTCGAAACCCTTTAGCAATTGAATGAGGTTTTGGAGAGCCGCCGGAGTTATCTGGCGCGGGAGCCGGCCAGCTGCGGTCACATTAGCCGCTCTAACTTGGGCCTGTAGCTCAGTTGGTTAGAGCGCACCCCTGATAAGGGTGAGGTCGGTAGTTCGACTCTACCCAGGCCCACCATCAAGCACTTCTAGCCGTTAGCTTCTAGCTTTCAGCTAAAGATGCAGGGTTGGGGCTGTAGCTCAGTTGGGAGAGCACCTGCTTTGCAAGCAGGGGGTCAACGGTTCGATCCCGTTCAGCTCCACCAGATCTTTGTTGGGGATGTTGGGATTGGGGTTCTTCGCGCGATGCGCTCAGGATTTCGCCTGCGGGCTTAGGCGCCCGCAAAGCGGCTCAAGTTCGATCCCGTTCAGCTCCACCAAAGCATTTGGGGCAGCAAGAGCAGATCCTTCGTGCTTCGCACTCAGGATTTCGCCTGCGGGCTCAGACGCCCGCAAGACGGCTCAAGCTCCACCAATATCTCATTTTGATTTTCTGCTTCAAGATTGGCGTCTGACTTAGGTCGGGCTTCAATCTGGAAGCAGGCTGGATCGATCGCGAGATCGAGTACGTCCGGCAGGTTTCAACAGCCCCAGGGCTGGCCTTTTCTCGACAGAGAGAAGGTTTGGATGTTTGACAACGAAATTGATTGGGTAACGTACTTTGGAAAACCGACTTGTCCGCCGCGAGGCGCATAGGTTGGAGTAAGTTTCCGAAGGCGTATACATACAAGGCCGAGCACAAGCAATTGGGTGAGTGAAGTTACTCGCCCAGGCAAAGTGTTCAAATGAAGAAGAGTGTCTTTAGGAGTGCAACTCGGAAGCGCGTGAGCGTAGCGAGTTGTTCTCAGGCGGATTTATACGTAGGTTGATTCTCATTCAGGACCGCGGTGACGTCGGCTCCCTGCGCAGGAGTTAATTCTATGGTCAAGCTACTAAGGGCGCACGGTGGATGCCTTGGCAGAGACAGGCGAAGAAGGACGTGGCAAGCTGCGATAAGCTTCGGTGAGCCGCACACAGGCGTTATAACCGGAGATTTCCGAATGGGGAAACCCTCCTAGGCAAACCCTAGGAACACCCCGCTGAATACATAGGCGGGAGTGAGCGAACTCAGGGAAGTGAACCATCTCAGTACCTGAAGGAAAAGAAAGAAACCTCGATTCCGATAGTAGTGGCGAGCGAACTCGGAATAGCCCAAACCCGTAGCATTTCGGTGTTTCGGGGGTTGTAGGGTCCGCAACAGTAGAGTTACCAATCTGGCTGCTAGCTGAATCCTCTGGAAAGTGGATCCATAGAGCGTGACAGGCGCGTAAGCGAAAGTAGTCCAGACTCGAAGCGGATACCTGAGTAAGGCGGGGCACGTGAAACCCTGCTTGAATCCACGGGGACCATCCCGTAAGGCTAAATACTAGTCTCTGACCGATAGTGAACCAGTACCGTGAGGGAAAGGCGAAAAGAACCCCGTCGAGGGGAGTGCAAAGTACCTGAAACCGTGTGCCTACAAGCAGTGGGAGGACTATGCCCGCAAGGGAATGTCTGACCGCGTGCCTATTGCATAATGAGCCGGCTAGTTATTCTTGTCAGCAAGGTTAAGCGTAAGCGAGCCGAAGCGAAAGCGAGTCTGAACAGGGCGTTCAGTTGGCAGGAATAGACGCGAAGCGGGATGATCTACCCATGGCCAGGTTGAAGGTGGGGTAACACCCACTGGAGGACCGAACCGGTGTTTGTTGAAAAAAGCTCGGATGAGCTGTGGGTAGGGGTGAAAGGCTAATCAAATTCCGTGATAGCTCGTTCTCTCCGAAATAGCTTTAGGGCTAGCCTCGGACGAATTGCGTTGGTGGTAGAGAGATGGATGGACTAGGGGGCTTTCCGGCTTACTGAATCCAACCAAACTGCGAATGCCAGCGACAACATATCCGGGAGTCAGACGGTGGGGGCTAAGCCTCATCGTCGAGAGGGAAACAGCCCAGACCGCCTGCTAAGGTCCCCAAGTTACAGTTAAGTGGGAAAGGAAGTCGGAACGCTCAGACAGCCAGGAGGTTGGCTTAGAAGCAGCCATCCTTTAAAGAAAGCGTAATAGCTCACTGGTCAAGCGGTCCGGTGCCGACAATACAACGGGGCTAAAACTGTACACCGAAGCAGCGGATGCACACTTTAGGGTGTGCGTGGTAGGAGAGCATTCTCAACAGCGGCGAAGCCAGACTGAGAAGACTGGTGGAGCGTTGCGAAGAGACCCTGCCGGCATAAGTAGCGATAACGGAGGTGAGAACCCTCCGCGCCGAAAGTCTAAGGTTTCCTGAGGAAGGTTAATCCGCTCAGGGTTAGGCGGTCCCTAAGTCGAGGCCGAGAGGCGTAGACGATGGACAGACGGTTAATATTCCGTTCCTCCCAATGTTCGTTATTACGATGGGGTGACGCAGAAGGATAAGCATGCCGCACTATGGCTATTGCGGTTGCTGCACATAAGCTGGATCCGATAGGCAAATCCGTTGGGTCATTAACAGTGAAGTGCAACACAGTTCCGTATGGGGCTTACGATGCTGATTCCACGCTGCCAAGAAAAACCTCTAAGGAGAACAAAGGGAACCGTACCCCAAACCGACACAGGTAGACGAGGAGAATATCCAAAGGCGCTCGAGTGAAAGCTCGTTAAGGAACTCGGCAAATTGGCTCCGTAACTTCGGGAGAAGGAGCGCCCACCTCTGGTGGGCCGCAGTGAAGCGCGTACGGCGACTGTTTAACAAAAACACAGGTCTCTGCTAAGTCGAAAACGACGTATAGGGGCTGACGCCTGCCCGGTGCCGGAAGGTTAAAAGGAGAGGTTAGCGCAAGCGAAGCTTTGAATTGAAGCCCCGGTGAACGGCGGCCGTAACTATAACGGTCCTAAGGTAGCGAAATTCCTTGTCGGGTAAGTTCCGACCTGCACGAATGGCGTAACGATCGTACGACTGTCTTAACGAGTTGCTCGGCGAACTTGTAGTACCGGTGAAGATGCCGGTTACCCGCAGCTAGACGGAAAGACCCCGTGCACCTTTACTACACCTTAACTATGAGTTACGGTTCTCGCTGCGCAGGATAGATGGGAGGCTTTGATGCCAGGTTCTCGGACTTGGTGGAGCCAACGGTGAGATACCATCCTGCGAGTGCTGTGATTCTAACCTACCCCCGTAATCCGGGGGAGGGACATAGTTAGGCGGGTAGTTTGACTGGGGCGGTCGCCTCCTAAATTGTAACGGAGGCGCGCGAAGCTACTCTCAGACTGTTTGGAAATCAGTCGTCGAGTGCAAAGGCATAAGAGTGGTTAACTGTGAGACCTACAAGTCGAGCAGGTGCGAAAGCAGGCCTTAGTGATCCGGTGGTTCTGTATGGAAGGGCCATCGCTCAACGGATAAAAGGTACGCCGGGGATAACAGGCTGATCATTGCCAAGAGTTCATATCGACGCAATGGTTTGGCACCTCGATGTCGGCTCATCGCATCCTGGAGCTGTAGAAGGTTCCAAGGGTTAGGCTGTTCGCCTATTAAAGCGGTACGTGAGCTGGGTTCAGAACGTCGCGAGACAGTTCGGTCCCTATCTGCTGTGGGCGTAGGAGATTTGAAGAGGGCTGTCCTTAGTACGAGAGGACCGGGATGGACGAACCTCTTGTGTTCCAGTTGTCCTGCCAAGGGCACGGCTGGGTAGCGAAGTTCGGTTGTGATAACCGCTGAATGCATATAAGCGGGAAGCACGCTCTAAGATGAGATCTCCCTGAAGGGCCCAGAAAGACCATCTGGTTGATAGGCTGGAGGTAGAAGTGCAGTAATGCACGTAGCTTACCAGTACTAATCGCCCGTTCGGCTTGTCCATAGAATTAACTCCGCGCAGTACAGAGCATTTACGCTTCACTGCTTGCCATGGAGGCGGTATTTCGAGGTGGCTTTTTCTTGATGAAAAATCCACTGAGCAATCCGGTTTCAGCGAAAGGCAAGAAGCGAAAATGCTGTCCGCGGATGCTCTTCTAACAAGCCCTGTATGTGCCAATCAATTTCGTTTCAACACTGCTTCTCAAGGCTTTTTTGGCGCCAGATTGCAGTCCGTGTTCCTGCACGGCCCGGGAGAAACCATCCGGGACAACGCAGACGTCGCGGCAGGCTGCGGGCAACCACCCGCCAAGCGCCATCAAAAGATTAAGGCGAACCGGGGATCCTTCGCGCGTTGCGCTCGGGACTTCGGCTCGGGGCTCAGACGCCCCGAAAACGCCTCAGATTGCCGGTGAGCATACTGCGAGGGATCACCCGTTCCCATCCCGAACACGGAAGTTAAGCCTCGCTGGGCCGATGGTACTGCACGGGTGACTGTGTGGGAGATTAGGTGATCGCCGGCATTAATTTGTAAGCAAAAAGGCCATCCCGCAAGGGATGGCCTTTTTGCGTTTGGATTGGTTTTCACCTAAAGATCAAGCAGGTCGAGTAGGTCGTCAATCGGGAGGTGGTGATGAGCTGCCACGTGCTTGAGAATGCTGGAGAGAGTCCCGGCTTTGATCGGCGAATGGCAAGGAATGACTTCATGGTTTTCGCCGTCACGTTGAGTGGTGACACGAATGTGCGATCCCTTTTGACGCGAAATTTCATATCCCAGAACGCGGAGAGCGATCGCGAGCTTACGCCCGTCGATGTCCCGGGGGAGTTTCACGCCGCGATCACTTCGTCCCGCACATAATGCAGGCGGATAAGTTTCGGCGCTTCCTCGGCGTTCTCGAAGTAGCACCCGACGGCTTCGCGCACCATGGCGTGCAGCTCCTCGCGGGTCTCAGCCTGCGTGTGAATGCCGTATCCAAGGGCAGCTGCGGTATATCCGCCGTCGGCTTCGTCTTCTCTCACTTCAAAGATGATCTCACTCATGGAAGATGCTCCGCTAAACCCGACCGGACTTTACCGTAATCCTACCGCATGGCTCGGTTATTGGAATAGCGGTACTGCACGGGCGACTGTGTGGGAGATTAGGTGATCGCCGGCATTAATATCTAGCAGAAAGCCTTGCCGAGGAGGCATGGCTTTTTGCGTTGCTACGACTATCTCATGAACCCGCCTGGATTCAAGGGTTCTTGCCGGGTAGTTCTGTTCCCGGTGCTAAGTAATGAAGGTAGAGTGATGGGGTATCAAGAGTGCTGACGACGAAAATGCAACCGGATTCCCCTATCTCTGTTTTGACGCGAACCTCCATGTGTCTACCACCGGTCCAACAGGTAAGGAAATAGCTGCGGTCCGGTTGTTCAATCCCTGTTCCATCAAAGCCCTGTTGGTCGAGATAGTTCAGGCAAGCTTCGAGCTTATCGTGCGGGCTGCCCTCAAACTTCATGCAGGAGATGCTGGCAGCCCAGCGGTTCTTTGCTGGGGTAGGAGTTGCAGTTCCCATGGTTTCTGGCGGTAATTCAAGCTGTATCCAAGAAGGGAGGAGTGACCAGAGGATCGGTACTTCTTTTTCCCGCTCCCTTTGTCGCTTTGCGCCCAAGATGAATTTTGGCTTTGACTCGGTCATGGCTTCTGCCGGAGCCCAATACTCATCGTCTGAATCTGGATTGCGCAGAGTTACGCGGCCATTCTCCTCGCCAATATAAAGCAGATATTTGGGTTCCTTTTTGCTGCGAAAGGAAGGAGGGAGCTTTTGGCCGTGCACGACTGTCCAAAAGATGATCTCCTTGTGTTGGAAGATCTCCAAGCTGAAGTAATAGTCAGAGTTTTCCGCACAGAAGCCCGGCTCGATGCGGGAGAGTTGAGTCATTCTCAGTGCGTGATCTACAACTGGTTTCTCAATGCGGTTCAAACCTCCGCAGTCTGCGCAATCTTGGTAGAAGGCCAAGATATTCTCGGCGTCCCCACGCATGCTGCGACTCCCAAAGATGGGTCTCTCAGGGTTTCTGGAACTGCCCGCCGGTTCACGCAGTTGACTGCCTTCGGGAATCCGAAGCCAACTAGGTTTGGGGAGTTCGGGGTGTTTGTCGTAGCTGAAGGCCATCTCTCCGTCGGGAAGATAGCAGCTGAATTCATATACCCAAAGCGGCTTTGAGCCGCCGCGTACTTCAATGTTCATGCGATTGATTGGTCCAACCGGTGATTGTTACGGCCAGACTGGCGAAGTAGACCACATCGCAGTCATCATCGCACACTCGGGAGATTTGGGGGCAGATTCTGTGTTTGGGGATTGCCCGCTACAGAATCGCTTCAAACCCCTTGCGGCGGATTACATTCAACAGCGCGAGTGCCGGGCCTTTGGGCTGTTTGGTGCCGCGCTCCAGTTGCGAGATGTAGCCGCTGGTTAGATTCAGATAGCGGGCAAATGCGGCCTGACTGAGATTGGCGCGCCTGCGGATGGTGCGGATTTGCTTGGCGCTGACCGGCTGGGCGGTGCTGAGGGACTGCGGGCCAAGAAGCCGAACGGTGATCTTTTCATGTTCGGCTTTGTCCATGAGGCCATGGCGCTGCATATCGTCGGCAGTTTCAAGGAGTGCTTCGGATAATTTGCTAAGCTTCTTCGCCATATTCGATCTCCTGTAAGTTGCCGGCTTCGATCTCCACGCGGACCTTTGCGGGAGCGGCGGCTAGCCGGTTTTCTGGCAAGTCCCGAAAAAACATGATTAAAGTCTTCGCCGCGCCGCCTACGGGGCGCGACGGGCGGTCGGATGCTATCCCAGGACGGCGCTCTGCTTGTCCTGGGCTATTTTCCTGCCTTCCCTCCGGGAAGACTGCGGCGATCGAAACGGTTCGGCGCCACGAAGAGTTGGAGATTGCTTCGCGCAGGTCGGAGATCCCGTCCTGCCGAGCAACCGCGCGAACCATCGAGTCTTGAAGACGCGCATTTCGCCCTTCTAACACTATGAACTATAGCACAGAGATGCATAGTTTCGGTTGTTCCTGGCATACGGGTGCAGGGCAATCACATGATCGCATCGAACGCCGATTTAACGTCTTCGCCGCGCCGCCTATGGGGCGCGAAAGGACGATCGGGGATGTTGTCCCAGGGTTTTGCTGCGCTTCATCCTGGGCTAACCTCCTCTCCTCCCTACGGGAGGGGGGGCTGGAGGCGAGGCAGTTCGGGTGCGAAAATCGGAACTCGATCAGCGGGGTGCGCCGCTACGGCGCTATCGTGGGTAGCTTTAGGGCCGCATGGAATCCCCTGCCGCGGATTACATTAAGTAGCGCCAGGGCTGGGCCTTTGGGCTATTTGGTTCCTCGCTCCAATTGGGAGGCATAGCCGCTGGTGAGATTCAAATAGCGGGCAAAAGCGGCTTGGCTCAGGTTGGCGCGCCTGCGGATGGTGGGGGGATTTGTCTCGCGCTGATGAACTTCGCGGTCCTGGGGCCTGGGGACCGAGGAGACGCACGGTGTCTCTTGAGGGTTGTGCTTTCCCACCCTTTCGCCAGAAAGAAAGCGAAAGGATGGGGCACGGTGCATCGTTCGCTGATTTGGGTCAGATGACCGCTGTGCGGCTGCCGGTGATTAGACGGAACAACCAGGTGAGCACGACCGCTCCAATGACGGCAATTACGATGCTCATGATCATGCCGTGCTGGCCGACGCCTCCGAATCCCATGTGGCTTGAAAGGAAGCCGCCGACCAGCGCGCCTACCAGGCCCACGATCATGTCCACGAAGAAGCCAAAGCCGGAACCTTTCATCAGTTTTCCGGTCAGCCAACCGGCGACGACGCCGATGACAATCCATGCAATGAGCCCATGTCCGCTATCCATAGTCTTTCTCCTCCGATAAGTTCGATGCAGTCCGCGACTGCGGACTCATCAGGAACGGAGAAATATCTGTCGGGACCGGAGTTCATAGTTCTGAGTCCGCAGGATCAGCGATTCAGATGCCGACGGGCAGGGCGGGGATGCTGCCTTGTGCTTTGGCTTCGGCGACTACGGCGTCAAGGTGCTCGAGGACTTCTGGAACGCTCATGGTGTACATCTCGCGGCGCGCGTCGTAGCCCTCTTCGATCATTTGCTTCAGATACCTGCCGGCGATCTGTACGGCTAGCTGGTCGGTGATGACTTTGCCGGAACGTTTCTTTTGCTCGATCCATGCGGTGCAGGGCATCGCGATCCACATGGGCCGGTTGTCGACTTCGAAGCGCACATCCACGGCATCGGCGTGGCGTGTGGCGATGGCGACGATGTTCGCCTTCCACTTGCAGTAGAGGTCTTCGCCGGTCCAGCGGTCCTTGACGTGGAATTCTTCGTACATGGTTCTAGGCTATCGTTTCGCCAGTGTTGAGGGCAAGCCGGCGGCGTTGGTTTCGCGGTTTACGTGGGGTTGAAACCCCACGCTCCCTCCGGGAAGGCACCGAGTCAGCGGCTCGCTCAATCCTCGGACGACATTCCGGACAGGCGCTGCATTTTTTCTCGTCTCTGCCGATGATCCTCTTAAGAGGAATCGTTCCCAATGCAGGTTTCAGTAGATGTCACGGACGAGATGCGCCGCGAAGCGGAAGCGCGCGGCATGCCGATCATTGACTACGTCGATTTTCTGATTGCCAAGGGCCGGCAAGCGATGACCGAAGGTGCGGCTATTTCGAGTGCAATTGAGCGGATCCGCGCACTGCGCCCGAAAGGGGCCACGTCGCAAGGCTAAAGAAGGGTCCTTAGGTGGACGCTCCTCTTTGCCCGCTGATAGACTAGTGGGGTTGCAGTCGCTGTGCCCCTCCCGTACGGACCCCGCCTGCAAGTCATTCAACGAAGCAAACTTGGACTCAGAAGGAAACTTGGATTCAGAAGGACATTAGGACTCAGTGGACACACAAACTCGCCACGCCCTGAAGGGCGATAAATTTGCCCAGGCCACCAAAACCAGTGTGACTTGGCTCAGCGGTCATCGTTCCGGCGTTGTGCAGGTTACGATTGCTGCTGCCGTGATTGTGATCTTGCTTGTGGGCGGATGGATTTTTTGGGATATGCGCTCGTCCGCGGCGAACACGGAGCTTGGGGCGGCGATGGATACCTATTCGTCTCCTTTGGCCACGCCCGGAGCACCGCCGGAGAATGGTATCTATGCCACTGCGGCTGAGCGCGCGAAGGCAGCCAACCGGCAGTTCCAGGCGGTCGCGGATAAATACAATTGGCTGCCCGAAGGAACCAAGGCACGTTATTTTGCCGGCGTGACCGATGCGGAACTTGGCCACACGGGCCCGGCTGAAACGGAGCTGAAGGCGGCGGCGGATTCGTGGGATCGGAATCTCGCGAACCTTGCCAAGCTGGCACTTGCCGGTTTGTATCACCAGACGAATCGCGATGCTCAGGCTATCGACCTCTACAATGCAATTGTTGCAAAGCCGTCAGTGACGGTGTCGGCGGCGGTGGCGCAGCTGGATCTGGCCGACCTCTACGCAGCCTCGGGCAAGCGCGACAAGGCGCGCGATCTTTGGGCCAAGGTGAAGGACACGGACAAGGACGGGGCGGCGGGATCGATCGCTGCGCAGAAGCTGACCGGGCAATAAGCGGGCAATCGAGATTCCAATGCCCGGCTTGGCTAGATTAAATTTCGAGCATTTTCCCGGATGGCTGCGTCGGTCTTAAGGTATGAGCGCAAGCCAATCCGTATTCGCAGGTTGGATGGAAATCGCACCGAGCGCCGTGCAGGACGAGGCCCGCGAGCAAGTGGAAGAGGAAGCACTCGAGGCACTGGTCGGCCAGTATGCGTCGACCCTTTACCGCGTCGCCTTCTCAATTCTCCGCAATCCTTCGGACGCCGAAGATGCTGTGCAGGAGGCGTTTCTGCGAGTCCTGCGCCATCGCGACACATTGGGTGAGATTCGGGACCATCGTGTGTGGCTGATCCGCATTGTGTGGAATATTGTCCTGGATCGCAAGCGCCGCGCCAAGACCCGCCCCGAAACCGACGATGTTGCCGAACTGGCGCGGGTGCTGCCCGCCCATGGTTTGAGCGCCGAGCAGCGCGCCGCGGCTGCACAACACCACGCGCATGTACTGGCCTGCGTCGATCAGCTACCCGCCAAAGAACGCGAAGTGATGGTTCTTTCGGCGTTCGAAGAGCTGACCAGCGTGGAGATTGCTTCGGTTCTGGAGATCACCGAATCGAGTGTGCGTTCCCGGCTTTTTCGGGCGCGCAACCTGATGGCCGATCTGCTGAAGCACTCGAGGAGTCTACGATGAATTCGCATCCTCACGACACTTTTGATTCGCATGCGGGCTCAGGATTAGGCGAAGCTGAAACGACACTGCGCC
Source organism: uncultured Acidobacteriaceae bacterium (assembly GCA_963810545.1). GTDB lineage: Bacteria > Acidobacteriota > Terriglobia > Terriglobales > Acidobacteriaceae > Telmatobacter. Next base: position 108,082 of record CAWENE010000008.1, read on the forward strand.
TGATTGCCGGTTTGCCTGCGCCTGAGGGGCTTGAAGAGCGCGTTAAAGCTGGTCTTCACCAGACACTGCATCAGGCTCCGCCAAGAGCGAGTCTTTTGCGTTGGCCGCTTGCGGCGCGGCCTGATCCATCGCGCGCATGCTCGACACGCGGGGGCTGGATGAACAGCGATTGGGCGCGCAGCGCTATTGCCGCGGCGATTGTGTTTGTGGTGGCGGGCGGCGGCTGGGAAGTCTGCTCGCGCATTCAACCGGCAGTGGAGCCGAAGGCGATCGCTCTTCCCCCTGTGGCTGCGCGTGGAGGGTTTTCCAGTGCGAACGCGATACGGACGCCGAAGACGCTGAATGGGACCGTGCTGACGCATCCTCTTCCAGATGCGGTTGCGGGGAAAAAGCGGCCGGACTCATCGAAGAAGCTCGTAAAAAAGACCAAGGTGGGAGTCGCGAAGCCGGTCGGCCACTGAGCTTGGACATCGCGCTTTTCGGATTCGTGCTTCCCACCCTTTCGCCAGGGGAAAGACGAAATTATGGGGCGCGGCGCCGTTTTGATCCCGCCCAAGCGGAGCTTGGATGGGGCACCCAGTTTGGTGGGGATTGGAAGGCGCGCCGGTTATTCCTTCGCGAAGGCGCGGATGATCAGGCCAAGAATCGAGAGCACGGCTGCTCCCCAGAAGGCCGGGACCCATCCGTAGACGGTGAAGCCGCCCACAAGGTGCGATGCGAACAGGATCATGGCCGCGTTGATCACGAGCAGAAACACGCCGAACGTGAGGATGGCGAGCGGGAATGTGATCAGCTTCAGCAGGAATCCCAAAGTCGCGTTGAGGAAGCCGATGACCACTGCGGCCACCAAAGCCGCCTGCAAGCCAGTCACGAAGAATCCCGGAACAATACGCGCTACCAGCAGCAATGCGATCGCGCTGAGAAGCCAGTGAATCAGCAATCGAAACATGGGTGCTTCGCCTTTCTCTGCGCCTGCGAGTAAAAACCCTGATTGTAACGGTATAGCATGGCGATGAGGAGATTCGGTGAACGATTTCTCCTGTGGCCGTGACCTTTTCGATGCGCGCCGGGTCAAATGACCCAAGTACGCGAAGCGGACCCTCTATCACGAGCCATCAACCAGGAAACCCAAGCTATCAACCGGAAAAGGATGCATGCTGGCTCGAGATCTTGTCTGCTGTGTCGCAATCGGGGCCACGCCGTTTTTGGCGGCGTGGCGAGCTGCCGGACAAAATGGGGGACAAGCGGCGAATCCTCCCCTGCCCGACATTCGCCGACTGATGCAGGAAGTGCAGGACCACCAGCGACAGCTGGATAAGGTGCGCGAATCCTATACTTATACTTCGCTGCAAACGACGCAGGATATTGATGCCAACGGGCAGATAAAGAAGACGGAGACCGAAGAGCACGAAGACTTCTTCGTCAATGGCCATGTCATCGAGCGCACGGTAAAGAAGAATGGGCGGCCGCTCAGCGATCATGACCAGCAAAAAGAGACGGAGCGTGTGACTAAGCTGGTGGAGAAAGCTGAGAAGACGCCGCCGGGACAGCCGCTGGAAGGGCCGAGCATCAGTGTGAGCAGGGTGCTTGAGATTATGGATGTGCGCAATGAGCGGCGGGTGAACTTCCGCGGACGCCCGGCCATTGTGTTCGATTTTGTAGGCCGCAAGGATGCGAAGACCCACGGGCTGGCCGAAGATGCTTCAAAGAAGCTTCAAGGGACGATCTGGATCGACGAGGCCGACCGCCAGGTAGCGCATCTCGAAGTGAGCTTCATCGATAACTTCCATTTAGTCGGTGGGCTGTTGGCGAATATCCAGAAGGGCTCGAATTTTCATTTCGACCAAGCGCTTGTGAATCGCCCCGGCGACCAAGACCTGTCGCCGGGAGCCTCGAGGAATGGCGAGCTATGGCTGCCCACGGGCGGTGAGGGAACGATGCAGGCGCGTGTGCTGTTGCTGAAGAACCTGCGTCAGCACTTTATCGAGCGCGACTACGACTACAAGCGGTTCCGAGTGGAGACGCAGCAGGCCAAGGACGCGCAGGTGCCTGCGGCAAAGAAGCCGTGAGCGCGTGAATGCGCCGTGAGAAGCGATAGAGTGTAGGCATGTTTGCGCGCAAGCTTTCGGTGAAGAGGGTGGATATGGCGGGAGAACGCCATGCGTGCCCGGTTCGCTGGATCGACAACTTTGCCATGCGGAATTTCACCAACGACGCTATCTTCGACGATACGCTGCCGGTGGGGGATGGATTGCTGGAGGCGGGTCATCGCGTGCCGCTCGACCGGCTGGAGCTGGCGATGGAGGATTGGTTTCGGCGCAAGGGGTATTTACAGGCGGGGGAGCGGCTGGAGGTAATGGAGATCACTGCATGAGCCGGGCGCGGCGTCGTTAGAATTAGGTTCTTCGCTCTGCTTACCGACGAGCGCTCGGTTCAGGGATGACAGCAGCCGGTTGATGCTTGTGCTTTCCCACCCTAGCGGAGCTAGGGGATGGGGCACCCATATTCGTGCGGATTGGTGCGTGCGCACGAGATCCCACACGGGCTGAAGCCCAGGTGGCAGGGAGCGGGGGAGGGGCCTCGTCAGGCCGCCTGCGCGGCTCCGTGTCCGGTCCAAAGCTGAAATTCGGCTTGGCGGCGGGCTTTCAGGCTGGCGATTTCGTGCGATCCGCTGTGATCCCAGCGTAATAGCTCGGTGGCGGCGGCCTCGTATTTGCCGGCGTTCAGTTCCTGCAGGAGTGTCGAAGAAGCCAGGCGTCCCGGACCTAGGTTGAAGGTGAAGTCAACCAGTGCATCGAATTGACCCTGAGTCAATGGGACGGTGACCTGGCGGACGACGGCCTGCTCGGCTTCGTGGACATCCCATAAGAGAATTACTTCGGCCTGGGTTTCGCAGATTCCGTCGGGATAGCATTCCGGATGGACGAGGCGGTGTCCGTAGCCGATGGTCGGCAGGCCGGCTATGTCGAGATAGACTTTGCCGCGAAAGCCTTCCGATTTTTTGATTAGCTCCAAACCTGCTGTGCTCAACTTCATGCTTCCTCCTAAAAGAAAATGCCACCCCCAAACGGGTGGCATGGCTCCGGGGGCTAAAGCTCCACGCTCCCTCGGCACTCTTTTCACGCTAGCAGAAGGCGCGCAATACTCTGCAACAACTTCCGGAACCGTCAGTGGGCTGGCAGGAGCGGTTTTCCGGCGACCTGTAGAAACGAGTTCAGAACGGCGCCGAGGGCCTGGTCGAAGTTGCGATCATGGGTTTTCTGGAGGAATGCGAATTCGACAGACTGGGTTACGGTCCAGAGAACGTAGTGGGTCTTGCGGTCATAGACGGTGAGGCGGAACATGGGCCGGGGATCGGCGGCACCGTTCTGTTTGTTTGCATTCGTGGGCCCGTAGGGGGCGATGAGTCGTAATTCCAGCACGAGATCGGCGTCGGCCGGGTTGCTGACAATGGAAAAGGCGCCAGAGAACTTGAGGCCGTTGTAGAACTCGGCATAGCCCCGGTTGGCGTCTCCACTGAAGGGAGCGGGAAAGAGACCGCTGTCCGCTCCGGCGTTGGAAATAAAGACGTTCCTGGCTGCGGAGAGTGCGGGCGGGATGGGGGGTGCGGCGTCAGCGAGCTGGGCTCGAGCAGCGGCGGTGAACAGAAATACGGCGCAAGCGAGAAGGCTGAATCCTAAGTTCTTATTCACGAGACTTTCCTACCTTTCCTGTGGAAAAAAGACGGTGTGGAATGGCGAAATGTTGCTATACGGCTGGTGGGGTCGCATGATAGCCTTTCGCGATTGGGACAGGCCGGATTTTCAGGCCGAACCCGTTGGGGACCTGAAAAACGCCCTTCTTTAGCGGGCAAATTGCGAGCGGGTCTCACAAACTGAAATAAAGATTTCTGCACCAAATGCGGTGCATTTTGTAAGCTTGTCAGGGGTATGGGTTTAGCAAGCAAGAACCTCAAACTCCCGGCTTTTCCCGCCCTGGATCTCCTGTTGTATCTCTTCGAATTATTTAGGGTTACTAGTGTCCAGCTAGTAAAATGGGGAGATGCTAATGAGACGAAACGCGAACAACGTGAACGCGAAAGATCCCATCCAGTTCTGGTTGATGGTGGGAGCTTCGTGCGTTGCGCTTGCCGGCGCGGTTTTGACGCTTCCCGCGCGAACCGTGCAGGCCGATGCGCTTCTGTCCCGACCGGAGGCAGCGGCACCTTCCGCTGTGCCGGTCACGAGTCCGACGCCTGTGGTTGTAGCCGCAAAGCCAGCGGAGCACAAAGCGCCGGTTAAACTGTTGCACGGATTCGCTTCCTGGTACGGCGGGGTCTTTAATGGGCGCCAAACCGCAAGCGGCGAAGTGTACAACATGAATGAATTGACGGCTTGCCATCCGACTTTGCCATTTGGCACCAAGGTGCGGGTGGTGAACACACGGAATCACCGGGCGGTGGTGGTAAGGATTACGGACCGGGGGATTCTTTATGGACGGCGAGTGATCGATCTTTCGTATGCTGCCGCCGAACAGATTGGCATGGCGGAGGTGGGGGTTGCGCCGGTTACGATCCAGGTGTTGCCCACGGAGAAGCGGGAGACGAATTAAGGAAAGAACAACCTTCGGTGTACGGATGGCCAGCCTTCGGGCTGGCCGTTCTATTTGTGCTCTGCTGCCAATTGCCGCGAAGACTGCGGTCGATGTAGGTCTGTGCTTTCCCAGGTCTGAAGATCCAGATCTCCACCCCAGCGACAAAGACCTGTCGCTGGGGATTCCAGACCTGGGGCACCCAATTGGGAATGACCCCGAGGGATCGGGTTCGTGCTTTCCCACCCAAGCGGAGCTTGGATGGGAAAGCACGCTTGTTCGGATGGATGCTTGGTCAGAGAAGGTTTGTGGTTTCCCACCCTTTCCGCAGGAAAAAGCGGAAAGGACGGGAACCCCATTTTTCTACACGACAGCGGGTATGGCGAGAGTTAGTCGGTGTCGGGGCGTTTGTAGGGTTTTTGGAGCAGCATGCGGGCTTCGTTGATGGCGCCCTGGGTGTTGTCGTTGGTCTGGACGGCGAGGCGGTATTCGTTGACGGCGCGGTCGCGCTGACCGGTGATGTCGAAGATGCGGCCGATGGCGATGTGGCTCCAGACCTCGGTCCAGGCGGGCTCGTCGTCTCCACGGAGGGCGTCGCGGAAGGAGTTGACGCTGGCCTGGTAGTTGCGTTGAGTGAAGAGCACTTCGCCGATGCGGTAGCTGGCAAGTGAGCTTTGCGGATTGGCGGTGAGGGCCTTCTGGTACTCGGCTAATGCGCCGGTGAGGTCACCCTGCGCGACAAGCTGCTGGCCTTTGAGGATGGAGATGCGCACCTGGAGGTCAGGCGAGGATTTGAGAACCCAATCGCCGGGATCGATGGCGATCCGGCGGGGGCGGCCGAAGGTATCGACGACGAATTGCGAGTCGGTGCCGACGACATCGATTTTCTGATTGACGGTTTTGCCGTCCGTCTCGACGCGAAGGTCGACCGGCATGCGGAAGAGGTCGAGGTCCTGATTGATGAAGCCGATGGTGCGGAAGCCCTTGTTATTCCCGAGCCGGTAGACGGTGTATTTGTCGGTGAAAGTGGGCGCGCCGGTGCCGTCGATCCACTGGGCGAAGAAGGGCGTGAGCTGCTGCTGACTCTGGGCTTCGGCTACCTTTTCAAAGTCGCTGGCGCGGATGGGCTTGTCGGTGTACTCGCTGAGGACTCCTTTGAGTGTGGCGAGGAATGCCTTGTCGCCGATTTCGCCGCGCAGCATGTGGAAGATCATGGCGCCTTTTTCGAGGGTCATCGACTGAAACTCGGGCGAGAAGGGGCTCATGCGGCCGACGCTCGAGAGAGGCATAGTGTCGTAGGCGAGAGCTCCGGCGGAGACGTCCTGCAGGGCATTGTGGAGAGCGCTGTGGCCGCTCTCGTCTTCGAGATACATCAACTCGCCATAGCGGGCCATGCCGTTGGTGATCCAGGCATCGTTGAGGGTGCGCGGGCTGACTTCAGAACCCCACCACTGATGGGCGATGGTGTTGGCGAGCAGGCGTACGCCGGATTTGTCGGCGATGCGCGAACCCATGATGCCGGCCAGCTCCGGAGCCCAGGCGGCGGGGAGGGTGTCATCGGGCATTTCGACGACGGTGAGGTGCGGAGTTTCAGGCGAGCCGAAGCTGTCGGTGAAGAAGTCGTATTCCTTGGCGGCGGTTTCGGCGACCTGGTTGCCGGAGGCCTGGTGGCTGACGGTGAGATAGACCTTTACGTTGCCGGGACCGGCGGTGAAGGGGCCGAGATAGCGGCCGGCGATGACGGTGCCGGGGAATCCGGGTTTGTCCCAGTTGAAGTCGAACTCATCGCCCGGTTTACCGCTGGCGAGCGTGACGGATTGGGATGCGCCTTGGGCCCCGCTTGCAAAGACTTTCATGCCCTGCGGGACTTTGATGTGGAGCTGTGCAGTGAAGCGGTCGGTCATGAAGCCGGTGGTGGGGAACCAGCGTGCTGGGTAGAGAAGATAAGTGATCGGCTCCTGAATGGCGGCGAGCTTGAGGCCTTCGACGGGGCCGTCTTCATTGCCGGTGATAATGCCTTCATAGTCGAAGGTCCAGTGGTTGGCCTGGCCGGCGGCGAAGGGCTTGGAGGGGGTGACGCGAATGGTGCCGTCGGCGAGGCGTTCGCCGGTAAGGAGCTTGCCGGTATCGTCGGTGATTTTGGTGACCTTGAGGGCGGGATGAAAGCCGAAGCTGACCTCGTCGGCGTTTTCGGGCGCGGTGAAGGTGACCTGGGCCTTGGCGGCGATGTGGTGCGTGGCCGTGTCGAGCTCGGCGTCGATGACGTAGCCGGTGATATCGAGGGTGGCGCGCTCGGAGCGCTGGGCCGAGAGAGACGCGGCAGCGAGCAGGGCGGCGACCAAAACTAGGCATACGTTCCAAAAGCCACGCATTGGGAAATCGAAGAGGGTCATTGGCTTTCTGAATGGCATATCGTTTTTTGTTCACTCGCAGATTTGGCTGGCGCGGATTTATTTCTCCCGATCAGGATTGCACGGATTCGGCGACAGGGGAAGGAACGCCGAGGTAGTTGAGGGCGATGGCGGCCACCCTGTCGATGGCTCCGCCGCTTCCCCTTCGCCTGGCGGGCCGTTTACGTTTATGCCGGTCGGACCTGCACTGAGCAACCCACGCACGCGTTGAAGCTCCTTCATCATGGACTGGCGAGCAGGCCCATCGGGTAGCAGCGGCCCAAGTTGTTGGACGATATTTGCTGCAGTGAAGTCATTTTGAATGAGCTCGGGAACTACGCGTTTGCCGGCGATGAGGTTGGCCATGGCGACATGGGGCAATTTGACGACGCGTTTGGCAATGGCGTAGGTGATGGGCGAGACGCGGTAGACCACGACAAAGGGATTGCCGATGAGGGCGGCTTCGACGGTGGCAGTGCCGCTGGCGACGATGGAGGCGCGGGCGTGGGCACCTGCGGTGCGGCCTACTGTGCCTTCGGCACCAGAGTTGTCGACGATGCGGATTGTGAGGTTTTCCCGGAGTCGTTCTACCAGGGCGGCAGTGTCGAGACGTTGTTCGGCGGTGAGTGTGGGAGCAAGCGGAATGATGAATTGCGGCTCGGAATGACCTTGTTCGAGGTGGTAGTCCTGGAACAGGAGGATTGCGGCCCGGATCATCTCGGGCAGGTTGTCGCGGATCTCTTTGGCGCGGCTGCCGGGGAGCAGGGCGATCCAGGTTTTTTCGGGATCGAGATTGTTTTCGGCGGCGAACTGTTCGCGGCTGATCGAGGGCAGGGGCAGGTCGGCGAGGGGATGGCCAACGAATTCTGCCTGGACGCCGCGCTCGCGGTAAAACTGCTCTTCAAAGGGGAAGATGACGAGCATACGGTCGACGTACTTCTGCACTAATTTGATGCGGTGCTTTTTCCACGCCCATAGTTGTGGGCTGACGAAAAAGAGAACGGGTACACCAAGGTGGTGCAGTTCTTCCGCGAGCTTGAAGTGGATATCGGGGAAGTCGATGAGGATGGCGAGGGAGGGGCGGCGCTCACGGATGGAGCGCTTGAGGCGGCGGAATTCGAGATAAATGCGGGGAAGATGGCGAACGACTTCGGTGATGCCCATGACGGCCATGTCTTCGGCGCGCACGATGCGATCGAGGCCGGCATCGACCATGCGCTGACCGCCCATGCCGAAAAACAATGCGTCGAGGCCGAGGGCGTCAAGTCGTTTCCTCAGTGCGGAGATGAGCAGCGCGCCGTAGGCTTCGCCGCTGGCCTCGCCGGCGGAAATGAAGATGGTTTTGTGATCAGACATCGAAGCGCCAGCTCGCGAGGCGCTGAGAACCATGATAGCGGCTTGGCACCCGGTGGCTTGTGTCCGGCAGATGAGCCCTCTTGCGCCACGATATCAACCGGCGGGTCAATCTTCTACGGCTTCGTCACGGCATTCGAGCTCTCCCTTGTGTTACATAGAAATGCAGTGAAAACCAAGCGCGGAGCGAACGGAGTACCACCTTTTAGTGATCTCGTTTTTCGGCGAATTGTGGTCTTCTGGCAGATGTAACTAAAAAGAACAGCGATCACAACAAACAAAAAAAGGAGGTTGTTGAAGTGAACCTCTTCGATTTCAGCATTATTCAATTCTTTAATCAATTCGCGCAGAGATCCGTCCATGTTGACAGCTTGATCGGATCAATTTCTAGCGAATTGATCTTCCAAGGCGGATTCCTTCTAGCCTTCTTCTGGTGGGCCTGGTTCCGTAATCGCGAAACCCAATCGCGCGACAGAGAGATTGTCATTTCGGGCATTGCCGCTTCCGTGGTGGCGCTCGTCGTGGCAAGAGGGCTGGCTCTCGCATTGCCGTTCCGCATTCGTCCGCGTTATGTTTCAATGCTCCACTTTCGTGTGCCGTTCGGGTCTGACGGGGACAGTTTGCTGGGATGGAGCTCCTTCCCCAGCGATCATGCGGTCTTCTATTTTTCTTTGGCGACCAGCATCTTCCTCATATCGCGACGTGCCGGGCTCTTCGCCTATTGTCACGCTTTATTTTTCGTGTGCTTGCCGCGGATCTACTCCGGTGTTCACTATCCTTCCGACATTCTGGTTGGCGCGGTTCTGGGCATGGGAATCGGCTGCATATCGCTCATCCCAACCTTCCGGAAATCGGTTGCCACCCTCCCGCTGCGCTGGATGAAGGAATCGCCTTCGTTTTTCTATCCATGCTTCTTTCTGACTTCAATTTTGCTGGCGACGGAATTCAATCCGGTGAGGACTCCCGTCGTGGTTGCATGGCGGATGATCAAGGCCCACGCGCAGAAGCCGCTTTAGAGTCGGGAACGCGATTGAGCGGAAGGGTGCTCTTGTTGCAGTGAGCGGAGAACACTGATCGTCGACCACGCCAGGAATGTACTCCGAGGGCGTAACTTTCAATCCCTGAAGTCGCCGAATTCCTTGTTCAATTGACGGAAGCTTTTTGCGCGTGGCCAATTTCTGTCTCAGATTGGACGGGTGAGGCGACCGATCCCTCGTTCGCGCGATTCCTTGCTGGAAGAACTCGCAGTGCAGTTTCGATTGTCTCGACTCAAAGTCCTGATGGTGGGTTGCATACTCGCGTAGATGGAGCTGCGCAACGGGACGCCTGCTCCTACGCCCCAATCTGCGGCGGGCTGCACAACTCTCTGCCGGCGACCAACGCGCGTTCTTTAGGGGTTATGCGGGACGACCGACAAAGGAACTTCTCAAGGACAAAGCTTTCGGCAAACTCGAAATGAGCGTCTCACGAAAACGACCTACCACTACTGGCACGACAGGCAAGCGACCTGGTAGCGGGTCAGCTTTGGTTTACGCCGGAGTTACCGTGCCGGTGTTACTGGTGCGGCAGTGGCAAGGAACGAAAGCCGCATTGCGCTGCAGCGCGAAAACAGCGACAACATAAGCATGCTTCCGTGCAGAAGGGGATTTGAGAAGGGGGATCTCGAAGACCTATCTGCGTTACGTTGCGGCTCTGCACGGAAGCTGAAGATTTCCCGCCCGTTTGGCGGGGGCGGATTGCTTTCCCGCTTCATGGTTGACAGCATGCGATTGATCCGGCCCGTGAGGGCGCTTGTCAAGTGAGCGAGTGCGCTCTGAACGCAATGCTTTTGTTATAGACGCAAATACATTTAGGCTGAACCTCGTTCAGTTTAGCGAATTCATTTGTCTTGAGGATGATCTCAATGCATGACCTACTGGCGAGTTTTCTCTTTGCCGCTCCGAATCATCGCCTGGCGGCGTATGGATTTGTGTTGGTGGCGGTGCCGCTGCTCGGCATGATGGTCGTCGATATGCGGCGCGCGGCGAAGGCGTCCGCGCAAAAGAAAGACGCGTCGATGAAGTTCATGTCGCGCTATCGAGACGAGAACGGCATGCCGATTTTCTTCGAGGCGGGAGAAGATCCGTCAGCGCGCGCGGCCCACCGGGTCTTGAGGCAGATGCGGCGTGCAGGCGCGAACCGGGCAGAAGAGGAACGCTGACTGTCCTGTGATGGTGCCGCGGTTCCTCGGGATTGGAATCTTCTGAATGCGATAGGACGAGGTCATCGGTTTCGATGCCTGTTGTCGACCGTGACAAGCATGCGTGATCATCTCTTTCGATTTCAAACAATCCAACAATTCATGAGCCTACTCTGCAGAAAATTTCGCGAAGCCGGGTCACGGAATTGCGTCGCCCACGCTTGCAGGTGAGTGATACACTCGGCGCACTTGCCACGGAACGACAGATGCAGCTTCCCCATGGATGCCCGTTCCCAGGAGCAAAGTGAGACATGGAGGTCGAGGATGGAGAACCACGCGGAAGCCCCGCTGAATCCGGGGATCGTGTTTGAGATGGTGCAGGCCCACCAGCGCACGGCGGCATTGAAAGCTGCCATTGAACTGGATGTTTTTCGGGCGGTGGGCGAAGGGCCGGGCGATGTGGCGTCGATTGCCCGCCATTGTGCGGCGTCGGAGCGCGGGATTCGCATTCTTTGCGATTATCTGGTGATCAACGGCGTGCTGAGCAAGCACGATGACCACTATCATCACACTTCTTCGAGTGCGGCGTTTCTCGATCCGCGGTCGCCGGCATGCATGGCGTCAGTGGCGCATTTCCTGTCGCGTCCGGAAGTGACGGAACCGCTGGCAAAGCTGGCGGATGTGGTGAGGGCGGGGCGTACATCCCTGCCCGGTGAAGGGACAGTGGAACCGGAGAATCCGGTGTGGGTGGAGTTTGCGGAGAAGATGGCGCCCATGATGGGACCGATGGCCGGACCTCTCGGCGTGGTGGTTCTGGAAGGGCACGACGGTCCGATGCGCGTGCTGGATATTGCAGCGGGCCATGGATTGTTCGGCATCGAGATTGCGAAGCAGAACAAGCAGGCACATGTCACTGGACTGGACTGGGCGCCAGTGCTGAGAGTGGCAATGAAAAATGCGGAGAAGGCTGGCGTGCACGATCGCTATGACATGCTGCCGGGGAGCGCGTTCGAAGTGGAGTTTGGCGGACCGTACGACGCCGTGTTGTTGACGAATTTTCTGCACCACTTCGACAAGCAAACATGCGTGGGTCTGCTCAAGAAGGTACGCAAATCGCTCAAGCCAGGTGGACGTGCGGCGACGCTGGAATTTGTGCCGAACGACGATCGCGTTTCGCCGCCAATGCCGGCGGCCTTCAGCATGACGATGCTGACGACGACAGCGTCGGGCGATGCTTACACTTTCAGGGAGTTGAGCGCGATGTACACGGATGCCGGATTTGGCGGCGTACGCGCGCATCCGATTCCGATGAGCCCGCACACGATTGTGATGGGGCAGGCCTGACGGAGCTGATCATCGGAAGATTCAGTTCCTTCACACAGTGTAAAAGTGCTCGGTTGGGATTCGCGGTTTCCCACCCTTTCGCTAGAAGCAAAGCGAAAGGATGGGGCACGGTGGTTGGTGCTGATTCCGTCATCGCCGGCTTCACCCTTTCACCATAACAAGGCGAAAGGATGGGGTACGGAGGTTGGTATTGATCTCGCCATCGCACGCGGGCGCGGAAGCGCTTCTGATCAGGCGCCGAAGATTCCACTGGCCCTGCGGCGCGATCGGACGGCGGCGGCTAACTCCGCGAGCAGCACGCGGGTTTCGGGCCAGTCGATGCAGGCATCGGTGATGCTCTGGCCGTAGACAAGCTTGTCCAGGGTTTGGCCCGGGAGAAGCTTCTGTGCGCCCGCGACGAGATTGCTTTCGATCATGACGCCAAGGATGTTGCGATTGCCTGCGGCGATCTGTGCGGCGATGTCGCGGCAGACGAGCGCTTGCCGGGTGTAATCCTTGAGGCTATTGGCGTGGCTGCAATCGATCATGATGCGCGGTTGAATGCCTGCCTTCACCATTTGGCCGGTTGTCTCGGCGACAGAATCACCGGTGTAGTTGACCGATTTGCGGCCACCGCGCAGGATGATGTGGCAATCTGGATTGCCGGTGGTGACGAAGATGGCGGACTGGCCATGTTTTGTGTGGCCGAGAAACGTGTGCGAGTGGGAGGCGGAGAGCACCGCGTCGATGGCCACCTGCACGTCCCCCGACGTGGCGTTCTTGAATCCGACTGGACAGGAGATGCCGGAGACGAGTTGGCGGTGTACCTGGCTCTCGGTGGTGCGCGCGCCGATGGCTCCCCAACTGACGAGGCCGGCGATGTATTGCGGCGTGATCATATCGAGGAATTCGGTTCCCGTGGGCACACCGCGCTCGGCCAGGTCGAGGAGAAGGTTGCGCGCGAGGCGCAGGCCGTCGTTGATCTTGTAAGAGCCGTCGAGATGGGGGTCATTGATAAGGCCCTTCCATCCGACGGTGGTGCGGGGCTTCTCAAAATAGACACGCATCACGATGCGCAGATCCTGGGAGAATTCAGCGATCGCGGATTCGAGGATAGCTGCGTATTCGCGCGCGGCCTTGGTGTCGTGGATGGAACACGGTCCGACGAGGACGAGCAGGCGCGGGTCGCGCTGGGCGAGGATGCGCGCAATGTCGAGACGCGCATTGAAGATGGTGGCGGTGGCGGTTTCGCTGACGGGGCGCTCTTCTTCAAGAAAGACAGGCGGCAGGACTACGGTTGTCCTTTGAATACGGATGTCTTCGATGGTGAGGGGCATGGCTCGTTCCTGGATGTGTGCATCCCTGCCCGAGAAAGAGCGCTTACAGATGAGATAGGCACACTGTTTCTTAAAATCTATCAGGACGGAGCGGTGGGCGGGGGATGGCACGACGGCGAAGCCGGGTATGCAGCTACCTCCTCGAGAAAAGGCCACCCTTCACTGCTCTCAAAAAGTCTGCGTGTAGCACCGGACGTGCTCTCTAATTGGGCACGGTGCCGGCGCTCTTCCAGTCGAGGCGGAGGAGGCCCGGTAGGTGTTCCAGTTCGGCGAGTACGTCGGGGATGTCTGCGTTGCCGTTGGATGAAGGCCAGCGCACCTGGCAGTCGTAGGTCTTGCAGTGTTCGCTCATGTCGTGCAGAACGGAGATGGATTTGATGCGGAACCTGGCCTGTTCGAGGCGTGCGCGCAGATCGCGCGGGCTGAGTTGATTTGCGGCGATGGTGAGGCTCAGGTCGGCGAGTTGATAATGTTCGATGCTCCTCTCAAAGCGGCGCATTCCGTAGAGAACCGTGAGGCCGAGTGCGGTGCTGACCGAGCCGAGAATGACTTGGCCGCCGCCGAGGCACAGGCCTACAACAGTGGCGAACCAGAGAGTGGCGGCGGTGGTGATGCCGAGGATCATTTCGTTCTTACGCAGAATCGCCCCCGCACCGATGAAGCCGACACCGGTGAGAATTCCAAGCGGCAGGCGCATCAGGTCCATGACAGCGTATGAATTCGGCGGCTTGCCATTGGTCTGGATGAGCAGATTCATCTGGATCATCGAGACCGATGCGGCCAGTGTGACGAGAAGCGTGGTACGAAGGCCGGCGAAGTGGCCCGACTTGCTGCGCTCCATGCCAAGCAGGCCGCCCGCGAGGGCGGTGAGGGCAAGGCGGAGCGCAATTTGCGGCCAGTGAATCTCAGGCAGCATGGTCAGGCAGCCTTTCGCGCTTTCTGGATCCTGCGCAATGCGGCTCCGCTGTTTTTGCAGCCGAGCAGCTTATACTTCTTGCCTTCGAGACCGTGGTAGTTGACGAAGAACTCCTCGAGCTCGTGCAGAAAGCGGCTGGGGAGATCTCGCACACGGTGGACGTTGGCATACTGATGGTTGGCTTCGGCGACGGCGAGGAGGCGGTCGTTGCGAATCTTCTTTTTGCCGTCCAGCTGCTCGCCTTCAATGATTCCGATGAGGCGGGCACGCACGGCAATGCCGGGAAATGCAGGTTCATCCATCGAGCAGCAGGACATCGAGGGGTCGCCATCGGGTGCGATGGTGCGAGGAAGAAAACCGAAATCGTAGGGGAAAGCTCATGCCAGCGGGCAAAACCGCCTTGACAGTGAAGATCTCTCTGATCGGGATCGAAGGCGAACTTGTTGCGGCTGCCTTTGGGAGTTTCGATGATGACCTGGAGGATACCGTCTTGTTTGTCCAGCGGTTTCAATTGCGTGGGATCGGCCAGGCTCTTCGGCGGTTTCTTTGCCAATGCGGGGCTCCTTGCTGATCAAAGAATTAGGGGTGAAGCCGTAGACGAAGTCAATCATCTAAATACGTGAGAGAGCGAGGGATGCGGTTCGGTTGCTTGGGGATGTGCTGGCCGTGTTTGCGGCTTGACTTTGCGCTTCGCAACTCTCTACAATTAAACAGGATTTCTCCATCTTTTTTCGGCCGTATGCATCTGATGAAATAGGGGTTATCGGATTTCGATTTGATGCCCCGACTCATCGATACGGTGAGGGAAGACGGCTCAAGGGGAGCCGCAGAGATGCCTGATATGCGCGTCAGTCCGCGCGAGCGGCTGGTGCTTACAACGATTATCGAGCTCTACATCGCCACTGGCGAACCTGTAGCTTCCCAGGCGGTTGCGCGGGAGTTCGCCGATCGGGATGGATTGAGCTCTGCGACGATTCGGAATGTCATGGCAACGCTTTCCGAGGCAGGGCTGCTGGAGCAACCGCATACTTCGGCGGGGCGGGTGCCGACGCCGGCGGCGTTTCGTTACTACGTGGAACAGATTACGCGGGTTGATCCGCAATTGGGCCGAATGGGCTTTGCAGGGCTGGACGGCGCGGCTCATGCTTCGACTTTGAGCGAGCAGAGGCGGGGACAGATTGAGGATGAATTTACGGGGGTGAATAGCAGCACCGAGTATCTGGAACGAACGTCGCATGTGCTGGCACTGATTTCCAGCGGCCTGGGTGTGGCGCTGGCGAGTTCGACCGCGGCCCAGGTGCTGGAACACATTCATTTTTCGCGGCTGTCGACGGGACGGGTTCTGGCGGTACTGGTGACGCAAGCAGGTGCGGTGCTGGATCGCGTGCTCACGCTGGACCGCGAATTGACGCATTTAGAGCTGGAGACCGCAGCTCGCTATTTGAACGAGAACTTCCACGGATGGCCGATTGAACGCATCCGCACGGAAGTGGCGCGGCGCGTGGAAGCGGAACGCGAGGCATATCAGCAGATGCTGGCCTCGGTAGAAGAGCTTTGCCGCAAGGGGGCGCTGATTTCGGGCGAGACGGTGCCGGCGCTGTTCGTGGACGGCATGGCGAACCTGATTGCCGCCGAGGTGGATCGGGAACGGCTGCGGCAGATGCTGATTGCGCTGGAGGCCAAGCAGCGGCTGGTGGAATTGTTGACGGCCTATGTGGATGGACGGCAGCAGGAAGTGCGCGTGGTGGTGGGACTCGACCAGGCTTCGCCGGCGATGCAGGACCTGGTGCTGATTGGCGCGTCGGCTCGGCTGGGCGGCGGCAACATTGGAACCGTGGCATTGATTGCGCCTACGCGGATTCAATACCAGGAGATGATCCAGGCCGTGCGGTACGTGGCGCGGCTTTCGGAGCGTATCCTCGAGGTCCCGGCGGAGTGAGGACGGTTCGCCGGGCGGGCCTCCGCCTATGTGGGGCGAACAGTTTTGAATGAGACTCAGGACGAACCGGAGAGGCTCAAGGGCGGCACAAATGCGCCGCGGAATTTATCATTGAAGAAGACGATTGGAGAAGTATTGGGGAGATTTCGTAGAACCATGCCAGAACAAGAGACAGAGTTGAGGGCGCAGGAAGCTGCGGAGGATGTGGCCCCGGAAGGCGTCTCGGCGACTGCGACGGGTGCGGGTTTGCCCGGTGAAGAAGAGGTAACTGTGCGCCGCGCGGATTTGGAGAAGCAGAAAGCCGAGTTAGAGCAACTGAAAACTGAGCGGGACCAGTTGCTGGACCGGTTGGCACGGCTGCAGGCCGAGTTTGAGAACGCACGCAAACGCGCCGAACGCGAGCGGCAGGAATTCCGCGATTATGCAGTGGGAAATGTGGTGGAGCAGTTTCTGCCGGTGCTCGATAATTTTGAGTTGGCGCTTAAAGCGACGGGGTCGGCGGAGCAGCTGCGCTCGGGCGTGGAACTGATCGTGAAGCAGATGGAAGAGATTCTGCGCCAGCTCCAGGTGCAAGCTGTGCCGGCGGTAGGTGCGGAATTTGACCCTCGGCACCACGAGGCATTGGGTACGGTGGAGCGCGAGGACCTGCCCGACCAGCATGTGGCCGAGGAAGTGCGGCGCGGATATAAGCTGCGCGATCGACTGCTGCGTCCCGCATTGGTAAGGGTGGCTTCAAATTCGAAGCAGACAAGCGAATGACGTTGGAATTGCCCGAGGCGCCGAAGTTTTGAGGCCGCGAGGCCGATATTGTCTTTACAACCGTGCACTCGGGAGTTGCAAGCCGATCTGCCGGGCTGAACAGAAACAAAGAGACGGGTTTGAATACACGAGTGAGCAAAGCAGATTACTACGAGGTTCTGGGAGTTTCGCGCGAGGCGAGCGACCAGGAGTTGAAGAGCGCCTACCGCAAGCAGGCGATGAAATATCACCCTGACCGCAATCCGGGCGACACCAGTGCAGAAGAGAAGTTCAAGGAAGCCAGCGAAGCCTACCAGGTGCTGAGCGACGCGGATAAGCGCGCCGCGTATGACCGGTTTGGGCACGCGGGCGTGAGCGCAGCGGGGGGCAGCGGATTCGGCGGCTTCTCAAGCACCGTCGATCTGGGGGACATCTTCGGCGATTTGTTTGGCGAGATGTTCAACATGTCCGGTGGCCAGCAGCGCCAGACCCGGCAGCGGCGCGGCGAGGACCTGCGCTACGATCTGGCCATCGAATTCGAGGATGCGATCTTCGGCAAGGAAACGGAGATCAGGATTCGGCGCTTCGAGGCGTGCGCGACCTGTCACGGGAGTGGCAGTGCTTCCGGCCGCGGGCCTAGTGTCTGTCCCCAATGCCAGGGACGCGGGCAGATTCGCTATCAGCAGGGATTCTTCTCTGTGGCTCGGACGTGCAGCGCATGCGGCGGCGCCGGGTCCATTGTGAGCGATCCGTGCGCGACCTGTCATGGCGAGACGCGGATTGCGAAAGAGGTCAAGCTCAATGTGAAGGTTCCGCCAGGCGTGGAAGAAGGAACGCGGATCCGCTACAGCGGTGAAGGCGACACGGGCAGGTCAGGCGGACCGAGCGGCGATTTATACGTGGTGCTTTCGATTCGAGCGCATGACTTCTTTCAGCGCGAAGGCTACGATTTGCATTGCGTGATCCCGATCAGCTTTCCGCAGGCGGCGCTTGGCGCGGAGATCGAGATTCCGGCGATCGATGGCGCTGTGACCTTGAAGGTTCCCGAGGGTACGCAGAGCGGAAAAGAGCTGCATGTGCGCGGGCGCGGCATTCCTTATCTCAACGAAAAAGGGCGCGGTGACCTGGTGGTTCGTGTCGTTGTACAGATTCCAAAGAAACTGACGCGCGCGCAACGGGAACTGGTGACGCAACTGTCGGAGTCGCTGACGGTGGAGAACAAGCCGGCTTCGCCCGGGTTGCTGGATAAGGTGAAGGACCTGTTCAGCTAAAAGGCAGGGAATAGAGGAATAGAAAATAGAAACACAACGATCCTTGGTATTAGGATTTAGATTTTGTGACGAGCGCTTGAGAGCCGCGATTCTCACTCGCTTTGTTTTGCGCTTGAAGAGAATCGAAGCTCGACCGGGTTGGTCAGCCGCGACGCAGAATCATCGAGGTGATTTCGGGTGGGCAGTTGAGCCGGAAGGGAACGCCGACCGTGCCGATGCCGCGGTTGACATAGAGCTGCAATCCTTCCAGTCGAAAGAGTCCCTCGATATACTTTCTTCCCAGCTCCGGGAGGTTCAATGGACCGACAAAAGGGAAACGCACTTGCCCCCCGTGCGTATGGCCGCTGAGCATGAGCTGCACGTTTCGGCCTGCAGGGTGATTGAGAAGCCTGTCGGCGAAGTCGGGTGCATGACACAACAGAATAATCGGCTCGTCGGCGCGGTTTCGGATGAACTCCGGGATGGCGAGGTCAATGTTTGGATGGCCTTCGACAGGGTCGTCAACTCCCGCTAGCCAGATGCGCGAGGATCCGCGTTCAAGTGCGGAAAACGAATTCCTGAGAACGGTGATGTTGCTGGCGGTGAGTGCTTCGGCCACAGCCGCTGCGCCAACGGTGACATCGTGATTGCCGAGGATCGCATAGCGCTGCGTGCACTCGAGACCGCCGAGGATGCCTGCGCATTTCCACGCGACAGGGATGGACCATTTGCTCGGCAACATTTCGTGAGTAACAAAGTCGCCGGTGAGGAAGACTGCATCGGGGCGCAGGCGATTGATGCGGTCTACGGCCTCACGAAGAAAAAACGGTTCAGTAAATCCGACCAGGTGAATGTCGCTGAGGTGGGCAATGTGGAAGCCATCGAAAGCCGAGGGAAGATTGGAGAGATGGATTTCGGGTCGAGTGATTTCAATGACGTGGCGCGCAATCTCGCCGGAATAAAGCGCGAGGCCTGCGGCGCTGGCGATTCCAGCGGCGAGGAAGCGGCGCCGGTTGAGTTGAAATGCAGAAGAAGAGCGCAAAGAGGCCACAGTTTATGATATCCGCGCGAATTGGGAAGGGGCATGGAGTCCCGCCTGGCAACGCAATGGTTGAATTGGCTGGAGACTTTATGGAAAGGCATTTGGTGGAGCTGAGCGGGATCGAACCGCTGGCCTCCTCGTTGCGAACGAGGCGCTCTCCCAGCTGAGCTACAGCCCCACGACTCCGTTATTTTAGCAGTATGGGCCTGGTTGGGGAAGGCGAGTGCGGGATTGCCGTTGCGGGAGACGTGGGAGCGCCGTTGCCGCCCGGAACGGCGGCGCGAACGGCCCCCTACGTCGCTGCCACAAAGGCGGGAATAACTTCTGAAACGTTCGCTTCGAGGACTTCAGTCACGTGCAACTGCATCTCGGCGAAGGCCGATTCCACCCGAAGGGCACTCAGCAATACGCTTTCAGCGGCGGCCTTGGCAGCGTATTCCACGACGAATTGCAGAATCAAGATCCGAATGCGCATCGCATCGCTGCGCAGGGATCTGAGGATCTCGGGGGCAACTGAATCGGTGTTGCGGGCGGCGTAGTCGGCCATCTCCATCATCACACCCGCATTCCGGTACATCGCCCAGAGGTGGTCTGCGCCTCGAATGCGCGTCCACTTCTCTCGCAGGGTAGATTTCGGCTCGTCTTCCGCGGAGACCATCGCGCACAGCGAGCGGCCATTCCAGCAGGGCCGCAGTCTCACCAGAAGCGAATCCCAGGATTGCGTGTTGCGGCGATGCTGCGCAGCTCTGCAACGGTAGAGAAGCGCTGTTACTCCGAAAAATGCAATGATTTGGAACGGAGTCGATATCAAAGTGTTCCCCTCAGACGTAGAACGATAGCGGCTCGCACAGAGCCCAGGTGTGACGGATACTCTCCTTTTGTTCATCGCCCGGAAGGAGAGGAAGTTTAGGGCGCGTCCAGGGTTCACGTGTTCTTTCTGAAATCGTATGAGGTGGCTTTTTCTTGAGGAGAAAGCCACTTAGCCGTGGTGGTTTCGGGATACAGCAACTCTGCAACCGCCGTAGCGGTTGTCCTGTTTGAACACAGCGCGCAGGGCTTCTTCGATCAGCGGTTGCGAGCGGATGCACCGTGGGCGCCGGTCAACGAGCATACGAGAACGTGCCGCAGAGATCGGTTGAGTTCCTGAGGGCATCCAGCGTAAACACGGGCGGTTCAGAACCTGAAAAGAAGGCGATCTGCAACCTGCGGCCGATCGCGTAGGTTGCCATCCAGTGTGTGTCCTCGGAGCCGCAGAGGGTGTTGTGGTGCACAAAATGCCGGGATGCCGGCACATTCAGCCGGTAAAGGGCACCGTTGACTCCGGCGTTGACGTCCGCATCGAAAGCGGCGCTGACTTCCGCCGGTGCGAGATCGCGCACCCGTTGCACGGGGACCGCGTTGAAGTTGATCTTGATCGTGTCATTCGAGAGAGATATATCGCTGGTGATGGATTGGGCTGTGGAACTCGCGGCATACCAATATCCCTTTTCCTGGGCGGCGCAGGAGAGAGAGAGGGCCAGGACGGAGAGCGCGACGAAAAGGCGGAGTCTGTGGGGGTTCACTCTTTGAGGATGACGTACGATTCCGGGCAGTGCAAGCCTCCCGGACGCTGAGCGAGAACAAAAAGGCCGGGGACGATGCCCCGGCCTTTGCCAGACCTCTGGAGAACTAGACCACCTAGACCACCCAGAGCTGGAAGGCATTGCATGCAGCGGCGTGCGCACGCAGAGAGCCCGTACCTAAAGCTGATTCATGTTCTGGAGGAACTCGGCGTTATTGCGGACCTTTTCGAGACGGCTGATGAGCAACTCCATGGCTTCGACTGGCGACAGCGGATTGAGCACCTTGCGCAGAACCCAGATGCGCTGCAGGTCTTCCTTGGGAATGAGCAGCTCTTCCTTACGGGTGCCGGAACGCTGAATATCGATCGCAGGAAAGACGCGCTTGTCGACCAGCTTGCGGTCGAGAATGATTTCCATGTTGCCGGTGCCCTTGAACTCCTCGAAGATGACTTCATCCATGCGCGAGCCGGTATCGACGAGGGCCGTGGCAATGATGGTTAAGGATCCGCCTTCTTCGATGTTGCGCGCCGCGCCGAAGAATCGCTTTGGCCGCTGCAGAGCATTGGAGTCGACGCCGCCTGACAGCACTTTGCCCGATGGAGGAACGATGGTGTTGTAGGCACGCGCGAGGCGCGTGATGGAGTCGAGGAGAATGACGACGTCGCGTTTGTGTTCGACGAGGCGTTTGGCCTTCTCAATGACCATCTCGGCAACTTGCACGTGGCGTGCCGCGGGTTCGTCGAAGGTGGAGCTGATGACTTCGCCCTTGACGGAGCGTTGCATGTCGGTGACTTCTTCCGGGCGCTCGTCGATGAGCAGCACGATGAGGACAACTTCAGGTTGATTGGCGGTGATTGAGTTGGCGAGCGACTGCAAGAGCATCGTCTTGCCGGTGCGCGGCGGCGCGACGATGAGGCCGCGCTGGCCCTTGCCTACGGGGGTGAGCAGGTCCATGACCCGGCCGCTGACGGCTTCGCGCACGGTCTCGAGCTTGATACGCTCCTGCGGATACAGCGGTGTGAGGTTATCAAAGAGGATCTTGTTGCGCGTTTCCTCCGGGGACTCGAAGTTGATGGCCTCGATTTTGACCAGGGCGAAGTATTTCTCACCTTCGTGGGGCGGGCGGACGTTGCCGCTGATGGAGTCGCCGGTTTTGAGGTCGAACTTACGAATCTGCGAGGGAGAAACGTAGATGTCGTCGGGGCCGGGAAGATAGTTGTAGTCGGGCGAACGCAGGAAGCCGTAACCATCGGGCAGGATCTCGAGGACGCCTTCGGCGAAGATGTGGCCTTCTTTTTCGCTCTGGGCCTGAAGGATCTTGAAGATCAGGTCTTGCTTGCGGAGGCCGCTGGCGCCGGGAATCTCGAGGGTGCGCGCGATGCGGCTCAGTTCTGTGATGTTTTTTTCTTTCAGTTCAGCGATGGTCATGTTCACCTGCGGTAAGGCGGGATGGAGTGGCGGGAAATCCGAGAGGAGGTTGTGCTCCAGGGAGAACCAGGCGGGATTCGTACGAGTGGTTAGCGCCGTCAGCGCGGGAATCAAATTTCAAGTTGGAGCCTATGATTGGGGCATCAGCGGAAGGCGGCTGACCGAACCGGCAGCCACCTCTCAACCGACATGGACTTCAATACAAATGCTGAGGCGCGGTCAAGCTGCGCGGCGCGTCTGGACCGGTTGGTCCTTGGCGACAGCAACCGGAGCCGCCGCGCCAGGATTGGTGAAATGGAAACGAACAAGGACTTCGTTCGTGGTGTCCTGCAGCCGAGTGGTGGGCTTGTGCAACTTCCGGGTAGCCTTGCTCGCCAGTTGACAGAGCTGGTAGCGATTGGACACATGAGAGAGTGCCCCAAAAACCAAATCAGAACGCATGATAAGAATTCTCCTTCTAACAAACTTCTGCCCTGCGGTACTACCTGGCACCGTAGGTGCAGTTGGCATCTGAGTGTGACGCAGGCCTGCCCCCGCAGCCCCGCTTCCTTGCATTAGACGCACCAAATGAGCGTGGAGTTCTAAAACTTTGGCGCAAAATCATCAAACCAGATCGTCAAATCAGGAAGAGGCTCTTTGCCGTTACAGAAATCAAGATTGCCGCACGGGACGAGTCGAACTCTCATCGTTCCAACTCCGAAGGGCAAGCATAGGACACTTCGGACGCATCAAGCGACGAGCCGTAGCCCCATGATCGATGCTGGAATTGACAGAGAGACGCGCAATCGCGCTGTGCAATCTATCCTTAAGGATGGCACTCCTGAATGTATAACGGGTGCAAAAGCGGGTCAACATTTTTTTTGGGCTTCCCTGTGCGCTTTCCCGGTTTAGAAAACGGTTGGGCCAAGCAAAGGTAACCGGCCTATTTTGAGATGCATAGAAAGTGCTAACTGGATGCATAAAGGACGCAAAAATGAGTGATTTTGGTCACACACCGCCTGGGTATCCGGCTGGTTACTCGCCAAACGGGCTCCCGAAGTGTGGAAATCTCGGCCGGAGGGTCAATTAAATCAGTTTTGCCGCTGGCTTCTCCCATGAGTGCTGGCTTCTCCACGAACATGGACTCAAAGGCCGCTCTAAGCCCAATAACTGCGATCGAGGGTGCGGTATTGGATTGCCTCCGCCAGATGGGCGACCGTAAGATGCTCCGTACTCTCGAGATCGGCGATGGTGCGGGCTACTTTAAGGATACGGTCGTGGGCGCGGGCGGTGAGCCCCTGCTGCTGCATGGCCCTCTCAAGCAGGCGCTCCGCATCGGCGCCCAGCTCGCAGTAGGCGCGAATCTGCCGGGTGGTCATCTGCGCGTTCGAGTAGATCTTCTCGCCGTGCTTTTTGAAGCGTTCCCTCTGCCGGTCACGGGCAGCGAGCACGCGGGCGCGGATTTCAGCGGAACCCTCGATGGCGGCCGAGCCACGCAGCTCCTTATATTGAACGGCCGGCACCTCAATATGGATATCGATGCGGTCGAGCAGGGGGCCGGAGATTTTGGCGATGTAGCGCTGAATCATCGGCGGGGTACACATGCATTCGCGGGATTTGTCGTTGAAGTAACCGCAGGGGCAAGGGTTCATGGCAGCCGCCAGCATGAAGCGCGCGGGAAACGTGAGCGACATGGAGGCACGCGCGATGGTGACGGTGTGATCCTCAAGAGGTTGGCGCATCACTTCGAGAACGTTGCGCGGGAACTCCGGCAACTCATCGAGGAAGAGCAGGCCATTGTGTGCGAGGGAGACTTCACCGGGACGGGGAACGATGCCGCCGCCGATGAGGCCGGCGTCGGAGATGGTGTGATGCGGGGAGCGGAACGGCCGCTGGGTCACGAGGCCTTGCGCTGCGTCAAGGACGCCGGCGACGGAGTGAATCTTGGTGGTCTCGAGAGCCTCTTCGAAGGTGAGCGGCGCGAGAATCGAAGGCAGCCGCTTGGCGAGCATCGTTTTGCCGGAGCCGGGTGGACCGATCATTAATATGTTGTGGCTGCCCGCGGCGGAGACTTCGAGGGCGCGCTTGGCTGTTTGCTGGCCGCGGACGTCTTTGAAGTCAACGGAGAAATGCTGCAGCTCGCCTAGAAGAGCTGCCGTCGAAACGCGGAACGGCTCGCGCTGGATGCTGCCGAGGAGCTGGCTGTTGAGCAGCTCAAGGACATCGAGAAGCGAGGAGACGGGATAGACGTTGACGCCTTCGACGACGGCAGCTTCGGCGGCGTTGGCTGCGGGCAGGATCAGGTTTGGAATGTTTTTCTCGCGCGCGAGGATGGCGACGGGCAACATTCCAGGTATGGAGCGCACGCTGCCATCGAGTCCCAGCTCACCGACCATGAGGAATTGGCTGACGTCGCTGACCTGCAGGGCGCCGTAAGCGCCGAGAATGCCGAGGGCGATGGGCAGGTCGAAGCCGGAGCCTTCTTTTTTGAGATCGGCAGGCGCGAGGTTGATAGTGATGTGCGTGGGCGGAATCAGGTAGCCGGAGTTCTTGATAGCGGCGCGGACGCGGTCGCGGCTTTCGCGCACGGCTGCGTCGGGCAGACCGACGGTGTGGAAGTGATCCTGATCGGAGACCACGCCGCTGTAATCGACTTCTACATCGATGAGGTTGGCGTCGATGCCATAGACGGCTGCGCTGAGGGCTTTAAAAAGCATGAATAGTCTAGTGCAGCGAGTGTAGCGGGATGGAACATGAAAGGGCTGTGATGGTCGTCGCTTCGGTTGTGTGCCCTGGGTGCCGAATTTTGCAACGAAACTTCTTCTTGTTGGACTTGGCGGTTGTGCAACGACCTTTTCCAGCCATCCGGCATCGGAAGGGAAGAGGAATTACGATGCGGACCAAGCAATTGGCTGAGCAGCCCTTGACCTATGCGATGATTCTCGACACCGGTGAAGAGTTGATGGCAGCGCTGAAACAATTTGCAAAGGAGCGACGACTCCAAGGGAGCAGCTTCAAGGCGATTGGCGCCTTGAGCCAGGTGGAGCTGGGCTGGTTCAACTGGGAGACGAAGACGTATCAGACGGCGGTGAAACTCGACGAGCAAGTTGAATTGCTTTCGGTAATTGGAGACATCGCAGTAAAGGATGGTGAGCCGCAGGTTCATGCACACATGGTGGTGGGTCGCGTGGACGGTTCGGCGCATGGCGGACATCTGCTGCATGCGACGGTGCGGCCGACGTGCGAACTGATTCTCACGGAGAATCCGGAGCATCTTCAAAAGCAGATTGACCCGGAGTCCGGTCTGGCCCTGATTCGATTCTGAGATCTATCCTGTCGATCAGACAGAACGCGAAGAATCGAGATCGAGATATGGATGCATCCTGCTCGTCGAATTGAGCTTGGCGGGCAAGATGCATCGTTTGCGGCCGGCGTGAATTCGAAGGCGCGCGTTGGTGTTCAGCCGCTACTTAGTGGAATGGGCGGCGGAATGCGTCTTGCCGTTGTGCACGCTCTCATTGACCAGAGTTGCCTGACGTCCGGTTTGCGCGGCGTCTGTCTCGGGCACTTTTTTCTTGTCCACGGTCTTCACCTTGGTGGCAGTGGTTGCCTTGAGACCGTCATCCTGTTTGCCGCGCGCTTCGTATCCTGCCACGCCGTCAATCGCACCGACGGACAGGCCCTTGCCGCCGTTCATCTGCGATTCGATGGGATGCAGTCCAAAAGAAGATTGCCAGGGTCCTTTCATGTCGGAATCGCCTTCGTCTCCGTCCCCAGTGGAAGCATTGAAATATTCGTCGCCGATACCGGGCGTGACGGCAAGGCGGCCGATGGAAAATGGCGGTTTTTCGAGGCTCTCAAGTGCAGCGGAGAACGCTTTCATGTGGGTGATCTCGCGCGTCATCAGGAATTGAAGGGCATCCACAGTTCCGGGGTCGTCGGTGTGATTGATCAGCCGCTCGTAGACGATCTTGGCGCGGGACTCGGCCGCGATGTTGCTGCGCAGGTCGACGTCCAATTCTCCGGTGATTTTCAGATAGTCTCCGGTCCATGCGTTTCCCATGGAATTGACAAGGGCAACGCCGCCGCCTCCGGCGATGCAGATCAATGGATCGGCTTCCGCAGCTTCGCGGTTTTCCTTCATTGGCTTCAGGTGCATACGAATCAGTGCGCCCACAATTTCGAGATGGCTCAATTCTTCGGTGCCGATATCGAGCAAAAGATCGCGTCGAGCCAGGTCATCGACGCAATTCCAACCTTGGATGGTGTATTGCATTGCCGCGGCCAACTCCCCATTGGCGCCGCCGAACTGCTCGAGCAGCATATTGCCGAAAGCGACATTTGGCTGCCCAACGTTCACGGTGTACATGAGATTTTTAACGTGGTGATACATGCGTTTCTTTCCTCCAGCTCCGGGATATGTCCCGCAGCGCAGTAGGATGCCAACGCCCGTCCTGGAGCCGTGCGCATAGATCGCTGAAGAGCAGGTTGTTTCGATGCGCTCACAACGCCCCGGCGGGATGCAGCTCGCTGCGCGCTACAATCACACCGTGACGACGAGTCTCTTCGACCTTTACAAGATCGGCGTTGGCCCATCGAGTTCGCACACCATGGGACCGATGCGCGCGGCGTGGCGGTTTGCGCAAGGTCTGGCGGACCGCGGCCTGCTGGATCGAGTCAAGCGGGTCAAAGCGGAGCTTTACGGTTCGCTGGCGCTGACGGGTAAAGGGCACGGTACTGATCGGGCAGTGCTGCTGGGATTGGCGGGCAACGAGCCGGCGACCATCGATCCTGCAGCCATTGAATCGACGGTTGCCGCGATTCGCACGACAAAGGAGATCAAACTGGCGGGAGGTCCAATTCTTATTTTCGATGAGGCCGACAATCTGTTCTCGCATCGTGACGTGATGTTTCCTCCAGGCGCAAAGATGCAGCATCCCAACGGCCTGCGGCTCACTGCCTACGATGCGGCTGGTACGGTTCTGGATGAGCGGACATATTTCTCCATCGGCGGCGGCTTCATCGTCGAGGACGGCGTCGACGCTTCCAGTGAAAAGTCGGCAACGGAAGTCCCGTTTCCTTTTCATACGGCAGCGGAACTGCTGGCGACAGCACAGGCGAACGAAATCTCCATCAGCCAGCTCATGCTCGAGAACGAATGTGCACTGGTCTCGCTGGATGGGGCTCGGGCGCGGGTCGACGTTATACGCGACGGCATCGATCGCATCTGGCAAACCATGCGCGATTGCATTGCGCGCGGGATTGCAACCGAAGGGATCTTGCCAGGCGGGTTGAATGTACGGCGACGTGCGCATCGGTTGGCGGAGCGGCTGCGCGCGAAGGAAGTGGATGGGTCGCGGGGCGATCCATTGGCGCCACTCGACTGGGTGACGGTGTATGCGATGGCGGTGAATGAAGAGAATGCTGCCGGTGGCCGGGTTGTGACTGCGCCGACGAATGGAGCTGCGGGAGTGGTGCCCGCCGTGGCGAGGTACTACGAGCGCTTCGCGCCGGAGGCGGACCATGAAGGGATCATGCGGTTCTTTCTGACTTCGGCGGCCATTGGCATTCTCTACAAAGAGAACGCGTCGATCAGTGGAGCCGAGGT
Organism: uncultured Acidobacteriaceae bacterium; assembly: GCA_963810545.1. GTDB lineage: Bacteria > Acidobacteriota > Terriglobia > Terriglobales > Acidobacteriaceae > Telmatobacter. Next base: position 135,695 of record CAWENE010000008.1, read on the forward strand.
GGGTTGCCAGGGCGAGGTGGGCGTGGCTTGTTCAATGGCAGCGGGTGGACTGACGGCGGCGCTCGGCGGGACCAATGGCCAGGTGGAGCACGCTGCTGAGATTGCGATGGAGCATAACCTGGGCATGACCTGCGATCCGATTGGCGGACTGGTGCAGATCCCCTGCATCGAGCGGAACGCGATGGGAGCAGTGAAGGCCGTCCACGCGTCCCGCATTGCGCTGAGCGAGTCGGAGGAGCACAAGGTCTCGCTCGATCAGGTGATTCGCACGATGTATCTCACCGGTCTCGACATGCAATCGCGCTATAAGGAGACCAGCCTGGCCGGGCTTGCATTGAACATTATCGAATGCTGAGTGAGAGCGCGCGGGAAGAAGTTGGCAGGGCTGAGAGGATATTACATTGCAAATACCCGAGAGTGACTCGGCGAAGCCGCCCCTGACAGAGACAATTCCGCGCGAGATGCCGCTGCAGGTGCGGCCCGTACCGGTTCCGGCTGCGCCTTGGTGGCACACGGCAGTGCTGATTGTGGGGATTGGCGCGCTTTCGGTCGCGGGGAAGTTGCAACTGGCGGGATTTCACGGAGCGCCGCATCGATTGCTGACTTATGGCACTACGGCGACGCTGGAACTGGCGATGCTGGGTTGGGTCGCGCTGGGACTGCGGATGAGAAAGACTCCGCTTCGCTCGTTGTTTGGAGTGGTGGACCAGGGCTTTCGCGGGATTGCTCTCGACCTTGGCGTCGCATGTGTCTTCTGGATTGCTTCACTGCTCATCCTGGCCTCGGTAGGGGTTGTTTGGACGGGAGCGGAGTATGCCTTGACGCACCGGAACGCGCCGATGCATGGCGGTCAACCGATGGAGCCGAACTCCGCGCAGAAGGAGAATGTGCGCATCCTTGCACAATTGGCGCCTGCAAGCGGAGTGGAGATCGCATGCTGGGTCCTGCTCTGTTGCTTGGCAGGGACGATCGAGGAAGCTGTGTTCCGCGGATACCTGCAGCGGCAGTTCACCGCATGGGCAAAGGGCGGAGTGGTATGGGGCGTAGTGTTCTCGGCGATACTATTCGGCGCTGCGCATGGATATCAGGGAACACGCAACATGGTTCTGCTTGCGGTGTTCGGCGCGCTCTTCAGCGTGCTTGCAATTTTGCGTCGCGGACTTCGCGCCGGAATTTTCGCGCATAGTTGGCACGACCTCATCGCTGGATTAGCGCTCGCATTCCTTCGTGCGCATCGTCTTCTTTGAAATTGTGGAGCGACTCGCGATGGAGTGTTGCGAAAATTGTTACCACTTTTTCCACCCTCAAGTCGTTTTTTGCTTGACACTGAGCAAGCATGAATCTATACATTCCTCAACTGCATTTCAAATTGCAGCTTCGATGCAACCCATCGAAAAAGGGAGAATAGGCAAATGGCAACTAAGAAAGCAGCCAAGAAGGCACCCGCGAAGAAGGCCGCGAAGAAAACCGCGAAGAAAAAGTAACGGGTCAACCAACCAAAGGCAAACACTGAGGGGGACGCACAAAGCGTCCCCCTCAGTGTTTTTGCGTAAAGCGGAAAGGTGCATGAATACAGGCGATGACGCACAGGAGATGGATTGCCGAAAGTTGGGATGAAGCGACAGCGGTGCTCACGGGCGCGAATGCCGAGCATCTGATTCGTGTTTTGCGCGCGCAACCAGGCATGGCCGCGGACGTGATCGCGGGCGGTCACGTCTTTCACGCCGTGGTGGCCGCGATCGAGAACGGGGCGGACGGCAAGAGCGAGGTGCGCTTCAATCTGATCGCCGAACTGAGCGCGGAGCCCTCATTGCCCATTACGCTGGTAATGTCTGTCTACAAGTTCGATCGGATGGAGTGGGCGGTCGAAAAACTGACCGAGCTCGGCATCGCTGCGATCGCTCCGGTGATTGCCCGCCGGAGCGAGAAACATCTGGCCCTCGCCGCTACAAAGCGCGCTGAACGATGGCGACGCATTGCCCATGAAGCAGCGCAGCAGGCTCGTCGCTCCGATGTTCCTTTGATCCATGATCCGATAGCGCTGGCCGATTGTGTGCGGCGGGAATCGAGTGCGACGCGCATTGTGCTGGCGGAGCAGGAGCGGTCCACCACGTTGCGAACTGCTCTCGAAGAGGCGATTGCTGCAGCTGGCGCGGAGATGCCTGCACTGGAGATTGCGATTGGGCCGGAGGGCGGATGGGCTCCGGATGAAGAGGCGCTCTTCGATACGAACGGATGGCGTGCAGTTTCATTGGGCCCGTGGATTCTGCGGGCGGAGACGGCCGCAATCACGGCGCTGGCGGTTGCGGCGTCGATTCTGAAATAACCCCGTTTAGAGTGACACGCCGCGCTTCCAGGGGATGAAGTCATTCTGGCCGAGCAGCTCGGCTTTGGTGAAGCGCTCGCCGCTCGCCACCTCGATACAAAGATCCAACAGCTTCTCCGCGCAGGCGGGGATCGTCGTTTCGCCGCTGACGATGTCACCCGCATTGAAGTCGATGATGTCGGCCATGCGCTCGGCGAGAGTGGAGTTGGTTGCGATCTTGATGACGGGGGCGACGGAATTGCCGGTGGGCGTACCCAATCCGGTGGTGAAGAGGACAAGGTTCGCTCCCGCGCCGGCCTGCGCTGTGACGCACTCCACATCGTTGCCGGGAGTACAAAGCAGGTTGAGGCCCGGCGTGGTGGCGTACTGAGGGAAGTCGAGCACGTCGCGCACCGGAGCGACGCCGCCTTTGCGGGCTGCGCCTGCCGACTTGATTGCATCGGTGGTGAGCCCGTCTTCAATGTTGCCGGGGGAGGGATTCATCTCAAAACCGGAGTGTACGGCCCTGGCGCGGGCCTGATAGGCGTGCATGAGGTCGTAGAAGCGCTGAGCCAGCGCATCGGTGGCGCAGCGATTGATGAGTTCCTGTTCCACACCGTGCAATTCGGGGAATTCGGAGAGGAGTGTCTTGCCGCCGAGACCTCCGAGGAGGTCAGAGAGATAACCGAGCGTGGGATTGGCGGAGATGCCGCTGAATCCATCGGAGCCACCACACTTGAGGCCGATGGTGAGAGCAGAGAGCGGCGCCGGGGTGCGCGTGAGCTGGTTCGCCTTGACGAGTGCCTCGAAGGTTTCATCGAGTGCGCGGGTCATGAGGGCGGATTCGCGGCCCGACTTCTGCTGATCGAAGACCAGGACCGGCTTGGTCATCTGCGGATCGCGTGCACGCAGCTCGTCGAGAAGCATGCTGGCCTGCGCATTCTGGCAGCCGAGGCTCAGCACCGTGGCTCCAGCTACGTTGGGATGGTGAATGTAGCCCGCCAGCAAACCGCAAAGGGCCTGCGCATCCTGGCGCGTTCCGCCGCAACCGCCTTCGTGGGTATGGAAGCGGATGCCATCGATATGGGGGAAGACACGTTCGGCACGTGCGTGCGCCAGGTCTTCTGTGCGATGTTCGTTGCCGCTGGCCTGATGCTGGACGAGTTGACGCACGTGGCTACGATAGCTGTTGTGCGAGCCGCCATAGCCGAGCTCCTCCTCAAGGGCTTCGCGCATCCGGTCCACATTGCGGTTCTCGCAGAAGACCAGTGGCAGCACGATCCAGTAGTTGCGTGTACCCACCTGGCCATCAGCGCGGTGATATCCCATGAAGGTGCGCGTTGACCATGGCGCTGGGTCCGGCAATGGAAAGGAAACCGGGAGACGCGTTGCCGTGTAGTCGCTGGCGCGATGGCGGATGGTTCGTGTGGAGATGAGGCCGCCACGGGGAATGGCTACCACCGCCTCGCCGACGACCATGCCATAGAGAAAGACGAAGTCGCCCGGCGCGAGGTCAGCGATGGCCAGCTTGTGTTTGGCGGGGATGTCCTCGACGACCGTGCAGGCATGCTCGCCATAGCGCACCACAGTTCCGGCTTTCAGTGGCATCAGGGCGACAAGGACGTTGTCGCATGGATCTAATTGAAGGACAGATTCGGCCATGTGTTCCTTGATGCGGGAGTGTTGGGATCTTGAGCCCCTCGCCAAACCAAGAATACAGCGGTTGCATTGGAGTCGAATAGACGCGCATTCGGCTATGATCGAAGCTTTGCGAAGAGTTTGAATGGGAGACAGCGGAATGAAGGCCGTGGTGTTGGAAGGGCCGGGGCAAGCGGGGATCAAGGCTGTGGGGGAGCCACAGGCACTTGGCGAGGACGAGGTACTGCTCAAGGTGCGGATGGTTGGCCTTTGTGGGAGTGACCTGAATTCATACCGCGGGCGCAATCCGATGGTGAGTTATCCGAGGATTCCGGGTCACGAGGTGTCGGCCACCGTCGTTGGGGCGGGTGCGAGCGCGTCGCAGTGGATGGCCGGAACCGCCGTGACGCTTTCGCCTTATTCCAGTTGCGGAAAGTGTGCGGCTTGTCTGCGCGGCCGCGGGAATGCCTGCCAATGCAATCAGACGCTCGGTGTGCAGCGCGATGGCGCGCTCACTGAATTGATCGCGGTGCCTGCGGCGAGGCTCTTCCGGGCCGCACTCACATTGAAGGAACTCTGCCTGGTTGAGCCGCTGACGGTCGGCTTTCATGCGGCGGCGCGGGGAAGAGCTGCTGCGGGCGATACTGTCGCCGTGATTGGATGCGGTGGCGTGGGGTTGGGAGCGGTGGCCGGTGCGGCGTTTCGTGGAGCGACGGTGATCGGGGTGGATGTCGATGATGCCAAGCTTGCGATTGCGCGCAAGGCTGGTGCAACGTATTCGATCAACTCGGCGCGCGAGGATCTTCATGCGCGGCTTTCCGAGTTGACCGGCGGTCGTGGGCCGGATGTGGTAATTGAGGCGATTGGGCTGCCGCAGACATTTCGCACGGCCGTGGACGAGGTGGCGTTCACCGGGCGCGTTGTTTATATCGGGTATGCAAAAGAGCTGGTTGCTTACGAGACGCGGCTATTTGTGCAAAAGGAGCTGGATATTCTGGGGTCGCGCAATGCAGAGCGCGAGGATTTTTGCGACGTAATCGAGATGCTGGAGGCGCATCGGTTTCCTGTGGAGGAGGCCGTTACGCGCATGGTGCCGATGGACGAAACGCCTGCGATTCTTGAGGAGTGGAGCCGCGAGCCGGCACGGTTCACGAAGATCATGGTTGAGGTTTCGTAGGGTTTCAGCAGGAGTGAGGCCGTGAAGGAAAGTGGGGCAGCGAGGACGGATGCGTGAAAGGTTTGTTATCTGCCTTGAGGATGCGCGTGTGAATTACAAGTGCGCGTAGTGGAGCAACAGCCCTGCAAGCGCTCCGCCAAGCAGGTCGCCGATGATCGGGATTGGTGCATAGCGCCAGTTGGAACTGCCTTTGCCGGGGATCGGGAGCAGGGCATGCGCGAGGCGCGGTCCTAGGTCGCGCGCGGGGTTGATTGCGTATCCCGTAGTTCCGCCGAGCGAGAGGCCGATGCCCCAAACGAGACTGGCGACGAGCCACTGTCCGATTCCGGCGGCAGGGCCCGTTTCAGAGACGCCGTGAGACGAGATTGCCCCGACAACCACGACCAGAACCATGGTTCCGATCACTTCGCTGGCGATGTTGGCTAGCGGACTCTTGATTGCTGGACCGGTGCAGAAGATGCCGAGTTTGGCGGCGGGATCGGGCGTGGGTCTCCAATGCGGGGCGAAGTGGAGGGCCATGAGCGCAGAGCCGGACATGGCGCCGAGCAGTTGTGCTGACCACAAGCTCGGCAGGTGTGAGTAATCTCCGGTAATCACGGCGCTGGCAAGCGAGATGGCGGGGTTCAAGTGCGCGCCGGGACTGCCGAAGGCTTGCGCGACGAGCACCCCGCAGAGCACGGCAATGGCCCAGCCAGTGGCGACGACCATCCATCCCGCGTCGGCTGCGTAGGATTTGCGGAGCGTGACGTTGGCGTTGACGCCGTTGCCGAGCAGGACAAGAACCAGGGTGCCCAGATACTCGCCGAACCAGACAGAATGCATCGAGTCTTTCCTCGCTGTCGCACCGCTGCTGACGGTGCAGGGCCAGCAGAGTGCGATCGATGACACAATTTGCGGAACTCAAGCATTGTGCCTTGCCGGACCCGCAGTCGCCAAGGGGCTGCGATAGGCTATCTCGATCGCGCTGCGCCTACCGGGCCGGCGTTGATCCGCTTGAGATGAACGCGGCCCCACGTACAGATCGTTTCCAGAACCGGAACGAGCGTCCATCCGTACTTTGAGATGGAGTAGTGAACGCAGGGTGGGATGCTCGTCTCGACGCGCCGCACGATAATGCCGTCGCGGACCAAGTCCTGCAAATGACGGATCAGCATGCGCTCGGTGATTTCGGGGATGCTGCGTCGCAGCTCGCTCGTACGCATCGGGCCTTCAGACAGGCGCCACAAAATTGTTCCCTTCCAACGGCCGTCGATGATCGACAGCATGGCATCAATGGGGCAGGCGGAACACTCTTTCTTCGAAACCGGCATGGGTGGGGATCTCGATTCTACGATCTTGATTGGCAGTGACAAATTTGTCAGTACCAATCTTTGAGTCAGTATAGCGGCGATACGCGTCTGAAGTCTAGGAGATGAACATGATTCACTTTCTCACTATCATCACGATTGTTTCTCTTGGGTTGTTGATTGGGACCGAATTTGCTGTCTCGGTCTTTGTGAACCCGGTGTTGTGGAAACTTGATAACTCCGCGCAGGCCGCCGCCATTCGGATGTTTGCGCGCAAGCTGGGAACCGCGATGCCGTTCTGGTATGTGGGGAGCCTGGTTCTTCTCGCCTGCGGCTGGTTCCTGGGACACCACGAGGCGCACGCCTGGCTGCTGCTCCTAAGTGCGAACCTCATCTGGGCCGCAGTAATCGTTCTGACCCTGCTGTTCCTTGTGCCCATCAATAACCGGATGATGCAACTCGATCCGGGGTCCTTTGCCGTGGAATCGCGGCGCGAGCACCACAAGTGGGACGCAATGCACCGTGCCCGGGTCGCAGCACTAACTGTCGCTTTTGTGTGCTTTCTTGCGGCGAGCGTCCGATGAATTTGTCCAGGCCGGGTTTGCGCAGGGGCGATCACTTTGGAGCGATGGATACGTTCACATACTTCCGCCAGTGGGTGAGCAACTCGTCCACGACGGTGCGGCCCACCGTGTAGGCGGCTTCGAGCGAGGGAAGATACGCGCTGTAAGAGCCGATGCGCTGGCGTGCGAGGCTGTCTGCGGCACTCATGCCGCGGGGCTGCTGATCGTAGTTGCTTACCGTGCGCAAGACGAGAATGCGGTGCCAGTCAATGCGGCCGGCGTTGGCCAGATTCTTCAAAGAGAGTAAGGTCCCGGTATCTTCCATCGCAGTGGTGACGAACTGGCCTTGCTTCCCCGTGAAGTAATCGACCCATGCAGTGGCCCAGGCGTCGGAAAGTTTGCCGTGCCAGTAGGTCGATGACGAGATTTCGTCGCCAAGCATGACGAAGGGCGGGCGTTGAGCGGCCGCCCCATCGAATTCAGATCGGATCTGCTTGAGCTTGTCGGAATCAGCGAGAGCGGTGGAGCGCGTGAGATTGAATGCCCATTGGGCGAGGGTTGGGTTGAGCGCGTACACCTGGCCGTCGAGTGGTGTAGAAGGCGGCTCATACGGGCGGGTCTTGCGCAGAGGGATGTAGCCGGTGGGCCAGTCGGGAGGAATTTCGCGCGCATCGATCTCGTAACCCAGGTCGCCATCGACAACCCAACGCGCCCAGGCTGCGGAGCCAAGGGAGATGCGATCCGGGCTGCCTCCAGCGATGCCGGCAATGAGCCAGTAGGCGTGGGTCAGGTCGAAGCGGGGATCGAGGCCCAGGGCCATGATGGTTGCCGCGGCGTGTGCTGTACCCTGGCCGGTGAGGACGGCCATTTCCCCGTCGGCGTTCATACGTACGGAGTGGTATCCGGCGGGCAGTGGGTAGACGCGATCGAGATGATCGCGCTCGACCCAGTACTGCAACTCGCCGGGCTGATCGCCGGTATCCTGGCCAACCTCAAACATAGCGACCACGACGACCTTGACCGGAATTGGTTTCGGCTTCGCTGCGCATGGGGCGGCGAACGCGGCGAGCAAGGCACAAATGAAAGAGATTTGAGAACGGTTCATTCTTGATTTCGATCGTATCGGATGACAGCAGGGAACAGAAGACAGGGAACAGCCACCCCAGTGACGAAGACCTGTCGCCGGAGAACCCCGGCGGGATAGGGAGCAGGAAACAGGGAACAGGGAACAGGGAATCTTTGCGGTATACATGAGGGGAGGGCGATGCGCATGAGAAAAACGGCGGGATGGCTTTCGGCGATCGCGATGGGGGCAGCAGCGATGACTGTGTCGGCGCAACAAACGAACGTGCAGGCAGGTCATCGATGGGCGATTGTGTTGCACGGCGGCGCGGGCGTGATTGAGCGTGCGAAGCTGGGGCCCGATGGCGACAGCGGCTATCGCGCAGGGCTTAAGGCGGCTATTGAGGCCGGAGCGAAGGTGCTTGATCAGGGCGGGTCTTCGCTCGACGCAGTAGAGGCCGCGATTCATGTTCTCGAAGACGACCCGCTGTTCAATGCGGGACGCGGAGCCGTCTTCACCTCCGAAGGAAAGAATGAAATGGACTCGGCCATCATGGACGGCGCCACGCTGAAAGCCGGCGCTGTCGCCGGTGTTACGCGCACGCGGCATCCCATCAGCCTGGCGCGCGCCGTGATGGAGAAGTCTCCTTACGTGATGATGGTTGGACAGGGCGCCGATGATTTTGGTGGGCGCAATGGACTTGAGCAGGAGCCTCCCAGTTATTTCTTTACTGAGAGCCGCTGGCAGTCGCTGGTGAAGCAACTCACGAAGGAAGGGAAGCCGATTCCGCCGCGGCCGGCCGGCGTGCCCGCGGAGGGCAAGGTCGTGCCGGTGGCGCAACTGGAGGAGTCAGTCGACTCGCATTTGTACGGTACGGTGGGTGTTGTTGCACTCGACCGTAGCGGCAATATCGCTGCGGGTACTTCCACGGGCGGCTTGCAAGGCAAGATGCCGGGGCGCGTCGGCGATTCGCCGATTATTGGCGCGGGCACTTACGCGTCCAATCAATCGTGCGCGGTGTCGGCTACCGGGACGGGCGAGTACTTTATTCGGCTCGGCGTGGCGCGCGAGGTGTGCAATCTGGTGCTCTTCAAAGGTATGACGGTGCAGCAGGCCGCCGATCAAGTGATTCACAAAGAACTGGAGACGCTTCATGGCGACGGTGGGGTGATTGCGATTACGCCGGATGGACAGCTGGCGTGGAGTTTTAATACGCCGGGCATGTTTCGGGCTCGATTGGCCGAAGGCGGCAAGCTTGAGGTGGGAGTCTATGCGGACGAGCCGTAGTGGTTTCGGGCGATGTGAAACTCGACTACACTGTCCGCATGGCGCTTCAATTCACGACATCCTATATCGAGGATGCACTGGCGGTTTTTCGTTATTACAAAAAGCTGGCCGAGCGTGCGATGGAACAAGTGACCGATGAACAGCTGTTCGAGGTGCTCGATTGCGAGGCCAATTCGATTGCGATCATCGTGAAACATATGACAGGCAATATGCGCTCGCGCTGGACCGATTTCCTGACTACGGATGGAGAAAAGGCGAATCGCAATCGCGACAGCGAATTTGTCGATCCGCCGGCTACGCGTGCTGCGCTGCTGGCCGAGTGGGAAGACGGATGGAGCCGCTTGTTTGGCGCGATTGAGCCGCTGACAGACGCCGACCTTGGACGCAAAGTTACGATCCGTAGTGAAGCGCACTCGGTGATGCAGGCGATCAACCGGCAGATGGCACATTATCCGCATCATGTGGGCCAGATTGTGCTGTTGGCGAAGCATTTTGCCTGCGATCGGTGGCAATCGCTGAGCGTGCCTCGCAACAAGTCGGGGGAGTTCAATCGCAGAGTTGCTGCGGGGGAAGCGAGCCAGCGATAAGGGCTGGCGTTAACGAAAAACTTCGAATTTATCCGAGGACAAATGGCATACCGGGCATCGTTCGTGTTCATCGGGCGATGCAGAGGTGTAGCCACATGCCGCGCAGACATAGAAATCCCGTGGGGCGCCGACCCAGTCGGTGTTCCTTCCGGCCTCGACCAGAGCGATGGCGTCGGCATAGAGCTTCGCGTGGGTCTTCTCTGCCTCGAGCGCCCAGGTGAAGGTGCGGGTCGCCGCGGTATTCCCATATGCCTCCGCCTCTTTCACGAATTCCGGATACATGGATTCGATCTCGACCTGTTCGCCGGCAAGGGCGGCTTTCAGATTTTCGAGTGTCGATTTCACGTGGACCGTATGAATCTCGCAGCAGGCTTCACCGCCCAACTGACGGATGACTCGAGCATGGTTGGCAGCGTGGATCTGTTCGGCCTGGGCCGCGGCGCGAAAAAGGCTGGCAGCTCCGTGCCATCCGTCGGCATCGGCTTTTAGGGCGAAGGCAACGTATTTGGCGTTGGCGTTTGATTCTCCTTCGAAAGCAGCGAGAAGGTTCTCGATGGTCGTGGCGTTTTCTGTCGGAATTTGAGGCAAGGTTTTCCTCCCAGACACCGCTTCAATCCTAGGATTCATGGGAGAACCGCGATGTGATCGTGGGTACAAACAGGAAAGACATCCGTCACGGATGTCTTTCTGTTCTTAGCTATTTCTAATCAATTCTCGCTGAGACGTCGATTATTGCTGTGCCGGTGCAGCGCCCAGACCAGAGCCTGTGTGTGCTTCGGCCTTTTGCGCCAGAACCTTGTGTGCATTGTCTTCAAGCGCCTGTGCCTCGGGCAGAAATGTCAGCGCCTTCTGGATCATCGGGTCCCAATCGGCCATCGTGCGCAGCCCTTGTAACTGGCCGAACTGGCTGGTAATGATGTACTGCCGGATGCTGACCTTCAACCAGTCGGAGACACCGTTGATGTCGTTGTCGGTCCAGTTGATGTTTTGCGAAGTGAGGAATTGCTTGAAGTCAGCCATGACCGCGTCGTCGACCTGGAAGTTTTTGTCGACGGAACGATTGGCCAGATAGTGTGCAGCGAAGTGGAAGAACGCAGCCTTGTAAATGAGCTCGTCCTGGAAGTCGTTGCTCTTCGGCGCTTCGATTTTTTCATCGGGTGTGATGCCACCGCCGCCGTAGACGGTGCGGCCGGAGTCGGTCATCTTGACTTCGCGGTTCGTTGAATCGGCTGCCGAGGCGCCAGCGTGGTTGTAGTAGTAGTCGTAGAGCGAAACGCCGGTGTAGTTACGCTGGATGAGGCGGCCCGACGGCGTGTAGTAGTGATAGGTAGTCAGGGCGAGACCGGTGTTTTCACTCAGGTTGTACACGGTCTGGACGAGGCCCTTGCCGAAGGTGGTTTCGCCGACGATCAACGCGCGATCATGATCCTGCAAGGCGCCGGAGACGATCTCCGCCGCCGAGGCCGTGTTGCGATTTACCAGGACAACGATGGGGAAGGTCTTGCCGTCGTTGCCGTGGCTGGCGGTATAGACCTGGTCAGGATAGGCGCGTCCGCGTTGCGAGACGATGGTTTGTCCCTTGGCCAATAGATGATCGCAGACTTCAACAGCCTGGCTCAGCAAGCCGCCAGGGTTGTTCCGCAGGTCGAGGACGAGGCCATGCAGGTTGCTGAATCCGTCCACGGCGTCCCCAACTTCCTGGGCAGTGGTCTCCTGGAACTGCGTGAGGTGAATGTACCCGACACCGGGCTTGATCTCGTAGGCGAGGTCGACGGAGGGATGCGGAATCTCATCACGCACCAAGTCGAAGACGAGCGGCTTGGGCTGGCCTTCGCGGATCATGGTGACTTGAACATGCGTGCCCTTGGGGCCCTTCAATGACTTGGCCACCAGGTCGGAACTCATGCCGTCGGCCGATTTGCCATCGATGGCCGAGATCACGTCACCGGGTCGAATGCCGGCGCGGAACGAGGGCGTGTTCTCGTAGGGCGTGATGACGTAGACCTTGTTGCCTTGCTGCTGGATGACCATGCCGACACCGTAGTAGTGGCCGCGTTGATCTTCGCGCATTTTGGCATAGGACTTGGGGTCGTAGAAGTTGGAGTGGGGGTCAAGCACACGCAGCATGCCGGGGATGGCGCCGTCATAAATGGCGGTGTCGGCCTTGTCGCCGTTGATCGGCTCGGCGTAGTTCTGTTCCACGAGCGCATAGACATCGGTGAAGGTCTTGAGACTGTCGCGAATCTGGCTCTCGTCCTGGGACGATTGTGCGCCAACCTTGCGCTGCATCACGCTGCCCACAACGGCGCAGACGGTGAAGAAGAGGACAAGGGTAAAAAGGGCCCTGCGGGCGCGTGGAGTCATAGGCGGAAGGTACCTCCGGACGGCTGGTGCGACAGGCGTCTAGACAGGGCCGCGCAAGGCAGTCTTAGGCTAAAGTATATCACTCACTCATTTGACGAAACGGCGGGTCAAGGGGATAGCGGAAACCGTAAGTAAGCGACGATTGCCGAGTTTTTCGCAGTTTTCCAAAGAGGTGGCACTACAATCCACGACGGTTGCAGGACTCGAATCGCGCGCCTGCTATCCAGCCATTTACAATGGCGTCTATGGTGCAGGGGGCAATCGAATGCCGCCTGTCCTGTTCCGGCCTATGAATCTAAGTATTTTTCGCATTCCCGCGGCTTTCGTGTTGTTTACGGCGCTGCCCGCAGGTTCCCTCTTCGCGCAAACCCGCACATCCGTACCGGCGAGCCCCTATGGCGGCACGACGGTTGAGGAGATCATTGCCCGGATCAACGACCAGATTATTACCAGCTCGGATTATGAGCGGGCCATGAAGGAGTCGGACCAGGAAGAGCGGCAACGCGGCGCCTCGATGCAGCAGATTTCGGATTCGCACAAGGATTTGTTGCGCAACCTGATCGACCAGCAGCTTTGGCTGTCGAAGGGCAAAGAGCTTGGGATCACCGGCGAGACCGAGCTGGTGAGCAAGCTAAACGACATTCGCAAGCAGTACAACCTTTCCACCTTGGAGGACCTGGAGAAGGCGGCTAAGGATCAAGGTTTTTCCTACGAGGATTTCAAGGCCAACCTGAGGAACCAGATCATCACGCAGGAAGTGATGCGCGACCAAGTGGGCCGCAAGATCAATGTGACGCCGGGCGAAGTGCAGCGCTACTTTGAGGAGCACAAGCAGGAGTATGCGCAGCAGGAAAGTATCAAGCTGGCGGAGATTTTGGTTTCTACCGGCACGCCCGGAGCGGCAGGATTGGGCGAGGATCCGCAGAAGGTGGCGGAGGCCCAGGCCAAGGCCAACGAAATTGAAACAAAGCTCCGCGCGGGAGCTGACTTTGCCCAGCTGGCAAAGAGCTCGAGCGAAGGCACCACAGCTTCCGAAGGCGGCGATCTTGGCACCTACAAGCGCGGTCAACTCAACCCGGTATTTGAAGAAGCGACATTCCCACTGAAGACTGGCGATTTCACCCAGCCGATTCGTACCAAACAGGGATTTGTGATTCTCAAGGTTGTGGATCACACGCCAGGGGGCGTTCCCGCGTTTAAGGACGTGGAAAATGACGTTGAGAATAACTACTACATGAGCAAGATGGAACCGGCCATCCGCGACTACCTGACCCAGATGCGCGACGACGCGTCGATCGAAATCAAGACAGGCTATGTGGATACCGGGGCGAGCCCGAACAAGCAGATCTTCCCGATTGCCTATTCGGCCTACACGCCGCCGTCCTCCAAGAAGAAACGAAAGGTGGAACGGACAAGGTTCCGCGAGACGGAACATGGATTCCGGCAGAAGTCAAAGCCAGCGCAGCTCGCATCCAACGATGAAGCCCCGCCGTCCCCAGCGCCGGCCACGAGCAAGAAAAAAGCCAGCAAGACCGAGCAGGCAGCACAGAAGCCGGGCAAGAAGGAAAAGATTCGCTTCGGCAAGGCGCCGACGAAGACGTTGCCCTCGACTCCGGCGAGGCAGACGGAAGATGCAGGTGCTGAGACGCAGACGGCGACCGCAGCGAACGAACCGGCGAATCCACTCGAGGATGCCGCGCCACCGGCACGGAAGACGCGGTTCAGCGAACGGGCCAAGCAGCCCAAGAAGACCAAGACCACGGTTCAGCAACGGAAGGATGCGATGGCGCCGCAGGCTCCCGATGCGGCCGAGGTGGCAGACCGTCAGACACAGGCTGCTCCCCTTGGTTTGAATGGCGATAAGAGTTCGAAGAAGAAAAAGAAGGATACAGCCACAACCGGCGAAAAGACGCGCATGAGCGAGCGGAAGAAGCCGGCGGAAACTGCGCCGCTGCAGCCGACGCCTGTTCCTCCCGTGCCGGGAGCGCCCGCGCCCGCTCAGCAAACGCCTACTGCGCCCGCGCCGCAGCAATAGAAGCGGCGAGTTCAAAGAAAATGCCGGGTCAGGGAGAACTCTCTGCCCCGGTTTGCATTTGGTCGTGACGTGGCAAAGTGCGTTAAGCTTTCGAGCAGGATGAAGGATATCTATATTGCCGATCTGGCGGGATTCGAAGAGCAGCGAATTTTCGACGGCTACTTCTTATTGCTGACCAAACAAACCCGCAGCACCAAGACAAACAAGCCGTATCTCAGCCTGATTTTGTGCGACAAGACGGGCCAGCTGGAGGGACGCGTCTGGGATCCGGGGGATCCGCGCATCGCCAAAGACGTAAATCGCGGCGACATTGTGAAGGCGCGCGGCTGTGTCTCGCGTTTTGACGACCGGATGCAAATGAAGGTCGAACAGATACGGCGCGCGACGGCGGGCGAGGTGGATAAGGCCGACCTGATGCCTGCGACCACCTGCGACGTCGAGGCCATGTGGCGCGAACTCCTGGGATTTGTGGAGAGCTTCACTGAGCCGAACCTGAAACTGCTGCTGACGACGATTTTGAGCGATGAGGGACTGGCACAGGCTTATCGAGAGGCGCCCGCGGCGCGGCAACTGCATCATGCGTGGCTCGGCGGACTGCTGGAACACGTGATCAGCCTGCTCCGGCTTGCCGATCGCGTGGTCCCGCACTATCCGATTCTGGACCGCGACCTGGTGTTGACCGGCGTGATTCTGCACGATGTTGGCAAGGTGCGCGAGCTGGCGTGGGATGTGGGTTTTGAGTACACGGTGGAGGGCACACTGCTGGGGCATATCCAAATGGGGGTGGAGCTGGTGAACCGGACAATTGAGCGGCTCCCGGAATTTCCGCCTCGGCTGAAGACGCTCGTCGAGCATATGATTCTGTCGCACCACGGCAAATTGGAGTTCGGTTCGCCCAAGCTGCCGATGATTCCGGAGGCGCTGGTGTTGAATTTTCTCGATGACCTCGATGCCAAAATGCAGGCTGTCGCGAATGAGTTTGAGAAGTGTGCGCGGGAAGGCAAGGCCGCCGACGAGTTAACCGGCAAGGTGTGGGCACTGGATCAAAGGCAGTTGTTGAATACGAGGAAGTGGCTGGGGGAAGACGGAAGATAGCCTGAGCTTTCCGCAATTAGTGCTTTGTCTAAACCGTGCGGTACACTGCGCACTGGCCGAACGCGCCATGGTGACGATGACGAGCTGATTCTGCACGTTGGCCCTCAGGAGAAAGACCGATGAGCGACATGTTGGGAACAGACAAGACAGGAAATCCCGCTCCGTTGGGGCTGATGGGCTTCGGCATGACCACCATCCTGCTGAATCTACACAATGCAGGATTCATTGCGCTGGATACGATGATTCTTGCGATGGGTATCTTCTACGGCGGCCTGGCACAAGTGATTGCGGGCATCATGGAATGGAAGAAGGGCAATACCTTTGCCGCCACGGCGTTCACCAGTTATGGCATGTTCTGGCTATCGCTCGTGGCATTAGTGGTGATGCCCAAAGCCGGCTGGGGACTTGCCGGGCCGGCGGGATACTCGATGCCTGCCTATCTCGGCATGTGGGGTTTATTCACTCTTGTTTTGTTTTTCGCCACGCTGCGGTTGAATCGCGCGTTACAGGTCGTCTTCGGCTCGCTTACGGTGCTGTTCTTCCTGCTGGCCATCACCGATGCGACCGGCAATGGATCGATTGGGAGGACGGCGGGATGGGTTGGCCTGTTTTGCGGAGCGTCTGCCGTGTATGCCGGACTGGCCCAGGTGTTGAACGAGGTCTATGGGAAAACCGTGTGGTCCCTTGGACCCGTGGCGCGCGGATAGGGCCAACTGCCTAGAGCGCTATTCGGGAGAGTTCCTGCTTGGGCTGGAGATCCTGAGGCGATATGCCTCAGGTGTTTCAAGGATGAAGTCAGCCAGGCCGCGCAATGCCAGCAGATCCTCGTCGCCTGTCACCAGCAGATCGGCTTTGCCGCAGTGGGCGAGGTCGAGGAAATGCTGGTCGTGAGGGTCGCGGCAAAGAATCGGGTGGGATTCTTTGGGATCGACGTTGCAGCAGTAGGGAAGATAATCGCCTTGTAGCTCCAAACGGCGCTCCTCGGAAAGTTGGAATTTCCGGTACGCCAGAACACGGATCAACTCCGTGACGGTGGGGCGAGAGACGAGCGGGATGCAACTGCCGTCGCGCCAATGCAAGCGGAGCCATGCCAAGCGGCTGCCGGTGAACGCCAGAGCGGAAACCACGGTATTTGTGTCGAAGACTACGCGCGCGATCGGCGGTAGCGTCACTCGGTGCGTCGTGCCCAGGCGATGGCGTCCTTCACGTCCTGCTCCGTAATTCCAAGCTGGGCAAGATGCTCTCTCACCTCGTCCGCCTTGCTTCGGACCAGCGGTCGCAGCGTAATGGATTCTCCATCCGTGCTTACGTCGAAGTACTCCACTCCTTTGAAGCGAGTAACGACTGCTTTGGGGAGAGTGAGCTGATTTTTGACGGTGACTTTTGCCAGCATGATTCCCTCATTCAAGGAAACAAGGAAATCTTACCACGGATGGCCTTTCAAGACAAGAACCAGTTCCATTGCTCTTCGGTCAAGGGTACGACGGATAACCTGCCAATCCGCACCAGAGGGGAGTCGGCGAAAGCCTTCTCGGCCTTGATCGCCGAGAGCGTTTTCGGCGATTTAAGACGCTGTCCAACCTTGACTCGAACGACGGGCACCTTAGGATTCAAGTCATCCACGCTGACTACCGTTCCGGTGCCGACGGCGGTGCGCTCGTCGCCGGTGTGGTAGAAGATCCACTTGGTGCCGGGCTTCATTTCGCGCAGGAATTTGACGGCGGTCGGGTTGGTGACCCCGTCCCAGGTGGTCTCTTTGTCGCGCAGGAAGTCGTCGAAGGAGTAGACGCCGGGTTCGGTTTTGAAGAGGAAGTAGGCCATAAGCAGTGAACAGTGGACAGGGGACAGTGGACAAAGCAGTGAACAGTGGACAGTGATCAGTGATTGGAGGGCAGCCTCAGAATCACGCAAGCAGAATACACGACGCGGCCTTATTGCAAATGCTGTGGATTCCGTAACCCGTCTCTGAACGCTGTTCCCTGTTCGCTGTCCACTGATCCACTACAATCAAGAAGATATGATCCGTTTTTCAACGGCTGGGGAGTCGCACGGAGAGGCATTGATCGCGCTGGTCTCGGGTCTCCCTGCCGGGCTGCCGGTCGATCTTGAGTTTGTGAATCGCGAGCTGTGGCGGCGGCAGCAGGGCTATGGGCGCGGCGGACGGATGAAGATCGAGACCGACAAGGTGCACGTGCTGAGCGGGGTGCGCCACGGCAAGACCATTGGTTCACCGGTTGCGCTTGAGATCGTGAACCGCGATTGGAAAAACTGGGAAGAGAGACTGCCGGTCGAGGCGGGCGATCCGTCAAAACATCAGGCGGTGGCTTCGCCGCGGCCTGGGCACGCCGATCTAGCCGGCGCGCTGAAGTATAACTTTCCGGATGCGCGGTATGTTTTGGAGCGGGCATCGGCGCGCGAGTCGACCGCGCGGGTGGCGGGCGGAGCATTTGCGAAACTTCTGCTGCGCGCTTTGGGAATTGAGATCGCGAGCCATGTGATTCGCGTGGGGCGCGTGGAACTGGAACGGGCTGCGCAGTGGGACGAGATTGCCGGCGTGGCTGCGCGCGAGGAGATTCTTCTGAGCTGTGTGGACGCCGCCACCGAAGCAAAGATGAAGGAAGAAGTGGAGCATGCCTCGCGCACCGGCGATACGGTGGGTGGCGTGTTTGAGGTGGTGGTGCACAATGTGCCTGCCGGCCTGGGCACCTATGCTACATGGGATGAGCGGCTCGATGGGCTGCTGGCCTGGTCGGTGATGAGCCTGCAGGCGGTGAAGGCGGTGGAGATCGGACGTGGCGTGGTGGCGGCCGAGTCGTTTGGCTCCGCGGTGCATGATGCAATTCACTACTCCGCCGAAGATACGGGTAAGCCCACACGTTTCACGCGCGAAAGAAATAATGCGGGCGGCATTGAGGGCGGTGTTTCGAATGGGGAAGACATTGTGGTGCGCGGCTATCTGAAACCCATTTCGACGTTACGGCGGCCGTTGGCTTCGGTACGCTTTGACAATCGCGAGGCGACAAGCGCCAGCTATGAACGCAGCGACATCTGTGTGGTGCCTGCCGCGGGGGTTGCAGCCGAGGCTATGGTGGCGCAAACCATTGCAAGCCTTGCGCACGAAAAGTTTGGCGGAGATTCGGTGCTCGAGATGAGACGAAACTTCGACGGTTACATCGAACAGATAGGGAGTTATTAGAAGGAAAAATGATTTTGAAGATCGTGAAGTACCCGGAGCCGGTTTTGCAACAGCCTGGTGAACCGGTGACTGAATTTGATGGTGAGTTGCGCAAGTTTGTCGCGGACCTGTTTGAGACGATGTACGCTTCGCAGGGGATCGGATTGGCGGCGCAGCAGGTGGGCGTTACCAAGCGCATCACGGTGATTGATTTGAGCCTGGGCAAAGACCCCGCCCAGAAACTGGTGCTCATCAATCCCGAGGTGATCTTCCGGGAAGGGAAGCAATACGAAGAAGAGGGATGTCTGAGTTTTCCCGATATCCGCGAGAAGATTTCACGTGCCGCCAAGGTACGCATTCGCGCCCAGGACGAGAAGGGCAAGTGGTTCGAGATGGACGGAGAGGAGCTTCTATCGCGCGCGTTTCAGCATGAGATCGATCATCTCGATGGGATGCTTTTCATCTTCCGCATGAGCGCGTTGAAGCGCGACTTGAATCTGCGCAAGATTCGCAAGATGCAGCGCGAAGGCACATGGTAGCGGGCCTCGGTGGCTGTCTCTCCTAGAAAAAAATGGTATCCGGGAGAGGTTCGGACACATTCGTCAGGTAAGTCTTACGGCGGAGGGAAATCATGAGTGCTTATTTTGTATTCACGCGAGAGAAGACGCTCGACCCGAAAGAAATGGAAATCTACTCGCAGAAGGTTGGTGCGACCTTCGCAGGCCATCCGGTGAAGATTCTCGCGGCGTATGGGCACCACGAAGACGTCGAAGGAACGCCGACCGAGGGCACGGTGATCGCGGAATTTCCCAGCATGCAAGCCGCCAAAGCCTGGTACGATAGCCCGGCGTATCGCGAGGTGCGTGAGCATCGGCTGCTGGGCGCCGTCTACCATGCCATCCTTGTGCAAGGCGTCTAGAGCGGTTCCACAATCAACGTGCCCTTTCAAGTATCGAGCAAGGTGGCATTTTCTTGAGGAAAATGCCACTTGAAGGCAGAGGTTTCGGGGTACAGCATTTGTGGAACCGCTGTAGCGGCAGAACGAAGAGGCGGGATGAAATTGGTTTTCTGCGGCACTCCGCAGTTCGCAGTGCCCACGCTGCAGGCGCTGCTCGCGGCGGCCCACGAAATCGCGTTGGTGGTGACACAGCCCGACCGCCCTGTGGGACGCAAGCAAATCGTTGAACCCACGCCGGTGAAGCAGATCGCGCTTGCGGTAGGCCTGCCTGTCACGCAGCCAGAGAAGATTCGCAACAATGCAGAGTTCCGCGCGCGGCTTGAGGCGATTGCGCCGGATGCGATTGTTGTGGTGGCGTATGGGCGCATCATTCCCCCTTGGATGCTTGGCTTGCCACGGCTCGGCTGCATCAATCTGCACGGGTCCTTGCTGCCTAAGTATCGCGGAGCCGCGCCGATTCAATGGGCAGTGGCGATGGGCGAAACGGTTACAGGCAACACCACGATGTTGCTTGAAGAGGGTCTCGACACCGGGCCAATTTTGTTGCAGCAGGAAGTGGAGATCGGACCCGAACAGACGTCTGTCGATCTTTTTGAGATTCTTGCGATACGCGGGGCCCCCTGGTGGTGGAGACCCTTGCGGGGCTGGCCGATGGGGAAATCGAACCCAGGCCACAGGATCATTCGCAGGCGTCGCTTGCGCCGCTCCTCACGCGGGACGATGGGCGGATGGATTTTGCCGCGCACACGGCCACGGAACTTAAGAATCGCTGGCGCGGATTTCAGCCCTGGCCCGGCGCGTTCACGGTGCTTGATGGGAAGAAGCTGATTGTGCATCGACTGGAGGTCGTAGAACCTTCGAGTCTGCGGTTGTCTGAAGTGGAACCTGGTCAATTGTTCGTGGATCAACAGCGCTTGATCGTCTGTTGCGCTCAGGGCACCAGCCTTGAATTCCTTGAGTTGCAGTTGGAAGGCAAGAAGCGCACAACGGCCGCCGAGTTCCTGCGCGGGACGCATTTAGCTTCCGGGATGCGGCTGGGTTGAGAACGATGGCTGCTGTCTCCCCTGCGCGCAAGGCAGCTTTTCAGATTCTCCTCACGGTCGAGAAAACTCAGGCGCATTCGGACGATCTATTGCGCGGAAAAGCCGTTTCGGCTCTCTGCGCAGCGGACCGCCATCTTGCTACGGCGCTGGTTCTCGGCGTATTGCGATGGCAAGGGCGGCTCGATGGCCAGATTCGCAATTTTCTCGACAAGCCCAACGCGCGCCTTGATGGCGAAATTCAGATCGCTCTGCGCCTCGGCGCATTTCAGCTGCTTCACCTGGATCGGATTCCGGCGCACGCGGCGATTGATGAAAGCGTGGAACTGGCGAAGCAGACCGGACATAAGTTTGCTGCGCGGATGGTGAATGCGGTGCTGCGGAAGATTGCCGCTGCACCGCGACTGCAGGGCTCGGATGCAGGGTTGACGAATTTGGAAGTTGACCAGACGCATCCTGCGTGGATGGTGGAGCGTTGGAGCAGGTTTTACGGAGTCGATGCGGCGCGCTCGATCTGCCGGCATGGACAGGAGCAGCCTGCGACTGCGATTCGGGTTGAAGGTGTGGTTGCCGAAGAGGAGTTGGTGCAAGCCGGAATCGGATTGGGGCCGGGCAGGCTGTTGAGTGCTGCACGTGTGGTCGTGGCAGGCGATTTGATGGAGACAGCGGCAATCCGCGAAGGCCGCTTGCGGTTGCAGGACGAGGGCTCGCAATTTGTTGCTGAGATTGCGGGCCATGGCGAATCGATTCTCGATTGCTGTGCGGCGCCCGGCGGGAAGACTTTGGTGTTGGCTGAGCGCAATCCAGAAGCGCGCATCCTGGCGGTGGAGGTGAGTCCGCAGCGGCTTGCACAGTTGCGAGAGCGCTTAGCGCCGCTTGGCGATCGAGTCGAGTGCAGATTCGGCGATGCGGCTGCGTTGACCGACGAGGGCGCGTATGACTTGGTGCTGGCCGATGTTCCGTGCAGTGGGACCGGGACACTGGGGCGCAATCCCGAGATTCGCCATCGCCTGCGGTTGGAGGATCTTCAGCCCCAAGCGGAACGGCAACGAGCGATCCTGCGTGCGGCATTGTGGGCTGTCCGTCCCGGCGGGCGCGTGGTGTATTCCACGTGTTCGATGGAGCCGGAGGAGAATGAAGAGGTTGTCGCGGCGGTACTTGCGGAGATGCGCAATGCGCGCGTGTGTCCTGTCTTGCATCGAATTGAGGAGATGCGCGGCGAGGGAGTTCTGACGGCCGGGAGCGCGGAAAATCTGTATGGCCGCGCGACGCCGGAGGGTTATCTACGATTGCTGCCGGGCGTTTTCGGTACGGACGGATTCTTCATTGCAGTGCTTGAGAAAGCTGCTCGCTGATCGGCCTGAATTATTCCGCTGAAAGTTTCAGCTTCTCGTAGTCCTGCTTCAAGATGGCGCAGAGCGCCTCAATCACAAGCTCATGATCGCGACGCTGCGGGAGGCCTGAAACGGTTGCGCTGCCGATTACTCCTGCGCCTGCGACTGCCAAGGGAAACGAACCACCATGCGTGGCGTAATCGGCGACCGGCAAACCCTGGCTTTCGAGCAGCGGTTCATTCTTGATTTTCTCTTGTAGGCCGATGGCGTAGGAGCTGCGGTAAAAACGCGCGACGATGTTGCTCTTGCGGCGCACCCATTCCACATTGTCGGGAGTGGTGCCGTCCATGGCCGCATAGAAGAGAGGCTGGCCGAATCGGCGCACATCGATGACGACCGCAAGCTTGCGGTCTGCGGCCATGGTCCTCAGGCGCGAGCCGAGTTCCCAAGCGATCTCGGCGTCGAGTCGCGGCAGTTGAAGTTCGCGCTCCTGCAGTGCGATGTGCTCCAGGTCTTCGTTCCATCCCATGACCATGCGTCCTTTCGTATCCAGCCATCGTACATGCCGGCGGGTTGGACGGCATCGGCCTAATTCTCGGCGCCTTCTTCCATGATTGGCGCTTCGGGGATTGGAGCTTGTGGGATGATGCCCATTCGCTCGTAGATGGGGCGCATGTCTTTGCGAAGATGAGGAAGTCGCGTCCAGAACCAGAGGCCGCCCAGGATGCATGCGACTCCGCTGACGATGACTGTCCGCGGCGCGCCGATGAGGTGGGCGAGTGCGCCGGCAAGCAGGCTGCCGAATGGCGCCATTCCAACGAAAGCCATGGTGTAGTAGCTCATGACGCGGCCGCGCATCTTTTCGTCGACCAGCGTTTGAATGATGGTGTTGCTTGCGGTGAGGCCCTGCATCATGCCGAAGCCGGTGAGCAGTAGCAGCGCCATGGAAAGCCACAGATTGGTGGAAAGCCCGAAACAGATAAGGCCCGCCCCGAAGGCCGTCGCCGCAATAGGAATCATCTTGCCGAGACCTCGCACGGACCGGCGCACGACCAGGCTCAACGCGGAGATGAGCGATCCCACGCCGACGGCGCCCATGAGGAAGCCCAGGGTGTGGGGGCCGCCATGCAGCACCTGCGCCGCGAAAATCGGCATCAGCACCATGAAGGGCCAGCCCATGAGGCTGAGGAGCGCGAAGAGCAGAAGAATTGTCCTGATGGGTGCAAATCCAGCGACGTAGTTCCAGCCCTCGCGGAGTTGCGCCAGCATGGAGGTTCGGCTGCCGGGTTCAGTTGCGGACGCAACGCGCATCATCAGCAGCGAAGCAATCACAGCGATGTAGCTGATGCCATCGGCCAGAAAGCACCAGCCCTCGTTGGTTGCGGCGATCAGAATTCCCGCCAGCGAAGGGCCGATTAGGCGCGCAACGTTCACCATCGACGAATTGATGGCGATGGCGTTGGACAGGTCGGCCCGGTCCTCGACCATCTTGACCATGAAGGATTGGCGACCCGGCATGTCGAAGGCGTTGATGATCCCCTGCATGGAGCTGAGCACCAGCACCTCGGTGATATTGATTCGATGAGCCAGGGTGAGCCAAGCGAGTGCCAGGGACTGAAGCATCGCGAGTGCTTGTGTCCACACCAGGACTTTGCGCCGGTCGATGCGGTCGACGATGACGCCGGCCATGGGCGCGAGAAGGAAGGTGGGAATCTGGCCCGCGAAGCTGACAGTGCCCAGCAAGAGAGAGGATTTGGTGAGGCGGTAGACCAGCCAGGAGGTCGCGACGCGCGTCATCCAGGTGCCGATGAGGGAGATGCTCTGGCCGCCGAAGAAGAGACGAAAATTGCGATGGCGCAGAGCCCGCCATGCGTGCGAGAAGTCGCCTGCAGCGCTCGCGCGTTCCTGATTCTCAGCCTCGGGCGTCATCTGTTCTTTCGATGCGTGTCCGTGCCAGATCGACGCGGCTTACCTGGCGCGACTTACTTGGCAACGGTGAACTTCACTTCCATAGTCAGATCGACGCGCGCACCTGGCGCAGGAGTCTGTGCGATGACCGACCCCGGTGCGACGGGAGGGACCGGCGGGGCGCCCACGGGAGGCACAGGGACATCGACAAAAACCGGCGTGCCGGTTTTAACACCGACCTTTGCGAGTTCCGCTTGAGCCGCAACGATGGGAATGCCCGTGAAATCGGGCATCACGTAGCCATCGGCGGTTTCATCGTCGGGGGCGGCCACGAGCAAGTTGACACTGGGCCGTTCGATGCCTTGCGCGTGAGCCGGGGGGTCCTGGGAGATGACGGTGCCTTCGGCGACTCCGCCGTCGGGTAACTTTGCGGTCACGCCCACATCGAGGCCCGAGCGCCGCAGCTGGAACGCGGCGACGCGCTGATCGAAGCCCACGGTGTCAGGTACGTCGACCTTCTGCGGGCCAAGACTCTCGGCAACGCGCACGTGCCACTCGCGGCGGACGACGGTTCCGGGAGCGGGCGATTGCGTGAGGATGTGGCCTGCGGCGACGTCGCCTGAATAGTAGCGATTGTCGACATTCAGATTCAGGCCCATTCCCGCTGCCTGACTGCGCGCATCGGCGACAGTCATGCCTTTGAGGGCGGGCACCTGCACTTCGGCACCGTGAATGGCGAAGTGCATGGTGGCGATCGCGGAGAGCATGGCTACGGCAACCAGCAACATGATCAGCGAGGCCATCCGGAAAATGCGGAGGATGAAGTGGCCGCTCACGGTTCCGGCTCCCCGTCTGGATAGACGATCTCGTATTCGATCGGCATCGCTTTAGAGAGCATGAGAGAGACCGAGCAATATTTGTTTTTCGAAAGAGAAACGGCATCTTCGACGGCCTTGCGGCTCAGCTTGTCGCCGTGGACTGCGTAGGTGAGCTTGATGTGTGTGAACACTCGAGGCGGGGCGGGGGCTTGCGTCGCTGCTGCAGAGACGCGCAATCCGGTCAGCTCCTGACGTTTCTTCTGGAGAATGCTGACAACGTCGACGGATGTGCAACTGCAGAGTGCCATCAGGACGGCCTCCATTGGTGTCGGCCCCTGCGTATGCGCGGCGTCTGCATCAAAGACGATGGTGTTGCCGTTTTCCGCGATTCCCTCGTAGACGGTGCCTTGTCTCCATTCGCTGTGCGCGATCATAGTGCTGCGTCTCCGCCTTGCGATCTCCTATTCAGGCTAACTCGCTGCGCGTTGCGGTGTACAACCCCGCGATGCCGAAGGTGTAGGGCTGCCATGCGCAATTTGTGTATTGGGTCGAGCTCATCAGTGACAGCAACTCATCCGGAGTTGGAAAGTGCTCCACCGATGCCGGCAGGTATTTGTAAGGCCCGTCTGCGCCGACGATCATGCGCCCGACGGCGGGCAAGACGCGCCGAAAGTAGACGGCGTAAAGCTTGCCAAGCAGCCCGCCGGGTTCACTGAATTCGAGAATCCCCAACTGACCCCCGGGTTTGAGCACGCGACGAAACTCGCGCAGGCCGGCTTCGTAATTCGCCAGGTTTCTAAAGCCAAACGCAGTCACTACCAAATCGAGCGAAGCGGAACGCAGCGGCAGATGGAGCGCGTCGGCCTCAAGCGGGATGGCGATCGCTTGGCCGGGCCTGGCGAATTTTTGTGCCGCGCGACTCAGCATGCCGCGCGCGAAGTCGGCGGCGAGGATAGGCTTTGCGTGATGGGCGCGGTGCTTGAGCAGGGCCATGGTCATGTCGCCGGTGCCGCAACAGATGTCGAGAATGGCCGCGTCGGGATTCGCAAGCACAGAATGGAAGCGTTGCGCCGTGCGTCTCCACCAGATCCTGTCGATGTTGGCGGAGAGCAGGTGGTTTAGGAAGTCGTAGCGTGGAGCGATGGAATCGAACATGCGGCGCACGTTTTGGGCGGCTGCCGCTTCGTCCTCAGAGCCCACAGGCCTGGCGCCTACGGTCGGCATCAGGCGCGCTGCTCCCGCGCGCGCATCAGCATATAGCCAACTGCCGCTTCCAACTCGGCAGGCGACACATCTTCGACAACGCCGGCATCGCCGATTCCCACCGGCAGCACGAATCGACGGACGCCGCTTACGTTTTTTTTGTCGGCGCCGGTGGCGGCGACAACCTTGGCGGGACGTAGCTTGAACGGCGGGAGCGGCCCGTAGAGATGAATCAGGTCTTCGAGACGCTGAAACTGCTGCGGCGAGATGGTTCCGCGGCGCCTGGCAAGAAACAGCGCGGCAATCATGCCCCAACCCACCGCTTCGCCGTGCAGCATCACCTTGTAGCGGGTGGCTTGTTCAACGGCGTGGCCCACGGTGTGGCCGAGATTGAGAATCATGCGCAGGCCGTTCTCGCGTTCGTCGCGATTCACGACATTGGCCTTGATGCGGATGGATGTTGCGATGACTCTCTCGAGTGCCTTCGCGTCCCGCTGAAGAATCGCATCGGCTTTCTCTTCCATGAAGCGCACCAGCGCCCGGTCGCGGATGATGCCCGCTTTGACGCTTTCCATCAGGCCCGCGCGCAATTCCCGTTCGGGCAGAGTACCGAGAACGTCGATGTCGGCGAACACCGCGATGGGGTGATGAAAACTGCCGACGAGGTTTTTCCCTTCCGGTAGATTGACACCGGTTTTGCCGCCCACCGATGAGTCAACCTGGGACAGAAATGTGGTTGGCACCTGCACGTAGGGAATGCCGCGCATGAAGATCGCGGCAAGGAAACCGCCGACATCGCCGACTATGCCGCCGCCAAAAGCAATCACGAGCGATCCGCGATCGCCACCGGCTCTGATCATCTGTCGCAGCAGCCGTTCGATGCTGGCCATGGTCTTGTGCTGCTCCCCGGCAGCCAGGAAGAGGGCGATGGGCGGTTCTGCGAAAGATGCGAGAAACACCTCGCTCCAAAGCGCCCAGATTTCGGGAGATGTGAGGACAAAGACGCGACGCGGCACACGGCCTGCGATGCGCCGAATGCGGGTTGCAAGCGTGGGGAGCAGGCCATTGCCCGCGCAGACGTCGTACCTGGCCGAAGGAGTTTCTACTCGAATGGTTTGCACGCGTCTTTCATTTTAAAGGATTTGGATTGTGTATTTGTTCAACGCAATTGAAATGTGCAACACGATAAACTGAAGACATGCGAATTGGCGTTGATTTTGGAACTACGCGGGTCGTGGTCGCAGCTGCCGACCGTGGCAATTATCCCCTTGTACATTTTGAGACTCCCGATGGACAGATGCGTGATTGGTTTCCTCCCATAGTGGCAGCGCGAGAGGGGGTGCGCCTTTACGGTTGGGAAGCGGTCGCTGTGCAGGAGCAGGAGAGCTGGACATTGGTGCGCTCGTTGAAACGCGCTTTGCGCACGGCCGGTCCGCAAACGGAAATACATTTGGCCGGCGAATCCGTGCCTTTGCGGGTGCTGATGGCAGAGATGATGACGGCTTTGCGTAAGCAGCTTCTGGAGCATTCCAATCTCGGAGCGGATCCGAGCGAGACCCTTGAGGCGATGATGGGTGTGCCGGCAAATTCGAATAGCAACCAGCGATTCCTGACGGAAGAGGCAGCACAGGCTGCCGGGTTTACGGTGCTTGGTGTGGTGAATGAGCCATCGGCCGCGGCAATTGAATTTGGGTATCGCAGCAGTGCCGAGCGCAAGGGCAAATCGGAAAGTGGATTGCTGGTCTACGACCTCGGCGGCGGAACATTCGATGTCTCCCTGGTGAGCCTGCGCGAGGGAGAAAACGTGATCGAAGCTTCGGATGGAATCCCGAATCTAGGTGGCGACGACTTCGACGAGATTCTCGCAAACATCGCGGTGATCCTTGCTTCGCCGCACCCCTCATTCACGCCCTTTGAGAGAAGAAGACTGCTCGATGAGTGCCGTGAAAAGAAGGAGTCGCTGAATCCCAACACACGCAAGGTGACCATCGACTTTGAGCGGGTGCGTCCGGGTTTGAAGGAAGCGACAATTCCCGTGGATGTGTATTACGAGCGGTGCCGCCCACTGATTGAGGCGACACGCGAGGTCGTCAACCGGCTGCTGAAGACATATGGGGACTGCGAAATCGACACACTGTACGTCACGGGTGGCGGATCGGAGCTGCCGGCTGTCGCCCGTGTCCTGCGCGAAACCTTTGGACGCAAGGTGAGGCGTTCCGCGTACATGCGCTCGGCGAGTGCGGTGGGATTGGCGATTCGTGCTGCCGCTGTGTCGGATCGGTTGCAGGAGCAGTTCAACCAGAACTTCGGCATGTGGCGGGAGGCCGATTCCGGTGGGACGATCGTCTTCGACCTGATCTTTCCTCGCGGTGCACGTTTACCCGGTCCCGGCGATCCGCCTCTTCATTACGAGCGCGTCTATCAACCCGCGCACAACATTGGTCACTTCCGGTATCTGGAGTGTTCGCAGTTGAACGAGGAAGGGCAGCCCGTCGGTGAAATAACGAACTGGGAGCAGATTCAGTTTCCCTTCGACCCGCAACTGTGGGGACGTCCGGATCTGGCGGCGGTCCCGGTGGAGCCGCTGGCCAATGCGCGTGGCCTGACGGTTCGCGAGGAATACTCCTGCGACTCGAATGGCAATCTGAAGGTGAAAATCTCTGAATCGCCAACAGGGCATGCGCGCGAATATCAGATCGGGCAGCTGGCGACGACCGAATAGAAGGGATCGCGGATCATTCGTCGGCGTTGGGACGGTCGATGGCGCCATTCTTCATTGCCCAGTCCACGAAGCCTTGCGGAGCGTTTCGGACGCCGGCAATATTTGCTCTCACGATGCTCTTGAGATTCTGCCATTGCACGTTGGATAGATCTGCTGAGCGCAGGTCGGCATCGTCGAGGATCGCGCCGGAAAGATCGGCGTCCGCTAAGCTGCTGCCGTTCAGGTCGGCGTTGCGCAGATCGGCTTGGGCGAAGGTCGTGTGATCCAGAGTTGCGCCGCGAAAATTCGCCGAGCCGAGATTGGCAAGTGTGAAGTTGCAATGGCTGAGTTCGCTGTTGCGCAAATCGGCGGCGCCGAAGTTGGACCGTAGCAGGTTGGCATTCTTCAAGTGGATACCTTGCAGAAATGCGGAGGAGACATCGACACCGACCAGGGGAACCTTGTCTTCGTTCAACTCCTGTAACGCTTCAATTCTGCCGCCGCTGCCGCCCTTGCCTTGGGCGGTATTAATGACCTGCCAGGCCTGGTAGTGGCGCTGCTTGATGCGGTCGCCGGATTCAGAGAAGTAGAAGATGACCGCAACCAGGACCGAAAACGAGCCGAGGTATTCGAGGACCTCGAGAAACGTCCAGTTGCTCAGGGCGAACGCGACCCACTCACAGATCCATTCGAGCGCGACGAAGGGCAATGTCCATCTGTGTGCGGGGGATTGCCTTCTGACGTTCCACGGTGCGGGGCGTGTTTTTCTTTCGCGGACGATCATCCAATCCATCCTTCAGGATCACGAGTGAGAGCCGGCGTCGCTGCGATTGGGTTCTAGCTCACTTGCCGATGATAGCCTCAAGGGTTATGACTATGGGGGCTAGCGTCGATTTTCTTGTCATGGGTGCAGGTGTGGCGGGGTTGCGCGCGGCTATAGAACTCGCGCGTTCCGGCAACGTTCTCGTTGTCACCAAGGAGGCTGTTGCCGAATCGAATACTCATTATGCGCAAGGTGGCATCGCCGTGGCGATGGAGGGCGAGGAAGACGTTTCGCTCCACTTGAAGGACACGTTGGCCGCGGGAGATGGGCTAGTCTTTAAGCCAGCGGCAGAGGTGCTGGTGACAGAGGGTCCGCCGCGCGTTGCCGAGCTGATCGAGTGGGGCGCGCAATTCGATCGGGATGGGGGAACTCTCGTGCGGACACGCGAAGGCGCGCATTCGCTGGCGCGGATTTTGCACGCGAACGGCGACGCCACGGGAGCGGAGATCAGCCGTTCTTTGGTAAAGATTGCGCGGGCTCACAAGAACATTCGTTTTGCTGAGTGGACGACCGTGACAGGCTTGGTCGTCGCGGATGGGCGCGTGATGGGCGCGGACCTGTTGGATCACAGCAATCATCCGGAGCGTGTGAGTGCGCGCGCAGTGCTGGTTGCAGCCGGAGGCGCAGGCCAGGTTTACAGCGACACGACCAATCCCGCGGTGGCCACCGGCGACGGCATCGCGCTGGCGTGGCAGGCGGGAGCGGAGTTGGCCGACGTGGAGTTCTATCAATTTCACCCGACCGCGTTTTCGAGGCCCGGGGCGCCTCGGTTCCTCTTGTCGGAAGCGTTGCGCGGCGAGGGAGCATTTCTGCGAAACGATCGCGGTGAGCGCTTCATGGAGCGGTATCATCCGCTGCTGGAACTGGCTCCGCGCGATGTGGTGGCGCGGGCGATCACGCGCGAAGGAATGGGAGAGCGGCCGGGGGAGATGCGCGTTGTGCACCTCGACATGCGGCACGTGAAGGGCATCGACTTGCACAAACGTTTTCCTGGCATCAGCGCGTTTCTTGCGCAATACGGGCTTGATCTGCAGCGGGATTTGATCCCCGTGCGTCCTGCTGCACACTACCTGATGGGCGGCATCCGCACGGACATCACCGGCCGGACGAGTTTGCGTGGCCTGTATGCAGCGGGCGAGGCGGCGTGCACGGGAGTGCATGGAGCCAACCGGCTGGCATCGAATTCCTTGCTCGAAGGCCTTGTGTTTGGCGCACGCGCGGCGAAGGCGATGTTGGAGGATGGGTTAGGATTTGAGCCCATTGAATCCGCCAGGAATGCCTCGGAACCACTCAGCGAAATCGAGAACGCTCGCCTAAGGATCTCCAACGATCTTCTTCGAACCGCGATGTGGACTCACGCCGGACTTCTGCGGGACGAACCGTCGATGCAGGTCGTTCATCAAGTGATGAGGAAGAGCGAATCCGCTTTCCTTCACCCTCTGCAGCAAGGAAAGTTGAGCCGGCAACTAGCGGAGACGCAGTCGATGTATGCGGTGGCCGATGTCATTCTGCTTTCGGCGCTGGCGCGTACGGAAAGCCGCGGCGCGCATTTCAGGAATGACTTTCCAATGCGCGACGACGGGCATTTTCGAAAACATTCGGTTTTGCATCGAGAGGGAACCGGCGAGGCTCGGATTGCGTTTGAAGAGTGGTGAGGTTGGAAGCGAGCTTCCTATTGCAAATTGCGCTTTAATGTCGAGCGGGCAGATTTTAATTTGTAGAGATTTCGAAGCCACCTAGTACACTTCCGAGAACAGGAGGATTCCCCGTATGCAGACCCGGATTCAAGGCACCACCATGCCGGTGCTGGACGTGCAGCTTGACCCCAATGAGAGTGTGTTCTCCGAGAGTGGCGAGCTTTCGTGGATGACCGCTTCGATCCAGATGACGACACACACCCAGATGGGCGGCGGTGGCGGGCTGTTCGGCATCCTCAAGCGTGTGGCCGGCGGGGGAAGCATCTTCATGACCGAGTACCGGGCCTACCAGTATCCGGGGGAAGTCTCATTTGCCACCAAGGTGCCGGGCCACATTGTGCCGGTGCAGGTGGGGCCGGGGCAGGAGTACCTGGTGCACCGTCACGGATTCCTATGCGCCACGGACCAAGTAACTATCGGGGTCGGATTCCAGCAATCGCTGGGGGCGGGCATCTTCGGCGGTGACGGGTTCCTGCTGCAAAAGCTTAGCGGTATCGGGATGGCGTGGCTCGAGCTTTCGGGCGAATTGATTGTGAAAAACCTGGCTCCGGGCGAGATGCTGCGCGTGCACCCAGGGCACGTGGGAGCGTTTCAAGCGTCGGTTTCGTTCCAGATCACCACGGTGCCGGGAATCAAGAACATGATCTTCGGCGGCGATGGTCTCTTTCTGGCAGTGCTTGTCGGTCCCGGCACGGTGTGGCTGCAAACATTACCTATCTCGCGCCTGGCGCATCAGATCAGTGAGTACCTGCCCCGTGGCGAAAATCGGCAAGTTGCGCCGGCTGCCGGTGGTGCGCTGCTGGGCGGTATCGTGGGATCGATCCTGAGCGGAGATCAATAAGCAGGGCGGGGTTGGAGCGTCCGGCGGAATCCGCGCCGGCAGACAGAAAGTCGCGGATGGCAGAAATCACACGTAGGCGGCGTAATGTTCGGGGCGACATCGTATTTGTTTTCGCGCTTGCCCTGGCCTGGTTATTTCGTTTGGCAGATTCGAAGCGTGCTGGTGTTGCTCTATGTGAGCGCGCTGTTTGCCGTCGTGTTTGCGCCAATCGTGCAATCGGTTTCGACACTGCGACTGGGGCGATGGCGGCCATTCAAAGGCATCGCCGTGTTGATTCTCCCGCTGGCGACGGTGGGCATTCTTCTCGCCTTCGGTTTTTTTGCAATGCCTCCGGTCATTCGCGATCTCCAGGAGTTCTCAAAGGAAATGCCTGCGCGGACTCCGGCTCTGTTGGAGAAACTGAGGCATATTCCCTTTGCCGATCACATCGATCCTGACGATCTTGATTCCAAAGTTCAGAGTTTCGCCGGTAACGCGGCGAGCTATCTGCTGGTCTCGATCAAAGACTGGGCAGGAAAGCTCTTTGACATCATCATGGGCTTCATTCTGACCATCTATTTCATTCTCGAAGGCGATCACGCGTATCACTGGTTCCTGTCGTTTTTCCCGCCCAGGAGCCGCGAACGGCTTGACCTGACGCTGCAGCGAGCCGAAGTGCGCATGGGCAAATGGCTGCTGGGGCAGGGAAGCCTGATGCTGGTTCTCGGGCTCACCAGCACGATTGTTTATCTGTCGCTCCATGTGCGTTACGCCTATGCGTTAGGTGCGTTGACGGGATTGTTGAATGTGATTCCGATTATTGGCGCGGCCGTCTGCATCGGGCTCGCGCTGCTGGTTGCCGCAATCGACTCCTGGGGTCGTGTGATCGGCGTGGCGATTTTTTACGCAATCTACCTGCAGGTGGAGAACTCATTTCTGGTTCCGCGCATTATGAAGAGCAGGGTTGGTCTCCCCGGATTGGCGATTCTCGCGGCCCTGCTTATTGGCTCGTCAGTGGCTGGGGTTATCGGGGCCATGGTTTCCGTTCCTACTGCCGTGCTCGTAGCCGAATTGGTTGATGAATACCTGGTGAATAAGAGCGCCGTATAGCCTCCGAACTAGTTCGTTCTCCTGATCAAGACCGCGTTCCACGTCTTGGACGACGGATTGCCAATCGTCGAGCTTGGTTTGGCGGAAGAGACGCATGGTTGGATACCAGGGACTGTCTTCGCGATCCTGGAGCCAGCGCCAATCGGGAGCGAAGGGGAGCAGGACCCAGGTTGGAATTCCGAGTGCACCTGCCAGATGAGCGGTCGAGTTATCGATGGTGATGACTAAATCCATAGCGGCAACTTGTGCGGCGAATCGATCGATGTTCGAGAGCTGATCGACTTCAGGATCGATGACGACAGGCGTATTTGCAGCTTGCTCTTCGAGCGACGCCGGTTCCCCGTACTGCAGGCTGACCCAGCGGATGCCGGGTCGGGCGAAGAGCGGGGCGAGCAGTTGCAGATCGATGGAGCGACTGCGGCCTGACTTCTTGTTTTTCGTATGCCAGGTCAAGCCCACGAGCTTGCGACCATCGGAGTAGCGCTCGCGGAACTGACTCCGTGCGGATGGATCGGCGATGAGGTAGGGTGATGTGGTCGCGGCAAAGGCATCGGTCGATATTCGGAAGAGACCCGGCAGACTGCCGCAGGGCAGGTGAGCCGTGATCTCCAGTTCTGGAGGAGTTTCGATAGCGACACCGGAGACGACAGGAATATCGGGAAACGAACGAGCGAACAGCGGTTGAAGACGCGGATCGCAATCGAGCATGCAGCGGGTGCCGGTGCGGATCAGGTCTGGGATGAGTCCCGCGAACATGATTTCGTCGCCGATCCCCTGTTCTCCCCAGATCAGCAAACGGCCGGAGGTAAGCTGTTCGCCCTTCCATAGCGGTTGAGCATAGCACCGCATTTGTGTGTCATAGTCTTTGGTCTGCCAACGCAGCTCGAAGTTTCTCCAGCCGGAAGCGAAGTCGCCTTTGAGCAGCAATGCCATTGATTCAGCTACCGCGGCCTCGGCTGAAGCCGGGTTCAGGGTCAGGGCTCGCCGATAGCAGGCGAGGCTGGAATCCACATCCCCCTGTGCTTTGAAGATGTTTCCGAGATTCAGATGGACTTCGGCTAAATCCGGCTTCAGCAACAGAGCCCGCTGATAGGATGCGCCTGCTTGCGCGAGCTTGCCTTGCGACTGGAGGACATTGCCGAGGTTGGAGTGATACGAGGCTGCATCGGCCTTGATCGCAATGGCGCTACGAATCAACTCCGTCGCGGCTTCATCGCGCCCGGTTTGGAAGGCGACCATTCCCAGCAGATGTAGAGCGTCCGGATGATGAGGATGGGCGGCCAGGACTTGCCGATAGATCCGCTCCGCTTCGACGAACTGACCCGCTTGGTGATGGCGAAGGCCTTCGCGCACCAGTTCGTGCGAGGCAGGGGACGGTTGCGGGTTCAACGTTCTCGCCATCTTTCGCGCCGCAATCTGCGAGACCACAGATCTACTTGACTGACTGGATCGCTGCGTCCACGGCGAATTTCATTACACCGCAATCGGAGAGAAACCGTACCAGCCCTCCCGTAAGGGGTTCCGTGGCCTGATTGTAAATTGGTGCTGCGGAACGCCGATTCTCTGCATTTCTTCGCGTCCACTGCGCAGAGACGGGCCGCAGCGGAGGAACGCCGGTAACCGGCGAGCGAGGTGAGGTGGCCAGTTTCATCTCGCCGGAGCCTTGCGCGTCGAGAACCAGCGCGGTGAGACGCCGGGCAAGGTCGAGGTTGAAGCTCTCGGTGACGAATACCAATTTGCCTCGGGTTGTAATCACGACAGGACCCTCCGTCGTGGTGAAGACCTTTTCCTCAGTTCCGTCGTTCGAGGAGTGCTGCGCGGCATCGGCGGGCTTGAGGC
Organism: uncultured Acidobacteriaceae bacterium; assembly: GCA_963810545.1. GTDB lineage: Bacteria > Acidobacteriota > Terriglobia > Terriglobales > Acidobacteriaceae > Telmatobacter. The sequence continues at coordinate 170,521 of CAWENE010000008.1, forward strand.
CGGAGTATTTGCGGCCCAGCTCAGAAGCGTAGAGAGTCGCAAAGGCCTGTGCGGAGGCACTGCTTTTCCACGCCGAAAAATAGAGCAATGCGATCGATTTTGTCGAAGCCTGGTCGGCCGCCGAGGCGTTACGCAACTGACCGGCCCAATAGAGGCCACCGTCCCAGGCGGGAGTGAAATCGCTCGCAGCCGCTTCTCCCCCGAAGATACCGGCGAGAATGTGCACGTCAAGCTGCCCCACCTGTCCTATGTCATAGGGGCGATAGAGCCCGTCGACGAGCGGGTGAATGTCGGGAAGCAGAGGAACCACGGGGACGTGCCCCTTTTCGTATTCCCGGGGATTCATGACTTCCCAGGTGGAAGTTGGAGGCCGGTCGAGAGCGCCCGTGAAGGCCGCGCCTTGCCCCTGGTCCATCCACACGTCCTGCTCGAAACTGAGACCTTCGCGATAAGGAAACATGAGCGACTCAGACAGCAGCAGCGGAGCGCGGGCCAGCACAGGGGAATCCGCGGAACTGGCCATCTGCTGTTTCAGGCCGTCGACCACTTCAGGATCCTTGATGAGGCTGTGTCCCGAGGGCTTCAGCATGTTGTCAATCATCACGGCCGTGGCTTGACCTTCAGTCACGGCTTCACGCGCGGTATCGAGTTCGTCTTTTGCCACATGCACAGAGTCGTCTCCTGAGGTGAGGGAGACATCTGGCGGCGTCTGGTCGCTCCATTTGTCGAGGTCTACATGCTGATCCTGCAGGGCGTGGGTGAGCTCGTGCGCGAGCACCGGCTTTTGTTCATCGACGCTGACCCAGTCGAGCAGATTGACCGTTTTCGATTTTGGATCGTAGTAGGCCTCAATCTGTTCCTTGAGCAGTGAAAGAAGAAAAGGCTTCAGGTCGAAATCGCGGTCGAGAAGTCCGAATTTTTTGAGGACGATTTCACTGCGCTGCATGCGTTTGGAATCTTCGTCCTCGTTGAACTTTTCAGTGAGGTAGCTCTCGACCGCCGACCGGGTGGTCATCTGCCGCTTGACGTCGCTTTTGATCGGCAGTCCCGTTTCATCCGATGAGAACTTTAAAAGTTGATCGACAAGCGCGAAGAGCTGTTGCGCCTGCTGAGGCGTAATGTGGGTTTCGCCCTGGGACTTGTCTTTGCGTGGAGGATTGGCGGGCGTCTGCGACGGCGGGGCCTCCTGTCCGGCGACTGCGGGTAGAGCCGGTGCGATCGGCTGCGTGCTTGCGTGCGCAACCGCAGCTAAACCGAGCGCAAACGCAGAAGTGCAGATCCACCAATGCTTTCGAGCCAATTCTAAGCTCCGCGTCATCCATTCTCCTTTGGCGAGTCTTTCGCTACGGCGGGGATGCAGCATCCTGCCTCAAGGCTATAATCAAGATGCGGTCTGCTGCGAGTTTTGATGCGAAGTTTACGCAAGAAAAAGAGATGTTAGGCCTTGGAACTGCTCCCCAATGACTGAATCGGCTACTGTAACAACGGCTTCCGTAACTCCCCTCGCCGCTCAATTGACAGCGGCGCCCAAGCCACCCCGGCTTGTCGAGTATCGATGCGTGCAAACACCACGGGAGTTGGACGCGCCAGAGACTGAAATAGGGGCACTCACGGCGGGGGCGGCGGTGCATGATCTTGGATGGATACGCCGCGTGGCAGTCCGCGGCGAAGACCGGTTTCGCTGGCTCAGCGGCATGGTTTCAAACACGGTAAGCGACCTCGCGCCGAACGGCGGAGCCTGGAACCTGGTACTGAATGCGCAGGGCCGCATCCAGGGTGACTTGACGACCTGGCGCGACGGCGATTCGCTTGAGCTGGAAATTGCAGCCGACCAGTACGCACGCCTGCTCGCGCACCTTGAGCGCTTCATCATCATGGACGATGTGGAACTCGTTCCGCTCGGACAGGAGGGCTCGGCTGAAACGGTACTGGGCCTTACAGGCCCCCAGGCCGGAGAGGTGCTCGAACGCATGGGTCTGCCGACACTCCCGGAACCAATGACGCAGACCCGCATTGAGTGGAACGGCCTCGATCTCGTGATTCGGCGAGGCTACGGCGCGGTGGCGGAGCACTACGAGATTTGGACACCGGTCGCTGGAGTGACCCGGTTATGGCGGACGCTGACGACCGCCGGTGCGATCCCGGTTGGCGTCACGATGCTGGAAGCGTTCCGCATCGTCGAGGGAATTCCGGTCTACGGTGCGGATATGATGGAGCGCGATTTGCCGCAGGAAACCGCGCAGATGCGGGCTCTGCACTTCAGCAAAGGCTGCTACCTGGGGCAGGAAATTGTGGAGCGTATCCGTTCGCGCGGGAATGTGCACAAACATCTGCGCTCGTTGGAACTGGATGGGCCGTTACCGGCTGCCGGGACAGAGCTCCTCGTTGGGGAGGGTCAAGCGGGGCAAATCACGAGTGCCGCCACGCTGCCGCTTACCGCTCGGAACCGCATCTTCGCGCTGGCAATGATCCGCAGCGAGGCAGAGGCGCGCAACGAGCCGTTCGCCTATCGTGTGGGTGCAGTGAGCGGGTCTGCGCGCATACTCACCGCGCCGCCACAATTCTGAATTGATTGGAAACATAGAGCTATGAGCGATACGCCGAAGTTTGAAGTGATCGACCGCCGCAAAATCAAGGCGGAAGAAGAGCATGAGCACGCGCAGAGACAACCGGAGCCTGCTGCTGCGCCACCCGAGACGCCGGCGGGTCCGAGGCTCGTAGTGCCCGAGAGCGTGGCCGAACCGACTACCGAGAAACAAGAGAACGCGGCGCTGGACGAAGAGGCGTTGCCCGAGATGCCGGAGGCGCCATCAGCGGAGGAGAGCCGCCAGCAGAAGTCGGCGTACGATGCTTCCGCGCAACGGCTTGAGGACCTGGTCGGGCGCAGAACCCCGGCGTTGGCCCGCAGCCGCCGGTTGGCTTCGAACACCTGATTCAGCAGCTCTATCTCTCCGCGATGATCCAGATGGGGGCGGGGGCGCAGGAAGGGCAGCGTCCGCGCGTCGACATCATGGGTGCGAGGCAAACCATCGACATGCTGGGTGTGCTGGCGGAAAAGACAAAGGGCAACCTGAACGAACTCGAGGATCGCACGTTGCAGACGGCGCTCTTCGACGTGCGCATGGCGTTCCTTGAGTTGACGAACATGATCTCGATGCAGGGTGTTCAGCCTCCGCCACCGCCCACGAAGCGTTGAAATCCTGATGGAGGGATTGCTTACATTTTTGGGGACGGGAACCTCGATGGGGGTTCCTACGCTGGGGTGCGGCTGCACAGTGTGCACTTCGGCCGATCCGCACGACAACCGCTTGCGTCCTTCGGTGTTGCTGCGCTGGCATGAGGCGGGCCGGGAGTGGGTAGTCGTCATCGACACAGGGCCGGATTTTCGCGAGCAGGCGCTGCGCAACGGTCTCACCCGCGTCGATGCTGTCTTTTATACACACGGACATGCCGATCACATCCTGGGAATGGATGACCTGCGTCCGCTAAGCTTTGTCGCTGCTCGCGAGGGCGGGCAGATCCCGCTGTATGCCTCAGAAGAAACGGCGGAAACTCTGCGGCGAGTTTTTGACTACACGTTTTCGCCGGAAGCGACCTATCCCACGCGTGCCCGCGTTCGCATCGAGCCGCTGGAGGAGAAGACGACGGTGCATGGCGTCGAATTCCTTCGGGTTCCGGTGCAGCATGGAAAGCTCGGGATTATGGGATTTCGCTTTGGCCGCACGGCATACATGACCGACGTGAGCACAATTCCAGAGGAGAGCTTCGCACTGTTGGAAGGATTGGATTGCGTCATTCTCTCGGCGCTGCGCCACAAGCCGCATCCCAGTCACGCTACGCTCGACCAGGCGGTTGCGTGGGCCCGACGCATCGGAGCGCGCCAGACCTGGTTTACCCACATCGCTCACGAACTGGGCCACGCCGAGACCAACCGCACATTGCCGGAAGCCATGGCGCTGGCTTACGACGGATTGTCTTTTCCCGTGATCCTATGACAGCGAGCCCCCATGGCGCCGTCCCTGTTTATCGGTCGCTGGCCGAGATTCCGGCTGACTTTGGTCCCACCGTCGCAGCGATCGGCAACTTCGATGGGGTACACCTTGGCCATCGTGAAATCCTTTCAGGTGCAATTCAAGAGGCGAGAGAGCGAGGTGCGCGTGCATTGGCGATCACCTTCGATCCGCACCCGGAGCAGTTCCTGCGACCTGAAGTTGCACCGAAACTACTGACGCCTATCCCCGAGAGGTTGCGCCTTCTAATGGCGACCGGAGTGGACGCGGTGCTGGTTCTGGCTTTCGATGCGGCATTGGCCAATATGCGAGCAGAGGAATTTGTACAGCGGGTGCTGGTGGAAGCGTTGCGCGTTTGCTCGCTGCATGAAGGTGGCAACTTCCGATTTGGGTATCACGCCGAAGCGGGCGTAAAAGAATTGCAAGCCTTTGGCGCCGCGTATGGATTCGCGGTTCATGTGCATCGTGCGGTCTGCGTGCATGGGCTGGAGGTTTCAAGCTCGGCGGTACGCAGGCTGGTCGCTGCCGGAGATATGAAACGCGCGCGCTGGATGCTGGGCAGGCCTTTTTCCGTGAGATCAACGTCTGCGCGGGGGCGCGGCGTCGGCACGCGCCTGCTGGTGCCTACGGTGAATCTGGCGGCCTACGCTGCACTTCTGCCGGCGTTCGGCGTTTATGTCACGCGCCTTACGGTGAGTCAGCGCTATTTTCAAGCGGTAACCAATGTGGGCAACCGGCCCACGTTCGAAGGTGTGGGATTCGGAGTGGAAACGCACATCCTGAACTTCGAGCCTGTCGACTTAAACGAAGAGACGGCACTGGAGTTGGAGTTCCTGGTGCGCTTGCGTGGCGAGATGCAGTGGCCTTCCACTGAAGCGCTGAAGGAGCAAATCTTCAAGGATGTAGCGCGGGCGAAGCGGTATTTCCGATTGCGCGCGGATGCGTGATTGCTGAGGTTCGCATTCCTGCGCTTGAAAGCATACGAAGCGATGCGGGCTGCGGATTGGGCTGCACGCCACTGAAGGACAACGGTCCGGGCTTGCCCGGTATTGACGCGGCGGCTTGATTCATCGGAGTGTTCGGCTGGTCGGTGAGGAACTGCTCGTCGTCTTTGCCGGCAATAGCGGCGTGCATGAAGGTAATCCAGATCGGCAGTGCTGCGCGCGCGCCCGTCTCTTTTTCACCCAGTGACTGACGGCTGTCAAAACCAACCCACACGCCACAGGTAACGGACGGCGAGAAGCCGAGGAACCATGCATCGGTGAAGTCGCTGGTGGTTCCGGTTTTTCCTCCCAGAGGATGCTGGAGCGCAGCAACCGCGGCGCCGGTGCCGTGATCGGTGACAGCGCGGAGGAGGACCATCATCGAGCGTGCGGTCTGCTGCGAGATTACCGGATTGATTTCGGGCCGGTCCTGCCACAAAGTGATGCCGTCGGAGTTCGAAACCTTGCGGATAAGACGCGGCGTGACGCGAATGCCGTCGTTGGGAAAGACTGAATACGAGTCCACTTGCTGTTGAAGCGTGATTTCAGCCGCACCCAAAGCTATCGGCAAATAGGCGGGAATATCCGAAGTGACGCCGAAGCGATGTGCGGTATCGATGACTTTGTGAATGCCCACGCGCGCAGCGAGTTTGACCGCGGGAATGTTGCGCGATTCGGCAAAGGCATTGATCAAGGTCATCGGACCCTTGAAGTCGTTTTCGTAGTTGTGCGGGGTGTAGCTTCCAAAGCTGACCGGAGAATCGTCGATGATGTCGGTCGGTTTGGCGCCGTCTTCAATTGCGGTCGTGTAGACATAGGGTTTGAAACTGGATCCAGTCTGACGCTCGGCTTGAGTCGCGCGATTGAACTGAGAAAGCGCAAAGTCGCGCCCACCGACCATCGCCAGAACATCGCCGCTGGTGTTGTCCATCGCAAAGAGGGCCCCCTGTGTGCCGGAATCCTGCTCCAGGGTCGCGCGGCGAGCATTGCCCTCTACCTCATCAGTCAGGTGGACATAGATGATGTCGCCGGGCTTGACCAGGGCATCGCCGTAGCGTTCGCCGGTCCATTGCCAATCGGCGGGCTGCAAGACCACTTCGCCATCGCCGATGCGGGCATGAATCTCGAGCGGCAGGGCGCTGGTGACGACCGCGTGCACATAGTCGCCGGGACCGCTGGCGACGGCCCAGTCGGGATGCCGGTATTGTTCAATGGGGATGCCGCTGGCGAGGACGTTTTCAAGCTTGCCCTTCCAGCCATGGCGGCGTTCATAGGCTGCGAGGCCGTCGGGGACTGCGCGGTTCGCCGTCTGCTGCAGAGTGAGATCGAGGGTGGTCTCGACGCGGAGCCCGTCTTCATGGACTTCGTCGGTGCCGAATCGCTTCTCAAGTTCGCGTCGGACTTCTTCCTGGAACCACGGGGCGACCGAGGCGTCGGGTTGCGAGATGTGCAGGCCGAGCGGCGCCTGGCGGGCTTCCTCTGCTTCCTGGTGCGTGATGTCGCCATCGGACTCCATTTCACTCAGCACAAGATTGCGCCGGCGCAGAGCTTTGTCCGGGTAGAGCAGCGGCGAATAGGCGACGGGGCCCTTCGGCAACCCGGCTAGAAGAGCTGCTTCGGTGAGTGTCAGGTCTTTGGCGTGCTTCGAAAAATAAAACTCCGATGCTGCCTCAAAGCCGTACATGCCGCTGCCGAGATAGATCTGGTTCCCATACAGCGTGAAGATCTGCTGCTTGGTGAAGGCGCGCTCAATTTGGATGGCGAGGTAGGCTTCCTGCAATTTTCGAGCGGCAGTGCGTTCGGAAGAAAGAAAGAGATTACGCGCCAGTTGCATGGTGAGTGTGGAGGCGCCCTGCACGCGGCCGTGGCTGCGCAGATCGTGCACGACTGCGCCGGCGATGCGCAGGACATTGATGCCCCAATGCGACTCGAAGCTCTTGTCTTCGATTGAAATCACGGCTTGGCGAAGAACAGGCGCAAAGTCGTCGTAATTGACGACCACTCGTGCGCTGGAGAGCGAACGAGCCGATGATGTGATCGTTGCGATCGTAGAGATCGGTGGTTGTGGAGGGCCGATAGCGCTCAAGATCCTGGATCTGCGGAAGGTCGACAGAATAAACGAGCGTTGCTCCTGCGAGTGACCCCGTAATGATGGCGAGGAGGAAGAGCGCAGCAAACGCAACCTTGCCGACAACCTTGCGCCGTCGCACAGCTGGAACCGGATCGGGGTCGAGGCGATGATACCGGCCCATTCCGCGCTGTTCGAAGGTCTGTTTGGTCGTGGCAGCCAAGAGCTTCAGGCCTCATGGGCACCCAGCGAACGCGTCGCAGAGGAGTGCCAAAAGCGGTTCCTAAAAGCAGTTCCCGGTCCACGAGCCGGACCAGGTACTGCGAGCGCTTGCTCATGCTGCCGTTATGCCAACAAACGCCGAACCCGAACAAACGCGCATCGGGAAAAGCGAATCAGCAAAGATTGCCAACGGAAGATGATCAGGAAACCCCTTGAGCTTAAGGCTAGCATGGCTCGGCTTCGCTGCGCGCTACCGGTGTCGACGCCGAATCAGGCCATGCAAGATCGGGAAAACTCGACCATTCTCTAAAAGGGTTACCCGTTTTTGGCTTTGAGCAATTCGAGTGCTTTGTTCAGCGGAGCGTCTTCCTTGGGCTGCGTTGTTCCTTCTGCGAAGTCATCCTCCGAGGGCTGGCCCACCTGCACCGTCGGAGTGACGGCATCGTCCTGGATCTTCTTGCCGTCCGGGCCCTCGAACTTGGCTACCGTAAGCATCAGGGCGGCGCCATCCGGCAGCTCGATCGTCTTCTGGACGGAGCCTTCGCCGAAGGTGCGTTCCCCGACCACATCGCCGCGCTTTGCACCCTCAATCGCATCGGCTGTCAACTCGGCTGCGCCATACGTGCCGCGATTGACGAGCACTGCGAGCGGAGCGGCGGTGATGAACTTCGATGGATCGGCAGCAAAGGTCTGGGTGGTGAACTTCTGCCCTTCCAGCGTCGCAAGCGTTCCCTGGTTGATAAAGAAATTGGCAAGACGGAGACCCTCCGCGGAATCACCAGCCGAGCAATCGCGCAGATCCAGAAGGACTTTGTGGTTTTTACCGGCAGACTTAAGCTTGGCGGCAATCTCATCCACGCGGGGTGCGGTAAGAACCCCTGGCTTGAGATACAGAATGGTGGAGTTGTTGTACTGCTGCTCGTTCAGCGCCGGGGTATCCGCGATGGTCCGGGTGAGGGAGACCTTATCCGGGTCTGGTTTGCGGGGACGAACCACAGAAAGTGCAACCGAGGTGCCGGGTTTGCCTTCGAGCATCAGACGGATGACCGCGAGCGATAATTCGCGGGTGGACTGGTCGCCGATGGATTCAATCACATCGCCGTCGGCCAGGTGCTCTTTGTCGGCAGCCGAACCGGGCGCCACACTGACGATGGTGGCATAGCCAAAGCGCTTGGAGACGGTGACGCCGACTTGCGCCACGCCGGTCGCGGGGCGATCCTTGTAAATCTTGTATTCGGCCGGAGTGAGATAGCTCGAGTCGGCATCGAGAGATTCGAGCAGTCCGTGGAGCGCGCCCGTGGTAACGTTGCCGATGTTCGGCTCGGTGACGTAGTCGCTCTGAATCCGTTTCAGAACTTCAGCATACACATGCATTTGGCGGTAAGCGCCATCTTCTTCGCCGCCGGCGTGAACGCCAAAGAAGCCGAATTGGCCGAGGCCAAATCCGAGACCGAGAACCGCAAAGACTCCGGCTGAGAGGATGAAAACCAGCCGTTGGAAGGATCGAGACACAGGCACCACCGGGACGGTCTCATGGGGAAAAGACCGCTCACATTCTATAGACGTAATGATAACCCAAGGGTGGGTACGCCGGCAGAAATTGGGACTCGATGGTTACGCCTTAGTCGCTTTCTTTGTCGCCGTGCCTTCTTGCGCCGAAATGCGCGTTAGCTCGGCAACCACGCGCTCCAATTCCTCCACAATTCGATTCGAACCAGACGCCTTGAAGATTTCCAGCAGGGATTTAAAGTACCAAATCTGCAGGTCGCGGCCACACTTGAAACGCTTCCAGACCTCGGGACCGATTTTGCGGTAGTCGTCGAGGATGGTTCGCGCGTTGTAGAGCTTGTCTGCGGCAGAAATGAGCTGGACGTCGGCAGGCTCGCTGCGAAGCCGCTCAAGATAGGCTTTCTTGCGCTGTTCCCATGGCTCCTTTTGGTTCGCATCTTCGACCAGCGTGTCGGAGAGGCCTTCGACCATGCGTGCCACATTGGCGCCGAAGCTGTACTCGATGTCTTTGAGCCGCGGGGTTCCACCATGGTCTTCGACCGCATCGTGAAGGAGTGCCGCAATGACCATGTCTTCTGTGACGGGAACGCTGGAATGGCCTGCTTCTCCCATCACAAGGGAAGCGACGCCCAGCAGGTGAGCCATGAAGGGAATGTCGGATCCTTTGCGTCGTTCGATGTGAAGGATTCGAGCGTAGTCGACGGCGCGGGAAAACCTGTCACCCAGGTGGAGGAGCCGCATGCTTGTTTCGGCATCGCGCGCGTGTTCATTTTGGGTCTTCATTGGCGCAAAGCCTCAGTCTCCGATACTTTTTTGCCGGCTGGAATCCCTTTACGCATGAAGATCCTGCGGTCTGCTGGCCGTTACCGCCGGGTACTTTCGCGGCTGCCCTCGATGGTGATCGGTGTCTGCTTCGATTTTCGATACACGTTGACAACTGCCATCGTCCAAAAAGGAACCAGATCGACTCCCGGCACGAGCTTGGCGAAAGAACGATGGCAGAAACTCCCAGTGCCAGCCAAGAAGTTGAATCAGCACAACTCCGATACCGAGGTCGAGTATGTCATCGGCGGGCGACGCACCGCCCTGGACGAAGAGGGGGAAAACGATAATTTGCAGGGCATCGGCAATGATCGCGAGAGCCATGGCGGCTCGAAATCGCGAAACCGGCGAGATGGATAGGATGGCTTGATTCATATCGGCCTGCCGCTCGAACTCGTTCCCGATTCGACTATTCTACGCAGCAAATTCAGGCTCATCCAGTGGCCGATGCGCGCCACTGAAACCGCGTTCTACTGAATTGATCAAATTTGGTGGCGGAGGGCAGGATCGAACTGCCGACCTTGGGGTTATGAATCCCACGCTCTAACCAACTGAGCTACTCCGCCGGGCGGGATGCAGCGTGGAGCGGCACCACTCTAGATGATACGGGCGCTTAAACTTGCGGTCAAACCACCACCTGCGGTGGGGCCAATTGCGCCTGCGGCGCCATCCTTCGGCTGGATTAACCTTAGCTCTCTTCTACCGAACGTTAAGCACAAGTTGAGAACCTAACCCTGGCGCCGCGGACGGGGCGCCGCAGGCGCAATTGGCCCCACCGCAGGTGGTAGTAGACTCGCGAGCATGGGAACAATGCGCATTGCGGGGGTCATTCCGGCGCGGCTTGCCTCGACACGCCTCAGCCGCAAAGTTCTCCGCGAGATTGCCGGGCGACCCATGGTGGAGTGGGTGTGGCGCGCCGCCCGCGAGAGCGGACTGATGGATCCGGTTCTGGTGGCGACGGATTCGGATGAAGTGGCCTCTGTCTGCCGGGAGCGCGGCATTCCGGTGTTGATGACGTCGCCCGCATGCGCCAGCGGTTCTGACCGGGTGAGGGAAGTGGCGAAGCAGATCGATGCCGACATTTACGTCAACATTCAGGGGGACGAGCCGACGTTGACGCCGGAGTTTTTTCCGCCTCTGCTCGCGCTGTTTGATCGCCCTGAGGTTGAAGTGGCGACGCTGGCGGTTCGCTGTCCTCCGGAGGAGATTCGGAACCCAAACGCGGTCAAAGTCGTGACGGCTTTGGACGGACGGGCGCTCTATTTTTCGCGTGCGACGATTCCTTTTGACCGCGATGCGTCGGGCTTTGCCGGGTATCGCAAACATCTTGGTATTTATGCCTATCGCAAGGCTGCCTTGGAGCGTTTTGCGTCGCTCGCGCCTTCGCCTCTTGAAAAGCTGGAGCGACTGGAACAGCTGCGGCTGCTGGAGAACGGGATCGGCATCTATGTGGCGGAAGCTCCCGGCGATACGATCGGCGTGGATACGGAAGAGGATTTGGCGCGGGCCGAGGAGGTGCTGCGCGCCAGGGGCTGATTGAAGCTCGCTGAACAATACTGAACAATAGAAGAATTAGGCGCAAGAACCGGAGTGCAGCAAAACGCGAATTCGCCGAATCTAGTTCCATGAGCGCCATTCCACAAATCGTTATGCCCACTCCGCCGCAGATCCTCGAACCCGAAACCGCCTGGCAGAGCCTCACGCGCCGCGACCCTGCCGCAGCGTTCTTCTATGCGGTGGCGACAACCGGGGTCTTCTGCCGGCCCAGTTGCAAAAGCCGGTTGCCGCTGCGCGCAAATGTCCGTTTCTTCGCGACTGTCGAAGAAGCGCAAGCCGCGGGTTTCCGTCCATGCAAGCGCTGCAGTCCGACGACAACCTTGGCTGCGCCGGGCAGATCCTTTGGAGAAGATCCGTGCTTACATTGAGCAAACGTCGATCGCCCCGTGCGTCTTGAACAACTCGGCCGCATCGCGGGCTTGAGTCCTTTCACGGTGCAACGCCTGTTCAAGCGCGAAATGGGAGTCAGTCCGCTGCAATATCAGAAGGCGTTGCGAGCCGGTAGCCTGCGCAGCGCATTGCGGCGAGGCACCACTGTCACCGACGCCATCTATGAGGCGGGCTTTGGCTCATCGAGCCGCGCGTATGAAGGCGCGCAGCTTGGCATGACGCCGGCGCGCTTTGCGCAAGGCGGCAAAGGCGAACGTATTGGGTGGTGTGCAGCGCGCACTCCCTTTGGCTGGATGATTGTCGGCGCTACGGAGCGCGGCTTGTGCTGGCTTTCACTGGCTTCCACGCGCGCTGAGGCCGAGACCAGCTTGCGCGCCGAGTTTCCCGCGGCGGAGTTGCGGCGGGATCCGTCGCTGTCCCGGCTTGTGGATGCGGCGCTTGCGAGCGTGCGCGAAGGCGATGACCTCGTTGCGAGCCGCTCCCGCGTCGACTCGCTGGACTTGCGTGGGACTGTTTTTCAGTTGAGGGTGTGGCAGGCGCTGCGCCAGATTCCGCGCGGCGAGACGCGTAGCTATAGCGAACTGGCGCGGGCGATGGGCGATCCCAAAGCAACGCGAGCTGTTGCCCGAGCCTGCGCCATGAATCGTGTGGCGCTGCTGGTGCCGTGCCATCGCGTCGTCGGCGCAAACGGTTCGATCACCGGCTATCGCTGGGGAGTGGAACGCAAACAGGCACTGCTTGAAGTCGAGAGACGCTGACAGGTTGCGGCGATTTGCGCGGACCAGCGCGGGCCGGCGGGCGAACCCGGCCCGACCCCCGATCCTCAAGACTTACAGACGGTTGCCACCAGCGACCTGGATGGTTTGGCCGTTGACCCAGGTGGAGTCATCCGAGGCTAGAAAAGCCGCAACTGTGGCGATGTCTTGCGGCTGGCCGATGCGGCCAAGCGGCGTCTCTGCTTCCACCTTTTTCTGGAAGTCGCTGCCGATGAAACCTGCTGCGTGCACGCCCTCGGTTTCGACCATGCCGGGATTCAGCGAGTTGACACGGATTCTCTTCGGACCCAGCTCCTGCGCGAGTGCTTTGGAGACGGTGTCGACCGCGCCCTTCGTGGCCGAGTAGACCGAAGCGGCTGGTACACCATTCGCCGCCACCGAGCCGATGTTGATGATGCTGCCGCCCTTGGGGTTGAATTGCGCCACGGCTTCCTTGGTGGTGAGCAGCAGTCCGAGTACGTTGAGGTTGAACTGCTTGTGAAAGTGCTCGGGTGTGACGGATTCGAGCGGTGCAAACTCGTACACGCCCGCGTTATTGACCAGGATGTCAAGAGGACCGAACTCCTTGACCACGGTCGACACGAGTGGCCCGATGGAATCAGGGTTGGAGACATTGGCCTGCACGGCGATAGCTTTGCCGCCTGCCTGCTTAATTTCAGCGACGACCTTATCGGCGCCCGCCTTGCTGCCTGAGTAATTGACTGCGACAGCCGCGCCGCGGCCGGCAAGCTCGCGCGCAATCGCCGCGCCAATGCCCTTGGAAGCGCCGGTAACCAGCGCGACTTTGCCTTGAAGTGTGCTCATAATCTCTGCTCCCATCGGAATGCCATTGATTCGACATTTCGATAACTGTCAAATTGATGGGGCGGACCAGGCGAAGGATTCAGGAGCGTTGTGGAAAATTCGCCGGAGGGTTTCAGCGGGAGGCGCAGGGCACGGTTTCAAGCGCTCTCAGCGTCTCGGCCAGCGCTTCGAGGACACCCGGGCGGAGCTTGAGATTGTGGAACTTGCCGGCGCGTTCGATCTCAATCAGGCCGGCGGCTTCGAGTTCCTTCACATGATGCGAAAGAGTCGCTGGCGAGATTTCGAGCGCCGCCAAAGCCTGAGAGCAGCCAAGCGGACACGATGCCTTGGCGATGCGCTCGATCAGCTCGAATCGGCGAGGATCGGCGAGGGCCTTCAGGATCACCGCGCGCCGCGCGCGCGTCAGCCGAGTTTTTTTCAGCGGATGCCCGACAATCGTTGGATTCGTGACGATCACTTGAGTGCCCGTATCTTGGATGCAATGGTAGCGCGTCGGATTGAATCGCGTCCGGATTTGGATTTTGGATTATGGAGGAGAACTCCGCATTGGGGTACGAATGGGCGTAAACTAGGTGCGCCTGAAGACAGGTTCAGAAGGGAGATTCTGCGATGAGCAATCTTCTCTTGATCTTCACGGTGGTCTTCGTGCTCGTGGTCGCAATGGCCTGCGTCGCCGGGATTGTGGTGATGCTCGGCAACATTCGCCCGACGGAAGATCCGCCTTGGCGTAAGCGAAAGACCAAAAACCCGTCTGCCACTGCCTATCACCTTTTCAGATGACGTGCATTAAACGCGGCCCGAATCGGCCGGCCCGACGGCGCTTTTTTCTCCGACGACCAGCAGCGTCTGGAACTGCGGCGCTTCCGGATCCTTGTCGACGACCGAAGCGCGGACCTCGACGAACCCTGCACTCGCGAGCATCGCCTCCATCTCTGATTCGCTGAAGCCCAGCCACTCGTCTGCATAGAGTTCGCGTGCCTCTTCAAATCGATGCTTCGCCAGATCGAGGATCACGATGCGCCCGCTCGGACGCAGGATTCGGAATGCCTCGCGGAGGGCTCGTTCGGGATGCGCTGCGTGATGCAGGGACTGTGAAAAGAAAACAAGATCGACGGACGCATCCTCGATAGGCAATTCTTCCATGTCGCCGAGCCGAAATTCGGCATTCTTGATGTTGTTCCGCATTGCCTGTTCGCGGGCCACGTCGAGCATCTTCTGTGACGAATCGACGGCGATCACCCTTGTCGCTGCTTGTGCGAGGAGGAGCGAGAAGCTTCCGTCGCCCGCTCCAAGATCGGCGATGACCATGCGAGGCAGTAGTTGCAAAAAGGCTTCCGCGAGGCTCTTCCAACTTTTGCCGGGAACGTAGTCCTTGCCCAGGCGGCCTGCCATGCTGTCGAAGAAGGCGCGCATCTTGTCCTGCCGCTTCTTCACCACGCGGCGCATTGCGGCCTGGTCTGCGGCGGCCTCGGGTGTTTCGACAGCGGCACGGGCAAGGAGCCCGTCGAGGAAGTTGCGAGACACGGCAGGGGCTAAAGCCCCATTCTTGTGGTGCGCATCTTTCGGCACGATTGAAGTCGTGCCCTGATACAAAGCCGTATCGTCCGTGGGAGTGAGGCGATAGAGGCTGTTCTTGCCGGTGCGCCGGTCTTCGACCAGACCTGCCTGTTTCAGCTGCGAGAGATGGGTCGAGATCGAGCTTTGCCCCATGATCAGGATCTCCTGCAGTTCCGCCACAGACAGCTCTTCTTCCTTTAAAAGCAATAGGATACGGAGCCGGTTGGGTTCGGCTGCGGCGCGCAGGATTTTCACGATTGACGGCATGGATGAATTCTGCTACATATCAATATATCACGATTTGACGATACAAGGAGTAACCCGATGGCCCCAACCACACTCGAAGCTACGCAAGCCGAATACAAAGTTGCCGATCTTTCCCTGGCCGAATGGGGCCGGAAGGAAATTGCGATCGCCGAGCACGAGATGCCTGGCTTGATGGCTATCCGAAATAAGTATGCGGCGACGAAGCCGTTGGCCGGCGTGCGCATCACCGGCTCGCTGCACATGACGATTCAAACCGCCGTGCTGATCGAGACGCTGGTGAGCCTCGGCGCTGAAGTGCGCTGGGCGAGCTGCAATATCTTCTCCACGCAGGATCACGCGGCTGCTGCGATCGCCGCGAGCGGCGTGCCCGTATTTGCCTGGAAGGGCGAGTCACTCGAAGAGTATTGGGACTGCACCTATCGCGCACTGACCCACAAAGGCGACAAGGGGCCGCAGCTCGTGGTCGACGATGGCGGCGATGTGACGCTGCTTATCCACAAAGGCTACGATCTCGAAGAAGGCGACAAGTGGGTCGACACGCCGTCGGGGAATCACGAAGAACAGGTGATCAAGGATCTGCTGAAGAAGGTTTACGCAGAGGATCCGAAGCACTGGCACAAGGTTGTGAAGGAATGGCGCGGCGTTTCCGAGGAGACGACGACCGGTGTGCACCGGCTCTACAAGATGATGGAGCAGGGCAAGCTGCTTGTTCCGGCCATCAACGTGAACGACTCCGTCACCAAGAGCAAATTCGACAATCTCTACGGCTGCCGCGAGTCGCTGGCTGACGGCATCAAGCGCGCGACAGACGTGATGGTCGCAGGCAAAGTCGCGGTGGTCTGCGGTTACGGCGATGTGGGCAAGGGCTGCTCGCACTCGCTGCGTGGCATGGGCGCTCGCGTCATCGTCACCGAGGTCGACCCAATCAACGCGCTGCAGGCGGCGATGGAAGGCTTCGAAGTGACCACGGTCGAAGACACGCTGGGGCGCGGCGATATCTATGTCACCTGCACGGGCAATGTGGACATCATCACGCTCGAGCACATGAAGAAGATGAAGGACCAGGCCATCGTTTGCAACATCGGCCACTTCGACAACGAGATTCAAATGGACCTCCTGAATGCGGAGCGCGGTGTGGAGAAGCTGAACATCAAGCCGCAGGTGGACAACTACAAGTTCCCCGATGGGCACAGCATCTTCATTCTTGCCGAAGGGCGCCTGGTGAACCTGGGTTGCGCGACGGGGCATCCGAGCTTTGTGATGTCGAACAGCTTCGCCAACCAGACGCTGGCGCAGCTCGATCTCTGGAAGAACAAGGACAGCTACAAGGTCAATGTCTACACGTTGCCCAAAAAGCTGGACGAAGAAGTAGCGCGGCTGCATCTCGAGAAGATCGGCGTGAAGTTGACGACGCTGACCAAGCAGCAGGCCGACTATATCGGCGTGCCTGTGGAAGGGCCGTATAAGGCGGAGTTTTACAGGTACTAAGTGAATTGGCCGTTCTGAGTTCGTAGTTCACAGTTGCCGGCCTCACGACTGCACTGGGAACTACGAACTCTGAATTTTGAACAGAACCTTAGAAATACGAACTGGGAACTTAGACTCCTATGGATACGCCCAGCTTCTCTTTTGAGCTGTTCCCGCCGCGCACGCCGGAGGCTGCGGCGAAGTTGCCGCGGGTGATCGGCGAGTTGGCTTTGATGCGGCCGGACTTCTTCTCGATCACTCACGGGGCCGGCGGCTCGGATCAGGATGGCACTTACGAAACTCTCTTGACTGTCGTCGAGCACGCAGGCGTTGAGGTTGCGCCGCACCTTACCTGTGTGGGCTCGACCCGCACTCACATCGCGTCTCTCCTGCAGCGTTATCGTGACGCAGGCGTGAAGCGCATTGTTGCCCTTCGCGGCGATCTTCCTTCGACCGCACCAAGTCCCGCCGCGCCTGGAGAGTTTCATTATGCAAGTCAACTTGTCAGCTTCATTCGCGAAACCCACGGCGACGCTTTCAAAATCGAAGTGGCTGCTTATCCTGAGATGCATCCGCAAGCATGCAGCCCCGGCGCGGACTTCGAACACTTTCGCCGCAAGGTAGAGGCGGGTGCGGACGGCGCGCTGACCCAGCTCTTCTATAACGCCGATGCGTACTTCGACTTTATGGAACGCTGCGGCAAGGCAGGCATCACGATCCCGGTGGTGCCGGGCATTATGCCGATTACCGGTTTCGCCAATACACAACGTTTCTGCGACGGCTGTGGCGCCGATCTGCCGCGATGGGTACGCCTGCGCCTCGAGCAGCTTCGGGATGACAAGACAGCCCTTCTCGATTTTGGTCTGGAAGTGGTGACCCGGCTCTGCGAGACTCTGCTGCGCAATGGTGCGCCGGGTCTGCATTTTTACACCATCAACAAGCCCGAACCTACGCTGCGCTTGTGGAAGAACCTGGCACTGCCACTTCCGCTGCGTGCGAAGCGGCTGGATGACGAGATCGCCGCGTTGCCCCCCGGCAAGATCGAGATAGAGCTGACCGCAGTACCCGCAAAGCGGAGCTTCGCCGTTCAATGAGAGGGATTGCGAGCGAAGAGACGTTGATAGAGGCGCCAGACAGCGCCGTGCATCAGGGACGTTTGTTCTGCTTTTAGCGCAGCGTATGAGCGTCGTACATAGATATCGAACTCGGGCGGCCATCCGATGGTGGAGCGACGCTCCACATAATTGCCCTCGGCCCACTTAGCCAATACTGCCTTGTAGCCCACGACGTGGGTCACAAAATCGAGCAGGCACTGCGGCATCCGCTCTTCCACAACGAGATAGGCCTTCTCGATAATGATCTTCTCGCGAATATCATTCAGCGGCGTGAAGATCGTGGTCATCCAAAGCATCCACTCCTTCATTTCTGAGTCGAGAATCGGATCGCTTTTTTCTTTTCCCTGGCGATTCAGCAAGGCACGGTAGGCAATGTTGCCTGCCTCGGATGCGACATACAAAGGACCATAAAACTCATTGAGGCGCTTGTTGACGAGCTTCAGCTTGTCACGACGTCGGGCCAGCATGCGGGCGCTGAGAAAGGTCATCAGGTAGCCGGCGAAGGCGAGGAGGATGGTGAGGATCGCCGCATTCTGCAGCACCGTGGGAACGGAGTAGGACGGTAGGTCCATTACGCGGTCGCCTCGGCGGAGAGTATACGGGAAGGCCAATCGGCTTCAGTGTGATCGAGACTACAGATTGGCGCCCCAGAAATATGGACTGGAGTATCCAGCTTAGGGCCAATTTGTGAGCTGTATCACATCCCCGGCAGGCACACGCTAGTTTCTACGACTTTAGTAATCTATATTCTACAACGTAAGTAACATATAACGATAGTTACCTCTTCTATTTCATTTTATAAGGTGAAGATAATGAAACACTTATCCATTCTAAATCCCAAGTATGGCCTCTCAATCGCAATCCTTCTCGGCGTTTACGTTAGTCATCACGCAGTTCCAGCCCATGCCGCCACCAGCGTCGCAACCCGGCTCGAGTTTGCCTCAACAGCCCAAACCATTCCGCTCGGAGCCTGTGGCCTTGTGAAAATCTCTACCGCCAGCGGTGCAATGCAACTGGCGGCGGTCGCGGCGTCAACGACCGTAACGGTGAGCGGTGGCAATGGCAATCTGGAGTTCTTCAACAACGCAGCTTGTACTGTGCGCAACGCTGAAGTAGTCATCCCAGCGAGCCAGAGCTCTGGAAATCTCTTCGTTTTGGGATCCAAAGAAGGTTCGTATGTGCTCTCGATTAAGGCGCCGGGTTACAACGCGGCCACCCAGAATGTCGTGATTTCGGCACCACCGCCGGCCGCATGTTCAGGGAGCCAAGCGGCTCCGACCGCGCCGCCGGCACAGGCGGCAGCGGCAGGGTTCAAAAACCTGGTGTTCGGCGACGAATTCAATTCGACGAGCACCATCTCGCCGAATAACTCGGGGACCTTCAACTGGTATACCTACAACCCGTACACCGCTTCAGCCGAGCTGAACAAGAACGAAATGGAAGTCAATAATGGCTGCCTGACGATCCTGACCGATCTGAGCGGATACAGCGATGGTCTAACGACCATCCATTCCACCAGTCCAACTTCCGGAACATTTCAGCACGGGTACTTCGAGGCGCGGATGCAGTTCTATCCGGCCGGAAGCGAAGGCGGCGCATGGCCGGCCTTCTGGTCCTATGCGCTCGAGGCCGTTCAAGGAGCCAGTCCTTTTGCCGAACTGGACTTTCTCGAAGCCTATCCCGGCGGCAAGGGTGGCGCGACGAGTGGAAACAATGGCGTGACTTTGCTGACCACTGTCCATCAGTGGACGTCGAGCAATGGTTCCAGCAGCAGCGTGCAGCAGCCGAACGATGTTCCAACGATGCCGGAGAACTTCAATTACGATGCGTTTCATATCTATGGCTGCTTATGGACCAAGGATAGCGTGACCTGGTACATCGACAATCAGCCGATGATGACGGTAGCGACGGGCCCCGGGACGAAGTTCACAGCGCTGGAGCAGGATCACATGTTCCTGGTGCTGGGGACGGGCAAAAACTGGCCTGCCACGTACGACTACGTTCACGTTTGGCAGTAAGCTGGTCGATTTTCCCTGGAGAAAGGTTCTCCCAAAGAAGGAGGGGCCATCGGAGCACGCGTTACAAATTTCGCGTGCTTGATGGCCCTTCTTTCGTAATCACTTTCTTTGTTTCGGAATCACTTTGATCTCGAAGAGCCTGGGCCAAAGTTTGCCCGTGACGAAGAGGCGGTCGTGTTCCGGGTCGTAGGCGATGCCGTTGAGCACGGCTTCGGGGTTGGACCGCGCACTCTCCGGCAACAAGCCGTGGAGGTCGATCCATCCGAGCACCTTCCCGGTCGCGGGTGAGATGCGGGCGACTCGATCGGAGTGCCAGATGTTGGCGTAGATCTGGCCGTGGATGAACTCAAGTTCATTGAGTTCGGTGACCGGAGCGCCGCGATCCTTAACGGCGATGCTTCTCGTTTCACGGAAGGTTGACGGATCGTAGAAGCGAAGCACTGAGGTTCCGTCACTAAGAATCAGGTTCTTACCGTCGTGCGTGAGGCCCCAGCCTTCGCCTTCGTATCGGAACGAACGCAGAAAACGAAATGTCGCGCGGTCGTACACCAGCGCGACGTGCGATTGCCAGGTGAGCTGGATGAGCGTGCCGCCCCAGTCAGTCAGACCTTCAGCGAAATACTGGCTCGGCACGTCTTGATAGCGCAGGATGCGCCCGGTCTCGAGCTCTTCCATGCGCAGAGAGGATTTGCCTTGGATCCCGGTGCTTTCGTAGAGGCGGCCGTCGACGTAAATAAGCCCCTGCGTGAAGGCCTGCTGATCGTGCGGATAGGCGTGGACGATGCGATAGCTATCTGCCGCGTGCGCTTGGCTCGCTGCGGAAGCGCCGAAGAAGACAACGAACAAGATCCGAAGTGCTCTTGAAAAAAACATCTGCTGCGATTCTATGGGGATCATCGCGCCCTGGGTCGATTAGCTTGCCCCGAGGTAGACGAAACGGAAAAGGAACAGCACGGCCAGGATGTAAAGTAGCCAGTCCTGTTTACGGTAGTTACCGGTAGCGAGGTGCAGCACCGCCCAGGCGATGATCCCGAAGCCAAGACCGTTGGCAATGGAATACGTCAGCGGAATCAGAATCAACGTGAGGAAAGCTGGAACGGCGACGAGGGGTTCGTGCCAGCGAATCTCGGTAATGGTGGCCAGCATAAGCGAGCCCACCAGGATGAGCGCGGGTGCGGTCGCGGCGGATGGAACCACGCCGACAAAAGGCGCGGCGCCGACAGCAGCCAGAAAGAGAAGGCCGGTTACGATGGCGGTGACGCCGGTGCGTCCTCCGGCAGCGACGCCCGCGGTGGATTCGACATAACTGGTCACCGTGGAGGTGCCGGTCATGGAGCCAAAGACGGTAGCCGTCGCATCGGCCAGCAGAATACGGTTCAGGCGCGGAATCGAATGATCGGCCGCAATGAGACCGGCCCGTTTGGTGACGGCGACGAGTGTTCCGAGATTGTCGAACAAGTCGACGAAGAAGAACACGAAGATGATTTCGAGAAGGCCTTTGTTGAGTGCGCCGCGAATATCGAGTTTTAGGAATGTGCCGGCCAGGCTTTGAAAACCGCCGCTGGCGGGCGTCCAATGCACAATGCCCATAGCCCAGGCGATTCCCGTGATTACAAGAACGCCGATGAGAATCGAGCCGCGGACTTTCTTGATCTCAAGCGCAACCATGAGAATGAGGCCCAGCAGCGCGAGCGCCGCGGTAGGGTTGCGAATATTGCCGAGTCCGACAAGCGTCGCCGGATCGCTGACGACCAGGCCCGCATTGCGAAAGCCGATGAAGGCGATGAAGAGGCCGATGCCACTGGCAACGGCAGCGTAGAGCTCATGAGGAATGGAGCGCAGAATCATCTGGCGAATGCCGGCCGCGGTGAGCGCGAGAAAAATGACGCCGGAGAGGAAGACTGCGCCCAGAGCGGTCTGCCAGGGGATGTGCATTTTGAGGCAAACGGTGTAGGTGAAGTACGCGTTGAGGCCCATGCCTGGCGCGAGGGCAATGGGATAGCGCGCGATGAAGCCCATGAGAATGGATCCGAACGCCGCCGAGAGGCATGTGGCCGCAGTGACCGCGGGCAACGGCACGCCGGCTGCAGCAAGGATTGCGGGGTTGACCAGCACGATGTAAGCCATCGTGAGAAAGGTCGTGACTCCGGCCAGAATCTCCGTGCGCCAGTTGGTCCCCAGATGAGTGAATTCAAAATAGCGTTCAAGGAACTTGAGCATGGGTAGGCGCTTTTAGAAGAACATAGATGGAGCGCTGCGCAAAGCAATTTGTGCAGTCGCCGAGGATGCCGTCTATGCGGGGAGGCGTTTCAGTGCGCGCCGGTGCAGGATCCAATTCATCGATGTCCCTTGCGTAACGATCGAAAAGACGACCACCATGTACGTTGCGCCCAGCATCCAGGAACGCCCGAGGGCTTCCGGAACAGAGAGAGCCAGTGCGATCGACAAGCCTCCGCGCAGCCCGCCCCATGTAAGCACAAATGTGGAACTCCGGTGAGCAGGCCGGATCAGGCGGACGAGCAGGAGCAGCGCGGAGACGGTGACAAATCGCACGGCATTGACTGAAAGAATTGCGGCGAATCCCGTGACGATCGTCGTCCGATCAAGCTCAATCGCCATGGCCTCGAGGCCAAGCAGGACGAAAAGAATAGAATTCTGCACTTCGTCAATCACCTTCCAGAAGCCGTCGATGCTATCGTGTGCGATGTTTTCTTTCGGCAGCATGCGATTGAAGTGACGCAAAGCGATTCCAGCGACCACGGCTTCCAGCGGCGGCGACACGCTCAGTATGTCGGCCAGGGCATATCCGCCAAACGCCAGCGCAATGGTGAGCAGAATGTCCACCTGATACGCGTTGATGCGGCGCATGAGCTGGGATGCAATCCACGCGGCAACCAAGCCGACAAGAACTCCCCCGCCGGCTTTGGCCAGCAAAATTCCAGCAACGTGCCAGGGCGTGGGAGCGCTACCGGCTGCGACCTCAAGCATGGTGATGAAGAGAACCGCGCCCACGCCGTCATTGAAGAGGGATTCCCCGGCAAGCTGAGCTTCAATGTGCTTCGGAATGCCGACGCGCCGCAGCATTTCCAGCACGGCGATGGGATCGGTGGGAGAGATAAGTGCGCCGAAGATCAGGCACTCGATCCACGGAATGCGGCCGCCGCTCATGAGCTCCATCAAAAGGGCGACGAGGAAGAACATGATGCCCGTGCCTGCCGTGGACAGGAGCGTGATTGCGAGCTTTTCCCGGACGAGCTCATCGAGATCGAGCAGAAAGGCGCCCGCAAACAACAGAAGGGGCAGCATGCCGCGGAGGATCAGCGTCCCAAAATCAATTTGGTTGAGAAACGCAGTCACCCAGAGGTGAATACCAGGTACTTTTTTTGAGGTGAGTATCAGCGCGACCGAGGCCAGCACTGTCAGCAACATCGTGCCGATGGTGATGGGCAATTTGAGCCAGCGGCAGGTGATCAGGCCGAAGACGGCTGCGGTGGCGAAGAGAAGACTGAGGATCTGCAGGATCGTCATAGGCTGCCTGAAAAGCGGATGCACCCATGGTAACCAACGGGAAAACGGCAAAGGACCCGATCCATGATGCCGCTTTCGGAAACTGTGGGAACCCGGAAATCTACAGAAGCTTTGCGGCGTCTTTTGCGAAGTAGGTGACGATAAAGTCCGCGCCGGCACGGCGAATGCCGAGAAGCGACTCGAGAATGGAGCGATCGCGCTCAAGCCAGCCTTTTTCAAATGCAGCGTGGAGCATGGAGTATTCGCCGGAGACCTGGTAGGCGCCGATGGGCACGTCGACGCGTTCGCGGGCAGCAAGAATTACATCGAGGTAAGGCATGGCCGGTTTCATCAGGATCATGTCCGCGCCTTCTTCGAGATCGAGATCGATTTCGCGCAGCGCTTCGCGGAGATTGGCGCCATCCATCTGATAGGTGCGGCGATCGCCGAACTGCGGCGCTGAGTCGGCTGCTTCGCGGAAAGGTCCGTAGAACGCCGAAGCAAACTTGGAGGCGTAGCTGAGGATCGGTGTCTCGGCGAGGCCGTTCTTGTCGAGATCTTCCCGGATGGCCGCTACACGGCCGTCCATCATGTCGCTGGGAGCGACGATGTCCGCTCCGGCACGGGCAAGGCTGGTTGCGGTGCGAGCCAGAAGTTCGAGAGACGGATCGTTGTCCACTGCGAAGCTGTCCGCAGTCTTGACCACGACGCCGCAGTGGCCGTGGCTGGTGTATTCGCAGAGGCAGACGTCGGCGATGAGGACGAGCTTCTTGGCTGCGGCAGTTTGTTTGAGGGCGCGAAGGCCTTGCTGCACAATGCCGTTCTCATGCCAGGCTCCCGTTGCCTGCTCGTCTTTTGCATCGGGCAGGCCAAACAGCAGCAGGCCGCCAATGCCGAGCTGAGCCGCTTCCTCGGCTTCGCGCACCGCTTCATCGACTGAGAGATTGAAGACTCCCGGCATGGAACTGATGGCGTTGCGAACGCCTTTGCCCGGGCAAAGAAACAACGGATAGATCAGATCGCCTGGGTCGAGTGGAGTTTCGCGGACCAGCGCGCGAAGCGACTCGGTGCGACGCAAGCGGCGCATGCGATTCTGCGGGAAGCTCATGGATTCATTCTAAGGGAACAGGGAACAGGGAACAGGGAACAGAGGACGAGCGGAGTGAGCTGGGGTTTGCCGCACGGGTCGCGGGTGTTAGCGGAGTCAGGCCCAACACCCGTAACTCCGCCCACACCGAACCCCACTCAAAGCTGGTCGTAGAGCGTGGTGTTGCGATAGCCGAGCAGCGTGACAAGGGTCCAAATGCCGAGTGCGGTGCCAATGGGAATCCGGATCAGGGAAATGAATGCCGCGACGATCGCAACGACGCGGCCCCATTGCGTCCGTTCCAACAGGCCCCAGCCGGCGATGAGTGCGAGGGCTGCGCGCACCACCATGATGGACCACGCGAACCGTATGAACGCCGGGCCGAAACCCCATCCGGGACCGAAAGGTCCATGACCCCATGGGCCAAAGCCGTGATTAAGAAATGAGTTGGCAAAGGCCATGCCGACGAAGCCAAACGCGAGTGAAAGCCCGCCATAGACAAACCAAACGATACTGAGAGCTTTCACGCGGCTCGCGTAGTTCTGGAGCTGGAAATCGAGATTGGGCACGAAGGGAATTGGCGCCGCGACCGGGCGGCCACAATGAGCGCATACCGGTTGCCCCTGCGCCAGAGCCTGACCACATCCACTGCAAAACATGGTTGCCTCCTCCGAATTCCGTACTGAGCTTAATACGAAAGGGGTGCAACTTGCGTTCCAGTAAAGATTGGGGACTTTGGGGAGCGAGATCAGCGGATGGAAGGCGCTTGTCGTTCCTTCTCCCAATGTTCCTCGTGTCGGTCATCGCGCAAGGTGAGGGCAGTGATGTGGCCGAGGGGATCCCGTTCGACGGTAATGCGCGTGAGGCTGATGCCATTGGGATAGAACAGGGTGGAAAGCGATTCGGCTGCCAACTCATTGATTTCGCCGTGGACGTTCTTTTGGTAGAGCTGGTCGCCCTGGCGGAAGAGGGTAACGGCGAGTGCGCCGTGTTCGTCGAGGTAATCGCCCGTAAAACTGTCTAGCTGCGCAGGGGTCATCCGCAGCTCGGGCGGATGCAAGGGGATGACGAGACGTTCGGCGAACGGCGGTGGTTCCTGCTTTGGATCGAGTCGATGCGAGAGGAGCCAGCGCGGAAGATCGGGCTCGTTGAAGGCGCGGAACCAGCAGTCGTGCCTGAGGCCCTGATAGACCCAGTAACGGATGTGGCCGCCGGAGGCCTTGAGAGCTGCGTACATCAACTCATCTTCGCGCACAGGTACGACAGGATCGTCGCTGCCGTGAAAGGCCCAAATGGGCGTGCGGCCCACGGCATGCGCATATTCGGCGGGAAGCGTCGTAGCTTCGTGCCAGCGTTCCGGCGCATAGCTCCAGAAAATTCCGCCGGCGGCGATGGCGATAGCCGCCCACCGTTTGGGATAGGTGCGTGCGATCTCCCACGCACCATAACCCCCGAGAGAAAGCCCGGTGAGATAGGTGCGCGCCGTATCGGCGTGGAATTCGATGGTCTCCTGATCCAGGGCTTCCATGGCCATGGTCATCATGTCGGGATCGGTCCAGTAATGAACCTGCGGACACTGCGGCATCACGATGATGAAGGGCCAGCGCTCGGGGTGATCGCGCACCGCTTCGGGCAGGCCAATCTGCGTTTGCCACATGCCTTCAGCGCCGCGTTCGCCTCGCCCATGGAGAAAGAGGATGATGGGCCATTGCCTGCGGTCGTCCCGCCGGAAGTCTTCGGGGAGATAGACCTGAAAGCGATACGTGACGCCATGGAGATCGAGGGAGCGGTTGAGGAAGCCGGTCTCCTGGAAGTTTTTGGGGTGAGGGGCGGGAGGTCCAGCGAGCGCGACCGACGGGAGGGGCGCCAGCGGCGATGCGATCAGGAGACCAACCGCCAGAGCTCTCGCGAAGGCGTGCATACGTTTTCCCATCATACGGCCCGGAACCCGCCGAAATGGCCCTTGCGTCGCCCTTGCGCAGCAAATGACCATTGGAATTCTTTCGATATTCCTGACAAATTTCTTACGAAGCGGCATGAAAGAATGAGCAGAACCCGCACGAAGGACACATGAGTCAACTTGAACCCGGAGACGCGCTCGACCACTATCGCATCGATGCCGTGATTGCGCGCAGTGGCATGGCGACGCTGTACAGGGCAACGGACCAGCAGAACGGCAGGCAAGTCGCTCTCAAAGTTCCCCATCCGGAGATGGAGGCCGACCCGATTCTGCTGGAGCGCTTCAAGCGTGAAGAAGAAATCGGTCAATTGCTGGACCACCCCGGCGTGGTGAAGACCTTCGACGGCGAAGCACGCAGCCGCGTGTACATGGTGATCGAATGGGTCAACGGGAAACTGCTGCGCACGATTCTGAATGAAGAAAAGGTACTGCCGATTGAGCGTGCGGTAAAGATCGCCGTCAGTATCTGCGATGCGCTCGATTACATGCACAAGCACGGCATCGTGCATCGCGACCTGAAGCCTGAAAACGTCATGGTAAACGAGAATGACGATATCAAACTGATCGATTTTGGTATCGCCATGAAGGAAGACGCGCGACGCCTTACATTCGTGAACCTCTCGGCCGCGCTGGGCACACCCGACTATATCTCTCCGGAGCAGGTGAAAGGCCAGCGCGGGGACCAGCGCAGCGACATCTATGCACTGGGCATCCTGCTCTATGAGATGCTCACCGGGCGCGTACCGTTTGTCGGGCCGAACCCGCTGGCGGCAATGAACGAGCGATTGCTGATTGACCCGCCGCCGCCCCGCGAGCTGAACGGTGAGATCTCACCGGAACTCGAAGAGATTTTGTATCGCGCCCTGGAGCGAGACCCACGCCACCGCTATGCAACCGCCCACGAGATGATATGGGACCTGGAGCACCAGGAGCAGGTGGGCGTGGAGGACCGGGGGAATCGCACCGTCGGGCGCGGACGGCGCAGGTTGAACAAGCAGATGCTGCTCTACGCGGGCATGGCGCTGGTGCCGGTGATGCTGTTTGCGTTGATGCTGCTGCTGGCGAAACGCTAGAGCGGCCTCGGGGTAGAGCAATCGTGGAACCGCTGCAATCGGCCGCGTTCAGCAGCTTGTTTATCGCGAGCAGAACTTCAAGCCGGAAGCTGCTTCTGGGTCTTGCGGGGGCCGCCGAGAGCCTCAGCGGTACGAGTCGTCACGATGCACGACAAATTCCGGATAAGCGCCGCCGCCCAGTTCGTGCAGGTCCATGCCGATGCGCTCGCCGTCGGGTTCGACGCGGAAGGGAACGACCCGGTTCAGCAGCGCGAAGAGCAGGTAAATCAGCGGCAGGAAAAATCCAAGGAGCGCCGACACGCCGATGAGCTGGGCTACGAACTGTCCCTGTTGCGACGCAAAGACGCCTGCGGCGAGCAAACCCCAGAGGCCGCCGGCCGCATGAACGGAAACTGCGCCGGATGGATCGTCGATGGAAACCGCGAGCTCAAGGAATTCGACAAGGAGAGGCATGGCAACGCCGGCCACGAGGCCCGTGAAGACTGCCTCCAACGGGGTGACGAGGCTGGCGCAGGCGCTTGAAGTGACGAGGCCCGCGAGCCAGCCGTTGGCACAAAGGCTGGCGTCGGGCTTGCCGAAGCGGATGCGCGTCACTGTGAAGGTGGCAGCCAGTGCGGCGGCGGCGGAGAGCAATGTGTTGATCGCGGTCCCGGGAAGCGCGGAAGGGGAAGCACCCAGCCAAAGCAGTGCTCCCGCCATGTTGAACGGAATCCATCCCACAAGCGCGATGAGGCAGCCGAAGAGAATGTAGATGGCGTTGTGGCCGGGCATGGCCGTGGAGAGCCCTTCCTTGGGGAATTTGCCGCGGCGGGGGCCAGCGATCCAAACAACCGCGAGTGCGCTGAATCCGCCGAGAAGGTGGATTGTTGCAGCCCCTCCGACATCGAGAAATCCGGAGCCAAGCGAAAAGTTGAGGCCGAGCCGGGCGAGCCAGCCGCCACCCCAGATCCAATGCGAGACGAGGGGAAAAACGAGGGCGGCAAGGACTGCAGCGGAGGCCGCACCGGCGGTCAAACGCCAACGATCGGCGCCGGATCCCCAGGGAATGAGAACGGCGAGAGATAAGGCAAGAAATTCAAAGAGCAATGTGAGCTGGGCGCGCATGGGTGAAGACGAGAGGCCGCTGAGCGCGATCGGACCCGTTCCAGACCAGTTCCACGGTTTGCCGGAAAGATGAAAAACGTGGCCCGAGCCGGAAGCGCCATCGGCGAAGGTGGCGCCGACCAAAGCGAAAACGAGAACGGCGACGGAAACCAGGACCAGGCTGCCCAACATAGACTGCGCCGCCGAACGGGAACGTCCCAAGCCGGCGTTGATGAGCGTGAGTCCTGCAATGGCAAGTGGGGCGAGCAGCAGGAGCGGCAGCGCGAGGGCAAACGACAGATCGGCGACGGGCGGAGCAGTGGACGCGACCATTAGTGGAATTCCCCGCCTTCCACTTCACGGCCCAGGCTTTGTCCGTGACGGCTTCGTTTGGGTGCCATGTGGCCGCGAATTGCTACGGCCAGGCCCATTCCTTCAACGGCAACACCGCATACAACAAACGCGGCCCGCGTAGTGGGAGCAGGGAAGAGCAGAATGGCTGCGAGAGTGAGAAAGAAACCGGCCGGCATGACGAGCAGCCCTGCGTATTTCATGACCAGATCCTTTGCGCTTTGCCGTTCCGGGTGAAGGAGATCCCGTGAGACTGCGCCGACGTACGATAGTCCACCGTCCTCCGAACACGCGGTCCGCAAAAACAATCGCGATAGGAGACGAACGGCAGCCGGTTGGAATGCCTTTATGAATTCTAAATTAAACGATCCGTGCAATTGGACAAACCCGGACATTCTGCAGGATGAATCAGCGCGACGGCCGTCATCATCGGGCTGGCCCTTACGGTTTCCTTTCGAGGGGCGGTCAATAATGGCCTATGTATCGTCGACTTCACCCGCGACGCCGGGCCCTGTCCGTGATTCTTGGTGTCGTCACAATGGCCGGCGTTGGCGTATTGCTCGCATGGGACGCGGTTCCGGGCATGTTTCCGGCAAGGGCCCACGACGTTCTTGGCGCGTTCCCCCTGGCCATGATCGCGATTGCCTACCTCGTATACCAGGCCGCGCATCGGCCCGCTCCTATGGAATTTGCGAAAGCGATCCTGTTGGCGATTGCGTTTCTATTCTGGGCTGCCAATCAATTTTGGCCCGATCTGCGCCAGGCAATACTTTTCAACGACATTGCCATTGCACTTTTTGTTCTCGATGTATTTCTGGTGATTGTGGGCTGGCCGGCCACATCACCCGACGAGGCCTTTGCGGAGAGCTATGCGGCCCCGTTAGAGAAAGAGGGTCTTTGACCGTGTTTTTGCAACGCGTATTGGTAAAGGTGGATGAGCGGGGTTGACGGCGGTGATTCAGCGGATGCAGGAAGCCCGTCGTTTGCGTTAAGATTTGATCACTGCAATCCCAAGCCCTGGCGTGACGACCGCCAGGGCATCGATGATTTCTTCCCTTCTTCGGGCTTCATCACAACGTGCAGTCTTTTCAGCACCATACAAATGTTTCGTCATGCGAAACATTTTTGGGTTTTGAACCGGGCGAATGCTTGCGGACCGGGTGGTGACTGCTATATTGAATTTTCGGGGTCATCCGACGCACAGCTTCCCTTTGCAACAAAACCAAACTTAACCGCAACATGTGTGACCGCCAGCACGGCATACATTGCGTGGCATAGAAACGAAGAAAAACAAAGCAGGAAAGCATTCATGGCGCAGATATTCGATCGCAGCTCCAATGCTTTGGCTCGCATGAGCCTGGTTTTGACGGGGCTGATTGTGATCGCTCTCGGGGTTACGTTGGACGAGTTGCAGCGCTCTCCATGGGTTACCCGGCAGGGGCAGAGGCCGGAGCAGCCCGTGCCTTTCAGCCACAAACATCATGTGCAGGGCTTGGGTCTGCAATGCCAGTACTGCCACGTGACGGTGGAGAAATCGAGCTACGCTGGAATTCCTCCCACCAAGACATGCATGAATTGCCATGCACAGATCTGGACCAACGCGCAGCTTCTTGAGCCGGTCAGGAATAGCTGGGCGACAGGGCAATCGCTGGTTTGGACCAAGGTGCACGATCTACCGGATTTTGCTTACTTCAGCCACGAGATTCACGTGAACAAGGGACTCGGTTGTGCGACATGCCATGGGCGCGTGGACCAGATGCCGCTGATGTACGCGCAGAACACACTGCAGATGGAATGGTGTTTGGACTGCCATCGTAACCCGGCAAAGAACCTGCGGCCTACAGCACAGATTTACAACATGGCGTGGGAAGCACCGGCGGAAGATCGTCCGGTGTGGTGTTCGGTGGGGGATGAAAAGACCGGCACTCCAACGGCACAAAGTGTGAATTGCGTAACGAAAGATCCGAGCGCAGTGGGGCCGGAGATGGCCTCGCTCAGCCTTCCAGGCAGCGGTGTGAAGGGGTTGGCGGGCGACGTGGCCGCAGCACAACTTCCTGCACCGGCGAGCTACCAGAAATTCACCAGCCAGATGGAACTGGGTCATTTTCTTGTGAGGCAGTACCACATTCGCACCCCGCGCGAGCTGACCAGTTGCGAGGTCTGCCATCGATGAGCGCAGAGCGGATGGACGGAACCACGAAACCGACGGGGAACACCTTGGATAACGAGATGAACAAGGGCGCCCAAGCTGAGACCGGAACGCCGAAGACTCCGCCCGCCATGACTTTGGCCCAGGTCCGCGAAGAATTGAAGGGCGCCAAGGGCAAGAAGTACTGGCGCTCCATCGACGAGCTCGCCAATACGGAGGATTTTCAGGCTGCGGTGGAGCGCGAGTTTCCCTCGGCGGCGCAGGAGTGGGTCGATCCGGTATCGCGGCGCGGCTTCATGAAGCTGATGGGCGCGTCGATGGCGCTGGCGGGATTGGCGGGTTGCACCAAGCAGCCGGATGAGCCGATTTATCCCTACGTAAAGGCGCCTGAAGACCTGGTGCTCGGCAAGCCGATGTATTTTGCCACGGCGAACCCGCTGCCCACGGGCGCGGTGCCGGTGCTCGTGAAGAGCGATCAGTTCCGTCCTATTAAGGTGGACGGCAATCCGGACCACACCTATAACCACGGTTCGTCCGATGTGTTTTCGCAGGGATCGCTGTTGGATTTGTATGATCCCGACCGGTCGAAGCACGCGACCTTTCGCGGAGAGCCTCGCGAGTGGGCGGAGTTTGCACAGGAATTACGGCTGAAGGCTGCGGCGAGCAAAGACGGAACAGGTCTCTACTTCCTGAGTGCAACGATTACTTCGCCGACGCTGGCACGGCAATGGAAGGCAGTCCAAGCGGCGTATCCGAAGGCAACACTGATTCAGTACGATCCCGCAATTGCCGGGACATGGCTGGCGAAGGGCCTGAACGTTCAGTACGACCTGACCCAGGCCGACATCATTGTTTCGCTCGATGCGGAGTTTCTTTCGAGCTCGGCGTATCCCGGCTTTCACAAGCTGGTGGGCGATTATGCCAAGCGGCGCAAGGACCCCGCAAACGGAATGAATCGGCTTTACGCCGTCGAAAGCTCGACGACTACAACGGGCATGAAGGCCGAGCATCGTGTGGGTCTGCGCGCAAGCGAGATTCCGGCATTTGCGGCGGCACTCGCTGCGGCAGTGGGCGCCTCTGGTGTCACCGCTCCGCAATATGCATGGACCCCCGAGCAGGCGAAGTTTCTAAATGCTCTCGTAAAGGATTTGAAGGCAAACGCGGGCAAGAGCGCGGTAATCCCAGGCCTTTATCAGGATGAATCGGTCGCGGCTCTCGCGCTGGCCATTAACACGGCGCTCGGCAATGTTGGCAAGACGGTGACGATATCGAACGAGCCGGCGATTCCGCTTCCCAGCGATCAGATCGCCGATTTCAAAGCGCTGGTGGCCGCGTTGAATGCCGGAAAAGTGGATTGGCTTGTAATTCTGGATTCCAATCCAATCTATTCCGCGCCTGCCGACCTCGATTTCGGCGACGCGTTCAATCAGGCGAAAACTGTGGCGCATCTCGGCTCACACGTGGACGAGACGGGCCAGATTGCGCACTGGCACATTCCCTCGGCGCATTACCTGGAGTCGTGGTCCGACGCGCGTGCGTACGACGGGACCGTTTCCATTGTGCAGCCGATGATCGATCCGCTCTACGGCGGCAAATCGGCGCACCATGTGTTGCAGACGTTACTCGACGAGCCACTGCTGAGTGCATACGACGCGGTGCGATTGACGCAGAAAGACACGATCAAGGGCGACTTCGAGACGGGTTGGCGCAAGGCGCTCCATGATGGATGGATTGCGAATACGGCTTTTTCGGCCGGCAAGGGCCTGCCAGGTCAAGGACCCGCACCGAAGGTGCCCGCGCCCTCTTCGAAAGACGCCATTGAAATCATCTTCCGGCCCGATCCAAACGTCTACGACGGGCGCTGGTCGAATGTGGGCTGGCTGCAGGAACTACCCAAGCCGGTAACCAATCTGAGCTGGGACAATGCCGCCATCGTTTCCGGCGCAACGCTGAGCAAGCTGGGCCTCGAGGAGGACGACATTGTCGAGATCAGCGTCGGCAACGGCAAGGTGAAAGCGCCAGTCATCGTAGCGCCGGGCCATCCCGACAATTCCGTCACCGTGCATCTCGGCTACGGGCGCGAGTTTGCCGGGCGTGTTGGTTCGGGCGCGGGCTTCAATGCCTACTTGATTCGCTCGACGTGGGCACCGTTTTACGCGACTGGGTCGCTCAAGAAGGTCGACGGCAAGTGGGGTGTGGCGATCACCAAGAGCCACTACCAGGATCACCGTTCGGCGACTGTCAGCGGCCAGGGCCACGGCAACAACTCGCTCGAAGGGGACGAGGCGATCAGCGAGCGCGGCATCATTCGCTACGCCACGCTCGATGAGTACAAGGCGAATCCGAATTTCGCACACGAGGGCGAAGGGCACGACACGCCGGAGATGGGCACGTCGCTCTTTCCCAACTGGACATACACGGAAAACAAGTGGGGCATGTCGATCGACATGAACAGCTGCACAGGCTGCAACGCCTGCATTGTGAGCTGTTATGCCGAAAACAACATTGCGGTGGTGGGCAAGCAACAGGTGCGTATCGGCCGCAACATGCAGTGGCTGCGAATCGATACCTACTTTGAGGGCGACCTGTCAGCGCCACGTGCTCACTTTCAGCCCATGACATGCCAGCATTGCGAGAATGCGCCCTGCGAGCAGGTCTGCCCAGTGGGCGCCACAGTGCATACGCCGGAAGGGCTGAACACGATGGTCTACAACCGCTGCGTGGGCACGCGCTACTGCTCGAATAACTGCCCCTACAAGGTGCGGCGGTTCAACTTCCTGCTTTATTCCGATTACGAGACAGAAAGCCTCAAGCTTTCGCGCAATCCGGATGTATCCGTGCGGTCGCGCGGCGTGATGGAGAAGTGCAGCTACTGCGTGCAGCGCATCACGGCGGCCAGGATCGAAGCGGACAAGGAGAATCGTCCGATTCGCGATGGAGAAATTGTAACGGCTTGCCAGCAGGCATGCCCGGCTTCGGCGATCACGTTTGGCAATCTAAATGACAAGACGAGCAAGCTTGCAAAACTGAGAGCCGATGAGCGCAGCTACCAGGTTCTCGCCGACCAGAACACGCGCCCGCGGACAACGTACGTTGCAGAAGTGCTGAATCTGAATTCCGAACTCGAAGAAGCGCCGGTGGAACACGCGCCGGCAAAGGGTTGAAGTCACGATGGCAACCAAAGATGTGAAAACCAACAACCCAGGTGTCGATCCGGCGACAGGGGAATACCGGGTCATTGCGCTCGGGGAGACCTTCAAGTCGGTCACCGAAAAGATCACGCGCATTGTGCTCACCCCGCACACGCCTCTGGGCTGGCTGGCCTTCTTCGGCATCGCAGGCAGCGGCGCCACAATGCTGCTGGTGGCGGTGACGTGGCTGTTCTTGAAGGGTGTCGGTATCTGGGCGATCACGCAGCCGGTCGCCTGGGGCTTCGCAATCATCAACTTCGTTTGGTGGATCGGCATCGGCCACGCAGGCACACTGATCTCGGCCATTTTGCTTCTCTTCAAGCAGAGCTGGCGCAACTCGATTAGCCGTTTTGCCGAGGCGATGACGATCTTTGCCGTGGTCTGCGCCGGCATGTTTCCTCTGATTCACGTGGGCCGACCGTGGCTTGGATACTGGCTATTCCCGTACCCCAGCACGATGGATGTGTGGCCGCAGTTCCGTTCGCCGCTGCTGTGGGACGTGTTCGCGGTGTCGACTTACGCCACCATCTCCGTTGTGTTCTGGTACGTGGGAATGATCCCCGATTTCGGAACATTTCGTGACCGGGCGCAGAGCAAGGTCGGACAATACTTTTACGGAATGCTCTCGATGGGCTGGCGTGGCTCGATCCGCCACTGGATGCGCTACGAGACCGCATCGCTACTGTTGGCGGGCTTGGCAACGCCGCTGGTGCTCTCAGTCCACACAGTCATCAGCTTCGACTTCGCTGTGGCAGTTCTGCCCGGCTGGCATACGACGATCTTCCCGCCCTACTTTGTGGCTGGCGCAATTTATTCGGGCTTTGCCATGGTTCTCACGCTGGCGATTCCACTGCGCAAGTTCTATCACCTGGAAGCGCTGGTGACCGAGCGCCACATCGACAATATGGGCAAGGTGATGTTGGCGACGGGCTTCATCGTGGCCTACGGATACGGCATGGAAGCCTTCATGGCGTGGTACTCGGCCTCGCACTGGGAAGCCTTCATGTTCTGGAACCGCGCGTTCGGGCCGATGGGCTGGTCCTACTGGGTGCTGGTCACGTGCAATCTCGCGATTCCGTTGACCACTTTGTGGTCGCGCAAACTGCGCACGTCGATTCCGTTTATGTTTTTCATCTCGATTGTGGTGAATACGGGCATGTGGTTTGAGCGCTTCGTGATTGTTGTGACCAGTCTCTATCGCGATTTCTTGCCATCGTCGTGGGGAACTTATCGCGCGACCAAGTGGGACTACATGACCTTCGTGGGCACGCTGGGACTCTTCACAACCTTGTTCCTGTTGTTTGTGCGATTCCTGCCCATGATTCCGATGAATGAAGTTCGTATGTTGCTGCCGGCGGCGAAGATCAAGCCGAAGGCTGCGGAGGCGGCTGACTAATGCGCTTCTCCAATTGCTGTGATTCGAAGTCGCAAGACTCGGGGGGCGTTTTCCTCAAGGCAACGACCCGCATGATGCTGCCTGCGAGGGCAAGTGAATTGGAGGAAGCGCACTGATGCCTGCTCGCGAAGGAACTTACGGCCTGCTGGCCGAATTCGATACGCCGAGCGACCTGGTGAGGGCCGCCCAGCAGGCGCACCACGATGGATGGCGGCGCTTGGATTGCTACACGCCTTATCCAGTGGAAGAGGCGGCGGAAGCGATTGGATTTCATCGCAACAAGGTGCCCTTGCTCACGCTGGTGGGCGGACTGATGGGCTTGGCCGCGATGTTTTCGCTCGAGACCTGGATCTCGACGCTTGCCTTTCCGCTGAATATTGGCGGACGCCCTACCTACTCGTGGCCGGCGTTTGTGGTACCCGCGTACGAGTGGACGATTTTGTGGGCGGGGCTGTCTGCCGCGTTTGGCATGCTGGCGCTGAACGGACTGCCGGCCTTGTATCATCCGCTGTTCAACGCGCCGAATTTTCGTAATGGAGCCACGACGGACAAGTTCTTCCTATGCCTGGAAGCATTGGATCCGAAATTCGATCTGCAGGAGACGCGCGCATATCTGACGAGTTTCGCCCCGGTCTCGGTCGTGGAGGTGGAGTACTGATGCGCGGTCAGCTTTCAGCTTTCAGCTTTCAGCCATCAGCTCCCGGTGGCATCCGGACCTTCATTGGCCGCGCCATTTCTGTGGCGAGTCTTGCTGCAATCCTCCTCCTAGCCGGATGCCGGCAGGATATGCAGGACCAGCCCAAGATCATTTCGCAGCGCGGCTCGGAGATGTTTGCCGATCATCGCGGGGCGCGGCCGCAGGTGCTGAACACGGTGGCACGCGGCCAACTGCACGAGGACAGCTACTTCTATACGGGCGTAATTCAGGGAGCGAATGGTTATCGCGAAGAGCAAAACCTGATGCCGTTTCCCGTAACCATGGAAGTGCTGAAGCGCGGGCAGGAGCGCTTTAACATCTACTGCACGCCGTGCCACTCGCGCGTGGGCAATGGACTGGGCGAGATTGTGGAGCGAGGCTACAAACCGGCGGCCAATCTGCACGACCAGGTGAGAGTCTCGCAGCCGCTTTCGCACTACTTCTTTGTCATGACGCACGGTTACGGCGCCATGCCTGACTATGCGGCGCAATTGACTCCGGTAGATCGGTGGGCGGTGGCGGCGTATATTCGCGCACTCCAGTTGAGCCAGGCGGCTACACCACAGGATGTGCCTGCGGGAGTCACCGTTCGAAACTTAACGGATATTGCGACTGAAGAGAACCTGCCGGCAGGGGATGCACAGCCATGGATGCTGCCTGCGACTGCGATTCAGGCGTATCCACCGGTGACAAAGGAAGGCACGCCGGCGATGGCTCCGGCAAATCCAGCCGATCCGGCAATAAAGATTCCGCAAACCAAAACGACCGCGCCCGCCGCGGCAGCCAAGTAAGGACGAAGGAATGGCTCACGAGACGCACATCAAATCGCTTCCCGCTGACTTAAGCGCGCCGGCCTTTGTGGACGCCTGGAGAACGCGCGCCTGGATGGTGGGTGCAATTTTCTCGGTGATCGCCGCGATCCTGGCATTCCTGGCGCAGGGGCAGGATGGACTTGGATGGGATCATCTGCTGCGCGCTTGGGTGCTGGGAATGATGCTCACCTTCGGCTGGTCGGTCGGCGGACTGGCATTGCTCATGGTGCAATACTGCTCCGGCGGCAAGTGGGGATTGTTGCTGCGGCGTCCTCTTGAAGCGATGGCCCGCTCTCTCCCTATCGTTTTTGTCTACTGGATTGTTGTGGCGTTGAACATGAAGCGCCTCTACTTGTGGGCAAGATACAGCGATACAACGACCGCGTTGAAGGCAGGATGGATCAACGAGATTCAGAAGCATTGCATCGACTTCAAACGGCCCATGCTCAATCCCGGTACGTTTGTGTGGGTGAGCCTGCTGTGCTTCGCGATCTGGTTTTTCTATACGTATCGCCTGACCGCACTGGGACTGAAGCGCGACGCGGATTCGCCGGAAAACACGCCGTACTGGATCAAGAAGCTCGAAAACATAAGCGGTCCGGGAATCGTGGTGTACTCATTGACCATGACGGCCGGGGTGATTTATTGGGTCATGTCGATGGACCCGACCTGGTTCTCGTCGGTGTACGGGTTACTGTTCCTCGTAGGCCAGGGCTACTCGGTACTGGCGTTGGGCATCATCGTGTCCATTGCGCTCTCGAAGGCAGAGCCATTCAAGACAATTCTGCGGCAGACCGAACAGCACGATCTTGGCAAGCTGACATTTGCTTTCGTGATGCTGAATATTTACCTGGCCTTCGGACAGTTCCTCATTATCTGGTCGGGGAATCTGCCGGAGGAAATTCCCTGGTACCTCGATCGTTTTCGCGGCCACTGGGGCGTCATCATCACGCTCGACTTCATCTTTCACTGGCTGATTCCGTTCTCGCTGTTGCTGTCGCGCGATATCAAGCGCAACAAGAAGAGGCTGACGCGGGTGTGCCAGTGGATGATCTTCGCCAAGGCATTCGACCTCTTCTGGCTGATCGAGCCGAACTTCAAAGACGCGGCAAGGAATCTACATTTCAGCTGGGGAATCCTTGAATACGCGGTGGTGCCGGTGGCGATGGCGTCGTTCTGGATTGCCTATTTTTGCACGCGGCTGAAGACGCGCCCGCTGGTGCAGACCAACGATCCGCATGTAGCGGAAATACTGGAGCCCGAACATGTCCACGCTTGATCACAACGAGCCTGAGGGCGAAAAGTTTCTGGGCTCGCACGGGCCGAAGCCGGAGGACATTGACGCGTCGGCCGGATTCGAGCAGACCGACGTACGTGTCACCGGCATCGTGGTCTTTCTGATCGCGCTGTTGATTTTTGTGGCCGTGGCCGGCGTGCTCACGTATGGGCTTGGCAAAGTCATCAATGCGCGCATGAACAAGGAGGACGGACCCAACACCAAGTGGACAACTGCGATCAATATTCGTGAGTTGGGCAACCTGCCCAACAATCCGGAGATGCAACACAAGGTAGCCGAGTTGACCAAGACATTCCCGACACCTCGTGTGCAGCTCGATGACGGCAATCAAGATGTGGCCGACCTGCATGAGCGCGAAGACCTGCTCCTGGACAACTACAGCTGGGTCGATCAGTCAAAAGGCAAGGTCAGGATTCCGATCGAGCGGGCGATGGAACTCATTGCTCAGCGCGGGTTGCCGGTTGCGCCGGCAGTGCAGCAGCAGCCGTTGATGGCTGGCGATAGAGTGCCAACGGTGACGGTTCCGCTGACCAACGGTTTTGCGCGCACGGCCTATGAGCAGGAGCAGGCAACCGCGCGCGCCGAAGAGGCGAAACAACGGCAGTAGGAACAGGGAACAGGGAACAGGGAACAGGGAACAGGGAACAGGGAACAGAAAGAGACTCATCGGGGAAGTAAAGGAGCAGCAGTCATGCAGTGCACGGACACAATCCGGAGAAAGTGGCAAGCTTTGTCGAGAATCGGAGCCGCTGGAATTGTATTGTGCGCTGGTTGCTTCACCACGTCTCTCGCGGCGCAAGTTTCAAGCTATGGTGACAAACAGGTCGGGCCCTCGAACGACCAGCCAGCGCTCCTGAATAAAGTTTCCATTGCACAGCGACTGAATCAGCAGTTGCCTCTCAGCCTCCCGTTTGTGGACGACACCGGCAAACCAGTGCATCTCGGCGACTACTTCGGAAAGAAGCCGGCGATTCTCGCGTTGGTTTATTACCGGTGCCCAATGCTGTGCTCGGAAGAACTCGATGGATTGACGAGTGCGCTGCAGATGGTGCGTTTCGTTCCCGGCAAGGATTTCAATGTCGTGGTCGTGAGCATCGATCCTGAAGAAGGACCGGACCTGGCCGCGGCGAAGAAGCGGGGCTACTTGAAGCGCTACGGGCATCCCGATACTGCGAATGGCTGGCATTTCCTCACCGGGACACAGCCGAGCATCGATGCTCTCACGAGTGCTGTTGGATTCAAGTACGTGAAGCTCAAGGTGCCAGGCACCAATCAGACACAGTATGCGCACGCCAGCGCAATCCAGATTGTGACGCCGGAAGGCAAGCTGGCTCAGTACTACATGGGCGTGGAGTATTCCCCCAAAGACATGCTCCTGGGCTTGAATGAAGCGTCATCCAATCGTATTGGATCGCCCGTCGATAACATTCTTACGTACTGCTACCACTACGATCCCCAGACAAATACTCACTCGCTGATCGTCGCGCGCGTTGTGCAGCTGGGCGGGTTTCTGACTTTGGTTTTGCTGGGTGGTTTCATGGTGATTATGTTCCGCCGCGATTATCGGCAAGGACACAAACCAGTGAAAAACGCCCCTGTGAAAGAAGCAAAGGTGAACGGATAAAGAATGTCGCACATTAGTCCAGTAATCTGGCAGTTTCTCGTCAAGTGGATGACGAACTTCGCGCTCTTTCCGCCGGAGGCATCGAAGATTGCGCCTCAGATGGACGCGCTGTATTTCTTCATGGTCCTGGTAAGCCTTGTCGGGCTGACGATTGTCATTTTGCTGATCACCGGCTTCTCGATTCTCTACAGCAAGAAGCGCCATCCTGTGGCGGTGCAGATTGAGGGATCGACGCTGCTCGAAGCAACATGGACCATCATTCCACTCGGCCTCTTCCTCATCATGTTCGTCTGGGGCGCGCTGCTTTACTTCCGCATCTACACGCCGCCGGCCAATGCGATGAACATCTACGTCGTCGGCAAGCAGTGGATGTGGAAGGCGGAGCATCCGGGCGGGCAGCATGAGATCAATGCGCTGCACGTGCCGACGGGCCGCCCGATTCAATTGACGATTATTTCGCAGGACGTCTTTCACAGTTTTTCGATTCCCGCATTCCGCGTGAAGCGGGAAGCGATCCCAGGACGCTACACGTCAGTCTGGTTTGAGGCCACTACTCCGGGAACATATCACTTGTTTTGCACGCAATATTGCGGAACGGACCACTCGCACATGATCGGCGAAGTGGTGGTGCTGACGCCGGAGGACTACAAGAAGTGGTTGGAGGGTTCAACCAGCGGTGCATCCCTGGCGCAGAACGGCGAACGTCTCTTTGCAAGCCTGAGCTGCACGGCCTGTCACAACACGCGGCCCGATGCCCGCGGTCCGAGCCTCGCGAATGTGTATGGCTCGAAATTGACGCTTTCGAGTGGGCAGCAGGTGACAGCGGACGATGCCTACCTGCGCGAGGCGATTCTGAGCCCATCGCAACATATCACCCAGGGTTATGCGCCGATTATGCCCACCTACCAGGGACAGATCAGCGAAGAAGGCGTGATCGACCTGGTGGAGTACATCAAGAACCTTGATTCCGATTATCGCGTTCAACAGACGACGGCTTCGACGACGCTGCCGCCTGAAGGCGAGGGTAAGACGACCCAAACACCTGCAGCGCAGGGGGCGGTGAAGCAATGAGCGACGCAGCTACAATCGTGAGCCTTCCCGATCAGTCCACGGCCAGGATTCCCAAGATGAACTTCCTGTCCAAGGAGAACGGTCTGCTGAGCTGGCTATTGACCGGCGACCACAAGCGGATTGCAATTCTCTACCTGATCTCAATTACTTTCTTCTTCTTTATTGGCGGCGCGCTGGCGGGTCTGATTCGACTGGAGCTGCTGACACCGCAAAGCGACCTGGTGGCAACCGACACCTACAACAAGCTGTTCAGCATGCACGGCCTCATCATGGTGTTCTTCTTCCTGGTGCCTTCGGTGCCTGCGACCATCGGGAACTTCTGCATTCCGATGATGGTCGGTGCCAAGGATCTGGCGCTGCCGAAGGTCAATTTGCTGAGCTGGTATCTCTACATGGCTGCCGGAATCATGATGATCTACACCATGGCGGCTGGCGGCGTGGATACGGGATGGACCTTTACCACTCCGTTATCGACTCACTACGTAAATACCCACGTGATCACAGCGGGCCTGGCGGTTTTCATCGCCGGATTCAGCTCCATTTTTACGGGCTTGAATTTCATCGTCACGATCCACAAGATGCGCGCGCCGGGTATGACCTGGTTCAGACTGCCACTGTTCGTCTGGTCGAATTATGCGGCCAGCATCCTGATGGTACTGGGAACTCCGGTGCTGGCGATCACTCTCGTTCTGGTCGTTCTGGAGCGCACGGTTGGCATTGGAGTTTTCGATCCTGCCAAGGGCGGCGACCCTCTGCTCTTCCAGCATTTGTTCTGGTTCTACTCGCATCCTGCCGTTTACATCATGATTCTTCCCGGCATGGGTGTGATCTCCGAAGTGGTGTCTACGTTCAGCCGCAAACGAGTCTTCGGGTACACCGCGGTTGCTTTTTCCTCGGTGGCGATTGCGGTGTTTGGATTCTTCGTTTGGGCGCACCACATGTTCATCATGGGCATCTCGAACTATGCAACGCTGATTTTTTCGTTGCTGACCATGCTGGTTGCGGTGCCCTCGGCGATCAAGATTTTCAACTGGTCCTTCACGCTCTATAAGGGGTCCATCACCTTTGAAACACCGATGCTCTATGCCTTCGGGTTCATGGGACTGTTCACGATCGGCGGCATGACGGGCGTCTTTCTCGGCGCGTCGGGCACTGACATTCACCTGACCGAGACTTACTTCATCGTGGCGCACTTCCACTTTGTGATGGTAGGCGGCATGTTGATGGCGTTCCTCTCCGGGGTGCACTTCTGGTGGCCCAAGATGACCGGGCGCATGTACCCGGAGAAGATTTCGCAACTCGCGGCCGTGGTCACGTTCATTGGATTCAACCTGACATTCTTCCCGCAGTTCATTCTTGGCACGCTGGGCATGCCCCGCCGCTACGCTTCGTATCCGCCGGAGTTTCAAATTCTGAATGTCTTTTCGACCGCAGGCGCCTCGGTGCTGGGCGTGGGCTACCTGCTGCCGGTGCTGTACCTGACGTGGTCGTTGAAGTATGGGGCGATTGCCGGCAACAATCCGTGGCAGGCAACGGGGCTGGAGTGGCAGGTGCAGTCCCCGCCGCTGACTGAGAATTTCCCCGAGATTCCCATCGTGGACCACGAAGCGTACGACTACGAATGGCTTGAGCGCCAGAAAGAGAATGAGGTTGCCAGTGTCGGATAGCACCGCGGTCGCCCACGGCGCGGCTGAGGCGGCTCATCACGAGCATCCGCCTTATCAGCGCCACCACTTCGAGACCATGGGTCAGCAGAATGACGCCACAAACTTCGCCATGTGGCTCTTCCTGCTGACTGAAATCATGTTCTTCGGCGGGCTCTTCACCGCCTACTTGATCTACCGCAACTGGTACTACCCGGCGTTCGTCGAGGCCTCGCACCAGTTGCAGATCGGCTGGGGCACAGCCAATACCGCGGTGCTGATCACGTCGAGCTTCACCATGGCCATGGGAGTGTGGTCTGCGGAGACGCGGCGCAAGGGAACGCTGGTGCTTTGCCTGGTGCTCACGTTCATCCTGGGCCTGGTCTTTCTCGGCATTAAAAGCATCGAGTATTCCGAAAAATGGGAGAAGCATCACGTCCCGGGCTTCCACTACAGCGTGCAGTCGTTCGTCAATCCGGCATCGGATCCCGAAGTCTACAAGGAATATCACGACAAGCCGCTGGCGATGGATATGGCGTCGAAGACGGAGATGTATTTCTTTCTCTACTTCGCCATGACCGGCATGCACGCGCTGCACATGATCATCGGAATCAGCATTCTGGGGTACATGATCTTCAGGGCGCAGGCCGGAGCTTATACCACCGGCCACGTCACCTTTGTCGAGAATTTCGGCCTGTACTGGCACTTCGTCGACATCATCTGGATTTACCTCTTCCCCCTTCTCTACCTGATCAGCAGACATCAATAAAGGACATCCGGCATGAGCGAACAGCCAACTCACCCCCATCACGACGACGAGCATCACATCGTCAGCCCATTCATCTATCTGACTATTGTCGCGATTTTGCTGGTGCTGACCGCGACTACGGTCGCCGCTTCCTATGTGGAAATGGGCGTGTTCAATCCGATCATTGCCCTCGCCATCGCCGCGGTGAAAATGATGCTCGTGGTGCTCTTCTTCATGCACGTCAAATACAGCCCCAAGCTGACGAAGTTGACGGTGGGCGCGGGCCTCTTCACCTTTCTGG
Source organism: uncultured Acidobacteriaceae bacterium (assembly GCA_963810545.1). Taxonomy (GTDB): domain Bacteria; phylum Acidobacteriota; class Terriglobia; order Terriglobales; family Acidobacteriaceae; genus Telmatobacter. The sequence goes on from CAWENE010000008.1 coordinate 214,076, forward strand.
TGCTGGTGGGCATGACCCTGGCCGACTACTTCACGCGCGCGTGGGGACGCTGGTAAAGACAGTTATCAGTCTTCAGTTACAGATGCTTTGCCAATGATCGTGAAAGGCCACCGCAAAGGTGGCCTTTTTCCATAGAAGGACTGGTCGGAATCCTCAATTGGATTTGATGGAATTGAAGAGCATGGGACGGTTTGTTGAGCCCGCGCGGCCGATTTGCTTTTTCCCTGCGAAGAGGTGAGCGGGTGCAGGCAGAATCGAGAATGCGGCGCCGGGCCGGGGAAGTATGCCAATCGATCAAAAGATTCCAAACGAGCTCGTACGGCTTGCGGATCAGCCGCGCGTTCTGGTTCGCCGCGCCGGTGCTCCGCGCAAGGAGGGCAAGTGCGTCGTCTATTGGATGCAGCGCGCAATGCGCATCCTCGACAACCCGGCGCTCGACGTGGCGATTGAGGCGGGGAACTTGTTGGGCTTGCCCGTGGTTGTTTATTTCTCCGTGATTCCCAATTACCCCAATGCAAATCTGCGGCATTACCACTTCATGGCGCAGGGATTGCGCGATGTAGCAGAAGATGCGGCAGAGCGAGGCGTGGGATTTGTTCTTCGCCGGTATCCCGACAATTCGCTGGAAGCGTTTCTTGAACACGTGCAAGCGGCGCTGCTGATTGGAGACGAGAATCCTTGCCGCGAACCGGAGCGCTGGCGCCGTGTGCTGGCAAAGCGTGTGAAGCTTCCTTTCTGGACCGTGGACGCGGATGTGGTTGTCCCTTCGCGCGTGTTTGGACGCACATTTTTCCTGCTGCATCACTTCAGGCCGCACTTGAAGGCTGAATTGCCCAAGTATCTTGTCGCCCCTCGGAGGTTGGAGCCGCAGTACCAATGGACTCCGCCAAAATCTATGGCGAGCTATCCGGCGGATCGCGATGTGACGGAAGGCTTCAACAAACTCGACCGCACCGTGAAGCCGGTCGACACATTCACTGGCGGCACGCGCGCCGCATTCCGGCGACTCAAGGAGTTTGTCGAACACGATCTCGCAGCCTACGAGAAGGCCCGCAATCATCCGGAGATAAAAGGAACAAGCCGCCTTTCGCCGTATCTGCATTTCGGCAACATTGGTCCGCTGACGATTGCGCTGGCGGTTGAAGAAGCTGTACAGAAGGGTAAAGCGTCGGCTTCGGCGCGTGATCGGTTCCTTGAGCAGGTTGATTGGCTGGCGGGAGTTGTCGGTCCTCTTTGTCCGGCACAATCCAGACTACGACAACTGGGAGTGCGCCGAGCCGTGGGCGCGCAAAACTCTGGTGGAACATGCGGGCGATCCGCGGCCAGCCCGCTACAGCCTTGACCAGATGGAACGCGGAGAGACAGGCGATGAGTTGTGGAATGCTGCGCAAAGGGAAATGGTGGAGACCGGATGGATGCACAATTATCTGCGCATGTACTGGGCCAAGAAAATTCTCGAGTGGGCGCCCGATCCGGCGAGAGCTTTCGAATGGGCAGTGATTCTGAATGACAAGTATGAATTGGATGGACGCGATCCAAACGGCTATGCGGGAATTGCCTGGGCCATCGTCGGCAAACATGATCGGCCGTGGTTCGACAGGCCGATTTTCGGGCTGGTACGACCGATGAGCGGAAACGCGATGGCGAAGAAGTTCGATGCCCGGACCTATATCCGGCAGAACGAGGGCGCGGCCGGTCAATTGAACTTCTGATTTGTCGCGGGAGAGCGCACTCGTGTACTCGCGGTCACATGTCTTTCCAGTGCTTTTCGTCCTAAAATGAGACACAAATTAAAACCCGGAAATAGCGTGTTTCGCATTGCGTAATCCACTGGATTCTGTTCGAGTCCCCCTCAGATCTTTGAAGAGAGGGGAGAGCGGATGCTGGTTACCGGACGCGTGTGACGATAAAGGTTTTTATATATTTATTGAAAAAAGCGGTCCATAAAGGAAGCATCGGCGCGGGCATAGAGGTATCCTTCCGCGAAAGTGTCCGCGCCGATAGACGCTGTTTTCGACAGCGATTGTGCAGCCTTGTCGCCGGGATTCTGTTCCTGCTGTGGATCACGAACTCCATTGCCACGCTGGCGCAGGAAGCAACTCCGGCGCGAGAACCCACGCATCTGCCTCCGCGAGTTGTTGAGGGGCAGCGTTTTCTCGCCCGACGCGGATGGACAGGTCATGTTGTGGGTGCTGCCGCCATGTTGCGGCGGCCCATGGCTACGGCCTCACCGATGTCAACAACCAGTGAAGGAACGGGATCGACTGCGACATGGCAGCCCTTGGGGCCGGCGGCAGTTGACACGGCGAACTATGGACTCGTGACGGGCCGCGTGTCGTCAATCGCCTTCGATCCTGCAGACGTGACCGGAAACCGAATCTACCTGGGAACGACCGGCGGTGGGGTCTGGCTGTCACAGAATGCAGGCACTTCAAACACGGCCAACGTTCTGTTTACGCCCATGACGGACACGCTCGGCGCAATGAGCGGCGCCCGCGACGCATCGATCAGTATTGGGGCGATTACGGTGCAGCCGGGCGGCACGGGCGTGATTCTCGCCGGTACCGGCGATCCCAACGACGCGCTCGATTCCTATTACGGCGCGGGTATCCTGCGGTCGACGGATGGGGGCGACACGTGGAGCCTGATCGCAGCGACAGCCGACCAGAAATGGGCATTTGCGGGAGAGGGATTCGCGGGCTTTGCGTGGAGCACCGTGCAAGCGCAGGTCGTCGTTGCGGCGGTGTCGCAGGCGGCTGAAGGAGTGTTATCCGATGCCGTCCGCGCAAACTCGAGTTATGAGGGGCTGTACTACTCCAACGACAGCGGCGCGACGTGGTCTTTAGCACGCATCACAGACGGAAACGGATTTGATGTTCAAGGGCCGACGGACACCTTTACGCTTCCCGATGGCAATGCCGCAACGTCGGTGGTGTGGAACCCGGTTCGAAGTCTCTTCGTCGCAGCGGTGCGCTATCACGGCTATTACCAGTCGAGCGATGGTGCGACCTGGACGCGGCTCAGCGCACAACCGGGTACCGGCCTGTTGACGGGAGTGTGTCCTACTAATCCGGGATCGATTGGCTCCCTCGGCTGCCCGATTTTTCGCGGAACGCTTGCGGTAAATCCGATAACCGGCGATACCTTTGCCTGGACGGTGGACATCGACAACCAGGACCAGGGGATTTGGCAGGACCAGTGCGCAGCCAGTGGAGGTGTTTGCCCCAACCAAAACATCACTTTCGCTAAGCAATGGGATACCTCGGCACTTGAAACGGACGATCCGAACCGGGGCCCGGTCACAATCCAGAACGGCGATTACAACCTGGCGCTGGCAGCGGTCCCTTCAGGACAGGACACGCTTTTGCTGGCGGGCGCGAACGACCTATGGAAGTGCAGCCTCGCCATGAGTTGCCTTTGGCGGAATACCTCCAACGCGAATACCTGCATGAGCGCACAAATTGCTGGATATCAACATGCGCTGGCATGGAATGCGACTAACCCGCTGGAGATTTTCCTCGGCAATGACAGCGGCCTGTGGCGCTCGATGGACGCAATTGACGAGACCGGATCCGTTTGCGACGCGAAGGACGCCACGCATTTTCAGAATCTGAATTCGGGACTCGGCTCCCTTGCGGAAGTGGAAAGCATGTCGCAGGTGGGCACCACGCCGTACACGATGATGACCGGCTTGGGTGTGAACGGAACCGCCGGCGTGAAAAGCGCAACCGGGCCAACCTCGCTCTGGCCGCAGATTCTTGGCGGTGAAGGCGGTCCCGTTGCGATAGATCCGACGAATAGTTCGAACTGGTACGTAAATAACGATGCGGGCGTTTCGATCCATTCATGTTCGCAATCGGAAGATTGCACACAGACTGCGTTTGGGATAACGCCGGCTGTGACTGATGCGGACGTGAATGGCGACGGGTCCACCATGACCGCACCGGCGCCGTTTCTCGTGGATCCGCTGGATGCTTCGCAGTTGCTCATCGGCACTTGCCGGGTGTGGCACGGGCCGGCGAACGGAAGCGGATGGAGCGGCGCAAATGCCATCAGCCCGTTCCTCGATGGGGTAGAAGGCAACGGCGCCTGCAATGGCGATGCGCTGGTGCGAGCGATGGCCGCGATGGCTTTGCCGGGCGGCGCCGAAGTGATCTACGTAGGGATGTACGGCACGGCGGATGGCGGAGCGACAATGGCTGGCCACGTACTGAGTGCGACGTTCAACCCCAGCGCAAGCGGGCCTGTCTGGCATGATCTGGCGCTCAATCCGGTGACCAACGATTCGTCGAGGATGAATGCATTCGGGATGGACATATCGAGCATCACGATCGACCCGCACGATTCCACCGGAAATACAGTCTACGTGACCGTGGAAGCCATTGCCGAGCCGACGGCAAATGTGCACGTTGTGTATCGCTCGACCGACGGCGGTGCGCACTGGCAAATGATCGTGTCGAATCTGCCCATGTCACCGGCGAACAGCCTGGCAGTCGATCCGCAGGATGCAAACACGGTCTATATTGCGTTGGACTCCGGCGTGTTCTCCACCCGGCAGATCGGCAACTGCATGAGCGGCCCAGGGAACTGCTGGTCGGCCTATGGAACCGGGTTGCCGGGCGCACCGGTGACTCAATTGAGCGCCGCGCCAACCTCTGCCTCGCTGAATGTGCTTGTCGCTGCGACGTATGGGCGGGGCGTGTGGCAGATTCCGTTGTGGACGGCGGGAACTCAGCTCACGACTGCCGGGGTCAGCCCCACTTCTCTCACGTTTTCGACTCAGTCGTTCGGCGTCGCCAGCAGCGCGCAGATCATCACACTCACGAACACCGGCGGGATTGGCCTGCAGGTTTCCTCGATCGCAGTGAGCGGAGACTTCAGCGAGACGGACAACTGCCAGAACAATGCGGTGGGCTCCGGTGCGACTTGCACGATCCAAGTCACGTTTACGCCGGAACAAGCTGGAGCGCGGAACGGCCAGCTGACGATTGGTGCCAATGTAGCGGGAGGCCAGCTTTCCGTATCCTTGAGCGGAACAGGGACAGGTCCCGCTGGCGTGACCTTAGCCCCGGCAACGGTGATCTTTGGGCAAGTTGCCGTCGGTGCCACATCGACTGCACTCCAAGTGACGTTTCAGAACGCGGGGTCGACGGCTGTTGCGGTCACGAGTGTGACGATCGGCGCGCCGTTCGTTCTGTCCGGAAATGCGTGCGGCTCCTCGGTCGCTGCCAATAGCGATTGCCAGCTTCTGATCGAGTTTGCGCCTACGGTCGCGGGATCGGCGACAGGAACGCTGACGGTCGTGGACGGCGCTGGGACGCAGGCAGTAGGACTCAGTGGGAGTGGCGCTGCTCCGCCCACGGATACGCTCTCGGCTACCTCGCTCACCTTTCCCGGAACCATCGTTGGACAGACCTCAGCGCCACAGGCGGTTTCGTTGTCCAACAGCGGAGGCCTGCCACTCACATCGATTGCGCTGGCAGTGAGCGGGCCTTTCCAAATTTCGAGCAACTGCACCACCCAACTGGCGGCGAATTCAAGCTGTTCCATTGGAGTCATATTCGATCCCTCCGCCGCGGGAGTACAGACTGGAGTTTTGACAATCTCCGACCTGACGCGTGCGCAACCGCAGACGGTGGCACTCTCCGGAACCGGTATCCTTCCGCCTCAAATCAGCGTGAACCCGATCTCGTTGAGCTTCCCGGCGCAGGCGGTCGGCGTAGCCAGCGCTCCGGTCGGGCTGACGATCGGCAACACCGGTGGTGCACCCATGGCCAACGTAGGCTTCCAAATCTCCGGCCAGTCGGCTGCGAGTTTTAGCACCGGTGTCACGACCTGCGGGCCGCAACTGAATAACGGAAGCAGTTGTTCGGTGCAAATCACCTTTAGCCCAACCATGGCTGGCGGCGCAGCGGCTACCCTGACAGTTTCTTCGTCGACCTTGGGAGTGAAGGCGGTGCAGGCAGCGCTGACTGGATCAGGGCAAGCCGTGGGGATCAACGTCAGTCCGCCACAAATGACATTTACGGTTGGGACGATTGGGCAACCGAGCGCCGTACAGACGGCGACCATCACTAATTCGAGTACGCTTGCCGCCAGCGGGCTCGCGCTCGCTGTTAATGCGCCATTCAGCCTTGCGCGGAATACCTGCGGCACGAATCTCGCGGCCGCTGCCAATTGTTCGGTGGGCCTGATCTACACGCCAACGGCGAATGGCGCCTCTACGGGAGCATTGACTATCTCTTCATCTTTAAATGGGGCGACGATCATCCTGGGCGGAATCGGCGGAGCGGCAGGTTCGGTGCAATTGCAGCCTGCGCTGCTGACCTTTCCCACCACGGGTGTTGGATCGGGCAGTGCCGCGCAGATTGTTACTGTGACAAACGCAGGACCGGTTGATCTTGCAAATCTTGCTCTGAATGTCTCGAGCGGTTTTCAATTGGCGAGCACGACTTGCGCGTCTTCACTTGCAGTGGGGGCCACTTGCACAGCCGGAGTTACCTTCAATCCGGAAACTGCGGGACAGCAGACCGGGAACCTGACGATCACGAGCAGCGCAATGGCGGTACCCGCGCAGGCGGGTCTTTCTGGAATGGGTTTCGATTTTGCGGCGGCGCTTTCGGGTTCGTCGAGCCAGACTATATCGAATGGGCAAACAGCTAGCTTCACATTGGTATTGACCACCATGAGCGGCTCCTCCGGAACGTTCACATTTGCGTGCGGAACGCTGCCCGCCCATGCAGCATGCAGCTTCAATCCTGCGAGCGAGACGGTCATTGCCAGTTCTCCCGGCAATGTCACTGTGGAGGTGATGACCGGAGGAACAGCCACGTCAGCACACAATGCGGGTCGATCTCGCTGGAGCTTGGCGCCTGCGGTCGCCGGTTTGGTTCTCTTGCCCCTGGCATGGCGGCGGAGGCGGAAGATTCTCATGAGCGCTGCCTTATTTGGTTTCCTCGTGGGAGGCGCGTCAAGCTGCACGGGTTCGGGGGGAGGTTCCGGCGGAACGCCAACAGGCGGGCAAGGGGGTTCGAATACACCCGGTGGCACGTACTCCATTCCCGTCAGCGTTTCTTCGAATGGGGTGGTTCATAAGGTTACGTTGACGCTGACCGTGGACTGAATTCGAAGTGCGAGGGGTAGGGATATCAGGCGGAACAGCAATGAGCGACGGGCTATACTTTAACTTCGGCGCTCAGTGGAATTACCTGCAGGAACCATGAACTTGCCGCACAAAGTCTCAGGATAGGAACGACTGGAAATGACCGTGAACGTCACTATTGCCGATGTGGAGCGCGTAGCCGAACTGGCGAACCTTGAGTTGGAGCCGGAAGAGTCTCAGAGCATGCTGCACGATCTGAATGCGATTCTGGATTACGCGGCGCAACTGAACGAATTGGACACTGCGGGCGTCGCTCCGCTGGCACAGGTGAGCGAGTTGAAAGGCGCGGGCGGCGCCGGCACGCTTAGGCAGGATACCGTTCTGCCGTCGCTGGATCGAGCGGCAGTCATGTCGCAGGCGCCGGAGACGGATGGGGCGTTCTTCAAGGTGCCCAAAGTGATTGAGCGCTGATGCCTGGTGGGCCTCGGACAGACCTATTTTTGCAGTAATTCACTGCAGTCGACGGCGCTGCTGTCAGAGGCCTCAGAAGGGAAACCGGATTGTCGAGCGAAGTGAAGACTTACGTGGAGAAACCGAAGACACTTGCAGAACTTCGAGCGGGTGTTGTCGAGGGGCATATCAAGGCCTCAGAACTCGCCGCTCGCTACTATGACCGCATCGCGGAGATCAATCCGCAGCTCAACATTTATCTGAGTCTGACCAAAGAGCGCGCGCTGGAACAGGCAAGCCGCATCGATGCAGCGGCCGCAAAGGGCGATCCACTCGGTCCGCTCGCCGGCATTCCTGTTGGCATCAAGGATGTGCTCGTGGTGCGGGGGGCTCCCTCGACTGCTGGATCGAAGATTTTGAAGAATTACCAGCCGCCCTATGACGCGACCGCGGTGAGCAGGCTCGAAGCCGCGGGAGCCGTCCTGCTCGGCAAGTTGAACTGCGATGAGTTCGCCATGGGTTCCTCGAATGAGAACTCGGCGTACGGTCCAGTGCGCAACCCTATCGATACGGAGCGGGTACCGGGCGGTTCGAGTGGCGGATCGGCAGCGGCTGTTGCCGCCAACCTCGCAGTGGGAACCCTGGGAAGCGATACGGGCGGCTCGATCCGCCAGCCGGCTAGTTTTTGCGGTGTGGTGGGTGTGCTGCCGACCTGGGGGCGCGTTTCGCGCTATGGGTTGATCGCTTTTGCTTCGTCGCTCGATCGAGTGGGGCCGTTTGCGGGAAACGTGCGCGATGCCGCAACGCTTCTCGGCGTCATCGCGGGTCATGATCCGAAGGATGCCACCAGTTCGCCGGCTCCTGTGCCGGACTATGCCGCCGAAAGCCAGAGGCCTGTTGAAGGACTGCGCATCGGCGTGCCCGCGGAGTATTTTGGCGAGGGCCTGGACCCCGAAGTGCGCGCGGCCATCGAGAAGGGAATCGCGGACCTGCAAGCCGCCGGCTGCGCGGTAAAGCCGGTCTCGTTGCCGCACACAAAGTACGCCATTCCGACCTATTATTTGGTGGCGACGGCCGAAGCGAGTGCCAATCTGGCGCGGTTCGATGGCGTGCGCTACGGCCATCGCTCGCTGGCGTCGGATACTTTGTCGGCCATGTACCGGCACTCCCGCGACGAGGGGTTTGGCGCGGAGGTCAAGCGGCGCATTTTGCTGGGAACCTATGCGCTGAGTGCCGGCTATTACGATGCCTATTATTTAAAAGCGCAACAAGTGCGGCGGCTTCTGGCCGAGGAGTTTCTGCGTGCCTTTGACGAGGTGGACGCAATTGTGACGCCGACAGCGCCGACACCGGCTTTCAGATTGGGCGAAAAGGCGGGCGACCCGCTGGCAATGTATCTGGCGGATATTTACACCGTGACGGCGAGCCTGGCTGGTATCTGTGGCGTGACTGTGCCCTGCGGCGTCACACAAGCCGGATTGCCCGTGGGCATGCAGGTTCTTGCCGCTCATCTGAAGGAGGCCACGGCCTTCCGCGTGGCGCGGGCCGTCGAGGCAGCGCAGAGTTAGGAGTTGTGCCGTTATGCACCATCGGCGGAAGCTTTTGGCGTTTGTATTCGCCGCGGTCATTGCGGTGATTTGTGTTTCGCATGCCTCGGCCGCGGGCCACAAGGTGCACGCAGTCTTTCTGGGTGGCGCGAAGCGCGTGCCCTACTCGAAGGCTGGCGATCCGGCAGGAGCAGCGACCGGCGAGAACGAATTGAAGATTCGCGCTCTGATCGTGGATGGCCTGGTGAAGGAGTGGACCACCGGCGAATCCCACGATGTGACGGACCGCAGCTTCGTCGTCAGGCGCGCGCTTCGGATCAACGACGCTCTGCCCGGCGATACCTCCACAAAGGAGCACTGGGTGTGGCAGCGCGGGCCGTGGCTGATGGTCGACCGGGTGACGGGCCATGTGGCTGCTCTGAAGCTGCCGGACTACGACCCCGGTGTGAGCCAGGTAAGCTGGTTCCGCGATTACGGGGCCTATTGCGGGGTGACGGCGAGCGGCAAGAGCCTGCAGGCAGTCGTAGCGCAATTGGATGCGCGCAAGCCAGTGATTTCGAAAAAGCTGACGGCTTTTGAGGCGGGGAATCGTCCCGAACCCATTTGTGCGGCGGCCGAATGGCAGCGGGAGCCGTTGCGGGTTACCTTTCATCCAACCGGAAAAGACATGGTGAGCTTCAATGTCGTTCCCGGTTCGGCAGTGCTGGTAGAAGAATCGGACGACGAACCGGAGACCGCTGCGCCGAAGACGAATTAGCAACAGACGACCCCAGGGGCCCAGACATGGAGTCTTTTGACGAGTTATTGCACAAAGCCGAGGTCGCGCATGGACACATGTGCGCGGGCCAGATCCTCGGCGTGCGTATGGCCTTGCTGGGGCTGAAGCGGCTCGGTATCGAAGATCCGCGTGGCGCGGACCGGAAAAGGCTTGTCACCTACATAGAAATTGACCGCTGCGCCACCGACGCGATCGGCATGGTGACGGGCTGCCGGCTTGGAAAACGCACCCTGAAATTTCGAGACTGGGGCAAGATGGCAGCCACATTTGTCGATCTGGAGACAGGGCGCGGGATGCGGATTGTCGCGCTTGAGGATTCACGTGAATTGGCACAAAAGCTCCATCCGCACATCGAGAGCAAAAGCGCACAACAAATGGCGGCTTACCGCGAGCTCGTGGACGAGCAGCTTTTCCGCGAGCAGTGGGTGCAGGTGACCGTCGATCCACGAGAGTTACCCGGATATAAGAGCGAGCGTTTCATCTGCCCACGGTGCGGAGAAGGCGTAAACTTCGGCCGCTTCAAAGAATCTGGGAGTGAAAGGTTGTGCCTCACTTGCTCTCGACCGGAGCTTTCCTACTGGACCCCGCTCCAATAACTGGAGAACCTCACCTCTTGCCGATCTGCTTGGACAGGTTCCAGAAGACCCATAACATGAAGCCAACGGCGAAGCCTACTGGTAACACCAACAAGTAATACAAATCTGAATTACGAATCATTTCAACTCATCGCCTCACCCAATGGCGCTTCTCGCAGGTTGCGGGTAGCCATGGGCTCTCAAATTAAGGAGAAATCGCTGACGGTAAAGAAGGGGAAGAGAATCCGTAAGAGCTTTGTAAGGGGCGTAGCAGGCTCACCCTTCATCCAGCCAACCGGCTTATCTACTGCGCAGACTGCCGCGCGGACGTGCGCGGCAGCCTTGACACATCAACGGCTACCCGTTTCTTATCTGTAGAGGCCTTCCTTCGGATTTCGCGCGGAATGGGGCGCAAGAATCGGTGAACTGCCCGCGCCGAAGTCCCAAAGAAGACTATGTCGAACAGGAAGCAGACGGTAGCTGGGTTCGGGGATGCAAAAGGCGCGGGACTTGAGATTCTTTGCCGGCGCGGCAACTCTAACCCTCCTTCCAGATCCTGAGCTGAACTAACTCAGAGCCAGGAACATTCCCGGAGACAAATTTTTAACAGGCGATCGGCCCTGGGCCGGGTCTGCCTGTGCCCTGAGCGATAGCAGCCATTGAGCCAGGGCGAGCAAAGGATGAGTGTGGCAACGAGTTTGGCTTGGTTGTTCGCAGCACCCGTGGGAGGCGGCAGCAGCATTCCAATGCTCCTGCCCCTGCTGTTGATCCCGGTGCTTTACCTGGTGATGATCCGCCCGCAGCAGAAGCGGCAAAAGCAATGGCAGGAGATGCTGAAGAGCCTGAAGGCTGGCGATCGGGTCACTACGTCAGGCGGAATTCGAGGCATTATCCTTTCCATCAAGGACGATGTGATTATCATCCGGGTGGCTCCCGACAGTCTGAAACTGGAAATCGCCAAAAACGCAATCGCGTCGGTGACTACACAGGAGAGTTCTTCTGACTCTTAGGAGCCGCCGGAACTCGACTCCCGAACAGAGAATTGGAAAATGAAAAAGAATCTCAATGGCAGAATTGCCCTGATTGTTGCAGTCCTGGTGATCTTTATTTACGGCATCTTTGGGGTGCCGGACGGCCTCACAGGAAAAGCGCTGCTGGCCAGCATCACCAGGCGCATTCATCTTGGTCTTGACCTTCAGGGCGGAGCCCACCTGATCCTGCAGGTTGTGGTGTCAGAGGCGGTCAGCGCGGAGACGGACAGCGCCCTGGGGCGCATCCAACAAAGTCTCAAGGCTGCTAACATCCCCTACTCGCAGGTGATCAAGCCGGACCCGACAAAGCCTACAGTCATCCGGATCGAAGGCGTCCCGCCTGCCAAAGTAAACGACGCCCGGTCGCTCCTGGACTCGAAGTATTCCAACGAGTACGACATTACCGGGGGCTCCGACAACACGTTGACCGTGACCATGAAGCCGCCCGTGGAGCAGGCGCTCGAGAAAAAGACGGTTCAGCAGGCAATCGAGACCATCCGCGATCGCGTGGATTCGCTGGGCGTGAGCGAGCCGGTGATCCAGGAGTACGGCCTTGGCGATAACCAGATCCTGGTGGAATTGCCCGGCATCGACGATCTGGATCGTGTGAAGAGCATCATCCAGTCCACGGCACGGCTGGAGATTCATCCTGTCGTGGGCGGACCTTATCAGGATGAGCAGGCAGCTTTGGCCAGCGTGGGTGGCAACCTCCCGCCCGATCAGGAGATCGTGCATGGTTCCGGTGCGCTGGCAAACGGCTCCGATGCGGATAGCGTGTACGTGCTGCAAAGGATTCCCGTGGTGGCGGGAAGCGACTTTCGCTCGGCTGACCCAGGAACCAGCGAGAATGGTCTGCGCGATGTTCGCTTTACCCTAACCAACGAGGCAGGCGACCGATTTTGGGAATACACCAGCGCGAACGTTGGCCATGCCATGGCTGTGGTGCTCGGTGGCCGCGTACGCGAAGTCGCCAATATCAAGAGCGCGATTCGCGACTCGGGCGAGATCGAAGGCAGCTTCTCCCAGGACGAGGTCGATGTCCTCTCGAAGATGCTGCGCACCGGCGCTTTGCCGGCCTCGCTGAATTATCTCGAAGACCGCACGGTGGGTGCGTCGCTCGGAGCCGACTCCGTTAAGGAAGGCGTGACGGCTGCAATCGTGGGCGTGCTGCTGGTGATGGCTTTCATGCTGTTCTATTACCGCGGTTCGGGAATCAACGCGGATCTGGCCCTGTTTCTGAACTTGGTGATCCTGCTGGGCTTCATGGGTTTCTCCCACGCCACGCTGACACTACCGGGGATCGCCGGAGTGATCCTGACCATCGGTATGGGCGTGGATTCCAACGTGCTGATCTTCGAACGCATACGCGAAGAGATGCGCGCCGGGAAAGCGCCCTCAGCGGCCGTGGACCAGGGTTTTGCGCACGCCTGGACTACGATTTTCGACACCCACGTGACGACCATCGTCTCGGCGGGTATCTTGTTTTTGTTTGGAACCGGGCCCGTGAAGGGATTTGCGATTACCCTCACCTTTGGTCTGGCGGCCAACCTATTTACAGCGGTGTATGTCTCACGCGTCATTTTTGAGGCCCACCTGAATAAGTTGAAGCCGGGAGAGATGGTCTCGATTTAAAGGACAGGGAACAGAACGAGGCATTAGCAAACTGTGGTGAAAGTCGGGTTTTGAAAGGGCATGGCTTCAGCCCTGCCGTAAAGCCCGGAGAAGCAACCCGGCTTTAGCCGCTGAGGGAAGCTCTTCCGGAATTGCGACTTCCGCCACAGGCTGTTAGGGAACTAAGACAACACGGGGGCAAGGCGTAGAGAGCAGTTGTCGGGATTCGATGAATATAAACCTTCGGTTTCCGATCCCTGTTCCCTGATCCCTGGTCCCTGATTCAGGAAGGCAGAGAACCAGTGGAATTGTTTCGCAACGTGAATGTGGATTGGCTGGGAAAGAAGTGGTATTTTCTCGGCTTTTCCTTGATCTTCAGCGTGGCCGGCTTGATTTCGATGGGCGCGCACTGGGCGCGCATTGGCAGCCCGGTTCCACTCGGTGTCGACTTCCGAGGCGGCACGCAGGTCCAGGTGCAGTTTGCGCAAACGCCTGAGCTGAATAGGATTCGGCAGGCCATGGATGCGTCCGGAATTCGCGATTCAAGCATCCAACCAATTCGAAATGTGGATCAACCGGCGAGCAACGACGTGCTGATCAGCTTGCCGGAACAGACCAATGAATCCGCTCTCGATACAGGACGCCAGCAGATCGTCGATGCATTGCGCACCCACTACAACAATTCCTTCACAGTGCGGAATGTCCAGGTAGTGGGACCGACGGTTGGCAAGCAGCTCGAGAAGCAAGCGGGATTGGCGACGCTCTATTCGATGGCGGGGATGCTCGTTTATCTCTGGTTCCGGTTCCAGCTGATTTACGGCGTTGCGGCGGTGGTGGCCTGCTTCCACGACACATTGATTACGCTGGGCGCATTTGCCTTGACCAACCAGGAAATCAGCCTGACAGTGATCGCTGCGATCCTGACCCTGATCGGCTATTCAATGAACGACACGATCGTTGTCTTCGATCGAATCCGGGAAAACCTGCGGCTGAGCCGTCGCGAATCGCTCCCCGACGTAGTGAACCGAAGCATCAATCAAACCCTGAGCCGGACGGTGCTGACATCCGGTCTGACGTTCGTGACAGTTCTTTCGCTGTACGTCTTCGGCGGTCAGGTTCTGCGAGGCTTTTCCTTCGCGCTGGTCATTGGCATTTTGATCGGAACATACTCTTCGATTGCGGTCGCCGCTCCCATGCTCGTGGCATGGCAGGAATGGCGCTTGAAGCGAGGAAAGACCGCGGTTTTGCCCGCGGCGAAACGTACAAAGGTGTAAGAGGCCGTCTGGGCATGCACCGTTTTTGGGGCAAGTTTTGCAAGTGTCGCGTAGTTCTGGTATAGGTGTAGCACACTGCTGTGGTACCGTTTTTGACGCCGGGAACATTTCAGATGGGAGCGGTGTCTAAATTGAGGTAACCAACACCCGATTCGAGGCTGGCCATGTTTGAAGATTCCACATTTGAATCCGGAGGAAGAATCAAGAGCAAGAGCAAATATTGGATGATGGTGACGTTTATCACCAATGGTTCAATTCTGCTTCTGCTCATCCTGATTCCCCTGATCTACCCTGAGGCGTTGCCGAAGGCTGCGATGCAGACGCTCTTGGTTGCACCGCCGCCACCACCTCCACCCCCCCCGCCGCCACCGCCGCCTGAAGTGCACGTCGTGCATGTTCAGTCGGAGATGATGAATAATCAGCTGATCGCACCGACGAAGATCCCGAACAGCATTAAGAACGTCGCTGAAAAGGAAGCACCCCCGTCGAGCTTCGGCGTGGCTGGGATGGAAGGGCTCGGCGGAAGCGCCAGCGGCGTGATGGGAAGTGTATTCGGAAGCGGTGGCCCCAAGGTGCAGGCAGCCGCTCCCAAGAAGGTCAATATCTCCGCTGGTGTTGCAATCGGTATGTTGCTCCAGAAAACGCAGCCGATCTATCCGCCGATTGCCAAGGCGGCGCGCGTTTCCGGCACTGTGATTCTGCAGGCCACCATCTCGAAGTCCGGGACCATTACGAATCTTCGCGTAATCAGCGGACCGGCGATGTTACAACAGGCTGCGTTGGATGCAGTCAGATCATGGCGCTATCGGCCGTATCTCCTCAACAACGATCCAGTTGAGGTGGAAACGACGATCAACGTGATCTTCAGCCTCGGAGGCTGATACGCCTTCTGGCCCTTTTCCAATGAATGGGAAAGGGTCTTGCTTTTGACCCGAATGCGAATCCGAACAGAGCCGCATTCCCAGCAACCGTAACGCAGTCGCAGTCACAAGAAACTCCTTAGGAGGAACGATTCAGTGATTCTCGCTCAGCTCGCACATTTCGCTTCGCACACGGTCAGCAGTCTGGCCTTTCTCTTCCAGGAAGGGGAACAGACCGTCAGCTTCAGCCCGATGGGGCTTTGGGAACATATGGGATGGTTGGCCCGCGCTGTGGCTATCCTTCTTTTCATCGAGTCGATTTGGTCCTTGGCCGTTATGATCGACCGTTACCTGTACTTCTCCGCCGCGCGTAAACAGTCGCGTGAATTCGCGCCCAAAGTGGCCGGCGCTCTGAAGGACAGCAAACTCGAAGAGGCGATCAAGATCGCCGATCGCAACAAGAAGTCTCACCTGGCTGAAGTCGTCACGGCCGGCTTGCAGGAGTTTCGCGCCTCAGGCGGAGCGGCTACCGAAAATTCGATCGAGAGCTCGCAGCGGGCACTTGAACGCGCCGAGGCGATCGTTCACGCCAAGCTGAAAAGAGGTCTCAGCGTTCTCGCCACCATCGGATCGACTGCCCCATTCGTCGGCTTGTTCGGTACCGTCGTCGGCATCTTGAACGCATTCCAACAGATCGCTACCCAGAAGACTTCTGGTATCGGCGCTGTCGCAGGCGGTATTTCTGAAGCGCTGGTGACGACTGCCTTCGGCCTTCTGGTCGCCATCCCCGCGGTTATGGCGTTCAACTACTTTACCGGGCGCGTCGAAGCTTTTGATGTGGAGATGGATAACTCGTCAAGCGAGTTGATCGATTACTTCATCAAGCAGAGCAAGCGCTAGGCGGGTTGATTCGGCTCGAGCGGGATTTTTTTCGGGGACAGGAGAGCAGCGAATCTCTCCTGTTCACCGATTTTGAATCCAGCGCGCGTCGGGTTTCAGTGATAGCCGGAGCCGTCCGGAGCAAATTCTAGAGGTACGGAGCCTAACCAATGGCAATTGCAGTTCGCAATGAAGGCAGTAAGATCAACTCCAACATCAATGTCACACCCATGGTGGACGTGATGCTGGTGCTGCTGATCATCTTCATGGTCATCACTCCCATGCTGCAGAACAAGGTGGCCGTGGATATGGCCAAGGTGGACAACCCCACGGCAATGCCGGATGCCGATAAAGAAGACGCGATTGTTGTCGCGGTGACTCGTGACGGCGGGGTGTTTCTGGGACAAGACCATGTAGCAACCAGTGAGCTTGGCGCCAAAGTCCGCGACAAACTGGCCGACACACCCGGAAAGACGATCTTTATTCGCGCCGATGCACGCGCGCAGTACCGGGCCGTGGAAGACGCGATCGACGCGGTTCGTACGGCGGGTGTGGATGAAGTGGGATTGTTGACGCAAAAGAAGGAAGGCAATCTCTCGGGCGGCCAATGAGGCATGTTCGGGGTGAAGTCTCTTTAACGATCTGCAGGAATCGAGGAGTTTGAAGCCATGGCATTTTCAACTGGTGGTGGCGGCGGCGCAATGGGTGAGATCAACGTCACGCCCATGATCGATATTCTTCTGGTGCTTTTGATCATCTTCATGGTCATTGTGCCGGTAACGCCGAAGGGCCTGGACGCATTGGTGCCGCAGCCGCCCAAGGACCAGAAGCAGCAGCAGCAGCCGAATGATCGCACCATTGTGGTTCAGGTGATCTATCGGCCCGGCGCGTCGCCGCTTTACAAGATCAACGAGACTGAGGTTGCGAAGACGGACCTGCTGGCGAGACTCACCGATATCTATTCCAACCGCGCGGAGCGGGTCATGTTCGTCAAGGGCGACGACAACCTGGATTTTCGCTACGTTGCCGATGTCATCGACATAGGACGTGCAGCCAACGTCGATCATATTGGTCTGATGACGCCGAAGATTCTGGCCGGGCAATAAGCGAGTTGGAACAACGGAGCCTTTTGCGGGTCTCGATTGATTTGGCGCTGATTGCGGTGCGACCTTTCTGAAGTTGTTAGGAGTAGAATTTTTCCATCCTGGTTTCGGATGCCCCTGCCGCGGCCAGCCAAGTGAAATTCCAGGCGCGCATCGTGATGGCACGTCCTGAAGGAGAAGAAGAAGAACATGAATGGACCCGCACGAATTTCGGCGCTCGCGGTTGTTCTGGCCGGCATGGTGCTTTCCATGAGCGGGTGTAACCGCCTGGCAGCACGGGATCAATTGAACAAGGGCGTGGACGCGTACAAGAGTGGAAAGTATGAGGAAGCCATCGGGCATTTCCAGAAGGCGACTGAGCTGGATCCGACGCTTCCCATGGCCAAGAGCTACCTGGCTACAGCTCTCTCACAAAATATCGTTCCCGGTCTGGACACTCCCGAGAATCTGAAAACAGCGGACCAGGCGATCAGTATTTTTCAGGAAGTGCTGGCGAAAGACCCGAACGACGTGAACAGCCTGAAGCAGATCGCGGGCATTTATTTCAACATCAAGAAACTGGACGACGCAAAGACCTGGCAAAAGAAGGTTCTGGCGGTCGACCCCAAGGATCCGGAAGCAGCGTACACTGTCGGCGTAATCGACTGGACCCAGGCGCACGAGAATGTTCTGAAGGCTCTCGTTCCTGCCGGGGTCAACGACGACGGCGAAGGCAATGCGAAGGCGCCGAAGAAGGTGATGGACACGATCAAGGAGGAAAACGCTCCGTTGGTCGAAGAAGCCCTTCAGTATTTAAATCAGGCCGTCGCCAATCGAGCCAACTACGACGATGCAATGGCGTATTTGAACCTGGTATACCGGCGCAAGGCGGATCTGGATTTTGGCAATGATGCTGCCCGCAAGGCGGACATAGCGCAGGCCGAAGAGTGGCGCACCAAGGCAATGGGAACCCGCAAGGCCAATGAAGAGAAGAAGGACAAGGGCCCTGGCGGAATCACCATGGATTCGAGCGGCAATTTGAAGTAGCCCCGGTTGAGCGCGAAAAGGACAGCAGCCTCCGATCTTCGGAGGCTGCTCTGTTTTTGGGGAGAAGATCTTCCCGATACAGCGGTTCCACAATTGTTGTACACCGAAGCCGCTACTGCCAAGCGGCATTTTTCTTAAGAAAATGCCGCCTCGCACGGAACTGCAAGGGCAGGTGAATTGTGGAATCGCTCTAGAATCCAAGCTGTTGGCTAACGACCGCCTACCGGACTACTCCTCAGTTCTTTGCGGCGCGTCTCGGCGAGGACGGTGGTGGCAGAGCAGGCAGCGACTTACTGCCCGCCATTTTTCAAAATCTGCTCGGCATAATAATTGCGCACCGCAGCCTGGTCGTGGAGCATTTCGAAGTAAGCATTCTTGAGTAGCTGCGCATGACTCTCGCGCAAGAACTGCCGGATCGTCTGCTGCACGCGTGGATCGTTGATCTCGCGTTGACCGGCGGGCTCGCGCGACAGCAGTTTGTAAACCGCGTATCCCACCGTCCGATGGCCGGGACCGGGGCTGTCATAGATCGGAATCGGATCGGTGATCTCGCCGGTCTTGAGCTTGCTGATGGCGTTGTAGGCATCCGGCTCGCTGTGAAGGGCCGACTCGTAGACGAATCCCATGTCGCCGCCATTCGCCGCATTATTGGCGTTGTCTGAACTTTGCATGGCTACGACGCCAAAGTCCTCGCCGCTTCTCAGGCGGTTGTAGAGGGTTTCAATCTTCTTTTTTGCGTCGGCTTCGCTGGGCGCCTTGGTGCTCTGCAAATTTGGAGCCTGTTGCGTGGGTACGGCGCTGGCCACGATCTGCGCAAGGTGATATTGAGGCTCGATCAGATTGAATTCCGATTTATGCGCCAGATAGTAGCCGCTGATATCGGAATCGGTGATGTTGATTTTGGATTCGATCTCCTTGTTCAGCAGCTTTTCTTTGGTCAGCGAGCGACGCAGGTCCCGCTTCAGATCGTCGAGGGTAATATTGCGTTGCTTGAGCTGCTTATCGAACTCCTCCTGGGTATAGGGCGCCTTCATCTCGGTGAGCTTGGCGTTCACATCTTCGTCAGAAGCAGCAAGATTCAGCTTGGCGGCGCGTTGCTGCAGGATTTCATCTTCAATCAGCTGGTGCAGGATGTTCAGCCGAACGATATTCGCCTGTTCGCTGCTGGGTTCCTGAGGATTGTCTCCGAGACTGGCCTTGTAGTATTTCTCGACGTCGGCGCGCAGGATGTCTTTGCCATTCACGGTAGCCATGACGTCGGGAGAGGGGGGTCTGTGACAACCGGCCAAATAGGCAGCGACAAGCCCAAAAGCGAGAATAGGGACAGCAAAACGATGCTGAAGAAAGCGTGCTTCGACTTGCAACCTGAACACTCCTGAGGGCCGGATACACTCCCAGCTTTACAGGATAAATCCCCGCGCCCGGATACAGGAGACGAATCCTTCAGGAACTACCGGCGATTGCATGGACCTTTGAGACGCGGAACGTCGCCGCTTCCCTTTACTTTCCAGCACCCTTCGCACCAGCTGACGGGGCTGGGGCCGGCGCTGGCGGTGCGGGGGGCTGTTCGCCTGCGGCGCGCAGTGCCCGATCGATGACCATCCAAACCTGATCTTCGGGAATGGCGCCTATGATGCGTTCGCCATCGACAAAAAGCGAGGGCGTCGAATCGATTCCGAGCTTATCTCCCTCTTTCATTGAAGCTCGGACCTGAGTCTCATCCTGCTTCACCAGGCAGGCGTCGAGTCGAGTGGAATCCAGCTTTGCCAATGCGCCTTCCTGCCGGGCGATGCGATCCAATGCCGCGAAACTTTTGTTGATATCGCGGTCTTCACCATTCACTTCCTGGCCATGAGCGTGCAGATAGTCCACATACGTCCAGTACACGTCGGGACTCTGCGTCGCCAGGCAATTGGCGTCAACCGCGGCGTGCATCGCCCACGGATGCATATCTGACAGCGGATAATCCTTGTAAATGAAGCGAACTTTGTCCTTGTATCGTTCAAGCGTCGACGGAAAGAGGGACTGATGCATACGAGCGCAGTAAGGACACTCAAGGTCATCGAAGTTGATTACGGTGACTTTGGCTGCGGGATTGCCGCGAACGGGCCGCCCAGCTGTATCGATGTTGAAAGCCGGGTCCTTCGCCAGGTCGAATGTTTCAAGACGCGCCAGAGTTTTCCCATCGGTGGAAAGCAGGAAGTCGTATGGTGTGGTCTTTGGTCCGCGCGTGAAGGTGACGGGCAGGGTTTCATAGCCAGGAAACTGGCTGGGCTTCTTTGCGCCAATCGTTACGGTGTAGTCCTCCGGCACGTTGAATTGCGACCGGACCAGGACTTCGATGCGACGGTTAGTTTCCGCGTCGGACGAGGTCTGTTGTGCGGGCTGAGCCTTGCAGCCAATAGCGAGACCAAGTGCGAGCAGACCGGCGAAGAACTGAAAACGCAACAAAATGGACAACCTCTAAAGAAAGGATAAACCAGCGCCGCACTGGATAGCTGGACGCCAGCAGAGCCAACCACCAGGCGTCTCTCAATGAACGCGGTGCGTGGGAAACGCAACTCCACCCGTCTCATCAATAAATCGGCGGCTGACTTGGATCGCGAAAGATTGTATTGGAATGGCGGATATCCCCGACCGACCCGAAGTTGGCGAGGGTAAAGCTGTAGAGCCATTCCGTCTCATCGCGGCTCACGGACCCGACGGTGCCAAGTTCGAAGCGCCTATAGCCTAGCATCAGGCCGCAGCAGCCCCAGTTATATACCGCCTGAATTCCTCCATATTGCAGAGCCCCATGGACGAAGTCATAGCCGCCATTGGCCGCCAGATTGAAGCCTGTCGCATTGGGCTTGCCATACTGCAAGAAAGGTTGGAGCTGTTGGCTCTGGATGGTTGTCGCGGCGCTACCCTGCTCGTCTACCGCATTCAACATGGCGTGACCAAGGCCCAACGTGGTGCGTCCCCAACTGTAGCCTGCATACAAGTTGTCGGCGCCCAAGTGGCCGAGGCGCGGGTCATAATCCATGTCCCATTCAAGGCGAAGGTTGTCGATGGCTTCGAAACGAAGGCGCGAAATAACCGGCGATACGTTGCGCGGTTCAGTGAGAAAAGCGATTCCGCTCAAGTCGAGAGTGGAATCGAAGACATTGCGGCGACCAGGAATGAGTGCACCGCCAAAATTCGGATCGATGAAGAACTTCTGCGCAATTTGCCAACTCGCCCATTCGCGCGGAGAGGCGGAGCATTTATCGGGTGAATCCTCCAATGGGGTTTCGGAACACGCGGCCGCGTGCAGCGGGCGAAGATAAAACCGCTGTGTAAGTGAATAGCCGACCTCGTTGGTATCTGTAGCGAGGTCGTTCGTATCGATGAGCAGCACCTTGCGGGCATCGGACCCAATCCCGCCGACGAAGCGGTAAGTCAATTCAGGTTCAATCACGTGACGCAGCTCGCGATTCCATTTTCCCATCGTGAAATCCCGCTCCAGTGCCGGTGGACGGAGATCGACTGAGGCTTCAAGGTCGGCGCGATCCAGTGGATCGTGGCTGACAGTGGGCGTTCCTCCATTGACGCCGGTCAGATCGGGTGTCTCGCTTCCGGAGTAGAAGGTCTCCCGGAACGAGACCTCAGGGACCACGCTCCAACCATCAGCTACGATCGGCAACGAAAGATGAGGGTAAAGATCGATACGGCCCACATTGCGCGCATGAAAATCGGGCTCCGCGCGACTCAAGTGACCCATCGACGAGTTCAAACCCCAATAGAGCCTCGAACTCGCCAGAGGCCGATCGAGCGTGTCGAAACGCAGGGTCGGAAGGTGCAGGATTCTCGCCTCGTCCCCCGTGGTGGTGCTCGCAAAGGTCTGCAGACGGCTGATGGAGCCGGAAGGAATATATCCGTTGTGTTCATGCGTGAGCGCAAGTGTGCTGAGTACCTCGGAGTTCACCGCCTGGGTGTAATTGTCGTCAAAGACCAACCTGTACACATAGCTCGATAGGTATTCGACGGTCCCGGCAACCCGTGTGCTGGGAGACAGGTCCTTGCGTCCATTGGCCGAAATGTCGACGCCGCCTTGGTTGATGAGTCCGGTTGCCGGCGGAGTCGCCGCAACGCCGCGATCGAGCAGGGCATTCCAGCGCACCAGCAAATGGTCGAACCCAGGACCTTTGTAGCGAAAGTCGCCGTTGGGCGCAAAACCGCGCTTGGAGAAGTACTCGGAGCCGATCACCATATCCATGCTGCGGCTGATCGCCCAGTACACCTGCTCGCCAAATGTGTAGCCTCGAATCGAAGAGCCATTGCTGACGACTGGAATCAGCAATCCGCTCTCACGCCCTGTTTCGCTCACCGGATGACGCAGATAAGGCAGGTAAAAAATCGGGACCCCAAAGAGCTTGAAGAAGGTGTTTGCCGTCGACGCTTCGCCGTTTTCCATCTTGATTGCGCGCGAAATCAACTGCCAGTCCGGCCGGGGTAAACGGCAATTCGTCATCGTGCCATCCACGATGCGATACATCCCCTCGCCGGTTTGGAGCAGAACCCTGCCGGAAAAGAGGAACGGATTAGCGGTGGAATAGACGATGGCAGGGCCAGCTCGCCGGACACCGATCGAACCAGTGACATTGAAAAACCGAGCCGTATGCATATCGAGCCGCATATCGCCATGCGAGGCCTCGATATCGACATCTTCGGGCCCACCGGTCACCTGAAGGTGGCCGTCGGCATCCAACTCCGAGGTGGACTGATGGTAGACCACCCTGTCGGCGCGCAGAATGTAGTCGCGGTAATGAACCACGACCTGGCCATCCAAGGTCCAGACATCGCCGACGCGGCCCTGATGCTGTGCTTCCCACCGCACCGGAACCCCGTTGGGTGGAGCGGGCTCGGGTTGCGCCAGAGGGAGAATCTCCTGGCCGGGATCCTCTGGGAGCGAAGCGTTCTGACCGGCATTCTCGGAGGGATTTGCTTGCTCAGCCGCAGGAGGTAACGCATTGGTCAACACCTGCCCGCTAAGTTGCGGATGACAGAGGGCCAGCAGCGTGATAAACACAAAATTGCGAGGATGCATCCGGGGCCAAGGCCAGCATAGCAAATGCGGGGCTCTTACTAAGCACGTTACACCCCATCGATCTGGCAGCAACAGACGCCCGGACGCAATTTGGAAAAGGATGTTTCGGTCCAAATTGCACATTTACTCTCGCGTTACTTCCTGGCTCGTTTTTTTGAGCAACGTTCGCGCTAGGCCAATGTGGCCGTGACGCGAACCTGAAAAGTATTTCTGGGTCAATACGGACGCAAGAAATACATCAGAAGGGTTCTGGAGAATTGAGTACACCGTTGAGCCAGCCTGTCCCCAAGCCATCGTGGAAGCAGGAAGTCAATCGGCGGCTTGAAGAGCATAAAAGCCGCAAAGGTTTATCCGTTGTGGACGAACACGCGCAGCATGGGGAACATGCCGGCGTCAGTGATCGTGCCGCGAAAGCGGCGGCCCGCGTGGCGGCACGTTTTTCCAAGGCGCCAAGCTACAGCGATATGCAGGCGGCAGAGGCGCGTGCGGCCCTGCGCGACGCGGAGGCCGCGACCCGGGTTGCCCTTGAGGCGCAGGCCGCTGCACAGGTCGCACTGGCGAACCTCGAGCGAGCGCGCGAGGATCAAAGCGAGTACGAAGAGGAGAAGTGGGAAGAGATTCCTGCGGATGCTCCTGCTGAGCGCACGTGGGAAGACTCGGATGAACCCGCAAGAGTTAGTGATGAGATGGGCGCACCAGCGGGGGCAAATAGCGCGTCGCAGAGTGCGCGGGCTGAGGACTGGAATTTCAATCGTGCATACCAGGACGATTTTCCGGCGTCTCACTTTGTCGAAGCGCAACCAATCCATGCAAACCTGATTCACTTCCCACGCGAAATCGTTGCGACGCGTCGAGTTCGACCGCGATCGGTGGATGCGATTGAGACGTCGCCGGAGCAGGTGGGGCAATTGAGCATTTTTGAAGTTGACCCGAACTCCATCTCCATCGGGCCAATGGCGTCGACCTCCACGGTCGAGACTGCCGCGCCGGCTCCATCGTGGAGCGGACCGGAATGGTCGAATATTGAACTCGAGACGCGATCGGAAGATGTCGAGGAATATCGTGGAAATCCGCCTTCGACTCCGTTCAAAATAGAATTGGCGCCCCTCGAATTGCGATTGATGGCGGCGACGATCGACTTCGCGTTGACCGTGGGATTTGTTTGCGCAGGGGCAGTGGGAATTGCAGGGCACATGGCGCATTCACCGGCCATCAAGGCTGCGGAGATGGGCGCATGCGGTGCGCTGATTCTGATCGGAATGCTCTACCAGGCATTTTTCCTGATGACCACGATGTCGACGCCTGGCATGATGTACGCCGGCATTTCGTTCTGCACATTCGATGACGAGAACCCCACGCGCAAACAGTTGGGCGATCGGCTGATCGCGCTGCTAGTTTCGTTGTTCCCGGTGGGACTCGGTTTCGCATGGGCAATCTTTGATGAGAATCATCTGAGTTGGCACGATCGAATTTCGCGGACGTACCAGCGGACGTGCTGAGGCGCTGATGCAGGATTTGCAAAACTTGGGCGCGGTTAATTCCGCGCCTTTTTCTTTGCCGCGTAGACGCCCCTACCAGGTCAAGGCGCGCAACGCGCTTACTCCAGCGCCGATCAAAGCCGTTTCGTCATCGGGAGGCAGGATTTCAAGGGAATAGCTCAACAGCGGACTCATCTTCACCATCGTTTCGAGATGAGCACGCAATATGGACAGGTCGAGAAAACCCACATTGTGGCCCGTGAAGTAAAAACGCCCGGGTCCGGCCAGGTGGATGAACGAAGCCGTACCCGCGGCCAGCGCGCGATGCCATAAGTCGACAAACTCGCGGCAACGGGTGTCGCCTTGTTTTGCTTGCGCGAAAACCTCCTCCGGCTCGAGGTCGAGAAAGCGCATCCGCATTGCACGATACCCCATGATTCCTTCGAGGTGCCCCACCCCGCCGCAGCCGCAGAATCGCTCCTTCGGGTCGAGTGTCACGGTGACGTGTCCACCTTCCCACACGCCCTCGACATAGGGCCAGCGACCATAGCCAATGCCATTGCCGATCGTCCAGACACGTGTTAGCTTGTTAAGCTGGCCGCGCGTCGAAGCCACCCCAGCGGCGATCGAGTCCGCGTCGTTGGCAATGTAAACCGGAGCTGAAACGCCTCTCGCACTAAGAACTTTCGTGAGCTCATCTCCGAGGCGCATCCCTTTAATCTGAGGAAGATTCGGCGATTCCTCGATGACCCCGTGGCGAACCACGCCGGGAACCGCGACGCCTATCGCGTCGACGGGAACTTTGAATGTGCCGATCAGCGCGGCGATCTTGTCGACTAGAATCTCGATCAGCTCTCCGTTCGGAAGGGCCGCGAGCGCCTCATGCTCGTCGGTACTCTCTGGAAAACGGAGCGGCTTTCCCGTCAGCCGCTGATCTTCAAGCGCGCCTGCCACAATATGCTCGGTCATCACAACGCCGATTGCGGTGCTCATGAACAGTTCCTCTCATCCCGCCTGATAACGATTCAGGCGGCCCAGGCCATTGAAGGCTGCGGTCTTGTAGCACTCGGCGAGGGTCGGATAGTTAAAAACAGTTTCGACGAAGTAATCCACGGTGCCTCCCAGCGTCATGACCGCCTGCCCGATGTGAACCAGTTCGCTTGCACCTTCGCCGATGATATGCACCCCCAGTACCTTGCGGGTATCGCGATGGAAGATCAGCTTCAGGCGGCCGGTTGTGTCGCCTCGGATCTGTCCGCGCGCGACCTCGCGATAATACGCCATGCCGACCTCGTAGGGCACGTCTTCGTCAGTCAACTGCTCTTCCGTTTTGCCGATAAAGCTGATTTCCGGAATGGTGTAAATCCCGTAAGGATAGAAACTGGGATTCGAAGAGGTGGCGTGATCGTTGAAAGCGCGGGCGGCGGCAATGCGTCCCTGTTCCATTGAGACAGAAGCTAGAGCCGGAAAACCGACGACATCGCCCACCGCAAAGATGTGCTCTACCTTCGTCCTGAAATTTTCGTCAACCGGGATGCGTCCGCGGCTGTCAGCCTCAAGACCGGCTGCGGCTAGATTCAGTTCGTCCACGTTGCCTTGGCGTCCCACCGCGTAAAGCAATGCGTCGCCGGAGACTTTCTTCTTACTCTCGAGATTAGCCACCACGCCGCCGTCAGAGAGCTCTTCCACACTCTCCACCTCCTCGCCGAGCCTCATGGTCACGCGGCTGTCCCTCAGGTGGTAGCTGAGAGATTCGACGATTTCCTGGTCGGCGAACTCGAGAAGCTTGTTTCGTTTTTCAATGAGCGTGACGCGCACGCCGAGAATGGCAAACATGCAAGCGTATTCCACCCCGACCACGCCGCCGCCCACGACAATCAGGGTTCGAGGCAGGTTGGGAAGCTCAAGAACCTGGTCGCTGTTGATGATGGTGCGCCCATTGACAGGAACCTTGGGTGAGGAAGCGGGCCTGGTCCCGACAGCAACAATGATACGGCCCGCTTCGAGGGTTGTATCCCCATGCGGGCCTTCCACGCGCAGAACATGAGGATCGACAAAATGTGCAATTCCCTGAATCACGTCGATCCCGTTCCGCGAAAGCTGGGCCTCGGTTACGTCCACCTCGGTCTTGATGACCGCCTGGACGCGGAAGGCGAGATCGGCCATGGTGATCTTTTCTTTCACCCGGTAATTCATGCCATAGACAGAACGATAGGCGTACCCGGAAAGATGCAGTACGGCTTCACGCATGGTCTTGGACGGAATGGTGCCGGTGTTAATGCAGACGCCGCCAACGACCGCGCGTGCTTCGACGACCGCGACACGTTTCTTCATCTTGGAGGCCGCTACGGCAGCGCGCTGGCCTGAGGGCCCGGAGCCAACGACGATCAGGTCATACTGGACGGCGCTCATGCAATTGTCTCCCGGGAATTAGTCGAACGCGGCTGGGATGAGTGATACAGGAGTAGCCGCCGGCGTGTGCCACAACCGGAGGCTACCATACCGCAGTGGAACGGGGACAGCAGCGTTTCGTGAAAATGACTGTCTTGGGCGGAGTCGGGGCCGAACCTTTCGAGACTTCGGCAAAGCCGGCGATCTTCAGGATCACCGGCGCCCGGAAGAGTGGAATGCGACAGAAGCGATTGGAACTACGCGACGGCTGAACGTCGAGCAGCGACGGAAGGGGTTGCAGCGCGGACCGAAGTTTTGCGCTGTCCGCGGAAATCCCGATCCGGTTGCGCGGAGCTTTCCAGTTGAAACTGACCGATCATTCCGTCCAGGTCGTTGGCCAGGGAGGCAAGGTTCTTTAATGCCTCTACAGCTTCCTCGGCGCCCTGGCTGTTTTCAGTAGAGAGCTGCGAGATATGGCCGGCGGATTCAGAGATTTCTCCCGATGCGGCCGTTTGCTCCGTTGCAGCCGTGGCGATGAGCTGGATCTGCTGCTCAACTTGCTTCGAAGACTCAATGATGGCTTCGAGACTTTGCCGGGCACGGGCGGTTTCGTTCATTCCGGTCTCAACCGCAGAGCGGCTATCTTCCATCACCTGAAGAGTGGCACGAGTCTCTTCCTGGATACTGCGGATGGTGCCGGCAATCTCTTCGGTAGCGCTTTTGGTGCGTTCTGCCAGGCGCCGTACTTCGCCGGCGACCACAGCAAATCCTCGTCCGTGCTCCCCGGCACGGGCTGCCTCAATGGCGGCATTCAGAGCCAGCAGGTTTGTCTGCTCGCTGATCTCCTGAATCACGCTAACCACCTTGCCAATCTCCTCGGAACGGTGCGCAAGCGAGCTCATTTTCTCTGAGACGGTTCCGGTAGCGGCCGCGATTTTCTCCATGGTCATCGCCGCGGCCTGCATCACCGCGCCCCCTTGATCGGCAGTCTCGGCCGACACCCGGCTCGCGTTGGCCGCGCTCTCCGCGTTATGGCTGATTTCGCTGATCGTGGCCGTCATCTCTTGAGCCGCCGCCGCAATCTGATTGGTCTTGCTGGATTGCGTGTTGGCGTTGCCGGCCGACTGGACGGCACGCGCGCTAATCTGCGTCGAGGCCGCCGAAAGCGTCTGCGCGCCCTGTGCAACCGATTGCACAACCTCGCGAATGGATGCCACGCAACGATTCAACGCATCGCCCAGTTGGCCAATTTCGTCGGTTCCGGTCACGGTCACTTGGACCGTCAGATCCTTCGCAGCCAAGCGTTGCAATGCGGTGGCGGCGACCGCGATGCGCGGCGCGATAAGCTTTGTAAGAACCGTGCCGATGATTGCGCAAAGAACGACGATGAGAACCGTGACGATCATATTGATCCAAATGGCTCTGCGGCTGACGCTTGCCGCTCCCTCCGCAGTGCCCATTCCCGCCTTGGCGTTCAGTTCTACATCGGCGTTCATCGCATCCACGGCGTCCTGGAACTTCCCGATTGTCGAATCCGACATCGACTGGTCGAGCGCGTCACCTGTTTTTCCCGCTTGCAGCGAACCAAATGCACGGTCACTGATCTCAAGATATTCAGCAAAGGAGGTTGAGAACTTCTGATAGAGCTCACGCTCTCCTGGGTAGCTAATGAACGGCGCATAGCTCTTCGCGGACGCCTGGTAGGCCGAGATTGTCTTTTGGCGCGCCGCGGAATACTTTTCGGTGCATGCCGCGTTCTGGCATAGCAACAGATCGAGATCCATGCGCCTCGTGGTGTTCATCGCGCCCCTGGCATCCGCCAAATGGAGGACAGAGGGGAAGGCGTTCTCACTGACATCCGCACTTTGCGCGGCAACGCTGCGAAGAGTGAAAAACGTATACATGCCCAGGGCGATGCACAGTATGCAAACGAGGCCAAATGCCAGCATGAACTTTCGGGCGATAGGGATATTTCGGAGTGCAGACATCTTTGTCGGTTCCTTTCTCGTTCCGGGAGCCGGCCACCTTCCGAGAAACTAAAGTCTCGTTTCGGCGCGGTGACGGGTGAGCGCTAGACATCAGCGTTATCGGCGGTCTGGAAAAAACCTTCAAGGGAGTCGCCCTTCCGTAGGTCGGACGCCACGGTTGGGTATGAATGTTCGCCAATGTCTTCGGGTACATGGTTGTCTGGCTGAGCGTTCTTTGCCTTGCCAGGGGCAAACTCAATCGATATTCTTTGGCCCGTTCATGTATCTCGAATTCGAGAACGTCCTGAGAGGTTCATTCATGCCAGAGAAACGAGCCGTTGATTGGTTCCGAGTTGCAGCGTCGTTCGCCCTGGCCTTCGGCTGCATCCAAGGGGGAGGGCAAAAGCCTCCCGCAGCCGCTTCTTCACCACCGCCGGCAGCCCGCCCACAACCGGCCCCGGAGCAACTCGCCATCCAGGCTGCGTCAGAAAAAGATCATCAGCGGGTGATGGACGAACTAGGCATCAAGGAACTGCGTCACGGCGCCGACAGCGATCCAAAATCGCCCTATGCCGTCAACTACGACGAGACGAAAGCAGATGTCTATCCGAAGATTCCCGATCCGCTAGTGCTGAACAACGGAAAGCCGGTCACGACAGCCAAGGTCTGGTGGAGCAAACGCAGACCCGAGATCGTGGAGCTTTTTGACCGCGAAATCTATGGCCGAACTCCGGCAAATCTTCCCAAGGTCACCTGGGAGGTCGTGAGCACGGTGCACGAAAAGAAGGGCGATGTGCCGGTGATCACGAAGACGCTGGTCGGTCACGTCGACAATTCGGCGGACCCTAAGATCACGGTCAACATCGATTTGACACTGACAACTCCCGCCGATGCCAAGGGGCCCGTTCCCGTCATCCTTGAACTCGGCTTGAGCAAGGAATTCATCGCCATGCTGGCCAAGAGATTCCCCGAGTTCGCGGCAATGGCCGGCGCAGGGCCGTCAGGTCAACAGCAAGTGCTGGCGCGAGGCTGGGGCTATGCCGAATACATCCCGACCAGCGTGCAGCCGGACAACGGCGCGGGCTTGACGGAGGGAATCATCGGCCTCGCCAATAAGGGTCAGCCGCGCAAGCTGGATGATTGGGGCGCTCTGAAGGCGTGGGCCTGGGGCGCGAGCCGGTGCCTTGATTATTTTGAAACGGATAAAGATGTGGATGCGAAGCAAGTCGGCATTGAAGGGCACTCGCGCTATGGCAAGGCCTCGCTCGTGGCCATGGCCTACGATCCGCGCTTCGCCATCGGCTACATCAGTTCTTCCGGCGAAGCAGGCGCGAAGCTCTACCGGCACATCTTTGGGGAACAGGTGGGCAACGTTGCCGGTGCGCAGGAGTATCACTGGATGGCCGGCAACTTCTTGAAGTATGCAGGACCGCTGACTCCCGGCGATCTTCCAGTCGACGCCAACGAGTTGATCGCACTGGTTGCGCCAAGGCCCGTGTTCATCAGCGGCGGAGCGACCGACGGCGATGGATGGGTCGACGCGAAAGGCATGTTTCTCGCGGCGGCGGGTGCCGGGCCCGTCTACAAGCTTCTTGGCAAGAAGGATCTCGGTACGATGACATTTCCTCCCATCGAGACAACTCTCATCGACGGCGACATTGCGTTTCGTCAGCACACCGGTGGACACACACCGGGGCCGAATTGGCCAACCTTCCTCACCTTTGCCAGCCGCTATCTGCACGCGCCTGGAGCAATCGCAACTGGCCTGGTTGGAGCGAAGGATGGGGTCCCCGTTCACTTGACGGCAGAACAGGATCGCGAACGGATGCTTACGCTCATAGGCCTGAAAGATTCCGACATGCGGCATCGTCCGGCGGGCGATGCGAAGGCGCCCGATGCGACGAATTACGACGAAGCGAAGGCGGACGTCTACCCGCAGTTCCCCGATCCTCTGCTCATGAAAAACGGCCAGCGTGTGACGAGCTCGGAACAGTGGTGGTCGGCGCGCAGACCTCAAATCATTGCGGACTACGAGCGCGAGATTCTCGGCAAAGCGCCTGCGAAGCTGCCGAAGGTGACGTGGGAGCCGGTCAAAACTAATCCAGAAAAATATGGCGGTTTCGATGTCATCACCAAGAGGCTCGTGGGCCACGTCGACAACTCCATCGACCCTCAGATCCAGGTCAATATCGAGATGGTTCTCACCACGCCTGCACACGCCGCAGGTCCCGTTCCCGTGATTATGGAGTTGGCCTTCGACCCCGACTTTCAGGATGCAATTGCTGCGCCCGTATCCGAGGTCGTTCCGCCCGGACACGGTCATTACGGAGTGGAGTGGGAGCCGCTGCTGAAACGGGGATGGGGCTTCGCCGTGCTGTCGCCGACGAGCTTTCAAGCAGACGACGGCAGCGGGCTCACAAGCGGCATCATCGGACTCATGAATAAAGGGCAGCCGCGTGGGCCTGCGGATTGGGGTGCGCTGCGCGCGTGGGCGTGGGGCACAAGCCGTGCCATGGACTATCTCGAAACGGACAAGGCCGTCGACGCGAAGCAGGTTGGATTGGAGGGCCACTCCAGATTTGGAAAAGCGGCGCTGGTCGCGATGGCCTACGATCCGAGATTTGCAATCGTGTATAGCAGCTCCTCCGGCGAAGGCGGCGCTAAACTTTACCGGCACATCTTCGGCGAGCAGATGCCGAATCTGGCCGGCCCCGCGCTTTACCACTGGTTTGACGGAAATTTTCTGAGATACGGCGGTCCGCTCACGCCCGGCGATCTACCCGTGGACAATCACGAGTTAATTGCTCTCTGCGCACCGAGGCCCGTGTTCATCGGTGGTGGCGCCAGCACGGGCGATGGATATGCCAATCCAGGCGGCGATGCATGGGCCGACGCGAAAGGAATGTTTTTAGCCGAAGTCGATGCCGGGCCGGTCTACCGACTTCTAGGTGTGAAAGATTTGGGAACGACCGAGTTTCCGTCGATGGGCACCGCGCTGATCGATGGAGATCTCGGATTCCGGCAGCATCAGTTTGGCCACACGCCGACACCAAACTGGCCGACATTTCTCGATTTCGCGAGCAGATATTTGCATGCCCCTGCCACGCAGGCAGTAACACAATAGGGCAGATAGCGATACCGGACTCGACGAATCAGAAGACCGAAGTGCGGGGGGGGCGCGGCATCTCACCGCGCCTTCTCCCACGGCTCAACCCTTCGTCCCTCCCCGTTGCTTCAGTATTGCGAATACGTCCTGATGAGCGAGGTACAGCACGATCCGAAAACCTTGGTCGGTTTTTTCCAATACATAGGTCGAATCAACGAACTCTGCCTCGCTCGACAGATCGCCTTCTGCGAAATTCATCTTCCATCGCGTGTGCGCCATGCAATAGCGGTCGCCCAGCGAATGCGGGTCCACACGAATCAGTCGCATCGAATGGCAGCCACAGCTTTCGAAGAGCTGCTTGCGTTTCGGCAGAGCGACGACGAAATCGCTGGCTTTGACACATTGCGCTCCTTGCGGCCCAGCGGCCATGAAGGTATCGGCGAACTGGGAGACGGCTGCGGAGAAATCGCTCTTGCTGTTGTTGAGTTCGAATTGGCGAAAGAAGTCCTCGATCGATGAAATTGCTTTTTCCATAAGGGTCCTCAATTCCCGGTGTCCTCATTTTCCGGACACAGAAGATAGGTTCCGTGCTGAAGAGCACTTTAGTATTATATCAAATTTAAGAGCATAAGTCAAGTTCTTTCTTCATGTTAGGGCGATCCAACATGCGTGCGATCGCAGCTAGGCTGTCCTATAGATGCGCGCGCAATTTCCGCCCAGGATTCCGTCGCGTTGTTCTTCCGTAAGCTGGTCCAGAAAGCCGGTCACAATGCCTAGAGTTTGCGTATATCCCGCAGACAGCGTGCAGACCGGCCAGTCGGAACCAATCATCAACCGCGATGCGCCGAACGCGTCGAGAACCGCGTCCAGATAGGGCTCGAAATCACCAGGCATCCACGTTTTCCATCGCGCCTCCGTCACCATCCCTGAAAGCTTGCAGGAGACATTCGGGCACGTTGCCAATTCGCGAATATTTCGTCGCCAAGGCTCAACCAATCCTTCCGCGATGGCCGGTTTGGCGAGATGATCCAGGACAAACGTCTGTGCCGGAAATTGACGAACGAGTTGCGTCGCGATGGGTAGATGGCGCGGATGGAGCAACAGATCGTAAGCCATGCTGAGGTTCGCAAGCTGCGCAATGCCGCGTTGAAAATCAGGGCGCAACATGAAGCCATCGTCGGGCTCATCCTGCAGCACGTGGCGCACGCCGACCAGTTTCTTGTGCGGAGCAAGCCCCTCAAGCTGATCCGTCAGAAGCGGCGAACACAGATCGACCCAACCCACCACGCCCTGGATAAAGCTGTTTTGCTCGCCTAGTTCCAGGAGCCAGCGTGTCTCCTCGAAGCTCTGACGCGCCTGCACCGCGATCGATCCATGCATGCCATTTTCATCAAGGAGCGGCTTCAGATCGCGCGGCAGAAAGTCGCGCCTCAGGGGCGCCATCTGGTCGTTAATCCACCCGTACTCTGCGGCGGTGTACTTCCAGAAATGCTGATGCGCATCGATTCGGATCATTGTGAAGATCATCTCTCACGCGGGAAACGATGATCAATAACAACGACATCGAATTTGATGAATCCGAAGCAATCCACGCATCTGGAGCCCGTCGGATGCCCGATCCCGCGCAGGTATAGTTTTGATATGCACTTGAAATACCTGTGGCTGACACTTTCACTCAGCCTGTGTCTGGTCCCGGCAAACGCGCCAGCCCAATCTGCCAAGCCGGCCATTACTCTCGACGAGTATCTCAACACGACAGACATCTCGGGAGCCAGGCTCTCGCCGGACGGGTTCTCTGTTGTGGTTGCGACGGACGCCCCCGACTGGAAAAACAGTGTGTACCGGCACGATCTGTGGATTTGGAATGAGCAGTCGGGACTGCGGCCGCTGACGCACTCCGCCGGCGAAGAGGATGCGCGATGGAGCCCGGATGGCAAATGGATCGCCTTCCTGTCTGATCGCTCCCTTCTTGGAGACGATGCTTCCGCGGATAGTGAATCCACGAGCGACGCGACAAAGCCGAAGCGCATCTGGATCATTTCCGCAACGGGCGGTGAGCCCCTCCCGCTTTACAGCGAGAAGCTGGACGCTCATGCATTTGCCTGGGCCTCTGACAGCGGTTCCATCTATTTTTCCGTACAAGAGCCGCTCGGTCACGATCAGGCAGAAGCGCGTGAGACGGAATGGCAGGATGTCATTCGGTGGCGAGAACAGAACCGCGGCGACCTGTTGCTCAAGGTTGGCATTGCCTCTGCACTGGCGAACGCAACAGCGACACCCTTACCGAATGGCGCCGCGGCAGCCAAGGCGGCCAAAGGCAGAGCGGATACGATTCCCACGTCCCCTCTGCCTGAGGGCGCGTCGGTGCTCGCAAAAAACACTCTGGCAATTGATGAGATTGCTCCTTCCCCGAATGGCAAAGAGCTGGCGTTTCTCACTGGGCCGATTCATCGGCGTATTGAGAATCCGGCCGACAACGAGATATTTGTGGTTGCTTCTGTCGGCGGGGAGGTGCGACAACTGACGCACAATCAGGCGCTCGAATCGGACATTCGTTGGGCGCCGGATGGTCGCTGGCTGCATTTTGTTGTGTCTGCTGCCGCAGGTTCCTTAGAAGGTAGCTACCGTGACGTGCAAGGCCGCCTCTACCGCATCGACACGGAGACTGCCAAAGTAGAACGTCTCGGCACAACATTCGATGGGTCGTTCGATCAATTTGTTCTGCTGCCAGATGGCCGCGAGTTTGCGCTGGGCCTCAAGGGTACGGAGACGCAGATCTATCTTGTGGATGGAGACAACGCGGCCAAGCTGCCGGGCCTCGCGGGCACTTATGCCGGTCTTGAGTCGGCAGACAAGTCAAATAGCCTGCTTGTGCGTCATTCCAGTGTGAATAAGCCGCCGCAGGTTTACTTGGCCGCCGATCCGCTGCATCCAGATCAGCTCAAGGCGCTCACCAGCTTCAATCCGATATTTGCTGAGCGCGCGCAGCCCGAGTGGCAGCCGTACACATGGCAGTCGGACGATGGACGAACCGTTGAAGGCATGTTGATTTTTCCACCCGGTAAGAAGAGCGCCAAACATCTGCGCATGCTGACACTGATTCACGGAGGTCCTGCGGACGCGGATGGCAATCGCTTCGGAGCGGATTGGTACGATTGGGCGACGCTGGCAGCGGATCGAGGCTGGCTCGTGTTTCGGCCGAACTATCGTGGATCTTCGGGATATGGCGACAACTTTATGTTGGAGATTGAGCCGCACCTTGTTTCGAAACCGGGCCGCGACATTCTCACCGGCGTCGACGCGCTCGTAAAAGACGGTTATGCCGACCCAAATCATCTTGCCATCGGCGGCTATAGCTACGGCGGCTACATGACCAACTGGCTCATCACGCAGACCACGCGCTTTCGTGCAGCGGTCACGGGCGCTGGCGCTGTAGAGCACGCGGCCAACTGGGGCAATGACGATGAGACATGGGATGACGCGTGGTATCTCGGCGGCCAACCTTGGCAGAATCCGGAGCTTTATCAAAGTGAGGCTGCGCTGTTTCAATTCGACAAAGTGAAAACGCCGACACACCTGGTACAGGGAGGCGCGGATATACGCGTAAGCTACTTGGAGGGAGTGACCATGGAACGGGCGTTCCAGGCGCTCGGGGTGCCGCATACTTTCCTTGTATTCCCCGGCGAGGGCCACGGCCTGGATAAGAATCCCTGGCATGGATATATCAAGTTGCGCGAAGAATTGAAATGGCTGGAGAAGTACGATGGGAACTAGCCGGATTGTTTCGCGGAAAGGCACACAGAAGAATTGCCGGAACCGGCGGGGCAATCTCGAGCATCTGTTTTAATAGCATGAATCCAGTCGATCAAGCCCGCCAGACCGCCTTCCAGCAGACGCTGCTCAGCGCCCGCAGAACCATGCTGATGAGCGAGATCCTGAAGCTTGCGATCGACAGCTTTCGCGCATCGAAGCTGCGCTTCGCTCTAACTGCTTTGGGCATGGTGATTGGCACGGCTTCGGTGATTCTTGTTGTTACGATCGGCATGAAGGGGAAGCAGTACGTTCTCGATACGCTGCAGAAGATCGGGACAAACTCGGTTGAGATTGAATACTCGGGCGGCGGAGCGACGGGCGCAGAACGGGTCCTGTACAACGACTACCTGACGCGCGAAGACGAGAAGGCTGTCGACGCCCAGTTGCCCGGAGTGATGTATTCCTCCCCCATCCTCGAAATGCATACCCGCATCAGTTTTGGGGGTGGGGTGATGAAAGACACGCTGGTCCTCGGCGTGAGCCCCGACTACCGCCATATTCGCAACTTGCTTGTGCCCAATGGCCGGTTTCTAGACGAGATTGACGATGAAACACACACCAACTGTGCAGTGGTCACAGAACCCTTTGCACGAGAGAGATTCGGAAGCCCCAATGCCGCGGTAGGGCAGACATTTGAGATTTATGGTATCCCCTTCACCATCATCGGCGTCTTCAAAGAGAGCGTCGACGATATGGGCCAATCGGAGATTGCCGATCAGACGATTCTCATTCCGTATTCGGTTGCGCGGTTCTTTACCGGAACTGAGAACGTGAAGCAGATTTACTTCTCGATGCGCACCATGAACGAAGTGCCCGACGGAGCGAAGGAAATTGTTCGGATCGTCAAGTCGCGCCATCGTCCGGGATCGGTGTACACCGCACAGACGCTGACGGAAGTGCTGACCTATGCGGCGGAGATTTCTGATGCGTTAACGGCGGTGTTGGTGCTTGTCTCCGCGATTACGCTGGCCGTGGGCGGTGTGGGCATTATGAATATCATGCTGGCGAATGTTCGTGCGCGCATCCGCGAGATTGGCATTCGCAAGGCGCTGGGTGCGACCTACCGGGAGATTAAGCTGCAGTTCCTCGCCGAGGCGGTGATTATTTCGCTGGTTGGCGGCATTGTGGGCGTGCTTGTTGGGCTTACCGTGCCGTTGTCGATCCGGTTCTTTACGGATTACGCGTTGCCGGTTTCGGTCTGGTCGATTGCGATCGCGCTGGCTGCGGCCACAGCCGTAGGCGTGATCTTCGGCACCGTGCCAGCCACGCGCGCTGCGCAGATGGATCCGGTCGAGGCGCTCAAGTATGAGTAGCGATGGGAAGGTTGAGCAGAGGCGCACGGATGAAGAAGACACGCCCCCCAAGGGCCCGAATCTTGTCTTGATTTATGGCTTGCTTGGCGCTGCCCTGCTGATCGCGATGGGGCTTGCCGCGTTGATTGTCTTGCCCTTCTATCGTCGCCATTAAAATTGACTCGCATTCGCGGAAGGAGAGAGATCCTTTGCCAACTCAGGCAGAAAAAGCTGCTGTCTTCCACGGTTTGCATCAGCGGCAAGAGACGTTCGTCATTGCCAATCCATGGGATGCCGGAACTGCCCGCATTCTTACCGGGTTGGGATTCCTGGCGCTCTCGACGACGAGCGCCGGGCTTGCCTTTACGCTGGGGCGGCGCGACGGCACGGCGAGCGTGAGCCGCGACGAAGCGCTGGCCAATGCGATGTCGATTGTGGAAGCGACGCATCTGCCGGTCGCCGCCGATTTGGAAAACGGCTACGGGCACTCACCGGAAGCAGTTGCGGAGACGATTCGGCTGGCCGCTGCGGTTGGACTTGTGGGCGGATCGATCGAGGATGCGACCGGCGATCCGGCGCATCCCATCTACTCATTTGAGCATGCAGTCGAACGGATCGCCTCGGCTGTGGCCGCTGCGCTCGCGTTGCCGTTCCCGTTCATGCTTGTGGCGCGTGCGGAAAATTATCTCCATGGACGACCGGATCTGGACGATACAATCAAGCGGTTGCAGGCCTTCGAAGCGGCCGGAGCGGAAGTGCTGTATGCGCCGGGAATCACCAGCCCGGACGATATTCGCACCATGTGCGCTGCTCTGCGCAAGCCGGTGAACGTGTTGATGGGGATCAAGGGAGCGCCGCCGCTTTCGGTCGCGGAACTGGGGGCACTGGGCGTTCGGCGGGTGAGCATCGGTTCGGGATTCAGCCGTGCTGCCCTCACTGCGTTTTTGCATGCAGCGCGCGAGGTGCGGGACCACGGAACATTCACATTTACCGAAGAGACGCTCTACATGTCGGAGCTGGCCAATTTCTTTAAATGACGCCGCGTATCGAAATTGTTCCACGTGGAACAATTTGGACTGGCCGTCCAGGCAAAAGCTTCGCGAGGCATGAATCTACTTCATCGGACCGCGAAAATTGTTCCACGTGGAACAATTGCGGCATCTGTCACAGGTGTTGCGCGGAGTTTGCAGAAAATAGCGGCGACTCCGGTACACTGCACGGCGATGATGCGTCGCGAGCAGGTGCTTGATTCGGTCAGGATTTCCGCTACTCGTTGCGTAGCGCGACCATCGGTTCCACATTGGCGGCGCGGTGCACGGGCGCTACCGACGCCACCAGCGCGGCCAGCGCAAGGAGCACCGTGGCGCCCGCCAGCATCATCGGGTCCCATGGCTGCACACCGTACAGCTGGTCTTTCATGAGCTTGCCGGCGAGAATGGCCAAGGGGATCCCGAGGCCCAGGCCGATGCCGATCTGCCAAAGCGCCCCGCGCAGCACCATCGTGATCACATGTCCGCGGTCAGCACCGAGGGCCATGCGCAGCCCGATCTCGTTAGTCCGCTGCTCCACCGTATAGGCCATCACGCCGTAGAGCCCAACGGCTGCCAGCGCAAGGGCAAGCAGTCCGAAGAGAGAGGTCAGCGTTGCAATCATATTTTGCTGATGAAAGTCATTGCTGACAACTTTGCCATACGGAACGACGTCGTCGACGACCAGGCTTGGATCGACGCTGGCGATTGCCTTGCGCACCTTCTGCTCCATCCCAGGCGGATCGCCAGGCGCCCAGATCACAATGTTGTAAAGGTAGTGCGACCATTTCTCGCCCGTGGCCCAGTCCGGATCATCGTACTTCGCGGTCTGCGTCTCGGAGACCCAGTACATCGGCCCCACAGGCTTCCGGTAGTCGTACGTCATATACCGAATGTCTTTGACAACGCCGATGATCTCAAAGCTAGAGGCGTATCGGAGCCGGCCTGGACCGAAATGCTGGCCGATGGGGTTCTGGCCTTTGAAATACCTCTTCATGAAGGCCTCGTTGACCACCGCAGCGTTGGGCGTCGCCGCCGTATCGTCTTCGGTGAAAGCCCGGCCCATCACCATCTTCGCGCCGATGGTCTCGAAGAACCCGGGCATGCCCCGCACAAAGCCCGCGCTCGTGTCTTCTTTGGGACCCGGTTCGGGCCTGCCCTGGATTCGAACTCCGTTATTCCAGCTATCGCCCGTCATCGGCGCATACAGCACGGGAGCTACCATGCGCACTCCGGGAATCTGCTTCAGGCTGTCGTCGATCTGCCGGAACCGTTGCTCCATCTGCTCGGGCTTGTCGTTGCCAAGGGTGGGATTGATCCAGGTCATATAGCGGCCCTGCGTCTCGAAGCCGAAGTCCTGGTGCTCCAGATTACGCAGGCTCTGCGCCAGCAGCGCCGCAGCCGACAGCAACACCAGGGACATAGCTGCTTGTGCGATGACCAGGGATTTTTGCGCCCATGAGCGACCTCCGCTCACCGAGCGGTTGGCGCCGCGCAATGCTTCCACTGGATCGGCGTGCGAAGTCATCCACGCCGGCGCTGTCCCGAAGATCATTCCCGTCAGAATCGAAATGCCCAGTGTAAACAGCAGCACGGGCAGGGATGGCGTGGGGCTGACGGGCACGTAATTATTTGGGCCGCCCGACTCAAAGGCCAGATACAAAATCAGCCGCGTTCCGCCATACGCCACTGCAATTCCAAAAGCGCCGCCGATTATTGAGAGCAGCACGCTCTCAACCAGCGCCCGGCGCATCAGGCGGAGGCGCGAAGCCCCCAGGGCGACGCGGACCGAGATCTGCATTCGGCTTTTCAATCCGCGCGCCAGCATCAGGTTCGCCAGGTTGCCGCAGGCTACCAGCAGCACGCATCCGGCGGCGATCAGCAGCAGCTTGAGGTCATCCTGGTAGTCGTCCCGCAAGGCCGCAACGCCGCCTCCGCCGGGGGTCAAGTGGAGGGTCTGCTGCTGCCAGAGCTGCTTCTCGCCAGGCTCCATGTCCGCTACATGGCTGGCCAGCCAGTTGTGGAACTCTACGCGTAGCTTGGCCTCCAGCACTTGGGGATTAACCCCCGGCCGCACTCTGCCCAACAGATCTAGATAGTTTTCATTGGGTCGCTTTGGCCGCGCGACGTCCGTGACAAGAAGCAGCTCGGACGTGATCGGAATCCAGAAGTCCGGCATGCCCCAGCCGGATAGCTTGGCGCCATAAAACCCTGGCGGAGTGACTCCGATGACGGTGAACGCGTGTCCATTGATCTGGAAATTTCCGCCGACTACTGAAGGGTCCGAGCCGTATTTGCTCTCCCAAACTCGGTAGCTCATTACGGCAACGAGGGGCGCGCCCACTCGGTCGTCGGCGTCGGTCATCAGGCGGCCCATCCACGGCTGCACGCCCAGAGTGCGGAAGAAATTCCCCGACACATACTGCCCGTTGCGCGTGTCCACGGGCGCCTGCGATCCGGCGCGCCGCACGCCCAGCGGG
This sequence comes from uncultured Acidobacteriaceae bacterium, assembly GCA_963810545.1. Classification (GTDB taxonomy): domain Bacteria; phylum Acidobacteriota; class Terriglobia; order Terriglobales; family Acidobacteriaceae; genus Telmatobacter. Next base: position 254,935 of record CAWENE010000008.1, read on the forward strand.
GCGTTGCCGGCCTGTAGGGCTGCCAAGTCGGCGAATTCCGGTGTACGCTCGCGGAAGTTCTTGTACGCTTCCCAGGAGAAGAGCGAGAAATCTCCGTCGTTGCCCTGCGTGTAGCCGCCCCAGTTGCAGCAGCGAATCTTGTCGCCGATCCGCCATAATTCCTCGGGCTTCGTCACCGGCAGCGACTTGAGCATCACCTGGTGGACCAGCGTGAAGATGGCCGTTGTTGCGCCGATGCCCAAAGCCAAAGTGATGACAACCGTCGCCGTAAATCCGGGCGCCTTCCGCAACTGCCGTAGCGCGTCACGCAGGTCCGCTAGCATTGACACTCTCCCCGTGGCCAGGTGTGACCAGAAATCTGTTACCGCTCGTCGCACTTGTAAGAGCACGCCGTTCGCCGTTTCGTGCAAGCCGTGAGCCTCAAAACAGGGGTTTTATAGAAGGCTGAGGGAATTCCCCCTGTCCGAAATCAAAATCCTGCGTTCAGAATCGAACAGTAAAACGCCAAGGATCGAGGCTGATCCGGCTTCTATGTGCGGTCGGTGCAGCAAGTGCTGGCGAGGTTCTCTTTAAGATGTCTGCTTAAAGGCCTGGTCCGGGATGAGGACGGGGATGCCGGCGAGGATGGGGTAGATTCGGTTGCAAGCGGTGCAGACGATTTGGTCCTGATCGAGGCGCAGAGGCTGCTGGCAGGCGGGGCAGGCTAGTGCGCCGGTCCATGCGTTCAAAGCTTCTCGATTGTCTTTTTGCTGTTGGGGCGGCATGGTTGGCCGTTATTGGATGATCGCTTCGGGCTCGTCGCCGGGATTACTGGGCCGGCGCGGGGGGCGGTTGGCGAACTCGCGCTCGATGCGCTCGTTGGTGCCGGCTTTGGCGAACTCGTGGGCTACGCGAATGCCGTTGAAGATGGCGTTGTCGTTGGAGGAGCCGTGGCCAATGATGCAGACGCCGCGCACGCCTAACAGAGGCGCTCCACCGTATTCGGTGTAGTCGAGGCGACGGCGAAAATCGTTGAAGGCGCGCCGGGAGAGCAGTGCGCCCACCTGTGCAGTGACGGTGCGGGTGAGCGATTCGCGCAGCACGTCGCGGACGAAGCGGCCGATGCCTTCGCTGGTCTTGAGGGCCACGTTGCCGATGAAGCCATCGCAGACGATGACATCGGCGTGGCCGTTGAAGATGTCGCGGCCTTCGACGTTTCCGATGAAATTAATGGGCAGAGCCTTGAGCAGTGGGAAGGCCTCGCGGGTGAGGTCGTTGCCCTTGGTTTCTTCTTCGCCGATCGAGAGCAGGCCGACGCGCGGCTTGTGAATCTTGAGCACGCTACGGGCGTACATCTCGCCCATGACGGCGAATTGCTCGAGGTTGTGGGCCTTGCAGTCGACGTTGGCTCCTACATCAAGAAGCACGCACGGATTTCCCTTGGACGTGGGCATGGGCGTGGCTAGGGCGGGGCGGTCGACGCCGGGGAGGGCGCCTAGAACCCCTTTTGCGGTGGCCATGGCCGCGCCGGTGTTGCCTGCGGTGACGAAGCCGGCGCACTTGCCCTCGCGGACCAGTTTGAGGCCGACGCGCATCGAGCTGTCCTTTTTGCTCCGGTACGCCTGGGCTGCCTTTTCGTCCATCCCTATGCGCTCAGACGCGTGGTGGATGACGATGGGCAGGTCCTCGTTTTCGAGGTGCTCGTCGAGCAAGTCGCGGAGTTCGGGCTCTGGCCCGATGAGGTGGACACGGACAGGGAGGGTCTGGCAAGCCAGGATCGCCCCCCGGATCTCGGGTTCCGGCGCTTTATCGGAACCGACGGCGTCGAGCGCGATGTCAATCAGCGTGCCCATAGCCTGCTCAGACTACTTGGCGGCTTCCTTGGTGTCCAGCACTTGGCGGCCCTTGTAGGTGCCGCACTTGGCACATGCGTGGTGGGGCAGCTTCTTCTCGTGGCAATTGGGGCACTCGGAGAGGCCACTGGCGGTGAGGAAGTCGTGGGAGCGGCGAAGGGCGGTGCGGCGCGTGGAGTGGCGCCTTTTCGGATTCGGCATGGTGCAATTCCTTTCGTGTCTCGTCCGCTGCTCCGGAATCAGGCCGCAATGAGTCTTCACTGCCATCCGGCGCGCTTCAAGACACCCTCAGTCTTTGGGTGAATTCAGGACTTTATCCGGCTACGAAGCCCCGCGAGCGCTTCCCAGCGGGGGTCTGCAGAACCCTCTTCGCAGGTGCAGGGCTCGAGGTTGCGGTTCTTGCCGCAGCGCGGGCAAAGTCCTTTGCAGTCAGGCTTGCACAGCGTTCTGACCGGCAGGGACAAAAGCACCTGCTCGCGCAGCACATCCTCAAGCAAAAGACTGTCTTTTTGATAATAACCGATTTCGGTTTCCGGCGCTGTTATGGAGCGTTCGGGAGCGTCGGCATCGGCTCCAACCGGGCGGAAGATCAGATCATAGTCGCCGGCGAGCGGGACGTCGACCGGCTCGACGCAACGGGCGCAGGGGAGCTTAAACTCGCCCGAATACTGGCCGCGGAGACGGATGTCGGCGACGATGTCTTTGGGGCCGCGATGTTCGTGGATGACTTCGGCGCGGCCGGAGGCGGAGAGCGGGCCGTCCTGGGTGGCCTCGATGCCAAAGTCGATGGAGCCGGGATCTAGCTGGAGGTCGAACTCGATGGGCTCTTTTTCGAGCTCGCTTACCTTGAATTCCATCATTTCAGCGTAAGGCGCGTCGGGTTGCGCGTCAATGCGGGACGCGCACTCGGGTCGCTGCCACGGACCGGGTGCCTGTAGATGATCAAGAGGTTGTTCCGGGATCGGATCGGCTGATGGGCGGCTTGTAGTCGAGGCTACCATGCGGTCTTTGGTGGTTGTAGTAGTGGGTCCAGGGCTGCAGGTAGTCGTCTCTTTGCTTCGAATCGGTCCAGTGTTCTGCATAGGCCCATTCGCGGAGTGCGGTCTGGATGAAGCGTTCGGCCTTGCCGTTAGTTCTGGGTGTGTATGGCCTTGTGCGCTGATGTCCGATCTGCATCTTCTGGCAGGCCTGACGGAACAGTTGCGAGCGTCAGGCCGTCCGCATACAGGGGCATCTTCCAACAACTCTACAGGCCTCAATGGACGACCGGATTCTTGACAATTGGTGCGGAAGGCGGGACTTGAACCCGCAAGCCTTGCGGCGCTAGCTCCTAAGGCTAGTGTGTTTGCCATTTCACCACTTCCGCAACTGGGTCTGAGCGGCATCGCACGGCTCCCCAGACCTTTTCAAGTGTAGAATCACTCCGAATCCGTGGCAACAGCGCACCCAGGTTACATCGGCGCCACGTCCCCCCGACGCCCTCGTCCGGAGATCCCATGCTTCCTCCCCTCCTCGATCCCGAGAAACAATCTCTACTGGAGTCCCTGAACAACGGCCGCGCCGCCCTCGCAACTTCGCTGGCCGGAGTCGGCGACGCACTGGCTTCCCGCAAGCCCCCGTCCTCAGAAGTGTCCAATCCGGCCCCGTCCCATCCGGAGTCGTCCCTGGCTTGGTCCATTCTGGATTGTGTGGAGCACATGGTTCAGTCCGAGAAATATCTGCTCACCCGCCTCCACGCCGCAAAACTCTCCCCTGAACCCTTTGAGAAATCGCGCCGCGCCGCCAAAATCGCCGCGCTTGCCGCCGACCGTTCCCGCCGCATTGAAGCGCCGGCCGCCGCGCACCCCCACGGCCGCTACGCCACTCTCTCCCAGGCCCTCGCCGCCTTCGACGCCACGCGCGCCGAGGTTATCCGCTACCTCGAGCAATCGACCGGCGACCTGAACTGCTGGATCACGGATCATCCCTTGATCCCCGGCCCCGTCACTTGTCGAGAGACCTTGATCATGATTGCCGCGCATCCGGCGCGCCATGCGGAGCAGATTCTCGAGATTCGGAAGGCGCTGGCTCGAGAAGAGTGAGAAAGCAGATCCTTCACTCCGCTCGACCCCACGAACTTGCGTTCGTCGGGTCCCCGAAAGCCGCTCCGTTCAGGATGACACTGTATTGGAAAATTGGGCTTTGTGGACGATAGGACGCTGTTGGGGATCGTGCTTTCCCACCCAAGCAGAGCTTGGATGGGGCACCCTTGGTCGTGCGGATCGAGGCTCAGCGCTTGGTGTTTTCCCTTTCCCACCCAAGCAGAGCTTGGATGGGGCACCTGCCAAGCCTCCGCTCAGGATTCTGGAAGCGGGCTGACGGCGAACGAGCGGCTTTCGTACCAAGTCAAAGCGCAGAGTGCGGCGAGGAACGGCACCAACCAGATTACGCGGGATTCATAACGGCTCGCGACCATGGACAGCGTGCTCGTGAAAAGCGCATTGATCGTGACCGTTGACAGGATCACAAGGCCGATCCGGAGAAGCCGGGGCGGACGGGAACGCCAGAGCCATGGGAGAAACGCGAAGAGGCTCAGGAATGAAAGAACAACGACGCCATATTGAATCGACGTGAAGAGGGAAGCGGGAAGCTGGTTGTGCGCCTGGCGGCTTTCGAAATATTGCCATTGAGCTTTCGGCAGCACCTCACCGATATGATCGACCACCACGCTGTGTCGTCCGAGATCTTCGAGTCGAAAGGATGTCAGCTGCCTGAAGAAGTTGGCTGCCGATTTTTCAAACTGCGCCACCGGATACGTGCGTAGAACAGCAATAGCAAAAGGCGTGTCCTGGCGCAAGATTCGTTGCTGCGAATCGACGGTGGCGCTCATCCAGACTCCGTCGGCCGCCCAGAGAAAGCGGTTCGTCGTGCCGGAGGGATCGGAGAGACGATTCACGTATTTGCACATCTCCCACTTGGGCACGCCGCAATCATTCTGGAGATACCAGCGCCCCGGGCCGTCGGCGACCAGGCGCGCGGTGAGAAACGGGGGACGCGTACCGTTCAGGGACGACTTGCCGTAGAGGAATGTATTCAATGCGAGCTGGGCTCCAATAGCTAAAGCAAGGATTGCGGTCAATTCGCCGGCAATTCTCAAATAGCTGCGAAGCGGTTTCGATCGGAACATCGCCAGCAAAGCCAGAAGGAGACACAGGCAAAGGACGATGGGCAAGTGCGAGGCGTGGGAGTCAATGGCCCACCAGGCGATGAGATACACGGCCCATCGCTCGATGCGAGAAAGGGTATTGCGCGCGAAAACCAGCAGGTACACGCACAGGTAGAGATCCGGACCCAGGATGTCCGGCATCGCGTAGGAGCCGTGCCAGCTTAGGCTGCTGAACAGGCTGAGGAAAAGCATGAGGACGAGGAATCGGCTCGCAGTCTTGTTGGGAACGATGGAGCGGACCACCATCCAGAGCACGAACGAAGTCAGAAGGCACTGCATTGCGATAATCGGCCAAATCGTGCCGCCCAGGTGAAACGGCAGGATGCCGAGGCTGTAGATCAGGGAACGGAGTCCATAGTAAGACGACCGACGGTGGCGAAGCAGCGCGAGGGCGACGGGACGCCCTGCCTTGACGTAGTCCAAAGTGTCCGGATACATGAGCGGAAAGCCGTTATAGAGGGCCGGCCAGGTCATGAACAGCGCTCCCAGCAATACGGCGATGGGCTCAAAGAGCGAGCGTCCTTTCGCGACACGGAGAACCTCGGCGCTGGGTTCGTCCGATCGGGGACTCAGTTGAGACGTGTGTGCCTCGGAAGGGGGCATTCCTGCAAAGAGTAGCTGCTGCGATCAGGCCGGTAAAGTTCGAATCGGGAGTCGAACTCTGGAGTGATCCTAAGTTCGAACGTTCCGACTGGTCATGGCTAGGTCGCGCACTCCACAGCGCGTTTGTCGTTAGAGGTTGTGCCGATTGCAGTCCTTCGCTCTCCGCGGAGAGCGAAGGCTGAGCGGCTTGCGTGCCAGCTCCATGCGCACATCGCAGCGAGAAGCGGCACCAACCAGATCATGCGGGCTTGAAAGCGGCTTTCAAACATGAACAACTCGCCTGTGAAGAGTGCATTGAGGACGAGCGTGGAGATAATTACAAAGCCCAACCCGAGAAGGCGAGCGGGGCGGCAACGCCACAGCCATGGCAGAAGCGTGACAATGCCCAACATTGAACCGATGACAACGCAGTATTCAATCGATGTGAAGAAACGGCGCGGAAGCTGGTCGCGCGCCTGACGGCTCTCGAGAAAGGGCGATTGCAGACGCGGTATCGTCTTGCCGATGTTTTTCTCAATCACGAAGTGGCGTTCGGAGGCGTAGAGGTCGAAGGACGTGAGCTGGATCCAGAAATCGTCGGCTGACTGTTTTAACAGTTCGATTGGATAGGTGCGCAGAACGGCGATGGCGAAAGGCAGATTCTGGCTTAAGATTCGTTTCTGCGCATCGGGTGGTGCGCTCATCCAGGCTCCGCTAGACTTCCAAAGAAAATCTTTCGCATTGCCGGAGAGATGGTCTTTGTATCGGCAGATCTCCCAGTTTGTTTCCCCGCAATGACTCCGGAGATATTGGCGACCCACGCCACCCCCGACCAGACGTGCGGTAAGAAATGGATATTGGGGCGCGCCATCTGGAGACTGGCTGTAGACGCAGGCGTCCATTGCAGCCTGGGCCCCGAAGGCGAGAAGGATGATGCCTGCCAATTCTGCAGCGGAGACGAGGTTTCTACGAAGCGACTTCGAATGAAAGATCGCCAGCGCGGCCAACAGCAAGCACAGGCAGATGACCACCTGTAAGTAGGTTGGATTCGAAGCAATGGCCCACCAGGAGATGAGATAGAGCACATATCGCTCTATGCGTGAAATCGTTTCGCGGGCAAACACAAGTAAGTAGACGGAAAGGTAGAGAACCGGGGCCAGGATGTCTGGCGTGGCGAAGGAGCCGAACCAGCTAAGGCTGCTGAACAGACTGAGGACCAGCATGAGAACGAGGAAGCGGCTGGTGGTTTTTTGAGGAACGAACGATCGGACGACAAGCAAGAGCACAAAGGAAGTTAAAAGGCATTGCAGCGCAATGACCGGCCAGACGGTAGTTTCCCAATGAAAGGGGTAGATGCCAAGGCTGTAAATCAACGAATTAAGTCCATAGAACGACGACATTCGATGTCGAAACAACGCCGCGGCTACGCGCCGGCCCGCCGGAACGTAATCCAATAGGTCCGGGTACAGGAGTGGAAAGCCGTTATAAAACGCCGGCCATGTCATGAACAGCGCTCCCAGAAAGACGGGGACCAGCTTACGGAGAGACTGCCTCTTCACAGGGAGGTGAGGCTCGGCCGTCTCCGGAGCGAATCCGCGAGGCGGCGCATAGCGGGCCTCTTTCTGTGCTCGGCCGAGTTCAGGGGCAATGAGGGTAGATTCTGCCATTTGGTGGGTGCAGTTTAGCTGGTGGGGTTTGAATCGGCCATCACACTTTGGGAACATCCAAAGGTCACAATTGAGGCCGAAACGGATCTATTAGAAAACGATGAGAGAAACTCGCTTCTCGGTTTGTGTCGGGTGGGCGGAGTAATCTGGTGGAACGATGAGCCCGACAGTGCAGCAACCTCAATTGAATGTTGCCCAGACCGCAGACTACCGGGAGTCTTACGCCAATAGCGTGCAGGTGCGCGTGAGCGTGTGGGACTTTCAGCTGGTCTTCGGCCTGGCTTCGAGTGAAAGCCCCGAGCAGGTCACGATTCGCAATCACCAGGCGATTTTTCTAAGCCCGCAGCAGGCAAAGGCTTTGTGGAATGTGCTGGGGCAGAATCTTGCCCAGTACGAGCAGGCGTTTGGCACGCTCAACCTGGAGCCGCAAGGGCAGAGTTTCCCCCAGGGTCCGGTCAATTAGGCGTTCGATCACATGATTTCGCACCTTTGGGATTCGAGCTTTCCCACCCTTTCGCCAGGAAAAATGCGAAAGGACGAGGCCCGGAAAATTGTACGTAATCAGGTGCGCAGTAACTCAGCGGCCGGCGGAGACGTTCGTCCGACTCCATGAGCACACGCCTGCGTCTTCGACAGATGTTCGAGCCGCGAAGAGATGCGCCGTTTCCGACCTGGATGATTTTTCCAGTGATCTTTGCGGCGGAATATGCGAGTCACTTTTCGCTGCTGCCGCTCCCGTATTACTGGGATGAGGCGGGGTATTACATTCCCGCGGCCTGGGATTTTTTTCGTACCGGCTCCTTGATTCCCATCTCGACGGTGAGTAACGCACATCCGCCATTGCCGAGCATTTATTTGGCGCTGTGGTGGAAGTTGTCTGGATTTTCTCCCGAAGTGACCCGGGAAGCGGTACTGATCGTGGCATCGCTCGGATTGCTGGCGGTGTGGAGGCTGGCGCTGCGGTTGACGGGCTCGGCGATGTTGGCCTTCTGGACAGTGTTGCTGACCGGGCTCTACCCGATCTGGTTTGCGCAGAGCACGCTGGCGCATGCAGATATCTTCGCTGCGGCGTGCTCCTTGTGGGGGCTGGTGTACGCGCTACCTGGCCGGGATGGAGTTGAGCATCGCAAACCTTGGGCAGCCGCGCTGTGGTTTATGGCGGCGGTGCTTTCGAAAGAAACGGCGATTGCGGTGCCACTGACGCTGGCGGTGATGGATGGGTTGGACGGATTTCGTGCGCAGGGGCCGGAGCGACGTCGTTTGTGGGGCCAGTCGATGTGGATGGCCGCGAGCCTTTTGCCACTGTGCGCGTGGTATGCATGGCACTACGCGAAGACGGGGTTTGTGTTCGGGAACCCGGAGTTTGTGAAATACAACGCGGAAACTACGATGGCGCCATTGCGAATTCTGGCTGCCTTTGGACACCGGATCTTGCACCTGACCGCGCACATGAATCTTTTTGTGCCGACGTTGATGACGATTGCGGCATTGATGCTGAAGCCACGGCTGGATGGCGCAGGGCGGGAGCGAGCGGGGATTCGTACGGTGACGCTTTGGCGGATCTTTTTTGTCTTGCTGGTGAATGCGGTTCTGTTCAGCGTGCTGGGCGGCGCGCTGCTGACGCGGTATTTGTTGCCCATGTATCCGCTTGTGCTGTTGGTGGCGGTATCGACGTTTTATCGGCGGGTGCCGTATTGGCAGGGGCTGGCGGCGTTTTCAGCGGTGGCATTCGTGGTCGGGTTGTTCGTGAATCCGCCCTATCGATTCGCTCCCGAAGACAATCTGGCGTATGCACGCGTGATCCGGATGCATATGGCGGGGATTGCGCAACTGAACAAGCGATATCGTGGGGCGACTGTTTTGTCGTCGTGGCCTGTGACCGATGAACTCACGCGGCCGGAGCTTGGCTATGTGAAAGAGCCGTACGCGGTTTATCGGTTGGAGGATTTCACTTCGGCGCAGATCGATCGAGCAGCCGGCGAACCGGAGAAGTATTCGGCGGCGCTGGTGTTTTCGACAAAATACGATCCGCCGTCGGTGGCCTTGAGCCTGGGACCGAAGAGCGAGGCGATGGATGAGCGATATTTCGGACTGCATCATGATTTGCCTCCGGAGGTCATTGCGTTGCGCCTTCATGGAACGCTGGTGTGGCGACGGGAGGATCACGGATTGTGGATTGCGTTGATCCGGTTCAATCGGCAGATTGAGGCGGATGGTGAATCGCCGAAGAGATTGGGCTCCGGCGCTGCTGGGTAAAGCCGACGGGATCGCATGAGAGGCCGCCATCTCAATAGAAGGTTTCGACGCGGCCTCCGGTGCGCGAAAATATCGCCGGGATACATCCCCAGGGTTTCGCTGCGCTACACCCTGGGCTATTTTCGCCTTCTCCCTCCGGGAGAATTAACGAGTCCGGCGGTCGGAGGATTGAGCGCGTGCCTGCCACCTATAATCAGGATAGCTGTGTTGCGTTCATCTTCATTTCGGAGACTGGCTGCGTGTGCCGCCGGTGCGGTGCTTCTTGGCGTTGGGCTCGGCGTGCAAGCGCTCGGGCAGGCGAGTCCGGAGGTCAGCCAGGAGACTGCGGACGCTGGCCGTGGGCGGATTCTGCTGGTGCAGCCCTTTGATAACCGGACCAGCCAACCAAGCTTGGACTGGGTTCGAGAAGCCGCGGCGGAGGTCCTGAGCAGCCGGTTTGCCTCGGCTGGGTTTGCTCCTTTAAGCCGAGAAGATAGGGTCTATGCGCTGGATCATTTGGGGCTTCCGGAGGGATTTCAGCCTTCGCGGGCCAGTTCGCTGAAGCTGGCGCAGACGCTGGACGCGGACTCGATCGTGGTAGGCAGTTATGTGACCGACGGGACCAGCTTGGTGGCCGAGGCGCGGGTGGTGGATGTGGCGCACCTGCGGATGAGCGACGAAGTATCGGCGCGTGGCGAGATGCGCGATTTGATTGCAGTGTTCGATTCGCTGGCGTGGAAGGTGACGCGGGTTCTGGACCCTGGGTTTAGCGTGGCAGAAGAGACATTCGTTGCTGCCGGAAAAGGTGTCCGGCTGGATGCATTTGAACAATATATTCGCGGCATAACGGAGCCGGATCACGATGAGCGTCTGCGTCATTTGAACAATGCTGTGGCGCTGAATCCGGGATTCGGGCCGGCATGGATGGCTATGGGACGCGAGGATTATGCCGGCCAGCAGTATGAAGAAGCCGCGGCAGCATTTGCGAAGGTCGGACGGAACGATCCGGATGCGCTGGAGGCGGGCTTCTATCGGGGTTTATCGCTGCTGTTTTCGGGAAGCTATCCGCAGGCCGAGGCGGCATTCAAGGGTGTGGCGATGGTTCTCCCTCTGGCGGAGGTGCTGAACAACGAAGGCGTGGCTGTGAGCCGTGAGGGGCGCGATGGAAGCGCTGAATTTGTTGCAGCGGAGACAGCGGATCCGAACCAGGCGGATTATCACTTTAATCTTGGTGTGAGCCTGAAGCGCCGTGGGGAAACGAGCGCGGCGATTGCGGAGTTGGGGCAGTGCCTGAAGCTGCGACCTACCGATAGTGAGGCGCAGGAACTGCAAAAAGAATGGCGAGGGCCCGCAGCTACGGTGCATACCGTTGCGGACGGGGGCACGGATGCAGCTTCGAATCCCGACCCGTTGGAACGGATTGTGCGTACCTTCGATGCGGTTGCGTTCAGGCAGGCTGCGGGCATGATGGACCAGATGGAAGCGGCGCGGCTGGCGGAACTGAGCCCGCACGACCGCGCATTGAAGCTGGCCGCCCAAGCAAAGGACTACCTGGATCGCGGGCTGCTGCTGGAAGCAGAACGGCTTTATCAGATGGCCGTGGCTACCGATGGATCCGTCGCGGAGGCCCATGCAGGGTTGGCCGAAGTGCGGGACCGGAGCGGGGATTCTGCGTCGGCGCGCAAGGAGGCGCAAGCGGCATTGGAACTGAAGCCGCTGGCGGAAGCGTATCTGGTGCTGGGGCGCCTGGACCTTGCGGCGAATCATTTGGACGATGCGAGTAAGGAAGCCGGCGAGGCCCTGAAGCTTGACCCTGGCAATCGCGGGGCGCAGGATTTAGGCCGACAGATTGAATTGAAGACTAGAGGGAAACTTTAGGGTACTGCGCATCGCGAGATTGGATGGAGCAGCTATGCTTCAGCAAATACGCACGTCCAGGGTTTGGCACACGGTCAGTTTGGTTGCGGCGATCGGCTTCGTGTCCGGATTGCCGCTGGTTGCGCAGCAGCCGCTGGTGGAAAAGGTCGTTCTAAAAGACACGATTCAACCGGTGAGTGAAGGCATGCTGGAGCGGGCTCTGAAGCGCGCGAGCGATGAAGGCGCGGCCGCCGTGCTTGTGGAGATGGACACGCCAGGTGGACTGGTGGATTCCATGCGCGGGATGGCCGGGGCAATTTTGAGCTCGCGTGTGCCGGTGATCATTTATGTTGCGCCGTCGGGTGCGCGGGCGGGGTCGGCAGGGTTCTTTCTGCTGGAAGCGGCGGATGTGGCCGCGATGGCTCCTGGTACAGAGGCCGGTGCGGCTCATGTCGTGTTTGCCGGAGGGAAGCCGGATGACACAGAAATGCAGAAGGTGGAGAACGACGCCGAGGCATTTCTGCGCTCGTACGTAAAGCAGCGCAATCGAAACCAAGATGCCGCGGTGGCGGCTGTCGCCTCTTCACATTCGTATACGGCGGATGAAGCGCTGTCGCAGCACTTGATTGACGTGATCGCGAAAAACGAAGCAGAACTGCTGGCGACGCTGAATGGCCGCGAGATAACGCGCTTCGATGGGACGAAGGTGACGCTGCACCTGGCGGGAGCGCGGATCGAAACGCTGAAACCGACGTTGCGCGAGGAGCTGCTGGGGTGGCTGGTGAATCCCAACATTGCCTTGTTGCTGCTGGTGGGCGGGGCGCTGCTGATTTACCTCGAATTCAATACGCCGGGAACGATCGTGCCTGGGGCTCTGGGCACATTGATGGTGCTGCTCGGGATCTTTGGATTGGACTTGCTGCCGATTCGCTACACCGCGGTGCTGTTGCTGGTGGGGGCGATGGTGCTGATGGCGCTGGAAGCAAAATTTGGCGGGCATGGGGCGCTGGCGATCGCGGGTATTGTGTGCCTCATGTTCGGCACGCTAACTCTAGTGGCGGCCCCGGTGCCGGAGATGGCGATTAGTCCCTGGGTGGCGATCGCGGTCAGTGCGGGCTTTGGCGGAATCACCGTGTTTCTGGTGCGACTGGCGGTGCGCGCGCGACGCAAGAAAGCACTGCTGGGAGCCGATGCGCTGGTGGGTAGCGCAGCTTCGGCGATGGAGGCTTTGACGCCAGAAGGCCATGTGCTCGTGGATGGGGAGATTTGGCGCGCGGTCGCAAGCGAGCCCGTAACGGCGGGAGCCAAGCTGCGGGTGGTAGGCCACGAGCAGTATTTGTTGCGCGTTGAGCCTGCGGATTCGCGGAGTGCGCCCGTCACCGCGCACGGTGTGTAGCAGTTCGTCGAGCACCGCGAGAGTAGAATCGCTGCTGAGTGAGGAAAGCCCATGTCTGAATTGCCGATTCCGTTGCTTGTCCTGGTTGCCATCGTCGTTCTCTATCTGTTGAATTCCATCAAGATCCTCCGCGATTATGAACGCGCAGTGATTTTCAGGCTGGGGCGCGCGCTGACTCCGCCAAAAGGGCCGGGCATTATTTTCGTTTTCAGGCCACTGGATCAGATGGTGCGTATCTCATTGCGGCAGGAAGTGTCTGGAGGTGCCGCCGCAGGATGTGATCACGCGCGATAACGTCACCATCAAAGTGAATGCGGTGGTAACGCTGTACGTGGTCGATCCGAATGCCGCTGCCATCAAGGTGGCCAACTATGTCTATCAGACATCGCAGTTTGCGCAGACTACGTTGCGATCAGTTCTGGGCGAGGTGGAGCTGGATGAGTTGTTGAGCCATCGCGACAAGCTGAACCTGCGCATCCAAAGCATTATCGACCAGCGCACCGAGCCGTTTGGCGTGAAGGTGGTGTCAGTGGAAGTGAAGCAGGTGGACCTGCCGGAGACGATGACGCGCGCCATGGCCAAACAGGCGGAGGCGGAGCGCGAACGGCGGTCGAAGATTATTCACGCGGAGGGCGAGTTTAACGCCGCGCAAAAACTTGTGGATGCGGCCGCCTTGCTGGCGACCCAACCCATTACGTTGCAATTGCGCTACCTGCAAACGCTGACCGAAATCGGCGTTGAAAAGAATACAACGATCGTGTTCCCGTTACCGATGGAGTTGCTCACGCTCCTGAATAAGCTTGGAGCGTCGCCGGAACGTGGGGTAGAAGAGAAGTAGCACACGGAAGAGCGCGCGGTCCTTTGATGGCACCAAGTGCAAGAAGGAAGGAGCTGCTGCGCAAGCGAGCGGTTCCCTTATCAAGGAGCCGCACAACCTGAGGACTTGGCATGCTACGAAGCGTTCGCGACGAAGAATTTGAAACGGAAGAGGCGCCACGAGATGTAGAGGTGACACTTGGCCCGGCAGTGCTCTTTGCGATTGTTTGTGGATTGCTGTTGCTTTGCGGATTATGTTTTGGGGTAGGGTATACGTCAGGCAGGCGCAGCGTAGCGCACCTGAGCGTGAGCACAAAGGTGGCTGCTACCGGGCAGGCGTTGACCGATGCAGCGAGTAATGTACAAAAGCCGGCGGCGAAGGGCATCACTCCGGCTGTATCCGAACCTCCGTCAGCCGCGAGTACGCCAAGCGAGGCGGCGCCGGCTTCGTCTCCCGGAAGCAATCAGGCAGCTTCGGCGACTGAATCGGCGGTTCGGCCGGCGATGCCAGGCGAGGCGGCTGGGACGCAGCCGAGTCCGCCCCCGAATAACACGGTGCAGCCCGCGCTTGCGCCGGGCTCGGGGGTCATGGTGCAGGTGGCGGCGGTTTCGCATTCCGAGGACGCAAATGTGTTGATGGGCGCGTTGCGGAAGCGAGGCTATGTTGTCACGGCGCGGCGCGCGAATGAAGACAATTTGATCCACGTGCAGATCGGGCCTTTTGCGAATCGTGCCGATGCGAACGCCATGAGCCAGAGGCTGTTGAACGACGGCTATAACGCGGTTGTACTTCCCTAAAGCTTAATTACGCATCCACTCGGGCAGCCCGGAAGCGATGGCTGCGCGCACAGCACTCATTAATTCTTTACGGCTGGCAAAGCTGTGGGGATCGAGCGGCGGGTGGAAAACGATGTGGGATGTGCTCGGCTTTATGCGCAGGCTTCCCTTCGCCATCATGCGTTCCGTTCCGTAAATCGAAACCGGGATGCAGGGCGCGGCAGTTTCCATTGCCAGATAAAACGGACCTTGCTTGAAGGGCAGAAGACGCCCATCGCTGGAACGTGTTCCCTCAACAAATGTAGTGATGTGCAGGCCCTTCTGGAGCACACGACGGGCGACGCGAATGCTCTCGATGGCGCTGTCTGCACGGCCGTCGCGCTCGACGGGAATGAAATCGCCGAGCGTCATTGCATAGCCAAGCACGGGGATGTTCATGATGGAGCGTTTGACAAAGGCTGAAGTCCGGCCGGGGATGCGCGGGATGAGGGCAGGCGGGTCCAGATTAGAAACGTGGTTGGCCATGAAGATACATGCCGTGTGCGCAGGCACATTTTCCAAGCCGCTGGTTTCGACGCGAATGCCGGCGAGGCGGAACCCGATACGCACGATGACCTGCGTCGCGTTGTAGAGGGGCGTTGCATTGCCGGTGATCAGCGCCCAGGGAATGAAGATGAGTGCCGCGGGCGCGCCGAGCATGAGGATGGTGCCGAGGAGGATGAGAGAGGCGAGCATGAGGATGGATTACTTGGAGCGCGCTTCGAGGCGCTCGGGCAGTTTGTCATAAATGCCGTCGAAGCCGCCATTGGAGAGAATGGCGACCACGTCTCCGGATTGGAGCTGAGGCAGCAGCGAATCGATGATGGCGTCGACGCCGGGGTGCAATTCAGCGGGCGTTCCGGCGGCGTTGAGAGCGCGGACCACGTCTTCCGGATGCAGACGCTCGGCGTCGGGGATGCGCTGCTGCTGATAGACGCCGGCGAGGACAACGTGGTCAGCAAGGCGCAGGCTCTCGACAAGTTCGTGCTC
Source organism: uncultured Acidobacteriaceae bacterium (assembly GCA_963810545.1). Taxonomy (GTDB): domain Bacteria; phylum Acidobacteriota; class Terriglobia; order Terriglobales; family Acidobacteriaceae; genus Telmatobacter. The sequence continues at coordinate 270,331 of CAWENE010000008.1, forward strand.
GAGGACTTTGCGGCGGAGTGTGTTCGAACGCGGCTCAAGGACTGCCCACAGGCGTGATTTTGGGTAGACGGAGCGCAGGGCGCGGAGGGTTTCGCGGATCGCGGTGGGGTGGTGAGCGAAGTCGTCGATGATGGTGATGCCGCCGATTTGCGCGCGGATTTCGAGGCGGCGCTTGACGCTCTTGAAGCTGGCGAGTGCGGCAACAATGGCGTCTTTGGCGATTCCCTGGCCAGATGCAAGCGCGGCTGCCGCCGATGGCATTGAGAGCGTTGTGTTCGCCGGCGAGTTGCATTTCCAGTTCAGACCAGAGAGCGCCATTGTGCCATAGCTGCCAGCGGGTGAGGCCTTCTTCGTGGCGCAGATTGCGCAGCTGCCAGGCGGAGTCAGAGGTGAACCCGTAGCGTTCTACTTTGCAGAATGCGCGGGCTACGCATTCGGAGACGTTGGCGCTGCCGTCATAGGCAACGATGAGGCCGCGGCGCGGCACCAGATTGACGAGACGCTTGAATGCGACTTTGACGGCTTCAAGATCGGCGTAGATGTCGGCGTGATCGAACTCGACATGAGTGAGAATTAGCGCGTCGGGAAAGTAGTGGAGGAATTTTGGTCCTTTATCGAAGAAGGCCGTATCGTATTCGTCGCCTTCGATGATGAAGGTGCGCGTGGGCCGCAGATGAAAGCTGGTGCCGAAATTTTCCGCTACGCCTCCGATGAGGAAGGATGGCTCAAGCGCGGGGTTGTCACGCGAGGCGACCTGATAAATCCACGCGAGCATGCTGGTAGTGGTGGTCTTGCCATGCGTGCCTGCGATGACGAGCGATTCGCGGCCGGCAAGGAATTCTTCGTGGAGCAGCGCGGACATGGACGTAAACGGAATCCGTTTGTCGAGGACGTATTCAATTTCGGGATTACCGCGCGAGAGCGCATTGCCGATGACGACGAGATCGGGCGCAGGGTCGAGGTTCGATTCGGAGTAAGGCTCGAGAACCGGAATGCCGAGCGAACGAAGCAGGTCGCTCATGGGCGGATAGGCGGCGCTGTCGGAGCCCGTGATGCGATGTCCCTGCAATTGAAGGAGGCCGGCGAGCGAGGCCATCGCGGTGCCGCAGATACCGGTGAGGTGAATGTGACGAGCAGCAGTCATGCGGCCACCGCCGGTTGCAGGGGATTCAATTGTGGCTCAGAGGTGGCCCGGAGTTCGGCCTGCACGCCGAAGGTGAGGGTGACATTCTGGCGGGAGACATGACCGCTGCGGAGGCCGATAGCGATGGGTATGTGTTCCTCACGGAATGCGTGAAGGATGACGTCATCGAGGAGATTGCCGGGCGCGCCGGGAGAAGAGCAATCGAGCATCTCGCCGAAGACGATGCCGCGGATACCTGTTAGCTTGCCCGCGACACGAAGTTGCCACAGCATGCGGTCGATTTGATAGGGCTTCGCGCCGACGTCTTCGACAAAGAGGAGTTTGCCTTCTGTATTTGGCTCCCAAGGAGTGCCGAGTAGCGACACGAGAATACTCAGGCAGCCACCGTAGAGTGTGCCGGAGGCAGTGCCGGGCTTCAACGTACGCAGGCCTTCCGCGGCGCCTACCGAATAAGGTTTGCCCGCAAGTGCGGATTGGAAGCTTGCGAGATGAACTCCGTCATCGAGAGCAAAATCCGCGGCAACCATGGGTCCGTGAAAGACGGGAAGGCCCAAGTGGTCGAGCAAGTGAAGCTGGATGCCGGTGAGATCGCTGTAGGCGAAGAGCGGCTTGGGGTGCTTTTGGAGGAGCGAGAGATCGAGGTTTGGAAGCAAATAATTTGATCCGTAGCCGCCGCGCACGCAAGCAACGATGGCGCTTTCCGGGTCGGCGAAGGCGGAGTGAAAGTCTGCGAGGCGCTCTTCCGGAGTGCCGGCAAAAAAGAGCGGGCCGCGTTTTTGAGTATTTGCGCCGAGGCGGGGAGCGAAGCCGAGTGCGCGCAAGCGCTCGAGACCGCGGTCTACGCGTTCGGGCTGTGCGAAAGAGGCGGGTGAAAGAACGCTGATGCCAGCTCCTTTGGGGATTGAGTTTAGGCTTGTGAAGGGAACCGTCGCCGCGCTGGGAGCCATAGTCACCATGCCTCGCCGTTAGCGATGAGCGTCGCGGGCCCGGTGAGAAAGAGCGGTGTGCCGGCGCCTGACCAGCGCACTGTTTGCATGCCACCAGGGGCGACAACATCGAGTTCCGTTGATGCTCCGTAGACGCCAATCATGGCGGTGGCCGCAGCGCAGGTGCCGGTTCCCGAAGAAGTGGTAGGACCGACCCCGCGTTCATAAATGCGTATCGCAATTTGATGGATGGGATCGGAGACACTGCCGAGGATGTGAACGAATTCGACATTGGTCTGGTCCGGGAAATCGGGATGGTGGCAGATCTCTTCGCCGATGTCATCCCATGTTCGTTCTCCGATGGAAAAGTCGAGCATGGCGAATGTGCGCTCGCTTGAGTCGAGTGGTTGGCCCCCCTGGAGCAGATCCGAGTCGGATCGAGGAAACACAATCACAAAATGCGGATTGCCCATGGAGACATAGACGCCATCAAGGGCAGTGCCGTCGGAGAGTTCCACGGTGCGCATCTCGAATTCGGGCTCACCCATATCGGTCGTGATCAGGATGGTGGGGCCTCCGAAGGCGGAGTCGTGAAATTCCTGGATGGTGCAAAGGCGCGCGCCGGCATCGGTTTCGATGGTGAACTGATCGCCGGCGGAGGCATTGCGTTCCTCTGCCATCCACGCGGCCACACAGCGCGTGCCGTTGCCGCTGATCTCGGCGATGGAACCGTCGGCATTATGCAGGCGGATGCGGCCGGAGAAATCGCTAGTCCACTCAAAAAACTCGACGCCGTCGGCGCCGATGCCGGTGTTACGTTCGCAAAGGCGCTGGGTGAGGAGCGCTTTGTCGACGCCGCGGATATCGTCTTCATTGACGATCAGAAAATCATTGCCGCAGGCGTGAGCTTTGACGAAGGGAATCAATCTTCCTCCGGATCGCGGAAGGTGAGCAGGACGTCAATAGCGGGCTCGGCGAGCAGTTGTCCGCGCAGACGTTCGTGTTGCTTTTTTGTTGCGGTGAGGGAAAAGCTGACGCGCTGAATATCGCCGATGGTGTCGCGGTCGGGAGGGGGAAGGCGTTCGCCTGCTTTGTCCATGGCGTCGAGAATTGACTGGAGCATGGCGTTCTCGTCGTGTCCGCGAGCTTCGTACATGAGGGGATAGATTTTCAAATTGGCGCGACGCTCGAGAAAGCCGACGAGTTCAAGCGCCAGGATAACAGTGACAGCAGCGACGGTCGCGGCAGCGTACAGCCCGGCGCCGCAGGCCATGCCGATGGAGGCGACGACCCAGACGCTGGCGGCGCTGGTGAGACCGCTGATGCGGCTGCGATTGTGAATGATTAATCCGGCGCCAAGAAAGCCGATGCCTTGCACGATGTTCGAAGCTACCTGGCCCTTGTTCGGGCTCCCTTCGCCCGCCAGTACGGCCGAGAGAAGAGTGAAGAAGGCCGCGCCCATGCAGATGAGGAGATTCGTGCGAACGCCGGCGGCGGTGCGCTTGGCTTCGCGCTCAAGACCGACGAGACCGCCGAGGAGACAGGCCAGGAGCAGTCGGCCCACAGCGCCGTTGACGACCCCGACCTGCTGAATCCAGGTGAAATCGAATGGCAGCGCGAAGTGGGCGATGAACGTAACCAATGTCGAACCTTGCCCCGATGCTATCACCGGTGTGCAGCCTTTTTGAGGGCCGGGGTATCGGAGACATAAACGGTGCCGGTTGGCTGGCCGGGCGCTGAGTAGCGGCCGATGGTTGTGAGGCCGGCCGGATGGGCTTTAACTGCCTGGTCGATGTCGTCGCCATCAAAAGCCACCACAACGGCGGCGTGAGTGGCGGGCGCGGCGAGCGCTTCAGAGAAGAGTGGGCCGTCACTCTCATTGATCGTCTGGCGGAGGGGGATGCCAGTGAACGCAACTAGATTCGGATAGACGGAGGTTTTCATCAGTACTAGACCGCCGGGACGTGTGGCGAGCAAGGCGCGGAGCACGGGCGGAATCTGCTGCTCGAGCGGACGTCGCGCGTCGATGTTCTTGGTGCCTTCAATATAGGTGAGAGGTTTTTCGGCGGTAACTTTCCACGCATTCCAGACGGCGAGGGCGACGAGCGAGAGCGGCAGCATACCTGGTCCAAAGCGGCTTGAACTCGCTGATAGCCGTCAGAACAAACTGCGCGACGAAATCCGAGGCCGAGAGCGAAGGCTGGCAGCAGCTCCATGCCGTAGCGCGTGTTGTACCAGGAGTGCGGCCACCACTTAGGAATGAAGATGGGCACGGAGCCATAGGCGATCGAGTAGGCGTAAAACGGTACAGGCAGCCAGAGAAGCAGGGTCCAGAGGTATGCACGCCGGCGGGCGGTGACCATGCCGAGCGTCGTACCAATCACGCTGAGGACGAGCATGCGGTTGCCCCACAGTTCGGCAGAGGTGTCGATCTCTGCGGTGCGTACAAAAAAGAGCAGCGAAACCCATGGGTCGTGCCATCCCGGATGGGGCGGACCCGAGCCAGGCATTGCGGTGCGCATTTCGATCGCTCGTGCAGAATAAGGACCGCGTGCGAAGTCGAGCCAATCGCCAAAGACGGCGGCGTTGTAAGCAAACCAAACCAGTGGTGCCGCGACGACAAGAATGCTGGCGAGCCAGAATGCGGGCGAGCGCATTTGGCGATGACGCAGAAGCGTGATGCCTATGAACGTCCAAGCCAGGAAGGCGAGAATCCATCCGTCGTAGCGTGTGTAGACAGAGGCAACGAGGACGATGGCGATGTACCCGAGGAGCCGGCTGCTGCGTTGCGGATCAGTGTCGAGGGCACGCCTCCACTCTACGAGCCAAGCGGCAGTCCAGATTAATTCGCAGAGAAACAACGGCTCGGTCATCGCCGTGGTTTGCAGGTAGAGCAAATTCGGATTAAGGGCGAAAAAAGTGAGTACGACAATTGCGGCCGCTGTCGAGAGCCACTGGCGCGCGAGTTGGTAGATGCCGAGGCAGCCGAGAATGTAGGCCAGGGCGGAGGGAATCATGCCGGCGATGCCGTCTGCCCACCAGCGGTAGACGGCGACGAACGGAATCATGAGTAGATGCGGAAGTGGCAACCACACTGAGCCGAGCTGCTCGAGTCCCGGGTAATGCGAGTCGATGACGCGGCGCGCGATGGCAAGATGAGCCACGGCGTCGCCATAGTTAAGCATCGCGTCGTGTTGCCAACTCCACACGACTGCTGCTGTGGATGCCGCCGCGCAGGAGGCCAGGACTGCGAACGCTTCGGCGCGGCGGTGTGGCAATTCAGTCAAGGTGGGTCAACTCGCGGAAGATGTTGAAGCGCTCATCAATTTCCTTGCGCGAAAGCTGCTGGAGGCGATCGGTACCGAAGCGCTCGACGGCGAAGGATCCCATGACTGAGCCGTAAAACATAGCGCGGCGAAATGCGCCGGGTGTGAGTTCAGGCTGAGAGGCGAGGTAGCCGAAGAAGCCGCCGGCGAAGCTATCGCCTGCGCCGGTAGGGTCGACGACTTCTTCAAGCGGAAGTGCGGGGGCGCGAAAAGTGCGCTCCGCGCTTTTACTTTTTGGAGCAGAGCTGTGGAAGAGAGTTGCGCCGTACTCGCCGTGCTTGACGACGAGAAAACGCGGCCCGAGGGCCATCACGGCACGCGCGGCTTGCACGAGGTTGGAGTTGCCGGCGATCATGCGGGTTTCAGTGTCATTGATGAGCAGGATGTCGAGGCCCTTGAGCACTTCGAGCAGCGCGGCTTTGTGATCCTTGATCCAGTAGTTCATGGTGTCGCCGGCGACGAGCTTTGCGTTCGGCGTGGCTTCACGGACGCGACGCTGGAGGACGGGATCGATATTGGCGAGAAAGAGAAATTCGGAATCGCGATAGGCCTCGGGGATTTTTGGTTCGAAACCGGCGAAGACGTTGAGATCGGTCTTGCAGGGTTTTGGCTTCGTTAAGGTTGTCGAGATAGGAGCCCTGCCAGAAGAAGCTTTTGCCGGGAGCGCGCTCGATGCCGCGGATATCGACCTTGTGCGCGTCAAAGACAGCCTGCTGTTCGGGGCCGAAATCCTCGCCAACAACAGCGATGATTCGCACTTGGGTGAAGTAACTTGCGGCGAGCGAGAAATAGGTTGCGGCGCCAGCCAGGCAGCGTTCCCGGCGCCCCGCCGGAGTTTCAACAGTGTCAAACGCGACGCTGCCGACTACTGTAATTGCCATTTTTTCCCTTTCAGGTGATCTAAGTGAAGTGGCCCCACCGCAGGTGGTTACCAGCCGTGATATTTGCCGTAGAGAAGTTTCAGCCGCTCTTTTACTGCTGCGGGAATTGCGTCGGGCTGGGTGAGAATGGCAAATTTTCCTGCTGTGGCGCAGGCGCAGGTGCGTTCAGTTGGCAGCGCAGCAACTGCGGCTTTCACGACCTTGCAGGCGTTCTCGGCGTTCTGGTGAAGGACGGCGACGATTTCTTCAATGGTGACGGCATCGTGACCTTCCCGCCAGCAATCGTAGTCGGTCACCATGGCGATGGTGGCATAGCAGATTTCGGCTTCGCGGGCGAGCTTGGCTTCCTGCAGATTGGTCATGCCGATGACGTCGGCACCCCAGCTGCGATAAAGGTTCGACTCGGCCTTGGTGGAGAACTGGGGGCCTTCCATACAGACATAGGTACCGCCGAGTTTGCCGACGACGCCGACTGATCCACATGCGTGCGAGGCTGCATTTGCGACGGTGGCGCAGACCGGGTCGCCGAAGGCTACGTGGCCGACGACGCCATCGCCGAAGAATGTGGAGACCCGAAGGAACGTTCGATCGATGAACTGGTCGGGAATGACGAAGTCGGTGGGCTTGTGTTCTTCCTTGAGCGAGCCGACGGCAGAGACCGAAACGATGCGCTCTACGCCAAGTTTCTTGAAGGCGTAGATGTTGGCGCGGAAGTTGAGCTCCGAGGGAAGAATGCGGTGGCCCCGGCCGTGGCGCGCGAGAAAAGCAACTTTGCGGCCTTCCAGCTCGCCGAGGACGAAGGGGTCGGATGGGTCGCCGAACGGGGTCTCCACGCGCACTTCGTGCTGATTGGTAAAGCCTGGCATGGAATAGAGTCCGCTGCCGCCGATGATGCCGATTTCCGCTTGAGCCAAGGAATGCTCCTTACCCGCACCGCGCGGACGGTTGCGCAGCCGCGAGCAGATTGTGTCGCAAACATCTCAGTATAAAGGTTGGGTGCAGAGAGGATTCGGAGGGGAATGGAAGCCGCGGAAATGGCATGCGCCTGTCAAAGGAGATGGGCTCAGGGAAGTGCGCCCGAATGGGAAAAAGCAGTTGTGGATCAGATTCTGACTGAGGCGCCGTCCGCTACGGATTGCTGAATCGCAGCGGATTCCCGAATGGCCCAGCCGGCAATGAGCAGGCTGGGGGCAGGGACGGGTTCGGCGTCGCCGAGGGCGGCGAGGGTTGTGCATCGGATTTGCTGGTCGGGGTGACCGGCGCGCGAAACGATCGCGCAGGGGAACTCGGGCGGCAGGCCTTCCTGGAGCCACTGGAGCGCCAGCAGGCACAGATCGCGGCCCGGCATGTAAACGACGCGCGTAGCGTCTTCGAGTTGTGGCAGCGGTGCGTGATTGTGCGATTGCGCGTGATGGCCCGTCGAGAAGATGACGTTCGAAGCCGCGTTACGGCTGGTGAGCGAAAACCCGACGGCGGCAGCGGCAGCGAAGGCTGCGGTAATGCCGGGAACTACTTCGAAGGGAACTTCGGCGGCACTCAGCGCGGCGATTTCTTCGGCGGCGCGGCCAAAGATGAGTGGGTCGCCGCTTTTGAGGCGGAGGACGAGACGATGGGCGCGTGCGTGTTCGATCATCAGCGCGTGGATTTCTTCCTGTGTGATGCTCTTTATGCCGCAGCGCTTGCCTACGTTGACTATTTCGGCGGAGGGCGCTGCGAGATCGAGAATCGGCTGCGGGACGAGATCATCGTGGAGGATGACGTCGGCGGATTGGATGAGGCGCAGCGCTTTGACGGTGAGCAGGTCGGGATCGCCTGGGCCGGCGCCGACGAGGAAGACTTTGCCTCGCGAGTTCGGCTCTCCAAACGCAACCGCAGGTTCTTCGACTCCCTCCACTACGTTCCGGTCGCTCAGGATGACAGTGCTATTTTTAAGGCCGCGATAGGGTTGGGCGAGTTGGCGCGCGGAGCATGCGGGCGAGTCGCAGATCTGGCGGTTTGCCAGTTCGTGGAGAAGGAGCTTGCGTTCTTCGCCGCGGGGATGGGTGGCGAGGACTTCGCGGCGAAGTTGGCCGAGGTTCGCGAGCCATGGGCCGAGATCGGCGGGAAGCTGTTCGTCTATTTCGCGGCGCAGGCGCTGTGCGAAGGCGGGGCTTTCGCCGGCAGTGGAGATGGCAATCTGCAGGTCGCCGCGGCTGACGACCGATCCGAAGAAGAAGTCGCAGTTGGGAATGTCGTCGACCCAGTTGCAGAGAATGCCGCGCTCGAGGGCACCTTGGTAGACGGCGGAGTTGACCTCAGGATTGTCCGTTGCGGCGATGACTACGAAGTTGACCGTCGAGATCAGCGGGTTCGAACGAACGTTCGATCCATTCGAGCTTGCCTTCGGCGGCGAGGCGGCGGATTTCCTCGTGGGCTCGGGGAGCGACGACGCGGAGACGGATACCTGTTTTGAGCAGGCTGCCAATCTTGTCGAGCGCGACCGTGCCGGCACCGACCAGGAGGCCCGGGCGTCCGTCGAGCTTGAGAAAAATGGGCAGCAGTGTCATTGTTCATCCTTGGTGCTTTCCACCCCTGCGACAAAACAAATCGCAAGGATGGGCACGGTGGTTTCGTACGTCAGTCGGCGACGGCATGGGGCACGCGGCCGGTGGGCAGATCGCGCTCAACGGCGGCAAGAACTTCACCGGCGAGTTGAGCGCGCAGTTCGTCATTGGTATGGCGTGCGAACCATTGGCGCAGGTTTTCTTCAGGATTGCGGCCGGCAAGATAGTGCTTGAGGAGGCGCTCGATCGCTTCCGGCACAAGCGGAGCAGGGCAGCGATAGCCAACAGGGCGGGCCACATTCGCAAACTGGCCCACGGCTCCGCCGAGGCAGAAGTAGTACGCGTCGGTGAGCTTGCCGTCGTGCTTGATCTTCTTGCCTTCGACGCCGATGTCGGCGATCCAGTGCTGACCGCAGCTGTTGGGGCAGCCGGTGACGTGGAGGCGAAGCTGCTGGTCGAACTGCGGCACGCGCTCTTCGAGTTCGTCGACAAGCCAGCGGGCAAAACCCTTAGTCTCCGTGATGGCGAGCTTGCAGAATTCGGTGCCGGTGCAGGCGACGGCTCCGCGCCAGAAGTTAGTGGCTTCAACGTGAAGACCAATCTGGCCGAGTTCGCGGACCAACTCGCTGGCCTTGGTATTGGGCACGTTGATGAAGAGCAGGTTCTGCGAGACGGTAGCACGCAATTGACCGCTGCCGAAGCGCTCGGAGAGCTCGGCTGCGGCTTCAAGCTGTTCGCCGGTGAGACGGCCACGTAGGACGGTGGCTCCGACGTAGCTCAGGCCGGTCTGTCGCTGCGGATGAACGCCGGCGTGGTCGCGGAAGACATCGCTGGGGACTTGTTCTTCGCCGGCAGGAAGCAGAGTGAAGTCGAGGCGCGACTGGAGTTCGCCGAGGAAGCGGTCGGGGGTCCAGCCTTCTTTCATGAAGAGATATTTGAGGCGGGCACGATCGCGGCTTTCGCGCAGGCCCTGCTGCTCGCGGAAGATTTCCGTGACGCCACGAACGGCTGCGACGGCCTGATGCGGAAGCAGGAAAGCATTGAGGCGCACGGCGAGATGCGGCTCGTTGGAAAGTCCGCCGCCGACACGGAGCGAGAAGCCGACCTGGCCGTCGCGTGTGGCGGGGGTGAGGCCGATGTCGTTGATCTCGGGATAGGTGCACCACGAGGGCAGCCGGTGGCCGAGATCTTGAATTTGCGCGGCAGGTTGTAGAAGTCGGAATTCGCGGTGAGCAAGTGCGCGACTTCGACTGCGATCGGCGAAGCGTCGAGGACTTCATCGGCGGCGATGCCAGCGAGCGGGCAACCAGTTACGTTGCGGACGACATCGCCGCAGGCGCCCTTCGGCGAGAGGCCGATGGCATCGAGCGCGTCGACGACTTCGGGGAGCGACTCGATGGTGAGCCAATGGAGCTGGATGTTCTGGCGGACGGTGATGTCGGCGAGGTTGCGCGCGTATTTGCGCGTGAGGCCGGCGATGACGCGAGTCTGGTGGGCGGTGAGGATGCCGTTGGGGATGCCGATGCGCATCATGAAGTAGTCGGAGGCAAGGCCTTCGCCGCCTTTGCCGCCGGTTGCTCCGACGCCGTCGCCCTGGGTGTAGACGCCCCACCATTTGAAGTAGAGAGAGGCCCATTCGGGCACTACGCTGGAGCGGCCTTCGCGCGCAAATTGGCGCACCTCGTCAAAGGCCTCCCAGGGGTTCTTGGCGAGCTTAAGGCGCTCGGAGCGTTGGGCCTTGGTTTCTTTAGGTTGAACAGCCTGATCCATTTTTTCCCTTCGGTAGATGCAAAAAGCCCGCGGCAGCTTGGGCTGTATCGCGGGCTTACGGAAACCTGGAGATTCGAATCGGTCGTTAAAACTCAGGTCACCTCTGCGCGCGAAGCGTCATACAGCGGCGACAACAGGAGAAACGAACCATAGATAGATCATGGCAGGGGCGCGGCAAAAATGCAACCAAATCGGTCCGAATTGAAAAGGGGGAGTGGAAAACGCCAGGTTCCCATCTTTGCGACAAGAAAGGTCTCCAAGCCGCCCCACGGACGAAAACCTGTCCGGGGACGACCTGGAACCCGTGTTTGTGCTTGTGTGAGCTTCGCGGAGCCTAAGTTACATGCCGTTCTGGGTGTTCTGGTCGGGGTGGAGGACACGGTAGGTTGTTCCGCCGTGGGACCAGACGAGGAGCAGAATGTCCTTGCCGTTCGGGACAGAGTGCACCTGGTTGACGAAGTTATCGGCGCTTTCAACCGGATGGCGGTCGACTTCGAGGATGACATCGCCGGGGGCAAGACCTGCATCGTCTGCCGGGCTGGCGGGACGAACGCTCTCGATGGCCGCGCCTTTGACTTGCGATGGGATGTTGAGCTGCGAGCGCAGGTCGGGCGTGAGGTTGGCGACGGCGAGGCCGAGCTTGCCGTGTTGCTGATCCCCGGAGTTGTTCGAGGCTTCCTCTGTTCCCTTGTGGAATTCGCCGACGGTGACTTTGAGGGTCTCAGGCTTGCCATCGCGGAGAATACCGAGATCGATGGCGTTCCCGGGAGACATCTCGCTGACCGCGACTTGCAGGGCGCTGCCATTGACGATCTTCTTGCCGTTAAGTTCGCGGAGCACGTCGCCGCTCTTAAGGCCGGCGCGGCTTGCGGGCGAGTCCGGCGTGACCTGGCTGATGATGGCGCCAGAGGCGTCGGGAAGGTTGAAGAAGCTGGCATTGTCCGGCGTAACGTCATTCATGCTGATGCCAAGGTAGCCGTGATGGACTGTGCCGTTCTTCACGATGGATTCTGCGGAGGCGCGGGCGATCTGCGAGGGAATTGCGAATCCCGCACCGGCGAATGAGCCGTTGCCGGTAATGATGAAGGTGTTGATCCCGACAAGCTGACCATGCGCGTTCACGAGCGGGCCGCCGGAGTTGCCGGGGTTGATGGCGGCGTCGGTCTGGATGAAATGCTCCAGGCTTGCGCGGATCATCTGAGTACGGATTGGGCCGATTAAGGGCGCTGACGATGCCGCGCGTGACGGAGAACTGGAAGTAGCCGAAGGGGCTGCCAAAGGCGAGCACGGTCTGGCCGGGATGCAATTCGGTCGAGTCGCCCCAGGCGATGGTGGGCAGGTTATGCGCGTCAATCTTGATGACGGCGAGATCGTTGAGCTTGTCGACGCCAACGAGTTTCGCAGGGAAGACGCGGCGGTCGTTGAGCGTGACGTTGATCTTCATGGAGCCGTCAACGACGTGGTCGTTGGTGAGGATGTAGCCGTCCGGCGAGAGGATGATGCCACTGCCGATGCCGTGCTCAATCTGCTGTTGCTGCGGAATACCTTGCATGGGGCCCTGAGGGCCAAACCCGAAAAAGCGGCGGAATTCGGGGGGCAGATTCTGCAGACCGCCGTTGTTGTCCTGACCGCTGTTCGAGCCGCTACCGTCTTCGTCGGCCTCTTCGTGGCCGTGCGAGGTGACAGAGACGTTGACGACGGCGGGCGTAACGCGGGCAGCTACCGCTTCAACAGCGTTATCGAGCGAAACAAGGGACGTGACGCTCGAGTCGTCAAGCGGAGCTCCCGTGCCAAGTGCGGCGGCAGAGCTGGCGGCATGAACCTGGTTGTGGCCAACCAGGAATGCCCCGCCGAGGAGGAGGGATGCGGCTACTCCGGCGGGAAGCGCTAGCTTCCTGGCTTTTGTTACTAATGAATTAGTTGATGGTGACATGTTGGATTCTCCGTGGGTTGTTGAGTTTGATGTTTAAAGTTGGATCACTAGCCAGCCTTCGCCGAAGGAGACGGCGCCAGGCTGTATGGACTTGGGGTTTGCGGGCAAGATCCTGAAAATCAGTCGTGTGACTGGAACAGCTCGGTTCGCGGACGGCTGAACCGGCTGGGCTGTGGCGTTCACGCCGGTTTGGGTTACGGTTAGAACCGGACCGGGGAGTTTGAGTAGGCACGCCTGCGGGGGCTCCCGTGTTGTAGTCGGAGACCGATTGCGAGGCTGGAATTTCTGTTTGTTCCCACGCAGTGAAAACGATCCATTGCTGCGGGGCGTTGTCGGCGGGCGAGAGTGGGTGTTTGGCCGCAAGAGCGTGCAAATTCTGCGAGCGAGATTTTGATTCAGAGCGGAGGGGCTCGGAAGACCGGGCGCGCAACTCTCCATTTGCGCGGGTTTTCAGGTTCGTATCTTGTTTCCGAGCCCGGTCTGCGAACGGATTTGCGATCGAAGACATCGGCATTTCAGCTTTGGCCTGCACAGCATAGAAACCGGACGCGAGCTTTGCATGTCGAGAATCAGTCGGGTAGACGGCGTCGCCAAGCCGCGCAGATTGCGCGTCCAATTGTGCCGAGGCGCTTGTTTGTGCTGCCTGGGACGGAACGAAAGCAACGAGTTGCGGGCATTGGGCCAGCTCCGCCGCGACCGCGAGAAGGCTGCAACCGAGCGCTATGAGCAAGGCGCGAGCGGTGACGGGATGCAGTTCGCGATTACGCTGCAGGATGCTGTGCACGCGATGAACCAACTCGGAGCGACGATTCCAGGCTCCGAGAGAGAGCGCTGCGGCACGGCGTTCGAGGCCACGCTCGGCGAGGCTCGCGAGACAAGCGGCGTAGGCGCGTGGAGCTTGGGTGATGCGGATGACAGCTTCATCGCAGGCCATCTCGCGTTCCTTCGAGAGGCGGCGTTCGATCCACCAGAGTGCGGGACTTAAAGGGAAGAGAACCAGGCAAAGCTTTTGCAGGAGATTGGTCCAATCATCGAAGCGTCGCAGGTGCTCGGTTTCGTGGAGCACGATTTGATCTAGCTCTTCGAGAGCGAGGCGCGTAAACAGCCAATCGGGAATGAGGATGCGCGGGGCGAAGAAGCCGATAACGCTGGGGCGATCCAGATCCTGCGTGGTGCAGATCTGGGCGGGGCGGCGATGAAATAGCTCGGAGACTCTGGGCGAATGAGCGGCCTGGGTTTGCGCTCCCGCGGGGATGGCGCGAGTCCACATCTTGCGGAGCCTAATCGAATGCAGCACGAGATCAATTGCCAGTACGGCGGATGCGACGATCCAGAGGGAAGCGATCAAGACGCTCCAACGTTGATCCAACTGAAGCCATGGCTGTGCTGCCGTGGCGGTCATCTTCGATGTAGCACCTGGAGCGATCGCGAAAGCAGAATGGTTCGCAACGAGGGAAATGAATGGCAGAGAAACAAGCGCGGCACAACTGGCTGACCAAAGCAGAAAACGATGCTGTGCGGGGACGCGGGGCACAAAGCGGAGGCAGAGTGCGAGACAAGAGGCAACGGCCATGCCTTGCCATAGAGCTGTTACGGCAATGGGAGCAGCAGCATGGGAAAAAGATTGAAATGCGCTTATGAGCGGAGCGACCGCGAGAACGAGAGTTTGGTGGACAGCATCGATGATTTGGGACAGGTACATACGCTAGACCTCCCTCTGAACGTCGGGAGCGGCGTTGCGAATGGCGTCTTTCAGTCGTTGCAGTTCATCCCCGGATAGGTCCTCATCGTCGAGAAGAGACAGGAGCAGTAGTTCGCGTGAATTTCCGAAGAAGCGGTTGAGGATGTGACGGACCTCGGAGCGGCTCGCCTCGTGCTCAGCGATGCAGGGCCGGTAAACGAAGGCGCGGCCCTCTTGCCGGTGCTCCACGTAGCCTTTTTGCTCGAGGATACGGATGGTCGTGAGGACCGAGTTGTAGGCCAGCGTTTCGCCCTCGGGCATGGCGGCAACCAGGTCGGTGACGGCGGAATCGCCGCGGCGCCAGAGAATCTTCATGAGCCTGAGCTCAGCTTCGGTCAACGTGTTGGATTTTTTCGGTGGCATCGCTAAATCATTGGTTCCGTTGAGATCGGCTGGTTGACGTACCGTCCCTACGCAAAATTAGACGAAAAACTAATGGATTAGTTGCTGTGCGGTGCGATTTTTTTTGGCTTGTATTGTTTCTTCCTTTGCAGCAATCGCTCTATTCCCGATCGAAGACCTGAATATTGGGTTTGGACAGACCGGGAATATGTGTGGTGAAAGTGAGGGTCTTGCCGTCGGGAGCGACTTCAACCTTCTGAGTGTCCAGGACTTTCCCGTCGATCTTGTCGGTCAGCTCCACCATGCGATCGCTCAAACGCCGTCCAGACGTGACGTAGCCTGCGGGAAGATTGGGGCCGTTGGCCGCGTAGTCCTTGCCGTCGAACTGGATGCTTTTGGTGGTCTTCTGGGCGGGGCTAATCAAGGAGAGTCCATTGTCGCCGTAGGTCGCGATCTGCATCTCGAAGGAAGAGTGGACTTCCTCGGTGGTGCTCTCCCACGTACCGGCAAAACCAGCGGAGCCCGCTGTGCGCGCGTATTTGTACAGGAGGTTATTCGTGGAGCCGTCGGCACGGTAGCCGGTGAAGTTGTCGGTGAGGGTGTTGCCGTCGGCGGAGAGGTCCCAGATAGCGGAGATGAGCATTTGGCCGCCCTTCTTGCGTACCACTCTCCATTGATTGGGACCCAGGACGGTCACGGCAAGGGTGGTGCCGAAGATGCCGGGCTGGTCCGTGCCGTCAGCCACGATCGTTTCTGGATTTGTGGGGGAAAGATGGAAGGTGTAGGTGTTCGGGCCGGCGGCCTCTACCCCCATCTGATCGGTAAGCTTGCTTTTCGCGGGGTTCAGTTTCCATGTTCCCGTGAAAGGATCGGTGGCAGCGAATGCGGCGGCTGTAAGAACTGAGCCGATGCACAGGAGGCGAACGAGAGCAAAACCAGGGTAACCGTGTCCTCTCGAAATCCTTCCAGGTCGCCGCTCCTCGGGGTCGCGTCGACTTGAGAGCTGCGGTTCCGGGATACATCGACCCTGGTTTTGCTGTAAGCGCAGAAGCATGGGAAGTCTCCGTGATTGGATTCGAATCGGTGTTGGGAAGTGCACGTTCCGGGCCAAAGGGAGGCTGTGCGTCGATCGATGCGTCGAAAGAAATGGAACGGTCATTGCAAGGCACAGGACACGCGTCGGCGATGTGAATCGCGGCGTCGGGCGATTCGATTCGTTTTCCTGCCCTGAAGGATACGGGACGACTGTTCGAAAGAATGTGCGTAAGCGGGCAGTAGTGTGCCGAAACGGACAGCGGATGGCGACCGGATCAATTCTTCCGCGGCGAAGTGACGAACCGCGTTTTGCAGCCTTGTTTCATGCCTTGTCCGAAAAGCCACGGTGAAACTGTGCAACGAAATGAAGCGATCAGAACCGAGCCGACACTGCGGGAACCACGCGTCGATTGTGCGTCGGCTGAAGGAGGGAGTACGCGATGGCGGCGGCGGGGATAAGAAATGCTGTTGAGCCGAAGACCCACATCACGACGGCGCCGAGGACCTGGTCGGGCAGCGGCTGAATTTGGAATGGATTGGGGTGGGACACGTAATAGGGGTAGACCGTGCGGTTGCAGAAGGCGAGGAAAGCCGAGAGCGCAGTGTTGACCAGGTCAGCGCCTATCAAATAGATGAGGATGGCCCAATCCCGATGGCTGCGCGCGGCGGGCCAGGGGCGCAGGACGCACCACCAAAACAGCAACGAGCTGAAGAGGAAGCAGATGTGTTCGAAATCGTGCCAGCCTTCGTGTTCGAGGGCGAAGTCGTAGGCGACGGGAATATGCCATAGGAGAAAGACCCCATTCATAAGGAGCCATGCCAACGGCGGGAAGACGAGCAATTGCGCAAGGCGGCGGAGGGATTTGGAGCGAAGCAGCGGTCCGGCGATTGCGGTGCGCACGAAGGCAGGAAGTCCGCGAAGGAGCGGGACGACAGGGTTGCCAAGCAGAACGAGGGGTGGAACGACGGACATGAGAGTGAGGTGCTCGACCATGTGGGCGCTGAGCAGCACATCGGCGAATGCATCGAGCGGCGAGCCGATGGAGATCCAAAGTGCGGTTAGGCCGGCAAGAAAAGACAAGAGTCGCGCCGGGGTGAACTGTGTGGCGCGTGTTTTACGAAGGGCGATCCAGCCGCGCAGGTAGATCACAGCAGTGAGCAGAATTGAGAGGGAGAGACCGGCCGGGAGAGACCAATCGCCCACCACAGATTGGAACGGGTCCGCTAATTGGGGCGCGAGGGCCATGCGCTAGCGAACCTGTCCGGGCGGGATAGCCGATGGGTTTGTCTGGGTGAGTGTGCGCGATGCATCGATGGCAGGCGAGAGATTGTTGCCGCGTAAGGTCATGAGAAAACCGACGAGGGCACGGGTTTCGGCAGGGCTGAGGGCGTTTCCATAGGCGGGCATGTTGCCTCCGCCCTGCAGGACCTGGCGAATCATCTGGTCTTGGGTCATGCGTGCGGCAATGGCATCGAGTGCGGGGCCGCGCATTCCGCCGAGGCCGCCAAGCGCGTGGCAGTTGCGGCATTGCTTGTTCTGAAAGACGAGGGCGCCCTGGCGTTCGAGGGGCGATCGATTCTTGAGATAGGCAGTTGGGGTGGGATCGCCGGACCAGGCTTCCATGATCGGGCTCCACGGAGTGTAGGTGCCCAAATGTGTCAAGACACCGAGGGTGACGGCGATGACTGAGACCATCAGGACGGCGATGGGACGGCGCGACCAGTGTTTTTCGCCTTCGCCGGCGACGAGGGGAAGAAGGACCATGCCGCCGATGACGACGATCGGTGCGATGAACATGAAGGGCGTTTCGAGCTCAGGCGGAAGATAGGCGAGGACTGCGTAGATCCAGAGGAAAGCAACGTCGGGTTTGGGCGCGGTTTGGATGATGGTGGGATCGGGTTCGCCGGTGGGACCGAAGGGGCCGAAGAAGAGCGCGCAGGCAATGACGGAAAGAAGGATGGCGGCGGCGAAGACGGCATCTTTCCATGCGGCGTCGGGAACAAAGGGGACGCCTTCTTTCGAAGTGAGCTCGTGGTATTCGCGATCGTAAGTAGCTTTGCTGACGATGCGGCCGGGCATCGGCCACTCGTTGACGCCGAGGTAAAGAACCATCCACACATGCACCGCGACGAAAGCGAGCAAAACTCCGGGAATGATAAAGACGTGCAGGGCGAAGAAGCGTGAAAGAGTCTGGCCGCCGATGATGGGGCCACCGAGCATCATGTGGACGAGCGGGCCTCCGATCCAGGGGACACGGCTGACGATGGAAGCGCCGATGCCGAGGCCCCAGTAGGCGTCCTGGTCGAAGCGCAGCACCTGGCCGGTGAAGGCCATGCCGAGGGTGAAAAGCAAGAGGAAGACGCCGATGATCCAGGTCAGCTCGCGCGGAAATTTGTAGGCGCCGAAGAGGAAGACCTGTGTCATGTGGATGAGGACGATGGCGACCATGAAGTCCGATCCCCAACCGTGAATGGCGCGGAGGAACCAGCCGAGAGTGATTTGGTGGTTGAGGAATTGCAGGCTGGACCATGCTTCGCCCGCCGATGGCGTGTAGACGAGCGCGAGGAGGATTCCGGTGAAGACTTGCAGCATGAGCAGCACAGTGGCGGCTGAGCCGAAGACGTACCACCAACTGGCGCTCGCCGGGGGCGTGGGGTGTTCGGCAGCTTCAGTGAGCGGCTTGGTGAGGCCGAGACGACGCTCGAACCACGCGTAGGTTCCGAGGGCAACGGAGACGGTGCGCTCTCTCAGGCCGGCCATGATGTTTTTCCCTGGTTTTGGATGGATGGGTCGGGCGAAATATGGACAAGCGGCTTTTTGAGGCAGGCTGAATTGGAGAGCGTGGGCATTTGACCCGCATCGATCATGAGGTTGTTGCCGACGATGGAGTATTGGTACTCGAAGAGGCCTCGCTCGGGTGGGCCGGAGGCGCGGGATCCATCGACATAGTAGGCGCCGCCGTGGCACGGACACATGAAGAGCTTTGACTGTGCGAACCAGCGCACGGGGCAGCCTAGATGCGCGCAATTGATGGCGAAGACCTGGAACTGATTGGCCTGGATGTGGCGTACCCAACAGGCGACGTTGGCAGTTTCGCCGTCGGAGTCGGTTCTGTAGGGGTTGCGATAGTCGACCAGGCGCGTTTCCCCCTCGGGGAAACTGGAGACCGGGCCAAGTGCGATCCACGATTTATAGCTTGAATCTTTTTTGAATGCCGGACCCAGAATATAGCCCAGGATGGGGACTGCGAGTACGGCACCGATGGCTCCATTGAGATAAAGAGAAAGCTTGAAGAGGAACGCGCGGCGGGAACGGTCCGCTGACTTCAACTCGGGAATGGCAGTCGAAGATGATGGCTGCGGCTGGCCGGACGGTTCGTTGACGTTGGTCATCGGTTCTCCTTGGCCGGTGTGCTGGCGGATTGCTGCGCTGCTGGCGCACGATGGGCACTGAGCCATGCGACGATGTCGGTGATTTCCTTTGGAGTGAGAGCGCGGCCGGCGATGTAGGCGCGCCAATCAGGCGCACTGGCGTTGGGGTGGCCTGCGACGACGATGCTGCGCAGGCCCCGATCGCTGACGAGTTCCAAGTAGGACGGATCGACGATGGAGTGGGGAGTGGAGTCCTGGGTTGGCGCGGGACTGTCGGCGGAGGGATGGATTCCCGTGCCGTCGGCGCCATGACAGCGGGCACAGGCTGCGGTGTAGGCTTTTTGTCCATCGTCCGGGTTGCCGGGCACGGTGGCCGCATAGGGTGGAAGGGCGACGGCGGAGAAATCAGACGAGCGGCTCCACTCACGCAGCATGCCTTTCACGAGCGCGTCCACCTGTGCCTCGGTGAGCATGCCGCCGGAGCTTGTGGCGAAGGCGGGCATCATGGTTGAGCTCATGCCCTTGGCGGTTGCAGTGCGAATGTTGTCTGCGCCCGCGAAGGCCAGGTAGGCAGGGTTATTGAGAGGAATCGCCGCACCGCCGCGGCCGTTGTCGCCGTGGCAGCCGGAACAACCCTGTTTGTAGAGTGCATGAAAATCGAGTTGCTTGTCAGGACGAGAGACATCGGCTTCCGCGATGGGTGCTCCAGGGATATGGGCACATCCAGCGGAAGCGATGAGCGCCGCCGCAGCGATGTATGTCCAGACCTGTTGGGCGTTGGTCGTCATTTCGCGTTTCCCAAATCGCTGGTTTCGTCCCCGGGCTCCTCTATTGAGCCGTGGATGCCGGCGCGCACCGCGAAGGGTAGAGCCTGAAACTGAGGCGTGCGGACCTTGGTGTGCAGATTGACGACATAACCTGCGACAAGTCCGTAGGCGATTTGCGAGGGCACAAACCAATACCAATCGATGCGCGAGTTCAGGATGGGGCTGACGATGCCAAGCACGGAGTAGAGCAAGCCGGTCCACAAAAGCGGCGCGATGAAGCCCGCCGTAAGAATGGGCCAGCGCGGAAACATGGGCAGCATGGCGCCGTAGAGCAAGCCGACGAGCAAAGACGAACTGGCGTGAATGGCGAGTGCTGCCAGCAGGCCCTGCCAATGGAACTGAGCCAGGAATGCGTCGCTCTGATTTGCCCAGCTGACGAAACCGCCGGCTGCCATCAGGTTCGTGGCGTACCAGAGGCTGTGGTATTTGATGAGACTGAACGCGGTTGCGGGCACGACCATGGCGATACCGCCAGCGATGCCGCCTCTGAGTCCGGTAGTGAATTGGAATGTCTCGACGGGGATCACTTTGCGGTGCATGGGCCCGATCGGCAGGCGATCGATGGAGGTACGAAGGCTGGGAATCGCCGTCGGCTCCGCTTTTGCTTCGACGAATTCGTGCGCTTCGACGGGCAGGACAGAGCGAAACCAGCCGACGGACGATAAGAACATGAGCACCAAGCCGAGAAGACTGACAGCGATGCTGGTGACCATGCCGGCGATGAGGAGTGAGACGCCAAGCGCAAGCACCATGGGCCACGCGGTGGGAGCGGGCATGTGGATTCGATTATGCTGGGATTCGTTTCCGTGTTCCATCGCATTCCTCGGTTGTGGATTTAGCGGCCAACGACATACACCACGGTGAAGACGACGACCCATACAGCGTCGACGAAATGCCAGTAGAGCGAGAGCACTTCAAGGCGTTCCGCATGAGCCTGGGTGACTTTGCCCGCAAGCGCAAAGATGAACGCAAGAGACAGCATGATGAGGCCGACGATGACGTGCGAGGCGTGAAGGCCTACCAGGGAGTAAAAGGTGGTTCCGAAAAGGTTGGTGCGAATGGTGAGGCCGTAGTGATAGATGAGTTCGTACCACTCCTTTGCCGTAGCAGCGATAAAGATGCCGCCGAGAAGAATGGTCGCCGCCAGCCACGCGGCGCAGCGACTTACATGACCGGCTCGGAGGGAGTGGACGGCAAAGTGGACGGTGATGCTGCTTGAAAGCAGGCAGATGGTGGAGAAAATGGGAAGCTCGAGAACTTCACGGGGTGTCGGGCCGGTCAGACTCTTGCCGATGTAGAAAAGGTATGCCACGACAAAAATGATGAAGATGGCCGACTCGGCAAGGATGAGACAAGCCATGCCGACGACACCGCGCGATGGCAGCTTCCACTCTTCGATTGGCTGACGCGGGATTGCCATTGCGGTGCTCATCTCAGTTCTCCTCTCTCGATCCCTCGTGAGGGTTTTTCATTCAAATTGCTCATCGGGTTCTTCCGGATGTTTTCGATCCCAAAGCGGCCGCCGGCTTTCAACGGTAGGGATTGTTGCGAAGTTATAACTGGGCGGAGGTGAGCTGGTTGACCATTCGAGAGTCCATGCATCCCATGGGTCGGGCCCGGCCTTCTCGCCTTTGAAGTACGAGGCGACCAGGTTCCAGACGAAGATGAGCGTCGCAACCGCCTGGAAGACGGCGCCGCTGGAGACGATCTGGTTCAGGAGGGCCCAGCCGCGGTCTGCCTCATAGGTGTAGATGCGGCGCGGCATTCCCAACATACCGGGTATGTGCATGAAGTCGAACGTGAGATGAAATCCAATGACGAAGAGCCAGAAGTGCCAGTTGCCCAGCTTTTCCGAGAGCATGCGACCGCTCATTTTCGGATACCAGTAATAGAAAGCCGAAAAGATCATGGTGAGAATGGCGCCGACCAGAACGTAGTGAAAATGAGCGACGACGAAGTAGGAATTGCCCAATTGCCAGTCGAAGGGCGAGACGGAGAGCATGATGCCGGTGAGGCCGGCGATGAGGAATTGAAAGAGAAACGCGATGGCGAATTTCATCGAGGTGGTGAAGTGGATGTTGCCGCCCCAGAGGGTGGCGAGCCAGTTGAAAATTTTGATTCCAGTGGGAACCGCAATCACCATGGTTGAAAAAGTAAAGAAAGCGTTGGGACCGGGTCCCATGCCAACGGTGAACATGTGGTGGGCCCATACGCTGAGGCTGATGAAGCCGATGCCGACGGAGGCGGAAACCATGGCGGGATAACCGAAGATGGCCTTGCGGGAGAAGACGGGAATGATTTCGTTGGCGAAGGCGAAGGCGGGCAGAACGAGGATGTAGACCTCGGGATGGCCGAAGATCCAGAAGAAGTGCATCCAGAGAACGGCCGAACCGCCAGCCTGGGTGTCGAAGAAGTGGCCGCCGAGATAACGATCGACGCAAAGCATGACCTGCGCGGCGGTGAGCGGGCTGATGGTGACAAAGACCAGTCCGCTGGTGACCAGATAGAGCCAGACCAGCAGGGGCATGCGGCCGAGCTTCATGCCGGGGCAGCGCATGCAGAGCGCGGTAGCGACGATGTTGAGGGCGGTGCCGATGCTGCCGATGCCGCTGATGAGGATGCTGAGGGTCCAATAGTCGGTTGAATGGCCGGGCGAGAAGACGCGTGCGGTAAGTGGCGCGTAGGCGAACCAGCCCACGTCGGGCGCCGTGCCTGCTCCGTAGAGGCCGAAACCGGAAAGGTAGCTGCAGTAGAGCAGAATGCCGCCGAATGCGGAGACCCAGAAACTGAAGGCATTCAAGCGCGGGAAGGCCATATCGCGCGCGCCGATCATGAGGGGGACGAGGTAGTTTCCGAAGCCGAACAGGATAGGCATGCCGACGAAGAACACCATGGTCGTGCCATGCATGGTGAACAAGCGGTTGAAGGTCTGCGGTGAGACGAAGCTGTTGTTGGGGATAGCGAGTTGAATTCGAATGAGAAGAGCTTCAAAGCCTGCGACGACCAGAAAGATGAGCGCGTAGCCGATGTACATCAGGCCAATCTTTTTGTGATCGACCGTGGTGACCCAGTCTTGTAGTACATCGAACGTGCCGCGGCGCGATTGGAGTTGAGGATCGGGCTTTACCTGAGTTTGCGTGGCCATAGGCTCCTCATCTTTCGATCCTTAGTGAAGCGTCGTGAGGTACTGCGTTACCGCGTCCAGGTCGCGAGCGTTGAGGCGCATTGCCGGCATAAGAGCGCCCGGTTTGAAGTGCGCGGGATCATCGATAAAGGCACGCAGGTTTTGAGGAGTGTTCGGTACAGCGCCGGACGCAATGGTCGCGCGACTGCCGACATGCGAAAGGTCCGGACCGAAGGTTCCCCTCGCGGAGGTACCGGAGATAGTGTGGCAATTGACACAGGCGTTGGCTTCAAAAACGGCGCGGCCGCTGGCCGCCGTCGGATTCTGTGCCGCGGTTTGGTGTTGCTGAGCGATCCAGGCGGCAAAGTCCGTTGGGGAATCGGCGTAGACCCGGATCAGCATCTTTGCGTGCTGTGTGCCGCAGTATTGCGCGCATTGTCCCAGATAGAGTCCGGGCTTGTCAGGATCAATCCACATGGTATTGACCTTGTTTGGAATCACGTCCATCTTGCCGGCAAGGCGGGGAACCCAGAAGCTGTGATCGGTGTCGGCGGACGACATGGTGAGGTAGGTCGGTGTGGGGCGATTTGGGTTGCTCACCGGGATGTGCAATTCATTGGCTGTTACGACGCCGAGCTTGGGGTAGCGATATTCCCACCAGTACTGATGGCCGATGACGACGACCTCGAGGGCGTTGGAGGGTTTCGCCGCTGTTTCAGTAACGAAGATGACACGCGCCGTCGCGAGAAAGAGAACGATCACGATGAGGATGGGAATGACGGTCCAGGAGAGCTCGACCTGGGTGCTGCCGTAGATTTGCGCAGGCTCCCGTTGGGTGTAACCGCGACGGTGACGATAGCGGATAAGGGTGTAAAGAAGAAGGCCGGAAACGATAGAGAAGATTACGGCGCAAATGCCGAGGACAAGCATGGAGAGCCCGAGGATCGACCGCGAAGGGGTCGCTTGCGGAGCAAAGATGCTGGTCGAAGGCTGATTGAAATGTAGTGCGAGTGAGCAAAGGAGATTCTGAGCGGCGTGCCGCAGGCGTTCTGATGCAAAAAGCCAACTCGCATTGGGGGCGAATCCGGAAGACGCAATCAGTTGCAGAGAAAAGAACATCTCAATCCCCATTTACGTCAAGGCTCATCCGCAGGCGGCGAGATTGCGGGGACCCGAATCCGATCGGGAGTTGTTGCGCTCGGCAGGGTTTCGGCCGGATTCGAGTGCATGCATCAGGCAGCTGCGACGATCGAGAACTGCGCTAACAAAAGTAGAACCCGTGAGTGAAGCAGAAACGTGTGAGCCGGCCGCGAATTCATCTACTTTTGAAGTTGGGGAAGCCCGGCCACGGAAACGGCACGAGGTGAGATTACCACTTTGCTGGGGGCGGCAGGAAATCGGCCGGAGGTCACGGCCCTGTTCGATTGATTTGAACACACATTCAGACCCGCGAAGGGTGGAGGTCGCCGGCGTCAAGTGAACGGAAGGACGGCACCTCAAGACACACCAATTCCCGCCGATGAGGTCATTGCAGCCGCCATTCGTATGCCTCCGAGGTCATCAGGCTTCGGTATTGGACAAGGCTGCGGAAAAGGCTGGAAATTGCAGCGGAAATGGAGCCGTGAGGAGTCGCATGCCATTCACCGTTCTTGTCGTTGACGATTCGCCGACCATGGTGATGAGCCTGAAGACCACACTCGTGATGAGCGGGTTTCAGGTTGAAACTGCGGGCGATGGCCGTGCGGCGCTGGACAAGCTGCAAACAGGATTCAAGCCCAATCTCGTCCTCACCGATATCAACATGCCGGTGATGGGAGGGATGGAATTGATCCGAAACATCCGCGCGCTGCCGCAGTTGAAGTTTGTTCCCATTCTTACGCTGACCACGGAGAGCGAAGCCGGCAAACGTGAAGAGGGAAAGCGGGCCGGAGCGACGGGTTGGCTGGTCAAGCCGCTCTCGGGCAATGACCTGATTGCAGTGATCAGGAAAGTTTTGCCGGGAGCGTAGACGATGGGGGCAACAACGAGAAGAACAAACCATGAAGACCCCGCGCCGCGACCCAAGGGGGCGATGCGAGACGCAGCTGAGGCAGGCCCGAATCGGGAGATCCGACTCCGGCGCATCAGGAAACGTCTCGTCGTGGAAGCCATACTCCGTTTTGTTCTGCTGGGGCTGTTCCTGCTCGTCGTATCGCTCACGATGGGGGCTGCATTGGAGCCCTACAGGATGTCTTTCGCGATGTACGCAATGTTGTTTCTGGTGATGCCGGGATTGGCGATCAAGTGGTGGAATTGGAGGGAGGCGCGCGGTGCGGTTTCGGAGATGTGGGCCTTCGGCGAGTTGAATTTCAAACAGATTTCAAAAATGCTCACGGGCCGAAAGACAATTCAAGCCGATGTCCTGGACGCTCGCCTCTACATCGACGTCATGCATGACCAGATCGGAGATTCACTGGCTGAATCCGAACGCGAGGTCATGAAAGTAATCGAAGAGATCGGGACCCTGAGTGGGCATGCCACCGAACAACGGGAACACATCGGACGTTCGATTGAGAGTGGGAAGGCATTGACGGAGAGCACGCATGCGCGCGTGGAGAGGAACAAGAAAACCATTGGCGCACTGGAGGTCCAGTTGCAAGAGCAGCTGGCGGAGATGCGTTCGAACTTTGCGAGGATTGAGGGTCTGGCAGGCGAGATGCGCGAGCTAACGCCTCTGATCAAGGTCATCACCTCGATTGCCCAGCAAACCAGCTTGCTGGCCTTAAATGCGGAGATCGAGGCAGCGCGTGCCGGGAGCGCGGGCCGCGGCTTCGGCGTGGTGGCTTACGAGGTGAGAAAGCTCTCGGTGAGCTCGACCCAGGCGGCGTCGGATATATCGGAAAAAATCAACTCCACCTGGAAGAGAGCGAATGTGGAGATGGCGGATGCCAAAGCGTCGCTCGAGAGGCATGAGAAGGATCGAGGGATGCAGCTGCTGGTGGAGGGCCTCGGCGAGATGCAGCGCGAGTTCTCGAAGAACGGCGGGCTGTTGCTGGATGTGATCTCCGGCGTGGACGCCAGTTACCAGGAGAGCGTGAACCGGCTCTCGACAGCGCTGGGCCATATCCAGTTTCAGGATGTGATGCGGCAGAGAATGGAGCACGTGCAGGAAGCGCTGGTGGAAATGCGCGGGCATCTCGAACTATTGGTCAAAAGGCCGGACGATCCGGACTGGGACGGGGAGCTCGATCAGACATTCAAGACGCTTCTGGATGCGCATCTGGGCCGTTACAAGATGGCCAGTCAGAGGACGACCCACCTGGCTGTCTCCGGGGGCAGCGTGGAGGGCGACCACGGCCGCCCGGCCATTGAGCTCTTCTAACCTCGCATTGGATTTCTTTGATCGTTCGTGTGCCGTAATGGGCTGGGAAGTGCTCGATTGGTCTTGTCCGAGGAATGCAGTCTGCGGCGTCTGGCTGACGGGTGATGGGTTGATGCGCGATTGCCGATGAGATTGTCGAGCCGAGTGTTTCCCACCGAATCAAACGTGAACCACTGGCGAATGCAGCGGAAAGGGCAAAAAGCGTGGGCGTTCATCTAGAGCGAGCTGACAAGACGAGCCGCGTGCGGCTGGAAGGCTCCATCGACATCTCGTTAGCAGAAGAGTTGAAGAAGGTGCTCGTCGATGCCCTGAAAGAGGGGAAGGAAATAAGTGTTCATTTAGGGGGGACCGCCTATCTGGATGTGACCGGGGTCCAGCTGCTTTGGGCCGCAGAACGCGAGGCCAGCAGGCTTGGAGTGAAGTGGGCGTTCGTCAATTCGCTTCCAGAGGCAATTCGATCCACTCTGCACGAGGCCGGTTTTGAAGAGTCCCTTTTCGCCGCAGGTGCGGCGCAGTCCGGGGGAGATGCTGCTTGAACACGCCAGACAATATCGAGATCTTCAAACAAAGCTTTCGCGAAGAGGCGCGCGAGATCCTTGTTGACCTGGAATCGGCGCTTCTGGAGTTGAACGAGAACCGCGCCGACCGAGAGTTAGTGAGCAGAGTCTTTCGTGGATTACACACCATCAAGGGTTCGGGAGCGATGTTCGGCTTCGACGAAGTGGCTGCGTTTACGCACAATCTGGAGACAGCCTTTGATGCGGTGCGTACAGGAAAACTTGAAATCAACGGGGAACTCATCGATCTGACGCTCGCCGCGTTGGATCGAATCAAGGCCATGCTTGACGGGAAGGAGGGCGCCGCACCGATGGAGGCCGCCGCCCGCGAGAAGATTCTCGCCAAGGTCAGGCAACTATCCGGAATCGCCGAGGCTCGAACCCCCGATCTGAAATCGAAAGCCGCAGAGACATTTGCGTCTGCTGCCACCAATCCAGTATGCGAATGGCGCGTGCAGTTTGCTCCCGGACCGGACTTCCTGTTGAATGGCTCCAACCCCTTTCTCCTAATCCACGAACTGCGCCAACTAGGTGGTCTTTCCGTGTCTGCCGGTACGGCGGCCATTCCGCCTCTCGCCGAATTGAGTCCGGACCGCTGCTATATCGGCTGGGAGATGGTCTTGTCGACTTCGGTGGGCGCCGACGCCATTCGCGATGTCTTTATCTTCGTGGAGGACAGTTGCGAGCTGAAGATTGAGCCATTGTCGGGTGCGCCGCAGGCACTTGCCGCGGCGGTCGATCGCCCTTCATGCGCACAGCAAGAGCTGGGCTCCAGCGCAGACGCTCGTCGAGCGGATGAGAAGCCTGGCGGTGCGACCAGTCTGCGCGTGCCTGCAGCGAAGTTGGATCAATTTGTCGACCTGGTGGGAGAGTTAGTCACTGTCCAGGCACGGTTGAGCGAACTTGCAGCCCGTCGCGACGACCCTGATTTCACCGAGGTGGCTGAGGAAGTTGAACGATTGGCATCGTCGCTGCGTGAGAACTCGATGAACATACGCATGATGCCGATTCGAGCCACGTTTGAAAAGTTCCGGCGCCTCGTGCATGATCTAGCCCGCGATCTCGGCAAGGCTGTCGAGCTGACCATGGACGGCGCCGAAACGGAACTGGACAAAACCGTAATCGAGCAATTGGGTGATCCGCTTCTGCATCTGATTCGCAACAGCATGGATCACGGAATCGAGGCGCCTGAAGTACGCAGTTCACGAGGCAAACGTGCGACGGCGACCATTCATCTTACTGCACGGCATGCCGGGGCCAGTGTCCTGATTGAAATTACCGACGACGGCGGCGGCATCGATGCCGATGCTGTGCGGGCGCGGGCAATTGAGCAGGGTTTGATTGCCTCGGATGCGCAGCTGACCCAGAGAGAAGTATTCGCCCTTCTCTTTGAGCCGGGCTTTTCGACGGCCAAACAGGTCACTGACGTTTCCGGGCGCGGCGTCGGCATGGATGTGGTGCGCAGACGGGTCGAAAGCCTGCGCGGCTCGATCGATGTTTCGAGCGAACCGGGGAAGGGAACCAGTGTGACGCTTCGTCTGCCGCTCACGCTGGCGATTATCGACGGGCTTCTGGTGCGCGTGGGGCATGCGAATTTTGTCTTACCGCTGGCCAATATTCTCGAATGCATCGAACTGTCGCGTCAGGACATTGAACGCGCCAACGGAAAGCATCTGGTCATGGTCCGGGAACAGATCATCCCCTACATCCGCCTCCGCGAGTATTTCAAGGTTCTCGACCAATCGCCAGAACTGGAACAGATCATGGTGGTTGAAACCGAAGGGGGCCGCTATGGCTTTGTCGTCGATGAGGTTCTGGGGGACTGCCAAACAGTAATTAAGAGTCTGAGCCGCTTTTACCGAAATGTTCAGGTGATCTCCGGCGCGACCATTCTCGGCAACGGATCCGTAGCGCTGATTCTGGATCCGGAACGCCTGGCTCAGGAAGCGGTGCGCACCATGGCGGGAGTTGCGCGCGGGCACCCTACAACGGTTTCGCGAAACGGCCTGCAGCGGAAGAGGACCACGCCGACCGTGCAGCCTGGCGACATGAGCGCTGGCCCGACAGCCCGCGCAAGTCAAGGGATGATTCAACCAGCTTGATCTCAGCACAATGTTGCAACGCGCCCTGGGAACCATGCGGCGCGAGGCGCGGAGGATGCAAGAGATTCGAGCGGAGAAAGGGCGCATTTCATGCCAAGTGCAGTCATCAATGAACGCCAAAAGTCGCACGGGGCGACGAACGGTCACAAATCGAACGGACATGGGGCCAACGGTGCTTCAACCGGACCAGCTCACGAGGAGACCGATAACGCGCTGCTGATTTCGCAGGAGATCATGCGGCTGGTAGATGCTTCGAAGGACGGACGTCTTGCAGAGCGGGGTAGGGCGGAGCAGTTCACCGGGGTATATCGCGAGATGATTCAGGGCATCAACGAAATGCTGGATGCGATTCTGCTGCCCATCGGGGAAGGGAACCGCATTCTCGCGCAGGTATCGGATGGCAAGATTGACGAGCTGATTGCTCATACGTACAAGGGCGACCACGAAAAGATGAAGCAGGCCATCAACAGAGTGGCCGTCGTACTTCAGGGCCTGCAAAAAGAAATGGCACGCCTGACTGATGCTTCGAAGGAAGGACAGCTCAGCGACCGGGGCAAGCCGGAGCAGTTCCAGGGCGCCTACGCGGAGATCGTCCGCGGCGTCAACGCCATGCTCGATGCGATTCTTCTTCCCATCGGGGAAGGGAACCGCATTCTCGCGCAGGTTTCGGACGGCAAGATCGACGAATTGATTACGCAGACCTACAAGGGCGACCACGAAAAGATGAAGCAGGCTATTAACAAAGTGGCCGTAGTGCTCCAGGGTTTGCAGAAGGAATTGGTGCGGTTGACGGACGCCTCGAAGGAAGGTCAGCTCAGCGACCGGGGCAAGCCGGAACAGTTTCAGGGCGCGTATGCGGAGATCGTCCGCGGCGTCAACACCATGCTCGATGCCATTCTTCTACCCATCGGTGAAGGGAACCGCATATTGGCGCAAGTGTCGAATGGCAAAATCGACGAATTGATTACGCAGACTTACAAGGGCGATCACGAGAAGATGAAGCAGGCGATCAACAACGTCGCCCAGGTTCTGCAGGGTCTGCAAAAGGAGCTGGTGCGGTTGACGGACGCCTCGAAGGAAGGTCAGCTCAGCGACCGGGGCAAGCCGGAACAGTTTCAGGGCGCGTATGCGGAGATCGTCCGCGGCGTCAACACCATGCTCGATGCCATTCTCCTACCCATCGGTGAAGGGAACCGCATATTGGCGCAAGTGTCGAACGGCAAAATCGACGAATTGATTACGCAGACTTACAAGGGCGATCACGAGAAGATGAAGCAGGCGATCAACAACGTCGCCCAGGTTCTGCAGGGTCTGCAGAAGGAATTGGCGCGGTTGACGGACGCGTCGAATGATGGAAAGCTCTCCGAGCGCGGAAAGGACGATAAATTCCAAGGAGCCTATGCCGAAATTGTTCGGGGCGTGAATGCAATTCTGGATGCGGTCATCGGACCATTGAATGTATCCGCCCGTTACGTCGACCTGATCAGCAAAGGCGATATCCCCGCCCCGATTACCGACAACTACAAGGGCGACTTCAACACCATCAAGAACAATCTCAACACGTTGATCGCGGCCATGGATGAGATTACCGAGGCGGCCGAGAAGATTGCCAACGGCGACCTAACCGTCAACATTCATGAGAGGTCTCCCGAGGACAAGCTCATGCAGGCACTTTCCTCGATGATCAGCGGGTTGACGCAGACCGTTTCCGATGTGCGCTCGATTGCGGGTGAAGTCGCGGCGGCAAGCCAGTCGATTTCGACAGCCTCGATTCAGGTATCGAAGGGCGCCAGTTCGCAGGCGGCAGCGGCTGAAGAGGCCTCGTCGTCAATGGAGGAGATGGTCTCAAACATCAAACAAAACGCAGACAACGCACAACAAACCGACAAGATAGCCAACAAGTCGGCAAAGGATGCGCAGGAGAGCGGCAAGAGCGTGCTCGAGGCGGTCGCCGCGATGAAAGAGATCGCGAACAAGATCTCCATCATCGAGGAGATTGCGCGCCAGACCAACCTGCTGGCGCTGAATGCGGCCATTGAAGCGGCACGTGCCGGCGAACATGGGAAAGGATTTGCCGTGGTGGCAGCTGAAGTGCGCAAGCTGGCTGAGCGCAGTCAGAAGGCAGCTGCGGAGATCAACCAGCTGTCTTCGACAACACTCAAGGTATCGGAAAAGTCGGGTGAGATGCTGGAGAAGCTCGTGCCCGATATTCAAAGGACGGCAGAGCTAGTGCAGGAGATTACCGCGGCCAGCAAGGAGCAGGATACCGGAGCAGAGCAGATCAATAAGGCGCTGCAGCAGCTGCAGCAGGTGATCCAGCAGAATGCGTCGGCTTCAGAAGAGATGGCTTCGACGACCGAGGAACTGACCGGTCAATCCGAACAACTGGTAGGCGCCCTGGCGTTCTTCAAAACCGGAGAAGAATCGGGACCGCCGGCAAGAAAGGGCTCCGCGGCCGCACCCGCGCGGAAGCTGCAAAGCACGCCTGCAAAGACTCAGAAAGCGATCAGCCACGGCCAGATCGGAGGAACACGGCTTGGCGCGAAGTCCGGCGTGAGTCTGAAGCTCGGCGACAAGCATGACGAATTGGATGGGGAGTTCGAACGGTACTGACCGGCGCGGTGCGTGCTGTTTGACGGCGGCATGCACCGACGTCTTCACGAAAGGGAAGGGAGTTGCATGATGAGCGTGAGTGAGATTACGGAGACGCGGCAGTACCTGACATTCAAACTCGGCAATGAGATTTTTGCGACCGATGTGGCCAAGGTGAGAGAGGTGCTCGATTTGACCAATATTACTGCGATTCCCAGGACACCTGATTTTATGGCTGGGGTGATCAATCTGCGCGGCAGTGTGGTGCCGGTGGTTGATCTTCGGCTTTGCTTCGAGATGTCGAAAACAGAGAGCACACGAAACACATGCATCGTGGTTGTTGAGGTGATGCTTGATGGCGAGCCGACGGTGATCGGCGCTCTCGCCGACTCGGTTGAGGAGGTGATTGACCTGGAACCGGATCAGATCCAACCAGCGCCGCGCATTGGAACGCATATCCGAACTGACTTTATCAAGGGCATGGGGAAACGGGATGCACAATTCATCATGATCCTGGATATCGATCGCGTTTTCGCAGCGGATGAGCTGAGCGCCGTCCGCGCCGCGGACACCAGCAAACAACTCGCCGAAGTTGCCGCATGACAAGGAGTGCAGGCGAGTTTTCGGCCGGTCCGCAGACGATGAACGACGAAGGAATCTCCAAATCCGACTACGTACGTCTTTGTAAGTTGATTCAGGTTGAGGCGGGAATCAATCTTGGAATGGGGAAGCAGACGATGCTGGAGATCCGCATCAAGCGGCGTCTCAAGGCATTGAGCATGGATAGCTATGGCCATTATTGTCAGTATCTCTTTGGCAGCAAGGGAATGAAAGAAGAGATAGGGCACCTGATCGACGTAGTGACGACCAACAAGACGGATTTTTTTCGCGAATCCAAGCACTTTGATTTTCTGGTTGAACGGCTGCTTCCCGATTGGGCTTCGTATGGTACCGGCGGAAGGCCTTTTGTGATATGGAGCGCCGGTTGTTCGACGGGCGAGGAACCCTACACGCTGGCCATCGTTCTGAGCGAGTACGCGCAGACGCATCCCGGTTTCCGGTTCCGTATTTTGGCTTCGGACATTTCGACCATCGTTTTGGAGAAGGCAGGGATGGGAGTCTATCCGGAAGAGGCGATCCACCTCATCCCGGCCGGAATCAAACGCAAATACTTCTTGCGCAGCCGCACTGCCGATTCGCATCGCGTGAGGGTGGTGCCCGAGTTGCGCCGCCTGGTCGAGTTCCGCCGGCTGAATTTTATGGACGCAGACTACGGTGTGGCGGAGAGGCCGGACGCGATCTTCTGCCGCAACGTCATCATCTACTTTGATAGAGCCACGCAGGAGAGCATTCTGGCAAAACTCTCCGCATGCCTTGTGCCTGGCGGCTACTTGTTCGTCGGGCACGCTGAAACGCTCCACAACATGAATCTGCCCTTGATGCCGGTGGCACCTTCTCTCTATAGAAGAGTCGACGATGTTCGATGAGACCGACCTGGTGGAAGTCTATGTGCAGCCGGGAGAATCTCACTTGACGAAAAAACCCGCCATCATGCGAACGCTGCTTGGATCATGTGTGGCCGTTGCGTTTCTCGAAAGGCCTGGCGGAGTTGGCGCACTTTGTCATCCGATGCTGCCCCACTGCCCCGACAGAATCGCAAGAAGCCAGAATGTGAAGAATGCCAGGCGGTACGCTGATTTCGCGATCCGAGAGCTGGCACATCGGTTCGATGCGCTGGGGATTGCGCGTGCCAGCGTGAAGGTGAAGGTTTTTGGCGGCGCCGACGTACTACTGGTTCCCGAGGGTCGGTCACGGCCGACTATTGGCAGGCTGAATTGCGAGGCAGCGGTTCGGGTCCTGGGCGAAGAGGGATTCGATATTGCAGCTTCGAGTCTGGGCGGAACCAAGGGGTTGACTCTGCAATTCAACACCGGAACAGGTGAAGTGTTAGTGCGGCGTATGAGTTGACGCGAATTCTGTTGGGAGCGAAGACTGGCCGAGCTGAGCGATTTGATGAATGGACCGGTGGGAAGTCTGACTGGAGATGGGCATGGTCCGAGTGCTAATAGTTGACGACTCTGCGGTAGTTCGACAGACGATGACGGCGGTGCTTTCCAGCGATCCGGAAATTGAAGTTATCGGCACCGCCGGAGATCCCTATGTTGCAGTCGAACGAATCAAGGAACAGATTCCTGACGTAATTACGTTGGACATCGAAATGCCCCGCATGGATGGGCTCACGTTTCTGAAAAAGATCATGAGCCAGCATCCAATTCCGGTGGTGATCTGCTCCAGTCTCGCCGAGGAGGGAGCGCAAAGCACACTGCGTGCTCTCGAATACGGGGCCATCGACATCATCACAAAGCCGCGCTTGGGAACCAAGCAGTTTCTCGAGGAGGCTCGAATCGAGATCTGCGAGGCAGTGAAAGCTGCGGCATGTGCGAGGCCGCCCTCCCTGAGACCATGCAGCAAGGTCGAGCCGAAGCTGACCGCCGATGCGATTCTGCCGGCAGCGACGCACGCGATGGCTGAGACCACCGAAAAAATTGTGGTGATTGGCGCTTCGACAGGTGGAACCGAGGCTCTTAAGGCGCTGCTGGAGTCGTTTCCGGCGGATACTCCCGGGATTGTAATTGTGCAGCATATGCCCGAGCTTTTCACGCGTGCGTTTGCGAATCGTCTCGACAGCCTGTGTGCGATTACTGTGAAGGAGGCTGAAACCAACGACACGGTGATCCGGGGTCGCGCACTGATCGCCCCTGGCAATCATCACATGCTGTTGAAGAGGAGCGGTGCTCGTTATTATGTGGAGATCAAGGACGGTCCATTGGTGTGCCGCCACCGTCCATCGGTGGACGTGCTGTTCCGCTCCGCCGCCCGTTACGCTGGACCGAACGCAGTGGGCGTGATTCTTACTGGGATGGGAGACGATGGCGCGCGCGGGATGGCGGAGATGAAGCAGGCCGGCGCAGCGACTGTCGCGCAGGACGAGGCCACGTGCGTGGTATTTGGCATGCCCAAAGAAGCGATCAAGCTCGGCGGAGTCGATCGGGTTCTGCCGTTGCAGTCGATTCCGTCGGCGATCCTCATCTACGCCCGTTGAAGGAACGCGCAATTCCCTAGGCGCGTGCGAACAAAGCCATCGATAGTGGTTTCCTCTTCATCTTCCTCTAGTGGCAACTGGTTGCAATGCTCGCGAAGTACGCTTTGATGCTGGCGCTGGAATAGGGGGTGCAGATCGGCGACCGCGACCGCGAGGACGACAAAGTGCGATGCACCTTCTTCAATCCAGGGTTCGAGCTGAGGCGAAAGAGCGGCGAATCAGAAGGAGGAATGAGTATTTCAACACAGTCAGTGCCAGGTCCGGCTGTTCGCGCGCTTGCTCGCTTGTGAACGGTATAGAGCTCTCATTCAGACAGAAAATATCCGCGAGAAGCAGTAGCATGCTTGCGGCGACGAATACCTGGGCCTCGATAGCTCGAGCGCTGAGAAGCTCCGTGGGAGCGATGGCTCGAAAGATCACGAAGACACACAAAGTGACAATAGGAGTCCAAAAGGCCGAGCTGATTGCCAGATGAGATAAACACCATGCGAAGCCCCGCGACGACGATTCCGCCTGCGACTCGGATTCCGTTGCCGAGACTTCGGCACGGATCTGTTCATGGTTGGTGGTGAATCGAAAAATACTCGCGGCGACGACGGATAAGCGCACGCCACCACAGAGAACCAGATCGATGCGATAGCCTGCCACGCTCAGCATCGTTTGGCTGACGGCCCGGTGCTATGAGGAGCGCAACGAGTCTACAATGGAGGCTGTCCTAAACACCTGCGGGCATTCTGGTTGCGGACGAGCTAGCGAATCTATATGACGACGTGGGAACGAATGCATATCTGTCAGCTCTCTGGAAGCGATCATGGCGAAGAGTGAGTCATGCATCGGCTGGGTGCTCAGTAAAACATGGGCACGAAGCGAGCGTAGTGCCGCTCTCACCGTACTTGTTCTGATTTTCATTCTGTCGGGAGGGGCGCAACCAGCGCGGACCCAGCCTGCTAATGATGGCCTGGTGATTCGCGGACGCGTGTTCGATTCAGCTGGAAAGCCGGCGCCAGGTGCCTCAGTTCGCCTTGAGGGCTCTCAATACACCAAAGCCCTCAACGTGGTTTCAGATGCGAATGGTGATTTTGCATATTCAAAAATGAGAACCGGGACGTATTCGCTGGTTGCGGAGAAAGCAAACCACCATAGTCGCGTCTCCGTTGTGGTTGCGAGTGAGCCCGACGAGAGCGTACAGGTAGATCTAATTTTGGAGAACTCCGGCATTTCGATCGCGAATTCAAATTCTTCATCAAACCCGAGCACTGGACTGATGGAATTTACGGATAGTCCCAGCTTTACCGTTGCAGGAGTCACGGACTGGACCGCGGCCGGAGGACACGGATCCGACGCAAACTTGCGAGCTAGCGAAGCTTTGAATCGTGAGGCGCTGACATTAAAAGACAGGGACGCTAGTCACAACCAAGAGAATTCGGCAAAGTTCAAGGAACAGGAAACAACCTTGCGCGCTGCACTAACGCGCGGACCGGCCAGCTTTGATGCGAACCACCGATTGGGAGAATTCTATTTAAACAACCGCAATTTCAATGATTCTGCATCGTTCCTCCAAAGAGCTTTTCAGATCGACCCTGAAAACGCTGAGAACGAATTGGAACTCGCGCAGGCGTGCGAAGAATTAGGTGACTTATCGCAGGCTCGCGCGCATGTTCAAAATCTTCTGAAGACCGGAGGGAGCGGAGCGGCGCATCGTTTGGCTGGGGAACTCGACGAAAAATCTGGAGATCCCCTGGGTGCTGTGCATGAATTTGAGCGTGCAGCGCGTATGGAATCGAGCGAACAGAATTATTTTGAGTGGGGCTCCGAGCTGTTGATTCATCGGGCGGTGTGGCAGGCGAGAGAGGTGTTTGAACGGGGAGTACATGCCTACCCGAACTCGGTTCGCCTGCTCACGGCCCTTGGTGCTTCCCTCTTTGGCGGCGCACTCTACGATGAGGCGGCTCATCGGCTGTGCGAGGCTTCCGACTTGGAGCCTGACAACCCAGAGCCGTACCTTTTGATAGGTAAGGTTGAAGTTGCGGCGCCCGCTCCACTTACTTGCGCCGAACAGAAACTGGAGCAGTTTGTACAGAGGCAACCCGAGAATTCGCGCGCCAACTACTATCTCGCCATGGCCATTTGGAAACAAAGCGGGCAAGCTCTCGACGAGCTGACGGCGAATAGGGTGGAGTCAATGCTTACTAAAGCCATTACACTCGATCCCAGGTTCAGCGATCCATATGTGCAACTCGGAATTCTCTGGTCCTCACGCAGGGATTTCGCGAAGGCCGCCGAATTCTATACCAAGGCGATAGCATTGGATCCTCAATCAGGTGAGGCCCACTATCGACTCGGTGTAGTGTATGACCGCTTGGGAGAACGAAGTCAGGCGAAACAGGAATTCCAACTTCACGAAGAAATTGAGAAGCAGCATGCGGCCGAGGTTGATCGGGAGAGACGGGCCGTCAAGCAATTCGTCGTGGAGTTGCCGGCCAAGCCAACCAGTTCGCCCGAGAAATGATGTTGCGTCGAGCCTCTGAGGCTAAGCATCTCGAGGGGAATCGATAACAAGGCCTCATTCTCAAACTGCAACGAGTTGCCGTCTATAGAGGCTTTTTGAACGTGGCTACGATGCCCGCGTCTTCGCGAATGGTGATGATGTGGTTCGCTTTCACTTGAGTGAAACGCTCAATCTTTTGCGTTGTTGGCCACTTCACTTCAATGAGATCGGCAAAGTCAGCATTACCAAGCCCGAAATGGAGGCGAAGGTCGCTCTGTGACATTACGCTGGTCCCGCTGTGCACCTCGTCTATCTGTGAATGCTTCCCAGTAACGACGCGCACACGCGTTCCGATGGCAGTGCGGTTGCACTTGGTACCTACGAGCTTAATCTTGATCCAGTTTTGCTTGTTTCCGCCAACGTTGTGAAGCAGCGATGGAAGATCATTCATGTTCAGGATTAAAATGTCCATCCCGCCATCGTTATCGTAGTCTCCAAATGCCGCCCCTCGGCTTGAGAATCGGGCGTTGATTCCTGGACCCATTTCTGCGGAGACATCTTTGAAGTGGCCATTGCCCAGGTTCCTATAAACAAGTCTTGGATTCTTAAATGTCTCGCCGAAGTTATAATTGTCGATCTCCGGATAAACATGTCCGTTGATTTGAACGATGTCAGCCCAGCCATCGTTGTCGTAGTCTATAAAGCCACACCCCCATGCTACATAGTTATTGTTGATTCCAACTCCGGAATTGAACGAAAGGTCGCTGAATGTGCCATCACCATTATTATGATAGAGATCGCATGTGTCATCGGCGAAGTTAGTCTTAAAAATATCGAGATAGCCGTCGCAATCGTAATCCGCAACGCCGATGCCCATACCCGCTTGCTCATGCCCGTCGTTGTTGTATGCGCACCCTGCTATGACCGCAATATCAGTAAAAGTGCCATCATGATTGTTCTGGAATAGAATACTCGGTTCCGAGTCAACAGCGACATAGATATCGGGCCACCCGTCATTGTCGAAGTCGTAAGATACCGATGTAATCGAATAGCGAGGACCCGGCTTTAGGATTCCGGCCTTCTCTGAGACATCGGTAAATGTGCCATTGCCATTGTTGTGGTAGAGAATGTCTGTATCGCCCGGAAGGCCGCGGGGACCGCACATTGTAGGTACACCCTTCCATTGGCAGAAGGCCATGTTATCGATAGATATCGGTATATCTGGGTCCAGCTTGACGAAGTTACACACAAAGAGGTCGAGGTGGCCGTCTCGATCATAGTCAAGAAATGTGCATCCCGTGCCCCAACGACCCTTTTCCTGATATAGTCCAGCCTTCCGCGTGACATCTGTGAAGGTCCCGTCTCCATTATTATGGAAGAGGATATTTCGTCCCCAGAAAGTACAGAAAAGATCGTCCCAACCATCATTATCGTAATCGCCAACACAGACTCCGGTTTGCCAGCCCGAGCGTCCCAGGCCGGACTTTTCAGTCACGTCTGTAAAAGTGCTATCGCGATTATTCTTGAATAGATGGGTGGTCGGTTCTTTTCCCGATGGCCAATGTGTATCAAACCTGCTTCCATTGGTCAGATATATATCGAGCCATCCATCATTGTCGTAGTCAAAGAAGGCGATCCCGCTACCCTTGGTCTCGATGATCACCCGCTTATGGTCTATGCCTCCCCAAACATTGGGGACCGTCAGCCCCGCTGCCTGGGCCACATCGATGAACTGCACAGGCGAAGAAGGTGAGACTAATGGCGCGGCCTCAACAGTTAGCTGCTCTTTCCAATTCCAAAGAGGGGTTGCTAAAGCGTCAAGCAGGGTACCGCCTAGAACACAGAGCGATGATCCAAGAAAACGTCGCCGTCGAAGCATCATAGAATGGAGTGATTATAAGTAGTCAGGCAGGGGATTGGATAGGGGTTCGAACTGCGCGGAATGAGACTCATGGCTGGATCATCAGTGCCGGGGAACCTTGGGGAAAGAACGCGGCACAATGCCGAGTCCTTCTTTCACAGCAATAATTTGATCCGCGAGGATGTTGCTGAGTTTGTCGACCTGCCCGCTCGGCCAATTAATCACAAGGGAATCGACCTTGGTTCGCTTCCCAAGCCCGAAGTGAATTCGTGGATCACTGGCAGACATGTAGCTCGTTCCACCTTTTGACTGCTCAATGCGCACGAGACCCTCGGCAGTTAATTTCAGGCGCGAGCCAATGCCATCGCGGTTGGACTTTGTGCCGATCAGAAGGACTTCGAGCCAATGATTCGTGCTGCCACCGTCGTTCCGCAAGAGTTCAGGCGAATCTCCACGGCAAACGACGGCTAGCCCGACCGCGCCGTCATTGAAAATATCCGCGGTTGCCAAGCCACGCCCCGCGACTGGCCGCACGAAGTCCGGACCGAGGGAGTCAGAGGACTTCTCGAAGTGCCCATTTCCCAGGTTATGAAACATCAGCAATGGTTCCTTGTAGGACACTTCGCTGTGGTAGAGCTTGACATTGTCGACCATCGCCCCGTTTGCTTGCACAATATCGGGCCATCCGTCATTGTCGTAGTCGATAAATTTCGCAGCGACTCCGCTGAGCATCATCGCCTTGTTTCCGATTCCGGAGTTATAGGTAACATCTGTGAAAGTGCCATCGCCATTGTTGTGATAAAGGCGGTTCAGCTCAAAGTCAAGGTGCGTAATGTATACGTCGAGCAGGCCGTCACCGTCTACATCGGCAGCGTCGATTCCCATGCCCGCTTCGTATCGACCGTCTTCGCTCGCGGCCAAACCGGAGATCAGAGAGACGTCTGTGAAAGTGCCGTTACCGTTATTTTGAAATAGAAAATTGGGCCAAGTGTCGTTGGCGATGGCGATGTCAGGCCATCCATCATTGTTGAAGTCGGCGAGGACTACTCCCATTCCTTTCGATTCAGGAACACCCAGGCCCGACTTCTCGCTCACATCCGTAAAGGTGCCGTCGCGGTTGTTTCGATAGAGCTTGGTTTTTTGTCCTCGATAATTGTTTGGGTTGCAATAAGATCGATAACCCGGTGCACGTTCACCGCACCAGAGGTTGTTTTCAGGCGACCAATCGAGGTAATTCGTAACGACCAGATCGAGCCATCCATCTTTATCGAAATCAAACCAGCCCGCACTGGTCGACCATTCACCTTCATCAGCGACGCCTGCCTTAGCGGTTACATCAGTGAACGTCCCATCCCCGTTGTTGTGATAGAGGATTGCTCGGCCATAGCCGGTGACATACATATCGGGAAAGCCGTCATTGTCATAGTCTGCCACCGCAACCCCCTGTCCGTAGTGTCCTTCGCCTCCTACACGCGCCTTCTCGGTAACGTCAGTGAACGTTCCAT
This sequence comes from uncultured Acidobacteriaceae bacterium, assembly GCA_963810545.1. Classification (GTDB taxonomy): domain Bacteria; phylum Acidobacteriota; class Terriglobia; order Terriglobales; family Acidobacteriaceae; genus Telmatobacter. The sequence goes on from CAWENE010000008.1 coordinate 310,864, forward strand.
CGCCATTGTTGTGATAAAGCGCGGAATGCAATGGCTTCGAGGGCTTATAGGCGGCGGTCGCGCCTGACTGGACAAAATAGAGATCCATCAGGCCGTCCTGATCGTAGTCGACCCAGCCGACCCCAGTACCCATTGTTTCAAGGTAGTATTTCTCATCCGTTTCGGTTGAATCCTGAACGAATGTGATCCCCGCCGCTTTGCGAATGTCGGTGAATTTCACCGAGATAGGAGCGTCTTTGGTCTTGGACGGCTGCTGTGCGGCGATGACAAAGTGCCGGCTACAAACGCAAGAAAGACCCATTAGTAAGATTGAACTGCCCCAGCAGACTTGCCGGAGCACCTTGCAGCGATTCCCAACTAAAATAGCCCGCGCTCGGAATAAGCTGAAGGGCCACAGAGAGCTCCAAAATATCATAGCGTTTTGTCGGCGAGGGAGAGTGCGAATTGAAGGAACTGTGATTTATCGGCCACAGTCATGGATTCCTTGCTGACTGAAGGAGTTGCCGACGCGCGGTCCAACACTTGCTCAATTCTTTCAATATCGAGGCTGGCACTCGCGCTGCTGTTTTTGAAACGATCCAAAACGTCACGGGCCTTCGCAACTTGCCCGGTTTGAAAATAGAGAACGCCAAGTGTCGAGTAACCAGCGGACCATTCGGGGAGCAAGTCGACCGCTTGTTCAAGTTGGCGTGCTGCCTCCGCCGTGTTACCTTGCATAGCAGCAGTTACGCCCAATCCCCAATACAGTTTGCCTGATCCGGGAATGCGTTTTTGACCGTTGAGAAGTGTCTGTTGAGCATCGGCGAGGTTACCTTGACGCAGGTCGAGGAGCGCTAGAGACAAATAGCCTTGGTCGTTGTCCGGGTTTCGGTCTATCGATGACTGAAATGCTTGAGCAGCTGCGCTACTGTTTCCAAGATGAGCATAGATATCTCCTAGCAGACCAAGGCAGGCATTGTCTGACTGCCCTTGCGACGAAATCTTCTGAACGGAGTCAAGGGCTTCTGGATATCGGCGCATTTGGAAATACGCATTTGCCAAATCGAATCGAACATCGTCGGAGGCCGGGTTTTCCTGCAGCGCCTGCTCAAAATGTCGGATCGCATCGTCGTACAAACGGTAACGCGCGAGTAAGACACCGGTCCCGACCAAAGACTTAAAATCTCCCGGGTTCAGCTGATCAAGTCGCGCGATCGTGCTCTTGGCCTGCTCAGCATTGCCCGTTTTCAAATAGGCCTCAGCGAGGAGATAGAGACTCTGGGGCTGATCAGGATGTCTCTTTACCTCATTGGTAAGCTCCGTCAAATCCAACTCATCGCGTGCGCTGGGTGCGAGCTTGGAGCGGTTATCCAGATAGTCGAAGAGATTCTGATAGGGAAGAGGGCCACTTGACGCATTCTTGGAAAGGGTCTTAAAGGTGTCCAGATCTCGATCAGCCGCGGCGATTTCGTGAAGGCTTCGTTCGACAATGGCAAGTTTGTAATAACCAGTCGCGGGATCGTGACCCACGCGGATATATTCTCTCAGCAGCCCCTCAGCTTCGGGAAAATGTCTGGCTGCGATCCGCATGTTGGCCAATCCCAAAAGCGCGTCGGGGAAATGTGGATCGGAAAGAAGGGCCTTATGGAAGTACGTTTCTGCGTCGGAGGCTTCGCCCTGCGATTGTGCGATCATTCCCAAGTTATATAGGCAGGAAACATTGCGGGGATCCAGTTTAAGGCCTTGCTGGAAATACTGCCTTGCCTCATCGAATCGTCCCAAGTTTCGATATGCAAGTCCGAGGAAAGAATAGGACCGCGCCGAGTTCTCAACAGCGAGAAGTTTTTTGAATTGCTCAATGGCCTTGTCCGCTCTGCCTGCCATAAAGTAGCTCTCCCCCAGTGCAGCAATCAAGTCTGTACGCTGGGGCGCGACTTTCACGCCATCCTCGAGGAGGGGTATGGCATCCTCGAAGTAGTCCTCCGACATACTGATCTTTGCCATCAGGAGGATTACGTCCGGGTTATCAGGCGCAAGGCGGTGCGCGCGAATCAAAAGATCCAATGCATCGAGCGGCCGCGACTCATCCACATAGGTCTGGGCCAAAAGATGCATTGCATCGACTGAGTCCGGATTCAAGTTCAATGCACGATGGAGAGTTGATTCGGCCTTCGCAAACTCACCGTCGCGAAGCATGACCTGGCCCAGGTTATAAATAATTTCGAAAGTATCAGGTTGCAGTGTGTCCGCTCGTTCCAGATCGAGTTGCGCGTCTTTGTACTCCTTTTCGGACGCCAAGAGCACCCCGATAGAGAATTGCACCCTCACATCGTTGCTGCTCGCGGCTGCAAGCAACGATGCCAAATGGACTCCTTCTGCGATCCGCTTGTTTTGAAAATAGGCGCGAATGAGATTGAAGCGCGTCGGTAGATTGGGTGGATTCACACGTTCAAAATGCGGAATTGCTGCCGCCGATTCGCCTTTAGACATGAGCAGGACGCCAAGGTTGTAATTAGCATCGGAGTTCGCTGGATTGACGCGCAGTACGGCACGGAATTCTCCTTCTGCCAGATCAAATCGCTTGAGAGCAACATAGACATTGCCGAGGTTGTTATGCGTTTTTATCGAATTGGGAGATAACTTGAGGGCTTTCTGAAACGCCTCGATCGCGCTTGAGTAGTCCCGAAGATCGGTTTGAATGATGCCAAGTAGGTTGTAGCCTTCGATACTTGAAGGGTGTAGCTTCAGTTCTTGTTCTGTTGCAGTTTTTGCCTCGTGGAGGCGGCCTTGTTGAACAAGAGTCTCAGCTTCCTGAAACTCCTTGGAGGAATTCGATGCTTTTTGCTGCGCCAGACATGCCGGAACATTTAGAAGAAATGCGCAAAAGGCGAGGACGGCGCCTGCGATCCGATGGGCGATGGAGAATCTGTTTTTGGTCTGAGACACTGCGCGGCCACTCATTTGTTCACCAGGGCTTGATGGGCTCGATAAGGCGCTCATTGTAACATTTCTAGAGCCTGCTTAGCGCTGTTGTTGTGTGGCTGCACTCGCAGCAAGTCTTGGAGAATTTCTCTCGCTTTTTCCCTCTCGTTTTGAAGGGCGTAGAGGCGAGCAAGGTTGAGATAAGACTGGTCGAAGCCAGGAGCTACGCGAATCCCCGTCTTGAATTGGTTCTCCGCCTGCACATATTCTTTATCCCGGACATAGAGTACGCCGAGGTTATTCAATGCTTCCGGGTAAACCGGGCGCAGGGCAAGTGCTCGCTGCAAAAAATCTGCTGCACGATCCAACTGGCCTTGTTGCGCGTAGAGCATGCCGAAGCTGTAGTTGGTTTCCGGGTCGTCAGGTTGAATTTGAATTGCGCGGCTGAGGCAGGTCTCTGCTTTTTCAAACGAATGCTGGCGTCGGTAGACATTCCCCAAGTTCAGTAGCGCAATGCCGAAGCCCGGCCTCAATTCGAGGGATTTTTGAAAGTCCCGAATAGCTTCATCGAGATGTTCGTCCTGGGCGGCCATCATGCCAAGGTTGTTCCAAGCCTCTGGATAGTTCGGCTGCAACTGCACGGTTTTTTCCAGATAGGTACGCGCCTGCTGAAAGTCGTTTCTCTTGAGGCTTAGTGTGCCGAGATTGTAGTAGGCATCGGCTTCATTGGGCTTCACTTCAATGACCTGTCGAAAGGATTCGGCTGCCTCGTCAAGGTAGCCGTGCTGATACATCGCTACGCCATATGTAAAATCGTTACGTTGGAAGCTGTCTTGTACGAGTTGGCCTTGAAACGGGAGCGCTTTCTGCATTCGATCGCTCGTGTTCTTCGGAATCGATCGGAGGTCGTGAAGAAGACTCGCCGGCACCACAGTGCCCTGGTAGACCTTCACGATCATTCCGTCGGTGTCGAGCAAGAAAGAGACCGGAATTGGGAGATCGCGACGACGATCGAATAGATAGCGATAGAGAATGTTGTAAACCCCCGCAACCTCATCGTTAGCAAATAGGACTGGGAAAGGGAAGCGCTCATGGGTCGCGAAGGAAAGTGCTCCGGCTGAGTCATTGATCGCGTCAACATTCACCGCCACAATATTGAGACTTCCGGAAGCCCATCCCGGCTTGCGATCCCGCAGCAACTTGAGCAAATCCTGACTCGCAGGAGAGGACGTTGCCCAAAAGCTAAGGAGGGTTGGAATTCCTTTGAATGAATTGAGATCGCGCGTTGTGCCGGAGAGATCGGGCAAAGAAAACTCCGGCGCCTTTAAAGGCTGGAGGAGCCAGGTTTCCGGATCGGCAGGCAATGGATCGATTTTCGGCGTTGGACCCGCCTTCACGAACATGGTGCCGGATGCGAACGGCCTGGCATTAAAGGACGCCAGACCTTCTTCGAGTTCGATGAAGTGGTTTGCAGGTAAGTTTTCGAAAACCTGAGAGAGCCCATTGGGCCAGAGAATTTTTGCGCGGACCGGTTCATCCGGATTTCCAATTCCGAAGAAGAGTTGCTTGGAGTGTTGGGAGAGAAATCCTGATCCCGCTTGAAGATACTTGGTTTGTCGAATCGATCCGGCCTCGACGGTCATAGCCGCGCCGATTGCATCGCGATTGCTCTTGACCCCTTTCAGTCGGAACGAAACTGATTGACCAATTCCCTGAATAGAATTGTGGAGGATGCGGACTTGCGGCGCGTTGCGGTTCTTAAGAATGACTTCGAGTCTGCCATCGTGATCAATATCTGCGAGGGCGAACGAGCGGCTATCTTCCGGAAAGTCCAGTCCTGTGGGGCCGGAAACTTCAGAAAACGTGCCATCCTGATTGTGCACGAACATCACATTTCGAGCGTATCCGTGCCATGTGTGATCGGATCGGACCAATTCATTGATCGCATTCCAACCGCGTTCGTAGGCCGAAGCAGGAGTAGCATCCTCCGATGATTTGGCGACAATCTGCCGCCAGAAGAAGCTTGCAAGGTCCTCTCGCTCGATGCCGGATAGGTATCCATTCGCAACATACAGGTCGGCGAAACCGTCATGATCGAAATCGAAAAAGTCGGATGACCAGGACCAGCGACCCATCTCGACGCCGGCTTCATGACCAATATTTTGAAAGGTGCCATCACCTTGATTGCGATAGAGGGCATTGCCGCGTGCATGCCGTCGATACAGCTCTCGTATTCGATCCGGGGCATTCTGGTGAAATTGTCTTTGCCCGGAGACCCTTTGGCCGGCCGCTTCCCACATGCTGGGAACATAAACATCCTGGCGCCCGTCGTTGTCGAAATCGGCCCATGCGCAGCCCATTCCTGCACCGACGCCTTCGACATGCGACTCTTTCGAAGCAACGGCAAACGTTCCATCGCCGTTATTGCGGTAAAGCTGCGAGCTTCCGAAATCATTGGCTACAAAAAGGTCAGGTAATCCATTCCCGTTCGAATCGCCCCACGCGCACGAGAAACTGTAGCGATCGTTATCGACGTTCAGCCCTGCGGCTTCTGTCGTCTCCGTAAAGCTCCCGTCTCCATTGTTGTGAAAGAGGCAATTCGGCGGACCGTTGCGCGCATCGTAATAGGGGATGGGGTAGTGGTATTGGTCGAGACCCAGGTAATACATATACATGCAGAAGTAGATATCGAGACGACCGTCGCGATCGTAATCCGCCAACGCGGCATGGGTGAAGGTCCCTTGAGGTTCGCGCGCAAACTTGAAGGCATCTCGCTTTAAGGAGAAGGTTCCATTGCCCTGGTTTCGGAAGAGCAATGGGCCAGTCCCACAAACAACCAACAGGTCTTGCAGGCCGCGGTTCCCAAAGTCAGCGAAGAGAGCAGAGGCCGTGTTGTCGAGGACACCCACTCCAGCTTTCTCGGTTGCATCTTCGAACGTGCCATCGCCCCGATTGCGGTAGAGCCGATTAGGCAATCCTGCCGGTTGGCAAACATAGATATCATCGAATCCGTCGTTATCGAAATCTCCAACGGCGACGCCATTGTTCGCATACACGTCCACGCCAATCGCGCCGTCGAGAACCGTTCGCCAGTAGTCTGCCCCGCGCAGCATTTGTTTCGCGTAAGAGTCGGTCTCTCCGAGGGCTTGCTGCGTTACGTCGATAAACGCCGGCCCACGAATGGCGCTGAGGGACTCGTCGCCAATCTCCCATTTCTGTGCTTTCCAGTTTTGCGAAGCATCCTGGTTCCAATGAACGCGCCATGAACCGACGCGCTCTTCTCTCACCTGATCGCTCCGTTCACCAACCAGGTCATAACGGATGTCAACGCGGATGGCGAGTGGAGACTCGCTGGCTTGTTCGATGCCGTAGATCTCAAATTCTGCAGTCGTGACATGCGACATCGGCCCCAGCCACGCATCGATGTTTCGGAGGAATTGATCGCGGCCTGGATTGAGATTTCCGTCGAACACCCTTCTGCGGGTCTCGATGCCATATGAGGAGCGGAGCTTGGTTTCTTTGAGAACGGAAAAAGATGTGGCTTGGATCGAAGGGTCGAGTAGCTCGGCTAGCCTCCTATGGTCATGCGTCGATTTGATAAGTTCGCGAGACCATTGCTTGAGGATTGACTCAATCTCGAACGCGAACTTCTCAGTGATGTATTCATCCGAACCCGGAGTAACGAGGCGCAGGACTTCAGCCAGCGGAGACGGGGCCGGGTAATGGGGCGACAAGCGAACGTCGGAGAAGGGGAGGTCTGGCTGATCGATGTTCGAAGGTTCTAATGAGCCGAAAGGGGGGGATGCTCCAAAGAAGGGCGCGGCCCTCAACACCATCGGCGCAGATCCCATAGTTTTAAGAAACGCGCGGCGGGAAAAACGTGGGCGCTCTTTCAATTCCGGTGGCGTCATCAGAGGTCCCGAAGACCGGGAAGATGACCGAATCATAGCACCCGAGTTCGCTCCGGCTAATCGGCGTCAGAAGGAATCTGGTTTGGGACGGAAACTAAATGGGCACAGGGGGCGAGGGGGGATGGTGAGCTGAGGATTTCTCGTCAAAGCGCCTCTTTTCTAACCCTATTTTTTAACAGATTCACGGAGTTTGCCGCTCGCTGATACTGGTCCAACAATTCGATAAGAAATGGAGTGACAAATCGAATTAGTAAATAACTTAACTTTGAGGCCAAGGTGGGCAAAGCGGCCATCACAAACTGGTAATTCTAGGGCGGTTATCTGACCTGCCAATTATGATCTCCAACTTTCGATTGACAAAAATACAACGAATGCACTACGCTTCCTCGCACACTGATGAAACCGTTTACAAAGAGCGGTTAAAAGTGGACACCTTCGTTCCCCTAAATCGGCAAAACAGGACGGAAGGAAGAGAGAGAAAGCGGAGGAAATTGGGATGGGCCGTGAACGTAAAACCTCAACTTGGTTTGGAGTGTGTGCCTGCATAGCCTTCACGTGTGTTTGCTTCCTGATGTTCCAAAGCCGAAGCGCTTTTGGCCAGGTGGACGAAGGATCAATCTCAGGAACGGTACAAGATGCGAGCGGCGCCGTCGTACCCAACGCCCAGGTCACCCTCCTGAATACCGACCAAGGCATCACTCTGGAGACGAAGACAAACAGCAGCGGTGGCTACACATTCTCGCCGGTCAGGATCGGGCACTATACCCTGACTGTGACGGCGCAGGGGTTTGCCAAAACCACGCAAAAGAACCTGACTGTAAACGTTGCGCAATTCCTCGAAGTCAATGTTCAGTTGAAACTCGGCGCCGCGACTGAGACGGTCGAGGTGAACACTGCGCCGCCGTTGCTTCAAACCGAAGAGGCCTCGGTCGGCCAAGTCATTGGCCAGCAGGAAGTGAACGCGCTGCCTCTCAATGGGCGCAACTTCACGTTTCTCGCCCAACTTGGCGCCGGGATGCAGACGCCTGAGGCGGATACAAGAGGCAACGCAGCATCTGGCGCGTTCTCGGCCAACGGGCTTCGGCCGGCGCAGAATAACTACCTTCTGGATGGCATCGACAATAACTCCAACGCGGTCGACTTCCTGAATGGAACCAATTTTGTCATCCTTCCCCCGCTGGACGCGATTCAGGAGTTCAAGGTTCAGACCGCGGATTTTAGTGCGGAATTGGGCCGTTCCGCGGGCGCCGTGATGAACGCGACCGTCAAGTCCGGCACGAATAGTTTGCACGGCGATGTGTGGGAGTTTTTCCGCAACGACAAACTCGACGCGGCGGATTGGTTCGAAGACAACAACAACATCAAGAAGGGCGAATTACGACAGAATCAATTCGGAGCAACCGGTGGCGGCCCGATCATCAAGAACAAAATGTTCTTCTTCGGCGACTACGAGGGGAAACGGCGTGTGCAGGGCAATACATCATCGGGTCTTTCTGTTCCGACCGCAGCAGAGCGTTCCAGCGGCTACCAAGATCTCTCCGACCGAATTGGTGGTACAGCCCGCGCCGATGCGCTCGGCCGACTAATCATTCCCGGCACTGTCCTGGATCCCGCGACCACCCGGTCGGTAACCGCGGGAACGGTCGATCCTGTGACGGGCATCGCAGCCACAACTACCGGTTTTGTCCGCGACCCGTTTGGTTACAACGGTTGCTCATCGGCAGGAAAAACTGCGCCCACTGTCGCGGCTTGTCCTGGTTTGAATCATCTTCCTGCTACTTTGATCGACCCGAATGCGGTCAAGCTATTGAATCTCTACCCGGCGCCGACAAGTTCTGGAATCACGAACAACTTTGGATCGAGTCCCCATCTCTATGAACATTCGAACTCCTTTGACACGCGCGAGGATTTTAATCCCAACGACAAGGAGCAAATATTCTTCCGCTTCAGCTACGTCGATGACCCGCAATACATACCGGGTCCTTTTGGAGGAATAGCCGATGGTGGCGCTTTCCAGGAGGGCATCCAGACGGCAAAATCCTCACAAGCCGTTGCGGGTTTTACACACGTTTTCAATCCAAATACGATCAATCAGGTGCGCGGCGGATTTGCTCATCTCCATACAACGCGCTACGGACCGGACGGAGGGGTGACGGGGATTCCGGCGCAGTTCGGAATTCAGGGCATCCAGCAGGTGGCCGAAAATGGTGGGTTGCCTAACTTCACATTCAACGACCTGTCGAATCTGGGCAGCAATAACTTCCTACCTTCAGATGAAGTCAGCCAGACGATCCAAGTTACTGACGACTTTACGAAGATATACGGGAAGCACAGCTTCAAGATGGGTATTGAGTATCAGCATGTGAAGTTCTCCACGCTGCAGCCGGCGTGGTCTCGCGGAGCCTTCGACTACACCGGCCAATTCACCGATATTCCGGGCCAGAACAGCAACCAGACGGCAATCGCCCAAATCCTGATTCCTCCTGCGCCTGTTACGGCTAACTCGGAAGGCGAGACGATTCCGAGTAACGTAGCGATCAATTATTCCGGTGGTTCCGACGATGTACGCGCCTCCAACATCAGCAAGACCTACGATGTGAAGAATTATTTCGCCGGCTACTTCCAGGATGATTGGAAGATGACACCCAAACTAACTTTGAATGTTGGTTTACGCTGGGACTATTTCGGACCTATTGGCGAGTCAAACGGCGGCCAGGCCAATTTCGTTCAGAGTGGTCCCCCGGACAATTTGCCTGAGTACCTCATTCCAGCGAGCGGGAAAGATAATAGGGCCTTGTCCTCGACGGCAACGAATCCAAGCCTCGCAGGCAACGGCTTTCTTGATCTGCTGGCGGCGGATGGAATCACCCTCAGGGAAACCAACAAATACGGGAATGGATTGCTTCAGACCCAAAAGGTCAACTTTGCTCCTCGCGTGGGTTTCGCCTATGAAATCAGCCCCAAGCTAGTGGCGCGCGGCGGGTTTGGCGCCTTTTACAACTCATTCGAGAATCAGGGATATGGGCCGAATATCGGCGAGAATTATCCCTTTGTGTACAACTTCAACTATCAGGTTCTGGGTCCCAACCCCTTGGTCGCGCCGGTTAGTTTCGGCACTCCTTTTGCCGGATGTGCGACGGCGGGTCCGGGTGGCACAGCAACACTCGAAGCTGGTTTCTCCTGCATTTCGTTTACGCCGACGCAGGTGAACGCATCGGGCCTGGGACTGCAGGGACTTCAATTCGATTACCATACGCCGACAACTTTAAGCGGAAACGCCACTGTCCAATATTCTTTAACCCGTACCTTATCTGCTCAGGCCTCGTATGTCGTAACGCACGGCTTGAATTTGCAGGCGGGTATTGGCGACAACGAGGTGACGGCAATCCTGCCGTATGGTCAAAGCACCACCTCTCCGACAACGGCGCATAAAACTGGTACCGTTCCATTTCCGGATTTCGGGCAGAATGGGAGTTATCAACGAACCATAGGAACCAGCACATACAACGGACTGCAGGCTAAGCTGGAACAGCAGTTCTCGAATGGGTTCACTTATCTTCTCGCGTACACGTGGTCGAAGACGCTTTCCGACGCCGGCGATCTGCTGAATGGGGGTAGCGTAAACGGATATCGCGCTCCCTGGGTGCCGGGCCTCGGTCCTGGTTTCGATCGCGCACTGGCCGATTTTGATTTGCGGCAGGTCTTACATTTTAGCGGCGGATATCAGCTCCCATTCGGCAAGGGAATGCGCTACTTGAATGCGGGTGGTCCGACCAACGCGCTGCTGGGTGGTTGGGCTGTCAACTGGATTCTCACGCTTCAGGGCGGACAGCCAATTACTCTGAATTGCCCGGTCAACACGACTGCAAACGACGCGTCACAGGACTGCGACGATTTGCCTGTCCCCGGACAGAGCCCGAAGCTTGGGTTCCACACCGACTCAAACGGAAAACTCAATTGGTTTGGGAACCCGAAGGCCTTCCAGCAACCTTGTCAGTATGATGTAAACCCGCCTGCCCCTGCTGGATGCGTTACTCCGTCGACGCTTGCCGGTTACCTGGGCGGGTATAACACGACGACGACGGGACCGGGGTTCCACCGGCTCGACTTCTCAACCTTCAAAGCGTTCCAACTGAGCGAACGGTTCTCGGTGCAGTTCAGGGCTGAGTTCTTCAACATCGTGAACCATCCGAATTTCAACTCTCCGAATTTCGGCGGTAACGGCGTGGTGGCGATTTCGAACTCGGGTAATTTCAATAGCTCCAACTTTGGTGAAATTGGATCCACTCGTGACGCTCCCTACGATCCGAGACAGATTCAATTTGCTCTGAAGCTGTATTACTAGGCTAGAATGAACACACCCCGGGGACGTGCGCCATCCAGGCGCCCCTGGGGTGTTGTTCTGCGTAGCAACAAATTGCTCACGCGGCAATCTCGGAGGCGGACAGTGAGCAAGTTGCCTCGGTTTCTGTTGGTGGCGCTTTGCGCTGCTTTTGTGTGCACAAAGGTCGCGTTGGCCGAGGACACCGAAAAGCAGAATCTCGATCGCAAATATCAGTCTGCCGTGGCGGATTACGATGCGGGTCGCTACCCCGAAGCGGCTCGACAGATTGAAAGTCTCCTTCCGTATGCACCAAAAAGTTATGAGCTCCACGAACTACTTGGGCTGGTTTACGCGTCGCTCTCGGAAGATGGCAAGGCCGAGGATCATCTCAAAATCGCAGTTCAATTGAAACCAGGTTCCGCGGCAGCCCGGACCAATCTCGGAGCCGCGCTGCTGCATTCAGGCAAAGCAGCTCTAGCTGGAGAACAGTTTCAAAAGGCTCTTCAGTTAGATCCGCAAAGCTACGATGCGAATCACAACCTCGCCGAGCTCTTTATCCAGAATGGAAGGGTTGCTGAGGCCCGCCCCCTGCTTGAACTGGCTCATCGGATCCAGCCTGATTCGTATGACAACAGCTACGATTTGGCTATGGCGGATTTTCAACTCGGCCAGCTAGCAGAGGCAAAGGAAGTAGCGGAGTCGATCGCAAAGAAGAAAAACACCGGAGAATTGCAGAACTTGCTCGGCCAGATCGACGAGAAAAGCGGCAAGTTCATTGATGCGGCAAACGAATTCGAGTCCGCCGCTCATATCGATCCAAGTGAGGATAACCTGTTCGACTGGGGAAGCGAGATGCTTCTTCACCGAACCTATGAACCGGCGATTGATATCTTCCAACATGCCACAATACGATATCCGCAATCGCCCCGGCTTTTTATCGGCTTAGGTTTGGCGCTTTATTCGCGGGGAAAATATGATGACGCCGTGCAAGCTTTTTTGACTGCCGCGGATCTAAATCCTTCCGACCCGCGATGTTATCTATTCTTGTCTAAGGCGTTCGATAGCTCTCCGAAGCAGGCCGAAGATGTCATTGGAAGATTCCGTCGCTATGCGGAACTCCGTCCCCAAGACGCACGGGCCCAATACTATTACGCCATCAGCTTGTGGAAAGGGAAGCGATCGGAAGATTCCAGTGAAGACATTGCAATGGTGGAGTCGCTTCTGCAAAAGTCGATCGCGCTCGACGGCAACATTCCCGAAGCGCACATGCAACTTGGCGATTTGTACGCCGGTCAACATCTGTATGGCAAGTCAATCCCCGAGTATCTGCGTGCCCTCGAACTGAATCCTGATCTATCCGATGCGCATTACCGTCTCGGAACCGATTACGTCCATGTGGGACAAAAGGATGAGGCCCAAAAAGAGTTCGCAGTTTATCAGAAGCTGCGCGCTGCGCATCTTGCCGAGGTCGACAGGGAGCGAGCCGAGGTCCAGCAATTCGTCTACTCAGAACGGGAAAGAACATCTTCGAAGTTTTGATTGCTTATCGATGGCAGGCCTAGACAATGACGGCAAATGGGAAGCAAGGGGTTTGCAACCAATAGAGAGCGTTACTAGGTTCACGGATGGTTTGAGCGAATGAATCGACAATCGATCACGGGAGGATTCACTTCTGGTCTACCAGAGCGAGAGGATTTGACTCCAAGAGAAATCGCTTTCGGCCTGAGCCGAAGTAGAAGGGAGTTTCTGAGGGCAACTGCCGGTCTCGCGCTCGGAGCCGCGCTTGGAAGTTCCAGTCCATTTGTTCGAGCTGAGTCTGCTCGGAAGAAACGCAAAACGATTGTCGTCACATTTGGCGGCGGTGCGCGCGACCAGGAGACTTTCGCGCCGGAGGGGCAAGAGAATATACCTCACCTGATCAGCGAATTAGCCCCGCAATCAAGCTTCTTTACACATGTTACGAACCAAGGGATTCTGGGACACTATGTGGCCACGGCGAGCTTGACAACCGGAGTATACGAGACGCTCAATAACTTCTCGGCAGTTCCCCCGGAACATCCCACGGTCTTCGAATATTTTCGCAAGGATCTCAGGCGTCCGGCTTCGGATACCTGGGTCGTAGCGCCAAGCAACGGGTTCAATCGAATCGGTGAGAGTAACTCCCGTTCCTTCGGACCTGGAAGAGGCGCGGCGGTGATCCTTCCTAAACATCTGCTCAGTGCAACTGCGACATGGCCCAACTACCGACTTAGAACATCTTCTGCGAGACAACTACGAAACGCCTCTTTACACACCGGAACTCGGAGGGAGCGAATTCGAGGTTAGGCAACTCGAATCGATCCTCAGATTATCTATGGAAGACTTCATGGCTCATGCGCGAACACTTTCCAGTCCCGATGAATTATCGGTCTACATAGCAAAACGCCTCATGCAGCAGGAGGCTCCGAGCCTTCTTTGGATCACGATGCATGATATCGATGTGGCGCATTCGGGGGCCTACTCACTCTATCTAGAGGGTATTCGGCGCACCGATCGTCTTTGTGCGGAGCTATGGAAGGCTGTGCAGACCGAGCCGGAATACGCAGGGAATACGACGATGTTCGTTCTTCCCGACTTTGGACGGGACTCCGACTATGAACCGGGAGGCAACGGATTCCAACATCATCGTACAGGCGACGCGGCGAGCCGTACGACATGGATGATGGCACTGGGTGCGGGTGTCCGGCAGGGCGTGGTCTTCGACGAGCCGATGCAGTCGGTTGATCTTGTACCGACTCTTGGTGCGATGTTGGGATTTAGTCCGGGAGAAGCTCAAGGAAAACCGATCAGAGAGTTTCTATAGGTCTCATGCAGCCGCACGATCTCAAAGCCGAGCAGTTCTCCAGCTATCCTCCTGAAGCCAGGAGCTTAGTCGTATCTCATCTTGAGACAATTCGTGAACTACCTTTGGTCTTCATCCCTGGACTCTTGCGCGAGATCATCGATTACGACTATACGTTTCCCGCTGAGCGAACTGCAATCGAAGGCGAGTTAGCACTGCTCAGCGCCCTCACTCGGCCGCAGAGAGAGGTGCGGTTCCGAGCCTTTGAACAGCTCACAATTTCGCCGAAGCTAGGGCAATTCGACTGGATTAATCAGCCGGCGCAGTTTACAGAGCAACTTTCTGCACATCTTTGGAGTACTCACCAACTGGATGCCTTTCGAGCCGCGGCAACGGAGTACGGCGCCCGCTTGCAGTCAGAGATGCCTCCGCTACCTTTAGCGGTGCGCCGACTCGGCATTTCCGTCATTGGTCAGGGTGTGACGTTATATGACAGTCAATTATTCAAAAACCTGCGCGCGCATGGAACCTATTTCGATCAAATAAAACCCGACCGAGGACTCGAACTACTCCTTGAAGGTGTGGCATCTCGCTCACAGGCTTATCCGGTCCCCTACGGCCATTGGTACGTAGACGGAGGACTGGAATCCAACCACAGCCCTGGTTTGACGTGTGTCTCTTACAAATCGCTGGAACGGCTTCGTGCGAGCCTATTAAGAAATGTAAGTGCGGAAATCCAAAAGCCGGGAATGGGACCAGAGGAACTGCGAACACACCTAGCGCGAATCACACCCTCCGATCTAGGGATGAATTCGTCGGGAGATGCGGTGCTCGGTAGATTTCAGCTCAAGATATTGACCGAGGGTTCTGGAACCCAGATATTCAGCACCACCTTTGCGCAGTGGACAGCGCGCGAGATTCTGAGGCGAGCCCAACCGCTTAGTTTATTGGTACGGTTTGCTCCGCGACAGCGGCAACGTCCGATGAATGAGCTCCTGTCGAATACGAAAGGCGAGTCGGAAGTTGATCCGTTGGGGTCACTTATCGATGCAGACATGGCCTCGTATTATCACTGGATCAACCAACAGAGGCTTTCTGGCTTTGGCGAATCCGCCTTTCTTGCGTGGTTTGAAGGTCACGGCGAGGCTCTCGTAGTTGCTCCAACATTGCCCCGCGGAACCAAATCAAGCTCAGCACTCGATTTAGGTCAGCTGCTTTCACTTGCCGTTAGTTGAGGGCGCGCGAATTGAAATTGAGGAGAGACCATTATTGCGCCTATAATAGGGTATCTTTCAGAGACGGATTCATGCGTAGTATCGGGCTCCAAGGAGATTGGGCCTGAGGGGGCATGTATGGAGATTGGTGGTCTCGTAGACTCCCAGATCGGCTCCTGGAATTCAAGCGGCTCTCACCTGCCGGTCGACGCATCGAAAAGGATCTTCCTTCAAGCGGCGGGACTCCTTGTCGCGGGCATGATGTTTCCAAAAGTGCGTGCAGAGAGAAGCCCGCTTGCGATAGACGATCGCGATCATAAAATTCTATTGGTCGTGATCGGTGGAGTTCGACGTGCCGAGACTTTCTCCCGCGAGGGTCTTGAGAATATTCCGCATTTCGTGTCAGATCTACTTCCGCAATCCGTCTTCTATCTTCATGCGCGCAATGAAGGAGTAACTGCACACTTTAACGCAATCTCCAGTATTCTCACTGGAAATTGGCAACGACTCGACGACTGGGGCAAAGTCGCGCCCACTACCCCGACGCTCTTCGAGCAATTTCGCAAGTGCACACATTTTGATCGCAACGAGACATGGGTAGTGGCGAGCAATAAGGCACTCACCAGTCAGATTGGCGCAAGTTCGGACTCGAATTATGGCCCATCTTATGGCGCCAATGTCGTTTTCCCCAAGCAGCTGATGCTGATGGCGGTGGAAGAAGCATTGCGATCTGGCCGGACCGGAAATATGGCCGACAGGAATAAGGTTCAAGCTGAACTCGAAAACGCAATGCAGGGAAGCAACTATGAAGGTTTAGGTTGGAATGTCTTCGAGGCGGCGAATCAACTTGATCCGCGCGTTGAGGGAAGTGTCAAAGCCGCGATAGCCAGTTTTGTGCGCGATGGGGGGCCCACGTCGGGCGATGAGCTCACTTTTTTCATGACTCGCGAAATTATGCGAAAGTTTTCACCAAAAGCGATAGTGGTTGCTTTCTCTGACGTGGAGGCGGCACATTTCGGTTCTTACTCCTTGCACCTGGCGGGCATTCGTGCTGCAGATCGACTCTGCTACCAACTTTGGCAGGAAGTAGAATCGAATCCCGCTTACCGGGGCAAGACCACGATGGTGATTCTTCCGGAGTTTGGACGGGACCCGGACGGTTCGTCGACAAATGGTTTTTTCAACCATCGCGCACACGAGGAATCGACGATTGACACATGGATGATGGCTTTAGGGCCGGCGGTATCCAAATCTCTAGTCGTGGAACGTCCGATTCGCCATATTGATATTTGTCCGACCTTAACCGGTCTCCTTGGCTGCCCCCGGATCGAGTCGCAGGGCGCAAAGCTGATGGAGCTGCACGGCTGATCCTGAACGCGTCTTGTATAAGCCGGGATTGGCCCGGGCGAAACCGAGCAATGGCCCCTAGGCAGGGTTGAGATGAAAATGAAACCATGAATGCTTCGGAAAAGCTTCGCGACGACATGCAGTCCGCATTGGACAAAGGAACGTTGCAACGTCTTCCGATTACATTCCTTCCGTTTGTGAATCAGCAACTCGATCAATGGAAGTATCTATTTCCGAATGAGCGTCAATCGGTCGAGAAGTTATTACTCTATGTAGCGGGTCTGAGCCAGGAAGAATCCGCGGCACTGTTTCAGCAGGTCATTCAGCTGGAAGACAAAATGAGAGTCCGCAGTTGGCGGTTCTCTACTAAAGAACAGACGATCGAGAATTCTTCTCAATTAGCTCGCTCGCCATATTTTCAAGATTGGCGGCAAGCGGTTCAGGCGGTATTCGACATAGTCGATCAGCATTCTATTCCACCGCACAGTGCGGCGGCCAAGACACGACATCGCCTGGTTCTACTGGATATCCCGGCGTCGCTGCCTGTGAACCCATCAACAGTGTGGGGACGCTGGCAGGGCGTTGGCAAGGCGCTGCTTCTCGAACCTTCGGTTTCCGGCAATGATCCCAGATCCCTGGAATTTCTTTTGACACCAAGGTCCGAAAAGCCAGGGAAAGAATCGCAGGGCTTGCTTTCCTCAACTGCAAGCCGAACAGGAGCATCTTCCGCCGAGATATGGGTTCTGGATGCAGAGAGCGGACTAAGAGATCTAAGCTTGCGAGCGTCCGCACCCGCAAACGCCATCTCAAGTTTTATCTCACTCAGTTATGAGAGGCTCGGCTCATACCGACAGAACTTCTCTCACGAAATGAATACAATGCGAAAGGATCTGGCCGATGCGGATGCTGTATTCGATCGACTTCGCAAGGTGGATGTGATTCCTTGGTGCCCTGCGGAGATTGCTTCGGATCCCGCAGTCCGGGAATTTGTTCGTTCGCTTTTTCTTTCAGGAAACGGCGCTGTGCTTTTTGGCAACTCGTTTGTAGAATGGGGAGCTTCAGAAGCGTTTCGACGAGCGCGGCCGTCGATAGTGGCCGCGCGGTTCGGTGTGCGAACAAAACCAAAGCCTTTTACCGGTGTCGCTGTTTTCGACAATCCGGATCAAGTCAACCCTGCTCCCTCGGTCGAGGATTGTTCTGGGAGTGCTGCCGATGCAGAGATATTGGCGCTCTATATTTGGCTCGCCGCCACACGCTACGCTGAATATCAAAGTGAGACCGTTTGTATCGCTCTGGCCGAAAGCATCTCTCAGGCTTACGTTGTCGCACCGGCGGAATTCGCGCTCTGGAGAGCGAGCGAGCCGATTTCTTTTGCGAATCTTAGGAGCGCTCTTTGTGACTGGATGGCATAGGCAGTTCGCTTGCGAGAGCGCACGGGGACAGACGATGTGCCCTGCAATTCAACGAGAAACATCAATCGAGATGGAGAATGTGAATGATCCGGCGCGACTTTATTAAGACAGCAGGAGCGATGTTGGCGTCTACGGCTTTGCCGAGTTCCGAAGTATTTGCAGAAGATCGCGCCGCACAAGGAAGGTTGATTCTTCCTATTAACCGCAACTGGCGATATCATTCGGCGAAGGTTGACGGCGCGGAAGCAATTGGATTCGATGACTCGAAGTTTGAGCGCGTTGTGATACCTCATACAAATATCGAATTGCCCTGGCACAACTTTGACGACAAGGATTACGAGTTTGTCTCCACCTACCGGCGCCGTTTCAAACTTCCTGAAGGTACTGCGGGCAAACGCGTGTTTGTCGATTTTGAGGGCGTGATGACTGCGTCAACTGTCTGGATCAATGGGACCCGCCTGGGTGAATATAAGGGCGGTTTCACGCCGTTCTCTTTTGAACTGACGGAGCATTTACGTCAAGGAGCTGAAAACGTTTTACTCGTGCAGGTAGATTCAACTGAGAGGGCCGATATACCTCCTTTCGGCTATGAAATAGATTACATGACATTCGGAGGTATTTATCGTGAGGTGTCCCTGCGAATTGTTCCTCCCGCTTTCATCGATAACATTTTTGCCCAACCCAAGGACGTAGCGAGTGGCAGCCCATCGCTGGACGTCAATTGCTTCCTTGCCGGCGATGCATCCGCGCGCGGGGACCTTTCTATCGAAGTGGAATTGCGCGATGGCGACCAAATCGTTGCCAAAGGCAAAAATGCAATTGGAAGCGCCAACAATTCGACGGAGTCGACTGAGACCTCGCTCGATCCGTATACCGATGCTCCGGCTTACAGCACGACTGAAACGATCAAGGATCCGGCGCTCCACACGGTATCGCTCGCTCAGCTTCGCAACATTAGGCTCTGGGGTCTCGAGGACCCCCATCTCTACACGGTTCATGTCAGGCTTATCCGGTCCGGTCAAGTTGTGGATGAAGATACTCGGCGCGTTGGCTTCAGGGAAGCTGCTTTTACGGATCATGGATTCTCATTGAATGGGAAGGTCGTCAAGCTGCGCGGTCTCGACCGGCATCAGACATTTCCTTTCGTCGGACAGGCGATGCCAGCACGCGTTCAACGCAAGGATGCGGATATCCTTCGCAAGAACCTTCACTGCAATATTGTGCGAACTTCACACTATCCTCAATCACGCCACTTTCTCGATCGGTGCGACGAGATCGGGTTGCTTGTGCTTGAGGAGATTCCAGGATGGCAACATATAGGGGATGAGAAGTGGAAGCAGGTGGCGATCGACAATGTAGGCCGAATGATTCGTCGAGACTGGAACCGTCCTTCCATTGTGCTTTGGGGTGTCCGAATCAATGAATCATTGGACGATCACGATTTCTATACTCGCACCAATGCCATTGCGCATGCCCTCGATACATCGCGGCAGACGGGTGGAATTCGATACTTCCAGGAGTCGGAGTTCCTGGAGGATGTATTCACAATGAATGATTTCGGGTTCCCATTGAAGCCTCCCTGCCACCCGCGTTACCTGAACACGGAGTTTGTTGGCCACACTTTCCCAACGAAGACGACGGATGATGACGAGCGCCAGAGGGAACACACACTTCGCCATGCACGGATTCATAACCAGCTTGCTTCCAATCCGCAATACGCTGGCGGGATTGGCTGGTGCGCGTTCGACTACAACACGCATTCTAACTTCGGGGCAGGCGACCGCATTTGTTATCACGGGGTGACCGATATCTTTCGGGAGCCGAAGCCAGCCGCGGGATTTTATAAGTCCCAATGCGACCCGAGCGAGGAGATCGTCCTCGAGCCCGCGTTTCATTGGGCGCGCGGCGATGAATCTGTGGGCTTCACCAAGGCGGTTTTCTGCTCGAATTGCGAACAACTCAAGATCTTTGCGCGCGCCGATAGTCTTGAATCAAACCCCTGGGTGCTGCTTACCGAGATCGAACCTGACCGCGCTGAATTTGACCATCTCAAGTACCCGCCTTTCGTTCTCGATGTGAGCAAACTCGATCTGCGGCAATTTCGGGCCGGCTGGGGTGATTTGCGGGCTGATGGTTTCATCGATGGTAAGCAAGTCATCTCCAAATCGCTGTCCGGCAAGGGAGTCGATACAAAGTTCATGGCGTTGCCCGATGACCGCGAACTGCAGGCTGACGGAGCCGATACGACACGCGTCGTTCTGCGCGTTACAGATGAGTTTGGGGCGATCAGGACGTACGCGAATGATCCAATCGCGCTCAGTTTGGAGGGTCCCGGCAAACTCATCGGCGACAATCCCTTCTCTTTGGTGGGCGGGACAGGGGCGGTATGGCTACGAGCCGGGGAGGAACCCGGACTTCTGAGACTCACGGCGAAACACCCACGTCTGGGAATGCAAGTTGTGGAGGTTAGATTAACTTCCGCATCCAAGGAAAGCATCTGATTGCGTCGACGACTTGCTCGAAATACGGGCCCGACCAAACTCGGGGCGGACTTGCGCATCTAAGTAAAGGAGGACTCCTGCGCATTCGCCAGCCCTATGCCTATGAAGCTCGCTTTGCTATCGCACACGATTTGGCAAACTCCTTTGGCTGCACTTGCATTATTTTGCTGCAGTGGAGATCACGTATCTGCCCAGAGTAGCGCCCTATCGGCACCGCAACAGGTCTCCGCCTCACAGCCAGCAAATGATCCAACGCGACCGGAGATACAGCCGCGTCTGGATGTAGATCGCGATCCTGTTCCTTCCCCCGATCCCCAAGAGACCAATTCTGCGAATACTGCCGTGCCTTCAGGTCCGGCGAAGCCCGGTGAAGTTCAAAAGGGCCAGGGAGGAATGTATACGCTGCATGCGAACGTGGATGAAGTTCTTTTGAATTGCTCAGTCATCGACGATAAAGGGCGCACGGTCACCGATCTGAATCAAAACGATTTTCGCGTCTGGGAGGATGGTGTTCCGCAGACAGTCAATTCAGTGTTACACCAGGATCTTCCGGTATCGATGGGGATTCTCGTGGATAATTCAGGTTCAATGCGCGACAAGCGAGCGGTAATTAATGTGGCTGCGCTGAAGCTGCTTAGAGCTTCAAATCCGCTTGATACTGCCTTTATCGTCAATTTTTCCGATCGAGCCTTTCTCGACCAGGGCTTCACCTCGGATCTTGTCGCGCTCAATCGCGGGCTCTCGCGCTCGGATTCTCAAGGAACGACCGCGATGTACGACGCGGTTGCGGCGTCGGCAGATGAGTTAGTAAAGCACGCCAAAGAGCGTAAACAGGCGTTGTTAATCATTACTGATGGAGCAGACAACGCTTCCAGGTTGACGTTAGCTCAGGCCATTCGTCGCGTGCAAAACCTGGGAGGGCCGGTAGTTTACACGATCGGCCTGCTCTTCGATGTCGATCAACATGAGTCGGACCGAGCGAAAAGTGCCTTAGAGTCTCTTTCCGAAGAGACTGGCGGCATTGCCTATTTCCCAAAGTCGTTAGCAGATGTGGACAATATTGCCGACGAAGTAGCGCGGGATATTCGGAATCAATACGTCGTGGATTATCGTTCCACTAAGTCGGCAAGTCTCGGCGGCTACCGAACTGTCCACGTTGAAGTGAAGGCTCCGAATCACGGCAAGCTCACAGTGCGGACGAAGAAGGGCTACTATGCCCAGCCGCCGCAACGCACACAGCAAGTTAGTCAAGCGGAGAAGCAGTAGCGAATGGTTGTTTCCGTTCGGGAGGCCGTCTGGGCTCGTTCGCCCTTACGATGTTCCCGTGGTTACGCGGTTCCTCATGTCAGATCCGGTATCTTCCTACATGAACGAGTCAACTTGAACCACAAGAGGAGGGGGCGCGGGTGGCCCTCCTCTTATTTCCTAACTCTCATTGAGCGATCTTTGATCGCTCATCAGAATCAATGCAGGTGGAAGTCGACTTCGATAACCATCCGTACCGATACTGGATGGCCTTGATACATAGCTGGCCTGAATCGATATTGTCTCACAGCATCGATCGCTTTCTGGTCGAGCCCCATGCCGAGATGGCGAGTCACGTGAATGTCTTGCGGATTACCTTGTGAATCTACAATGAGCTGAATTGACACCGTTCCTTCGTGATCCGCGCGACGTGCCTCTTCAGTGAATTCCGGCTGAACCGAGTGAATTACTTGAGGGGCGCTTACTCCTCCACCAACACTCATTACGCCGCCGCCGTATCCGCCGCCATTCCCTGGGCCCGCGCCGGTGCCTCTTCCAATGCCGATGCCACCGCCAAGGCCATGACCAAATCCCGAGCCGCTTCCCATGCCTTGCGATGCCAAAACGATTTGCGGTGAATCTGGCATGCCGAGGTGCGCCGGGTTGGAGCTATCAGGAAGCTCAACTCGCATTGTTGGCTCGACAGCCAGCTTGGGGCGATCGAGCCTGGCGAGCTGCGGAGGCAGGAGCTGGACCTTCGCCATCTTTGGCGGTTCACCTTTGGTTGGCTCGACCACCTCATGGGCGCCACCCCCTCCGCCTCCGCCCATGGCCTTCGCCACGGGCATCACCTTGGGCGGGGGCGGGGGGGCGTATAGCGTGAAATCAACATGCGTCACGGTTGTGGCTGGTGGAACGATGGCTACCGGGCCGCGTAATCCCAGCCAGAGCAATGCAGTAATGATGAAGACGTGGACTACGATCGAAACAAGATTAGATGTCTTGTCTTTTTTGGCGACCAATGTATCGAGGCCCTGGAAAGAAAGAGACGGGAGTGCGCCGGCCGTTGCCGGGCTAGGCCTTAACACCAATTTCGGAGCCGGTACTCTCGTTGAGTACGGGGAATTTTGTCTTTCCAAGGCAAGCGAGGTGCAATTGTAGAATTCCGTTTCAGGTTGGCTCTCGCCTGCCACGTTCGATCGTATTGCTTCGCTCCCGCGAGCGAACGATCTTTGGGATTGTGATATTAGGTAGCCCATAGGATTTTGCCGGATTCGATCTTCGGCATCCCCCTCTCTTTGTTAAACCAAGGTTTGAAAGTTGTCGATGCGCGTGAATCATCTTTGTGCTTGCCGTACGAATGCCCGAACAGCTACCAGATTCCTTTGTCGCTTCCCGTAAGCTTCTGGCCAACTACCGCTGCGGTCGCAAGCCATGGCAGAAGAGAGAGCCGGGCGCCATTGTGCAGTTCGCCTCTTCCTAGAATGCCTGCCAACTGCGATCCGTAGAGCCGTGCGGACTGGGGCATGATCGGAACGCGTAAGAAGCTCTTGGCGTAATAGATTTCGCCACCTCGAAAGCGTGCCTCATCCAACACGAATTGCGGCAGATCAATACCCAATCCCCGATAGCATTCCGCATAATCCGAGACGATCGCGAGATAGGTTGCCACACCTTCCCAGATACCGGCATTCCTGGCGGAAGAATGCAGGTTGTTGTAGTCGATTCCGTTCGAGTCAGCCAATGCAGCAGTGTCGACAATATCGCACAGTCGAAAATAGAAGTGACGGTACATTCGTTGAAGGGTTGAAATCATCAGGCGGTCTGAAGCTGATGCGGTGCGAAAAGAATGTCTCCCAACCAAGGCCCACCGCGCACGGTCCAGCAGCGAGTTTGCGATTGCAACCTGTTCGCCCGTCTGGCCCAATCGCCCCACGTGGATCTCGACGGCTTCTTGCAATCCTGGAACAATAAAGTTCCATTTGCGGGCCAAACGGTCTCCCCAACTCCGGGGCGCAATATGTGCTCCGAAGACCTTTTGCATCACCTGAAGAACGTCTTCCGCATTGGCATCAGTAAATAGGTCCAAATCGCTACCAAGATCAGGCCAGTGATCGAGAGATTTGATCACGGCGACCTTATAGGACTGTTCTTCAAACACGTTGCAAATCTCGCGGAGATACTGGATAGCTGTTTCGATCCGTGCTTTTTCTGACTTGAGAGCCGATTCCACCCACTCTTTGTGGGTAAGATCATTCTCTTCGCAGATGAGATCGAGGAAGGCTTGGAGACCACGTACGATCACATGGTTTGCATCTGCTAAAGCGACAAGATCATCGAACTCAGCGCGGCTCAGGTTGAGGATTTCCAGCTTGAGATTGCCTCTCGCCAAATCCGAGGAGACGTATCCATTGCGCGGAGGCAACACGAGCCGAGAAAGGAGTTTTACGGATTTGTGCGAAGGCGACTGCGCGTCTGTTCTGTTCATCTTGGCCCTTCATTGAGTTACTGTGGCGGCTGCGGGGACGACGGGGAAACCGCAGAGGGAGCTGCTGGCGTCGAGGGCGACCGCGGCGCGGTGGTCGCGGGTTTGTCCGTTGATTCATTGCCTCGCAGTGTCAATTCAACTGGCCCTGTTTCCATATGACGTTCGCGACTGTAGACATCTAACGCGCCATCGACCTTTCGGTCACTATCAGTCGCTGCTGTGGAGAGAGCTCGCCCTTCCGCAAATCTTGCGGTCGCGAAGCCGACCCGGTTGTTTGCGTCGCTGGCTCTCCTTGCCTTTTCATAGAAGAATTGCGCGCTCTCCAGGTCTCCTTCTCGTTCCGCCACAAATCCGCGATTATTCAAAGAGAATGCGCTCTCAGGGTCGAGAGAGTATGCGCGCAGAAAGTCGTGCTTCGCGTCGGACCAGTCGTTCTGATTCGCCGCAAAGACGCCGCGCATGCTGAGCATGGCGGCTTGGATCTCGGCGGCGTTTCTATCTGTCAATCGCTTCTCCAGACGTTTCGCACTCGCTTCGGCCATGGCACTGACGGGCTTCCCTGACCATGATCGATCCAATGTGACCATCACCGGTTCGTTAGATTGACTTGCGGCCGCCAACCGATAATTATTCAAAGCATTCTTGTAGTCTCCAACGGCTTCGTTCGCGACGCCAAGATTATTCAACGTGAATGGATTCCGCGGGTCGAGTGCCAGCGCTTGGTGTAGAAGGGGCACAGCTTCAAAGGGGCGATCTTGCGATAGGAGCCTCATGGCCTCAATATTCATGCGATTGATGCGCATTGGGATATCCTGAAGGCCCTCGAGTGCAGCCAGCATAGGCTTCTTCTCAAGCTCCTTCTCACTGCTCATATCAATTTGAGCAGTGCAACCTTGCTCCTTTGCGAGCTCATAGAATCTGTGTGCGCGATCCAGTTGGCCTTGCTGCTCGGAGATGAATCCCAAGTTATTCAGCGTAAAGGGGTCGGTCGGATCGTACAAATATGCCTTGTAGAAGACCTGTTCCGCTTTCTGATACTGCCGCTTCTTCACGGCTTCGACACCTTCCCGGTTGAGGCGTTGAACGGGGCTTAGCTCGCTACGCCTCGGGATGGTGAGCTTGACGTTCCCCGCCCAGGCATGAGGACTCAGCGAGGCGACCGCGACCGCAACGACTGCCATCCATTTCAACGGTGTGGCCATGATTCGGCTCTTCCTGCTTTCCCGTCCGGGAGTGGTCTTTGTTCTTTAAGTTCTTACTGAGGCACAGATTATTTAGATGCAGGTTCCGGTGCTGTGTTGCTCTTGGAAGACAATGGCCCAGGCCATCCCGCATTACGGATGTGTCATCCAATAGAGTGACAAATACTTCTATCGAGCGTGCGCGATGGTACGTGTTCTTATTGCGGTGATGTTGGTCAGCTTGACGCGGAACCCGAAGGCAAGTGCACAGAACGGGGGAACCTCAGCGGCTTCTATGCTTTCCTCGGGAAGCACCTCGGCGGATTCAATCCCCCCTGCACCGAGTGGGAAGAGCACAATTTTCGGCGGCGAGATTCGAGAATTGGATCCGGTGCGCGATCAGATCACATTAAAAGTCTATGGCGAACGCCCAATGAAAATCCTCTTTGATGAGAGGACAGAGGTCTATCGCGATGGGGTGAGGATTCCTCTGCATGATCTTCGTCCGGAAGAGCATGCCTCGGTCCAGACAACACTCGATGGAACCAAACTGTTTGCGGTCAGCATTCATATGCTGTCACGTTTCCAGGACGGCGAATACGAGGGACGAGTACTTCGCTTTGATCCTGGGACTGGTGAACTGACAGTGGCTTCAGGACAATCGCGAGAGACAGTCAAGTTGCTTGTCCAAAATGGCACGTCGATTGTTCGTAAAGGCCAGACAGCGTTTTCGGCGGAGCGCTCTGGTCCTTCCGATCTGGTGACGGGATCTCTCGTCGCGGTTCGATTCAGTGCAAGTGAGAAAGGTGCGCCGGTCGCGAGCAAGGTGGAGATCCTCGCGGTTCCAGGTTCTGCGTTTGTCTTCAGCGGAAGCATTTCAGCTCTCGATTTACATTCAGGGTTGTTGGTATTAGTTGATCCACGCGACGGCAGGAGCAACCAGGTCTCATTTAGCCCGGATCTCCTGCCTGTTTCCCATAGTCTTCACTTGGGAGAGAACGCGAGAGTAGTCGCTACTTACGACGGAATTCGCTACGTAGCAAGCGAAGTTACAGTGTATTGAACTCGGTCGGTGTGTGCGAGTCGGCCTTTCCTTCAGAGATGGGTTTCGTATCAATCTCCGAGCGGCATTGTCGTTTCGATAGATACTTCCGTACCCTGTACGCACAAATCCTTGAATATTGACTGCGCAGCTTGCCGTATCCTTCGCGCGCGCCAAAGTATGGGTGAAAGCCGTGCCCAGGGTTCGACACATCGATGCACCTTTGCCTATGGGGCAAATTTCGCGGGGGTGCACGAGCTGGATCCGAGAGATTGATCGGTTACGGGTGTGGGGGGAGTCGGTGGCTTTGCCCATGGCGTGTTGGTGAAGTCAAAGAATTCCAAGAGATTTGGTTGCGCTGCATCCCTTGCAGTTAGATGGGCGGAACTCCCGATAAACCGGCTTTCGACAAACTTGATTACTGCCGTATGATCCATCGGTGTATGGGAAACATAGTGCTTGCGCGTAAACGGCGAGATGATGATGTTCGGTAAACGAAAACCAAGCTGGGCCGCGAAGCCCTGCACAGCCGGAGCATCGCCTGGACTCGCTCCTGGGTCAGTGGACGCTAAATCACAATGTGTCGTGGGAACCCCATTTGCCGGCACGCATGGGCTATATCCATCGGGATTGACTGCAATTTGGGAAATATCGGGGATGGTTCCGAGTGAGGCATTCGTGTTCGCGTTCGAGTAGCCTGGTACCGGCGGAACGTGATCGTACGGGCCTCCGCCCTCGTCATAGCTAAAGAAGAAAACCGAATCCGCCCACGAGGGACTTGCCATAAGGGAATTGACAATGTTTGCTACCTGCACCTGGCCGAGTAAGATCGATTGCCCCGATCCAGGATGCTCATCATTATTGCCGTAACCAGCTTCAATAAACCCGAAACTGGGAAGCGTTCCGTTTGTCAGATCGGTGAAGTATTGAGATAGTGGAGCAATGTGGTTTGGATCGATGCAAAAGGAGTTAGATGAATCGCCAACGACACTGGAAGGTTGCGTCGGGGCGGTACATGCGGCCCCGGAAGGGTTCTCATACAGATATTGATACGAGTAGGTCAGATTGGAGAAGTCGGTTGCAGGATAAGCTGCGTTCGCTGAGCCGGAGCAGTCGTCCTCATTGAGGCAAAAACCTTGCGTTACGGTGTAGTAGATCTTCCAGGGGACTTTCGCCTGATCAAGTTCCTGGAAGATGTTAGGAATATCCAGCTGGCCGAGTTTGTCGTCGCCTCCCGGATCCTTGACCAATCCTTGAGTCGTGCCGCCGGTGAAAGTGGCGATACGGTTGGCGATACTCTTGCTCGCCACGGGCGAAAACCAGCGGTCTGACACTGCAAATTGTGAGGCCATGTAGTAGTAGTAGTTGAGAAACCCTTGATCGTAATACCCCATCGCCCGCTGCCCAGCTGTATCGGTAAAGCTGCCGGCGCAACTTCCTCCTGCGCCTGCCGCTGAGCAACTATTCGCATAGCCTTGTGCATTGTGGACAAAGCCATCCATGTTGATGGGCCGGGTTGTCAGGAAGTCATATCGGTTGACGTCGCCAAAGCTCGCGAGCCAATCCGAACTCATATCGTCAACGCAGGTGCTGGCGAATTTGAATAGTGAGTAGGAAGTTCCCTGATCATTTTCATTGCTGATAGAGGTTAACTTGTCGTCGATCCCGTCTACCGAGTATTGGACGCCGTCGTCTCCAACGCTCCAGCCGTTCGCTACGCGGTAGGGATTCAGCATGCCGAAGTAATTGTCGAATGTGTGATTTTCTTGCAGCATGAAGATGACGTGATTGATGGACGTTACACTGCCTGTGCCCCCGCCCGGTCCTGTTCCCGCTGTCCCAACCGTCACTGTTGTACTAGCCGTCGCATTTCCCTGCGAACCTGCGGCGGTTGCGGTGTAAGTTGTGGTTGCACTCGGACTAACAGTCTGCGTACCCCCGTATGCCTGAAGAGTGAATTTGCTTCCGTCTGAACCGGCGACTGTCACTTGATTGGCGTCCTCTGCTGTGATCGTCAACGTAGACGAGCCACCCAGCGAAATCGAGGCGGGTTTCGCGCTGATAGTGACTATAGGGATCCCGGGTGAATTGTTGGCCTGAAAAAGGCTACATCCCGAGATGAAGGGGAGGAAGAAGAGGCCCGCTGGCATGAGGTGCCTGACGTAGCTAGTCCTCGATGAATTCAACAAGTGGCCTCCTCTGGTCTTCCTTTGTAGAAAACGCACGCGAGACAAACTGCGCCTGTGACCAAAGGCGCGGCCGCAGAGTGTGCGAAATCCTGGAGTGTATCTATGCCTAACGACGATGCCTAGTTACACTCTGAGTGGGATGCCTCGTTGCATGATCGAGGATGTCTGTATCTTCGGGATCGACGGCATCGGGTCCATTCACGTTGAAGCGTGCTTCTTCAAACTCCTCGTCTGCAGCAGTCCGATCGCGATATGCGTCGCGGACGATCGCCCGAGATAGCTCAAACGGCTTAGCCACAAGGGTAGGAGGCACCGACCGAAGAAGATCGCCATCCCCGCTTGACAACGGATGGCGCAACTTACTCTTGCATTTGTGTAGTTCAAACCATCGAAGATAATTGCCAACCACATTCGCCATCGTCATTTCGAGTCCCGATGCATAATTGTGCCCTGCCATCTCGCGCTCTAGGCTCTCGGACTCAAGGATTTCGATCATTTGTTCCGCAAGGTCATTTGCATCGCCCGGCCGATAGAAGCGGATCGCCATATCTTCGTCCATCGCCATTGCTCTTAGATCTGGAATATCCGCCGAAACAATGGGGACGCCATATTCGCACGCCTGATGAGCAGGACCGCTCGAGCCGGTCGCGGAGTCATAGGGCAGCACCAGGATGGAAGTTGTTTCAAAAAGATCGGGTATCGCGTCTTCAGGGATATACCCACGAAACTCGATGGGGAGGTGGGCTGGCTGCGCAGCGCGAATCGATTCCCAATACCCCGCCTTCGTATGATGATTCGCTCCCGCAACGACCAGTCGCGCATTGGGCACTCTGTTCAGCACGAGCGGGAACGCCTTCATGAGCGTCTCGAGCCGCTTGTAGGTTCCCCAGTGCCCAATGGCCAGAATTCGCTTGTCGGGGTTACCGCGCTGCGAAAAATCCGGCGGTGTGGGAACGGTCGCAAAGGTTCCATGCGTGCCAAGAAGCACATTCTGAGCTGCGTATTTGGTCATCAAAGTGCGATGGTAATGTGGGAGCAGGACAGAAACGGAATTTGCCCTTAGCAAAGCCCTGGTCGTTAATTCTGTACCAAATCGAAAGAGTCTCTCAAGCTTCACGCCAGCTGCCGCAAAGTCGACATGCTCAATGATGTGATGCAATGTAATGTGCGTGTAAAAGCCAGCCGCTCTTGTGAGGGCGGGCGTGGTGAGTCCGGCAAACGCCGCGAACGGCCGTTCGGGAGTGGCGAAACTGGAAAAGACAAGGTTGTACCAGACCACGTCTGGCTTGAGCTTCCGGATGGTTTGAAGAAGCCGCACCGGAGTGGCAAGGCTGCCGAACTTCCAGCATCGGATGACATTGAACCCTGGTAGTTCCGGCTGTTGATCGACCTTCAGCGGATTTCCGTTCTTATCGGTTGCAAAGGCATATTCCGTCAGCTCATCCGCAAGAATGATCAACTCCACATCTGGATTACGTTGAAGCTCTCGTGCGATATGGAACGCGTATTCGTTCAACTGGCGTCCACTCGGAGGAAAAGTAGCTACTAGGCATATTCTCATCACATATCGCTCTCAAAAGACGCTGATCTGCACATAGGGTCTCAATTGCTGACTCTTATTACCTGGGAAGTTAAAGAAGCTCTCTTCCTGGAGGCCGGCCGAAAACCGAATAGGATACTTGAGCGTGAGAGGGCCAGACTCGTCATTGAACTTATGTTGGAAGGGCATCGCATATGAAACCGAGAAGCCGTTTTGAGTTGCGTCGTACACGTGGAACGCTCTGGTGCTCGAGTACGCGCTGGAAGCCTTGATCTCCCAATTGCGCTTCGGTGCGAATTCCACGGTTCCAGCGGGGCGCAGATTCTGCGCGATGCCGGAGTTCCCGTTGGCGATTCGCCACGAACGCACATCTTCCAATACCGCACGGATATTCAGGCGGTCAGAGAATCTTCGTTCAAGCCCAATGTACGAAGAAGTGTAGTAGTTTTCGAAGCCCACTGGCGAGAACTGCTGAGCGGTTGCCCCCCATCCGGTCACCAGAGCTGTCTTGCCCCACGGTGCTCCAACTCGAAAATCGAGCGCACCTGTCACATCGTGCGAATGAAGGTTGATTTCAGTGAAAGGGCCAGTTTCCCGGATGATATACCCGCTGAACGAGAGCGCATTGAAGAACGAACTTGTCGACATATACGCAAAGAGACGAAAGAGATTCTGATTCATTTGAATCGGGGACAAGGAGTCACGACGAATTGTCTCCTGAACGCCACCATCGAATACCGCGACATTGGAGCCGAGATGGACGATTGGGTTAAGCCCGAAATTGAATGTGTAATCGGTCGTGTCGCGGTTCACGATAGAGCTCAAGCTCGGCACAGAGATCTGACCCCGTGCATTCCTCAACTGGAAGAAACCGCTTGGTGTGGGAATACGGCCGAGATGAAGATGGAACGCGTCGGTCCATTGCGTTTGAATCGATGAGCGTGGAAGAGGAAGAAGAGAAGGTTCGGAGTTCGGCACGGGAAGGGGACCGTCCAACTTCGAGTCGAGTACATAGACCGTTGTATCTTCAAAGATCGGCTCAACCGAGAAATCGGAAAGAAGGCTCAATGAAGGAGTGATGCGGAATCCTTCGTCAGCTCCCGCCTCCAGCATGCTCTGTTCCGCGGTTACGTCATCACCGCCCGCATTGGCCGCCTGCGCAAAAGACGTCAGTGCCTGGGCCCCCTGGTGTTCCTGCCGAAAGACGTTCGCCTCCGCAATCAGGAACTGATAATCAGGAGCGTCATCCCCCACTGAACTTACCGCTGCGAGCTCTGCCTGCGCTCTGGTTGTGTCTCCCAACGCGAGGTAGTTATTTGCCATTCCAACCCTCACCTTCACGTCGGGTGCGCCTGCTAACTTCGCTCGTTCCAAATAGGTCTGCGATAGCCCGTAGTCATGGGTTGCACGGAACACGTCCGCAGCTGCGAGGAACTCGTTCCCGCTCGGAGCAGACGTATCCCCAGCTGCAGCTTCCATCCATCCGAGTGCGATCTGCCGATTCGCATCTTCAGCCCGGCCTTGTTGCGCCATCAGCTGCGCAATCGCCAGGCGCACCGCAACTCGATCGCTCTCGGGGGTCTCCAGCGCTCTCGTGAATCTGTCCATGGCGCCGTGTTGATCCCCAAGCGCGCTGAGAGCCTCGCCCGTGAACACGAGAACCTGACAGCGTTCCGTGGAAGATGCAGATTGCGCGTGCAACTCCGCAGATTGGACAAAGCGCAGCGCCTGGTCTCGTTCGTCGAGACCGGCGTAGGAACGCGCGAGCGTGGCCTCGGCGTATGCGTTGTTCGGCGAGAGCTTCTCTGCAACCTCGAGTTCGTCAATTGCTTCCTGATACTTTCGCTGCGCAAAGAGAGCGTTCCCGAGTCCGAGATGAAGCGCTCCATCGTCAGGCGTGAACTTCAGTGCTGCCCTATATTCGGCGGCAGATTTGGCTAACAGCTCCTCTCGACCATAAGCGGTAGCACGAATGACGTGAATGTCTCGCGAATCCCCCAAGGTCTTTTCGGCTAGGTCCGCATGCCGCAAGGCAGCTTGAGGCTTTGACAGGTCCAGACTCGCGTAGGCGAGGCCGAGGTGCGCCTCCCCGTCGTCGGGTTCTCTCTTGAGAGCCGCTTCAAAATCTTCCGCGGCAGGCCCTGGCTCGTGGAGATCATTGAGCATGTACCCGCGGTTCACGTAGGCCGTGACAACGCTGGGATCTCGATCCAGCACATCGGTGAAGTCTTTACGGGCTTGCTCGCTCATCCCCTCGTGCTTGTGCACGTAGCCCTGAAGGAGCGGGATGTCCGGCTCCTTGGGAAGAACATCGTGATACTTCGTTGTGAGGTTCAACAGGTCTTCATATTTTCCGAGATGCAGCAGATCGTAGCCCAGATAAACCACCACATCTCTATCTCGCGGCAGAGCCTTGATTGCTTCCTGCGCGACATCCGCCGATTCCTGATATTGGCCCGCGAAACTCAAGTATCTTTCCTTTTCGCGGAGGAGTTGGGGCTCATTGTTCATGTCGCCGATTGCGCGGCTTAACCATGCCTTAGCCTGACTCAAGTTATGCTCTTCGATCGCAGCATTCATCCCCCCGGCGACGATCAGTGCGTTCTGCGGTGCATACTTGTAACCTTCGCCATAGGCGACTTGAGCTTTGGCGAAGTCGCGCCGCGCCGTGTAGAGATCTCCAAGTGCGAGATAGGGAACATACAACGACGGATCGGCTTGCGCCAGGCGATCGAAGTATTTCTCGGCATCCTGGTCTCGTCCGGCTGCGCGCGATGCATAGCCAAGTGAAGTTAGAGCGAACCGATTATCAGGATCAATTGCAAGGACATGTCTATAAACTTCAATAGCATCCTCAGTCTTCCCGAGTTTCATCAGGATGTCGCCGTTCAGCTGCATTGCCGACGGATCGGATGAGTTGAGTGCGAGCGCCTCTTTGATGTCTGTAAGGGCGCTGTCGAGCTCGCCGCTGTCCGACTTGATCAAAGCCCTGAGACGGAGAAAGCCGGCTCGATTAGGGCCAGATCCATCTGTAGCATCGATCGCGGTCCTGGCTGTGCTCAGCTCGCTATGAGCTGCTTCGTCGTCGCCAAGCTTTTGATACAGACCCACCAAATCCATGTGAAGCTGAATTCCGTAAAGGGCCCCTTGGGGAGGATTCGCGGGTAGATTCCTAATTGCCGCGACGTACTCGTTAACTGCATCGCGAGTCCGTTCCTGCAACTGCGCGATTGCGCCGGAAATCGCGTGGAGTCGGTAATTGTTGGAGTCGATTGCTTTGGCGCGGACGAGAAATGCCTCGGCCTTGGGAATTGCCCCAGCCGCATTTTCGGCCTCGGCTGCAGATAGCTGCAATCCCAAATCCCTCGGCGCAGCATTTGCAGCTTGCGTATACAGCGTAGCGGCTTCATTCAGTTTTCCGTCGAGCTGATAGGTGTATGCGAGCTCAGCTTGTACATCTGGCTTCGGATTGCGAATGGATTTGAGCGCAGTGATTGCGTCGGAATACCTTCCCGCCTCGCGAAAATAACCTGCCATCGATCGCTGCACCTCCGGGTTGTTCGGGTCGCGATGTTCGGCCATTTGCAAATAATGATCGGCTAGATTTGATTGCTTCGTCTGCTCATATGCAAGCGACAACAGGAGCTCCGAGCGTGCTTCGGGCCTAATGTTTTCTGCCTTGGCGAGCCACTCAATGGCGTTGGCGGGCTCTTTCGATCGCAGGTAGATGTCTCCAAGTAAAAGCGCGTCGTCGGCACGTCGTGGATCTGCCGAGACGACCTGCTTCAGCAGTCGTTCCGCATCTTCTTGTCGTCCGATCAAGCTATAGTCCTGAGCCAATCCCGAGAGTCCATCCAGTGACGACGGGCTCAGGCGAAGGCCTTTGTTGTAAGCGTCCACCGATTCTTGAAACTTCCCGTTGAGGCGTGCCGCATAGCCCAGGAGAAACCATAGCTGCGGATCGTTTGGGGCAGCTTCGGCTGCGCGCTCAGCCATCTCAAGTGCGACAGAATTGTGTCCTTGCTGAAGCGCCAGCTGAGCCGCGCGGGCGAGCCGCGCATTCTGAATATTAGACCCCCAGCCGAGTGATTGTTGTCCAGTCTGCGTCTGGCTTCCCTGTGCCTGCGGACTCTTTGAAGCCTCAGAGCCTATTTGATAGGTCTGTGCATTCGCTGTGCATGCGAACGCAATCGCAATCACAGCCTTGAGAGATCCAAGTCTAGCTCTAACAGTCAAGGAGATCACCAGAGACTGAATTCACGTTGAACAATTTGATTCTGAAAACATTCTGGATGTTGGCTACATGAAACGCATTTCGCATCTCCTGCATTTGTTTGCAATGTCGTATCAGGGAAAAGCAACCGTTCGTTCGCATTTCGCTATCGAAGAGATAGCACGGTTGTGGCATGTCTAGGCCGTTCTTCCGCGTGAGGTTCATGCAATAAGGGCCGGCTCTCGCCGGCTCTTTGCGGGGACCAGACACCGGTGCTTTCCCGAGAGGCAATTGTGCAGAAATCCAATTCGTTAGAACCCTCGCAGCGTCCCATCCCGATAAGTGTGCTCTTGTTGGCCGCTCTGGCCGTCCACCTTCCGCTTTTATTGATGAAATTGCCTTTGAAGTCTTACGATACAAACTTCCATATTTTCTTCGCTTCCCATTATGTGCATCACTGGTTTGATCCATGGAATGCGAAATGGTACGCGGGCTTTTCGCAGACGACCTATCCGCCTCTTCCACAGCAATGGGTGGCGCTGGTATCCAGAGTGTTCGGGCTCGACATGGCTTACATGGCTGTGCAGCTTGCGGCCATTTTGCTTTTAGTCGTGGGTGTCTATCGCTTCTCCCGGCTCTGGGTGAGCCCGCGGGCAGCATCGATTGCAGCGCTAGCTAGTGTGTTTCTCGGTTCGGAGAGCTTCCTGGTCTATTCGGCGGGGCAGCTCGGCACCACTTCCGCGGCGCCAATCTACTTGAATGCACTCCCGTTTCTCTATGAATGGCTTCGGTACGGCAAGGTCAGTTCTTTCTTCAAAGCGAGCATCCTTTTCGTCGCAGCGGCGGCTGCTCATCACGCGACGCTCTTGTTTGGGTCGATCTTCTTCGCTGTTCCCGTCTTAGTGTTGGCTTTCCTTGATCGCGAGGGCGAAGAGAAGGAGTCGACATCCGCCTTTGTTGGTCGCACGGTTACGATCGCCCTCATCGTGGGAAGCGCGATCGCAATCGTATTACTCCCTTTCTGGATCGCTTTGATTCACAATCCCGTGACACAGACGCCCATTCCGCATCCGAGCCGAGCAAACTACATCTTGAGTCCGCAGTGGGGCCTTAACTATTTCATCGTTCCCTATGGTGCTCTGATCCTGGCCCTCCCTTACATCTTCATCCGGGGTTCGATGATCGCTCGGCTTCGTCCTTTGCTTTTTGGTTTCTGGGTCGCATTTCTAGTAGGGCTTGGCGGGACCACTCCCGTGGGGCATCTTCTGTTGGGTCGCGCTTTCGATGTCTTGACGATGGAGCGCTTCAGCTATTGGGCAACACTGCTCGCATTGCCCTTCGTCGGCCTCTTGGCGACGGAACTGATCAACCGCTATCGAACGTCAGCCATTGTGGGGCTTGCCGTGCTATCAATCTTGAGCTGTGCGATCGCAGTCGCGTGGGCCACCTACCGGCCTGCGGACGGCGAGGACTTCAAGGTAGACTCAGTCGCTTCATGGCTCAATCGCGACGGCCACGACCAATACAGATACATCACCCTCGGATTCGGCAACAAGATTTCACGCCTCGCGATGATGACGGACGCGGGCAGTGTGGACGGCGAGTGGAACTCTGGTCGAATGCTGCCCGAGTTGACGCGGTACGGAGGAGGAGCGCTAACGAGTTCGAAGTATTTTGGGAAGCCGGGCTTGGATGCGCTTCGCGCAATGCTGATGCATGCAGATCGCTATGGGTTGAAATGGGTCATCGTCCGGGACCACTACTACGATCCCCTGCTCTCTTTTGCTGGATGGCGCCCCGTCGATTACTTGGAAGATCAGACCATCACGGTGTGGGGCAAGGATGGCGTCCCACCAGCCACACCAGTAAATGCCCCGCAGATTCCGCCGCATTGGCAAGGACTGATGTGGGGGATCCTTCCATTCGGGAGCAGCGTTCTTGCAATCCTCGTGGTTCTCCTTCCGGAAAAGAAACGTGACGAAATGAGGACCGCCCATTCGATTGTTCCAGAGGAAGAACTCGTGGCGAGGGGGATGGTCTCGTGAATAGGGGAGGTGTACTTGCCGCGTTTCTGATGGCTGCGACGATAGCATTTGTAGTCATCGGTACTGTATGGCCCGTTCCCGCTGCGGTTGCGTACGCGGGCGGCGGGGGCCTGGTCGGCTCTTCCTCAACTCCCGAAGAGGCCGCGACAAACCTTGGCAATGAAATTCGGTCCCAGGATTGGGATAGGGCCTATGCAGGTTTGGCTAACAAAGCCCAGTTCACCGAGCAGGAATTCATCCACGACCTGACTGGATACTATCCAAGCCTTCGCACGAACGCCACGCTCGATAAATTTGAGGTATTTCCCCTTCATTCCGACAACAGGGAGGCGCAAGTTCGAATGAAGCTGTACTGGTCGACGGTTGTGGGCACCTCAGTCAGTACACGCGATTTGCAAATTGTGAAAAGCGGCGATCATTGGGAGCCGGAGTGGCCAATCGTGAAAGAGGCGGTAGTTCCTCCTCAAGTCATCCCTGTCAACTACCTTCGGTGGGACGTAATCTATCGCGGGCCTGGCGATGATTGGGGTGTGCAGGATGTTGAAGAGCCGCACGTCCGAATCATTGACATGCACCCAGTAGAGCGGGCTGACGGAGTCGTGATTCTGGGGGAAATTCTGAACGAGGACGTTGTGCCCGCGTATGTGTCTGTCGCCGCCACGCTGCTTTCAAAGAATCAGACAACGATTGCAACCGAAGGCAGCTTTGACAAGATTTCGCACCTTCTCCTGCCGAAGCAGGTCACGCCGTTTTTTATCCTGTTTCCGGGTGCGTCGTTGTCCGATGTTGGGAGTGTGCGGATGACACCCTTCTCCACCTTGATCCCTGCCTCTGCCGACCCGGTGATTGAGGTCGATAATGAAAACCTCAACCCGGCGCCCGACGCCTCGTTGACTGGGCAGTTGATCAACCAGAGCGGACGCCCCGTGAGCGTCGCACATGTCCTTGGCACGTTTTATAACAAGAGTGGTCAGGTAGTCTGGGTCGCTGACGAGTATGTTGACCGCGCTCTCCTCCCGCAAACTCCGGTGCCATTCAACATTCACATTCCGGAAGATCTCGCGAAAAACATCAGCAGCCAACGTACTGTGGTCGCCTCCTATAGTTTTGGGGGTTCAATATGAAGTTCGTAGTCCTCCTTGCGGTCTTGGCTGTCGCATCGGTGGGTAGAGCGCTCGCTCAAGGCGATAGTCTAGGATTTCCGAGAACGGTGGAGGCAGGGAGTGCTTTCTCGGTCCAGTTCCAAGGAAACGGTCAAGGGACCCTTTATATTGTTGGCCCAGGTCAGGTCGTCAAACGCGACGTCCGGCTTGGTGAGACTATCTACTTTCCTGCAGGTTCTTTGTGCAACGCTGGTCATTACCTGGCCATACTTTCGGAGAATTCATCGAGCAGCATGGGGGAATTCGATGTATTGCCTGGAGGCAAGCCCGCGGACGTGAGTTTTCTTGCCAAGCCCTCGCGCCTCCCGGTAGGACTCCGCAACGGAATCACCGGAGCCGTCTATGTCTTCGATGGTTACCATAATCTGATTGCCTCTCCTATGCTGGTTCAGTTCGAACTTGCGAGCCCATCTGGGAGCATGCAAGCGCGCTCGACGGTGACTCGGTATGGCGCCGCGTGGACAGAATTCGATTCCACGTCGCAACAAGGTGTCGATAAGTTCGTGGCTCGCATTGGAGACGTTTCAAGTTCGCGCATTGTCCGGCAAGTTCCCGGCGATCCTTGTGGATTAAAAATGAGCGCAACTCAGGCAGGAGGGAAGCTTCATCTGGTCACGGCGCCCGTGCGCGATTGCAGCGGAAACTCGGTACCAGATGGAACAATCATCACTTTCACGCAGACCTACCACGGTGCTCAGTCGACTGTAGACGTGCCACTGAAACGAGGTATCGCCGAAGTCGAGATGCCTTCCCATGCTGGAGCAACAATCTCCGTCGCGAGCGGAGTCGTCTTGGGGAACCAGATTCAGTGGGAGAGATGATCAATGCTGAGGCTTGTCGTTGTTCTTTTTGCTGTTGCCGTGACTAGCTTCCCTACTGGATTCGCCCAAGCCACCGTCCATGTGACTCCGCCAGACGTAAATGGTACGCGCACTCTACGGGAACAGACGGCGACGGCGGCAATTCTCGATTATCTTGAGGCTTGGCAGAGCTTCAAAACTGCCCTCGAGCAAAATCGTATTGATGTCCTTGATCGGGATTTTGTTGGCACTGAAAAAGGCAAGCTCATACAGACAATTCAAGAGCAAGATGCGGCCGGAATTCGTACGAGTTACCAAGATCGTGTTCACGACATCCAAATTGTGTTTTATTCGCCCGATGGGCTGTCCTTGGAGCTGACTGACAATGCTGAATACGATGTACAAGTCTTAGACCATAACAAATCGGTGGGGACACAGAGAGTTAGAACCCGGTATCTCGTTGTGATGACTCCTGCCGAAACTCGCTGGCGCGTTCGAGTATTCGAAGCAGTCAACGAATGAAGATTCTGCATCAGACTCAGTGTAGCTAGCGTTATCGATCCGGCAAGCGCTTTGACATTCCCATCAGGAGCTCCTCTATGGTCTCAGTGGTTGTCCCAATTTATAACGAAGAAGAGCTCGTTGTGCGATTCCATGGGGCGGTTGCCAACGCCCTGCAAAGTGTTGTCGACGAATGGGAAGTCGTATACGTCAACGACGGATCGACAGACTCCTCTCTGGAGCTTCTAAAAGGGCTGCAGGCTCTGGATTCTCATGTCGTCGTCGTGGAGTTATCCCGTAACTGGGGCCACATGGGGGCAATATCCGCGGGCCTTCATACCGCGCGTGGCCGCGCCGTAATTCTCATGGACGGCGACTTCCAGGATCCTCCAGAGGTGCTTCCGCAATTAATCGATGCTTGGCGCGATGGTGCTGAAATTGTTGTGGGCGTCAGGAGAAGCCGGCAAGAGCGGCGCAAGATTCTGGCTAAACTATTTCCTCTTTTTTATCGCGTCCTCGGAATGCTCTCGGATTACCCAATACCTCTGAATGCGGGAATTTTCAGTCTGCTTGACCGCAAGGCGGTCGACTCGATTAACTCCCTTGGAGAGAAAAACCGGTACCTACCGGGCCTTCGCGCTTGGGTCGGCTACCGAAATGCAATTGTCTATTATGATCGCCAGGATCGTTTGGGCGGTGACGGCAAGCTTTCATTCATGAGCCGCATCAAGTATGCGATGGATGCAATCTCGAGCTTTAGTTACAAGCCGCTGCGATTGAGCTTTGGATTGTTTTGCTTTGCGAGCTGTATGGCGGCGATCCTCGGGCTCTCGATGTTCCTATCGAGCAACACCGTGGAGTCGGCTGCATTCGGCGTGGCTGCATCAGTATTCCTCGTCGGTGGCCTGCTTCTGTTATGTCTGGGGGTTTTGGGTGAGTATTTAGGACGAGTATATGACGAGGTCCGTAGTCGGCCGCTTTCAATCATTCAAGAGGTTCACCGTGCCCCCGCGATGATATCGGCGCAAGCAGGGATGATGGCCATGCAGCCGGCAGCCTATCAAAGCAGGAAGGTCACAGAGGCAGCTTAGCTCTGCGGACGGCGCGCTTCCGGTCTATTCGGGAACTCAATCAGGCCGTCAGTGTGAGCGAGATCTACGGACCTAGTGCGAGAAAGACCTGAGGTTCCTATTCGTTTCCGGGGACCCGCAAGACGGAATTCCTCTCTCGATGGCTGTGCCTTCCTCGTAATCGTTCCACGTCTCAATCATCACAAAGGGTATCGGATCGCCTGTCGGGAATTCTTTTCGCCAAAGGTTGAATGTATCCTTGAATGTCTCTCCGCAGCGTCCAGATATATGACGATTCAGTCCCCACGAGGCTTTGCTGTCGTCGAAACTGGCCCAAGCTCCGCC
This sequence comes from uncultured Acidobacteriaceae bacterium, assembly GCA_963810545.1. Taxonomy (GTDB): domain Bacteria; phylum Acidobacteriota; class Terriglobia; order Terriglobales; family Acidobacteriaceae; genus Telmatobacter. The sequence goes on from CAWENE010000008.1 coordinate 351,117, forward strand.
AACGATGATCTTATCGGGGTACTTCGACTGCATAGTCTGATAGAAATCGCTTAAGTATTGTTCACCCCAGTTGCCGCCATCCGCGGCCCATCCCTTGTCTCCGGGGTTGACCCAAGCATAGAATCCGTCGAAAGCGTTGGCGTCTTGGCCGGGAAGGTTCTCATAAATTAGTAGTGGAGCGGGATTCCACTTGTTTACCAATGCACGCACTTTGTTCCAGTCGGTGTGCTTTCCTTTTGGGAATATGAAAATGACCGGTCGGCCTTCGTACATGAGATAGGCCTCATGTCCTGGCGCCGATGGAGACAGGTAAGTTTCGTGAAACATCGTGAAGTCGGCAAGGGCTTCATCGGTTGCCCCATCGTCCTCGTCGGTTTCGTCATACATCATCGCGACATGGAATTTCTGTCTACTGGCAGCCGATTGAATCAGCGAGTAGCTACGATCGATGAATGGCTCCCGGTCTCCGTACCAATCCACTACGAACGCTGAAATGCCCATAGCTTTTGCATGGCGGATTTGTTCCTTGATCTCCGTGGGGTCATTCGAAGAGTATCCAATCGATATGTGCTTTGGATGTCCCCACCACCCCTCGTAAAGGGCAAGGACCTCGGGAGAAGCTCCGGCAGCTCTATGTTGCAGGTGTTGTGGCCCACCCGGGCCGGGCCCCGAGCATCCGTGCGTCACGAGAAGTAGAAAGAGGAGTCCAGTGCTTGCTCGAATAAACATGCGTTCAAACCACTTAGAAGCAGGTCGCGACGTTCCGGTTGTCGACTCCGAAGCGCAATCCTCCCTGCCATGCCGAGCAGCCACATCCAGCGTTTTGGCATCGTATTAGCTGTCGCCGACAAGAATCTCCGCGCTCGAAGAAATCCCTTTGCAGGCGCGATGGAGCGTTAGAGCGTGCTCAATGGCCGTGTTCACAATGCGAGATCGCTGCAAGCCCGAATTGTGTCGGGCAGCGTCGTCCTGCTCTCGGGTTCTGGTCTAACGACAGCGATCAATCTGGCTTACAACATCGTCGTTGCGCAGTTCCTCGGCCCGAAAGGTTTTGGGCATGCGACCGTTGTCTACACCCTCCTAACCGTTCTCTCTGCGGTGACGCTTTCATTTCAAATCATTTCCACTAAGCTTGTTGCGCAGCAGAGTTCCTCCGAAGAAATGGCGGCGGTTTACCGTGGGTTTCATAGGAGCGCATGGGCTTGTGGATTGCTTATTGGACTCGTCCTCCTTCTTTTTCAGCAATCGATTTCAGATTACCTCAACCTTCCAGATGCCGGTCTCGTCGCTTTGCTGGCAATCGGCGCCGCATTCTATGTTCCACTAGGAAGCCGTCGGGGATACATCCAGGGCACATATGGCTTCCGCCGCCTCGCGAGCAATCTCGTGCTCGAAGGAGCCGTACGGTTGGGGGGATCGTTCCTCCTGGTCTACACAGGATTTGGAGTGCGTGGCGTGATTGCGGCAAATGCAGCGGCGATTGCTGTAGCGTATTTCGCTGCGGTGCCGAAACTGGCTGGCCGGATTCCAAACCCATTGAATGCCAGTTATTCAATTCGGGAAACATGCCAGGCACTGGTCTTCTTTTCCGGCCAGGTTCTGATCAACAACTGCGATATCGTTCTGGTGAAACACTTCTTTCCGGCTCGTGTGGCGGGCCTGTATGCGGCGGTGGCGATGGTCGGACGCGTTATCTTCGCCTTCTCATCCGCCGTGGTCAATACGACGTTTCCACTTGTTGCGGGAACTCGCGAGGAGGAACGGAGGGATCTTAAAGTCATTGCGACGTCGCTCTTGCTGGTATTTGGAAGCGGATCGCTGTTGGCATTCAGTCTCTGCGTCACTCCAGCTTGGATATGGACGCGCTTGTTTGGAGCGGGTTTCCAGCTTACTGGTGAATACAGCCTTCCGTCTCTTCTCGCTCTCTATGCATTGGCGACGGTCGTTTATTCGCTGAGCGTAGTGATCATCACATTTGAGATGTCCTACAAGATTGCGAACACGAGTTGGGTCCAGTTGGCATTCAGCGGATTGCTCATAGCAGGCATCTGCAGGTTCCACTCGTCGTTGCATCAGGTGATCGTGGTCCAACTTTACCTGATGGCCGCTCTCTTTATCTCTGTTGCGATTCCATTCCTTATCGACTCGTTAACCAATCCAAAGGACCTACTCAACGTTGCGACGGGATGGCCCATCAGGCTCGTGCGTCGGGTGTCTGAGAACGAAGTCATAGCAGAGTTTCTGAAGAGCGATTTTCATAATCCGGCATTCAAGGGCTATCAGGCGACAATGCGTGGAATCGTGAGCAAACCTAATTTCGAAAATGCAAACGAGAACGCAAAGCGTCGCGCACTCTTGTTCATTCGGCACTTGGCCTTGTGGAAGGAGATTCCAAACGGAACGAATTGGTACGAAGTGGAGATTAATGAACTCGACCTCGACCACATACGGGTGTTTCCACGAGCGCAATGGAGAAAGCTGGCGCGTGGAAATTATTCGATCACGGAGGTGGTCGAGAACCTTCACGAGCGACGGCATCTTTTGGAAGCCCCATTTCTTTCGAAGATTACCGCGATAGGTGATGGGCTCGGTCGGGACGAAGCGGATTTCGGCGCCGTCATTCTCATTGGTTTGGACGAGAACGGGCCTTTAGCCATCTTGGACGGCAATCACCGATTGGTTGCAGCGTTGTTGGCGAACCCACGGCGATTGGAGAAGCTTAGATTCATCTGCGGATTGTCGCCCCGCATGACGGAGTGTTGCTGGTATAACACGAATCTTGTGACGCTCTTCCGCTATGCAACCAATGTGTTGGCACAGGCGATTCACAATCCCGAGGCGGAACTTGCACGTCTGCTTGAGAGCGCTGGATAGGCACGGACCTGCAGAGATAAGTGGAACTGCACTTGTCGGCAGATAGATTGAAATCAGGAGGCAGTGAAATGGCACTTCAACTCCGCACGGTATCTGTGAAGCTTTTGCCCGAAGTAGTGAACGAGGAACAAGAATGGGCCTTCCTGGAAGAACTGAAGGCTTGCTTGCACGTCGAGCGCCCGCGAGTCGTCCTGAACTGTTCGAACTTGCGAGCGTGTGACCGGTGCTCACTTCACCTCCTGCTTTGCTGTCTGGAGGAGGCGATGAAGCGTAATGGGGACGTTAGATTGGCGGGAGTACCGAAGAGTGCGCGAGCGGTATTGGAATCGGTGGGATTCGATCGCCTGTTTAAGATTTTCGATACGGATGCAGATGCTGCTAAGAGTTTCCAGCGCCATGCAATGTTCTCTACATCTGACCAATCGTTGCCCAGCATGCCGATTCAGGCCTCAGAGAATGCAGCGTAGATGCTGGAGTCGTGGCCAAATCATCAGAAGCGCTAGAAAGGTACGGAGATAGAATGAGAAACTCAGATTGGCGCGTTAGGCAAATTGCTCGATGCCTCGTGATCCTTCTGGTTGCGACTTGCGGCGACGCGGGACTGACTCAAGCACAGGTGTCGCCAGCAGCGCCGGAGCAAAGTGCCTCTCCCGCCCAGGCGGGCCAACAACCTGCGAGGACTAAATCCGGGTCGCCCGATGTAACGGCGGTACAGGCGGGAAAGGTGGAATATCCTGACGCGCCCGATTCTCAAAGTGGACAAACGGGGAATTCGCAATCCACGGCCGAACCTCAGCAAAACGAAGAAGGCAAGCCACTGGGCACTGCGGCAGCCCCTTATTCGAAACCTTCGGGAGTCACGGGTTCCAAGCCGGCTGGTGTGGCAATCGCTCCGGCGAAGCAGAGGCGCGTGCGGGCCATCCTCATCAGTGTTGGAGTGGTGGCAGCCGCTGCAATCGCTGTAGGAACAGTGGCCGCGCTCTCGCAGGGAAGCCCTGGCCGTCCCTGACCAATCTTTTACCTATCCTTGTTCCAGTTTTCAAAGACGGAGCCACGGTCATGCAGGATCGCCCGCAGAAACGGCAAACCAAGATTGTGACCTTCTCGGGAATTGATGGCGCTGGAAAAAGTACGCAGATTCAATTGCTTCGGCGCGGATTCGGAGACGCTGGCCTAGATGTGGAACTAGTGGTGTTCTGGGAAGATGTGGCAAGGCTCAAATGGATCAGAGAAAGGGCAGGACACTCGATCTTTAAAGGCGACAAGGGCGTTGGTTCTCCTTCAGCGCCGATCAATCGGCGCGATAAGAATGTCAGATCGTGGCCAATGACCGTTGTACGTGTCATCCTGTATCTCATCGATGCTATTTCGACCTGGCTCGCCGTGAAGAAAGCATCGCGTGCGGACTCAGAGTTGGTGATTTTCGATCGGTATATTTATGACGAGCTGGCCAACCTTTCGTTCAGCAATCCATTGCTTCGAGCCTATGCCTGGTTGATTTTGAAGCTCATTCCGAGTCCGGATATCAGCTACCTGCTCGATGCAGATCCCATGCAAGCTCGCGCCCGAAAACCGGAATATCCGTTGGATTTTCTCGTAACCAATCGCCAGTCCTATTTGGATGTGAGCAAAATGGTCGATTGGATGATCGTTGTGCCGCCGCTTCCGGCGGATGAAGTGAAACAGATCGTCTTTCAAAATGCCTTCAGGTTGTTTCAGGTCGAAGGTGCCGGAGTCAGCGGCGGAGAGTCGCGAATACCAGTAGGGTGAGACGATTTGTGGCGACATTGCATCCAACGCATTGGCGGGGAGTGTACTTGTGCTTCCATTCGTCCGCTCTTAAATCGCATGAAGAAAGGCCGCGAAAATGCTACGCGACATTAACAGCTGGTATTGCGCCCTGATCATCCTTCTGCCAATTGAGACGGCGGTTTATGTGCCCGCTGCTTATGGAGCTTCTTGTACTACTCAATCGCAAATGAGTGTCTCGCAGCGGGAAGCGCTCTCTAGCGCTGCGCGGACGATGCTCACTCAAATCCAGAGTGGCGACACCCAGGCTTTGCAGGCGAATACTGTTCCTGCAGTTGCAGCCGATTTTAGCGGAATCGCGGCGTCAGTCCAAAACCTGAAGCCCGTCGTTCAGAAGGCTACTCTCACTATAGACAATCTCTATATTCTCGATGCCTCCACTGAGGCTGCGGGCACGTCGCGTGTCGACTTTTTTTGTGGGGAGCCGGTTGTCGCTCTGAATTTCACTGACATACCTCCAGGAACCTATGCGCTGGCGATCGGTCATGCGACGGGCGTCCCCCAGCCGCAACAAATATCGCTCATCCTGTCGAAAGGTGCGCAGGATAAGTGGATGTTCGCTGGACTATTCAGCAAGCCGATGGTCCTGGTTGGTCATGATGGTCTCTGGTATTGGACATCAGCCAGGAAATACGCATCCCAGAACATGAATTGGGATGCCTGGTTCTATTATCGGATCGCAACCTACCTTGTGAATCCGATTGATCTTCTCTCCAGTTCCAATCTCGAGAAAATACAGCACGAGACTGATAAGGTGAAGCCGGCCAGTGTTCCAGGTTCCAGCCCGGTAACTCTGTCCGCGGGTGGCGCCACTTATTCGGTGACGGCCATTGATACTACGTCCACCTTTGGCGCACTGGACTTGGATGTGCACTATCAACCCAACCCAACCCAGGCATCGGAGCTTCGAGATCCCCCGACGGCGCGTAAGCAAGTTGTGGATGTAATGTCCGCTCTTTTAGAGCAACATCCTGAACTGCGTCAAGCCTTTCATGGGATATGGGTGCACGCGGACCAGGGCGCTGTGTCTTTGTTTGCGCTGGAATTGCCGATGGATGGGATCGACGGCCACTCAGTCAACTCGCTGCCCGCCGCACACTAACTTTGAGCTAACCGGCCTTTACTCTCTTCGATTCACGAGCTGCTTCCAGGCGCTCCTTCAAAAGCGCTTTGGCTTTTTCCAATTTCGCCTTTCTCGCGGCGCCGAGATTCTTTCCGGCACGATTGATGAAAAAGGTGAGCATCCTCATCCCCGATCCAGGGCCTTTGGGTGAGACTCTTTTCGAGGCCAGCGTACGAGCAATCGTCGCGGGGTCTTTGGTAAATAGCCCTTGGGGTGGATCGGTGGACACGGTCTTTACCTTGCCCGACCATTTCTTTGCTGTCCGAGCCATCTAATTGTGCCTCCTCCATAGGGAAAACGATCGCTATCCGTGCCTCTTAAAATATTGCACTTCGCGCTCGTGTTGCTTCGCCTTTTCAAGGGTTGAGAACGTTCCTAGGTTCCGTCGTTTGCCCGTGGTCGCTTCCTTCTTTCGAGAGTACAAGCGAAATTGACCTGATTTCAGTTTGCGTATCATGCTGGGACTAGATGCATTTTCGAGTTCCTGTGTCGCCTCGAACCGAAAACGATTCCAACTCTACAACGCCTGAAAGAACACATCCGCTGTTGCGTTGTTTGCGCCACCGGCCTCAAGAGCCTGGCAGCATTCGAAAGCGATTTGCAGAGTCTCTTCCGCAGGAATCACATACGCCTGGATTGGAGAGCTTGCCGTCGAAAGCCGGCCCTCTGCATCAATCAGCGTGCGGTTCCGCTCGGGGTCCATCTCAAGTCCGCACCAGTGAAGGCCATCGCAGACTCTCTGTCGCACCAACGCCGCATTTTCGGCGATGCCTCCGCCAAAGATCACAGCATGCGCGCCGCCAAGCACTGCAAGATACGCTCCGACTGCCTTTAGAACACGATAGGAAAACATTTCCATTGCGAGCCGGACTCGCTCTTCCGAGTCGTAGTGGCGCATGAGAATCCGCGTGTCGAGCGACTTGCCTGAGATGCCCAATAATCCCGATTTCTTTTCCAAAATCTCCATAACATCTACCAGGTCCAGATGTTCTTCCTGCACGAGAAATGCCACTAGCGATGGGTCGACATCACCAGAACGGGTTCCCATCATCAGCCCTTCAAGAGGCGTGAGGCCCATGGTATTGTCAACCGACTTACCCCCGGCGATGGCTGTTACCGAACAGCCACTCTCCAGATGCATCGTAACGAGATTCAGTTTGTCGGACGGCTCATTCACAATTGCCGCATAGCGCTCCATGAGATAACAATGGGAAATGCCATGAAAGCCGTAGCGGCGGATGTCATGCTTTTGTGAGAGCTCGTATGGAATCGGATAGTAGCGCGCCTCAGGGGGAATGGTGGTGTGAAATGCAGTATCGAAGACTGCGAAGAGTGGCACATCCCGAAACTGGCGCCGCACGGAGGACACGATTTCAAGCGAATGCGAGTTATGTAGCGGAGCCCATTTTGCAAGTTCACGGATCGCACTCTCCACCTCTGAAGTCATTGCAGTAGGCTTTGTGAATCGTGAACCGCCATGTACAACGCGAATACCCACACAACTCACATCACGCAAATTCCACACCGGCCCAGCAGCCGTCGCGCGCAAATCGAACCATGTCAGGATGCTCGTTGTCGCTTCCGCGAAATCTTTCGCAGCGATTGGTTCGGAATGGGCAATTTTTTTCCCGTCGTAGACGGAGAGTTTCGGCTGTTTGCCTATGCCTTCTACGATGATTTCGATCAGCTTTATGCTTTCTGAAGCTGATCGCTGTTTCGAACTACAGGACACGATCCCGGCTTTGAGGGAGTTACTGCCGGGATTGAACACCAGGACCTTCATCTGGATGAGTCTCCGATTGGGGTACGGAGCGAAAGGTTCTAAGAGCGTTAATGAATGCTCGATCATCTAACCGAACTCGTGCAGGGAGCCATGCAAGCTCATTACAGCAACCTTCGCGCGGTTCCGCCAGAGGGCCTCGGATTTCTTAACCGCAACATGCTTAGAGGCCACTGTCCGGGCAGAGGTTATCCGGCGAAGCGCTTAGAGCGCCCGGCCCAAAATCTAACGTTAACGCTCAACGCGGATTTCCCAGAATGAGCTGAGGATGGGAGCGATTTTAAGGATACGGAGTTCTATTTGAGTCCGGCGCACTGCTCCAGGGCGGAAAGATCTGCGATTGTCAACAGCGAGCCATGGAGTTCGATCACCTGCCATCGCTGCAAATCCCGCAGAATGCGCGTGACAGACTCACGGCACGTACCGATACATTCCGCGATCTCGCCATGTTTAAGGGAAAGGTGAATTTGAATGCCGCGCTCCGTCTTTTTTCCTCGTCCTGACCATTCCAGTAACAACCGGGCGAGCTTAGCCCTGTTTGAGGGCGTAACGCCAATCGTTCGTAGTCGTGTATAAGTCCGGTCACACAGTTCCCCCAGCTCGCGTGCTGCGGACTGAGAAGCTTCTGGACGAAGCCAGAGAAAATCCAAAAAATCTGCGCAGCGGGCGGAAGCAATCTTACATGGGTGCAGCGTTTCGGCGGTCGTTCTGTGCACCGCATCGGTAAAAGCCGACGGCAAACCAAGGATTTCTCCGGCGCCAGAGATGTGAACGGTTAAGCGCTTCCCGTCATTCGAATTCATGAACAGCTTAACCTGACCTTCCAGAATGACGAACACTTCATGCGGAGGTTGCCCCTCAACAAAGAGAACCGTACCGGGAGCACAACAAGAAAATGACGCCATAGAATAAAAGTCCAGGAGCACTTTTGCCGACATCGATTTTAGAAACTGACCTGTCCTAAGGTCTTGCATATTGCCTGGAGGAAACTCAAAAGCCAGGCGCCCTTTTTCAGGAAACTCCGCATTCTTGTTGCGTTCCTTCGCTGACCGGACTATCGCTTGAGGAGACCCTGTCAATGGAGCATCGGTTGCACTCTGCAACGCACGGGGTTCGTGAAGCAGGACCCCAGGAACTCCTCTTCGAGTGCAACTCTTGTCAACTAAAATGGCAATTTCGCTTAGCCACCTATCTGGCGGTGCGAGCACGGGGACAACCAAATTGAATTCCGATTCATTGCCATTCGAAGTCCAACCTTGAAATAGAATCAGCGGGACTCCGGCGATCGCACGGCTGAAGGAGATGGCGTTGGCGGGAGGGGCACCTCTGCTTTCGGTAATTGCGACAGCATCGGTAGGTTCATTCGAATTTAGAAAGGATTGAAATTCAGGCAGGCTGGTCGAACTGTCGACGGAATACCCAGCATCTCTGAGGGCCCGGAGCCTATTGAAGTCGTCAATTCCAAAATGCACAATTCGGGCGGTCATGTTCCCGCCTTTCTCTTTCAACTGTTCTGCACTGTGCGTTCCACGTTTCGATGGTTATCGAATGTTCTTCGCCATCATGGCCGATAGTACAAGCGATTCAACTCTTGACTCTTCCTTTGCCGGCACCTATCTCCCTTTGAATTCAGCGTTCAGAAACCTGTAAGGATCGCCAAACGTGAAAAATCCAATGTTGAAGTGTTCTCGGTGCAAGTCGGTGGTGACGGAAGTCTGTCCGATATTGGACATAATCCGCTTTCAAAGCATACAACGAAATTGGAAAGATGCAACAATGATAATGAAGCGGCCATGAGGAAAACTTTTGTGAGCAGCCTTAGGTCATCTAGAGTCTCATTAACTTCGTTCCAACTATCTAAGTTATGTTTACTAAGTAATAACGTCGAGTGGACGCGATACGCTGCCGCATTAGAGGCTTCTTCCCTCCTGCATGTTGAGGCAGGGAGCGTGGGCCGCACTGAAGGACGGTTGAATCTGCGTGAATCCCCGGTTGAAACTGTTTCAAGCAGAAAACTACGACGTGACGCCCATCACGGGTCTTCCCGGGAGCAAGCCATCGCGCTTGACAAGGAATAACGAGGCGCGCAACATCACGTCAATCTCTTCACTGTCTGGGTTCCGCACACACTTCCAGACTCGCTCCTGAGCTGGGACGACGCTGTACGTGTCCTCAATGATGAGTAATTCAACTTAGGAAAGCTGACTCCCCATGATCGTAAAAATGCAGGAAAGAGGTCAGGGCATAACCGGTTTGCGGATAGGTGCCCGGAACGTGCGGCGATATTTCACCAAAAGCGTACCGACCGTCGATTTGGATCTTGAAAGCGTGCAAATTCGATGCGAACTCGGTCAAGAGTTCTGGCAGGATCAGCCGGAGATCATAGATCCAAGACTCTGTTCATGGCTCACAGCGAAAAGCACGAAATCGAAAGTTAATGGGGATAGAGTTGTTGTTCTTATGCTTCCCGCCGGAAGGAATTCTTTTCGACTGCAGACTAAACAGTCAAGGCGTGCAGCAGACCACGATGGTCCTTACGACCCGGCTGCGTGAATTGACAATCATCCCTCCATAGCAAGAAGAAACGCTCAAGCACTAAGAGCGGAAATGGCGTGTGTACTTCGGTCGCAGGCGAAATACATTTGAGATCACACAAGGGGTCGAAATGACGACATACATGTTTTCCGGGGAAGATACCTCGAATCGAACCATGGAGCTTGGTAATGTTCGATCAGGATCATTCTGTAAGGCCTTATCGCCCGAAGCACTCAATGAGTTTGGCGCGATTGCCTCCCGTTCTTCCTGCGACGCAGGTTCAGAGCTCTATAGCGAAGAAGAGATTCCCACCAAGATTTTTATTATCTTGCAAGGGCAAGTGAAAGTCTCAATCGGCGCTCGCAACGGACGGCGCCTGATTCTTCGTGTTGCCAAGCCCGGTGAAATCCTCGGTCTATCCTCCGCATTCTCCGGGAACTTCTATGAAGAAACTGCGCAAGCGATCAGCCCCTGTAACCTTATCTCGATTCGCTGTGCGGAATTTGCTCGATTCCTGGTCCACCATCCCACCGCCTTTCAGGCCGTCATGCGGGAGTTCGGTGTGCAGTACGAGCAAGCATGTGCGCGGTTGCGCGTGATGGGCCTGGCTCTGACTGTGCCCGCAAAACTTGCGCGCCTGTTGCTGGAGTGGACAGCCGGTACGCAAGAGACGGAGTACGGAATCCGGATACACGTCTCACTCACGCACGGGGAAATCGGTGAGTGCATTGGCACCTGTAGAGAATCAGTTACTCGCATTCTCGGGGACATGCAGCGCCGGCAAATCGTGAACCTGCGCGGGTCAATCTTGACGGTTACGAATCGTTCCGCGTTGGAAGATTGTGCAGGCGTATGAAACGCCATCCAGGTTGCGAATTCATGGCGTTGCGCAAGCAAAGTTTGCTGCGTCATTCGGATCGCCGGAGCCTTTATATTTCGCAACCTTCGGATACGCACACAACGGACGGGTCATTGCGGCTTGTCTCGCACCGCCCTTGCCAACCGAATACTTCGTTGCAACCAAGCCTTCGTCCGGTGATCCCTTTTCGACCCAATCCTGCAGAGAATCGAAGAGTGCATACTTCGGCCCCTTGGCAGTTTCCATGCCAAATTGTCCAAGCGCGCTAGCACCAGGCCCTCCGCTACAGTGCTCCATTCCCGGAACCATATATAACCTCGCGAATGAGTCCACTTCCTTTTCGCCCATTTTCTCTTCCACCCTCTCGTAATAGATGACCGAATTCCATGGCGAAATCGCGGGGTCATTCCAGCCGTGATACAGAATCAGCTTACCTCCGTGCGCCGCAAAGCGGCTCAAGTCAGGATCCGTTGCATCCAGGTCCGTCGCTTCTTTTTCTCTCGACTCCTGGAGCAACGAGTCGATATTCGCCGTCAATACATTCCATTTCGGATCGCCCGTGACCATGTAGCGAAAGTAATTCTGAACAAATTGCGAAGAAAGAGATGCGCCGGGATCTTCACCAACGACCCACTCCTTCCACGCCATTTCATCGCCCATGGAAAATCCGGGGAATATGACATTTCCTTGGGCGTCCTTCGCACCCGCATACAATGCCTTGAGTGCTTCGACTTGTTGCTGCGTCAAGCAATCCAAGGCGTCGCCGCTTTTGCAAAGCAGCATTTCTGGATCAAAACGGCACTGCCTCGGATCCCCGATGATCCCGTCCTTCACGCCATCCAACGCGTCGCATGCGGCGAGCGAAGCCTTCTCAATTGCAGGGAGCTTCCTGTCAGGGATGTAGGCTTTGGGATCGCCGATGAGACTTTGCATTGCTCCTGCTCCGGCGGCAAGCATTGTCGACCACGCATTTGCCGGCGCGCCTGCAAGTATTCCGTCGTAGTCATCGGGGAATCGCTGCGCTTCCATCAGCGCCTCACGCCCGCCATCGGAACAGGCATCGAAGTATGCCTTCGCCTGACTCTTCCCGTAGTACGTCTTAAGAATCTGCTTCGCTCGCTCAGTCGTAAAGTGTACGGCGCGCCAGCCAAAATCTTTCACTTTTTCCGGATGTCCGAATGCCCAACTTGCATCCGTTCCTTCGGCCTGGTGTCCGGCATCCGAACCAGCCACCACGAATCCCCGCCTTAAGTAGGCGGCGAATTGGTCGTACCAGATCGACCCCGCGAAACCGCCGTTTCCGCTTCCCAATAGACGCGCGTTCCATCCTTGCAGAGGCATCCACACCTCGAAGCGGATCTCCGAGTCGCTTGTCGGCCGCAACAGCCCAGCGACGCGACAGAACGGCGGCAAATTGCGCAGCGGCGCTCCTTCACCCTCAATTTCCAGCACGCCCGAAGCCACAGGTTCAGCGAGAGTGATGGTCGTATCGTCGAGTTTGAGGTTTTTCAGAGCAGTGCAGTCGGCAGCAAGCAGAAAAGAGGACTGCGCCCCAAGCAAACAAACAAGTGCCCACCGGAGTCGAACCATTGGATCCCACACCTTCCTTCAACGGATCTTTGGATGTTCGCAATTCTACGTCATCACGATAAACAGCGTTGCCACGAATGGGGCGCTCGAACGGGTCGGATTTCCGATAAACACCATAGTCCGCTGTTCTCGAGGGCTATTGGGTTGTCTTCGAAGGCGGACTCTTTAGTGGATGAGTCATCCTCTGTGCGCACCAGCGGATCGAATTCCTTTGCAGTCACGAAGCCCGGCCGGAGGGCTCAGGCGTCACTTTCTTTCATTGAGCCAGATCTCGCCGAGCCGCTCGATCAATTCCTTGCGCATCTGTTTGTACTTAGCGCTTCTTTGCCCCTTCAAGGCAACGATTTGTGTGCGCTCCAACATCATGGAAAGCTCCGGATTGGAGTTTCCATTGTGCTTCAGATAACGATGAACGAGCCATGGTTCCTGAATGAATTGGGCCGCAAACTCAGGCCAATCCGCGAGCGTTCCCAGCTTATGATCCCAGAGCAAATAACCTGCCAGAGCGCCCAGTGCAGTCTTTGGTTGCTCTGGATCGACTGGAAAGGACCATGCTTGGTTCCAGGGCACGACTTTATGGGTAGGCATGGGCCGCGCGATTCCGTATCCCTGCCCATGATCCGCGCCCAGGATCGTCGCGGCTTCGATCAAACCCTCGTCTTCGAGACCCTCCACTGTGACCTGGGCGCCGAAGCCCTGCGCTAAAAGCGTCAGGTGGTAGATGAACTCCAACGCTCGAACCGGCCTCTTGAGTGTGCCGCGTACCAGTGCTTGATCAATCTTCACGCGATCGCTGGGAAGGCGATCCATGCGCATGAGCGAGCTGTGTCCTGAGCCCAGGTCATCTTGTGCAATCCGGATGCCTGCCGCTTGAAATTCGGCAATCCGAGCATCTCTTTTGCCGATGTCAAGTGACTCTTTCGTCTCCAATATCTCCAATGCCAATGCGGTAGGAGGCACGCTCCAGCGGGAGAGGATCTCGAAAACACTGTCGCGATAGGCATCTTGAGTGAGTCCATCGGGCGGAAGATTGAGTGCCACGAGCAGATCGAGGCTAGGGGTCAGCTCACGCCACATGCGCACGTCTCTGCAGACCTGCTCCAGGCCGAGCCGAAACAGGCGCAACAAGCCGGCTTTACCAAATGCCGAGAGGAAGGCTGCCGGCGCAATTAACTGTCCGCCTTCGCCGCGCAGCCGCGCCAGCGCTTCCAGGCTATCCAGTTTCCCGCTGCGCAGGTCGATGATGGGCTGATAGAGCATCTCGACCGCGCCATCTTCAAGAGATTGCCTGAATGTGTCGCGCAGATCGGAAGGAATGACGGCGGTCTGTTCCAGCCTTAGAATGGCGTGGCTCATGGTTTGCTGTATATGTCGAAGCATGACGACACGGGTGACCGCGCTGAAGAATCCGGGCCAACCGCTGTACAGGCTTAGGATCGCAAAGGGCTGTCCCGACTCATCGAGCAGGGGAACAGCGGCTGATGAGCGGAATCCACGCATTCTAGCTTCAGCGCGCCATGGGTGAAGCGTTGCTTCCACTTGAAATGAATCGTTGATTTGGATTTGCGCGGAACGCCAGGCTCGCCCGGACGGACCGTTTCCGGCAATCGAGGCTGCGTCGGTCTCGAACAGTGGAACGCGCTTGAGACGCAAAGACTCGGCATAGCGTGAGCCTTCCTCGCCACCCTCCGCCTCGATTTGCATGACCCCTTGCGCGTCGGGTCGCGAGAGGAGACAAGCCGATATGCCATCGAAATCTCCCAAAGCTTGCAAACTGTTTCGCAACAAATCGGCGAGATTGCCCGCCTTCTGGATGGCGTCATCCAAGGCCGTCTGCAGGGATCCGATTCTGACGCCAAATCGCGTATGAATCGCACTCTGTGCCTCGATGTCGAGTTGCAATCGCTGGTGAATTGCCGCCCTGAGTTCGTCGCGTTGCTGAGCATTCAAAACTGCGGCACTCAAGATCTCTTCAACTTTGCTGTGATAGAGGTGATAAGCCTCCATGAGCATGGGCACGGTGACTCCGACCATTTCATGTACCCAACCGACATGCAGCGCTCTCTCGTACTGGACCTGAGCGCTTGTACCGCGAGAGAAAAGTGACCGCAAGTGCTCCATCTGCCTGGATTTAAGCTGATCCAATTCCTCCAAACTCAAGCGGGATAGAATTGCGGCGCTTTCAGGCCGATTGATCAGCTGAGTGTAGAAAGAACTGACAAAGTTCTGGATATCTTCCTTCGGAGCATGTTCGATTGCCTGCTGAAGAAGCTCATCGATGTGTTCGCTGTACGACCTGGCGAAGTCCGCGAAGTAGGCGGGCGATGGAAAGGCATCTTTCGTGTTGGGCACTTTTGTAGTCACTCTGCAATGCTGCCCGTCTGGCTCGCCGGGGAGTAAAGAGAACCGGTTGGCCCTTCAAAGCTAGGTCACGGATCAATATACCCTCAGCTGTAGGTGCTGAATATATAGAACTCACTGGAATCTTTCTGTAATTGATCGGGCTGTTAACCGGGGAATCAAATCGGATACGGCCGGCAAGTCCGTTAGGCGAGCGCCTGGGGCACCGCCTCTTCCCAACGCCCCTGGGCCTTCAAGATAAGTTCCACGACCTCGCGCGCCGCCCCGCGACCCGCAAGTCGGCGAGTCGTGAAATGGCAGATCTCTGCCAACTCGGGTGCTCCATCGGCAACACAGACAGCCAATCCGGCTCGTCGCGCCAAAGGAATGTCGGGCAGATCGTCGCCCATATAGGCGACTTCTTCCTCGGTCACTCCTGCTTTTTGCATGCACTCTTCGAAAGCCTCCGTCTTCTTCGCCTGTCCCAGATAGACAAAGGTGACCTTCAATTCCTCAGCACGCTTGGCAACGGCGGGTGAAGAGCGGCCGGTGATGAAACCAGTCTGAATCCCCATCGTGTGGGCCAGCGAAAGACCCTGCCCATCATGCGCATCGAAGACCTTCATTTCGGAGACGGAGGACGTCCCGGATCCGTCAGGAGCAGTCGTCGAGATCAGACAGACGCCGCCATCAGTCAACGTGCCATCCACGTCCATCAGGAAGAGTCTGATCTTACGAGCACGGGCTAACACTCCGGGCGAAGCGAGATGCGCAAGATCGATATCGGACATGGGCGGCGCTCCTATTCTCTTTTGATGATGAAAACGGTTTTATCGTCGATGCGGTCGGGCTCACCGATCTGTCTCAGGCGATCGTCATTCCGCAACGCGTATTCCAGAATCGCGTTGCAGATCTCCTTCGCCGGCTTTTGCTTGTTCTCCCGGAAGATCTGCTCGATCACTTGTCTTTCCACCTCATCGTCACCGTCATAGACTCCATCCGTGTAAAGGAAAATGACGTCCCCTCTATTCATCAAGGTGATCTCATCGGAGTCAAAGGACGTCATCTGGCTTTTGCGCAGCGTGATGGAAACATACCTGTTCCGGTCAGGATGGTCTTCTGGAATCTCGAGCCCGAGGGAAGGGAACTGCACCATGCGGGCCCATCCAATCTCCATGAACTTTCCGTATTCCGCAGAGAAGACCAGCGGCGGTGGATGGCCGAAGCTTACAAAACGAAAGAGTCCATCCGGACGCACCTCGCCATACACCATGGTGGCGATCTCACGAGAGCTATCCTGCGAGTCGAATCCCAATGCGTTTCTGGCAGTAACAGACTGTGCGAGCCGAAGATTAATGATCTCGAAGACATCTGGCGTCGTTCGTCCATTGGTGTCGAGTTCGCACAGCATTGCAGTATGGAAGGTGTCATGCACCGTCGATGCAATCTTGGCAGCAATGCTGCCATGTCCCTGGGCATCGACTAACAACACTCCCGCGGTGGTATAGAGTTCGTGAAGATTCTCAGCGATCCTCATCTGTTCTGAACTCTTGGCCTTCCTATATTGATTGGCTTCGGCCGCAGTGTAATCGGGCCTGGATTGCAGCCACTGCAAGTGAATATCGACCAAGTTTCGCGGTTTTGCGCCATCCGGAAGCGGTTCCAGGTACTCCTTTTCCAATCGGTTCGCGCGCTCGATACGAGCATCGATGTTATAGCGCTGCTGGAAATTGATGTACTCGAAGAGATCCCCATCTGCATTCGCCGCAGGAATCGAGTTGCCGTACATCTCGATTCCAGGCAAATGGGGGATCGCACCCTCGACTGGCTTAAGTCTCTTGCGGAGATACTCATCGAGAGTCGAAGACGCGACAACCCAGTTTCCATGCGCACCCATGACGAGATACCCTCTGGCACCAGAATAAATGGGGAATCAGGAGTCCTCTGTTGAATATGGCTGATTTCGATTGCTCGAGGCCGAGCAACTTCGGGAGATGTTTCAGTGTGCCCGGTTGCGGTTTGTTTTGGTCTTTGCCGCGATAGGTCTCCATTTGTCGTGGCAAAAACGGGATGCTGATCGCCATTCCGATCGATCGCACCCACTTTTTATGAATCCGCTCGAAAGTATCCCAAAACTGAAGCGGGATGAGTTTTTTTGACCTGCAATCGGGAATCGAGGCTCCGCGCGTGCGGCTACAGCAGTTTCACAATTGCTGTACCCCGAAGCCACCGCTGCCGAGTGGCATTTTCCTTTAAGAAAATGACACCTATTGCGGAATTGAAAAGGGCAGGTGAATTGTGGAACTGCTCTAATGGCTACGGCACACTTGGCGTGAATGTTTCCAGCTGCAAGCTCGTTAGCCTATGATTACTCAAGCGAAATCTATGGCCATTCCGATTCGATCGGTTTCAGACACCGAAAATGCCCAGCCCCGAGTTCCCAGCGGGTTGTACATGGTTGCGCGGCAGCCGATTCTGGATCAACGTGGCCGCGTTCACGCGTATAAATTGCTTTTTCGCGGAGGAACGGAACAGGCCGGGGACGCGGAGCAGGTGTGCCTCTCCATGGCGGAGACCGCAGCGCACTTTGGTCTGCAAAAGCCCAGCGAGTTGAAGAAGCTGACGGGCAAAATGCCGGCCTTTGTGTGCTGTCCCACAGAGGCCTTGAGCGATCGTCTGGCGCAGACGCTGCCCGCGACGCTTACGGTTCTGGAAATTCCGGGGAGCCTGGAGATGCCGCCCGAGCTGATTGCCGTATGCCATCAACTGAAAGCAGAGGGTTTCCGATTCGCGTTGGACGATTTCAAAGGCCAAGCCCAGTTCAAGCCGTTGTTGGAGCTGGCTGAAGTCATCGAAGTGGATCTTGAACGGAGCTCAAAAGATGAGCGACGAGAGCTGTTTGAACGGGTGCGCGGCAAGCCGATCGGGATGCTGGCCAAGACTATTGACACACAGGCAAGCTACGTTCGCGCGCGCGACGAGGGATTTGAGCTGTTTGAGGGCTACTATTTCTGCGAGCCTGTCCCGGTGAGAAATCGCAGGCCGCCCGTGAATCAGATTCTGCGGATCGATATTCTGAGAGCACTGCAGCAAACTCCTTTGGAAGTGCATAAGGTGAGCCCCTTAGTAAAGAGGGACGGACCGCTGACGTATCAATTGCTGCGCTTGGCTAACTCCCCGCTGTGGGCGGTGCGCAAGGAGATCGACTCGATAGAGCAGGCGCTGATGACCGTGGGCGACGATGCCTTTCGCCGTATTGCCACGACGGCAATCGCGAGCGAGTTCAATGGCAATCAGCCCCCGGAATTGTTGTGCATGGCGCTGGTGCGGGGGCGCTTCTGCGAAGTGGCCGGCGCGGAGCGGAACCTTGATCCATTCCTTCAATATCTGCTGGGATTGCTGAGCCTGCTGCCGGCCATGCAAGGGCAGGCGATGAAGGACATTGCTCCGACGTTGCCATTCGGCGATGCGATTCGCGAGGCTCTGCTGGGGACAAAGAACGCGGAGCGCGTCCTGCTGGGATGGCTTGAAAAGTGCGAACGCGGTGACTGGGCCGGGTGCGACGCAGCTGCCGAGGCCGATGGCCTGAACCAGAACGAACTGGCTAAGATCTATGTGGATGCGGTGGCGTGGACTGAAGCGGCATTGCATTCGGCCGCTTAGGTCTAATCCTGATCGCCCCGATCGCATTCCTGAGTGAACTAGACCGGTCATATTTCAATCGTCACTGGCCAGGTCTTCCAGATATCGGAACAATAATCGCGAATCGAGCGGTCGGACGAGAACTTGCCAATGCGTGCCACGTTCAGGATGGACATCTGGGTCCACGCATCCTGCTTGGTATAGGCATTGCTCACCGTGTCCTGGCAATCGACGTACGACTGGTAATCGGCGAGAAGCATGTAGTCGTCGCTTGTGAGCAGTGAGTTGAAGAGGGGCTGGAAGAGACCCTTGTCGCCGTGGGAAAACTCGCCGCTAGTCAGTGAATCCAGCACTTCCCTTAAATGCTCGTTCGACTCGTAGAGGGCATGCGGATTGTAGCCATCCCGTTTTTGCTGCTCGACCTGAGATGCAGTGAGCCCGAACAGGAAGAAGTTCTCCGCGCCGACTTCTTCGCGAATCTCGATGTTCGCGCCGTCCAGCGTTCCAATCGTGATGGCGCCGTTCATGGCGAACTTCATGTTTCCCGTTCCTGAAGCTTCCTTGCCGGCGAGAGAGATCTGCTCCGATAGATCGGCTGCGGGATAGACACGCTGGCCCAGCTTGACGCTGAAGTCCGGCAGGAAAATGACCTTCAGTCTTCCTTTGACTATGGGGTCGGAGTTGATCGCTTCTCCGACGGAGTGGATCAGCTTGATGATCAGCTTCGCCATGCGATAGCCAGGGGCGGCCTTGCCGCCGAAGATGAAGGTTCGGGGCACGAATTCCGCATTCGGGTCACGCTGGATGCGCTTCAAGAGTGTGAGAATGTGGAGGACCTGCAAGTGCTGACGCTTGTATTCGTGCAGCCGCTTGACCAGCACATCGAAGATCGAGTCCGGGTCGACCGCTATCCCTAGTTTGTCCTGGATATACGCGGAAAGTTGAACCTTGTTGTGACGCTTGATCTCTCTCCATTCCTGGCAGAAATCCGCGTCCGCAATCATCGGCTCAAGCCGGCGCAATTTCTCAATGTCACGGATCCACGCCGCGCCAACGCGCGCCGTCAACAGTTCAGCGAGGCGAGGGTTGCTCAACACCATCCAGCGGCGCGGCGTCACGCCGTTGGTCTTGTTCGAGAATTTCTCTGGAGTGAGCGCATAAAAATCATTAAGCACGTTGGTCTTCAGCAGCTCTGTGTGCAGTGCTGCCACTCCATTGATCGCATGACTGCCGAGTGCGGCCAGATGCGCCATGCGCACATATTTTTCACCGTGGCCGCTGTTCTCGTTGATCAACGAGAGCCGCTGTATCCGTCCCTCGTCATCGGGAAATTTCTGCTGTACATCGATCAAGTGCCGGCGATTGACCTCCTCAATAATCTCAAGATGGCGCGGGAGCAGGGAGCCAAACAAGCTGCGCGCCCACTGCTCAAGCGCTTCGGGCAGAAGGGTATGGTTTGTGTATGACAAAGTATGTTGGGTAACATGCCACGCCGCATCCCATTCCATCAGGTGCTCGTCCACCAGCAGGCGCATCAATTCAGCCACGGCGATGGCCGGGTGAGTGTCGTTCATCTGAATGGCGAAGTTGCGATGCAGCTCGGCCAATGGCCTGTTCTGTGAGGTTTGAATTCGCAGGATGTGCTGCAGGCTGCACGAAACAAAGAAAAACTGCTGCGCGAGGCGTAGTTCTTTGCCCTGCACGTCTTCGTCATTTGGATAAAGGATCTTCGAGATGTTCTCGGACGACACTTTCTCAGCCACCGCTCCAACGAAATCGCCATGATTGAATGTTTCGAAGTCGAAGCTCTCGACGGCCTGCGCAGCCCAAAGGCGCATGGTGTTTACAGTGTTTGTCCGGTAGCCCAGCACCGGCGTATCGTGCGGAACTCCGCGCACGACTTTCCTCGGAATCCACTTCACCGACAGCCGCCCCTTCGCGTCGGTGTGAGTCTCGGTACGTCCGCCGAGTTTGACTTCAAATCCGTCTTCGGGCCTTTCCAAGGCCCAGGGATTGCCGAGCCGCAACCAGTGGTCGGTTGACTCCACCTGCCATCCATCGCGAATGTGCTGATCGAATATTCCATATTCGTAGCGAATTCCGTAGCCGATGGCGGGAATATCCAGCGTGGCCAGAGAATCCATGAAGCAGGCGGCCAGACGGCCCAATCCCCCATTGCCCAACCCGGGTTCTTCTTCCTGTTCGACCAGGACGTTCAGGTCAATACCCAGCTGACGCATGGCCTGTTCGGTCTGGTCGTAGATTCCAAGGTTAATGAGGTTGTTGGCGAGATGAGGACCGGTCAGAAACTCTGCCGACAAGTAGCAGACAACGCGCACATCCTGCGACTGGTAGTTTTTGAGAGTCGACATCCAGCGCTCGACGATTCGGTCGCGCACCGTGTGCGCGAGAGCCATGTAGAGGTCATTCACAGTCGCGCGCTCGACCGATCGGCCCTGCACAAAAAAAAGGTTATCCAGAAAAGACTGGGCAAGAGCATCGGCACCAATCGACGTCCTTTGTCCCTTTTGCGGACCCAACTGCGGTGTTGCACCGAAACCCTCAGACATGCTTACCTCACTCCACGCCGAACACCGGGAGATCGATTGATCGATGCCAAAATGCTATTCCGGGATCATAGTAGCGTGGCATCCCGACTTCTCGAAACGAACGAACTAAGAAGGGTACGTGGCACCCATTATCCAAGGCTGAGCGGCGAACAGGCAATTGCCGGCGCAAAGGCATTCGATCCGAACTGGCGTTCATGCCTGTATTGAAAGTCCCGCGACATCGGTTGCGCTTTGGCCTCTTCTATGTTGCCTAATCAAGCTCGATCCGCGCTAGCGGCAAGGCAATCGCTAGGGTCATCGATCTGTGCTAAAGCGCGAGACGATCTCAACGCATTCGAGCATTCAAGTCGATCCGGAGCGGAGTCAGTCTGATTCAGGATGTTGGAATTTCGCAAAAATTAACATTCGATGAGTGTGCACCTCTCGAAAACGGTCCTTACCGATCGTTGATGCATCCCAAATCCTGAGTTCACTGCCGGATCAATCCTTCTCTCATAATGCCCTTCCGTTTTGCCCGATAGTCGAGCAGAATCGTGCGATTTGAGTCACGCGATCTGAAAGAAACTTGCTACCCCGAGTTTGACGATGCCGCTTAGTCCTACTGGAAGTCGGAAGGCCGGGACTCCTCCGATCCGGACTCCGATGTATCAGCGGCCGGATAGTGGACGCTGCAATTGAGTACTTGGGCCGGATCGCGAAGGATTTTCCCGATCGCCATTAGTCGGCCAAAGAGTTCGATGACTTCAATCTGATCGTTTTCCTGAAGCGGAAAGTTGGAAAGAATCGACATAATGGTCCTCGCTGAGATCTGCAAGCCGTTCTTCGGTCCGGGTGCCCCGAAGAAATCGCTGAACTTGCGGAATGAACCTATCTGTTGCACTCAGCTCTGTTGCACTCAGCCTGCCAAAGTGAATTCCTGGAATCGAAATACCTCACAGCGGACACACCAGAGACGTTAGCGTGAAATCCCGCCTGGAAGGCTCGCACATGATGTCGCTGACGAAGCCGCATGGGCGATATTTCGCCTCCGAGGCGAAATGTCGCCTTCGACACATGATCGCGCCATTGGCTTACCTCCCGGTAACGATACTTAAGGCTCCTTTGACATTCCGCCTATTGTGGGGCGAGGAAAAAACATCACGACCGCAAATACGATCAAGGACCACGGTTGACAGGATATTCAGGATAGTCGTGCGAGATCACTCCTATTCAACTTCACGCGGCATTGCGGGATTCCAACGCGGCTTCAATCTCTTCGCTCATTCTTCTGTCGATCCGTCCCGCGTTGATCCAGAATGGAGCCTGAACGCATCCCACTTCCAGGAGTTGCGCGTGGGGATCATATCTCCATTGGATCTTGACTCCATCTTTGGTTGCTTCTCCTGAGTGAGAAACGATTCGAATCCCATTCTGTGCCGCCTTCTTCCGCAATGCCTTGAAAATAGCGAGTGTGATTCCCCTAAATGTCAGTCTGGAACGAAACGACATGTATACGACTCCCAAGTCAATACGCAATATGCCTGCCCTCAGTCATGAACCTTGGGCTGCTCAATGGACGCGGGAGTTCGCGAATTGCTCCTTTCAATACGGTGAATTCTTTGGTTCCCATTTGCGCCGTAAGGCTAGGAACACGTGAAGCGCGCGGGATTGCCGTCAAATATGCCCATACTCGAGAATGCACCCAAATTGGGACAGTGACGGGTGGACGTTAACCGGAAAAGTCTCCGATCAGGCGCATGAATCCTTCACGTAATCCATCCAACCTCGGTTACAGTTCGCGAGGGCAAGGCAGGAGAACCGTTAGAGGCGATTTGCGCCCACGGATCAGCAAAGAAAGTATGATGATGTTGGCACGATTAGCTGCACTGAGCTCCGCTGCTTCGGAGTTGCGCCGACATCAGGCTTGGTTAGTCCGGGTCCCCTTTTCGGCGGAGTATGGTTCCGAACTGAGTCTGAAAATCGCGGTGCGGCTTACCTTTCTCGGGTCGGCGGAATTGGAGAGACTGAACATGAGGGAGAAACTCGCCCTATTCTTGATTGCCTTTGCGGCGTCCGCGTTGCTCTGCCACACTGCCGACGGACAGGCCCCAGATGATCTCTACATCTCCCCCTCGCGTCCTGTCCCGGTAGGAAAAGCCCCCGGGATGAAAGTAAAACTGGTCAAGGACGCGCCCGAAGAAAAGGTCTACGCGGTGATCTTTTACAAGGGGGACGATGCAATGAGCGGCCTGACCGATTTTGCCATTCAGAACAAGATCCGGGATGCACATTTCACCGCGATCGGCGCCATCAACGGCGCAACGCTGGCGTGGCTCGACCCCGCAGCTAAGGTCTATCACCGCATCTCCGTCGCCCAGCAGGTTGAGGTCCTTTCCCTCATCGGAGACATGTCCACCTTCAACGAAAAGCCCATCGTCCACATGCATGCGGTACTCGGCAAGCCCGACGGCACCACTATTGGTGGCCACGTCTTCGAGCTGGACGTGAACCCCACGTTGGAGGTCATGGTGACCGTGAACATGATTCCCCTGAAGAGGAAACCCGACGATGCTTCGGGCATGAAGGTAATCGATCCGACGCAGTGATCGCGCCGACCTTGGGACGAAGTAAGGGCGCTTTTGTTCCAGCTCGTTTTGGGGACCTGTCTATGCCGAACAACAGACGAACCTTTATCAAGCAGGCATCCGGTTTTACAGCGGCCTGTATCGCCGACTTCGACAACGCGGCCGATGCATCTTCCTCTTCGTCTGCCAACGGCGCAACCGACGGCCCTTCAGCAGGATGGTACGACCGCCCCATGCGCTGGGCCCAATTGGCCTTTGTCGAGGACGATCCCGGTAACTACGATCTCTCCTTCTGGCTCGACTACTTCAAGCGAATCCATGCCGACGCGGCCTGCCTGAGCGCAGGAGGTGTTGTCGCCTTCTATCCGACCGAGATCCCGCTCCACTATCGAAGCCGATGGCTCGGAAACATGGACACCTTCGGCGACATCGTTGCCGGATGCCGCAAGCTTGGCATGAACGTGGTCGCACGCACCGATTCCCATGCCTGCCACCAGGACGTGTACGATGCGCATCCGGATTGGATCGCGGTCGATGCACAGGGCAACAAGCGCCGCCACCCTTCCGATCCCGAGTATTGGATAACCTGCGCTTTGGGGCCTTACAACTTTGACTTCATGACCTCAGTGCATCAGGAGATCATGCGTAAATACCGGGTCGACGGCATCTTCACCAACCGTTGGTCCGGGTCCGGCATGTGCTACTGCGAACACTGCCGGAAGAATTTCCGCTCTTTCTCCGGCCTCGATCTTCCGCGCACCCTCGACCCACAGAATCCCGCGCAGCGCCAGTACATCGTCTGGAACCAGAAGGTGCTCTTCGATCTTTGGCGGCTCTGGAACGCGAAGATCCGCGAGATCAATCCAGAGGCCAGTTACATCGCCAATGCCGGCGGCGCTCTCAGCTCGCTCGACATGAAAACCATTGGAGAACTGGCGCCTATACTCTTCGCCGATCGCCAGGGAAGAAGCGGCGTCATGGCGCCGTGGGCCAGTGGAAAGAATGGAAAAGAATATCGGGCTACGCTCGGAGAAAAGCCCATTGCAGGTATGGTCAGCGTTGGTTTCGAAGAGAAGTATCGCTGGAAAGACTCAGTTCAGTCAGGTGACGAGATTCGCCTGTGGATGGTGGACGGGATCGCGCAGGGTCTTCGCCCCTGGTTTATCAAGTTCAACGCCAAGGTAATCGATCGTCGATGGGTGCCTGTCGTCGAGCAGATTTACCAATGGCACTATGCCAACCAAGCTTATCTTCGCAACCGGAAAAACTTCGCGCGCGTCGGTATGGTCTACTCGCAGCAAACGGCGAGTTTCTATGGCGGAGAGAAAGCCAAAGCTCTCGTCGACGACCCTGCGCTCGGCTTCTACCAGGCGCTCATCGAGGCCCGCATTCCATTCGAGATGGTGCACGATCGACTGCTCGACAGCGCGCACACCGCCCAGTTCCGCACCTTGATTCTCCCCAACATCGCCGCACTCTCCGACTCGCAGTGCCAGCAGATCCGCGACTTCGTCGACGCCGGCGGCAGCGTCCTCGCAACGTATGAGACGTCTCTCTATGACGAATGGGGCGTGCGCCGCCCGGACTTCGGGCTGGCTTCGTTGTTCGGAGCTTCCTTCGCTGGCAGAGTGCAAGGGCCAATGCTCAACTCCTATCTCGCGCTGCAAAAGGATCCTGCCACAGGAACCTACCATCCTCTACTCAAAGGATTCGAAGACGCGACAAGGATCGTCAACGCCGCCAATCAGGTGGACATCAAGCCCCTGGCTCAAACCCCTTTTTCGCCGCTGCAAATCATCCCCAGCTATCCCGACCTTCCCATGGAGGCTGTCTTCCCCCCGCCGGTCACCACGCACAATCCAGGCGTTATCCTGCGCGAATTGGGCCGCGGCCGCGTTGTCTACTTTCCCGGAGACATTGATCGCACCTTCTGGGAGGTGCTCAACGTCGACCACGCCAAACTGCTGCGCAATGCCGTGCTTTGGGCGACCAATGAACCTGCGCCCGTGACGGTCGAAGGACAGGGAGTTCTCGACATTTCCGTATGGGGACAGAAGAATTCGATGACAGTGCATCTGGTGAACCTCACGAATCCCATGATGATGAAGGGACCTGTGCGCGAGGTTATCCCGATTGCAAACCAGCACGTGCGACTAAGAATTCCCGAAGGGCGTCGGGTGGCACGAGCACAACTCCTGGTGGCAGGGAATTCAAGTCCATTCAGGAGTGAGCAAGGCTTTATCGCCTTGAATGTTCCCTCCGTGGTCGTGCATGAAGTGATCGCACTCGATCTTGCGGCCAATGCTTAGCCGGGCTCGGGGGCCGACAGCACATCGTAGAGCCCTTCTGAGGCGACCTCGCTTTGCAGGCGATCGACGAGTTGTGCGATCGTCCGGGTGAGGCGCAATAGAGCACGTTCGCGTTCTGAGAACTCTGCTTCGATACGGGCGGGCGACGAATCGATGCGATGAAGCAGGCTGTTCACCGAATCGGGGCGGTACATGCGGGTCGCAACTTGTTTTTCGAGACTCTCTGCCAGATGGAGAAAAATGCGTGCGGCCTCGAAGCGAAAGTCATCCTCAAACGCGGTAAAGGACGTCGACTTCGAGTTGGCGTTGCCGAAGATGCGGAACTGGAGCAGCGGGGCCTCGAGTAGATAAAAGCTTCGCAGCGAAGCCTGCCAGCGGCGGATGCGATCACGGGCGGCCATGTCGCCTGCTCGCAGCGGGCCGGTTTCGAAGGGCACCGCGTCGGACTGCGCGTTGACTTCACCGAAGTGGCGATAAATCTCCTCCCGCTGACGGCGGATCTTGAGGATGGAGGCCGCCTGATCGGTGCGCGCTGAGGACGAGAGCAGATCGGCAAGCGCGCGGAGATTGACCACAAAAATGCGCACCATCTCATCGGCGGCTGAACGGGGAAAGAAGCGCTCAAAAACCAGCCACATCATGGTCGTCCCGAGCAAGACGCCGAGGACGCGGTCGCGCGCGATGGAGAGGTTGGTCTGGATCGAAAATTCGCTCAGGTGGATCAGGTAGAAGGCGAAGGCAAATTGCAGGCCGGCGTAAGAGAGCCGGGTGCTCGATGTTCCGATCCACGCGGCGACAAAGGTTGCGGTTGCGAACAGCACCGTGAATCCGCCGATGGAATCGAGGAAGGGGAGAACGAAGATCTGGGATCCGAGGCCGAAGATGACTCCGCCGAGAACGAACCCGGCGATCCGGAGGATCTGCTTCTGGCGCGAAGACCCAATCGTGGTGAGCGCGGTAAGCACGCAAGTAGTAACCGACGTGGAGAGATTCGGCCAGTCAAGTGAAACGTAAAAGACGTAGCAAAGCATGGCTGCCAGCGTTCCTCCCAGAACGTAACGCAGATGCTCGGGATTGGAGAAGGCGTCGGGAATGAAGATGCGATTGGTGTCGGGTGGGTCTTCGATGTTCTGGAGGGCAGGATCGGAGGCGTTCTCTTCGCTGAAGATGGAGGGCATGAGCGAGACCATGGATTCGATCTCGGACAAGAGCGGAGTGCCCGGGCTGGGCCGGGGCTCAAGGACTGCCTCGCAGGGCTGCCCGTGGGTGCGGAGGCACAGGCGGATGTCGGCGATGCTTCGATTCAGGCGGCCGCTGCGCTCCTCAAGCCCGTGCAGCGAAGGATAGGCGTCGGCGAGGGCGGCAGCAAAATCAATGGAGCGCCCCACCAGGGATACCAGGGTGCTCATGCGTGTGCGATAGAGCTGCGAGTAGTTTCCGCGGGCCAAGTGGCGGCGCAGGGAACCCGCTCCCACCATGGCGAACTGCGCGAGGCGGGCTAGGGTAGCGGGGGGAATGAGCCGCGTCGCGGCGTAATCCGCCATGAGGTCTTCAATGAGAGCGAGGCGCGTATCGAGACCATCGATGAGGTCGTCGCGGCCGTGCAGAGCGTAATAGATGATTTCGACGCATAGCGTTACCAGCGCACCGATAAGAGTTGCGCCGACAAGCCACAAAGTCAGCTCGACATTTCTCTCCGCCGGACCGGGCAGGTACCAGATGCCGACTACGTTGGCCACGACGAGTGCCAGACCGGTGGCCACGGCGTAATTGGCGAGGCAACGGAGCAGAAAGAAGACTATGAAGAGACTGCCCCCCACCCACAGGAAATGCGTCTCGGGAGTGGAGGCGAACAAACGTGCGCCGACGGGGATGAATAGGGTTCCCAGAGCAAACGCAGCGATCAGGAAGATCGCCGAGCGAGCCGTGGCTACCAGGTTCTCCCGAGAGAAAATGAAGGCGGACAATGCGCCCACGACACCTCCGGGAATTCGGAAGGTGACGATGAGGATCATGGTCAGGGTGGCGGCGATGACCATGCGTGCAACAAGCGCGGCGCGGCCCGGATAAGGCGCGAGTTCCTTTTTGAGGAAATCGGGGAACCAATCGCTAAAGCGTTCCGCGTGCGGGATGCGAATTGCCTCGGAGGCCATGTTTAATCCTTTGCTGCACGAGGCGCGTGTTCGCGGACAATGACGACGGCGGACTCGCCGAGACGGAATACGTCGGGTGGGCGGTCCTGAATGCGAATTCGTACCGGGAAGCGCGAGGCAAGGTGCACCCAATTCAGAGTGCGCTGCACATCGGGAAGCCCGGGAGCTGAGAGATGGCCCACGAGGTCGCTGTCCGGAGTGACGCCGAATCCAACGCTCTCGACAACACCTTTGTAGCGAACGTTGGGACGCGACATGACGTAGACGTCTGCCAGCATTCCCGGCCGAATATTGTGCAGTTGCGTTTCGCGGAAATTGGCAATGACCCACCATGTGCGATTGTCGATGAGCGTGAAGATGTGCTGGCCGGCGGTTGCGTACGCGCCCTGCGAAATGGTCAGATTCGTCACGAGCGCGTCGAAGGGAGCAACGACGCGGCAGTTGTCGAGGTTGTATTTTGCGGTGTCGATGGCAGCCTGCTTGCCGGGAAGCTGACCCTCCAGGGGTTTGAGCGTGGTGACGTTGTGCGATGCCTGCTGAACCTGCTGATGGCTCTGCTCGATCACGGCCTGCGCCTGCTTGTATTGCGCTTCTGCGGCCAGCAGGCCGGCCTCCGCCAAGGCCAGTTGCGATTTTGCCTGGCTTGCAGCCTGCGACCGCGAAATCTTCAAAGTGCGCGCCTGGTCAACCTGATCGATGGTGACAAACTGTTGCGTCAGTAGTGGCTCAATGCGTTGAAGATTATTCGAGGCGTACTGGAACTCCGCGTTGGAGCGCTCGATAGCGGCCTTGGCGTTGGCTACATCAGCCTTGGCCTGCTCCACGGCGGCGCCGGCATGGGCGAGGCTGGCTTCAGCGCTCAACACGCTGGCCCTGGCGACATCGACGCCGCTCGACTTTCCTGCGATGATGCGGCGCTCGTCGCCTATCTCGCCTTCGAGCGCTACCTGATCGGATTGAGCATGGGCCAGGGCATAGGCGTAGGGGCGTGCATCGATGTCGAAGAGCGGATCGCCGGCCTTGACCAGTTGATTGTCCGTGACGTAGAGATGCATTACGGGGCCGTTGACCAAGGGGGCCATGCCGATGAAGTTCGCAAAGACTTCGGCATCGTCGGTGCGCGGGTTCGTATTCACCTGGTGGACCACCAGCAGCGAGATAATCAGCGTCAGGACCATCACTCCGATGCTGATGGCGCGCCCAGCGAAGTGAAAACGGCTATGCGACGGAGCAGACGGCATGATTCCACCTCCGGTCAGCTAAAGAAGATGAGCCAGATCGTGCAGGCAAAGAGGAGTGCGATACAGGGATAGACGACAACCGGCCAGAGAATCTCTTTGTCGAGAGCAAAGCGGGCAAAAAGGCGGTTCGCAATCACCGCAACAATGATGCCGACAAACAGGCATATCAGCCAGGAAGGAAAGAACGACCCAAGGATGTTGAACGTAGGAGCAAGCCGGCAACCCGCGAGTTGGGACGCGACCGACGCGGCGGGCAGAATCAACGATCGTGGAAAACGCTTCACGGGTTTCTTTCCCTTTCGTCACGAAGGTTCGAGTTCATGGGGCCGGGCTCCAATGCTGGGCTTGAATCAGGTCGCCAGTGCGGAAGGCGAGATTCGTGACCTCGAGCAGCAACTGCGTTCGAGCCGCAATATCCTCAGAACGAGCCTGCGCCAATGCCTTCTGCGCCGAGACTACATCGAGCAAATTGCGTACGCCATATCCGTAGGCCTGATGTGCCGCTTCATAGGACTGTTGCGACGCTGTCAGCAGAGCCTCTGCTGCCTGCTGTTGGCGGAGAGCCGTCTGCATATTGGAGTAAGCGGCCCACACTTCATTGGCAACCTGATCCCGGAGTGAATCGATCTCCGCCTCCGCGGCCCTCTTGTCAGCCATAGCCTGGGCGATGCGGTACTCACGACGCGCGCCGTCGAAGAGCGTCCACTTCAGGTCAAGTTCGGCCGACCACACCTCGCCTTGCGCATAGTGGCCAGGGTAGAGGTCCTGCTGTCCGTATGCGCGCGCGAGTCCACCGTCCCCTTTGAAGCTCAAGGAAGGGAAATAGGCAGATTTCACCTGCTTGATCGATACATCGGCAGCGCGCAAACGCGCCAGTTGCTGCAGCAGATCGGGGCGCTGGCTGAAAGCTCTATCAATCTCCTGATCGACAGAGTCCGCGATCGAGGACGGCAGCTTGAGCGCATCGATGTCCTCGACTTTGAATACTGTGCCGGGCGCTATTCCAATCACCGTGGCGAGATCGCCGCGCGCCACATCGACCGCTCCGACGGTAGCCTGCAAATCGAATTCCGCCTGGGCTCGTGCTGCGGTTGCCTCTAGCTCGTCGGGTTTGGTAGCGAGCCCGTTTGCGAGGCGCGCTTTCGCGTCTTCTTCAACGGCTTTCGCATTCTCAAGGCTCGCTTCGGCGGCCTGACGCTGGCCTTCCGCATTGAGGAGACGGTAGTAGGCCGAGGCAACCCGATCGATGACGCGGCGATGGGTGTCGTTGAAGGCCAGATCGGATGCCAGCAAGTTCGCCTTGGCCACGTCAATTTCTCCACTGCGGCCACCGACGTCAAACACCAGATACTCGACATGAAGTAAAGGCTCGAAGACACCTTCCGTCTGGCGGTGGAAAAATTCGCCGATAAGGGTCGCTTGGCGAAGAGAGACCGCGATGGCAACCGCCGACATCGTGGGATATAGTGCGCTGCGTGCAATCCCCAGAGCCGCCGCTCTTGATTTCGCCCCCTCCCAGGCAACGCGTGTCTCGGGATTGTGCTCTTGAGCCAGGTCAATTAGCTCTGCGAGTGTGTAGATATGGTCAGGCTCCAGGTTCACGGGTTCCTGTGGCTTTCGAGCGGCTTCACGCTCCAAGGTCTGCACACCCTTCGGCTGCCACACAACACCTGGTGCAGGTGGAGTGCCCTGTGCGATGAGAACGGCAGGGAGGATTGCGGGCGCAATCAATGCAGTCGTCAAGAGCCAACTCTTCGTAGTCATGTGCCTGAAAAGCAGATTCGTCAAACCCGTTCGATAGGAGTGATGTTTTCGATCAGTACAGAGATTGGCGGAGATTCGCTGGCCGCGAGGTCCCGCCTCAATTTCCGCCGGTCTAACCTCAACTAATGACGAAATACCGACTACAGCGGTTCCACAGTTGCTGCACCCCGAAACCCGCACCCTTAAATGGCATTTTCCTTAAGAAAATGACATCTTGCACGATGCCCGAAGGGGCACGTAAATTGTGGAACCGCTCTAAGAGAGATCAGAAACTCCGACCCACTGCCAGCAACAAGAGTGTCGCATCGAAGACACAGGGGAACCGACTTCGCCAGCGTAGATTTCAGCCTAGCACGAGGTGCCCCTTCAAAAAAGAACAACGCCGAAATCATTGCCCTGCTCGGAACCGGTGCGCGCCCTCTGCAGGCGCGGCCGCGATGAGGCAGTTCACATCAGACCGAAGCCACATGAGCGACCCATTCGACTGGATTGTGAGTTCCCAGCTTGAGGTGGATCGTGACCGGCCTCTTTGCGGGCAGGTGCAGGTCGTAGTTCGCCATGCCCAGTTTGAGCGGTCCAGCCAGTACACCCGCGGGCACACGGAGGTCTTCGATACCGTGGCGCGCAATCAGCGTGACATCCTGGTTCCTGGACGAGGTCACGGTGAGCTCCACGGTGCGGGCATCCATGTCCCACGCCAGTTTGTCGATTCGCGCAAAGGTTCGGGCCAGCATTCCGCTAATCGAACCTTTGACTAGCGGTTCCGGAAGAGCGGGAAGCACTTCGATCACGCCGGGGCGCGAGTAGAGCAAGCATCTCCATGATGATCGCGGGAATTCCGCCGTGCGCATCCGGCACGGGCGTCGCCATAAGGCTCGCGCGAACACCGGAGCGCGGTGCTGACGTAGCCCTGCTCCATCAATTGCCGCAGTTGGACGTCCACGATGACGTTGTCTTTGAGCCGCGCCCCAACCAAAGCGCGATGGCAGCGGGCATAAGCAGGCAAAGTTTCGCCCGCGACTGCGGTGGCTAACGTATCGAACGTGCGCCTCCGGTCGGCGATCACCGCGGCCCGCGCCAGTTGCGGCGTGCGGTCGGGATCGATTTCATCGCCCGGCCATGCGCCGTAGAGATGAGAAACATGCCGATGGTTGTAATGCTCTTGCAGCGTGGGCCAGGCCCATTCCTTCAGAGTGCCGTCCGGTTCGAGCAGGTAGGGCGGCATCTTGGCCAGCATCGCCTTCCATTTCGCCACGCTGTCGGCGTCGGTGCCCAGAATCTCCGAAGCCTGGATCAAATTGGTCAGGACTTCCCGGCACACCGCGATGTCCATGGTGGCATTGATCAGCGCTGGTCCGGCAGGGTCTGTGCTGGCGGGCATGTTCTCCGGCGAGATGGATGGGACGAACATGTAGTTCCCATTTTTGTCGGTGGCCGTCAGGAAATCCTCGTAGAACAGCGCCAGCTCCTTATAGGCCGGCACGACGCGATTGCGCAGAAATTCCTGGTCGCCGGTGACCAGGTAGTGCTCCCAGAACTGGCGCAGCGCACCAGCCTCCGGCGGAAATCCAGTAGGGCCAGATGCCGATTCCGGAGCTGCTGGTGTAATAGAAATTGACGCCGATGCCTTTGTCGGGAAAGAGGGGATACGAAGCGCCGCGAAAACCGAAGATGTTCTTGGCGTTGGCCCGGCAATCCGGGGCCAGGCTCTCCATCCAGTTGAAGTAGGCCTCCATGCCTTCCCGCAGGTCGCCCTGCGCAGCACCCGCCGTTTGCAGGTCGATGGTGGCAGTTGACCTCGGCTGCGATGCTGGGATACTTGCCGCTGTTGAGGATGAACCAATGGCGGCCCATTTCGAAAATCTTCTCCAGCAACGCGGGCGAGTAGTCCGGCCTCGACCGCTGATCGGCCAGAAGCTCCTCGGTGGACATGCCATATTGCGAGGCGCCGCCGAAATCCACAGTGACGCGGTTGAGCATCTCCGACTGGACCTTCGGTGCCGCTCCAGCAATGCCGAATAATCCGCGGGAACTCCTTCCACCGCCTGCCGCAGCGATTCCACCTTGTCCTCGCTGTAGTCGGGGAAATATTCAATGCGCGTCAGCAGCATCACGGAGGACGCATTCTCGATCACCAGCGTGTCGCCATCCATGCGGGCCGATCCGCCGTTGCGCACCACGCGAACCACCCCGGCGTAGCCGCTGTTGTCCACGGAGGGATCCAAAAGGCACTTGTAAATCAGCCGCTGCTCGTTGGAGTCCTGGCGAACGTCGCTGGCTTCGACGCCCTTCGGGGCAAGCTTACGGCGTAAATTGCCGATGGAGCGAACGCTGCCCGGTCGGGCGCGGTGGCGTTGATTCCAGCGTGGCTGCCCCAGTCCATCCCGGAAACCATGCTCCACTCGGCGGACTTCTGCAATGAGATCCGGACATTCACCGACTGACCCGCCGGCGCGGTGAGCCACTGAACCACAACGTTGTCGGGCCGGGAAGTGAACGTTTGACGAACCCAGTCGCCGTGCTCGTCGCGTCCAGTGCACCTTCATCTCGCCCGTCTCGAAATTGACGGTGCGGAGATAATCCTTGACCGACGCGGTTTTGGGAAAATCGAGCTGCATCAGGAACGCCGGGACGGTGAGGTGCGGCTCGGTGTCCTGCTTGATCGGGCCTGTCATTCATGCGCTCGAGAGCGAGCGCCATGGCTTCGCGGTCTTTTCCTGCCAGCACCATTTGCCGCACTTGCGGAAAAATGTCCGCGACCTTTGGCGCCTCCACGGGCCTCTTCCACGGCATGAGCAGGCTTTCGTGGTGGAAAAGGATTTGCTCCGCGTAGGGATCGCCCATCAACTCGATGGTCATCGCTCCATTGCCGGAGATGAGGCTCTCGCTGACCAACTCGCCGGGCGCGATGCTGCAAAAGCCCCGCTGCGGCACAATGTTCCGCTTGAGCCGTTCGGCCAGCGGCATGGGTGAGATCGGATACGATCGCGCGGCGCCGGCGGCTTGGGCAGGAACCGATCCCCTTGCACGCGGCGAAGATATTCAGCCGGACGATTGTCCGCCGGCGGCGCTCCCGGTCTTGGGAATCGACTTTCGGCCGCAGCCGAGCATCGGCTCCATGGTGAGAGCTCCCGCCAGGCCGGCAGCGGCTGCGCTTGTCTTCAGAAAATCTCTGCGCTTCATAATTTCCTCTCGTGGTTTGTTCTACGCAGGTATCAAGCGACCCAATTGACCCAATCCAACGGGTTGCGCCGTCCGAGCTTCAAATGAACCTCCACCGGTTTTCCTTCCGGCAAGTGCAGGTCGCAGGCGGCCTTGTCCGGACTGCGGCTTCGCCGCCAAAGCGCCGGGCGAGGCGGAAATCGCTTCGATGCCATGCCGCGCAATCAACGTGACGTCCTGCTTTCTGACCGAGGTGATCGTGAGGTCCACGGTCCGGGCATTCATGTCCCAGGACAGTTTGTCGAGCCGCGCAAAGGTGCGGAGCAACATCCCGTTGATCGAGCCTTTGACCAGCGACGGCGGAAGCGCCGGAAGCACTTCGATGACGCCGGGGCGCGAGTAGGCCAGCATTTCCATCATGATGATTGGAATCCCGCCTTGCGCATCCGGCATGGGCCCGGCGTAGGGGTCGTGAGAACAGCGGAGCGTCGGGCCGACGTTGCCCTCTTCAATCAGTTGCCGCAGTTCGGTGTCCACCAGGTAGCTGTCTTTGAGCCGCGCCCCAACTAAGGCGCGATGGCAGCGGCCATGAGCGGCCAGCCGCTCCGGAACACGGTGCCGGTCGGCGATCAGCGCCGCCTTTGCCAGTTGCGGCGTGCGGTCCGGATCGATTTCGTCGCCCGGCCAGGCGCCGTAGAGATGAGAGATGTGGCGATGATCGTAACGCTCCTCCAGCGTGGGCCAGGCCCATTCCTTCATGGTGCCGTCCGGTTCGAGCAGGTAGGGCGGCAACTTCGCCAGCATCGCCTTCCATTTCGGCACGCTGTCGGCCTCGATGCCCAGCAGCTCGCAAGCCTCCACCAGATTGGCCAGAACTTCGCGGCACACCGAAATGTCCATGCTGGCGTTAATCACCGCCATGCACCCAGGGTTCAGGTTGCCGGGATTGTTCTCCGGCGAGAAGGAGGGGACAAAGATGTAATTCCCGTTCTTGTCGGTGACCGTCAGGAAATCCTCGTAAAACAGCGCCAGGTCTTTATAGGCCGGCACCACGCGCTTGCGGAGGAAATCCATGTCGCCCGTCACAAGGTAGTGGTCCCAGAACGGGCGCACACACCAGCCGCCGGCGGAAAGCCAGTAGGGATGCGGCCATATCTCACCGGTTGAACCGCGTAGTCGAAATGAGTATCGACGCCCGACTCTTTGGTCGGCGTGAGGGCATAATGTGCGCCGCGCATGCCGAAGATGTTTTTTGCGTTGGTGCGGTAGTCCGGGGCCAGGCTCTCCATCCAGTTGAAGTAGGCCTCCATGCCTTCCCGGTGATCGCCCTGCACGCCCGGCGCGATCTGCAGGTTGATATTGGCATTGGTCTCGGCCTGACATGCTGCAATACTTGCCGCTGGTGAGGATGAACCAGTAGCGGCACATCTCGAATAACTTCTCGAGAAACGCGCCCGAATAGCCCGGGCTCGACCGCTGATCGGACAGAAGTTCCTCGGAGGACCATGCATATTTGCGAGGCGCCGCCGAAATCCACGGTGACGCGGTTGAGCATCTCCGACTGGACCTTGCCGCGCCCGCTCCAGCAGCGCCGGATAGTCCGGGGTGAGTTGCTTCCACCGCCCGCCGCAGCGCTTCCACCTGCTCCTCGCTGTAGTCGGGGAAATGCTTCAATGCGCGTAAGCAGCATCACGGACGAGGCATTCTCGATCACCAGCGTGTCGCCATCCATGCGGGCCGAGCCGCCATCGCGAACCACGCGGGTCACGCCGGCGTAGCCGCTGTTGTTCACCGAGGGATCCAAAATGCCCTTGAAGATCAGCCGCTGCTCGTTGAAGTCCTGGTGGAATTCGCCTTGTCCGCCACCGCCTCCACGCTGGCCGAAGAAATTCGACGTGCCGCGCGTCCCGCCGTCTGCACCCAGCGGCGCTCCGAGTCCGCCGCCCCCAAAGCCCCCCATCGCGCCAACATTCCGCCCGCGGGGCTGTGCAACGTGATCCGAACATTCACCGACTGTCCTTTCGGGGCGGTGAGCCATTGGACCACGAGATTGTCGGGCCGGGACGCGAAGGTCCGGCGAACCCATTCGCCGCGCTCGTCCGTCCAGTGAACCTTTACCTCGGTGCTTTCGAAATCGACCGTGCGGAGATAGTCCTTGACCGACGCGGTCTTCGGAAAATCCAGATGCATCGAGAATGCCGGGCCTCCGCCGAATCCCGCCTCCCTGCGGCATGGGGTTCTTGTGCCATTCGCTCGTAAGCGAGCTTCGCGGCCTCGTGGTATTTTCCGTCCAGCAGCATTTGCCGCACCTGCGGAAAAATACCCGCAATGTTCGGCGCCTCGAAGGGCTTATGCGGCACGAACACGCTCTCATGACGGAATACGATCTGCTCCGAATACGGATCGCAGAGCATGATCGATGTTGATCGGTCCATTGCCGGAGATGAGAAGAGCGTCGCTGCCGGGGGCGATACTGCAGAAGCCCCGCCGCGGCACAATTCCTCGCCGCATCCGCTCTTCGAGCGGCATCGGCGCGATCTTCACCCCCGATGAGTCGGAGTCGGCGTGGACCGGCACCTTGGGCAGAAATTCGTCTCGACGCGCGCGGCGAAGATACTCCGCGGAACGAATCTCCTCTGGCGCGTTCGCCGCTCGTTCAAAGGCAGGGGTTGATTGAGCGAAACTCGTTTCGCTCGCCACAAGAGGCTTCAGCAATCGAGGAGAACTCGCCAAACCCGCTGCGATCGTGCCTTTGGTCAAGAAATCTCTGCGTTTCATGCTCCCTCAATCCCTCTGCTTTGCCGCACGGGCTTCAAACCGCTGTCGTACGGAGTTCCACTCGGCGGAATCCAAGGCGAACATCTGGATCGTGACGGTTCCGACCTGATCTCGGTTCAGGCAGGGAGCAGCACGGTTATCCATTCCCAGCGCCAGGAGATGCCGATACGAGGCAACGCTGTCGTTGCAAGAACGAAAATAGAGCAGATTTCGTTAACTTCAACGATGCCTCTCGACATCCGTCCGGAAGTTTACCATCGGACGCAGGCTGCAGATTCTGCTTGGCGCGTCCCGGTGATCTCTCGATCGGCATTGCAGATCGGATTGTGCCAGTGGATAGGGGCGAACTGGACACGGAAGAGAGTAGGATCCCGGAGAAAAAAATCGACCCCAGCAAAGGCGAATCCGGCTCGGGCGATTACCGATCGGGCCGCGCGGGCTCATTTCAAAACATCACGCGTCACTCCGCCGCGCGATCTACTCAGGCAGTCTCTTCGTTCCTGCTACTTGAAATGTGGCAGTCACCACCGGCGCACCGGTATCCGGCTGGCCGCCGCCCACAGACAAGGAATACTCGCCCTCCG
This sequence comes from uncultured Acidobacteriaceae bacterium, assembly GCA_963810545.1. GTDB lineage: Bacteria > Acidobacteriota > Terriglobia > Terriglobales > Acidobacteriaceae > Telmatobacter. The sequence goes on from CAWENE010000008.1 coordinate 388,794, forward strand.
GGATCGTCGGGATGCCGTCCGTGCTCACCATGCTGAGGTCCCGATCCTTCAGTTCGAAGCGCACCCTCTGTGATTCACCAGCCTTCAAATGAACCCGCTGGAAACCGCGGAGTGCGCGCAGCGGCGCACCGCTCACTTCGGGAAATCTAAGATAAAGCTCAACAACTTCATCTCCAGCCAGTTTGCCTGTGTTCTTCACCGTTGCCTCCGCGATAAGTGGATCGCCGGCCTTGATTGCGGTCCGAGGAATGGAAAGGCGGCTGTAGGCAAACGTCGTGTAACTTAGCCCGTAGCCGAAAGCATAGAGGGGAGCTCCCTTGAAGTAGCGATATGTTCTTCCCCGCATTGAGTAGTCAGTAAAGTCGGGCAGTTGATCGACGCCCTTATAGAACGTGATCGGGAGGCGGCCTGCCGGGTTATTCACCCCGGCCAAGGTTTCTGCAACTGCCGTGCCGGCTTCTTCGCCGCCATACCATGCCTCCAGCAGCGCGCTTGCGTGCTCAGCGGCATAATTCGCAGCAATGGCGCTGCCGCTTGTCAGCACAAGGATCATCGGTTTCCCCGTGCCGATGACAGTCTCCACCAATTTTTCCTGCGGTTCAGGCAGATCGATATTCTTGCGATCGGTGTTTTCTCCCTCCAACTGCGAGTTCAAACCGACGAACACAAGTGCAATGTCGGAATCCTTCACGAGGCTTTCTGCTTCGGCGAGAGAAGCAGCAAGCGGAGGAATCCAGGAAAACTCCGTGCTGCCGCCGGGGCCGTTCTGCGTGTAATCCACGCGGACTGTGTACTTGTGTCCGGCTTCCAGTTCCATCTTCACCAGCGGATTGCGGAAACCCGGTGGCGGAACTGCACCGGCCTCCATAGGCGGCGCTCCAGTGTTCGTGCCAGGAGCAGCGGAATTCGGGGGACGACCGAATGTTCTTGCCGGAGGTACGAGTTCCTTGTCATCGATGAACAGCCGGACTCTTCCGTCACGATTCCACATGCCGGTCCGGGCAATAAAACCGTATTCGCCTGTGGCCTGCACCGTCAGAGTGCCGGTCCAGCGAATCGAATATTTTCCGTCGCCCACTGCCCCAACAACTGAGGCATCGTCTGCTTCCCTCTCGAAGTCGATTCGTGGCTCGATGCGGCGAAGTTTCGGTTCTCCCCGAAAATCCGGATTGTCAAAGTACTCCGCGTCGAGTCCCGCGCTCTTGCCGTCAGAAGCAGTCAGTACGGTCGACGGCACGAGAGACGGTATGCCGGCCTCATATGTCGAGCCAAGTGCGTATCTCACGTCTGCATGGGGAAACTGCCGTCGAATTCCTTCCAGAGGAGTGACCTGATGCGATGGGATGCCGGCGTAGTTAAGGTTTCCGCGCGGACCGACAGAATCATCCGCCGACGGGCCGATGACTGCGATTTTGTGGACCGATGGTTTCAAGGGCAGAATTCCGCCCTGATTCTTGAGCAGCACGATCGACTCGCGCGCCGCCTGCAGCGCCAGATGACGGTGTTCCCGAGAATCATTCTCGGTGATGGGAATCTTCGAAAACGGAACCAACTCGGGCGGATCGAACATGCCCAGCCGGAAACGCGCTTCGAAGAGCCGCTCCAGCGAGCGATCTAAATCAGCCTCCGCGATGGCGCCTGCCTTCACTTCGCCCACCAGCGTCTTGTACTCTTCGCCGCAGGTCAGATCGGTTCCCGCTTTCACCGCCGCTACGGCTGCCGCCCCCAATGACGTGGTGTATTTGTGCGTGCGAAAGATATCTTCTACGGCGCCACAATCGCTGACCACGTAACCCTTGAATCCCCATTGTTCCCGCAGGCGCTTTTCCAGCAGATCCGAATTCGCGCAGCCAGGGACGCCATCGATGGAGTTATACACGCACATCACCGAGTCGGCTTTACCTTCAGTAACGGTCGCGCGGAATGCAGGCAGATACGTGCTCATCAGGTCGTACTCGCTGATCTTCGCATCGAAAACGTGCCTCAATGGCTCCGGACCGCTATGTACCGCGAAGTGCTTCGGCGTTGCCACAGTCTTCAGATAGCGCGGATCCTTCCCCTGCATTCCCTCTACAAACGCGACGCCCATGCGGCCGGTGAGATAAGGGTCCTCACCGTAAGTCTCCTGGCCGCGTCCCCACCGTGGGTCTCGGAAAATGTTCACGTTTGGCGACCAATAGGTCAATCCCGCCGTGCGCCCCGGCAGGGTTCCTGTTTCAACCGGCAACGGATGGCGATGAGCTTCGTTGTACTTGGCCCGCGCCTCGGTCGAGATTGCATCTGAAATCTGATACATCAGGTCCGAATCCCAGGTGGCGCCTAACGCAATCGCTTGCGGGAAAACAGTCGCGCGCCCGCGCACCACGCCATGGAGGGCTTCGTTCCACCATGTGTAGGCGGGAACGCCGAGGCGCGGAATCGCAGGAGCGGTGCTCTGCATCTGGAGCACTTTCTCGTTGAGAGTCATGCGCGACACCAGATCGGCAGCCCGTTGTTCGGCAGGTAACGAGGGGTTCAAATACACAGGCGTCTCGGCAGTCTGAGATGAAAGTCCGCCTGCCGTCAGAAAAATCAGCACAGCAAGGGTTTGGATACTGGAAGTCTGCATCGCTCTCCTGGTGGTTTGATACATTTTAGATCCCGCCCCTCGTAGTCCTGCTGGGCGCCACCCAGGGAATCTGCGCAACTCCGCGCTCCTCACTTTCGTTTTTGACTCGTGTTTCGTTTCGTATCAACGAATCCGAGTCATCGAGCCCAACACTAGAGATTGTCGTGAGACGGCTGCCGCCCAATTTTACGGGTTCGCTGTATTGGCCGGAACTTACAGGTCATTGAATCCAGACCTTCGACTCGGTTGGCGGTTTAGGCCGCTTCCACCGTTCAGGATCCCGCTCGCTGGGATACACCGGCGGCAGCCCGGCGCGATTTATTCGCGCGAGGTCTGGGACCGCAGCCATCGGAGAACCATCCCGCCATTGGCCGGCCAAGCGCGAGGCACTCACGCCGATTCAGTTACCAGACTTTCACGGCGACGGCACGCGGAGGTGAAGGGGATCCGTCGACTATGTCGGTTTCAAGGACGATTTCTATGTTCTTTCTTTCCCAACCATCAGGAATCCCGCGTAGCGCGGTTTCCAGCTGCTCTTCGTGAGAGATAACCCCCCCAGCTGCTTTTGTCCCCACCATGCCGACTCCGCTGAGAATGATCAGGAATTGTCCGGTCTTTGAATTCAACACTCGCGCGATAAGTGCGAAATCTCTGTTGCCCCGGCGGCCATCCGTGCTGGCTTTCCAAACCTGGCCTGGCTTTGTTCGATCTTCGATCCAAAGGATTCCGTCATTTTCGCGAAAGCCGACGGGCAGGTCGGACATGACGCGATCCATCCATGGATTGTTGTAGGCCCCAACCAGAATCGCAGGCGAACTCCGCAGATCCTCATAGGTGTAGTCTTTTCCGAGCCGGAGTTGTGCCGAACGGTGTTCCCTGGCAAAGAACGCTGAAAGTTCCTCTGCGGCGTACGCGTCATCCTTGTTCACATAGAAATCGTCCAGGGGTGTAATTTCTCTCCACTTGATGGATGTATCGGGGTCCAGCTGGAGGGGTGTCACATTGCGCTTTGCCAGGGAATCGTAAATCCCGGAGTGGACCGCGGGCGATTCTTGAAAGAGAGCCGAGCTAACCGCGTACCCCACCGGGGTGGGAACGCATATCAGCAAAGGTTGCTTCGTGGTGGAAAGAGGCGCCCAGAATAGATCAAGTGTCGAAGCATGGTGATAGTGGGCGCGGATGAGAATCGTTGCGGCGGCGATTCCAACAATTGTAAGGGCGGCCAAAGCAAATACCCTGATTTTCAAGTGCTCGGAAGGTTTCGTGAGCGGCCGAGGTTTTTCGACCGCTTCAACTTCCAGAGCAACGGGAGAAGGAACTGCCTGGGATTTCCAATGAAACTTGGGGATATAGGATCCGACTGGAATCTCGATCTGAACTTCGAGGGCGTGTTCCCCTTCGGCGTAATACTGCGCTAACCGTCGTCTGACCTCGCCAGCCCTAACTCGAACAATCGGGTCATCGCTTGTGACATAGGAAGGAGACCGGTGAAACAGGTTCATTCCGATAGAGCGCTCCTTGAGAAGCTCTATGTCACCTTTGAGGCCATGTTCTACCACATAGGAAAGGAATTCCTTAGCCTTGGGGCTGTTGAAGAATGCGTGGCTTTCTAGAATCCGTCTCAACTGATCGAGAATCGCGTCATTCGGATTCTCACTGGGAAGAGGATACTGTGTCGCAGTCGGCTCCGAGTCTTGAGCTTGCATCTACACAACACCTCTCTAAGGCGCCAATGCCCGTGCCCTGCCGGTGTGAGTAAGCGGCGATCGTCTTTGGAATGGCATCATGCGTAGAAAATGCCTCCGATCAAATCTGAAGTGTCCGCGCGACTCCCATCACGTGTGAGTCTCTGTAAGAACCTTCAATCGCCTTGGTCACACTTCGTTCACTCTGCTTGAGCGGGGCGTGGGGACCATTGTAAATCAATTAAACCGCTGCGCAAAGTCGCTCATAACCTGGCCGTAACGTGGTGCACGACGTTGTCTCATTGCATTGTGGTTTCAATAAGTTAGTGGGCGAACTTGGGATACACACACCGTTACGCTCCGTTAAATACCTATACTGCTTCGATCGATTTGACCTACAAGACAGGACGCAACGTCAGAGACATAATTCTCGCGCTGAAAATTCGAAGACGGCGACGGTCGAGGACCAGCCTTCGAATTTGCCGCCGAAGACTGGCCTGTTCGATGGGGCTTGAACGAAGGTATACAGTGCCAAATCGGTTTGCGATTAGCCGAGATCCTGTTCACGACAGGTTATGAGAAACGAAACTTGGCTGCCAGACAGGACACCGGTTCACTTTTGGGAGGTAGAGGGAATGAGGCACGAGTTGAGGAAATACGCAGAACAAACAGCGCTAAAGGGATTGGCGATCTCCACGCTGTCCCTAATATGTGCGTTCTCCGCGGTCGTCTCCTGGTCGCAGGCGACGCAACAGTTTACAGGACATGTTCTTGACTCCACAGGCGCTGTCATTCCAGCGGCTGAAGTGGTTGTCCACAATGAGGCAACCGGCGTAGACGTCAAGACAGTCACCACAAATAGCGGCGACTATACGGTGCCCTATCTGATCCCTGGAACCTACGAAATCACGGTATCCAAGGAAGGGTTCGCGACCGAGGAGAAGACCGATATTTTGCTCAACACCGACCAGTCTTCAACCATCGATTTCCAATTGGGTGTCGGAGCTACAAGCCAGGTTATCACCGTGAACGCTAGCGCCACCCAGATCGAATCCTCCAAGTCCGACATCGGTGAGATCATCGATAATGCCCGCATCGAGCAAATGCCTCTGGATGCGCGCAACCCGTTTGGCCTCTTCGATCTAAGCCCCGGCACACACGACTTCTCGAGTCAGCAGTACCCCCGTCCGTTCGACAACGTGACCGGGAACCAGATTGTGAATGGCTCGACCCAACCGAGCCAGACCAATATCGACGGTATCGGCAACGATGCATCGGATGTGGGCAGAACGGCCTATACGCCTTCTGCGGATGTCGTTCAGGAATACAAAATTGTGCTGAACGCATACGATGCGTCCTACGGACACTCCGGCGGGTCAGCCGTTGACGTTTCATTGAAATCCGGCACCAACAAGATTCACGGCTCCGGGGACTTTTTCATGCGCCGGACTTGGCTCGACACGGAAGATTTCCAATCCAATTACAACGGCAACAAGAAAGCCCAGCACAAGCGCGATCAGTTTGGCTTTGAGGCGGACGGCCCGATTGTGATTCCGCATCTGTATAACGGATCGAACAAGCTGTTCTTCCTCGCCAGTTACGAGAGAATGCGGGATATTCTTCCCAACCCGTCCTACAACACCTATTCTGTTCCGAACCCTGCTTGGGTCACCGGAGATTTCAGCACGGCCACTTACTGGAACAGTACGACGCAAAGCCTGCAACCGCTGACGATCTACGATCCACTCACACCCCTGCACACAGTCGTCGACCCAAATGACGGATTGACGAAGCAGGCGCATGACGCCTTCCCGGGCAACCAGATTCCTTCCGGCCGGATCGATCAGGTTGCCGCGAACGTCCTGTCGTATTTGAGCTACGTGAAACCGAATGCCAACCCTGGATCGGGGTATGCCCCCTGGACCAACAACTACCAGGTGTTGCAGGTGGAAAACGATCTCTGGCAGAATGCAGTGGTCAAGGTAGACTTCAACGCGAGCCAGGCGAATACATTCTCGTTCCGCTGGGGTACACAAGGCCGCACGGCGAATGACTTCTGGAATACCTGCGTTCCTTTCGCGGATCCAGCCAATTCGGATGGTATTGGTACTCAGCCGAAGACGCATACCGGTAGCGCTCAATGGACGCACATTTTCAGTCCAAACCTTTTGTTGAATGTAGGCACGTCCGTGGTCGTCTACACCAACGAAGCTCTCGAAGGCACGATCTTTCCCGGCAACGAAGTGGCCAAGCTGGGATTCGCTGCCGGCTTCTACAACCAAATCCAAAGTAAGAACCGCTTCCTGAACATCGCCTCCAACGGCCTTCCGAACGCTTCGAACTTTGTCGATTTCGGGCCGAATTGGCTCGGATTTTCCGGCGACAGGCATGCCCTCGACGTTCTTCCGACACTGACCTATATCAAGGGGCCGCACACAATTCGGACCGGCGTCAACATCAACTTCACCCAGTGGATGAATCCCATCGGTGGCAATGCCGATAACTTCACCTTCAGCTCGAATTTCACCAACGAGTACGGCGGAGGTACGGCGAACAATTCAGATGCACCCGGTTATTCGAGCGGTATGTCCATTGCCTCGTTGCTGCTTGGGTACCCCAACAACGGTAGCGCGAATTGGACTGCTTACCAGTTCTGGTCCCAGCACTACTTCGCGCCGTGGGTCCAGGACGATTGGAAAATCACGAACAAACTGACCCTAAACCTTGGCCTGCGCTGGGACTTCACCACCCCCGGGGTAGAGCGCCATAACAAGATGAACGGCGCATTCGATCCAACTGTCTTGAACCCCGTCTCCGCGTCGATTGCTACCGGATCATCTGCTCTGGGAAGCAACACGAACGTTCAAGGTGGCCTGACATTCGCCGGCGTCAACGGTCAGTCGAGGGGCGCATACCGCATGAACAAGCTGGATATTCAGCCGCGTCTCGGCTTTGCCTATGCGATCTCAAACAAAATGTCGATCCGTGGTGGAATTGGCGAGAATTATACCTCCGATCAGTCGACGAACGGTTCGGATGGCTTTAGCAGTTCGACCAGTTATACAAACTCGATCAACAATGGACTTACCCCCTATACGGCGACAACCGGACAAGGCCTCAGTAACCCTATCCCGGTGGTGCCTCAGCCGAGCGGTTCGTCTCTCGGCTATTTGCAGGATCTCGGTAAGTCATTTTCATTCTTCAATCCGAAATACCACATTCCGTCTCTTTGGTCCTGGAGCATGACCTATGAAATAGCTCCCACCAAGCACGATATGATCTCGGTCAGCTACGTCGGCAACAGGGTCCCAAACTTACCCGAAAACAACAACATCAATTTGATCTCGCCTCAGTGGAACGCACAGTGCGACGTGGAGCGCGGCGGAAACCGCCAGCTCTGCGATGGAGCGGCCGGCCAGGTGGCCAATCCATTCCTGGGTATCGCAGCCTTCGGCGGATCAGGCTATTACAACTCCACGACCATCTCCGCCTCCAACTTCACACGTCCGTATCCGGAGTTTGGCGACATTACCGAGAACGGCGCCACCAACGACGGAAGAACCTGGTACAACGCCTTCCAAGCAGTCGGGTCGCATCAGCTTTCTTCGAGTCTTTCGCTGCACGCGACTTACACACACGCAAAGGCGCTATCTTCCGGGGGATGGGTCCCCGGCACTGGGTGGACTCCCAGCGGTAACCCCAACACCGGCTGGGTGGATCAACTCAACCATGTTTTCGCACGCGAAGTAAGCACCTACGGCGATGTCAAACACTCGGTGACGGTCTCTGGAGTCGCTATCCTGCCGTTCGGCAGAAATCGGATGCTGCTGTCCAGTGCGAACCGTTTTGTAGATGAGATCGTCAACGGTTGGGAGGTCAGCCCGCTGTACACGTATTACAGCGGGTTTGCCTGGCGCCCCAACGATTCCGGTGGGTCATCGGGAAATCCACTGTATGATCATGCGGGAAACTGGGAGATGGCCTCGACTGGAGGGCCTATCAATAAACCAATGGGCATTAGTCACAAAATCCTGCCTCCGGACGGTTCGCATAAGGACAGCAGAATTCGCGGCGTAACCCCCTGCGTCGGTTACAAAAACACCGACACCGGCGCGATCATCCCCAGTCCCGCTGCGACTGCAGCCGGTTGCTCCAGTATCGAGTTTGTCCGCGCGCCGAATTCGTACGCAGTGGGAAGGGCCAACGAAGACTTCGGCATCCGCCAGCCAGGCGCATCCAGGTTCGACATGGCAGTGTCGAAGAATTTTGGCATTCCCGAGGGCTCGAAGCTCCACCTCGGGGACGGGATGAATCTGCAGATTCGTGCCGACCTCCTCAACGCATTTAACCACCCGGATTGGGACGAAGGCTACAATAACGATCCAACCAGCATCGACTGGGGAACTATTGGGAAGGGACCCAATGGACCAACCAACACACCGCGGTATCTTCAACTGTCAGCCAGGTTGAGCTGGTAGCTTGAGAGGCCGGGACCCCATGAAAATGGGGCCGGCCTTCTCTCTCCAAATCGATCAAAGTTTCTTTACTGTTTCCGGGCACAACATCGCCTGCTTAGAGCTTTTGCAATTGACTCGGTCCGCTGGAGTACATTCAAAGGCGGCTCTTCCTTGAGGTGAGAGCCGGTTATCGACGCGCTTCCGGGTCTAAGCAATTCCGCAAACTCATAAGAGCGATCAGTACTCATGAGTTGACTCGTGTGCGCTGAAGTTACCATCTCGGATCCATCGAAGGAAATACGACCTATATGTTCACTTTTGTTCCGCGGCAGCTCTCTATTCTGGCTCTTGGCGCCTCAACAATCTGGTCTGCGTTTTCCCTTCAGGCCCAATCTCAACCGGCTTCATCCAGGCTCCTGGTAGTGAACATCAAGGAATCAACGGGGCCAATCGATCGCTTCTTCGACCTATCCGTCGGTTCGGACTATCCCGGCACGCTGATTCGTGATAACAGCCAGGCACAACTTAAGATCGCCGTGGATGAACTCGGCTTTCGCTACATCCGTTTTCACGCGATCTTTCACGACGTGCTGGGAACGGTGCGAACCGAAGATGGCAAGACTCTGTACAACTGGTCGAAGATCGACCAGCTTTACGACGATTTGCTGGCCCGGCACATCCGGCCGTTTGTCGAGCTGGGTTTCACGCCACAGGCGCTGGCCACGTCACAAAACCATATCTTCTACTGGAACGGCAACACATCCCATCCGAAACCGGATGCATGGCGCGGCCTTGTCGATGCGTTCATCCGGCATATCGAGCAGCGTTATGGAAAGGACGAAGTGCGCACGTGGTTTTTTGAAGTGTGGAACGAGCCCAACTTATCCGGTTTCTGGGAGGGCGGCGACCAGAAAGCGTACTTCGAGCTCTACGATGTAACTGCGAAGACGATCAAATCCATCGACCCGGCGTTGAAGGTCGGAGGGCCGAGCACGGCCGGAGCGGCGTGGGTCCCCAAGTTTCTGGCGCACGTGAAACAAACCGGCGCTGCTGTTGACTTCGTGACCACGCATAGCTACGGAGTGCAGGGCGGCTTTTTCGATGAAGAAGGAAAATCCGATACCAAGCTGGATCCATCGCCCGACGCGATTATCGGAGATGTGCGCCATGTACGCGAGCAGATCTCAGCCTCGGCGTTTCCTGGGCTTCCCCTGTACTTTACCGAGTGGAGCACAAGTTACACGCCGCGCGACTCGGTGCACGATTCCTACATCAGCGCGCCCTACATTTTAACCAAACTTAAAGGTAGTCAGGGGCTGGTGCAGGGCATGAGTTACTGGACCTACACCGATCTGTTCGAGGAACCCGGCCCCCCAACGGCGCCGTTTCAAGGAGGATTCGGGCTTCTGAATCCGCACGGCATTCGCAAGCCGGCGTTCTTCGCTTACAAGTATCTTCACGCACTGCAGGGAGAAAGCATCGCTACAACCGATTCTCAGGCAATGCTCGCGACAAAAGGTGGGAACCTCGCGGCCGTGATCTGGGATTTCGAGCAGCCGGAACAGAAGGTGAGCAATCGATCCTTCTATACAAAGCTGATTCCCGCGCATGAGGCGGCGCCCATCGAGATGCAGGTAACGCATCTTGCGCCGAACTCCGATTACCACTTGGAGGTGCATCGTACCGGTTTTCACGCGAACGATGCTTATTCTGCATACATCGAGATGGGATCTCCGAAAGAGCTGAGCGCGGCACAGATTGCGGAGATGAGCGAGCTTACGCGCGATCTGCCGGCGACCGAGAAGGCCGTGCGAAGTGGTTCCGACGGCACGATCGCGTTTTCGATCCCGATGAATAGCAACGATATTGTCCTTGTCAAATTGACGCGCAATCAATAGTGCCGAGAGATCTGCAATCGGGTTTCTCCGCAAGAGGAGTCATGAAGAAGACAGTTGAGTTAGTAAGCCATCGCCTGTGTTGTCATAGGATGGTCAAAAAGGTCGCACCGCTTCTCATCGCCTTAACGGTCACGGTCTCCGCATCTGTTGCGCAGGAAGCCGCGGTAAATCCTGGGTGGCCTGGCCCGGGCCAGCTCTTCGTCGGCGCTTGTTATCAGCCTATCGATCGCTCCCCCGAACAAATCGATCGTGATATTGCCATCATGCATGGCGCCGGCTTTAATGTCGTGCGCATGGGAGATCTATCCTGGGATTCGTTCGAACCCTCGCAGGGTCAATTCAAATTTGAGTGGTTTGACAAGATCATGGACAAGATGCAGGCAGACGGTATCCGGGTGATACTGGATATCCCAGGCTCGCCCGCGCCCATCTGGCTGCATCGCGCGTACCCTGGCGTCGATATCGTCGCCCAGAATGGTACCCGCCTGCCTCCCGCCGAACGCTACATGGACGACATCAGCGACCCGGATTACGTGCGTGAATTGGGCATTTTGGCGGATGCGCTAACGAAACGCTACGCGCATCACCCGGCGATGATCGCTATTGGCTACAACAATGAAATCGGCAATGGATTCATGTCGTACTCAGAAGCAGATCGGCAGCGGTTCATCACGTGGCTCAAGGAAAAGTACGGAACCGTTGAAGAGCTCAATAAGGCCTGGGCGACACAGCGATGGTCACGCCGGCTGAGCAGCTTCGAAGATGTGGATTTACCTCTGGCGGACGGCCCTGGGCCCTCCGAGCGCTACCTGGATCTCCATCGCTATTGGTCTGATGTTACTGTCGCTCGGCTCAAGGAACTCGATGCAATTCGCCGTCGGAATATGCCCGGTCTGCCTTCGATCTCGAATCTCTGGGATACTTCGACATCGAGAGTCTGGGATAACACGCCGCGGCGCGGTTTCGACTATCTATCCACATATAAATCCTATGTCTCGTACGGCGCAGAGGGCTTCTATCCGAGTGATCCGCTCAACGGCGCATTTGGCGCGCTCATGACAAAAGGAGATCTGGCGACGCCCATATGGTTCAATGAGTTCGTCGCGGGTGGCGGAGGATACTACGGAACTCCTGGTCGAAGCCGCATGTACGCGCACCTGGGACTCATGATGGGAGCGCAAGGGATACTTGCATGGACGTTCAATAGTCATCTGGGCGGGGAGGAACAGGCGCTCTTCGGGTTGGTAGATCACGATGGCACCCCCTCGTGGAAAGTGGATGAATTCGCACACATTGCCGCTGAGTTCCGGCAGCTTTCACAACTCGGATTCCCGCGTTACACACACCCCGAAGTTGCCATTGCGTATTCTTTCGACACTTTCGTCGATTCACACCCGAACGGCCCCTCTAATACGACGCTTCAATACTTCAAACCCTCTTATGCGGCGCAGGTGGAGGGCGCCTTAGCGCCGTTTTTCCGCGACAACATCGACACGGCCATCATCAACATCGGCCACGACCGTCTCTCGCCCTACAAGCTGGTTGTTGTGCCGGCCGACTATCTCATGGATGCTGCCAGCGCGAAGGCTCTTCGAGATTATGTGAGCGGCGGGGGAACAGTCTTGATGACGGCATTCTCCGCAAAAGTCGACGAGCATGGGCAATGGTTCGACACTCCATTGCCAGGGAGGCTAAGCGACGTATTCGGACTGCGAACCGCGCCATTCTATAAGCCGGATGACATGCCGGAATTCGAATTGGATGGGAAGATCGCGAAGGCCACCATCCGATTCTACGAGGTGCTGGAACCGGGAACCGCGCAAACGCTGGCGACGTTTTCGAACATCTCCGGTCATCCTCCCGCGCTTACGATGAACAGATACGGGAAGGGGCAGGCTATCTATCTCGCGGCTCCCGCCCAACCCGCGCTTATCGGTCCGATCGTACGCAGCCTCTATATGCCGCTGGGAATACAACCAGGTCCAACAACACCGGAAGGAGTCTACGCCCGGGTCGTCAATGGACGCACGCTCTATGTAAATACAACGAACCAAGAGAAGGACGTTGCTGTCGGCATGAAGGTGCATGGGGTTCTCTCGCACCAGTCCTACGATGGCGAAATGAAACTAGGCCCTTATCAGGTAGACCTTGTGGAATAACACCGTCGCATCGGCTAGCAGGGAATGTAACTAAGGATGGTGAATATGCGGCAACGCGGACGTAGACAATCGCTTCTCTTCTTCTTTTTAGTTCTTGCTTTCATGGCGCTGAAAGCGGGCGCGCAAGCGGACTATCCGTTCCGCGATGCAAAGCTCAGCGACGATGCGCGTATTGCCGACCTTCTGGGGCGCTTGACCCTGGAGGAAAAGGTCGGCCTCATGGATGGCCACCCCAAGATTCCTCGTCTCCATCTGGTGCTTTCCGACGAGGCGGAGGGTTTGCACGGCCTTGCGTTGGGCGGCCCGGGCGGGTGGGGGCCCCGCGGTCTTCAGCCCCTGCCCACCACGATCTTTCCGCAGGAGAAAGGCCTGGGCGAAACTTGGGATCCCGCGCTGATGATGAAGATAGGCGGGCTCGAGGGGGAAGAAGCGCGTTACTACTACCAAAACCCGATCTTCGATTTTGGTGGAATCGTCGTGCGCGCGCCCAACACCGACCTGAGCCGCGATCCGCGCTGGGGCCGCACTGAGGAGTCGATGGGCGAAGATCCCTACCTCGTCGGCACGATGTCGGTCGCATTCATCCATGGGATACAGGGACCCGATCCCCGGCATTGGCAGGCTGCTGCGCTCATGAAACACTTCCTGGCTAACGAAAACGAGAACGGCCGCTCCTACACTTCGTCCAATTTCGACGAACGTCTCTTCCGCGAATACTATTCAGTCCCGTTCCGCATGGGCTTTGAGCAAGGGGGCTCCCGCGCAGTGATGGCTTCTTATAACTCATGGAACGGCACGCCCATGATGATCCATCCGGTTCTCAAGGATGTAATGATTAAGGAATGGGGCAATGATGGTCTTATCTGCACCGACGGTGGCGCGCTAGGACTGCTCATCAGAGACCACAAGAGTTTCCCGGATAAGGAACAAGGCAGCGCAGCGGCGGTCAAAGCCGGCATCAATCGATTCCTCGATGAGTACAAGCCCGACCTGACGAAGGCGCTCAAGGATGGCCTTCTGACCGAAGCCGACATGGACGCTGTGCTAAAGAACATGTTGCGACTTCATCTTCGCCTTAGCGAGCTGGACCCTCCCGAAGCCGATCCGTACACGAACATCGGACGCCAGACGAACGGCGAGCGCCCGCCTTGGGATCGCGCGTCGAGCAGAGAACTTGTGCGCCTCGCAACGGACGAGTCAATCGTTCTGCTCAAGAACGACAACAATATCCTCCCGCTGGAACGCGCCAAGCTTAAGACCATCGCAGTCATCGGCCCATGGACGAACGAGGTTCTGCTCGACTGGTACAGCGGTACACCTCCGTATAGCGTCAGCATCTTGCAGGGCATCAAGGAAGCGGCGAAAGGGGCCACGGTCCTCTACGCTGATGGCTCCAATGTTGCCGAGGCGCAGAATTTGGCACACGAAGCCGATGTTGCCATTGTTGTCGTCGGCAATCATCCCACCTGCAATGGCGGATGGGACCAGTGCCCAGTGCCCTCGAATGGCAAAGAAGACGTAGATCGCAAGACCATCGTCCTCGAGCAAGAGGAACTTGTGAAGCAAGTCTTCGCCGCCAATCCGCACACGATCGAGGTGCTCCGTTCAAGCTTCCCGTATGCGATCGTCTGGAGTCAGCAGAACCTCCCTGCCATTGTGCACATGACGCACAGCAGCGAAGAAGAGGGCCACGGGCTTGCCGACGTGCTTTTCGGCGATTACTCGCCAGCCGGCCGGCTGAACCAGACCTGGCCCACCGGCGATGCGCAGTTGCTGCCGATGATGGATTACAACATCCGCCACGGCCGCACCTACATGTACTCGAAGGACAAGCCGCTCTATGCGTTCGGATACGGTCTTAGCTACACGAACTTCACCTATGAGGGTCTGAGCCTTAGCACGCCGAGCGTGAATGCCGACGGCAAGATCGACGTTGCTGTGAAGATCAAGAATGCCGGCACGCGCGCCAGCGACGAAGTGGTGCAGATGTATGTGCAGCACCTCGGCTCCGCTGTGGAACGTCCGCAGCTTGAACTCAAGGGGTTTGAGCGTGTCCACATCGAGCCCGGCGCAGAGAAGAACGTTGTCATCGAACTCAAGCCGCGTGACCTCGCCTACTGGGACGCGGAGACGCACGCATGGCGTGTAGAAAAGGAGCCCGTGCGCATCCTGGCCGGGGGGGCGAGTGACAAGTTACCGGTTCAGGCGATTCTCCAGATCGAGACAGCTGGTGAGTACAAACCGTAGCCTGCTGGTTGAAGGGGTGAACGACCGTGTTCCATGATTTGTATTTCGACCGTCGCCGGCTGAGAGTTGTGGCCTTCGCAGGCACGGTGGCCCTGGTCATTTCGCAGCCTCTTTGGTCTGCTCCATGCGTCGGTCCAGCGTCGTTGGAGGCGCGAGTTCACTCCCACCCGGATCCCGATGCCTATTCCGTTTTGGGCATTTGGTTCGGCGATCACCGCCAATCCGAATGCGCCGCTTGGGCCTTTCAAGCTGGACTCAAACTGGAGCCCAACTCGCCTCGCCTCTCCTATCTGCTCGGATTGAGTCTCTACACTGCCGGAAAGGTGCAAGAATCCGTTGTCCCCCTTCAGCATTCCATTGAGCTGGATCCGAGAAATGAAAAGGCGCATCTTTTGCTTGCTTCGGCCTTATCCGGGCTGGGCCAGCGGCAACGAGGCATTCGCCGAGTGGCAAGCAGCACTTCGGATCAACCCCAACTCCGGGATGGCGTTGGATGGAATCGCCAAGACCCTTCTCGCGGCCGGAGACAATGAGACTGTCATCGCCCAGCTTGCAAGCATGCAGCTCGATGAGAACCTGACCTTGGATTTGGCCATCGCTTACGGAAGAGCGGGGCAACTTGATAAGGCCGCAGACACGCTGATCCAAGGGCTGAAGACCTATCCAAATTCAACCGCGATTACCTCATCGCTCGTGTCCGTTTACGTCAAGCAGTTGCGCCTTGAGGAGGCGGACAAGGTTGCTGAGCAACTGGCTCGTCGCAATCCTCGCGATATTGAAGCCCAGCGCGTTTATCTGCAAGTGCTGGTCTTCAATGCGAAAAATCAGACCGCCGTGCCGCTGGCTCGCAAACTCCTCGCCCAGGCCCCGCACGATGCGGATTTTCTCTATTTGAATGGTGTGCTGGAACGCACTGCCGGCGACTTTGCCGCCGCGCGAAAGCACCTCGAAGAAGCTGCAAAGCTCGATCCCAACCGCTACAGCATCCGCTTCAATCTCGGTTGCACACTGGAGCGGCTTCAGGACAATGCGGGTGCCAAAGTGCAGTTGCAACAGGCGATCGAGCTCGATCCGACCGAGTCGGAGAGCCACTTTGAACTGGCCAAGGTGCTGCGCAAGCTGGGAGAGACCGATGCGGCGCAGCAACAGTTGCTTCTCTACCAGAAACAAGTGAAGGAGAAATCCAATCGCGCCATCGCCGCGCAGAAGTCCACCGAGGCCGCGGAAGCCTTGCGGACAGGCGACAAGCTAAAGGCCGCTGCGCTTTACCGGGAGGCGATCGCGGTTCTGCCCGACAACGCCGGATTGCTCTATCAGTTGGCACTGGTCTTGAGCGACCTCAACGACACGAAAGGCGAGCGAACCGCGCTTGAACAGGCCGTCACGGTCGATCCATCCTTTGCCCTGGCACAATATCAACTCGGCTATTTGGACTCTCGCGATGGCGACACGGCTGGCGCCGAGCAGCGGCTCCGGCTGGCAATCAAGGCCTCTCCCGGCTATGTCCAGGCATGGATTGCCCTTGCCGCCATATTGGCTGTGGAGTCTCGCATTCCCGACGCACTGCAAGCCGTCGATACTGCACTCAAGATCGCCCCTGAGAACAACGAAGCACTTGAACTCCGCCGGAAATTAGCCGCCGGTCAGCCGCAGCACTGACCCTGGGACGACAATCTAGTTCGGGCGACAATCCGGTTCTCTGGAGAACGGCAGAAGTCATGAGCAGCAAACCATTGGGTTACTCGACACGGCGCGAATTGCTGCGCACCATTCCTGCTGCGATCCTCAGCTGTCTATTCTCCAGCAGGGTCAAAGCTGCGCCCGGACCGGGAAAATCTCTCTCGCCCTTTTCACGCTTCGTGGATGTGGCGCAAGCCGCCGGGCTGACTGAGCCCACGGTATGTGGCGAGCCGGACAGCTTCACTTACATCGTTCGAGTCGATGGCGACCGGCTGCGCCTTCTTCGACTACGACAACGACGGATGGATGGACATCTTCATCCTCGGCGGCCGGAGGCTTGAGAACACCCCGGCCGGCGCCACCAACCGACTCTACAAGAACAACCGCGACGGCACATTCACCGATGTCACTGTCAAAGCCGGCTTGGTCGACATCGGATGGGCGCAGGGCGTTTGCGTGGGAGACTACAACAACGACGGTTTTGAAGATCTCTTTCTCACCTATTACGGGCAGAATCGCCTCTATCGCAACAACGGCGACGGCACATTCACCAATGTGACCGAGAAAGCCGGCCTGCTTCATCCCACAACGCGCTACAGCAGCGGCTGCACTTTTGTGGATTACAACCGCGACGGCCTGCTCGATCTTTTCGTCTCCAACTATCTCGAAATCGATCTGGCCACTGCTCCCAAGCCCTCGCTCTCGGTGCCCAACTGCAACTTCGAAAACGTGCCGGTCAACTGCGGCCCCAACGGTCTGCCCAAGGCGCAGAACTATCTTTACCGCAACAACGGCGACGGCACTTTTACCGATGTATCGAAGGAGTCCGGCGTGGCCGGGTTTCGCGGATCGTATTGTCTGACTGCGATCAGCTTTCGATGCGGATGAGGACGGTTGGCCGGATATCTTCGTCGCCTGCGACACATCGCCGTCCTTGCTGCTGATGAACAATCATGACGGCACATTTCGCGAAGAGGCCTTGATCCGGGGCGTTGCGCTCAGCGCCGACGGCCGTCAGATGGGCGGCATGGGCGTGGGGCGTGGGCGACTACAATCTCGACGGCCACACCGACCTGGTGAAGACCCACTTCCTCGATCAGGCTCCGGGCATCTACAGCAACGACGGCAAAGGCAATTTCGACGACGTGACGACCCAGGCCGGTCTCAACAACGAAACCCGCTTTGTCTGCTTCGGCGCGGGCTTGGTCGACTTCGACAACGATGGCTATCCGGACATCCTGATCTCCACCGGCTCCGTCTATCCTGAGCTGGACGCGTTTCGCCCAGGTATGCCGGCTGCGCACGCCCGCGCATCCTTTTTCGCAATCGGGGAGACGGCACATTTGTCGAGATGGGCGCGGAGGCCGGCTCCGGCATCGTTGCCCGCCACTGCAGCCGAGGCGTGGCCTTTGGCGACTTCGACAACGATGGCGACATGGACGTGCTGATCATGAACGTGAATGAGCCGCCGACACTGTTGCGCAACGACGCTCCTCCCGGCAACCACTGGATCAAGATCCGCCTTGAGGGCAGTAAAGAGCAACCGCAGCGCGATCGGCGCGCGCGTCCTGGCGCGTTACGGCGGCAAGGTGCAGGTGCAGGAGGTACTGAGCCAATCCAGCTATCTTTCCGCCAACGATCCCCGTCTGCACTTCGGCCTCGGCGCTGCGGCCACCGCCGACATCGAGATCCATTGGCCTCTCGGGCTGGTCGAGAAGTACCCCGCGCTTGCCGGCGGCCAGCTCGTCACCATCCGGGAAGGCGAAGGCATCATAACGGGACGCCCATTTGGAAAGGCCTGAATTTTCCCGACGCATTACTCCGTACTGTGGCCCGACCGATGTTCGTGCCAGTGACGAGAACTCGAATCACGGCTGGCAGGGACAGATCTCGATTCCTTCCGACTGATCCTGCTGGCTCTCTCCTGCTGGCTCTCTGTTGATTGGTTCGCTGTCCTGCAACCGATAAGAAAAGAAGCCTGGCTCAGTGTTTCGAATAAAACGTACGAAGCTCTTGACAGTATACCGAGTAGTAGGTACAGTTGGTACCGCCTGGTAGGTATGTGTATGACCCCTGCCCACGGCAATAATGCTCGAACCCGGACACGACCACAGGGTGGAAATTGACGCCGATGAAAGTCGAGGGATGAATGCGGCGCAGGAATGCTGAGGACGGATAGGCAAGTCCAGCAAAGCATTCAAGCTCCACCCATAACCGGTAGCAACTTTGAGAAGGATGGCCAAAATGAACAGACACAGGTGGTACAGGTTTCTCCTGTTGACCATATTGTCAGTGATCGCCAGTGTGGCGTCACTCGCGCAACAGAACTCTGAGATTGTCGGTACAGTTACGGACCAGACGGGGGCGGTTGTGCCGGGCGCAAACCTGACACTGAAGCAAAAAGAAACCGGTTTTGTCTACAACGCGATAAGCAATGCGACAGGCGGATTTGTATTTGCCGGGCTGAACGTCGGCACCTACGACCTGAAGGTTGCCGCGAAAGGGTTCGAGGCCTACACGGCAACCGGCCTGACCCTGAACGTATCGCAGACGCTTGCCACCGATGTGAAGATGACGGTCGGTGCCGAGACGGTGGAAGTCTCGGTTACGGCAGATGCTCTCCAGGTACAGACGGAATCCAATGAAGTCAGCACGCTGATCAGCGGAGAGCAGGTTACCTCGATTGCAACAGCGAACCGCAACTTTACCGCACTTGCCGCCCTTGGCCTGGGGGTCAGCTCCAACCTGCCTTCGAATAACGCTCCATCAGCTTCGGCTACCAGTTCAAGCATCGAGGTGAACGGCCTCCGCGAGAACCATAACATCTGGCTTCTGGACGGTGCGGAGGCGGATGACCGCGGCGGCGCCGGCGGAATGAGCGTCATGCCTTCGATGGACTCCATCGCCGAGTTCCAGGTACTGGCCAGCAACTATCCTCCGGATTACGGTATTGCTTCCGGAGCCACGTTCAGTCTCGCTCTGAAGAGCGGCACGCAGCAATTCCATGGCGGCGGTTGGGAGTTCTTCCGCAACGACGATTTGGATGCGAACGATTTCTTCAACAAGTATCAGCGGTCAAGTCCTTCTGCCTACACGCCGGTTCCCAAGTTGAGACAGAACATTTTCGGCGCCAACCTTGGCGGACCATTGTTTATTCCCCATGTGTTCAACACCTCGCGGCAGAAGACCTTCTTCTTCTATAACCAGGAGTGGCGGCGCGTGATTCAATCAAGCGCTCCGGCTATCAACCCGACCATGCCCAATGCGGACCGCCCCACGGCGGGTACGGATCTGCAATACGTGGCCCCTGCCTATGCACCGAACCAGGTTGTTTATATCCCGACGGCAGCGCAGGTACCCGATCCTGCTTTTGCGGCCAAACTGCAGGCAGCCGGCCTTGCAGGCATGCGCGGTCAGCCCTTCCCGGGGCAGGTTATTCCAGCATCGCTTTTCGATCCGAATGCGGTGTTGTATTACCAGTCGAGCATCCTTCCGCACGCAAATACCCTGGGCGATAAGGCAACAACCGAGGAAGCCACTCCGACGACGGTAACCGAAGAGGTTGTTCGTATCGACCATGAAATCAATGATAAGTGGCGGATCCTCGGCCACTACCTGCATGACTCGCAGGCGACCGGTTCAGCAGACGCCGATCTGGGCTGGAATGCGGAGACGTATAACACCGTCAGCAGCGTCGAAAACAACCCGGCGAACAGCGCGGCGATCAAGCTGACAGGTGAGCTTTCTTCGAGCGTGCTGCTTGAAGCGTCGATGAACTATGACGGCAACATCATCAACATCACCAACTCGCCCAATGTTCTTCACCCGAGCAACTGGACCCCGAATACATTCTTCACGAACTCGGGTTCGAACCAATACAGCGGCGTAGGTTGGAGCGGCAATGGCATTGGCGCGAATATGCAAACCGGTTATGGAGCATGGCACAACGCCGCTCAAGACTATGAGCCCAGGTTCGATCTCTCGGTTACACGCGGCAATCACGCAATGAAGTTCGGCTTCAGCTACAACCGCTACACCAAAAACCAGGAACAGCAAGCCAATGCCGCGGGTGTCTATGCCTTCGGACAGAACCAGACTGGCACCGGAGCAGGCGGAAATGCCGGCGATCCATTCATGAGCATGCTCCTTGGCCTCTCCACCAGTTATTATCAGCCGCAGTCGATGGCCATCCGGCACTATGTGAACCAGACGACGTCGGCGTATGTCAACGACAACTGGAAGGTGAGCTCCAGGCTGAGCCTGCAACTCGGCCTGCGTTACGATGCACTTCCGCACGCATGGGAGCGCAACAATGCTCTAGAGAACTTTGAACCCTCGCAATACGTCAACCTCCCCGTGCTCTGGTCAACGACCAACCCGGGCGCTATTGACCCAAACAGCCCTGGAGTTCAGACGCCCCCGGGATTTGGTGGAGCTTCCTATTATCTCAACGGCATGGTCCAACCAGGGACCAACGGCGTGCCTCACGGGATAGTAACCAACGACTACAACACGATCCAGCCGCGCATTGGGTTCTCGTACGATCTCTTCGGCACAGGCAGGACCGTTCTCCGCGGAGGCTTCGGAACCTTCTACGAGCGCCTGCAGGGCAACGATACCTATGATCTTGCGAATAACAACCTGCCCTATGAATACCAACCGCTTGCGAACAGCGTTTACTTCAGCGCACCAAACTGCTCGTGGGAATCGACGGCATCCACGGCCAATCCTGCGAACTGCGCAAATCCGGCGTCCCTTCCTGTCTATCCGGCCGGCATAGGTCTTTTGGACACAACCTACAAGGCTCCCGGCACCGCCATGTACTCGCTCGGCGTGCAACATGAATTGAAGCCGTCGGTGATTGCGGTTGTCCAGTACGTAGGCAATGTTGGGTGGCATCAGAACATCGACCTCCCATTCAACGATTTCCCCATCAACACGCCCAACAACCTCCGGGAGGAGTCGGCCAAGGGTACGTTGCCGAGCTCGCAATTCCCCGCCGGAAACAATGAGCTGGTCACCTACCCTGGATTTGGCCAGATGCAAGAGGAAACAAACAGCACCAACAACACCTACAACGGTCTGCAGGCCAGCCTGCGTCTGCAGAACAAGTGGGGCCTGAGCGGTGAGCTGGACTACACGTACTCGCACGCCATCGACCTGGGCGATAACGATGTGGAAGCTCTGGACAACCCGTGGAACCTGAAGTATGACAAGGGCAGCACGGGTTACGACCGCCGTCAAGTCTTCCAGGGCAACTACATCTATAGTCTGCCCATCTTTAACAAGTCCAATGGGCTGGTTCACTCCCTGCTGGGTGGCTGGCAGGTTGCGGGCACCTTTGTCAAGGAGACGGGCGAGCCCGGCAACGCACTGTCGGCCAACACGATCGGGGCCGGCTTTAGCGGCGTCACCGATCCTATCGGCTTGGGCGGCAACAGCACAGGGAACTACCAAAACCGCGCCAATGCCATCAACAAACCCCATTACCATCACAAGGTAGGTGACTGGTTCGATACCTACGCCAACGGCGGAGTCGGATCGCTCGCGCAAGATCCGCTGGCGCCTCCGATCCCCGGCTATGCAGGTGGTCCTAACCTCGGTTTCGGCAACGCAAGAAAAGACGAATTCGTCGGCCCCGGCCGTGTCGATTTCACAACCTCTCTTTACAAGAACTTTGCGATGACCGAACGGGCTCACTTCGAGTTCCGCGCCGAATCGTACAACACCTTCAACCATGCGGAGTTTAACCAAATCAATACCACGTGGACTGCGTCGCAGGGCAGCCAGTACGGGACCGCGACCGGCGATTGGGGCCCCCGCGTATTGCAGCTCGGCGCCAGGATCGTGTTCTAACCATTCGTATGACTCTCTTAAGTTGCGGCTCTGCCGCCGCCATGCGAGCAAGTTTAAGGAACTAGCTCATGTGGCCTCCTCCCCCTTTCTCCACCCGGGAAAGGGGGTTCCTTTTTATCTTTCGGCAGACGCGCCGCCGTCCGCGCATGATTTCTCACACGGCGCCACACATCGTCAGTCATCGGAACGATTATCCTTCTTGCGATATTGGGATGCTTGACGTCAGTTTGGTCAAGACTGGAGTGTGTGAACGTCATGAACAAAATGCCAAAAGCTCTTGACAGCATACCAATTAGTATGTATATCTAGTACCGTCTGGTAGGTATGTGGATGATCCCAACCGCAACGAAGCTCGAATCCAGACACGAATCAAAACCCCGGTTCCTCAATGCGGCTCTGCACGTCATCCGTGCCAAAGGTTACTGCGCCACGCGCATCGAGGACATCTGCGAAGCTGCCGGGCTCACCAAGGGCAGCTTCTTCCATCACTTCGCCGGCAAGGAAGAGTTGGCCCTGGAAGCCGCCGGCTACTGGGCTGAAGGCTCCGAATCCCTTTTCGCTTCCGCGTCCTATCGCGACCATGTCGACCCGCTCGACCGCCTGCTGGCCTGCGTGGACTTCCGCAAAGCGCTGCTGACGGGCGATCTGCCTGACTTCACCTGCCTGGCGGGAACCATGGTGATTTTTCGATTTTCCAATTGGAGAAGGAATCACGAGAGCGCCCAAGGCCGCCCGGATCGAACCGTTTTGAAAGGACAGCGATGTCGATAATCTGGAATCAAGTCTGCATTATCGTTGCCTTGGTCGGTAGCGCCACGCCGTTATCGCTTTGTCAGACCGATCTTATGCATACCGAACGGCTTGAACTGGTCCACGACAAGCCGTTTGTCATGGTCATGGTTAACGGCAAGGGGCCGTTCCGGTTCGTAATCGACACCGGTACGAGCGGGGGCGCATTTGTAACTCCCGAACTCGTAGGAATCCTGGGACTGTCGGCCGTCGGGCAGGCGCGGTTGAGCGATCCGAGCAAGCAAAGCGTCCAGAGCGTCCCGCTAGTTATGATTCAGTCTCTCGAGGTGGCCGGATTTGAATTCACAGATATAAAGGCCAGGGTGCATCTGCTAGGCCGAGGAGAAGGTTCGTACCAAGGCTTGCTCGGATTTTCGCTCTTTCGGGATTGCTTATTGACGCTTGACTTCCCAAACCGCGAACTTAACTTGTCCAAAGGGTCACTCTTACCGGATGGCGAGCACTCCGTACTGTCGTTTCGCATGCCCTATGGCATACCGATAGTGAACCTGCGTATCGGCGGCGTGCCAATTGACGCGCAGATCGACTCCGGCGGTGATGGACTATTGTTGCCGGACAGGCTGGCCGCACGGCTCAAGTTTGCCAGCGATCCGGCTGAATTCGGGAACGGCGAATCGCTCTCCACGCGGTTTCAGATCAAGGCAGCACGCCTCGCACCGAATGTCGAAGTTGGCGATTACTCTTTCAAGCGGCCATTCGTCGAGATTGGGGGCGCGTTTCCGCTAGCTAACTTCGGATCGACCCCGCTGCAGGCGTTTGCGGTGACATTCGACCAAAAGAATAGACTCGTCCGATTCAAAGCCAGCCAGAAAGCCTTGAGCCTCTCAGCGCCTCCGACGCCGATTCAATTGCTGAACGGCCCCTCCGAACTGCCACGAGATCCTTCTTTGGTGCCGGTCGATTAGAGCGAATACCAAGTCTTCGCTCCTCGCTACAGGCACGTCGATTCGCAACCTGCTGTTCGTAGCAGAAAGTTGAACCTGAAGCATTTTCATAGAGCATAATTGATCTGAACTGGAACCCATCCGGAGCGGCTTCTCAATTGAGGCTGAGTATTCCTCGGGCCCGAATCTCGTTTAATGACAACCGGCGATACCGCGGACAGTGCCGGAGATGTTTCAGGCCTCCAACTGGCCGAATGTTGTGCTGTCATCAGCAGGGGCCGGCTTTTCAGGTCAGCCGTGGGGTTGCTCTGAGTGGCATTCGTTGCTTGTGCTCAAAAAGATCTTGACAGGACACCGATCAGTTGGTGTATTTTCGTACCGACTAGTCGGTATCAATATGACTCTGAGCAAAACGCGGCTCGAATCCAGATACGAATCAAAACTCCGGTTTCTCAATGCGATCTTGCGCGTCATCCGTGTCAAAGGTGACTCCGCACGCGCATCGAGGACAGCCGTGCGATCCACCCAGCGCCGAGTTTTGAGAATTCCGGGAGTACGGTTCCCGCTGTTGCGGCAGGTGCAAGAGCGAGGGCAGTCTGCATCGAGGTTTTCAATGTTGCAGACTGCAGAGTTCGGGCTGGAGGTGGGCTATCCGATGGGCGATGTTGCAAGTGCGCCGGCGTTTCAATTCGATGAGCCGTCGCTGATAGCGGGACTTCGAGCCGGCTCGGAGAAAGCCTTTGCCAGACTGATTGCGCACTTTCACCAGCCGGTCTACTCGCTGCTGGCGCGCACGACGTATGACCGCGCCGGTGCCGCGGACCTGACGCAAGAAGTCTTCGTGAAACTCTACCGGGGAGTGAGGAACATTCGCGGCGAATCGTCGTTGCGGATGTGGATTTACCGGGTTGCACTGCGGGAGGCCGCGATCGAGCGGCAATGGTGGATGCGGCACAAGCAGCAAGGGATCCAGATAGAGCCGGGTTTAAACGGCGGAGGTTGCAGAACGCCGATGGTGTTGAAAGACACTCTGATGAACCAGGCCGAGGGGTTGTATGAGATGGCGGTGCATACGCAGACAAAGTCACAAGTGGAATGGGCGTTAAGAGAGGTACCGGAGCCATTCCGGACAACCCTGATCCTGCGCGACGTCGAGGGGTTTCTCTACGAGGAAGTGGCGGAAATGCAGAGCGTGAACCTGAAGACGGTGACGTCGCGGCTGGCGAGCGGACGGGCCTGTTTGAAAGCACTACTTGCGGTTCCGGCGGCCGATCCAAGGGTGTGTGGTGAAGAGTTCAGGATTTGAAATTGTCTCTGGGAAACGAGCAGATTGTCACGGTCGATAAGTACCGCAGCTCGAGCCAAACAGTCACGAAGATGCACTACGGAGCCTCCTATGTCATTCAATCAGGGAATCCACAATCCACTTCTGCGTCGCTCATTTCGATGGTCGTTGCCTTTCTTTTTGGGATTCATTTCTTCGATTTCCCTGGCTCAAAATCGTCCAGAGCCGCTCGTGGCGGAACTCGGCCAAAATTTTGCGTCGGGGACTGCCACTGTAAACGGAGTGAAGATGTACTACGTTCGCGGAGGCGATGGCCCAGCGGTGGTCCTCATCCACGGCTTTCCTCTGGACTGGTATGAATTCCATGCAATCATGCCGGATCTTGCAAAGCGGTTCACGGTGGTTGCGATCGACTTACCGGGCATCGGGCCCTCTGTGGGAACGGAAAATGGCTACGCCGCGGCGGACATCGCGAAGGACCTGCACGAGCTGATCAAGGAGCTGGAGCTCAAACGTCCATATGTCGTCGGGCATGATCTTGGCGGAATGGTGGCTTATGCCTTTACGCGTCTCTTCCCGGAAGAAGCCCGTGGGGTGATGCTCCTCGATGTGCCACTACCAGGAATTCAGGGCTGGGATCAGATCGAGGGGGTTCCCAGTGTCTGGCATATCCGATTCATGCAGGTTCCGGGGCTTGCGGAGAAGCTTGTAACAGGCAGGTCTGCCGATTTCCTCGGCTATTTCTTCCAATTTGCTCATTTCACCAGAGGCGAAATGGAGCATTACGTGTCGGCATATTCATCGGCGGCACAGCTTCACGCGGCGTTCGAGATGTACCGAGCCTTTCCGGCCAACGCTCGTTTCAATGCCTCAGAAACCGGGGGCATCTCCGTTCAATTGTTTTATGGGGCCGGAGAGAATTCGCCTTTCGCCAAAATGGTTCCTGTCTTTGCGGAGGGGCTCCGGTTCACCGGTTGCCGTCATGTGAACACCGAATTGATCCCTGGTGCCGTGCACTACGTTGTTGAGGACCAGCCGGCCGAAGTTGCTGAACTGATCGATCGATATGCGGCGGTGCATCCGGAATGACTGCTGATGCAGATTCACCAAGACGCTAATCGAGCTGACGCAGGCGCCAACCTGGCTGCCTGAAGCTTGCCATGCATTGGGCTTCCTCCGTGAAAAGCTTTGCGCCCAATCGAGAGCACTGTCGATTTCAAGCAGCGGTGTGTTTGGTTTGGGTGATCCACATTCCGGAAAACAGAATCGTAACTCAATGCATACTCGCGGGCCCCGGCGTCCCATCGGACCATTCGGGAACCAACACAAAGAAAGTGGTCACTCTTTGTTCAGGGTCATAGTCCGCCATAACCGGCGAGTCATGCAGATTGGCGCCCCAGCTTTTCTCAGCATTACCTGAAACATAAAACATCACATGTGGATTCCAACTCATTCCACGATCGTTTAGATATTGTTGCTTCGACATCATGTAGACCATCGTTCCATGCAAGGGCGGTTGCAATTCATCCTTTCGTTGCCCCGACGTGATCGCTGCGGCGATCTTCGCGCTCGAGTTGCCTGCGAGTACCAGGTCGGTCTTCATGAGATAAGAGCCCAGAACGGTGCTTGCAGCGGCTGAATTTAAGCAGTGCGGAGCGCGTATCTTTGGATTCCAGAACTCTGGATTATCTGTCGTGTTGGCCCACGACCGTTCGACGATGCATAGAAAGTCGTTCGAGCCTTTCACGGCGATGGTATAGCCATGCCGTCCAAGCACCATTACTTCGGCCTCATTCGAAATTGACGCTGGAGCCGCGCTGCGAGCCAGCGCAATTTCCGCATTTTGGTCAGGGATCAAATACTGATCGAGAGGAGCCATGACCGGATATGGGGAATTCTTCGCCTGCGCCGTCGAGTTACAAGTCATCCCCAGGAGAATTACTCCTAGAGGCAACCACGAAACGATGATTCTGCTCTTCCACATTGATTCACCCTCCGAAACCTTCTGGTCAGTTTTGCTGAACACCGATCCGACTAAAGCGCGCCAGGGGTCCTAAATCGAGAAAAAGAACCTCTAGTCAGCATTGCGCCGCCGGAGAACGGTTGATCTACTCAATCGTCGGACTTCACAATGGTGAAGCGACAATTTTGAAGCGCTCGTTTCTCTTTTGCATCGGGCAAGTCAGCGGATAGTGAGCCTGCTCTTCGATTCATGTCTCATTCCTGGGTGGGGGCGCACAGTAGCGATGAGTTGGTACTTACCATACCAACCAGTCGGTGTTTCGTCAAGAGCAACACTTTTCCAACACAAGATGAACTTGAAGGTCTAAGCATGCGGGAGATTGAACATCGGCGTGCACAAAGCGGAAAGGTTGGGCGTGGA
This sequence comes from uncultured Acidobacteriaceae bacterium, assembly GCA_963810545.1. GTDB lineage: Bacteria > Acidobacteriota > Terriglobia > Terriglobales > Acidobacteriaceae > Telmatobacter. The sequence goes on from CAWENE010000008.1 coordinate 416,746, forward strand.
AGCGATAGGCGAGTTGTCGAGGCCAGCGAAGATCTCCGTTTTGAGGACGAGAACAGGCAGCAGATCTATCGCCAGGTGGTGCTGGAATCCAACCGGCGGAGCACAAGTCCACGCAGGCAACGCGTTTCCTCATGCAGAAGCGAGCGGGATCGCAGACCAAACTTCCTTATCAGTTGGACTATGAAGCGCAGAGCGTCACGATGTTCGTCAACGATGTCGAAGACCACTTAATCTGTGCGAAAGATGCCGACGCATGCATTCTAATCATTTATGGAGTCTTCGTCGTGTACCGGTTCCTTTATCGTGTCTTCGTTGCCGATGAGGTCTATCGAACAGCAGTTCCAAATATCGCCGCAGATGGTCGATGCATGCTACCGCAGCCTGGCGGTTGTGTTTTGCCTTCGCGAGAATGAACGCACCCTGGATTGTGGCCTGCGTGTAGAGCGCGAGACTCTCTGCGGTCCAGTCCGGATGCAGGCCATGCTGGTGTTTGGCTTGCTCGATGTCGGGAACCAGCGTAGCGGCGTGCTCACTGATACTGCGATCGCAAGCTTGACGTATGGCGGGGTGGGTGTCGTAGACCTCCTGCACCATCGTGCCGGCCAGGCAGGTGAAGTCGGCCAGATCGCCCTGCAAAAGCGATTTGCGGTAGTCGACGTATGCAAGAAGACGACCGAGCGGGTCAGCTAAAGTGTGATAGGGCGCGGAGGCAAACAGCTTGTCGCTGCCTTCGATCCAGTAGTCGGCCGCCGCTAAAGCGAGTTCTTCCTTGCTGTCGAAATGGTGGAAGAAGCTGCCTTTCGTCAGGCCGGCGGCTTCGCATATGTCTTCAATACGCGTTGCGGAATACCCCTTGGCGCGTATGACCCGCAGGGCCGCGTCGAGCAACTTGGTCTTCGATTCGTGCCTTACTTCCGTCGGAGCGATCATAAAATACCAACTGATTGGTATTATATAACGGATAACTTGTCAACTCTTCTGGGAATTTTCTTTGGCCATTCGGCTCGATCGCAGTCCAATTCTGCCCTGATGGCGTGGATGAATGGGAAGGCAATCTGCCGGCTCATGACTTGCCCGCGTGATCGCCATATTCCCAGTCATAAGGCACTCCGGTGTCACCCAGGATAAACTTGACCAGCTCAGCGAAGCCTGCTTCCGAGCGAACATCGTTCGATAGGATCACGACGCAACGCTGACCTGCCTCCAAACATACCACGCTGTTAGCAGTCGCTCCGTCGTGGCCTCCCTTGTAGAAGCCGCTTGTGCCCCCGCGATAACGTTCCAATGGCCACAGCAGGAGCGACAGCATGGCGGCCCAAGCCCCGCCTGCCTAATAGAAGCAAGGAGTGGCTCAGGCCTTCGCGCCATGACGACGCGGGCGCGCCGATACCGCAGATGCAGATGACCTGGACCCGCGCCCATTCGGTGAATTGATCGGGCACCATGCGCAGCCTCGCAGTTTCAATAGGATCGTTTGAACTGAGCGGCCGGCGTATGCGGTGATCTAGCTATGCATTTTTAATTGCGCCGAGATGCTGATTGCTAGCACTACCGATGCAATGTTCAAACGCCCTAGTTAGCAGCTAACTTGGCTTCAGCCCTAACGTTCTCTACTGAGCCGTTTCCGCAAAATTCGCCACAGCCCCGCCCAGCGCGAGCGGAGCCTGTGCCGTCACCTGCACCTGCTGCGCGGTGCCCGGGAGTGTCAGCGTCACCGACGCAACGCCGGAGGAGTTCGTCACTGCGATCACGGCCCTTCCGCTGGTGGTCCCGTTGGAGAGCGATCCGGTATTGGTCGTAAAGAGGATGCTTGCTCCAGGCGCCGCGCCACCCGATTGTCCCGGATTTAGCGTCACCGTGAGCGGTTGCGCTAATGCCGTTCCCGCACTCCCCGATTGCCCACTCCCGGAGGTATTCAATGTCGCAGGCGGATTGCCGACCACGATCCAGCCCCCCTTCGTCTGCGTCACGGTTCCATCGTTCCCAGTCACAGTGAAATGACAGAACCCAGGCGACGTAGTCCCTACATTCACCGCGATCGCTCCTGGCTGAGTTGAAGTGATGGTTGGAGTGCCAATCGCGAGTGTCCCGCTGCACGCCGAAGCTCCCTCAAAGCTGTCGAAGGCCGCCGACGATAGAGTGACAGTCGCGCTGCCGCTCGTAATCTTCGGCTGCAGCGTGACCGTGCCGCCCCCAGCCGCCATGATCGTGTCGGGATTCAGATCCCAATCTGACGCTGGTACGTTCGCAAGACTCCCGCTGAGCACCAGCAACGTCGCACTATACGGAGCAAAGGTCTGCGACGACGACCACGGCTGCGAAGAGGATGCATTGATCGTTGTCGCCGCAGTCGATGTCAGCGTGTAACTCGTGTATGACGTCGCATTGAACCCCGTGAGTGCGAACTGCGCCTGCGCGGCATTCTGTGGATCTTTGTTCAGCACCATCACCGTCAGCGTCGTGCCCGTCGAATCCAGCGCCGCATAGCTGCTGAAGAGGCTAGGATTGCCATCGTTCGTGTCAGAGACCGACGTCGTGCCGAACCCGTGATGCGCACCGTCATAGTTTGTATAGAGCTTCAGTGCCTCGTAGTTCGGATTCGTGGGGACCGGCGCCTCCCAGCGGGACGCAAACGACATCCGCTCGCGCCCGAAAATCCCATACGCATCCGCATCGCCCAGTGCCGTCGAGAAGTCCGATTCACCCGCAAACGCTGCGCTCCACTCCGTGAAACTCAGCGGCGTTCCCGGATAAATCATATTCACGATCGCCCTCATGCGCGGTATGCGGAACGGGATCGTTTTGTTCGGCTGGATATTCGTCGTATATTGCTGGTTGATCGAAGTCGACGGGCTCACAAACGTCGGGTCCCAGTAATCCCGATAGATACTCACTGCCAAAGCCCGAAGCTGCGCCTGCGTCAGGCCGCTCGTTGTCGCGTCAGGGTATGCGTGCAGATCGAACACATCCAACGACCGCGCCCCGGCAATCTGATCCTGCCAGTACACCTGGTTCAGCCACCACGGCACAAAGTCCTCGCCGCCGTGCGCAGCCTTGTCGTTGCCGTTCGCGCCGTTCCAGTAGAACCACCAGCAGCAGGTCACCGGACCAAAACGCACGGCCTGCGGGTCCCACGTCTTCAACTTCGGCGCCTCGGTCAGATAGACATTGGCCAGCTCGTCGTAGCCCGACGGGTTGGGGTGAACGTCGAAGTGCGTGCTCCCCCAGATCTCGATCTCGTTATCCATGTCGTAAAAATGGCACGAAGCGGTCGAAAAGTACGGCACCGCGCAGGTCCCGCTGCCGAACGCCGTTGCCAATGCCTGCGCCCACGCGTCGCGATACACGCACGTTCCACCGGAACACGTCTGCGTGTTGTCATCCAGCAGCGGAACATAAGTCGACGCGATTGAATTCGCGGTTGCGGTCAGCTGGGTCGAGCAATCCGGCTTCTGCCCGTTTCCGGCGTCAGTGTTATAGGGATCTGTTTTGCACTGCGCACCGTACGTTGCGACCGAAAAGCTCCAGTGGTAGTTATCCGTCCCGCCCTGCGTCGTCGAGTTCTCCGGGCTCTGCGCCACCCAGGGCAACATCGCCATGGTCATCAGCGGATGGCTGCCCGCATTTTCGACATCTGTGATGAACTGCGTAGAACTGCCGTCTCCGCCGCCGCTGAATCCTTCGGCTGCGTAATCTTCAAAGAAGTAGTCGTTATCGGCGTTGTAAGTTCCCAGTTGCCAGTTATAGGTCGACGTGGCGTTGCCACCCCAGCGCACCAGCGATAACCCACTGTCCGTCACATGCGCCGCATCCTGCGGGTAAGATCCACCGTAGATATAAGGACTGATCGTGTGGCGATCCGCGAGCGCGTTAATCGTGACACTGACGCTGCTGCTGCCCGACCCAGTCGGCGTCGCCGAAGCCTGGTTCGAGTTGGGGCTCTCGCCGGCGCTGTCGACCGCCGTCACCACGTAGTAGTACTTGGTGCCGTTGGTCAGTCCTGTGTCTGTTTCACTGGTCGTTGTCGGTGAGGCAACCGTGGTGTAAGGGCCGCCATTCGTCGTACTGCGCTTGACGTTGTAGCTGGTCGCTCCCAAACTCGCCGTCCACGCCAGCGCCACCTGTTGGTCTCCGGCGGTCGCTGTCAAACCAGTCGGTGCGGAAGGCGCGGTTCCGGTTCCCGTCGATCCGGATGTCACCGTCACCGAACCGGTCCCCGTCGCGCTGTTATAAATCCCTGTGCTCGCCGTATCCGGTGTATACGCCGCGGTCAGCGTATCCGTGCCTACGGCCAGCGATCCTGCGGCAACCAAAATCGTCGAGGCCCCGTTGGCCATCGTGACTGGGCCCGAGGAATACGAGCCACTGGAGAGAGTCACCGATCCCGTCGGTGCGGCACCGCCATTCGCGCCTGCGACCGTAACCGTGACAATCAGCGACTGCGCCGTTGTAATGCTGGTGTCGAGCGGTGTCACAGTCACCGTGGGTGTAACCGCGGGGGCAGTATACCCTGCGACCACAATGATGTCGGAGGTCAGTGTGACCTCGCATGTCGCGCCGTTCGCGCTCGTGCATCCGGTCCAGGAGGAGAAGGTATTGCCGCTCGCCGTCGCCGGAGCGGTCAGCGTAACGGTCTGTCCCGCTACATAGCTTCGGGTAAAGCTCGTTGTCCCGTTACCCGCGCCGTTGATGTCCGACTGGCCGACGACGATGGGAACGCCGCTAGACGGGTTCGAGGAATTCACCGTGATGGTAATAGGGGACTTTTCCGTGACAACTCCGCCGCCGCACCCTGGAATCAGGGAGCACAGAGCCATTCCAATTGCAGAAATCGGGACCCGTCGGGAGTAGTGCATCTCTTCTCCAATTACGGAAATGCGCAGCGCCAGGGGAGAAGCAAGCACTCAGGCGGTGAAGAAAAACCCCACCGACGCATTCGCGATGCGTGCGCCGGAATCGTGCATTTATTCTAGCCGCCCAACCTCATCGACGCCCCAAAATCGAGTAAACATAGCTGGGGCAGAGACACGTTGGTAACAGACCGATTTCCTCAATCCCTTAGTCCTCAATCCATCCTTCTAAATAGGCATAATTCATCTGCTGGCCAAGTTTGATTGCAACGACCTGCTTCTCGTAATTCGGACATGCTGATCCGGCATCAACATCCTCGAAAGGCTCTTTAGGAAACCACTCTACCTAGGTTCAAGCACTTGCCTGGTTGTCGTCGGGCACGGTGGGCCGCGAAATGTGCCGTGCGTTTAGCGCGTTGCGAATGATTTCCCCTTTCGGGTGCCAATGCTCGAGAATTGTGCCGTGGTTGAGGGTTTTCGGCCGCATCGTAGATACCTGTACTGCCAATCTCACAATTCCCGGCATTGGAACGATCGCGGGCGACAGAGCTTAATACGCTCGCCTCCGCCAACAATCGCGTCGGAGCCACCAGTACGCCATCGAACGGTTCATCGAATGGTTTTTCGGGATTCTCACGCTTGCCGAAAGCTCAGCACAAATTGGGGCGCCAGATTCTTGATGAGAATCTCCTTTATCGTTGACCACTTGGGTAAGAGACAATCTGGTTTAGAAACCAGAGTGCCGCCGAAATGAGAACCGGATAGAATCGAAAACTGCCGGAAGGGTGAGGGAAACGGAACGAATGCGTCAAGGCCAGCCCTGCCGCCGGCTGCTTGAAGCACGGTTGGCTGCCTAATCAATTCCAACAATTTCGCCGCGTGAGATGCGGGGGGCAATTTGCTCATTAGCCGGCGAGGGCGACAGAGTGTTCTTCGCTCTTGTCGCGGAAGGATGTATTCGATATGCCCGACCCTTTCTTGCTGTACGAATGACCGGTGAGTAATCCAAGTACGAACCAAGCGAACAGTGCTGCACCAATCGCGAAGAGGATATCTCCCGGGACTCTCATCCAGCGAAGAGTCTGCATTGAGCCAGACTGCATGAACTCCGCCGAGCGCGCGTACCAGGTTCCGCGTTCGATCGATGCCCAGGCTTGCAGCAGCCCCACTGGCAGCATGCTGAGAATGACCATGAAGATCAAGCCAAAGTTTAGAGACCAGAAGGAGAGTTTCAGAGGGGTCTCCTTCCACTTCCTTCCGGGATTCAGTGCCCTCAGGCAGAACAGCGTGAGGCCAAGGCCGAGCATTCCATACACGCCGAAAAGCGCGGTATGACCGTGGACTGGAGTCAGGTTCAGCCCCTGCACGTAATAGAGCGAAATCGGCGGATTGATGAGGAAACCGAACAGACCCGCTCCCACTAAATTCCAGAATGCGACCGCAACGAAGAAGTAGATGGGCCATTTGTAATTGGCGATCCACGGAGACTTCTTGGTCGGTTGTGCAAGGCGGATATTTTCCCACGCTTCATAGCCGATCAAGGTCAGTGGCACAACTTCAAATGCACTGAAGATTGCGCCCAGACCAATCACCGCTGGCGTCGCACCGGCGAAGTAGAGGTGATGAAACGTACCGATGATCCCACCTGAAAGGAAGATGGTCGTCGAGAAGAGCGCAGCCTTGGTTGCGGTGCGAATTTCGATTAGCTTTAGCCGCGTGAAGAGGAACCCGATCACAACAGTTGCGAATACTTCAAAGAAGCCTTCTACCCAAAGGTGAACCACCCACCAGCGCCAATATTCGGCGGTGACGAGATGGCTACGTTGGCCATACATCAGTGCAGCCGAATAGAAAAGGGGTATAGCAACGCTGGAAATGAGAAAGAGAGTCAGAAGCGATCTGTCCTCGCTCTTGCGAACTAGGGCCGGTTTGAGAGCTGCGACCATGAGCACAAGCCACAGCACCAGGCCTATGAACAGAAGGATTTGCCAGAAGCGTCCGAGGTCGACGTATTCATACCCCTGGCTACCGAACCAGAACCACATGTTTCCAAGGCGCTGTTGGATGCCAAGCCATTCGCCAGCGAGCGAGCCGCCAACTACGAGAATCAATGCACCGAAGAGTGCGTTGACACCAAGGAGCTGGTACTTCGGTTCATGACCGCTGACCGCGGGCCCAACATAAAGTCCAGTGGCGAGCCAAGACGTCGCGATCCAGAAAATAGCGATTTGGAGATGCCATGTGCGCGTAACGGCGTAGGGCAGGTACTTAGCGAGCGGGAATCCGAAGAAGGCCTGGCCCTCAACACCGTAGTGAGCAGTTAAGACACCCATCAAAATCTGCACACCCCAGAGGATCACTACCACGTAGAAGTATTTCAACGTCGCACGTTGCGACGGGGTGGGCTTAAATGCGAGGAATGGATCTTTTTCAGGATAAGGCCCAAGAACTAATTCTTTTTCCTGCGACGCATACCACCAGACTAAGCCTCCGATTCCTGCGAGTAGCCCGACGAAGCTAAGTACGCTCCAAAGAACAGCGCCCGACGTTGGTACATTGCCGATCAGGATTTCATGCGGCCAATTGTTCGTGTATGTTGTGTCGGATCCAGGTCGATCAGTGCCGCAAGCCCACGCGGTCCACCAGAAGAAAGCCGCCAATTGATGCTGCTTCGCAGCGTTTGTTAGTGCCCCGCTGGGGATTGCGTATTCGGAGCGACCCGTTGCGAATACGTCAGTATAGTAAGCACGAAGCTGTTCAAATGCTGCCGCGCGGTCGACGCTTAGCGTGACCCGATTGTGCGAGGCGTCGTAGGTGTTGGTGCGCATCTCCCGAATCAGTCGAGCGTTGAAGATGGCCTGTTGGTCTGGTCCGAGAGCCTCGAAATTTGCCGCACCAGCTCTGACAGCCCAGGTATTCAACAGAATCTCTGATTCCCGGTGCAGCCAATCTGCGCTCCAATCGGGCGCGACGTAGGCTCCATGACCCCAAACTGTGCCGATCTCCTGTCCGCCGATTGACTGCCATACTCCTTGCCCATCGGTAATGGAACTTCCAGTGAAGAGAAGCTGTCCGTCCGTCGTGTACACGTCAGGGATGGGCGGAGCTTCGCTGATCATCTTCCTGCCAACTCCTCCGAGAACGGCGAAAGATCCAATAATGACGATGGCCAGTGCCACCCAATAACCCTTGTAGGACATGATTTCTCCTCGGTGAACGGCGCGCTCTGTGCCGCGCTAAGACCACGGTAGCGTTGCGCGTTTCGCGTTGCAGGGACTTTAGTCACAGTGAGGTTCGAAATCGATCCGGACACAAGAATTTCGTATGAGCCGCCCTGTATTCGCTCGTTGGTGCGGGTTCCTTGGTGCGCCTGTTACAGTTTCCAGTGTTCTGCTTTCCGGTGAAATATCATGAGCCCGGGCAGACGGTAGGTTCCCTGGGGGCACCGCATGTCGTTTCGTTCCGTGTTCGTCGCTGTCGTCATCGCGTTTGCGCTCATTCTGGCTGCTTTTCTTGTCAATCGAGCGCGGCCGAGCGTCGAAACCGCGCAGCCAACCGCCGACTTTGTGCGGGCGTCGGGCAAATGCGCCGAGTGTCATGCGCGGCTCCAGTACTCGGTTGTCCACGAATACGAGATGTCCGCGCACGCCAAAAAGGGCGTGAACTGCCTTGACTGCCACCAGCCCGCCGCCGGCCAGCAAAAGGTCGATCACCACGGATTCGTTATCAGCACGCATCTGACCGCCGGCAACTGCCGCTCGTGCCACGAGAGGCATCTATCAGGAGTTCCTGCGCAGCCGCCATGCGGCGCCGAGCTGGGCCGCGGTGCACGGTGAAAAGGGCTTAAGTCCGGAACAGGTGGCCTTCAGCGAGCAGTTCCAGCCCGGCGGCACAAAGCGCCCGCCGAACCCGCTGGTGCTTCCGGAAGGACACCTGCCGCCACGTCGGCTGCGAGCAGTGTCATGCGGTCGGCAAGCCCAACGATGACGGCACGATCGGCACTTGTACCCAATGCCACTCTCGGCACACCAGCTCCGTTGCGCTTGCGCGCCTGCCCACCACCTGCGGCCAGTGCCACATGGGCCCCGACCACTCGCAGATGGAGATCTACAACGAGTCGAAACACGGCGTGATGTTTGCCGCGCAGCGAAACCTGCTGAAGCTCGACGCCGATCCGCGCACGCTTACGACGCGCGACATGTTTGTGCCCACCTGCGCCACCTGCCACATGAGCGGCATCAATGGCCTCAAGGTGACGCACAACCCATCTGACCGGCTCGGCTGGTACCTGGCCGACGCTGTCACCACGCACCGCCCCAACTATCTGCAGGCGCAGATCAACATGAAGCAGGTCTGCACGCAGTGCCACACGCAGGCGCTTGTCGACCGCATCTATACACAGGGCGAAAAGTGATCGAAAGCACCAACGCGAAGGTGATGGCGGCCAAGGCGATCATGGATGGCCTGCACAAAGATGGCATCTTCACCGGCCCGCCGTTCACGCCATACCATCGACTTCACTACTTCAACCTGTGGCACTACGACGGCCGCACCGCGAAGCACGGCGCATTCATGGGCGGCGCCGACTTTGTGCAGTGGCATGGCAATTACGAGCTGCTGTCAAAGACTGTCGAGCTTCAGCACGAGGCCGACGAACTGCGGAGGGACCATGCGCATAAGTAAGCTGCTCGCTCCAGTTGCAGCGGATCGTCGCCGACCCGCGCTTGCGCTGGGCCCACGATCCGCAGCTCTGGGTCGAGCTTTTTGTCACCGTCAATCTCGCTATCCTTGCCGCGGACATCTACATCGCCCACTCGGTCAATCATTTCCGGAAAGCCGCCGAGTACATCCCGCTTTACTTCTCGATCGGCGCGCCGTCGTATGCTGGCTGTCGTGATTGCGTTGCGCTGGATATGGCACTTCGATGCGCCATGGCGCGATGTTGGCTACGCTGGTTGGCTGGCTTTCGGTGCTGTGGGTCTGGGGGGCGTTCTCTATCACCTGGAGAGCCGATTCTTTCTCGACCGCACCCTCGAAGAGTCTCACGTATGCGGCGCCATTCGCCGCGCCGCTGGCATATACGGGGCTTGGCTTCCTGCTTCTGATGAATCGCATGGTTGCGGCTCGCAGCACCGAGTGGGCGCGCTGGGTGATTTTTCTGGCGCTGGGCGGATTCTTCGGCAACTTCGTACTGTCGCTCACCGATCACGCATCCAATGGATTCTTTCGCGAAGACGGAATGGATTCCGGTCATCTCCTCGGCTTTGCAACCGGATTTCTGATCGTGCCGCTGGTACTTACCGTCACGCGCCGCTTTCTCGATCTCTGCCTGGCGGTGATGCTGGGGCAGGCCTTTGTCGGCGTACTGGGGTTCTGGTTTCACATTCGCGCCAACCTTGTTGAGCCAGGCCACAACATCTTCGACAAGCTGGTGAACGGCGCGCCGCCGATGGCCCCCTTGCTGTTTCCCAATCTGGTTGGGCTGGCATTGATCGGCTTGTGGGCGCTCCCCCCATCTTTAGGAATCGGCACTCGCAGGCCGTCATGGTTGGGCGCGACCTACGACTGGGCACATCCTGGAGAAGAGACAGGTACTGCCAGCAGGCCTAACTCGAGGGAAGCAACCATGTAAGCAACGGGGCGGGGGGTTCGGAATACTCTGGCGCGAATGCTGAGCGGCCCAGCAGAAAAGTAAGTACAAGGTTTGTCTGCGAAGAACAGCACCCCACACAGTTCCAGCATTCCCGAGCTGGCAGTACCTTCCACGCGAAGGAGAGAATGCCCTCGTATGCAAGAGGCTCTGAAGAAACCCGCAACAAACAACCAACTGAAGAAATAAGGGGCTGAGAAACATCAAGACGCGTGCTGAAGATATTATGGATTCCGGCGAAGTGGGGCAGGATGCGCGGCCCGATTGCAAACACCATTGTGGCCGCAATCCGACCGTAAGTGCGTGGCGAGACGCACCCCAGATGCCGCCGCGTACATCGGCAAAAGCAGCCCATACACTGATCGATCCAGCCACGATCAGCCATGCATACGTCAAACGGGCAAAGATCGAGAAGCTTGGATGGATGCCGTGAGTTTTAGCTTGCCTGTGAGGCTGCTCTGCGAATCTGAGCGCCAGTCCGATCGCAAATGCGCTGGAAGCGAGAATAATCGTTGCAGGCTTCGGCATACCAGCGACCACCGAATAGAACACCCACTACATTAAGACATAAGGCAAGGCGAAACAACGTGATCTTGGGTCTTGAGATGGCCAGGAAGCTTGGTAGCCATCGCGCGGAGAATCCCCAGACCACTGGAACAACGAATCCCCAGCCAAGCAATACGAGATACT